>NZ_CP126972.1:0-2446741 GCF_030252245.1 Shewanella goraebulensis
GTGGCGGTTTCACTTTGGCAACAATGTATCGACAGGCTGCAAGACGAACTTTCTGCGCAGCAATTCAGTATGTGGATCCGTCCGCTACAAGCTGAAATGGATGGCGATACTTTGGTACTTTATGCACCTAATCGTTTTGTACTCGATTGGGTTCGAGATAAGTACATCAATATCATCAATCAATTTTTTACTGAACAGTTAGGTGGAAATGCCCCTAAGCTGCGTTTTGATATTGGTAGCCGCCCGTCAGCAGTCAGAACTCCTGCACCAGTAAAAGCAGAAGTTAGACAGCCGCAAAGTACACAAGCTAAGCCGCGTGTCAGTACAGCATTTAATACTCAAGCTGAGCCTGTTGAGCATGCTAATCATCGCAGTAATATTAATCCTACTTATCAGTTTGATAATTTCGTTGAAGGTAAATCAAACCAATTAGGTAAAGCTGCAGCGCTGCAAGTGGCAGAAAACCCAGGTGGTGCATACAACCCATTATTTTTATATGGCGGCACCGGTTTAGGTAAAACCCATTTATTGCATGCAGTAGGCAATGGGATTATTAAAAATAATCCCAATGCTAAAGTGGTTTATATGCACTCTGAGCGTTTTGTTCAGGATATGGTTAAAGCATTACAGAATAATGCGATTGAAGATTTCAAACGTTATTACCGTAGTGTTGATGCACTCTTTATTGATGACATTCAATTCTTTGCCAATAAAGATCGTTCACAAGAAGAATTCTTTCATACCTTCAATGCACTATTAGAAGGTAATCATCAGATCATTTTGACATCTGATAAATACCCTAAAGAAATCGATGGGGTAGAAGATCGTTTAAAATCTCGTTTTGGTTGGGGTCTTACGGTTGCTATTGAGCCGCCTGAACTGGAAACTCGTGTGGCGATCTTGATGCGTAAAGCACAAGAGAGTGGCATTAACCTTCCAGATGAAGTGGCGTTCTTTATTGCCAAACGTTTACGTTCAAATGTGCGTGAATTAGAAGGCGCATTAAACCGTGTTATTGCCAATGCTAACTTTACTGGTCGACCGATTACGATTGATTTTGTTCGTGAAGCATTGCGTGATTTATTAGCGCTACAAGAAAAACTGGTCACGATTGATAATATTCAAAAGACCGTGGCTGAGTACTACAAAATTAAAATGGCTGACATGCTATCTAAGCGTCGTTCTCGTAGTGTTGCGAGACCTCGTCAAGTAGCGATGGCATTATCAAAAGAACTCACAAACCAAAGCTTGCCTGAAATTGGGGATGCCTTTGGAGGTCGTGATCATACTACCGTATTACACGCATGCAGAAAAATTGCCCAATTGCGTGAAGAAAGTCATGACATTAAAGAAGATTATGCTAACTTGATACGTACATTATCTTCTTAATATCAGGAAATTGAGACGAATGAAATTTTCAATTGATAGGGATGCCCTATTAAAACCACTTCAATTAGTGTGTGGCGCAGTAGAAAGACGTCATAACTTGCCGATTTTATCTAATCTACTTGTGGAAGTTAGTGAGTCTTCACTTAAGCTGACAGGTACAGATTTAGAAGTGGAGCTTGTAGGCCAAGCGCCTATTCAAGGTGACATTGAAGTCGGTAGCACGACTGTTCCCGCTAAAAAGCTTTTAGATATCGTCAAGTCTCTTCCTGAACAAGTCGAAATCAAAATTGAACAACAAGAAAACAAATGGTTATTACGCTCAGGCCGTAGCCGTTTTTCTTTAGCCACTTTGCCAGCATCTGATTACCCAAATGTTGAAGCTTTCCAAGCAGAGATTGAATTCAGTTTAAAGCAGGGCACATTAAAGTCGATTATTGATTCGACCCAGTTCTCAATGGCGAACCAAGATGTTCGATACTATTTAAATGGCTTACTTTTTGAAACTGCGGGTAACTCGTTAAAAGCGATTGCGACAGATGGACACCGTTTAGCACTCAGTCATCGTGATATTGGTATCGAATTACCAGAAAAACAAGTGATTGTGCCGCGTAAAGGTGTGGTTGAAATGTCGCGCTTATTAGAGAGCGAAGACAAAGAGATTAATATTGCTATTGGTGATAGTGCTATTCGTGCCACCACCCATAATGCCGTATTTACCAGTAAGCTTGTTGATGGACGTTTTCCTGATTATCGTCGCGTGTTACCTAAAGGCGGTAATAAGATTGTAGTCGCGAGTCGTAATCATTTAAAACAAGCATTAACTCGCGCTTCAATTTTATCGAATGAGAAGTTCCGCGGGGTTCGTATTCAGCTTGAGCCAGGATTATTGCGCATTACAGCAAACAACCCTGAGCAAGAAGAAGCAGAAGAAATTATCGACGTTGAATACAATTCTGAAAACTTAGAAATTGGCTTTAATGTGAGTTATCTACTCGATGTATTAAATAACTTAGCCAGTGACGACGTCAGAATCACTCTGATTGATGGAAACTCGAGTGCGTTGATAGAAAACCACGCCGAAGAAGATTCAATGTATGTCGTGATGCCTATGCGTTTATAATTTTGACATGATCTAAATAGATTACTGCGACGTTTTTATCCCAAAAGGTGCTACATTAAGGCACCTTTTTTAGTTTTACTTCTTTGTTGATAGGTTTGAGAAATTACCACTCATGAGTTTAACCCGTCTTAATATCGCCCAGTTTCGCAATATCCTTTCGGCGTCATTACAACCAGAGTCAGGTTTAAATCTGATTTATGGTGAAAATGGCAGCGGAAAAACCAGTATATTAGAAGCGATATATTTTTTGGGAATGGGGCGTTCTTTTCGCAGTCATTTATCTCAAAGAGTGATTAATATTGAGCAAGATAGTTTAACTTTATTTGCTCAACTAGAAATGGCATCGGGCGAAGCTAAATTAGGTTTAAGACGTTTTCGAAATGGCGATATTGATGTCAAATTAAATGGCGACAAAGTGAAGCGTTTGTCGGTTTTGGCTGAAACATTACCCATTCAAGTTATCACACCGGAAAGTTTTTCTTTGCTATTTGAAGGCCCAAAAGCCCGCCGACAATTTATCGACTGGGGCGCTTTTCATGCGGACGTTAATTTTTATCAAGCATGGGTGAATACAAGAAGAATTTTAAAGCAAAGAAATCAACTTCTTAGAGATGGTTCTTCTTATACCACAATTCAATTTTGGGATAAGGAATTGGTACGGTATGCTGAACAAGTTACTTCGATACGAAATCAATATGTAGACTCGTTAAATGAGCTACTTAAGGGTATAATCGAAGAGTTTTTACCACGAGTTGATATTAAAGTTTCCTTTACTCGCGGCTGGGATAGCAAAACGGATTTTGCAGAGTTACTCGAAACTCAATATCACAGAGATTTATCATCGGGAAATACAGGCAGTGGACCACATAAAGCGGATTTACGATTGCGCGTTGGCAACCTTCCTGTGCAGGATGCATTATCCCGAGGACAGTTAAAATTATTAGTCTGTGCACTGCGTATTGCACAAGGCAAATTGCTTCAAGAACAACAAAACAAGCATAGTATTTACCTTGTGGATGATCTTCCATCTGAGTTGGATGCACAACATAGGCAACTATTGCTAAAACAGTTAACCGAAACCGGTGCACAAATTTTTGTCACAGCGATTGATCCTGTTGCAATAGTCGATTCGCTGGCAAGCCCGCCAAGTAAAATGTTTCATGTGGAACATGGGCAAGTCACGGTAGTTGAATAAAAACGAGAGAGAAATATGTCAGAGAATAGTTATGATTCTTCGAGTATTAAGGTTTTAAAAGGCCTTGATGCTGTTCGTAAGAGACCAGGGATGTACATCGGTGATACAGATGATGGTACGGGTCTTCATCACATGGTATTCGAAGTGGTCGATAACTCTATCGATGAAGCCTTAGCTGGCCACTGTAATGACATTACTATAACCATTCATGCTGACGGCTCAGTGTCTGTAACAGATGATGGCCGTGGTGTCCCAGTTGCTATCCATGAAGAGGAAGGGGTTTCAGCAGCTGAAGTTATTATGACCGTACTTCATGCTGGTGGTAAGTTTGATGATAACTCATACAAAGTATCTGGTGGTTTGCACGGTGTAGGTGTTTCAGTAGTAAACGCGCTGTCTGAAAAGCTGCAAATGACCATTCGTCGTGATGGCCATATTTACGAACAGTTTTACACTATGGGTGTACCTGACGCCCCAATTGCTCCAGTAGGCGACTCTGATAAAACTGGTACTCATATCCGTTTTTGGCCAAGCCCTGAAACCTTCTCTGATACTTTGTTCCACTTTGATATTCTTGCCAAGCGTGTGCGTGAATTATCATTCTTGAACTCAGGTGTGGGTATTCGCTTGGTTGACGAGCGTGATGAGCGTGATGAATTCTTTAAATACGATGGTGGTATTAGCGCATTTGTTGATTACCTAAACCGTAACAAAACACCTATTAACAAAGATGTCTTCCATTTCACCCATGAGCGTGAAGATGGCATTACAGTTGAAGTAGCAATGCAATGGAATGATGGTTACCAGGAAAGTATTTTCTGTTTTACCAACAACATTCCACAGCGTGATGGTGGTACTCACTTAGCGGGTTTCCGTGGTGCATTAACACGTAACTTAAATAACTACATGGAGCGCGAAGGTTTCAATAAGAAAGGTAAAACCAGTGCAACGGGTGATGATGCTCGTGAAGGTTTAACCGCGGTTATTTCAGTAAAAGTACCCGACCCTAAATTTAGCTCACAGACCAAAGATAAATTGGTATCAAGTGAAGTTAAAGGTGCAGTAGAACAAACAATGGGTGAGCAGTTAAATGATTACCTATTAGAAAACCCTGTCGATGCTAAACTGATTGTCGGTAAGATTGTTGATGCAGCGCGCGCTCGTGAAGCGGCACGTAAAGCCCGTGAAATGACTCGTCGTAAAGGCGCATTAGATTTAGGCGGTTTACCTGGTAAACTTGCAGATTGCCAAGAGAAAGACCCTGGCCTTTCTGAAATCTACATAGTGGAAGGGGACTCTGCTGGCGGATCAGCCAAGCAGGGACGTAACCGTAAAAACCAAGCGATTCTTCCGCTTAAAGGTAAAATTCTAAACGTTGAAAAAGCACGTTTTGATAAAATGCTTTCTTCTCAAGAAGTGGCAACACTGATTACTGCATTAGGCTGTGGTATTGGTCGTGAAGACTATGACCCAGAAAAGACTCGTTACCATAACATCATCATCATGACCGATGCCGACGTCGATGGCTCGCACATTCGTACGCTGCTATTGACCTTCTTCTTCCGTCAAATGCCAGAGTTGATTGAGCGCGGTTATATCTATATTGCACAGCCACCTTTATTTAAAGTTAAAAAAGGTAAGCAAGAGCAATATCTAAAAGATGAGCCAGCATTAACTGAGTACTTAACAACGCAAGCGTTAGATGGCACTCATATTTACCCAACTGCTGGTGCACCTGGCATGTCAGGTGAACCACTAGAGCGTTTAGTGGCTCAGTACCGTGAAGTTGAAGCGATTATTGAACGTTTAGCTAAACGCTACCCTGAGTCGATTACTAATCGCATGATCCACCATCCAGGCATTTCAAATGAAATGTTGTCTGATGAGGGGCAAATGAAACAGTGGTGTGATGCATTCGTCGCAGACTTAATTGAACTTGAGTCTGATGGTGTTATCTACAGCATAGAGCCAGTATTAGATCCAGAGCGTAAAGCTTACTTACCTAGCCTAACTATTCGTAAGCACGGTATTGATACTAATTACTTGTTCAGCTACGACTTCTTCCAGTCAAATGACTACACGCTAATTGCTAAGTTAGGTAAAGCGTTAGACGGTATGATTGAAGAAGGTGGTTACATCAAACGTGGCGAGCGCATGAAAGAAGTTGAGAGCTTTATTGAAGCACTTGACTGGACCATGAGCGAAGCGAAACGTGGTTTATACATTCAACGTTATAAAGGGTTGGGTGAAATGAACCCTGAACAATTGTGGGAAACTACAATGGATCCTGAAACACGCCGTATGTTACGAGTGACCATTGAAGATGCTGTTGGTGCTGACCAATTATTCACGACCTTAATGGGCGATCAAGTAGAGCCGCGTCGTGACTTCATTGAAACCAACGCGCTGAACGTTGCTAACTTAGACGTATAATGCATCTCTGTTAAATTAAATGGGTGCCAAGTGGCACCCATTTTTAGTTTTAACCCTTTTAAACCAGCTTTTTCCAATGTTGTTACCTGTCTAAGTGGTATTTTGTCATGTTTAAAAAGCTATTTTATAAGTTGTTTAATGTTCGTCCGACCCAAGAGGTCAATGCTGCTAAATCATTAGACAGCCAACAATCTGTGTTATTAAAACGCCCAGCTAATTCACAAGTTGCGTCTAGGCCAAAGCAAGCTAGTCATCAACAAACTACTGAGCAAGTCTCCGTTGCCGTGCCGACAAGTGTTCTTGATGCTAGTGCACTGTTTTATAGTTTGTTATTTCCATCAAGTAGCCAAGATACAGGTGCAATGGCAAATGACTTAGAGCGCAGTGTGCTGACTAAGATTGAACAGGCTTTTACAGCGCCGCAGGCTATTGCTGAAAAGGTACTTAAACTACCTAGTCGATTATCAGAAGTAGACAGACAAATAGCTCAATCAGATGTCGATACTAAGTCTTTGCTTCTGCTGATAGAGCAAGATCCGGTATTGAGTATTGAAGTATTGAAGTTGTGTAATTCGAGTGCTTTCAAACGCTCTGATAAGCAAATCACCAGCTTGCAACAAGCTGTTGTGCAGATTGGTTTAAGCCAATTACAACTATTTGTACGAACAAGCTTAATGAAGGAAATGATTAACATTAAGCCTATTTATTTCAGACGCTTTGGCGCTGAAATTTGGCGCCACTCTATGCAGGTAGCCTTTTTAGCTAATGAACTTGCAGAATATGATGGTGATACCGCATTCTTTTTAGGCTTACTACATGACGTTGGCAAAATTGCTATTTTTAAAATGATGATTGAAGCGTTTCGACAAGCTGAACCTGGTGAGCAGCCTAATTCGATATTGTTTAAGCAAGTCATGACGACCAAGTCATTAGGACTCAGCGCATTGCTTGTTAAATATTGGCAATTACCCGCTGAATTTGAAGTGCCGTTAACCCAATTGGCTAACTGTCATCACAAACCAACAGATAGCATGGCTTTGATAATATGGCGTGCCAATATCATTAGTGAATGTTCGATGCTTAAACAGGTGGATAAGCTGACAGAGCAGGCGCAGTCGCAGTTGCTTTCTCAAGTCGCTATTAGCCATGATGAGTTTGAGTTACTGCATCAAAAGTTAATCACTCTATAATGTAACTTTAGTTGGATGTTCGTTTAATCTACACTGACGTTAGCCATAAAAAAACGCGCCATAAGGCGCGTTTTTGTTGTGATGACTCAGATATCATTATTGTAATAATGAAATATCAGCGGCATGTAAGAATTGCTCACGTAGACTATTAAGAAGTGCTAAACGGTTATTCTTAAGAGCTGCATCATCTGCCATAACCATTACATCTTCGAAGAAGGTATCAACGCTTTCACGTAAACCAGCAAGAAGATCTAATGCTTGTTGATAGTTTGCTGCAGCAAATAATGGTGCAAGTTGTGGTTGCAGTTCAGCTAACTTTTCAGCTAATGCTTTCTCAGCACTTTCAACGAGAAGTCCAGAATCAATAGTAGACGGGATATCGCCTTCAACTTTAGCCAAGATGTTAGATACACGCTTATTAGCAGCAGCAAGAGCTGATGCTTGCTCTAAGGTTCTAAAGTGAGCCACAGCTTTAATGCGGCTTTCAAAATCAGCTGGTGCAGTTGGTTTACGTGCTAGTACAGCGAGAATAACGTCAACGCCTACACCTTGATCTTGATACCAAGAACGGAAACGGCCCATAAAGAACTCAAGAACCTGTTCAGATACGTTTTCGTTAGTTAGGTTTTCACCGTGTAATTCTTTTGCTTTAGCAATTAAATCAACTAAATCTAGCGGTAAGTTGTTTTCTAAACAAAGACGTAAAATACCGATAGCTGCACGACGAAGTGCGAATGGATCCGCTGCGCCCTTAGGTGCTTGCCCAATACCAAAAATACCCACTAAAGTATCGAGTTTTTCAGCTAACGCGACACAGATAGAAATCGGTGCTGTTGGCACAGTATCGCCAGAGAACTTAGGCTTGTATTGTTCAGCTAAGGCAACTGCAACAGCTTCAGTTTCACCATCTAAGCGTGCGTAATGCATGCCCATAGTGCCTTGAAGATCAGTAAACTCCATTACCATGTTGGTCATTAGGTCAGATTTAGACAGTAAGCCTGCACGAGCGGCTTCTTCGCTATTAGCGTTAATGCTGGTGGCAATGAAACCAGCCATTGCAGAGATACGCTCAACGCGAGCTTTAATCGTGCCTAATTGTTTTTGGAAAACAACAGACTCTAAGCTGGCTAGACGAGTTTCTAATGACTGTTTTTTATCAGTTTCAAAGAAGAATTCAGCATCGGCAAGACGAGGGCGAACCACTTTTTCGTTACCTGAAATAATCTGCTGAGGATCTTTAGACTCAATGTTAGTCACAAAGATAAAATTTGGTAATAGTTGGCCTGCTTTATCAAATACTGGGAAGTATTTTTGATCGCCTTTCATGGTGTAAACCAAAGCTTCAGCAGGAACATCTAAGAACTTTTCTTCAAAGCTTGCTGTTAACACAACAGGCCATTCAACTAATGCGGTTACTTCTTCAAGTAAGTCATCTTCAAGCTCTGCAACGCCGCCAATTTCTTTGGCAGCTATTTCTGCATTTTCTTTAATGATGTCTTTACGACGTTGGTAATCAGCTAATACTTTACCCTGCGTTTCAAGTTCAGTTAAGTAGTTGTCTGCATGATCTAATTCAAAGGTATCAACACCCATGAAACGATGACCACGAATAGTGCGAGCTGATTCGATACCTAACAATTCACCAGCAACTAGTTCATCACCTAACAGCATGGTGACAGTATGAACTGGGCGGATAAATTGTGTTGTATTACTACCCCAACGCATTGGCTTAGGGATAGGTAATTTATCTAAAGACTTTTGTGCCATTGCAGCAATTAAAGACTTGGTTTCAACACCAACCACTTTAGCTTGGTGTAATAACCATTCGCCTTTGTCTGTTTTTAGACGGTCAGCTTGTTCAACAGTAATTCCGTTACCACGAGCCCAGCCCATAGCGGCTTTAGTTGGGTTTCCTTCAGCGTCAAATGCTTGAGCAACTGCAGGTCCGCGTTTCTCAACCACTTTGTCAGCTTGCGCAACAGCAAGTTGTTCAACACTAATTGCTAAACGGCGAGGCGCCGCATACCAAGTTGCATTTTCATAAGCTAACTCAGCTTTAGTTAGCTCTTCAGTAAAGTTAGCAAGAAATGATTCTGCCAGTTTACGTAATGCTTTTGGCGGTAATTCTTCAGTACCCACTTCAATGAGTAAGTTTTCAACGTTCATATTCTACCTCTACTTACACATTGGGAAACCAAGCGCTTCACGTGCTTGGTAATAAGATTCTGCAACACCTTTTGCCATAGTACGAACACGTAAGATATAACGTTGGCGTTCAGTAACTGAAATAGCATGGCGGGCATCGAGTAAGTTAAATGCGTGCGAGGCTTTCATTACTTGCTCGTAAGCTGGTAATGGTAGCGGTTTTTCAAGCGCTAACAGTTTTTGACAGGCTTTTTCACAGTCATCAAATTGCTTAAATAGCACTTCAACATCAGCATGTTCGAAGTTATACGTTGATTGCTCAACTTCATTTTGATGGAAAATGTCACCGTACATGACTTTACCCATAGGGCCGTCAGTCCAGACAAGGTCGTATACGCTGTCGACTTCTTGGATATACATCGCAAGACGCTCTAAACCGTAAGTGATTTCACCAGTTACTGGCTTACATTCTAAGCCACCAACTTGTTGGAAGTAGGTAAATTGCGACACTTCCATGCCATTTAACCAGACTTCCCAACCTAAACCCCAAGCACCAAGTGTTGGCGATTCCCAGTTGTCTTCAACAAAACGAACGTCATGAACGCCCATATCAACACCAAGCGCTTCTAATGAGCCAAGATATAGCTCTTGGATGTTACTTGGAGAAGGCTTAAGCACTACTTGGAATTGGTAGTAATGTTGAAGTCGGTTAGGGTTTTCACCATAGCGACCATCTGTAGGTCGACGACATGGTTGCACGTAAGCACTGCTCATTGGCTCTGGGCCTAATGAACGTAAAAATGTCATCGGGTGGAAAGTACCTGCACCCACTTCCATGTCTAATGGTTGAACGATTGCGCAACCTTGCTGCGCCCAGTATTCCTGCAGGGTCATAATGAAGCCCTGGAATGTCTTTACGTCGTGTTTCGTCGTCATGTCCGCTTATCTACTGGTTGAGGCTAAAAATAGAAAATGGTTTTGATTATACCTTGTAGATTAATACAGATGTAGGTTATTTTTTAACGTAGAGACTAAAAATTGAAATGGGCAATACAAATGGATCAGAAACGTTGTGCTTGGTTAAGTAATGACTCTCTTTATATCGATTATCACGATAATGTTTGGGGAAGGCCAGTTTATGATTCTATCCAGCTATTTGAGAAGTTATGCCTTGATGGACAGCAAGCGGGACTGTCATGGATTACCATTTTAAAAAAGCAGCATAATTACCAAGCTTTGTTCGCCAATTTTGACCCTAAGATTATTGCTACTTTTGACGATGAGAAAGTAGAACAACTACTGTTAAATCCAGGGATTGTTAGAAATCGTTTGAAGGTCAATTCTATAATTAGAAATGCTAAAGCATATTTGGCCTTTGTAGATGCAGGCAATGACTTCTCTACTTTCTTATGGGATTTCGTTGGTGGTAAGCCTAAGGTTAATCATTTCAGTTCAATGTCAGAAGTTCCAGCACAAACTGTTGAATCAGAAGCGATGTCAAAAGCACTTAAAAAGCTCGGCTTTAACTTTGTTGGACCAACGATTTGTTATGCATTTATGCAAGCGGTAGGTATGGTTAACGATCATACAACAGATTGTTTTCGCTATGGAAAGTGATATTTGAAATATGTCACTAGTAATAAAAAAAAGGGATGTTCCACGTGGAACATCCCTTTTAAATTAATAGCTACAGGTTAAGCTATTTAACAGTTTCAAAGAAAAATGGCTTACGTTTTATCTCTTCACCATTTAACTGATCCATAGTTTCAGCGTTATATATTTTACCGTTAGCCATAGTGTAAGTGACTTTATCCGTAGTGCGAATATCTTCTAATGGATTGCCATCAATGACAATTAAGTCAGCCAATTTACCTGCTTTAATTGAACCTATTTGATGGTCCATACCAAAGGTTTTAGCTGGATTAATCGTAGCTGTTTTAAGTACGTCCATATTGCTCATACCACCTTGGGCAAACATCCACATTTCCCAATGTGCGGCTAAGCCTTCACGTTGACCATGAGCACCGATATTTGGATGGATTCCAATGTCATTAAGTTCATTGGCTACACGAGCAACATTAAAATGATTGTAATGCGCATCTGGTGCTTTAGTTCTGCGCATCGAACGAGCATTCAATATATCACTTGGTACATACATGCTTAGGCGAGGGTGAGCCCAAACATCGGTCTTATCATACCAATAGTGTTCACCTGAAATACCACCGTAGGCAACAACTAGAGTAGGTGTATAGGCAACTTCTGTTTGACTCCAGAATTGCTTAATATCACTGTAGATTGAACCCGCTGGAAGTGAATGCTCGATAGTTGTATGACCATCAGCAATCATTGATAAGTTATGTTGTAGTAAGCTTCCGCCTTCAGGCACAACCATCATTTCTAGTTCACGTGCAGCTTGTATTACTTGCTGACGTTGGTTACGACGTGGTTGGTTATAACTCTTCACACTAAAAGCACCGACTTTCTTTAGGCGCTCTAAGTGAAATTTAGCATCATCTAACGAGTCGACATGAGACGTATATCCTGGAGCATTTGCACCATATAAAATGGTACCCGTTGAGAATATACGTGGGCCGACAATATTGCCTGCCTTTTGCTGCTCTGATGCTGCAAAGATTTCAGTCGTATCATTTGATGGATCATGAATTGCTGTAACGCCTAACGATAGACCAGAGTATAACTGCCAGTTTTGTTGAGGTATGATTTCATCGTCAGCTTGACCACCATGAGCGTGAGCATCGAATAAACCAGGCATCAAAGTTTTACCTTTAATATCGATAACCTGTGCACCTTTCGGTATGGTTACGCTAGCATCACCAACACTAACAATCTTATTGTCAGTAACGATGACTACACCATTTTCAATGACTTGATCATTTTCCATGGTAATAACTTTACCGCCAACAAAGGCGATTGTTCCACGTGGAACATCTGCCTTTTCTTTAAAACCAATAGCAGTGACTGTTGGTTTTATTTCATCTTCAGTCTTAGCATATTGAGTATCAACAGCGGCTTGATATAAGTCAGGCCCAAGAGTCCAATAAAGTTCATTGCTCTTATTATTCCAACTTATGCTCTCGCCAGCACGGACACTTAATTGAGTTAAAGGAAGGTTAGTTGCTTTAGGGCTTATACGAACCGTTTCACCGTGCTTAGCAAATGGAGTAACGTAAACACGGAAACGTTCAGAGAAAGCTAAATGTTCACCGTTAGGCGATACACGAAACTCTGTTGCATGTTCACTGGTGTAATGGGTGCGTTTTTCGAAGCCGTCTAAGCTAATTGACGATAGTTCAGGTGTCTCACCATAATCCATAAAGAAAACACGTTTTGAATCTGCACCGAACTGAGGTTGGTAGCCACTAGCTGTAATTTTGATGTTTTTCTTTTTCTTTATATCAACTTTATACAAACCAGGCTCTTGCGACCAAGTTCGAGGTGTCACGTATCCGCCTTTAGCTTTACGGTATACAACAACTTTGCCATCAGGAGAAAAGGTTGGCTCTACATATTTACCCGGCTCGCTGGTCAATTCTTTACTGCGTCCGCCTTTAGCACTAACAATGCTGACAGTTCCTTGGTCTTGATCATTCCAAGTTGTAAATACAATATTTTTCCCATCGCGAGACCATTGTGGGAAAAGCTCATTAATATCGTCATCTAAACGAGTTAAACGTTTTTGTTTACCATCTTCAATGTCACGGATCCAAAGTTTACCTAATGCTTCAAATACTACCTTTTCGCCATTAGGTGATACTTGCGCCATACGCAGCATTTTTACATCAAACTCGTCTTGGTCAAGGTTTTGAGTAAAGCGTACAGAAGGTTGGACATCCAGTTCTGTTTTGACGGAGAAAGGAATATTCTCAACTTCTTGGTCCTCAACGTTTAGTTTGTTTATTTTACCTTTGGCCCAGAAAACAATCTCTTCATTGTCTTGTGTCCATGACATGGTTGGGTAAACGCCGTGAATAGCCCATGTTTCTTGCATGTCGCGGTCAAGGTCACCGTAAAGTTTAGTATGTTTACCTGACTTTAAGTCCAGTAAATACAGTGTTGATTGGAAACCATCGCGCTTGATGTAAGCGAGTTTAGTTCCATCTGGACTTGGCGTTGGGCGAATTGCACCACCAGTGCCTTCAATTAATACTTCAATATCACCGGTTTGAGTATCGTAGCGCTTAATTTTATAAATGCCTTTAACCGAATCTTTTGAGTAGTGGAATGTTTTACCCGGTGTAGCATCTTGGCTGAAGTAGATATATCGGCCATCAGGCGAATAAGCTGGCTCACCTAAATCTTTTTGATCATTAGGGCGTTCAGTTAATTTAACACCTTCACCACCAGCTACGTGATACATCCAAACTTCACCAGCACCTAAGCTTCGGCTTGCAGTAAAGTGTTTACGTGCAACCAAGTATTGTGAGTCAGGGCTCCATGCGGGGCTGTTTAATAAACGGAATGTTTCAGAGGTTACTGCACGTTGATTGCTACCATCAGCATTCATTACCCAAATATTATCGCCGCCGTCTTCATCAGATGTGAACGCTATTTGCTTTCCATCTGGGCTGTAGACAGGTTGCATTTGCCAAGCAATTCCAGAAGCTAGCTTTTTTGCTTCCCCGCCACTGATTGGCATTTGGTATATGTCACCTAGTAAATCAAACACAATGGTTTTCCCGTCAGGAGAAACACTGATATTCATCCACGTGCCTTCGGTAACATCAATCTGTAGTTTTTCTAAAGGTGCGTTTGCAGGAGCGTTAACTTGCCATTTTTCAGTTTCTTCTGTGGCGTTAACAGCAAGCGAAGCACTGGCTAAACTCAGCGCCATCGCGGTATAGAGTGGTTTTATTTTTGAGGTAAACATGCACAGTCCGTTATTATGATTATCGTTATAGGTAGAGTTACACTTTTATCAATTGAGTGTTGTTTGATAGTTAAAAAACTGATGATATTTATCGCACATATTTGGCAATAACTAAACATTTATTCTGTTTCAAATGATGACAGTCATAGGTGGGGTAAATCAAAAAGCCGACTTTAGAAGATTCAGTTACTTGGTTTCGTTTGGGCAAAGTATTGGCTAGTTTATATTTGGCAAGTAACAATAAAACTTGTGAAGTACTGCCAAGATAAGCAGCCTTTTTAGGCGTTGTGTCTATGTTACTTCTGAAGTGTAATTTATAAGAAATATTATTGCTCTAGAGTGGAGTACTTACGATCTATATTTTGTAATAAGTTGCAGCATAAAAATGGGGTAGATTTATATGCCTCTTCAAAGAGGCATCTTAGGCTAGGTAATCGTTACTTTATCATCAACCTGAATTAAGCCTTCACTGACAACTTTACAGGTTACGCCACCACGCCAGTATGGTTGTAGCGCTTTCTCTAATCCAGAATGAGCCATTTCCATCTTGGCGCAAGGATCTGTTTCACCAGTGATAAGTAAGGTCACATCATTACCAATAGAAATGTGTTTACCTACATCTGCAACGCTAAATTGATAGTTATCTATTAAAATATTAGCGCGGCGAGTTAGCCAATCTAAATCAGCTTTAATTTCCTGACAAGCTGTTTGCCATTGTTCTAATGACATCACAGTGACTTGACGCTTACCTGGACGACCAAATACATCATTTTCAACACCTTTGAGCAGGCTTACGTTGGCGCAAAATACTGGATTCATTTGGCCTTTTTTTGCGGTTTTGTAAGCAATAGCTTTGAGTGTCGACATGATTAAAGTCCTTTTTTGATCATATATTTATATGGCGTTTGTTCAGTGTCACTTGCAATCAGTGTGTGATCCATAAATTCACAAAAACTTGGGATATCTCTGGTAGTTGCAGGGTCGTCAGCAGTGATCAACAAGGTTTCACCTTCAGCCATTTTCCGGACTGTTTTACGGATCATCATTACAGGTTCTGGACAACGCAAACCAAGTGCATCTAGGTGATGCTCTGCTGTAGAAAAAATTTCGCTCATACCAACTCTTATATACGACTGACTGACATTAATTGCGCTAATTTTACTCTGCTTAATGAGTGTTGCAAGTGGCTAGCTTAGGCTTTATTAGTATTTCGTGAACTAGTACGTGATGTTTCACGTGGAACATTTATTTATAAACAATAAAAAGCCGCGCTTCATAAGCACGGCTTTTAAATTACTAGCTTTGTTAGCTATAAATATTAGCTAAAAAAACTAACTATCTACACGCTCAAAAATAGTCGCAATACCTTGGCCTAAACCAATACACATAGTTGCAAGACCATATTTCGCATCTTTAGCTTCCATCAAGTTAATCAAGGTCGTTGAAATACGAGTACCTGAACAACCTAATGGGTGACCTAATGCAATTGCGCCGCCATTTAAGTTCACTTTCTCATCAACCACATCGGTTAGACCTAAGTCTTTAACACATGGAAGAGACTGAGCAGCGAACGCTTCGTTCAACTCAATTACGTCCATATCATCAATGTTAAGACCTGCACGAGCCAGAGCTTTCTTCGTTGCAGGAACTGGGCCGTAACCCATGATTGCAGCATCACAACCGGCAACAGCCATTGAACGGATGCGAGCACGAATAGGTAGGCCTAGTGCTTTGGCTTTTTCTTCTTCCATAACTAACATTGCAGAAGCGCCATCAGATAAAGCTGAAGAAGTACCAGCTGTTACTGTACCGTTAGCTGGGTCAAACGCAGGGCGCAATCCAGATAAAGATTCAAGTGACGTTTCTGGGCGGATAACTTCATCGTGAGTCACCTTGATTAGTGCACCATTAGCATCGTGACCTTCAACCGGTACGATCTCACTATCAAAACGACCTTCAACAGTTGCCGCATGGGCACGTTGATGTGAACGCACAGCAAATGCATCTTGTTGCTCACGAGTAATTCCATGCATTTTGCCAAGCATTTCAGCGGTTAAACCCATCATACCTGAGGCTTTAGCAACGTTACTTGCAAGACCAGGATGGAAGTCTACGCCATGGTTCATTGGTACGTGACCCATATGCTCAACACCACCGACGATGAAGGTGTCGCCTTGACCTGTCATGATGGCGCGAGTGGCTTGGTGAAGCGCATCCATTGATGAACCACATAAACGGTTTACGGTTACAGCACCGGCTGATTTTGGAATCCCAGCCAATAACGCAGCATTACGTGCGATATTAAAACCTTGTTCCAAAGTTTGTTGCACACAACCCCAGATAACATCTTCGATGTCATTTGGATCAAGTTTACTGTTGCGGCTTAATAATGATTTCATTAGTTCAGCAGAAAGAGTTTCTGCTCGTACATTTCTAAATACTCCAGCCTTAGAGCGGCCCATCGGAGTACGAATGCAGTCGACGATTACAGCGTTTTTCATGATGTTATTCCTTTACTGCTGATTAGGCTGGGTAGTATGTGCCGTTAGTAGCTGCAAGCTCACGCATTGCGTCAGTCACTTGATATAGGCCACCTAAGTGTGCAAATTTGTCAGCCATTGCGACAAAGTTAGCGACACCCATAGTATCTAAGTAACGGAATACACCGCCTCTAAATGGTGGGAAACCAATACCGTAAACAAGGCCCATATCGCCTTCAGCTGGAGAAGCAATAATGCCTTCTTCTAAACAGCGAACCGTTTCGATAACCATTGGGATCATACAGCGTGCGATAATCTCATCAGTTTCAAAGTCTTTTAGTTCACCAAATTCTTTACCAAGCAACTCGTAGCTTGTTGGATCTAAATCTTTTTTCGGTTTTCCGCGACGGTCAACAGAGTAAGAGTAGAAACCTTTAGTGTTCTTCTGGCCAAAACGTTGGCTTTCAAACATGATATCGATAGCATCTTTACCATTCTTACCCATGCGATCTGGGAAGCCTTCAGCCATGACTGCTTGTGCATGATGTCCTGTATCTAAACCAACAACATCAAGTAAGTAAGCAGGACCCATTGGCCAACCGAACTGCTTCTCCATCACTTTATCGACTTTAGCAAAGTCAGCACCATCGGCTAATAAGCCACTGAAACCTGCAAAGTATGGGAACAATACGCGGTTAACGAAGAAGCCTGGGCAATCGTTAACAACGATGGGTGTTTTACCCATTTTGCTCGCGTAAGCGACAACAGAAGCAATGGTTTCTTCAGATGAATTTTCACCACGAATAACTTCAACCAAAGGCATTTTATGCACAGGGTTAAAGAAGTGCATGCCACAAAAACGCTCAGGTTTTTTCATGCTTTTCGCTAGTAAGTTAATTGAAATGGTCGAGGTGTTTGATGCGATGATGGCATCATCTGCAACGAATTGTTCAACTTCAGCAAGTACAGATGCTTTAACTTTTGGATGCTCAACAACGGCTTCAACGACAACGTCAGCATCTTTAACTGGCGCGTAATCTAAAGCTGGAGTGATGTTATTAAGAACCGCAGCCATTTTAGCTGGAGTAGAGCGGCCACGTTTAACTTGTGCAGTTAACAATTTAGCAGCTTCGCCTAAGCCTAAATCTAACGCAGGCTGTGCGATGTCTTTCATAACAATCGGTGTGCCTTTACTTGCGCTTTGGTAAGCAATACCGCCGCCCATGATGCCAGCACCTAGTACGGCTGCATTGTTTACTTTCTTAGCAAGCTTGCCTGCTTTTTTAGCTTTACCTTTTACAAATTGATCATTTAAGAAAATACCAATCAGTGAGGTTGCTACTTCAGTTTTTGCTAACTTGATGAATGCTTTGTTTTCAACTTTTAGTGCTTCAGCGCGGTCAAGTGTTGCTGCTTGCTCAATGACGCTAACAGCCATCATTGGTGCTGGGTAATGTTTGCCTGCAACTTTGAATACCATGCCTTTAGCTGTGGCGAATGACATCATTGCTTCAAGCTTAGGTAAGGTTAATGCCTTAAGCTTGCGATTACGACGAGACTGCCAATCAAGCTTTTCAGCAATAGCATCTTTAAGCATTTGCAATGCTGCTGCTTCTAAATTCTCTGGAGCCACTACAGCGTCAATTGCGCCAACTTTTAATGCAGCTTCAGGACGTTGGTCTTTACCTGTGGTAATCCACTCAAGAGCGTTATCTGCACCAATTACACGAGGTAAACGAACTGTGCCACCAAAACCAGGAATAAGACCTAACTTGGTTTCTGGTAAGCCGATACGAGCATTGGTATCTGCGATACGTAAGTCAGTAGCAAGAATGGCTTCACAACCACCACCAAGTGCAAACCCGTTAACAGCAGAAGCTGTTGGGAAAGGTAAGTCTTCAAGTTTATCAAATACCGCACTAGCTTGTTCAACCCAAGCTAATAGTGTTGCATCATCTAGTTCGAACAAACCTAGGAATTCAGTAATATCGGCACCAACAATAAAGGTACTTTTACCTGATGTTAGTAATAAACCTTGAATGCTAGTGTTTTGCTTGATGCTTTCAAGAGCAGCATCTAATGAAGAGAGAGTTTCTTTATCGAATTTGTTAACTGAGCCAGGTGCATCGAAACACAACTTGGCAATGTTATCCTCTAATAACTCTACTTGAATTGTAGGACTTTGGTAGATCATTGCTTGCTTCCTTTTTGCTAAAAGCGACTTCCACATCACAATTACTGTGTTGTTATTTAGCTTTGATATCTAGCTTTTTATCACAGCAGCGACGGCCATCATTTGACCAGTTGCCAAACAGTGTGCGACGAAATGAGACAAATTACAACACTCAATTTAAACGGACGTTTAAATTTTTATCTGCTGGAGGCATTTTTGCCCTTTGTGATACACTTCACAGGTTCTTAAACAAGAAAAATAACATCACAGGGATAGCAAAAATGGATCAGCTAGCTAATTTTTATCATGCGCACATTGCAGAATTAAATCGTCGGGTTGCCGAGATTGTCTCTCGAGAACAACTTGCTGGTTTGGTGATACATTCCGGTCAGGCTCATCGACAGTTTTTAGATGATTTAAGCTACCCGTTTAAAGTTAATCCTCAATTTAAAGCTTGGTTGCCTGTATTGGATAACCCTAATTGTTGGATTGTGGCCAACGGCACTGATAAACCACAATTAATATTTTATCGTCCAGTCGATTTTTGGCATAAAGTCAGTGATGAGCCAAACGATTTTTGGGCTGAACATTTTGATATTAAACTACTCACTAAAGCTGACCGTGTTGCTGAGTTATTACCTAATAATATTGCGGACTGGGCTTACTTAGGTGAACATCTTGATGTCGCTGAAGTATTAGGAATGAGCAGACGTAACCCCGATTCAGTTTTAAATTACTTACATTATCACCGTGCAGATAAAACTCAGTATGAATTAGAGTGCCTTCGCCGTGCTAACCAAATTGCAGTAAAAGGGCACCTAGCTGCTAAGAATGCCTTTTATAATGGTGGTAGTGAGTTTGAAATCCAGCAGCAATATTTATCGGCAATTGGCCAAACCGAAAATGAAGTGCCATATGGCAATATTGTTGCCCTTAATCAAAATGCTGCCATTTTGCATTACACCGCACTTGAGCATCAAATTCCGTCTCCACGGTTATCATTTTTGATTGATGCTGGGGCTAACTATAATGGTTATGCATCAGATATCACTCGAACTTATTCGTTTGAGAAAAACCACTTTTATGAACTCATTGTAGAAATGAACAAGATGCAGCTGGCCATTGTCGATCTGATGAAACCAGGGGTTAAATATACCGATCTTCATTTAACTACTCATGCCAAATTAGCTGAATTAATGTTGGAATTTAATTTAGCAACGGGTGATGCTCAGGGATTAGTAGAGCAAGGAATAACCAGTGTGTTCTTCCCTCATGGTTTAGGTCATATGCTTGGTTTACAAGTTCATGATATGGGCGGTTTTTTACGGGATGAACGTGGTACTCACATTCCTACTCCTGAAGGGCATCCATTCTTACGGTGTACTCGTGAAATACAAGCCAACCAAGTATTCACTATCGAGCCGGGTATTTATATTATTGATTCATTATTAGGCGAATTAAAAGCCGATCAGCGTCAATCACAAATAAACTGGGATACGGTTAATGAATTGCGTCCTTACGGCGGTATTCGTATTGAAGATAATGTTATTGTTCACCAAGATCGCAATGAAAATATGACTCGAGAGCTTGGCCTGATTGACTGAACAATACTTAATTCCTAATCAAGCACTGACGATTGAGGAAGATATCAAACACAGCCGCTTCATTACTGTGCTGTTCCACTGCATTAGTGAAGCTCAATTGAAGTGTGTACTTACTAACGTAAAGAGCGAATACCCAGGAGCTAGCCATTACTGCTATGCTTTTGTGGCGTCCGATCCTCAAAATAGTATTGCTATCGGCAGCAGCGATGATGGTGAGCCAGCTGGTAGTGCTGGTAGGCCAATGTTAGCCACATTACAAGGTTCAGGTATTGGTGAAATTGGTGCTATCGTGGTGCGTTTTTTTGGTGGTACTAAACTTGGGGTTGGCGGTTTAGTCCGTGCTTATTCCTCAGGGATCAAATCGGGTTTAACCGAACTGTCGACAGTCACCAAGTACATTCGTTATGCTTCTTCTTTGGTATGCAGTTACCCGCAACTTAATAATGTGGAATACCTGATCAATCAGTTTGACGGCATTATTATCAATAAAAACTTTACTGATGCGATAGAAATCGAATTCGAAATAGCAAAAGCATTTCATGATGATTTTAATCGAGAACTGGCGACCCAAACTCAAGGGCAGCTTAAGGCGAAGTTTAACGTTTGATGGTTGGAAAAAGTATGCCAGAATATAAGGTTATATAACTGTGAAATTTACACGGTCTAAAACCAATGCCATGCAAACTAGTGCAATAATAAATGCAATATAAAACAATTATCAGAATAACCGGCTTGTTGATGGGATTATTTTCTATCACCATGTTGCCGCCAGCATTGGTTGCCATTCTTTATCAAGATGGTGGCGGCACTGCTTTTATTCAGGCATTTTGTGTTAGCTTATTTTTAGGCTTTTTATTGTGGTATCCCAACCGTCGTCAAAAGGGGGATTTGCGAACTCGCGAAGGCTTCCTTATTGTGGTGCTATTCTGGACCGTTCTTGGTTCCATTGGTGCACTGCCATTTATTTTCTCCACAGAGCCCAACCTCAGTTGGACTGACAGCTTTTTTGAATCCTTTTCCGCGTTAACCACTACTGGTGCAACAGTGATTGTTGGCCTCGATGACTTGCCTAAAGCCATTTTATTCTATCGTCATCTACTACAGTGGATGGGCGGCATGGGTATCATTGTGCTGGCGGTGGCTATTTTGCCGCTATTAGGTATTGGTGGGATGCAGCTATATAAAGCGGAAATCCCTGGACCTGTTAAAGACAGCAAGATGAAACCCAGGATTGCTGAAACAGCGAAAGCGCTTTGGTATATCTATCTATTATTAACCGTGGCTTGTGCAACCGCATTTTACTTTGCTGGTATGAGTGGTTTTGACGCTATTTGTCATTCATTTTCGACAATTGCCATTGGTGGTTTTTCGACTCACGATGCCAGTATCGGTTATTTTGATAGCCCACTGATTAACGTGATTTGTGCTGTATTCTTATTGATTGCTGCGGTGAATTTTAGTTTGCACTTTGCTGCTTTTAGTTGGCGCGGAATTAACTTTAAAGTTTACTTTCGTGATGCAGAATTTAAAGCATTAATCGGAATTCAATTAGCGTTAACAGCAACATGTTTTGCCACGCTTTATAGTTCGGGTATTTATGATACTCCAGAACAAACACTTGATTATGCTTTTTTCCAAGTGGTGTCAATTTCAACGACTGCGGGTTTTGGTACTGAAAGCTTTCACTCTTGGCCACTGTTCTTACCTATTTTACTTATTTTTTCAAGCTTTATTGGTGGCTGTGCGGGCTCAACAGGTGGTGGTATGAAAGTGATTCGCTTTGTGCTGTTATTGTTGCAGGGCTCACGTGAGATGAAACGGCTTATTCATCCAAAAGCCATGTATTCGATTCGAATTGGTGGTTCGGCATTGCCTGACCGTGTGATTGATGCGGTTTGGGGATTCTTCTCTGCTTATGCATTAGTGTTTGTGGTTTGTATGGTATTGCTAATGGCAATGGAGATGGATGCCATTACCGCATTTAGTGCCACAGCGGCCAGTATTAATAACTTAGGTCCAGGTTTAGGTGATGTTGCCAGTAACTATGCCAGTGTGACAGATGGTGCTAAATGGGTGCTAGTACTGGCGATGCTATTTGGTCGTCTTGAAGTGTTTACCTTGTTAGTGCTGTTTACGCCGACTTTTTGGAAAAACTAATTTATTTTTTCTTCACTGACAGGGAATGGCCATTTACAAGGAATTAAAATGTCGAACAACCTTATTATTTACTCAACCGTTGACGGTCAAACACTGGCAATATGCGAGAAGATAAAACAGCAATTAGAAATAACAGACGAGCAAGTGACAATAGCTTCCCTTGAGCAAGCTGACTCATTGGTATTAGAAAATTTTGATAAGATTTTAATTGGTGCGAGTATTCGTTATGGTAAGCATCGACCAGCATTATTTGAATTTATTACTCAGCATGCTGCGACTTTAGAGAAGGTTAACAGCGCTTTTTTTACTGTAAATGTTGTGGCAAGAAAGTCTGAAAAAAACACCCCAGAAACTAACCCCTACATGCAAAAGTTCTTAACGCTTTCTACTTGGAAACCTAAACTTCTGGGCGTGTTTGCTGGCAAAATTGATTACCCTAAATATCGAACCATCGACAGAGTCATGATCCGCTTTATTATGTGGATGACTAAAGGGCCCACCGATACCAAAGGTACCTATGAGTTTACTGATTGGCAAAAGGTGGATGAGTTTGCTAACGAGTTTAAGCTGCTCTAAACATTGAGTCTTTAGAAGGGGAAAGCTAGGCTTTGAGCTAGAGTCAAAGCCTGATACAGCAGAGAAAAAGCAAGCTACTTAGCGCAATATAAACGATGTAAAATGGAAATGACTTCGGTCACTTCTTCATTCTTCAATGTATAGTAAACATTTTGCGAGCTTTTACGAGTATTCACTAAATCTTGGGCTCGAATGACTGCAAGGTGTTGTGACAACGCTGATTGGCTTAGTGGCACCTTCTCGTTAAGCTCCGTCACGCTGTGTTCTTTGTCGAGTAATAAACACAAGATCATCAAACGATACGGGTTAGCAATAGCCTTTAGCCATTTGGCTGCCATTTCCGCACTACCTAACATCGAATCTACATCAATATTTTCAGACATCTATATACCTTACCTGACTATATACTTTAATTTATTACTTAATTGGCATCATACTGCTGGCTAACCCAGATCTCAATTTTATCGTTCAAATATATGAGTCATTTCTAATTTGTGATCAAAGAGCACGATTGAAATGGCTTTTTTTGCCACAATGATTGCCTATTAGAGCAACCATCGGTGTAAAAATGGCAAAAACATTAGTGATTTATTACTCAAGAGGCGGTCATACGGCGCAAATTAGTCGTGCGATAGCTGAGCAGATTGTACACAATGGTCATCAGTGTGATGTGGTCAATATTCTTGATAATAATCATGCTGACATTGATTGGGCTAGCTATGATGCAATTGCACTTGGCGCTTGCGTTCTTTATGGCTCTTACCATAAGTCAGTATTTGAATTTGTAACGCGCTATCAAGCTGAGTTAAGCAATAAACCGAATAGCTTCTTCTGTGTCAATGTGGTTGCTCGTAAACCAGAGAAACGTATTCCTGAGAATAATAAATATCTACAAAAGTTCATCGAGCTTTCGCCTTGGACACCACAAGATGTGAAGATTATTCCCGGAAAAGTTAATTACCCGTCTTGGACTTGGTATGACAGTTTAGCCATTCGTTTAATCATGAAAATGACCGATGGCCCGACCGATCCATCTACAGTGATTGATTACACTGATTGGGATGACGTCAAAGTTTATGCTGATCATGTTGTTAGCTTGATTAAGCCTGAAGCGGTGAGCTAAGACATTTTAGTCAAGCTTGTTCAAAAGCCGACTCAAAAGCTTTCTCAAAGATAATAAAGAAAAGTTGATAGGTGATGCTATAAAGGCGTCACCTTTTTATTGCCTGAAATAAATAAAAAAGTAGTTGATAATACCACTGACACTGTTACTTAAAGCGTGAATATCGAAACGTTAGTATTTCCAAAACTAGTACTTCCAAAGCTAGTATTTCCAGAACTTGGGCGCAAATAGCACTGCTACAGTAATTATCTCAAGTCTGCCTAATAACATCCCAAAGGCTAAAGCCCATTTCGCAATATCCGGCAAGCTAGAAAAGTTTCCTGCAGGGCCGATAACAGGCCCCAATCCTGGCCCGACATTCGTTACAGCGGTGATAGCGCCAGTAATACTGGTGATAGCATCTAAACCCGTTAACACTAAGATGGCTGTCAGTAATAAAATCACCAGTAGGAATAACATAATAAATGCCATTATTGAACGAATGATATCGTTATCGATAGTGCGACTGTTATAGCGTTTTTTAATTACGGCTTGTGGGTGAAACTGTTGAGTTAGTTGTTGGTACATGACCTTTATGGATATCTGAAAGCGGAATATTTTTATGCCACCAGATGTCGAGCCTGAGCAACTACCAACAAACATCAGAAATAAAAACGCTAGGCTAGCGAATGCTCCCCATGCTTGGTAATCCGTCAGACCATACCCCGTTGTTGTTACGACTGAAACGACATTGAAGCTAGAAAGCCTCAATGCATCTAGGTAATCCATATCGGACTTTAGCCATAACCAAGTGCCAAGGCCAATAGAGGCAAACGCAATAAACTTAATGAAGCCTTTTACTTGCTCATCGTTCCACACTTTAAATGAGCGCTGTTGAATCGCCTGAACGAACATTAATAAAGGTAATCCACCAGCCGCCATAAATAAAACACCTACCCAGTGCGCAGTAGGGGTAAATGAAGACATTGAACTGTCGGAAGTTGAATAACCGCCCGTTGAAAGGGTGGTCATTGCATGATTAATCGCTTCAAAACAATGCATTCCCGACATGTGATAAGCCAAAGCACAAATGATAGTAAGTAACACATAGACTTTGAATAGGTGTTTAGCCATATGTTGGGTACGAGGGGTAGTTTTATCTCCCCAGTCGGAAGATTCTGTGCGAAATAAGCGCATACCACCGACATTGAGAAAGGGCAAAATAGCCACTGCCATGACGATAAAACCAATACCGCCGAGCCATTGTAATAATGAGCGCCAAATTAATATGCTGTGGTCCATGTCATCAAGCCCCGACAACACGGTTGAACCAGTAGTCGTAATGCCAGACATAGTTTCAAAAAAGGCGTCGGTATAGTTGATACCGTGATAAAGCGTAAAGGGTAATGCTGCAAATAAACTGACAATTAACCAGGTGATGGTGGTGAGAAAAAACATATCACGAATGTTGAGGCTAACGTGTTTCGTTCGCCCAGTTTGAATACAAAGAATGGCGACTAACCCGGTAAACAACCCGGACATCATAAAGTCACCGATGGTTTCTTCGTGGTAAAAAAGCGCAAAAGCCATTGGCACCAGCATGAAACCGGTGAGAATTGATAAAAATATACCAACGACAAATAGCAGCGGCTTTAAATTTAGCATGGGTCGCTAGAAGAAAAACGCACTCGGTTGGAATAGCTTTTCTACATCGCCAATAAATTTCTTGTTTACTAAGAATAAAATCACATGATCTCCTTCTTCGATAATGGTTTTATCGTGGCCCATGATCACTTCATCATTTCGCACAATTGCACCGATGGTCGTCCCTGGTGGTAGTTTGATATCACTGATTTGCTTACCGACAACTTTAGACGTCGATGAGTTACCGTGAGCAATGGCTTCAATCGCTTCAGCAGCGCCACGTCGTAATGAATATACGTTACAGATATCGCCTTGGCGAATATGAGTTAGTAAAGCAGAGATTGTGGTTTGCTGAGGAGAAATGGCGATATCAATATTGGCTTCTTGGACAATATCCACATAGGCCTCTCGTTGAATAAGCACCATGACCTTTTTGGCGCCCATACGTTTTGCTAGCAGTGCAGACATAATATTGGCTTCGTCATCATTGGTGACGGCAATAAATACATCGGTTTGATCTATGTGCTCTTCAAGTAACAGTTCCTGATCAGAAGCGTCACCATTAAACACGGTGCAGTTTTCGAGTTTTTCAGACAGGCTTTCAGCCCGCTCGAGGCTGTGCTCAATTAACTTGACTGAATGATTCTTTTGCAAACGTTTGGCTAAACCAAAACCAATGTTACCACCACCTGCAATCATGATATTTCGGTAAGAATTATCAAGCTTTTGCATCTCACTCATTACCGCGCGAACGTGGCGAGTATCAGCAACAAAGAAGACTTCATCATCTGCTTCAATAATGGTGGTGCCGCGAGGCATAATTGCTTTACCTTTACGGAAAATAGCCGCAACGCGGGTATCAATGTTAGGCATGTGTTCACGAAGTGCAGCCAGAGCGTTACCCACTAATGGGCCACCATAATAGGCTTTTACAGCAACTAAACTAAGTTTTCCACGGGCAAACTGAAGCACCTGTAACGCGCCTGGGTACTGCACTAAGCGTTCAATGTAGGATGTGACCAGCTGTTCAGGTGCGATGAGTTCATCAATAACAAAACCACCACGGGTTTTAACATCACTGCTTTTTACTTCGGTATTGATGAAGAGCTTTTCTTGAAGGTCTAAATAGGCTTCCGAGCGGATACGAGCAATTTTGGTTGGTGTGCCAAATAAACTATAAGCAATATGGCATGCCGCCATATTACATTCGTCGCTATTGGTCACAGCAATGAGCATGTCTGCATCTTCTGCGCCGGCTTTTTTCAAGGTACTTGGATGCGCACCGTGGCCAATAACTGTCTGCAAGTCGAACTTATCTTGTAAATATTTAACCCGAGTTCGGTCATTATCAACAAGGGTAATATCGTTGTTCTCGCCAACAAGGTTTTCAGCGAGTGTACCGCCAACTTGTCCTGCGCCTAAAATAATAATCTTCATTACTGTGCTGGTATCCCTGCTATAACACGCTTAATCCGCTTTAACTAAGCGGGCGTAATAAAAGCCATCCATATTGTTTTGACCGGGTAGGATTTGCCATCCAATGTCGTCAGCTGACGATTGCTGAGCAATCGGTACTAATGTCGCATCGGGTGTGCGCTGTAAAAACTGTTCTATTTGCTGACTATTCTCTTGGGGCAGAATCGAGCAGGTCGCATATAGCATGGTGCCGCCTGGTTTTAGCCATTTCCAGCAATGATCAATGATTTGCTGTTGTAGTAGAGCTAGTTCTTCAATATCGCTGTTTTTACGTAACCATTTAATATCGGGGTGGCGACGGATAACGCCAGTTGCTGAGCAAGGTGCATCTAATAGAATGCGGTCAAACTTATCACCTTGCCACCAACTATCAATATCGGCTGCATCACCATGAATAACTTGCGCTTTTAAATTTAATCTGTCCAGATTTTGTTGCACTCGCTCTAAACGTTTAGCATCAAAATCAACGGCTACCATTGAAATACTAGCCTCACACTCGATGGTGTGACAGGTTTTACCGCCAGGTGCTGCGCAAGCATCAAGAACTTGCTCATTTGCCTGAGGGGCTAATAAGGTTGCGGCCCATTGAGCTGCTCCATCTTGAACTGATGCAGAACCTTCAGCAAAGCCGGGTAATTGCATGACATCTTTTGGCGCAGCTAATAAAATAGCATCATCACTATCACCAGCCGTTGCTTCAATGTCTTGTTCAGCAAGTTGGCTTAAGTAACTATCGCGGGTTTGCGATAATTGATTGTTACGCAACCACATCGGAGGACGTTGATGGCTTTGCTCAATGATTTCAGCCCAGTTTGCTGGGTAAGCACTTTTAAGGCGCTTTATAAACCAAGCTGGTGTGTTGTATTTTAACGTGTCATTGTCTGTATTTAATGGTGCATCTTTGCGCTGAATGTTGCGCAAAACACCATTGATGACTTTGACAAGACCATCAAATTTCATTTGTCGACAGGCTTCGGCCGTTTCTGAAATCGCGGCATGAGCAGGAATACGAGTGAAGTAGAGTTGGTAGCAACCGACTAAAAGTAATTGGTGCAATACTCGTTGTTTGCCTTTAAATGGCTTACTTAAACAGTCACTAACGCACTTGTCTAATTGCGGTAATTGGCGCATTACGCCATAACAAAGCTCAGCTAATAGCGCTTTATCCTTACCGTTTTCTAAGTGCTGTTGTTGATCAGGCAGGGCAACTGATAGCGAGATACCTTTTTCTAACACATTGAAAATGGCTCTTGCAGCAAGGGCTCTAACATTCATTAAGCTTGTGCCTCTTTGTGTTCATCAGCGCTAATAAAGCAGGTGCCTTTAGCAAACCATTCTGCGCGAGAATTTAAAATATCTGCCACAGGCATTTGCTTCTTGCCTGGTAGTTGCATAACTTGCAGCTGCAGCGTGCCGTTACCTGTCGCAACAGTGACGCCTTGCTTATTACTTTCAATAATCGTTCCCGGGGCTGCATTAGTTTGCTCGGCAGAGTAATTCGCTTGCCAAACCTTGATAGTATTTCCTTGCAGTGAAAAGTGACTTGCTGGCCAAGGATTGAACGCGCGAATTTCTTGCCAGAGCAGTTTAGCGTCCTTGCTCCAATCGATTTGCGCTTCTTCTTTTGACAATTTTTCAGCGTAATTAGCTAACGCTTCATCTTGTACTTCTGGGATGATTGAGCCATCACTAATACCCACTAATGCTTCTATGAGCGCAGCAGGACCTTGCTCAGCAAGTTTGCTGTATAAAGTGGCTGAAGTATCAGTATCTTCAATTTTTAATGAGGTTTTTAACAGCATGTCACCGGTATCTAGACCGATGTCCATTTGCATAATCGTCACACCAGTTTCACTATCACCGGCCCATAAAGCACGTTGAATAGGTGCGGCGCCTCGCCATCTAGGCAAAATAGAACCATGGACGTTAATGCAACCTAAGCGAGGAGTGTCTAATACTATCTTTGGCAGGATTAACCCATAAGCCACAACCACCATAATATCGGCATTTAAAGAGGCAAGCTCAGTTTGAGCTTCCTCTTTGCGAAGCGAAGGTGGCTGATAAACAGGAATGTCATTAGCAACAGCCAACTGCTTAACTGGGCTTGCTTGGAGCTTTTTGCCTCGACCTGCAGGTCTATCTGGTTGCGAGTATACCGCAACCACATTATGTTCGGAGTCGATAAGGGCTTGCAGGTGTAAAGCTGCAAAGTCAGGGGTACCAGCAAAGATAATATTTAACGGTTTCAAATGGAGTCCTATGCTTCTTTAGCTTCTAAACGTGCTTCTTTCTCAAGCTTTTTCTTAATGCGGTCACGTTTCATCTTTGATAAGTAATCAACGAAAAGCTTACCTTGTAGATGATCCATTTCATGCTGAAGACAGATAGCAAATAACTCGTCCGCTTCAACTGTGAATTCTTCACCGTTACGGTCTAACGCTTTCAAAGTGACAAATTCAGAGCGATCAACTTTGGCATAAATACCAGGAACCGATAAACAACCTTCTTCATTTGTGAAATCGCCGCTTTTAGCAATAATTTCAGGATTAATGAAAATTGTTGGACGATCTACCTCGTCTTGTAAGTCCATCACTATCAATTGTTGATGGAAATCCACTTGGGTTGCCGCTAAACCAATGCCTTTTTCTTCATACATTGTTTCTAACATGTTATCTATTTGGGTTTGTAGTCCTTCGCCGAAATCGGTTACTGGCTTGGCTACAGTACGTAATCTTTCGTCTGGAAAGCGTAAAACTTTTAATAATGGCATATATAAACTCTTAACAAGTCTGTCAAATTTCAGCCAGTTAGCTATACTGACTAAGTTAATGGGTTAATTTTAATCCTTACTGACCATCAATAACAGCAAAAGCTCTAATAAAGAGCTAAACACATGGAATGAACCATGAAACGGATATTTTTACTCGCGTTTTTGACACTTAGTACACTGTTAGTTAATGCAGATACATTAACATTAAAGTCAGGTCACCCTGACTCATATATCGTTAAGAAAGGTGATACCCTCTGGGATATCTCAGCTTTCTTTTTAGATGATCCTTGGCGTTGGCCTAAATTATGGGGCGCAAATCCACAGATTGCGAATCCACATCTTATTTATCCTGGCGATAGATTAACTCTCGTATTTATCGATGGTGAACCTCGCTTGGTATTAAAACAGCATATCAAAAAAGGACCAGAAGGGCGTATTAGTGCCAAAGGTGGCCCAATTCCAGCTATTGATCTTGCTTTAATTCAACCGTATTTAGTCCAGAACCGCGTTGTGGATCCTGAGTGGTTTGAGGGTTTACCAATGATTTTGGATGGTGAGAGAAATTCTCGTCACCATGTGATGAATGATATTGTATATATCAATGCGAATTTACCCGTAGGGCAAAAGTTAGCAGTGTATCAAGAGGGGCGTGAATTTCTTGATAAGGAAACCAGTGATACTTTAGGCCAAGAAATTATTTTAACTGCAAGTGGCCGTGTGACTGAGTCTGGCGACATTTCTAAGGTTCAACTGTTAAGTAATTTACGTGAATCAAAAGCTGGCTTTAAAGTTGCACCTGTAGAAGATGAAGCGTTGATGTCTGCCTATTTCATCCCCAAGGCTGCGCCAGAAGGTGTACCAGCAAATGTCATTGCTATAGAAAAGGACATTCGTGAAGTTGGTAAGTTGGATATTGTTTACTTAGATAAAGGTGAGCAAGACAATATTGAGACTGGACATGTTTTTTCAATCTATCGTAATGGTGAGCAAATAGTTATTAATGGTGATGGTATGCCTGTATCAACACTTGAACGTAGTGCTTATGACCGTATGAAAGCTAAAGTGTCAGATGATGATGTTTACATGATGCCTGATGTTTATCACGGTAAATTAATGGTATTCAAAGTCTTTGAAAAAACCAGTATGGCTATTATTGTTGCAAATGAACGTCCTGTGCGTGTTGATGACAAATTGGTCACGCCCAAAAGTACTGACTTAAGAGGCGAATAAATATCTGATAAACTGGTCGACTGGCTAGTTGTTTGTGCAGTATCCGGGCTAGGACCCGCTCGGATTCAACAATTGCTGACTCAAATGGATGTTGAGGAATTAAGGCAACGTTTAGAGTTCGAAAAGCAGTCTTTGCCGCTATCGGCAAAGCTGCTTTCACAATGTCAGATAGACTTTGACAAAGTTGATGCCGCGCTTGAATGGCAACAACAATCCTCCAACCACCATATCCTGTGCCTTTCCGATCCCAATATCCTGCATTATTGAAGCAAATCTCAGATCCTCCCTCAGTACTTTTCGTGAAAGGTCAGTTAGAAAGCTTACTGTTGCCTTCTGTTGGTATGGTGGGAAGTCGAAATGCATCCGTAGGCGGTTTGAATACGGCCAATGCATTGGCTGCGGAGCTGGTACAATTAGGTTTTTCGATAACCAGTGGTATGGCAACGGGTATAGATGGTGCTGCTCATAAAGCGGCATTAGGCAATAACGGCACGACGGTTGCCGTATTGGGTACTGGAGTTGATTGTATCTATCCCAAAAGACACAGTAATTTATATCAGCAGATTCAACAGTCAGGCTGTGTTGTCAGTGAATACTGGCCTAAAATAGGCCCTTTTGCTGGTAACTTCCCCAAGCGCAATCGAATCATAAGTGGTTTATCTCTTGGCAGTATTGTAGTCGAAGCAACACGCAAGAGTGGGTCATTAATCACTGCAAGGTTAGCCATGGAGCAAAACCGTGAAGTGTTCGCTGTGCCGGGTTCTGTTGCTGGTGGATACAGTCAGGGTTGCCATGATTTGTTAAAAAATGGGGCGAAATTAGTAGAGTGTGCTGCAGATGTTGTTGAAGAATTGTCCACATTGACAAGCTTTCACCTTGAAGATGTCGCTAATCGTCACCATATAGAAGATAATACAACAAATTTGCCATTTTCTGCGCTGTTAGCTAGTGTAGGTTATGAGACTACTAGTATAGACACGGTAGTCGAGCATAGCGGGAAGTCGATAGATCTGGTGTTAGTAGAAATGCTTGAACTTGAATTACAGGGCTGGGTTACGCAAGTGCCTGGTGGTTACGTCAGACTAGAGAGGAGATAACCATATGTTTGATATCCTCATGTATCTTTTTGAGAACTATGTTCATAGTGAAGTTGAACTATTAGTTGATGAAGATGAACTTACTAAAGAGCTAACCCGTGCGGGTTTTCATCAAGCTGACATTTTAAAAGCCTTATCGTGGCTAGAGCGTTTAGCTGATTTACAAGAAAGCGATAAGCCTTACTTGTGTAATCATGCTCAGCATTCATTTCGTATTTATACCAAAGACGAAATGGCTAAGTTGGATGTAGAAAGCCGCGGCTTTATTTTGTTTTTAGAGCAAATCCAAGTGTTGACTGTTGAAACGCGTGAAATGGTCATCGAGCGTGTAATGGCGTTAGACGAAACCTCCTTAATCTTGGAAGATTTAAAATGGGTGGTGTTGATGGTGCTGTTTAATGTACCAGGTAACGAATCAGCTTATGAACAAATGGAAGATCTTATTTTTGAACAGCCTGATGGCCGTTTACATTCTTAAGGTTTCACTATTTATGACAAAGTGATTAAAAAGGAGGCTAGGCCTCCTTTTTTGATCTTCATTTTTGCTACTATATTCTATACAACAAATGAAAGGCAGAACTCAGCTTCGGTCTTACATCTTAATTGAGAGTCACATGTCTAAAATTGATCAGCAGTTATTTAGCGCTCACGAGCATGCTTTAGAAAAAGAGTTTGAGCTCTGCCCTAAGTGTGGCTGCGAATTGTCGGTTAAAAATAGCAAACATGGTGGCTTTGTTGGTTGTAATAATTATCCGACTTGTGATTTTACCCGACCGCTAGTGCAACACGAGTCAATAGAGACACAAGTTATTGAAGGTTCTGAATGCCCGGAATGTGGTAATGAGCTCGCTGTAAAGTCTGGTCGATTTGGGATTTTTATTGGCTGCACTAATTATCCAGCTTGCTCTCATATCGAAAAACATGATCATGATGCAGAAGCGGAAGAGATAACCTGCCCACATTGTAAAAAGGGCCACCTTGAGTCGCGTACTAGCCGTTATGGTAAAACTTTTTTTGCTTGCAGCAGTTACCCTAAGTGCAAATATTTAGTGAACTACCCGCCACATAACGAGATCTGTCCTGAATGTGACTTCGGCATTTTGGTTGAACGAAAAGGTGCTGCTGGTAGCCGTTTAGAATGTCCTCAAAAATCTTGTAAATATAAGCGTCCGCTTTAATATTTTCATTTAGCTGAATGTATATCAGTATTTGTTCATATCTGTATTGTCTGTATAATTTGCCATTAATTTAAAAAGGTTAAAGGGTATTTCATGCAGCGGTTGCAGCCATCTGAAATTAACAAGGTGTTTGTTGAAGGAGGCGTTATAGCCTACCCCACAGAGGCGGTTTATGGCCTTGGGTGTGATCCTGATAATCTTGCTGCTATTCAAAAATTGCTGGATATAAAGCAGCGACCTTGGCAAAAAGGCTTAATTTTAGTTGCCAGTGACTATCAGCAACTTAAGCCTTATATCGACGAGTCCCAATTATCTGAAGCCCAACTCGCTTTTGCATTCAGCAAATGGCCGGGCCCTTTTACCTTTGTTATGCCAATTAAAGCGGGTGTAAGTAAACTTCTATGTGGCGAGTTTGACTCAATTGCCGTGCGTGTTTCTTCGCACCCTGTAGTCAGAGCTTTATGCGATACCGTTAACAAGCCTTTTGTATCAAGCAGTGCCAATATTGCGGGTCATGATCCCGCGATGTCTGCTGCTGAAATTGAGCATACTTTCTCTAACGATATTACAGCGCTGGTCGTGGGTGAATTAGGTTCACAACGCCAGCCTTCGACAATTATTGATGCCCGTAGTGGTAAAATATTACGTAATGGACAATAAGGATTTTGATATGGCACTACCTGATGCCTCAGTAGTAAAACAATATTTGTTATCACTTCAAGCAAGCATTTGTGCAGGCCTTGAAGCCTTGGATGGTAAAGCAACTTTTCAAGCCGAGTCATGGGAGCGTGCTGAAGGCGGAGGTGGAACCAGTAGAGTATTAACCAAAGGTAAAGTGTTCGAACAAGCTGGGGTTAATTTTTCTCATGTGATGGGCGCTGCCATGCCTGCTTCGGCTACAGCGCATCGACCTGAATTAGCTGGCCGTAGTTTTGAAGCTATGGGCGTTTCATTAGTTATTCATCCTAATAATCCATTTATTCCGACGACACATGCGAATGTGCGATTTTTTATTGCCCATAAAGATGGTGCCGATCCTGTTTGGTGGTTTGGCGGAGGGTTTGACTTAACTCCTTATTATCCTTTCGAGGAAGATGTTGTTTCTTGGCATCAAACTGCTGCAGACATTTGTGCACCATTTGGTGAAGATGTTTATCCTAAATATAAGAAATGGTGTGATGAATACTTTTTCTTACCACATCGTAATGAAACTCGTGGTGTTGGTGGCTTATTCTTTGATGATCTCAATGAGCATGGTTTTGAAAAAAGCTTTGAATTTATGCAAGCAGTGGGAAGCGGATTCTTAAATGCTTATGCGCCAATTGTAGAGCGTAACAAAGAGCTTGAATATAACGATGATGAACGCCAGTTTCAGTTATACCGCCGCGGACGCTATGTTGAATTTAACTTGGTTTATGACCGAGGCACATTGTTTGGCCTACAAACAGGAGGGCGCACCGAGTCAATATTGATGTCGATGCCACCGCTAGTACGTTGGGAGTATGGCTTTACGCCAGAGGAAGACTCTCAAGAAGCTGAATTATACGAGCGTTACCTTAAGCCACAAGACTGGTTAAAACTCGAGAGTTAATCTTTATTTCGCATATTATTGGCGAGAGTTGAAATGGCCTGAAATATCACTTGTCGATGTTCAGGCTTTTTTATTGCCTGAATAATAGCTTGTTCCATACAGGTTAACCATTGATCCACCATCGTTTGATCAATAGCGAATGGCATATGCCTTGCTCTTAAAGCGGGATGGCCGTATTTCTGATGGTACAACTGCGGCCCACCTAACCAACCACTTAAAAATTCAAATAGTTTCTGTTCGGAGTCAGCAATCGGTGCTCGATGAATGGCCAGTAAACTTTGGGTGTCAGTGCGTTGTTGCATTTGCTGATAAAAACAATGAGCAATCAAGCGAATTGTTTTCTCACCACCAATTAAATCATAGGCATTGGACTGAGAGGGATCTCTATCATCTTGCTGTTGCTTAGTTGCAAAAATCTTTTTAAACCAATTCATTATTAAATGCTGCTAATTAGAGTTCATTGCTATTTTGATGATTATAGCGACATTTTATAGCTTGGTGCACACAAAGATAAAACCATAAAATCCAATTTGTTAATGTTTTGCTACAAATCTATTCACACATTGACTGTATTTCCTTTCATAACCCCGTTAAATTATTAGAGTTAGATTAAAAACAATAATAACAGGGAGTAAGACATGTCCAAATTCGCACCGTCTCTTACGGTCATTGCGATATCAGTTGCTTTGCTGGGGTGTAATCAAACACAACAGCAAGATCCACAAGTCACTATCAACAAAAATCCTTATCCGAGCACTTATCAGGCTCTGCCACGTAACTCAACTTTATTAACGAATGCAACCGTGCTCACTGGTACAGGCGAAAAGCTTGAGCAAGCTGATGTATTAATGATTGATGGAAAAATCAAAGCGCTAGGCGCTCAGCTTGCTGGTGAGTTAATTGCTGGTGCTACAGTTGTTGATGCAACAGATATGTGGATTACTCCTGGTATTATTGATGTGCACTCACATTTAGGTGTTTACCCAAGCCCTGGCGCTGATGCCCATAATGACGGCAATGAAGTGACCAACCCAAATACAGCAGAAGTCTGGGCTGAACATAGTGTTTGGCCACAAGATCCTGCATTTAACCGCGCTCGTGAAGGCGGGGTGACTACACTACAAATTCTTCCTGGCTCAGCCAACTTAATTGGTGGCCGTGGTGTTACGTTAAAAAATACCCCTGCGACGACCATGCAGGCAATGAAATTTCCTGATGCGCCATATGGTCTAAAAATGGCCTGTGGTGAGAACCCTAAAGGGGCTTATGGTAGGGGGCAAAAAGTTGCTCCTATGACGAGAATGGGCAATATGGCTGGTTATCGCCAAGCTTTTATCGAAGCTACAGAATACAAGCGTGCATGGGATAAATATGAGTCAGACTATGCTGCTGGTTTAAATCCACAAGCGCCAGAGCGGGATTTAACCAAAGACACACTGAAAAGTGTATTAGAAGGGGAGATCTTAATTCATAACCATTGTTATAAAGCCGAAGAAATGGCGATGATGGTGGACTTAGGCAAAGAATTTAACTACCACTCTGGTACGTTCCATCATGCCATTGAAGGCTATAAAATTGCTGATCTACTTGCCGAAAATGGTAATTGTGCAGCCATGTGGCCAGATTGGTGGGGCTTTAAAATGGAAGCCAACGATATGATCGTTGAAAATGTAGCAATGGTTGATGCGGTTAAAAACTCTTGTGCTGTGGTGCATTCAGACTCAAGCAGCACAATTCAACGTTTAAACCAAGAAACAGCCAAAATCATGTATAGCGCCAATCAACATGGGTTTGAGTTAACTGAAGAGCATGTTATCAGCTGGATCACCTCTAATGCTGCCAAGTCTCTAGGTATTGCTGATAAAACCGGTTCCCTTGAAGTGGGTAAAAATGCTGATGTAGTTATCTGGAATAGCAATCCATTTAGCGTTTATGCTCAGGTAAATAAAGTATTCATCGACGGGGCTAAAGTGTTCGATAGACAAGATGATGCTTATCGAGCAAAAAGTGACTTTATGCTAGGCCAACAATAAGGAGCAAGACATTGAAACATTTTAATTATTCACTCGTTGCTATCTCAATGCTTGCAGGTTTATTGCCAGCAATAGTTCAAGCAGACACCTTGGCGGTAACTAACGCTAAAATTTATACCTCGACAGATCAAGGCGTGCTGACCAATGCATCAGTCATTATTGAAGATGGTAAAATTATTCAGGTAAATCCTGAGGTTGTGACTGCCGACACGATTATTGACGCTAAAGGCGGCATTTTAACCCCAGGTTTTATTGGTGCGATGAACTCACTAGGCCTGGTTGAAGTGAGCCAAGAGAAAATGACGCGCGACACTAACGATAAAGCCGCTGATATGACCTTTGATCCAAGCTTAGCTTTTAATCCAAAAAGCGTAGCGATACCTTTTGCGAGGAAAGGTGGGATAACCCGTAATATTGTGGCACCAGGTGGTGGTGAAACTATCTTTTCGGGACAAACAATTGAAGTCACACTAACTGGCGATTGGGACAGTGTGATTGCAACCGAGCAAGCATTGTTTGTGTCATTAGGCGCTAAGCATGACGGTTCGCGTATTATTGGTATGCAAAATCTAATTAATAAATTGGATGAGCGTCAAAAAGCACTTACTAAGGCAAAAAGCAAAAAGTCCGATAAAGACGCAGCTAAAGATCCAACTAAAGAAGAGTTAATCATTAATGCTGTACTCAGTGGTGATAAGCCATTAATCGCATATGCTGATCGCGGCAGTGATATTCTGCAGCTGATTAAACTTAAGCAGCGATTTAACATTGATTTGGTATTACTTGAAGCTGCTGATGCGATCACACTGGCTGATGAAATTGCTAAAGCGGGTATTCCTGTTGTGATGGACGCACTGAGAAACTTACCTGAAAGTTTTGACTCTTTGCATAATTCGCTGGATAACGCAGGCAAATTAAGTAAAGCTGGCGTCAAAGTGGTGCTCGCAACACCTGGTGATGCTCATGGTAATTATGCTTTACGCTACAGTGCGGGTAATGCCGTTGCAAATGGTATGGATTATCAAGAAGCTATGGCGTCGATAACCAGTAATGTTGCAGATACCTTTCACCTTGATGCTGGGCGTATAGCTGTTGGAATGCCAGCAGATATCGTACTGTGGAGTGGCGATCCGTTTGAGTACAGTAGCCATATTGAGAAAATGTGGATTGGCGGTGAAGAGCAAAGCACTGAAAGCCGTCAAGATGTATTGCGTGACCGCTATATGACCAAATCCTCAATGCCGCAGGCTTACACAAAGTAAGGCATGAGCTAACAAACTATAGATGAAAGAGAGAATATTGATGACCGATAAGTATGCTGTATTTGGCAATCCAATCGCACAAAGTAAATCGCCATATATTCATACAGAGTTTGCTAAACAAACTCAGCAAACGATGAGCTATCAAGCAATTCTTGCGCCGGTGGATCAATTCTCTCAATCATTAATGGCTTTTTTTACTGCTGGTGGCAAAGGCGCTAATGTAACTGCGCCTTTTAAAGAGCAAGCCTTTACAGCTTGTGATGAGCTAAGTGATTTAGCTAAGCTTGCTGGTGCAGTAAATACCCTTATCTATTTACCTGATGGCCGTATTCGTGGCGACAATACTGATGGCGTAGGTTTAGTAACCGATGTAATACAGCACTTTGGCGAAATTGCTGGTAAACGGCTATTACTTGTAGGTGCCGGTGGTGCAGCGAGAGGTTGTATTAAACCGTTACTGCAAGCGGGTGTAAAGCTGACTATTTGTAATCGTACTTATAGTAAAGCGCAAAACCTTGCTGAATTATTTATAGAGTTTGGTGATGTTACTGCGAAATCAATTGATGAGTTAGATTCGCCTTTCGATCTTATTATAAATTCAACTTCAGCTGGCCTAGCTGGAGAACTCATTGCCTTACCTCCAAGTATTATTAATTCAGCCACTCAATGTTACGACATGTCTTACGGCGCCGAAGTGACCTTGTTTAATCAATGGGCCTTATCTCAAGGTGCGAATCAAGTTGCTGATGGTCTAGGAATGTTAGTTGGGCAAGCTGCACAGAGCTTTAGTATCTGGCGTGGAGTCATGCCAAAGACTCAAGTGGTGCATGACACTCTACGTGGTCAATTGTCTTAAAGGTTAGCAGTATGAATCAAAGTATTATCTTTACAGATATAGTTGAATGGGATCAAGCAAGCAAACAGCTGTCCTTAATTGTTCAGGTACAAGGTATGAGTGTGACGTGTATAATTAGCCTTGCTACTCTAGAAAAGATGGCATCGATGAACATTCAAAATGAACAACAAGCAATTGCAGCGTTTGAACTTGTTCGATTTGATATAGAGGATTTAGCTGAAATACTCATCGAATCAGAATCATTCGATGAGCAAGGCTTAATTCATGTCTAATGATTGAGTGTAAATTAGCTCGACTGCTGCAAGTCAACGAGGTACTCGTTTTTTAATCGTACATAGTTGTCAGCAGATTGGGGCAAGAAAGCGAGTTCTTTTTCTGTTAATGGGCGTACTTGTTTACAAGGACTGCCAACATATAAATAGCCGCTTTGTAATATCTTACCTGGTGGAACCAATGAGCCAGCACCTAAAATCACATCATCTTCAATTACCGCGCCATCAAGAATGATTGCACCCATACCAACGAGAACGCGATTACCCACACTGCATCCATGAAGCATAGCTTTATGACCAATCGTAACATCATCACCAATTAGTAATGGATTTCCTTCTGGGTTAGAAGGTGATTTACGAGTTACATGTAATACCGAACCATCCTGAACATTGCTGCGTTTACCAATCTTTATGACATTGACATCACCACGAGCTGCAACCATTGGCCAAATACTCGCATCATGATCTAATGTGATATCACCAACGATTACTGCTGCACTATCTACATAGACATTATCAGCTAAAGTAGGATGAATTCCCTGATAAGAACGAATTGAGCTAAACATATAAAAATCCCTGATTAATGTAATTAGGTTAAGTATAAGGCCTAAAAGGGCTGCTTTGCTGCTAAAAAAGCATAAAAAATAGCTGATTAGTTTAAAATCTCAGCAAGCGAACCTTAAAAGTGAATAATCTTCAAAAAAGCCCTTGCGGTGTTTCAGAATCTCCCTATAATGCGCATCCACTGACACGGCGGCAGGCCAATAGGCTCAACGCATCAGTGTTAATTAAGAAGCTTTTAAACTTCATAATTAACGGGCAGAAAAGAGTTTTTAAATTAGTTTAAAAAAACGCTTGACGCCAACAACGGGAAGTGTAAAATACGCCTCCTCAAGCCAACGACCTAGCGTCTAACGGCGATATCTGAAAAATTGATATCACGCTCTTTAACAATCAAACAAGTAAATCTGTGTGGACACTCACAGGTGTTGAGTTAATCGAAATTGTCACTTAGGTGGCAATCAAAATTATTATCAATGTAACGATGAGTGTTCATAGCAATATGTAACAAACAGGATGTAGATTCTTCCGAGTCTGCATAATGTAATCAGAATTCATTGAGCCGAAACTTCTCTTTTATTTATAAGAGTGAATGTTTCAAAAAAACTTTAATTGAAGAGTTTGATCATGGCTCAGATTGAACGCTGGCGGCAGGCCTAACACATGCAAGTCGAGCGGTAACAGGAAGAAAGCTTGCTTTCTTTGCTGACGAGCGGCGGACGGGTGAGTAATGCCTAGGGATCTGCCCAGTCGAGGGGGATAACAGTTGGAAACGACTGCTAATACCGCATACGCCCTACGGGGGAAAGGAGGGGACCTTCGGGCCTTTCGCGATTGGATGAACCTAGGTGGGATTAGCTAGTTGGTAAGGTAATGGCTTACCAAGGCGACGATCCCTAGCTGTTCTGAGAGGATGATCAGCCACACTGGGACTGAGACACGGCCCAGACTCCTACGGGAGGCAGCAGTGGGGAATATTGCACAATGGGGGAAACCCTGATGCAGCCATGCCGCGTGTGTGAAGAAGGCCCTAGGGTTGTAAAGCACTTTCAGTAGGGAGGAAAGGCAGTTGTTTAATAAACAACTGCTGTGACGTTACCTACAGAAGAAGGACCGGCTAACTTCGTGCCAGCAGCCGCGGTAATACGAGGGGTCCAAGCGTTAATCGGAATTACTGGGCGTAAAGCGTACGCAGGCGGTTCATTAAGCCAGATGTGAAATCCCCGGGCTCAACCTGGGAATTGCATTTGGAACTGGTGAACTAGAGTCTTGTAGAGGGGGGTAGAATTTCAGGTGTAGCGGTGAAATGCGTAGAGATCTGAAGGAATACCGGTGGCGAAGGCGGCCCCCTGGACAAAGACTGACGCTCATGTACGAAAGCGTGGGGAGCAAACAGGATTAGATACCCTGGTAGTCCACGCCGTAAACGATGTCTACTCGGAGTTTGGTGCCTTGAGCACTGGGCTCCCAAGCTAACGCATTAAGTAGACCGCCTGGGGAGTACGGCCGCAAGGTTAAAACTCAAATGAATTGACGGGGGCCCGCACAAGCGGTGGAGCATGTGGTTTAATTCGATGCAACGCGAAGAACCTTACCTACTCTTGACATCCAGAGAACTTTCCAGAGATGGATTGGTGCCTTCGGGAACTCTGAGACAGGTGCTGCATGGCTGTCGTCAGCTCGTGTTGTGAAATGTTGGGTTAAGTCCCGCAACGAGCGCAACCCCTATCCTTATTTGCCAGCACGTTATGGTGGGAACTCTAGGGAGACTGCCGGTGATAAACCGGAGGAAGGTGGGGACGACGTCAAGTCATCATGGCCCTTACGAGTAGGGCTACACACGTGCTACAATGGCGTATACAGAGGGTTGCAAAGCCGCAAGGTCTAGCTAATCTCACAAAGTACGTCGTAGTCCGGATTGGAGTCTGCAACTCGACTCCATGAAGTCGGAATCGCTAGTAATCGTAGATCAGAATGCTACGGTGAATACGTTCCCGGGCCTTGTACACACCGCCCGTCACACCATGGGAGTGGGCTGCACCAGAAGTAGATAGTCTAACCTTCGGGGGGACGTTTACCACGGTGTGGTTCATGACTGGGGTGAAGTCGTAACAAGGTAGCCCTAGGGGAACCTGGGGCTGGATCACCTCCTTACCTATACGACTAACTTGATGTTTGTTGAGTGTTCACACAGATTGCTTGTTACTCCTTTATGGAGTTGAGCGAAATGCGCCGCAAGCCGGTTAGCATTGTTCTTTAACAATTTGGAAAGCTGATAGTATTTAATTGCATGAGTCTGTCATGTTAATTAATACAAATCGTATTATTGAGAAGTTAATCCCTTTTCAGTAATACATTGAGTTCTCAAAACACTTTATTAAGTGTCTTGAATATTCTAAAAACTAAGGCGAATTTGTGTACTCGTAAGAGATGCAAATTAGTAATAAACCAGCTAGTTACGGTACAACTTGAGTTTCTTTTGAAACTTATTTGGGTTGTATGGTTAAGTGACTAAGCGTATACGGTGGATGCCTTGGCAGTCAGAGGCGATGAAGGACGTAGTAACTTGCGAAAAGCGTTGGCGAGCTAGTAACAAGCATTTGAGCTAACGATGTCCGAATGGGGAAACCCGGCCACATAAGTGGTCATCATAACGTGAATACATAGCGTTATGAGGCGAACCTGGGGAACTGAAACATCTAAGTACCCAGAGGAAAAGAAATCAACCGAGATTCCCCTAGTAGCGGCGAGCGAACGGGGATTAGCCCTTAAGTCTATGGGGTGTTAGTGGAATGTGTTGGAAAGCACAGCGGCACAGGGTGATAGCCCCGTACATGAAAACTAACCATAGATGAAATCGAGTAAGGCGGGACACGTGACATCCTGTTTGAATATGGGGGGACCATCCTCCAAGGCTAAATACTCCTGACTGACCGATAGTGAACCAGTACCGTGAGGGAAAGGCGAAAAGAACCCCTGTGAGGGGAGTGAAATAGAACCTGAAACCGTGTACGTACAAGCAGTGGGAGCGGTTCTTGAGACCGTGACTGCGTACCTTTTGTATAATGGGTCAGCGACTTACATTTTGTAGCGAGGTTAAGCGAATAGCGGAGCCGTAGGGAAACCGAGTGTTAACTGCGCGTTTAGTTGCAAGGTGTAGACCCGAAACCGAGTGATCTAGCCATGGGCAGGTTGAAGGTTGAGTAACATCAACTGGAGGACCGAACCGACTAATGTTGAAAAATTAGCGGATGACTTGTGGCTGGGGGTGAAAGGCCAATCAAACTCGGAGATATCTGGTTCTCCTCGAAAGCTATTTAGGTAGCGCCTCGAGCGAATACCACTGGGGGTAGAGCACTGTTAAGGCTAGGGGGTCATCCCGACTTACCAACCCTTTGCAAACTCCGAATACCAGTGAGTACTACTCGGGAGACAGACGGCGGGTGCTAACGTCCGTCGTCAAAAGGGAAACAACCCAGACCATCAGCTAAGGTCCCAAAGTTATTGCTAAGTGGGAAACGATGTGGGAAGGCTTAGACAGCTAGGATGTTGGCTTAGAAGCAGCCATCATTTAAAGAAAGCGTAATAGCTCACTAGTCGAGTCGGCCTGCGCGGAAGATTTAACGGGGCTAAGCAATACACCGAAGCTATGGGTTTGCTCTTAGGAGCAAGCGGTAGAGGAGCGTTCTGTAAGCGGTTGAAGGTGAAGGGGTAACCCACACTGGACGTATCAGAAGTGCGAATGCTGACATGAGTAACGATAATGGGGGTGAAAAACCCCCACGCCGAAAGACCAAGGGTTCCTGTCCAACGTTAATCGGGGCAGGGTGAGTCGACCCCTAAGGCGAGGCCGAAAGGCGTAGTCGATGGGAAACAGGTCAATATTCCTGTACTTTTGCTAACTGCGATGGAGAGACGGAGAAGGCTAGGCTAGCGCGGCGTTGGTTGTCCGCGTTTAAGACTGTAGGCTGTTCACTTAGGCAAATCCGGGTGAACACTAGGCTGAGAGTTGATGACGAGTCCCCAAGGGGATGAAGTAGTTGATGCCATGCTTCCAGGAAAATCTTCTAAGCTTCAGGTTAGTAGGAATCGTACCCCAAACCGACACAGGTGGTCGGGTAGAGAATACCAAGGCGCTTGAGAGAACTCGGCTGAAGGAACTAGGCAAAATGGTACCGTAACTTCGGGAGAAGGTACGCTCCTGGCGGTGATGAGACTTGCTCTCTAAGCTGCTGGGAGTCGCAGATACCAGGTGGCTGCAACTGTTTATCAAAAACACAGTACTGTGCAAAATCGCAAGATGACGTATACGGTATGACGCCTGCCCGGTGCTTGAAGGTTAATTGATTGGGTTATCTTCGGAGAAGCTCATGATCGAAGCCCAAGTAAACGGCGGCCGTAACTATAACGGTCCTAAGGTAGCGAAATTCCTTGTCGGGTAAGTTCCGACCTGCACGAATGGCGTAATGATGGCCACGCTGTCTCCAGCCGAGACTCAGTGAAGTTGAAATTGCGGTGAAGATGCCGTATACCCGCGGCTAGACGGAAAGACCCCGTGAACCTTTACTATAGCTTGGCACTGAACATTGAACCTACATGTGTAGGATAGGTGGGAGACTTTGAAGCTTCGTCGCTAGATGGAGTGGAGTCAATCTTGAAATACCACCCTTGTAGTTTTGATGTTCTAACCGCGGCCCCTTATCGGGGTTCGGGACAGTGCCTGGTGGGTAGTTTGACTGGGGCGGTCTCCTCCCAAAGAGTAACGGAGGAGCACGAAGGTTGGCTAAGTACGGTCGGACATCGTACGGTTAGTGCAATGGCATAAGCCAGCTTAACTGCGAGACATACACGTCGAGCAGGTACGAAAGTAGGTCATAGTGATCCGGTGGTTCTGTATGGAAGGGCCATCGCTCAACGGATAAAAGGTACTCCGGGGATAACAGGCTGATACCGCCCAAGAGTTCATATCGACGGCGGTGTTTGGCACCTCGATGTCGGCTCATCACATCCTGGGGCTGAAGTCGGTCCCAAGGGTATGGCTGTTCGCCATTTAAAGTGGTACGCGAGCTGGGTTCAGAACGTCGTGAGACAGTTCGGTCCCTATCTGCCGTGGGCGTTGGATGATTGAAGGAAGCTGCTCCTAGTACGAGAGGACCGGAGTGGACGAACCGCTGGTGTTCGGGTTGTTATGCCAATAGCATTGCCCGGTAGCTACGTTCGGAATCGATAACCGCTGAAAGCATCTAAGCGGGAAGCGAGTCCTAAGATGAGTCATCCCTAGGAATTTAATTCCTCTAAAGAGCCGTTCGAGACTAGGACGTTGATAGGCAGGGTGTGTAAGCGTTGTGAGGCGTTGAGCTAACCTGTACTAATGACTCGTGAGGCTTAACCATACAACCCAGATGAGTTTTTATCTGAGTTGATGGTAACTAGATTTATTACTTACTGTTAAAGGTAAGACTTAGTGAAGAATTTAAAGCGCTTAATAAAGTAAAACACTCAAACAGCTTTCCGAATTTAGTTAATTGCGATAAGCGATTAACACCGAATTTGCTTGGTGACAATAGCATTGTGGTACCACCTGATCCCATCCCGAACTCAGTAGTGAAACGCAATAGCGCCGATGATAGTGTGGGGTCTCCCCATGTGAAAGTAGGTCATTGCCAAGCGCCTAATTTACTCGAAAGAGTAGCTTTATTACGATAAAGCAAGTCTCCTAACCTTGACAAGTTAGCGACTTAAAAAGCATTTAGCATTACGCGCAAGCATTTTGCTAAAGGAGCGGTAGTTCAGTTGGTTAGAATACCGGCCTGTCACGCCGGGGGTCGCGGGTTCGAGTCCCGTCCGCTCCGCCAACACAAAGACGAAAGCCTCATCGAAAGATGAGGCTTTTTTCGTTTCAGCTTTTGGATAAGTCCTATTACTTCTTGTTTCTACAGAGTGATAGGGCTTTTTGCTATCTAAGGCTTTCTTTAAGCGTAATTGATGACCTAGATTAATGCGTTTTGATATGGGTTACTGTTAAGATCGACTTTAGCTATCAGTTTTAGGTGAGTTAAATTGGTATAAGTGAAAATTACACGCCAAGTATATTAGCTAAAAATTTTACATAACTCTCACTTTAAACTTAAAGATGTATTTTATGTGCTTTTTATAGCAAAGATGTTTTTATATTAGGCATTAGTAAGATATATTGCTGCTTTAACGCTTAGGTAAAATTATGAATTGTCGTCTTGGTTGCGGTGCATGCTGCATTGCACCTTCTATTACTAGCCCTATACCTGGAATGCCCAATGGTAAACCTGCAGGTGAGCGCTGTATTCAGTTAAATGATGATAATCTATGTAAGATATTTGGTGATCCTTCAAGACCGAAGGTATGCACTGATTTTACAGCAACTATTGATGTATGTAGCACGAGCAATGAGCAAGCTTTATGGTTGATCACCGACTTAGAGTCTTCAACCTCCTAAGCTGCTAACGACAACGTTAGTATATACACAAAGCAATATTATTTAAGAAGTACAATTTAACGCTGGAACAAACTTATGCAACTAACACGATATACAGACTATGGCATTCGTATTTTAATGTACCTTGCTGCACAACCGAAAAGAGAAACGTTATTTCGCATTGCTGAAGTGACGACTGTTTTTGAGCTGTCATCAAATCATGTTGCTAAGATCATTCATCATTTAGGTAAGCTTGGATATATTCAAACTATCCGAGGTAAAAGTGGTGGATTTAAATTAGCGGTGAAGCCTGCTGAGATTAATCTAGGGAAATTAGTGGGTGAACTCGAACCTTCATTAGCCCCTGTCAACTGTACTGAGCCTTACTGCCGTTTTACGCCAGCATGTAGCCTTAAAGGTATTCTAGCGAAGGCCGTTGCTGCGTATATGGAAGTGCTAAATGAATGTACTTTGGCTGATATCGTCAAGAATGCTGATGAGTTAATGGAGACATTACCTGATCTTTCTATTTCAGTACTTGAGCTGAGCTAGTCCCTTCATTTTTTGCCATTGCGACAGGTAATAACTTCGAGGTATGAACTAAGTTAATACCTTTAGCTTCTAGTCGGTGAAGGTTCTGATTTAAAAAGCGCACTGTTTCTGGGTAAGGGTGCGCAATGACTACTATATTGCCATCTGTTTTTGCCTTTCTAATAATTTGGCTAAATTGTTTTTCTAAAGCATGTTCACTGACATCATTATCTAGAAATATTTCTCTTCTCAATAATGGCACGCCATATTGCTGCGCCTTGTCACTTGCCTTGCTAAAGCGAGTGGTCACGCTATCGACAAAATACAGGTCTTTTTTCTTCAAGCTTTCCATTAACCAGTTCATTGGGTTATCTAATTGAGTTAGTAAACTGCCCATATGGTTATTAGCACCTTTAGCATATGGGATGTTATCAATCGATGCTTTCAGTTGGTTCTTAAGCTGATGTTCATCCATGTCATTGGTTAAACCACCATCCCCAAGCTTTTTGCCATTGAGTGCCTGCATTGGAATATGCAACATAATTTCATTGCCTTGTTGGTGACCTTGTTGAGCCAATGTTTGACCTAAAGGGGTGTGAGGTAATACTGATAAGGTGACGGTATTTGGTAACGACAACACAGCTTCATCAGATTGACGATATCCAATATCGTCAATGATGATAGCGATGTTTGTTGCTTGAACGGAACCACATACGAGTATAGCTATTAATAAAAATATATTGCGCACAGAGTCTGCTTTTTAGTTATGAGTAGTTATCCATGCAATAGCTGAAGAAATCTGACCATCCTGTGGTTCATCATATTGCGCAGTTGATTGCTCAATTATATCCAGATAATCAGAATTTAGAATAGCTTCGTTTGAAATTTTAATATCAGGTTCAATACCTTTGCTGTGAATATCGTTGCCATGGGGGGTACTGTACTTTGCTATTGTCAGTTTAATTGCATTACCCATCTCTAACATTGGGATAAGACTTTGCACTGTACCTTTACCAAAACTGGTTTCACCGACTAAGGTTGCTCGGTTATTTTCTTGTAGGGCTGCTGCGAGTACTTCTGATGCAGAAGCTGAACCTTTATTAATTAATACCACCATTGGAATGTCTTTAAAAATGGTAGGCTGTGATGCGTAATACACTTCATTGGCATCAAAAAAACGACCTTCTGTAGAGACGATTAACCCCTTCTCCAAAAATAAATCTGCAATGCTAATCGCTTGACCCAGTAACCCACCTGGATTGTTACGCACATCTAAAATCAGGCCGTTCAACTGCTGGTTTTCCCAAAGTTTAGCTTGTTTGATGATGGCGCTAGTTGCGTCGTGTTGAAATGAGTTTAACTGTATATAACCAATGCCATCTTTGATGATTTTAGCGTTTATTGATTCGATATGAATCAGCTCAGGGTTTAAGGCAAGTTTAAATGGCTTATTTGTATCACGCTCAATAGTTAGATTGATGGTTTGCTTGTTATTACTGTTTTGCTTGATATCCATGAGCACGTCAGTCAAATTGCTGCTATCAATCACAGTATCGTTAAGTTGAAGTACTTTATCACCGGGTTGCAGATTTGCTCTTGCAGCAGGTGAATTTGGGTAAGGGGTAATGATGGTGATTTGGTCATCGTCGGTGGCGACTTCAAATCCGTAGCCATAGTACTGACCGCTATTACTGTCATTAATGCTTTGGTAGTCGTCCGAGTCTAAAAAGCCTGAATAAGGATCGAGGTTTGTAAAAATGCCGTCTATAGCGAATTCGATTAAATCTTCTCGGTCAACATCATTGAAGTAATAGGTGTGGATGGTGTCGATAACATCTAAAAGCAGAGTGTAGCTGTATTCTGATTCGTATTTATAGTGCTGCTCAGAGCTGGATAGGCTCATTGAAAGCGCCACCGAAATACCTAACAAAAAACATAATAAATAACGTGCGAATTGCATCATAACCGCCCTAAATACCATTAAGGTATAGTTAGGGCGTCGGTTAAGTCAGCGAATTCGGTATTCCTAGCCTATTGTTTATCGACAATATTTCGCTGGGTTAACGGCTTGCCCTTTGTGTCGTATCTCAAAGTATAGGCCAGATTCTGTTTGTCCGCCTGAACTCCCGACTAGTGCAATTGATTCGCCTTTTTGAACCGTCTCACCTGGTTGAATTAATAGTGCCTGAGCATGGCCATATAGACTCATGTAGCCTTCGCCATGGTCTACTACCATTACCATACCAAAACCACGAAGCCAGTCGGCATAAATGACAGTACCAGGGGCGACTGCAGTAATACTACGTCCTTCTGGAGCCGCAATGACGACCCCTTTCCAACGTATTTGTCCAGAACGTCGACTGCCAAATTTAGAGGCTAAATGGCCTTTAGTTGGCCATTTTAATTGACCACGTTTTTTGGCTAATCCATCCATTTGCGGGTTATCTTTAGCGGCTAACAAGGCTTGTTCGATAAGGCGCTTTAAGCTGGCTTCTTCAATTTGCATTTGCTCTAACTCAGCGCCTTTACTGGTTAAGGTTCGCTGAATTTGCGCTAGAGTTTGTTGGCGTTGGCTTTGCTCTTTATTAAGTTGCTGCGCTTGTTGTTTTTGTTCGATGATTAGAGCATTGAGTTTTTGTTGCTCGCTAACTTGTTGATCTTTAATTGCCTCTAATTGTTCAATGGTGGTTTTGAGGTTAGTAATAGCCGCAATGCGAGCATTATTGAGATATTGGTAATAAGCCAGCATACGTTCAACTGTCGCTGGATTTTGCTGGTTTAGCATCATTTTTGAATAGTCATGATTACCAGCTAAATAGGCACTAGATAATTGCTTCGACAAGGTTTTTTGCTGAGTAATACGGCGTTTATCTAATTCAACTTGCTCAACTTCTAGCTCACCTAACTTGGTGTTTACTTGAGTCAGTGAAGCTTGAGTGAGGTTGACTTTTTGCGCGGCGCTTGAAATAGCTTGCTCATCTCGTTTAAGTAACGAAATGAGCTTTTCACGTTGACGACTGCTGTCTTTCAAAGAGTTTTGCTGTTGGTTAATCTGCGCTTGAATGGCTTTAAGCTCAGATTGACGCTTATCCAGATCGGCACTTTGAACTGATGATGAAAGTATCAGAAAGCCAGCAAGTATGCTGGCTTTAAACAATAGTCGTTTTTTCACGAGTGGCTATTTACTCTTTGAGTTTAATGATTGAGTGGCCTGTCATTTCTGATGGCACTTCTTGTTCCATCAAGGTTAACATAGTTGGCGCTATATCGCTCAATCGGCCACCGTCTTCGATAGTGGCATCACGTCCAACATAAATGAACGGCACTAACTCGCTGGTGTGGGCTGTATGTGCTTGACCTGTTTCTTCATTCGTCATTTGCTCTGCGTTACCGTGATCCGCAGTAATTAAACATTCGCCACCTACTTTTTGCAGTGCATCAACGACTCGACCTATACAGGCATCAACGGCTTCACAGGCTTTAACTGCGGCGTCAAAGTTACCAGTGTGGCCAACCATGTCGCCATTAGGATAATTACAGATGATCACGTCATACTCAGTAGATTCAATTGCAGCAACCAGTTTGTCGGTTAACTCGGTTGAATTCATTTCTGGTTGAAGATCGTAAGTTGCTACGTCTGGTGACTTAATTAACTCACGGCTTTCACCTTCAAATGGCTGCTCTTTACCGCCATTAAAGAAGAAAGTCACATGTGCATATTTCTCAGTTTCTGAAATACGTAACTGGGTCTTACCTTGATTTTGTAAGGTTTCGCCTAAGGTGTTAACCAAATCTGTCGATGGAAATGCCACTGGCACTTTGATGTCATCAGCATAGTTGGTGAGCATGACGAAGTTAACTGCTGGAGTAACAGCACGATCAAAACCATCAAAGTCAGCGTTAACAAAACTACGAGTAATTTGACGAGCACGATCGGCGCGGAAATTCATGAAAATCAGCGCATCGCCGTCAGATAACGTTGCCGCTTCACCAATAGTTGATGCTGCAACAAATTCATCGTTTTCATCTCGGGAGTAAGCCGCTTCTAAAGCTTCAACCGCACTAGGGTAATTAAATTCAGCTTTTCCTTGGGTGATAAGGTTGTAAGTTTTTTCAACACGATCCCAGCGGTTATCACGGTCCATGGCGTAGTAACGACCAATGAGTGAAGCAACTTTACCATGGCCTAATTTTTCAAATAACGCTTCGAAATGAGCCAGTGAGTTTTTGGCACTACGAGGAGGTGTATCACGACCATCTAGGAAAGCGTGCAAGTAAACTTTAGTTGCGCCACGTTCAACTGCCATACGACACATGGCTTCAATGTGGTCTTCATGGCTGTGAACACCACCTGGAGACATAAGTCCCATGATATGCACAGCGCTATTATCACTAATCGCTTTGTCGATAGACTCACACAAGGCTTGGTTTTGAGAAAATTCGTTATCAGCAATAGACTTACTAATACGTGTTAACTCTTGATACACAATTCGGCCAGAACCGATATTGATGTGACCCACTTCTGAGTTACCCATTTGGCCATCAGGTAAGCCAACATCTAAACCAGAACCGGAAATCAAACTGTGTGGATATGTAGCATTCAATTTATCTAGAACCGGAGTGTTAGCGTGAAAAATTGCATTTTGATGCGTATTTTCGCGATAGCCCCAACCATCTAAGATAAGGAGTGCCAATGGACGCTTTTGAGTCGCCATGGAAATACCTCTATATGAAAGTTTAAAGTTTATGAGAAGGTTAAAATTTTAATTGTATGAATATTACTACTTATGCAGGCGCTGAAAAAGTAATTTACTTTCATCTATGGGTTTCAGACAAAGATTATTGCAATAAGGGTATAGCCCTAGCGTCTAAGGGACTTGATGAATTATTTGCAATAAAAGCGCTAATACAGTGGTTTTAAGCAAAGCTTGTTAATTAAATGCAATCTTTCATCGTTAAAGTGGCATTAATAAATCATCAGAGTCGAGGAATAGGTGCGAACTTGCTGCATTATAAAGACGCAATCGGTATACTCTGTGGCTTATTAATTTTAGCCATTTTTAAAGTAGGCAGAGAAGATGCAAGAATATATTGAATTTTTTCAAGCGAACCCAGTTTTAAGTATCGCATGGGTTGGTTTGTTCATTGCTGTTGTAGTCACTACGATTAAAGCGGCAACCTCGAAAGTTGTTAATATCAATACCCAAGAATTGACTATGTTAATGAACAAACAAGACGGCAAAGTCATTGATGTTCGTTCTCAAGAAGAGTTTCGTAAAGGCCACATCGTGGATGCGATAAATGTACCTTTGTCTGAAATTAAAAATAATAAAGCGACTGCCCTTGAAAAGTTTAAAAGCAGACCCATTATTACTGTATGTAGTGCTGGCATGACGTCTTCGCAAGCTGCTCAACTTCTTGTAACCCAAGGTTTTGAGAATGTGAGTAACCTAAAAGGCGGCATGGGTGACTGGACAGCAGCTAACTTACCGACTGTTAAAGGTAAGAAGTAAAGATAACCAGCTACTCGCTGATGCTAAATGTTAGCGAGTACAACAAGATCCTACTTTTATAAAGGGCTTACAGGCGTTTTGTTAACGAGTTAGATCAACTTTAATCGGGATGAACTAAAATAAGGCGATTTGCCTCGTTTTAGGAATAAAAGCCCAAATCTAAAATTAGCTTCATAGAAAAGCTAAAACACAATTTGAAGGTAGAAAATCATGGCTGAAGTAGCTAACAACGAAGAACAAGCACCACAATTCAACATTCAACGCGTATTCACTAAAGACGTTTCATTTGAAACGCCAAACAGCCCTGCTGTTTTCCAAAAAGAATGGAACCCAGAAGTTAAGCTTGATCTAGACACTCGTAGCAACAAACTTTCTGATGACGTGTATGAAGTGATTCTTTCTTTAACTGTTACTGCTCAAAACGGTGAAGAAACTGCTTTCTTATGTGAAGTTCAACAAGCTGGTATTTTCTCAATCACTGGTTTAACTGAACAGCAACTTGCTCATTCATTAGGTGCTTACTGCCCTAACGTATTATTCCCATACGCACGTGAAACAGTAGGTAACTTAGTATCTCGCGGTACTTTCCCACAGCTTAACCTTGCTCCTGTGAACTTTGACGCATTATTCGCGCAATATGTTCAACAACGTCAGCAAGACGCAGCTGCAGCACCAGCTGCTGAAGAAGCTAACGCTTAATCAATATGAATAATACGACCGAAATTACGGTACTAGGAGCGGGGTCTTACGGCACTGCTCTTGCTATTTCTCTCGCCAGCAGTGGTCACAAGACCTTGCTTTGGGGTCATGAGCCTGAGCACATGGAAACCCTTGCCAAAGAACGCGCTAATAATGCATTTCTGCCAGGAATTACTTTTCCTGACACACTTGAATTAGAAACCGACTTAGGTAAAGCACTTGCAGCGAGTAAAAATGTTTTGGTTGTGGTACCAAGCCATGTATTTGGTTTAGTACTCAAGCAGGCCAAACCTTTATTACGAGATGATGCTCGCATTGTCTGGGCCACTAAAGGATTAGAGCCTGAAACAGGTCGATTACTGCAAGATGTTGCTCGTGAGCAACTTGGGGACGCTTTCCCGCTAGCAGTATTATCTGGACCGACGTTTGCCAAAGAACTGGCTGCCGGTATGCCGACAGCCATTTCAGTTGCGGGTACATGTGCTGACTTTACTAATGATTTAGTAGAGCTATTACATAGCCCGAAACGTTTACGTGTTTATGCCAACGATGACTTTACTGGCTTGCAATTAGGTGGCGCGGTTAAAAACGTTATCGCAATTGGTGCAGGTATGTCTGATGGTATTGGCTTTGGTGCTAATGCTCGCACAGCGCTTATCACTCGTGGATTAGTTGAATTAACTCGTCTTGGTGTGGCATTAAATGCTGATGCTAATACCTTTATGGGTATGGCGGGTCTTGGTGATCTAGTGCTGACTTGCACGGATAATCAATCACGTAACCGCCGATTTGGTTTGGCGCTAGGTAAAGGCAGCGATGTCGATACCGCCCAAGAAGAAATTGGCCAAGTGGTTGAGGGTTATCGTAATACTAAAGAGGTTTACACTTTAGCTAAACGTCTTGGTGTTGAAATGCCAATTACCGAGCAAATTTATCAAGTACTTTATCAAGGTAAAGCACCTGTAGATGCGGCTAAAGAACTATTAGGGCGTGAGCAAAAGTCTGAAACTATCTCAGAATAACGTCAGTGTGAATACGACTAAAAGGGTGCTAATATAGCGCCCTTTTTTGTGGCTGATGAAAAATCCGCCAATAATGCAGTTTGTATATTATTTGTTTGAAAATTTGCTGCCGTAAACGCAGCTGCTGAATAAGAGAGTAATCTAGTGACACATCACGATGTAATTATTATTGGCGCAGGCGCAGCAGGATTAATGTGTGCTTCTACCGCAGGCTATCGAGGTCGTGATGTATTGGTATTAGATAATGCCAAACAAGCTGGGAAAAAAATTCTGATCAGTGGTGGTGGTCGTTGTAATTTTACCAATCAAAAAGTTGAGCCGCATAACTTCTTATGTGGCAACAGTCACTTTGTTAAATCAGCATTAGCTCGTTATCGCTCAAGTGATTTTATTGAACTGGTTGAACGTCATGGTATTGAATATCACGAGCGCGATCATGGTCAGTTATTTTGTAATGATTCAGCTAAAGAAATCGTCACCATGTTGATGACTGAGTGTGAGTGGGCAGGCGCTAAAGTCCAACTGCGTACAGAAATGACTAAGGTGAGCAAAAATGACCAAGGTCAGTTTGAATTGCAAACTTCAAATGGCGATTATTCTTGTGACTCATTAGTGATTGCTACTGGTGGCTTATCAATGCCGAAGTTAGGTGCATCACCTTATGGATATAAACTCGCTGAACAATTTGGCTTATCAGTCTTGCCAACCCAAGCAGGTTTAGTGCCTTTTACTTGGCACACTGAGCAAAAAGAACGTTTTGAGCCACTTTCTGGTATTGCTGTACCATCCACTATAACCGCAGAGGATGGCACTCAATTTAGTGAAGCACTGCTATTCACTCATCGTGGCTTATCAGGCCCTGCAGTATTACAAATATCCAATTACTGGCAAGCAGGTCAGGCAATTAAGATTGATTTATTACCTAATGAAAGTGCTAAAGATAAGATTGAAACAGCCTTAACGAATAACCCTAAGCAAAGCTTACGTAACACCATAAGTCAGTGGTTACCTAAGCGTTTAGTTGAAACATTATTTGAAACAGCACTACTTGATAAAGCACTAAACCAACTTGGTCATGGTGAGCGAGATCAAATCGCTAAAGACCTCAACGAATGGTCGATTGTGATGAATGGTACAGAAGGTTACCGCACCGCCGAAGTGACCTTGGGCGGCGTCGACACCAATGAGTTGTCATCGAAAACCATGGAAGCTAAAAACGTTGCTGGTTTATATTTCATTGGTGAAGTCATGGACGTCAGCGGTTGGCTAGGTGGCTTTAACTTCCAATGGGCTTGGTCATCTGGTGTAGCTGCAGGTATGGCGGTTTAGCTGTTGTGTAGAGACGGTAAACTCTCAAACTCGATAATCTTTTCTTTATAAAATTGTGTTTGGCTGTAATTGCAGCCAAGCCTATGTCTCTACTTAATTCTTTCCTTAGTTCTTTCATCGTCCTTCTTGATGAACTCAGCTTGCAACCTGATCAATAGCTTCTTTTTGGGATTAGTCTTTTACCTTATATCTCTAAGTTTTTGTATTTGTTTGTGGTTATATCTATTACAGTATTTACTACGATATTTATGCAACATTCCACCAATACCTACATGTGCTTCCTCTACAAAATGCGAAGGCACCAAGGAGATTTGATGAAGTTATCCGATATCAAACAACTGATGAATCACTCCGAGCGCTCTCGGCAAATAATTACAGTATTGGTTAAGTACGGTTTGGCTAACTGGATTAAAGAGCACAATCCAGAGTTTATTAAGAGTGTTTTTGTTGGCGACTCAGGTCAACGTTTGGTGTCATTATCATTTGCTGTTAGGTTGCGGCTGGCATTTAGCGAACTGGGTACCACCTTTATTAAGCTTGGGCAGATCCTCAGTACTCGCGCTGATTTAGTGGGCCAAGAAGTCGCTGATGAGCTCACTCGCTTACAAGCTGATACCCCTGCAGACAGCCAAGACTTAGTTATCCAAACTATTGAATCTGAATTCGAACATTCCTTTGATGGCATCTTTAGTGAGTTTAGCTTTACGCCTCTAGCATCAGCCTCTGTGGGGCAAGTGCATCAAGCAACAACGGTTGATGGGCAAGAGGTGGTGGTGAAAGTTCAGCATGCGGGAATTGAAGATAAAATTCTTGCTGATTTAGAGATTTTAAAGCGCTTAATGCCGCTAGCTGAGGTGTATCAAAAGGAACTGAAATTTTATCAGCCTTCCCGTTTGATTGCTGAATTCACCAAAACGCTACTCAACGAACTTGATTATGTTAAAGAAGCGCGCAGTATGCAGCGGGCAAGTAGCTTCTTTAGCAATAATCCTGATGTGCATATTCCTGAAGTTTATCGCCAGTATTCAAGTAAGCGAGTGTTGGTGATGGAATGTTTAAAGGGCGAGAGCATCGCTAAACTCCAAACACATCAAGCTGAATGCGACGCCAATAAAATTGCCACAACGGGCGTTAAAGTCTATTTAGACATGATTTTCGAGCTAGGCTTTTTTCATGCAGATCCTCATCCTGGCAATATATGGCTACTTGAAAATAATCAATTAGGGATCCTTGATTGGGGAATGACCGCACGTCTGAGTCAGGGCATTCAACAACGCTTACAACACTTGTTGATTGCATTAGCGGAGAAAGATGCAGCAGAACTGACCTACCAAGTGATTCAAATCTGCCAGGCTCAACCACAGCTAGACAAGGTTATCCTTGAGAAGGATATAGGTGAGTTTGTTTATGAATACTTAGAAGTTGAAATGAATGAAGTTGCCTTAGTCGAAGTGCTCACTGAGTTTATCCGCATTATTAAGCACCATAAACTTGTCATCCCAACCGAAATATCCATGCTAATTCGAGTATTAATTATGCTCGAAGGTATGTCGAAACAAATCGACAGCAGTATCAGTCTTGCTGATGCCATTAGTCCTTATGCATTGAAGATGAAAGCGGCGCAATTCGCCCCTAAAAATGTACTTAAGCAAACCATAGCTTCATCGACCCGTTGGCAACGAATTATCAATAAATTGCCTGAAGATATCGAGCTACTGACTCAAAAAATTACCAATGACCATTTTAATATCAATCTTAACCACCGTAATTTAGACACCATTATTAATCGTCTTGTTTATGGGGTGCTAAGTGGCGCTATTTTCCTTGGTGGTTGCATGGTACTCAGTAGTAAAGTGCCGCCACTCTATGAAGGCGTGTCTATTATTGGTTTTGGCATTACCGCTATCGGCAGTTGGCTAGCAGCTAAATTACTATTAGCTGTCTGGCGTTCTGGTGATTTATCTAACAAGAAATAGTTAAGTGCGAGCAGCATTAAGTACTGGGCAATATATAATTGAGCCAGTCAGTTGAGGTTAGTCAGATGGAATTAATCAAATGGAATTAGATATATTTGTGGTGGATGCATTTACCGATAAGCAATTTGGTGGAAATTCAGCAGCAGTGGTGCCAGTAGAGGATTGGCTCGCTGTCGATTTAATGCAATCGATTGCTAGTGAAAATAATCTATCAGAAACCGCGTTTATTAAACGAGTTGACCTAAACCATTATCAAATTCGCTGGTTTTCACCCATAACTGAAATAGATTTCTGTGGTCATGCAACGCTGGCAGCTGCCCATGTGCTTTTTAATCAATTCTCTTGTGTGGGAGAGGTATGCTTTTCAACTGACAAAGTGGGCGATTTAAAGGTGACCCAAGTTAGCAATGCAGACTCTACAGCAACACCAAGCACAATTGAAATGAGCTTCCCTAATTTAAAACCTGAGATAGTTGAATCGGTTCCTAATGCATTAACCGCAGGATTATCGGTTACGCCAAAAACAGTGCTTAAAAATCAGCAGGCTTATTTTGCTGTAATGGATTCGGCCGCGGATGTGATTAACCTTGAGTATCAATCTGAATTACTAGCATTGCTGGCGCCTTTAGATGTTGTCGTCACTGCGCAAGCTGATGCTACGAGTGAATATGACTGTATCTCGCGCTACTTTTGGCCTGCCAATGGCGGTGATGAAGATCCCGTTACAGGCTCCATTCATGCGGGATTGGCGCCATATTGGTCTGAGCAATTAAATAAGACTGAGCTGGTGGCTTTTCAAGCATCAACTCGAGGTGGAAAGTTATGTTGTCGCATCAGTGATGACCGAGTGTTTGTTTCTGGCTGTGGCAAGTTGTATCTCAAAGGCAGGATTTATGTCTAAGCCGCTTACTGAAGACCTAAGACAGCTTTATCTGCGAGATGGTTTTGTCAAAGTAAGTCAGTATTTTTCGGCAAAAGAAATTGCTGATATAAAAGTGGTGATCGATGAATTCCATCAAGCTTGGCTTGCTGACAATCAAGACTTCTACCACGCGAAAGCAGTTAACTCAGCGTATTTAACCTCTGATAAATACTTAGTCCGTCAGCAACGCAGAAGGTTATTTGAGTTTATTGGTTCCAATAAAGTGAGGCAGTTAATCCATTCTACACCGCTTGAAAAAGTGGCCTTCATGAACAGCCAACTATTTTTTAACCCTTTTAACCCTAATCAAGCAAACTATTGGCATCGGGATCCGCAGTATCACTTATCGGTTGATGAACAGCGCCAAGTACTGCAAGGGCATGATGTTATCCATTGCCGTATTGCACTGAGTGATGAACCCGGAATTGAAGTGATACCAGGAACCCATAAACGATTTGATAATGATAACGAGTTAGCGGTAAGGCTTGAGCAAAAGGGTAAACAAAACAGTGACTCGCTAGCGAATAGCCTCGCAGTGCCATTGAACAAAGGTGATGTATTGCTGTTTTCGGCCAATATGATCCATCGAGGCTTATACGGTAAAGACCGATTAGCGCTAGATTTATTATTTTGTGAGGCGCTCGAAGAGTATGCCGCCTTTACTGACTCTAGTTGCTTACCTGATGCCCATCAGTGCTCCACGCTTGAGTGGCCTGCTCCTTTTGAATATGCTTTAGCTTTCAAAAAAGCCTTTAATTAAGAAATGATATATTTTGTTACAAGCACTAAATGACAGCGATGTCATTTAGTGCTTGCATCTTATGTCAGTTGTTCTTTATGTTACTAGTGGAGGTGGTTTTTTACACAGCCTGCTAATAACAATAATTAAAGGATGTCATATGACCTTAGGCCGTAAAATTTTAGTATTTTCACTAGGTATCTTTCTCGCTTTTATTAGTACTGCTTTTTGGGGGTTACAAGCCCTATCTAACTCCAGCGAGAGTGATAATATCGCGCGGATTAATCAACTCATGAAGAGTACAGTTAATATTGTCGAGCAATTTGAAAAGCTTGCCCAGTCAGGCCAACTTTCTGAATCCCAAGCCAAGCTTTTTGCCAGTCAGTTATTGAGGGAAAATAAATACCATGACTCTGAATATGTGTATGTGGTGGATGAAAGTTTAGATTTTATTGCTGCACCGCACGATCCCCAGCTTCATGGGACAAGTTTTAATGATTTTAGAGATGCCGAAGGCAACAGTATCGGTGAGATGGTGCAGCAATTAGTGGGTCAGCAAACATCTAAAATCATTACCTATCATTGGAATTCCGAGCGTGATGGACAGGTTGTCGATTTAACTTCTGTTGTTCAACAAACTCCGGTCTGGAATTGGTATGTGGGTACAGGAATCAGTTATGCCGAGGCTGATACTCGATACTGGTCGGTGGCTAAATGGTTATTGACGTTTTCAATCATTATTGCCTTTATAGTGTCCCTTTTACTCGCTCGTTTTGGTCTTAATCTACGTAATGCACTAGGTGCTGAAATGGAACAAGTTCGTCACTTTGTGTTGGATGTTTCAAAGGGGGATTTAAAGCATAACCCGCAATTTGCTGAAGCAGGTCAAGATAGTGTTGTAGGCGCAATGAACTATATGCAAATTGGCCTACAGGGTGTGGTTAAAGGGATAAGTGAAGTTACGCGGCACCTAAGCCATCAAGCTCAAGAAGCTGAAAATCAAGCTGTAGAGCTTGATTCGTTAACAAATGCAATGAGTGATGAAAGTCAGATGGTAGCATCGTCGATTACAGAACTGACTGCATCTTCTTCAAATGTCGCAGAACTTGCGAAGCATGCTGCCGAGTCTGTTTCTGCTGCAGAGCAGCAAGGTCAGCAAGCTTACCTTTTGACTCAGCAGTCTTCTGAAACCATTAGTTTGTTGGAGCATCAAATAGACAATGCTGGGCAAAATATTCAATTGCTTGATGACGAAGTAAATAATATTGCCAGTGTGTTGTCGGTTATTCAGAGTATTGCTGAACAAACTAATTTATTAGCGCTTAATGCGGCGATTGAAGCTGCAAGAGCTGGGGATCAAGGGCGAGGTTTTGCTGTTGTAGCTGATGAGGTAAGGCAACTTGCTCAGCGAACTCAATCAAGCACCGAACAAATTCATCAAATGATTTCTAAACTACAAAATGCTACCCAAGACGCAAAGCAGTCGGTTTCACAAAGCGTACAAACCAGTAGTAATACAGTAGAAAAGTCGAAACTGGTAGCGGATGAATTGAGTAATATTGCTCAATCACTGTCGGCGATTTCTTCAATGAGTCAGCAAATATTAGAGGCTTCACAAGAACAGCTTGCGGCAGGCGAAGACTCAGCTCAACGTATTAGTATCATTGCTGATACAGCCCAGAATACTTCAAAAGTTTCAATCAAAGCGCATACGGCCACTGACGAAACTCAACAGCTGATCAGCAACTTAGAGATAGAGATTGATAAGTTTTCAGTTTAAGATTTTTGAGCATCTTAAACTCGGTTGCTTGATTCTAAAAGTTAAAAGTCTTATGGCAATAAAATAAAAAGGTCATCTTTCGATGACCTTTTAAAAATCTTAATTAAGCTATTATTGAGGTCGTTTACAGCATCAATTTTTACTGCATTAAACCAATAAAATACGGAATAATTAACGCATTTGCGAGGTCGATAAAGAAGGCGCAAACCAGTGGCACAATAATAAAGGCTTGGGCTGAATAACCGTAGCGCTGAGATACTGCAGACATGTTAGCCATTGCGGTAGGAGTTGAGCCTAATGAAATCCCACCAAAGCCTGAACAAATTACCGCAGCATCATAGTTTTTACCCATCGTGGGAAATACGATAAATAGATTCACCATAATGGCTACAATAAATTGCATACCTAAAATTGCGAAGATAGGCCCGGCTAAATCCACTAAGGTCCATAACTGCATACTCATTAGCGACATCGCTAAAAATGTACCCAAAGACATGTCGGCAATTAAATCAATGGCTGCGGTGCGTGTAGGCCAAGCAGTGCCTGAAAAACGAGGGTAATTTTTAGGGATTAGATTGGTTATCACAATACCGGCAAACAAACAGGTCACAAATAAGGGTAAATCTAATCCTAAACCGCTGATCACTTCGTTTAAGACAAAGCCTAAAATGATGCAGATATGGATAGCGAGTAAGGCATCCAAGAAATCAAATGAGGTCATTTTTACCGGGGTATTGGTTTCTTGACCTTGAGTCGCAGCCGCTTGATTTTCAGCGGAGGGTTTAAGGTTATGTTTATTGATTAAAAACTTGGCGATTGGACCGCCCATTAAACTGGCGAGGATCAAACCAAAGGTGGCACTAGCAATACCAATTTCCATTGCACTAGTTAAGCCAAATTGTTCTTGGATTTTTGGCGCCCAAGCTATGGCGGTACCGTGGCCACCAATTAACGATACGCTACCGCCCAGTAAGCCAACAATTGGCTCTTGACCGAATAAGGTGGCAACACCGATACCGGTAAGGTTCTGGACTATCATGTAGCCGATAGTAACAACCAATAGAATCACTAATGGTTTGCCGCCTTTAAATAAATCAGACAGGCTAGCGTTAATACCGATAGTAGTAAAAAAGTACACCAATAATACATCACGGGCCATGAGGTCGAAGTTCACTTCAACACTGAATAAGGCATAAATAAGGGTGAATAGGATAGAAAATATGATCCCGCCAGATACGGGCTCAGGAATACTAAACTCTTTTAAAAAGCCCACCACTTGATTTAGGCGTCGGCCAATAAACAGTACTATTATCCCAATCGTCACAGTAAAAAATGAATTCAACTGCACAATGCCGTCGCTAAATTCCATAACTTTTCCTTGTTAACATCGTCATTATGATGCGAATAAATATTATTCAGTATTTTTACACGTTTAGTAGATTAATGTGAGGAAAATAAAGCAGTTTTTTTGATATTAAATAGCGGGAATAGCTGAGTGGTTTGAATTAGCAAGTTTCACAACTGTGAAGCTTGCTAATACTGGTATGGATTATTTTAATAAATGCTGACTCAATTGCAGTACTTCAACTGCCGTTTTACCTAAGGTGTATCGACCAGCAATAGCGTATTGGTGGTTATAACGGGTTAACCATTTTTGTAGCTGTTGATTCAGCTGCTCAATATCGGTGACTTTATGGCTCTTTAAAAAAGGCGCATAAAACTCATCATAGGCTAACTGTTGAAAGCGAGCAGCCAAGCCATTTACCACGGGGCCGTTGTAGGCACGCATTTGAATGTGGTTAATGTTTGATTGCTCTAACACCATTCTAAACGGTGCACTTTGATTTCCCGAAAACTCAGCACCTCTATCAGTTAGCAGGCTGTTTATATCAATATTATTTTGTAAGTACCAAGGCATAACATCAGATTGTAAAAATGCTGCGGCTGTTGAGGACTCTTTGTTATCACTCACCACGGCAATGGCGTATTGGCTATAAGCATCAATAAAAGTGTGCTGGTATAACTGTCCAAGAGGCTCAACATTGCCAATACTAAAGGTGTCTTGTACGCAAACATCACCAGGGAATTTACAGTCTAGCGCAGTTTCACCTTGCTCTAGTTTATAAAGCTGCTCCATATCGTGCTGGCTTTTAAAGCTGAGTTGGTTTTGCTGACGCAAGCGGCTATTTAGCGCGACTAAGCGATTTTTTTTGGTTTCAAGGTTGTGCCTTACCCAAATAGTACGCACGCCACTGGCTGAAATAGTACAGCCTCTTGCAGTTAGCAGTTCGGCAGCCTTTGCTTGACCATAATTAGGGTAATCGAGGGCAATTTCGATAACCTGATCTTCAACTTCTTGCGACACTCGATTTTTGAGGGCAGGCTTTTTACGAGAAAGGTTTTTTAAACCACGCTCGCCAGCTTCTTCATACTGTTTTTTAAAGCGGTAATAGCTGTCGCGACTATAACCCATAATGTCGCAGGCTTTACTGATACTACCCAGTTCAGTTGCTAGCTGAAGCAGAGCGAGTTTGCTGCGAATTTCATTTTTATTTGAATTCATATCTGCTTATTATCGTTACGTATTTATCGACTAGATTCATCTTACCAAAAAACGCCGTTAGGGGCATATCCTAACCACTTAAACCAAGTTTCACCCATTAAGATGCTGGTGGCCCAACCTATCATTAGCATGGAAAAGCCAAACTTAAAGCTGTCACTTAAACTGTATTGGTCTGTTGAGTAAAGTAACAGAGCTGGTTTGCTGTTAAATGGCAGCACGTAAACGTGTTCAATTAACAAGGCGACTGGTAAAGCTAAACTCATGATGGGGAAGTCAAACCGTTGAGCAATACCAATCGCAATGGGGACAAATAGCATAGTACGCATGGTTTTAGACTGAAACACCAGTGAGCTTAGTAACATCGCCCCTGTCAGCATGATGTAAAATACACTGAATGGTGTTGATTCATCTAAACCGAAATACTCTAAACTGAAGTTAACCGCAAGGTTTGGCAAGTCTGTTTGCTTAAAACCTGCGCCTAAGGTGTATGCACCCGCTGAAAATAGCAGTAAATGCCAAGGTACATCGACCTGGTTCCAGTTGACGACACCGATACGCGGGCAAAGCGCAATAATAGCACCAATAAACGCTATCGCTGTGGCGCTAACGCCGTGGTATTTGTCGGTCGCCCAAAAGAATAGAATGGTCACAAAGATGACAATGGACTTAATCTCACGGAAAGAGACTTTGCCCATTTTGGCTAGCTCTTCTTGTAAGCGCTCCATCCCACCTTCAATTTGCGGTAAGCGCTCTTCAGGTTTAAGCGGGAAAAACACCTTAGTTGCTAATAGCCAGCCAATGACAATCATGCAAATCACAATCGGCATCGCAACAATCATCCAATCTGCAAAAAAGAAACTACCGCCAATGGCGCCAGCAATTAAGCTCGCAGCAAGTAGATTAGCGCCTGAACCCGTGACAAACGCCCCAGCACATAAGTTAATTTGCAGCAGATTTTGCAGGACTAAATTTCGACCAAAATTATTTTTGTTGTCTCCACCGCGAGCACCATAAACGGCAGCAATGACCATAAAAATAGGCATTAAGATTGCGGCTTTGGCTGTCGTAGCAGAAATAAAAGCTGATAACGCTAAGTTGATGACCATGAAACTGTAAAAAATCGGTGTTGCACTGGTTCCAAAACGGCATATAAACCACAATGCAAAGCGTTTTGCAGCGCCAGAAGATACCAACATGGAAGCTAGAATAAACGACAAGATGTTTAACCACATAATAGGATGGCCTAATTGAGCATAAGCTTGCCGCTCTGGTAATACGCCAGTAAGTACTAAGGCAATAATGACCATTAATGAGGTTAAGTAATTGGGAATAGGTTCTGTTATCCACAAAATCACCGCAGTACAGAAGATGGCTAACATGGCTTGCCCATGCCAACTAAATTCAGTTAAACCCACATTATGAAAATGCTCAGCAGCAGACTTACTTAACATTGATGGGTCAAAATCAGTGAGAAAAGAAGCAGGGCTGCCAGTGAGTAAAAAAATAAATGCAGCTAAAGCTATCCATACACCACTTTTGGCTAGCCAAATCTCGAAGTTAGTTTTTGATCTGACAGGTAGCCTTTCCATTTTGTACTGGTTCATATCCAGAGGATCGACGTTATCCGCTATTTCTTTGCTCATATTCTTCTGACCTTAAGCGTAATTCCATATGTGATAACCATACCCCTTAAAGCGTGAGTAAAAATGGATCAAGATCAATAAAATATACTGTTAGTTTTTAATTGATCATGATTTGTTTTTTTGGTGATGATCGTCTTCAGCTTTAGGTTGCTGATTTTAAATGTTATTTTTCTTTGCTTTGGTTTGTGTTTGTGCCTTTGTGTAAGATTAGGTCAAAACTAAAATGGGTAAAACATGATCTAGATCTGTTTTTTTTATCAAACACAGGAGTACTGTAAATGGGTACTTAATCACAAACGATTTAAAACGAAAGGAAACAGTATGTCTGAATTAACGATTGGTGAAATTTCTAAACCACGCTTTGAGTTCCGTACTTTTGGGCAGGACTTTACTGAAGCGGCAGAACGTATGGCACGCTTATCTGTACCGGTACCTGAAAAAGTGTGGCGTCGCGAAAGTGATGAAATCTATATCATGTCTCGTACTAATGACTTGAATAACACTAAAATCCGCGATGGAAAAATGGATGTGAAAAGTTACGTACAAACAGTGGATGGTTTAGAGCAGTGGGATCCTAAGTTAAAAGCAGAGTTCCCAATTAGTAAGCAACAGTTAGAACAAGAGATTTTTCCTGCGTTTATGGTAGAGCAACCAGCATTAGCGAAAGACAGCTATAGCTTCGAAGAGTTTATCGCTATCATCGACGCCCATCCTGACTTACAAGCGGTAAAAATTCATAAAGAACGCTTTGGTTACATGGTAAACAACACAATTTGCGAAGTGGCGAATGTACTGGTTAATGGTGCGCGCTTAGTCAGTGTGAATAGTGAGTCTACAGAATTGGATGATATCCACACAACCGTTAAAGATTTACGTTTAGCGGGTGTAGAAAACATTAATTACCTCCAAGCAATTAAGCGTGTGATCGGTATGAAGAACCTGCCATTAGCTAATTAAGCTTGCATGTACATTACATCATCGTACTTATTTATAAATAGGGTATAGCTATCATGGCGCAAGAAATTGAACGTAAATATTTAGTATCAAGTGACGAGTTTAAAGCCCAAGCGGGTAAGTCGGTTCGTATTATTCAAGGTTATTTAAGTAGTGTACCTGAACGCACAGTTCGAGTGCGTGTAAAAGGTGACAAAGGTTTTTTAACCATCAAAGGAATCGGCAATGAATCGGGTGCGTCGCGTTATGAATGGGAAAAAGAAATCTCTGTTGAAGAGGCGCAAGAGCTACTGAAAATCTGCGAACCGGGTGTTATTGATAAAACCCGATTCCTTGTTGATCACCAAGGACACATCTTTGAAGTCGACGAGTTCTACGGCAGTAACCAAGGATTGACCGTTGCAGAGGTTGAATTAATCGATGAAGCACAAACCGTCAATAAACCAAGTTGGTTAGCAGAAGAAGTAACAGGCGATGCCCGTTACTATAATTCAATGCTGATGAAGCAACCATTTACCCAATGGTAGGCTGACTATTATGTTGTCGCTATCGATAGCTGATCAGTACCACTTATCTATTCAGGTGGAAATCCCGCCTGAATTAACTCGTGTGCAACTGCAGGCTTATTTTTTCTTTCCTGCAAAGTTAGCTGACAATAGCGACGTGATGAATAAAAGCAGCTTTTATCATAATTTGTTGCAACAACAACAGTTAGTCAAAGTTGACCCCATCAGCTGCCACACCATTGATAGAGATTTATTAATTATCAAGCAAACGGCTTATGCGTCAGCACAAGCTAACCAAAGTCGTTATATCTTAGCTTTATCTGAATTTGTCAGCGGTATTGTCGACTTGCAAGCAAACGCTGATTTAAAGCAATTGGCATATGTTGGAGACCGTATCGAGCAATTTTCACAGATCCATGATAATGAAAAGCTTTTAACCCAAAGTAAGCTCTATAAATTAGCCCAGCATTTATTGATGTATCACTATCATCAATCACTATTACAAGCTAAACACCAAGCCAGTAAAGAAGATAAGCCTTGGCTAACGGTACAAATTCAACGCTTGTGTATTGAGGCTGACACTCAGCAACTCAAACTCGCACCTACATCTGAAGCAGGTAAAGAAAGACTGTTAAATCGACTACATATTGCAAAAAGGGTGATCCATCGTCCCCATCAATTAGAGCGTAAAAAGCTTAAAAATGGTGAAGTCGCTGAGCAATTAATTTTTGGTTTTGCAGCTGCACTAGCAATGGCGTTCGCTACTGCCATTGCTTTCGCCACTCAAAAGGCATTCGGTAATTTTTCAACTCCCTTTTTCTTCTCATTGGTGCTGTCATACATTTTTAAAGACCGAATTAAAGAGTTAGGGCGTAATTACTTAATGGAGAAATACTTCTCTAAGTATTCTCAGCATCATTATCGTTTTTATCAACATGGTTTGAGCCAGGTCATATATGACGTTAAAGAAGCCTTATATCGACAAAAACCAACCGAATTACCCGATAAAGTGAATGCATTACGTAAGCGTTTTTATCGTGCAGATAGTCATAGCTTTCAAGAGGCGCTGGTCTATAAGCGAATATATCATTCACATATCACATCTTCCGCAAGAGAATTATTTAAGTTTAAAGATAAACTGACAATAAATTTGAGCAAGCGCTTACGGTTGCTACCAAGAGCCGTACGAAATCACTGGCAAGAAACTGACAATAATGTAAAAAATCATCACGTACATAGTGTCTATCCTATAAACGTTATTGTAGTGATTAATACTGATAATGACTGTATTTACCATCGTTATAAACTGACAACAAGCCGCAAAGGCATTCATAGGTTAGAGCAGGTTAGTTAGCAGCTTTGTCATTTGGTGATGGGTTAGGTAACGATGTTAACTTCCTTAATTCGCGTCAAAGTAACGCTATAAATCAGTAGGGTATTTTATCTATTTTTCTAATGAGCAAGCTGTGCTTATCGGACGAATTCGGCTGGCTTGATGAAAATAAAACTGTGAAATATGAGGATGTTGCTGTAGTTCACTATTAAAGAATAATTGTAAGATTAAGTCGTGATTAATTGATGTTGATCATGTTTTTTTTATAAGCCTAGACCTAATCTATGGCTAACAAGATAGAAACATTTTTGTTCCACATTGAGTATTAAAAATAATCTAAGGAAGAGAAAGATGAGCAAAGAAAATGTGTTTTCAGTTACAAGCGTTGCTAAAGCTGTTGCAGTGTCATTATTTTGTTTTTCAGGTGCAGTCATTGCTGCGGATACTGATCGAGTCACAGAATTAGAAGAACGTTTAGATGCATTAGAAATGGAATTAATTGAAGCCAAAGATGCAGCTAATAAAACAGACCGATTAAAGTTTTCAAGCAGCAGCCCTTCACCTGAATTTATCTCTAAGGATGGCAAGTCGACCATGGAATTTTCTGGTCGCATTCAATTGGACTATGTTAATTCAGATGATTTTTACACCGGCAGTAAACGTGAGTTTGAAGGTGGCGCAAATACGGTTGATTTTCGTCGAGTGCGTTTTGGGGTCGAAGGCTACTTTTCAAATGTTTGGAAGTATTCATTAGAGTTTGATTTTGATGGTGAATCAGAAGTTGAAGTGAAAGATGCCAATGTCAGCTACCGAGGCTGGGAAAATTCAGAATTGACCATGGGTTTCCAAAAGTTTGGTTTTGGTCTTGAAGCGACTGGCAGTTCAAAGAATTTAGCGTTTTTAGAGCGTGCGAGTACAGATACTTTCTCACCCGATCGTAATGTCGGTGTGCAGTGGTTATACAAAGGTAATGACTACAACTTAATGTTGGGTTACGGCACCACTGCAAACATCAATGACGATGATTTGAACTTCAAACAAGATGTCTATAACGGCCGCTTTACCATGGCGCCAATTAAAACAAGTGATCACCTTTTACACTTAGGTGTCAGTGGTATGTATACCAACAATAATAGTGAAGCAGAAGAAATGCGCTATCGTGCCCGCCCAAGCAGCAAGCCTGTGGGTCGCACTATTGATACTGGTAAGTTTGATGCTGAATCAGTACAAAGCTATGGCTTAGAAATGGCTTATCAACATCGAAACCTGTTGATTCAAGGTGAGTATGTGACCTCAAAAGCGGATCAAGTTGATGATGAGTCAGTGTCTGTTGATGCCTACTATCTGCAAGCGGTTTATACCTTAACGGGTGAGCAATGGAATTACAGCAGTAAGAAAGGCACTTTCAAAACGGTTAAACCTGCCAATGCTATCTCTGCTGGTGGCTACGGCGCCTGGGAAGTTGCGGCGCGCATTGATGTGGCAAACTTCGATGACACCGATGCTGGCATCACTGGCGGTGAGAAAACCGATTATATCCTTGGTGTGAACTGGTACTTAGAAAACAACCTTAAAGCCCAGTTGAACTATGTGCACACTCAAGCTGATTACAAAACCCCTTATACAGATATTAACGGCGTAGAAATGTATGACCAAGACGGCAATATTTTTCAAGCCAGACTCCAATTTACATTCTAATTGAAGGATAATTTTTGATGAGAAATAATCTATTTTTAATCGGTTTGGTAAACCTCTGCTTAAGTTCTAGTGCTTATGCTTTATCGCCAGATGCGTTTACCTCGCTTGAATACCATGTAAATACTGGTACGGCGAAAACCATGCCTTATGCAGCGTCTAAGCAAACTGATGAGTTTAAAGAAGCGTTTAGTTTTATCAACTTGAAAGAGGACGTCAGAGTTAAGTTAGTGACCTATCTCGATACGCCAAATCGCGCTTTTAAAGCCAAAAGTATTAATATCCGCGTGCGTGAAGATTTAGGTAAGCCACGTAAAAGTAAAATTACCGTCAAACTGCGTGCTGAAAATCCAGAAGGCTTTGGAGAATTAACCAATTTCCGCAAAGCTGAGATTGATTACACTGATGGCAAAGCAGCTTACAGCGTGAGTTACGACGTGCCATATTCACCATCAGAAATTGACGTAAAGAATGTCGACATTAATGCCGTGTTTGCCATTCTTAAGCGCAACCCTGTGATGTGGGACATTGTTGGAGATATCTACGAAGCCAATAAGCAAGATGTGGCTCAAACCATGGTCATGCGCACGCATGGTTGGGAAGGCACATTAAATGATAAACGTTTTGATAATATCGAAATCGACTATCAATTATGGACGCCGTATTACCGTAAACCGCGCATCAGCTTTAACGAGTTCTCTTTCAAAGGGCACGTAAAAGATAAAGCGCAATTAGAGCAAGTGTATCAACATTTATATGAGCAAGTTGAAGCCGTTGGTTTTGAACATGGTCATAGTGGTTCGAAAACAAGCTCTACCTTTAAAATGAGCAAAGGGTTCAATTAAGTTCCACGCGCTCACCCCATGACTGGGCATTATCACCCTCACTCCCATTGGTAGTGCTCAGTCATTCTTAATTTTTCCCCTGTCAACATTACCTTTACTAAGGAGATGCCATGTTTGGTTTTTCTCGAATTTCTACGCTTCTTTCTCAGAGTCAGTCCACTGAAACCAATGTATATTTATTTCTCGATCAAGTGACTCTCGCACAACATAAGTTCGTTTACATGTGGCAGATGTATTTAACTCATGGGCCCAATAGCGACGAATTTATTCAAGCATTGAGAGACTTACAAGCCATTGAGCATGAAGCCGATGTGTTAAAGCGGGAAATTGAGCAAACGCTGTACCGCAAAACCTTAATTCCCGATTTACGCAGTGATGTTGCCTCACTTATTGATTTAACCGATCGTTTGATCAATCGCCAAGAGACCATTGGTTTGCACCTACAAATTGAAAAACCCTTGATCCCCCAAGCTGTAGAGCAAGATCTAATGAGGTTACTTGCGGCGGTTGGCAGTACCATTGATCACACCTTACTTTGTGCTAAAAGCTTTTTCACAGATCTTCAACGGGTGCAAGAATATCACCAGAAAGTCATTTTATTTGAAAGTGATGCCGACAAAGCCTGTACTCGGGCTAAAACAATTTTATTCGACACTGATTTACCCCTGATTAATAAAGTGCAACTAAGGTATTTTTTCGACCGAATTGATCAGGTGGCCAATCTTGCAGAAGACATCAGTGATCGGGTCGCCATATTTACTCTCAAACGGGTTCAGTAGGAGGGAATAATATGGATATTGCGATTTGGGTGTTTTTATCGAGTGGCTTGTTTTTAGGTTGGTCATTAGGAGCCAATGATGCAGCTAATGTGTTTGGCACCGCTGTCGGCTCTAAGATGGTTAAGTTCTCCACAGCGGCAATGATTTGTTCAGTGATGGTGATTCTGGGCGCTGTGATCAGTGGCGCTGGTGCATCACATACCCTAGGGGCACTTGGTAAAGTATCAGCCATTGGTGGGGCTTTTACTGTGGCCTTATCTGCTGCGACCACAGTATATCTTATGACAAAGTCAGGTTTACCTGTATCGACTGGTCAAGCGATTGTCGGGGCTATTATCGGCTGGAATCTCTTTAGTGGTATGGCAACCGACCCTGAAGTATTGACCAAAATTTTAAGCACTTGGGTGATGTGTCCAATTCTTGCTGCGATCACTGCGGTTATTTTATATAAAGCCGTGACTAGAGCAATTAACTGGTGGCGGCCAGGCCTGTTTCAGCTTGATCAATGGACACGGATTGGCTTGATATTAGCGGGCGCATTCGGCGCTTATAGTTTAGGGGCGAACAACATTGCCAACGTCATGGGTGTGTTTGTACTTAGTGCGCCGTTGGATGCGTTTGAGTTTGCGGGTATTGAGTTTACTGGCGCAATGCAATTGTTCTTTTTGGGTGCTGTAGCCATAAGCGTTGGGGTGTTTACTTACTCTAAAAAAGTGATGATGACTGTTGGAGGTAACCTCATATCAATGACACCTGTTACCGCTTGGGTGGTGGTGATGGCACATTCTATTGTGTTGTTTATCTTTTCTTCTCAGTCGTTGTCTAATGGTTTTGTGAACATGGGACTACCAGCAATACCGTTAGTACCTGTTTCAAGTTCGCAAGCTGTGATTGGCGCGGTGATTGGTATCGCTTTGTTAAAGCGTTTACCGATTCAATGGCCTGTATTAGGTAAGATATTAGTCGGTTGGGTTATTACCCCTATTTTATCGGCAATAGCTTGTTTTATTGGTTTATTCATCGTGCAGAACTTGTTTAAGCAAGTGGTTGTTTAAGCTTGTTTTGATATTGGTAGCAAGTGAAATTAGCATGCTAAAACAAAAAAGCCACCTTGTTAAAGGTGGCGAACCCATTTGGAGGTTGGGTGCACTTTCTTAGGTAATGTTAAGAGTTGTGCAAAGTGGATAATAAAATGGCATCCTGCCCAATGACTTCCTTGTTAATACGATGAAATGTCTTAAGTCATTTCTTCGATTTGCTAGCCTCCTAAGAGGCTAATCATCACTTTCAGTTCTAGCTAAAGACTGATCATCCATTTTTATTAAGTGATTACGGTGCTAGTGACAATCGGCACATGTATCATTTGGGTCTTGTACTTCATGTACGATGTGGCAAGTGCCACAGTCTAAAACACCGTCATGTTGCTGGTGAATTTCACCTTCGATACTATCTAAGCCGCCATGACAATCGATACAAGTCTGATTCTCATAGGCCATATCTGCAGATGGCTCACCGTCCATGTGACAAGCTTCGCATCCAGCCATTTCCGTATGAGTATCTGCAATTGAATCTGCAAGTGCTGCACCTGAGAAGCTTAATAAAATGGACAATCCTAAAACTTTAAGCATGGTTAACTCCTAAATAATGATTAAGCAACGGTCATTTGACCGGTATAAAGAATGAAATTACGCAGTAATAGCACGCCGAATAAACTACAACTTGCTGTGATGGCGACATACGAGAACTTACGTTTAGCAGATGTGGTCATGAACAAGTTAAACGCTAATGGCATCGCTAAGCCGACCACAATGATCCCTGCCCAGAACACCCAGCCCCAGAAGCCTTCACCAATGGCATTGAGCGCCGCAACTTGGCTTTGACCACCAGATAGGATAAGTCCCAAGAAGAAGGTAAATAGCAGTGCTAGTTCAAGCAAAATCAATGGAATTTCAATGTTATGAATGAAATGCACTTCTTTACCGTCTGGGTTACCCTTCATCAATACACCGCCAAGCAAGGTGCCCGCTGCGCCAGATGAAATACCAGAGATTAAGAACAACATCGGCAGTACTGGGTTATTGAGCATTGGGAATGTTGTCAGTGCTGACAATAAGAACCCTGTGTATGCCCCTAAAGAAAGTGCCAGGATGACCAATAAACCCGTAATCGTTGCTTCAAATTTCATTAAGATATTTAAGGCTTTTTCAACGATAGGCCAACGGTTGTCACACCATTTCAAAATCGGCTCTTTGAACAAACAGGCAAGCCATGAAAACAATGCCACTTGATAAACCATTAGGACTGCTACACCCACAGACATGACTGAGGTTGGGTTGTAGAACACTAAGATTTTCCAAAAATCGAACGGCTTAGTTAAATCGACCACCAGGATCCCAAGGCCTGCAAATACTGCTAGCGGCGCAATCAAACAGGCGGCCTGTACAAAACTTGATTTATAGGCGTGCTTGCCCAGCTTGAAGTGTTTTAATAACACAGCAAAACAAATTGCACCTGCTGATATCCCAGCTAAGAATAAGTAGATGGCGATTGGCCAGTGCCAAATGAGGCTGTCAAAATGGAATGGGCTCATAATTTGATTTCTCCCTCTTGCGAAGCAATACGGAACACTTTTGGACGAGTGCCTAGTTCTGTTTTACTGCGATAATTAGGCGTGGTCTTAAGCACTTCCACTACTTGTGAATGTGGATCTTTAAGGTCGCCAAAGGTCAGTGCTTTGGTTGGACAGGCTTCAACACATGCAGGTTGTCTACCTTCCTTTAAACGCGTCTCTTTACAGAAATCACATTTATCAGCAGCTTTAGTTACTGGGTTAATGAAGCGAATTTGATATGGGCATGCAGCAATACAATATAAGCAGCCCACGCACTTCCACTCATCCACGCTGACAATGCCAGTTTTAGGGTCATGGTAAGCGGCGCCTGTCGGGCAAACATTCACACATGGCTTACCTTCACATTGCTGGCAAGACTTACGAGTGAAACGGTAAAATTGGTTAGGGTATTCGCCAAATGGTCCTTCACGCTCAATATCGAGTCGACTTACACCTTCTGGTACATTGTTAGTTTCACGACAGGCAACAGAACAAGCGTCACAGCCAATACATTTATTTTCATCATGGATTAGGGCATATTTGCAGTTTGGGGTGCCATCGTCTTTGCTGGTGCTAGAGTTAGCAATGCTCAGACCTGATGCGCCTGCAACGCCAACCGCTGCTACACATGCACCTTTTAAAAATAGTCTTCTTTCTTTTTTCATTGTTTTATCCTCCTAATTATTGGCTTTCATGACAGCTAACGCATGACTTGATGCGAACACTTTCTGTTTGGCCAATAATTGGATCGACTTCTGGATGTAGCTGATGACAGTCTGCGCAGTTCACTTTGTCTGAGTGGACATTGTGGGTCCAATCAGCTTCGGCAAGTTCTTCTTGACCGTGACATGCCATACAAGCTGCTGTTTGTTGTTCTGCTGTGGCTGGTGAGCTTTCGTCAAAACCAATGAGTTCTGACTCGCCGCGAGGATGCTTACCTTTTTCACCATGACAGTCCTGGCAGGTTTGGCCTAAAGCATCGTTGGCATGTACGCCATACATATTGCCGTTTTTCTTATGGCACATGATGCACTGACGATTTTGATTCATTTTTAGCTCAGGAGTGTCGGCCTTAGCAATTGGAGCGGTAAAGCTAAGTACCACCATCAAAATGGAGGTCAGCAGGGGAAGAGTAATTCTTGATATTTTGGACATAATGAGCCCTCACATAATTCAGTGATACAGTTGAGTCTTGTTAAGGATTGGAGTGCTGAAGAGGTACTTCAGCACTCGATAGAGTTATGCAGCGAGAGAGTTACGGATTAGGGTTTCATCACATTGTTGGTTACTTGCAAGGTGAATCACTTTAATGCCGACTTCTGCTAATGAGTGGTCGATAAACTCATTATTCTCAGGCGTGTTGTGCTGAGGGTCAGTAATGACCAGTTTCACTGATGACTTATCATCGACAACCACATAATCAAGGTGACAGTGCTGTAAATGCTGATGGGCAAATTCAGGTTGGTCTGTATTATCGATATCAACGATGGTGTCCATTGTTGTGCCGTATAAGATGTTGTATTTCCCTTTAACTATTGTATTTAGTTTATTAAAAATACCGACTGGCTTATTAGCAATTTTATCTGGGTTTAATTTAATATTAACTCCCACATTCTCTACATGGCTTGTTTTGAAAAATTTTATACAGGTCATAGTAAATGTCACTAAAACAAAAGGGACAACCAGGAACAATACAAAGTAGACAAAAGCATAGCTTAATATGACTGATGTGTTCATAAACGCCTCCAAACTTTCATTGATTATTAAATTTATTTTTAAAGCACATTCAGTATTTCCCCGAGTGGGATTACAAACATTGATTTAAATCAATTAAATATTTGGATGGTTATTTTTGTATTTAAAACTCTGGTTTGAGGTTGTTTATTGTTATTTATATTTTACAAATTTTAAAAGTTATATTTTGAATTTCATTTTTTGAATATTTGAATGGGGTATTTTAATTAATGTAATTAGCTTGAGTAGGATTCTTGTAATTATTATTCTTAGTTAAAGGAAAGCGGTCCCAGCAAGGCTTTAGTAGCTTTTATGATATTTTTATTACTGTATTTATAGTTTTTTATTAATAAAAGGTGCTATGATTTTTAGTATTGCATCTTTCAAATATTTATTATTCGTTTTCTGTATAACCGAATAAGTGACATGACAAACATTTTCATAAAACAATTAAAATAAAATAACAAATTTAAATGTAAATTGGGTATTATTAAATTGAACTTATCATTGGGAGGTATTTAGATGAGAGATATTAGCTATAGTGACCTAGATTTATTAAGCATTAATATTCTAGTGAATCTCTATGAAAACAAATCCGCGACATATGTATCTAATAAATTGAACGTACCAGCGCCCAAGATAAGCCGTTGTCTTAAACATGCTCGTGAAATTTTTGGCAATGAGCTGTTTATACGTAAGAAGTATGGCCTAGTACCTAACGAGTTCGCAGGCAAGGTTTATCCCATTGCTAAGCAGATCTTGGAATGCTCTAATAGCCTGCAGCAGCTGCATGGTGAGGCTATTGCTGATAATGTTCATAACTTTGAAATTGTCGCTCCTGATTTAGTGTCATTTCCTTTTCCTAAGATGCTATTAACATCTATTAGAGATGCAGGTAAAGATGTCAATTTTAATATCTCTGCTTGGAATAAGTCTTCCCTTGAACATATTGTTTCTGGGGATATTGATATTGGTATCTGCTGCAGTAAAGCGATAGGTAATCTCGAAAGTATAGATGATAACTTAGCTGTATTACCGTTAAAAAAATTAAATAAACTTTTTTTGATTTGTGATGAGAAACATCCAATTCTAAAAGAAGAAATTACCTTAGAGTCAATTGCCAAATACCCATACGTTAATAGTAATGTTGGTGATGCGGAACAGAAAATGAGTGCGTTTCAAGAGTATTGCTACCGTAAACAGATATCACTAAATACAGAAATGGATTTAAATGGTGTTTCTAGCTTATTCGAATACCTAAGACAAACTAACGCAGTTGCGTTACTGCCTTATAGCTCTATATATAATATGATCAATACGACGCCTGGCTTGCACGCTTGTCGGCTAGCAGAAGTTGAATCAGAAAGGTTGTTTATGGAAGTCAAAGCACCAACCTTATATATGGTTTATAACAAGAATAATCATGAAGCTAATTTCCAGTGGTTATCAGAAAAAATTCAAGGGTTAGTTCATTCCGCTTTGCATTAAAGTTGCTGAGGATTTATAAATAAAAAGCCACTCAATGATGAGTGGCTTTTTATTTTTGGTTTGATTTATATATAAAAATAAATTAAATCTAAAATAGCTAATTCTATTATTTAATATTGCCATTTTTAGTTAGTTCATCAATACTAAGGTTTTTATATAAATTTTGATATGACTTTAAGTTATCTTGCATAATACTAGATAAAAGAGAAGTAAATTCATTTTGATGCGTTTCATGAAATTGCAAAAAATGACTGGGGTGACGTAAATTAGTAATATTTTTAAAGTGTTCTTTATAGAATTCAGTCATATCAACTAGCTCTACATCATCACGTTGTTTACTTAATTCAAACGGAAAAACTGATGGTGCCCAACAGACATCATCAGAGTGAACGACTCGCTCGAATGCCATTAATAAGCTTGAAGTAATTAAGCTAATATTGGCTTTAAGATCGACAGTTTCGCAACAGCGACTAACGAGTTCATTGAGCTCTGAAGTCGGCCCATTATGAATGAAGACTAATCTATGGCTCAGAATCGCCTCTAGGGTAATTTCACCTTGAAGAATGGGGTGATCTTTACGTACTACCAAAAACCAAAATTCAACATCGCCTAACTTATCATTGACGACACTTTCGTGTTGAAATTCACGAGAAGAAATGGAGTAGTCCAGTTTGCCTTGTACAATCATTTGCTCCACATTTTCAACCCAAGGGTGAATATCAACCGTGTGGCTTATACCGAGGATCTCACTGGCTTCTTCAATCGACTTTAAGATGAAGGTCGACATTTGTTCTGGGGCACCAATATGCAACATACGATGATGCTCTGGCTTTGTGTTAGCCACGTCAGCCATTTGATCATAGGCAGACACGATATTTTTTGCGAGGGGGTAAAGACGTTCGGCCATCGCATTAGGCTGTAAGCCATATTGCTGTCTGATAAATAACTCATTATGGATTACTTCACGCATGGTACTAAGTGCGCGACTGACCTTTGGCTGAGTGCTGTTGAGCTTTTCGGCAACCACACTGCCATTTTTGAACTCAAAGAGGCCAATAAGGACCTTAAGAGTAAAATAATCTAATCTTGATAGTTGCTTTTGCATTCATTTTTACCAAGTGCTTGAGTTATTCCGATTTTGGGAACTTATCATAACAATCAGTGTCTAAACCGTGTTCAACTCACAGATTACCCCTTTAGAGGTATTTTGACACTATTGTATGACCTAAACACTATATTATTCAGCTGGATAAAAAATACAAATGAGATGCAGTTTATTGGTTTGTATGTTTTTGGTGGCAATAACGTATAAAATGTTAGTGGTTTTTTGTTCAGTTGTTAGGTTGGTCGCGTTTGGGAAATTGCTGATTTTAGCACTGAATTTCAAGTAAAACGGTATTACACTGGCACTTCTTGTTCTAGCATGGGTTTATGCTAGTTTTTAACTAGTAGATAGGTGGAAATAAAGCATGCTCAGATTGAGTCTGGTAATGTGCATTGGTCTGTTTTTATCAGCATGTGCGAGCCAGCCTGATACAAATAGCTCGCAGGCCCATGGCGATGCTAGTCAAGAGAGGATCCCCGTTAAGGCTGAAGGTACACTTTGGAATGAAGTGCAATTACTGAAATTTCATCAGCAATGGCAAGGTACGCCATATCGTTTAGGCGGGTTGTCTCCACAAGGCATAGATTGTTCTGGGCTGGTGTATGTTGCTTATCAAGATCTTATCGGATCAAGTATTCCAAGAACGGTGCGGGGACAAACCAGCTTGGGCAACCGTATTGCAAAAAGTGATCTGCAAAGTGGTGATTTAGTGTTTTTTAAAACCACAGGTAGTGGACGCCATGTCGGGATCTATTTATCCGGCCATCGTTTTTTGCATGTGTCGACTAAAAAAGGGGTGATGATTTCCAGTATGGATAATGTTTACTGGAAACCCCGCTATTGGTTTGCGAGTCGTTTATAGTGCTGATCTTATTGGTGGCGAATGCTGTTTTCTTTTATCGTTGCCTATTCCCGATGAGCAAGTTTACCTAAGTCTAAGATCTACAAACCTGTGTTGTTAACTCTTGATCAATCTCTCCGCCTAAAGAGTAAAATTGTGGTATTTTAGCCGCATCTAAAGTCTAATTTTAATTTAGACGTACAGCAATTAAATGATCAAGTTTAAGGATTTTGTCATGACCAAAGCTAAAATCGGTATTGTTACGGTAAGTGACCGTGCAAGTGCAGGCGTGTATGAAGATTTATCGGGAAAAGCCATTATTGATGTGCTAAATGAGTATTTAACATCAGAGTGGGAACCTGTTTATAAGGTAATTCCTGATGAAACTGCAGATATTGAAGCCACGTTAATTGATATGGCCGATGTGCAAAACTGTAGCTTGATTGTCACTACTGGCGGTACAGGTCCTGCTAAGCGTGATGTGACACCTGAAGCGACAGAAGCCGTTTGCGATCGAATGATGCCAGGCTTTGGTGAGCTAATGCGCGCTGAATCATTAAAGTTTGTGCCTACAGCTATTTTATCTCGTCAAACAGCTGGTTTACGTGGTGACTCGCTGATTGTTAACTTACCTGGCAAACCAAAATCAATTCGTGAATGTTTAGATGCGGTATTCCCAGCAATTCCATACTGCATTGATTTAATGGATGGCCCATTCTTAGAGTGTGATGAGTCAGTCATCAAGCCGTTCAGACCAAAAGCAAAGTAATCTAATATTTGTTTACTATAGGGTGAAATGCTTATGTCTTCACCCTATAGCTACATTTCAAACCATTCATCAAAGCTTAACCCTTCTGTATTACACCGCGCTTAGCCCGTCATTTATCAGTCATCATCACATGATTGTAATGAGCACTTGTAAGCCTATCTATTGCGGCTCTTCTCAATTATCGCTAGTTGCTTATTTTCGACATAACGGATGACTGCAGCTAATGACTACAGCCCTTTTCTAAAGATCAAATGCGCGCTATAGCCAGAAAATATGGCAAGAAATGGAATGGCAATGAGATGTACAAATACATTGGGTGCAGTACTGAAGTTTAGTGACAGTAATAACCCCCAACTGACGAAAAGATAACTCAAACTGACAATAATATGCTGGCTGACTTTTTTCATGACTTGTGTCCTTACTGCTAATGACTCACTGTGATTAACAGTATAAAAACTAGACAAATTGATTTTAAGTGTCATTATTGACAAATATAAAGTCAAAAGTGACATTTTGAGGTCGTGATGAAAACAATTTATATTTTAGCGGCGGGTAACGTGGTGGCGAGCGGCCTGGTGAGCTTTTTAGATGTATTTAGTTTTTGTAATGCCTATTGGCGTCGTATTAATCAAGATGTCAAAGAAGACTTGTTTCATTGTCATGTCATTTCAGCTGACGGTCATAACGTAAAAACCAATCAAGGTTTTGAAGTACCCGCCAAAGGGCTAGCGCATCCTGATGATATTTTGCAGGCTGATGCCGTTATTCTGGCCTCGGCCTTTGTGACTAATCGGGCTGAGTTTCAAGCATTTTTAACCGATTTTGAGCCTTTAATAGCACCACTGTCGCGCTTTTCAGCTGCTGAAAAGCCTGTTGCGGCTTATTGTTCAGCAACATTACTGCTTGCTGCATCTGGCTTATTAAGCCAAAGGCGAGCCACAACAGTGTGGTGGCTTAGCGAGATGTTTGAGCGCAATTTCAAAGATGTGAAGTTATGTATGGATTCATTAGTGGTGTCTGATGGCCATATACATACCGCAGGCGCGACCACCTCAAATTTAAGCTTGGCGCTGCATCTTATTTCGATTTTAGCGGGTGAACAAATGGCGCAGCAGATGGCGAAAATATTGCTGATCGATCCTAATCGCAGCTCTCAACAACCCTTTATGACAATGGCGATTAATCCTGAACAGCATAAAGACGAATTAATACATAACGTCCAGCGTTGGATGCAGGATGACTTGAGCCAACACTGGTTGTTAGATGACATTGCAGATAAGTTTGCCGTAGGCAAGCGCACGTTGATTAGGCGCTTTAAAAAAGCCGTGAATGAAACGCCAGCGAGCTATATGCAGCGCCTTCGAGTAGATGAAGCAAAAAGGTTGCTAGAAACAACAGAATTGGCCATTGAGCAAATTGTCGAGCGGGTCGGGTATGAGGATGTTAGCTCGTTTAGAAAACTATTCATCCAGCTTACCAGTTTAAGCCCGCGTGCTTATCGACAAAAATTTAATACCCATGCCTGCTGCTAGCGATACTTTTTTTGGGCTTTGAGTGCCAACTAAAGTGAGTTAATTTGCTGCTTTAAATCATACTCTGGCTCAGTGACAATTTTCTCAAGAGTGGCAATTCGCTGCTTGAGTTCATTGTTTTGTTGTCGCAGTAACTTCATTTCTTCAGTTTGATGACCTGACTTATTAGCGCTTTTTGATTTCATATACTGCTTAAAAATTTCAGTCGCTGTAGTGCCAACAGTAATCACAATGACTAAAGCTACAATGGCGTATTCTTGTTCCATAACAGACTCCTTCCTATATGAGGGTTTATACCAATCAGCATTAGAATGATCACTTATTTATCCAGATTGGTATTAGCATGATGAGCAAGCTTGGTATTCAACCTTACCCATGCATGCCTTTAACGTTTACAAACCAAATACTACTTTCTCGCTTTTCAGCAGTTTCTCTAGCCCTAATGCCAGTGCAATTGACAGTACCAGTGTGGCTGCAGATGACACCAATAATTGCAGCATTGGTATTTCCCGTCCTTTAATAAAGGCCATTAGGGCTTGCTGTTGACCTGAAACAGGTAACCATTCCAGTACATCAGGGGCGATGTTGTAGCTCGCTGCCATTGATAAAGCGAGCGGGACAAACAGCACCATGGTGAGATAGGACTGAGCCTCTTTAAATGTTTTGGCCATAAATGACACAAACAATTGTAGGGTCGCCGCCATAATGGCGAGTGGAATGCCAATAAATAGCATTAGCCCCATAAAGTCTGGCGAAATATTTACGCTAAAGCCAAGCTCTTGCCAAGGCACAAAGGTGTAGGCAAATTTAGACACGATTAAAATCAGCAATAAGCCCAGCAATGCAAAGCAGGTGACTGCAATGATTTTACCTAGTACTAATTGGCGTGTACTAATAGGGTGGCTTAACAGCAGTGCTAATGAATTACGTTCACGTTCGCCCGCACTGGTATCAATAGCCAGGTTCATGCCTGAGATAAACACCGAATAAATCATGGTGAAAATGGCAATTCCTAAAATAAAGCCGCCTTTAGAATCTGGCGTTGCTTGATCTTCTACTACCACTTTAATTGGCTGCACAACAGCGGGGTTAATCCCACGTGCAATGAGACGTAAGCTGCCCATTTCACCGCTGTAGGCTTGCAGTTGGTTTTCAACTCTGCGAATGGATTGCTGTAGCTTTTCATTTGAGTTATCGGCGATTAAGGTGATTTCAGCAGGCTTTGCTTTCGCCATGTGCGCTGCGTAATCGTCACTGATGAAGAGCTCGATATCTTTGACATCTTTAGCTGTAACCCCTTCGTCAGTTGAAGCGTTAATGCCGCGATTATTTAAGAATCGGACTAGATCAGGCGCGTTGTCGGCATTGGTGATCTTGATGTTGAGATCTTCAGGGGTCGATAGTTGCCCAATCAACACCATAAACATGCCGCACATTAACAGCGGGGTACCGATGGCATAATATAGACCTGCCATTACTGAGCGTTTGTCACGCATTGCATCGATGAGTTCTTTGCGAACCATTGCTATAACTGTTTTCATTAGGCTGCGATTCCTTCGTCAGTACCGATGAGTTTAATAAAGGCTTCTTCCAGTGAGGTTTCACCCGTTTGTTGGCAAAGCTCTTCTGGGCTACCTGTGGCAACCACTTTACCGTTAGCCATCACGATGACTTGGTCACATAAAGCGGCCACTTCTTGCATGACGTGGCTTGAAAACAACACGCAATGGCCTGCTTTTTTAAGCTCAATCAAAATATCTCGCAGTAACCTGGTACTCATGACATCTAAGCCACGTGTTGGCTCGTCTAAAATGATGTTGGTTGGCTGGTGCACTATCGCTTGGGCTAATGCAGTTTTCATGCGTTGCCCTTGTGAGAAACCTTTACATCGACGGTCGGCAATATCTTCGAGTTTTAATTGCGCGATGACATTGGCTGTTGCTTGTTTAGCATCAGCCTTTGACATGCCGCTGAGTTCGGCAAAGTAGCTAATGTATTCTCTTGGCGATAATCGCTCATATAAACCAAACGGGTCTGGGAATAAACCTAATTGTGCTTTTGCTTTTGTCGGCTCTTTGGCAACATCAATACCATCGATTTCGGCATGGCCTTCATCTGCCGCTAATAAGCCAAACACTGTTCGTAGACAGGTGGTTTTACCCGCGCCATTTGGGCCAAGTAGTCCAGTAATATGACCGTCATGAGCACTAAAGCTGAGGTTATCCAGTGCTTGTACGTCGCCAATTTTTTTCGATAAATTCGATACAGTAATCATGATTATTCTTCCTCAGCGGCAGCTGAAAGGGTTTCAACTGAGTTGGCATTTAAGTAAAAGCTTCTACGGACATCCTTTTCTAAGCATTTACCGTCAATGTTATCTATCGAGCCACTGCTAACTAAATCTGCGATGAGATCGTTACCGCAGCTTTGATAAGCCACGCCATGGGTAGCAAATTCAGAGACAAAATGTTTAGCATTAGTGAGTTTTTCTGTGGCCATATCGCCCCAGCTTGGTGGCGTTGCAGGATCTAGCTCACCTGAAAGCAAGAGGGTAGGAATGTCACTTGCGATAGCATCGCTAAAGCTGTTATCTACTTGCGGCATATTCCACACGCTGCACGTTGCCTCTAGTCCTTCTATCATGGTGCCTCCCATGTAAGAGTCTTGTGCTTGTTCGCGCATGCTTGTTGTGATGCGATGAATGTCTTCGCCACAAACTACAGAGGCGTGCATTCCCATGGCGATACCTGTGCTATCTGAGGTTAAGGTGTAAATGCCTAATATGGGTTGGTAGTTCCCCAGAGCGGCTTGATGAATTGCATGCGGCGTTAACGAGCGAATGTTGGGCATGTATAGCGCCATTCTAATCGCACCGTTAAATTTACCTCGAGTCAGCAAAAAGCTGGTTAGTTCATCAGTTTGTGGATCGCGTACTTGTGTCTTGACTGGGGATTCAGCTAACTGATTATCGACAGAGATGAAATCTTGTTCAAGATCCGGGAATTGCTGACCGCATAAACTGTTTTGCTGACAGTCTTTAAAAAGAAGGGCGTAGCCTCTATCGATGGCTTCACCAATAGCGATAACACTTTGCTGCATTGGTACAACACCATCTAAAGTCACGGTGGCAATCGCATTTGGATGTTCACGCATATATAGCTGCGCCATACGGGTACCGTACGATACACCATATAAATGCAGTTTTTCATAACCTAAGTGTTGGCGAATAGCTTCAAAGTCAGTTAACGCCGTTAAGCTGCCATATTGAGTGACATCAGCATCTATTTCATCTAAGCAGGCTTGAGTGTCTTTCACATAGTCCATATCGTCATCATTAAACGATAGCACTGACATATCGTCATCATCACAGGCTAAGATATTAGATTGCCCAGTCCCACGTTGGTCAATCAATAAAATGTCGCGATCTTGACGGACTTTAGCCAGTACGCGGTCAAACCCTGCGGCATTTTCAATGGCTGATTGTCCTGGTCCGCCAGCAATGGCAAGCATGGCTTGTTTTTTAAAGCTGGGTTTAATCGCTGGTAATACAGCGTAATGAACGGTGATTTTCTTGCCATCAGGCTTGGCTGGATTTTCAGCCAATAATAATGAGCCGCACTGCACTTGCTCAGATAAACCATCAACATAACACGCTGAAAGTGGAGCTTGTTCAATAGCAACAGTGCTTTCATCTGCCACAGCAGATAAGCTCATCATAGACAGTAAACCAACTTGAACGGCGCTTATCAGCTTTGATTTTGTTGTCAGCCAACGGGCATTGCTTACCTTGTTATAGGTTCCTTGCAACATAACTTTTCCGATGTTCATTACATCTTTCCTTTTTGCATTTCAGGATGATTGTGGTAACTTAACATTAGTGTATCGGTGTATCAATGTATTAATACAGTAAGTAAAGGCTAATGCTAGAACTAATAAAAGTCAACCCCAGTAGTGGCGAACCAATTTACCGACAATTGCATGAGCAAATTGTGCGATTAATCGTGGGTGGCCAACTACAAGTGGATCAAGTGTTGCCATCAGTGAGACAACTGGCCGAACATTTAGCCGTGAATCCAATGACAGTTTCACGTGCTATTCAACAATTAGTAGAACAAGGCTGGCTTGAGCGTCGTCGTGGTCAACCGACCCGAGTTGCCAACAAGCAAGATGCGCCAACTACTTCAAGTTTGCAATTATTAGCACCGCAAACCAATGATTTAATTAGCCAAGCTAAGCAATTAGGTATCAACTTAGAAGACTTACAAGCTTTGCTAAGTCAGCAGTGGGACAAGTGATCAGTAATGTTAATCGTGATGAGTCCGAAGTATTGAATAACACGCTATAAAAACAGATATTTCGGCCAAGATAACAAGGAATAAGTTAATGGACAGCTCTGAAGTAATTCTTGAGTTTAAGCAAGTCGATAAACGATTTGAAGACAAGGCAGTATTAAAGCAACTGAGCTTTAGCCTCTCGGCTGGGATGGTCGTGGGTTTATTAGGTCAAAACGGTGCGGGTAAATCCACCTTAATGCGCACAGCCCTTGGCATACTGAACATTGATGCGGGCGAAATTACGGCTTTAGGTGAGCAAGCAGCTGAACTGTCTATCGAGGCAAAGTCTAAAATTGGTTATGTGCCGCAGCAACCTTTTGGCTATGAGGGTTTTACCATTGCTAGTGCGCTTGAACTGCACAGCAGCTTTTACCCTGAATGGGATAAGTCGCTCGAGTTAGATTGGTTAAATCGCTTTGGGCTTGAAGCTAACCAACAAGTGCAAAAATTATCAGTGGGGCAACGTCAATCCTTAGCACTTATCATGGCCATGGCCTACCGCCCGCAATTACTTATCCTTGATGAACCCGTTGCCAGTTTAGATCCTATCGTTCGTCGTCAGTTTATGGGGGACTTGTTTGAGCTTGCCTTGGAGTCAGGTTCTGCCGTGTTGTTTTCTTCACACATTACTTCAGATTTAGAGCGTGTTGCCAGCCATGTGGCCTTAATTAAACAAGGTGAACTCGTACTATTTAAAGAAATTGATGCGTTACGTGAAGAAGTGATGTTAGTACAGCTTGCTGAAAACCAAACCTTACCTGATGGTGTAAGGGTATTGAATCGAAATCAACAACAAGTGCTGGTGGACAATGCTGATCAAGCTGAAATAGCAGGCGCACTAAACAAAACCACGCTCAATTTAGAGCAACTGTTCATGGAACTACACCGATGAATAGTCGACACCCCATAACCAACTCACAAACTAAGCCGGGTAAAGGTGCATTTCGTAATCCATATAAAGGTTTTTACTCGATATGGATCCGCGATTTTGGCAGTTTGAGCTTCTTACTGGTGGCTTTACTTGGGTTAGGGCTTGCCGTACTGACGTTACTGACTAAGCCTGAAAAAGTTGAAGTGATTAATCTTACCTTGGGGATGTGTATTTTATCTGTCTCCGCTACTGTTGCTTGGCAGTTTATTAAATTGACTGCTAGTGAGCACGCAGCGCTTATTCCGCATTACCGTAAGCAAGTAATGGTTCAAGCCATTAGTGTTTTTATTCTGATGTCATTGATTTGCTACATAGTATTTGAGTCCACTGAGCAGGAGAGCATAGGGACGTTAATGCTGTTTTTCAGTATTGGTATGGGATTTATTTATGTGTGTTTAATCAAGCCACAGCGATTTAACTTATCGGTATTTGTGTTTGTATTTATCCCTTTGGCACCCGAAGTGATCGTGTATTTACCTGAAGTGATTGTGAGTTATTTAGTGCTTCTGCCTGTGCTACTTGGCTTTTTAATTGATAGACAATTATTACGTCTAAGCTGGAATGACGATGCCAGAGCGATTTATTTAAATGGCTTAGAAACTGGTTGGATGATTGGTCCTATTGCAGGGCAAAATCGCTGGTTTATGAAATTGAGTCGTTATCTGCATCCTGCAAGCTACTTTGTCGGCCCGATGCTCGGCATGATATTAATTGTCGTACCTATTTTGAGTGTTGCCGCTATTTTTCTGTCTGCATACATGGAAGCTGATGTCCCGGTATTAATGGTGCTGTCGCAGTTGATGATTATGGTGTGCTGTTTAATTCACTGGACACGTGTTCAGCGTTGGCGGGCAGCTGAAACCCTATATATGCTGCCCAGCTTTAGTGGCAAAACGGGTTTAGTAGGTCAGTTTTTTAATTCTCAATTACGTTTGTTGATGATCGTAATTGCAATTATGTCACTGATTGTCTTGTTATCTGCTCAGTTTAATTCACAAATTTCGTTAATGGTCGGCTTACATGTCGTCGCCAGTACTACTTGGGCATCTGGCTTAGCACTTGCTTTTGGTGCGATGAGCCGTTCGGTACTTCAAGTAAGTTCTTCAATGCTGATCGTGATCTTTAGCTCTGTATGGTTATCGACGTCGCTCGTTACCTTACGAGAAGAGAATGCTATAAGTCTTGGATATTATTGGGGAGATTTAGGGTTATTACTGTTAATGGCTGTTTTACTGGTTATCAGCAGAAACAAATTATGGAAAAATGGTGTTGCCAGTTTGTAAAATGTAGCGATAATCTGTGAATTGACGCTAATTTAGACTAAAAACTCTTATTTTTCTGTATGGCTTAAAGTAGAATGCCAAAAAGCGGAACACTTGTAAGCTAAAAGGTAATTATTAATGTCTCTCGAACAATTTCATTTAGTCAGACTTCTACAGCAGCAAAGCACAGCATTAGAAGATAACATCGCACTCGAAGGATTTGAGATGGCAGCCCCTTGGAACAAAGTTTCATGGAGCCAATTTGATACTATTACTAATAAAGTGGCACAGCTGTTAATTGATTTTGGTCTACAAGCCCAAGACAAAGTGGTTATCGTTGCGCAAAACAGCCCACAATGGACATGTGCAGATATTGGCGCACTTAAAGCACGAACCGTAGTCGTACCTGTTTACCCAACAAGCCCAATGGAACAAGCTGTTTTCATCGTTAATGATGCCCGCGCTAAAGTCATTTTTGCAGGTGATGAGAGTCAATACGCAACAGCATGTAAAATCCAAGCACAGTGTCCAACTGTTGAGCATGTCGTGGTGTTTGACAGCAATGTTAAGCTGGCCTCAGATGAGCATTTCCATTTTGACGATATCCTGATTGCAGAGACAACGCCTGCAAGCGAAGCTGAACTTGAGCTGCGTTTATCGCAAACCAATCTTGATGACTTATTAACCCTTATTTATACCTCTGGTACGACTGGCGATCCTAAAGGTGTGATGCTGGATTATCGTAATATTGCCTCGATGATCGAACAACACGATACAGAAATTGCTTTTAAAGCGGGTGATGTCTCATTGGCATTCTTACCACTTAGCCATGTGTTTGAACGTGGTTGGAGTTTTTATGTATTGTGTCGTGGTGGTCATAATGTTTACCTTGCTGATACAAACCGCGTTAAAGAGGCGATTGCTGAAGTTCGCCCGCATACCTTATGTGTCGTGCCACGCTTTTTAGAAAAAGTGTATAGCGCTGTGCATGACAAAGTGAACAGTGCGCCAGCAATACGTCAAAAACTATTTAACTGGGCTATTGGTGTGGGTTCACGACAGTTTGAAGTCGGCCAAGGTCGCAAGAAAGCCAGCGCCGCATTATCTGTGCAATGGAAGCTGGCTAACAAATTAGTATTCAGCAAATTACAGAATGTATTAGGCGGTCGCCTTAAGTTTATGCCTGTTGGCGGCGCTGCATTAGATGTTAATGTTGGCGGCTTTTTCCACAGTATTGGTGTGCCAATCTTGTGTGGCTACGGCATGACTGAAACCTGTGCCACCGTGACGTGTAATACGCTTGATAATCGAGTGTCTGGTTCAAACGGTAAACCACTGAGTGCTATGGAAGTGAAAATCGGTGCTAATAACGAAATTTTAGTACGTGGTGACACCGTGATGCGTGGTTACTTTAACCGTCCACAAGATACTGAAGAAGCGTTTGAAGATGGTTGGTTAAAAACCGGTGATGCAGGCATGTTAGATGCTGAAGGTAACCTATACATTACCGACCGCATTAAAGAGCTGATGAAAACCTCGAACGGTAAATACATCGCACCGCAACGTGTTGAAGGTAAAGTGAGCTGTTGCCCGTTCATCGAACAAGTTGCGATTGTGGCTGATGCCCGTAACTATGTATCGGCGTTAATTGTACCTGCGTTTGAGTCACTTGAATCTTGGGCCAAAGAACATGAGATTAAGTTTGAAAACCCAATAGAACTGTTACGCCATAGCCAAGTGGTAGAGCATTTTGAGCAACGTTTGAAAGAGCTACAACACGAGCTAGCGGGATTTGAGAAAATTAAGAAATTTACCTTATTGCCAGAAGCCTTTTCGATGGAGTCGGGCTTAATTACCCCAACCATGAAACTGCGTCGTAAGAAGATTTACTCAAAGTACGTTAATGAGATTGATGCGATGTACGCGAAGTAATCTCGTCTAGAGTTAAATGAAGTTTTTAAAGGGCATCTAATGGTGCCCTTTTTTGTGCCTGCTTTCTAAGGAAAGCATTCAAGCAGCAATCAGTTATAGGTATTATGATCAGTTCTATATGCCTTATCTGAAATTACCCGAGTAAACCATGGCTAAAATCGATGTTAAGAAACAACTGAAACACTTATATCTGCCGTCGAAAAAACAGGTAGTCAGTGTTGAAGTGCCACCAATGCATTACTTGATGGTAGACGGCAAAGGTGAGCCTGGAAGCCCACAGTATGCGGAGGCTATAGAGGCACTATATTCAGTCGCTTATACTATTAAGTTTATGATCAAAAAGGGCGTCACCGACGTTGATTACGGTGTACTCCCACTTGAAGGTTTATGGTGGGCTGAGGATATGGATGACTTTATCAATGATAATAAACATAACTGGCAATGGACCATGATGATTATGCAGCCTGATTGGGTTGATAAGGCATTAGTTGAAGCGGCCATCAGCCAAGTGAAATTGAAAAAGGATTTAGCGGCGATAGAATTGGTACGCTTTGCATCTTTCAGTGAAGGTTCATGCGCGCAGATTCTGCATGTGGGGCCCTTTTCAGAAGAAGGCCCAACAGTTGCTAAAGTACATGGCTTTATTGAGTCTGCTGGGTTTACCTTATCGGGTAAACATCACGAGATATATTTGTCCGACATTCGTCGTGCAGCCCCTGACAACTGGAAAACTGTTATTAGGCAACCATATAAAATTTAAGCTTAACGTTAACAGTAAGCCATCACAGTAGTGTCATAAAAGGGCTATATTCTCAATTCAGTTTGCTTAACTGAACCTGCTACTTTGAAAAAATTAAAACGCTATCAATATGAACGTTATGCTGTGCTATGCAAAGTCACTTATCGAGATGACTTTTCGCCTGAAAAGCTAGGTTTCTCTCATGAACATTATCGAGATATCGCCAATCGCTGGGGAAATATTTGTGCTCGGATAATGTGGCATGCAGATAAAAAAGAAGTGTTAGTGGTGTTTCGAGGCTCGCAAACCCTCAATGAGTGGCTGATTAACTGTCAGTGCTGGCCTAAAGCGAAACAGTTTGCTGATACTAAGTATAATGTCCATGCTGGATATGATTATTTATTAGAGCAGAAAACCAATCCGATCCCGCCTCATTACGATCCTAATATCAGTTTATTCTCCCAATTACAGATGGTGCTCTATCCCTTGATAGTCGCAGGTAAGCGGGTTTCTTTGACGGGGCATTCATCTGGTGGCGCGATGGCGATATTAGCCGCTGATCGATTAGAGCGCTTATATCCCAACTCAATCAAACGTGTGGTGACCTTTGGCCAGCCTTCTCCTGGTTTTAAGAGTTTCCAAAAAGCGTATTTATTACAACGACGTACTTATCGTATTTGCTGTGATATCGACGTAGTGACTTTTTTGCCGCCACTTCCGGGGATTTTCTTTCATGTGGGTAAAATGCTCTGGCTGCACAACGAACGTGTCTATGAAAATACGCCGCCGATAAAACGCTTTTTGTTGAGCTTTGTAAGCTGGATAGTGTCACCGTTTGCCTTTCATTACATGCATAAATACATTCGCAATAAAGACTTCTTTGATGATATCTAATATTTTGACCCCAACTCTTGGCTGACTTACACTGCGAGCAGTTTTGTTATTTACTAAACAAGTTATAAAACTAAGTAATAGCCAGTAAAGCCAATAATAACAAGAGGTCAGCATGTCAGAAACCCAATTTAGCTTAACCCTAACGCCACGTTTTTGTGAAACCGATGCACTGGGGCATATTAATAACACAGTCATTCCTGTGTGGTTTGAGGCGGCACGAGATCCGATTTTTGAAATCGTTAATCCAGGCCAAGATTTATCAAAATGGAACATGATCATTGCAGGATTTAACATCGCATTTAATGCGCCAACCTTTTACGGCCAAGATGTACTCGTTAAAACTCATATCAGCCGAGTGGGCAACAGTAGTTTCGAGATTGCTCAAAGTTGCTGGCAAAACGGACGCCAAACTGCTGAGGCTAAAACCACTATGGTGCATTACGATTATCAGGCTGAAAAAAGCCAACCGATGACTGCTGAAGTGAAGGAACAACTGGCGGCATTAACTGGAGATATGACGGCTTAAGGTTAATGGGTGATAAAGCGCGAGCGGGTAACAAAAAGCTCGCGCACAGATCAAAGTTTCTAGCTCATCTTGGGTGGCATACCCTGTAAATTCTTAGCTAAAACCTGACGTTTATGCTTGTTCTAAGTGTTGATTTAACGCATCAAGTAACTCTGGTGTCAACTTGGCTTTTTGTCCCGTTTTAAAGTTAAACATCACCACATTGGCAGTGCCAGTTGTGGTTACCGCTTGTTGCGCTTTACTGAAAATACGGTAATGCATGATAAAGCGGTCTTCTTTTACGTCACTAATATTGACGCTGACTAATAACGTATCAGGGAATGTCACTGGTCGTTTGTAACGCGCGTGGGTTTCACTTAAAACAGGACCAACGGCGGTTTTTTCAAGTTCGGCCATCATGTTTATCTGGCTAAAAAAATCAATTCGAGCGGTTTCAAAGTAGCGAAAATACACCACATTGTTGACGTGATTGAGTGCATCCATTTCACCCCATGCTACTGGAATTTCAGTAATAATCGCATGTTGCTGAATAAACTGGTCCATATAAATCTTACTCCCTAATAAAGTTAAACGGTTGTTTGATTTTTATTCAGGTTAACAGGCAAAACCTAGTTCAACAAGCATGGAATGCTTTGCTATCAATTAGGCAATATGTTTTGATAATGTTAAACCACTATTTGCTATGGAATGCGCCGCTTGAACTCCTTTAACTACCCACGATTACAGCAGCTACTTTATCGTCCTGTTGTGAGTGTATCGGCCTTACCCCGAGTGATACTCAGTTATATTAAGACCATCATCGATAAGTTGACTGTGGCGCAAAAGCTGTACTTCATCGCCTTCCTTTTGATGTTTACCACCGATGGAGTGACGATGGTGGGGATCATTGCCATGATTGCAATGATGATTGAGTTTTGGCCATTGTTTACTAAAACTTGGCATAGTTTAGCCGGTAAAGCTTTTTTGTTGTTGTTTTATGCCATTATCGCTAACTTCTCATTAGTGTGGGCTGCATCCGTTGTTAATGAAGTATCAGGCGTTGATGCTGATCATTTAACCTATACCCACAATCTCGTTATTCTGCTCTATATGCCAGTATGGTTTGTACTGGTGAGCGGAGTGGCGTTAATGCTGCTGCAAGCGGTAATTCCAATTTACTTTGTGTTGATGCCACTACTTAGCTTGCTTGGTGTTAAATCAATACGTTTTACTAATAGTGAGCATTATCGAAAACGCACTATATTACTGCGAATGATATTGGCGTATGTGGTGTTAGCTAACCTGTATTTATTAAGTGATATTGAAAACACCTTTGAAAGTAGTGATCCCAGAGCCAAAATGATCAAATTGTTAGAAGAGGAAACAGGTGAAAAACCTGAAGATATTGATGCTGGTTTGCAAAAGCTGTCAGCCGTTGGTGCGAAAATTGTTGAAGCTAAGGCTGAGGGAGAGGTTAAGGGAGAGGCAGAAACAGAAACAACTTTAGTCGCTGAGAATAATGACATAGAAAGCCTTAGCTCTACAGAGCCAGTGCATGCACCTGTTTCTGTTCCTGGTTCTGTGACTTCGACTTCTAACAAAGATACTCCTCCAGATATCGCCGCGAGCACTCAAAAGGTGATTGAGGATGCAGTTCAGCAATCAATTAAACAAGTGCAGCAAAATGAAGTGAAACGTTTGAGTGTTGGGGCAGATGAAGTCGCTGAACGACGGTACGATATTATCCGCGAGAGTTATCGCTTGATGGTGAGAATGACGATTGCTAATTTTATTTACTATTTTGAGGGTAACCAGTTTTCTCGCTGTGAATCTCAAGCGGATAGTAAAGTGGTTGAGTTAAATGACTACGAGATATTAGAAATCATTCCATCCGATGAAGAGGATAGTCGATACGGTTATGACTTTTTGGTAAAAGCTTGTGTTTCACCCGCATTTCCGGTTAAGAGCGAATGATGAATAAGCCAATGCGTTTAGTCTTAAACTGTATTGTATTTAGCTATGCTTTTGGGCTAATAAGTGCCCCGTCTTTTGCCAATGCTGACGGTGCTCTTGATCAAAAATTGAGTGATGTGACCAAAGGTAATATTGCCACTGCAATTGTATTGTCGGATGCCAGTTTAGTGTCTTTGGGAGTGGTTAATTTTGACCCAAGCAATATCGTTGACTTGGACAACATTGATACAGGGTCTAAAGAATCAATTCAGCGCCGTAAAGAGTTGAGCGTTTACTCGATCCCATGGGAAAGTCAATGGCTTGAATTAACCCCTGATTGGCAAATGGCCAGCTTTGTTAAGTTCTCTTACATCAATTCGAAACAATCTTTACTGCTTTCTGATCAAGCAAACATGACCGAAAAGCTAGACGAAAAGAGTTATTTATTATCAGCAGAACAGCGTTGGAAATATAGCTTATCTGAAAACTGGGGGATGCAACTTGGATTGGGTGGTCACTACATTTGGTATCGTAATGACTTTGATTATAGCCCTGATATAGAGTTCTATCGCGAGTTATTTGATGGGCAGGTATTTAATACCTCTTATGATGCGTGGATGATTGACCCTTCAGTACAAGTGCATTATCAAGGTCATCTTTGGAATAATAAATGGCAGTTTATTAGCCGTTATAATTATGCCCTCGGTAATATCGTTCATGCAGACGGGTCTGCTCAATCGGGATCGCCTGAGGTTAGCCGGTTTAGCAATACGTTTATTTATCATTATCCACTGCCAGAGCTTATGAGTTATCGCAATGAAATGCGCTTTTTGTTTAAGCGAATTGACTTAACCGGTGATGCAGTGGATACCATGGGAACCAATCATTATTACGAAACAGGACTAGGCTGGATTGTTGAAACTCCTGCGTTATCTTCATGGTTAACCAATGTAGGAATTGGAGTTACGGTGAATATTGATAGTGCGTTAAGTGGCGGTAGCTTGGTGCTATTGTTTAATGAAGATATTTAATAACGAGTTTAATGAAGATATTTAATCGAGCCTGAATGATGGCCAATAAAAAACGACCTTGCAGGTCGTTTTTTTGTTGCTAAATAGGGGATGATTAATCAATTTTTAGGGCAGAAAAATCGCTGATTTGAGTAAACTTAGCGGTCTTTTGATTATCAAAACGTACCATTTGCACAGTGTGTAGCCCGGCAGCATCGGCGGCTTTTAGCTCTTCAACCACATCAGAAACAAACAAGACTTGTTTCGGGCTCAAACTAACAGTATTGAGGATATTGCAGTAAGCTTGTTTGTCTAATTTGTTCCCCGTACGGGTATCAAAATGGCCATTAAACTTAGGTGTTAAGTCCCCTGCATCGCTGTGGCTAAATAACATTTTTTGCGCTTCAGCTGAACCTGAAGAGAAGCTGTAAATACGGATATTAGCTGCTTCAATACGTGGAATAGCATCGATGAAATCTGGGTAAATATGACCGGTAAACTCACCGCTTGCGTAACCTTGCTTCCAAATAAGACCTTGAAGGGTTTTGAGTGGCGTTGCTTTACGGTCTTCATCAATCCACTGGGATAGGATTTCTGTTACGCGTTCAACAGAGGCGTCTTGCTCTAGTGCAAGGTCGCGAACGTCGCTGATACAGTATTCAACCAGTGGGTTATGTTGATTTTTATCAAGAAAATCACCCATGGCTTTTTTTGAATACGGGAATAGTACATCTTGAATAAAATCTAGATCAGTCGTGGTGCCAGCTGTATCTACGATAATCGCTCTAATACCCATAATGTCTACGTACTCCAATCCTTAAATGTGCTTGACCAAGATCCTAAGCTTTATTAGGTCTGATGGCTAGTCAAATTGAACAACAAAGGTAAGGATTACTCAAATCAATGATATTCCACTGTTATTAGCTGCCAATGCTGTTAAGTTTAGGTATTATGCATAAACAAAGCAGTGATAATTAAACCAAGCACTTAAAGGTGACAGGCTATGATTTCTAAATGGGCAAAACGTTTCTTTCAGATGGCTGAACTTGTTGGTTCATGGAGTAAAGACCCGTCAACACAAGTGGGCGCGGTGATCACTAAACATAATCGTATCGTGTCTGTCGGGTTTAATGGCTATCCCCATGGGATTTCTGATAGCGCAGAAACTGACGATCGTGAAATGAAGTTATTGAAAACCTTGCATGCAGAAGAGAATGCCATCTTATTCGCTAAGCGCGATTTAGGCGATTGTGATATCTGGGTTACCCATTTTCCTTGTCCTAACTGCGCCGCTAAAATCATTCAAACCGGTATTACGGGTGTGTATTGCCCAGAGCAAAGTGAGGACTTTTTATCTCGCTGGGGCGATAAGATTAAAGTCAGCCAAGATATGTTTTTGCAAGCAGGAGTAAAAGTGAACTGGCTGCCGGTTCATGAGCTTGAATAGCATTGAGAGTTGCCTTTTTTCTTTTCATATCTCTGTGTGATTAAGCCGACGTTAAGTCGGTTTTTTTATATCTGCGTTTTATTTCAACATTCTATTCCGCACTAAATTAGTCAACTAATACTCCTAAAGGGATATTCATTAAGCCAATGCTTATTCTTTCTGCTTTTTATTCCTCATCATATATTTCACTTTTGTTTCAATTGTTTAAGGTTTAAATGTTGCAAAGTTAGCTCAAGCATTAGCCATTGTTAAATTTATATTCTGTGATTCATGCCCTTTAATTTGTCTTCTAAATGCTTATTTACAAATGTATATATATAAATAAGCGTATATGCAGTTGATGATATGTAGTGTGTTCAAGGGGATTGAGATGAGCAATAAAATAGATACAGGTAGAAGAGCGTTGTTAAAAACCTCTGCAGCAGGTGCTGCACTATCTGGAATAGGTTGTAGTAGTTCGAGTTCAATTGAACCTGTAATGAAGGGAATTGAGCAAGAGCTACCAAGTAAAGATACAGTTACTGGTACTGGTCAGTGGGTAGGTACAACGTGTCAAGGATGTACTTCTTGGTGTGCCAAGCAAGTTTATGTGATGGACGGGCGTGCGATTAAATTAAGAGGTAACGTTAATTCTAAAGTGCACGGTGAAGCAAGTTGCCCAAGGCAGCACCTTAGTCTTCAGCAAGTCTATGATCCAGATAGAGTGAAAACACCGCTTATGCGAACAAACCCTAAGAAAGGCAAAGAGCATGATCCTATGTTCAAACCGATTTCTTGGGATGAAGCTTTAGATTTACTGGCTGATAAAATTCTAGCGCTTCGAGCTGCCGACGAATCTCATAAATATGCTTTATTGCGTGGTCGCTATTCCCATATCAATGAGCTGATGTATAAACATCTGACTCAAATGATTGGTTCTCCAAATAATATTTCCCACAGTTCAATATGTGCAGAAGCCCATAAAATGGGGCCATACTACCAAGATGGTAACTGGGGTTATAACCAGTACGATGTTGAAAATGCCAAATTTATTCTTTCATTTGGTGCCGACCCCATTGCGAGTAATCGCCAAGTTTCCTATTACTCAAAAACTTGGGGCGCAGCGCTAGATAGCGCAAAAGTGGTCGTAGTAGACCCTCGTTTATCGGTATCAGCCAGTAAGGCTCACAAATGGATCCCAATCGAGCCGTCACAAGACAGTGTATTAGCGTTAGCCATTGCTCATGTGGCATTAACTGAAGGTCTGTGGCATAAGCCATTTGTGGGGGACTTTGCTAATAAGCAAAACCAGTTCATTGCCGGTCAAGAAGTCGATGCTTTCGCATTTAATGAGGTACATACTCATGGCGTGGTTGATTGGTGGAACATTAGCTTAAAAGATTACACTCCTGAATGGGCAGAGTCTGTCACTAATATTCCTGCTGATACCATTATCAATATTGCGCGCGATATGGGCAAAGCAGCACCTGCAGTACAAGTGTGGACATCACGTGGGGCTGTGATGCATACCCGTGGTACTTACACTTCACTTGCTTGTCATGCATTAAATGGCTTATTCGGTGGCATTGATAATAAAGGGGGAGTATTCCCTGCTAATAAAATCAAACTAAATAAGAAGTTCCCTGACTCTAAGCCGTACCTTGATAACGTGGCTAAGAAAGGGGTTAAGCACCCTAAAATTGATCAACGTGGCACCTTAGCTTTCCCTGCGCTTAAAAAAGGTAAACCAGGCGGTGGTGTTGTCACCAGCAATACGCCTAATGGCATGCTAAGTGCTGATCCGTATGACATTAAAGTCATGTTGGCATACTTCAACAACTTTAATTTCTCATCACCTGAAGGCCAGCGTTGGAATGAAGCGTTAAGTCAGCTTGATTTCATGGCACACGTGACCACCAATATTTCAGAGTTTAGTTGGTTTGCCGACATCATTTTACCTGCTAACCACCACATGTTTGAAAAGTGGGGCGTATTAGATTCAATTGGTAATGGCGTGCATCAAGTGTCAGTGCAACAGCCTTCAATTGATCGCATATGGAACACTAAAGAAGATGAGTCAGAAATCCCATATTTATTAGCTAAAAAGTTAGCTGATAAAGGTTTTGATATGCCTTGGCGCTATATCAATGAACAGTTACTTGATCCTGAAACTAAGCAGCCAGCTAAGAGCGAAAAAGACTTTGGTGAGCTACTAGTGAAATACGTGACTTCGCCATTATGGACTGACGGTGCTGCCAAATATGGCGATAACATGACGTCTTGGAAAGAGTTCACCGATAAAGGCGTGTGGAACAGCCATCCTTATGAACTGAAAAGCCGCTGGGGGAAATTTAAAACTGAGACCCATAAGTTTGAGTTTTATAGTAAAACCCTTGAGAAAGCTCTTAATAAACATGCGAAGAACCATCATGTCAGTGTTGATGAGGTCATGGAGGCATGTGATTACCAAGCCCGAGATAAAGTTGCTTTCGTACCGCATTACGAAGACCCATACCGCTTCGGTGATGAAAAACTGTATCCATTATTGCTGGTGGATCAAAAGGCGCGATTAAGTAAAGAAGGTCGCTCAGCCAATACACCATGGTTCTATGAATTTAAAGATCTTGATCCTGGAGATATTGCCAATGAAGACACGGCGAAAATCAACCCTATCGACGGTGAAAAACTGGGGATTAAAACCGGTGACAAGATTGTTATATCGAGCCCTGTAGGTGAGTTAACTTGCACAGTTGCGTTATGGGAAGGGGTAAGACCTGGCACCGTAGCAAAATGTTTTGGCCAAGGACACTGGGCTTATGGTCGCCATGCGAGCAAGACATTTGGTAAAGAGGCGAGAGGTGGTTCAAACAACGACATTATCGCTGATAGATATGACAGATTAAGTGGCGCATCAGCGTACTATGGCCATGTTCGTATTAACGTAAAAAAAGCCTGAGGTAAGAGATTATGAGACTCGGAATGGTAATTGACCTACAAAAATGTGTAGGTTGCGGTGGCTGTGATTTAGCCTGTAAAACCGAAAATAACACTGCTGATGGCGTTAAATGGTCGGATCATATAACTAAAACGGAAGGACGTTTTCCTGATGTGAAATACAGTTACATTCCAACCATGTGTAACCATTGTACCAATGCTGCTTGTGTTAACGTGTGCCCTACAGGTGCAATGTATAAAGACGAACGTGGATTAACGCTGCAAGATAATGATAAATGTATCGGTTGTAGAAAATGTGAGCGAGCTTGCCCTTATGGGGTCATTAGCTATAACAGACAAGAGCCTCATCGTGAGTGGCAAGATGATAAAGCTCTAGTGGCTGGCGCTACTGGATCTCCTCATGCTTTATTGAAAAAAGTAGACATTAAAACTTTTCCATATATGAACCCTGAGCGTGGTGATACCTATCCTGAAGTTCGCCCAAGAAGAACCACTGAAAAATGTACCTTGTGTGATCATCGCTTAGATAAAGGGCTAAGTCCTGCATGTGTGACGGCTTGCCCTTCTGATGCGAGAGTATTTGGTGACTTTGACGATCCAAATAGTGAAGCGTCACGTTTGATTAAAATGAACAAGACTCAACAGCTCAATCTAGATGCAGGTACGAAGCCGAATGTTTATTACATTCGCAGTTTTAACGTGAAAACTTTGTATTAAACAGCATTACAAAATTAAGTTTTAGTGAGTCGTGTTGAAGATTAGAAATGAGATGCAGGTGTTAAAGCTGCATCTCTTTTTTCTGCCTGAAATAGAATCGAAGGAATGGTTACTTAGTCGAACTGCCGCACAAGATTTTTGGGCGGTCCTGATTTTCGCCAACCAAATTAAGCTTGGATAACGCTTCTTCAATTAATGTTTTATTACCCGAATAAGTATCAGTCAACACTTGTTTTGCCCATGCTGGTAACTGCTCATTAATCGAGTAATAAATCCACTGCCCTTGTCGTCGATTGACAACAATGCCTGCCGATTTTAATAAGGCTAGGTTACGAGATATCTTAGGTTGGATGACATCTAGAGCTTCAGTAAATTCACAGACACACAGCTCTTTCTCAACAACCAACAGCATCACAATAGATAAGCGAATAGGGTCTGTTAAGGATTTGAAAAGGCTAACTGGTTCGAACTGAGAAGTCATGATTCATACTGATTGAAAATTTGGCCTACCATATGTTTTTTACCTTGTTGAGTCAATTCTAATGCTGCTGAAAGTGAACCTCGATAAGTAAAGTTTAGTGATGAATTTTCGTCAGGGCAAATCAAGATAAAGTGGTAGTTTTGTATTCATGCAGAATAAAGCCGACATAATGTCGGCTTTTTACTTTTTGGCGAAATGATTAAGTTACTGATGAACCACTACGCCATTTTTGACGACATCTTTACACGGATTCAAGCCGTATGAGTAGGCCAGTTGTGCAGGAGTGGTGATATCCCATAAGCAAAAATCTGCCTGCATTCCTTGAGCTAATACGCCGACACTGTGCTCTATCCCTAATGCTTTGGCTGCATTGGCAGTAATGCCTTTTAACGCTTCTTCTGGGGTTAATCTAAATAGGGTACATGCCATATTTAACATCAGCAGCGTTGAACAAATAGGGGATGAGCCTGGGTTAAAATCACTGGCAACCACAATCGGCACTTGATGTTGGCGTAATAAATCAATTGGCGGCATTTTGGTTTCACGCAGGAAGTAATAAGCACCCGGTAATAAGGTGGCACAGGTGCCACTGGCGGCAAGGGCTTTAACGCCGTCTTCATCTAAGTATTCAATATGGTCAACGGATTTTGCGCCAAGTTTGGCTGCCATTGCCGAGCCACCCATATTGGATAATTGCTCTGCATGGAGCTTGATCTCAAGACCTGCTTCTTTCGCGGCAGTTAATACTCGCTCAGTTTGGTCTAAGTTGAATGCTATATTTTCACAAAATACATCAGCGGCATCAGCTAAACCTTGATCAATCACAGTTGGCAGCATGTCATTAATAACCACATCCACATAGGCATCAACATCGTCTTTGTATTCAGGTGGAATAGCGTGGGCACCTAAGAAAGTGGTTTTTACATCAACGTGGTGATGTTTACCTAACTCTCGGGCAACTTTCAATAACTTCACTTCTGTGTCGGTATCGAGGCCATAACCAGACTTTATTTCAACAGTGGTGACACCTTCTTTGGCTAAGGCATTTAAGCGTTGGCGACCTAACTCAAATAATTCCGCTTCATCAGCTTCACGACAGGCTTTTACGGTAGAAATAATACCGCCGCCAGCGCGAGCGATGTCTTCATAGCTTGCGCCCTGTAAGCGCATTTCGAACTCATTGGCTCGGCTACCAGCAAAGATTAAATGGGTATGAGCATCAATAAGTCCTGGAGTTAACCAACCGCCTTTGCCACGGTAGACTGGAATATCAAATACATCGAATTCAGGTAAATCTTTTCGCTGTCCAATCCAAGCAATTTTGCCATCTTTTACTGCTAAAGCTGCGTCGGTAATTGCGCCGTAAGCGGCTGAATTAGTTGGATCCATTGTAGCGATATTGACGTCAATCCAAACATGATCCCACGACATAGCAACTCCATTATCTGTAAAATTTTATTCTAATAGTGACAAAACAATACTTGTTTTTACTTGTATATACAAGGTAAGGTTAAAGCCGAGTTTTTAGTCAGTCAGTGGCTTTAATCGCCAATATCCTCATGATATCGGTGTTGTTTACAGCAATAAAGAGCGGTTTAAAACCATTATCACTGATGACATTAGATTGACAACCACCAATGGATAAGACGATGGCACTAGCAAAATTTGAACAAATTAAGCAGTACATTCTAGCTCGTATTGAAGCGGGCGAGTGGCGAGAAAATGATCGTGTGCCATCTGAAAATCAGTTAACCGAGTTAATGGATTGCAGCCGAATGACAGCTCGCCGCGCGTTAACTGAGTTAGTTGAATCTGGTGTGTTAGAGCGAAGCCAAGGCTTAGGTACATTTGTTGCGGGGCTTAAGTCGCAATCTTCTTTGTTGGCGATTCGAAACATTGCTGACGAAATTAAAGACCGCGGTCATGGCTATAGCGTTAAACAATTAGAACTAACCCAAGTTGCAGCAGAAGGCGCGGTGGCAGTTTCATTGGGGTTAGCAGAGGGTAGTCCGGTGTTTTACTCGGTATTAGTTCATTGCGAGCAAGACCAACCTTTGCAAGTGGAAGAGCGTTATGTGAATCCGCACATGATCCCCGATTATTTAAAACAAGATTTCAATCTGCTGACGCCTCATGAGTATTTATCTAAGGTTGCGCCGTTAACTGAGGCGCGCCACACCGTAGAAGCGGTGATTGCCAATGAGCAAACCCAACAACGATTAGCGATTGAAGCAACTGAGCCTTGCCTACAAATTTTACGTCGCACCTGGTCCCGTAAAGGTGTGGTGAGTTTTGCCCGTTTAATCCATCCCGGCAGTAAGTTCAGCTTGGGTGGCCATTTAACGTTTAATCAATAAAAACAGCAACAACAATAAATACAGTCAAACCATAGCCCCATTAACGACTTCATTAAATGGTGTTGTGGTTGAAGATTAATAAAAGGAAAAAGCATGAATAATAGACATGATCCTAGCCGCAATATTATTGCGCCACACGGCACTACACTCGCCTGTAAAAGCTGGTTAACAGAAGCTGCCATGCGCATGTTAATGAACAACCTGCACCCAGATGTGGCCGAGCGCCCTGAAGACTTAGTGGTTTATGGTGGGATTGGCCGTGCCGCCCGCGACTGGCAGTGTTATGACAAAATTATTGAAGTGCTGCAACGCCTTGAAGATGACGAAACTTTATTAGTGCAATCAGGTAAACCTGTGGGCGTATTTACCACCCATAGCAACGCGCCACGAGTGATTATTGCAAACTCAAACTTAGTACCACATTGGGCTAATTGGGAGCACTTTAACGAACTCGATAAGAAAGGTTTGGCAATGTACGGCCAAATGACCGCGGGCTCTTGGATTTATATTGGCACTCAAGGGATTGTTCAAGGCACTTACGAGACCTTTGTAGCAATGGCAAAACAACACTTTGGCGGCAGTGCTGCTGGTAAGTGGATTTTAACCGGTGGTCTTGGCGGCATGGGCGGTGCACAACCTTTGGCTGGCACTATGGCAGGATACTCAGTACTGGCATGTGAAGTCGATGAAACCCGTATTGATTTTCGCTTACGCACCCGTTATGTGGATAAAAAAGCCACGTCATTAGATGAAGCATTAGCAATCATTGATGAGGCTAATGCTTCTGGTAACCCTGTTTCTGTCGGTTTACTGGGTAATGCAGCTGATATCTTTACTGAATTGGTTGAACGTGGTGTAACGCCAGACGTTGTGACAGACCAAACCTCTGCTCACGATCCATTAAACGGTTATTTACCTCAAGGTTGGACGTTAGAGCAAGCTGCTGAAATGCGCAAAACTGATGAAGCAGCAGTAGTAAGCGCTGCTAAAAAATCGATGGCAGTTCAAGTTAATGCCATGCTAGCACTGCAAGCGGCAGGGGCGGCAACAACCGATTATGGTAACAATATCCGTCAAATGGCATTTGAAGAAGGTGTTGAAAATGCCTTTGATTTCCCAGGTTTTGTTCCCGCTTATGTTCGCCCACTGTTTTGTGAAGGTATTGGACCGTTTCGCTGGGTAGCTTTATCTGGCGACCCTGAAGATATTTATAAAACCGATGCCAAGGTGAAAGAGCTCATTCCTGATAACCCGCATCTACACAATTGGTTAGACATGGCCCGTGAGCGTATTGAGTTTCAAGGCTTACCAGCCCGTATTTGTTGGGTGGGCTTAAAAGACCGCGCACGATTGGCATTAGCGTTTAATGAAATGGTTAAAAATGGCGAGTTATCAGCACCGATTGTGATTGGTCGAGATCATTTAGATTCTGGCTCTGTTGCCAGTCCTAACCGTGAAACTGAATCAATGCTTGATGGTTCTGATGCCGTATCAGATTGGCCATTAATGAATGCCTTATTAAATACTGCCAGTGGCGCAACATGGGTGTCATTACACCATGGCGGTGGCGTCGGTATGGGCTTCAGTCAACACTCTGGTGTGGTTATTGTGGCTGATGGTAGCGATGATGCAGCGCAAAGATTGGGCCGCGTGTTATGGAATGACCCTGCAACAGGTGTGATGCGTCACGCTGATGCAGGATACGATATCGCCATTGACTGTGCCAAAGAGCAAGGTCTAGATTTACCAATGCAAGGAGCAAAGTAATGACTGCGACACAACATAGATTACTACTAAACCCAGGTACTTTATCATTAGCTCAGTTACGTAAAATTGGTCGTGGGTCGGTTCATATTACCTTAGAGGAAGAAGCCAAAGCGGATATCAACACCAGTGCAGGACTTGTCCAACAAGTGCTGGATGAAGGTCGTACTGTGTATGGCATTAATACTGGTTTTGGCTTGTTGGCGAACACTAAAATTGCCCCTGAAGATTTACAGTTACTGCAACGTTCAATTGTATTGTCACATGCTGCGGGCACTGGTCAATACATGCAAGATGCAACTGTACGTTTAATGATGGTGTTAAAAATTAATTCATTAAGTCGTGGCTTTTCGGGCATTCGATTAGAGGTGATTAATTTCCTTATTCAGCTAGTTAACGCGGGTGTTTACCCATGTATTCCTGAAAAGGGTTCAGTAGGAGCATCAGGTGATTTAGCGCCACTTTCACATATGTGTTTACCACTTTTAGGCGAAGGTGAGATGAGCTACCAAGGGCAAATCATCACAGCGACTGAAGGGCTGGAGATTGCTGGGCTTGAGCCAATTGAGCTTGCTGCTAAAGAAGGTTTAGCATTGTTAAATGGCACGCAAGCATCAACAGCATTAGCCCTTGAAGGCTTATTCCATGCTGAAGATTTATTTGCGGCTAGTTCGGTAATTGGCGCTATGAGTGTTGAAGCTGCAATGGGCAGTCGTAGCCCGTTTGATGCACGTATTCACGCGGCTCGTGGTCAAAAAGGTCAGATTGATTCTGCGGCTATTTTCCGTAATTTGCTGGGTGATGAGTCTGAAATCAGTGCTAGTCACGTAGATTGTGAAAAGGTACAAGATCCTTATTCACTGCGTTGTCAGCCACAAGTGTTAGGTGCATGTTTAACCCAAATTCGCCATGCTGCTGAAGTACTCGCTGTTGAATCAAACGGCGTAACTGATAACCCATTAGTATTCCAAGACACTGGCGATATTATCTCAGGTGGTAATTTCCATGCTGAACCTGTGGCCATGGCTGCTGATAACTTAGCGATTGCTATTGCTGAACTTGGCTCAATTGCAGAGCGTCGTATTGCGCTGTTAATTGATTCTAGCCTGTCTAAGCTGCCTCCATTCTTAGTTGAAAATGGCGGCGTTAACTCAGGGTTTATGATTGCTCAAGTGACTGCTGCGGCATTGGCGTCTGAAAACAAAACTTATGCTCACCCAGCTTCGGTAGATAGTTTACCGACTTCGGCAAACCAAGAAGATCATGTCTCTATGGCCACATTTGCGGCGCGTCGCTTACGTGATATGTCTGAAAATACACGAGGTGTATTGGCGGTTGAATTACTTGCTGCTGCGCAAGGGCTTGATTTCCGCAAGCCTTTAGCCCCAAGTGATGCCGTGGCAAGCGCCAAAGCTGAGCTACGTGAAGTGGTCGATTATTATGACAAAGACCGTTTCTTTGCCCCAGATATCGATAATGCTACTGATTTGTTGTACAGCGCGAGTTTTAATCGCTACTTGCCAGCAGGCCTATTAGCTAGTTTCTAATGAATGACAGTTAATAAAAAAGGACCTTCAGGTCCTTTTTTATTGCCTTTAAACAGGGTTCTTCAATAAAGTTACATAGTGAAACCAATTGAAATTATCGCTGCTTCTGCGCTGGTATCGTAACCCGCGCCAATCACAAACCCTTCCATAAAGGTGTAACGGATGCCGACCTCAGCGCCCCATTCTTTTTGGCGGTCGCGTTCCCAAACAGGCTCTGCGCCTACGATTAGTGGTACGATATTATCTGTGGTATTTTCTTCATAAATGAATACAGTAGCACCGCCATAAACACTTAAATCTTGAGTTAAACTGTAGCTTAAACCAAAGCGCCACATGTATTCTTTGGCATAACCTTCACCGGCAGGATCGGGCACTTCAATGTCATATTCACTACCCCAAGCGTAACCAATGTAATACCCCCAATCAGCATAATCTGGATCAAAGTGTCTCGCTGCAATAGTGACACCAAACATATCGCCACGGGTATCAATGTAATCGACTAATAATGCAACTGAAGGGGTGAAGTTTTGCTCTTCATCAGTTGTGTTTGCTTGAGCGTGTTGACTAAAAGCTACTAAGCTAAAAGTAAGCGCGATGGTAAGCCAGAATTGTTTCATTGAGTACCTCTACCTGTTTGGATGGCGTTATTGTTAGGGTTTGAGAAACAGAGGTCAATATTTGCTCGTAGATTTACCATAGATCTCATGGAATGTTCTATTGTTGTTGTGAGTTTGTTTTATGTCAGTGGGTGGCTTAATGAGGTTTTGTCATATATTTGATTATCATCGTTTAAAACAAGAAATATGGTATGTTAGCCAATGATTTGTAGGTCATTAAAGGAATAAAGTAGTGGATAACGAGTTACGCACAGATATTGCCCAATGGTTATTGGAAGCGGGTGTAAATAGTCAGCCCTCTGACAGTTTGGCGACGTCGATTTTACTGTTTGCTAGTTTTTTGATTGCAACTATTGCTTACTACATCACTAAAAAAGTGTTTGTAAAAGCAGTGAATACAGTCATCCAAAAATCTGCGGTAACTTGGGATGATATTTTCATGCGCTATGGCGTATTGGAAAAGTTGGCTTTGTTAGTTCCGGCATTCATTCTCGACTTGTTTGTGCCTATTGTATTAACCCATCAGGAATTATTAGGCATCATACTTGACCGCAGTTTAAGTGTACTGGTGGTGATTTTTATCATTCGCGCATTGTATTCAGGTCTCGATGCCATGAACGAAATTGCTGACGTCAAATTAATCAGCCGTCGTTTACCTGTTAAAAGCTTTGTACAGCTGACCAAATTATTCTTATTTTTCATTGGTGCCATTATTTCGGTATCAGTACTTGCAGATCAGTCGCCAATTTATTTTTTAAGTGGTTTAGGTGTTGCGACCGGTTTAGTGATGTTAGTGTTTAGAGACACCATCTTAGGATTCGTTGCTGGTATTCAGCTTGCTGCAAACCGCATGGTGAGCAAAGGTGACTGGATTCAAATGGATAAATACGGCGCAGATGGCGCGGTAGATGAAGTTTCTCTTAACACGGTTAAAGTTCGTAATTGGGATAACACTATTACGATGATCCCAGCTTATGCTCTAGTATCAGACGCTTTTAAAAACTGGCGTGGTATGTCTGAAAAGGGCGGTCGCCGTATTAAGCGTTCGATTAACCTTGATGTGAATAGCATTCATTTTTTATCAGCGGAAGAAGTGGCGCGATTATCTAAAGTGAATTATTTAAAAGATTACTTCCCTAAAATAATCTCCGAAATCACTCATTCAAATGAACAAGTCAGTGACTTTGATATGCCTGTTAATGGTCGCCGCTTGACGAATGTGGGTACCTTTAGAGCTTATTTAGATGCATATTTACGTCACAACAATAAGCTTCATAAAGACATGACCTTAATGGTACGTCAGCTTGCGCCAACCACTGAAGGTTTACCTATTGAGCTGTACGTATTTACCAATGATACCCGTTGGGCATTTTACGAAGGGATCCAAGCGGATATTTTCGACCATGTGTTTGCCATTTTGCCTGAGTTTGGTTTAAAGGCATTTCAAAATCCGACAGGTAATGACATCCGTAGTATTAAACCTGAAGCAGAGGTTCATTAAGCGAGCTTTTTTGCTTTTCTTTTAATAATACTCAAACTATTGGATTGGCTGTGTACTTTAAAAGCCATCGATTAAAAACAAGCTATTAAAGTCAAACTAAGCCAAAGCCTAGTTTGGCTTAGTTTCTGATGATTCCATTCTGGGCTCATACACGGGGATCACTTTAGGGTGACGTCCCGTTATCCCTCTAAAGAAGTCCATTATTTGATTCATATCTGTGGTCATATCCCCGCTCGTATCCATTGGAGTATTGAGCACAATAGATTTGCGTGAAAAATCTAATCCAACGGTAATGATAGGAACCTTGGCCTTAACTGCAATATGATAAAACCCTGTTTTCCATCGGGTAACAGCACTGCGAGTCCCTTCGGGGGCTAACGCCAATTTATATTGGTTATCAGCTTCAAAAAGCTGCACTGCGGCATCGACCATATTGTTATTCTTACTGCGATTAACAGGGCTACCGCCTAACCATCTGAAAAACCATCCCCATGGCGGAATAAACAATTGATGCTTACCCAGAAAGTGAATTTTTATCCCTAATGCTGAGCGAGCAATAATACCAATGATAAAGTCCCAGTTGCTGGTATGAGGGCCAACAACCATGATGAATTGACCTTCACGAGGGGCACTACCTTCAAAGCGCCAGCCATTAATATTAAGTAGCCATAAACTAATTTTACGAAACATGGACTATTTTCCAGTTTATTTGTATCTGATACGCTAGAATCTAGCGATAAGATAATGAAATATTTTACGATTATCATATTGAGGACTGTAAGTGTTCAAGGTGATATCGTTTTAGCAACAGTGTCGTTTTTATCTGAAAAATATCAGGTAGAAAGACAAGTTGAGCCATTAATGAGTATCAACGTCAGTGCTGTGATAGTTAACTAACCTATCGTATTCATTGCCGTAATACAAAAGTGCCAATTGATTATTTGTTTGTAGAAATGACGATTAGGCAATGAGCAAGGAGAGTGTGTGAAGCACCTTACAATAATCAGTATTAATGTCATTTGTATGCTGTTTTCAATGGTAACCATTACGCAAGCTATTGCAGCAGATAAAGTTGTAGAGGAACAGGTTGCAAAGGAACAAGCAGCGAGCGAAACGGCTAGCCAAACACAAACCGAGCAAGCATTGAAAACTGTGCCGCTAAAGCCCTCGACCACAGAAAAAGTCGAAGTGGGTTCAATTGAGCCTGTTGATAGTGTTGATACTAAAGAAACACTAGCCAGTGAACCAGAAGCCGCTACAGTGAACGATGTTGTTAATAGCACCACAGATGAGGTCGTAAAACAGCCTGAAACATATACTCCAATCACACCTGTAGCCGCGGTTGATATTAATCCTGAAGATGCAGCGCCTATTTCACTAGATGAAGTGAATTCTGATAGTGCTATCCCAACCGATCGTATTCGTTCAGTGATTTCGAACCAAGAGAAGGCTTGGAATAGTGGCAATATTGATGCCTACATGGAAGGTTACTGGAAAAGTGACAAACTACGTTTTGTATCAAACGGCAAATATAATTATGGTTGGGATTCTATTCTTGCCAGTTATAAGCGCAGTTACCCAACAGCACAACGTATGGGTAAACTCAGCTTCAATGTACGCGAAATCAAAATGTTGAGTAACTACGCAGCGTTAGTCGTTGGACGTTGGACACTAGAGCGGGCCAAGGACAAACCTAGCGGTGTATTTACCTTATTGATAGAGCGTATTGATGATAAATGGGTTATCACTCACGACCATTCATCAGATTAGTCATTATCAAGGTAAACTTTAGATCCTAGGGCAATTATTCAAGTTTAATATTGAATTTCTGTTGCCCTAAATTTCTCGCTTTGCCATCAAAACGCACTTCAGTAAATTGGATATTTCCTAGGGCATCTTGTATCACAATGCTGGTGGATCGTGTGCCGTACTCTGGATGCTTAATAAAAATTGCTGACAGTAACCTTTCCCATTCTAGATCAATACCAGTACTCGGTAAGCTGGCATCGTCCGCTTCGGATTCATCACGCATCAAGTTCAGCATTTGTTCTATATCTGGCTCATTATGGCTCAATACATGCTGCTCTAACGCTTGTTGCCCTTTAGCCATCTTTGGCCATACATCATCTAAAGCGCCATTACTTACAGCATGAAAGCCTTTATTCAAAGGTAGATTTTCAGCTGTGGAGCTATTAAAACACCACAGTTTTTTGTCTTGCTGATAAACCAAATTGAATGGACTGTAATTGGCACTGTGTTGCTTTAGCCATTGCTCATTAAAATCGGTATCACTCGATAAGGCTTTAAGCACTAATTCTCCACGACTGCGCATGCCTTCGCTTTCAGTGTTGTGACGGATATTGGTAAGTGCAGCGAACTGTCCGAGCTTGTTTACGCCTAACCAAGTGCCACCTGCTTGTAAGTCTTTACCAGCAATGATTTGCGATGTATTAATTGTTTGTGGCCAACAATGAGCTGGCTCAGTAGGGCGGTGATGGAATTCATCACGATTAGCGCAAACGATTAACGGCCATTTAGGATGCATGTCGACAGCGATAAATAAAATGCACATAAACTCTACCAAAAGAAGGTGATAAAACATCATAACCTAATTTTTAAAGGCTAAGCATTAGCAAAAGAAGATTACTCATTTAAGGAGAATTGGGAGATGACTAGGAGAAGGTTCCTTTGATGAGTTGTTAGCCAAGACAAACGCTCAATGCCGAAGGTTAGCTAGGGCAATGAGCGATTTAACCATTCAATTAATGGTGATGTTTATGGTTATGTTTTTGACCAGAGTCAGAACCATGGTTGTGAGCATGTTCGTGGTCATGGTTGTGGCCTTTAAACTTGATCATCAAACGGCTGAGAAACTCTCTTGGGCCTAAGCGTAGTAGGCTTGCGCTGAAAATTAACCCAACTATCACTACGCCGGCAATATTGATGCTATTCGGTAAAATTAATAGCTGATGCCAATCGCCTAACAACTGTTCTGCAAATAATAACGCGATGGCTAATACTGCTGTTAATGCCGCGCGCATGGTCCAATTCATTAATTTAAGCTGGCTGATACTAAGTACTGGTGCAGCAATCAATGCGAAAGCGACAGCAACGTTACTCCAGCCACTATAAGCTAAAGAGAGTGCCAATACTGCAGCGCCGAGATTACAGAAACGCATTGGTAAAAATACTGCCAGTAATATCATCACTTGTAATGCTGGGTGCTCAAGATGTACTGATGGATGACCAATCAGATTCGCCAAAATCAGGCTTAATGCAATCCAAGGTGCACTTCGGTCAACGAGATGTGCAAAGCCAAAACGCCAACATGAAGTCGGCAAGTTCTCATGAGGGTCGGTCAGTTCGACTTTCCCTAAACTTAATAATAATCCTACAAGTAGCAAACCAATCGCTTGATACAGAGCAAACCAAGGGCCAAGCAATAGCAATGTAATAAATAGGGCTTCGGGACCAGCAAGGCGTTGTAACCAACGGCTGGATAAACTGTTATTTTGAGGCGATAATCCAGCTTTAAAGCGAGCGGTCGCAATTAAATAACTGATAATGACAACAGGTGAAACGGTCAGTAACCAATTAATAAATTGGCCTGAGCCATGACTATGATGGACATGATCATGACCACCAGTATCAACAAGTACTAACACGGCAAGTAAAGCGACACCCAATAAGCTGCCAATGCCTGCTTGATATTGATAGCGCCCTTGCTGATCTTCATCATGATTTCCGTGAGGTTGATGCAATACAACATGCAAGATTGAACCAGTCACAAAGGCTTGTAAATAAACGGTATTGTCGATGCTAATATGTTGAAGAAGCTGCTCGCCTGTAAAATATCCCACACCGGTTAAAATCATCATTGCGGCAAGGACGGCACTCGCCCATCGGGTACCTACTTGTGGTTTCAGCAGCCACCAAATCGCTACTCCTACTGGTAAACGATGCATGACTACGCCGAGAGCTAGCAAAATGGAATTGCCCTCTTGCTGGGCTAATACCATAGCACCACCATCCGTAATGGTATGAAGGAGTAAGCCACCGATACCTAAGGTTAGGGTGACATTATGGGTAATATCTGAGTAACGGTGAAATAGTCTTTCGCTAGCGGTTGGCCCCCAAAGTCCAAGGACAACAAAAAATAGGGTGAGGATCCCGCCATGTTCAAGCAGTTCTGGCAAAATATGGATAAGCACTAGCCCGCCTAAAGAGACGAAGATAAATCCATCTAGGCCTTTATGTAGTCCACTTCCAGAAGAAAAGTAGCGATAACAAAGCGGCCCAAATAAAAGTGCGATACAACTAGCGACAAGATAGAGCATGGAATCCAAAAGAATCTAAGAAACGGAAAAAACAATCAAGTATATCCTAGTATTTAGCTTAACTTAATACTTGGGTTGCTTGATTATCCATCATCATGAGAATTTACACGGTAAAGCCTAATAGAAATCGTTAAAAAATAAACTAATTTTACTGCTCATACCTCCTAAATAGCTGTATTAAGTATACAATAGCGTTTCTTTGTTAATTATTAATAGAATAAATGTAATGGACATATTTTCAGCCGCAGTGATGTTATTTTTGATCATGGATCCGTTAGGGAACTTGCCAATATTTGCATCAATCTTGAGGCATATAGAACCTAAAAAGCGTCGCCGAGTACTAATCCGCGAGTTATTAATTGCGCTTGCCATTATGCTGCTATTTTTATTCGCTGGTGAAGCGATTCTTAATTTTCTAAATTTACGTCAAGAGTCGGTCAGTATTGCTGGCGGTATCATATTGTTTTTAATTGCAATTAAAATGATATTTCCACAGCCTGGTGGTGTAGTAGGCCTTGCCGCTGGTGAAGAACCCTTTATCGTACCTATGGCTATTCCGCTTATGGCTGGCCCTTCAGTGTTAGCGGCGTTAATTTTACTTGCTCATAGTGATAGCTCACGAATGACGGACTGGACGATTGCTTTATTTGCTGCATGGGGCGTAAGTGCGGTTATATTGCTGTTTTATAAAGTCTTCACGCGACTATTGGGTGAAAAAGGCCTTACCGCGGTAGAGCGACTAATGGGAATGGTGCTAGTAATGATATCGGTGCAAATGTTCCTTGATGGGGTATCGAGTTACTTGAAAAGTACTGCATGAGATTAGCGATGATCCTTACAGGGATAATTTTCGTATATTAAGGCCGCCATAGCGGTCTTTTTTGTACCTGATGTTTAACGCTAAGTTTTTGTTATTTAGAGGTATTAACCTATTTATTGGGCTGGTGTATATTTATGCGAACATTGGTTGTGTAAATGTGGTTAAAAAATCTCGCACCCCAATTGTAACTGCTGAGTGATAACTGTTAATGTTCGGTTAACCTATAATGTTGTAAGTTGAATTATGAAACGGATTTTAGCAGTACTTTTAAGCGGTTCTTTGCTGGCGTGCAGCCACCAAACTGCAGTTCAAAACACTCATGCAGAGGTTAAACCACCGAAAATACAGTGTGGTGCCACTCCGCCGCTACTTGATACTCAAGGGATAAGAGATAATTTACTCGAGCGAGGGGATATCACCCTCGATATGACTGAAGCAGAGCAACAAGCTGTAGTTAATGAATATATAGCGAAACGCAATAATGCCTACAAAAAATGTAAACAAGGGAAGTAGTTATGGCTAATAAATTTAAGCAACCTCGAACATCTTTGATTACACCGGTAGCATTATCTTTGGCGGCATTATTCAGCGTATTTTCCATAGCAGCTCCGATAAAACATACATCTCCTGCCGATGCTGGCGTGATAAACCCACAACAAATTATTTATTGGCTAACCAAACGCGGTGAATTAAGCGTCGATGCATCTGATGGCGAAAAACAAATAGCACTGCAGAATTTTACCCGTAAAGCCCGTGCTAACAACCATGCTGTGCCAGCAGAGCAAACAAAACGAGTTAATCAAATTGCGCGCACTAAACAGCAACAGAATGCTAGCGCTGTGGTTGCCTTCGCCGATAGCGACATCAAAAAAGCGGTTAATGTGCTTGCTGTATTGGTTGATTTTCCTGACTTGCCTTACAACGACAATAGGCTGACTTCTGCCGATACAGGGATGTATTACAGCAATTATTCTGTGGAGCACTACGAAGACATTTTATTTTCGAAAACGGGTTTTACTGGGCCTAATGGTGAGAATCTAGAAACTGCATTTCAGTATTTTGATCAAGCATCGGGCGAAACATTTACCTTTGATGGTGAAGTGAAAGGTTGGGTGACTGCAGATAACAACGCTGCATTTTATGGCGGCAATGACGCCAACAATAACGATGATGATAAAGCGGCGCCTGAGTTAGTTATGGAAGCGGTGACAAAGGCTGTGGCAGGAATGACCACCGCTGAGTTAGCCCAATACGATATTGAAGATCCTTACGATATCAACAATAACGGCAATCTTGATGAGCCTGATGGCATCATTGACCATATTGTTATTTTTCATTCAAGTGTCGGTGAAGAGGCTGGTGGTGGTGTGCTAGGTACAGATGCTATTTGGTCACACAGATACTATGTTGGTGTGAGCACGTTTGGTAGTACGCTGCCAGGCACATCAATGAAAATTTATGGCTATACCGTTCAGCCAATTGATTCAGCAACTGGGGTGATTACCCATGAGTTCGGTCATGATCTTGGATTACCTGATGAATATGACACCTCAGGCACAGCAGGCTCTGGCTCTCCTGTCGGTAGCTGGTCATTAATGTCTGGCGGCTCTTGGGTTGGCCAAGAAACGGCAGGCAATTATATTGCTGGTACTAGGCCTTCCGGCTTCAGCCCTTATGCACGTTCTTATCTGCAACAGCGTTATAAAGGTAAATGGGTTAACGAACAAACCATCAATTGGGCTGATATTGGTGAAACAGGCTTTTCGGCCGATTTAGTTTCGGCGGTCAATGCTGATGCAGTGAATCAACTGTCAATCGCACTGCCAACTGCCTCAGTAGATTTTAAGCAACCGCTGACAGGTGAGTATCAATACCACTCAGGTAAAGGTCATTTAATGACAAACACCATGAATTTTAATCTTGATGTACCAGAAGGGACGCCATTATTACTGTCATTCCAAGCCCATTGGGATATTGAGGTGGATTATGACTATACCCAAGTATTAATTAACGGTGTTGCTATTGAAGGTAATCACACGGCCGCTTCTAATCCTCTTTACAGTAACGTTTCCCATTATATTTCAGGCTTGTCGAGTGATATTAGTTCAGCTAGTGGTGCTGATTCATGGGTCGAGCTGACCTACGACTTAGCTGCTTATGCGGGTCAAAATGTACAAGTTGAAATTAATTACATCACTGATGAAGCCGTTGGTGGATACGGGATAGCCATTGATGATATCGCGTTGACCCATCAAGGAAGTGTGGTTTATCAAGACGGCGCAGAATCTGCTGATGCAGTTACCCTAGATGGTTTTGCACGAATAGATGACAGCTTACCAGGCTTGCCGCAACGTTATATTGTCCAACTTAGAAACTATCAAGGAATTGATGAAGGCTTAGCTAATATCGGCTATGAGTCAGGTGTTCTCTTATGGCTTGAGAATGAGAATTATGAGGACAATAACGTTACTGAGCATGCAGGTTACGGATTAATTGGTCTGGTTGATGCGGATCAAAACTTAATCACGAATGGCTCAACTGATGTGCAAATTCGCGATGCGAGCTTTAGCTTATACCCACAGACTACGTATCCGTCAGACGCACACCTAAGCAATATCAGCTTGTTTGATGATAGTCGTGACTATAGTGCACCATTACAACCGCAGTCAGGCATGATATTACGAGAGCTAGGTTTAACCATGAATGTGACGGCGCAATCGACCAACAGTGATACCGCGACGGTTGAATTTAAACGTAGTGTTGTTATCACTGACCCAGGCGAAACGTCACTGGAAGCAAGCTTTGATGTTGTTGTCAGCGATTATACAGCTGTGTTCACCGCTAACGTTGAAGGTGGTGAGGGTGATTACATTTATGCATGGGCGTTTGGTGAGGCTGGTGTAACAAGCACGTTAGCAAACCCAACACATACTTATACGAGTTCAGATGGTTTTGTCGTCACACTAACCGTTACAGACTCAGCAGGTGAGACTGCTACTTATAGTCGAATCGTTGAGGTAGTCATTCCTATAGCAGCTGACTTTGACATTGCAATAGTGGGGGATAATGATTTGACGGTTCGTTTGACTAATAATACCTCTGGTGGCTTTGGTGATTTGAACTACTCATGGGATATGGGGGATGGCAATACTGTAACTGGTGAAAATCCAGCTGATTACACCTATGCTGCCGATGGTAGCTATACCATCTTACTGACAGTAACAGATGAAAAAGGCAATCAGCACCTTCATGCAGTAAGCTTAACCTTTCCGATTGTTGTAACCGAAGAAAGCGTCGATAGTGGTGACAGTAGCGGTGGTAGCTTAGGCTGGTTCACCTTATTGATACTGAGTTTATTAACTCGCAACAGACTCAATATTAAAAGAAAGATTTAGTGTTCGAAGTCATCACTAGGTAGAAATAGGCATGGTGAACACCATGCCTTTCTTTTTGCTGAAAGTTATAGGTTTATATAAGCATTGAGACAAAGGCTTATCCCAGATTAATTTTAGCGACAGCGGCAGGTAAGAAAATTTCACTGACGATAATGTCTTGCTCAGCTAAATTGAAATAGCGGCGACGTCCCCATAGTGGTGAATCCACTTCTTGAGATAAACTGGTGGCAAGCTTGGCTAATTTGCTGCAACTTTCAAACTCTGCAACTTCGATTTTGCCTGGAGTAATATTGTCGCTTGAAAACAACAGTTCGCCTAAAGGCCTAGTACCTAATCCTTTAAAGTTATGTTGCTGACTGGCCGATAAGCTTTCAGGTATTAATGTGCGGGCAAATACCCATGGCTCACCATCAAGACATAACAATACTTCTCGAACCCAAACTCGGCTTTGATTAGGGCATTCACCAGCTAATGGAGCAGTAAGGTGCTCACCAAGAACTTTGACTTCAAAATGTTGGCAACAGCTTCTTAATTTTTGAGTTAAACTGCCCGTGGCAAGTAACCATTCTTTTAGGGCTGTTTTTGGCATAGAATGGAACTTCTCAGGTGAAAACCATTGGATTGATTCACCGTAGGGAAAGCTTAGGCTGGTCACTGTCATTCTTTACTCGTTACAATGTACAAAACGAGTGCAGTTTATCACGGTAGCGCATATATCAATAATGGAGTTTGTTTAACTATGGCAAAGTACGTATACGCAATTTTACTTTCAATGATGTTTTCAATGAATGTATATAGTGCCGATGAAAAAGCGGTCGAAAACTTTGCTTACTATGGTTTTGAGCCAGACATTGTTACCAATTACATTTCAAATCGAAAAAAATTAGGATTTGTAAAAATAAGTGTCGAACTGATGGTGAAAGATCCTGATCACCTTTTATTGATTGAACATCATGATCCGTTACTGCGTGCCGCGATTGTTGAAGTCTTAGGTAATCAAGCTGAAGATAAAGTGAAATCATTAACGGGTCGTGAAGATATTCGCCGTGAGTGCTATGAAACCGTTAATAAGCTTTTAGAAGAAGAAACCGGACAACAAATCGTGGTTAATTTATTATTTACCAAGTACTTATACGATTAATGAAACCTCAAAGTAAATCAAAAGCAGTTAATACGAATACCAAAGGCACTGCACGCAAATCCGAAAGTCGCGCGAAGAGTGCCAAGCATGTGAAAAGTCAAAATAAAAAGAATCATCCAACAAATGCAAAAAAAGTAAAATCTATCTCAAAGGCGCTGCATCCAAGAAATAAGCATAATCAAGGCTATGATTTTGCAAAACTTATTTCAGAGTGTCCCAAATTGTCCCACTTTGTTAGGCCTAACCCTTACGGTAATTTATCAATAGACTTTTCCGATCCACAAGCGGTAAAAGCTCTTAATGCGGCTATATTAAAAACCGATTATCAGATTGAGCACTGGGATATACCTGAAGGCTTTTTGTGTCCGCCAGTGCCGGGTAGAGTGGACTATTTGCACTATATTGCTGATCTATTAAGTGTGAATGGCAAGGTACCAAAAGGTCAAAAAGTAAAGGCTCTAGACATTGGAACAGGAGCTAATGGCATATATCCATTATTGGGCATTCAATCATATGGCTGGCAGTTTGTAGCAAGCGACATTGATCCTACTTCAATTGCGAATGTAGCCGGTGTCGCTGATAAAAATCAACTGATTAACCAAAAGCTTAGCTTGCGACTGCAAGCTGACGCTAACCATATCTTTAGCGGTATTATTGCCGATAATGAACGCTTTGATATCACCTTGTGTAACCCCCCTTTTCATCGTTCGTTAGAAGAGGCAACGCAAGGAAGTATTAAAAAGAATATCAATTTAGCAGCTAACAGAGCTAAGAAAGGCGCAAACAAGCCGCAAGCAACCAAAACTGCAAACGCTAACAAACAAGCTGCAAGCAGTTTGAATTTTGGTGGTCAGAAAGCTGAGCTTTGGTGCGAAGGTGGTGAGCAACAGTTTTTAGCCAATATGATTACTGAAAGCCAACAGTTTGCTTCGCAGTGTCTGTGGTTCAGTTCTTTAGTCTCTAAGTCAGAAAATTTAAAGCCTTGTTATGCTTTGCTAGAAAAGCTATCTGCAGACAGTGTCAAAACCATTGAAATGCAGCAAGGGAACAAAATTACTCGAGTATTAGCTTGGAGTTTTTTGACTGAGGTTCAGCGAAGACAGTGGGCTAAATTTAGAAATATGCAGTGAGTTCACATTCAGTTAGTGCAAAATTAGTGAATAAAAAGCAGTGACATGACTGACGGAGATTTTAATGCTAATCAGTTCTTTACCCGAGTTAACAACCTCATATAATGGAGGTTGTTAACCTTTAGATATACTTTTACTTTTCTTTATTGGCATCAAAATCAATGTTTTCGGCGCCATGATAAACAAGGAAATGACGACCTTTAGCACGAGCAATAATGGTAATGCCCATCTTCTGTGCTAGTTCAAGTCCCATCTGAGTGACACCACTACGAGAAAGCAGTACAGGAATACCCATTTTAGCCACTTTGATCACCATCTCTGATGTAAGGCGACCTGTGGTATAAAAGATTTTATCGTTACCACTTTCGCCTTCTAACCACATGTCACCAGCTAAAGTATCAACAGCATTGTGACGACCTACATCTTCAATGAATGCTTGAATTTGATCGTCTTTACAAATACCACAGCCATGCACTGCACCAGCATTTTTGTAGGTCTCATTGTAGGCATTAATATTCTTCAGTAAGCTATACAGAGTAGACTGCTTAAGTTCAGGTTTAGGCAAGTTGATGTCATCAAGCCCTTGCATGAAGCCGCCGTAGACGGTGCCTTGGCCACAACCTGATGTTACTGTTTTTTCAGAAAGTTTTTCATCTAAATCGGCTGTTTTTTCTTGAGTTAAAATCGCAGCAGAATTGACATCCCAATCAACAATAATCGACTCAAGCAAATTCGCATCATTCACAAACCCTTGGTTTTTTAAATACCCTAGTGCTAATGACTCAGGCTTAGCCCCTAATGTCATCAAAGTCACAATCGGCTGCCAATTCAAGTAAACCGTTAGTGGTCTTTCACAGGCGACAAATTTATCAATGCTCTCACCTAATTCATTTATGGCTTTAACGGGCAGAGTTAATGGTACTTCAGCTTGGGTTTTGACCAGTTTTAGTGGGGCTTTGGTGCGTGTATTGGTTTGCGTCATTGATATTGTGGCCTCTGACTGTGTCATCTATCGCCATCATCGGCTAAAAGATGAGAATCGTGATTAAAACTAACTGAATATCAGCATAGCAACTTTTGTTCCTCTCACAGTAAGTAGATTGTAAATGCGTGATCTAACACTAAAGTTAATCAGTAACAGCTAATTAACGTAGCCTTATGTCCTAGTAAATTTAGCAATATGGACAAATTGTCCTACTCTTAGAGTTGATTAAGCGATCTAGGTCAAATTTTTGGTTTCATTTTATCTGGCATCATTTTTGCATTTTAATCACTAATTAGAAGAATAAGCCTGTTTATTTCAATATTTTAAGTCACACAGTTGTTAATCAACTTGATGTATTTATTGTATTTTTGTTTATTCCTCGTTGGTTCATGTTTTTAAGGGCAAAGCTTTTATGCAACACACTGAAGATGTTTGGCCTATGTATGTTTCGCTAAAGAAAGTCGAGAAGATGGTTGGTCGCTGGCCCTCTGTCACTTGGGAAGTTGACCAATTACTTCCTGCGACACATGAAGCTCCTGAAGGGGCGAAATTAGTTTTATTTGAATTACATAAAGATGAGCGTGGCAGTTACCGAATCAATCTCGATATGGACAACACCATGTTATATATCGTTTGTGATGAATTAGCTGATGAATCGTTAGTTCCAGCAGCAATCTCTTGCGACCAAAACGTGGCAGCAGGTTGTTTGGAGTCAGAAACCCCTGTGCTGAATGTACCTATGCCAGAAGCATTAGCTTGCTGGGTCGAAGCATTTATTACTCGTCATGGAGAAGTTGAGATATCAGCTAAGCGACGTAAGCATGTAAATCGTCGTAAAGGGCAAGGCCCAAGCGTAGATCACCTTCGGAGTCATTAATGAGCGATAAGCCTAGAGGTTTTTTCTCGCGTTGGAGTGAACGTAGAGAGCAAGTTGAAGCTGAAGCAGCACAAGAGCAAGCTGATAAAAAGTTACTCGCTGAGTCAGCGCAAACTGAGTCAACAGATGGCAGTGAACATCTTGAGACCCAGACGGTAGCATCAGATGCTGATCAAGCAGACAAAATACTTGAAGCAGAAGATTTACCGGATCCAGAGAAAATTGAAGTGGGTGGCAGTTTTGCTTCTTTCATGGGAGCAAATGTCTCTCCTGAAGCTAAATCAGCAGCATTAAAGGCGCTCTGGAAACAACCGCAGTATAACGAAATTGATGGCCTACTTGAGTATGCTCTTGATTACAGCAACCAACCTAAATTGAGCGCAGAAGTCTCAGCTGAGTTGGCTAAAAAAGTATTCCGAAACGTGATGAAAGACGAAGAAGAAACTGCTGAAGATGAAACGTTATTAGCAAGCGAGGGAGATGACTCAGTTGGTGATGCAACTGAAGCCCCGCAAGTATTAAATGAGAAGAGTGAATTAGTCGCAGAGACTGACTTAGTTAATCAGAGTGATGATCTGGTTATGGCACAGAATGCGGAACAACCGCTTCAAGCCCAAACTAAAGTTTAGTTATAAGCAAATAATTTTATGTCCACTATTTAGTGTCAGATTAAGAACTTATAGATTTCGAGCTGATGTGATTGATGCTTAAAGATGAAAGCCTCAATGACTAATGGATTTACAGCACAGTATAAGTCTTTTGCACACTAAAACTGTTCAGGAACGCAATGTGAGCAATAGTCAAACCCCGCTTGAACTACAACAAGTTCGTCAGCAGGTATTAGCACAGACTCAAGTGATTCAAAACTTGATTCCACCGACAGTGAGTTACACAACTGAAGGTAATGTGTTAGTCATCGGTCCAGAAGATTTGGCTCGATTAGCTGCAGACAAATTGTCTACTATGGCCAATACTGTGATTTTGGCCAATGAAGCCATTACTAGCCAAGATGAAGCACATCTTGAAGCGGTAATGAATGCTGCCGTGAATAGCGAAAGCTATTACAACAAACTTATCTCAGTAAAAGGCTTTCTAGGGCAATTCCAAGTCACGGTTGAAAGTGAAGGTCAAGACAGCAACGCTGCTGAATTGAGCCTAGTTGCTATCCGCAAGCCACACTTTGATATTGTACTCGATTTGAGCATGAGCCCATGTTTAAACCTTGAAATGCTGCCACCTGGTTACTTTTACGTTGGTCAAGATGCTGAAAAACTAGCGGACGCATTGGATCAAATTCCAGATTTAGTCGGTGAATTTGATAAACCGCGTTATGTAAAAGTGAACAGTGATATCTGTGCTCATAACCGTAATGGCGTCAATGGTTGTAACCGTTGTCTGAATTTCTGTCCTGCTGATGCTATTAGCAGCATTGAGCAAAAAATCGAAATCGATCCTTACCTATGTCATGGCGCAGGCAGTTGCACTAATGCTTGTCCAACGGGTGCCATAGCATTTGATTTACCAACGCCACAAGCACTTCATAGCTACATTCAAAAATTAGTTAGTCGTTACCTTGAGCAAGCACAAGCTGCGCCTGTCATCTTATTCCATGACAGTGCCGTCGGTGCAGAGCTCATTACCGCTGATTTAGTGGGTGATATCATTCCGGTGGAACTGGAAGAAATCACCGTTGCGAGTATCGATCACTGGATGTCAGCACTTGCGTGGGGGGCACGTCAGGTATTAATTCTAAATACTGATGCGACAGCGCCGACATTGACGCAAATGCTTAACGGTGAATTGTCATTAGCTAACACCATTTTAGATGAAATGGGTCAGCCTCAACGCATTAGCTTAATTGATACCCAAACATTGGCATCGTTGAATGACAAATTGGCTATTAGCCTAGATTGGCCATTAATCGTTCCTGCTGCGTTCACACCAAGCACTAAGCGTGAAACCTTATACGCTGCAATTGATCATTTAAATGAACAAGCTGCAGCGACTGAGACCTGCATTGCGATTAGCAATGTCCCATACGGTAAAGTCGAAGTTAACGCTGACAAATGTACCTTGTGTATGTCGTGTGTTGCGACTTGTCCTACTCAAGCATTGACTGATGGCGGTGATAAACCTGCGCTTCATTTTGTTGAGCAAGACTGTGTTCAGTGTGGCTTATGTGAAAGTTCTTGTCCTGAAGATGTGATTAGCATTACCTCGCAAATCAATTTAGACCAAGCATCACGTCAGCAACGTCAAACGCTAAAAGAAGAGCCTCCGTTTGAATGTATTCGCTGTGGTACCGCGTTTGCAACTCAATCTATGGTTCATCGCATGATTGATATGATTGGAGGTCACTCAGCATTTAACGCCAATATTGAGCGTTTGAAAATGTGTGGTGATTGCCGCGTAAAAGATATGTTTGAAGACATTCTTGAAGACCCTGAGAAGCAACTTCGATAAGAGACCCGATATGACCGAATTAGTTAGAGAAATTTCAGAAAACGATCAGCTACGGGCAGATATTTACCAAATATTAGCAGCCTTATTACGTCGTCATCCAAGTGCTGAACTGCTTGCGTTTTTAGCAGAACTTGAAATTGATGCAGAAGAAAGTGACATCACAGCGGCTTGGGCTGCATTGAAAGTTGCTGCAACCAAATACACAGAAAAAGAACTTGAAGAAGAATACTTCAACATTTTCTATGGTGTGGGTCGTGGTGAAGTACTGCCTTATGGTAGTTGGTTCATGACAGGTTCATTAATGGACAAGCCTTTAGCATTATTACGTCAAGACCTACTGCAATTAGGTTTTGCTCGTGAAGATGAAGTTAAAGAGCCTGAAGATCATGTTGCTGCATTATGTGAAGTCATGGGTACCTTGATTTTAGAAGCGCCTGGTTACCGCCAGTTAGCTTTTTACCAACGTCATATTGGCAGTTGGATTGCACGTTTCTGTGACACATTGGAAAAAACTCCAAGTGCTGCGTTTTACGCACCTGTTGCACAGTTAGCAAAAGCATTTTTTGAAATTGAAGCAAATGAATTTGAGCAATTAAGCTTAGACATTCCTGTGAACTGCCCTGGTAGTGAAGCAGAAGCTGCAGCATCAGAAAGTGTTGAAAAAATTGAACCTTCAACTAACGAATTGGCATCTTAATTTAGCCTTAGTTATTGCAGGTGCAAAGATTTATGCCGCTGAATGTTAATTCAGTGGCATAGACCGAAACGGGAGGCAACTCCCACTCAATCTAGGGTGTCAACACCCTGTTATTTAAGCGTTTATTAAGGAGAGACTATGAAGAAGCAAGCTTCCGTCATGGATCGTCGTCAAATGCTAAAAGCATTGGCTGTCGGTAGTGCCGCTGGCGCAGTTGCTACTGTTAGCGGACAAGCTCTAGCTGCCTCACCAGAAGCCACACCAGTTGTGGGTAAAAGTGATGGTTATAGAGAAACAAGCCATGTACGTAGTTACTACGATACGTTACGTAGTAAGTAATTAAAGGAGAATATGTGATGCGATTAACCCGCAAAACAGAGAAAGTTGAAGTAGCAGATAAACCTGCACTTGGACTGAATCGTCGCCAATTTTTGAAGTCAGCTACATTCGCTACAGGCGGTATTGCTGCGGCATCAATGCTTGGTGCTGGAATGATGCGTAAAGCAGAAGCCAAAGATGTACCACATGATGCGCCAACTGAAGTAAAACGTACTATTTGTTCTCACTGTTCAGTGGGCTGTGGTATTTATGCTGAAGTACAAAATGGTGTTTGGACTGGTCAAGAGCCAGCATTCGATCATCCATTTAACGCTGGTGGCCACTGTGCAAAAGGTGCTGCATTACGTGAGCATGGTCATGGTGAAAAACGTCTTAAATACCCAATGAAGCTTGAAGGCGGAAAGTGGAAAAAACTTTCTTGGGAACAAGCGATTGAAGAGGTTGGCCAAAAAGCCTTAGATATCCGTCAAGAATCTGGTCCAGATTCAGTATTCTTTATGGGTAGTGCTAAGTTCTCTAACGAACAAGCTTATATGTACCGCAAATTAGCGGCAATGTGGGGCACGAACAACGTCGACCACTCTGCACGTATTTGTCACTCTACCACTGTAGCCGGTGTTGCAAACACTTGGGGTTACGGTGCGCAAACGAACTCATTTAATGACATTCGTAAATCGAAAGCGATGATGTTCATCGGTTCGAACCCTTGTGAAGCTCACCCAGTTTCAATGCAACACATCCTTGAAGGTAAAGAGCGCGGCGCGAAAATTATCGTAGTCGACCCTCGTTTCACCCGAACTGCAGCTAAGTCTGACGAGTTCGTGCATATTCGTCCTGGTACGGATATTCCTTACATTTATGGTTTGTTGTGGCATATTTTTGAAAACGGTTGGGAAGACCAAACTTTCATCGACCAACGTGTATACGGTATGGAACGTATCCGTGAGGAAGTGAAAAAGTGGAATCCTGCAGAAGTTGAGAATGTTGCCGGTGTACCTGAAAAGCAAATGCATCGTGTGGCTAAATTACTAGCTGAAACTAAACCAGGTACTGTGGTTTGGTGTATGGGTGGTACTCAGCATCACGTTGGTAATGCTAACACGCGTGCATACTGTATCCTGCAATTAGCCCTTGGTAACATGGGTGTTGAAGGTGGTGGTACTAACATTTTCCGTGGTCACGATAACGTTCAAGGTGCGACTGACTTTGGCTTATTATTCGATACATTACCTGGTTACTACGGCCTGAAAACAGGCTCTTGGAAACATTGGTGTAATGTGTGGGATCTTGAATATGACTGGGTTAAAAACCGTTTCGATCAAGAGCAACGTTTAGGTCAAGATCCTATGACCTCAACAGGTATCCCTTGTTCTCGTTGGCATGATGGTGTACTTGAAGACAAATCTAAGATTGCTCAGAAAGATAACATTCGCATGTCATTCTTCTGGGGCCAATCTGTAAACACTGAAACTCGTGGTCGTGAAGTGCGTGAAGCATTGAACAAAATGGACACAGTAGTTGTTGTGGATCCTTTCCCAACAATGGCGGGTGTTATGCACGAGCGTACTGATGGCGTTTACTTATTGCCAGCAGCAACTCAGTTTGAAACTTACGGTTCTGTATCGGCTTCAAACCGCTCACTACAGTGGCGTACACAGGTTATCGAACCATTATTTGAGTCAAAAGCTGACCACATTATTATGTATAAGCTGGCGAAAAAATGGGGTATCGAAGGCGAATTCTGTAAACATATCAAAGTGAATGGTGATGAGCCGTTGATTGAAGATATGACTCGAGAGTTCAACAAAGGTATGTGGACCATTGGTTACACAGGCCAAAGCCCTGAGCGTTTGAAAATGCACCAAGAAAACTGGGGCACGTTCGATATCGAGAGCTTAGAAGCACCAGGCGGCCCAGCTAAAGGTGAAACTTACGGTTTACCTTGGCCTTGTTGGGGCACACCAGAAAACAAACATCCAGGTACACAGATCCTTTATCGTACTGGACGTGAAGTTAAGTATGGTGGCGGTAACTTCCGTGCACGTTACGGTGTTGAGCATGAAGGTAATAACATTCTTGCAGAAGGTTCTTACTCGAAAGGCAGTGAAATTCAAGACGGTTATCCTGAATTTACCGCAGACATGCTTAAGCAGCTTGGTTGGTGGGATGATTTAACCGCTGAAGAAAAAGTTCACGCAGAAGGCAAAAACTGGAAAACAGATATTTCTGGTGGTATCCAACGCGTAGCGATTAATCACGGTTGTATCCCTTACGGTAACGCGAAAGCGCGTGTTATTGTTTGGAACTTCCCAGATGATATCCCAATCCATCGCGAGCCTTTATATACCCCTCGTCGTGACTTAGTGTCTAAGTACCCAACCTACGAAGACCGTATGGTTGCACGTCTTCCTACTCTGTATAAGTCTATTCAAGATAAAGACTTTGCTAAAGACTTCCCATTAGCAGTAACAACGGGTCGTTTAGTTGAGTACGAAGGTGGTGGTGAAGAAACGCGCTCAAATCCATGGCTTGCAGAATTACAGCAAGAAATGTTTATTGAGATTAACCCTGCTGATGCAGCAGATCGCGGCTTACGTGATGGTGATGACGTATTCGTTCACAGTCCAGAAGGCGCTAAAATCACAGTTAAAGCTATGGTGACTCCACGAGTCATTGCTGGTGAATGTTTCATGCCATACCACTTCGCGGGTGTTTTCGAAGGCAAGAGCCTAGAGAAGAGTTACCCAGAAGGAACGGTTCCTTATGTGATTGGTGAATCTGCCAATACCGTAATGACCTACGGTTATGATGTTGTGACTCAGATGCAAGAGACTAAGTCTAGCTTGTGTCAGATCAGCAAAGCCTAATTAACTTGATGAGGAGATAAGCCACTATGGCAGTCATGAAATTTTTGTGTGACACAAAACGCTGCATCGAGTGTAACGGTTGCGTCACAGCTTGTAAGAACGAAAACGATTCCGCTCTAGAGTGGGGAATTCAACGTCGTCGCGTGGTTACTATCAATGATGGTGAACCAGGCGAAGCATCAATCTCAGTAGCATGTATGCACTGTACTGATGCACCTTGTATGGCCGTTTGTCCGGCAGATTGTTTCTACCAAACAGACGACGGCATTGTACTGCACGATAAAGATACGTGTATCGGTTGTGGTTACTGTTTCTATGCTTGTCCTTTCGGTGCTCCACAGTTCCCGAAAAAGACTGCGTTTGGTAGCCGAGGCAAAATGGATAAGTGTACTTTCTGTGCTGGTGGCCCAGAAGAGAACCATTCAGATGCTGAACGTCAGAAATATGGTGCGAACCGTATTGCTGAAGGTAAATTACCTATGTGTGCAGAGCTTTGTTCAACCAAAGCATTGTTAGCTGGTGATGCTGAGATTGTATCGACCATTTATCGCGAGCGTATGGCGAAACGTGGTAACCCGAATACCATTTGGGGCTATGATCCTAAAACAGGTGATTTGGTATAGGCAGTGCAAAAGGTTGCGGGCTTTGGTCCGTAACCAAGCAAGGAGTGACAATGTTGAACAAACAGTTAAACAAATCACTGCGTAGCTTGTTTGCTCTGTTGGTTCTGGTGATGGGGTTAGGGTTTTCAACCACAACTTTAGCGGCAGATGAACAATCAAGTAAGCAGCAGGCAGGGAAAGAAAACCCGGCAGATTTATGGCGAGCAGTTAAGGCTGGAGACAGTGGTTTTACGACAGCTCAAGGTATTGAACCAGGTGTATTGATTAATGTTGGCGGCAACGAAGGTCGATTAATTAGGGATAACTACATTACTCCAGGAGTAGCACTTGCTCTGGTTGGTGTATTTGGTGCCTTTTTAATATTTTACTTTGTTAATGGCCCTGCAAAATTAAGCAAAGGCTTCTCTGGCAAGATGGTCGAGCGTTGGTCAAAAGCAGACATTTGGCTACATTGGATTATGGCCATTGCTTGTCTAACCTTAATGCTGACAGGCTTAGTGATCATACTGGGTAAATTTGCAATTCAACCGTACGTAAGCGACAGCATTTGGGCGGGAGTGATTGCCTTTTGTAAGTTTGTACATGATTGGGTTGGTCCGGTATTTATCGTATCTTGGTTACTGTGTATCGTTAAGTGGATGCCACTTCAAACCATTAAAATGTATGACATCAAATGGTTCTTAGTGGTGGGTGGTTACATCAACTTTGGTCCATTTAAAGGTAAGCACCCTGATAGCGGTTTTGCTAACGCGGGTGAAAAAATGTGGTTCTGGACATTAGTCTTGTTCGGTCTATTTATCAGTGTATCTGGCATGATGTTAGTGTTACCTGGTTTGGATTTACCACGTGAAGCCTCGATGGTTGCATTACTCGTTCACGGTGTGAGCGCTGCTATTTTGATTGCATTTACGATTGTGCACATCTGGATGGCAACGGCATTAAGTGAAGGCGGTATGGAATCTATGGTATCTGGGTATTGTGATGAAAACTGGGCAATCCAGCATCATAATCTTTGGTACGATGAAATCAAAGCCAATGGTACGTTGAAATACCAAAAGTAAATTAGCTAAAGCCTTTAACGTTTAAGCAGTAAAAAACACCTCAACTGAGATTATCTCGTTGGGGTGTTTTTATTTGGAAGCTTCTTTTTTGTGGAAGTGTCGATAAGCTTTCAAGTACAGCTAATGGTGAGTATTACTGATTAAGTTTTTACTTTGTAAACAGACTGTCTTTCAACGGCCCATATTCATGAGCAAAAGACTCCCGATAAATATGCTTTGGGCATATCTCTCATTGACTTTATTTCAAAAAGTGACCTTTATCTAGATTGATGTTTTTCATCAGAAGTGCAGGCACAAAAATATTGTTGTTTCTGGCTTTGAACTAAGACATATAACCTCTCTCGATTTAGCTTCATTTAAACAAGAACGTCATTTGATTGTTAATGGATTCATTAAAGGTAATTAACCCTATTCTCTGTTTATTTTTAATAGCTAAAAGTACTATCCCATCTAGTTTTAAGCACTAAATGCTATATGTAAATAGGAAAAGTTATCACTACCAATAAAGTATGACAAACAGTGCTAACTTGATGAGATGTTAAGGTTTTTAACAATCGTTTCCTCCCTGCTTCAAGGCCTATTCGAGGACTATTGAGAGATACCCATTTCAAAGTATGACTCAGTTAACGCTTTGTCGATTTTGTGTCGTTTTTTGGAATATGAACAGGGGTCAGATCAATTTATTTCAACTTATCTCTCTATATATTAGCCCGGTAAATTTTGGAACATTATTCATTTAGAAGTGTTTTTACCTTTTCGGTCTACTTTCATTAACTTGTTGTTAACAACTGTTTTGAAAAGTCGAAAAGGCCTATGAGGGCATCAACCAAAGAGTTGATGTGATTTAAACCGGGAGTAAAGATGAAGAAGCAACAGCCTGATCTGAACCGCAGATCTTTGCTGAAAGCCATCACCGTAGGTAGCGCTGCTACTGCAGCTATCGCTGTATCAGGTGTGAGTGTGGCTCAAGCAACCGAGAGTAACGTTAGCAGCAAAAATGCTAAAGGTTACAAAGAAACTGCGCATATTCGTAGCTACTACGATAGCTTACGCGGATAATTCAGGAGAAATAAGCGATGAAGTTAACTCGCAAGTCTACCGCAGCTCCTAAAGCTGCTACCAAGTCGCTCGGTATCAACCGTCGTCAATTTATGAAGAATGCAGGTATTGCAACTGGTGGTATCGCCGCTGCTTCATTAATGGGCACAGGTATGATGCGTAGAGCTGAAGCTCATGATGTACCGCATGATGCACCTACTGAAATCAAACGCACTGTATGTTCTGCATGTGCTGTTGGTTGTGGTTTATACGCAGAAGTACAAAATGGTGTTTGGACTGGTCAAGAACCAGCTTTCGATCACCCATTTAATGCTGGTGGCCACTGTGCTAAAGGTGCTGCATTACGTGAACATGGTCACGGTGAAAAGCGTCTTAAGTACCCAATGAAACTTGTTGATGGCAAGTGGAAAAAATTATCTTGGGAACAAGCTTACAACGAAGTCGGCGACAAAATGCTTGATATTCGTGAAGAGTCAGGTCCTGATTCAGTTTACTTTATGGGTAGTGCTAAGTTCTCGAACGAAGGCTGCTACATGTATCGTAAATTTGCGGCAATGTGGGGCACGAACAACGTCGATCACTCTGCACGTATTTGTCACTCTACCACGGTAGCTGGTGTTGCTAACACTTGGGGCTACGGTGCGCAAACTAACTCTTTCAATGATATCCAGAATGCAAATGCAATCTTCTTCATCGGTGCAAACCCGGCTGAAGCGCATCCAGTTGCAATGCAGCATATCTTAATCGCGAAAGAGAAAAACAACGCTAAGATTATCGTTGTTGACCCTCGTTTCTCTCGTACTGCAGCGCACGCTGACCTACATTGTGGTCTTCGTCCTGGTACTGATATTCCATTCATCTACGGTATGCTTTGGCACATCTTCGAAAATGGTTGGGAAGACAAAACGTTCATCCAAGAACGTGTTTTCGAAATGGAAACAATTCGCGAAGAAGTGAAAAAGTTCCCACCGAAAGAAGTTGCTGACATCACTGGTTGTAGCGAAGAAGAAGTTTACCAAGCTGCGAAAATGATGGCAGATAACCGTCCAGGTACTGTTGTTTGGTGTATGGGTGGTACTCAGCATCACGTCGGTAATGCGAACACTCGTGCTTACTGTATCCTTCAATTAGCACTAGGTAACATGGGTGTTAAAGGCGGCGGAACAAATATTTTCCGTGGTCATGATAACGTTCAAGGCGCAACTGACTTAGGTTTGTTATTCGATAACTTACCTGGTTACTACGGCCTGACTTCTGGCGCATGGGATCACTGGACAAACGTTTGGGACCTAGATAGAGATTGGGTTTCTAGCCGTTTTGACCAAAATGAATACCTTGGCCGTGTTCCAATGAACACTCCGGGTATCCCTTGTTCTCGCTGGCATGATGGTGTTTTAGAAACGCCTGAAAAATTAGCTCAAAAAGACCGTGTACGTATGGGCTTCTTCTGGGGTCAATCAGTTAACACTGAAACTCGTCAAGATGATGTTCGTGAAGCACTAGACAAGATGGACACAGTAGTTGTTGTGGATCCTTTCCCAACAATGGCTGGTGTTATGCACCGTCGTCAAAACGGCGTGTACTTGCTACCAGCTTGTACTCAGTTTGAAACTGAAGGTTCAGTATCTAACTCTGGTCGTTCACAACAATGGCGTGAAAAGATTGTTGAGCCATTATTTGAATCAAAAACTGACCTTGAGATTATGTATCGTCTATCTCAAAAGCTTGGTTTTGCTGATGAGTACACTAAGCGTATCGCTAAAGATGCAAATGATGTACTAGTCATTGAAGACATTACTCGCGAAATTAACCGCGGTATGTGGACTATTGGTATGTCAGGTCAAAGCCCTGAGCGTATCAAAGAACACACTCAAAACTGGGGCACGTTCAGCAACAAGACTCTTGAAGCTGCTGGCGGACCTGCTAAAGGCGAAACTTACGGTTTACCTTGGCCTTGTTGGGGTACTCCAGAGCAGAAGCATCCAGGTACTCAAATTCTTTACAATACGCACAAGCACGTGCTTGACGGCGGCGGTAACTTCCGTGCCCGTTACGGTATTGAATACAAAGGTAAAAACTTGTTAGCGGAAGGCAGCTTCTCTAAAGGCGCTGAAATCACTGACGGTTACCCAGAGTTCACTGCAGACATGCTTAAACAGCTTGGCTGGTTTGACGAACTGACTGCTGAAGAAAAAGTTCACGCAGAAGGTAAAAACTGGAAAACTGATATCTCTGGTGGTATCCAACGCGTTGCAATGAAGCACGGCTGTATCCCTTACGGTAATGCTAAAGCTCGTTGTATTGTATGGACATTCCCTGATGAAGTACCTGTTCACCGTGAGCCGTTATACACGCCTCGTCGTGACTTAGTATCTAAGTACCCAACGTACGCTGATATGCAAGTACATCGTTTACCAACACTGTACAAGTCAATTCAAGACAATGACAACTCTGCTAAGTACCCACTTGCATTAACGTCAGGCCGTCTGGTTGAGTACGAAGGTGGTGGTGAAGAGTCTCGTTCTAACCCTTGGTTAGCAGAACTTCAACAAGAAATGTTTGTTGAAATTAACCCTGCAGATGCAGCTGATCGTGGTCTACGTGATGGCGATACAGTTTGGTTAGAAGGTGCTGAAGGCGGACGCATCAAGATTAAAGCAATGGTCACTCCACGCGTTAAGCCTGGTGTAACTTGGATGCCATACCACTTCGCGGGTGAAATGCACGGCGAAAGCCTTGCACCTAACTATCCAGAAGGCACTGTACCTTACGTATTAGGTGAATCAGCTAACACTGCACTGACCTATGGTTATGACCCTGTAACACAAATGCAGGAAACCAAAGCGTCGCTTTGTCAAATTGAAAAAGCGTAATTGCAGCTTAAGCTAGGAGAATTGCCAAATGGCTACAATGAAATTTTTATGTGATACCAAGCGCTGCATTGAATGTAATGGTTGTGTCACAGCTTGTAAAAACGAAAACGACTCTGCTCTAGAGTGGGGTATTCAACGTCGTCGCGTAGTAACCATCAATGATGGTGTTAAAGGCGAAGCGTCTATCTCTGTTGCTTGTATGCACTGTAGTGATGCACCTTGTATGGCTGTATGTCCTGCAGATTGTTTCTACAAAACAGAAGACGGTATCGTTCTTCACGACAAAGATACTTGTATCGGTTGTGGTTACTGTTTATATGCATGTCCGTTCGGAGCTCCTCAGTTCCCTCAGTCTGGTGCTTTTGGTAGCCGTGGCAAAATGGACAAGTGTACTTTCTGTGCCGGTGGCCCTGAAGAAGATCATTCACACGCTGAGCGTGAGAAGTACGGTGCAAACCGTGTCGCTGAAGGTAAGCTTCCAATGTGTGCTGAGCTTTGTGCAACTAAGTCGCTACTTGCTGGTGATGCAGAAATCGTTTCTGCCATCTTCCGTGAGCGTGTTGCTTATCGCGGTGCTAACAAAGGTGTTTGGGGTTAATCTCCGCCTAAGTTAGTCAGCTTAGCTATGATGCCTGAGGCAACTCGGGCATCGAATAGCATAGAGGATGTATTATGAACAAGTGGTTCAAACAAATTGGCGTTGTTATCGCACTGATGTTCAGTGTTATGACATTCGCACACGCTAGTGGAAGTGGTGAAGAATCTCTTACCGTTCAAGATGGCAATGCGCAATTATGGGCACAGCTTAAAGACGGTGTAGAGGGACGTACCACATCTACCAGTGAGTTCCATGCACAACCAATCAATACTTATGATTTACGTGTATTCGAACTTCGTAGTGACTTATTAGCGCCAGCTTTAATGGCTGCGTTATTTGGCATGATCATCATCTTCTTACTGTTTATTAAAATAAACGGTATTTCAAAATTACACGGTGGTTTCACCGGTAAGATGGTGTATCGCTGGTCTAAATTTGATGTATCAATTCACTGGTTAGGTGCGATTCCTTGCTTGTTATTGATTCTGACAGGTTTAGTACTACTTGCTGGTCGTTTCTTCTTCCAACCGTATATCGGTGAAGGAATGTGGGCTGGTATGGTAAATGCTTCTAAAGTTATCCATGATTATATGGCTATCCCATTCATGTTGGGTTGGGCGTTAATGGTAGTACTTTGGGCTAAAAACCAAATGCCAAAAATGTACGACATTAAATGGATGATGGTTGTTGGTGGTTACATTAACTTCGGTCCATTTAAAGGTAAGCACCCTGACGCTGGCTTTGCTAACGCAGGTGAAAAACTATGGTTCTGGGCTTTCGCTCTATTCGGTCTATTCATCTCAGTATCAGGAATGTTATTACTATTCCCGAACTTATTTGAACCAAGCCGTAACCTAAGCTTACTTGCTCTTATTGTTCACTCAGTAAGTGCTATCGTTATCTGTGCTTTCTCTATCGTACATATCTTCATGGCAACAGCTATGTCAGAAGGTGGTATGGATTGTATGGTGTCTGGCTACTGTGATGAGCAGTGGGCTAAGCAGCATCACAACCTTTGGTATGACGAAATCAAAGAAAAAGGCGAGCTTAAATATAAAGACTAATTAGTCTTAATATTAAGTCGTAAACACCCTCAACAGCATCGCTTTTGAGGGTGTTTTTATATCTGAAACTTTAAACCCAACCTGGCAACATCAATCTTTATTATATTTAACATATGGATAGTGTATATTAGATTCTGATTAATTAATGAGTACTAATCTGTGATCTTCATGGTAAAAATCAACAGATATAGTTGTGATTAACCCCTAAGTTATAGATAGTTCACATAATGGTTACTCGATTGAGAGTACTCTGCTCAATCTGCAACCAAGTAGCGTTGCTAGTGTGTACAAATTTTTAGATAGGAAGTGCTATGTCATCGATAATTAAGCCATCAGATAAAATTATCCAATCGCCTTATGAAGCGAATATTACCACCCCAGATTGGATGATTAGCGGGATGGAAAAAGTGATGCAGTTTTATGTTGATCGTAACTTACGATTAGATACTGTTTCAGCTGAAATGATGCCAAAGCCTGTTGAAGGTAAAAAGTACATGCTATATGCGCATGTGCCTTTTTGTCATACCTTATGTTCATATTGTACTTTCCATCGCTTCCTATTTAAGGAAGAAAAAGCGCGTCGCTATTTTGTTTCGCTGCGTAAAGAAATGGATATGGTTAAAAATTTAGGTTACGACTTCGAATCTATGTACATTGGTGGCGGGACGACTACGGTACTCGAAGACGAACTAGCGCGCACAATTGAACATGCTAAAACTTTATTCCCAAATATTAAAGAAGTGTCGTGTGAATCTGATCCACAACACTTAGATAGCGATGGCTTTAAGCAATTAAAAGGCTTAGTGGATCGTATGTCTATCGGTGTTCAAAGTTTTAATGATGACATTTTGACCATGACAGACCGAATTGAGAAGTTTGGTAATGGCCAGCAAACTTTTGACCGCATCATGGCGGCAAAAGAGTTATTCCCAATTATTAATGTTGATTTGATTTTCGGTTTCCGTGGTCAAACAGATGAGATTATTCAACATGATTTGGATATGGCATCAAAATTAGACCCACGCCAAATCACCACTTATCCATTAATGATTACCCACCAAACTCGTAAGAGTGTTAAGGGGAAATTGGCTGCGCCGCACGGTGATATGGCCCGTCAGTATCGTCAGATTTTGAATAGCTTAAATGGTCAATACACGCAGCTTTCAGGTTGGGCATTTGGTAAAGCCAATAATGAAGGCTTCGACGAATACGTTATCGATTTCGATGAGTATTTAGGTGTCGGTTCTGGTTCATTCAGCTTTTTGGATGACACCTTGTACGTAAATACCTTCTCGCTCAAAAAATACCAACAGCGTATTGAAAACGGTTTGATGGGGGTTGAGCAACAAAAGCAATATGGCAAAAAAGAAGTTATGCAATACCGCTTCTTGTTAGGCATGTTCTCTGGTCGCCTTTCTCGCAAATACTTCCGCGATACGTTCGGTGTAAACTTAGATACTGCGTTATTTAAAGAAATGGCATCAATGAAATTAATGGGCGCCATTAAAAATGACCCGAATGACCCTGATAAAATTATTTGGACCGATAACGGTAAAATGATGGGCTTATTGATGATGAAAGAATTCTACTCAGGTATGGATAACGTGCGCGCACAACTGCGTAAGCCACTGACACCTGAAGATATGTAATTCTGACACCAGTTGTTTCTAAATAGCTAGAATAAAGGCAGTGATAATCATCACTGCCTTTTTTGTTTTTTGCAGTATACTGATTTTGATATCGACCGAAGGTGCTATTCATTTAAAGCGCTTTTTTAAGACCTTCAATTTGAGATTAAACGCTGAATATAGAGACTGCTATGGCCAACATTTTACTGCTTGCCAATATTAATTGTGACCGACTACTTGAACTTGATAAACCCCTGCAAACAGGTGGACGCTTCCATTATCAAGACGGAGGCTTAAGGTTAGGTGGTGGCGGAGCTAATACAGGTATTGGCCTTGTGTGGGCTGGTCATTCTGTTTCGTTAGTAAGCCAAGTGGGAAATGATAAAATTGGCAACTGGATTTTAGCTCAAGCAAGCACCCAAGGTTTAGATTGTCGCTTAGTAGAACGCTTTCAAGGTAATACCTGTGAAATGTTATTGGTAATGACACCTGATGGCGAACGCACGATAATCCGTCCTGAAAGACCTATTTTTGAGCTATCTTCGCCGCCAAAGTGGCAACAATTTGATGCTTTATACTCTAACTCTTCAGCTAAAGGTATTAGTCGCTGGACAGAGTCTGCACTGGATTCTTGCTTGGTTGTATCTCAATTAGCTAAAGACGAGCGAGTGCGTCCGTGTCATATTTTGATTGCTTCAATCACTGATATGGAAGGGCGTTGTAATGGTGATAAGTGGGGCTTTGCTGCAAGCATTGCTGGTGAGTCTTTACGTTACTTTGTGGTCACAGATGGTGAGAATGGAGCCATTGCCTACAGTGAGCATGAACAAGTTCATGTGCCTGCGGTTTTATCAGAGGTGGTGGATACTACAGGTGCTGGTGATGCCTATGCCGCAGGCTTGATTCATTACCTGTGTGAGCAAAAAACCATTGGTGAAGCAATGGAAGAAGGGGCGAGATGGGCTGCATTTGCTGTTGCTACACCAAGTTCTGTACCAGGAGATGGCTTAAAAACCTACCTAGAAACATAGTAAAACGAGTCATAATGACAAGTTCATTCTTCCGTCATATAACTGTCTCTGTTCTGTCATGAACTGCATTTATAATTTTGCCGTAATTTGTTGAAAGGCAATCTTTTCCGCTAAAGATTAGTTTTAAATAATCCTTCCTACTTCCTGGAAGTTAATTGCAATCCTATTTATTTTGTTTGAATTTATGGCCCTGTATTCCCCCATTTGCAGGGCCTTTTTTATCTAATAAACAAACTACCTAATCACTCAGCCTGATCCATACTCAACTCTAGCGATAAAAGTCGATGCGTCTTTAATGCTTTTCAGTTAGTATTTACATTGGTTTAACATGTTCGCATATACCAGTTCTTTTAGATGCCATCATCGTTTGAGGCTTTGAAGAACTAAGATTTAGTAGGGGCGTTATGGGAAATAAAGTTTGGAACGATAAGAAGCGTTTTATATGGATGCTATCTATATTGCTGTTAGCCGCATTTATTGTCACCAGCGGTATTAGTTATCAAGTCGCTCATGAGTCATTAAGCGAACAAATTGAAGACAATACATTGCCACTCACCAGTGACAATATCTATTCAGAAATTCAACAAGACCTACTACGACCTATCTTTATATCCTCCTTAATGGCACAAGACACTTTTGTCAGAGACTGGACCATTAATGATGAACAAGAACCTGAAAAATTAGTTCGATACCTCAAAGAAATTCAAGAAAAGTACAATACTGTCACCAGTTTTTTTGTGTCAGAAGCTAGCCGAAATTATTATCATTCCACGGGTGTATTACGAAAAATAGAAGACGTGTCTGTTGATGATGCTTGGTACTTTAGAGTGCGCTCATTACCAACATCTGAAGACTATGAAATCAATATTGATACCGATACAGCAAATAAAAATCGTACGGTTATTTATGTGAACTATAAAGTGTATGACTTTGATGGAAACTTTATTGGTGTCACCGGAGTTGGCTTAGCAGTTGAAAGCGTTAAAAAGATGATTGAGCTTTATCAAACTCGCTATAACCGTAAAGTGTACTTTTCTGATAGACAAGGCAACATTACTCTACGTAGTGAAGGGTTTGATGGCGCTTCAACATTGCAGTCTACCCAAGGTTTAGAAAAGTTAGCCACACGTATTTTAACGAGTCCAAGTGCTTCTTTTTCTTATCTACGGGATAATCGCACGATATACCTCAACAGCCGATTAGTGGAAGAATTCCAATGGTATTTGATGGTAGAGCAAGATGAAGTGTTAGCTGAGAAAAAGTTACTGACCACCTTTTGGGTGAACATTGGCCTGAGTTTAGTGGTGACCTTTGGGATATTACTTATTGCCAATATGACTCTAGGTAAATATCAACGAAAACTTGAGATGATGGCCTCTACCGATAAATTAACGGGGGCGGCAAATAGGCAAGCATTTGAAGAGTACTTTACTCGTTCAATATCTCGTGCGGTGGTTGAGTCGATTCCCATGGCTGTTTTGATACTCGATATTGATCATTTCAAACAGGTGAATGATAAATATGGTCATAATATTGGGGACCTCGTTATTCAGTCTGCGGCTAATGTGCTCAAGTTACATTTAAGTAATGCCGACTTACTATGTCGCTGGGGCGGCGAAGAGTTTTTGATATTGTTGCCGAACAATAATGCCAGCCAAGCACATGATTTAGCAGATAAAATACGAGAGTCTGTTGCAGCGAAAAACATAAAAGTAAATGGCAGTGATATTAATATCACCATCAGCTGCGGTGTGGCAGAGTACCGTAAAACAGAAACTCCAGAAGAGTTAATTAACCGTGCAGATATCGCCTTATATCAAGCGAAAGAGCAAGGACGGAATCAGGTAGTCTTATCCTATTAATTAATTACTTTATGGTTAAACGAAAACGTTAATACAAATTCAACGACGAGAGAGTAGTAATGGCAGGCCATGTGTTAGCAAAGAAGATTTCAGGTTTATTCCGCGGTGATAAAATTGATGTCAATAAAGGTATTGAAACGGCCATGGATAACAAGCTAGCTGTGCCAAGCCTTAAGGTGAATAAGTCTGGCGTTGATGGCGATACTCAAGCAGATCCTGTTCATCACGGCGGTGAGGAGCGTGTATTACATCACTTTCCGCGAGAGCATTATGGCCAATACCGTCGCTGGGATTTAATCACTAACTTTAAAGATGTGCCAGCCATGGGCGAGAACATCAGTACGGTAGGTTTAGATGAATCTCAGGTGAATATTGGCGATATTATTCAAATTGGTGATGTACTTTTGCAAGTGACACAACCGCGCTCGCCATGCTTTAAACTTAATGTGCAATTTGGCCACCCTAAATTTGCGTTAGCAATGCAAGAGAGCCGAATGTGTGGCTGGTTCTATAAAGTCTTGCGAGAAGGTGTGATTAAGGCAGGCGACAGTGTGATATTGATCGAGAGAAAAACAGATATCAGTATTGCTCAAGCCATGAAGATCTATTTTTTAGCCGAAATAGACCCTGAGCAGTATCAGCAATTAATGCAATGTGAAGGTTTGGCTAAAAACTGGCTAGCGAGCATGCAAAACCGTATCTATACTCAGAAAATAGAGAATTGGCAATACCGGTTATATGGCCCAGAAGGCGATCCTGCTTAAGCGCATTTGATAGATAAAAATTAATAACGACAAGGAACAAGAATGAGTGAAGTGATTGAGAAAGAAGCCAGAGATATGGGGTTACTGGTTTATGCAGCGAGCTTTGCAGGTTATATCATTCCACTTGGCAGCATTATTGGCCCGCTTATCGTATGGCTAATGAAGCGTGATGATTTTGAGTTCGTTAATGAATGTGGCAAAAATTGCATTAACTTTAAATTGAGCCTACTTATATATGTGATTATCAGCAGCATTTTAGCGATTGTTGGTATCGGTTTTATACTGCTTATGGCATTAGCCTTAGCGGATATCATTTGCACTATTATCGCAATAATTAAAGCGGGAGAGGGTGTTGCTTATCGTTACCCGATGACGATTAACTTCATTAAATAAGGCTCTTCTATACATAGATTTAAACCATAAAAAAACGCACTGATTAGTGCGTTTTTTATTGGATTAATTTCTGCTGATTACATATTAGGGTAGTTTGGTCCACCGCCGCCTTCTGGGGGTACCCAAGTAATGTTTTGACTTGGGTCTTTAATATCACATGTCTTACAGTGAATGCAGTTTTGTGCATTAATCACAAACTTATTCTCAGCACCTTCTGCGACGACTTCATACACGCCTGCAGGGCAATAACGTTGTGCAGGTTCATTATATTTGATTAAGTTAACCGCGATTGGAATAGAAGCATCTTTTAACTGTAGGTGACACTTTTGATCTTCTTCGTGGAACGTATTTGATAAATACACCGATGACAATTTATCAAAACTTAACTTGCCGTCAGGTTTAGGGTATTCGATTGGTGTGAAGTCTTTAGCCAGTCCCATTTCAGCATGATCAGGTGCTTCATCTCGCAATGTGATTGGGAACTTGCCGCCAAACCAGTTTTGGTCGATAAAGTTAAATGCACCGCCTAAATAAGTACCAAACTTATGTAAAGCTGGACCAAAATTACGTGATTGGAATAACTCTTCGTGTAACCAGCTTTGTTCGATACGAATTTGAAAACAATCAAGATCCTTACCCGCTTCAACACCAGCCATTAATGCTTCACCTAAGGTTTCGGCTGCCACAATACCGCTCTTCATTGCGGTGTGGGTTCCTTTAATTTTGGCAAAGTTTAAGGTACCTGCATCACAACCAATTAACAGGCCGCCAGGGAAACTCATTTTAGGTAATGAGTTTAAGCCGCCTTTAGCAATAGCGCGGGCGCCATATGTTAAGCGCTCGCCGCCAGTTAATGTTTGACTAATAACAGGGTGCTGCTTATAACGTTGGAACTCGTCAAATGGACTGACGTGAGGGTTCTTGTAGTTTAAGTCGATGATTAAACCAACAGCTACTTGGTTGTCTTCCATGTGGTATAGGAATCCGCCACCTGAAGTACCTTGGTTTAATGGCCAGCCACCAGTATGAACAACTTTACCTTCTTGATGTTGCTCAGCGGGAATCTTCCAGATTTCTTTAAAACCTAAACCATAATGCTGCGGGGTCTTTCCATTATCAAGATGGTATTTAGCAATTAACTCTTTACCTAAGTGACCGCGACAACCTTCTGAGAATACGGTGTATTTGGCATGCAGCTCCATACCCGGCATATAGCTGTCTTTTTCTTCGCCATTTGCGCCCACGCCCATGTCACCAATCAAAATGCCTTTAACACTATTATCTTGGTTAAATAGCACTTCGCTTGCAGCAAACCCTGGGAAAATTTCGACGCCTAACCCTTCAGCTTTTTCAGCTAACCAGCGGGTTAAGTTACCTACACTAATAATGTAGTTACCATCGTTATGCATGGTTTTGGGGACTAAGCTGTTAGACATTAATTGAGATTTAGATTCAGAACTTAGCAGGTAAATCTCATCGTGAGTCACTTTAGTATTCAGTGGGATATCGGAATCACGCCAATCGGAGAATAATTCATCCAATACTTTAGGTTCAAACACCGCACCAGATAATATGTGCGCTCCAACCTCAGAGCCTTTTTCGACAACACAGACAGTCATTTCTTTGTCTGCATCTTGTGATATTTGCATTAATCGACATGCAGTAGCGAGTCCGGCAGGTCCTGCACCGACTATTACTACATCGAATTCCATAGATTCGCGTTCCATCATCTCACCTTTGATCTTCGTATCCCGGTTTTTGGCGGGTTTGTTGTTTTTTTTGTTTTACTCACCTTACCTTAAAAATGACCTAGGTCACAGTAGCAAGTGTGATTTTGAGCTCGTGAGCTAGCTCGCAATTCTTTACAGATTTTGTACAAACTGGGACAAAATGTCATAAAAAGGTACTGATTAGACCGAATTTAGGCCTATAATCAAGGTTGACGGTTCTCCGAGCTTTATTCCCTACGTCCACAGATACGGGTATTTAGCCGTGGTAATAATGCCACCGGGGTGAGCAAAGAAATGCGCTTACCTCCCACACTTGGAAAGGTTAACATGTCCCAACTACAAGACAGTTTTGGTCGAAGATTTCACTATCTGCGGATGTCAGTCACTGACGTTTGTAATTTCAAATGTACCTATTGCCTTCCTGACGGTTATAGACCTGATGGTAAGCCTAAGTTTCTAGCACTAAATGAGATTGAAAATTTAGTGTCAGCTTTTGGCGAAGTCGGTACTCAAAAAATCCGTATTACCGGTGGTGAGCCAAGCCTTCGCAAAGATTTCACCGATATCATTCGTGTTGTTGCAGATAATGACAACATTAATACCGTTGCTACAACAACCAATGGATATCGTCTCGAGAAGCACGCCAAAGAATGGTATGACGCAGGTCTGCGACGCATTAACGTCTCTGTTGATAGCTTAGACCCTAAAATGTTCTATCAAATCACTGGCGAGAATAAATTTGATCAAGTGATGCGAGGTATCGATGCAGCGCTTGAGGCTGGGTTTGAGCGGATTAAAATCAACGCTGTACTGCTTAAAGGCTTAAATGACAAAGATTTGCCACGTTTTTTACATTGGATCAAAAGCACGCCGATAGATTTGCGTTTTATTGAATTGATGGAAACAGGCTTAGGTCATGATTACTTTAATGCACATCATTTAGCGGGCTTAGATATCAAGTTAAAGCTTGAATCTGAAGGCTGGTTATATGATTTACCGAGTGTTGATGATGGCCCTGCTCAAAACTTTAGCCACCCAGATTATCAAGGTCGTATTGGCTTAATTATGCCGTATGCCAAAAACTTCTGTGCCAGCTGCAACCGTTTGCGGGTATCAGCGAAAGGTAAACTGCATTTGTGTTTGTTTACTGAAAATGGTCTTGATTTACGTGACTTATTACAGCATGAATCTCAACGCGCTGAATTAATTGAACGTTTGCATAGCCAATTGGCACAGAAAGAAGAAACCCATTATTTACATCAAGGGATCACAGGCGTGACCAAGCATTTAGCGTCGATTGGCGGATAGCCTAGCGCTAAGTTTGGCGGCTTAAGGTGTTAGCAGTGACGCTGCTAAACAGTATTCCTTTCTCCGACAGAATTTAAGACTTAAGAAGGCAAGTTAGCATGAGCAATTGTTTTACCCATATCAATGCCGATGGCAATGCCCACATGGTCGATGTGACTGAAAAGAATGTCACTGAACGTGAAGCCCGCGCGGAAGCATTCATTGAAATGGCACCTAGTACACTTGAAATGATCATGAGTGGCAGTCATCACAAAGGTGATGTTTTTGCTACCGCTCGAATTGCAGGTATTCAAGCCGCTAAAAAAACCTCTGACTTAATTCCTTTATGTCATCCTTTAATGTTGACCAAAGTAGAGGTTAATCTTGAAGCTCAGCCAGAACTTAACCGCGTTCGTATCACGAGTTTGTGTAAACTTTCTGGTAAAACTGGTGTGGAAATGGAAGCATTAACCGCTGCATCAACTGCCGCGTTAACCATTTACGACATGTGTAAAGCGGTTCAAAAAGACATGATTATTTCCCAAGTCCGTTTACTTGAAAAACGTGGTGGAAAGTCAGGTCATTTCCAAGCAGAAGATTAATTTTTGCTGGTAATTGAGCACAAGCCAGCAGCGTAAAACGTTAATTGTAAGACCAACTCAATACGAGACATTGACATGATCCAAGTTCTATTTTTTGCACAAGTTAGAGAGTTACTCGGCGCAGCTAAAGTTGAAGTTGCAGCAGAAGGTATCACCAATACTGAGCAACTACGTGAAGCATTAGCTGCTAAAGATGACAAATGGGCCAAAGTGTTGTCATCGGACAAACTACTGGTGGCCGTGAATCAAACCATGAGTGCATGGGATGCAACTGTTGTTGATGGCGATGAGGTTGCCTTTTTTCCACCAGTAACAGGTGGATAATATGACGGTAACGGCTAATAGTAACCCAAGACAAGTGGTTCGTGTGCAAACGGCTGATTTCAGTGTTGCTGATGAATATGCAGCGATAGCTAACGATAACAGCGACGGCGCAGTAGTGACGTTTGCGGGTAAAGTGCGCGACTTTAATGACGGTAGCGCAGTGACCGATCTGACCCTTGAGCATTATCCGGGTATGACAGAGGCGGTGTTAGTGCAATTGGCTGAACAAGCATATGAGCGCTGGCCGTTAAATTACGTCACCATTATTCACCGTGTTGGCCGTATGGAGTTAGGCGAGCAAATTGTGTTTATTGGCGTGACCAGTATGCACCGTAAAGCGGCTTTCGCAGCGTGTGAATTCCTGATAGATTTCTTGAAAACCAAAGCGCCTTTTTGGAAGTTAGAAGCGGGCGAAGAAGGTAATAACTGGGTTGAAGCCCGTGATTCAGATGAACAAGCTGCATCAATGTGGAATGACGACGCTAAGTAAATTAAGGATGCTGGACTTATGAAGGCTCATCGCCGTTTGTTACTTGGTGTTCAGCGAATATTGCTAACTAGCCTAATTGGGGTGGTGAGCCTCGTTTCGTTTTCAGCGCTCGCTGCTAAGCCTCCTGCAATCGCCGCTGCAGCAAATGTGAAGTTTGCATTAGATGAAATAGTGACAAACTTTACCGCTGAGACAGGATTGAAAGTACGAGTTTCCTACGGTTCTTCAGGTAACTTTGTTGCACAAATTCAGCATGGTGCGCCTTTTGAAATGCTGCTTAGTGCAGACGAGTTTTATGTACAGCAATTGCATAAAGCGGGTAAAACCGATTCTGATGGCGATATTTATGCCGTTGGCAAACTCGCTATAGTCGCGCCAAATAATTCTTCACTACAACTCGATTCCGAATTAACAGGGCTTGCTCAGGCTGTCTCGAATGGTGAGATAAAGCGCTTTGTTATTGCTAATCCTGCCCATGCACCTTATGGTGAACGTGCTCAAGCTTTGCTTGAAAGCAAAGGCCTTTGGTCAGAGTTACAGGCCACCATCATTATGGGAGAAAATGTTTCCCAAGCCGCACAATTTTCTTTAAGTGGTTCAGCACAAGGCGGCATTGTGGCGTTATCTTTAGCATCTGCGCCGCAATTTACCAAGATGGGGCGCTATGTTGAGATCCCTCAGGCTTTATATCAACCGATTAATCAGCGCATGGTCATGACCCCTAAAGCGGGTGAAACCACTAAACAGTTTTATCAGTACATGCAATCCACTGCTGCTCAACAAGTACTAAAACAGTATGGTTTTGGTTTTCCCGCCAGCATCAGCGATAAGCATCATTTACACCAACCTAAACTTCGAGCCCCAAGGCCAAGACAGCAAGTAGCGGAGCAGTAAGTTATGGACTGGCAGTCACTGTGGCTCTCCGCCAAGTTAAGTACAGTTACAGTGTTAATTTTGATTCCAATGGCTATTTTTGTTGGCCGCTTTTTAGCGTACAAACAATTTCGTGGCAAGTCGTGGGTTGAAGCACTGATCATGGTGCCATTGGTATTGCCGCCAACCGTTATTGGCTACTACTTACTCGTTGGTTTAGGCAGTCAGAGCTGGGTAGGACAATGGGTTGAGCAACTTTTTGGTGCTCAACTTGTGTTTAATTTTTCAGGTTTAGTGATAGCTTCTATCCTAGTTAATATTCCCTTTGCCGTGCAGCCGATACAACGCGCCTTTGAAACCATCCCTCACGATATCCCTGATGCAGCAGCATGTTGTGGCATGAGCTGGTGGCGCATTTTTGCCAAAATTGAATTGCCGATGATTTGGCCTGGAATATTGACTGCCGTGGTGTTGTGCTTTTCTCATGTATTAGGTGAGTTTGGCGTGGTATTAATGCTTGGCGGTAACATTGCTGGTGAGACTAAGACCATTTCTATTGCCATATACGACAGTGTGCAGGCATTTGATTTCGAATCAGCTGGCACGATGTCGCTAGTGTTATTGGTGTTCGCAGTGAGTGTACTTGCCATTACTACCAGCCTTTCAAAGCGTTTAGGAGGCCACAATGCCAACCAACAACGCTGATTTGCACTGTGAAATATCACAATTGTCACCGATCCCTTTAACGGCAAAATTTAGTTGTAAAGCGGGTGAGGTGTTGGCTGTCGTTGGGCCATCAGGTGGTGGTAAAACAACCTTGTTACGTATGATTGCAGGGTTAAGCTCACCAGAAAAAGGACGAATTGAATGTGGTGAACAGCGATGGTTTGATGATAAAAATAATGTTCATCTATCACCTCAGCAGCGACATATTGGTTATGTGCCGCAACATTTCGGCTTATTTCCGCATCTTACAGCGCTTGAAAATGTCATTTCAGGGTTGGACCACATTCCCAAAAGCGAACGCAAGGCAAGAGCCCTAGACTGGCTTGAACGCGTTAACTTACATGGACTGCCTGCTAGGTTGCCTGGGCAATTATCTGGTGGTCAGCGTCAACGTGTGGCTTTAGCGAGGGCATTAGCCCGTGAACCTTCGGTGTTATTACTTGATGAACCGTTTTCTGCGGTTGATAGAGAAACCCGTGAGCGCTTATACATAGAGTTAGCCAGATTAAAATCGCAGTTATCGATACCGGTGATTATGGTGACTCATGATATGAACGAAGCGTTGTTGCTTGCTGATAAAATGATTTTAATTAGCCAAGGTAATATGTTGCAGCAAGGTGAGCCATTTGAAGTGTTATCTCACCCTCGCAATGAAACCGTTGCAAGGCAGATGGGGCTTAGAAACATCTTTAATGCCGAAGTCAGTGGTCGAGACTCTGATGCCAATATTACTTGGCTTAAAATGGGCGAGCAAATTATTGCCAGTGACAGTGCGCCCGAGTTAACGATAGGCCAGCAAGTACGTTGGGTTATTCCTAATCAAGGTATTCGTTTTAACGCGATTTCTAGTGGTCGTTTATGTCGTAGTATCAATAAACTCGATATTGTTATTGAGTCGATGTTAGTCATGGGGGAGTCTGTGCGTGTTAAGGCTAGAATGGCAGATGTGGATGAAGTGTTTAACATGGATATCCCATCTCATTTGGCTGAAAAGCTCTCTTTAAAAGCAGGGCTTGCGACCACGATAGCGCTTAAATCTGAGCAAGTTCATATTCTAGAATCATGATCAATTATTAATCTTACAATGCTTGGGTCTTTTGCTGGGCTTAGGTAAAGTAACACTATTACAATTCTCATCTTGAGGCTTTCATGTTCCGAATCGTTCTGTCGTTGTTAGTCGTATTTCCATCTATGGTGATGGCAACCCCGAGTATGCATACCTTGCTCTCTAAGGGGGAATACGTACAACCGCTTATCGTGATTGAACAAATAGAAACTGAATATAGCGGTATTATTTCATCGTTCGATATGGATGTTGAAAACGGTCAGTTAATTTACGAAATTGACTTACTGAACCTCGATGATAGTGAAATTACTGAATTCTCCTTTGATGCGACCGACGGCAGTTTAATTACTAAAAAATTATCTGCGTTTGAATCTGATGATTTAGACCAAATCAAAGCTGCACGTGTATTAATCAAGAAGCAAATGACCTTCACTGAATTAGTCAGAATGGCGCAACAAGGCCAGACAGGTTATTTAATCGAAGCTGAGTTAGATCACGACTTAGCAATCAGTTACCTAGAATTAAAATTACTCAATGTCTCAAGCAAACACACGATTGCTTTTGATATTGAAGATTTACGTCCGCTGCCTTTGTTGCAGTGGGACTAATGTGACTTGGCAATAAGTATTTTTACAGTGACAAGCTGTAAAACTAAGGAATAGCACTATGCGAGTATTAATCGTTGAAGACGATGCGACAACACTACAATATGTTGCTGAAGGTTTTACCGCGCAGCAATATCAAGTTGATACAGCGACCAATGGCCATGATGGCTTGCACCAAGCAAAACATAATCAATACGACATCATTATTTTAGACCGCATGCTCCCCCAGCTAGACGGACTGACTTTGCTGACGGCACTGCGTAATAATGGCAATCAAACTCCGGTATTAATCCTATCTGCGCTAAGTCATGTTGATGAGCGCGTAAAAGGCTTACGTGCTGGCGGTGATGATTACATGACTAAGCCTTTTGCCTTTGCCGAACTGCAAGTTCGCGCAGAAAAGCTTATTCAACGTAATGCGCCTTCTGCGGCCAATACCGACCTTGAAGTGGGCAATTTAAGAATGGAATTGCTGACACGTAAAGTCACATTAGATGAGCATGAATTAATGCTGCAACCTAAAGAGTTTCAGTTACTTAAATATCTAATGGAACACCCTAATCAAGTGATTAGTCGTACCTTGTTATTTGAAGCAGTATGGGATTATCACTTTGATCCTCGCACCAATGTGATTGATGTACATATTGCTAAACTTCGCCGTAAATTTGAAGAACTAGGCCACCCTGAAATTATCGAAACCGTTCGAGGGGCTGGATATCGCCTTTGCAAAGGGAATTAAACCCTACCAAAGTAGTGCTTGGCGGATAACGCTGATCTTCTCAACCTTAGTGACCTTGTTGATTGTAATGCTGGTATTTGGTTTATACCGCCAGCTTGTGATTGAACAAGAGAATCAGGTTGAGCAGCATCTTGCTACTGAAATGCAGCGTTATCAACAGCTTGCTTTAACGGTTGACCGTCGAAGCTTTGCAGCACAAATTCGCGCAGCAGATCCGAAAACAGCGCTTATTGCATGGCGAAATAGCGTCGATATGGTGGGTGCATTAAGTTTTGTGCCCGACAACATGCCAGTGTTGCCGAAAACTCGAGATTTCCCCATATTAACCGGTGGCCCAGATAAGCTTCATATTCTCACCGGTGGCATAGTTATGACTCATTATGGGCCAGTATTGATAGCAACTCGTACCGATAACTTAGCTGCATTAATCGATAAATTTATTAATGCCGCTTTTTGGGCAGTAGCTTTTACCTTAGGGATAACCTTAGCGGTTGGTTTTGTATTTTCTAAAGCGATTTTAAGACGCTTAGTACAATACAATTTACTCTGTGAAAAGATAGAACAAGGTGAGTACAATACCCGTTTACCTGTCAGTCATAATCAAGATGAGTTTGATATGCTTGCAGGGCAATTTAATCGGGTGCTCGATACCCTAGAACACAACTTAATGTCTGTTCGAGGCGTGACTGATAATATCGCCCACGATTTAAGAACGCCTTTATCGCATTTACGAATAGGCATTGAACAACTCCCTAATAAGCCTACTGAGCAAGTTCCAGAACTCACTGCTATGTTGCTTGAAGAGCTAGATCATTGTCTGGCAACTTTCGATGCGATGCTATCGTTAACGCGAATTGAAGAAGGCCAGCAAACATTAGATATGCAGCCAGTGAGTTTGCAGCTTTTATGTGAAGATTTGTTTGAAATGGCTGAAGTGGTTGCTGAGTCAAAACAGCAAGTATTAACCTTGGACGTTGATAAAGATGTGACCATATCGGGTGATAAATACTTATTATTCCAAGCACTGTTTAACTTGGTCGATAATGCGATTAAATATGCGCCAGAAGATGCAAAGATTCAGATTGTGCAGTCGGGCAGAAAGATTCAAATTATTGATAATGGCCCAGGTATTAGCGATGAAGACAAAGAAAGGGTATTCGAGCGCTTAGTGCGATTAGATCCGAGCCGTCATCACAAAGGCACTGGCCTTGGTTTATCTATGGTGAAAGCGATTTTATCTCGTCACCATGCTAAAATCGAATTGAAAGATAACCATCCTGGACTGATAGTCGATATTCGATTCTAGTCCTTGTTGCTTAATGCAGTTAAGTGACCTCAACAGGCTCTAGAGTCGAGACTATGTACCAAATCATACAGCAGCATCCAGACTTCATCGTTATTAATAAGTTACCTAATGTGCACTTTCATAGCCAAGATGGCACCGCTGGTGTGGTGGCGCAGGTTGAGGCTGACTTAAAGATTAAGTTGTTTGCTGTTCATCGTCTTGATACTCCCACATCAGGCTTACTCATTTTGGCTAAATCTTCTCAAGTGGCTGCGATATTCACTGCGCTGTTTAGCGAGCATAAAATTCAAAAGTTTTATGTGGCGATAGCTAAAGGTAAACCTAAAAAGAAACAGGGTGGGATTATCGGTGATATGGCTAAGTCCCGTCGCAGTATGTACAAGCTGCTACGCACTAAAACAAACCCTGCAATAACCCAGTTTTTCTCCCAGTCTATCGACAATGGGTTACGATTATATCTACTTAAACCTTTGAGCGGTAAAACCCATCAACTTCGTGTAGCGTTAAGCAGTATCGGCGTGCCAATTCTAGGAGATGAACTATACGGCGGTGAAGCGGCTGATAGATGTTACTTGCATGCAATGGCGTTAGACTTTGAGTATCAAGGTGAGCGTTTTCAGTTCAAGCAAGTACCACAAATTGGCATAGCTTTTTTAAATCAATTAGTGGAACAACAACTGCTAGATGCTTGGCAAACCCCAGCAAATTTACCTTGGCCTAAATAACCTCTTTTAGTTGTAATTTGGCTTTGCTGTATTAGCTACTTTAATGCAATTACGACCACTGGCTTTTGCTTGGTACATCGCTTTATCCGCCAAATGTAATAATGCTTCCACTGGCAAGTCTTCTTGAATCGTAGCGCAACCAATACTGGCTTGAATAGCAATAGGCGTACCACGCCATGTAAAGTTTATTTCCGCTAAGGTTTGTTGTAGCTTTTCAGCAACGCAAAGGGCTTTTCGTTCTGTTGTTAGTGGTAATATCAATACAAACTCTTCGCCGCCATATCGGCATAAGTAATCAATCTTACGGGTAACGCTATTAAGTTGTTTAGCTGCAAGTTTTAATACTTCATCACCCGCTGTGTGGCCATGGGCATCGTTAATTTGTTTAAAGTGGTCTAAATCAATCAAAATTATACTGTAACTGACTTTATCTCTTAACCAGCGAGCGTGCTCTAAGGTGAGCTTTGTTTGTAAAGCATTGCGGTTCCAAAGCCCCGTTAAGGCATCTTTGTTCGCCAGGGTCATAATTTTTACCACAAGACGATTGATAGTGTTGCCAATAATCAGAATATTCATCAACAGGATTAATACAATATAAATCCACAAAATTGGTATCGATTCTTCAGTATTAAATGCAGCATAAGTGGCGACTTTTTCTGGATAGATTATTAGGATTAATGCTCTGACCAAAAACATCATGCCAATAAGCGCAATCGGGACTACCAGCCAATAAGTGGCATAAGCTGTAAAATTGTCTTTAAATGCAACGTAATGATCTTTGGCCAACATGATAAAGCAAACTGCAGCAGCCAGAGATAGGATAATCATTAAATATGCAGAACTAGTGGCTTGTGGTTTTACTATTAGCATCAAGCCGATTGAGCTAAGAATGAGTGTAAGATCAAATCGATGGCTTGATGTTAAATGGTAAAGTCGTTGTGCTCCCCAGCGTAAAAAGCAAAAACCGACTAGAATTATATTGTCAGCTACTAGCCAATGCAGATAACTTGGTTCTTGGGTTCGTTGAGTGTAAAGCAGCATGCCGAGTAAAACGCAAAGGTTGGCTAACGCAAAACGCCGGCTAGCACTGGGTGCTACCCGCATAGGGATAACCATTACTGTCCATGCGATTGTTCCTGCGAAGCACAAGATACAAATCATTTGAATTAAAATGAGACTGCTACTATTTTCTATCATTGAGCCTGTATTAAATGATTAAAAATTAAGGATAAGTTGATTTAATATAACATCATAATAATATTTGATCTGTTTCACAAATTGTTGCATTTATGTCCAGTTTGGTTGATTAATTTTTGAAAATTAAAAGGATAAAAAAGAATTATGGATACAAATAAACTACTGCTCATTGTCATCGCAATCCTCTTACCGCCTGTGGCTGTGTTTTTGAAAAAAGGCATGGGGAAAGACTTACTGATAAATATTATTTTGTGTTTACTCTTTTTTGTTCCGGGCTTGATCCACGCCATTTGGGTGGTAGTACAAGATTAATCGCTACCCTCTAGCGATTAGCAAGTAATGGAATAGGCTTATTTAACTAAATAAAGTTGTTATGAGCTCAGTGATAAATACCAACTCTGCCAATTTGGAGTTGGTATTTTTATGCCTACAATTGTAAAATCGCACTCCGATTTATCCTGCTTGCATTCCATGAGTACAGTATCAGAGAGTTTAAGGTGACATTGATATGAATAGACGTAAAAAGATTAACCAAACTCTCAAAGGTAAAGCCAAAAAGGCCAATGCAAAAAAAGCGGGTAGCAATAAGCCTAAATATATCGCTAAAGCAGATCGCGTTATAGCTTCTGTGGCAAGTGAAGGTATTGCTGATGTGGCTATTGAAGAGAGCCAAGATGCGCTTATGGAAGCGGAACTGACCAGAGAACAAACCGTTTAATAGTAAGGGCTAATTGAAAGCACTTAATTACATACACGTTAAAAAGATAGACGAGTAAAGCTAACTTTTTTGATGGTCTCGCCTAAACAATTCCCACTCTTCAATCACTTCACCATCAGGTAGTGTGCAAAGGGAAACATCGCCATTAATATGCTCTACCGTTTCTCGTGTACCGCCGTTATCAATACAGTAATCTGCAGCAGGATTGGTCATATTGAGTGGTTTAATGTCATCACCCGAACAGGCGGTTAAACTGATGAGAAGTGCTGTACTGAATACCGCTTTACTAAAATTAGCTATAGTCGATTGAGCAAACATAGTGTGTTCCTATCACAGGGGTCCGTTAACAAGATCTATGAAAGAGTCTCATAAAAGAAAGCTGATAATACAGCGATTTTTCTTTTATCAACTATAGCCAAGATTACAACTTTTAGTAAAACATTGATTGTTAAAGTTTGCTTATTAAAACCGTTATGCAGGTGCCGAGCAAACAGAGCAGTTAGCTTGTTTTGGAAGTTTCATCTCACGAAACTCCATCGTCATAGCATCAATCATCAGAATACGACCATTTAATCCTTCACCCATATGACTAATGGCTTTAATGGCTTCAGTCGCTTGAATACAACCTACTAAACCAACAACAGGTGCTAAAATGCCTGACTCGACACAGGTGAGTTGTTGCTCGCCAAATAAACTGCTGTAGCAGTGATAACAAGGTGATGATGATTGATAATCAAATACCGTTACCGTGCCTTCCATACGAATTGCCGCAGCAGAAATAAAACTGACTTTGTGGTTAAAACAGCTTTGGTTAAGTTGTTCTCTGACTTGAACATTATCAGTGCAGTCTAGTACTAACATGTGCTCAGATACCAACTGTTCAATACGCGCTTCATCAAGGAATTCGTTGATGGTATTGATGGTGATAAGCGGATTCAATTGAGCTAAAGTTTGCTTTGCTGAATCAACTTTGGCTTGACCAACATTTTCATCATGATGCAATACTTGGCGTTGTAAGTTCGACTGTTCAACTGTGTCGAAATCAACAATGGTCATTTCACCTATGCCAGCAACAGCAAGGTATTGCGTAACGGTACAACCTAAACCTCCTGCGCCTATTACCAGTACTTTAGCTTGTTTAAGTTTTTCTTGGCCTTCGATATCCATCGCTTTAATCGATATTTGGCGACTATAACGAAGCATTTCGTTATCTGACAAAATATCAACATCATCAGCATTTTTAGGTAAATTACTCATTAAATTTCCTTCGCGATTAACACAATACGCTGTTGAATGGTTCAACATTAACGGTAGTACCCGATGCGACATCGCCTTGCTCTTGCTCTAGGTTAATAAAGCAATTTGCTAAGCTCATTGAAGTCAACATACCTGAACCTTGACCACCGGTTGAGGCAACCACAAGCTCACCATTTTCATCACGACTTAAAATACCGCGTTGGTATTCCGCACGTCCCGGTTGTTTGCGAATTGGAGTTGTCAGTGTCGCTTTTACAATTAACGGCTCTTTCACCGATAAGCCTTGCATCTTATTGACGATTGGCCAAACAAGTTTGTAAAAGGTCACCATAGATGAAACTGGGTTACCCGGCAGTCCGCAAAATACCGCTTTGCCTAACTTACCAAAGGCAAATGGTTTACCTGGTTTAATCGCTAAGCGCCAAAAGGTGATTTCACCTTCTTCTGACAGTATTTGCTTGGTGTAATCCGCATCACCGACTGAAACGCCGCCCGATGTCAGTACCATATCTGCTTTACTCGCGGCTTCTTTAAATGCGCCGCGAATAGCTTCTTTGTCATCTTCGATAACACCTAAGTCAATCCATTCAACATTGGCTTGGGTAAGCAGGCCTTTGATGGAGTAGCGGTTTGAATCATATATTTGTCCAGGTGCAAGGTCGCTTCCCACAGGGCGTAATTCATCACCAGTGGAGAAAAAAGCCACTTTAAGGCGCGCTTTAACGCGAACTTGACTGATACCGATGGTGGCTAATACGCCCATTTCAGCTGCGCGAATTTGGGTGCCACTTTTAAGCACATTGGTTCCTGCGACCAATTCTTCTCCGCGGTAACGAATGCTATTACCTTTTGCTTTAGGGTGCTCGATGGTGATGTTGTCGCCATCTGCCGAAGTCTTCTCTTGCATTTGAACCGTGTCGTAACCAGCTGGGACCGGTGCTCCAGTCATTATGCGGATACAGCTATTGGCTGGGAACTTACCCTTGTAAGGATGACCTGCAAAAGAAGTACCGACTAAAGTTAAGGTCGTTGCTGTATCGCCAGTAAGTTCGTCGAATTTAAACGCGTAACCGTCCATAGATGAATTATCAAATGGTGGTAGGTCGATACAAGATGCCAAATCTTCAGATAGTATGCGGCCAACGGCTTCATTTAAGCTCACCATTTCACTGTGATCGATGACATTAACTTGATCAAGTAAAGCTTTAATAGCGTCTGTTGGGTGCATTAATCCTGGCTGTGCGCAGGCATCAGATTTTGTTGACATCGTTGCTCCTCACATGGCATTTGCCATGTTGTGGTTCGTCTAAGACGGACTTAGATAATAAGATTCATTTTTGATACCGCATTATGCCATGATAGCCACAGATAACTATGATCAGACCAAAGGTTTTTTATATCTATGTCCAGCAAGAGTAGCGATACAACAGAGAAACCCATTGGACTTTCATCAAAACAGGTAGAGTGGTTTCTCTATATAGTAAAATGTCATAACGGTCATTTATATACCGGTATTACGACAGACGTGAATAGACGTTTTGCTGAGCATCAAGCGGGCGGCGCCAAAGGGGCTAAATATTTAAAAGGCAAAGGACCGCTAACCTTGGTTTACCAAGAAAATGCAGTTGATAGAAGCGCTGCTACAAAACGCGAGCTCGCTGTGAAAAAGTTAAATCGCAGCAATAAGTTAGACTTAATCGCCTCTTATCAGCACGAATAGTTTGACGAGTACCATCTACAAAACTAAAAAAAGCCACTTCATAAGGTGGCTTTTTTACAATTGCTTATTGGGAGCGTAATACTGGATATTTCATATATTGCTCATCGAAATACGGACTTCTTTCATAAAACCAGCGCAGTCTTGCTTTTGAATCATTTGCAAAGCTTTCATCCTCTAAAGCGAGTCTAAACTCTGCCGCTAAGGTTTCATCTTCAGCCAACATTTTTGCTGCCAGTGGTTCGACTGCATAATCTTCGATGTACTCAGTACGAGTAAAGATGCTATTAAAAAAGCCCCACTGGAAAAATGAATCAGCAGATTGAGGTTCAAGCAATAAAATTGCTAAATCACCTAAAGGTTGATTAGTGGAGATTTGGATGGTGCCAACAGGCAAGGTGGTTTCGATTTTAACCTTTTCACTGGTGGCAGTGACACGCTGTCTGCCTTCATAGTCTTTAGCGTTAAATTTTGGCTCAGTAAATTGATACTGACTGACTTTAACCGTTTTGGCTTCAGTTAATGGAGCCATACGTACCCCATGAATCGACAGACGATCTATTACTTGATGCCACTGCGCAGGGATATAGTAGAACTTTGGTCGCTGAGTTTTGATATTCGCTTCAGTATTCCCCATCACAGGTAAGTTTGGATATAGCATTGGCTGACCATTCCAGCGCACTACTTCTGTACCACTAATCTCACTGGTTTCGAGTGAATAACCTATGCCTTTGAAATCCCAACCCGCTTGCTCAACAGTATTCCAGGTTAATGGGATTTGTTGTTGGCGCTGGTATTTATCCTCGTATATTGCTGCTTTTAATTTAGTACCATGTGTTGCCACTGTTTTTAAGGTTTGCTCCAGCATCACATATGTACCTAAAACACGTTGTCTAAACGGTTTTAGACTATGGTTTTCAATTAAAATTGTTGGTAGGTGGCGAGCGTCACCGTATCCATTTGAAAATCGTGGACTTGGGTTCCAGTAAGACAAGCCTTTTGAAAGGTCAGTATTGTCTATAGCAAATACTAATGGACCCGGTACATGACCATTGTCGGAAAGGGCTGCCTCAACTTCAGGGCGATAGTATTTTTCTAACCACTCAAAACTTGCTGGGCTATATCCTTGTTTAACGTTATAGCCAAAGGTCACATCGTATTGGTAATCAATGCCATCAGTAACATGCACATCAATATATAGGTCAGGTTGCCAAACATTGATGGCTCTGATCATGTGCTGTAATTCAAGGGTGTCTAACTTGGCATAGTCTCGGTTTAAATTAAGATTTCTTGCATTCGTTCGCCAGCCCATATCAACAGGTCCACGTTGATTGACTCGATTAAATTCATTACTACGTTCATGGCCGTCGACACTCAATATAGGTACAAATAACAGATTTACTTTATCGAGTAGTGCTTGTTTATCGCCTTGGGTTATATCTCTGAGTAGCATCATGCCTGCATCTTTACCGTCTATCTCACCAGAGTGAATACCTGCTTGCACTAAAACGGTAGGCTTGTTGCTTTCCTGAAGGGCTTCAGGAGTAGCTGCGCCAGATTCTGAAGCTACCACCATCCAAATATCTCGACCTTGAGGGCTTTTACCTATAGATACTTGTGACAATGAATCACTATTTTCAACGAGTTTAGTTAGCCATTGGTGGGTGTCATGATAATTAGGGCTATTGGTTAAGCCATTCTGTTCAAATGGCGTAGACCATGGGGCGGAAGCGTCTAAAATAAGAGCCTCACTTTGACCTTGCCATGGATGAATCGGCGGTAAAATAACATCGTTAATAAAAGTGTCTGCAGCCAAACTAGTATTGTGAGGCTTTTCGATTTGCTCATTTACTTCCTGTTTAGGTATTTCGGCCACACTAGCAAATGAAAATAGTGAATTGATAATGAAACTGGCGAGTATGGCGCGGCGCATAGATATCCCTATGGTATGAGCAAATAGAATGTTGTTTTATCTTAAATCAAATAGGCAGTGTGACAAGAGCTTAGCGTTAAGTAATTGAGGATATGGCGTTTTAAAATGTAACAAAGCTAATTTTTTGACTGGTAATAAAAAAAGCCTCAATGTCGTTTGAGGCTTTTAAGGTAAGCAGCAATATATTTACGCTGAATGTAGTATTACAAACTTAGCTGTTTGGACCCGCAGCTTTGATTGCATCAGACACCTGATACTTAGCAAAGTTTGCAGTGAACTCTTCAGCTAATTGCTGGGCGTATTTGGCATACTCATTTTTATCAGCCCAAGTATTTACTGGGTTAAGAAGTTGAGTATCAACACCTGAAACCGCAACGGGTACTGCTAAGTTAAGTTTATCAATATGTTGTGTTTCAACATCTTTTAGTTCACCGCTAACAATCGCATCGACAATTGCACGAGTAGTAGGAATATCAAAACGCTTACCGACTCCGTGAGGGCCACCAGTCCAACCTGTGTTGACTAAATAAACTCGGCTACCAAATGACTCAATACGCTTCATTAATAGCTCAGCATATACACCTGCTGGGCGAGGGAAGAACGGCGCACCAAAACAAGTAGAGAAGGTTGATTGAATCGCTGAAGTTGAGCCCATTTCTGTCGAACCCACTTTTGCAGTGTAGCCAGATAAGAAATGGTAAGCAGCTTGTTCTTTTGTGAGGACAGAAACCGGCGGTAAAACACCAGATACATCACAAGTTAAAAACACTACTGAGTTGGGTTCAGCGCCACGGTTTTCTTCTTTACGCTGGGCAATATGCTCAAGTGGGTATGCTGCTCGGCTGTTTTCTGTCAATGTGGTATTGCTGTAATCAGGAACGCGGCTTTCATCAAGCATGACATTCTCAAGCACAGTACCAAAACGAATTGCATCCCAGATAACTGGTTCGTTCTTTTGGCTTAAGTCGATACATTTTGCATAACAGCCGCCTTCGATATTAAATACGCCGCCAGGTGCCCAGCCATGCTCATCATCGCCAATTAGAAAACGTTTTGGGTCAGCAGATAAAGTTGTTTTACCAGTGCCTGATAAGCCGAAGAATAGAGTGGTATCGCCGTCATTGCCTACGTTTGCAGAACAATGCATCGGCAGTACGCCTTTGGCTGGCAACAAAAAGTTTTGTACAGAGAACATCGATTTTTTCATTTCGCCAGCATATTTAAGTCCCGCAAGTAGGACTTTTTTAGCTTCGAAGTTGATCATTACGACAGCATCAGAGTGTGTGCCATCACGGGCAGGGTCACAGACAAACTCTGGGGCATTCATGATTTGCCAAACGTCTTTATCACCACGGTTAAATTGTTCAGGGGTGATAAATAAGTTGCGAGCAAACACTTGATGCCAAGCATATTCAGTTGTAACACGTACAGGAAGGTAGTGCGCATCGTCAGCACCGACTTCAAGTTCAGAAACAAATATATCCTTTTCAGATAGATAGGCTTCAACACGCCCCCAAAGAGCATCAAAGGTATCTGCCGCAATGCCTTTGTTGACCGAACCCCAATCAATTTCATCTTGGGTATTAGCTTCTTGAACAATAAAACGGTCATTGGGAGAGCGTCCTGTACGCTCGCCAGTTTTCGCGACTAATGCGCCATTTGCGGTTAACTGCCCTTCATTACGTTGTAAAGCAAGTTCAATTAACTCAGCGCTAGTAAGGTTGAAGTGTACGCTGTTTGTTCCATCTGTCATCGGGTGCTTCTCCGTTTTAATAGGTCGTTTATCGGTCTATATTGCCGATTTATAGTTTGGGATGACTTACGTTATCGCTTGCTCAGAGACATATGCTTAGGTTAACGCTAAATTAGCAATGCCTGTGTTCAGTGATTGTAACGTAATAAACAATACAGGTAACTAACAGTTTGGTAACTTTTTTGTAAGTTAACCCAATTTTTTAGTTTTAAGATAGATTTTTTACATAAAAAAAGCGCCAAAGGCGCTTTTTTATGAAAGTTTGTATGTTATATCGATCAGTTACTGCTGTTGGCCAGCTTCTAAGTTACCGGCATAAATTGCGGCAATATCGATACTGTCGAAGGTATACATTTTAGGGCAGTATTCACAGCCCATTTCAATCTTACCTTCTTCTGCAAGAATTTCTTCAACTTCACTCTGGTCAATTGTTGTAAGTGCTTTGGCGCTTCGCTCTCTTGAGCAAGTACATTTGAAGCTAACCTCTACAGGGTCAAATAGACGTACATCTTCTTGATGATAAAGGCGGTGCAAAATATCTTCGGCAGATAACGTGAACAACTCTTCTTGTTTAATGGTTTCAGTTAGTGCCAATAAGTGATTGAAGTCTTCATTTTCTTCAGTTTTAGTTGGCAACACTTGCAGTAGCATTCCCGCTGCTTGCTTACCATCAGCAAATAACGAAATATGTGTCGGCAATTGTTCTGACTGATTAAAGTACTCTTCTAAGCAGGCTGCTAAGTTTTCATGATCTAATGACACGATACCTTGGTATCGCTCACCTTCATCAGGAGTCAAAGTAATTACCATGACACCTTTGCCGAATAAATCAGTTAGTGATGCACCATCAGCAAACTCACCATTCCAGCGAGCTACACCGCGGAGTGCTTGTAAGTTGGTACCATTAATCACAGCAACAGAAACCGGTCCGTCACCTTGTAATTGCACACTGATATCACCAGTAAACTTGATGGTTGCAGTTAATAATGAAGTCGCAGCCATTAGCTGACCCATAATCAATTGCAGCGCCTTTGGGTATTCATGCGCTGAAAGAATTTCTTGATAGCTTTTATCAAGTTGAACCATTTCACCACGGACATCGGCATTATCGAATAAGTAGCGATGTAAAATATCTTTGCTCATGTTTAATCTCGTTTGTTGTGCCGTAAATATCGTTATAGATCTTTAAAGCGAATGAGTTGGCGACGTTGTTTTTTATCCGGCTTATTTTCTGGGGCGGGATTATTCAAAATATTCAAACGTCTAGCTTCTGCATTAAACGCTCTCTTGCTAATGCTTTCGGCTGTTTCTTCATATAGCGTTTGCGCTACAGCAGCTCCTTGTCGGTGTTCCGACAACTGAGCAATAATTATTTCCCTGTCATCATGGCCTTGGCGTAAACGAATCTTGGCACCAATCTCAGCTTGTTTGCTAGATTTAGCCCGTTGACCGTTATAATGCACCTTTCCACCATTGATCATCTCTTTAGCTATTGAGCGTGTTTTATAAAAACGTGCCGCCCATAACCATTTATCGAGTCTAACTGTGACTGTTTTAGATGGAGTCTGGCTCATCTAACACCCCCAAAAGTGGTATGACTTCACACCGTTGACATTTTTAACATGTAAATTGGTGGAAAGAGCCTAATATCGTGGCGTTTCTCACAGCCTTTTTAGGCGCGCAAATGTAGCATATTCAGTGCAATTTCGCCAATCCATATGCTGCGGGCTTGTTGCAATAAGCTGGGTGAGTTAGCATGATGCAGTATTTCCTAAATTAACAGAATTAGAACAGCGACCTGCTAGAGGGTCAAAGCCGAATATGGATGTATTAGATAAAATTATAACTAAGGCAGCGGGAATCCCCCAAAAGCCATTAAGCACAGCTGTATTTTGGTTAGGATTAGTGATTGTGCTTATACTAACTGCGCAGATTTCGTGGAAGTTAATGCCAGTAAATTCTCAGGCGGTTGCATGGCAACCTTCGCCAACTTCGGTAGCAAGTGCTAAGCGGGTAGAGCTAAGTAGTGTCCAGAAATTGTCGTTATTTGGTGAAAAAGACGCGAATGCTGAAGGTCGACCAAATAAACCAGCTCCAGTAGAACAAATTACCGATGCACCTAAAACCAACCTGTCGATTTTATTAACGGGTGTAGTGGCGTCGACTTCCGATACTAATGGTCTTGCTGTCATTGAATCCAAAGGCAATCAAGAAACTTACGGGTTAGGTGACAAAATTAAGGGCACTTCAGCATCACTTAAAGAAGTGTACGCCGACCGAATCATTATTACTAACGCTGGCCGCTATGAAACCCTGATGTTAGACGGGTTAAGCTATACCACTCAAAGTCAAGCAAACGAGTCTTTGCAACAGGCAAAAAAAGATCGCGCAGTACAGCGCGATGATCGTCGTCAGAATGCCCAAATTGCTCAAGAGTTAAGTGATTCTCGTGATGAGCTGCTTGCTGATCCGAGTAAACTCACCGACTACTTAGCCATCTCTCCAGTTCGCGGGCCAGAAGGTGTCAGCGGCTACCGCCTCAACCCAGGTAAAGATCAAACTTTATTTGCGGCTGCAGGTTTTAAAGCAAATGATTTAGCCAAATCCATTAACGGATATGATTTAACCGACATGGGGCAATCATTAGAGGTTATGGCGCAATTACCAGAATTAACAGAAATCGGCGTCATGGTTGAACGTGATGGACAGTTAGTAGAAATAATTTTTAGTTTGCCAGAATAGTACCGGCAGTAGAGGATTGAAAATAATGAAGAGTTATGGAATTCGACGCAAGTTATTAGCAGGGATGGTTGCTGGTATAGCAATGCTTGCATCTCAAGCAGCTTGGTCGGAGCAATATGCTGCCAATTTTAAAGGCACCGATATTCAAGAATTCATCAATATTGTAGGTAAAAACCTCAATAAGACTATCATCGTGGATCCCACTGTACGCGGAAAAATCAATGTACGTAGTTACGATTTATTAGACGATGAGCAGTATTACCAATTCTTCCTCAATGTATTGCAAGTGTATGGCTATGCCGTTGTCGAAATGGAAAACCGCGTCATTAAAGTGATTAAGGATAAAGATGCAAAAACTGCTGCTATCCGTGTTGCTGATGATGGTAGCCCGGGCTTAGGCGATGAGATGGTTACACGTATTGTTGCCCTATATAACACTGAAGCTAAGCAGCTTGCGCCTCTATTACGTCAGCTAAATGATAATGCTGGTGGCGGTAATGTTGTTAACTATGACCCGTCAAATGTATTGATGATTTCTGGCCGTGCAGCCGTTGTAAATAAATTAGTAGAAATCGTACGCCGAGTTGATAAACAAGGTGATACTGAAGTTCAGGTTGTTTCTCTTGAATACGCCTCAGCCGGAGAGATTGTTCGTATTATCGATACTCTATATCGCTCAACGGCTAACCAAGCGCAGATGCCTGGTCAAGCGCCTAAAGTGGTTGCTGATGAGCGTACTAACTCAGTGGTTGTGAGTGGCGATGAAAAAAGTCGTCAACGTGTTGTTGAATTAGTAAGACGTTTAGATGCTGAACAAGCATCTACAGGTAATACAAAAGTAAGGTATTTACGTTACGCAAAAGCAGAAGATTTAGTTGAAGTGCTCACCGGTTTTGCTGAGCAATTACAGTCAGATCAAGATTCAGGTCAAAGTAGTAGTAAACGCCGTAAAGAAATTAATATTATGGCGCATCTTGATACTAACGCCTTAGTGATTAGTGCTGAACCCGATCAAATGCGCACTATTGAAAGCGTGGTCAATCAGCTCGATATTCGCCGTGCACAGGTATTAGTCGAAGCCATTATTGTGGAAGTCGCTGAAGGTGATGACGTTGGTTTTGGTATTCAATGGGCTTCAGCTTCTGGTGGTGGTACCCAGTTTAATAACTTAGGTCCAACCATTGGTGAAATTGGTGCAGGTGTCTGGGAAGCGCAAGAACAAGATGCTACCCAAACTTGTACGGGCTCTGGTGATAACCTGACATGTACTGATAACCCAGCGGTTCAGGGTGACATTACTTTGCTTGCAACGGCATTGGGTAAAGTTAATGGTATGGCATGGGGTATTGCTGCCGGTGACTTTGGCGCATTAGTACAAGCAGTATCAAGTGATACTAAGTCAAACGTACTTGCTACACCTTCTATCACAACGCTCGATAACCAAGAAGCTTCATTCATTGTTGGTGATGAAGTGCCGATTCTAACAGGTAGCCAAAATTCAAGTAACGGTAACAGCAACCCATTCCAAACGGTTGAACGTAAAGAAGTGGGTGTGAAACTGAAAGTTGTTCCTCAGGTGAACGAAGGTAATGCAGTTAAACTTACCATTGAACAAGAAACTTCAGGTATTAATGGTAAAACCGGTGTCGATGTCACTTTTGCTACACGTCGACTGACTACGACAGTAATGGCTGATTCAGGTCAAATTGTGGTACTAGGTGGTTTAATTAGTGAAGAAACTCAAGAGTCAGTTCAAAAGGTTCCTTTCTTAGGCGACTTACCAATTATTGGTCATTTATTTAAGTCATCTTCAAGTGGTGTGAAAAAGAAAAACCTAATGATTTTCATCAAACCAACGATTATTCGTGATGGTATTACGATGGAAGGTATTGCAGGGCGTAAATATAACTACTTCCGTGCACTACAAATCGAACAACAAGAACGTGGCGTAAACCTAATGCCAGACAGTGAAGTACCTGTTCTTGAAGAGTGGGATCAAGATGCATATTTACCAGATGAAGTTAACGAAGTGCTTAATCGTTACAAAGAAGGTAAAAGCTTAGAAACTAAGATGCGTGAAACAGATCCTGCACTGAGACACATTAGTGAAAGCAAAGATAAAGATAAACAGTTAGCAGAAGAAGCCGAAGCCGCTGTGGTTGAAGAAGCTGAAAAAGCTGAACAAGAAGACGATGCCAATGAGTGAAGCAGAGATGACTGAGCAATTGGCACAAGTGTCCACTGACTTAGGTTTGGAAGCGGAAGAGCTCAATGATGAGGTTTTCCATTCCAACAGTCGTGAGCGCTTACCTTTTGCTTTTTCCCACCGTTTTAATTTGGCTCTGGCTAAAGAAACTGACGCGCTAAAATTGTATTACACCAGTGAAACCCCATTGGATGCGATGCTAGAAGTTCGTCGTTATGCCGGGGAAGAGTTGGTGCTGAGTAAGCTGCCTGTTGAAGAGTTTGAAGCCAAGCTAACGCAAACTTTCCAAGCTAATTCGTCTGAAGCACAACAGTTGATGGAAGATATTGGCAACGAGATGGATTTATTCACTCTTGCTGAAGAACTACCGCAAACTGAAGACTTGTTAGAAGGCGATGATGATGCACCAATTATTAAATTAATTAATGCATTATTGTCTGAAGCGATTAAAGAAGAAGCCTCTGATATTCACATCGAGACTTATGAGAAGCAACTAATTGTTCGTTTCCGTATTGATGGTGTACTCAAAGAGGTTTTAAAACCGAATCGTAAACTGTCTTCATTACTTGTTTCACGTATCAAAGTGATGGCGCGTTTGGATATTGCTGAAAAACGTGTTCCTCAAGATGGCCGTATTTCATTACGTATTGCAGGTCGCGCTGTCGATGTGCGTGTATCAACGATGCCATCAAGTCATGGCGAACGTGTTGTGTTGCGTCTACTGGATAAGAACACCGGCAACCTCGACTTGAAATTGCTAGGTATGACCTTAGCTATCCGTGACCAGTTTGATGCCATTATCCGCAAGCCTCACGGTATTATCTTGGTAACAGGTCCTACAGGTTCTGGTAAGAGTACCACTTTGTATGCAGGCTTAACTGAGATTAACTCAAAAGACACTAACATTTTGACTGTAGAAGATCCTATTGAGTATGAACTCGAAGGTATCGGTCAAACGCAAGTGAACATGAAAGCCGATATGAGCTTTGCTCGTGGTTTACGCGCGATTCTACGTCAAGATCCTGATGTGGTCATGATTGGTGAAATCCGTGACTTAGAAACCGCACAAATTGCGGTTCAAGCCTCGTTAACAGGTCACTTGGTAATATCTACCTTGCATACCAACACCGCCTCAGGTGCTATTACACGTTTACAAGATATGGGTGTTGAGCCTTTCCTTGTTTCTTCAAGTTTATTAGGGGTTTTGGCGCAGCGTCTTATTCGTACTTTATGTAATGAGTGTAAGATCCCACATGAACCTGATGAACGTGAGCGTGAACTACTTGGTGTTACAGCCAATGATACGCGAGTAATTTACCGCGCTAATGGTTGTAAAGAATGTGGTAATAACGGCTATAGAGGCCGTACCGGTATTCATGAACTGTTAGTGGTTGATGATAATGTTCGTGAATTGATCCATGGCGGTCGTGGTGAACTCGCGATTGAAAAATACGTGCGTCAAACAATCCCAAGTATTCGTCATGATGGTATGAGTAAAGTACTTGATGGGGTTACCACTTTAGAAGAAGTACTGCGCGTGACACGCGAGGAATAATCAATGGCAGCGTTTGAATATAAAGCCCTTGATACCAATGGCAAACAGCAAAAAGGTGTCATAGAAGCAGACACTGCTCGTCACGCTCGCAGCCAACTACGCGAACAGCGCCTAATGCCACTTGAGCTGCAACCTGTTGCAGAAAAAGAAGCTAAAGCAAAAAGCGGTGGTTTAAAATTATTCCAACGCGGTATTTCGGTCGCAGAACTTGCGCTGATCACTCGCCAGATAGCGACACTTGTCGCAGCGGGCTTGCCGATTGAAGAGTCGTTAAAAGCTGTCGGTCAACAGTGTGAAAAGGACAGGCTTGCAAGCTTAGTGATGGCGGTACGTTCGCGTGTTGTTGAAGGTTACAGTTTCGCTGATTCACTCGCTGAATATCCCCATGTTTTTGACGATTTATATCGTGCAATGGTGGCATCGGGTGAAAAGTCTGGCCATTTAGAAGTGGTATTAAATCGTCTTGCTGACTACACCGAACGTCGTCAACAACTTAAGTCAAAGCTCACCCAAGCCATGATCTATCCAATCGTACTGACAGTGGTTGCGATTGGCGTTATTGCTGTTTTGCTTGCTGCCGTGGTACCAAAAGTTGTCGGCCAGTTTGAACATATGGGCCAAGAGTTACCCGGTACCACCCAGTTTTTGATTCTTGCGTCAGACTTTGTGCAGTCATATGGTTTAGTCGTGCTAGGTGTCTTGTTTGCCTCATTTGTGTTGTTTAAGCAAATGCTGAAAAAGCCTAACTTTAGAATGCTATTTGATACTTGGCTGTTAAAAGCACCAGTGATTGGTAAGGTAAGTAAAGGGATTAATACTGCTCGATTTGCACGAACTTTAAGTATCTTATCTGCCAGTTCGGTGCCGTTACTAGAAGGCATGCGCATCGCAAGTGAAGTACTACTCAATGTAAAGGTACGTGCAGCCGTTGATGATGCAACAGCAAGAGTACGTGAGGGTACGAGTTTGGGCGCGGCTCTCACAAATACTAAACTTTTCCCGCCAATGATGCTCTATATGATTGCATCAGGTGAAAAAAGTGGCCAGTTAGAACAAATGCTAGAACGTGCTGCTGATAACCAAGACAGTGAATTTGAGTCGAATGTGAATATTGCCTTAGGTGTGTTTGAGCCTATGCTGGTTGTGAGCATGGCATCAGTCGTACTGTTCATTGTAATGGCTATTTTACAACCTATTTTAGAATTGAATAACTTGATTAGCGGGTAACGCAACGAGTTGTAGATATTATTTTTTGTCACGCACTAAGTGGTGTGCACCGGAGGAAGTCGTCAATGCAAGTCAATCGTAAACAACGTGGTTTTACCCTATTAGAAGTCATGGTTGTTATCGTGATTCTAGGTATTTTAGCGTCAATGGTTGTACCTAACCTTATGGGAAACAAAGATAAAGCTGATTTACAGAAAGCGGTATCAGACATTGTTGCTTTAGAAAATGCGCTAGACATGTACCGCCTTGATAACAGTGTGTATCCAACAACTGATCAAGGTTTAGATGCATTAGTGCAAAAACCAACATCGTCTCCTGAGCCACGTAACTACCGTCCAGATGGTTACCTAAAACGTTTGCCTCAGGATCCTTGGCGCAATGATTACTACCTATTAAGCCCTGGTGAAAATGGCCGTATTGATATTTTCAGTGCGGGTCCTGATGGTCAAGTGGGTACTGAAGACGATATTGGTAACTGGAATCTTCAAAACTTCCAGTAATGGTCGTTTAGCTGAAACGCATCATGAACTTTAAACGCCAAGCTGGGTTCACCCTATTAGAAGTATTACTTGTGGCATTGCTGATGGGCTTAACTGCCGCAGCAGTCACAATGACTTCTGGTACATCGGGACCTGAGCAAGCGTTAACAAAGACGGCAAGAAAGTTCATTGCAACTACCGAATTGGTCATCGAAGAAACCATTCTTAGTGGTCAATTTTTAGGTATTGTCGTTGAAGAAGATGAGTACGAATTCGTCTACTACAAAGACGGTAAGTGGGAGCCACTAACTGGCGACCGACAACTTGCTCCGCAACAAATGGAACAAGACGTCAGTTTGAGCTTATTGCTCGATGGCTTGCCGTTAGTTCAAGAAGATGAAGACGATGAATCATGGTTCGATGAGCCATTGATTGATGAGTCAAAAGAAGACAAGAAGAAAAACCCTGAACCACAAATACTTTTGTTCCCAAGTGGCGAAATGACGACATTCGAACTGAGCTTTTTAACCGATGACCAAAACGGTAAAGAAGTTGAAGTATTGGTGGTTGGTGATGCCATGGGCCGTCTAGCAATAGGAAGCTTCGATGAAGATCAGTAAAGGCATGACCTTGCTTGAAGTCATCGTTGCATTAGCGGTGTTTTCAATAGCAGCCGTTGCAGTCACAAAAAGTATAGGCGACCAAATGGCTAATCTTCCTATATTGGAAGAGCGCACCTTAGCCCAGTGGGTTGCAAGTAATCAAATGGTTGAAGCGAGATTAATAGAGACATTCCCAGAACTTGGCACTAAAAATGGTCAGGTAGAGCTCGCGGGAAAAGATTGGTATTGGCGTCAGGAAGTGGTTAAAACCACCGACGACAATTTTAGAATGATTAGAGTCTTAGTCAGCGATGAAGATCGGTTTAACCGAACTGTTGCCCAAGTGAGTAGTTATGTTCACAACGCAGGCTGACCTAAATCAACGTAAACAAGCAGGTTTTACCTTGCTTGAAATGCTTATTTCAATTGCAATTTTTGCCATGATAGGTCTGGCTGCTAATGCTGTGCTGTCAACGGTAATGAAAAATGATGAAGCCACTAAAGAGTTCTCTGTAAGGTTAAAAGCTTTGCAACAGGGATTTGGTGTAATTGAGCGAGACCTTGGTCAAATCGTAGCAAGAACCCAACGCGGACTTGATGGAGAGCGAACCAGTTCAGTATTTCAAACTGGTGATAATATGCTGGATTCAGAAACCGAAGCATTGGTGTTTTTTCGCTTAGGTTGGCTTAATCCTGATGGAATGTTGCCCAGAGGCAGCCTACAGTCTGTGGCTTATATTGTTCAAGATGGCCGATTAGAGCGTTGGTATTATCCTTATCCTGAACCAGTAGTCGGTGCTGAACCATTAAAAAGTTTAATTATTGAAGATGTGATTGATATTAAATATTCCTTCTTTGTCGGTGATAAGTGGGAGCGTAAAGTGGATGCTTCTTCGTTACCACTAGGTATTGCGATGGAACTTGAGATTGAAGGCTTAGGGACTATTGAACGTCGTTTCTTATTACCAAAAGGCGGCAGTACTAACAGTAGCTCTGATGAAGACAATTCAGGTGGAAGTGGTGACAGCGGTAATACCGACGAAACAGATGAAGCTAAAGAAGATGGGTAATCACAAATGATGAAACATCAATTACCCGGGATTCGCAAGCAGCGCGGGGTGGCGTTGTTAGTGGTATTGCTTATTGTTGCTTTGGTCGTGATCATCGCGACTAATATTACTAGCCGTAATCAACTGTCGATGCGTCGAACATTGAACTTAGCCCAATATGATCAAGCTTATTGGTATGCGATGTCGGCAGAAGAGTTGTCGAAAAAGACCTTAAAACAAGATATGGAAGATAGCGACGGTACGGTGCATCTTCAACAATACTGGGCTCTTGCCGATGTTATTTTCCCTGCCGAGTATGGTGAAATCGGCGGTGAAATTATGGATATGCGTTCTTGTTTTAACATTAACGCTTTATCGGTGACATCATCAGAAGTAGAAAATGGGCAGCCCAAGTTAACGCTTGCCGCGAGCCAATATAAAGCTTTGCTAGTCGCTTTAGGTATGGATGATTTTGGCGCAGAAAGACTGACCCATACCTTAATTGACTATCTTGATGACGATACAACATCAATGCCTTATGGCGCCGAAGATGCTGAGTACGAATCACGCAATGTGCCGTATCGTACAGCCAATACATTGATGAATCATCGCAGTGAACTCAGAGCGGTGATGGGATACAACCAGCAAGTGTACATGACATTATTACCGTATATTTGTGCAATCCCTGGTGATAATCAGCAAGTGCTGAATGTGAATACCATTGAAGTTGAACAAGCTGCATTATTAGTTGGCATGTTAGACAATAAAATCAGCCAAAGCGATGCTGAAAGCTTAATTAACCAAAGGCCTGCCGATGGTTTTGAGACAGCGGCAGAGTTTTGGGAAAATAATACGCTGGCCAGTGTGGCCATAGAAAGCAATATGAAATCGAGTATTGTTGTTGATAGTAATTTCTTTTTACTTAAAGCTGGCGCTAGAGTGGATAACGCAACCTTTAGAATGGATAGCGTATTGCAGCGAAGCGGCACCAATTTTGAAGTGCTTTCTCGCCAATTTGGCGGTCAGCAATAATGAACAAGCGTAACAACCCGCTGCAATTAGCATTGACGCCATTGCAGCTTGTGGAGAATAACAGTGTCTGAACGGCTTTTTATCCGATTAGGAAAAACATCAGAAAGCCCTTGTTCTTGGCTTGTGTGGTCAGAACAGGAGCAAGAAATCATTGCCTCAGGTGAGTTAAGCGATGCTGCTAGTTTGAATAGCTTAACTGAGCGTGCCGGTAATCGTCCGGTTGATGTTTTAGTTCCTGCATCTAGTATGACATTGACGCAAATTGAATTGCCTGAAAAGAATCAGCGCCAAGCATTAAAGGCTTTGCCATTTATGCTGGAAGAAACTATCGCATCTAATGTTGAAGATATGCATTTTGTCGTTGGCCCAAGAGAGGGAGAGCATCTTAATGTTGTTGCTGTAGCTCATGAGCAAATGCAAGATTGGATGTCATGGTTGATGGATGCTGGCATTAAGGTCAAACGTATTGTGCCAGACTGCTTAGCCTTGCCATTAGAGCAGTGCCGTTGGGCTGCGCTCGATATGGGTGATGAACTACTGCTAAGAACTGGCGAAGGAAGTGGTGTTAGCTTACCAAAAACATGGTTAGACTTTGCGTTGCCGCAATTGATGCCTGAAAAGCAACAAGATGAAGCGCCTTTAAATATTGCAGCCTACAGTGAAGACTTAGTCTTTATGGATGCTGAAGTCGAGCCTAAACCACTCGATTTACCTATGATGGTTTTAGCTAAAGGTATCTTACAAGCGCCAATTAACTTATTAAGTGGTGTGTATTTACCTAAGCGGGAATACAGTAAGCATTTAATGCTTTGGAAAAATGTCGCGATTATTGCTGCTGTCGCGATTGTGCTTTCTTTGGTTAATAAAGGGCTGACTATACATCAATTGGAAAATCAGACTGCTGAAGTTAAACAACAAAGTGAAGCTATCTTTAAGCGGGTTATTCCTAGCGTGAATCGTATCGTCAATATTCGAAGTCAAATGGACTCGCAACTGCGGAGTATGCAAGGTCAAGGCGGTGGAGCTGCATTTTTTGAAATGCTAGATGGCTTACGCGGTTCATTTGAACAAGTCCCAGATTTAAAACCTAACTCTTTGCGTTTTGATGCCAACCGTAACGAACTTCGTATGCAGGTGACTGCTAAGACTTATGATCAAGTCGATAAGTTTAAAGAGTTAGTTGAAGCACGTTATGACTTAGACATGGGTGCGATTAATAGCGGCGAAGATGAAGTGAACACTACCCTGACATTGAGAGGCAAATAATATGGAAAATTTGCAGACCTGGTGGAAAGGCTTAGCCCTACGTGAGCAACAATTGGTTGCCAGTTGTGGTGTGTTTGTGATTATCGGTATTTTATATTGGGGCATTTGGAGTCCAATTTCTCAAGCCGCTGAAGATGCTGAGATGAGACACCAATCAGAATTACAAACGCTAAACTATGTAAAGCAAACGGCGAATAAAATTGCAGGTTTGAAACAGTCAGGCTCAAGACCTACATCGAGTGGTAGTTTGAGTTCTGTTGTGAATCAGTTAGCGGGTCAATATAAGTTAGAAATTACTCGTATGCAGCCACAAGGAGATAAAATTCAATTGTGGATGGATGATGTACCGTTTGACAGTTTATTAAATTATTTACACGAACTTGTAGAAGAGAAAGGCTTAACACTGGAAAGTGTCGATTTATCTGAGTCGGATATCGCAGGTTTCGTCAAAGTACGTCGTATTCAACTGTCTAAGTAAGCAGGTATTGTAGTGAGTTTGATTAAGAAAATTATCATTGGCGTATTTATCTACCTTATTTTCATGGTGGTTTATATTCCTGCAAATTGGGTAGTGGGCATTGCGCCATTACCAAATAACATCAAAATAAGTGGTGTTACGGGGACTTTGTGGCAAGGCAGTGCGGATCTTGTATCTATTGATCGCCGCCTGATTGAGCAAGTTAAATGGGATTTAAACCCGTGGGCGTTACTCATCGGTACCGCTAATGTCGATTTGCAAATAGGTAGCCGCGCGACTGCAGTTAGTGGCCAAGGTGATATTAGTTGGTCACTGTCAGGTATTTCGGCAGACAATTTACGTTTCGAAGCGCCTAATCAATTTTTATTAGGTAATGCTCGCTTACCATTCAGAACGAAAGTCGGTGGTGATGTGAGTTTGATAGTTGAGCGTCTTGAGCAAGGTGAACCTTGGTGTGAGCAACTCTCTGGCAAACTATTTTTAAATAGTATTGATGTAAAAAATCAGTTTGGTGAATATCCACTTGGCGATATTGCTTTAGGGCTAAGTTGTATTGATGGCATGGTGCAATTGAATACCGATGACTCAATGAACACGATGGGCATTGAAGGCACGGCATCTCTTGGCGAGAATAATCGTTTTTCAGTTAGTGCTAAAATTAAGCCAACACCAGAACAACCAGAAGATTTGACTCAAGCATTATCATTTTTGGGTAAACAAGATAGCCAAGGCTATTACCCAATTAATTATAATGGGGTGATTCCAGGGTTATAACTGAATCAGCTTAAGTTGTAATTTAATGAAAAGGGCATGTTGATAACATGCCCTTTTTTGATCTTAAGCGTTGAAAGTATGTCTTAGCTTCGGGGTTAACCACCCAATAAATCCTGATGTAGCATTTGATAATCGTGAATGGCTGGGAAGTCAAAAAAGTCCTTATGGGGCTTTCGGCTATCGGGGTTTGAAATACCCAACTGAAAACCAATCCCTGCCTTTTTTGAAGCCTCAAGAATATGCTCATTATCATCAACAAATAAGCAGCGGCTTGGATCTAAATTAAATTGTTTAATCGCCTGCTGCCAAAATAACGGGTGTTCTTTAGGGTAACCTGTTTCATGACTTGAGAAGGTGGCATCTAAGCCATGACCTAAATCGGTATGGGCGAGTTTTAACTCCAGGCTTTTAGGATGTGCGTTGGTCATTAAGATCCGTTGTTTACCTGCACGATGAAGTGCCTGTAAAAAAGGCATACTGTCTTGACGCATTTGAATCCGCTCAACAAGGGAGTAGTGCAGGGTTAAAATGTCTAATCCAAGTTGCTGTTGCCAATAGTCAATGCAATACCAATCTAGCGTCCCTTCCACTTTATGGTATGACTGCTCGACTAGTTGCTGTGCTTCAGCCACTGAAATCTGTCTTTGTTGACTAAGTTGCTGTGGCACTAAAGTTAACCAAAAATGGTTATCGAAGTGCAAATCAAGCAAAGTGCCATCCATATCGAGTAAAACCGTGTCTATCTTATGCCAAGGAAACATGAAAATTCCAGTTGTAGAATATAGCTAGGGTAGTAAGATTGTAACTTGTCTAACGAAATTCGTCATATATGAGGTCTTAATGACAACTCGGCACAAAAAGCCTGAAATATTACATCGTGAGATTGTTGCGAAAAGTCGCTTGTTTCAAGTTGAACAACTTCACCTTAAGTTTTCAAATGGTGTTGAACGTCAATACGAACGAATGAGTGGTGCCAGTCGTGGTGCGGTAATGATTGTTCCGGTGCATAAAGGCAAGTTGTTGTTAGCCAAAGAGTATGCGGCAGGCACAGATAATTACGAACTGGGTTTTCCTAAAGGCTTAATTGACCCCGGGGAAGAAGCCATTGAAGCGGCTAATCGTGAACTTCAAGAAGAAATCGGTTTTGCCAGTAATAAGCTGACTTTATTAAAAGAGCTGAGTCTAGCCCCGGGTTATTTTGCCAGTAAAATGCAGATCTTCATCGCAGAAGATTTGTATGAAAGCACGCTTGAAGGCGATGAACCTGAGCCAATAGAAGTTATCCCTTATCCGTTAGAAAAATGGCAAACTTTACTCGATAATGATGATTTTTCGGAGTCGAGAAGTGTTAGTGCATTATTTCTTGCACAGCAGTTTTTAGCAAAATAGTCGTTATAAATTAAAATAAAAACAAAATATTAGCCTAAGTTAACTACAAAAAAGCCTTAATTTGGTCTAACTTGACAGTATTCAGCGTATTATTTGGCGATTGGAGTCGTTATGAAGCCAGAAGAAGTTATTGAACAAGTCATCACAATTGCCATTGAGGCAGGTCAAAAAATTCGTGACATTTATGTCAAAGGCGATTTTGATCGAGAAATTAAATCAGATAATACGCCTGTGACTTCTGCAGATCTGGCTGCCAATGAGATCATTTGTGCAGGCCTTGCTGCATTGACCCCTGATATTCCAATTCTGAGTGAAGAAGCTGCTGATATCCCTTTTTCTGAGCGTGCCGAATGGCAACGATATTGGCTAGTAGATCCGCTTGATGGCACTGGTGAATTTATTGCCGGTAGTGGTGACTTCTCTGTCATTATTGCATTGGTTGAACACAACCGACCTGTAATGGGGGTGGTATATGTGCCAATGACTAAAGTGTGTTATTACGCCATAGCAGGTTTAGGTGCATATAAGCGTGACAGTAAAAATGAAGTGCGTATTACCAGTAGACAGATTGAGAATATTGAAGAGTCCGGCTTGAAGTTGGCGGTAAGTCGTCGACAAGATCCTCAATCGGTACTGAAATTATTAAGTCATCCTAAGAGCTGTGAGTTAGTTGTTTTAGGTGGCGCGGCTTTGAAAAGCTGTTTAGTGGCAGAAGGAAGAGCTGATTGTTATGTTCGCCTTGGGCCGACAGGAGAATGGGATACTGGTGCTGCACAGATTATTTTAGAAGAAGCTGGAGGCTCACTGATGGATATTAACCTGCAGCCAATGAGCTATAACGAGCGAGAAACATTAGAAAACCCTAACTTTATTGTTGTAGGTAGTCCAAGTTTAGCCTGGGATGACATTCTTACTAATTAATTGATTAGCTGATTAATTCACTAATAACACTAAGCCCTCTGTTGAGGGCTTTTTTGTATCTCCATTTTGGATATATTGAGTTACTGACGAAAAATAAACTTATTATGAACATTGTTTTTTATTTTGTTTGTTGTTAGGTTAGACACACTTAAACATGCAATAGGGCAATCTGATGGCAAGAAGGAAAGAGCATACCCATGGTGAAATTCATGCTATGGCCATTAAATCAGTAATGGAATACTTACAAACCGCCAAGCTTGAAAGCTTAAGCCTTCGTAAGGTGGCGACACAAATAGGTTATGCACCTAGCACCTTGATAAATATTTTTGGTAGCTATCAACAATTGTTGTTATCAGTATCAGAACAAGTACTGACGAATTTATATCACTATTTATCTGCTTCGGTGAATAATAGTCATTCAGCTAGTGAACTCACAATTAGCTCAATCAACAACGTTCAGCCTCAAAAGTTAATTGAGCTGATGGCGCATCAGTACTTTCAGTTTGCTCATGAGCATCCTGCATGTTTTAAACTTGTTTTTGAACTGTCTGCGCCTGAAGGAATAGAACTGTCATCAAATCATCAGCTTGCTATTGATAGGCTATTTAATTTAATTGCTGAGCAGTTAAAGCTGCTTTTTGTTTCAGCCAATCAAGCGGATATTATTTTGATGAGTAGAGTGTTGTGGGGCGGGATCCACGGTTTAACCTGTCTTGCTATAGATGGAAAATTATTTACTGAACAAGCAGCGTTACCCGCCATGCTCAGTAGTCATGTTCATGGATATTTATTAGGCATGGCACAAGAAAAGGATTCTTCATGTTGTTAACTAAGCGATTTTTACCTTATTTCGTCACTCAGTGCTTAGGGGCATTGAACGACAATATCTATAAAAATGTATTACTACTGCTAGTGACTTATAGCCAAGTCAGTGAACTACCGATTAGCGTGAACATGTTTGTAAACCTGGCAGCTGGAGTATTTATTCTGCCGTTCTTTTTGTTTTCAGCTCATGCAGGAATGGTTGCCGATAACATGGATAAAGCAATGCTGATCCGCAGGCTAAAATTACTTGAACTGATTATTATGTCCTGCGCAGCAGTCGCAATTTTATCCCAGAGCTACTTAGTGATGTTATTGCTGTTATTTATGATGGGTAGTCAGTCTGCTTATTTTGGCCCAGTAAAATATTCGTTATTACCGCAAACACTTAAAGAGAGTGAGCTAGTCACTGGTAATGCTTGGGTAGAAATGGGGACCTTTATCTCAATTTTAGTCGGCACATTATCTGCCGGATTGATCGTAACAAGTGACCACAGTTTAGTTGGCGCTGCGACGATTGTAGTGACGTTGTCGGCAATTGGTTACCTGTCGAGTCGTGCGATACCTGCGTTGCCGCCTCAAGGAAAAATTGACAAGATTCGCTTCACTCCGTTTTCTGGTACGTGGCGCAGTATTGCTAAAGTTAGAAAAACACCGGGTATTTGGATGGCTATTTTAGCTATCAGCTGGTTTTGGTTTTTAGGTGCGACATACCTAACGCAGTTTCCTAACTTTGCCAAATTACACTTACATGCCGATGCTACTGTGGTGTCTTTATTATTAGCACTATTTTCTATTGGTATTGCGGTAGGTTCGTGGATTTGTGAGCGCGTGTCATATGGTCATGTTGAGTTAGGTGTTTTACCTTTCGGTGTTCTAGGTTTAACGGTGTTTGGCGTCGATTTAATTTTTGCTATTCCACCTGCACCAGCAGATTTAAGTTTTGTTTATGGCTTCAGCAGTTTTATTAGCGATCCGCAGCATTTTCGAGTGATGGCCGACTTATTTATGGTTGGTCTCAGTGGTGGTTTATTCATTGTGCCGCTATACGCCTTTATTCAATCCCGCGCAGCAAAGGATGAATGTGCTCAAGCGATTGCAGCTAACAATATTATTAATGCTTTGTTTATGGTGGTGGCGGCAATTCTATCGATAATATTACTCGGGGTGCTTGAATGGAGTATCCCTGATTTGTTCTTGTTGTTGGCTGCAATGAATACCGTGGTAGCAGTGTATGTGTACTCGCAAGTACCTGAATTTGCGCAGCGCTTTATCAGTTACTTATTAAGTCACTTCATGTATCGGGTAAAGGTAAATGGCCGAGAGCGGGTCCCCGCTCAAGGTGCTGGGGTAATTGTGTGTAATCATGTCAGTTATGTCGATGCATTGATTATTATGGGCGCTTCAACAAGACCAATTCGCTTTGTTATGGATAAGTCTATTAGTGAAATCCCTTTGCTTAAGTATTTGTTTCGTCATGCGGGCGTTATTCCTATTTGTTCGCCTAAGCAATGTGAGCAAACCTATGAGCAAGCTTTTGAGCAAATTCATCACGCACTGAACAATGATGAGCTTGTGTGTATTTTTCCTGAGGGCAGATTATCAGTCGATGGTGATATTGCTGAGTTTAGACCTGGGATTGAGCGTATATTAAAGCGTGACCCTGTTACTGTCATCCCTATGGCATTAAGTGGCCTGTGGGGGTCTTATTTTAGCCATAAGGGTGGGCACGCACTGACCACTCGTCCGAAACGTTTCTGGTCAAAAGTAGAAGTGAATATTGCTGAAGCTGTTGATGGTGTTGCACTAGGACGTCATGGCTTACATAAAAGTGTTAGTGAAATATTTGAGAAACAAGCGGCTGAGAATAACCTTTAGGTTTATCTAGCGGTAATACTAGCTTTATAAAATAGCGCACTTACGTTGAGTGCGCTTTTTATTTTGAACTGTTACTTGATAGCCATTCATTTATAGCCTGATGATCGCCAGTGAAAATAACCCGTTGTTGTTTTTTGCTAAGTTGGTATTGATACATTGGGTCGTAGTAATGACTAAGTAAGGCTGCTATCCAATCGAAGTGAGCAGATAAGTCGTTTCTATTAAACTGACTATTGATGGCTTGCTCAATTAATACCGTGAGCTCTGCATGTGTTTTACCGCCCAAACGCTTTTTAATACAGTTGATACTATTAAGTAAATATTCACTAAAGGCTTGTTTACCTTGCTCTGTGCCAAAGCGATGAATATAGGCTGTGGATTTATCGACGACATAGGCTTTGTGTAATCGAGTTAGACGCTTATCAAAATCTTCTTCTAAAACGATTATTGGGCTACGCTGCATCGTTTGATAAAAATCTTGTGGAATAGCAGAGCGACCAATTAAATAACTTTCATCTTCTAATAACGTAAACTTGCTTGATAACTCTTGTTGCTTGAGTAACTGAACCGCTAAGTTGTTTTCAAAGTTAATTTGAGTCGGCTGAGGGTCAATATTCTTACCGAAACTAGAACCACGATGATTGGCCAAGCCCTCTAAGTCGATTGCCTCATTACGTTGTATTAATAGATCGGTTTTACCGCTGCCAGTTATACCACTGAGGATCAATAATGGCTGCTCAATCGTCGCAGCTTCAATGGTCTGAAGAAGATATTGGCGCATAGCTTTATATCCACCTTCAATGAAGGGAATATCGATACCTGCTTCTTTTATCCATTGCTGAGTCAGTTTAGAACGCAGCCCACCACGAAAACAATACAGATAAGCTTGTGGATGAAGTTGTATGTATTGCTGCCAAGCGTCTATACGCTGTTGCTTAGCTGTGCCATTAACTAGTTCATGACCTAAGTTGATAGCTGCAGCTTGCCCCTGCTGCTTATAGCAAGTGCCGACTTGTTTGCGCTCCTCATCAGTCATTAACCCTATATTGGTTGATTGAGAAAATGCCCCTTTGTTAAATTCAATCGGTGCACGCACATCCAGTAAAGGCACATCATCTAGAAATAGGCGTCGGTATTCACTGCTTTTAATCAGATTGGTGGTCATTAGTTTAACGCCACCAATGGTAACGATAGGTTTTCACTTGTTGTTGATAACTGACCAATGCAAACTGGTTTTATATTTTGCTCATTTAGACAATCAACAAGTTGCTGTTCAGCACTTGGCGATACCGATATTAATAAGCCACCACTAGTTTGCGGGTCGCATAAAATGGCTTTTTGTTTATCTGTTAGCAGGCCTAAATGTTGTTTGTAGCTGTCAAAATTGCGCTGGGTTCCACCTGGAATGCAACCTAAGTTGAGATAGTGTTCTGCGCTATCCAATAATGGAATTTTATCAAACGATAATGTCGCTGCTAAGTTGGCTCCTTGGCAGACTTCGATTAAATGACCTGCTAACCCAAAACCTGTTACGTCAGTTAATGCATTAATGCCTTCAATGTTGGAAATGTTCTGGCCTATTTTATTAAGTTGGCACATAGCGTTGATGGCAATATGGTTATCTTCATCCGCGAGCTTTTTCTGTTTTTGAGCAGTAGTTAATATTCCTATACCAATAGGCTTTGTGAGATAGAGTTTATCTCCAGCCTGCGCTTGATCATTTCGCTTAAGCTTAGCCAATGGTATTTGACCGGTTACTGCTAAACCAAAAATGGGTTCTGGTGCATCAATGCTGTGACCACCTGCTAGCATAATGCCTGCATCAGCACAGGCTTGTCGTCCACCTTCAATGACTTTTTGAGCCACTTCAGCAGACAAGATATTCACCGGCCAACCCAGGATCGCAATTGCCATAATAGGTGTACCACCCATGGCGTAGATGTCGCTTATAGCATTGGTTGCTGCAATCCGTCCAAAGGTAAAAGGATCATCAACAATCGGCATGAAAAAGTCAGTGGTGCTGATAATGCCGGTTTCAGAGTTTAATTGGTATACCGCTGCGTCATCACGGGATTGATTACCTACAAGTAAATTGGGATCGGTAAAGGCTGGAATATCACTGGCAAGAATGGTGCTGAGCACTTGAGGCGAAATCTTACAACCGCAGCCTGCGCCATGACTGTATTCGGTAAGTTTAATATCGGTTTCTGCCATGAAATGAATAACCTGTTTGGAAAGTCGATTTTCCATCATAAACACAAACGGCTACCTTGCAAGGTAGCCGTTTCACATTAATCACAATCACTTGTTTTAATAAGCCGCTGTAATGTTATTCCAATTTTTCTTTTGAGCTAACAGGCGTGCTTTTAACTCTTCAACTTGTAAACTGAGTTGCTGATAGCTAAGTTGTTTGCGCTTAGCTTCAATCAAGCTCTTCTTTGCTTGATAGTACTCAACAAGATGTTGCTTCATTAGATCGTATTCAGCTTGGAAGTTAGCAATAATTTCATCACAGTTAGGCAAGTGAGCAACTTTGTCTTGAGCTCTTAATAACTGCATCTGTAATTTTGCACTTTCAATACGTTCTTGTGGTACAACGCGTAAATCTGATGCTAATCCTACCCAATGCATCGACTTAATTAGCCATTTGGTTGGGTCGTAATGCCACCATTTAATGCCATTACGATAATCATTTTCAAAAATATGGTGGAAGTTATGATAGCCCTCGCCATAGGTTAATAAAGCAATCACACCATTATCACGGGCGGTATTTTTATTGGTGTATGGCTGGCTCCCCCAGATATGGGCAAGAGAGTTAATAAAGAAGGTGCAGTGATGCACAACAACAAGGCGAAGTAGTCCTGCCATCAGTACCATTGAAATGATATCACCGTTTAACCAGCCTAAAAACGCAGGTAAACCAATGTTCATCAATACCACTAATGCGAGATAGTGCTTATGCTGCCACATTACGATGGCATCTTTTTGCAAGTCGCGAACGTTGTTGTAATCATGGTAACGGCTGGCTTGATATTCACGTAACATCCAACCAATATGGCTGTACCAGAAGCCTTTTTTGGCTGAATAAGGGTCTTTGTCGTTATTGTCCACATGCTTGTGGTGAATACGATGATCGGATGACCAATGCAATGCACTATTTTGCAAGGCAAGTGCTCCACCAAGCGCAAATAAGAAACGCATAACAGGATGAGCTTTATATGCTTTATGTGACCATAGTCTATGGTAACCAGCGGTAATTGATAAACCACTGGCAAAAGCGAGCACTACAAAGGCTACCCATTCAATAGCCTCAAAGCCATGGGTCATTCCACGCCAAGGAACAAGCGTGATAGCACCCAATAAGGTGAGTGCAAATAGAGATGTATTTAACCAAATAATCGGTGGTTTTTTCATTAAAATAATCCAAAAAACTTATTGGGCGTACAGTTGTACGCTAATTTAACTTACCCTCATTCCATGGTCAAGCTTTGAAGGGCTGTGTTTCTTGGTTAAAAACGGTATTATCTGTGCACTAACATTTACTAAATGGATTCTATACATGGGTGTAAGAGCATTACAGAAAGAAAAAACCCGTCGTGCATTGGTAGATGCCGCTTTTAATCAACTCAGTGCTGAGCGTAGTTTTTCAAGCTTAAGTTTACGTGAGGTAGCACGGGAAGCAGGGATTGCACCGACATCTTTTTATCGCCATTTTAAAGACATGAACGAATTAGGTCTTACTATGGTTGATGAAGGCGGGTTAACACTAAGACAAATGATGCGTAAAGGCCGTCAACGTGCTGAAGCTGGTGGTAGTGTTATTCGTATCTCTGTGGATACTTTTGTCGAAGTGCTGGAATCAAACCCAAACGTGTTTCGTATTCTATTACACGAGCGTTCAGGTACGTCAGCTGCTTTTCGCGCTGCAGTTGCTAGAGAAATTGAACACTTTATTTCCGAGCTGTCACATTATACTGAAGCCACTGCTGGTCGAACGCCTATGTTAGCAAGGGTTCAGGCAGAAGCTTTGGTGACCTTAGTGTTTAATGCTGGTGCATCGGCATTAGATATGAAACGTGCAGATAGAAAAGTGTTAGCCGACCATTTAGTGCTGCAATTACGTATGGTGGCTAAAGGTGCTGAAGCACTGCAACATAAAGTAGAAACCAAATAATTTATAGAATTTGTTTATTCTAGAAACATAAAAGGCGGTGTTGTGATATCACAACACCGCCTTTTTGATCTTAGGACTTTACTAGACTAGGTTCGAGCTCTTAGACTTTTGCTTTACGTTCAAGCAACACACCCGACTCCATATGGTGGGTATAAGGGAACTGATCAAATAAAGCGAAACGAGTAATTTCGTGAGTCTGGCTTATTGTTGCTAAGTTGTCTTTTAACGTGTCAGGGTTACAAGAGATATATAGAATGCGATCGTAGTTTTGCATTAATGATAATGTATCATCATCAATACCTGCACGTGGTGGGTCAACAAAAATAGTATTACAGTCATAACTGTCTAAATCGATACCTTCCAAACGGCGGTAAGTTCTCTTTTTAGCCATTGCATCACTGAAGTCTTCAGCTGACATACGAATGATTTGCAGGTTTTCAATGTTGTTGATTGCAATATTGTACTGTGCAGCATCCACAGACGGTTTAGCCAGTTCAGTGGCGAGTACACGATCAAAGTTAGGTGCGAGAGCTATGGTGAAATTACCATTACCGCAGTATAGCTCTAGTAAGTCGCCAGTACTGTTTTTAGTGGCAGATATCGCCCATTCAAGCATTTTGACTGAAACTTTGGCGTTTGGCTGAGTAAAGCTGTTTTCTATTTGCTTATACTTAAGTTCGTTGCCATCTACAGTTAGCGTTTCAACCACGAAGTCTTTATCTAAGTCAATTTTTTGCTTACGCGCACGGCCGATAAAGTTAACGTTAAATTTTTCAGATAAACGTTGTTTCATTTGCTCAGCTTGTTCGCGCCACTCATCATTAAGTTGACGGTGGTAAAGCAGAGATACTAGAATTTCACCGCTAAGGGTTGATAAAAAATCAACTTGGAAAAGCTTAAAGCGCAAGTCATTATTTGGACGAAGCTCTTCCATTAAGGCTGTCATCACTTCATTAATAAGTTTGCCAGCAGGAAGATATTGTTCGCAACGCACTTTTTCATTCAGTGCTTTATCAAACATGTAATAGAATAAGTCATCACCGTCATGCCAAACTCGAAATTCTGCACGCATGCGGTAATTTGCAGGTTCCGAAGCAAAAACCTCTAAACTAGGCGGAGTAAACTCGGCAAAGGTCTGTTCAAGCTTGATACGCTTTTCTTCGAGTTGCGCATCATAGTTTTTAGGATCCATTGCAGCTAAATTCATTTTGTTCCACCATAGGCTGTAAATTAAGGGCGCAAATATTATACTACACACCGCTGATGTCCAGCGGATTGGCGTGTTCTTGGTTGATTAAAGCAAAATATCCTTGAATTCCTATTAATAAATACTCTTATCGGAGAATATCTTGGTCGGTCCTATACTCATTTTTGATTCAGGCATTGGTGGCTTATCTGTGTTTGAGCATATTCACAGTCGATTACCCAACCATGATATTTACTATTTGTTTGATAATGCCCGCCTCCCGTATGGCGATCTCGAAGAGCAAGAGTTGATTAGAGGCTGTGTTGCGTTAATCATAAATCAGGTAGAAAAAATTAAGGCTTCTGTAGTAGTAGTAGCGTGTAATAGTGCAAGTACATTAGTATTACCAGAACTAAGAAATCAATTATCTATTCCTGTTGTAGGTGTCGTACCTGCAATTAAGCCTGCAGCGCTAATATCAAAGACTCGACATATTGGTTTACTGGCAACACCAGGTACTGTTACAAGACAGTACACACAAGATTTGATCAAGTCTTTTGCTGGTGGCTGTGAAGTCACTTTGATAGGTTCATCGGAGTTGGTGTTAATCGCAGAAACTAAGGCAAAAAAACAAGATATCAATTTTGGTCAAATCGCAGAGATACTATCCCCTATTAATAACAGCAATATAGATACACTGGTATTGGGCTGCACTCACTTCCCGCTATTACAGCAAGAAATCAAGCGAGCATTAACTCATCCTGTGCAATTACTGGATTCTGGTGATGCAATTGCCACTAGAGTCATGTCACTGATAAAAGATAATGATATAGCGAAAGGGAAGTTGAAAGCAGGTTTTACAAAAGGGGTTGATGAAGGGCTTAAAATGACATTAGCTGACTACGGGTTTACACAGTTAGAGTGCATTACCGCAGCCAACTAATAGGGTCTTACTAACTTTCTTTATTTTGATCCGCTGGATCTGATTCTTGAGATTTGGCTTCACGTACTTTTAAGGTACGCTCTTGGAAGCTGTAATCATTCAATTTGTTCATCGCTTTCTTTGCACCAGCTTCTGACATTTCTACGAAACCGAAACCCTTACGACGACCTGTTTTTCTGTCACGAACTAAACGCACTGAATTTACTGGACCATACTCACCAAAAAGTGATTTTACTTCACCTTCGTGAACACGATACGGAAGGTTACCAACATATAAAGTCATTGTTGGGCCGACATAAGGTTCATTTGAACCTGCAGCAGATGAAGAAGGTGCGAAAGTGAAAATAAGACTAGCTAACATTACACCTGCAATAAAAGACACAACAAGTTGAACATTGTTAGAAAGAGCGTAAATGATGACTGCGCCAATTAGCGCCACAACTAAGGTAATAACAAATGACTTCTGCATAAGTTTATCTCTAATAAAAATGAAAAATGATAAATAACTGTTAAAAAGCATTGCTATGGTAATGAATTATTAGCGCTTTCACCATACTATGATGAAAAAATGAGCTCAAAACACAATAAAAACTCCGTAGCACTATATTAAAGTAGAATAAAATCGCTTCAAAAATACCCATAGCAGTCAAAAATAAAGCGATCTGAGCAAAAGATCTCCTGTCGATTCTATTTATTATAAAAAGCCCTTGCGGTGTTTCAGAATCTGCCTATAATGCGCATCCACTGACACGGCAAACCACGCAATAGCATGGTGTACACGCTAAATCGGTTCACTGTAAAGTGACGCTGAAAAGAGTTTTTAAATTAGTTTAAAAATGACTTGACGCGAAACGGGAATTGCGTAAAATACGCATCCCTAGCCACTCGGGCTTACCGAGATGCGCTAACGCTCTTTAACAATTTATCAAGTAATCTGTGTGGACACTCACAGGTGTTGAGTTAATCGAAATTGTCACTTAGGTGGCAATCAAAATTATTATCAATGTAACGATGAGTGTTCATAGCAATATGTAACAAACAGGATGTAGATTCTTCCGAGTCTGCATAATGTAATCAGAATTCATTGAGCCGAAGCATTTTCGAATGTTTCAAAAAACTTTAATTGAAGAGTTTGATCATGGCTCAGATTGAACGCTGGCGGCAGGCCTAACACATGCAAGTCGAGCGGTAACAGATTGATAGCTTGCTATCAATGCTGACGAGCGGCGGACGGGTGAGTAATGCCTAGGGATCTGCCCAGTCGAGGGGGATAACAGTTGGAAACGACTGCTAATACCGCATACGCCCTACGGGGGAAAGGAGGGGACCTTCGGGCCTTTCGCGATTGGATGAACCTAGGTGGGATTAGCTAGTTGGTAAGGTAATGGCTTACCAAGGCGACGATCCCTAGCTGTTCTGAGAGGATGATCAGCCACACTGGGACTGAGACACGGCCCAGACTCCTACGGGAGGCAGCAGTGGGGAATATTGCACAATGGGGGAAACCCTGATGCAGCCATGCCGCGTGTGTGAAGAAGGCCCTAGGGTTGTAAAGCACTTTCAGTAGGGAGGAAAGGTAGTTGTTTAATAAACAACTGCTGTGACGTTACCTACAGAAGAAGGACCGGCTAACTTCGTGCCAGCAGCCGCGGTAATACGAGGGGTCCAAGCGTTAATCGGAATTACTGGGCGTAAAGCGTACGCAGGCGGTTCATTAAGCCAGATGTGAAATCCCCGGGCTCAACCTGGGAATTGCATTTGGAACTGGTGAACTAGAGTCTTGTAGAGGGGGGTAGAATTTCAGGTGTAGCGGTGAAATGCGTAGAGATCTGAAGGAATACCGGTGGCGAAGGCGGCCCCCTGGACAAAGACTGACGCTCATGTACGAAAGCGTGGGGAGCAAACAGGATTAGATACCCTGGTAGTCCACGCCGTAAACGATGTCTACTCGGAGTTTGGTGCCTTGAGCACTGGGCTCCCAAGCTAACGCATTAAGTAGACCGCCTGGGGAGTACGGCCGCAAGGTTAAAACTCAAATGAATTGACGGGGGCCCGCACAAGCGGTGGAGCATGTGGTTTAATTCGATGCAACGCGAAGAACCTTACCTACTCTTGACATCCAGAGAATTCGCTAGAGATAGCTTAGTGCCTTCGGGAACTCTGAGACAGGTGCTGCATGGCTGTCGTCAGCTCGTGTTGTGAAATGTTGGGTTAAGTCCCGCAACGAGCGCAACCCCTATCCTTATTTGCCAGCGCGTAATGGCGGGAACTCTAGGGAGACTGCCGGTGATAAACCGGAGGAAGGTGGGGACGACGTCAAGTCATCATGGCCCTTACGAGTAGGGCTACACACGTGCTACAATGGCGTATACAGAGGGTTGCAAAGCCGCAAGGTCTAGCTAATCTCACAAAGTACGTCGTAGTCCGGATTGGAGTCTGCAACTCGACTCCATGAAGTCGGAATCGCTAGTAATCGTAGATCAGAATGCTACGGTGAATACGTTCCCGGGCCTTGTACACACCGCCCGTCACACCATGGGAGTGGGCTGCACCAGAAGTAGATAGTCTAACCTTCGGGGGGACGTTTACCACGGTGTGGTTCATGACTGGGGTGAAGTCGTAACAAGGTAGCCCTAGGGGAACCTGGGGCTGGATCACCTCCTTACCTATACGACTAACTTAATGTTTGTTGAGTGTTCACACAGATTACTTGATAGAAAGAAAGAGCAAAATTACGTTGGGTCTGTAGCTCAGCTGGTTAGAGCGCACCCCTGATAAGGGTGAGGTCGGTGGTTCAAGTCCACTCTGACCCACCAAAATCTTCTATTCTCCTAAAATGAAGGTTTTGTATTAACGTATTTTGTTTGACTGCATGTAAATGGGGCTATAGCTCAGCTGGGAGAGCGCCTGCCTTGCACGCAGGAGGTCTGCGGTTCGATCCCGCATAGCTCCACCATTTACTTACTTTTATTTAAACGTAAGTCATGCATATTTGGATAGAGACGCCAAAGATAAAGCGACAGCTTTATCTTTGGCTTTTTTAAGCCCGTTCTTTAACAATTTGGAAAGCTGATAGTATTTAATTGCATGAGTCTGTCATGTTAATTAATACAAATCGTATTATTGGGAAGTTAATCCCTTTTCAGTAATACATTGAGTTCTCAAAACACTTTATTAAGTGTCTTGAATATTCTAAAAACTAAGGCGAATTTGTGTACTCGTAAGAGATGCAAATTAGTAATAAACCAGCTAGTTACGGTACAACTTGAGTTTCTTTTGAAACTTATTTGGGTTGTATGGTTAAGTGACTAAGCGTATACGGTGGATGCCTTGGCAGTCAGAGGCGATGAAGGACGTAGTAACTTGCGAAAAGCGTTGGCGAGCTAGTAACAAGCATTTGAGCTAACGATGTCCGAATGGGGAAACCCGGCCACATAAGTGGTCATCATAACGTGAATACATAGCGTTATGAGGCGAACCTGGGGAACTGAAACATCTAAGTACCCAGAGGAAAAGAAATCAACCGAGATTCCCCTAGTAGCGGCGAGCGAACGGGGATTAGCCCTTAAGTCTATGGGGTGTTAGTGGAATGTGTTGGAAAGCACAGCGGCACAGGGTGATAGCCCCGTACATGAAAACTAACCATAGATGAAATCGAGTAAGGCGGGACACGTGACATCCTGTTTGAATATGGGGGGACCATCCTCCAAGGCTAAATACTCCTGACTGACCGATAGTGAACCAGTACCGTGAGGGAAAGGCGAAAAGAACCCCTGTGAGGGGAGTGAAATAGAACCTGAAACCGTGTACGTACAAGCAGTGGGAGCGGTTCTTGAGACCGTGACTGCGTACCTTTTGTATAATGGGTCAGCGACTTACATTTTGTAGCGAGGTTAAGCGAATAGCGGAGCCGTAGGGAAACCGAGTGTTAACTGCGCGTTTAGTTGCAAGGTGTAGACCCGAAACCGAGTGATCTAGCCATGGGCAGGTTGAAGGTTGAGTAACATCAACTGGAGGACCGAACCGACTAATGTTGAAAAATTAGCGGATGACTTGTGGCTGGGGGTGAAAGGCCAATCAAACTCGGAGATATCTGGTTCTCCTCGAAAGCTATTTAGGTAGCGCCTCGAGCGAATACCACTGGGGGTAGAGCACTGTTAAGGCTAGGGGGTCATCCCGACTTACCAACCCTTTGCAAACTCCGAATACCAGTGAGTACTACTCGGGAGACAGACGGCGGGTGCTAACGTCCGTCGTCAAAAGGGAAACAACCCAGACCATCAGCTAAGGTCCCAAAGTTATTGCTAAGTGGGAAACGATGTGGGAAGGCTTAGACAGCTAGGATGTTGGCTTAGAAGCAGCCATCATTTAAAGAAAGCGTAATAGCTCACTAGTCGAGTCGGCCTGCGCGGAAGATTTAACGGGGCTAAGCAATACACCGAAGCTATGGGTTTGCTCTTAGGAGCAAGCGGTAGAGGAGCGTTCTGTAAGCGGTTGAAGGTGAAGGGGTAACCCACACTGGACGTATCAGAAGTGCGAATGCTGACATGAGTAACGATAATGGGGGTGAAAAACCCCCACGCCGAAAGACCAAGGGTTCCTGTCCAACGTTAATCGGGGCAGGGTGAGTCGACCCCTAAGGCGAGGCCGAAAGGCGTAGTCGATGGGAAACAGGTCAATATTCCTGTACTTTTGCTAACTGCGATGGAGAGACGGAGAAGGCTAGGCTAGCGCGGCGTTGGTTGTCCGCGTTTAAGACTGTAGGCTGTTCACTTAGGCAAATCCGGGTGAACACTAGGCTGAGAGTTGATGACGAGTCCCCAAGGGGATGAAGTAGTTGATGCCATGCTTCCAGGAAAATCTTCTAAGCTTCAGGTTAGTAGGAATCGTACCCCAAACCGACACAGGTGGTCGGGTAGAGAATACCAAGGCGCTTGAGAGAACTCGGCTGAAGGAACTAGGCAAAATGGTACCGTAACTTCGGGAGAAGGTACGCTCCTGGCGGTGATGAGACTTGCTCTCTAAGCTGCTGGGAGTCGCAGATACCAGGTGGCTGCAACTGTTTATCAAAAACACAGTACTGTGCAAAATCGCAAGATGACGTATACGGTATGACGCCTGCCCGGTGCTTGAAGGTTAATTGATTGGGTTATCTTCGGAGAAGCTCATGATCGAAGCCCAAGTAAACGGCGGCCGTAACTATAACGGTCCTAAGGTAGCGAAATTCCTTGTCGGGTAAGTTCCGACCTGCACGAATGGCGTAATGATGGCCACGCTGTCTCCAGCCGAGACTCAGTGAAGTTGAAATTGCGGTGAAGATGCCGTATACCCGCGGCTAGACGGAAAGACCCCGTGAACCTTTACTATAGCTTGGCACTGAACATTGAACCTACATGTGTAGGATAGGTGGGAGACTTTGAAGCTTCGTCGCTAGATGGAGTGGAGTCAATCTTGAAATACCACCCTTGTAGTTTTGATGTTCTAACCGCGGCCCCTTATCGGGGTTCGGGACAGTGCCTGGTGGGTAGTTTGACTGGGGCGGTCTCCTCCCAAAGAGTAACGGAGGAGCACGAAGGTTGGCTAAGTACGGTCGGACATCGTACGGTTAGTGCAATGGCATAAGCCAGCTTAACTGCGAGACATACACGTCGAGCAGGTACGAAAGTAGGTCATAGTGATCCGGTGGTTCTGTATGGAAGGGCCATCGCTCAACGGATAAAAGGTACTCCGGGGATAACAGGCTGATACCGCCCAAGAGTTCATATCGACGGCGGTGTTTGGCACCTCGATGTCGGCTCATCACATCCTGGGGCTGAAGTCGGTCCCAAGGGTATGGCTGTTCGCCATTTAAAGTGGTACGCGAGCTGGGTTCAGAACGTCGTGAGACAGTTCGGTCCCTATCTGCCGTGGGCGTTGGATGATTGAAGGAAGCTGCTCCTAGTACGAGAGGACCGGAGTGGACGAACCGCTGGTGTTCGGGTTGTTATGCCAATAGCATTGCCCGGTAGCTACGTTCGGAATCGATAACCGCTGAAAGCATCTAAGCGGGAAGCGAGTCCTAAGATGAGTCATCCCTAGGAATTTAATTCCTCTAAAGAGCCGTTCGAGACTAGGACGTTGATAGGCAGGGTGTGTAAGCGTTGTGAGGCGTTGAGCTAACCTGTACTAATGACTCGTGAGGCTTAACCATACAACCCAGATGAGTTTTTATCTGAGTTGATGGTAACTAGATTTATTACTTACTGTTAAAGGTAAGACTTAGTGAAGAATATAAAGCACTTAATAAAGTAAAACACTCAAACAGCTTTCCGAATTTAGTTAATTGCGATAAGCGATTAACACCGAATTTGCTTGGTGACAATAGCATTGTGGTACCACCTGATCCCATCCCGAACTCAGTAGTGAAACGCAATAGCGCCGATGATAGTGTGGGGTCTCCCCATGTGAAAGTAGGTCATTGCCAAGCGCCTAATTTCTCTTTTTAAGAGAGCAGATAGCCCGTTACTCACGTAACGGGCTTTTTTGTGTCTGTCATTTAAGATATACATCTTCAGAAACGAAGCTAAAGCTCCATTTTAGACATATCAACAGCTGATAGTGTGGTTGATACGCCCATGCGCAAGTAGGTCATTACCAAGCACCTAGTTTCTCTTTTAGAGAGTCGAAAAAGCCCTGACTTAATAGTCAGGGCTTTTTTCGTTTATAGCGAGTAAGAATTAGTGCCGCGAAAGACAGTGTGATTGATATGCCCATGCGCAAATAGGCCAATTGGGACACTGCCAAGCGCCTAGTTTCTCTTTTAAGAGAGTCGAGAAAGTCCTGACTTAACAGTCAGGGCTTTTTTCGTATATAGCGAGTAAGAATTTAGTGCGCGAAAGTCAGTGTGATTGATATGCCCATGTGAAAGTAGGTCATCGCCAAGCGCCTAATTTCTCTTTTCAAGAGAGCAGATAACCCGTGACTGACGTAACGTTTTTTTGGGGCTAAAGTTAGTTATGTTTAGATGTGGTAATGTTTAAGATCTTAAAATTTATCCTCCATTACTTTGCCTAATAGTGTTATTAAAAATGGCAGGGTACAATAGCTCATCATTTTTCTAAGTATTCGTATATGTCTGTTAGCTTAAAACCCTTTAACACTCTATCTTTAGCGCAAAATTGCCAGCAGCTAGTTCAAGTTACTAGCATTGATGAATTTAAGGCAGTATATCTGAATGCTACTAGCCAAAATTCACCTGTGATGATTTTAGGTGGAGGCAGCAATGTTGTCTTCACCAGCGACTTCGATGGCGTGGTGATTAAAGTTGATACTAAAGGTATAGAGGTTTCTGAAGATAACCAATATTTTTATCTGACAGTACAGGCTGGCGAAAACTGGCATTCTTTTGTTCACTTTTGTTTGAAACATGGTTTTCACGGTTTAGAGAATCTAGCACTTATTCCAGGCTCTGTAGGAGCCTCACCAATTCAAAATATTGGTGCTTATGGTGTAGAAATGAATCAATTTTGCGAGCAAGTAGCCTATTTAGATTTAGATTGTTTCGACAGCTATACGTTAACTTCGGATAAATGCCACTTTGGTTACCGTGAATCTATTTTCAAGAGTGAACTTAAAAGCAAAGCGCTAATAACTGAAGTTCAATTCAAACTGCCTAAACTTTGGCAACCGAATTTAACATACGGGCCACTACAGCATTTAAATATTGAAACAGTAACGCCTGAAGCAGTATTTGATGCCGTCTGTGAAGTAAGAAAGAGTAAATTGCCTGACCCATCAATAATTGGCAACGTTGGTAGTTTTTTTAAAAATCCTATTATAGAAGCCTCCGAGTATTTGGAGTTATTAAAAACATATTCTGATTTAGTTGGTTATGCACAGGCGGATGGAAAAATTAAGGTTGCAGCTGGCTGGTTGATAGATGAAGCAGGTTTGAAAGGGTTTAAGGAAGGGCGAGCTGCTGTACATGATAAGCAGGCGTTAGTGCTTGTTAATTTAGATACTGCAGTAGGTGCTGATATTTGTAACTTGGCTAATTCAATCATAGATATTGTGTTTACAAAATTTGGAATTCAATTAGAGCCTGAACCAAGAATTATTGGCTCAACAGGAGAGGTGACTTTGTAATGAATGAGCATTGGGATAAAAAGACACAGATCATCGAATTATTGGACCATAAAGAATATATCTCAGGTGAAGTAATCGCACAAAAAGTCGGCCTTTCTAGAACTGCTGTTAATAATCATATTGCCCAATTAGCTGATTATGGCGTTGATGTATTTAGTGTAAAAGGAAAGGGATATAAATTACCTAAACAGCTGCCGCTTTTTGATAAAACTAAGCTGATAGATAACATCGAAAATCGTTGCTTTTATTTCAACGAAATAGGAAGTACCAATGCATTTATGCTTCAGCATACCGATGAATTGAAAAATGGCGATATCTGTATCGCTGAGTTTCAATCAGCTGGTAGAGGCAGAAGAGGGAGGCAATGGATTTCTCCATATGGGCAACATGTTTATGCCTCAATGTTTTGGCGATTGAGCCAGGGTATGAATGCCGCGATGGGGTTGAGCCTTGTTGTAGCATGTTCAATTGTTAGCGCATTAAAAGAGTTTAATGTTGATGGCTTAGGCGTTAAATGGCCGAATGACATATATCGCGACAATAAGAAGCTTGCTGGTATTTTAATTGAGCTTTCTGGCCATTCAATTGATGAGTGTAACCTGGTGATAGGTTTCGGTATTAATATGAGCATGTCAGATCTGCATGCTCAATTGATTGAGCAACCATGGAGTGACTTAACTTCGCTAAATTCAATGCCTGATAAGACTGCTATGTTGATCGCAATTCATAAGCAACTAAAAGTAGATTTGACTCGTTTTGAATTAGAAGGTTTAGAACCTTTTATACCGCATTGGCAAGAGTACGATTTGTTTTATAATAAAGAAATTAGCTTATTGATGGCGCCGCAGTCGGTATCTGGAGTTTGTAAAGGCATAGACAAACAAGGAGCCGTCCTTGTTGAAACGGATGGTGTGATAAGCCCTTACATTGGCGGTGAGATAAGTCTAAGAGCAAAGTAGGGCAATAATTCTCAGCTATTTACGTAATAAAACGTGGTCGACCAGATGGTTGGCCGCTTTTTTTAGGATTAAATTTGCTCGCTCTCGACTAGGCTTGATGTTGGTCTGTAAGTTTGGCCCATTGATGGTATCCCAAATATGAGCAGCTGTGGCATTGGCTTCGTCATCAGAAAGCTGTGAGTAATGATGAAAGAACGAATTAGGGTCACTGAATGCTCCCTGCCTGAACTTTAAGAAGCGTTGTTGATACCATTCTTTTAATAGTGTTTCTTCTGCATCCACATATATTGAGAAGTCTACATAGTCAGATAGAAAGCTACTTCGACTTTCAGGGCTTGGATCTAAAGCGGTTTGGAGTACGTTTAGGCCTTCAATAATCAAAATGTCTGGCTGGTTTATATTCTGAACTTGATCTGTTAACCGGTCGTACGTGACATGAGAATACAAAGGAGCACTAACATTAGGTTCACCTGCTTTAACTGCAGAAATAAAGTCGATGAGCATTTTCATGTCATAACTTTCAGGAAAACCTTTGCGTTTTAGTAGATTGTTATGTGTAAGCTCTGCTAATGGATATAAAAAACCATCAGTGGTTACCAGTTCGACTTTAGGATGTTCTGGCCAGCGTTGCAGAAGTGTTTGTAAAATTCGTGCTGTGGTACTTTTACCTACAGCGACGCTACCAGAAATACTGATGATATAGGGTGATTTTGTTGGCTTGTGATCTAAGAATTGATCAAGGACAACGCCGCGCTGTTGCTTTGAATCAATGATAAGGTTTAGTAATCGGCTAAGGGGTAGATATATGTCAGTAACTTCATCTAATGAGAGCTGTTCGTTCATGCCACGTAAGTTAGCTAACTCTTCTTCGCTGAGTGTCAAAGGCACAGAATTTCGTAATTCGGCCCATTGTTGGCGAAGAAATGAAAAATAAAGTGCTTGATGTAATGTATTGTTGGCTGTCATATCTTCCTTTCCTTAGGTCAGGCACAGTACACCACCAATTTATTTTGAACAATAGCTAAAGTCATCTTACTTATAGAGACTTGAACAAATTGCTTTATTTTTATCCTTCTTTATAAAATAAAGCCCAAAAAAGCGACATTTAAGACTTTTTTTAGCTTTTTTATGCATTTCCTATTGCACTTGCGCCAACATTTACCTAATATCCGTTTCCGAAATGATTAGCCGGCATAGCTCAGTTGGTAGAGCAACTGACTTGTAATCAGTAGGTCCCGAGTTCGACTCTTGGTGCCGGCACCATTTTTCTGGAGGGGTTCCCGAGTGGCCAAAGGGATCAGACTGTAAATCTGACGGCTCAGCCTTCGAAGGTTCGAATCCTTCTCCCTCCACCATTTTTAAAGGTAGTTAGGTAGCCTTATTCAGGTTGCGCGGATGTCGTATAATGGTATTACTCCAGCCTTCCAAGCTGATAACGCGGGTTCGATTCCCGCCATCCGCTCCAAATTGCTGAACGACTTGATTGCTTAATAGTTCGTTTAAAAGAACTATTAAGTCAATCAAATCCTTTAAATCAGCACGCCCTGTCTTATGCTAAACTTAATCACCAATAACTAATCGATTCGATGTCATTTCATGCATCGGATTTTTTCTATATGTGTTTTCATTACCAAGACTCTGGATTGAGGCAATATCATGGCTAAAGAAAAATTTGAACGTAGTAAACCACACGTAAACGTGGGTACAATTGGTCACGTTGACCATGGTAAAACTACTCTAACCGCTGCTATCTCAGCAGTATTGACCAAAGTCTACGGTGGTGAAGCTCGTGATTTCGCTCAAATCGATAACGCTCCAGAAGAGCGCGAGCGTGGTATTACAATTAATACTTCTCACATCGAATATGACACACCTACACGTCACTACGCACACGTAGATTGTCCTGGTCACGCCGATTATGTTAAAAACATGATTACTGGTGCTGCTCAAATGGACGGTGCTATCTTAGTAGTTGCTGCTACAGATGGTCCAATGCCACAAACACGTGAGCACATCCTGCTTTCACGTCAGGTTGGTGTACCTTTCATCATCGTATTCATGAACAAATGTGACATGGTTGACGATGAAGAACTACTTGAATTAGTAGAAATGGAAGTTCGTGAACTTCTTTCTGAGTATGACTTCCCAGGTGATGACTTACCAGTTATCCAAGGTTCTGCGCTTAAAGCTCTTGAAGGCGACGAAGCTTGGGAACCAAAGATCATCGAACTAGCTGAAGCTTTAGATTCGTACATCCCAGAGCCAGAGCGTGACATTGATAAGCCGTTCCTACTTCCTATTGAAGATGTTTTCTCAATTTCAGGTCGTGGTACAGTTGTTACTGGTCGTGTTGAGCGTGGTATCATCCGCGTTGGTGAAGAAGTTGAAATCGTTGGTGTTAAAGACACGACTAAGACTACTTGTACTGGTGTTGAAATGTTCCGCAAGCTTCTTGACGAAGGTCGTGCTGGCGAAAACTGTGGTGTTCTTTTACGTGGTACTAAGCGTGAAGATGTTGAGCGTGGTCAAGTATTGGCACAGCCAGGTACTATCACTCCTCACACTACATTCGAATCAGAAGTATACGTGTTAAGCAAAGAAGAAGGCGGACGTCACACTCCATTCTTCAAAGGCTACCGTCCACAGTTCTACTTCCGTACAACTGACGTAACTGGTACTATCGAGCTTCCAGAAGGCGTAGAAATGGTAATGCCTGGTGATAACATCAAGATGGTTGTTACACTAATCTACCCAATCGCGATGGACGACGGTTTACGTTTCGCTATCCGTGAAGGTGGCCGTACTGTTGGTGCTGGTGTTGTAGCTAAAATCGTTGCTTAATAGCGACCTTTAGTAAACACTTTAAAAAGGAAGCTTCGGCTTCCTTTTTTTGTTTTACAGATTTTTTTTAAGTTTTGCTTATGTTCTCAAGTGTCGACCTTGCGAACTGACGAGAATAAGAATACAATCTATGGCCGATTTTTGACCCTGAGCTGATGCTTTTCGTGGCTAAACTCGGAAGTACTATTTGATAAAATGGTACATATTTATCAAATTTAAGCTCAGGTCTTAGTGAGTAACGGAACCAACCGATGACGACAAATACTGAAAACCAGAATAATCCTCTGGATATTGTTAAGTGGGGCATTGCAGTTATATTGATTGCCGCCGCTGTTATTGGCAACCAAGCATTTGGCGAAGCCAGTGTTGTAGTACGCGCATTAGGCGTAATTGTTGCCTTTGTTATTGCAGGCTTTATTGCTCTGCAAACTGTGAAAGGTAAAGAAGCTTTATCTTTCGCTCGTGAAGCTCACATTGAAGTACGTAAAGTGGTTTGGCCTACGCGTCAAGAAGCGCTAAACACAACATTCATTGTTCTTGCTGCAACAGCTGTCGTAGCCGTTATCCTTTGGGGTTTCGACTGGGTACTATTGCGCGTTGTTAACCTAATTACTGGCGTATAGGCATTTACATGACTGAAGCAACAGAAGCTAAAAAAAGATGGTATGTCATTCAAGCATTCTCTGGCTATGAAGGCCGAGTGGTAAAAACTTTGCTTGAACATATTAAGATGCACAACATGGAAGATTACTTCGCAGAGGTTCTTGTACCGACTGAAGAAGTAGTTGAAATGCGTGATGGTCAACGTCGCAAAAGCGAGCGTAAATTCTTCCCTGGCTATGTATTAGTCCAGATGGAAATGAATGACGAAAGCTGGCACTTAGTGAAAAGCATTCCACGTGTAATGGGCTTCATTGGTGGGACGTCAGATCGTCCAGCACCTATTTCAGATAGGGAAGCGGATGCCATTCTTCAGCGTTTACAAGATACCGTCGAGTCTCCAACTCATCGCGTTATGTTTGAACCTGGTGAAGTTGTTCGTGTTAACGATGGTCCATTTGCTGACTTTAATGGCACTATCGAAGAAGTTGATTACGATAAAAACCGTGTCAAGGTTTCAGTAATGATCTTCGGTCGTTCAACTCCTGTAGAGTTAGACTTCCAGCAAGTTGAAAAGAACTGATTAAATTAAATACAAATAGTGTTTGTTTGCGGGTGCGGATTTTAGTATAATCCGCACCCGTTGTTTTCAAGGGGAGCTCATTGGCATGTAGCCGATAGCGTTTGAACCCAAATTGAGGAAATGTCGACATGGCAAAGAAAATTGAAGCTTATATTAAGCTACAAGTAGCAGCCGGTGCTGCAAACCCGTCTCCACCAGTTGGTCCTGCTCTAGGTCAAAAAGGTGTGAACATCATGGAATTCTGTAAAGCATTCAACGCTCGTACTGAAAAGTTCGACAAAGGTATGCCGATTCCTGTAGTTATCACTGTATACAACGATCGTTCTTTCACGTTCGAAACTAAGACTCCTCCAGCATCTTTCTTATTGTTGAAAGCTGCCGGTCTAAAGTCTGGTTCTGGCCGTCCAAATACCGAGAAAGTTGGAACTATCAAGCGCAGCGCTGTTCAGGAAATTGCTGAAACTAAAGCGGCTGATATGACTGGTGCTGATGTTGAAGCTATGATGCGTTCAATTGAAGGTACTGCACGTTCAATGGGTTTGGTAGTAGAGGACTAATATAATGGCAAAGCTAACTAAGCGCATGCGCGTAATCCGCGAGAAAATCGACGGAACTAAAAGCTACGATATCAATGAAGCTGTTTCTTTATTAAAAGAACTTGCTACTGCTAAATTCGTAGAAAGTGTTGACGTTGCTGTTAACCTAGGTATTGACCCTCGTAAATCAGACCAAAACGTTCGTGGCGCTACAGTATTACCACATGGTACTGGCCGTGAAGTTCGTGTTGCTGTGTTCACACAGGGCGCAAACGCTGAAGCAGCTAAAGAAGCTGGTGCAGAGTTAGTTGGTATGGACGAGCTAGCTGCACAAGTTAAAGCTGGCGAAATGAACTTCGACGTAGTGATCGCATCTCCAGATGCAATGCGCGTTGTTGGTCAGTTAGGTCAAATCTTAGGCCCACGTGGTCTAATGCCTAACCCTAAAACTGGTACAGTAACGCCAAACGTTGCTGATGCAGTTAAAAATGCCAAAGCCGGTCAAGTTCGTTACCGTAACGACAAGAATGGTATTATCCACACTACTATCGGTAAAGTGGATTTTGAACCAGCACAGCTTAAAGAAAACTTAGAAGCGTTAGTCGCAGCACTGAAAAAGGCTAAGCCTGCAGTTGCTAAAGGCGTATACGTGAAAAAAGTCAGCATCTCTACCACTATGGGTGCAGGTGTTGTGGTTGACCAAGCTACATTGGAAGACCTTAAGTAATATACAAAGTGAGTGGGTTAGTGTATAATCCGCGCACTTTGTGGGTTGAGGTCTGTTTTTGACAACGTTAAAAACAGATTTCCGTCCAAGACCGTAGGTGTTTTCTTAGGATAACTTAATTTCCTACGTAGACGGTGTCAGACCCCCCAGATAGATTTTGTTCTGCTGGAAATCTGCACCGTAAGTCGTTAAACACATAAGTGTTTAATATGGTAAATACTAGGGATATCCCTAGGTAGAATCCAGGAGTAAAGCCAATGGCATTAAGACTCGAAGACAAAAAAGCGATTGTTGCTGAAGTCAACGAAGCAGCCAAAGGTGCTTTATCTGCAGTTGTTGCCGATTCACGCGGTGTAACTGTAGGTGAGATGACCGGTCTGCGTAAAGCAGCTCGTGAAGCTGGTGTTTATGTACGCGTAGTACGTAATACATTAGTTAAACGCGCTGTAGCTGGTACTGATTTTGAGTGCCTGTCTGACACGTTTACTGGTCCTACTTTAATTGCATTTTCTACTGAGCACCCAGGTGCTGCAGCGCGTCTTCTAAAAGATTTCGCAACTGCACAAGAAAAGTTTGAAATTAAAGCAGCAGCCTTTGAAGGGGAAGTAATCCCTGCAGCAGATATTGATCGTTTAGCGAAATTACCAACTTACGACGAAGCACTAGCTCAGTTGATGATGACTATGAAAGAAGCATCTGCTGGCAAGTTTGTTCGTACATTGGCCGCTCTTCGCGATCAAAAAGAAGCAGCATAATATTTTATTAGCCGCTTAAATTAATTGAATTCAGTACAATAGGAATTTTTTGTTATGTCTATCACAAAAGACCAAATCTTAGAAGCTTTCGCAGAAATGTCTGTAATGGAAGTTGTTGAACTAATCGAAGCAATGGAAGAAAAATTCGGCGTTTCTGCTGCAGCTGCTGCTGTTGCTGTTGGCGGCGACGCTGGCGGTGCTGCTGCTGAGCAAACCGAATTTGACGTTGTTATGACTTCATTCGGTGCTAACAAAGTTGCTGTAATTAAAGCACTTCGTGGCGCTACAGGTCTTGGCCTGAAAGAAGCTAAAGCAATGGCTGAGTCTGCACCAGTTGCGGTTAAAGAAGCTATCACTAAAGAAGAAGCAGAAGCCCTTAAAGGCGATTTAGAAGCTGCTGGCGCTGAAGTAGAAGTTAAGTAAGTTATACTCTAACTTACCACCTCCCGAGTAATCGGGCGGAGGCTGGCGGTTTTTTAACCGTCGGCCTTTTTTGCGCTATATGCGCAGGCGATTTTTTATTCACCGTTTGTCGCCAGTTATTAGCAGTTCCTAGCAGAGATTACTGGTTAGGTTCTTGCCATCAACGGTGATGGGCAAACGTGCTGATTTAATCTTTGTATTATTTCAGTCTTGGTCACATCTCGTAAGTAGAGGAAACCCATGGTTTACTCCTATTCTGAAAAGAAGCGTATTCGTAAAGACTTTGGCAAACGTCCAAAAGTTTTGGATATTCCGTACCTGTTGTCTATTCAATTAGACTCTTTTAAGAAGTTCACCGATCAAGATCCTACGGGTGAACGCGGCTTTGAAGCTGCATTCCGTAGCGTTTTTCCCATCAAGAGCTTTTCTGGCAACTCTGAACTGCAATATGTCAGTTACAAGCTAGGCGAGCCAGTTTTTGATGTGAAAGAGTGTCAGATCCGCGGTGTTACATATTCAGCTCCATTACGCGTTAAATTGCGTATGGTTTTATATGACCGTGAAGCTGCACCAGGCACAGTTAAAGATATTAAAGAACAAGAAGTCTATATGGGTGATATCCCATTAATGACTGATAATGGTACTTTTGTTATCAATGGTACTGAGCGTGTGATCGTGTCTCAGTTACACCGTTCTCCAGGTGTATTCTTTGATCATGACCGTGGTAAAACCCACTCTTCTGGTAAGGTGCTTTATAACGCACGTATTATTCCTTACCGTGGTTCATGGCTTGACTTTGAATTTGATCCAAAAGATGCCTTATTTGTACGTATTGACCGTCGCCGTAAATTACCAGCGACTATCATCTTACGTGCATTAGAGTTTTCTACTCAAGAAATCTTAGACTTATTCTTTGAACGTATTGAGTTCAAGATTAAGCAAGATTCACTTGTTATGGCACTTGTGCCAGATCGCCTTCGTGGTGAGACTGCAAGCTACGACATCAAAGACTCGGATGGCAACTTATTAGTTGAAACTGGTCGTCGTATTACTGCTCGTCACATCAGACAGCTTGAAAAATCCAACACAACTGAACTTGAAGTACCAGTTGATTACATTGTTGGTAAATATGCTGCTCAAGATTACATTGATGAAGATACTGGTGAAGTACTTGTTAGCGCAAATGCTGAAATCACCCTTGAAGACCTAGCTAAACTTTCTTTAGCGGGTATTAAAGAAGTTGATACTTTGTTTATCAACGATCTTGATCATGGTGCATATATCTCAGACACATTACGTATTGATTCTACAACTAACCGCTTAGAAGCATTAGTTGAAATCTACCGCATGATGCGTCCTGGTGAGCCACCAACCAAAGATGCAGCTGAAGGCTTATTCCAGAACTTGTTCTTCAGTGAAGAACGTTATGACTTATCTAAAGTAGGTCGTATGAAGTTCAACCGTCGTCTTGAGATTTCTGAAGATGAAGGTGCAGGCGTACTGTCTAAAGAAGACATCGTACACGTTATGAAGAAAATCATCGAAATCCGTAACGGTTACGATGAAGTCGACGATATTGACCATCTAGGTAACCGTCGTATTCGTAGCGTTGGTGAAATGGCTGAAAACCAATTCCGTGTTGGTCTAGTTCGTGTTGAGCGTGCTGTTCGTGAACGTCTATCTTTAGGCGATCTGAATGAGCTTATGCCACAAGATCTAATCAATGCTAAGCCTATTTCTGCGGCTGTGAAAGAATTCTTTGGTTCTTCACAGTTGTCACAGTTTATGGACCAAAACAACCCGTTGTCAGAAGTGACGCATAAGCGTCGTATCTCGGCACTTGGTCCTGGTGGTTTAACACGTGAACGTGCTGGTTTCGAAGTACGTGACGTACATCCAACTCACTACGGTCGTTTATGTCCAATCGAAACGCCAGAGGGACCAAACATTGGTCTAATTAACTCGTTGGCAAGTTTCGCTCGTACTAACTCGTATGGCTTCCTGGAAACGCCTTATCGAAAGGTTGTTGACTGTGTGGTTACTGATGAAGTTGAATACTTATCAGCAATCGAAGAAGGCCGTTATGTGATTGCGCAGGCAAACATCGAAATTGATTCTTCAAACCGTATGCTTGAAGAGCAAATCGCATGTCGTCATAAAGGTGAATCTACCTTTATGCGTGCTGCTGATATCCAATATATGGATGTATCACCACAACAGATCATTTCTGTTGCGGCATCACTTATTCCGTTCTTAGAACACGATGATGCTAACCGTGCATTGATGGGTGCAAACATGCAACGTCAAGCCGTACCTACTTTAAGAGCTGATAAGCCTCTTGTTGGTACTGGTATTGAGCGTACTCTTGCTGTTGACTCAGGTGTTGTTGTAGCTGCGAAGCGTGGCGGTGTTATCGACTATGTTGATGCTAGCCGTATCGTAGTGAAAGTTAACGAAGCAGAATTGACTCCAGGTGAAGCTGGTATCGATATCTACAACTTGACTAAATACACTCGTTCTAACCAAAACACTTGTATTAACCAACGTCCTTGTTGTTCTGTTGGTGATCCAATTGTTCGTGGTGATGTATTAGCCGATGGCCCGTCTACCGATTTAGGTGACTTGGCTCTTGGTCAAAATATGCGTATCGCATTCATGCCTTGGAACGGTTATAACTTCGAAGATTCGATCTTAATCTCTGAGCGCGTAGCGCAAGAGGATCGTTTCACTACTATTCATATCCAAGAGCTTTCATGTATTGCTCGTGATACGAAATTAGGTAGCGAAGAAATTACTGCTGATATTCCAAATGTAGGTGAATCTGCACTGTCTAAACTAGATGAGTCAGGTATCGTTTACATCGGTGCAGAAGTTAAAGGCGGCGACATTCTAGTTGGTAAAGTGACACCTAAAGGTGAAACACAGCTGACTCCAGAAGAGAAGCTTTTGCGTGCAATCTTCGGTGAAAAAGCTTCTGACGTTAAGGACAGCTCATTACGTGTTCCTAACTCAGTTAAAGGGACTATCATCGATGTTCAAGTTTTCACTCGTGACGGTATCGAAAAAGATAAACGTGCGCTTGAAATTGAAGAGATGCATGTTAGCCAAGCGCGTAAAGATTTAGGCGAAGAGTTCGAAATCCTTGAAGAAGGTGTTTTGAGCCGTGCACGTAATTTATTACTATCTGTTGGTTTCTCTCAAGCTAAATTAGCTGAGTTACCACGTAAAGATGTATTAATTCAAGTTATCGATGACGAAGTTAAGCAAACTGAGCTTGAGCAATTAGCCGAGCAACATGAAGAGCTTAAAGCTGACTTCGATAAGAAGTTTGAAGTTAAACGTCGCAAAATCACCCAAGGTGATGACTTAGCACCTGGCGTACTTAAGATTGTTAAGGTTTACCTTGCAGTTAAACGTACTATCCAGCCTGGTGATAAGATGGCGGGTCGTCACGGTAACAAAGGTGTAATCTCTAAGATTTGCCCTATCGAAGACATGCCATACGATGAAACTGGTGATCCAGTTGATATCGTACTAAACCCATTGGGCGTACCATCGCGTATGAACATTGGTCAGGTACTAGAAGTTCACTTAGGTGCTGCTGCTAAGGGTATCGGTAATCGTATTACTGCTATGCTTGAAGAGCAACGTGAACTTGCTGAACTGCGCGACTACATCCGCCAAGTATATGAATTAGGTGACGAAGTTCTACAGAAAGTCGACATCAACTCATTCACTGACGATGAAGTATTGCGTCTGGCTAAAAACCTTAAAGGTGGTTTACCAGTTGCTACGCCAGCTTTCGATGGTGCTAAAGAGAAAGAGATCAAGCAAATGCTTGAACTTGCAGGCTTACCTGATTCTGGCCAGTTAACATTATGTGACGGCCGTACCGGTAACGAATTTGAGCGTAAAGTAACTGTTGGTTACATGTACATGCTCAAATTGAACCACTTAGTTGATGACAAGATGCACGCCCGTTCTACCGGTTCGTACAGCTTAGTTACACAACAACCATTGGGCGGTAAAGCTCAATTCGGTGGTCAGCGTTTCGGTGAGATGGAAGTATGGGCACTAGAAGCATACGGTGCTGCATATACTCTTCAGGAAATGCTAACGGTTAAATCAGATGACGTTAATGGTCGTACTCAGATGTATAAAAACATCGTCGACGGTAACCATCAGATGCACCCAGGCATGCCTGAGTCTTTCAACGTATTGTTGAAGGAAATTCGTTCACTTGGTATTAATATCGAGTTGGATCAAGAGTAAGCATCGCTCTTAAGCAATGTTTGGTAACCAAGGATGCTTTGCTTAGCAAAGCATCTGGTTTAACTCCTTCAGGAGAGAAACGTGAAAGACTTATTAAAGTTTCTTAAACAGCAAAGTAAGACTGAAGAATTTAACGGTATTAAAATTGGTTTGGCTTCGCCAGACCTAATCCGTTCTTGGTCTTTTGGTGAAGTTAAAAAGCCAGAAACCATTAACTACCGTACTTTCAAACCTGAGCGTGAAGGTTTGTTCTGTGCGCGTATTTTCGGTCCTGTAAAAGATTACGAATGTTTGTGTGGTAAATACAAACGTTTAAAGCACCGTGGTGTTATTTGTGAGAAGTGTGGCGTTGAAGTTACACAGACTAAAGTACGTCGTGAGCGTATGGGTCATATTGATCTTGCAAGCCCTGTTGCCCATATTTGGTTCTTGAAATCACTTCCGAGTCGTATCGGTTTGATGCTTGATATGACATTACGTGATATTGAACGCGTACTGTACTTTGAATCATTTGTAGTGATCGAGCCTGGCATGACCAGCCTTGAACGCGGCCAAATGCTGACAGAAGAAACATATCTTGATGCATTAGAAGAATACGGTGACGAGTTCGAAGCTAAAATGGGTGCTGAAGCAGTCTTAGACTTGCTACGTGCAATCAATTTAGAAGAACAAATTGATCAAATGCGTGAAGAGTTACCGTCAATTAACTCTGAAACCCGTCGTAAGAAGGTCACTAAGCGCCTTAAACTGATGGAAGCATTCTTCACTTCTGGCAACAAGCCTGAGTGGATGATCTTAAAAGTTTTACCAGTTCTACCACCTGATTTACGTCCTCTAGTTCCACTAGATGGCGGACGTTTTGCTACGTCTGATTTGAACGACCTTTACCGTCGTGTAATCAACCGTAACAACCGTCTAAAACGACTATTGGATCTAGCTGCACCAGACATTATCGTACGTAACGAAAAGCGTATGTTACAAGAGTCTGTTGATGCGCTATTAGATAATGGTCGTCGTGGTCGTGCTATTACAGGTTCTAACAAGCGTCCTCTTAAATCTTTGGCTGATATGATCAAAGGTAAGCAAGGTCGTTTCCGTCAGAACTTACTTGGTAAGCGTGTAGATTACTCTGGTCGTTCGGTTATTACCGTAGGTCCTACTTTACGTCTGCATCAGTGTGGTCTTCCTAAGAAGATGGCACTTGAGCTATTCAAACCATTCATCTATGGCAAATTAGAAGGTCGCGGTTTAGCTACGACTATTAAAGCTGCTAAGAAAATGGTTGAACGTGAACAAGCAGAAGTATGGGATGTACTAGACGAAGTTATTCGTGAACATCCAGTAATGCTTAACCGTGCACCAACACTTCATAGACTGGGTATTCAAGCATTTGAGCCAGTTCTTATTGAAGGTAAAGCAATCCAATTGCATCCATTAGTATGTGCGGCATATAACGCCGACTTCGATGGTGACCAAATGGCTGTGCACGTACCGTTAACGCTTGAAGCTCAATTAGAAGCTCGCTCGTTAATGATGTCGACTAACAACATTCTTTCTCCAGCAAATGGTGAGCCTGTAATTACTCCGTCACAAGACGTTGTATTAGGTCTTTACTACACGAGCCGTGAATGTGTTAACGGTCGCGGTGAAGGTATGGCATTTATGTCAGTTGATGAAGTTGAAAAGGCTTACGCTACCGGCGCTGCAGAATTGCATGCTCGCGTTAAAGTTCGTTTAACTGAAACAAAAATTGATGCTAACGGCGAGAAAACACAAACTCTGAATGTAGTAGATACTACAGTCGGTCGTGCGTTGTTATCGCAGATCCTGCCAGAAGGCTTACCATTTGAACTGGTTAACCAGAACATGGGTAAGAAGCAGATCTCGAAATTGCTGAATACTTGTTACCGTACATTAGGTCTTAAAGATACTGTTATCTTCGCTGACCAATTAATGTATACCGGTTTCCGTTATGCGACTATCTCAGGTGCCTCTGTTGGTATCAACGATATGGTTATTCCGGATGAGAAGTATACTTTAGTTGAAGAAGCTGAACGTGAAGTGCTTGAAATTCAAGAGCAGTTCCAATCAGGTCTAGTTACCGCTGGTGAGCGTTACAACAAAGTTATCGATATTTGGGCAAGCACCAACGATAAAATCTCTAAAGCGATGATGGACAACTTGAAAAAAGAAGTTGTTATTAATCGTGATGGCGAAGAAGAAGAGCAAGATTCGTTTAACAGCATCTATATGATGGCTGACTCGGGCGCTCGTGGTAGTGCTGCACAGATTCGTCAGTTAGCGGGTATGCGTGGTCTGATGGCTAAGCCGGATGGCTCAATCATCGAAACCCCAATTACTGCGAACTTCCGTGAAGGTCTGAACGTATCACAATACTTCATCTCTACTCACGGGGCGCGTAAAGGTCTTGCCGATACCGCACTTAAAACAGCTAACTCGGGTTACCTAACTCGTCGTCTTGTTGATGTTGCACAAGATTTAGTTGTAATTGAAGATGATTGTGGTTCAGTGGGTGGCTTAACTATGAAGCCGTTGATCGAAGGTGGTGATGTTAAAGAGCCGCTTCGTGAACGTGTTCTAGGTCGCGTAGTGTCTGTTGACGTACTTGAGCCTGGTACTGAAAAAGTACTTGCTCCACGTAACACATTGCTAGATGAAGCTTGGTGTGATCTATTAGAAGAGCATAGCGTCGATGAAGTTATCGTTCGTTCTGTTATTTCTTGTGAAACCGACTTTGGTGTATGTGCTGCTTGTTACGGTCGTGATTTAGCACGTGGTCATATCATTAACCACGGTGAAGCAATCGGTGTTGTAGCTGCTCAATCAATTGGTGAGCCAGGTACACAGCTTACGATGCGTACCTTCCATATTGGTGGTGCAGCGTCTCGTGACTCAGCTGATAACAATGTTCAAGTTAAAAACAGTGGTACTCTGAAGTTACATAACGCAAAACACGTTACTAGCATCGAGAACAAACTAGTTATCGTATCGCGCTCTTCTGAAGTTGCGATTATTGATGAACTTGGTCGTGAGAAAGAACGTTACCGTGTACCTTATGGTACGGTGCTAGAGCAACTAGAAGATACGGAAGTGACTTCAGGCGCAATTATTGCGAACTGGGATCCACATACTCACCCTATCATTTCAGAAGTTGCTGGTACGGTTAAATTTGTCGACATGATTGAAGGCGTTACTATGACGCGTCAAACAGACGACTTAACTGGTCTTTCTTCGGTTGTTGTTATTGATCCAGGTGCTCGTCCTACAGCAGGTAAAGAAATGCGTCCAGCTATCCGTCTAATCGACGCTGCTGGCAATGATCTTATGATCCCTGGTACTGACGTACCAGCGCAATACTTCTTACCGGGTAACGCGATTGTAGCTAAAGATGATAACGCGCAAATCAACGTTGGTGACGCATTAGCACGTATTCCTCAAGAATCGTCTAAAACACGCGATATTACCGGTGGTCTGCCACGAGTTGCTGACTTGTTCGAAGCTCGTAAGCCAAAAGAACCCGCTATTCTTGCTGAAATCTCAGGTACCATCTCGTTTGGTAAAGAGACAAAAGGTAAAGTACGCCTAGTCATCAGCCCAGCTGATGGTAGCGAGCACTACGAAGAGATGATTCCTAAATGGCGTAATCTTAATGTGTTCGAAGGTGAAAAAGTTGAACGTGGTGAAGTTATTGCTGATGGCCCTGAAGCTGCACATGACATCTTACGTTTACGTGGTATCCATCATGTTGCTAACTACATTGTTGATGAAGTCCAAGACGTTTACCGTCTACAGGGTGTAAAAATCAATGATAAGCATATTGAAGTTATCATTCGCCAAATGCTACGTAAGTGTTTAATCACTGATGCTGGTGATTCAAACTTCTTAGAAGGCGAACAAGCAGAAGTTTCTCGCGTGAAGATTGCTAACCGTGAGCTTGAAGCTCAAGGTAAAGCACCTGCGAAGTTTGAGCGTGAATTATTAGGTATTACCAAAGCTTCTTTGGCTACTGAATCATTCATCTCAGCTGCATCGTTCCAAGAAACGACGCGTGTACTGACTGAAGCTGCTGTTGGTGGTAAGAGTGACCAATTGCGTGGTCTGAAAGAAAACGTAATTGTTGGTCGTCTAATCCCAGCTGGTACAGGTTATGCGTATCACACCGCTCGTAACGAAGCGCGTGCTAATGTTAAAGATGAAGGTGCAGAAGCACCAGTAATCACTGCAAGTGAAGCAGAGAAAAACTTAGCCGACTTACTTAACTTGGCCGGAAGTGCTGACTAAAGTAAACGTTATGTTAAAAAAAGGCGCCTTTGGCGCCTTTTTTATTGGAAATTGCACGAAAAGTTGTCTATTTCTTGACAGTTGGCCATTACCTTTCTAAACTTTCGCGTCCCATCATAGTGGGATATAGATTTTTCACACAAAATTGTTGAGATTATTCAACTGAACGGAGCTATTCATGGCAACTGTAAACCAGTTGGTACGTAAGCCTCGCTCGCCAAAAGTCGAAAAGACTAATGTGCCAGCGTTGGATTCGTGTCCACAAAAACGTGGTGTTTGTACTCGTGTTTACACTACAACACCTAAAAAACCTAACTCTGCACTACGTAAAGTAGCACGTGTTCGCTTAACTAACGGTTTCGAAGTTACTTCGTACATCGGTGGTGAAGGTCACAACTTGCAGGAACATAGTGTAATTCTAATCCGTGGCGGTCGTGTTAAAGATCTACCGGGTGTGCGTTACCACACTATTCGCGGTGCATTAGATTGTGCTGGCGTTAGTGCTCGTCGCCAAGGCCGTTCTAAGTACGGTGCTAAGCGTCCTAAGTCATAACTTGTCCGTTTAAGTAAGGCCAAGCTAGTTAAAAATATTCCAGTTTTGGAAATACCTGAAGCATACGGAGAATTGTTATGCCAAGACGTCGCGTTGTAGGACAACGTAAAATCCTACCAGATCCAAAGTTTAAAAGTGAGTTGTTGGCTAAGTTCATCAACGTCATTATGGTTGACGGTAAAAAGTCAACTGCTGAAAAAATTATCTACAAGGCTCTTGATGTTGTCGCTGAAAAGAAAAGCGAAGAACATTTAAGTATCCTTGAAGCAGCTCTTGATAATGTTCGCCCTTCAGTCGAGGTTAAATCTCGTCGTGTTGGTGGTTCAACTTATCAAGTACCATGTGAAGTTCGTCCAGTGCGTCGTAACGCACTAGCGATGCGCTGGTTAGTTGAAGCTGCTCGCAAGCGTGGTGAAAAATCTATGGCTCTACGTCTAGCAGGTGAAATGTTAGATGCATCTGAAAACAAAGGTACTGCTGTTAAGAAGCGTGAAGACGTGCATCGCATGGCTGAAGCTAACAAAGCCTTTGCTCATTACCGTTGGTAATTTGATGGAGTGGGCGTTAGCCCACTCCATATTGTTGATATTTTCTAAAGCATTTGCTTTAGGTGAGAGGGTATAAATAGTGGCTCGTACAACCCCAATTGAGCGTTATCGTAATATCGGTATTGTTGCTCATGTGGATGCAGGTAAAACTACCACAACAGAACGTGTTCTGTTCTATACCGGTTTGTCTCATAAAATCGGTGAGGTGCATGACGGCGCCGCTACTACAGACTGGATGGTACAAGAGCAAGAGCGTGGTATTACTATCACCTCAGCTGCTGTAACAACCTTCTGGCGTGGTATGGATGCTCAATTCACCGAACATCGCATTAATATCATCGATACCCCTGGTCACGTTGATTTTACTATTGAAGTAGAGCGCTCATTACGCGTACTTGATGGAGCTGTAGTTGTATTCTGCGGTTCATCAGGCGTAGAGCCTCAATCAGAGACTGTTTGGCGTCAAGCTAACAAGTATGAAGTCCCTCGTATGGTGTTCGTCAATAAGATGGACCGTGCAGGTGCTGACTTCGATAGTGTCATTGACCAAATCCGTAATCGCTTAGGTGCTACTTGTGTTCCGATTCAATTGAATATTGGCGCAGAAGAGAACTTCAAAGGGGTTATTGATTTAATTAAGATGAAAGCGATTAACTGGTCTGAAGAAGATCAGGGAACGACTTTCTCTTATGAAGAAATTCCTGCAGATCTTTTAGCCAAGGCTGAAGAGATGCATGAGTATCTAGTGGAAAGTGCAGCAGAAGCCTCTGATGAATTAATGGAAAAGTATCTTGAAGAAGGCACTTTATCTGAGTCAGAGATAAAACTTGCACTACGTCAGCGCACTATTAACAACGAAATCGTTTTAGCAACTTGCGGTTCTGCTTTTAAGAACAAAGGTGTTCAAGCGGTGTTGGATGCGGTAGTTGACTATCTTCCTGCTCCTGTCGAAGTTCCTGCTATTAAGGGTGTCGATGAGAATGAGAATGAAGTGGAACGCCCATCAGACGATAACGCACCATTTGCTGCGTTAGCGTTTAAAATTGCGACTGATCCATTTGTTGGAACTTTAACCTTTATCCGTGTATATTCAGGCGTACTAGAGTCGGGTGCTGCAGTTTACAATTCTGTTAAACAGAAACGTGAACGAGTAGGTCGAATCGTACAAATGCATGCAAATGACCGTACAGAGCTGAAAGAAGTTCGTGCTGGTGATATTGCTGCGGCAATTGGTTTAAAAGAAGTGACAACAGGCGATACTCTTTGCGCAAACGATCACAAAGTGATTCTAGAGCGTATGGAGTTTCCAGAACCTGTAATTACCATTGCCGTTGAGCCTCGCTCTAAAGCAGACCAAGATAAAATGGGGATTGCGCTACAAAAGTTAGCGGCTGAAGATCCCTCTTTTAGAGTGGAAACTGATGAAGAGTCAGCTCAAACATTGATTTCTGGCATGGGTGAATTACATTTAGATATTATCGTAGACCGTATGCGTCGCGAATTTAATGTCGAATGTAACGTTGGTAAACCTCAGGTTGCCTATCGTGAAACAATTCGCTCTTCAGTTGAAGTGGAAGGTAAATTCATACGCCAATCTGGCGGACGTGGTCAATTTGGTCATGTTTGGTTGAAGATTGAACCATTGGAAGATGGTGCAGGCTATGAATTTGTCAATGAAATTGTTGGCGGTGCAGTTCCTCGTGAATTCATCCCTTCAGTAGACAAAGGTATTCAAGAGCAAATGAAAAACGGTGTTTTAGCCGGTTATCCTATGCTCGATGTGAAAGTAACTTTATTTGATGGCTCATACCATGATGTCGATTCAAATGAGATGGCTTTCAAGATTGCTGGTTCAATGGGCTTCAAAAAGGGTGCGCTAGAAGCAAGCCCTGTGTTACTAGAACCAACAATGAAAGTGGAAATTACCACTCCTGAAAATAACATGGGCGACGTAGTAGGTGATTTAAACCGACGTCGAGGTGTGATTGATGGAATGGACGACGGCTTGGGTGGTGTTAAAATTATCCATGCTACCGTACCGCTTTCAGAAATGTTTGGTTATGCTACTGATTTGCGTAGTGCAACTCAGGGGCGTGCTTCTTACTCTATGGAGTTTGCTAAGTATGCTGACGCACCATCAAACATTGCAAATGCGATTATTGAATCACGTACCTAAAATTATTTAGGTGCTTAACTAAATGTTATATAGCTCGTACTCGAGCACTTCTGAAAAGAAAGGAATATATCGTGGCTAAAGAAAAATTTGAACGTAGTAAACCACACGTAAACGTGGGTACAATTGGTCACGTCGACCATGGTAAAACTACTCTAACTGCAGCTATCTCAGCTGTATTAACGAAAGCATACGGCGGTGACGTTCGTGATTTCGCTCAAATCGATAACGCTCCAGAAGAGCGCGAGCGTGGTATTACAATTAATACTTCTCACATCGAATATGACACGCCTACACGTCACTACGCACACGTAGATTGTCCTGGTCACGCCGATTATGTTAAAAACATGATTACTGGTGCTGCTCAAATGGACGGCGCTATCTTAGTAGTTGCTGCTACAGATGGTCCAATGCCACAAACACGTGAGCACATCCTGCTTTCACGTCAGGTTGGTGTACCTTTCATCATCGTATTCATGAACAAATGTGACATGGTTGACGATGAAGAACTACTTGAATTAGTAGAAATGGAAGTTCGTGAACTTCTTTCTGAGTATGACTTCCCAGGTGATGACTTACCAGTTATCCAAGGTTCTGCGCTTAAAGCACTTGAAGGCGACGAAGCTTGGGAACCAAAGATCATCGAACTAGCTGAAGCGTTAGATTCGTACATCCCAGAGCCAGAGCGTGACATTGATAAGCCGTTCCTACTTCCAATTGAAGATGTTTTCTCAATTTCAGGTCGTGGTACAGTTGTTACTGGTCGTGTTGAGCGTGGTATCATCCGCGTTGGTGAAGAAGTTGAAATCGTTGGTGTTAAAGACACGACTAAGACTACTTGTACTGGTGTTGAAATGTTCCGCAAGCTTCTTGACGAAGGTCGTGCTGGCGAAAACTGTGGTGTTCTTTTACGTGGTACTAAGCGTGAAGATGTTGAGCGTGGTCAAGTATTGGCACAGCCAGGTACTATCACTCCTCACACTACATTCGAATCAGAAGTATACGTGTTAAGCAAAGAAGAAGGCGGACGTCACACTCCATTCTTCAAAGGCTACCGTCCTCAGTTCTACTTCCGTACAACTGACGTAACTGGTACTATCGAGCTTCCAGAAGGCGTAGAAATGGTAATGCCTGGTGATAACATCAAGATGGTTGTTACACTAATCTACCCAATCGCGATGGACGACGGTTTACGTTTCGCTATCCGTGAAGGTGGCCGTACTGTTGGTGCTGGTGTTGTAGCTAAAATCGTTGCTTAATAGCGACCTTTAGTAAACACTTTAAAAAGGAAGCTTCGGCTTCCTTTTTTGTTTTTATTGCTTTTTGTTTTTATCCCTGTAAAATCCACCGCCTTGAACAAATGAACTAGATTGAAGAGTTTTTGTTCGAAGGGGTTGATCTCTCATCTGATATCTGTATAATTCCCCTTCGCTGTCCTAGACAGTGTAATATAATGTTTAATCATAAGGATTATTCATTTTCATAATTGACTCCGATTGGGAGTCTACGGTTAAATCATCTCGCTCTGCTTTTCCATTGGGAAGAAGCTAGAGGGTGATTTTTTATGTGTGCATTTTAGGAGCTCTGGTCAATGCAGAACCAAAGAATCCGTATCCGCTTGAAAGGATTTGATCATCGTTTGATCGATCAATCAACAGCGGAAATCGTTGAAACTGCTAAGCGTACAGGCGCTCAGGTTCGTGGTCCAATTCCACTACCTACGCGTAAAGAACGTTATACCATTTTGACTTCTCCGCACGTCAACAAAGACGCTCGTGACCAATACGAAATTCGTACTCACAAGCGCTTAGTTGACATCGTAGAGCCAACTGAAAAGACTGTAGACGCATTAATGCGTTTAGATCTTGCCGCTGGTGTCGACGTTCAAATTAGCTTAGGTTAATTGAGATCCTTAGAAGAGGTTTGAAAGATGGCTATCGGTCTTATTGGTCGTAAAGTGGGTATGACTCGCATCTTCACAGAAGATGGCGCTTCTATCCCTGTAACAGTGATTGAAATTGCTGGTAACCGTGTTACTCAAGTGAAAACTTTAGAAACTGACGGATACCGTGCTCTTCAAGTAACTACTGGTACCAAAAAAGCCAATCGCATCACCAAACCAGAAGCAGGTCATTTTGCTAAGAGCGGCGTTGAAGCCGGTCGAGGTTTATGGGAATTGCGTTTGGCTGATGGTGAATGTGAAGGCGTTGAAGTTGGTGCTGAACTTAATGTTGATATCTTCGCAGATACAGCAAAAGTTGATGTTACTGGTCAATCTAAAGGTAAGGGCTTCCAAGGCGGTATTAAACGCTGGAATTTCCACGCTCAAGATATGACACATGGTAACTCTTTGGCTCATAGATCTAATGGTTCTATCGGTCAAAACCAGACACCTGGTCGCGTTTTCAAAGGTAAGAAAATGTCTGGCCACATGGGTGCCGAGCAAGTAACTACTCAAAATCTAGACGTTGTACGTGTAGATGCAGAGCGTAACTTGTTATTGGTAAAAGGTGCTGTTCCTGGCGCTACCAATGGTGACTTGATTATCAAGCCAGCCGTTAAAGCATAGGTCTGAGGAGATAGTAATGGAATTGGTATTGAAAGACGCGCAAAGCGCTCTTGAAGTTTCCGAAACTACCTTCGGCCGTGACTTTAACGAGGCATTGGTTCATCAGGTAGTTGTAGCTTACGCTGCAAACGCGCGTCAGGGCACTCGTGCTCAACAGACTCGTGCGGAAGTAACTGGCTCAGGCAAAAAGCCTTGGCGCCAGAAAGGCACAGGCCGAGCTCGTGCCGGTAGTGTTAAAGGCCCGATCTGGCGTGGCGGTGGCGTAACATTCGCTGCTAAAACTCAAGATCACAGCCAAAAAGTTAACAAAAAGATGTACCGTGGTGCTTTAAAGAGCATTCTTTCTGAATTGGTACGTCAAGAGCGTTTAGTCGTTGTTGAATCTTTTGGTGTTGAAGCTCCTAAAACTAAAGAGCTTAAAGCTAAACTGAAAGAAATGAACTTAGAAGACGTTCTAATTGTTACTGCAGATGTTGATGAGAATTTATTCTTAGCAGCACGCAACTTATACAAGGTTGACGTACGTGACGTAGCGGGTCTAGACCCAGTTAGTCTAATCGCGTTCAACACTGTTCTTGTTACTGCTGATGCAGTGAAGCAAATCGAGGAGATGCTAGCATGATCACCGAAGAACGTTTGCTAAAAGTTATTCTTGCTCCACATATCTCTGAAAAGAGTACTGTACTAGCTGAGAAAAACAACACTGTAGTTTTCCGCGTAGCAATCGATGCGACTAAAGCAGAGATTAAAGCTGCTGTAGCTCAGCTATTCGAAGTTGAAGTTGATAGTGTCCGCACTTTGGTAAACAAAGGCAAAACTAAGCGCACTGGTGGCCGTGTTGGTCGTCGTAGCGATTGGAAAAAAGCCTATGTAACTTTAGCTGCTGGTGCTGACATCGATTTCGTTGGCGGCGCTGAGTAAGCAAAGGAGAATTATCATGGCAGTTATTAAGTGTAAGCCAACCTCTCCAGGTCGTCGCCACGTTGTTAAAGTGGTGAACAGCGACTTGCATAAAGGGAAACCTTTTGCAGGCCTGTTGGCTAAGAAATCTAAAAGTGGTGGCCGTAACAATACTGGTCGTATCACTGTTCGTCACGTAGGTGGTGGACACAAGCAGCATTACCGTATTATTGACTTTAAACGCAATAAAGATGGTATCCCTGCAAAAATCGAACGTCTTGAGTATGATCCGAACCGTACAGCTAACATCGCGTTAGTACTATACGCAGACGGTGAGCGTCGTTACATTCTTGCTGCTAAAGGCATGCAAGCTGGTGACGCTATCCAATCTGGTTTGGATGCAGACATCAAAACTGGTAACGCAATGCCGCTTCGCAACATCCCAGTGGGTAGTGTTGTGCACGCAGTAGAAATGAAACCTGGTAAAGGTGCTCAAATCGCGCGTTCAGCTGGTGCTTATGTTCAAGTTGTTGCTCGTGATAACCAATATGCAACTTTACGTCTTCGCTCTGGCGAAATGCGCAAAGTTCCAGTTGATTGTCGCGCAACATTCGGTGAAGTTGGTAATGCCGAGCACATGCTACGCCAGTTAGGTAAAGCAGGTGCTAAACGCTGGAGAGGCGTACGCCCTACAGTTCGTGGTGTTGCAATGAACCCGGTTGACCATCCACATGGTGGTGGTGAAGGCCGTACTTCTGGTGGACGTCACCCAGTGAGTCCATGGGGTGTGCCAACTAAGGGTTATAAAACTCGTAGTAATAAGCTCACCGACAAGTACATCGTACGTCGTCGTAATAAATAGTAAGAGGATTCGCCCATGCCACGTTCTCTCAAGAAAGGTCCTTTCATTGACCTGCACTTGCTGAAGAAGGTAGAGAAAGCGATGGAAGCGGGAGATAAAAAACCAATTAAGACTTGGTCTCGCCGCTCAATGATCATCCCAAATATGATTGGGTTGACCATCGCTGTCCATAATGGTCGTCAGCACGTACCTGTGTTCGTAACTGACGAAATGATCGGTCATAAGCTTGGTGAATTTTCACCAACTCGCACTTATCGCGGCCATGCTGCAGATAAGAAAGCGAAGAAGCGTTAATACGGGAGACATAAGATGGAAGTTTTAGCTAAACATCGTTTTGCCCGTACGTCTGCGCAGAAGGCCCGTCTAGTTGCTGATCAAATTCGAGGTTTGCCTGTTTCTAAGGCTCTTGAAATTTTGACCTTCAGCCCTAAGAAAGCCGCCGTACTGGTTAAGAAAGTACTAGATTCAGCTATCGCAAACGCCGAACACAACGAAGGTGCAGATATCGATGAGCTTAAAGTTGGCCAAGTCTTCGTTGACGAAGCACCAACTATGAAGCGCATCATGCCTCGTGCCAAAGGCCGCGCTGATCGTATCATGAAGCGTACCAGCCACATTACTGTGGTTGTATCAGATCGCTAGGAGAAGAGAGCAATGGGACAGAAAGTACATCCTAATGGTATCCGTCTGGGTATCACAAAGCCTTGGATCTCTACTTGGTACGCCGATAAAGCAGATTATGCAAATAATTTGCACAGCGACTATGAAGTTCGTCAATATCTCACTGAGAAATTGAAGGCTGCATCAGTATCTAAAATCGTTATCGAGCGTCCTGCGAAGAGCATCCGCGTTACTATTCACACTGCCCGTCCAGGTGTTGTGATTGGTAAGAAAGGTGAAGACGTTGAAGTATTACGTGCATATGTATCTAAAATTACAGGCACTACTGCTCAAATCAACATCGCTGAGATCCGCAAGCCTGAGTTAGACGCAAAGCTTGTTGCTGACAGTATTGCACAGCAATTAGAGCGTCGCGTTATGTTCCGTCGCGCTATGAAGCGTGCAGTTCAAAACGCAATGCGCATTGGTGCTCAAGGTATCAAAGTTGAAGTGAGCGGCCGTTTAGGCGGTGCTGAAATCGCACGTTCTGAATGGTATCGTGAAGGTCGTGTACCTCTACATACCTTACGTGCTGATATCGACTATTCTACTTCTGAAAGTCACACTCAATATGGTGTGATTGGTGTTAAAGTTTGGATCTTCAAAGGCGAAGTTCTAGACGGTATCATCCCAGCTTTAGAAGAGCCGAAGCAACAGCCGAAGCGCAAGCCTCGTGGTAAATAGGAGAAACTTTTATGCTGCAACCTAAACGTATGAAGTTTCGCAAGATGTTCAAGGGCCGCAACCGTGGTCTAGCGAACGGTACTGAAGTTAGCTTTGGTACTTTCGGTTTGAAAGCAGTCGGCCGTGGCCGTTTAACTGCACGTCAAATTGAATCTGCACGTCGTGCCATGACACGTCACATTAAACGTCAAGGACAAATTTGGATTCGAGTTTTCCCTGACAAGCCTATTACCTCTAAGCCTCTTGAAGTGCGTATGGGTAAAGGTAAAGGTAACGTTGAATACTGGGTATGTCAGATTCAACCTGGTAAGGTTCTTTATGAGATGAATGGTGTATCTGAAGAGTTAGCGCGTGAAGCGTTTGCTTTAGCATCTGCCAAGCTTCCTATTAAGACTACCTTCGTAACTAAGACGGTGATGTAATGAAAGCGAGCGAACTAAGAGAAAAGAGCGTTGAAGAACTTAACGCTGAACTACTTGGTCTGCTGCGTGAGCAGTTTAACCTGCGTATGCAACACGCTACTGGTCAGTTGACTCAAACGAATCAATTGAAATTAGTGCGTCGTAACATTGCACGTGTTAAGACCATTATTACTTCTAAGGCAGGTGTGTAATGTCTGATAAAGCCCGTACTATGCAAGGTCGAGTTCTTAGCAACAAAATGGATAAGTCTATTACTGTTGCTATTGCACGCCAAGTGAAACATCCTATTTATGGGAAGTACATTAAGCGTACAACTAAGATCCATGCACATGACGAAACAAATCAGTGTAACGAAGGTGACGTAGTGACTATTAGTCAGTGTCGTCCTCTTTCTAAGACTAAGTCTTGGACACTAGTTGAAGTAGTAACAAAGGCCTAATATTTCATTAGGTTATAGTAAACGGCTCCAAAGTTTGGGGCCGTTTGTTTTTTTCTGCTATGCAATCCAAAATATTGGTGTTATACTTGCGCGCCATTTTTGACTAAATTGTTGTTGATTGGTTTTACATCAAACGAGAACAGGTTAGCTCATTAAATGGTCGAAATGATGATCCCAATGTTGGGATTTTGTGTAGTAACGATAGCGGAGCACTTAAAATGATCCAAATGCAATCGACTCTAGACGTCGCGTGTAACAGTGGCGCTCGTAGAGTTCAGTGTATTAAGGTCTTGGGTGGCTCTCATCGTCGTTATGCCGGTATCGGCGACGTCATCAAGGTTTCTGTTAAAGAAGCTATTCCTCGCGCTAAAGCGAAGAAAGGTGATGTATATAACGCGGTGGTAGTCCGTACTAAGAAAGGCGTACGTCGTCCAGATGGTTCTGTCATTCGCTTCGATCGGAATGCAGCAGTTTTGCTTAACGCAAACCTTGCACCGATTGGTACTCGTATTTTTGGACCAGTGACACGTGAATTGCGTACAGAGCAGTTTATGAAAATCGTCTCTCTGGCACCAGAAGTACTGTAAGGAGCTTCAAAATGGCAGCTAAAATCCGTCGTGAAGACGAAGTAATTGTACTAGCAGGTAAAGATAAGGGTAAACGCGCAAAAGTTTCTCAAGTCCTACCTACTGGTAAGTTGATTGTTGAAGGCATCAATCTTGTTAAAAAACACCAAAAGCCAAACCCACAATTGGGCGTAACTGGTGGCGTTATCGAGAAAGAAGCACCGATACAAGCATCAAACGTAGCGATCTTTAACCAAGCCACAGGCAAGGCAGATCGTGTTGGTTTCCGATTCGAAGACGGCAAAAAAGTCCGTTTCTTTAAATCGAATAGTGAACTCATTAAGTAAACGGAGTAAACGATGGCGAAACTGCATGATAAATATCAAGAGACTGTTATCGCGGAACTTTCTAAAAAGTTCGGTTATACCAGTGTCATGCAAGTCCCTCGGATTGAAAAAATCACCCTTAATATGGGTGTAGGCGAAGCAGTTGCAGACAAGAAAGTTATGGAGCATGCGCTCCGTGATATGACTGCAATCGCTGGTCAAAAGCCAGTTGTAACTGTTGCACGTAAATCAGTTGCTGGTTTTAAAATCCGTGAAGGCTACCCTATTGGCTGTAAAGTTACCCTACGCGGTGAGCGTATGTGGGAATTTTTAGAGCGTTTAGTTGACATTGCAATCCCACGTATTCGTGACTTCCGTGGCCTAAGCGCAAAAGCGTTTGACGGTCGTGGTAACTACGCAATGGGTGTGCGTGAGCAAATCATCTTCCCAGAAATCGATTACGATAAAATCGATAAGATTCGTGGTATGGATATTGTTATCACTACTACTGCGAAGAATGATGAAGAAGGTCGTGCTTTGTTAGACGCATTTAACTTCCCATTCAAGAAATAAGGGTAGCATAATGGCAAAATCATCTATGAAAGCACGTGAAGCAAAGCGTGCACAGCTCGTAGCTAAATATGCTGAAAAGCGTTTAGCACTTAAGGCTTTAATCAGCGCTCCTGATACTTCTGAAGAAGATCGTTGGGATGCTGTGCTTAAGTTACAAGCTCTACCTCGTGATTCTAGCGCTGCGCGTCAACGCAACCGTTGTAATCAAACTGGTCGCCCACATGGTGTTCTACGTAAATTCGGCCTTAGCCGTATTAAACTACGTGAAGCAACTATGCGTGGTGAAGTTCCTGGTCTGCGTAAGGCCAGCTGGTAAGCACTTGTCACGGAGTAAGCTAATATGAGCATGCAAGATCCTATTGCGGATATGTTAACACGTATTCGTAACGGCCAAGCTGCTAACAAAGTATCAGTTAAGATGCCTTCAGCTAAGTTAAAAGTAGCAATTGCGAAATTACTTAAAGACGAAGGTTATATTACTGACTACGCCGTAGCAGAAGAAGCCAAGCCTGAATTAGAAATCACTTTAAAGTATTTCCAAGGCAACCCAGTCGTTGAGACTATCCAGCGCGTTTCTCGCCCAGGTCTTCGTATTTACAAAGGTAAACACGAACTTCCTAAGGTGATGGGCGGACTAGGTGTCGCAATTGTGTCCACTTCTAAAGGCTTGATGACCGATCGTGCTGCCCGCCTAAATGGCATGGGTGGCGAGGTTATCTGCTACGTAGCGTAAGGAGCTAGGTATGTCACGTGTCGCAAAAGCACCAGTGTCTATTCCTACCGGCGTAGAGGTGACCTTAAACGAACAGACTATTACTGTAAAAGGTACTAAAGGTAGTCTGACTCGAGAAATCAACAAAGCGGTAAATGTTGAACTAGAAAACGGCGTACTAACGTTTGGTCCAGTTGAAGGCGTTTCTAACGCTTGGGCTCAAGCAGGTACTGCTCGTGCACTAGTAAACAACATGGTTGTTGGTGTATCTGAAGGATTCGTTAAGAAATTAAAGTTAATTGGTGTTGGTTACCGTGCAAAAATTGCTGGTAAAGACATTGACCTAACTTTAGGTTTCTCACACCCTTTGGTTCACAAACTGCCCGCAGGTGTTACTGCAGAGTGTCCTAGCCAAACTGATATCGTACTTTCGGGTGTTGATAAGCAGTTAGTTGGTCAGGTCGCTGCTGAGATTCGTGGATACCGTCCACCAGAGCCTTATAAAGGCAAAGGTGTTCGCTATGCAGACGAACAAGTACGCCGTAAAGAGGCTAAGAAGAAGTAGGTAACGCGATATGGATAAGAAAACATCTCGCTTACGCCGCGCTACTCGCGCTCGTAAGAAGATCCAAGAGCTGGGCGTGAATCGTCTGGTTGTACATCGTACACCGCGTCACATTTATGCTCAGGTTATTAATCCTGAAGCTCAGGTAGTGGCAGTTGCTTCAACCGTTGAGAAAGCGGTTAAAGAGCTACTAAAGAGTACCGGTAACGTAGACGCGGCTAAAGCAGTGGGTAAAACTGTTGCTGAGCGTGCGATCGAGAAAGGTGTAACTTCGGTTGCATTCGACCGTTCTGGTTTCAAGTATCACGGACGCGTAGCAGCACTAGCTGACGCAGCTCGTGAAGCTGGCCTGAAATTCTAAGGGGTTATAAAAATGGCTAAATTAGAAGCTCAGCAGAAAGACGATTTGCAAGAAAAATTAATTGCAGTTAATCGTGTTTCTAAAGTAGTTAAAGGTGGTCGTATCTTTAGCTTCACCGCACTAACAGTGGTAGGTGATGGTAACGGTAAGATTGGCTATGGCTATGGTAAAGCGCGCGAAGTTCCAGCTGCTATTCAAAAAGCAATGGAAAAAGCCCGCCGTAACATGGTAACCGTAGAGCTGAATGCAGGTACTCTGCATCATCCAGTTAAAGGTCGCCATACTGGTTCGCGTGTTTACATGCAACCAGCATCGGAAGGTACCGGTATTATCGCCGGTGGCGCAATGCGTGCCGTATTGGAAGTTGCAGGCGTTCATAACGTTCTGTCTAAAGCATACGGTTCTACTAACCCGATCAACATCGTTCGCGCAACTGTAGATGCGTTGGTGCACATGAAGTCACCATCACAAATTGCAGCTAAGCGTGGCCTGAATGTTGATGAAATTCGAGGTTAATGCACCATGGCTACTAAAACGTTTAAAGTAACACAGACAAAGAGTGCGATTGGTCGTTTGCCAAAGCACCGTGCCTGTTTATTAGGTCTAGGCCTAAGACGTATTGGCCACACTGTTGAAGTAGAAGATACTCCTTCTGTTCGCGGTATGGTTAATAAAGTTTACTACATGGTTAAGGTGGAGGATTAATAATGCGTTTAAATACTCTATCTCCAGCAGCAGGCTCTAAGCGTGCTCCTAAGCGTGTAGGTCGTGGTATTGGTTCTGGTTTAGGTAAAACTGCCGGTCGTGGTCATAAGGGACAAAAGTCTCGTTCTGGCGGCGGTGTGCGTATCGGTTTTGAGGGTGGTCAAATGCCTCTTAAAATTCGTTTACCTAAGTTCGGTTTCACTTCACGCAAAGCTTTGGTTTCAGCTGAAGTTCGTTTACTAGAACTAGCAAAAGTTAACGGTGATGTTATCGACCTTAACGCTCTGAAAGATGCGAACGTAATTACTCGCAACATACAGTTTGCGAAAATCGTTCTTTCAGGTACCATTGAACGCCCAGTGACCGTAAAAGGTCTGAAGGTAACCAAAGGTGCACGTGCAGCTATTGAAGCTGCCGGCGGTAAGATCGAGGAATAATACGTCGATGGCAAAACCAGGACTTGATTTAAAAAGCGCGAAAGGCGGTTTATCAGAATTGAAAACTCGTCTCCTGTTCGTGATTGGTGCAATTATCGTCTTTAGAGCCGGTTCGTTTGTACCAATTCCTGGTATTGACGCAGCTGTGTTAGCAGAGTTGTTTGCTCAACAAAAAGATACCATCCTAGGCATGTTTAACATGTTCTCGGGTGGTGCTTTAGAGCGTGCTTCTATCTTTGCTCTTGGTATCATGCCGTATATTTCGGCATCGATTATCATGCAGTTGTTGACTGTGGTTCATCCTGCCCTTGCTGAATTGAAAAAAGAAGGCGAGTCAGGAAGAAAGAAGATCAGTCAATATACAAGATACGGAACGCTTGTGTTGGGTACACTCCAATCAATCGGTATCGCGACAGGTTTACCAAGCCTAGTACCTGGCCTTGTTGCCAATGTAGGTTTTGGTTTTTACTTTGTAGCAGTTGTCAGCTTAGTGACAGGAACAATGTTCCTTATGTGGCTAGGTGAACAGATTACCGAGCGTGGTATTGGTAATGGTATCTCGATATTAATTTTCGCAGGTATTGTTGCTGGTCTACCTTCTGCTATCGGCCAAACGGCTGAACAGGCTCGTCAAGGTGATTTGAATGTACTGGTACTGTTGTTATTAGCGGTAATTGTATTTGCTGTAACTTATTTGGTTGTATTTGTAGAACGTGGTCAACGTCGTATCGTCGTTAACTACGCTAAGCGTCAACAAGGCCGTAAGGTGTTTGCTGCGCAAAGTACTCATTTACCACTTAAAGTTAATATGGCAGGTGTAATTCCACCAATTTTTGCATCCAGCATTATTTTGTTCCCAGGCACACTGGCTCAGTGGTTTGGACAAAATGAGTCTATGTCATGGTTAAGCGATTTCGCTTTAGCTGTGTCACCAGGACAACCGCTGTATTCATTATTGTATGCGACAGCTATCGTATTCTTCTGTTTCTTCTATACTGCGTTGGTATTTAACCCACGCGAGACAGCAGATAACTTGAAGAAGAGTGGTGCGTTCATTCCTGGGATTCGTCCTGGAGAACAGACTTCGCGTTACATTGATAAAGTAATGACCCGCTTGACATTAGCAGGCGCGATATACATTACCTTTATCTGCTTAATTCCGGAGTTCATGTTAATTGCGTGGAAAGTACAGTTCTATTTCGGCGGTACTTCACTACTAATTATTGTAGTCGTAATCATGGACTTCATGGCTCAGGTTCAGACCCATATGATGTCTCATCAGTATGAGTCTGTTATGAAGAAAGCTAACTTAGTTAACAAAGCGAATTTAGATCGCTTTGGTCGCTAGTTGCTTTAACGGAGTGATGAAATGAAAGTTCGAGCTTCCGTGAAGAAGATCTGCCGTAATTGCAAGATCGTCAAGCGTAGTGGCGTTGTACGTGTGATTTGTGTTGAACCAAAACACAAACAGCGTCAAGGCTAAAAAAAAGATATTTGCTCAGCTCATTAATGGGCTGAGCAAATAATGTTTGCAAATTTGTCGGCTGTCGAGTATCCTTTCGGGCTTTTCGCAGTTGACCTTTAACATTTTAAGGAGTGCATAGTGGCCCGTATCGCTGGCATTAACATTCCTGATCAAAAGCATACAGTCATCGCATTGACTGCTATTTTTGGTATTGGACGTACACGCGCTAGAGAAATCTGCGCAGCTACTTCAATTGCTGAAGATGCTAAGATCAAGGAATTGAGCGAAGCTCAAATAGATATTCTACGCGAAGAAGTTGCCAAATACTCAGTAGAGGGTGACTTACGTCGTGAGATTTCAATGAACATCAAGCGTCTTATGGATCTTGGTTGTTATCGTGGTCTCCGTCATCGTCGTAGCCTGCCTCTTCGTGGGCAACGTACTAAGACCAATGCGCGTACGCGTAAAGGTCCACGTAAACCAATTAGAAAGTAACGGAAGGTATACCAAATGGCTAAAGTTCCGTCACGTTCTCCGCGTAAGCGCGTACGTAAACAGGTTGCAGATGGCATGGCTCATATCCATGCTTCTTTCAACAACACTATTGTCACCATTACAGATCGTCAAGGTAATGCGTTGTCATGGGCTACCTCAGGTGGTTCAGGTTTCCGTGGTTCACGTAAATCTACACCATTCGCTGCACAGGTTGCTGCTGAGCGTGCAGGTATTGCTGCTCAAGACTACGGCGTTAAAAACCTTGAAGTTTTCGTAAAGGGTCCAGGTCCAGGTCGTGAATCAGCCATCCGTGCGCTGAATGCTGTTGGTTATAAAATTACCAACATTACCGATGTGACACCTATCCCTCATAATGGCTGTCGCCCACCTAAAAAGCGTCGTGTATAACACTGCGTTTATAGGATAGTTGGAGAAAGATCATGGCAAGATACTTGGGTCCTAAGCTCAAGCTCAGCCGCAGAGAAGGTACAGACCTTTTCCTAAAAAGCGGTGTGAGAGCAATCGATTCGAAGTGTAAGCTTGAAGCTGCACCTGGTCAACATGGCGCTCGTAAGCCACGTTTATCAGAGTACGGTTTACAGCTACGCGAGAAACAAAAAGTTCGTCGTATGTACGGTGTGCTAGAAAAGCAATTCCGTAACTACTACAAAGAAGCCGCACGTCTGAAAGGCAACACAGGTGAAAACTTGTTGGGTCTTTTAGAAACTCGTTTAGATAACGTTGTTTATCGTATGGGTTTTGGTGCGACTCGTGCAGAATCACGTCAATTAGTAAGCCACAAATCAATCGTGGTTAACGGTCGTGTTGTTAACATTCCGTCATTCAAAGTGTCTGCGAATGATGTTGTAAGCATCCGTGAAAAGTCACGCACTCAAGCACGTATCAAAGCGTCTTTAGAAGTTGCTGGCCAACGCGAAAAGCCTACATGGGTAGAAGTCGACAATGCTAAGATGGAAGGTGCTTTCAAGCGTCTACCAGAACGTAGCGATTTGTCTGCGGATATTAACGAACAGCTGATCGTCGAGCTTTACTCTAAGTAAAGCTAACAAACAAGAGAGGACACAATGCAGGGTTCTGTTACAGAATTTCTTAAACCGCGTCTCGTTGACATAGAGCAGGTTAACCCAACTCGTGCCAAGGTTACGCTAGAGCCACTTGAACGTGGTTTTGGTCACACATTAGGCAACGCGTTGCGTCGAATCTTATTGTCGTCTATGCCTGGCTGTGCAGTTACAGAAGTCGAAATCGACGGTGTATTGCATGAATACAGCAGTAAGGAAGGCGTTCAAGAAGATATCCTAGAGATATTGCTTAACCTTAAAGGTTTAGCAGTAAATATCGAGGGTAAAGATGAAGCTTTACTTACTTTAAGTAAGTCAGGCACAGGCCCTGTTACTGCAGCAGATATCACTCATGATGGCGATGTAACCATTATGAATCCTGATCATGTTATCTGTCATTTGACAGGTAATAATGATATCAGCATGCGTATCCGCGTTGAGCGTGGTCGCGGTTATGTACCAGCTTCGGCTCGTGCACAAACTGAAGACGATGATCGCCCAATCGGTCGTTTGTTGGTTGATGCTTCATTCTCACCAGTAGCTCGCATTGCATACAATGTAGAAGCTGCTCGTGTTGAACAACGTACTGATTTGGATAAACTCGTTATTGATATGACCACTAATGGTACTATCGATCCTGAGGAAGCAATTCGTCGTTCTGCAACAATTTTAGCTGAACAGCTAGATGCGTTTGTTGAATTACGAGATGTCACCGAAACAGCAGTTGTAGAAGAGAAACCGGAATTTGATCCGATTCTGTTGCGTCCTGTCGACGATTTAGAGCTAACTGTACGTTCAGCCAACTGTTTGAAGGCTGAAGCGATTCATTACATCGGAGATCTCGTACAGCGCACTGAAGTTGAGTTGCTCAAGACTCCTAATTTAGGTAAGAAATCTCTTACTGAAATTAAGGATGTATTAGCGTCTCGCGGACTGTCTTTAGGTATGCGTCTTGAGAACTGGCCTCCAGCTAGTTTAGCAGACGACCTATAAGTCCCAGGTTAGTACAGATTAAAGATTATAAGGATTAGGTCATGCGCCATCGTAAGAGTGGTCGTCAACTAAACCGCAACAGCAGTCATCGCCAAGCTATGTTTCGTAACATGGCTTGCTCAATAGTTCGTCATGAGATCATCAAGACAACTGTAGCAAAAGCGAAAGAACTGCGCCGCGTAGTTGAGCCTCTGATAACACTAGCTAAAGTAGACAGCGTTGCAAATCGCCGTTTAGCTTTCGCTCGTACCCGCGACGCTGAAGTTGTAGGTAAGTTATTCACAGAATTGGGTCCACGCTTCCAGGAACGTCCTGGTGGTTACACTCGTATTCTAAAGTGCGGTCTACGTACCGGTGATAAAGCTCCAATGGCTTTCATCGAATTAGTAGGTCGTCCTGAAGCTGCTGAAGCTGTTGAAGTTGAAGCTGCTGAGTAATTATTAATTACTCACCTAAAAACCGAGCTTAGGCTCGGTTTTTTTATGCTTAAAATTTAAAATATGACTCAATCATAATTTATCAATTCTACAAACAAACACTTGCAAGCTCGTTCTTTTCTGTTCTCCTAACCTGGCTCACTGGCTCACTGGCTCACTGGCTCACTGGCTCACTGGCTCACTGGCTCACTGGCTCACTGGCTCACTGGCTCACTGGCTCACTGGCTCACTGGCTCACTGGCTCACTGGCTCACTGGCTCACTGGCTCACTGGCTCACTGGCTCACTGGCTCACTGGCTCACTGGCTCACTGGCTCACTGGCTCACTGGCTCACTGGCTCACTGGCTCACTGGCTCACTGGCTCACTGGCTCACTGGCTCACTGGCTCACTGGCTCACTGGCTCACTGGCTCACTGGCTCACTGGCTCACTGGCTCATGGTTATTCGAGTAAACACCAAGAAATGGTACGTTAGCTTGTAATTCAGGAAAGTAATTCTGTTATAGAATGAGGGTGATACAGTTTGTTTATTGTTTTTAAAACAAAAAAATGCCAATCTTTTGATTGGCATTTCAGTAGCGACTAATAAATTATTGGTATTTATAGCCTTCCGTTTGCTTTTGCTCAGAGTAGTCTAACTTCTCATGAGTTTGACCCATTGCTTCAGCTACTTCTGGAGGCATGTAGTTTTCATCATGCTTAGCAAGCACTTCAGTTGCTTGAATTGTATCAGGTTTGATTAACACTCCTTGTGCAACGATACCTTGTCCTTCACGGAATAGATCTGGTAATAAATCATCGAATGTTACAGTAATTGCGCCACCGAAGGCATCATGAATTTCAAATTCAACATGAAGACTGTCTGGGTCACGAACCATTGTACCAACGGTTACCATACCACCAACGCGAATACGTTGACCGATTTCTGGCTTCTCACCTGTATCTTTTTTACCGTTCACGATTTCGTGTGGGGTAAAAAATAAGTTCAAATTAGAGTTCAATGCATACAAAAGTAATGATGCGATACCTGCTACACCTGCAATTAATGCTACGGCAAGTGTGAGTCTTTTTTTACGTCTAGAGTTCACTATCTACTACTCCTAGTTTCTTTAAGGCGATCTTCTCGTTCCATCTTTTTAGATATCTCAAGTAAGACAGATCTTTTTTGTCGAAGGCTAAAGAATAATAAGGTTCCTAAGCTTCCGAAGGTAACACCGTATGACAACCATACATAAAATGCATAACCGCCCATATTAAAAAATTCTGAAAACGATTCGAACTGGATCATTTCGATGCCTCCGCTTTTGCTAATTCTCTAACCCAAGGGCGCATACCATTCCTTGCCAAAATTTCAGCTTTATATCGTACTAAGGTAATTGCGCCAATCATTACACCAAAACCAAATATATTGATTAGTAGCGGTGCTAACATTTCCATTGGCATTGCTGATTTTTCAGTAATTTTAATTGTTGCTGGTTGATGCAAGCTGCTCCACCAATCTACAGAGTATTTGATAATTGGGATATTGATTACACCGACGATGGCTAAAATGCCTGCTGCTCGTGCTGCTAATACTTTATCTTCAAATGATGCGTATAGAGAAATAACACCAAGATACAAGAATAATAGTACAAGTTCTGACGTTAAGCGTGCATCCCATACCCACCAAGTACCCCACATAGGTTTACCCCATGCAGCACCAGTTAATAGAGCGATAAAGGTAATGACTGCGCCGATAGGTGCAATTGAAGCTGCAACCCAATCAGCTGTTTTTATTTGCCATACAATACCAACAAATGATGCAGACGCCATTGCCATATATGCGGCCATAGACATAGAGGCTGCAGGTACGTGGATATAAATGATTCTGAAACTTTCACCTTGCTGGTAATCCATTGGAGCAAACAACATTCCCCAGATAGTACCAACACTTATCAACAAGATGGCAGTAAACGCGAACCAAGGTAACAACGTAGATGCTAATTTGTATGCACGCTCAGGATCAGCGTATGAATGAAGCCATTTCCACATATCAGTTTGTACTCACTCGTAATGAAGCACCAATTGCAAACGGTGCCATAATTAATGATCCGACCAACATGGCGCCAATAATGGCAAGTTGTCCGGTATAAGGTAAATTTAAACCAGCAGCATCAATTGCACTGGTAGCAAAAATTAGTACTGGTATATAAAGCGGCAAAATGAGCAAGCTAAGTAACACTCCGCCTTTGCGTAACCCTACGGTTAATGCAACACCAATAGCGCCAAGTAACGATAAAACGGGTGTGCCCACAGTTAACGTTAAAATTAGTGCAGTATAGCTATTGCTTTCTAAATGTAGCAAAACTGCTAATAAAGGTGCTACTAATATCAATGGTACACCAGTTAAAATCCAGTGAGCCAATACTTTTGATAATACTAGTATTGGTAACGGTTGCGGGCTTAGTAGCATCTGCTCTAAGCTGCCGTCATTAAAATCTGCTTTAAACAATCGTTCTAGTGACAACATTGAAGCCAATAGTGCTGCAACCCAAATGATGCCAGGTGCTACGCGTGATAAAACCTGAGGTTCAGGTCCAATCCCTAAAGGAAACAGGGTTACGACTAAAACAAAAAACAACAGTGGATTAAAAATATCCCCACGATGTCTTATCGCGATTTTTAAATCACGTTGCAACAATGTCAGAAATGCTTGGGTGTAACTGATGCCTCTTTTCATTGTTGTACCTTATACGAAGCGATAGTCTAGTTTGATCTTACGAAGCACTTCATCTGTAATGAGACTCATATCTTGGTGAGTCGTCATAATGACACATCCACCTCTTTGAGTGTGCTTAATAAACAATTGTTCCAGCTCTTCTACGCCTTTTTTATCAATGGCGGTAAAAGGTTCATCTAGAATCCATATTTTACAATTGGTATGCCAGAGTCTGGCTAGGGCTGTTCTTCTGTGTTGACCTGCTGATAAGTGTCCAGCTAGCGCCTCTTCGAAACCGCCTAAGTTAACCTTAGCGAGTAAATCATAACTATCAAAGTCATCATAACCGCTCAACCTTAAATTGAAGTTAAGATTTTCATTTGCTGTTAACTCACTCTTAACACCCGCGAGGTGTCCAAGGTATAGTAAATCTTCATTAAATTCGTCGCGACACTGATTGATATCAGTATCTATATACTGAATTTCACCCGCGTATGGTCTTGATAAACCAGCTATGATACGCAATAAGCTGGTTTTACCTGCACCATTAGGGCCTTCAATTTGGACAATATCACCTGCATTGATCTCGAAGCTTAATTGATCAAATAGAATGCGGTCTTCGCGAATACATGTCAGTTCATTTGCTCTGACTAAAACTTGCTGCTGATTGTTGTCTGTCACTAAGCCCTCTTTAGCGTGTTGAGGATGAATACAAAATGAATATTATCATAAACACAATTAAGGGTTTAGCATTCAGATCATCTATGTGCTAGGTATTTGAAGTGGTTCCAATAAAATACATCTTATGTGAACTTTTTCATGATTCTCTAATATATTACTCATTACAGGTTTATTGTCTTTATTTGAGTAAGAAGGTGAGATTCTTATCACAAAAAGGTGAGTTTTATTGAAGTTTGTAGTAATCTGATGTCGATTATATAAGTCTACCTGTGTTTAAAGGTGGCATTGAGCTTTGAATTTATTTGCATTTAGGAACGATGAACATGAAAAAATTATTAGCAATGACTGCAGTTGCTGCATTGACTTTGTCTTCGAACGTTTTCGCTCAAGATGGTGAAGCTGTTTATAACAAAGCGTGTCAAGTATGTCACAGCATGGGAGTCGCTGGAGCACCAAAAGCACACGATGCCGCTGCATGGGAACCTCGTTTAGCTACTGGTATGGATGCATTAGTAGGTACGGTTAAAACTGGTAAAGGTGCAATGCCACCAGGTGGTATGTGTACTGACTGTTCAGATGAAGATTACCAAAAAGCGATTGAGTTCATGTCTAAGTAATTTAGCAAACTCAATAAAAAAACCGGCTATTAGCCGGTTTTTTAATGTCTTTTTAATCGCTAGTTTTTAGCGTTAACGGTTAGACTTATTGGACAACTGTATCTAAAGTTAACTTAGCTTCTTCACCGACAGCAACAGAAGCAACCACACCTTTCAAATCACCAGCCTGTGCTTTAACACTTCCGTGCTTAGAAAGTACTGCAATAATTTCTACGTTCTCTGCGCTGCTAAGTTTTACATCGCCGCCCATAGAGGTGGAATCATCCAGCGTCACAGTAACCGGTAGGCTATTTGCGCTAATTTTAGTCGCTGCAAGTGGAACTTTAGGTCCTTGAGTTGAGCGAGCAAAAATAAACACCATATCAGTTGAGCTAACTTTATCTGCTAACTCTGGAGAAATTGCAATTTCAACATCAACTGTCTTAGCTGTAGTAGCCTGTGTCATTGGGTTGTGATTGCTGTCATTTGGCATTTCACCAGTTTCAGCTTGAATACGCATATTGGCTGATTCAATTGCATTCATTACTGCTGTGCGGTCAATATCGCTGCGACCACTATCTAAAATGGTTTGCCAAGCATTAATCGCAGCTTGGTAATCAGCAGTAAAGAAAGAGTCCATACCAACAAGTAATAAAGTCGATGGGTCTTGTGCATCTAAAGATAGAGATTGATCAACCAACGCCTGAATCTGAGGATTCATTTGTTGCCCATTTTTGTAGTACATCGCAGTTGCTTTAGGGCCTAATAATTCAGCTGCAGTTCCTACTAACTCCATTACTTTATCAAATGAAGCAATAGCTTGGTCAAATTGGTTAGCTGAAATATAAGCGTGACCTAAGCTAAACCAAGCTTGACTATTTTCCGGGTCTGCTTGTACTTGCTGCTCCATCATTTGTACGCGTTGAGCCATAATTTGTTCTGGGCTCATGCCTTGATGAGGGCTTGCTTCAGCTTGCGGAGGATTAGAAAGCTCTTGATAAGCACCTAATGTTTGATAGAAGTAACCTGAAATACCAAGAATACAAACAGTCATCACTGATGGCCATAAGATCCCTTTTGATTGAATTTTCGTATCAAGAGAATCGTCGCCGTCTTGCTTCATGTCCTGCAGTAAGCCGATTTCAAGTTCTTTTTTAAGTGCATCAAATTCGGTTTGATCTAATAAACCATCTTCTAACTCTTTTTCAAGGACAGAAGAACGTTCATTAAATAGCTCAAGGTTTGTTTGCTTACGTACGCCTGATTCTTCAGCAGCTAACATTTTTTGCTGACGAAAATGTGGGACCCAAATCAGCATTAAACTGATTACGACGACAAGAGCAATAAATATCCAAAATGTGGTCATTGTTTCAATATTCACTTTTAGGTTGCTGAAAAAACAGAGCGACTTAGCCGCCTGACTTGAGGGTAGATTATACGTAAAGATGATTCATTGAACAGTAATATACGATATAACCGAACCAGAATCGTCATAGTTGAGCACTGGTTCACAGATTAATAAGCAATAAAAAAAACAAACGAAACTTAAGTGAACTTTTTCTGTCTTATGGTCAACAGTTGATAACTGAGTGTTTTTACTCTCTATTTTTTTGAGAATGAGACAAGTCACCCAGTTTTGCACGAAAGTGGCAGACATAAACAACAGCAACTACTAAAATATAAGCAAATTCGTATTAGCTAATGTTAATATCACTGTTTTAAAGCATTATGTAAGATATGCGTTGGTTCAGCTCTATATAGCTAGATCAACTTTTTAAAAATTGAGGAATACCCATGATCCCTGAACTTGGACACTTCTCGCTCATTATTGGTTTGGCATTCGCCATTCTATTGATGACCGTGCCGTTATTTGGTGCAGCCCGTAAAGACCAGTATCTCGTAAGATATGCTTGGCCGATTTGTTACGGTATGTTCTTTTTTATCACTCTTTCTGTCATCAGCCTTGGTTACAGCTTTGCTGTTGATGATTTCTCTGTGGCTTATGTAGCACATCACTCCAATTCACAATTGCCAATTTTCTTTAAAATTGCCGCTGTGTGGGGTGGCCATGAAGGTTCATTACTTTTCTGGGTATTTTCTCTAACGGTTTGGGCAGCTGCTGTTGCTACCTTTAGTAAAGGTATGGAAGAAGTGTTCATTGCGCGCGTACTGTCGGTACTTGCAATGGTCATCGTTGGTTTCACATTATTTATGATTCTGACTTCTAGCCCATTTGAGCGAATTTTCCCAATTCCTATGGAAGGTCGAGATCTAAACCCAATGTTGCAAGACGTGGGTCTAATTTTCCATCCTCCGATGCTTTATCTAGGTTATGTTGGTTTTGCTGTTAGCTTTGCTTTTGCTATCGCTGCACTAATGAGTGGTCGTTTAGATTCAGCTTGGGCTCGTTGGTCACGTCCTTGGACACTAGCTGCATGGGTATTCTTAACCGGTGGTATCTCTCTTGGTTCTTGGTGGGCATACTACGAATTAGGTTGGGGCGGTTGGTGGTTCTGGGATCCAGTTGAAAACGCATCATTTATGCCTTGGTTGATCGGTACAGCCCTTGTTCACTCTTTAATTGTTACAGAAAAGCGTGGTGCGTTCCGTAACTGGACTGTATTGCTATCAATCTTTGCATTTTCGCTCAGTTTATTAGGTACATTCATTGTACGTTCTGGTGTATTAACATCAGTACATTCATTCGCAGCAGATCCTAGTCGTGGTATGTTCATCTTACTACTGCTTGGTTTAGCTATTGGCGGCTCCTTAACCTTATTCGCACTGCGAGCAAGTGAAATGAGTAGCCCTGCAAGATTTGAATTGAAGTCTAAAGAAACATTCCTATTAGTGTGTAACGTGTTACTGACTGTTGCAGCTGGTACTGTTTTACTTGGAACTTTATACCCGCTACTAATCGACGCATTAGGTATGGGTAAAATCTCTGTAGGACCTCCATACTTTAATTCTGTATTTGTACCAATTGTATTAGTACTGTTTGGCTTTATGGGTATTGGTCCAATTATTCGCTGGAAGAAATCGAAAGCGGGTGAATTGAAGCGTCAATTACTTATACCTGCAATTGTTGCTGCTGTTGTTGGTTTAGCTACACCGTTTATAGCTGGTGACGAATTAAACCTTTGGGTTGTATTTGGTATTGGTGCAGCAACTTGGGTTTCACTTGCTACCTTTAGAGCTGCTTATAACCTTCTTACTGACGTGAATGGTAAATTCACTCTTAATAAGATTGGTCGTAGTGAAATGGGTATGTTAGTGGCGCATATGGGTATAGCTGTATCAATTGTTGGTGCCACTATGGTGTCTAATTATTCAATTGAGAAAAGTGTTCGTATGGGACCTGGCATCAGTGAAGAGTTAGCGGGTTATACCTTTAACTACATTGAAACTAAAAATGTAGTCGGTCCAAACTACACAGCACAACAAGGTCAGATAGAAGTTTATCAAGATGACAAGTTTGTCACATTATTAAGACCAGATCGTCGTCAATATAATGTTCGTACAATGGATATGACTGAAGCTGGTATTGATTGGGGTATTTTCCGTGACTTATACGTCACTATGGGTGACCCACTAAGTATGACTCAGTTTGCTGTACGTCTTAACTATAAGCCTTTTGTTCGTTGGATTTGGATTGGTTCTATTTTCATGATGGTAGGTGGTTTCTTAGCGGCTTCCGACAAACGTTACCGTGTTAAAGAAACTAAAACCGCAAAAGATGAAAATAAAGAAGCGAAATTAGCGACTGCTTAATTTATTGGAGAAAATATGAAAAAGTTGGTGCTGTTTATACCATTGGTATTGTTTTTGGGGATGGGAGTTTTTCTATATCAGGGGTTATTCTTAAATCCGCAAGAGCTCGATTCAGCACTAGAAGGAAAGCCGGTTCCGGCTTTCCAACTTGAACGTCTCGAAACACCGGGTGAAATGCTAACGCAGGAAGATTTAAAAGGTGATGTATCGCTAATCAATGTTTGGGCAACTTGGTGTCCTGCTTGTAAATACGAACATCCTTTTTTAATGATGCTTGCGCGTAAGAACATTCTACCCATATATGGTGTTAACTATCGCGACGAGCGTGCGCCAGCTATTAGAGAGTTAAGTCGTGAAGGTGATCCTTACACGATCAATATTTTCGATAAAGACGGCCGTTTAGGTTTAGACCTAGGTGTTTATGGTGCACCAGAGAGTTTTATTGTTGATCATAATGGCATCATTCGTTTCCGCTATGCAGGTCCTATCGATAGGAACGTATGGAGTGAGACTCTATTTCCAATGATCCAACAGTTGCAAGCTGAAGCGAAACAAGACGGAGTTTAAGAATGAAGACATTTAAAATACTTGTTGGCTTCATGGCAAGTTTGGTTTTGGCTTTCAATGTGATGGCAACGCCAGTAGATACCTATGAATTTAAATCTACCGACAACCAAAAACGTGCGCTTAGTTTGGCCCATGAATTACGTTGTCCGCAATGTCAAAATCAAAACTTAATTGACTCTAACTCACCAGTTGCACAAGATTTACGTCTTGAGGTCTACACAATGGTAGATGATGGCAAGACCAATGCTGAAATTGTAGATTTCATGACAAGTCGTTATGGTGACTTTGTACTTTATAAGCCGAGACTTGATCCGAAAACTTATATTTTATGGCTTGGTCCATTCGTACTAATGTTGATTGCACTTTATGTGGCGCTGGTTGTTGTACGTAAACAACGTGGGAAATCGACAGCGGCACCAGAAATGACCGATGCAGATCGAAATGAGTTAGAAGCATTGCTGAAAAGCAAACAAAGCCAGGATAATAAGTAATGAATATCATGATCAAAGCGATCATGCTTAGTGCATTAGCAGTGACAATTACTGTTAATGCTTATCCTGGAATGGAAAAGCAACAGCAGCATGTAAGCAACTCGACACTAGATAAGATTAATGTTCTTGAGAACCCTTTTCCTATTGCGCACATTGGTTTTAATGATGCCGAAGGTAAAGAAGTCGATTTTGATGAGCATAAAGGTAAAGTAGTAATCGTGAATATGTGGGCGACTTGGTGCCCACCTTGTGTACGAGAATTACCAGCTCTTGATCGTTTAGAGAAGACCTTGAGTAAAGATGACTTCGTACTAATGCCGATATCTATTGACGCAGAAGGTAAGAAACAAGTTAGTCCTTTTCTAGAGTCAATTGGCTTACCTTCGTTTAATTCATATTACGATGCAAGACAAAATCTGCGTGAGGTATTCCCATTAGATACCATACCTGCCACCTTTATCTTAAATAAAGAAGGCGAGTTGGTAGCATATGTGCGTACATATGTGGATTGGGATGACGAAAACGCTATCGAGTTCTTACAACAGTTCCAGTAATCACTATATTACAGCTGTTATTAGCTAGGTTAATCGGCTTTTACAGCGCGAATTGATTAAAAAAGATCGCTTTTGATGAAAAACTCATCAAGCGATCTTTTTTTTAAGTTTTTATTACAAAAAGCCCTTGCGGTGTTTCAGTATTTGCCTATAATGCGCATCCACTGACACGGCAACAGGCACTAGCCAATACTGAGTCAGCTTGATTTGAAGCGGTTTTAACTACCTCAAATCAACGGCAAAAAGAAGTTTGAAAAAACACTTGACGCCAACGAGGGAAAGCGTAGAATACGCATCCCTGACCAACACGGTCAACGCTCTTTAACAATCAAACAAGTAAATCTGTGTGGACACTCACAGGTGTTGAGTTAATCGAAATTGTCACTTAGGTGGCAATCAAAATTATTATCAATGTAACGATGAGTGTTCATAGCAATATGTAACAAACAGGATGTAGATTCTTCCGAGTCTGCATAATGTAATCAGAATTCATTGAGCCGAAGCATTTTCGAATGTTTCAAAAAACTTTAATTGAAGAGTTTGATCATGGCTCAGATTGAACGCTGGCGGCAGGCCTAACACATGCAAGTCGAGCGGTAACAGATTGATAGCTTGCTATCAATGCTGACGAGCGGCGGACGGGTGAGTAATGCCTAGGGATCTGCCCAGTCGAGGGGGATAACAGTTGGAAACGACTGCTAATACCGCATACGCCCTACGGGGGAAAGGAGGGGACCTTCGGGCCTTTCGCGATTGGATGAACCTAGGTGGGATTAGCTAGTTGGTAAGGTAATGGCTTACCAAGGCGACGATCCCTAGCTGTTCTGAGAGGATGATCAGCCACACTGGGACTGAGACACGGCCCAGACTCCTACGGGAGGCAGCAGTGGGGAATATTGCACAATGGGGGAAACCCTGATGCAGCCATGCCGCGTGTGTGAAGAAGGCCCTAGGGTTGTAAAGCACTTTCAGTAGGGAGGAAAGGCAGTTGTTTAATAAACAACTGCTGTGACGTTACCTACAGAAGAAGGACCGGCTAACTTCGTGCCAGCAGCCGCGGTAATACGAGGGGTCCAAGCGTTAATCGGAATTACTGGGCGTAAAGCGTACGCAGGCGGTTCATTAAGCCAGATGTGAAATCCCCGGGCTCAACCTGGGAATTGCATTTGGAACTGGTGAACTAGAGTCTTGTAGAGGGGGGTAGAATTTCAGGTGTAGCGGTGAAATGCGTAGAGATCTGAAGGAATACCGGTGGCGAAGGCGGCCCCCTGGACAAAGACTGACGCTCATGTACGAAAGCGTGGGGAGCAAACAGGATTAGATACCCTGGTAGTCCACGCCGTAAACGATGTCTACTCGGAGTTTGGTGCCTTGAGCACTGGGCTCCCAAGCTAACGCATTAAGTAGACCGCCTGGGGAGTACGGCCGCAAGGTTAAAACTCAAATGAATTGACGGGGGCCCGCACAAGCGGTGGAGCATGTGGTTTAATTCGATGCAACGCGAAGAACCTTACCTACTCTTGACATCCAGAGAATTCGCTAGAGATAGCTTAGTGCCTTCGGGAACTCTGAGACAGGTGCTGCATGGCTGTCGTCAGCTCGTGTTGTGAAATGTTGGGTTAAGTCCCGCAACGAGCGCAACCCCTATCCTTATTTGCCAGCGCGTAATGGCGGGAACTCTAGGGAGACTGCCGGTGATAAACCGGAGGAAGGTGGGGACGACGTCAAGTCATCATGGCCCTTACGAGTAGGGCTACACACGTGCTACAATGGCGTATACAGAGGGTTGCAAAGCCGCAAGGTCTAGCTAATCTCACAAAGTACGTCGTAGTCCGGATTGGAGTCTGCAACTCGACTCCATGAAGTCGGAATCGCTAGTAATCGTAGATCAGAATGCTACGGTGAATACGTTCCCGGGCCTTGTACACACCGCCCGTCACACCATGGGAGTGGGCTGCACCAGAAGTAGATAGTCTAACCTTCGGGGGGACGTTTACCACGGTGTGGTTCATGACTGGGGTGAAGTCGTAACAAGGTAGCCCTAGGGGAACCTGGGGCTGGATCACCTCCTTACCTATACGACTAACTTAATGTTTGTTGAGTGTTCACACAGATTGCTTGTTACTCCTTTATGGAGTTGAGCGAAATGCGCCGCAAGCCGGTTAGCATTGTTCTTTAACAATTTGGAAAGCTGATAGTATTTAATTGCATGAGTCTGTCATGTTAATTAATACAAATCGTATTATTGGGAAGTTAATCCCTTTTCAGTAATACATTGAGTTCTCAAAACACTTTATTAAGTGTCTTGAATATTCTAAAAACTAAGGCGAATTTGTGTACTCGTAAGAGATGCAAATTAGTAATAAACCAGCTAGTTACGGTACAACTTGAGTTTCTTTTGAAACTTATTTGGGTTGTATGGTTAAGTGACTAAGCGTATACGGTGGATGCCTTGGCAGTCAGAGGCGATGAAGGACGTAGTAACTTGCGAAAAGCGTTGGCGAGCTAGTAACAAGCATTTGAGCTAACGATGTCCGAATGGGGAAACCCGGCCACATAAGTGGTCATCATAACGTGAATACATAGCGTTATGAGGCGAACCTGGGGAACTGAAACATCTAAGTACCCAGAGGAAAAGAAATCAACCGAGATTCCCCTAGTAGCGGCGAGCGAACGGGGATTAGCCCTTAAGTCTATGGGGTGTTAGTGGAATGTGTTGGAAAGCACAGCGGCACAGGGTGATAGCCCCGTACATGAAAACTAACCATAGATGAAATCGAGTAAGGCGGGACACGTGACATCCTGTTTGAATATGGGGGGACCATCCTCCAAGGCTAAATACTCCTGACTGACCGATAGTGAACCAGTACCGTGAGGGAAAGGCGAAAAGAACCCCTGTGAGGGGAGTGAAATAGAACCTGAAACCGTGTACGTACAAGCAGTGGGAGCGGTTCTTGAGACCGTGACTGCGTACCTTTTGTATAATGGGTCAGCGACTTACATTTTGTAGCGAGGTTAAGCGAATAGCGGAGCCGTAGGGAAACCGAGTGTTAACTGCGCGTTTAGTTGCAAGGTGTAGACCCGAAACCGAGTGATCTAGCCATGGGCAGGTTGAAGGTTGAGTAACATCAACTGGAGGACCGAACCGACTAATGTTGAAAAATTAGCGGATGACTTGTGGCTGGGGGTGAAAGGCCAATCAAACTCGGAGATATCTGGTTCTCCTCGAAAGCTATTTAGGTAGCGCCTCGAGCGAATACCACTGGGGGTAGAGCACTGTTAAGGCTAGGGGGTCATCCCGACTTACCAACCCTTTGCAAACTCCGAATACCAGTGAGTACTACTCGGGAGACAGACGGCGGGTGCTAACGTCCGTCGTCAAAAGGGAAACAACCCAGACCATCAGCTAAGGTCCCAAAGTTATTGCTAAGTGGGAAACGATGTGGGAAGGCTTAGACAGCTAGGATGTTGGCTTAGAAGCAGCCATCATTTAAAGAAAGCGTAATAGCTCACTAGTCGAGTCGGCCTGCGCGGAAGATTTAACGGGGCTAAGCAATACACCGAAGCTATGGGTTTGCTCTTAGGAGCAAGCGGTAGAGGAGCGTTCTGTAAGCGGTTGAAGGTGAAGGGGTAACCCACACTGGACGTATCAGAAGTGCGAATGCTGACATGAGTAACGATAATGGGGGTGAAAAACCCCCACGCCGAAAGACCAAGGGTTCCTGTCCAACGTTAATCGGGGCAGGGTGAGTCGACCCCTAAGGCGAGGCCGAAAGGCGTAGTCGATGGGAAACAGGTCAATATTCCTGTACTTTTGCTAACTGCGATGGAGAGACGGAGAAGGCTAGGCTAGCGCGGCGTTGGTTGTCCGCGTTTAAGACTGTAGGCTGTTCACTTAGGCAAATCCGGGTGAACACTAGGCTGAGAGTTGATGACGAGTCCCCAAGGGGATGAAGTAGTTGATGCCATGCTTCCAGGAAAATCTTCTAAGCTTCAGGTTAGTAGGAATCGTACCCCAAACCGACACAGGTGGTCGGGTAGAGAATACCAAGGCGCTTGAGAGAACTCGGCTGAAGGAACTAGGCAAAATGGTACCGTAACTTCGGGAGAAGGTACGCTCCTGGCGGTGATGAGACTTGCTCTCTAAGCTGCTGGGAGTCGCAGATACCAGGTGGCTGCAACTGTTTATCAAAAACACAGTACTGTGCAAAATCGCAAGATGACGTATACGGTATGACGCCTGCCCGGTGCTTGAAGGTTAATTGATTGGGTTATCTTCGGAGAAGCTCATGATCGAAGCCCAAGTAAACGGCGGCCGTAACTATAACGGTCCTAAGGTAGCGAAATTCCTTGTCGGGTAAGTTCCGACCTGCACGAATGGCGTAATGATGGCCACGCTGTCTCCAGCCGAGACTCAGTGAAGTTGAAATTGCGGTGAAGATGCCGTATACCCGCGGCTAGACGGAAAGACCCCGTGAACCTTTACTATAGCTTGGCACTGAACATTGAACCTACATGTGTAGGATAGGTGGGAGACTTTGAAGCTTCGTCGCTAGATGGAGTGGAGTCAATCTTGAAATACCACCCTTGTAGTTTTGATGTTCTAACCGTGGCCCCTTATCGGGGTTCGGGACAGTGCCTGGTGGGTAGTTTGACTGGGGCGGTCTCCTCCCAAAGAGTAACGGAGGAGCACGAAGGTTGGCTAAGTACGGTCGGACATCGTACGGTTAGTGCAATGGCATAAGCCAGCTTAACTGCGAGACATACACGTCGAGCAGGTACGAAAGTAGGTCATAGTGATCCGGTGGTTCTGTATGGAAGGGCCATCGCTCAACGGATAAAAGGTACTCCGGGGATAACAGGCTGATACCGCCCAAGAGTTCATATCGACGGCGGTGTTTGGCACCTCGATGTCGGCTCATCACATCCTGGGGCTGAAGTCGGTCCCAAGGGTATGGCTGTTCGCCATTTAAAGTGGTACGCGAGCTGGGTTCAGAACGTCGTGAGACAGTTCGGTCCCTATCTGCCGTGGGCGTTGGATGATTGAAGGAAGCTGCTCCTAGTACGAGAGGACCGGAGTGGACGAACCGCTGGTGTTCGGGTTGTTATGCCAATAGCATTGCCCGGTAGCTACGTTCGGAATCGATAACCGCTGAAAGCATCTAAGCGGGAAGCGAGTCCTAAGATGAGTCATCCCTAGGAATTTAATTCCTCTAAAGAGCCGTTCGAGACTAGGACGTTGATAGGCAGGGTGTGTAAGCGTTGTGAGGCGTTGAGCTAACCTGTACTAATGACTCGTGAGGCTTAACCATACAACCCAGATGAGTTTTTATCTGAGTTGATGGTAACTAGATTTATTACTTACTGTTAAAGGTAAGACTTAGTGAAGAATATAAAGCGCTTAATAAAGTAAGGTCATAAAATGCTCCTGCATTTATGACATCAAGTACATCCATGTACTTGAAACTCAAAGAAACAGCTTTCCGAATTTAGTTAATTGCGATAAGCGATTAACACCGAATTTGCTTGGTGACAATAGCATTGTGGTACCACCTGATCCCATCCCGAACTCAGTAGTGAAACGCAATAGCGCCGATGATAGTGTGGGGTCTCCCCATGTGAAAGTAGGTCATCGCCAAGCGCCTAATTTCTCTTTTTAGAGAGTCGAGAAAGCCCTGACTTAATAGTCAGGGCTTTTTTCGTTTATAGCGAGTAAGAATTTAGTGCAGCGAAAGACAGTGTGATTGATATGTCATGCGACAGTAGGCGCTTGCAAAGGGCCTACTAAGTGAAAAGCTCGCTAAGATGAAGCGGTTTTTTGCGTTTGAATTTTGTGTAAATTATTTACCGTGTTTTGAGCAAAAAGAACAATAGTTTGGTTGATATGCACATGTTAAATATGTACTTAATTTCTCTAAGAGAGCAGATAACCCGTTACTCATGTAACGGGTTTTGTGTGCCTAGAATCTAGGGGGAATGTCAAAATTAGCAGATTTAAATAATCCTGAAATGGATTTACCAAAACTTACGAACTGAACTAATCATATGGAGATAGTCAATATTCATACATTTCATGTATAAAAATTATGAGTATTGATAAACCACACATAGATTACAAATTGTTATTCATCTAGTTTTGTATTGCCTTTCCTATTCAGATTGCAAATCTGTGTGGATTAGCTTCACGAGAAAGAAACTATAACGACTATTTTAAGTCATCTCAGGTCCTAGTTGTCTACAAACATAACCATGGATTAAATGAATAACAATCCGTTTTGTGAAATGAGATTTTAATGAAAAATTAAAACCAACAAATTTGCCTAGTTCAATATCCACTTTATGTGAAGCTGGTTATCTTTGTCTAAACATAGAATGCTTGTTGAAGATTCACATAATAGTTATGAGAAAAATAATCATCAGTTCAGATATATAAACACTAAGAAATGTATCTTAACTTATAAAGAAAATGCCTTAAGTTTCACTTGTAGACCAGAATTAATCAAAATATTTAATTGCTTACAGCACAATTAACAAGCATATATTTTAAGTCTCTTTACCTAGTTCTGTAGCAATCCATTTTTACCGATTTATTAACCATTTAGTAATCTCCCCCTACACTTAAGATTTGTAGATGATATATCAGTATATATGTGGATAACTTTGGGGTTAACTTCTGAGTATCTTGTTGCTAAATACCTTTGTTTAATAAAACTGAAATTAATTGAAAAAAGCCCTTGCGGTGTTTCAGTATTTGCCTATAATGCGCATCCACTGACACGGCAACAGGCACTAGCCAACACTGAGTCAGCTTGATTTGAAGCGGTTTTAACTACCTCAAATCAACGGCAAAAAGAAGTTTGAAAAAACACTTGACGCCAACGAGGGAAAGCGTAGAATGCGCATCCCTGACCAACACGGTCAACGCTCTTTAACAATCAAACAAGTAAATCTGTGTGGACACTCACAGGTGTTGAGTTAATCGAAATTGTCACTTAGGTGGCAATCAAAATTATTATCAATGTAACGATGAGTGTTCATAGCAATATGTAACAAACAGGATGTAGATTCTTCCGAGTCTGCATAATGTAATCAGAATTCATTGAGCCGAAACTTCTCTTTTATTTATAAGAGTGAATGTTTCAAAAAAACTTTAATTGAAGAGTTTGATCATGGCTCAGATTGAACGCTGGCGGCAGGCCTAACACATGCAAGTCGAGCGGTAACAGAAAGAAAGCTTGCTTTCTTTGCTGACGAGCGGCGGACGGGTGAGTAATGCCTAGGGATCTGCCCAGTCGAGGGGGATAACAGTTGGAAACGACTGCTAATACCGCATACGCCCTACGGGGGAAAGGAGGGGACCTTCGGGCCTTTCGCGATTGGATGAACCTAGGTGGGATTAGCTAGTTGGTAAGGTAATGGCTTACCAAGGCGACGATCCCTAGCTGTTCTGAGAGGATGATCAGCCACACTGGGACTGAGACACGGCCCAGACTCCTACGGGAGGCAGCAGTGGGGAATATTGCACAATGGGGGAAACCCTGATGCAGCCATGCCGCGTGTGTGAAGAAGGCCCTAGGGTTGTAAAGCACTTTCAGTAGGGAGGAAAGGCAGTTGTTTAATAAACAACTGCTGTGACGTTACCTACAGAAGAAGGACCGGCTAACTTCGTGCCAGCAGCCGCGGTAATACGAGGGGTCCAAGCGTTAATCGGAATTACTGGGCGTAAAGCGTACGCAGGCGGTTCATTAAGCCAGATGTGAAATCCCCGGGCTCAACCTGGGAATTGCATTTGGAACTGGTGAACTAGAGTCTTGTAGAGGGGGGTAGAATTTCAGGTGTAGCGGTGAAATGCGTAGAGATCTGAAGGAATACCGGTGGCGAAGGCGGCCCCCTGGACAAAGACTGACGCTCATGTACGAAAGCGTGGGGAGCAAACAGGATTAGATACCCTGGTAGTCCACGCCGTAAACGATGTCTACTCGGAGTTTGGTGCCTTGAGCACTGGGCTCCCAAGCTAACGCATTAAGTAGACCGCCTGGGGAGTACGGCCGCAAGGTTAAAACTCAAATGAATTGACGGGGGCCCGCACAAGCGGTGGAGCATGTGGTTTAATTCGATGCAACGCGAAGAACCTTACCTACTCTTGACATCCAGAGAACTTTCCAGAGATGGATTGGTGCCTTCGGGAACTCTGAGACAGGTGCTGCATGGCTGTCGTCAGCTCGTGTTGTGAAATGTTGGGTTAAGTCCCGCAACGAGCGCAACCCCTATCCTTATTTGCCAGCACGTTATGGTGGGAACTCTAGGGAGACTGCCGGTGATAAACCGGAGGAAGGTGGGGACGACGTCAAGTCATCATGGCCCTTACGAGTAGGGCTACACACGTGCTACAATGGCGTATACAGAGGGTTGCAAAGCCGCAAGGTCTAGCTAATCTCACAAAGTACGTCGTAGTCCGGATTGGAGTCTGCAACTCGACTCCATGAAGTCGGAATCGCTAGTAATCGTAGATCAGAATGCTACGGTGAATACGTTCCCGGGCCTTGTACACACCGCCCGTCACACCATGGGAGTGGGCTGCACCAGAAGTAGATAGTCTAACCTTCGGGGGGACGTTTACCACGGTGTGGTTCATGACTGGGGTGAAGTCGTAACAAGGTAGCCCTAGGGGAACCTGGGGCTGGATCACCTCCTTACCTATACGACTAACTTAATGTTTGTTGAGTGTTCACACAGATTGCTTGTTACTCCTTTATGGAGTTGAGCGAAATGCGCCGCAAGCCGGTTAGCATTGTTCTTTAACAATTTGGAAAGCTGATAGTATTTAATTGCATGAGTCTGTCATGTTAATTAATACAAATCGTATTATTGGGAAGTTAATCCCTTTTCAGTAATACATTGAGTTCTCAAAACACTTTATTAAGTGTCTTGAATATTCTAAAAACTAAGGCGAATTTGTGTACTCGTAAGAGATGCAAATTAGTAATAAACCAGCTAGTTACGGTACAACTTGAGTTTCTTTTGAAACTTATTTGGGTTGTATGGTTAAGTGACTAAGCGTATACGGTGGATGCCTTGGCAGTCAGAGGCGATGAAGGACGTAGTAACTTGCGAAAAGCGTTGGCGAGCTAGTAACAAGCATTTGAGCTAACGATGTCCGAATGGGGAAACCCGGCCACATAAGTGGTCATCATAACGTGAATACATAGCGTTATGAGGCGAACCTGGGGAACTGAAACATCTAAGTACCCAGAGGAAAAGAAATCAACCGAGATTCCCCTAGTAGCGGCGAGCGAACGGGGATTAGCCCTTAAGTCTATGGGGTGTTAGTGGAATGTGTTGGAAAGCACAGCGGCACAGGGTGATAGCCCCGTACATGAAAACTAACCATAGATGAAATCGAGTAAGGCGGGACACGTGACATCCTGTTTGAATATGGGGGGACCATCCTCCAAGGCTAAATACTCCTGACTGACCGATAGTGAACCAGTACCGTGAGGGAAAGGCGAAAAGAACCCCTGTGAGGGGAGTGAAATAGAACCTGAAACCGTGTACGTACAAGCAGTGGGAGCGGTTCTTGAGACCGTGACTGCGTACCTTTTGTATAATGGGTCAGCGACTTACATTTTGTAGCGAGGTTAAGCGAATAGCGGAGCCGTAGGGAAACCGAGTGTTAACTGCGCGTTTAGTTGCAAGGTGTAGACCCGAAACCGAGTGATCTAGCCATGGGCAGGTTGAAGGTTGAGTAACATCAACTGGAGGACCGAACCGACTAATGTTGAAAAATTAGCGGATGACTTGTGGCTGGGGGTGAAAGGCCAATCAAACTCGGAGATATCTGGTTCTCCTCGAAAGCTATTTAGGTAGCGCCTCGAGCGAATACCACTGGGGGTAGAGCACTGTTAAGGCTAGGGGGTCATCCCGACTTACCAACCCTTTGCAAACTCCGAATACCAGTGAGTACTACTCGGGAGACAGACGGCGGGTGCTAACGTCCGTCGTCAAAAGGGAAACAACCCAGACCATCAGCTAAGGTCCCAAAGTTATTGCTAAGTGGGAAACGATGTGGGAAGGCTTAGACAGCTAGGATGTTGGCTTAGAAGCAGCCATCATTTAAAGAAAGCGTAATAGCTCACTAGTCGAGTCGGCCTGCGCGGAAGATTTAACGGGGCTAAGCAATACACCGAAGCTATGGGTTTGCTCTTAGGAGCAAGCGGTAGAGGAGCGTTCTGTAAGCGGTTGAAGGTGAAGGGGTAACCCACACTGGACGTATCAGAAGTGCGAATGCTGACATGAGTAACGATAATGGGGGTGAAAAACCCCCACGCCGAAAGACCAAGGGTTCCTGTCCAACGTTAATCGGGGCAGGGTGAGTCGACCCCTAAGGCGAGGCCGAAAGGCGTAGTCGATGGGAAACAGGTCAATATTCCTGTACTTTTGCTAACTGCGATGGAGAGACGGAGAAGGCTAGGCTAGCGCGGCGTTGGTTGTCCGCGTTTAAGACTGTAGGCTGTTCACTTAGGCAAATCCGGGTGAACACTAGGCTGAGAGTTGATGACGAGTCCCCAAGGGGATGAAGTAGTTGATGCCATGCTTCCAGGAAAATCTTCTAAGCTTCAGGTTAGTAGGAATCGTACCCCAAACCGACACAGGTGGTCGGGTAGAGAATACCAAGGCGCTTGAGAGAACTCGGCTGAAGGAACTAGGCAAAATGGTACCGTAACTTCGGGAGAAGGTACGCTCCTGGCGGTGATGAGACTTGCTCTCTAAGCTGCTGGGAGTCGCAGATACCAGGTGGCTGCAACTGTTTATCAAAAACACAGTACTGTGCAAAATCGTAAGATGACGTATACGGTATGACGCCTGCCCGGTGCTTGAAGGTTAATTGATTGGGTTATCTTCGGAGAAGCTCATGATCGAAGCCCAAGTAAACGGCGGCCGTAACTATAACGGTCCTAAGGTAGCGAAATTCCTTGTCGGGTAAGTTCCGACCTGCACGAATGGCGTAATGATGGCCACGCTGTCTCCAGCCGAGACTCAGTGAAGTTGAAATTGCGGTGAAGATGCCGTATACCCGCGGCTAGACGGAAAGACCCCGTGAACCTTTACTATAGCTTGGCACTGAACATTGAACCTACATGTGTAGGATAGGTGGGAGACTTTGAAGCTTCGTCGCTAGATGGAGTGGAGTCAATCTTGAAATACCACCCTTGTAGTTTTGATGTTCTAACCGCGGCCCCTTATCGGGGTTCGGGACAGTGCCTGGTGGGTAGTTTGACTGGGGCGGTCTCCTCCCAAAGAGTAACGGAGGAGCACGAAGGTTGGCTAAGTACGGTCGGACATCGTACGGTTAGTGCAATGGCATAAGCCAGCTTAACTGCGAGACATACACGTCGAGCAGGTACGAAAGTAGGTCATAGTGATCCGGTGGTTCTGTATGGAAGGGCCATCGCTCAACGGATAAAAGGTACTCCGGGGATAACAGGCTGATACCGCCCAAGAGTTCATATCGACGGCGGTGTTTGGCACCTCGATGTCGGCTCATCACATCCTGGGGCTGAAGTCGGTCCCAAGGGTATGGCTGTTCGCCATTTAAAGTGGTACGCGAGCTGGGTTCAGAACGTCGTGAGACAGTTCGGTCCCTATCTGCCGTGGGCGTTGGATGATTGAAGGAAGCTGCTCCTAGTACGAGAGGACCGGAGTGGACGAACCGCTGGTGTTCGGGTTGTTATGCCAATAGCATTGCCCGGTAGCTACGTTCGGAATCGATAACCGCTGAAAGCATCTAAGCGGGAAGCGAGTCCTAAGATGAGTCATCCCTAGGAATTTAATTCCTCTAAAGAGCCGTTCGAGACTAGGACGTTGATAGGCAGGGTGTGTAAGCGTTGTGAGGCGTTGAGCTAACCTGTACTAATGACTCGTGAGGCTTAACCATACAACCCAGATGAGTTTTTATCTGAGTTGATGGTAACTAGATTTATTACTTACTGTTAAAGGTAAGACTTAGTGAAGAATATAAAGCGCTTAATAAAGTAAGGTCATAAAATGCTCCTGCATTTATGACATCAAGTACATCCATGTACTTGAAACTCAAAGAAACAGCTTTCCGAATTTAGTTAATTGCGATAAGCGATTAACACCAAATTTGCTTGGTGACAATAGCATTGTGGTACCACCTGATCCCATCCCGAACTCAGTAGTGAAACGCAATAGCGCCGATGATAGTGTGGGGTCTCCCCATGTGAAAGTAGGTCATTGCCAAGCGCCTAATTTCTCTTTTTAAGAGAGCAGATAGCCCGTTACTCACGTAACGGGCTTTTTTGTGCTTCAAATTTGAGGGGCTGGAGTGCCAGATTAGATAATTAGCAATGATTTACTAGCCGATATTGCCATGTTTTCTAACAAGGTTAAATAAGCAGTCCATTTCAAGTGTTTTGGAGAGTAGCTAGCTGGTTACTCACGTAAGGAACTTTTTTGTGTCTGAATTTGAGAGGCAGGAATGCCAGAGAAGAAAATTAGCGAAGATTAAGTAGCCGATAAGGCTATGTGTTCCTAAATGGAAAAATATGTAGGCCATTGCTAAATGCCTAATTATGTTTATTCAGTTGTCATTAGTTTCTACGCCCAAGTTTTCTTCGAGCTATGTTTTCTACTTTTAAAGTATCCACAAAGTGACTTAATTCTTTAGTTACTAAATTTAAATATTATATTCTCGTTGATGTTTAACATAGGTCAGCTATCTTGTTAGGCAATTCATTAACTTTTATTAGTTGAGCTAGATTTAAAGTCAGTACTTTAGGGACAAAAATGAAATTAGAAATGATTTGCACTGGTGAAGAAGTTTTATCTGGCCAGATTATTGATACTAACGCAGCTTGGGTTGCTAACACTATGATGGAGTTGGGTATTGAAACCCAACATCGCATTACAGTAGGTGATCGTTTAGAAGACCTGAAAAACGCTTTCATTGACCGAAGTCATCATGCTGATGTTATTATCGTAAATGGAGGTTTAGGGCCGACAAGTGACGATATGTCGGCTGAAGCCATGGCGATGGCCAAAGGCGAACAGTTAGTAGAAAACGTGGAGTGGCGAGAAAAACTAGTAGACTGGTTCGCTCGTAACAACAGACCGATGGCTAAGAGTAATTTAAAGCAAGCATGGTTGCCTGAGTCAGCATTAATGGTCGATAATCCTGTGGGGACAGCTTGTGGCTTCAGAGTAAAGCTTAATAATGCTTGGTTGTTCTTTACGCCAGGTGTGCCATTTGAGTTAAAGCACATGATTAAAGAACAATTTATTCCGTTTATTAAAGATGAATTTGATCTTAGTGAAAATACCTCATTGAAAAAGTTACTCACTATTGGTCATGGTGAGTCTTCGCTTGCTGATAGTTTGTCTGAGCTAGCGCTGCCAGATGGCATTACCTTAGGTTATCGTTCATCGATGCCGCATATTGAAATAAAGATCTTTGCCCGTGGTGATAAAGCGATTAGTAGGCTCGTTAACGTCACCAAAAAAGTAAAATCAATATTAGGTATAGCAGTGGTTGCTGAAGATAGACCTACTCTAGCATCTGAAATTCATCATCGGTTGTATCAATCTGGCTTTAGTTTGAGTGTCGCAGAATCCTGTACAGGTGGTTTGATAACAAGTCAGTTGATTGATTTTTCTGGAAGTTCATCTTATTTACATCACGGCTTAGTGACTTACAGTAATGAATCAAAAGTTAAAGTATTAGGCGTCAACCCACAAATCCTCGATGACTACGGTGCAGTGTCAATCGCAACTGTTGAATCCATGGCTAGAGGGGCAAGAGAGATCTTAGACAGCGATTTTGCACTTTCGACAAGTGGGATAGCGGGACCAGATGGTGGGAGTGACGAAAAGCCTGTTGGTACCGTTGCCATTGCACTAGCAACCAAGCACGCTGTTTATAGCCAAATGGTGAAATTGCCGAGTAGGTCGCGACAGCTAGTGCGAACGATTAGTGCTGCAATAGCTTATGACATGTTACGCCGTGCTTTGCTCGGTGAAGCGGTGATAGTGGATTATCCTTCTATATCACGATTTGCCAAGTAGTTCGTTCATCTAACTAGCTTGATGCAAATAAGCTAGTTAGATTAATTCTGTACTTTTAAAAGCTAACAGTAGTAACTACATCATATAAATCTATTTGATGCTGATTCATCCCGTTGATGTCTTCATTTTCAGGTGCTTTTAGTAAGCTAATTTTGTTACTAACTTGCACCACTTCGAGTAGGGTTGGCTCTTCTGGTGGCATCAAAGTCGACATGACTGTGTTTCTTACAGGGATATTTTTCAATTTTATATGTTGAAATATGTCGCCTTTTTTAACCCCATGCATCGTTCCGATATTGATAGTAATAAATTCATCATCACGATTTATGACAGTCGCTTTGGTGGCTTCACAACTCAATGTTTGGTTGATGTCTTGTGATACTTTAAACAATGTATCAACAATAGCTTGACCATATTCACTACGCCAAAATAGGCTATTAGACATATCTACTTTGGTAAAAGAGTCAAAACTCCAACCACCTTCTCCGTGGTATTCATCTTCAAGTAAAATACTGTCGCTGATCCTATCGTACATAAATACTTTAATGGTGAAGTTTCGTTTTGGGTAGATAGTATTTTTTAGCAAGCTGGATGTGATTTCATTGTATAGGCCGATATCGCGTATATAGCCGAAGACTAAATATTGGCTTTGAAATTGGCTGTTTAATCCATGAGAAATACCTTGAACTGATTTCAAATTAATACTGTCAAAACTAGAAACAGGTTTAAATACCATTTGCGGTATTAACTCTTCTACAAAAACACTAGGCTGATTGATGAGTTCATCTTTGAACCTTGAAGCTACATGAAAAGGTAGTGAAGAAATATCACCCGGTGTGGCTTGTTCTGGGTTAAGTAATGGGAACTGGGCAATAATGAGCTGTTTGGAATATGCATCTTTAATGCAGTTTGATTTTGAATGAAGGTTTACTTTGAGATTGACCGTTAATTTACCTGCTGTAATAGTTTCATTGAGAATGATAATTTCACTAATTTGTTGTTTTGAAATAACATTACTCTTACTACTTGTAAGAATTCCGTCTCTTACCGTATTTTCGATACTGATATAACTGCTGGCTTGAAGTGACGCATTTTCTATTGCTAGTTCTACGGCTTGCTTGCGTATTTTGTTGTAGTCATCGCCATTATATGTAATTGATGCTTGTCCGACATACCATTGTGCGAATGATGCAGTAGGTATACAGAGCATCATGATAGCAAAGAAGGTTCTCATCATTTATTAACCAAATACGTTTAGCAGTTTCGAGATTAATGAGGGATCTTGATTGTCTTGTTGCTCGCCTTTGCCACTGACTTCGATGACGGTATTGCCAACCATGCTTGAATCTATCGAATGATCAGATGCGATATCTGTAACCCTAATCTCTCCAGAAAAGCGGACATATTCGTCGCCTTTATTCAATTTTAACCATTTTTCGCCCGCAACGATTAAGTTTCCGTTCGGCAGTTTTTCTCTTACTGCAACAGTGATCGTGCCGGAAAGAGAGTTGTTATGATTACTTGCAGAGGAACTATCAAAGTTTTTGTCTTGAGAGTAGTCAGCGCTCAAATTGCTGTCGTCAATGTTGATGTTACCGGCAGTGATGTTAGGGGATAGTTCAAAGTTATTAGAGCTATCTCGTTTGTAGCTAACAGATTTTTTAGACGTCATTTCTTCATTTAGTCTAATTAAAATCATATCTCCAATATCGTATCGATTATTATTTTGATAAATATTATAAACGTTATCGGGGTTAAAGATTGAACCCGTTACCAACTGCGCTTGCTGAATGTTATTGTTTCTAACTGGTCGATACTGCGGATCTCCCTTCATCACTTCGTCAGACGGTTCTGTCACATTCACTGAGGTATTTTCTTTAGTCGGAACTTTAATCTCAGCTACTTCAGTTGTAGTACAGGCTGACATACTGAATAAAATGAATACTGCTAACGGGGTTGTTAATTTCATTTCTTAACTGTGTTGATGGTTTTGCAAATTCTAACTTCAACTTAATACTTAGATCTATACTCTGCACAGTATCTTCATTATCTTTACCCATTTTTACGTTATTAATGGTTATTTGTTACTAACTATTACTATATATTGTTTTGGTAAGGTGTGAGTGGTGTTTAATGATTTGCAAGATAATGATAATAAATTATTAATGTATTATTCTTATTTTTATATCGGTTTCGTTTTGGTTTTTAAATATGGAATAAATCTTAATGTTTGTCAATTTTATGGATTAATATATTATAGTGGTAAGATCATTGGTTGTATTTGATTATTTTATACAGTGGTGATAATTAGAATATAATATATTTAATTGGGATTTGGTTTAATTATAATATGAGTCAACAAGAATCACTTTCTGTGCTAACAAGTGCAGCTGAGCTCATCAATACGAGTTCATCGGTTCAGTCCCAGTTAAGTGGAGAGTCAGAAAACTTTGCCGATATACTCACAGGTGTTTCTGCTGCAAGTGATGTTGCCAATGTTGCGCTGAATGCAAGCGCTATCAGTGATGTCTTTTCGGTTGATGACATGCAAGAGAAGATACTTGCGGAAGTGGGTTTAGATAACCCTGACATCCTTTCACTTAGCATGAATACCAGTATGATTTCTGAGTTGCAACAAGGCTTGTTATCATCGCTACAGACAAGCATGATAAAAAGTTCACTCAACACAGTGGCTAATATCGCAGCTGACGGTATTCAGGTTTCTGGTGATGATACTTTAGGATCAGTAAGCTCTCTAACAAGCTCTGATGATGTTGAGGATTCTAGTCTTGTAGATGATATTTATTCGTACTCTTTCGGTGAAGATGGTTTTAATCAACAGGATATTATAGATTCAGTTAATATTTTAAACCACACACCAATTTTATCTTATATTTATCAAGAAACAACAAATACTGAAATAAGTCCTGCTGCAACTTTAGCCGGAAGTGTTCTTTACTCTGATTATGTTGGGGCTGGTTCTACTGCTATTAAATTAATTATGGATTACTTTACAGAAAAAAACTCAGACGGTATTGCTGCTGGAGTTAGTTCATTTTTGTCTGATGATAATAATTCACGAGAGTGATATAGCTGAGACAATTGGAAATAGTTAATTCTGTAACTATTTAATTAGCGTTTTATCATAAATTATCATTGTAAATATTTTAATGACTATTTTTATATTAAAATGAAATATTCAGTCTGGTTACTTAAATGAAAAAATTAATATTTATTTTGGGCCTGTTAATAAGTGGTTGTGCCACTTTAGGAAGTGAATCTGAAAAATACCAACCTAGTGATTTTCCAGTACTGAATGCTGTGGGTTACGCGCCTATTGAAAAGCAACCCGCAGAGTTACGCTCAGAGCAAATTTTAATGGCAATGGAAGCGTCAAAAATTTTGGCCTATAGAGAGTTAGCTGAACAAGTCTATGGCTTACAGCTTAATTCGCAAACAGCAATACAAGGACACTCTCTGAATAATATAGCCACGAAGATCAAAGTTTCTGGTGTGATCAAAGGGGCCAAAGTCGTTAAGACTTATCCAATAGATGGTTTTTATGTCACCGAATTGGAGCTAGATTTTAAGCTAGTGCGAGATTTGTACATGCAGTCAGAAAACCCAGTGCATAGTAGTACCTTGGTGGTTGAGCCAGTAAAAAACTTTTAATGTGAGCTTTGACATTTTAGATTACTGATAAAAAATAAGCGCCTTAAGGCGCTTATTTTGCTTGAGGCGATACGATATTAAAACTTAATCACTATTTTGCCTTTTTGAACTTCAATTGCTTTTGTCATCGATGCCATTAATGCTTGGTTCGAGTCATTAGTATCGAGCACGTATACAGGTTGTGATTCTAAAAACGTTCGCAAAAACATCATCAATTGTGGGGTGATGGGTTTCAGCATTTGTTCAATATCCGCAGGTTCTGATTTAACGCTCACCAAGTCCAACTTCTTCAAAAAGATGCTTTTGGTTTCAACGTCATACCAAGGCTCTGCTTCAAAAGTGGTTTCCATGTCAGCAGAAATAGACTTAAATGGATTTTTAACCGCCATTTTTGTCAATGCTGTGACTGAAATGGTATTTGGCTTGTTACCTAACTCCACTTCCATATCATTGAGTTTCAACTGTAGACCAAATATTTGATTGCCTTGAGACACTTCATAGTGCATCTCATTATTCAGATAATCCTCTACTTCTGATTCAGTGATGCTGTACTGACTGGCGCAACCAGTCAGAAACAGCATTAAGCAAAGTAAACTCGTTTTGAATAATGTCATTATCCTGTGTTTCTCATTCCTGCAGCAACACCAGCAATGGTTAGCATTAATGCTAACTCAACCTGTTTAGAAGCTTGTTCTTCATTACGGGTACGTGCCAATAGCTCTGCTTGTAAGAAGTTCAATGGGTCGATATATGGGTTACGAAGCTTAACTGACTCTCTATTCCAAGGAGTATGAGACATTAACTCTTCTGACTCCGTTAAAGATAGAACCGCTTCAGTGCCTAATTGTAGACTTGCGCGGAGCTTTTTACCTAAATGGTGCAAGTTTTCTGGCACTAGAGTACTTTCATAGTATCGAGCAAGATTAGGCTCAGCCTTCATATAAACCATTTCAAGCATCGAAATGCGAGTTTCAAAGAATGGCCATTGTTGCTCCATTTCTTTCAATAGACTCGCTTCGCCACGCTCATTAGCAGCTTTTAGCGCTTCACCAGAACCTAACCAAGCAGGAAGCATTAAACGGTTTTGTGACCATGCAAAGATCCATGGAATCGCACGGAGGCTTTCGATACCGCCATCAACGCGTCTTTTAGCTGGTCGACTACCTAGTGGTAATTTACCCAGTTCAACTTCTGGTGTCGCGGCTCTAAAGTAAGCAACAAAGTCAGGCTCTTCACGAACAATACCTCGATAGGCTTTAACTGAGTCATCAGCAATCCGCTGCATGCATTCACGCCATTCTTGTTTTGGTTCTGGAGGCGGCAATAAGGTCGCTTCCATTACTGCTGAGGTGTATAGCGCTAAACTTTGTACAGCTACTTTTGGTAAACCGAATTTGAAGCGGATCATCTCACCTTGTTCAGTCACCCTAATACGACCGTCTACTGACCCCGGAGGTTGTGACAAAATCGCTTTATGTGCAGGCCCGCCGCCACGGCCAATAGAACCACCACGGCCGTGGAATAGCATTAATTTAACGTCTGCTTTCTTGCACACGGCAACCAGTTGTTCTTGTGCGTGGTATTGGGCCCAAGCAGCAGCCATTACACCGGCATCTTTAGCTGAATCTGAATAACCAATCATCACTTCTTGCATACCTTTGGTGTAACCACGGTACCAATCAATGTTGAGGAGTTGAGTCATGCAATCTGCTGCAGTATTTAAATCACTTAATGTTTCAAATAATGGCACCACACGCATTGGGTGCTGACAACCTGTCTCTTTTAATAACAGTAAAACGGCTAGTACGTCAGATGGTTTACTTGCCATTGAAATTACGTAAGAACCAAGCGCTGTAGCTGGTTGTGTTGCTACAAGCTGACAAGTCTTGATGACTTCAAGTACATCAGCTGATGGCTGCCAATCCGCAGGGATTAATGGTCGGCGGCTGGTTAGCTCTCTTAACAAGAAGGCTTGTTTTTCATTTTCGTCCCAGTGATCGTAATCTCCCATACCTAAATAGCGTGTGAGTTCAGCTATGACATCGCTATGACGCTCTGCATCTTGGCGTATATCTAAACGCAGCATATGAATGCCGAAACAGGCTAAGCGGCGTAACATATCTAATAACAGGCCATTGGCAATTAAACGCATACCTGATTCAGATAAACTGCGGTACAGCAACTCAAGTGGCTGTTTTAAGTCATTTAGCTCCCATACTAAATCGCTGTGATTGACATCTACTTGATGACCTTCAAGGCGGGCATTGAGATAATCAATGGTGTTACGTAGTTTGTGACGTAAGTGTCTGAGGATATCGCGGTAAGGCTCTTTGCTGTTTGGCACAAGTGCCATTAATTCAGCATTGGCATCTTCCATAGACAATTCATTTACTAGCGATACCACATCTTTAAGGTATAGACGTGCTGCTGCATGCCGATTACGGAGTAATACTTCTTCGGTGACGACTGAGGTGACAAATGGGTTGCCATCTCTATCGCCGCCCATCCAGCTTGAAAATCTTACTGGGCAAACGTCAGCAGGAATTTGCTGGCCTGTTTTCGCTTCTACATGGTCGTTTAATTGTCTTAAGAAATCTGGCACGGCTTGCCACAAAGAGGCTTCAATAGTGCTTAATCCCCAGCGCGCTTCATCTACCGGTGTTGGGCGTTCGTTACGGATTTCGTTGGTATGCCATATCTGAGCAATAAGCTGGCGCAGTCTAAGGTGAGATTGATTACGTTCGCGTTCAGTTAATTGCTGATTTTCTTGCTCAGTTAAACAGTCGACTACTGCTGAATACTTTTGAATTAAGGTACGGCGTGAAATTTCTGTTGGGTGCGCTGTAAGTACTAAATCAATATCGAGTGTTTTTAAGCAATTAATCACGTCTTGTTCATTGGCGTTGCTATTCAACATTCGTCCCAATAACTGTTCGACAGGATCGGGTACGCATACAAGCTCATCGCAGTTACGACTGATGGTATGAAACTGCTCTGCAATATTGGCTAAATTCAAGAATTGGTTAAAAGCTTTTGCAAAAGGGACTAATTCTTCGTCAGGTAATGAATTTAGTAAAGTGAGCATTTGCTGTCGTGAGTCAGCATCACCTTTACGAGACTCCTTAGCAAGAATACGAATTTGTTCTACTTTTTCAAGAAAGGCTTCGCCAAGGTGATCACGCATGGTGTCACCTAAAACTTGTCCTAAGCTACTCACATTAGAACGCAAAGAAGCGTACATGTCGGCGGTTTGCTCTGCCATAATTACTCCATAATTTTAACTTAAGTAGCCGTTATCATTTTTGACTAGTGCTAGCACAATAGCTAGCTGTAAGGGTATTGGTCAATGGCTTATTTTATTAATTTAAGTACATAATCAATTAACGCTTTTATCATTGATATTTATCACAACTATTTAATACAAGCTTGATAAATAAGCTTTTTCATTAACTCTACGGTAGGAGTTAAATATTCTAAGCCAATATATTCATCCGGTTGATGAGCTTGATTAATACTACCGGGTCCCATGACGAGAGTTTGGCATCCTAATTTTTTGATATAAGGCGCTTCGGTGGCATAGTTAACCACCTCAGGTTGAGTTTTTGAGATTTCTGCAACCAACTCAGTCCAATAGCTATCGACTTTACCAGCAAAAGACTCGGAGCCTGGATATAAAGTCGATATTTCAATACTGCCAGGGTATTGCTTGTTAATTTCTGCTAGGTAGTTAATTACCATCAATTCTAAATCTGCTAGTTCCATTCCAGGTAAAGGTCGAATATCCAAGTGTAAATCGCAACATCCGCAGATGCGATTTGCTGCATCACCACCATGTATATGACCAAAGTTCATCGTCGGGTGAGGGACACTAAAGGCATCTTCACGGTAGTTTTCACTTAAATCTTGTTTAAGTTTCATTAACTGACCGACAACTTGGTGCATGATTTCGATGGCATTGAGCCCGCGAGCAGGATCAGATGAATGACCGCTGCGGCCAATGACTCTTATGCCTTGAGCTAAATGACCTTTATGCATATATACCGGTTTTAAGCTGGTAGGCTCACCAATAATAGCGTAGTCCGGTGCAATGCTTTTGGCATCGGCAAATGCTTTTGCACCGTTCATGGTGGTTTCTTCATCGGCGCTAGCAAAGATATGCAGCGGACGCTTTAACTCATGCAAAGGTATTGTTTTAAGCGCTTCCATTATTAACGCAAAAAAACCTTTCATGTCACAGGTGCCTAAGCCGTACCAACGGTTATCTTTTTCGGTTAGTTCAAAAGGGCTTTGGCTCCAGCGACCTTCATCAAAAGGAACGGTATCAGTATGTCCAGCAAGTAAAAGCCCACCTTTACCTGAGCCAATTGTTGCGACTAAATTTTGTTTACCACGGCTGTCGGCCACGGTATGAACTGTGCATTCAAAACCCATCTCCGAAAACCAAGATTGCAGAAGTTCAATAACTGCATGGTTACTCATATCCTGTTCTGCTTCTAATGCACTGATAGATGGCAATGCAATCAGCTGTTTAAAAGCATCTTTTAGTTTTGGTAATGAATTCATAGGAACCTTTTTTATCTATTGCAATAAATATGTATTCATTATTATTGCATAAGTAATAATTTGTGTTAGTCTAGCAAACAGCTAAGGTAATCACCATAACTTGATAATGATTTAAGAATATAGATATGTATTTAATTGCGATTCAACTCACTGTAACAGATCCCAAGGTAAACTATCTTCGACGATAGTTTTATTCTCGAGCACCCAGCTCACGTATCGATTTATCTTCAACAGTTTACTTAATTAAAGACGACAAAATAATGAAAAATATCGCAATAATTGGTGCTAGTGGTTATACCGGCGCACAAATCACCGCTCTTATTGATGCTGAAGCATCACTGACTATTCAAGGCTTGTATGTTTCTGAGAACAGTCTTGATAAAGGTCGTTTATTGGCTGATTTGTACCCAACATATCAACATATCCAAATTCCTTTATCGCCTCTATCTGCAGAGGCTAAACAAGCTATCGTCGAGCAAGCTGATGCAGTGGTACTTGCCACAGAACATTCTGTCAGCTTAGAACTTGCAGCATTCTATTATCAACAGGGTTTAGCTGTTTTTGATTTAAGTGGTGCGTATCGTTTTGCTGATGTTGAGCAGTATCCTAAATGGTACGGTTTTGAGCATACTCAAGCAGAAGTGCTTGCCGATGCCGTATATGGTCTAGCTGAGTGGAATCACCAGCAAATTGCCCAAAGTAAAATGATTGCAGTGCCAGGTTGTTACCCAACGGCATCTTTAACGGCACTTAAACCTTTAAAATCAATGCTAACTGACGCTTATCCAGTCATTAATGCGGTAAGTGGCGTGACAGGTGCAGGCAGAAAGGCACAGCTGCATACTAGTTTTTGTGAAGTGAGCTTAACGCCATATGGTGTTTTAGGTCATAGACATCAACCTGAAATAGCCACTCACTTAGGGCAAGAAGTTATTTTTACGCCGCATTTAGGTAACTTTAAGCGTGGAATTTTAGCCACCATTACAGTGCAATTAGCTAAAGGCACTACTGAAGCTGATGTGGCTGCCGCATATCAAGTGTATGACGATTGCCCATTAGTTAGCGTTAAGCATAACCAATTCCCTAAAGTGGACGATGTGGTTAATACGCCAAACTGCATATTAGGTTGGAAATACGACCCTCAAAGTAACTATTTAGTGGTTGCCAGCGCAATTGATAATTTAATGAAAGGTGCTGCAAGCCAAGGCTTACAGTGCATTAAAATTCACTTTGGTCTTTAACAGGAAAATATACTATGTCAGATAATAAGCCTGTTATTGTGCTTAAAGTGGGTGGCGCATTACTTCAGTCAACTTCTGGAATGGCTGAGCTAATGTCAGTGGTTGCTAAGATGATGTCTCAAGGGCAGAAAGTCATTTTTGTTCATGGTGGTGGATGTTTGGTTGACGAGCAACTTGCTGCCAATGGTAAAGAAACCATCAAGCTGGACGGTTTACGGGTTACGCCTGCAGATCAAATCCCCATTGTTGTAGGTGCTTTAGCGGGAACCTCTAACAAATTATTGCAAGCTGCAGCTATCGAAGCTGGTATTGTCACGGTTGGAATGAGTTTAGCCGATGGTAATACGGTTGACGCATCGATTAAAAATGAAAACTTAGGTCTAGTAGGTGAAGTCACCCCGAAAGATTCAAGTTATTTGAATTATTTATTATCGCAGGGTTGGTTGCCTATTTGCAGTTCAATTGCTGTGTCGCCTCAAGGCGATATGTTGAACGTTAATGCAGATCAAGCTGCGACGGCGTTAGCTAAATTAGTTAACGGTCAGCTGGTTTTATTATCTGATGTGCCGGGTGTATTAGATGGCAATGGCGAGTTAATTGCGCAATTAAATCAACAACAAATTTCAGATTTAGTTCAGCAAGGCGTGATAGAAAAAGGTATGAAAGTTAAAGTAGAAGCGGCATTAGAAGTTGCTCAATGGATGGGTAAACCAGTGCAAGTTGCATCTTGGAAACAGCCTCAACAATTAATTGCCTTAACGAACGGACAATCCGTTGGCACTCAAATTCAGCCATAGGAGTTAAATACTAATGGAACATTTATTATCAATTAAAGATTTATCGCAAACTGAGCTATTGGATTTACTGGCATTAGCGAAAAAGATTAAAGCCAACCCAGCAGATTACAACCAAGCATTAGCAGGCAAAAGCGTGGTGATGTTATTTGAAAAGCCTTCGCTGCGAACCCGCGTTAGCTTTGATATTGGTATTAATAAATTAGGCGGTCATGCGGTTTATTTAGATCAACAAAATGGTGCACTAGGTAAACGTGAGCCAGTATCTGATTTTGCGACCAATATTTCTTGTTGGGCTGATGCCATAGTGGCGAGAACATTCTCGCACACCACTATTGCAGGTTTAGCGGAGCATGCTTCTGTTCCTGTTATTAATGCCTTATGTAATTTATATCATCCGTGCCAAGGGCTAGCTGACTTTTTGACCTTATCTGAAAAGTTTGATGACGTAAGCAAAGTAAAACTGGCTTACCTAGGTGATGGTAATAATGTGACTCACTCACTGATGTATGGCGCAGCAATTCTTGGTGCCACTATGACAGTGGTTTGCCCTCCGGGGCATTTCCCTGATGGACAAGTGGTGTGTGAAGTTCAAGCATTAGCTGCTCAATATGGCGGGGAACTTATTTTAACGTCTGACGTTAATGAAATGGGTCCACAAGATGCAATTTATACCGATACTTGGATTTCGATGGGTGACACCACTTCCATGGAAGAAATTGAAGCAAAGTTTAAACCATACCAAGTGAATATCGAACTGATGACAAAAGTGGGTGCTAACTTCTTTATGCATTGTTTACCTGCATACAGGGAAGTTGAGGCGACTGCTGAAGTGGTGGATGGTGAGGGCTCACTCATTCTGCAACAAGCAGAAAACAGAATGCATGCACAAAATGCAGTACTGGTTACCCTGTTAGGTTAAAAAACAACATATTTCGTTGGCTGGCTTATGTCATTTGAGCGAGTCAGCATTACACAGTTTACGTTAGGAAGAATTAAAGATGTCTATTGAAAAACAAGCAATCATTAAGAAAGTTGTATTAGCTTATTCAGGTGGTTTAGATACTTCAGCTATTATCCCTTGGTTGAAAGAGACGTATGATAATTGTGAAATTATCGCTTTCTGTGCCGATGTGGGCCAAGGTGATGCAGAGCTTGAAGGTTTACATGAAAAAGCAATCGAATCTGGTGCTTCTGAATGTTATATCGTTGACTTAAAAGAAGAGCTGGTGGCTGATTACATCTATCCAACGATTGCAACGGGTGCGATTTACGAAGGAACTTATTTACTAGGTACTTCAATGGCGCGTCCAATTATTGCTAAAGCACAAGTTGAAGTTGCACGTAAAGTTGGTGCTGACGCTGTATGTCACGGTTGTACTGGTAAAGGTAACGACCAAGTACGTTTTGAAGGCTGTTTTGCAGCCCTAGCACCAGATTTAAAAGTGATTGCGCCTTGGCGTGAGTGGTCAATGGTTAGCCGTGAAGACCTATTAGATTACCTTGCTGAAAGAAACATTGAGACAACAGCATCAGCGACTAAGATCTATAGCCGTGATGCGAATGCATGGCATATATCTCATGAAGGTGGTGAGTTAGAAGACCCTTGGAACGAGCCTAGCAAAGAAGTGTGGACCATGACGGTGGCACCTGAAGATGCGCCGAATACGCCAGAATACGTTGCGTTAAATATTGCGAATGGTCGTGTGACACATGTTGATGGTGTGGCTTTATCACCTTATCAAGCTTTGATGCAATTAAATGATTTAGCTGCTGCTCATGGCGTAGGTCGTATCGATATTACTGAAAACCGTTTAGTGGGTATGAAGTCTCGTGGTTGTTATGAAACCCCTGGTGGCACGGTAATGTTTGCAGGTCTTCGTGCAATTGAAGAATTAGTATTGGATAAAACAAGCCGTGAATGGCGTGAGCAAGTTGGCGCTCAAATGGCTCACTTAGTTTATGACGGTCGTTGGTTTACACCTCTTTGTAATTCATTAATTGCCGCTTCAGAAGCGCTGGCTGAATTAGTGAATGGCGAAGTGGTTGTTAAGCTGTATAAAGGCCAAGCAAGTGTGGTTAAGAAGCGTTCACCAAACAGCTTATATTCAGAAGAATTTGCCACCTTTGGTGATGATGATGTTTACGACCAAAAAGATGCAGAAGGCTTTATCCGTCTTTATTCTTTATCAAGCCGTATCAGAGCACTTAACAGCAAATAAGCTCAGCTGTTAATAAAATATTTAAACGGGGCTTACATCTAGATTCAGATATAAGCCCCGTTTTCCATAGACATCATTTTAATATTATTGCTTTAGCAAGATTGATTTAAGAATTGAACAAGAGGGTATCAACATGGCTTTATGGGGCGGAAGGTTTAGTCAAGAAAGTAGCGCATTATTCAAACTATTTAATGACTCATTGCCAGTAGATTACCGGTTAATTGAAGAAGATATAGTAGGCTCCATTGCTTGGGCAACCGCAATTACTTCAGTGGGTATTTTGACCCAACAAGAGTGTGAACAATTACATGGCGCATTAAACGAATTATTAGCTGAAGTGGCTGATAAACCAGAAGCCATTATCGCTTCAGGCGCAGAAGATATTCACAGCTTTGTGGAGCAGTCATTAATCGCTAAAGTGGGTGACTTGGGTAAGAAGCTACATACTGGACGTTCGCGTAATGACCAAGTGGCAACAGATTTAAAATTGTGGTGCAGAAAAGAAGGTGAGCAATCACTTACGCTGCTTAAAAAACTTAGAGGCGCTTTAATCGATCTCGCTGCACGTGAAATTGATGCTGTTATGCCTGGTTATACTCATTTGCAAAGAGCGCAGCCGGTATTATTTGGACATTGGTGTTTAGCGTACGTAGAAATGTTCGAGCGTGATATTAGCCGTTTAGAAGATGCACTTAAACGTGCTGATACTTGCCCTTTAGGTTCTGGCGCATTAGCAGGTACAGCTTATCCAATGGACAGACATGAAATTGCTAAATCTTTAGGTTTTGCAGCGCCAACATTGAATAGCCTTGACACTGTATCAGACCGTGACCATGTGATTGAATTATGTAGCGATGCTTCTATCAGCATGATGCATTTAAGCCGTATGGCTGAAGATTTAATCTTCTTTAACAGCGGTGAAGCAGGTTTTATTGATTTAAATGATGAAGTGACCTCGGGCTCTTCACTCATGCCACAAAAGAAAAACCCTGATGCGCTAGAGCTTATTAGAGGTAAAACTGGCCGTGTTTATGGCAGCTTAATGGGTATTTTAACCACCATGAAAGCATTACCTTTAGCTTATAACAAAGACATGCAAGAAGATAAAGAAGGCTTATTCGATGTCATGGATAGCTGGGCTATTTGTCTTGAGATGGCTGCACTTGTGTTGACTGGTTTACAAGTTAATCGTGAAAGAACCTTAGCAGCTGCACAGCAAGGTTATGCTAACTCAACTGAGTTGGCTGATTATCTAGTAGCAAAAGGAATGCCTTTTAGAGAAGCGCATCATGTGGTGGGCGAGGTTGTAGTTGCGGCGATTGCCAAGCAAACACCTTTAGAGGAATTGCTGATTTCTGAATTACAACAGTTCAGCCCGATTATTAGTGATGATGTTTATGACTGTTTGACCATTGATTCGTGTTTAGAAAAGCGTGAAGCCTTAGGTGGCACATCGCTTATTCAAGTTAAACAGGCGCTCGCTGCCAAACAAGCTAAGTAGTGTGTGGGTTTATTTTTAAAGTACTCTCTTGCAATCAATATTCGATATTAAAACAATCTGGCTTCTAATCTCGTACCTAGACTTTTAGAATAGAATGTTAAAAAGCCCTAAGTGAAGTTCACTTAGGGCTTTTTATTATGTGGTGTTTTAGTTTCTATCGAAAAATTAAACGCTATTGAAACAAATCATCCGTTGGGTTCTCGATGAAAATGTCGTCGTCAATCACTTCATCTGTTGCGTATTCTCTTGGTTCTGTACCTTCAACAAAATACTCAAAAGAAGTCGTATGATCGGTTTTACGGGTTAACAACCCGGTTGCTAAATCAATGCGAGCCGAGATAATCCCTTTAGGTGGAATAGTCGTCTTTTCCTCAGTGCCTTTTAATGCCTGATTCATAAAGTCGTTCCAGCCTGGTCCTGCTGTTTTTGCTCCCGCTTCGGCACCTGATATTTGGTTTTCAGGCCCATCAGCTACCCAACTTGTTCGTCCAAGCCTACGGCTATGATCGTCAAAACCTACCCAAAAGGTCGATGTTAAAGTTGGATTAAAACCACTAAACCAAGTATCGCGAGATTCATTGGTTGTACCGGTTTTACCTGCAATATCACGGCGTTTAATTAATCTTGATGCACGCCAAGCAGTACCATTCCAGCCAGTGCCTTTACTCCAGTCTCCACCACCCCAAATTACACTTTTTAACGCTTCAGTGATTAAAAATGCAGTTTGTTCTGTAATGATTCTAGGTGCGTAACGGCTGTTTTCATCTCCGCATTGCGTTAGCGCATTTTCTGTATTTGCAATGTCGAAGTTCGCTTTATCTTGAGCTTGTTGGGAGCGAGAAAACTCAGCTGCCATGGCGGCAAAAGGATCATTTTCTTTAGTTGTAGCTTCACTGGTTACTTCTGTAGGCTCTTCAGGAGTACAAGCAAGCATTGGGTTGGCTTCTTCGATAACATTATCAAATGAATCAGTGACTTGTTTAATGAAATACGGTTCGACTAAATAGCCGCCATTAGTAAATACATTAAATGCCGTTACTACTTGTAGCGGCGTAACCGAAGGTGAGCCAAGTGCTACAGATTCATTGCGAGGCAGATCTTTTGGATCAAAGCCAAATTCAACTAATTTGGCTATCGTATTATCTAAGCCGATATGTCTCATGGCTCGAACAGACATAACATTGACTGATTGCGCTAAACCAACACGTAAACGGGTAGGGCCACCATAAATATCAGGTGAATTCTTTGGGCGCCATGCTGTGCCTTGCCGGGTGTCAGGCTTATTAATCGGCGCATTATTGATTAATGTCGCGAGGTTGTAATCTTTTTCAAGCGCAGCAGAATATATGAACGGTTTAATATTCGAACCTAACTGACGTTTGGCTTGGGTGACACGGTTATATTGGCTTTGGGTAAAACTAAAGCCACCTACCAAGGTTTTAATTGCACCATCGCTTGGTTCTAAAGATACAGTAGCACTAGATACTTGAGGAATTTGAGATAGTTGCCAATATTCGCCATTATTTCTAATCCAAATTTTTTGGCCAACAGCTAAAATATCCTCAGCTTTTTTTGGTGGCTTTCCTTGACGTCTATCTGTGATAAATTCCCGCGCCCACTTTAACCCATTCCACTCGAGTAAGATCTCTTCGCCTCTGGTGTTCAACACAGTTGCTTGCTGTTCTTCTACTGCAATAACAGCTGCAGGCATGATGCCTTGCACTGGTGAAGTACTTTTAAGGTTACTAATGATGTCGCTGGTGGCCATGGGCTCAGTATTGGTCGCTGAAGGATCTGCAGACCATAACTCCGAGATAGGTCCTCGATAACCATGGCGCTGGTCATAAGAAAATACGTTATTTCGTAACGCACTTTGAGCCTTCAATTGTAAGTCAGACGATATGGTGGTGTAGACATTATAGCCATTGGTGTAGGCGTCTTCTTCGCCATATTGGTTTACCATGTACTCGCGTGCCATTTCAGAAATATAAGGTGCATATAAATCTATTTCGGCGCCATGATACTTGGCAGTAATAGGCGCATTGATGGCTTCTTGGTATTGCGCCTCTGTAATGTTGCGTTTTTCTAACATTCGACTTAACACCCAATTACGGCGGTTTTTAGCGCGCTGGGGGTTTCGAATGGGGTTGGCTGCAGAAGGCGCTTGAGGTAAACCCGCAATCATTGCCATTTCAGGTAATGAAAGTTGCTCTAACTCTTTACCATAATAAACTTGAGCAGCAGCTCCAACGCCGTAAGCTCGATTACCCAGAAAAGAGCGATTTAAATAAAGTGTCAGAATTTCTTCTTTGGAAAGCGCTTTTTCAATTTTTAAGGCTAAGAAAATTTCTTTGGTTTTACGAATATAGGTTTTTTCACGAGAAAGAAAAAATCCACGGGCGACCTGCTGAGTGATAGTACTCGCACCTTGGCTTTTCTTACCTGTCGTTACCAAAATAACTGCGGCACGAACAATCCCGATAGGATCAATACCTTTGTGTTCAAAAAAACGGGCATCTTCGGTATCTAAAACCGCATTAATTAATTGCTCAGGCACATCTTGATATTCAATTGGTATTCTTCTTTTTTCACCAAACTGAGAAATAAGCAGCCCGTCACTACTATAAATTCTTAATGGTGTCTGTAATTTTACCGTTTTAAGAGTATTTACATCCGGTAATTCGGGTAAAAGATAATAATAAGCTGCGACAATTGTGCCGACGCCTAATAAAGTTAAGCTAAATATAGCTATAAGTATTCGTTTTATCCACTTCACCGAATTATTCCAAAAATCATAAATATGCCCGCTAGTATATAAGGGGGAAGGTTTTTGGTGAAGTAAAAACATGAAAACATAAAAAAACAAGTTGTAAAATTTAGAAACATTTTATACAAATACTTATAACGAGTTGATTTTGTGCTAATCTATTTTAAAATATAAAAAATAAATGCGATGACGGAATATGCTTTCTAAATTTTGGAAGCGTCAAGCTCCGCAAATGGTTGGAATCGATATCGGTTCTCATGAAATTAAAGCCATTTTGCTTAGCAAGACCGCTGATGGATATAAAATTCAAAACTATATATCTGCACCTATACGAAAAGGTGCAGTTGTCGATCATGAAATTCGTGATTCAGAAGCTGTGATTGAATCATTAAGACATATTAGACGTGGACTGCCAAAAGGAATTAAGTCTGCTGCTGTTGCAGTCTCAGGTTCTGCTGTAATGACCAAAGTGATTTACATGGATGCTTCGTTAAATGAAGAAGAAATGGAAGCACAGATTGAGATTGAAGCAGATAACCTTATCCCATATTCACTCGACGAAGTGAGTATCGACTTTGAAACCCTGAATGCCAACACAACTGACCCCACCAAAGTTGATGTGCTTTTAAGTGCTTGTCGTACCGATAATATTGATACTCGAATGGATTCACTAGATGCAATTGAGCTTGATACCAAGGTTGTAGATGTTGAAGCTTACGCTTTGGGACGTTCGTCTGAACTAATTCTTGCGCAATTGCCTGAAGGAGCAAATGAGAAATCAGTGGTACTGGTAGATATCGGAGCCAATATGACCACATTTGCCGTGGTTGAAAACGGTGAGACAACATTCATTCGTGAACAAGCATTCGGTGGGGAATTATTCACTCAATCTATTTTGTCGTTTTATGGCATGCAATATGATGAAGCTGAAAATGCCAAAATAACGGGTGAACTACCTCGTAATTATATGTTTGAGGTGTTATCGCCTTTTCAAACTCAATTATTGCAGCAGATAAAACGTACACTTCAAATTTATTGTACCGCCAGTGGTAAAGATAAAGTTGATTATATTGTGCTATGTGGTGGAACGGCAAAACTTGAAGGCATGACGGCATTATTAACAAATGAATTAGGCGTACATTCAATTGTTGCTGACCCATTTCAAGGTTGTTTACATGCCGATGACGATATTAAAAACCAGCTAGAACCAAGTATTAGTAAATATATGGTTGCATGTGGTTTAGCGCTTAGGAGTTACGCTCAATGGCGAACATAAATTTACTTCCGTGGCGTGAAGAAGCTAGGGAAAAACAAAAAAGAGATTACATTGGTATATTAGCATTAGTTTTTTTAGTTACCTGTTTAGTTGTATTTCTTACATTAAGTTTTATTGAAGTTCTCACTGATGATCAGCGTCAACGTAATTCGTATTTGCAAACTGAAATATCTTTATTAGATGCTCAAATTGCGGAAATAAGAAAAATTACGGCAAGAAAGAAAGATATTGAAAGACGGACTAAAATTATTTTAAACCTTCAGCAATCTCGTAATTTGCCGACACATGTTTTAGATGAGTTAGTGAGAATAGTTCCACCAGGAATTTACCTCTCGAGCATAGAGAAGAAAGGCAGCTTGCTTTGGATTGAAGGTAGAAGTGAGTCAAATAATAACGTTGCAAACATGATGAGGAAAGTCAAAACATCGCAATACTTGAATGATCCGAGTATGCAATCAATTATTAGCCAAAATGAAAACTTAAGACAATTACAGAAATTCAGACTACGAGTGAGTATCTTTGATGACACTCTACCAATGGATGCAACTGAAGGAGGTCGAAAATGAATCTCGACTTAGAGCAGTTTAATGATATTGATTTTGATAACATTGGTGGTTGGCCTACGTTAGTCAAAGTAGTCTTTGCTGTTTTTCTTTCGCTGACAGTCATGGGGGCAAGTTACTATTTATTTGTTTCAGATGCGTTAGATGTGCTGGACAAAGAAGAAAGAAAAGAAATTACTTTAAGAGATGATTTTCAAAATAAATATCGCTTAGCTGCAAATTTGAAGTTGTACCGTGAGCAACTGGTCGTAATGGAAGCTCAATTTGCGGAATTACTGAAAATGCTGCCTTCTGAAAACGAAATGCCAGGATTGCTAGACGATACAACTTTTGTCGCTACAGATGCAGGCTTGCGAATTAATAGCTTGGATTGGGATACCGAAATTGAACGTGATTTCTATTTAGAGTTTCCAATTAAAATGGCTGTCGTAGGCGACTATCATCAGTTAGGCAATATGGTCAGCGGCGTAGCAAAATTGCCACGTATTGTTAGTTTGCATGATTTTGTTATCAAGCGAGATGATAGTGGCAGTTTATCGATGGACATTCTTGCGAAAACCTATCGATTTAAAGAAGGCGCTAAGCTACCAGCAGAACAAAATAAGGGGAAGAAATAATGAAATTCTTACCTTTATTATTGTTACTGTTATTAACTGGCTGTATTGGTGATCGCAGTGATTTAGAGTTGTTCGTTACAACGACTAAAGCACAGCATATTGCTCGTATTCCTCCGTTAAAAGAAACACCTAAGTTTGAACACTTTGCCTATCAAGCAGAGTTGATGCGCAGTCCTTTTGTACCACCTTCTCGTGAGTTGACAGAGGAAGTGGTGGATACCAGCAGAAATTGTTTACAGCCTGATTTAAAACGTCGAAAAGGACGTTTAGAAACGTATGCAATAGACAATTTGAGAATGCGCGGAACGTTAAGTGAAGATGGCACGACTTGGGCTTTAGTTGAGTCATCGGATTCGAATGTATATCGCTTAGGGGTCGGTGAGTATCTCGGACTTTACCATGGGAAAATAGGTAAGGTTACACCGCAATATATTGAAATTATAGAATTAATTCCTGATGGTTCTGGTTGCTGGGCTGAAAGAGCAAGTAACTTAGAACTAACAGGCAAATAATGCGAAGGATGAGGGAATAATGAAATCTTCTGCCGCGATGCAAACATCGACAAAAAAAGTCTCACTATTTAAAACAATACTTGGTGTTGTTTTAATGATGGGCGCACTACCAAGTGCAATAGCCGCCAATAAGTTAATGGATGTTAAATACCATTCTGTTGTCGATCACCAATTAGAATTAGAACTCGTTTTTGAATCTGACCTAATGACCCCTGAAGTTGATTTGTCAGGATCACCAGCTCAAATTATTTTAAGTTTTGAGGACAGTATTTCAAATCTAGAAAAAGACGATATAACTATTGATAGAGTGGGTGTTGAAGGACTTAAAACAACTCAAATTGATAGCTCATTAAATGTTGTCGTCGATTTAACTGAAGTCAAACCGTATCAAGGTAAAGTAGTTGGAAATACGTACCGTTTGACCGTGAATGATACTGTTTCTAGCCCCGACGATGCTGGTAACCCTTTTGTAAATGGCATCGAAACTATTGATTTTCGTCGTAATAAAACCGGTGGTGGAGATTTACTGGTTCATTTAAATAATCGCTCTGTAGCTGCAAATGTAGCTCAAGTAGGTTCTAAACTTGAAGTGAAGTTCTATAACACTGATATAAAAAATGATCACTTGTATGTAATGGATGTACAAGACTTCAATACACCAGTGACTAGCTTCGAAACATTTAAAGACGATTTAACTTCTCGCATAATGGTTGATGTAGATGGCAACTATGATTACAACTACAAGCAAGAAGGTAACGTTTTTAAAGTTAGTATCAATAAAGTTGAACGAGCTGCAGTAACGAAAGAAGATAAGAAATACAATGGTCGTTCTTTATCACTAAACTTCCAAAATATTTCAGTGAGAACCGTTCTACAAATTATTGCTGATTATAATGATTTCAACTTGGTAACCAGTGATACAGTTGAAGGTAATATTACTCTTCGGTTAGACGATGTACCGTGGGATCAAGCGTTAGATTTAATTCTGCAAACAAAAGGATTAGATAAACGCATTGAAGGCAATATCTTGATGGTTGCGCCAAGCGAGGAACTTGCTATACGTGAAAAGCAAGATCTAGCTAACCAACAAGAAGTAAAAGAGTTAGCGCCACTGTATTCTGAATATATCCAAGTTAACTATGCTAAAGCAACAGATCTTGCTGAGTTAATGAAAAGTGCAGATTCAAGTCTTTTATCAAATCGTGGTAGCGTGGCAGTTGATGAACGTACCAATACACTTTTAGTTAAAGACACTGCAGAATCATTAGAGACCATTCATCGCTTAGTTGAAGTACTTGATATTCCGATTAAGCAAGTATTGATTGAAGCACGTATGGTAACCGTGAAAGATAATGTATCTGAAGATCTTGGTATTCGTTGGGGGATTACAGACCAACAAGGCGATAAAGGTACTTCTGGTTCACTTGAAGGGGCCAATGATATTGTATCAGGAGTCGTGCCAGCACTAAGTGATCGTTTAAATGTTAATTTACCTTCGTCAGCAACCAATGCTGCAAGTATTGCATTTAGTGTTGCCAAAATGGCTGATGGAACGGTACTTGACTTAGAGTTAAGTGCACTTGAGCAAGAGAATAAGGGTGAAATTATTGCTAGCCCACGTATTACGACCTCTAACCAGAAATCAGCTTATATTGAACAAGGTGTTGAAATTCCTTATGTTGAATCTGCTTCTAGCGGTGCAACAACAGTAACGTTTAAAAAAGCAGTATTATCACTGAAAGTGACCCCACAAATTACACCTGATGATCGCGTGATTCTTGATTTAGAAATTACTCAAGATACTCGAGGTGAAACAGTTCAAACCGGTACAGGTGAAGCGGTATCAATTGATACACAACGTATTGGTACACAGGTGCTAGTTGATAACGGTGAAACGATTGTACTTGGTGGCATCTATCAACAAAGCTTAATTAGCCGTGTAAGTAAAGTTCCTGTTTTAGGTGACATTCCGTTAGTTGGTTTCTTATTCAGAAATACTTCTGATAGTAATGAGCGTCAAGAGTTACTCATTTTTGTTACCCCAAAAATTGTGACAGAACAGCTATAACTTTAATTGAGACTTATTAGCCATAAAATACCAGCAATTTGCTGGTATTTTTTTGGTTATCGTTTGGTAGCTGATTGATTCTATTAGTAACAAGTTAATCATTTTATTGAGTCGTTAATCAGATTTTAATTATTCACTGAAATTTATTTTTAAGAATCTTAGGTTAATTCATCAACATGACTTGCAACAATAGCCATATAACTGAGATAATCCGTCGTCAAGTCTCATTAGAGCAAGGTTAAATTATAGGTCGGCTTGAGTTTAAGTCGATAAGGCATACATTTCATATAAGATTCAGACGTATATATAATGGCTGAAAAACGCAATATTTTTCTGGTAGGCCCTATGGGCGCAGGCAAAAGCACAATTGGTCGCCATTTGGCCCAACTGCTGCATTTAGATTTTCACGATTCAGATCACGAGATTGAGAAACGCACAGGTGCAGATATTGCCTGGGTGTTTGACGTTGAAGGCGAAGAAGGCTTTCGTGTACGTGAAGCTCAAGTCATCGCCGACCTGTCGGAAAAGCAGGGCATTGTCCTAGCTACTGGCGGCGGATCTGTACAAAGCAAAGACATTCGCAATCATTTGTCGGCTCGCGGTATCGTTGTATACCTAGAGACTACAATCGATAAGCAAGTTGCTCGTACTCAGCGCGATAAGCGTCGACCTCTTTTACAGGTTGATGATCCTCGTGAAGTGCTTGAGAATCTTGCTGATGTCCGTAATCCTTTATACGAAGAGATTGCTGATGTTATCGTTAAGACAGATGAGCAAAGCGCTAAAATAGTCGCAAATCAAATCATTGAGCAACTCGGTTTCTAGGTAGGTTTATGCAACAAGTTCAGGTTGAATTAGGTATAAGAAGTTATCCCATTTTTATTGGCCAGAATTTATTGCAGCAAAACGCTTACCTCTCCGATTACCTTTCTGGTAAAAAAGCACTCGTAGTCACCAACGACACTATAGCTCCGTTGTACTTAGAACAAGTTCAACAAGCTATGGTCAGTTGTGCTGAAGTGAGTGCTGTTGTGCTGCCTGATGGTGAGAAATATAAAGATCTCACCCATTTGGATTTGATATTTTCTGCGCTATTAGAAAATAACTTTGCACGTGATTGTGTGATAGTTGCATTAGGTGGTGGTGTCGTTGGTGACATGGCCGGCTTTGCTGCATCTTGCTATCAGCGAGGTGTTGAGTTTATTCAAATTCCTACCACACTATTATCCCAAGTTGATTCTTCTGTCGGTGGTAAAACTGCAGTTAATCATCCATTGGGTAAAAATATGATCGGGGCATTTTATCAGCCTCAATCAGTACTTATTGACACTGATTGTTTGTCGACATTACCTGCTAATGAGTTTGCAGCGGGGATGGCGGAAGTGATTAAGTACGGTATTATTTGGGATGCTGAGTTCTTTGGCTGGTTGGAGCAAAATGTTGAGCAACTAAAGTCGCTTGATAACGATGCCCTTACTTATGCGATTGCAAAATGTTGTCAAATTAAGGCTGATGTTGTTGCTGAAGATGAAACAGAGCGTGGTGTTAGGGCTCTATTGAATCTTGGTCATACTTTTGGTCACGCAATAGAAGCTGAGATGGGCTATGGGGTTTGGCTTCATGGTGAAGCGGTCGCAACAGGTACCATTATGGCGGCGCTAACATCATTAAAGCTCAATTTAATTCAACAGCAAGATTTCGATAGGATCACTCGCATAATGCAAGCGTTTGATTTACCTATTTCCTCTCCAGATACAATGACCTTTGATAGTTTTATCAAACATATGCAACGTGACAAAAAAGTGCTTGCTGGCCAAATTCGTTTGGTATTACCGACTTCTATAGGTACTGCTGATGTATTCTCTGATGTAAAAGAGTCGTTACTCGCAGAAGTCATTAGCCAAGTTTAAGCTAAAGTTTACGTCTAATGGTGGGCTTTTGGATATCCAACAAACGCTATTGTTACCTTCGCAAGAAGCTTTAGTTCAGCGACTAGAACATATCGCGAGTTACAGTGAGCAACTGGTGCTTGTTTCTGGCGCAAAAGGCTCAGGTAAAACGACATTAGTCACTGCGCTTGCGAGTGAGTTAGATAACTATAATTCAGCTTTAGTTATCTGTCCTATGCATGCTGAAAGTGCAGAAATTCGCCGTAAGATTCTCGTTCAATTAATCTCTTCCCCCATTTTCGATGATGCGTTACCTCTGGCTGATACTCTTCTAAGGATCCAGACAAGCTTAACTAAACCCTTGCATATCATTATCGACGACGCACAACATATGCCTCGAGAGTTATGGGCTGAATGTTTAGTATTGACCCAAATAAGATGTGCCGGAAAACCAATTTCAATCACATTCACGATAGAACCGGATTCTTTAGCAGAATTAAACCTCGAATTAACTGAAGCAATGCAAGCGTTACTACTTCATGTAGAAATCGAACCCTTATCATTGTCCGAGCGTGAAGGTTTGTATCGAACATTACTCATTAGAAGTAATAAAACCCCATTTATTCCTCGTGAAATAATTCAAGCGCAAATCGAAAAGCAATCAGGTACCCCAACTGAAGTTTTAGCCCTACTTAAAAAAGCATTAGAAGACAAGCCCGAAGAAATTAGAAAGTGGCCTAAGCATTTGCCTTGGTTAGCAGTACTTTCTGTATTTGTTCTGACAGCTGCTTTAGCTGCAGGAATGTATTTACTTCAAAGTGATCAGCAAATAGAAAATGAATCGGGTTTATTATTAACGGCTTATACAATGCCAGAATCAGACGCGCAGTGGTTTGTTTATCATTATGGGCATTCAATGGTGACACTCGCTCCCAATCTGAATGTTACCGTGTCAGAGTCAAAACAAGACGTTAAGCTAGATAATCAAATTTTTGCAGATGAGGCGCTTGTTCACCAGAACAATATCGAATCAAGCTTTACTGAGATACCTGAATCAAATAATGTAAGAATTAATCCGAAAAAAGATGAAAATGACACTGCTGATATCAATGATGTTAGCGAGAATCATCAAGCAGAATTTGAAACTATCGAAAATCCAGATGTGCTGATTACAGATGTTGTTGAAGACGGTGCAATTGTAGAACGCGACAAACTTGAAGTCAGCACAATTAACGAGTCTGGCAGCCATATCGCGCAATTAACTGATCGAGTCGGGTACACACTGCAGATAGCCAGTGTGCGGGAACCAAAGTCACTTAAAAATATTCTGCTAAAACTTGAAAGCTTCCAGCAAAATGAATCTGAATTAGTACAAGCTAAATTCAAAAACCGCCATATCGTCTTGTTCGGTCAATTTGACAGTGCAATTGATGCTCAGCAGGCATCTGATTTACTCCAACAAGAGCTGGCTTTAACTGCCCCGTGGGTTAGGAAATGGAGCGATCTCAAGGGATATGAAATCAAATCGAATTAAACGCTTAAAAAGCCATTGGTTTAGATGATTCAAACAATGATTATTATTATTAAAAAGAGTACAATCATCAGCTTTAATTTTGCTAGTAACTGGTATTCATGACTAAAAAGCATAGAGCCTTTCTTAAGTGGGCGGGTGGAAAATTTAAACTCGTCGACGAGCTAGCAAAACACTTACCTCAAGGTAAAAGGTTAATAGAGCCCTTTGTGGGAGCTGGATCAGTCTTTTTAAATACTGACTATGAAGAGTACCTGCTATGCGATATTAATCATGATCTGATTAACCTCTACAATATTGTTAAAAATGAACCTGATGCGTATATTGCAGCAGCGAAAGCGATGTTTGTTCCAGAAATGAATGACAAGGAACAATATTACCGCATTCGCACCGAGTTCAATCAAACGAAAGATCCTTTCAAGCGCTCTGTATATTTTCTGTATATGAATCGTCACGGCTTTAATGGCTTATGTCGTTACAATCGAAAAGGTGGTTTTAATGTTCCTTTTGGTTCGTATAAAAAGCCTTACTTTCCTGAAGAAGAGCTTCGTTACTTTTCAGTAAAAGCCCAAAAAGCGACATTTAAATGCGTGAGCTATGAGCAAGCATTCGAAATGTCTGTATCTGGTGATGTGATTTATTGCGATCCGCCGTATGCCCCTTTATCAACAACAGCGAGCTTTACTACTTATGTTGGTCCAGGTTTTAGCTTAGATGACCAAGCCCTTTTGGCGAGGCAATCGCGCCATACTGCACTAGAACGAGATATTCCTGTATTGATCAGTAATCATGATATCCCACTGACTCGAGAACTATACCGAGGTGCAAAACTCGCCTCTATTGCTGTTCAGCGTAATATCAGTCAAAAAGGAAGTTCACGTAAAAAAGTGGATGAAATAATGGCTCTGTATGATCATCATTATCAAGAAGTGATTGATTAATAAGTTTGGTCTTGATTGTGCTTTGAGTGAGAAAAATCAGAAAGGTTTTTAGATTTATTTAGCTTAAGACTTGGTTCACGATAAAAATCAAAGAAAAAATCATTAGTACGGCTAAAGCTATTCCCATAAAAATGAAAGGCAATGGAGAATTGTTTTGGTTGAAATCTCGCTGGCGATTATCTTCCGTTTGCACCCCAAAAAATGCGGCTACAGTGCTGGTAAATATCCGCCAAATTGACATTAAATCGCGTTTGGATTATTTGTTGGCATGTCACTGATAGGTTTGCTTTTTTCGCTACCATGTAACAGCTCTAGTAAATCTAAGAAATGAAACTGACTTGAACGACTATTGCCTGTAACCCAGCTGCCCCAACTGACATCGTCAGATTGAGTTGCACAACGGTTATTAGGGTGGCTGCTTGGTAAGCTAGAATTGTAAGTGGCACTGTCAGAGCAAGCGCAATTTTCAGCGAATAACTGCTCACGATTATCAGATGCCGCAAAGTAAGCTACAAACATTAATATACTGGCGGAAAAAATACTTAATATAGGCTTTAACGTCACCTTGCCTGTTTGGTAGGTGTTCATTTTTCGCTGATTGCACATCATAAGGGCTGTCCTTGTCTCATACTTTCAGGTTGAATAAATAAACGTGTCCTCAATAGCTGTTATACGATCCATGAAGATGTAAGGATCAAAACTATATATTGAAAAAAGACACAGTGACGTATGTCGCATTATAGCAAATTTGTCTAGTTAATGAACATCTATATACTGTGATCTAGATCAATTTAATACTTACAGGTTATTAAAATTTACATTTATTGACACTAACAAAGTTTTATTACTGTTTGTGACTAGAGCGTTTTCTCTGCAAAGGGTAAAATAAGGCCACTTTTAATAGCTTCGAGAAGACTATGCGTCCATTTCTGATTGCCCCATCTATTTTATCAGCCGATTTCGCCCGTTTAGGTGATGATGTTCAAGCCGTACTAGATGCTGGTGCTGACGTTGTTCACTTTGATGTTATGGATAATCACTACGTACCGAACCTGACAATAGGTCCTATGGTCTGTCAGGCTTTACGTGATTTTGGTATTACTGCGGATATCGATGTGCACTTAATGGTGAAACCTGTCGATCGTATTATTCCTGATTTTGCGAAAGCGGGGGCTTCAATTATTACTTTCCATCCTGAAGCATCAGAGCATTTAGATCGTAGCCTACAGTTGATTAAAGAGTCAGGTTGTAAAGCTGGTTTAGTATTTAATCCTGGTACACCACTGCATTATCTTGATCATGTGATGGATAAGTTAGATGTGATTCTACTGATGTCAGTTAACCCAGGCTTTGGCGGGCAATCATTCATTCCATCTACATTGGATAAGCTTAAGCAAGTTCGCGCTAAAATTGATGCAAGTGGTTTTGATATCCGCCTTGAAGTTGATGGCGGTGTTAAAGTAGATAACATTGCTGAAATAGCCGCTGCAGGTGCTGATATGTTTGTTGCTGGCTCAGCAATTTTTAATCAGCCAAATTATAAAACAGTGGTTGATGAAATGCGTGCTGAACTTGCAAAGGTTGATGCTTAATCATGGCTGACCTTACTAAGGTTAAAGCAATTGCTTTTGATTTAGATGGTACGCTTATCGATAGTGTGCCGGACTTAGCTGCTGCAACTCAAGCAACATTAGCTGAGCTTGGACTGGCCAGGTGTTCTGAAGCACAGGTTAGGAACTGGGTTGGTAATGGCGCAAGAATGCTGATGAAGCGCGCTCTGCAGAATGCAAACAGCTTAGCGAATGCTTCAACTGAAAGTACATTAACTGAAAGTGTATCAGCTAATGAAGTTACTGAAGCCGAACTTGATGAAGCAATGCCTGTCTTTATGGTGCATTATCAGCAGCATCTTCAAAAACATAGTCTGCTTTATGATGGGGTAGTTGAAACGTTAACTGCGCTTAAAGCATCAGGTTATCCTTTAGCGATAGTCACTAACAAACCGTATCATTTTACATTGCCACTATTAAAGGCATTCGAAATTGAAACCTTATTTGGTTTGGTACTAGGTGGCGACTCGTTAGCTAAAATGAAACCTGATCCTATGCCGCTCAATCATATTTTGAATGAATGGCAACTTGAACCCGAACAGCTATTAATGGTTGGGGATTCAAAAAATGACATATTTGCGGCAAAAGCCGCTGGAGTAAGCTCAATAGGCTTGACCTATGGGTACAACTACGGTGAAGATATTGGGCTGAGCGGCCCAACTGCGGTATGCGAACAATTTAATCAGATTTTAGCCTTATTATCATCAGTTAAAACTAACGGCTAAAACGAACTGCTAAATCAATGGAGCAATAAAACAAATGACTGCAAAACCTATCGTGTTTAGTGGTGCTCAACCATCAGGTGAGCTAAGTATCGGAAACTACATGGGCGCGCTTCGTCAGTGGGTTGGTATGCAAGACAGTCACGATTGTATTTATTGTGTTGTTGATTTACATGCGATTACTGTCCGCCAAGATCCCGAAAAGTTACGTGCGGCGTGTTTAGACACTTTAGCCATTTATCTGGCTTGTGGTATTGATCCTGACAAAAGTACTGTGTTTTTACAGTCGCAAGTTCCACAGCATACTCAATTAAGCTGGGCACTGAACTGTTACACCCAAATGGGTGAGCTTAACCGAATGACACAGTTTAAAGATAAGTCTCAAAAACATGCTAACAATATCAACGTTGGTTTGTTCGATTATCCAGTATTGATGGCAGCTGATATTTTATTGTATCAAGCGAATGAAGTCCCTGTAGGTCAGGACCAGAAGCAACATTTAGAACTAACCCGCGATATTGCTACGCGTTTTAATAATGCATATGGCGATACGTTTGTTGTGCCTGAGCCATTTATTCCTGAAACTGGCGCACGCGTGATGTCATTGCAAGAACCGACGAAGAAGATGTCTAAGTCGGATGAAAATCGTAATAACGTTATCGGTCTACTTGATGATCCTAAAGCGATTATGAAGAAGGTTAAAAAGGCGATGACAGACAGTGAAGAGCCACCGGTTGTGCGTTTCGATGTTGAAGAAAAGCCAGGTGTGTCTAACTTATTAAGCCTTATGTCAGGTTGTAATGGTCAGTCAATCGAGTCGATTGAAAAAGACTTTGAAGACAAAATGTATGGCCACTTAAAAGTGGCTACAGGTGAAGCTGTTGTTGCTATGCTTGAGCCAATTCAAGAGCGCTTCCATAAGATTAGAGCTGACGAAGAGTATCTAAATTCAGTATTTAAAGCTGGCGCAGAAAAAGCGCAAGCTCGTGCTGAAGAAACGATTAAAAAAGTGTACGAAAAAATCGGCATGATTGTTTAGTTAATCGCTAAAATTGAGTCGCGAAATAGCGACTGACTAAATCGATATTGATGAATAAAAGCCAGCATGAATGCTGGCTTTTTTGTTGATGATGTTTAGCAATTTCATGTTAATTGAGATTGCTGTTTCAACCATTCAATAAAGCTGGCTATTGCAGGCTCTCGTTGTCTGCGTTGCTTACAGCTAAAGTTAAAATTGAAGCCCGTTAATAAATCGGGTAAATCGAGCGCAATTAATCGTCCTGAGTGTATGTCATCTTTCACCATAAAGTCAGATGCGAGTGCAATACCTTGGTGAACAATTGCAGCCTCTATGGCAAATAAGACATGGCTGAATATGTGCTGTTGCTGCTCTACAGATGGAGTTAAGTGGTTGACCTCGAACCAACGCTGCCAATCAATGCCTAATGCTCCTTCATCAACCGTAAGCAGTACTGCACTAGCTAAGCAACTTTTTAACTCTTGGGTGGAGTGAGCAGGCTTAATTAACCATTTAGCGATGTACTCAGGACTTGCAACTGGAATTAAGCGCTCTTTATGCAAAGTTAAGTGACGGTAACCTTTATGGTTTGATTGGCCTGTAATAAACATGTCAGCGACGCTATCACTTAATTGTGGGTCATCGGCAATCATATCCAAACGTAGGTCGATTTGTGGTTGAAGTTGGCGGAACTCACTTAATCTAGGTATGAGCCATTTAACCGCAAATGAGCTGTAGACGGCTAAACGTAACTGTTGATTTTCATCGCCAACTATTTGCCGGCTGATGTCATCAAGTTGATTGAATGAAATCTCTGCTTGGTCAAATAGTAGCGCGCCTTTATCAGTTAATTCTAACCGTCTAGTATTACGAATAAACAGCACTTCCCCATAGTACTCTTCAAGCTGCTTAATTTGATGTGACACAGCACTTTGGGTTATGCAAAGCTCATCAGCAGCTTTCGAAAAGTGCTGCAAGCGAGCTGCTGACTCAAAAACTTGTAAAGACCGCAATGGAGGAAGCTTTCTCATTGTCGTACCACTCAGAAATTATAGATATGAATAAATTATAGACAATAACCATATTGATGAATTTAACTCATGAATGGGTAAGAAACATCATTTCAGTTACAGAAATTTGCTAGATATCATGTTTTTCTTATTTAGTTAGCCTGTTAATTGAGTTTAGAAAGCCATGAAGCCACATGTCGTCATAGCATTATTGATATTAGTACTGGGAAATATTTTCAGCGCCTTATACGATGTATCCATTAAGTGGCTGCCACAAGATGCTGATGTGGTGACATTTTTACTTATACGTCAGTTAGGTTGCGTGTTAATGCTGTTGCCTTTATGGTTTATTGCTCGCAGACCAAACACCGCAGATTTTAAATTACAATTACTACGCTCAAACATAGGTGTTGTGACTTCGATTGCTCTAGTGGTCGGATTATTGTCATTACCTTTAGCAACAGTGAGTTCCTTATTTTTCTCCGCGCCTATTATCATCATAGTATTAGGCCATTTTTGGCTTAAAGAACAAGTGAGAATAAGCCAGTGGCTGATCACTTTACTGGGATTTGTGGGGATTATTATCTTACTTAGGCCTTCAGAAATGAGTTGGGCTGGGCTGGTGGTATTAATTGCCGCAGTGACATTTTCAGTTAATCAAATTACTTTACGAAAATTACCCCAAACTGACTCACCTATTGTGACTTTGATGCTCTATAACCTGTTGAGTATTCCTGTGTTAGTTATCATTGGTGGGAGTATAGGTTTCGGTCACATATCTTGGTCACTGATCGGTTTATCTATTGTCAGCAACATCTTTATTTTGGCTTATCATCTGTGCTGTATTTTTGCATACCGAAATGCGAAAGCCAGTGATATTGCGGTAGCTGAATACACTGGCCTGCTGTTCTGTATCTTCTTCGGTTGGTTGTGGTTCGATGAGTGGTTAGATGCGTTAAGTTGGATTGGTGCTAGCTTAATTGTGCTACCCACCTTAGTTATACCATTTGCTGTGAGATACTTTGCGGCTCGTTCAACTAAAGCTTTAGTAAGCTAACGTTTCGTTAAGTTAACAACAGCTAAAACAAAAAATTCATCGAACCAAGAGTACGATGAATTTAGGGATTAATTAGGGCGGGTAATTAAAGTTTAGTGGTTAGAAGTGTTTAAATATACGCTTAATCAGAGTCTAAATATTCAAATACTTTAATCACTTTTCTCACCCCTGAAGTATTTCGAGTCACTTCGACAGCGAGATTTGCTTGGTCGCGAGCGATTAACCCAAGCAGAAAGACTTCACCATTTTCAGTCACCACTTTTACCCGAGTGACGTCTAAATCGGAATGGTTCAACATACGGGTTTTCACTTTAGTGGTGATCCACGTATCGTTGCTTCGGGTGGTAAAAGAGGTCGGGTTACCGATACGAATTTGATTATGAAGCTTACCGCCAATCTCTAACTCTTGAACCACTTTGATGGCTTTGTCGCGCAACATAGAGTTTGGAGATTGACCAATCATCAACACATTACTGTTCAGCACCACACCGGTAATATTGGTTTGGCTATGAATGTCTTTATGTTTTGATAATGCACTGGTGATTTCAAAATCGGCATTGGTATCACTGATTTGCGTAGACATACTACGCTCATCATTGGCCATTTTTGCACCGCCAACAGCACCAACCATAACAACACCTGCACAACCTTGAAGTAGAAACAGTATTGCTATGGCAAGAACTGCTTTTATCATGCTTGCTCGTCCTGAGGGAACAGAGTACGGTCGATGTTGTCACATAGACAGTGAATCACTAATAAGTGAACTTCTTGAATACGTGCAGTCACATTTGAAGGTACGCGAACTTCAACATCTCCTTCGCTCATAAAGCCAGCCATCGCGCCGCCGTCTTTACCGGTTAACGCAACGATAGTCATGTCGCGACCTAGTGCCGCTTCCATTGCTTTAATCACGTTACCAGAGTTACCACTGGTTGAAATAGCTAACAAAATATCGCCTGGTTGACCCAATGCCATTATTTGCTTTGAGTAAATTTCATCATAGCTGTAATCATTTGCAATAGCAGTAATCGTTGAAGTATCACAGCTTAATGCGATTGCTGGGAGTGGTGGACGTTCAATTTCGTAACGATTAAGTAATTCTGCAGAGAAATGTTGTGCATCACCGGCACTACCGCCATTACCACATGCAAGAATTTTATTACCACTTAGCAGGCATTGAACCATCATTTCAGCCGCTTTCTCAATCGACTCTGGTAATGCTTCTGCTGCATCAATTTTAGTTTGAATTGATTCAGTGAAGCTGTCTTTAATACGTTCTAACATGGTTAAATCCTTACTCGGTAAAGTGTTGCTATCATGCTTAAATCACTATCTTGGCAGCATTATAGCTAAAATTGTCTATTTAAAAACACCCTTGCAGCCATTGTATGTCTTGGCCATTGAAGGCAATCACATCAAAGCGGCATGGGGCATTGATTTTGTTTGTTTGTAAATATTGCTCTGCTGCTTTTCTGATACGCGATATTTGTGCAGCAGATAACGCATTTAATGCGCCACCAAATTGGGTTGATGAACGAAATTTTACCTCAACAAAGACCCAATATTGTTTATCCCGCATGATTAAATCTATTTCACCAAAACGATAACGCTGATTTTGAGTCACAAACTGTAGACCTTGTTGTTCTAGGTAAGTTCGTGCTAATGACTCAGCGTGTTGTCCTTGGCTAGATCCGTTCATAAAAGATGACTCATAAAGGACGAAGTTGTCCTCGCTGGTATTTGCCCCAGCTCAATGTGCGCTCAATAACACCGTCATTATCTACAGATAGTGCGCCACTGCGGCCGTTAAATTGATAACCAGGGAATGCACGCATTTGTGCTAAACGGCTCACAAGTTCTAGTGAATCATAACCCATGATATATAAGCGCTTTTGGCCATTATTCCAGTTACTCCATAGTTGACTCACCATGGTGGTTTCAGGATTAGTACCCATTAACCAAGGGATATCGCTGATCATCAAATTATTAAGCTCTTGTGCTGACTGAGTCGAGTTACCACTTAATCGACTGCGGCTGGTGGTATAAAGCGCTACAGGGTCGGCAAACACACTGAAGTTAACATCTAAAAAAGGCTTCAGCAGTACTAAATCTTTAGAAGCTGAAATCATGTAAATAGCGTCGATATCACGACGTGAACGAAAATCCGCTTCAATATTATTGCCAATCAGTTGTTTCATACGGGCAATACGAGCCTGACTATCTTTAACGCCAAGAGCTTCTTGTACGGTGAGCTTCATTTGATCGCCACCATCGTAATAATGAATCTCGGCGTTTTCTTCAGTCAGCTCAAGCCATTTCTTATTAAAGCTTTCCGCCATGCGCTTACCTGTAGAGTCATTACTGACTAATAACAGTGGCAAACTAATGCCATCATTAAATAAACGCTGGGCAGCATCACTGGCTTCTTGTGCTGGAGACAGCGCAAAATAAAATTGGTCGTTATTGGCGGTAAAGGTTTCAGTTTGATTTAAATAAAGCTGTGGAATGGTCATTAAGCCTTGATCATTCAAGTTTTGCATTTCTTCTACAGCATTTGGTAGTAATGGGCCAATAACAAACTCGGCGCCCGCTTTAATCGCATCTTGATAAGCCTGCTCAACACCTAAATTAGTATCAAAAAAGTTAAGTTCGATTTGATCATCATATGCAGCCATGTAACTGGCTAAAATGCCTTGTCGAATCGGCTCGGCAACTGCAGCTCGTCGCCCTGTAAGCGGCAGCATTACCGCAATATTTTGAGGCTTATAAGGTTTAGCATTAAGGGCTTTTTCTAAATCAGAAGGAAGTTTAACTGCCCCTGGGTGATTTGGGTTAGCCTGTTGCCACTCGCCTAGATAACGAACGAGCTGTGATGGATCAACTGCATAATGCTTAGCAATGTAGGCTAACTGTAACCAACCTGAGAAGGTTGGGTTAGTGGTATCATTCATAAAGCTTTTGATGGTTTCTTCATGAAGTGGATGCAATGTTCTCCAAATCGTGTCATTAACCTCAAAGGCTTGTTCTTTCGGTAAATACAAACTCAGCGAGCTTAGCTGGCGTAATTCATCAATCGGTTGTTTGGTTTGATTAAATAGCCGCGCTTTATATTGATGATAAGTCACACGTTGCCAGTTAGGTAAATTCCATTGGCTCGGATAGTTTAATATAGCTAGTGCATCAGCATCTGAACGCGTTTGCTCAGCGACTCTTGCAGAAAGATACAACCACTCGGCTTGTAGACTCGGTTCAGGCTGTAAATTCGGCTTCATTGAGCTCAATAATTTATCAGCGGCAGAGACGTTGCCTTCATTGACATAGGCATGAGCGGCTAATAGTAAATATCTATCGCGGTCTTGTGGCTGCTCACTGTTACTCGCTGCAGATAAATAAATATTTGCAGTTTGAGTGACAGTCGCTAACGAATTATCAATAGCTTGTTTGTTATCAGTCGTTTGGGTTGCACAACCAAATAATACAGTAGACAAAATGGCTGCGAAAACGAATTTTGTTGTAATCAGTCTTTTTAACACAGGGCTTCACTCTGGTAAGATGCTGTCTCTAGTTTAACCTGCTCTTTCACTTGGCGAAAGTCTTGATGATATTCAATACAGAGGTAGTTATGGACCTATCGGTCGCACTTTATATCGTTCCCACTCCCATTGGCAATCTAGGGGATATCAGCAACCGCGCGATCGAGGTATTAAACAATGTCTCATTGATTGCTTGCGAGGACACGCGCCATAGTGGAAAACTGCTTAGTCATTTCGGAATCGAAACCCGTAAAACTGCACTGCATGATCACAATGAGCGTGACAGAGCGCAGTGGATTATTCAGAAGTTAGGTTTCGGTGAGGCCGTCGCGTTAATCTCCGATGCCGGTACGCCATTGATTTCAGATCCTGGCTATCACCTAGTCAAACAAGTGCGTGAAGCAGGATTTGATGTTATTCCTTTACCTGGCCCATGTGCTGCTATTACCGCGTTAAGCGCATCGGGACTGCCGTCTGACCGATTCTCTTTTGAAGGTTTTTTACCGTCAAAAGAGAAAGGTCGTTTAGATAAATTAGCGGCTGTAAAAGAAGACCCACGTACACTGATTTTTTACGAATCACCGCATCGTATTGTGCACAGTCTTGAATCTATCGTTGTCGCATTAGGTGAAGAGCGCGAAATTGTCATGGCGCGTGAAGTGACTAAAACCTTCGAAACCTTTTTATCAGGTTCAGCAGGTGAAGTGCTGCAGAAAGTGAAAGATGACCCCAATCAGCAGCGTGGCGAAATTGTTTTAATGTGTCATGGGCATCGCACTGAAACGGAGTCAGAATTTTCAACAACTGTGATTAATACTTTAAAAATCCTATGTGAAGAATTGCCATTAAAAAAAGCGGCCGCTGTAGCGGGCCAAATTTATGGTTTGAAAAAGAATGCCTTATATAAGCATGGATTAGAGATCGGACTTTAATTTGAGCGTTAGCTAGCATTTAAACTTATTTAACTATCTTTATGTTGGAGTGTTGCTGGTGGTTAGGCTATAATCCGCGCCGAGTTGGCCAGACAGTTGCTGCGTTCGTAAGAACGGGGAGGAAAGTCCGGGCTTCAAAGAGCAGGATACCAGGTAACGCCTGGGCGGTGTAAACCGACGACAAGTGCAGCAGAGAGAAGACCGCCAACTTCGGTTGGTAAGGGTGAAAGGGTGCGGTAAGAGCGCACCGGACCACTGGTAACAGTTGGTTGCAAGGTAAACTCTATCCGAAGCAAGACCAAATAGGGTCCCACTGCTTACTTAGGTAAGTTAATGCGCTGCTCGCGTTGGGACCGGGTAGGTCGCTTGAGCCTGTGAGCGATTGCAGGCCTAGATGAATAACTGTCCAAGACAGGACCCGGCTTATCGGCCAACTCACCTAATAAAACAAAAAGCCCGCTTATCGAAAGATAAGCGGGCTTTTTGTTGTCAGTGTTTAAAGGTAGGCATTGATAATTTATTATTGCTGTAGCGATTAGCCTTCAAATACCCAGCTCTGCCAGCTTTGCATACGCAATATTACTTTTCTAATAATTGAAAATGCTTTCCACTTTGGTGAGTAAACAGCCACGTGGGCATCAGTACCAGCAGGCAGCGGCATATTGGCTATCAGTTCTGGTTGCTCTAATTCAACTTTCACTAATATGCGTCCGGGTTGGTGGTTTGTTTCCGGTTGAATGAGGTTGCCAGAAGGGCTTACTGCGCCCTGAGCAAAAATATCGTTAATTTGTACTACTTTGGCTTTAAAAGCATGGCCGGGAATAGTGCTAAAAGTGACTTCGGCGGCATAACCATCTTTTATATATCTCGCTGGCATCTGTTTGAAAGCGGCAAAGATCTGCTTCTCTTCATCATGTACAAACGTGAGGTTTCCCTGAAAGGGAACTGTGCGGCTTTTCATACCGGGTCTCAGTCTAACCTGAGTGACATAGCCGTCGGTTGGTGCCACAACAGTGGTACTTTCCAGATTAAACAGCGCTTCTTCTAAGCTGGCTTGAAGACTAATTTTTTGCTGTTTAGCGTCGATCAACCTAGTATTGAGGCTATCGATTTTCTCATCTGAAGAGAACTGAGATAGCTGCAAATCTTCATAGCGCTTGAGTTCTTTGTCTAAGAAGCTGATTTTTACATCTGTCTCGATAATTTGCGCTGATAACTGATCAACTTGTGCCTGAAAAGGTATTTTATCAATCTGGTAGAGCGCTTGTCCCTTGGTAAGCGGCTGATTATCTTTTACATACACCTCGGTGATTAGTCCACTAATTTGTGAGGTGATTGGCGTTGTCACGCTGTATACCCTTGCCATACGAGATACTGGCTGGTACATCGCCATATACAGAAATATCCACCCCATAAGAAATATGCCAATGACACCCGCAGTTGTGAGGGTCCACTTATTTTTAGGTAGTTTGAATACCCGAAAGGCAATGACGCATAAGCTGATGTAGCTTAACAATATAAGTGTTTCCATTAAGCCTCTCCTGCCGTGTTTTGCAGAGTGACCACATCTGCTTTCAGGTCATTGAGCTGGCGCTGTAAATCCTGCTGTTCGCTTAAGGTGAGCCCTCTCACTGATTCGCCTTGAGTTTTAGGGTCATAGTACATAGCCCAGATCCATAGCAAAGGCCACAGTGCATGCATGAAAAACAAACTTATCCAGCCCGTGACATGTATCGCTTCTTGTTGTGGGTGATTGCGTTTTTTGGCAATTTCAAATGGAATATCGTAAATGGCGATAAGGCCATATATCAAAATCAATATAACCAGCAGTAAGATTGCTAGCGATGCATAATCTAATATTAAATTCATAGTTACTCTCTCAAAGTAAGGTTTAGGAGGAAATCCTTTTCCGTTTCTTTGAGAGAGTCTTCCATAATTGATAGCAAAAACTGCGTCTGGTGACTTGGAGTTAAATCAGGAACTATTTGACTTGTTAACTCTGCTCTACAGACTCTCTCTTCCATTCGAAAAGCAGTTTGCTTGACGTGGAGCTTAGGTTAGCAATGAGCAGAAAAGTCATCGATAGAGCCAGACTTAAAAGCCAATTAAGCTATACTTAATCGGCTAGTTAATATTAGCCATTATCGATATTAAAAATGAAGCATTGTCTATGTAATCAAACCAGTAGCTGGTAAGTTGGCTGCAAAGCCAGAATTTTACTTTTCATGATATTCATCTTCATATTTGCCACTGTTCTGAATGGTCTCCTGTATTTACGAGAGAAGAGTTACCTAAGCTGATGAGCAAACTGTTTTAAAATAGTATTTTTATGGGCGCTTATCGTGTGCTTTCAGTTGGTGGCAAGGGTAGTGACGACATTTGTTAGTGAAATAATGCGGTTGAATGCAAAATAAAAAGCCCGCTATTGCAACGTAAGCGGGCTTTTGGGCTGTCAGCTAAATGAACTGTCAGTAAACGATACTTTAAAAATAGTAACCAAAGTTAATATTGAAGCGTTTATTCGTATCACCATCACCAACCATAGTACCGCCAATGAAGGGTTGGTTTTCGGCAACCACATAATCGAAGTAGGTATATAAACCGCCTGCAGAAACCGCCATACCTGTAACATTCATAAAGGTGTCTTCAAGTGATGCAGACTTACCTGTAACCAATGAATAATCGTTATAAAAAGTTAAGTTAGATACTGGACCAAAATCAACCGGCAGGCTGTATGCTACGTTAGCGATGTAGGTCGTCGCTTCTGCTGGAATAGAGTCATAGAAGTGGTAAGCTGCAACGACAATACGGTCAACGTCCATGCCGTCAACGTCATAGGCATAATCGGTAACCTGTAATTTCACGTTCCAGCGATCGTAATCAATAATACCGTGAATCGCTGCCGCAAAATTGTCACCATCAGTGCCATTGGCTATTTCCAATTGACCTGCTTGTACTGAGCCACCGAGCTCAAGACCCAGTTTATCAAAGGTAAAATTGTGGGCGTAACGTAAATTAAAGGTATTCACTTCGCCAGCTTCATAACCTGCTGTTGGCGCGTCATAAGCATCTTCGCCATCTAAGCGAATGCCAACAACGTCATAGGCGTAGCGGTCTGTGCGATCAGATACAAACCCATCAATACCGCCTTGCTCATCATTTTTATAGAAAGCTAAGTCAAATTGGTTAACATCACTTTTATAGGTGTAATTTAGGCCCATATCGTGGTCATCTTCAAGACCCAGATAAAAGTTAGAACTGAAAAAGTAGTTGTTTGATGCGTAAGTCAGCATACCGAATGGCACTTGGGTGACACCGATTTTACCTTGTTGATTTTCATCAAAGTTATAACCAATCCAAGCGTGCTGCACTACGTTCATGTACTCAAACCAACGGTATTGAGCTGAATAGATTAAGTCGCCGTAACTGCCAGATACATCAATACGGAATAGGTCAAAGTCAAAATCACCACCACGATCGGCATTGGCATCATTGAAATCTTCATAGGAGTAATTGACACGAACAGCACCACCAAAATTAACTTTGGCTTCTGTTTCTTCAACTATCTCAACTTCATTGACAACTTCATTAACAACCTCAACTTGTAGCAGCTCAGTTGCTTGTGGTTTTTGTGCTTCTTTTTGTTGTGCTTCTAATTGTTCGATACGTTGTTTGAGGGCTTTTAGTTCTTCTTCAACGGTGGTTGCATTGGCACTAGCTGATAACGCTAAAGCAATACAAGAAGCGGCAAGTGTATAACGAGTCATCATATTTCCTATGGAGGGGAGTTAAGGAATGTGAGGTCTATGTTATCATTTTTAAGGTTTTGCTAATAGGATGTTTGCGCCTGGGTGCTGTTATTAACCTGCTTATCTAGGTGATATAGATCACGCTTATGGCATAAAGCGAAGTGCAGCCAACCAATGTCGAAAACGTGGTAGGCCTTTGGTCTTATTCATTGGCATCGTTTCTATTTTCTCAAAAATCCAACTTCAACATCTTCATCATTCTTAGATGAATATCACCTCTCTTAGCTTTCTTTCATGATAATTTTGAGCTCATCTAAAAAAGGAGTAAGCCATGAAGCGCCCTGTAATTCTTGATTGCGATCCCGGACATGATGATGCAATTTCGCTAATCCTCGCATTAAGCTCAACCGAACTCGACGTACTAGCCGTTACCACGAGTGCAGGTAATCAAACTCAAGCCAAAACACTGAATAATGCTTTACGTGTGTTAACGCTATTGGGTCGACACGATATCCCCGTTGCTTCAGGTGCGCCTAAGCCTTTAGCGCGTGAGTTAATTATTGCAGATAATGTTCACGGTGAATCGGGTCTTGATGGGCCTAAACTACCTGATCCTGCATTTGCTCCTGTGGCGCAAACCGCAATTGAACTGATTGCTGAAAAGGTGCGTCAAAGTGATACTCCTGTGACCTTAATTCCCACGGGGCCTTTAACTAACATTGCTATTTTCTTAACGGCTTATCCCGAGCTGCATGCCAATATTCACAGCATAGTATTGATGGGCGGCGCGGCAGGTGCAGGCAATTGGACTCCAGCTGCTGAGTTCAATATTTTCGTTGACCCAGAAGCTGCGGATATTGTATTTAAATCGAAACTTCCGATTGTTATGTGCGGCTTAGATGTGACACATGAAGCGCAAATTATGGATGAAGATATTGAACGTATTCGGAAAATTGATAACCCAGTAGCTCAATGTGTCGCTGAGTTACTCGATTTCTTCATGATTTATCATCGCGACCCTAAATGGGGCTTTACAGGGGCGCCCTTGCACGACCCTTGCACCATTGCATGGTTGCTTAAACCAGAGCTCTTTACAACGACAGATTGTTGGGTGGGAATAGAAACCAAAGGTGAATATACCCAAGGTATGACGGTGGTTGATAGATACCAACTTACTAGCAACCCTCATAACGCTAAAGTGATGTTTAATATTGATCGCCCCGGGTTTGTAGACTTTATCGTAGACTGTTTAGAAAAGTATTAAGTAAATGACTATTAGTCGAGTCAGATTAACTTCGGTTGCATACTATCGTTTGCAACCGGATTAAAGGTAGCTATGAATAAATTATTAGTGATTGGTAGCGCAAATGCAGATCATGTCTTGGCATTTGATTCATTACCTCAAGCAGGTGAAACCTTGCTGAGTCGGGATTATCGCCTTGAACTGGGTGGCAAGGGGGCTAATCAAGCTGTTGCCGCAACTCGACTTAAATCATCAACTCAACAGGTCGATTTTATCTGTGCATTGGGTGATGATGGCAATGGCGAATTGATGCGCAAAGCTTGGCAAAAAGATGAGCTTGAGCTTTCTGGTTGCTACGGCATCGCTGGGCAAAGCACAGGCACAGCGATGATTTTTGTCAGTAGTTCAGGAGAAAACAGTATTGGTGTAGTCGCGGGAGCCAATGCCTGTTTGTCGCCAGAACATATAACAGAGCAACAAGACAAATTTGCTCAAGCAAGTTACTTGTTAATTCAACTTGAAACGCCGCTAGATACCGTTTTAGCAGCGTTAAAATTGGCTAAGGAACATGACTGCACCACTATTTTAAATCCCGCACCTGCTGCTAATTTACCTAAAGCCTTATTATCACTTGTGGATATCATCACGCCGAATGAAACTGAAGCCCAAGCCTTAACAGACATCAAGGTGACTGATACAGCATCAGCAGCCAAAGCTGCTGAGCAATTACATGGATATGGTATCAATACAGTTGTGATTACTTTGGGCAGCCAAGGCGCATATTTGAGTGTGCAAACCACCAAAGAAATAATGAGTGAGCTAATCCCTGCATTTGCTGTAACTGCAATAGATACCGTTGCGGCAGGAGACACGTTTAATGGCGGCTTAATGGTTGCGTTAGATGAAGGGTGTTCTATTAAGGAGGCTGTTATTTTCGCCAATAAAGCATCGGCTATTGCTGTTACTCGCCATGGTGCGCAGCGGGGTATTCCTTATCGAGCAGAGGTTACAAACGAAAGGACTGTTTAAAGTATACTTGGTATTTGAACTGGATTTATATTTTAAACAATAAGGGGAAGTTATCCCCTTATAATAGGTGTAACTGAAAGTGGTTAACTCGATTCTTGATCGTGATGTTGTTTTAATTTTTGAAACAACACATCTTTCAAATTTGCACGTTGTACTTTTAGTTGGTGCATATGCTCGTCATCGGTTGGGCTTCCTTCAACTTCTAACTCACGTATTTCATAATCCAGTAAATGATACTGTTTTGATAAAGCTTCAAACTCTTTGTCTTTATGGTTCAAGTAAACAATGTCTTTCTTAAACTCTGGAAAGTCGAAAATAAGTGCGTGATTCTCATTTAACATAGGCAATCCTTGAAATGGTTAATTGAAACTCTTTGCTTTAAAGCTAAAGTCACTATAGCACTATGAAGTTTCACAAAGGGATAAGTTTGAATGGTTTAGCGATCTAGGTAGCAAAAAATATGCGGGTAAAGAAGGGTGCTTTAATACAGTGAAGATTAAAAACGCCTCATTAGTTTTTAACAAGGCGTTGATGACAGTTGATGCAAATGAGTGCTAACTAAAAAGCTTAAAAACAATGAGCTAAATAGCCCGTTTGCTGTACCGCTGTTCAAAATTAAATGAGCTCATCTTCATAGTGCGAATTGAATCAACCCAGCCCATGACCATTGGCACTAAAGTCCAACTGAATACTAAGTAAAGGCTGCCTTTTAGATGTTGGCCTAAATAGAACTTATGCAAACCTAAGCCGCCGAATAAGAAACCAAACCATATTGCAAACTTTTGATTCTTAATACGAATATTGGGGTCAATGCCTGAAAGTGCTTCTAACCCCTGAATCGCCTGACATTGAGGGCAGGTAATGTGGTTAGAATCGATTTTTTGGCTGCATTGTGAACAAGCTATCTGAGGCATTACAAACTCCAATGGTCAATATTGCTAATGAAGCATTATGAGTACATGTGTTCGCTCAGTTCTAGTGTTCTAGATCTCACTATTAAAATAAATAATACGTTAACGAAGATAAATTACTTAAATAGAGATATGTAAATGCTATCGGTCGCCAAATGTAAATTAAATTATAACTTTATCTTACTGTAAATAATGTGTTTTTTATTTGGTGTTGGCTGGTGGCTTTCATAGTGAAGTATTTTTGTCATACCAAGCTAGACTGTAATAAAGAGCCAGAAATTAAAGCTGAATTTGTGCTTAAACAGTACGCTTGTTAATTTTGTTTGTCCTAAATGTGATATGTATTAAGACTATTTTGGAGGTTTTACTCGTATCACTCATTATTGAATAGGTAATCAATCCGCAAAGTTCACTATCTAATAGTAAAGTGTGAGCTTTAGATAACAGCATGTCGCATTTATTGTATTGATTATCGAGACAATAAAACTCGTAAACACTCCTTATTTCCTCATCATGTTCTCTCGTAAAATAGCGCCTTCAAATTTTTAAGGTGTTGTTCAATTGAAACAGATTTCTTGGTGGCAAAAAGCATTAGCCCTTTGTACAAAATGTATAGTTTTGGTCTTTAGTTGTTATTTACCGCAAGTATCTGGCCAAGAGCTCGAAGTGGTAGCTAATAACTCTATATCTCAAGCTGAACCTCCTTTACTGGGTTTATCCGTTACACCTAGATTAAAAGTGGGGCTGGCGCTCAGTGGCGGTGGTGCTAAAGGGGCTGCACATGTTGGTGTGCTGCGTTACTTAGAAGCCAATAACATAGCGATAGATTACATTGCAGGAACCAGCATTGGTGCATATGTTGGCGGGTTATACGCATTGGGTTATAGCGCCGATGATATTGAAAACATCATGTTAGGCTTAGATTGGACTAGTGGCTTTGACGACAACGTGCCTCGCAAGGCGCTAAATTATCATGATAAACAGGATTTTGACCGCTTTAATTTACCCTTCGAGTTTGGCTCGTTAGATGGGGAGCTCCTCATGCCTCAGGGGGTACTGCGTGGGCAAACGATGGGGAATTTATATATTCGCTCCGCAGGGGTAGTGCCTCAGCAGAAGTCGTTTGATGAGTTAGCTATTCCATTTAAAGCGATTGCGACAGATATCAGTACAGGTAATGCGGTGGTGCTTGAGTCGGGTAATTTGCTCACTGCAATGCATGCATCGGCTTCTGTGCCGGGTATTTTACAGCCCGTTGAAATCGACGGTAAGTACCTTGCCGATGGAGGAATGGTAAGTAACATGCCTGCTGATACAGTCAGAGAAATGGGCGCAGATGTCGTGATTGCTATTGATATCGGCGCTGAACTTGCGCCAAAGGAACAGCTAAAAGACAGCTTTGCCATACTCGGTCAGTTATCGACGATTATGACTCGCGCGAATGCACTAGAGCAAATCGACAACCTTCAACCCCAAGATATTCTTATTCGTCCTGACATCAGTGAGTTAGACACTACGGATTTCAGCACTATGCCCCTTGGGTTTATTAAAGGTGAGCAAGCGGCTACCTCTTTAAAGCAGCAATTATTACCACTTCAATTAAGCGCTGAATATTATCAAGAGTATCAATCACAGCGTTTAGCCTATAAGCATGCTTTACTGGATTTTCAGCAGCAACCTATTACTCAAGTGACACTCGTGAATAACAGTAAAGTGAACACGAAACAAATCGAGTCCGCTTTAGCCGTTTCAGCTGGCGATAACCCTGATACTGAGGATATTGTAGCGGCAGTTGACCGAGTGTATGCGCTAAATGAGTTTGAGCGGGTAGAAGTAGAAACGATAGATCATGCAAATGATGGCAAAGAGTTGATACTAAAAACACAGCGAAAAAGCTGGGGTCCCAATTTTTTTGATATCGGTTTTTCCTGGGAAGAAGACTTTGCTGAGGTGTCGGATCTCAAACTTGATTTGATGTATTCGATGAATAACGTCGCAGGCACCGATGGACAGTTACGTTTGGAGCTTACTTCAGGTCGCGAAAAACTCTTGGCTGCAGAATACCGTTTACCATTAGATGACTTAGATACATATTATTGGAAAACTCGCTATCAACTTACCCAAGAAGAGCAACTCTATTACTGGGACAATGAACGCGGTTTAAGCACCGATAATACTGCTCATAACCTGAGTATGGCACTTGGGTTTAATGTGGCTAACAACATGATTTTTGAACTCGGATTTTCGGCTGAAACCGGCAGTATTGAGGGGGCTTCGTCGCTTAAATTAGATATCGACTATGATACCTATTCAAGCTTTGCGCTGATAAGTTATGATTCTTTAGACAGTTATAGTTTTCCGAGTGAAGGTACTTTGCTTTACTTGAAAGGTGCCTTTAACAAAGATCAGTTAGATCCTGTCATTATTCCTTTATTAGGGGAGGTGTTAGGTGATACTGAACTGTTCAATTATGATTTTGTCCTTAAACATGCTCAAAGTATTAATCAGCATACTGTCATCGGTAAAGTCAATCTTAGTGGAACTGATAGCAATCAAATTAGCCTTATACATACCCAAAAACTCGGTGGTTTTCTCAATTTATCAGGCTTACATAATGATGCGCTTGTAGGGTCACAACTTGCTTACGGTTCACTGGTATATCAATACCGAATTGACTGGCATGGGATAGGGGGGAAAGCTATACCTATTTATATCGGTGCATCGGCTGAAGCTGGTAATGTTTGGCAATTTAAAAATGAGCGCGATTTAGATGATTTGATATATGCGTCGAGTATTTTTATTGGCACTGAAACAGAATTCGGACCTGCAGTACTCGGAATAGGCTTTAACGATCAGCATCATAAAACAGTCTATTTAACTTTAGGTAAAACCTTTTAAACGAGTGGTTAGTCTAAGCAACTAATCTTTGCTATTAACCTTTGTCACTAACTTTAGTTGCTGGTTTATGAAAACTCAGTTCATTCTGAATTGCCTGATATGATCAACAGCTTAAGCTTGATTTGTGGCAGTTGAAATTCAGGGTTGTAAACTGAGTAAAATAGAGATTGATTGCCAACAAAATGATGCGGGTCACAGTTATCAACCCTTACAACTGCAGAGTGTGAACAATATTACGGTTTGAAGGCGTAAAAGCACGTAGGTTAATCTCACTAAAGATATGGCTCGCCGGAAATATGTCGGCTCATTATTGTCTTATTACTATCTCATTATTAGGGACCTAAGCATGTCAGAATCAAACCAAATGCCAAATAAGGCTTTTTTCGATCGCGCTAACGAAATCATTCAAGTTGCCAATAACCATAACCAAGATCCTGAAACTAAGACTGGTGAAATTAGTGCTTCATTTATGTATGCATTAACTCGATATAATGCTTGGTTTGGTTCAACAGGTTTTTCTTCGGCAGAACAAATGCAGCAGAAAAAATCAGAAATGATGGAATATTACGTTGAAGAGTATCGCAAGATGCTTGAAGGTAATATGGATGACTATATTGCTAATTTCGACCAATACCGCAAAACACAAAAGTAAGACCCTATTTAAGTTAGTGCGTTAGACCTGTCGCTAACTTAATATATAAAGCCACTATTAATCTATTTAGTAGTGGTTTTATTTTTTGTGTCATTCAACTCTTATTTACTCTTTAGTTCCTTCTATGATAACAGTGTTCTCAATTATGGATTGTTAGTTTTAGTTTTTAGTTTATTGCATTTGTTCGAAAGGTAAATATGAGAACATAATAATATTATAATGATTAATTTTTCATGTTCGACATTGGCTATTAAACTTGAAATAAAAATGGCATATATTATTTTGATTTTTATAGTGAAATGTTGCCAAAAGGTTTTCTACTGGTTTTTTGTGTGCAGAGTTTACTTTGTGCCAATGTTAAAGCTGCGTGTTATATAAAAATTAAATAATCTAAATTCTGTTATTTATACTGTTGAATTTGGCCCAATTCAATTTTTACAATCGTTAATGATTCAGTCAGAACTGAAAGTTAATGATCATTTCTATCTTTCGCCCCAATATTTATTGTTTAAAATATCTGCAAATGATGTTTCTTTATTATTTTGAGAAAAATAAAATTACTATAAACTAAATTTTATGTAACTTTTAAATTCTGCGTTCCTATTTATCATTATGTTTTTTTTGGTTTTTGTTGCCTTCTTTGTGGGTGTGTTCATTCAGGAGGACATTAAACTGGCTGTTGGTCGATATTTATCATTTTGTGAATACTTAAGATTTTATGGCTAACTCAGATAGATTTAACTTTAAAAACATCTTTACGTCATTTTTAATAAATTATTCTTACTTGGTTTAATATTTTTGTAACTTTACTGGTGGATTTTATTGACTGTAATTTGTGCTTTTTATGTAGTTTTATATTTTGCTTTTATTTCTTTATTAAAAGCTATTGTGGAATTAATTGGGTGATTTATTGTTAATTTACTTCTTTTTTAGATTCGTTGTTCTCTTTACTTGTTTATTAATTTTATTTAATTTATCGACGTTTTTAATAGCGTCAACAAAATTAGTTAATAGTTACTGCTTTATTTGGAAATTAGTTAATTCTTAAATAGGCGGTAATGATTTGAGTGAAAGAAATCAAACAATCCTTTGGAGTAAACATGAAATTTAATGCTAAGAAGCTTCTTCTTGTTTCAAGCGTTGCAGCAGCACTAGTTGGTTGTAGTAATTCATCTGACGATAAAAAAGATACTATTAGTATCGATCTTCGTTTAATGGAAACCACTGATATCCATACAAACGTAATGCCTTACAATTACTTTGTTAGCCAAGCTGATAACGAAGCTAACTTACCTGAATGGGGCTTAGCACGTACTTCTTTAGTGATTGCAGAAACGCGCAAAGAAGTGGCTAATAGCATGTTGTTTGACAACGGTGACTTAATCCAAGGTAGCCCAATGGGCGATTACATGGCGGCGCTTGGGGCTGATCACCTTAAAGGTGAAACTCACCCTGTTTACAAAGCAATGAACCACTTAGAGTATGACGCTGCTAACTTAGGTAACCATGAATTTAACTATGGTCTTGAATACTTAGATGAAGCACTTAAAGGTTCAGAGTTCCCATATGTTGCTGCCAACGTTTGGAAAACTGATGACTCGTTAGAAAAAGTGAGCAATGCAACTGATGAGTGTGAAGTTCGCATTACAGAAGATTTCTACGATAAAGCTGAAGGTTTATATGACCCATACGTGATTTTAGAGCGCGAATTCATAGCAGATGATGGTCAAGCACATACTGTAAAAGTGGGTGTGATTGGTTTCACTCCACCAGATATCATGGGTTGGGATGCATCTCACTTAGTCTGTAATGTTGTTGTTTCTGATATTAAGAAAACAGCTGAATATTATGTACCAATGATGAAAGCTGAAGGCGCAGACGTGATTGTTGCAATCCCGCATTCAGGTTTGAACAACAATGATGATGAGTTTGCTGAAAATGCTTCTCTTCATTTAGCGCATGTTGACGATATTGATGCCATTATGTTCGGCCACGATCATCGTGACTTCCCTAACTCAACTGGTGAATACGGTGATATCCCAGGTGTTGACGCTGAAAAAGGTCTAATTAATGGCATTCCTGCTGTTATGCCTGGTTATTGGGGCGCGAAACTAGGTGTTATTGATTTAAAACTTACCTCTAATGATGATGGTGAAACTTGGTCTGTAGATCATAACCATTCAACGGCAGAGCTTCGCTCTTTAGTTGAAGGTTCTGATGGTGCAATTGAAGATTTAGTTGTCACTGAACATGAAGGTACAGTTGAGTTTATGGCTGAAACGATTGCAGAAATCGACGTCAACATGAACAGCTTCTTCCCACAAGTAGTGCCTGATTTATCAATTCAAGTAGTGAATGAAGCTCAGCTTCATCAACTAAACAAGTGGAAAGCTGAAGGTGAGTTTGCTGATGCATCTGAAGATGCGTTATTCCTATCAGTATCAGCGCCATTTAAGTCTGGTCGTAACGGCCCTGAAGACTACACCAACATTCAAGAAGGTGAGCTAACTAACGCATCTGTTGCTGATATCTATGTATTTGATAACAACACTCCAGCCGTTTTAAAAATGACTGGTGCAGATATGAAGCGTTGGATCGAGTGGGTTAACTCTAATGCCTACCGTAGCCTACCTTTATCTGCTGGTGAAACCTTCTTAGTAGAAGAATTCCCTGGTTATAACTTTGACGCATTCTTTGGTGGATTCAGCGAAGAGGGTGAAGGTTTACTTAAGTACACTGTTAACGTTGAAAATGAGTCTAAGTTTATCATTGAAGACTCTGGCTTCACAGAAACTGAAAATGAGCAGTTAACAAGCCTGACTTACGGCGGTGTTGAAATTGCTGATGATGCAGAAATCTATGTAATTACCAACAATTACCGTGCATCTAATACAAGCATGCCTGGTGTTGATAATGCTACTCTTGTAAAAGAAGAAGCTGCGTTTGTTAACCGTGAATTAGTTCAGTTCTACTTAGCTGACCGTTTAGCTGAACAAGAAGGCACTGAGCTTGCTTTCCCTAACGCGAAAGTATTCCAGCTTGAAGCGCCAAATACTACTAGCGTGTCATTTGCTTCTGCAACTGTTGAAGAAGGTTTCCGTTGTGCGACCAACGAAATTACTGGTCTTTCAACTGATAAAGAAGAAGGCACTAAAGAAGGTTCACCTGGTTTCACTATCTACAACTTTAACTTTGACTACAACGGTGAGTTCAACTGTGCAGCTAAGTAATATTTAGCAGACAGAAATTTATCAACTGACGTTAAATGGATACTAGAAACAATTAACTGAAGCGACAAAAGCCCTGCTTAGCAATAAGCAGGGCTTTTTATTGCCACTAAATTGATCTTATTTATAAGTGCAAATTCCTCTAACTAATTTAACCCTTAATTTTATAGGTGCCCTTCGTGGTTAAGGTCACTGTGACTGGGCTGCTGGTGTTGTTCTTCCAGTACCAACCATGGTTGCCTGCAAATGGGGTGACTAATGAGCCTTTCATTTGGTTCGATGTCGTAATCGCATAGCTTTCGTAATAGCCAGTGGTGTCACCTTGTGGCTCACCATGGAAGTCAAAAAATAATGCTGTGCCATCAGTTTTCCACTCATATTCAAAGTGACCATGTTGATTTAATAACAGTTTATATTCCAAGCCTTTATTCGCTGGAATGGTAATGTCGATGACATCAGCACGAGTGCCAGCGTCGATGCGATTTTGTTTAATTTCGCTTACGGTTGGCGCATCAATAATCACTAATTTTTCAATGTCTTTACTTTGAGTCATCTCGGGCACATTACCGTCTTTATAATTGGCAGCTTGAGCTATTTTAGTTAGCCCCGCTGCGCTACCTAACCCTGTAGGATCGATATTGTATTCGGCCGGTAATATGGCTATCAAAAGAACTACAGAGCCAATTAAAATTGCTATAACGCAGGCTTTAATTAACGTTGCGGTTGACTGCACTTGCACGTCATTATTGTCAGAATGTTGCATGGTAATTCCTTTCAAATTGTCTGTTTATTCTTATTGGTTAGTTAACGAAGTAGCCTGTTAACTGAAATCCGACTAGCATGACGCCGCCACTCATCAGTGCTGTGTTGGCCGCGACGGAAAACCGTGTAAAGCTGGGACTACGTCGCCAAAAGCTCATGGCAATTAATACCAACCCCAATGCCATAAACTGACCTATTTCTACACCAACATTAAACGCGATAATGTTCTCAATAAGGCCTTCTTGTGGCAGGTTAAATTCTTGAATTTTTGTCGCTAACCCGAAGCCATGGAATAAACCAAATATCAGCACAGCGAGTTTGGTATTAGGCTGAAATCCCACTAAACGCTTAAAGCCTCCAAGATTATCAAACCCTTTATAGATGATAGAAAATCCGATAATGGCATCAATGAGATAAGCATTAATATTGATGTCGTTAAATACGCCCCAGAGTAAGGTAACACTGTGGCCTAAGGTAAATAGGCTGACATACAGCAATACATCTTTGGTGCGGTATAAAAAGAAAATCACCCCGACAAGAAACAGTAAGTGATCGTAACCCGTCACCATATGTTTAGCGCCAATATAGATAAAGGGTAGAATTGATACCCCTTGGTTTTGAGTTAAAAACTGTCGAGTAGTTTCATCCACTCCGTGGGCATAAATTGAAAATGATGTCATTAACCCTAGCAATATCAAAGATACCTTTAAGGTATTTGCCAAAATTTGGCTCATTGTGTTACTCCAATAAGTCATTGAGTATCTACGTAAACGGCCGATGAATTCAGCTTAATCTAGACGTGATACAGCACAAATGAGTGAAAGCTATCGAGGTTATTTAACCTTGATTCGATACACACTCATGATTCGTTTAAAACGGCTATCGACTTATTGATGTGGTGGTGGGATTGGTGGCGCGTAATGCACGGTAGCATAAGCCGTTTTATTATCGCTAATGGTGCTGGTATGAGTAAATTCTGCCACAAACACTGACTCTATAGGAGGGTGTGATGGAGCATGTGAATGGCTACTGTGTTCGTGATCGGTTTGTGTACTATCGAGCAAAACTGTATCGGTGGCAGTAGATTCAAGAATATCTTGTTGAGTTTCAGTCGCATTAAAGCGTAATTCGCCTTGGTGCGAATGCTGGTGGACAGGTGAATTTGCGTGTTCGTTATCTTCGTGAGAAAAATGACCATGATGATGATTCACCTGACTACCTGATGGGTGTTCACCATGAGGGTATTGCACTGAAAAAGCAGCACTACTAGTGGAAAACTGACACAAGAGTACCAATAACACAATAAGTAGCGTCATTGATGATGGTGAATTAGCGACTCGCAAAGAGCGCTGTTGATAAGACTTATCGGTCAGTTTATGTTTCTCTGTTGGCTCATGCTTATTGGTTTATTGATGGCTAGATTGATATCTAAGCTAGCCGATTAAAGCAGAATTAGTCGCTAACCGCCAGTAGATAAAGGCGATTTAGCGTCTTATTATTGTTAGGTTTTAGGTGCCAATTTTGATTATTTAACTTACTTAGATTAACGGTTTAATGGCACCGCGGATTTTAGCTATTTGATTACAGGTTCCCGTTTGTGAGCAGTTTTCTAGCTCAATGAGCATATGATCAATAAAACGTTGACTTGCAAGGCTGATGTATCGTCTCGACGGGTAGACTAAATAGCACTTTCCTTCATAAGGGGCTGAGTCTTTGAATAGCATTTCTAATTGACCTGTTTTGACATAATCTTGGCAAAAAGGTAATGGCATCATGGCGATACCTGCTCCTGCTAAAGTGGCTTCTAAGCAAACAGAGAGGTTGTTGACACATAAATTCCCTTTTACTGATAAAACCATGTCCTGGCCGAATGGGACTTCATTAAATATTCGTCCGTTTGGGTATCGAAATAAAATTGAATTGTGCTCGCTAATTTCTTCAGGGGTTTGCGGCGTTCCAGCTCGGGCAAGGTATTCAGGGCTTGCAAAAAAATGCACTGTCTCGCTCATGATGTGCCTAGCAACCATTTCATTTTCATTAAATGAATCTTCCAACATAAACGCCAAATCAATATTGTTGCGGATCATATCTTGAGGTTCGGCGCTGACAATAATTTCAACTGTGATGGAAGGATGCAGATCCATAAAATGTAAAATGCCTTGGGTTATTTGCAATAACTCAGGAATAGGGAAGACAAGAATTCGTAAATGACCACCGACATCGGTTTTCTCATTAGTCAGTTCTGACAAGGTTTCTTCTAATGAAGACATCATTGAAGTGGTTTTATCGTAAAAGTGACTGCCCGATGCCGTTAATGTCATTGAGCGGCTTTGGCGGTGAAAAAGCTTTACCGATAATTCATCTTCTAATGCCTGTAAGCGTCGACTCAAGGTTGATTTAGGTAAGTTCAAAATGTCTGCAGCCTCAACAAGGCTGCCGGTTTCAACGATTCTATGGAACAGCGAAATATCTTCAGTTTTCATCTAGATGACTCTTTAAATTGTATTTAACTTATCCATAGCGTTAACAAAGTCCTGACTATCTATTATCAGTTTGCACACACAACTCTGTATATAGCAAGCAAATATAGTTTCATTTAATGGAACCTATAGTTCCAGATCATTCCATTTTACTCAACCATAATCACTGGTATCTTTGCGCCCTGTTTACATCAAGGTTACATGACTTTGTTTCGCTATTGGGAATTCGAAAATGAAACACCTCCTACTACCATTTTCACTTTTATTGTTCATTCTGATGACATCGGGTTGTACTGCTGAGTCTATTGAAACGCCTCCACCGACAATTCGGCCAGTGAAATTGCTAACAGTGACAGATGTTAATGCTGGCTCCATTCGCGCTTTCCCAGCAAAGGTCGCTGCGACTAAACAAGCTAACCTTGCTTTTCGAGTCTCAGGTCATTTAGTTGAGTTGTCGTTATTTGAAGGGCAGCAAGTGCGAAAGGGGGCTGTACTTGCACGCCTTGATGATCGAGATGCACGTAACACGTTATTAAACCGCGAAGCCGATCATGAGCTTGCGGCAGCTGACTTCAAGCGCAAAGGTGAGTTATTAAGACGTGAGCTTATTTCTGCCGCTGAGTATGATTTAGCAAAGGCCCAGCTTAAATCAGCTGAAGCGAATCTTGCGAATGCAAAAGATCAATTAAGTTACACAGTTTTGAAAGCGCCATACACAGGCACAATTGCCAAAATTGATATGGACAACTATCAGATGGTACAAGCGAACCAAGCCATTTTAGTTCTGCAAAAAGACAGCAACATTGATGTGGTGATTCAAGTACCTGAATCATTAGCGAGCACGGTAACGAGATTTAATCCTAATTCTAGTTTTATTCCTCAGGTGCGCTTTGCTAATAATCCTCAAAAAGCATACCCAGTAAAATTGAAAGAACATGCAACGCAAATTACGCAAGGCACTCAAACCTATGAAGTGGTATTTACCTTGCCACGGCCGCAATCTATCACTGTTTTACCTGGCATGAGCGCTGAGGTGAGTATTGATGTGACTGGGACAGAGCCAAGCTCTATCACTGCAATTGTTCCTGCCAATGCTGTGTTTAAGCGTGATGCAGATGGTCAAGATGTTGTTTGGTTATACAGTGACGAAACGGGTACGGTGAATCAGCACCTAGTGACCATAGGTAATGTTACAACCCAAGGTATAGAAATTATTGAAGGCATCAATATTGGTGATCAAGTTGTTGTCGCTGGTGTGCAGTACCTTGCTGAAGCGCAAGCTGTTAAACCTTTACGTTGGCAACGAGGTGTGTAAACGATGAATTTTGCAGAGTATTCGATCACTCATAAGGTGATCAGCTGGATGTTCGCGTTACTGTTGTTGGTTGGCGGTAGTTTTTCATTTTTTAGTTTAGGGCAGTTGGAGTTTCCTGAGTTCACCATTAAAAATGCCTTAGTGGTGACCGCATACCCAGGCGCATCGCCTGAGCAAGTGGAAGAAGAAGTCACTTTACCGCTGGAAGATGCTTTACAGCAGCTTGATGGAATTAAGCATATTGTTTCGATAAATAGTGCTGGCCTGTCTCAAATCGAAATCGAGATTAAAGAGCAATACGACAAAGACGCTTTGCCACAAGTGTGGGATGAAGTGCGCCGTAAAGTGAATGACAAAATTGGCGAGCTGCCACCTGGTGCTTATACCCCAAGTGTTATTGATGATTTTGGCGATGTTTACGGCATTTTACTCAATGTCAGTGGTGAAGGTTATAGCAACCGTGAACTGCAAAATTATGCTGACTTTTTACGTCGTGAATTGGTACTGGTAGATGGGATTAAAAAAGTCACCATTGCAGGTCAAATTAGCGAACAAGTCGTCGTGGAAATTTCACAGCAGAAGCTAAATGCCCTTGGATTAGATCAAGATTATATTTATGGCCTAATTAACAGCCAAAATGTGGTATCCAATGCCGGCAGTATTCGTGTTGGTGATAACCGTATTCGTATTCATCCCACTGGTGAGTTTGATAACGTCAGTGAAATGAAACGCTTAATGGTCAGTGCCCCAGGCAGCTCTAAATTAGTCTATTTAGGCGATATTGCCGATGTATATAAGGATGTCGAAGAAACACCAAGCAATGTGTACCACGCTAATGGCAAGAATGCGCTATCAATTGGTATCTCGTTTTCGAGCGGTGTTAACGTGGTTAAAGTGGGTGAAGCTGTTAATGCGAGAATGGTTGAGCTTAATGGCGAATTACCCATAGGTATGCAGCTAGAAACCGTTTATGACCAAAGCAAAATGGTGGATCAAACCGTCAATGGTTTTTTGATTAACTTAGCTGAGTCCATCGCCATTGTGATTGGTGTATTGCTGATATTTATGGGCGTACGCTCTGGCGTATTAATTGGTTTAGTACTCCTGCTGACAATCTTGGGCACCTTTATCGTGATGAAAGTGCTTAACATTGAATTGCAGCTGATATCACTGGGTGCGCTGATTATTGCATTGGGGATGTTGGTGGATAATGCCATTGTGGTTACCGAGGGGATATTGATTGGTATCAAACGAGGTAAAACTCGCCTTGAAACCGCCAAAGAAGTCGTGAGCCAAACTCAGTGGCCGCTGCTGGGCGCCACCATTATCGCCATCATTGCTTTTGCGCCAATTGGTTTGTCGGATACTGCGACAGGCGAGTTTTGTGTGTCGCTATTCCAAGTGCTATTAATCTCACTATTTATCAGTTGGATTACTGCAATGACCTTAACGCCGTTCTTTTGCAATATGATGTTTAAAGATGGTGAAATCAGTGCAGACGAAAGCCAAGATGATCCTTATAAAGGTTGGTTATTTCAAAGCTATCGAAGCAGCTTAAATCTCGCTATGCGTTTTCGTAGTGTGACAATCGTATTGATTATCGCTGCATTGCTGAGCTCGTTATATGGCTTTGGCTATGTAAAGAACGTGTTTTTCCCTGCATCGAATACACCGATATTCTTTGTGGATGTGTGGATGCCAGAAGGCACAGATGTTAAAGCGACTGAAGCCTTCTTACATAAAATAGAGGCCAATCTGTTAGCCGAGCAAGCAGAAAAAGCTGTCGGGATGGTTAACTTAACCACAGTATTAGGCCAAGGTGCACAGCGTTTTGTTTTACCTTACGTACCGGAAAAGGGCTACAGCGCATACGGTCAGCTCTTGATCGAAATGACTGATTTAACCACAGTAAACAGCTATATGCGTACGCTTGAGAAAGAGTTAAGTCAGCGCTTTCCTGAAGCTGAATACCGTTTTAAATATATGGAAAATGGCCCGAGTCCAGCCGCTAAAATTGAAGCCCGCTTTTATGGTGAAGACCCTAAAATATTGCGTGAATTGGCAGTGCAAGCCGAAGCGATTTTAAAAGCAGAACCAACGGCAGTGGGCGTTCGCCATAATTGGCGCAATCAAGTGCCGATGATCCGCCCTCAATTAGCATTAGCGCAGGCCCGTGAAACAGGCATTAGCAAGACAGATTTAGATGATGCGTTATTGACTAACTTCAGTGGTAAGCAAGTGGGCGTTTACCGCGAAAACAGTCACTTATTACCTATAGTGGCACGCGCACCAGCGAGTGAACGTTTAGATGCTGAAAGCATTTGGAAACTGCAAGTGTGGAGCTCTGAAAATAACACATTCGTGCCAGCAACACAGGTGGTCTCAGGGTTTGATACTGAATGGGAAAACCCTTTAGTGATGCGCCGCGATCGCAAACGAGTGCTATCTGTTTTGGCTGACCCAGTTAACGGTACAGACGAAACCGCTGATTCAGTATTTCGTAAAGTTCGCCCAGCAATTGAAGCTATCGAATTACCAGCAGGCTATGAGCTAGAGTGGGGCGGTGAGCATGAAGTCTCTGTTGAAGCGCAAGAGTCGGTATTTAGCTCTTTGCCATTAGGTTACTTAGCCATGTTTTTAATTACGGTCTTATTGTTTAACTCTGTCAGACAACCGTTAGTGATTTGGTTTACCGTGCCGCTAGCATTAATTGGTGTGGTGTCCGGCTTATTGTTATTTGATGCGCCCTTTAGCTTTATGGCGCTACTTGGGTTACTCAGTTTAACTGGGATGATCATTAAAAATGGCATCGTGCTGGTGGACCAAATCAACGTAGAGCTCAGAGAGGGCAAAGACCCTTATCAAGCGGTAGTGGACTCGTCGGTTAGCCGCGTACGACCAGTGTTAATGGCGGCAATTACCACCATGTTGGGGATGATCCCGCTGTTAAGTGATGCCTTTTTTGGCTCGATGGCAATTACTATTATCTTTGGTTTGGGCTTTGCGTCGATTTTGACATTGATTGTTTTACCTGTGGCGTACACCATCGCATTTCGGATCCCTTATCAAGGAAAAACCGTCGCAATCTAATGATACAGCAAGGGTGACCTTGCACGTGAGATGATAAAAAGCCTAACTTGTCGTGCAAGTTAGGCTTTTTATCATATACCCAGATTAATCCTTGGGTTTGTATTTATTGAGGTTTGATACAGCTAAAGCTATCTGAGCTTTCAATATCGCCACTACCGTCGTAAGTGGCGACTTGTGGGAAAGGACAAAGTGGGCGAGAGCGATCTTTAGCCCAGTCAACTGGCAGCTCTGTATTTTCTTCACGGGCATTGGCAGTAATTGACTCAGGCGCCATTCCCGTTTCTACCCAAGTGACAATATCATCTAAAATGGTATTAACTTGGTCGGTTGCTGGGCCATTGCCACAATGGTTCATTCCTGGAATCAGGTACAGTTTGGCAAACTCATCAGCGTTACCGGCATTGGCTTCATCAACTGATTGATACCAATCAATGGTATTTTGAACAGAAAATACAGGATCTGCAGTTCCGTGAAGTAAAATCATTTTTGCGCCACGTTCACGCATTACGTCATAATTTGTTTCTCCGCCGAGCGCCATAAACGACATTGAAGATTCGGAGAATTCACTGGTGGTTGCATTGATTAAGGTATTTGCTTCATCCATATCAAGCCCCACAGCATATTGATAAGCCTCGATTAAGCCTGCATCACTAGAAGTATCGTAATTATCGAATTCAACAGGAGGCGTTGAAAATACTGTGGCAACGGTACCAGCATCTCGGCTAAAGGCTGCTGACATTTCCCAGCTTGCCCAACCGCTAGCACCAATGCCATTGTCGTATGGAAAATGTGTGTATAGGTCTTCACCTGAAGACAGTTGTGGTCCTGCCATAATATTGCCAAGTACGCGTTTTTGCTCCGCGGTTAAACAAGTACCATCACGCTGACCATCACACTGTGGTACGTCCCTGTTAATATCAAAAGCCAACTGACAACCTACAAGGTCGCTAATAATGCCATCTTCAAGTCCATCTAATGCATCACACTGTTTGGTGATACTTGATGCGAGCAAATCATATTCAACAGCTAAAACTGTGCCTTCTATTGCAGCAGTGATTTCGGCGGCGGTCGTTAACGGCGCATCGGCAGGTATTAAGGTTTCAAATTGCTGTACACCATACAATTGCGTCACTGCAGCTTGAGGCAGATCGTTGCCAGGATCCCCAACTAAGAAACCATCATACATTTCTGGAAAACGTGTTGCTGCGACCATGGTATGACGACCACCATTAGAGCAACCTGCAAAATAAGAGCGATCAGGTTGTTTACCATAAGCATCAGAAATTAGAGATTTTGCCATTGGGGTCAGTTTTTCAACTGCGCCATAACCGTAGTTAATACGAGCTTGGTGATCCAGACCGAAATATTGTTCACCGTAACCATCATGGCCAGCATCTGAGCTGATAACAGCGAAGCCTTTGTTGAGAGCGCTGGCGTCATAGGCAACTGTACCTAGAAATATCCCCATTGCTTTATTCACTTTACCGTCTAAACCGCCATTAGCTTGATAAAGAAAACGACCATTCCAGTCGGTAGGAAGACGCATCTCAAAGCTGATGGCATATGCTTGATCTTCAATGCCTTTTAACCCTTTGCCAAGCCGTTCTTCCATTTCACCCGTCAGAACACAGTGGGCGGGCGTTGCGAAGATTTGCCCTCTACCATTGTAATCTATCTCACCAGCATCGATGAGCTCTGCAGAAGTAATAACAGTGTCTTCAAAGGTAAATTTTTCAATAAGGGCTGTACAGTCCGCTAATGTTGCTGGTTGCGCCTCACCTAGTATTGGTAGGCTTGTTGTATCGTCATCGCTGCTATTACAGCCGCTTAATGCAAAGGATAAGGTAATAGAAAGCGCAACAGTGCTTAGTTTCATCTTCATGAGAAACTCCAGTTGTATTGATTGTTTTAAAAAGAAAAAGGGCCTATAGGGGAGGCGGCCCTTTTATTTTAGAGATGATGTAAATAGAGCTTAGATTTCAAATTTATAGTAGACGTAGAAACGGGTATCCGTTAAATCGTCACCAGTGCTGTAATTTACAATGGCATGACGAGCTCGTAGACTGAGTCCTTCTACATATTCTTTCAGGTCGTAACGTACAGAAATATCAGTTTCATCAATGTCTTGACTCGCGTCACCATCGACTTCGTAGTTTGCCCAGTTTAGATATGCGCTAACGCCATTAAGCGCAGAGCTTGGTGCAAAGCGGTAGGCAAGTTGCGCAGCATACACATCTTCATTTGCGCGGCCAGATTGAACAACTTGTTGAATAACCACTTTTTCATCGCCAAACGGTGCCACAATATCGCCATCACCCGTTTCAACGTATTTAACTGTTGCATCAAAGCCATTCCATTTCATACCAAGGTGAAAACCAGCTTGATAGGTATCGAATTGTGCTTCGGTGCTACTTAAACTCCCTTGGGAATCTTGTTTTAAATAAGATGGCTTGAAGTACCAGTTTGTCGCACCTAACTCACCGCTCATCGTAAGTTTGAAATAGGTTTGTTTGTATACGTCTTCCATGTTGTAGTGCCAAAGGCTTGCTTTCGTTTTCACCTGTTCAAACGGTAAGGTGTAATCAAAACCTAGAGCCAACATTGGGTTATCTTCAACATCAACGATAACGCCTTTACGAGCAAACTCCCCCTTTACACCATCAGAAGCATTGGCAAACTCTTCATCGGTCCAGCCCATATAATCAGTGATATATAAAGCTGAAATGGCTAAATTGTCGATTGATGTATTTTTAACACTCGCGCCACGGTAAGTGAAAGGGATCGCTCTTAATGGAAACGGGTTCATCATTGGCGTGCGAAGCTCTTGGGCGCCAACGGTAATTTTAGTGTCGTACCAGTTGCCACTGACAAAGTATTCTTGCAAACGGTTAACTGAGTCACGCTCATTTGAAGTGCCCGGTGCACCGCCACCCACTAGTCCATAAATGGCATCGTTGCTATCCCAAATTGGGTTTGCAGAGGCGAATGAACCCCCAAAGCTGACCCCATTTGATTCACCTGAACGTAGGTAAAAAAGTCCGCCAAAAGAGGTGTCACGTCTATCAGCGGTTTCGCCATCAAAATCGCGCTGAAAATCAAATAACTGTAGTTGCCCTTTGAACGTTGCATCGTTGAATAAATTTGCAATAGGCTCTGCTGCAAAGGCTGGGCTAGCCGCTAAACAAGCTGCGACTACTGGTAGTAGTTTTGTGTTCATATTTATCATCCATGTTTATTGGTTTAATTTTTGCCGATATTCATTGATTTCGATTAAGGCGTGACGAAGTCAAAACGTTGATGACAGCCTTCGCAGTAGTTCTCAGACTCTTTATGTTGGTGGTGACAATAATTACAGTTCGTTTCGGTATCGAAGTGACGGTTTTTATGAGGGTTTGTTGGCTCAAAGTCAGCCGTTGCTTCTGCTAAATCAGCGGTGTCATGACATGCTAAGCACTTAGTTATGCGAACTTCTTCTTTCTTACTTTTGGCATGACAATCATTACATACAAGCCCTGCATTTTTGTGGGTGACTTCTAGTAGTTGCGCGTCATTAGCCATTGCATTACTGGCCAAGAAGCTGAATGCAAGAGAAAATATAATGTTGTGGATAGTTAAGTTTTTCATTGCTTTATTCCATGATTTCATTTTGGAAGGCTGCCTGAATAACAGGCATTCACTTTGTTGTCGTTATGGCGTTTATAGCTTGGCAACGTATTTGCCTGCTAAATAACCAAAGGTGTAGCAGCGACCAAGTGATAGACCGAAAACAGTGAGTGGGTAATCAACGCCACCGTAGAAGCCGCCACCTAAATTACCGATGACGAATAGACCACCAATTTTGTTACCGTCAGCATCTAGTGCCTGGTGGTTCTTATCGACTAACATTCCTGAGCAAATGGTAGAAACACGCATACGGCGGTGAATGCCATAGAAAGGAGCTTTAACAATCGGCAGCATTTTAGAAGAAGGTTTGCCAAAATCGTCATCTTGCCCTGTTTTGCATAGCTCGTTATAACGCTTAACATTGGCAACGAATGTTTTAGGATCACATTCCAGTTTGACTGCTAACTCTTCCAATGTATTTGCTGAGTAAGTGTTTGTGAGTGAGGCGTAAACCCCTTTTTTCTCGGCTGGGTCTTCAGGCATGTATTTTTTCATTTGCTCTGGAGAATAAAGTTTGCCCGGCCAATCAGCAGCTTGTTCCATGTAGTTAGCGTCAAATACTTGTGAGTAATGACCTGCATTTTCTTCATCACGTAAGTAGTTGTTCATCAATGACATTGCTACGGTTTCATTGACGAAACGATTGCCTTTACGGTTAACCGCAAGGAAAGGCATATCACACATTGAAGCTGGGCCAGCATCAAAATCGTGCAGCATTTTAGTGTGTCCTACAGGCTCGATTACGCCGCCAGCCCAATAGGCCATAGAGAAACCATCACCGTTACGATCCATTTGCTTACGTTCAAAGTTCTTTAAGTCAGGGATAAAGAAGTCACACATTGCTTTGTTGTTCTGGTAGTCACCAGCTGACAAAATCACACCTTTTTTAGCCATAAACTTGTGGTAAGAACCGTCACGATTCTGAGCGATGACACCAATCACCTTGCCTGATGCATCTTGGATCAGTTGGTTTGCTGGCGTATTGAAGAAAAACTCTACTCCTGCTTTCTCGGCTGTCTTAGCAAGATCACGCATGCCGTCACCAGTGGTGTATGGCTTAGGCCCAAAATATGAGGTCACAAAGTTAAGTTTGTGTTCAGTTACACCATGAATACCATGCTGTGGGCCAGTACCTTGATCGACAACTTGTGCGCCGCCCTTTTTAGCGCGATCAATAACCCAAGATACGGCTTCGCCTGAGTTATAAGCCCACTCTCTTAATAGCTCTGGGCTGCAGCGATGTGCACTGTCACTCATAAGACGGGCAACCATAGCTTCAACACCTGCTTTATCACAGTTCGCCAAATCAAGGCCTGAGCCAGTATTCCCTTGAGAAACAACAATGGATTGTTTTTGTAGTACCGCAACTTTAGCGCCATTCTCAGCAGCCGATAGCGCAGCAGGTACACCTGAAGCACCAGCGCCGACAACAACAACATCGAATGTTTGTGTAGAAGAAATTTGACTATCTTTGATTGGTTTTGGCTTCGGCATGAAGTCTAGAACAGCACCACCATCAGAACTTTTTGCGAGATTTTCTGTATCACTCGCCGTGGCTGCTTCCGCACTAGCACTTGATAAACCCGTAAATGCGACTGCACCAGTTCCCATTGCTGCTCGGGACAGAAAGCTTCGGCGCGAAATACCATGCTGCAAAACGTGACTCGTATATTGATCCATGACTTTGGTTTCTGGTGATTTGTTTTTACTCATTTTCCTACTCCTTTGCCCTAGCGGCTTAGGGTGATGACCACACCGCTAACAGCGCACTTGAACTTCTACCTGCTTAGTGAATTAGGGTTTGCGGTAGCTTGATATTGGCCAAACTTCTTTCCGCTTTACCAATTGTCAAATGTATGACGTTTGATTGGTGAAATGTATGATATTTAATTTTGTAAGTACATAATGTTGAGTTAAAGTTGTAAAAAGGGTCACAGATTCAGTTTTTTTCAGTGTGAGTTCACTAAAATAAAATTTGATTAACATTAACTGGAGTTAGGGTGTTGTTTTTATAAACACAACTGGGTAGGAAGTACTCACTTAGTAACAATATTGATAGTGGGATAAGCGGTTGAGAACACTGCTCAATAACAATGGGTGTGATACTATTAATCATTAAAATATTTTAAGGGTTTGTCTTGAGTAACTTTAAACCAATCAAGCAAGTAAAGGCCTCTGATGAGGTTTTCAATCAATTAAAATCTGCCATTTTTGATGGTCAGTATTGTGCTGGTGACAAGCTACCTTCAGAGCGAGAGCTGATTGAAACCTTTAGTGTTAGCAGAACGGTCATTAGGGAATCATTTAAAGCGTTAGAAGCCAATGGTTTGATTGAAATTAAACAAGGGGCAACAGGTGGCGCATTTGTTAAACAAATGACCTTTGAGCGCTTAACCTTGGCGACGAAAGATTTGTTTTTTCTTAACCAAATGTCGTTTAGGGAAATTTGCGAAGCGAGGCTTGAAATTGAGCCAATGGTGGCCCGTTTGGCAGCTGAGCATTGTACTGAAGAGCATAAAGCCTTGTTGTTAGATGCCTGTGCACACGAAAGTGACTCATTACAATATCCTGAAACGGTGCTGTTAAGAAGCCAAGTTCACTACATACTGGCTGACATGTGTGGCAATCGTTTTTTGACTGCAATTGATAAATCTTTGATTCAGTTGGTTGGGAGGATTGCACATAAATTTCAACCTGATACAGACAAGATTCATCCAGCAGGTATGCATGATGATTTGGTTCAAGCTGTGATCAATAAAGATGGTGATACTGCTGAGAAGCTAATGCATTTTCACTTAAAAGACTTTTTAGATATTTTGCAAAAGATTGAATCAGATTTCAGAGAAAGTCATAGTTAACCCTTCTTATTCAGTCTGATTTCAAACACTAAGTGATTATTTACTATCACTTAGTGCTCTACTGCCAACTCACTTAATCTTGACTATTGTTAAAGAGAAACCAAGCGTCTCATTATGGTTAAAGCCATTGAGTCGTGTGAAGGGCACCGCCTCAATCTAGACTTGAACAGTCGTTCATTGTAAAATTGAATTAGGTGCTTTATGCGCTGTGTAATCATCCCATTGTAAGGACGTATTGTGCTTAAGGTGTTGTTTTGTCTTTGTCGGCCTTTAACTAACTGCCACCCATTAATTGCGCTGAGAAAAGTATTATGAGTAAACCTGCCAAATTTAACCGTAAAGAGACCATTCAAAAAGCGGCCAATTTATATTGGCAAAAAGGCTTTCACGCTACATCGATGCGTAACCTTCAAGAAGTGATTGATATGCGTCCTGGCAGTATCTATGCAAGCTTTGGTAGCAAAGAAGGGCTATTTAAAGAAGCACTACAGCACTATGCAACATCAGGTATTGTTCAGTTAAACCAGTGTATCGCCGATAATGATTCTCCTATTGCAGCGCTTAAACAATTTGTTGAAACTGCTGTGCTGGCTAATCGTAATTGTGCCCCGAGTGGCATGTGTATGCTTGTTAAAACGGTGGCGGAATTGACTGACGAAAATGCAGATTTACTTGAACAAGCAAAGCGGTCATTAGTGATGGTTGAGACAGCATTTGCCGAGTTATTGGCGCAAGCACAAGTGCAAGGTGAAGTAGACAGTCAGCAGACACCTCAAGCACTGGCACGTTTTTTACAAATACAGATTATTGGTATTCGTACGTATGCCCATGCCAACAGCGACGATAATACGATTCAGGATTTTATCGACGCAATTTTCAGTAATCCGCCTTTAGCCATGCAGAGTTAATAGGACTTTTCATCGTTGAAGCGATGTTATTGAAGGTGCTGTTATGAAAAGCTCAGCTATTTACTGAATACATGTCATTAAAGGGTAAGGAGTGAGGAAGGTGAAAGAAAATCTAAAACGGCCAGACATCACCTTGGCTTTTGATGTGTATGGCACCTTAATTAATACTCATGGCGTGTTAATCCTGCTCGAGACAATGATAGGCGACAAGGCTAAAGCCTTTTCCACTCGTTGGCGTGAAAAGCAATTAGAGTATTCCTTTCGTCGCGGGTTGATGAAAAACTATGTTCCTTTTAGTGACTGTACCCGCCAAGCACTTGAATATACCTGCGATTATTATCAAATTTCCTTATCTACTGAACAAAAAAATGCGCTGATGGAGTGTTATAAAACCTTACCCAGCTTTGAAGATGTTAAGCCTGCCTTGATAGCATTGAAAGCCCAGGGTTATCGTATGTTTGCTTTTTCAAATGGCACTAAGCGTGCCGTTGAAACATTACTGCATGCTGCGGGAATAGATGCATTGTTTGAAGGGGTCGTCAGTGCTGACGAGATAAAAACGTTTAAGCCTAACCCAGATATTTACCAACACTTTTTACAGGCAACTGAGTCGAAGGCAAGTGATACTTGGCTGATATCAAGTAATCCGTTTGATGTGATTGGTGCAATAGCGACGGGGCTTAAAGCGGCATGGATTAAGCGAACTGAAGGCGCTGCATTTGACCCGTGGGAAATGCAGCCTAACGTGATTGTTGCTGATTTACAGCTGCTTGATTCTGCAGTTAACGAGTGTGTTAAATAGGTGCAAAGCTAACTCGTAAGCGAGCTGATAACTAGGTTGTTATTAACGAGTAATATACGATAATCACTGATAATAAGTCACTGATAGTAAGTAACTAGTAATAAGTAACTAGTAATAAGTAACTGGTAGTAAATAAAATAACTGGTAGTAAATAAAATAACTGATAGTAAATAAAATAACTGATAGTAAATAAAATAACTGATAGTAAATAAAATAACTGATAGTAATTGAAGCCTTAGTAGAATTAAGCAACTCGCTTTTTATTTTTAAGCATTTCTTGATCGGCTTTATCGAGTAAATCAGTAAAACTGGCATGTAAATCGACTTCGATACTACCAATAGAGACTGAATACTCAGGTAAATGTTTCGCGCGTTTCGCGCAGCAAAAACCAACTTCTAAACGTTGCTTGAAGGCAACGAGATCGGATTCACGCTCTAACATAACTAGTGCGACAAATTCATCCCCGCCAATACGGCCAATCACATCACTTTGACGCACGGTATTCTGTAATACTGTGCCAATGTGCTTAATCATATCGTCACCCGTTTTATGGCCATATTGGTCATTAATAAGCTTAAAGTTATCGACATCTAAGTAGCAAAGTCCCAGCTTAGCTTGGTTACGTTTGGCTAGCGCAATACGTTGCTGACTCAGGGTTTCAAAGCCACGGCGATTATTAATGCCTGATAAAGGATCTGTAATCGCCAGTTGCTGCATTTGGCCGTATAAATCGATTAAGGCGAGATCAGATTCAAGAATGTCTTTTAATTGTTCAATAAGCTCTAAGTAACTGTCCTCATATTCTGTTTGCTTATAATCCATGACACAGAATGTTCCGAAAGGGTGCCCGTCAGGCCAAAAAACGGGGACGCCCAAATAAGACGTAAAGCCATCGTTGTGGACTTCTGGGTTGGTATCCCAACAAGGGTCTATCGGGGCATTGGGCACATATAGCGGATTGCCAGTTTCAACGATACGGCGACAGAAAATATTGGCTTCGGGTTCTATGACAATGCCTGCTGCATAGGGATTAGTGTCTTGCTGACTTGAGATAGTGACTTGAAAGCCATCATCGGGGGTAAATTGAACTAAAAAACCGGCAGGAGCATGAAATACTTTAGCAAGTAAGTTAACCGTTTTCTGCCATTTATCTAATGATATTAGCTCATTAGGATTATCAAGAAGGAATGTTTTGGGATCAAATATTGGTTTTGTTTTATTCATTGATAAACCCATCATGCTTTTTCAATGAATTAATTATAGTTCAAGATTTCAGATTCGAGGTATTGCCAGTCAGCGCTAGCGTGGAGACAAGGATTTGAATATAACCGTGAAGGCAAATCTATATAAGCTTTTTGTCGCTCAATAGGTTTGCCGAACACAGATGCCATGTTAGGTAACGATGACAAGTTAGTTAGCGGACTCTTCAAGTAATTGAGTTAGTACTTGCTTATAAGAGTCAACAGGGTGAGCACCGTTTAGCGCGCTGGTGCGGTTAAATACCACAGTGGGAACAGATGAAATACCCGCCGCTGTCCATTGGCTTTTTACCATATTGATGCGCGTTCGCACCTCAGGGTTATCCAGTAACGCCATTGCTTTATCAACTTGTAAACCGACTGCGGCTAACTCTTCAGCCAACACTGCTCTGTCTGAGATATCTTTATGTTCAGTGAAGTAGGCAGAAAATAATCTTAGCTTGAGCTGGGTTTGCTTATCGAATTGTTTGGCATAATCTAACAATATGTGCGCATCGAAGGTATTCACTATGTGCATGTTATCGCCAAAGTTAAATTCAAAACCTAACTGGGCGCCACGAGCGGTAATATTGGCGCGGGCTTGGTCACTCTCTTCGCGGCTCGAACCATATTTGCGTGCCACGTGAGCACGTAACTCTTCACCTTCTGGTGGCATGTTTGGGTTAAGTTCAAACGGTTGCCACTCAATATCGACTTTATCTGCAATATCCAGCTCGCGAATCGCTTGTTGTAAGCTTTGATAACCAACAATGCACCATGGACAAACAACATCTGACACGATATCGAGTTTAATTTTATCTGACATGCTTAGCCTTGTTTTTGTGGTAATGAAACGTAAACCAGCGAAAGCAGATAATGCTTTCGCTAGTGCTATGTTTTACTTGTTATCTTGCCATGCAAATGGCTGAAATGGCGCATCTACTGGAGTATGTGCAATGTGATTAACGTAGTTGCTGATCACTTTTTGCGACAAACCTAGAATAATTTCCAGTAACTGTTGTTGACCATAACCTGCCGCAAAGAAGGCGTCCATTTCTGCATCGGACAATAAACCACGTTTACGAACCATGAGTAATGTGGTGTCGTGCAGTGCTTGTAACTTTTCAGTTGGCATAGCAGTGCGGTTTCTTAGTGCTTCGGTTAATCCACTATCAACTTTCATCATTCCAGCAATAGCGGTATGTGCTGGGACACAATATGTGCAGCCATGATCAACATTAATGGTTTGCCACACTACGGTAAGCTCTTCGGCGTTAAATGATGAGTTAGTAAATAGTTTATGTAGGTCTTGATATGCCTCAAATGTAGCAGGAGACTCAGCCAGCACACCATGTAGGTTGGGGATCATGCCGTTAGCTTTTTTAGATTGCGCTAATAAATCTTTACTTGCTTCAGGCGCAGTCTCTAAGGTGTGAATAGTAAATTTGCTCATGGTGTACTCCAGAATTTATATCATTCAAATGTGTTTAATTAATTCAAATATTATTAGCAGTAATACACCATGTTGTTGGCGTACATTTGCTTGGCGTGGTTAAAATATAGAATGAATTGAACGATCGTTCAAGCTTTATTTTGAACAATTGTTCAAATTGGTGGGGTTATTTTCCTAAGGCTATGAAAAAATAAAATAATTATTTTTAGAAGAGTATTTCAGGAATGGTTTTGAAATAGGTTGGTGAAGTTGCTTGGAGCGTAGTGTCAGTCCGAAAGGAGAATTTAATTTTGCAGTTTTTTACAAGGCAGGCGGTCGATGAATTAGTCTTATATCAGTTAAAAACTAAGTGGTATTGGACAACAGGTGCCAATAAAAAAGCCCAGTTACACCGGGCTTTTTTGTGGTTAAAACAGGATGTTTTAGATCGCGGATTGGCGAGAACTAGCCGATCCGCGGGCCATTCTTGATGGCGACCGAACGAGCCAGAATCCCTAACGTTGTCCCGTTATGCAATAAAGCACTCATGGTTGGATTAAGCCAGCCAAGTGCTGCAGCTAGCATAATGCCACTGTTGACGTATTCAGCGACTTTAATGTTGCTGTTGATCATCTTCATTGCGATTTGAGACAGCTGATAAGTTTCAGCAACACCGTATAACCTATCTTGCAGTAACACGACATCGGCAGCTTGTCTGGCAAGCTCTGTGCCTTTGCACATGGCTACACCAACGTTAGCTTTGGTTAATGCAGGTGCATCATTTACGCCATCACCCACAAACATCACTTTATGGCCTTGCTGCTGCAATGACTCAATGATGGTTGATTTGGTTTCTGGTGTCGCCTCTGCAAACACTCTATCGAGTTTGAGATCTTCTCCAAGCATGTTGGCTTTGTAGACACTATCGCCAGAGATCATCATCAATTGGCTAATGCCCAACTGTTTTAGATCCTCTAGGGTTTGATAGACATCTTCACGTAGGTGATCTCTAAGGCCAATCATGCCCATCAGTTCGCCTTGATGAGAGATAAAAATCAGATGACGCCCTTTGGCTTCATATTGACGAATTTGCTCTTCATAGGCACTAAAGTCGACAGATTCATGTGACTCAAGGAAGTGACGACTACCCATAACAAGGCAATGGTCATTGACGGTACTTTTGAGCCCATGAGCAATGACGTATTCCACTTCACCATGATCAATGTGTGGCAGTTTATGATGTTTAGCAGCGTTCACTACCGCTTGTGAAAGCGGATGGTTGCTGTGTTCTTCAACAGATGCAGCAATGGCCAATAAATCTCGAGCGCAGTGTTCACCTTGGCAATTGAATGGCACCACGTCGGTGACCTCCATATCGCCATGGGTTAAGGTGCCGGTTTTATCGAATACACACACATCGACTTCGGCTAGCTTTTCAATGGCGCTACCGCCTTTGAGTAAGATGCCTTGCTGAGCAGCGCGGTACATAATGGACTTGAACGTCACTGGAGTACTGAGTTTTAGCGCACAGGAGTAATCGACCAAAAAGACAGATGCGACACGATTAATATCTTGAGTCAGTGCAAATACTGCAGCACCGATCCCTAAGGTAATTTTTACGCGGCGATTCGCCATGTCTTGGGTGACTTGCTGGATCTCGCTTTTTTCGCTCAGAGAGTCGTAAATCAGTTGGGCAATTTTAGCGGTAGTCGCTTCACTACCGACCTTATCAACTCTGACCTTAATCGTGCCTTCATGCACGCTAGAACCTGAATACACAACGGCATCGAGTTCTCGTCGAATAGGAACACTTTCACCCGTCAACGCTGACTGATTAATTAGCGCAGCGCCATCAATGACAACGCCATCAATCGGAACAGGGTCACCTGGAACTAATTCGATAATGTCGTTCACCGCAAGCTCAATTGAGCTTACCTGCAAGCGAGTGCCATCAGGCATGATCTGCCAAACAATAGACTCTTGTGGGATCATCAAATCAGCGAGCAACTTGTCACTTTTACGACAGGTTTCTTGCTCCATGAATTCGCCAAGACTAATGAGCGTTTGGGTCATCATCGCAGTGCGATAATCTCCGCGATAGGCTGATAAACCTACGGCGATAGCGTCAAGCACTTCAACCGATACACGTTTTTGTTTCAGCTCTGAAATGCCTTCAGCAAGGGTCGGTGCTATCAGAGTGGCAGTGGTCAAAGCCCCCCATTTATTAGGCAGCAAAGCCGCTGATAAAGTACCAATGACATTCATGGCGATATCGCCACGGGTAAATTGATGCTCAGACTCTTCAAGCTCAGCTTCGCTAAGATCAATCTGGGTTAGCCTAGCCTCGATAGCGTGAGGCTCAAGCAAGTTGTCATCGTAATCAATCACAATCGAGTGAGCGGCTTCATTGACCCGCACAGCACTGACGCCTTGGATCACCATGACGCTTTTTTTGATCCACTCGCCAGTATCTTCAAGCTTGGTTGCGCGATTGAGCTTGAAGCGTATACGACCCGGAATATGGTGCTTAATTCGCAACGGGATCATTATTCACCTTTATGCAGATTACGGTAATAATCTAACTCAGCTTGGGTGTCTTCTAAGCGCTCTTTAAGCTCTTCTACTTCACCGCGAACTGTAGACCAGGCTTTTTCGCCGGTTGATGCCACGCTTTGTTGCACCTTTTTATTGCTGATCAAATACGCCACGGCAGCGCCTGCGGCTAATCCCATCATAAAGTGGGTTTTGGTGTTTTGTGCTTTATATGGTGCAGCGTTTTCAGTCGGAGCAGACTGTGCCTGTTGAGCCTGACCTGCTGGGCCATAACCGTAACCATAGCCATAAGGAGGATAATTATTCATGGTGATTTTTTCCTGAAAATTGATCGACGAGGTAAAGTCCCGCTGCGCCTGCAGCCAAAATCGTCATTAATGACAAGACTGGACGGCCAGCCATTTTACCAGCAGCATAAGTGGTGAGCCCACTGATTGCCGCCGCTTGAATGGCTGATTTAGTCGCCTTAGACACCATCATTTCTGCTTCTATCTCACCTTGTTTGTAAGATTTCCACTGGGTGGCGACTGAGGCGCCACCGCCTACCATGGCACCGACAAGCAAAGCACGGCTGGCAGGGCTTAGTTGGCTGTATGTATTACTCATGCTGGTTTCATTTCATCTGATGATTGCGTTGCTAGCACTGGTGCTTCTTCAGTTGGAGCAGGCTCTGTTTCAGCAGTCGCTTCTTCAGCTGGTGCTTGATAATGACGCTCTACAGATGCTTGAAAACCTTCTTTACCCGCACTGTAGGTGTCTTTAAAGATTTCACTGCTGTTAGTCACGTTTTCTTTAACGCTACTCGCTGTTTGGCTTGCGGTTTCTTTTACTTTACCGCCACCCGTTTTGAGCATGTCACCTGCGCCAGATACTACGTCCATTAACTTGCCACGGACTTTATCATTGCTAAGTAATAATGCGGCTGCAGCGCCAATCATTGCGCCTTTCCAAAATTCTTTATCGTTCATACCTAAGCTTCCTAATATGTCTTTAAACATGCCTGCGTCTTCACCTAATGCTTGTTCGAGCATGGCTTGCGCCTGTTCCATAAATGGATCGCTTTGCTCTGCATTTGCGTCAGCTTCTGACTGAGGTGGCATGTTAGGGTGAGGATAATATGCGGGGGGCATCATGTGCGGTTGTGACCACATTGGATGATGTTGCGCATAGGGTGAGTGATAGTGTGGATGCCCGTGTGGGCCATTAAATCCTGGGTGCATATGCGGATGGTTATGCTGCATGCCTTGATGCATGCCTTGATGCATGCCTTGATGCATGCCTTGATGCATGCCTTGATGCATGCCCGGATGCATATGAGCATGAGGGTGTTGCATGTGAGGGTAGCCTGAATTAGGCGGCATACCGTAACCATAACCTGAAGGCATATGTGATTGGTAAGGATTCATTTCTGGTGGTACTTGAGCCTGCTGTGGCTGAGCTTGCGGATTTTGCTCTTGTTGAGGGACGCTTTGATTGTCGCCTTGTTGAGCATACTGTGGGGCATAACCCTCGGATGTGTATTTATGGCTCATGTTCTAATTCCTTCGGCATTTAAGTACTGAGCAAGGGCGAAATAAGCGTGTTCTGCCTGCTCATCTGTTCCTGCGAAAAGATCATCAACCAGCTCAGGTTTGACTAGATTGGCGTTGTATTCAATGACGATGCTACCAGTCGATTTATTGATCTTATAACTGACAAAAGCGGGTACTTGAGCAATCACATCGTCAACATTTTGCAAATTAAACTGTATCAGGTGTGACATGATCCCAAGCTTGTATTTGAGACGAATTCGGCCGGGAATATGATGAGCTATCATGACCCAGCGTCTCATTTTGATAACTTTGTTTAGATATTTGTCCATTCGAGCATTATACGAACCGAAAATCTTGAGTTATTTGTTTGAGATCACGTTTGAGTGAATTTTTATGGCAGGGATCGTTAATCATCCGTTTAAATTTGAAGTTGAGCGAAAAAGTGCTGTAGGGAGTGGTATTAAGTTTATGATATTGAATGCTTTAATATATATATGCTGAAACAGACTTGGTTTTGTAAGTTTTGTAAAGATTGTGCAGGAAGGGGATATGTTATTGAAGTAAGCAGAACAGAGATAAAGAAATAATGTTTGAAGGTCAAAAATGTGATCGAGTGCTTTACGTACAATTGCTGTCAGTGATAATATTAGTGTAATGATAATGATTATCAATTATAGAGGTGTGCGATGAGTGTTTATGTTCATAAAACAAAGCAAAGATTAAGAGTGAGATCTGAATATATTCGCCACAATAAAGATCAAGTTGTTGAGCTTATTGAGCAGCTAAATGAAATTGATGCTATCAAACATATTAAACACCAATGCCATGCTGGTTCAGTTGCAATTACCTTTGATGATAATGAGCTTGATTGTGAAAGCTTGTTAGAAATTCTAGAAAGTCATGATTGGCTAGTTGAAAGCGGTAAGTCATCATTCGTTGAGAGTGCTGTTATTGCGGGTACTAAAACGCTAGTAAAAGGAATGGCAGGTATTGCATTATCTCGCCTCGTTGGGCCATCAATCAGCCGCGTCATTCTAAGCGTTTAATGGGTTATTAATTCAGATTAAATTTTTTCATCGCACATTTACAATTCCCCCCAGCGAGTGCTGGACAGCGTTTACAAGGTGGCGTTTTTAGCGGCAGTTGCGCAATCGAACGTGGCTGAATTTGGACGGCGTTTGTCGCTGCTGGTTTTGCTGTAGAGATAGGCATTTTTACGCGGCTAACAGGCGCAATATGAGATGGCTGACCACTGTCATTAAACCATGATAAAACTGGATTGAGTGGCTGAATAAGTTCCGATACAACATTACCAACAACTTGTCCTGACAACTGATTAAGCTCTTGCTTTAGTTGCGGATTAAGCAAGGTGACTTTACTGGTGTTTGCCGTTAACGCATTCAATTGCTTTAATGACTTATTGGTCAATTTTTTTGACTTCTTCTTTAGCTTTTTTAGCGCGCTTTTTGAACTCACTGTAATGCCTACTACGTCATGGACTTGATGATAAAATAGCAAAATTTACAACGTAAATAAATATTATTCTCATTTAGTTGTGGTTTTTTTATACTTGCTAAGGTTATTCATCCCAGAACAATTTATAAATTGACTCCCTAAGTTGGACTAATTAGGTCATTATTAGTCACATATCGAATTAAATTAACGGTAATTTCATGTCTTTAACCAAACAATTGGCGCTATTTGTTGATGTCGTTCAGCAAGGCTCGTTTACCAAGGCTGCAACATTGCATGACATGGACAATTCGTTGCTGTCTAAACAGATTAAAAAATTAGAAACGGAACTTGGTGTGCAGTTATTGAATCGTTCAACACGTTCGTTTTCATTAACCTCAGCTGGAGAAGAAATTTTAGCTCAAGCGTTACAGCTGACTGATACCTTATCGCAAGTTCAAAATATTGCAGATTCATACCAGTCAAAGCCTAAGGGGATTATTCGCATTACGTCTGGGGTGTATTTTGGCCAATTATATTTGCAGCCAGTGATCACCCGTTTTATGAAGCAATACCCTGAGGTAAAAGTCACCCTAAACTTAGATGATAAGCGCACTGACATTATTACAGACCATTTTGATGTGGCATTTCGAGTTGGCAAACTCACCGAGTCGAATTTAATTGCACGGAAAATTGCTAAAACTCACTTTGCCATTGTGGCGTCAGAATGCTTTATTCAAGAACATGGTATGCCTATGACACCAGAAGAGCTAATTCAACTGCCCGCAGTGGTCTACGGCAATGGTAATGTGAATTTAGATCAGATGTGCTTAACTGAAACTCCCCATGGCGATTTGTATAAAATGTATAAAATGCGTGGTAATTATAAAGTCAGTGATGTGCGAACGTTAATCGATGCAGTTAAGTCTGGGCTCGGTTACAGCTTGATTGATTTGTTTAATTTAGAAGAGCCTATCGCGCAATCTAAGTTAGTACCATTACTGACTAACTATGGTTTATCAACGATGGATACAGGCATATATGCGGTATACCCACATCGAAAACAGACCTTATTAGTCAGTGAGTTTATTAAGGCGGTGCAAGAATATATTGGTACACCGCCATTTTGGCTTGATCATGTGCCTGATTTTAAAAATATGTATAAATAATTAAATCAGCACCAAGTTCATGCGTTAATTTCAGTGACAAAGTTCATGTATTGATTCATGTCACCCACTACTGCTTGTTCCATTAATGCCCCCGTCACTTTTGAGTATGGTTGGTTAAAATGGATATCCCAAACGTCAGACTCTTTGCGCCAATGCTCGTACACAGCAATCGTATTGTCATCACCTTCTACAGTGTATAAATCAAATAGTAAGTTACCTGGCTCAGTTCGAGTATGGGTAATATGTTGCTCAAATTGAGTCAGTAATTGCTGACGCATTTGTGGATTTATTTTGAAAATAAAGATGATAATAAACACCTCATCTTCTGGATTTGCTGGTTTTAGAGCAACGGGGACTGGGTTTGTTTCACCCAAATTAAACAGCTCAACAGGCTTATCGAGTGCAGAGTCAAATAACGCAATCATGTCAGCAGTATAAGGCATGGCCATATGTTGTTCTAATGCTTGTTGGTTTGCCCAGCGCTCATAAGCAAAAAAGACATTTGGGTTGTTATTATCCACAAATATGGACATTTCTATATTGCCAGCCTCATTGGTCGTGCCGCGTTTATTAGTCACTAAGGCTGCTTTAAACTCAGTTTGGTATTCTGGTTTTACAGTGAACTTTATGATTTGATTTAACATGGTCTGCTCCTATCGCCGCATAATAAGCATACTAGTACGGCGTTTGTGGGATATTGGGTGAAGTGTCAAAGTTATACCGATAAGGAGTTCTAAAAACCTTCTAATACAATCTTACCTTTGGCTGTTCGGGTCTCGAGTAACTGATGCGCTTTGCGAAGGTTTTCAGCATTAATTTTGCCAAAGTTATTGCCAACAGTCGTTTTTAATACATTGTCATCAATGAGCTTTGCGACAGCATTGAGTAACTCATGTTGGGCTTGCATATCTTCAGTTTGAAACAGTGAACGAGTAAACATTAGCTCCCAATGCACTGAAATCGACTTCATTTGAAATGGCACAATATCGAGCGTTGCAGGATCATCAATCAAGCCAAATTTACCCTGAGGTTTAAGCACTTTCTCAATTTCGACGAGGTGCTGCTCGGTATTATTAAGACTGACAACATAATCCACAGCAGGTAGTGAGTAAGCTGTAAATTCATCACTTAATGGGTTGCGATGATTGATAATATGGTCTGCACCTAAATCTTCTAACCATGAAACGGTTTCAGGTCGAGATGCGGTCGCAATAACTTCAAGGTTGGTTAACTGCTTTATAAGCTGAACCATCACAGAGCCGACACCACCCGCTGCGCCAATAACTAAGATACGTTTTTTAGATGATGTACCGGCGAGCGATTGCGCTATCTGCAAACGGTCAAATAACAATTCCCAAGCAGTAATTGTGGTTAACGGTAAAGCTGCTGCTTCTGGGTATGAAAGTGAGTGGGGCATATGACCCACAATGTGTTCATCAACTAATTGATACTCAGCGTTACTGCCTGTTCGAGTCACATCTCCTGCATACCAAACTTTATCTCCCGCTTTAAATAAACTGACTTTATCGCCTACAGCTTTAACAACACCAGCAGCATCCCAACCGAGCACATTCCACTCGTTAGTTTCAGCAGGTTTATTTAGGCGAACTTTATAGTCGGCAGGGTTAACAGACACGGCTTTCACTTCTACTAAAATGTCGTGACCACTCACTGTGGGAGTCGCTAACTCAATATCTTGTAGTGAGTTAATATCTGTGACGGGTAGGTTGTGTTGATATCCGATGGCTTTCATTATTTAGCTCCAATGTCTGTTCGATGGAGCCATAATGACGTGTTTGTGTATGTTGAAAAAGAGACATAACGACCAATTATTATGGACTAAAATGTCCTTAATGCTAGCCTGTCCTTGGTCTTTTAAACCTCAATTTAAATGCAAGTGTAAAAATAAATTACAAAAAAGCCCCGCTGTTTGCGGGGCTTGAGGCATCACTTGCTATTTACTCTTCAGCTTCAGATGAAGCAGTTTCAGGGTAAAGCTTGTTCCACCATTGTGGTTCATCTTTAAGGTGTAAATCGAACCATGCTAATGTTGCATCCCACCAATCAAAACGTGCTTGGCGACCATTAATATGGTGGTCTTGGCCGTTGAACTCTATCAGTTCAACTGGTTTGTCTAGCATCTTTAATGCGGTATACATGTAGTGGCTTTCGCCTACAGGAACGTTGGTGTCAGCATTGCCGTGCAGCAGTAACATTGGCGTGTTGATTTTGTCTGCGTTATACAGCGGGCTGTGTTCAACATACAAATCACGGTTATTCCAAGGGAAACTGCCTTTACTGGCAACGCCCGAATAACCGTAACCCCACCAACCATGGCCCCAGTAAGCTGATAAATTGCTGATCCCAGCATGTGCCATTGAAGCGGCAAAAATGTCAGTTTTAGTGGCTAAATACATGGTCATAAAGCCGCCGTAAGAGGCGCCCATGTTACCCACACGTTTAGGGTCGACAAAGTTATGTGCCTTCAAGAAGGCTTGTGTACCTTCGATAATGTCATCAGCGCTGTAGTCGCCCCAAGCGTTAACGTGACGACCACTAAACGCTTGACCGTAACCTGTTGCACCATTGGGTTGTAGTACATACACGACATAACCTTTCGCAGCCCATAGGTTAAATGGCCAACGACCAGTAAAGTTACGGGTTACTGGCGATGTACCGCCATAGTAATAAACAAGTGCTGGGTATTGTTTATTGGCGTCAAAATCAACAGGCAGATAGACACGGCCATCAATGTAATGGCCATGTTTGTTGGTAAAATCAAAATCTTGAATATCACCTAAGCGTGTATCAGCATAACTGGCTGCTTGGCTATCAAATAGCAGTGACTTTTTACCCGATTTCATCAAGTAAGCTTTTTGTGGCACGGTGGCAGAGGTGCCAGCATAAGCAATAACAGGTTTTGATAAGTCGCTGGCTACGCTGAAGCGATTAACCATATCCATGCCTGCATTAATTTTATTAAAGCGCTTTTTGCTAATATCGAACAAATATAATTGGCCACGGTCGCCTTCGCCAACGCGCAATACTAAGTCATCATTACTCAGTTTTGCTGCGCCGCCAATAGCAGGATCAAAGTCTTTGCTGAGAGCGGTGACTTTACCTTCGTTACTACGCCAGTAAAGCTGACCATCATAGTTATTGACAACCACGCTAGTGTCTTGAACCCCTAGACCGTTCATAAAATCAGGCCCGGCCATGATGTACATTCCATCATCAGTATAAGTGGCTGAATTGAAAGTACGGTATTCACCAATGAGCTTTTCAGATAGGTCTTTTATATTGAGCTCAACCAGTTGAGTTAACCCATGAGCAGGTTCTTTATAATCAACAGGTGAACGAGTCAGCAGTAGTGTTTCTTTATCGGCATGACTGTCGAGCAAGTAGCTGCTGAGTTTGTCATTGGTTAACTGGCGAATGAAGCCTGAGTTAACATCTAATTGATAAATTTGGCTGTTGTTACGCCAGTAACTCCATCTATCTTGCAGGGCTTGGAAGCGTTTATTGGTTGCTTTCTCGTCTGCTTTATAGGGCTTCTCCCAGCTAAATAGTAAGTTATCGCCGTACCATTGAAGGCCCGAGACTTTTTCCATGTCATTAGCGAGGATATCAAGGTTAATGCCATCTACAGTGAGCAGTTGTATTTGATTGTCGGCAACAAAAGCCAATTGTTTGCTGTTATTTGCCCAAGCGGCACTTGCTGGAGCACTGTGCTGCCAACGATAAAGCACATCTTTACTTGAGGTACTGATTAACTCGGTGACACTGACAGGTTTATTGTCATTATTGGCCGGATAATGGCTTTTGCTTTGGAGTAAGTATTTGCCATTTGGCGATAGGTTCAGACTCGTGACGACTTCAGAGTCAAACAACTGCTCAGGAGACACTCGATGGGTTTTAGTTGCTGTAAAACTCGGATTATCAACATCTGACTTACCTTGCCAGTCAATACTGAACTCAGATTCATCATCACTGCCATCGGCTAAAATCATGAATTGATAATCGCCACTTTGCAGTGCGATTTCAGCTTTAGCAGATGCTTCAAGTAGCACACCGTTAAGGTATATCTGCGGCTCATTAAGGCCTGAAACCGTTAATGTACCTTGGGTAAATCGCTCTGCACTAAGCTGGACTTTATAGCCAACCCAACCGGCTGCTGTTTTAGTATCAACAGCTTGCCATTGGTAGCTTTTACCAAAAATATCGATATCACTATTAGCAGACAAGCTTGATGCAAGGTTGGCTCTTAGAGCATCACTGTGACTGCCAGCCGATAAAGATTGTGAAGTGGGAATGGCGACAGGGCCAAATTGTTGAATATGACTATGGTCGATTTCTGCGCTGTGGCTGAATCCTGAAAACGCCAAAGCGATACTGGCACAAACCAGTGAAAGTGCTTTCATGGGGCATCCTTGTTGTTATTAATTCTTTGCTTGAATTTAAACCCAATTTTTAGCCATACAGTGTGTCAAATATTGTCCAGATATGCACCTGATTTTACTGAATAGATGATGGGGATTTGCAAAGGAATGTGTCAGTAATGACTGACACATTCTTTTAATTATTGAAGTGGAATGCGGTAGATGTCGGCGTCATTGATCCCTTGCATACTGACAATTAAACTGTCGTCTTTACCTGATGCCAAACTGCGTTCATTACGAATACTCATTGCAGGGAGCTTAAAGGCTGTGGTGACTATACCTTGTGAATCTAATGCTCGGATAAGGTCATTTTCATCACTTCGCTCAAGGAAATATAAGGTGTTATTTTGGTAGAAAAAGCTGCCCCAGTCTTTTGCTCGCAGGCTGTCATTCACTTTATCGTGTTGATTCGTTTGTCGGTTCCAATAATAGATCCCCGACACATTATCTAAGGTGTAATACAGGCCATTATTATCATCTTCAATGGCGTATTTGATGTTTTGTTTCAGTAATAACTCAACTTTATTGGTGGCTAAATTGTAATTGTATAACCCCCAATCTCCATCAACAAAAGATGAGTAATAGATGTTGTTGCCATCGGTAGAAAAAGAAGCATAACGAACATTGCCTTTGACAGGCTCTATTTTAGCTAAGGAGTTGTTTTGAGTGTCACCCAGATATAGCTCATTATATTCAAGCCCTTTGGTTCTAATGGGTGCTACATATAACGAGCTAACTGGCGAAGGCGCAGGAATGGTTACCATGCCAATATTATCGGTGAGCATGATATTGTCACTTTGCTGCTTTAACCACAGCTCCCAATCACCTGAGCGGTTTGATAGAAACAGCAGCTCATCAGTGGCAGGTAAGTATTGACCGTATAAATCCCGAGATGAAGAGATAAGTTGCCTGATAATACTGCCATCTATCAGCGAGCGATGAGTGATATGTTCCTGCGAGATATGACGCGCATAATACAGGCTATTGCTAGTTTCACTTATTGTAATGCTGCTGATGGTTTCATCTTGATGAAAGCTTGTTAACGCTTGTGACTCAACATTATATTGTTGGATGACGAAATCAGCTTCTCTGAGCGCGGTAAAATACAGTTGATTACTGCTGTGCTCCCAATCTAAGCCGATGACTAATGTCTCGTCACTGATAATGGTGGTTTCGCTGTCATCTGAGAGTGAGTAGAGTAAAATTTTTGCAATCATATTCTCTTGAGAACGCATTACAGCCAATTGTGAAGCATCTGCTGACCACGTCATCATTAAGTCATGCTCTCCAGGGGCTGGCGATGTTAAAGCTTGCACTTCATTACTATTAAAATGATACAGGTGAATAACAGAGCGATCATCAACAGCCTTTGAATACGCTAAAGTGCTGCCCTCTGGTGACCATTCAAGGCTATGCAAATACCCTTTACTAACACATCCTGAGTCTAGCTGTTTGTCTTGATTACTGATTAAATCCCTTACATGGACAAAGCACTGGTTATCGCTGGTGGTTCGAAGGTAGGCGAGTGATTGCCCATCAGGAGACCAGCTTGGCACCGCTTCTGTGTCATGACTCATTGATATCTGTCTTAATGGTGCTGACTCATCTTGTAAATCTTTGATGTACAAATGTCCTTTAGCACCTTCTTTGCGCCACTGAAAAGCCATTAATCGACCATCAGGCGAAATAGCTGGCCGCTCTTCAACACCTTCAAAATTAGTAATTCTTTCAGGTGCGACATTGATTCTTGTTGGTGGTGCGGTTAATTCCGTCGCTTTTTGGTTAATAAAAAAAGCTAAACAACTTATAAATAGCACTGTAAGCGCGATAAAAGCGGGCTTTTTATGGTCACTCTTTTGTTGGCTTTTAATGGTTGCTGACGTTATAGGAGTAGGGGAGATAAGTAATTGGTAACCGACTTTATTGACGGTTTTAAAGTAGTCCTCAGGCTGTTCACCGAGTTCAGAAAATGATTTTCTTAGTTGCCATATGGCATTGCCTGTCCCACGCTTTCCTACTTCAATATTACCTTGCCAAACCTGTTCGATAGCTTGTTCTTTAGTCACGGTTTGAGCAGGGTGCTGAATCAACAACTTTAAAAACTCGAACACCTTGGCTGGCAAGGAAACGGTGTTATTTTGAGCTGTAATAGTCATGTCATAACAATTAATGACACATTGACCGAGTTGATATCGTTGATGAGGAAGTGAAATCATTGCTGCAGAATAAACTCCTGAGTTTTGTTTTTATTATTATGTTTTCAGTTGAATATAGCGTGTGTTGTAGTGTAAACCTGCGAAATATCGGACTAATGCATGATAGGCATCGGTATATAGTCGATAGCTAACATAACTGATTTATTGATTAAGTGAACAAGCTATGAGTTTTGGAATAAGCCAATAAATGAACTGGTGAGGGGATTTTTTATTAATATTCAAGTGGTTGTAGTTTGTTTGTGACTTGTTAAATTATTGTTTCAATTTGTATCTTTTGTGGGCAAAAATACTCACTTGGCTAGTGACATTATTGCCAATTTTAAAGCTCTCAAGTGGAAGTATCTATCGGCAGATAAAAATCAATAAAAATGCGCTAAGGTTTTTAATTCTTAGCGCATTTTATTTTAATGATAAATCCAGACTCTAGATTGAGCTAAAAAGACTGACTCAACATACCCTAGATACTTAATCGGTTATTTATTCATTTTGCGTCTAAACCCAAGTAATGCCAGTAAACTTAAGCTTAAGAAACCTAAGCTACCGCCATCATCGTCATTATTTGGCTCTGGTGCGGCTTCTACAACTGGTGCATTAATGGTCATCGTAAAGCTGGCTTCAGTTTTATTGACCATGTCATCAGCTGTTACAACCACCTCATAAGTTCCAGCAGCTGCAGTACCAGTAATCATACCTGTTTTACTGTCGATGCTGATGCCTTCTGGTAGACCCGTTGCGCTAAATGTCAATGCATCACCTTCAGCATCGCTGAAATACATTGAGGCATCAATTTCAGCCGATTGTTGCTCCTCCATGGTGACTGCTGGCATTTCAGCGACAATTGCTGGTGCAATATCATTAACGTTATTAATGTTAATCGTCACTGTCGATACCGCAGTGTATGCGTTACCTTGATAGCCAATGACTTCTAAGTCATAGCTCATGTGGCCTGCATCATAGTCGATAGCATCAGGGTTGTTGACGGTGATTTCTCCGTTATTTGCAATCGAGAAAGGATCGCCTGGAATTGCTTGTGCTAATGCCAGTGTATATGGGGACCATTCAGCTTCGTATTGACCATTAGCAAAAAAGGTTTCTGCATCGAGTTCAACATGGGCAACCACTTCACCCATCTCTGCATCTTCATTTATGCTGTGACTTTGGCCGTCCTTTGGATGTGGAATAAAGGCATAATCACCTTGGCCCATAGGCGTCGCCATTGCCCAGTTATTTTCAAGACTTATGAGTAACATACCGTCATTTTGACAGCCACCTCCACCAAAACCGAAAGAGAAATTACACTCACTTGCCATCGCAAGTTCGGCTGTTTCGCCAGCGGCTAGAGTGACCATCGGGCTGTAATCTTTGGCTTCACCTTCTTCCACTAAGCGAGAGATTAATGGTAGTCCACCATCTTTACTTTGTGTTTCGACCATTTCGCCGGTAAACCAGTCGAAATACTCAGTTGTGGTTGTCTTACCATATTGGACTGGATTAAACAGAATAATGGGTTCACCAAGGTTAGCCAAAGCGTCGCGGTCGGTGCCAAAAAGCCAGCCTTGATTTTGGTCAAAGTCCTCTAGGCTTGCCATGCTTTCGCCGTGATATAACTCATCAACACAGTATTGCGCGATAAAGTTTTGGCCATGACCTGTGACATACGTTGGTAAGCTTGATTTTGTGTAGCGACCATAGTGATCTGTCCAGTCGTACTCTTTATTAAAATCAATGTAGTACGCATGTGGCTGACCATTTTCATCAACTTCAATAAAACCACTCATGACCATTTGAGTCGCTTCATCCCAAGCATAAGGGTCGCCATTGACTGCTTTATCGAGTTCGTTGTCGATAACAAACTGCTCTTGGTAAGTACTCCAATACACAAGTGCAGCGCCAGCTTTGTCGAAATGGTTCGCCATCCCGACATCATTCGGTTCAAAGAAGCGGCCAGCAACAACCATTTTTTTACCTGACGAACACATCGCTTCATCATAAATACCACCAGCAACCGTGTTGAGCATATTACCTTTGGTATGCTCTTTACCAACATTGATGTTGGGTTGATGTTTCATGGCAGGAAATACGGCAAACGTTGTTTCTGTTTCACTGTCATTGGTAAATTGCTGTGCATAAGCACCAGCTGTTTCGCTAAATTTTTGAGTAAACTCAGTACCGTATATTTCTTCATACGTATCAAAGTGACGGGTGATAGAAGTTTTCGCGCGTGGTTTGGCAAGCCAATTCACACTCAGTGTTGGTAGTTCTTCAGCCATCAATTGTAGCTGCCCCGAAAGCTCGATTTTTTGCCAGTTGTCGATGGATAAATCGCTGCCCATTTTCATCGGCCAGTTAGCCAGTTTGGTGTAATCAACAACCATAGTGACAGGGAAGACGACCGTTTGTCCTGCTGGAATGCTAATATTGGCTGGATGCTCCCAAGTCAGCGCCATGTCGCCATCTTTGCCCATGCTTGTTAGGGCAACATCGTATGTGACGGTTTCTTCTGAAAGGTTTTTTAACTGCACTTCTTTGGTATAACGCTGCGTGCCAGTGCCTTCTGAAAAGCCAAAACTGAGGTTAGGCTGATATGAGCCTTTTTCCCAGGCTACGGCTGCAGAAGCTAATGCGTCTTCAAGGTTTTCAGCGCCACTACCAATAAGCGTTAATTCGCCTTGTTTGTTGTTTAGGTCCATGACTTTGTTGTTGGCAGTATTCATAAGCAGTGCTTTGATTTCAGCCATAGACAATGAAGGGCGTTTTGATTTTAATACCGCAGCGGCAGCAGCCATGCGGGCTGCTGCCATGACAGTGTCAGATTGGGTGTCCATTTCATCACCACCACCCACAACGGCGACTTCGATATCTTCAGCGTAGCTGACCATATCAGGTTTACTGAATGTTGATGCACCACGAACTGGGCCATATGGGGTCTTTTCTGTGACCATCATATTGCCTTCTTCGTCAGCAACCATGCCACCAACCGTTAATGCACTCGGCGCGGCGCCGCGCCATGTCATATTAAAACTATTGTCGTACCATTCTCCGCCATTACCAGCGTTAACCACCACTAAGCTACCTAATGCCGAAGCCATTTCAATCGCATAAGCTTCAATTACTGCACCTGATACACCATCATCATGTTCAGCATAAAATGCATTACCACCTAATGAATCTACGACGATGATATCTGCTCGATCATCAAAGCTACCGTCTTGGTTTGGATCGAGAGCATATTCTAATGCCATCATAAAAGTGCTTGAGGTTTCTGATGACAAGCTATAGCCATAACCATATGGATCTGACACATTCGAGGTTTTGTAAGCAGCAATTTTTGCTGCAGGAGCAAGAGCATGAACAACACTGGCAAGGCGAGTACCGTGACCAGTATTATGGGTAGCTCCGTCGTAATCACGGGTAAAATAGATATTCTGATCGATTGGATTTGGATCGAGCCCCCAGCCTGCATCACTGGCTAAATCCATCCCTTCAACAACCACATCAGTTGGGAATCCGTCAAAAGCATTAATTGAATTTTCCATTGCTGCGGCATAGGTTTCTGTCTTGCCGTCGCCACCTAGCCCTGTGTGGGTGTAATCCACACCACTACCAATGATAGCGACTTTAACACCTTCACCTGCAGTCATATCATCTGATAAAGCAGGCGCAGATGCTGGAGTGATAGAGTTAACCGAAGGGCTTGTTGCTGTACGAAGTGCATTTGTTGGCACACTAATAGGTGCTGTAGCGACAACAACGGCTTGTACACCATCAAGTTGTTTAATTTTTTCAATATAGCTGCTGTCGGCTTGTACTCGAATAAAGTTACTTACGAGTTTGGAACCAGGAAGCGTCTTGATATTGCCATCAAGCGCCAAAATATCACTGATCACATTTTTTTGGCTTGCTTCTACCTGTTGTAGGCTTTTTGCGAACTTGGCTTTGTTATTGATAGTTGCTTTGGTTAATGAGCCAGTATCAGATAAGTAAACAAACAAGGTAGCGTTTTCAGTTTGTTTTACTGATGAAGAATAGGTGGACAATACATCCGTTTGGTTGGTTGCATAAACAGCGGCAGGCATGATGGATGCGAGTGCAATACACGTCGCTAATTTTGACTTTTTAAATGACATTGGCTTTCCCTTCAATTTATCGTTTTATTGTTTTTGTTTCACTTGAGTCGCCTGACTCTGGGGCTTATTAAGTCAGGTGAGTTATCTGCTCAACACTTGTACTTAAGGACTCGTACATAAGGTTTTCAGTGAAACCCAACAAAACCTCAAGTAAATGGCTGTTGATTTTGTTTCTTTTATCTTTCATTAAGTTTTCATTTTCTTTTAAAACAATGAGATAGGTTTATTGTTTTGCCATCGATATGATGAGGTAAATCATCATCCAGTCATAAATCGATGATATAGAGCTCATTTTGAGAGAAATACTTATTATTGATACATTTAGATACAGGTTGTATTTATAAATAATTGAAAAATAAGGAATTGAAATAAAATTGAAGCTTAAATGAAATGGAATAGTCGCTGTATATTTGCCAGTGATTAAATCTTTCGAGTATCAAGGTTATAGCCATCGCTAGAGCAGCATAACGCTGCGATCTGTAACGGTAGTTTTGCTAACGACAACAGATAAAAAGGCGAGAGACATAATAATTAGAACGAGGAAGATTCCGTGACATCGATATATAAAAAAAGCATCATTGCAGCTGCATTATCGCTAGCTTTAACTCCGACATTAAGTGCTAATGTTGTTGATACTCGAGGTTTAGATACCGACAGTGGCCAACGCACTAATCAGCCTTCTCCAATCAAACAGCGTCATATTGAAAACCTGTATATGGTGTTACTTGATGATCAGCCTTTGGCAACGTATCACGGTGATCAAGGCAACCTTAAAGCAACCAGTATTTTATCTAATCCAAGTAATAAGGCGGCTAAAAGCGGCACCTTAGACGTTAACAGTGCAGTTAGTCAGCAATATGTTCAATACCTTAGTAGTCAGCGCAGTAAGACGCTAGCTCAAGCTAAATCTCGATTAAGTCGTCAGTTAACTATCCACGCTGACTATCACATTGCATTAAATGGCTTTAGTACTGAATTATCAGAAAAAGAAGCGCAAATGCTGGCCTCTGTTGCGGGTGTAAAAAGCGTTCAAAAAGTCGAACTGCGTCATCTTAATACCGATTCAGGCCCAAAGCATATCCAAGCACCAAGTGCTTGGGATGGTTCTGCAACGGGCGTAGGTAGTATGGGTGAAGGTGTTATTGTCGCAATCATGGACACCGGAATTAACCATACAAGTGCCTCTTTTGCTGATATTGGTGGCGACGGTTATGACCACGTGAATCCGCTCGGCGAGGGCACTTACTTAGGTCATTGTAGCGATTCTGAATTAGCTCATTACTGTAATGACAAACTGATTGGTATTTGGGCGCATGAAGCTATTTTAGATGATTACACCCCAGAAGGTGATGATCGAATTGGTATTGATCATAATGGTCATGGCTCTCATGTTGCTTCAACCACAGCAGGTAACATCGTTAAAGATGTGACGGTTTACAACGCTGTAGGCGACGAAGCTGAGTTCAGTTTTGGTCAAATCAGTGGTGTTGCTCCTCATGCCAATATTGTGTCTTACCAAGTGTGTGCCGCTGATGCTGGTTGTTGGACTGATGTGACAGCTTTAGCTGTTGAACATGCTATCGCCAACGGCGTGCAAGTGATTAACTACTCAGTGGGTGGTGGCGCAAGTGACCCTTGGAGTGACACTGACGCGCTGGCCTTTCTTGCTGCACGCGAAGCAGGTATTCATGTTGCCGTTGCTGCAGGTAACGATGGTCCAGGCGCCGAAACAGTCGGTTCACCAGGTAATGCACCTTGGTTAACCACGGTGGCAGCTTATACACATGATCGCAGCTTCACAGACAAGGAAGTCACCTTTACTGGCGGCGATTATGATCTTGATATGCTCACAGGTAAAGGGGCGACAAGCGGTATTACAGGTGAGATTGTTAGCGCTGCAGATTTTGGCCAAGCTGGATGCTTAGACCCATTTGAAGCAGATACTTTCACAGGCAAAATTGTGGTTTGTGATCGTGGTGATATTGCTCGAGTTGCTAAAGGCAGCAATGTGCTTGCTGGTGGTGCAATAGGGCTTGTTTTAATCAACACGGATGGCGGGGATGAAACCGTTGATGCAGATTTACATGTGCTACCAGCAGTGCATTTAGACGCCACTCAAGGTGCAATGTTGACTGATTGGTTAGCATCTGGTTCTGATCATACTGCAAGTTTTAATGCCTCTGTACTAGAAAGCGATCCTGCTAAGGCTGATATTGCCGCTTCATTTACGTCTCGAGGCCCCGAGTCGATAATGAACCGTTGGTTAACGCCGCACATCTCAGCGCCAGGGGTAGAAATTTATGGTGCCAATACCGAATATCAACCTTGGCGATCTGACGTAGATAAATCTGAATCACCAACTACCTTTATGAGCGGTACCTCGATGGCGAGTCCGCATATTGCTGGCGCTTACACTTTAATTGCAGCCTTAAAACCTGAGTGGTCACCATCAGAAGCGCAGTCAGCATTAATGCTCAGTGCTGAAACTGATACTTTAATGGATGATGGCGTAACACCATCTAGTTTGTTTACTGGTGGCGCAGGTAGCGCTCGAATTGCCAGTGCGCTTAACGCTGGTTTAGTCATGGACGTGACGTATGACGAATATGTTAATGCTAATCCAAATCTTGAGGGTACTCCTGAAAACATGAACTTACCTTCTGCATTGATGAATGAATGCATGATGGAGTGTTCTTGGACTCGCACGTTCACAGCGACAGCTGCTTCAACTTGGACTGTAAGTGATATGACCGATACCACAGGGTTATCGATCACAGCTTCACCATCTAGCTTTACCTTGAGTGCAGGCGAAAGTATCAGTTTAGATATCACTGCAGCGATTAGCGAAGGCTTTAGTTCTGAGTATGGCATGGGTTATCTAGTGTTAACGCCAGAGAACGCTGCGTTGACTACATCAAAGATGCCTGTCGTGGGAACTTTTGTTGCAGGTAGCTTTCCTGATGATGTGATGTTAACTACAGGACAAGACCGTGGGAGTGCTGACATTGAAGGCATAACCACAGTGGGTTCTAGTGATATCCAGATAGGGGTGTTTGAGCTCGCTGAAGTCGAAGTGATTGAAACTACAATCCCACGTGATGATAGCGATACCGCATCTTGGCCAACAAATGTGTATAACGACAGCAGTAAATTCTACTCTCGTTTAATTAATGTGACGCCAAATACCAAGCGTATAATTGCAAGAGTGAAGCATACAACATCACCTGATTTAGATTTGTACATCGGTCGAGATGACAACTATAACGGTCAGCCTGATAACGCAATGGAAATGGATCCATTAACATGTATGAGTGCGACGGAAACAGCTTATGAATCATGTGAGATCAATGACCCTCAAGCTGGTTCTTATTATATCACTGTGCATAACTATGGTGATACTTCAGCACCATCGGATATAGAAGATGATCTCACGTTTGAATTGGCGATTATCGGCAAGGATGATGAAAGTATCACAGTAGACTTTAAGTCAGCAGTGGCCGGAAACGAAGACATTGATTTAGTATTGAACTGGGATAAACAGCTTAAATCGGACACTTTATACACCACAGTGCTTGAAATCGGCACTGGCGCAGATGCTAAAGATAATGTGGGGTTAATGCCTATCGAGCTTTATCGCAGTGCTACTTACGCGCAAAGCAGTGTGGATGTTGAAGCTATTGATACTGGCGATATGGTCACCCTGTCAATTGTACTGGCTGATAATGACACCGATGAAGAAAGAACTATAACCGTGTCGACTTCAATCCCTGTAGGGTTAACTATCGACAGTGATAGTCATCAAGGTGTACTAGAAGCAGATACCGTAACGTGGGAAATGGTGCAAGCAGCTAATGAAACTGGGCAAACTATTGTGCTAGCAATGGATACTCAAAATTTAGTTATGTCGCAATCACTTAATTTCAGTGTATCTCATACTTTAGGTGATATGAGTAATACCGAGTCGTTAACGCCTGTAATGTTGGAAGGTATTCCAGTCGCATTAATCAACGGTGAGTCGTCAGTTGCAATAACTGCTGATGAAGCAACGACTGTAACACTTTCTGCAGCAGCAAGTACTGCACCGAATATGGATGATGAGCTTAGCTACTCTTGGGTACAAGTATCGGGTCCAGTGGTGACATTTGCTGATGATACTGCGCAAACCACAGAGCTGACTTTACCAGCTGTAGATGCCGATGGTTCAGCTGTGATTGAGCTGACTGTTAGTAATGGAACTAAAACGGCAGTGGCAGCAACAGCATCAATCGCAGTTGTCGCTGAATATATTGCACCAGCGCCTGAGCCAAAGTCTGATTCGAGTGGTGGAGCTATGGGCGTATTAGTCTTATTGGCTGGCTTACTTGGCTTTAGACGTCGTAAATAACATTTATTTATAGTGTGTTCCCAATTGCCGCATTAATTCTTTGATGCGGCTTTTTTATGGAATATTTAAATATATTACTAAGGAGAACGAATACAATTTGTAAGATTAGCTCGTAACTTTTGTGAGGTTGGTCATTATTTACTTCATTTGAATACATTATTATTGATTGAATTCGTAATAACTATAATGCACTCAATAATAAGAATATGTTTCTATGAAATTACGTAATAAATTTAATTTACTGCTTGTTCCTACAGTTGTTTTTGGCTTTTTTGTGCTGGCGTCTTTTACCATTTTTTTAAGCCTAGGGACGATGAAGTCAACTTCAGAAAATACCGTCAGTGGTAACAGTGCATTGCTTGAAAAAAACATTATAAGCTGGATAAGTTATAACCAAAAAATTATTGAATCACTGGCAAAAAGTCCTTTTGTGTTACATGAGCTAACGGGTCAACAAGAGGGTAATAATCAGCTTTCAGCACACTTTTTAGCGTTAGCACAGCAATTTGAATTTCGTAATTTAGCTTTGTTAGATCAACAAGGCATAGCCATCGCAGCAAGCAACCAACAAAGAATAGGGAAAAATTATCAGCAACTGGATTATGTAAAACAGGCAATGGGCAGTCGCGATATTGTGGTATCTGACCCTAGAGTGAGTCGAGTCGATGGCAAACTATTGGTGACCATTGCGCAGCAAGTAAATGGTTTAGGGGTGATATTTGCCAGTGTGCCATTAGACGGTTTTTATCAAAAACATGTCGATGTCAGCCAATTTGATGAGCATAGCTATGCATTTATTTTATCAGCATAATGTGAACTGATTGCACATTCATCAATTGGATTGGGTATAGATCATAGTAAAGTTGATCGTGCATCCCATGCGCCTATTTGTATGCAAAAAAATGGATTGATTGAATTTAGTGAGAACGGTAATGAGTACTTAGGATTTATCAGGCAGCAAGCAGATACCGGCTGGATTGTTGTCAGTGCGACTAACAAAAAAGTGATGCAAACGAGCCAGTCCCAGTTAATCACAATTAGTAGCGTGGTCGCGCTACTGTCACTTTCGGTTGTGGTATTAATCATTGTGCTGTTAGTTAACGCAATAACCAAGGGGTTAAGTACTATAGTGACGGCGGTGGATGACCTTTCTGTTGGCGATATACAACTTACCCATTTAAACCAAGATAAATGGCAGTCAATATTAAAACGGCAGGATGAATTGGGGCAGATGAGTCAGTCAATGCTATCCCTCATTACCATGCAGCAAAAACAAGTCATTGCGGCTGAAACCATTGCAGCAGGTGACCTTACCTGTATCCCTTATGTGGCAAGCGAGCGAGATTTACTTGGTCATGCTCTAGTGGAGATGGTTAATAATCTCACCGTTTTAGCTACGTCAGTTCAGAGTAATGTTCAGGAAATCATTACAGCAACAACGGGGTTAAATAGTAACAGTCATAGCTTAGCTGACAGTGCCTCTGAACAACTGGCTTCGGTGAGTTCGATTAGTGCAGCGCTTCAAGAAATTGATAGTCAGATTCAAGTGACAGCTTCAGCATCTGATGACATGAATATTAAAGGGCAGTCAGCCTATCAAGAAGCAAAAGCGGGTAATGAGAGAATGCAGGCTTTGACGATATCTTTACAAGAAATTCAAATTTCAGGTGAGCAAATCGCTAATATCATGCGTGAAATTACTCAGATTGCCGAGCAAACGAACTTAATTGCGTTAAATGCGGCAATTGAAGCCGCCCGAGCTGGAGAATTTGGCCGTGGTTTTTCTGTGGTTGCAGATGAAGTGCGAAATTTAGCAAGTAGAAGCGCAGAAGCTGCAGCTAAAACTGTAAAACTGACACAGCTATCATTAGTGAAAATGACTGAAGGCAATATGATTGCAGAGCAAACGGCGACATCCTTCCATGAGATTGTTGAACATATGAGTTTCTCTGCCGAACAGCAACATTTTATTGCTCAGGCAAATAGAGAGCAAGCTCTAGCTACATCAGAATTAACCGAGGGCTTAGCAATCATAGATGAAGTAGGACAGTATGTGGGGACTATTGCCCATGAAGTTGCTGAACAATGTCAGGGACTGTCATGTTTGAGTTCCCACCTTAAGTCAGCGAGTGATAAATTCACGATAAACTGATGTGTAAATCTGTGAGTGAATACTGATGTTTGACTGTCGCAACATTCTCTCTAGTTCACCTATTAAGTCAGCTGAATTTAATAGGAGGCTTTGGTTAGCTGAACTGGGGCTGTCTGTCTTTAAAAATTAATTGGTCAATATATCCTTTTGATGGTTATAGTTATTATTAAGTCTTATGACTGATTTTCTTCACTTCACAACTAATCATCACAAATAAAGGTATATGGCATGCGATTAAATAACACCTTGAAAACATTGATTACAGCTGGTTTCATCTTATTAATTGCGGGTTGCAGTGCATCTGAAGCAGCCAAGCAAAAAGCAGCGCTTTATCAATTTGATGAGTTAACTGAAGTGACGACCATTGATAATTTCCGTATGGATGGTTGGCGCACTATGGATAATCGCACTGTGTTTGTGGATAGCCGTCCTCGCGAGACTTACCTGCTAGTGCTCAATGGTGTTGATAGTAATTTAAAGTTTGCTCAAGCATTGCTGGTGTCATCAAGAATGGGCAAAGTCACAGTGGGATTTGACTCGGTAGCGACAGGCGAAAACCCTAAGCTAAGAACCCAGATTAAGAAGATTTATCGTATTGAAAGTAAAGAACAAGAGCAGCAAGTTCGTCAGAAAATTGAGTCGTTTTCAGGCAAAGAGTAATCAATAAAGCCGTTATTTAAACCCAAAAGTCATACCGCTAACAGTTGAGCGTTAAAGTTTAATGATAAATTAGCAGCATGGCTAGAAGCGGTTTTTTACCTGAAAACGCCATTCCCAGTCATCGACATTTTCTCCATTGGTAAAAGGCACGGCTAAATCAATATGACCGACACTGCCATAGCTTGATTTTGACGAGTAAACTCGCGCGCCAATGCCAATACTGCCGATGGGAGAGTTGACTTCATTATTATCGTCAGGCCCACCAAAAGCTTGCCCCACATCCACAAAGGTCGCCCACCCCAGCTCTGCTAACTGGTATAAATTAATATTGGGGTAATAGCGCACTTCACCTGTCACCAGCCATTGATTATCACCATATTGATAATCATTTGGGTAACCGCGCACACCTGTTTCATCACCTAATGCAAAAGGTTTATCGAGGTAGTTATTTTTAGAGGCCGCGAGACGGGTTTTGGCATATGCAGCCCACTTGGGGTGAATTTTATAAAAGTACTCAGCTTGAGCGCTAACATTATAAAAATCCTTTTGGGTAGTATTAAAGCTGGCTTGGCCTGCAAAGTTAAACAAGATTAAGTTGTCACCTTGTTGATAGCCTCGACTGGTGCTCAAATTAAGGTGATAACCTAGCTCACTGCCTTCAGCAACATCATTGGTTTCAAAGCCGACTCTGCCGTAATGACGCCAACCTAAATTGAAGTCTTCATTATTGTTGATCAGGTGAATATTGGTAAAAACTTTGTAGTCGTCTTGCAGGTATTCAAAACCGATCCACGGATAGATAAAATCTCTATCTTGAGGTAGCGGGCTGTCAGGAAAGGTTTCGCTTGGTCCAAATTGATGTTTATCCTGGGTAATACCGAGTGTTACTCTTGAAAGATCAGCGTCTGTTTTATCTAATAACCAACCAAAAGACAGGGCTGCATAATCAACGTTATGTTCGAATTCATTAACGTCCTCACCATTTTGTCTCAAAGTATCAATACGTTGATCAGTTAAGTACTCTGCAAAATACTGATCTTTAGTGTCCAGTGAGTAAAACGGTTTGTTGAAATAAAGGTGGGTCGCTTGCCCGTCACTGTTATCGTAGATGTTGGCCGAAACCGTGGCGTGTTGAATAATTTTAAGGGGCGCGGTAATGCCAAATTTATAGCCCGTTCTGTCAGCATTAGACTGGTATTTTAGGCGTGTTTTTATTCCTAAACCCATCAGATTATCTTCTTTAATCCCTACTGAGTATTTAGTTTCGCCGCCACTGGAACTTAAACTAAACGTCGGCAGTAATGACCAGTTATCCCAGGTTTCGACCACCACTGTTTGTTCATTGGTATCTGAGTCAGGGGCTTTTTGTGACGCGTAAATTTTAGCGTCTCGTAAGTAGGGTTCTGCGCGCAAAAGTCGTTGTGATTCAGCAAAGGTTTTTTGGGTGACAGCATCCCCTTCTGCAAAAGTAAGCTTGTCTAGAATGGTGGGTTCAGTGGTATTGATATGGAGGAAATTAGCCCAGTGATGAATGAAAAAGGCATCAGGGTCGCTTTCATCAAAAATAGCATTACTGACCACCACAATATTATCAACGGTCATGGGACCTTGATTATCTGTGGTCGTCGGTGTCAATATTTCGGTTGATTCGATTGTACTGACAACCACTTTATTTGCCGCTGGTTGTTGTTTGCTGGGCACTTCTGCCTGAGCAATCGAAGGAAATATAACTGTGACGACGAAAATGATTACCATAGCGCAAATGGTCATATTCATCGTTCCTATTTGCTAGTGCTCTAACTAGTGTTCTTATTAGGTTTTTGTTAGTTCTATTATTATTTCTGCAATTAGACCTTGTATTAGATACTTATCAATTCGCTTTATATTCGATACGTTAATTAAGCTTATTTGGATTTAATTCATCAAGGCTATATTAGCTAAAAGTGTTTTTAAGCTGTTGAGTCAATAGCGATTTATCTTGTAGCGTTTTGTTTGCTTTGATTGATTTAAGTATGGCGCTAATTTTAAAAAACGGCAGGATATTTTATTAAAAAACCAATAATGATTGTTGTCGCGCATAAAAAAGGAGCCTTAGGCTCCTTTTTTATTGAAAGATTTAATCGCTCGTTGAGTTATAGGCTTCTTCGTGGTGGCACAATAACGTTGGCAAAAATCAGTCCTGCAATCAGTGACATGAAAATCAAGAATACTTGGGTACCTAAATGAGCTTGATTGAGCATCGTTTCACCCGAAATCATCGCATTTAATCCAATGTAGGTTTTACTTCCCGGTACCAAGATAACAATACCTTGTAGCAGGGCAATAGATACAGGGGCTTTCATCCACCGAGCATAGAGGTTTGAATATATACCTACGGCCAATGCACCGACGAAAATACCAATCGACTCTCCTAAATAAAGGCCGCCAAGCATAGCGGAGAAATACGCCACAATGCCTGCGCAAATTCCCCAAGGTGAATCTTTGATACGTGCTTTAAAGATGATAACGAGTGCCATTGAAAGCAGAGGCACCGCAGCCCAAGAGGCGTAACGAGGTAAAGCATCTGGCTCAATATATACTGACTCACCAAACATCACTTTACCCAGTGTCATCCCAAGTACTGCGCCAAAATACAACTTAAATAACAGCATTATCGCATCCATGATGCGCGCAGTGCCGGATATTAAATCTCGCGCAGCCAGTTCAGCAAGGCCAAGGGTTAGTGCTAAACCCGGCACAAAGATAATGATGCCCGATAAAATCACCACCGGGATATTAATACTGGGGTCAATGCCTGCAGCAATGCCACAGGTTAAAATGGCGCAAACCACTGCAGCTAACGGCTCGAGCATTTCTGCTACTCGCTTAGATTTTTCAGCCCAAAAAACTAGACCGTAAACTAATAAACCTAACATGCCAGACCAAAAAACATCGTTCCAGCTGGTGTCCATTAGCATGGCAAAAGCGCCAGCACTGATGCCAAATGACATTAAGGTTAAACCGTGACCATAAGGGTTAGGCTTGTTGGCTATTTCTTCTAATCGTTCTAGGGATTCTGCTAGGGTACGTTGGCCGGTGCTGAGCTCTTCAACCAAATCAAAGGTGCGGGCAAGAGAGCCTAAATCTAAGTCGCCAGGTTTAACGCGGGCAACATGATTGTATTCTTGTTCAGTATCGTGCTGGAGCACAAAGGTCATCGAAGTGGGTGAAATCAAAAAATACCCTTCGATTCCAAGAGTAGATGACACCGTTTGCAGGTGCGACTCTAGTCGATATGCAGGGGTTCCAAATTTATGCAGGGCTTTGCCTAATCTTATGATAAATCTGCGTTTTTCAATGAAGCTGGAATCGTTCATTAGGCGTGTATCACTCTAGTCTATTTGGGTAGTGGTTCATTGGCGCGAATAGTAACCGAAATGGGGTTGGCTGAATACCTTCAATTCATCAAATTTATGTTAAAAATGTGATAATTCCATTTTGATGTAATGTGTATAGAATGAATACTCCATTGTAGTCAATTTATGGCTTACTGCAGAAAATAACAATAAGGAAATGCAACACATGTCATTGATGATTTCAGGATTTTACGCCAGCTTAACCGCGCTACTTGCGATAGGTTTATCTATTCGAGTCATAAAGCAGCGTCGAATCAATAAAGTTGGTATTGGGACTGGTGGAAATTCTGATTTAGCCCTCGCAAAACGAGTCCATGAGAATTTACTTGAAAATGCACCCATGGCGCTTATTTTATTTATGCTGGCTGAATTTAATGGCTTATCACCTGCAATATTGCATTGCTTTGGCACCATTTGGATAGTTGCTAGGTTATTGCACGCAATTGGGCTGACTGTGGGCAAGGGCGGAATACATTTTGGCCGTAAATGGGGTGTGTTACTGACTTGGTTAGTGGTCATCGGCTTAGCGGTTGTTAATATTGGCTTTTTTATTGGTTTATAAACTTATAGCCAAAAGTAATAAGTAAAGTCATTGTTTTTAATAAGGTTATAAGGCGAATTAAATAGCTTAAAAATCTTATTTTGCTGTTTTTTTAGTCACACTTAGTGTGGTGTAACTGCTATACTCCGCCTCCATAAAAAAGTTGGGTGAGTTGGACTAAACTTTATGTAGTTCAATTCACCATAATGATGATGTTTATTGTAGGCAAATCTCATGCAAGTTGAATCCACGTTATTTAATTACCCAAGATACTGGGCCGAATGCTATGGCACGGCACCGTTTCTTCCTATGTCTCGCAAGGAGATGGATCAACTTGGTTGGGATAGCTGCGATATTATTATCGTCAGTGGTGATGCTTACGTGGATCATCCAAGTTTTGGTATGGCAGTCATCGGTCGTATGCTTGAAGCGCAAGGGTTTCGAGTGGGGATCATTTGTCAGCCTGATTGGTCAAATAAAAATGACTTCATGAAGCTCGGTCGCCCGAATTTATTTTTTGGGGTGACAGCCGGCAACATGGATTCGATGATCAACCGCTACACCGCAGATCGCCGTATTCGTAGTGATGATGCTTACACACCAAATGATGAAGGTGGTAAACGCCCAGATCGCGCTGTGACGGTTTATACCCAGCGCTGTAAAGAAGCCTTTAAAGAAGTGCCAGTCGTCATTGGTGGTATTGAGGCAAGCTTACGTCGTATCGCTCATTATGATTATTGGTCTGATAAAGTGCGTCGCAGTGTTATTTTTGATGCCAAAGCCGATATCTTAATTTACGGTAATGCAGAGCGTCCGCTGGTGGAAGTGGCACATCGTATTGCTAACGGTGAGAAAATGACTGACTTGCACGATATTCGTGGTACAGCCGTCATTCGTCATGAGCCTTTGCCGGGTTGGAAAGGCATGGATTCTCGTAAGCTCGACCAACTTCATAAAATCGATCCTATCCCCAACCCTTATGGGGCTGATGATGTTGGCTGTGAAAAGTTGTCAGGGCCAACCGATAAAAAGATTTTTGATAATGATGCACCTAAAGCGATTAGTGTGCAGCCTGCTAGACCTAAGCCATGGGAAAAAACCTATGTGCTGCTCCCAGCTTATGAAAAAGTGGCTGAGGATAAATTCTTATATGCCCATGCTTCACGTATTTTGCATCAAGAGCAAAATCCGGGTTGTGCCCGTGCGTTATTTCAAGCTCAAGGCAACCGCTCGGTGTGGGTAAACCCGCCAGCATGGCCATTAAATACTGATGAAATGGATGCAGTATTCGATTTACCGTATCAGCGTGTGCCACATCCAAGCTACGGTAAAGCAGTCATTCCAGCTTACGACATGATTAAAACCTCGATTAATATCATGCGTGGATGTTTTGGTGGTTGTTCGTTCTGTTCTATTACCGAACATGAAGGGCGAATTATTCAGAGTCGTTCACAAGAATCAATCATCAAAGAAATTAAAGATATTCAAGAAAAAGTACCAGGCTTTACTGGGGTGATTTCAGATCTTGGCGGCCCAACAGCCAACATGTATCGTTTAGGCTGTACCAGTGTAAAAGCGGAAACCACGTGTCGTCGTTTATCTTGTGTTTATCCAAGTATCTGTGGCCATTTGGGGACAGACCATAAGCACACCATTGATTTATACCGTGCAGCACGTGACGTCCCTGGAATTAAAAAGGTACTGATTGCCTCTGGTGTACGTTATGACTTAGCCACTGAAGATCCACGCTATGTTAAAGAGCTGGCTAAGCATCATGTAGGCGGCTATTTAAAAATTGCCCCAGAGCATACCGAAGATGGCCCACTCAGTAAGATGATGAAGCCGGGTATGGGCAGTTATCATAAATTCAAAGAGTTATTTGATTTTTACTCGAAAGAAGCGGGTAAAAAGCAATACCTGATCCCGTACTTTATCTCGGCACATCCGGGCACGACTGATGAAGATATGTTGAATTTGGCATTGTGGCTAAAGTCAGAGAAATTCAAACTGGATCAAGTACAAAACTTCTATCCATCGCCAATGGCGAATGCCACTACGATTTACCACACTGAACTGAACTCGTTGAAAAATGTAAAACACACCAGTGAAGAAGTTACCGTACCTAAAAAAGGTCGTCAGCGCCGTTTACACAAAGCATTGCTGCGTTACCATGACCCAGCAGGTTGGCCGCTTATTCGTGAAGCGCTGGTTGCTATGGGCAAAGAACACTTAATTGGTAATGGTGCGCAGCACATCGTGCCGCCAGAGTCGCGCAACGAGCGTCAAGGTTATCGAAACGGTAAGGGGGGCGGTAAGAATGATGGCAGTAAAAAAGCTTTCACTCGTTTCTCGGGTAACCAGTTCGATGATAGAAAATCCTCGGGTAAGAAACCGACCACTGCCAATAAAGCTAAGGCAGCCGCTGAAGGTAATGGCGCTGGTAATGCTGGTGGAAAAAGTAAACCTGCAGGTAATGGCAAAGCGTCGAATAGCAATGGTTCTGGTAAATCTAAAATTGGTTGGTCGCAAAAGAAAAAGCCATTTGGAGCTAAAACTTCTGGTAATTCAAACAATAAGCAAGGTAAACGTCCTGCTAAGGCAAAATAATACCAGTTTATTCGCACTTATTTTTTGCTTAAGTTAACCGAAATACGCTTTAATAAAAAACCGCCTTTATAGGCGGTTTTTTTTTCAGGTTAAATTAAACAATCACTGTTACTGTGGTTTGTTAGTAAAAGTTAATTGATCGATACCAAAAGGAATAATAATGAAAAAAATATTGGTCGCTGGTGTAATCAGCAGCATGGCGCCAGCTATTGCAATGGCACATGCCCCTCAAGAAAACCCGCAACATCAATATTTTGATGCTATCGCAGCTTATTGCGGTAAAGCTTTTGCAGGTAAAGTCACTGCTGGCAATGAAGCAGATTCAGCATTCAGCAATAAAGCATTAGTGATGCATGTGCGTGAATGTAGCGACACAGAGCTTAAAGTTCCTTTCCATGTAGGTGATGACCATTCACGTACTTGGGTGATTACCAAAACAGAAACAGGCTTGCGTCTAAAGCATGATCATCGTCATGAAGATGGCACTGAAGATAAAGTCACTATGTATGGCGGCGATACTGCTGACATGGGCACCGCCACTCAGCAATCATTTCCAGTCGACCAAGAGTCTATTGATAACTTTAATGAAAACGGCTTAACGGCGTCAGTAACTAACGTGTGGCACATGTATATTGAACCAAACGTATTCACTTATCGCTTAACCCGTGAAAATCGTGACTTTAGAGTCGACTTTGATTTAACTAAACCAGTGGCACTGCCGCCAACGCCTTGGGGTCATGAATAATGTCACTGAAAGCATACATTGACATAAGATAACCATAGTCTGACAAATTTAACAAAACCTCGAGCAACACCAGTACACTAAATGTACTGGTGTTGCTCGAGGTTTTTGTACATGTATATAAGGAATTTACGTAAGCCTTCGCCCAATAAAAACGTTTTTAAATTCGCGAGTGCAAAAGTGAGCGAAACAATAATGTGTGAAAGCACGTTGGAGTTCGACGCATGTTTTCATCATGAATATAATGAAACAATTGCGACTTTTGGCAGTCAACCAAAAAAATACATAGACACCCATAGTTAATGGCATCAATCGTGAATTCCTACTAAGCTTGATTTGAGCATTAAACAAGGAGGTTATGATGCCGCGCCCTCGTAGAAGCCAAATTAGCCTTGAAGACACCCCTTATTATCATTGCTGTAGCCGTGTGGTTCGCCGCGCTTTCTTAAAAAATACGTAGACACCCATAGTTAATGGCATCAGTCGTGACTTCCTACTAGGCTTGATTTGAGCATTAAACAAGGAGGTTATGATGCCGCGCCCTCGTAGAAGCCAAATAAGTCTTGAACTCTTGTCAACGAGATAGTCCTTATTATCATTGCTGTAGCCGCGTGATTCGCCGCGCCTTCTTATGTGGTGATGATAAATACACAGGTAACAACTATGACCACTGACGAGGATGGATTGAATCACTCATTCTTGAACTGACGGATGTGTTTGCCATTGTTGGTCAAGGACATGTCGATAGACCTATTTACAAGTGAATGTGCAACCCATTACGGTCGAGTTTCACGGTGCTCCACGAATGTAAGGCAATCAAACTGGCAAAGTAGCGCTTCAAATCATCGGTTGAAAGGTTATTAGGACATGCATCGAAATAAGCACTAATGCGCCTGACAGCGTAGCTTCGTTCAACAAGAGCATTAATGATAAATCACAATCAATACGAATTATCGTACAGCTTATTATCTGCATATTAGTTCTGAACTGTAATCTCATTACATCATCTATTGGTAATGCCTATATTTAAATTGGTAATGATCAGGCTTACAAATTGGTAATACATTTTGGCCGCTGACTAACTTTGTTCTGTTATTTGGTAATGTTGCCATATTCATTGGTAGTGAATATAAAAACTATTCAACAAAAATAGCTCGTTATTTTCGTAAGCTATTGTTTATTTTGCTTCTTTTTATTGTGTAGAGAATGTGTCAAGCCAATGCGTTAGTCTTTTTTATGCTCTTATTACTACCAATTTTGGTTTTTGGTAATACTTTGGGTTCTATTTTGGTTGACAATGATGTGTTGTGATGGTTATATTTTGTTTAATATAAAGTTACAGTTGTGAGTAAATTGTTAACCATACGACTGTATTGGGTAAGTTATGTATGATTCTATGGGTAGCAATTAATCATAGCTCTTTGATCATATACAACAAAGAGTTCTGCTTCTTTTTACAACGAAATTAGATAATTTTTGGTGTTAATTAGAAGCAAAGATTTACCTATTTTTATTACGTTTTTCAGGGGTCGTTAAGTTCATGTGTAGGTGCGCCACTATATGCTGCACATATACAACAAAGAGAGCGTAAATTATAAAGGATTTCAATATCAACACGCATAAATCTTACCGACATTTTCAAAAGAAAATGTGTGACGTTTTCGCTGTGCTATTTTTTGCTTTAGCTGTTTTTAGCGCATCACTCAATGCTCAGGAAATTGAGGGGAATACGCTTATTCCTAAGTCACACACTAGCCTTGCTGAAGGTGTTTTACTGGGGGATTTGTCAAAACTCGATCCGCTTAAAAAGCCAGGTGAAAACTTTGACTTACTCGATTGGTCATTAACGTTGCCAACCGATCTCAACGAAGATAAAAAAGCTGATACCGTCTATGAGAAATCATTAAGTAAAGGCTTTAACTTAAAGCCATTTTTTTATACAGCAGATGATGGTGGCTTGGTATTCGCTTGCCCAAACGTAGGTGCCAAGACCTCAAAAAATACAAAATATGCGAGAACCGAACTACGCGAAATGCTACGTAGAGGTAATAGTCGAATAAAAACGCGTGGCCTGACTAAAAATAACTGGGTTTTCAGCAATGCGCATGGTTCGGCGAAAGCTAAGTCTGGGGGAGTTGAAGGCAGTTTGGAAGGGACTTTGGCAATAAACCGAGTATCTACCACTGGTGATGAAAAAAAGGTCGGACGCGTGATCATCGGCCAAATTCATGCCACTGATGACGAACCCATCCGTTTATATTACCGAAAATTACCTGGCAACTCGAAAGGGTCTATTTATTTTGCCCATGAAATAAATGATGGTGATGATATTTGGATAAATATGATTGGCTCACGTTCACATACGTTATCAGATCCTGATGACGGCATCGCCTTAAACGAAAAGTTCTCTTATAAAATTTCCGTCGAAGATGAAGTGTTGTTCGTCACTATAATCAGGGAAGGTAAGCCTAATATTACTAAGTACTTTGATATGAAAGATAGTGGTTACAGTACTAGTAACCAGTATATGTATTTTAAAGCGGGTGTTTATAACCAAAACAATGGCGGCGCTGATGGTGATTATGTGCAAGCTACTTTCTATCATATTCATAACATGCATAAAGGGTATAAATTTTAGCGCAGTTAATACATCAATTTAAAATTCGTAACTCGTAACTACAATTATTGGTTGTATTTTTATTTAAATTAATAGGTTAAAAATTTTGTTTGGGTTTCGTTTGTTGAAATTAATATAACTCTAATTTAAATATAAGAATTTAAGGTAGTCACCTGCTTGCAATAATAAATATAAGAATTTAAGGCAGTCACCTGCTTGCAATAATAAATATAAGAATTTAAGGCAGTCACCTGCTTGCAATAATAAATATAAGAATTTAATGGCAGTAACCTGCTTGCAATAATAAATATAAGAATTTAAGGCAGTTACCTGCTTGCAATAATAAATATAAGAAGTAAATGGCAGTAACCTGCTTGCAAAAAAAATATACCAATAAATGGCATTAACATGCTTATTAAAATACTAAGGGGAAGTACGGTATGTCGACGAAGTTAAGTAAAAAAACAAAACCCATCCATAAAATAGGGAAGTTCAAGCTTTCACCTATAGCAAAATGGATGAAGCTTGCTGCATTTACTTCTGTAACCAGTTCTTTTGCATTTTCGGCAATAGCACAAGAAGCCGAAACTGAAAATCTAGATAAAGTTGATAATGATATAGAAGTTGTTGTCGTTACTGGTACACGTAAAACAATTCAAGACCAAATTTCAATAAAGCGTGAATCTACCACGGTTGTTGACGGTTTATCTGCTTCAGATATTGGTGATTTACCTGCACTTTCAATTGGTGAGGCGCTAGAAACATTAACGGGTGCATCATCTCACCGTGAAAATGGTGGTGCTACTGAAATCAGTATTCGTGGTTTAGGTCCATTCTTAAGTGCCACTAACATCAATGGCCGTGAAGCGACCAATGGTAGTGGTGACCGTTCAGTTAACTTTTCTCAGTTCCCATCAGAGTTGATGCAGAAAGTCGCTATTTATAAAACACAAGACGCTTCCATGATTGAAGGTGGGGTTGCCGGTGTTATTACTCTGGAGACACTTAAGCCTTTAGATTTTGGTAAGCAACGTTTTCAGGCTGAAGTAAAAGGTAACTACAACCCAGACCAAGCAAACGTTGACAATTCACTTCAAGGTGATTTGGGCTACCGTGGAACACTAAGTTATGTTGATCAATTTGAGTTTGATAACGGTCAAGCATTTGGTTTGAGTGTAGGTTTGCAGCGTCAAGATATTAGTCAGCCAGAAGCTGAATATAGAAGCTCAAGCCCAACGGGTTCATCTTTGTGGGCATGTTTGAATGATCCAACCGATACCAATACCGGTTTTTTCCGTAGCTCAGCGGGCGATTGTGAAGATGAAATTGTTGGCTCAAATAACCAAGGTTATAATAATGATATTGATCCAGACACAGGTCTTGCAGTAGATGATGGTAGAGAATACGCATGGACTGGCTCAAGCCGAAGCTTCCGTCAAAATGAAACATCTGATGAAAGAGACGCTTTATTCTTTGCTTTACAATACCAACCCTCAAATAAATGGGATATCAATTTTGACGCGCAAATTTCAGATCGTACCCAAGCAGAAGCGCGTCATGATTTAATTTTCTTACAAAAGCGCGTTACACCGGGTGTAACGGGACAAAATCTGATCACAAACGATGTTGGCGGTATTCTACATTGGGAAGGTGAAGAACGCATCGAGTCTGCGGGCGAGCAATTTTCGCGTGAAGAAAAATATCGTGGATATGGCTTGAACGTTGAACATTTTTTCTCTGATGATCTAAAGATTAGTCTTGACCTTGGCTATTCAAAAACCAGCCGTGAAGAACTACAAATAACAAACCGAGGAAGAACGAGCTCTCGTCCTTTCTTATCTTGGGATTTAGGTGAATATATTCCTCATTTCACAGTGACTGATTTTGATGTGACTGATATTTCCAATTTTACTGATAGCCTTCGTACTCGTATCGACAGAGAAAATGTCCGCGATAACGAAATTATGGGTGCACGCCTTGATATTGATTATATTCTAGACAGTGATTTTTTTAGTAGCGTTCAAGCTGGCGTTCGCGTTTCTGAGCTAACATTTGTTCAATTTGGTGGCACGAACGGTAATGGCTCAAGAACTACATATAATTTAGATGAATCTGCAACATCGGCCATCGATGTACTTGAAGGTTGCCAAATAGCCTTCCCTGAGACTGATTTTTTATCCAGTGTTTCTGACGGTGATATTATCACCCATGTTGACAGTTCAGGTAATGTTGTAGAAAGCGGTACAGGCGCTTCGTGGGCAACTTACAATAACGAGTGTTTCTCTCAAGCAGTAGCAGCATCACAAGGCGGCGAATTCGCATACCCAGAGGTTACATACGAGAATGCGGGTACTATTGACGTAACAGAACAAACTACCTCTGCTTACGCCATGCTTAATTACGACACTGAAATGTTTGGTAAATATATTCGTGGTAACTTTGGTGTTCGTGTAGTGGATACTGACGTTACCTCTATTGGCTTTCGAGAAGGTTTCGACGTTGTCACTGATCCGGCGACAGGTATCGTCGAATTGGTACCAAACGGAAGTATTGAAAAGATTGTTGGTGGTGGTGATTACACTGAAGTACTACCAAGCTTTAACTTAGTCGTTGATTATGATGACAATATTCTCCTAAGGGCAGGTATTTACCGAGGTATGTCACGTGCAGATCCATCTGATCTAAGTTATAGCCGCACATTCGTAACCGATGACTCAGATGACCCTGAATCAGTTGAAGATTTGTTGGTTGGTGTTAATGGTTCAGGTAATCCTGATCTTCAACCATTAATGTCATGGAACTATGATGCAGCTGTTGAATGGTATCCAAGCGATGACTCTATGGTAGCGCTAGGTGTTTACTATAAGCAATTCAATGGCGGTTACCAACAGCAAACACAGTTAGAGAATTTTATCGTTGACGGTGTGGAAGTTTCTTTACCTATTACTAATTCAGTCACTACTGACGAAAACAGTGACCTTTATGGTTTCGAAGCGACATTCTCGTATCGTTGGGATTTAGGCATTGGTGTGAAGCTTGGTTATAACTACGCCGATACAACCTATGAGTTTGAAGACAGTAACTACGGTGAGACCTATACGACTGATTTAGACGGTGTAACCACTCAGCTTACCGCAGGTATTGTTCCACCTGCCTCAGTACCTGGATTTTCTGAGCATGTATTTAATGGACAGGTTTACTACCAAATAGGCGGTTTTGATACTGCTCTTATCTACAAGTATCGTAGTGAATACTTCCAACCATACACTTCTAACGGCACAAGACTGCGTTATGTTGATGAGGCAGGTATTTGGGAAGCTCGTGCTGCTTACAAAATCAATCAACACCTTCGCATTAAAGTTTCAGCAATTAACTTGTTCAGTGAGCCTCGCAGTGATGACTTCTATACCCAAGGTAACTTGGGCCAAGTAAGTGATTATGGTCCTCGCCTGTTCGCAGGTGTCAGCTTTAAGTACTAGCCAAGTCTAGTACTTAAATAAAACAAGCTAAATTTGGAAAAAGAATCTTTTTGGAGTCATAAAAATGAATAATAAATCTCTTATACCGCTCATCATTGCGACAGGCCTATTAGGTTGTGGTGGTGATGACGGTGCTGAACTCGATGGTAATACTCGCGGTAGTATAGCAATAACCGGAAGCAATTTTATCGCTGGCGAAACAATCTCTGCAGCAGCTACTGATGCTGATGGAATTCAAGCAGACACCATTACCTATGTTTGGTCTACAGGTACTATCGGCACATCTTACACAATTACTGAAGCTGACGAAGGCACTGTCATTTCTGTTTCTGCTAATTATACCGATGATGCAGGCTTTACCGAAGGCGTAGGTGCATCTACACCCACTATCAATCCAACCTTAAATGTTTCAGCTAGCATTATTAAAGGCCCTATTGATGGTGCAACTTGTGACATATTTAAAGTTGATGATAGTGGTGCTGCGGTTCTTCCAGAGCAAGGCACTGCAACCTCTGACACTTCAGGTGGCGTTACATTTAGCAATGTACATTTCGAAGGTGCGGGTTTAATTGCATGTACTGGCGGTACTTATACGGACGAATCAACAGGTTTAACCTTAGATGCTCCTCAACTAAGATCTGTAGTGAATGTAGTTGAAAATATAATTGAGACTGATGAAGAGGGGGTGGAAACCATACTACCACCACCTACCTATGTTGTTTCTCCTTTAACCGAAATGGCTGTTCAAAACGCGGGTAGTGATTTAAACCAGTTTGCTGACGCAGCTGAAATAATTAATGCACGTTTTGGTATTCGTTTTGATACAACAGAAGTGCTTCCTACTTTAGTTGGTACTGTTGAACTTGGTGCTGATGGTGCTGAAGATGCTGATAGATATGGTTCTGTGTTAGCGCTACTATCACAAGTTGATGCAGACAACGCAGACGCAGATTTATCTACCGTTATGGAAGATCTTGCTAGTGACGTCGCTGATGGTTCTTTTTCTGAAGAGTCTTTAGTTACACTTGAGACAGCACAAATTAATTTGCAAACTACTTCACAAGTTGCTAGTTCTGTTGATGAGGAGTTACTGGATGTAATTGGAGCCGCTGTTGGTTATAACAATGACCCTGTTGCAGCAATCATCGAAGGTGAATTTGGCGGTACTGTTCAACATACTGCTACGGATCCATTAACTGGTTCACTAACCATTATTGATCCAAACTTCGAAGAAGATGCTTTTGTTGCTCAAACTGATGTGACACTTGATTATGGTACATTTAGTATCAGTGCCAACGGTAGTTGGTCTTACACGGTTAACACTGCAAATGATACTTTAGCGAACCTTGAACTAGGTGACTCTGTAAGTGATTCAATCACTATCGCTTCTATTGATGGTACCACTGCTGAAATTAATATTCGTGTTGCTTCGCTTACTCAAGTTGTAAAAATAAGCGATACAGGCGGTGATACGGGTGAGATTAGATTTACCGTTGATAACCTTCGTCAAGGTAAGCTGAGTGCATCAATATCTAAAGAGGTTGCGCTTGGTAGTGATGGAAATATTAAAGATGCTTACATTACGCTTTATGGCTCATCTGGTAGTTCTAGTGAATCGCTTATAGATTTGCGTATTCAAGGAACTCAAATTCAAGACGACGGCACCGTAATTGACCCTCGTTTCTTTGTTCGAAATACTGACAGTGACGCTTACCCTGGCAATATAATCACTGCACCATTTGTTGAAGAGCAGTTTTATGATGTAGCAATCACATGGGACTTAGATCAGGCAGATCAAATCACCGTGACTATTGATGGTGAAGTGATTGGTGGAGGTTCATTCTCTACTGCAGCAGTTGTTGACTCTGATTATACAGGATTAGACCAGTGGTTCGCTGATGGTGTTAAAGCTATCCAATTTAGATTCGGTGATAATGATAGAACGATTCCTTTCGGTTCTTTCTATGCTGATAACATTGAAGTATTTTCTGATACCGCTGGCACTACAAGTATATTTTCAGATGACTTTGAAGGCTATGATGCAGGTGAAACTTTAGATGGTACAGACAGCAAATATAGCTTAGCTATTTACGCTGAAGTGTCTGTATTTGATGCAGGCGATGGCACAGAAGAACCTACGCCAGCAGTATTCTTTGATTTAACTGGAAGAATTGCAAGTGATGAGGCAACGGCAGCAGGTGCTGTAAGTGTACTTGACCCAGATGATGGCGAAGCTTTTATTGTTCAGACAACCTTAATGGGTACATACGGTACATTAGCAATTTTAGAAGATGGCTCTTGGACATATACCCTCGATACTGCTGATGCCACTATTGCTGCACTTGTTGTGGGTGAAAGTGAACTCGATACCTTTACTATTGAATCTTTTGATGGCACTACCGCTGAATTAGCAATCACAATTACAGGCACAATTGTTGTTGATACTGGAGCAAACAATGTTGCCAGAATGGCAGATACATCATTAACTGCTGACGCTGAGTTACGTTTAACAACGGATCCACTTGCTGAAGGTTCTATTTCTACAACCATTAAGCTACAAGCAATTTCTGGCTTCACTGCTACACCAGAAGTTTCTGAAGATAATACCGCTTACATCAGTATCTATGGTGGCTCTGCTTCTTCAAGTAACTTAACGGGTGAAATTGTCTTTGCTAAAGACGGTGCTGTTAAGTATCGTGATGCAAATAAAGATCAACAAACCATTGATGGCTTAACTTATTTTGATGATACAGATATTGATGTAGTTCTAGCTTGGACAGCAACAGGTTATTCACTTTCAATTGATGGTGGTACTACGTTCTACGGTCCTTATGAAGCAATCAATACAGGTACAGCGACCGAAACGTATCAAATTCGTATTGGTAGCTCTTCGAAAGAGTCAGCAAAAGAATTACTCGCTGATGATATCGTCATTGCTGATGAGAGCGATATGGCAGTGCTATCTGAAGACTTCGAAACTTATGCTGAAGGTGAAGATTTAAGTGCAATGTATTCAAGTTCTGCTGAAGCAACCGTTAAGACCATAGCGGGAAGTAGTGTAAATAAAGTTGCCCGAATGGCTGACACATCACTAGACGCTGACGCTGAGTTACGCTTAATCACGACTCCACTTGCTGAAGGCTCTATTTCAACAACCATTAAGTTACAGGCGATTGCTGGCTTTACTGCAACACCAGAGGTTAGCGAAGATAATACCGCTTATATTAGTATTTATGGTGGCTCTGCCTCTTCAAGTAACCTAACGGGCGAAATTATCTTTAGTAATGATGGTAGTGTTAAATATCGTGATTCATCTAAATCGCAGCAAATCATTGATGGCTTAACGCATGCAAATGATACCGATATTGATGTAGTTATAGATTGGACTGCAACAGGTTACTTTTTGTCAATTGATGGCGGTACAATGTTCTACGGTCCTTATGAAGCAATCAATACAGGTACAGCGACAGAAACGTATCAAATACGTATTGGTAGCTCTTCGAAAGAGTCAGCAAAAGAGTTATTAGCTGATGATATCGTGATTGCTGATGCAACAGATACGGCGATTCTATCTGAGGACTTCGAAAGTTATGCGGTGGGTGACGATCTAAGTACGACTTACTCGAGTTCTGCCGAAGCAACAGTGCAAGAAGACTAATTAACTTGCAGTTGTAAATTAATGTTTTAAACAATGTGTTAAAAATGCCGCTTATTGATAGCGGCATTTTTTGTACTTATTTTGTAGACCAAACTGTGCTATTTGAATGCGACTTTCGCTCTTTTAAAAGTGATAAATAGCAAAGTATCTATTTTTCCTCTTTATCTTTTTCGTCTTTAGCGAGTTTTTTAAATATCAAGCTATAAGCATTTTAACAAATAGGTGAATGAAAATAGCAGATTTTAGATCAAGCTTTTAGAGCGCTTGAGGTAATTAAATGAAAGGCAACCATACAATAAAGAGACCTTTATGCCGTACCTGAAATATCGGCCAAAATTGTTAACTTATCAGTATTAGATAATGACTTGATTGATCTCGTCACTGTAATTAAATAGCCACTCATTTTCTTTGCTTTACTTTTACACTCATTATGCTTAAGCATCTCAATAATATTACTGATTGACGTTCCCATATAAATCAAGAATATGTTGGGTCAGTGTAAACTTTAATTTATTACCATACATTTTCTAATCTCACAGCTCACTTTTAGAATTTCTGCATTAACTTACTTTTGTCCAAAAGTGAGCTAGAAAGAGCTAATGTCTTATTAGTAATAAAAGAACATGACACTATTCTCATTTATTAGTGAATATTACTATTTGTCAGCTTATGGTTATATTTTATGTCAGCTTATGGTTATATCTTTAAGCTAAGTGATTGAAAGTAAAATAAGGGTAATGTCAGCTTATGCTTGCAGCGAAAATAAGTTAAGTTCATATTAATTCAATCGGCAAGTTTGCGTATTAGATAACTCTTACACCATCTGACATCATCATTGTTTAATAGGGCTGTTAATCAAAATAGCACTGCTTAATTTATCACTTTGTCCCCAATATTCGGCAAAATCCTTAAGTGTCATGCCTGATTTATTCGTCAGGTTTGCATCGCATTCATGGTTATATAACTGCTTAATTATTGTAAATTCTGCCTTAATTACAGCGCCCATTATTGCAGTGTTTCCTCGCTTATCCTGTAAGCAAGCATTGGCGCCCATTTCAAGCAATGCTGATGTTGCTGATGGATGGCCGTTGTACGCTGACACCATTAAGGCGGTGTAACTTTGGCTATTACGTTGATCTATAGGGAAGCCTGCTTCAATAAAGTGGGTTAATACTTCTACATCGCCCGTTCTGGCCGCTGCAAAAAAGTAATCCATTAATAGCTGTGTTTCTTTATCAATATCTTGACTGGGCGTAATAGATTGAGCCGCATCATTCTTGCTCAAATCATCAATATTGCTTGTCTCTACAGGTTGAGCTGCTGAGTAAGACAATAATAAATAAGCCATAACAAAACTGGCTGAAAAGCCGATTTTTAATAAGTTCGGGATAGATTTTAATGAGGTCGACATATAGTAAGCACCCATGCGAATAAAAAATGGATAATGAGGATGGCCTACAAGACGCACTCTAAACGGGCAGAAAAGAGCACAATTACGTCTTGCAGGACTTACTCTGTTGTCTAACGCTGGCCCAATGCGTTAGTTCAATACAATGAGAGTTTAAATGTTGGCTCTTTTTTTCACCTCTTTAAGGTTACCGTCAACAGCTTTGGTTAAACGTTCTCCAAACTCTTTATCTGCTTGATAGAAGTAACTGAGCATTTGATGTTTAACATTTGCGTCTGCCACTTTGCCTAAATCGCCTGACAAGTTGGTGATAAGGTCACTTTTATCTTGTTTGCTTAAACTTCTATACAACATACCTGCTTGAGTGAAGTTATCTTGTTTTGCAATCACGGCTTGTTGCACTGTGCCTGATAAAGGCGTGTTCACAGATTTAAAACGAGCATCATCACTCAAAGGCAGGTTTCTGCTTGGTTGATAGTTAATATCAGACTTAGTATTAGCGTAATTAGCTGCGCCTTCTTGATTGTGATTGGCTACAGTCACTTTTGCTTGGTTAATCGGTAACTGAGATAAATTAGCGCCTAAACGGTAGAGCTGTGTATCTGCATAAGAGAAAATACGCCCTTGAAGTAACTTATCTTCTGATGGCTCAATACCTGGAATTAAGTTAGATGGCGCCATTGCCACTTGTTCCGTTTCTTGGAAAAAGTTATCTGGCACGCGGTTTAGGGTCATTGTGCCAACAGTCGTTTCTGGCACATCAAGCCACATCTTGGTTGCGTCAAGCGGGTTGTAAGTGAAATTATTGAGCTCACTTGGGTTCAATATTTTTACTTTTAAATCCCATTTAGGGTAGTTACCTTTGCTAATCTCACTGTAAAGATCATCAGTTAAGTGATTGAAGTTTTTCCCTTGCATTGCGGTGACTTCGTCAGGTCTTAACCCTTCAACACCTTGTTGGCTTACCCAATGAAATTTAACGTAGTTAACTTGATTTTCATCATTAATAAATTTGTATGCATGAACACCCCAACCATCCATTTTACGGTAGCTAGAAGGTGTACCTAAGTTGGTATAAACCCACGTTAGCATGTTAGTTGCCGTTCCTTCATGGCTGAAAAAATCGAAGAAACGATTAGGATCTTGAAGATTAGTGACAGGAGATGGTTTTAGTGAATGAACCATGTCAGGAAATTTAATCGCATCACGGATGAAAAATACAGGCAGGTTGTTACCTACAAGATCCCAGTTTCCTTGATCTGAATAGAAACGAGTCGCGAAACCACGTGGGTCACGTAAGGTTTCTGGCGAGCCTTTAGAATGGACAACAGTAGAGAAACGTACAAAAACAGGTGTGGTTTTACCTTTCTCTGCAAAAGGTGCAGCTTGCGTTAGCTTGCTTAAATCAGTGCTGGCGACGAACTCACCATGGGCACCAGTCCCTCTTGCGTGTACGACACGCTCTGGAATTCTTTCGCGAGCGAAACGTTGTAACTTTTGAATCAAATGGACATCTTGCAGAAGTACGCTGCCATTACTGCCCGCAGTGATTGAGTTTTGGTTATCTCCTACAGGAGCACCATTGTCACGGGTTAATGTTTCTGCTTGAACACTAAATGCCAAACTCATTGATAAGATTAAACAGCTTTTTTTTGTTATATCCATGGGATTCTCTCAATTAACAACTCACGCTCTTTCTGCCTGTTAATAATGTAACCGCAAAAAATGATTGTTTGCAGTGGTATTAATCGATTAATTGAATCGGTTAATTGAATCAACAAATGCTGTTCAGCTAAATTAGCGCTATTGGAATGTATTCAGGAACTTGAGGAGAAAGTGGATCTGAGTTAGAGCTAAGAAGGAATAGAGTGGCTTAGTTTAGAACCTACAGTTTAGAACCTATAGTTTAGAGCCTAAGTGAATTTGTCCACCTCGTTAGAGGTGATGTCTAGCCCTCTATAACCCAAATTTGCTTTGATGATTTGGAAATAAAGCTAACCCTTATTTGTAAAAACTACCTGTTAGATTCATGTAGTTTTATTAGTTTTTAGAATTTGTCAGCTTATGCTTTTAGTGACAAATAAGCTCAAAAGAGTTCGGCTCTTATTTTAGTGAGTAAAAAGGCTGCTATTGCAGCCTTTTTAATGGGTGACAGTTTTATTGTCTAAATAAGCTTATTTCGCATCAAAGCTAAAAGCTTGGCCGGCAATGGCCGCTTCATACATTAAACCGCCTTTTGCAGCAGTAAATATCGCCATGCCATTCATGTAATTAGCTTTTGCTGCGGTGCGATTTCCGGCATTACCAGCTGCTGCTGAGTTACCTGTCGACCCAACCTGTGCATTGGCGCCTACTGTAATCGCTACTGCTGAAGCTTGAGCGCTAAACTCAAAGGTACCGCTGGTGAAGTCATCATAAGCGGCTTTGTTTTTGAAGAAGATAATCTCGCTGTAAGCTTGGCCGCCTAACTGAAAGCCAATTGATAATTGAGATAACGTTGAGTCACCAGTGTGGATACCACCTTTATACACTCGGCCTGCACCATAAGCTGCGCCGATGCCGATGCCACCTTTACCGACGGTTGGATAAATCGCATAGCCGTATGCATTACTAAAGAAGTTTTGTACTTCTGGTGCTTTTCTAAAGTCTTCGACAGTTTTTGAGTATTTATCAGCTCGAGCTGAAGTTGAAAAAGTCAGTCCTATTAAGATGAAGGCGACGGACAACAGTGACAATATGTTTTTCATATTTACTCCTACTGAAATGATAAAAATATGCTTATTGATTAATGGTTGTGAATTATCACAAGGTGATAATCGACTCAGATTAGCAGCATAACAAAGCCAGTGTCATAATCACAAAATAAAACGCCTAATGACAGCTATTGTTCAGGCTGGATCATTAGGCGTATTTAAGTTTTAAGCTCAACTAAAGTCATTTAAGCATTGAGTTAAGCGCGTGTCTTATTCTTTAATTCTTGCTCTTCAATATTTACTCTTCAATATTTACTCTTCAATATTTACTCTTCAATATTTACTCTTCAATATTTACTCTTCAATACCTAACACATAAAAGTCGAACCACTTTTTATCCCATTCCATTTTGGCTTTGCGGTGCTTATAGTGACTCAGGCCGTGGCCTTCACCAGGATAAACTATCAATTCAACAGGCACATTTAAGTAATGCCTCAAGGCACGATATAGTCCTTGCGCATGGCCAACTGGCACACGCTGATCGTTCTCACCAATGTGAATAAGAGTTGGGGTAGTGATGTTATTCGCTGTCGTTAACGATGACCCATGAGAGTATGCCTCTGGCTTTTCCCAAGGTAGACCTTCCATAAAGTTGACGACATGGCCGGGGGTGTCTTCAAGCATCCACTGCAGGCGTTGATCAAATACACCAGCTCCTGAACTCGCAGCTTTAAAGCGGTTGGTGGTGCTAATGAGTGCATTGGTGAGGTAGCCACCATTACTCCAACCCATGACCGCCATTTTGTCACCATCAGCAATGCCTTGCTCAATTAAGTGATCGACACCAGCCAAAATATCTTTGACTTCAATATCATGTTCGCGGCCCACAAGTTGGGTTAAAAATTCATCGCCATAGCCAGAAGAGCCACGGTAGTTTGGCGATAAAATTGCCCACCCATCGGCAGTAAACGTGCTGCGGCCGTATGAACGATGTTGCAGTGCATAAGGTGTGGCGGAGGTTGGCCCGCCATGGATTTGTACCACAAGAGGCAATCGACCTTGAGGTTTGCTGTAGCCATGGGGAAGTTCTAAAATACCTTCTACTTGGCTACCATCTGGTGCATTCCATTTTACGATTGATATTTGTGGTAATTGCCAATCACTCACTTGGGCATTGATATCGGTAATACGTTTAATTTTAGCGCGACGCTTGTTGGCATCAGCAATAAATAAATCACTAAAGTGAATTAAACCATTATGAGTGAGCGCCAGTTGTTTTCCTGATTGGCTAAAATCATAGCTGCCAGAGACGATATCGGCGTCTATAACACTGCGAGTATCTTGCTGTTTACCGTTTTCAAATTCGCTGCAGTAAATTTTTACTTTCGCTTCGATGGCGCCGCGGTAACACACTTCGTCACTGTTAGGGCGCCACTTAACATCGTCACCATTTAAAGTGACTTTATCGGGACGAGCTAATTCGGTTATTTTGGCTTTTTTCTGGCTCACATCGGCGATAAATAATTTACCGGGATGGCCATCAAAATCGATTCTAAAAGCAAGTTGTTGATTGTTTTGATGCCATGCTAAACCAAGTAACCACCCGTAAGGGGATGGGGCTTGTTGTCGCCATTGGGTATCTTGCAAGACTCGATGAGTGCGACTGTTTACATCGTATACATCAATATCTGACCAGCCTTCCAATTTGACCAGTTCATTGTCGTCAGTGGTGATACGGGCGATTTTTGATTGATTTTGATTAACACTAAATTGCCAGACTACTTTACCGTCATCAATCAACGTTTTTTGCTTATAGTGCTCTAAGTCGAGCACATGTAATGGGTTAGATTCGTGAGAGCCGTGACCGTAATTAGGGGCGCTATGGCTATTACGCATGGCGCTCCATTGGTCTGTTTCTTCAACAGTCTTATTGCCGATAAAATAAAGATTTTTGCCATCTTGGCTTAACTGAAATGCATTTACGCCTTCAACTTCTTTGGTTATTGGTTGAATGTCATTGCCATTACTGGTCATTCTGAAAACTTGGTTTTTACCGTTGAATGGCGCTTTTTCGTTGGCATCGCTGCGTTTGGTTAAGAAATAAATAAATTGTCCATCAGGGCTCCAAACTGGACTTGATTCATTTTCGTTACTAAATGTCAGCCTTTGGGTTTGGCGGGTTTTAGTGTCGACTTTCCATAGATCTGCTTGCGACTTATCAAGTTCTTTGTCCCAGCGACTTTCTACCCATATGGCTTGTTTTGCATTGGGACTAAAACTGACTTGTTTCATGATGCCAATATCGAAGAAGTCATCAATGGTTATTTTATGCTGAGGAGAGTTGGCGATAGCTTGAGTCGATAATCCGAGTAAGCCAAGTAGCCCAATATGGCGAAATGTGAATGTTGATAAAGTCATGGAGCTCCGTTCCTTGTTCATCATCTACGTGATGGTTATTTATAATTGTATGTTGTTAATTGGGTCGCTTTTCGGGTGTAGCATCCTCGATCATAATGCTTTGAAGGTAATTTAATTCTTCGGCATTCAGCAATTGTTCACTGGCTTTTTGTGGCTTGCTACTATCGTTGGAATTGGCTTTATTATTCACATTGCCACGAAAGTAAGCTGCGCGGGTTATTTGATGTAACCCATATAAAGCAAAGCCATAGACTGTGACTAATAAGGATAATCTGGCGATCGTGTGGGCTAACACAGAGATAGAGTCGCCAAAATAAAATGGTACTAACACCATCATAATACGTAAGACCCAATTCAGTAAAATCCCACCCGTTAAAATGAGTAACCAGCGAAAGCGAATGTCTTTTAAGCTTTGTTGTGTAGTGAGTTTGAAGCGCTTTTTATGTTTATTGAGAGTTTTGAAAATTAAGCCAAAATATAAGCAACTCTGTAAAATAATGAATACTGGCATGATTAAGGCAACGCGATTGATATGACTTAATTCAGAGAGGGTATTAATAGGCTGTTTTGACGCTGTAGGGTCTAGACCAATATTAAAAAGTACCGCAATCACAATGAAAAACATCGACACAAATGTTGGCATGAGATGTTTGACAATATTGCCATCTGACACTGGTATTTTTAGGCTCGCTTTACAGTAGGAATAAAGTAAAGGCATTAATAAGAAATAAAACGGTACCATTAAGGTCAAAATAAAATGGATTTGAATAGGGGCGTTCTCGCGAGTGACTGCTCCAATGGCAAAAAATAGTGCGATGAGAATGAATAATGAGCCCAGTAAACGATTGCTTTGGGTGGTATCTGGATCGTTATTGGCGTAGATATAACGCACATATAATCCTACCCCGAAGCAATGTATACCGCCGAGTAAAGATAACCAGATATAAGCTTGAGAAAAAAACGGTCCGAATTCGATTAGTTACCCCTTATTAAAGTTAAGTGATAATACCTTTAAGCGACCCTTTCAACCAGTATCCTAAGGTTTTTTTTGCTTTCGCATATGACGGTTTGAGGCAGCTTCGGGTGGCTTACCAGGGGCAGGCTTTCGTTCAGACAATAAATGCTTAATCGACATAATTGGGTGAGGGATCAACATACGCGGGCCCGAGTAGATCATTATCTCTCTGACTTTTTGTTTCATATGGGGTTTATAGCAATGAACAGGGCATTTATTACAGGTTGGTTTATCTTGGCCGTATGGGCAGCGATCTAATCGAGTTTCGGCATATTCAAGCAATGAACGGCATTCTTCACACAGTTCTTCACCTTGTGTCTGTTGATGATGAGCACGACAATATATGCCAGCCATGGCTGTCATTGTGTTGAGCTCAAATAACAATTTACCTGAAAGAATTGAAGGTTCAGACATTAATAAATACCTTAGTAATTTACTCGGGTATGGCTAGTGTAACTAGCTTCAAACAATGAGTTCAATTTAGGTGATAATAAGCTTGAGCTAAAGCACAAAAATGTCAAAATTTGAATTTATCCCCAGTTATTGGGCTTAATGGCACAAAAGCGTGATAAATACTTGATTTATTGCCATACAATAGCTTATTAATACTAGATGTATTGCTTAAAAATGCAGCGTAGAAGTCACTCTCTCTTAAATAGGCTTTGACCATTATTTTAAGGCTATTTAACCATACACAAACATGACACAGGCATGGTGTTATCAATGAAAATTATTGTCATTATTTTATTAGTTCTACTAGGTGTGTATTTATACCGTCGAACTCAGAATGTTGCTCAACAAGAATTAGACCGAACAGACACTGCTGATAATGCTAAAACCTCTGACAGTGTCATTGATGGTGAAGCTGAAACTGTAGTTGTCGCTGAAGATGAAAAATCTGATACTGTGCCAGAGCCAGAGCCAGAGCCAGAGCCAGAGCCAGAGCCAGAGCCAGAGCCAGAGCGAGAGGAAAAAGTTGATGCTCAAGAGCCTCAAACAGCAGTTGTCGAAGAGGCTAAAGTCGAAGAACCTAAGGTTGAAGAGTCAAAAGTTGTAGAACCAGAAACTAAAAAGCCTGCAGCAGTTGCAACAGCGGAAGTGAAACCAGCCGATAACGATGCAGATTTGAGTTTACCCGCAACTGGCGCATGGGCGGGCGATGTATTTGCTGATTTAGTAGCGAAACATGCTAATCAAGTGGATACGAGTGCTCAGCACCAGAGTTTACTGAATATTATCGGTCACAGTTACAAGCTGCGTAAGCAGGCTGAGTATTGCCAATATGGCGCACAATTAACTGATGTGTATTTATCTGTCTTTGAGTTGTATCAGCAAGACAATAAAGTGGCTGTCGATGAAAAAGGCCCAGGCTTTATGCAGCTTTCAACTATGCTTAACGATACAAAACAGTTTGATAAAGCGATATCGGTTTGTCAGCAAGCCATGACTTACCAATTAAGCGATGGAACTGTAACGGGTTTTGAAGGTCGAATTAAACGTATTGAAAAAGCCAAATCTAAATCAGGTGATTAAATTCTTACTCATCTAGCTTATGAGTGAGCTTACGATTGAGTATACTCACTATTAATTAGCTATAGATTGATATAAAGCGGACTCAGGTTCGCTTTTTTTATTGCTAAAAATGCTGATTTATATAGACAAATCACCCTATGTTGCCATTATAGGGCGCGTTAAAATTAGCCATGGTGAACCATATAGTCATGGCAAGCATTTTCATCTTAATAGCGTGTTGATTTTAAGAAAGAAATAAGAGGTTTTTATGAATTCCAAAGTGCTGATTAAAATAGTTTTTTTATTGGGCTTAGTCAGTTTGACAGGTTGTTTACGTACACCTGAATGGACACTTTTTTATTATGCTGACGAAGCTAAAAAGCCACAAAATCCAATAAGCGCAGATTTTATCGCAGGCTATTACGACACCCTTGAGCAATGTCAGTTAAAGGGAGATGGTATGCTGCGCTTGAGTGGTAAAAGTTATGTAGAAATGGACAATCGAGCCCTTGAAAACGCAACAGCGATTCCAGTGGCAATTGAGAAAGGATATCAATGTGAGCAGCTATGTGAAGTTAATGACGACGATGTCATTATCTGTAAGTAGGCTGTTCTAGGGAAAGGCTTAATGCAGTTTAAACAGGATTTTTTTGAGCAACTTGAGGGGTTTTACTCGCAAGTTTACCCTTTGCCAATCAGTAATCCACATTGGCTTGCGTGGAGTGATGATGCTGCAAAACTCATTGGGCTAACAAAGCCCAATGATGAATTGCTAATGCAATTGTCAGCTAACCATGCAGTCCCTGGCGCAAGTTATTATGCGCAAGTGTACAGTGGTCATCAGTTTGGTGGTTATTCACCACGGTTAGGCGATGGACGATCAATCATTCTTGGAGAAGCCTTTAAAGGTAAACTTGCTGACAAACATCAAGCATGGGATTTGGCATTAAAAGGGGCTGGACCGACTCCGTATTCTCGCCACGGCGATGGCCGCGCTGTTATGCGCTCAGCTGTACGCGAGTTTTTAGCGTCAGAAGCTTTAGCTGCATTGTCCGTACCGACGACTCGTGCCCTTGCGGTTATTGGCTCTGATTTACCAGTGTGGCGTGAGTCTCAAGAAACCGCTGCAATTACCGTAAGGCTGGCTAAAAGCCATATTCGTTTTGGCCACTTTGAGTACTTTTGCCACAGTGACCAAGGCGGTAAAGACAAATTAATCCAATTACTTAACTTTACCATTGCTCAGCATTATCCACATTTAACTCAAGATGGCCAAGGCTATAAAGCTTGGTTTACTCAAGTGGTTAAAGATACTGCTATTCTCATTGGTCATTGGCAAGCGGTTGGTTTTGCTCATGGTGTGCTAAACACCGACAATATGTCGATTCTTGGTGACAGCTTTGATTTTGGGCCTTTTGCTTTTCTAGATACCTTTAAAGAAGACTTTATCTGTAATCATTCTGATCCCGAAGGGCGATATGCCTTTGGCCAGCAACCTGGCATTGGGCTTTGGAACCTACAACGTTTAGCCCAAGCGCTCACTCCGGTGATAGAGTCAGATGATTTAGTGGCGGCGCTAAATACCTATCAAGCTGAGTTAGTGAAGCAGTACTTGTTATTAATGCGCGCTAAAATGGGCTTTGCTGCAACAGATTTATCGGCACTATCAGTTGATAAAAGTGCTTCGTCATTAGCTGAAATACAGGCAGAACAAGATAAAGGTGATTTAGACTTAATTGGCCGATTTTGCGCTGTGATGCAACATAATATGCTTGATTATACCAATACTTTCCGGGCTCTTGGTCGACTGGATATTACCAGTCACCAATCTAATATTGCTGATGAAATTATTGACCGACCACAGTTTGATACTTGGTATAAAGATTATCAGCAACGTGTGGCTGCTAATGTAGATGGCACTGAGGGCTCTGGCAATAAGATAGATATTGAGAAGTGGCAAGCAGATAGAGATGCAGTTAACCCTAAATACATATTACGCAATTACCTTGCTCAAGAAGCGATTGTCGCTGTTGAAGAAGGTGATAACAGTAAACTTGTAGAGTTACATCAGTTACTGACAAACCCTTATGCCGAACAAATTGATAAAGCACATTATGCTGAACGTCCGCCGCAGTGGGGGCAGGGCTTGATTATGTCTTGCAGTAGCTAGCAAAATATTTAATAGATTTTTAAGGAAGTGTATGAACTCAGGTTCATTAGAAAAAAATAATCTCAATACAGTAAGCATCAAAGAAGCTAAGTTTGATAGCGATGCCATGAGCATTTTGATAACTGCTGATATTGATTTTGAACGTTTTGAAGTGTTTGCTACGCCGTTTGCAGCAGCATTAGATTGTGAAGTGCGTGAGCGCCAATGGGGCGCAGATCGTCACCAGTGGTTATTGAATTTTGAAGGTAGTCAGTTGTGGCTGAATTATGAATTTTACGGTGATATTTGTTGGTTAGCCACTGAAACTCAGGCCGATGTTGAAGTGCTAAGCTATTTGATGACATTAATACGACCACTAGTTGCTGTTAAGGGAACTCATGAGTAATCGCATTGAAGAACCTGCATCTGTTCTAATACAAACGCCTAGTGAACACGACGCCTCGTTTCATTATCAGGCATTAACGCCTGACTTAATTCTTGATGCCATTGAAAGCCTTGGTGTCTATCCTGAGACGGGGTTGTTAGCACTAAATAGTTACGAAAACCGCGTATATCAATTTAGATGTGATCGCGGCAATCGCTATGTGGTGAAATTTTATCGCCCTCATCGTTGGAGTGAGGAGCAAATTCAAGAAGAACATGATTATGCACTGGCGTTAGCGGCTGAAGACATCCCTATTGCGGTGCCATCGATTATAAACGGTAAAACCTTGCATCATTATCAAGGTTACAAATTTACCTTGTTTCCATCGATTGGTGGCCGCGCCTTTGAAGTCGATAATTTAGATCAACTTGAGTCGGTCGGACGTTTCATCGGCCGTATTCATCAATATGCCAGTAAACAACCGTTTCAGTACCGTGAACCGCTTTCAAGTAAGATTTTAGGTGATGATGCTCTGGCATTCTTAAAGCAGTCTGGGCAAGTTTCTGATGGCATTAGCCAGCAATTTTTTACTGTGGCAGAGCAGGTACTAGATAAAGCTAAAAGTATTTTTTCAGAGCACGAATTTCCTACCATTCGTCTACACGGTGATTTACACGCGAGTAATATTTTATGGACGCCTGACGGGCCAGGCTTTGTTGATTTAGATGATGCTCGCCAAGGTCCTGCAGTTCAAGATATCTGGATGATGCTCACAGGCGATAGACAACAGCGATTATTACAGCTTGATGTTTTGCTTGAAGGCTATCAAGAATTTTATGATTTTGATCAGCGCCAGCTTAAGCTAGTAGAGCCTTTACGAGCGTTAAGAATGTTGCATTACAACGCTTGGTTAAGCAAAAGATGGCAAGATCCTGCATTTCCAATGAACTTTCCGTGGTTTGGTGATATCAAATACTGGGAACAACAAACCTTGGCGTTCAAAGAGCAGTTAGCTGCATTGGATGAAACCCCTTTAAGCTTGATGGGCTACTAAGGCGATTAACAACTCAATTGTAGATTGTTACAAATGATCTTGATAAGGTCTTGAGATACGAAGATAACCTAATTTATGATAGGTTTAGCAAATAACTAATTTAGTTATGCGAATCGGCTGGTTTAGTCGGTGGCATAATACAGATGGCAAGTTTTAAAAATCATTTTTAAGATTGCTCACTAAAGGAAGCAAAATGAAAAAAGCACTATTAATGGCAGCAGCACTACTTTTAGCCCCAATGGCTGCATCTGCTGCAGATTATAAAGAAGGTGTGCATTACACCGTGATTAACGAAGGTCCAGCGACATCTAAGCCTGAAATCACTGAGTTTTTCTCTTTCTTTTGTGGCCACTGTTATAACTTTTCAAAAACAGTAGTACCAAAAATTGAAAAAACATTGCCAGAAGGCGTCACGTTCAATCAAGCTCATGTGGAGTTTATTGGCCGTGAAATGGGCACTGAAATGTCACGTGCTTTTGCTATCGCTCATCAGTTGAATGTTGAAAAGAAAATTGAACACGCTATTTTCACTGCGATCCATGATTCTAAGCAACGTTTCACCAGCCAAAACGATATCCGTATGGTATTTATTGCCAATGGTATTGATGGTAAAGATTTCGACGCTGCAGCGAATTCATTCATGGTAAACGCGCAAATGTCTAAAATGAAGCGTGATACTGAAAACGCTAAGTTATCAGGTGTACCAGCATTAGTGGTTAATGGTAAATATCGTGTTGAGACAGGTTCAATCAAGTCTTACGACGAATTATTAGATATTGCCTACTACTTAACGACTGTAGATAAGTAACCTTTCATTGGCGCTTAGCCTACCGAAAATTAAGTTGTATAAAAGGAGCCGTTATTGGCTCCTTTTTTGTGGCTTTTACATCACACTTCCTGAGTAAATTACTGAAAAAAGCAAAAAAAAACCGTAGGTTTTAAAATTTAGCATTTTAAAACAATACGGTGATGAGCCAACTGGCTCTTTATTTACCCTGAGTAACGTGGTTACTCTATCAAATCGTCAAAAAAATGGCAAGTGTCATTTTTATGTTGTTTTAAGGTGTATGTAAATTTGCAGATATTTAGATAAATAATGTTTAATTTAATGAAACTCTTTATGACTTTATAATGTCCAAAATTGAGTCAATAACAAAACAACATGCTTAGGAGTTCTCATGAGACGCTTTCCAGTTTACGCGCCAAAGCTAATTGTAAAACACGCTAGAATTTTTGTGACGGGAGTCATTTGGGTTAAAGATTTAGGCTGTATTGAGTTCAACCGAGGGCGTTTTGTGATGCCGAAAAAAAGCCTGCCAAAAGTGAAGCAGGCTGTTTCAGAACTTAATGAGCTACTTGCAGCTCAACATCTTGAAGCAAGTGCAGTTTAGCTTTCGCTATTAAGCAAACCAACAAGGCCGTTTACTTTGTCGTTCCACGAGTTTAGGTCTTGTTGCAGTTGTTGATTAGACTCAGTCAACTGAGCATTCTTTTGCTTCTCTTCTTCAAGCTCCATTTTTAGTAGCTCAGCATTTTCAAGAGTAGCCTGGATTTTGGCTTCCAGTTGGGACAATAATTCAAGGCTCATATCGGGAGTCCTAATAGTTTCTGGATGGAATGCTGATTCTAGCAGCGACTGGGGTTTAAGGAATAGACAAATCTGTTAAGTGGTTAAAAAAAGTACCACTTTTACTACTATTTTCTAAGCTTTAATATTCAGCTGGTTTTTTTCCCCTGTTTTTACCCATATCACCCCAGCTATTTGCCTATTAGTGCTGAATTTCTAGTGATAATGTTTTTAACGTTCTTTAATTTTTTAGGCATCATTTTTGCGGTATGTATTTATGTGCACTTCAATTGACGGTTAAATTTACTCCACATTGTCCATTTGCTTGACATTGCAACTGATGATTCATAGTCTGCAATCTCTGTTTTCAAGGTGGTATCAAATGGACATCAAATATAATTTAAAATCGTCACGCCGTACTGAGCAATTTCAACCTGAAGGTAATGTTGGCTTTGGTAATCTCAGAACTGATCATATGTTTTTAATGGACTATAGAGATGGCCAATGGTGCGATCCTCGCATCGAACCTTATGCTCCTTTTGAAATCGCCCCAGGTGCAATTTCACTGCATTATGGACAATCAATCTTTGAAGGCGCAAAAGCCTTTATGCATGATGATGGTGAGATCTATACTTTTAGATTGAACAAGAATGCGGAGCGTCTAAATACCTCAGCAGATATTTTATGCATTCCTAACCTTGATGAAGAAAAGCAACTGGAAGCGATTAATGCATTGATTGATGTCGATCGTTTGTGGTTCCCAATGCAAGATGGCGCATGTTTGTATATTCGTCCGTTTATTTTTGCAACGGAAGATCGTTTATCGGTTAGCCCAAGTTTGAACTTCACCTTCTGCGTAATATTAAGCCCAAGTGGTGCTTATTATGCAGATGGCGTGAGCAAGGCTATTCGTTTACTAATTAGTAAAAAATTCCACCGTGCAGTGTCTGGTGGTACTGGAGCATCAAAGGCTGCTGGTAACTACGCTGCTTCATTACGTGCGGGACAAGCGGCGGCTGAATATGGCGCTGCGCAAGTCTTATATCTTGATGCCAATAATCAGCAGATTGAAGAAGTAGGCGCGATGAACCATTTCCACGTGCTAAAAGATGGCACTGTGGTTATTCCAACGTTTACTGATACGATTTTAAAATCGATCACTTCGCAGTCAATGCTGGAACTTGGGCATATTTTAGGTTGTGAAGTGCGCCAAGAGACTATCATGCTGGATAAGTTTATTGCTGATATCGAAGCGGGTGAAATTGTCGAAGCAGGTGGTTTTGGTACTGCTGCAGTTGTATCGCCAGTGGGTTCGTATATTTTTGAAGATGGGCGCATTGTGACTGTGGGTGACGGCGAAGTCGGTCCAAGCATTAAACGTATTTATCAAATCTTTACTGAGCTACAAAATGGTCAGCTTGAAGGCCCAGAAGGTTGGGTTAAACGCGTTGAGCGTGTTGCGCCATAGCTTATAGCTCTTCGTTCATAGTATTGAATTTAGTATAAAAAAGGCGATAGCTCCTAGGAGCTATCGCCTTTTTATTGATTGTTATTTAAAACGTTAATCGACTCAGTGTTGGGTTCAATGTGGATTATTGCTCACTGACCACATCGGCATTCTTTTCACATTTATCTTGCTTAAGTTTTTCTAAGCAATCATCAGCGGTTAATGGTTTACTGAGTAAGAAGCCTTGTACTTGGTCACAACCTTCATCTTTAAGGAAATCTAATTGCTCTTGAGTTTCTACCCCTTCTGCCACTACGTTTAATTCTAAACTGTGGGCGAGGGTAATAATAGCACTGGTAATAGCGGCATCATCAGGATCTTCAATAATATCGCGTACGAACTCTCGGTCGACCTTAAGGGTATCGATAGGGAAGCGTTTTAAGTAACTTAAGCTTGAATAGCCTGTACCGAAGTCATCAATGGCAATGGTAAGTCCTAGGGCTTTCAGCTGTGATAATACTTTTACCGAATCTTGTGGGTTACCCATAATCATTGATTCAGTCAGTTCAAGTTCTAAGGCGCTTGCTGGCAACCCTGAAACCGCTAAGGCAACTTCAATGGTAGAAATAATGTCGGCTTTAAGCTGTCTTGCTGACAAGTTAACTGCAATCGAAATGTCTTCGAAACCTAACTGATGCCAACTGGCAAGCTGGTTACAGGCCTCATCAATGGCCCAATGACCAATGGCGTTAATCATTCCGGTTTCTTCGGCGAGTGGAATAAACTCGACTGGTGAGATAAATCCAAGTGTTGCACTATTCCAGCGCAATAGGGCTTCGACGCCTAGAATTCGTTTGGTTTTGATATCGTATTTGGGTTGATAAACCAAATACAGCTCATTATTTTGAATCGCCTCTTTAAGTCCTGCTTCCAGTTCAACATGACGTGTCGCATATTGGTTCAGCTCTTCTGTGTAGAATTGGAAGTTATTGCGGCCTAAAGATTTAGCATGATACATCGCGGTATCGGCATACTTAATCAGTGACGTAGTATCATTAGCGTCATTTGGAAATAAGCTGATACCAATAGACGGCGACACAGTGATGTTTTTACCTTCCAGTAAGAACTGTGCTTTAAAGGCTTTAAGTACTTTTTCGGCAATAATAGTGGCGGCTTTTAGCTTAGCGACGCCTTCCAGAATAATGGTAAACTCGTCGCCGCCTAATCGGGCAACGGTATCACCATCACGGATGGCATTTTGCAGTCTTGATGCCACGGCTTTTAGCAATAAATCACCCACATGGTGACCCATAGAGTCATTAATGTGTTTAAAGCGGTCTAAATCAAGGAATAGCAGCGCCACAATTGATTTTGAACGATGTGCCTTAGTGATGGCTTGATTTAACCTGTCCTGAAATAAGGTGCGGTTAGGTAGACCTGTTAATGGGTCAAAATTGGCTAAAATTCGTAAATCTTCTTCGGCTTTTTTACGCGAGGTAATATCGGTGAATACCGCAACGAAGTGGCTGGTTTCACCTTTGGTATCGATGACTTGATTGATCTCAAGCCAAGCTAGAATGCCTTTTTTGTCTTTGGTGCGAATGTTGATTTCGCCAGCCCAATGTTTGTTACGCAGCAGCTGTAATTCAACATTGTGATAAAACTCTCGTGAGCGTTTACCGTGAGCTAAATATAAAAAGTGTTTACCTGCAATCGCATCATGATCGAAACCTGTGATACGACTAAATGCTGGGTTTACCGTACGCACGCGATAGTCGAGCTCGCCCACCACAACGGCTTCATTCATACTGTGAAGCACTTGAGTCGACAGTTTGAGTTCGTTTTCTGTTTCTTTACGAATGGTAATATCTTTATGGGTCCCCGCCATACGTATAGGTCTGTCTTGCTGGTCCCATTCAACGACTTTGCCGCGATCAATCAGCCAAATCCATTTACCTGCCTGCTTTTCAACTCGATATTCTGCTTCGAAAAACTCAATCTCACCGTCTAAATGTCGATTTAGAATTTTAGAAACACGACTCTTATCTTCTGGGTGAATATTGTTAATTAACGCTTGGGTTTCGTTACCTAACATGAGTGGTGGCACCATGTCAGTTCGGTAGACTTTATTTTCACGGATATTCCAGTCCCACATGCCATCGCCTGAAGCCCAAAGTGCCAATTTAAGGCGTTCTTCAGATGCACGGATACTCATTTCAAACTCGCGTTGCTTTTCACGCTTGAGTTGTTTTAAGTACACAATAATGGTCAATACCAGCATGATTAAAATGCCATAAATGACATAAGCGCCTTTGCTTAAGTAAAACGGCGGTACCACAGTAAATTTAATAGATAGCGGGGCTTGTTGATAATTGTTATCCGTTAATGTGTAGCGAACCAATAGTTCATAGTCTTTAGGGGCAAGGCTAGTAAAGGTAATCTCATTGGTTTGATGTAGGTCGATCCATTTATCATCTTGGCCGAGCAATTTGTAGCCAAATTGGTGTAAACCAGGGTAGTTAAACTCTAATGCACTGATGTCAAAGCGGATAATTTTGTTTTCAAAGGGCATGAGTAACTCTGGAGGTGCCATTAAATCATGTAGTTGATGGCGCTCTTCGCCAAATGTATAACTTGTGAGGGCGAGTTTGGCATCGGGTCTTACTGTTGGCACATTTTCTGGCATGAACTGGTTTAGACCATTGATGCCGCCAAACCAGAGTTCCCCGTCGAGATCTTTAAATTTAACGCCACCATTAAATTCATTGGATTGGACGCCGTCATACTCGTTATAGGTAATTAAAGTTTTTTCTTCTAAGCCTAGGCGAATGATTCCTGAGTTAGAGCTGAGCCATAGGTCGTGGTTGTTGTCTTCAAGAATGGCATAAATCGTATGCTTTTTTATTTGCTCATTGAGAGCTTCAAACTGGATGGTGCCATCTTCTGTTTCAATGATTTTGTCTACGCCACTGTGAGTCGCCATAAGAAATTGATCATCACTAGTGACAATAAAATCTCTAATTCGGTTATCACTTAATGTAGATTCATCGGCTGGTTGTCGTGACTTAAAGGTCAGTTGTTGCTGATCCGGCTTTAAGCGCACAAGCCCCGCCATTGTGCCAATCCACAAACTGTCATTATGATATTTTAGCGACAGGATCGTTTGTTTTTTAGGTGAGTAGTCAGGTTGGAAATCAAATTGATAATGATGTAATACGCCTTCACCAGGTAGCACGAAGTATAGGCCATTACTACTGCCTATCCATAGACGTTGTTTATCGTCTAGCGCTAAAGCACGAATGCTCAGTGTGTGTGGCAATAAATGATCAAATGCAGGTAAAAAGGTGAGTTGCTGATCTGCGGTGAGTTTTGCTAAACCGTGATCGGTGGCAAACCATAAGTCGCCATCTTCGGTTTGTTTAATGGAATGAACCGTAAGGTTAAGCTCATTTTCATTAAGGTTTAGGGCTTTAGCGAACAAATCGTTGTAGTAATAAAATTGGCCTTGTTGTTCATCAAAACTTTTTAATCCAGCGCTTTCAGTGCCAATCCATAAACGTTGTTGCTTATCACGAAAAATGGCACGGATCATATTAGCCATTTTAGGTTTAGATGGGTGCATCTCAAATATATGATTAAAATATACCTGATTCAAATTAAGCTTGTTGATGCCTGAATAACGGGTGCCTAGCCATAAGGTACCATCACGGGCAAGCATGATGCTTTGTAGGTTGTTCTCGCTAATTGAATTACGGCTATTAGGCTCATACTTGTGGACTCTGCTTCGCCATTGACCATCGATTTTATCGAGTTGAATTAAGCCTGAATTAGCGCCGATGGCCCAAACCTGTTGGCTGCTATTGATAACAAAGTCTTTAATTTCGTTGAATATAGTAGGTTGTTCATTAACCCATACCACGGTTTTTTCATGAGTTTCTAAATCATATCGAATTAGCTTATTTTCAATGGCTAACCAAACCGAGCCATCAAGGTTGTTGGTTTGAATGCTGTTAACCTTTAAATTTGACTCTATATCGAGTCGGATAATGGTATTACTATCAATTGCGAATGTGCCGCTTTTTTCGGTGCCAACAAATATGTACTTGTTATCCACATTTGCCACACTGGTAATGTGAGGGTTAAGGTTATTACTGAGGCTAATTTTAGTGATTTTATTTGTTTTAAGCGAGAGCGTGTATAAACCAGACTGAGTGCCTATCCATAACGAATCACCAATGATGCTTAACTTTGAAAGATGTAAATCATTAAGTCCTTGCTTTGTTCCATAATTGGTAAATTTACCTGTGGTGAGATCTAATCGACTTAACCCTTGAGAAAATGTCGCCACCCATAAATTGTCATCATTTGATTGAAGTATATCTATGATGTAATTGCCAGCGATACTGTGTGGATCATTACTGTCATTGAGAAAGACATCAAATTGAATACCATTATAGCTGTGTAGTCCATCTTGAGTACCAACCCATAACATTCCCGCTTTATCCATGAATAACTTTGTCACAGAGTTTTGGTTTAACTCATTAGCAGCTTCGAACTGTTCGAAAGACAGTAGGTGATTATCATTTTGAGGAGTGATGGCGAAAACAGAAGCAGACATTGAGGTAACAAGAACCCAAATGAACAAGCATGCTCTCAATGTTATGGATAAAGGTAAATTCAATCTGCACCTATTGTTATAAATATGAGCATGGGAAAAAGGTCCTGCTGGGTTGCATATTGTTAGCTTGGAAATAATGTTTTAACAATGATAGTAAAGCACGACTAAAATGGCTCATTACTTAAGCAGTATTTGTAAAGAAACTACTGCATTTCTAGTTCTAGTAACCTCCATATTACGTAGCTATGTGTTTTATTTCAAATTAGATTTCAGTTTTGTTATTTGGCAAATGTTACAAAGCAGTTTGCTTGTTAACATTTGCAAATGTTAAGGCTGTAGAAACAAAAAAACACGCTATTTAGCGTGTTTTTAAACTTGATTGTTAATTACTCTTTGTGGGTTATTTCTGCAGCATACTTTTTGAAAATATCATCAAGTTGTTGGTCTTTTTCAAGCCAAACTTGATTGAGCCAGCGCTGGAACTCTACGCGGGTTTCTGCCTGAGAAAAATACACTTCTGAATCGACAGTTGGGACTGGCATTTGCTCAACTCTGACGACAATTTTTTTCACCCGTCCTGACATCACTTGGTAAAGCACACCTTCTTTTGAAGCTAAATCTGCATCTGGGTATGCCAGTGTCATATTCAGCAAGCCTGTAAATTGTTCACCCATTGCTGACAGGGTAAAGGCAATACCGCCTGCTTTAGGACGTAATAAATGGCGATAAGGTGATTGTTGACGGCGTCGTTTGTCTTCAGTAAAGCGACTTCCCTCAACATAGTTAATAATTGAGGTCGGCGTATTTTTAAACTTCTCACAAGCTTTTCGAGTGGTTTCTAAATCCTTGCCTTTAAGTTTTGGGTTCTTCTTAAGCTTGGCGGGACTGGTTCGGTTCATAAATGGCATGCCAAGCGCCCAACAACCTAAACCTAGAAAAGGGACAAATATTAGCTCACGCTTTAAGAAAAACTTCAGCATTGGAATGTTATTACGCAGGATGTAGGTTTGTGCTGCAATATCAAATCCACTGACATGGTTACTGATCAGTAAATACCAGCCTTTTTGATCAAGGTCGTCTAGACCTTCGATATCCCATTCAACCTTAGTGATTAAGGCAAGAATGCCACCATTGCATGTTGCCCAAGCCCACATAAAACGATTCATTAAACTGAGTAGGGCATTACTCGGTGCCTCAAAAGGAATAAATAGTTTAATAATACCGCCAATACTGATTAATCCAGCCCAGAGGACAGTATTAAGGATCAATAAAAAGGTACTGATAAAAAAGATAATTGGACCTGGTAAAAAATTTAGCATGGAGCTAAATACCTCTATTGTTTTTTTCAGCCATTGAGCTGATTTTGTTGTCTTTTTCTAACCAGAGTTGATTAAGTTGATTTTGAAAATCAATTTTAAACTCACGATCTTTACTGTAGTCACCACGCATTGCATCAGGTATATCAGTAATTTGGATATCCACATGCACTTCATCTAAACCGTTACAAATATATTCCCAATATGAAGGTATTTTGTCTGGATAGTAAATAGTGACATTAACTAACTTGTTTATTTGGCTGCCCATTGCATCTAAGGCAAAAGCCATACCGCCAGCTTTGGGCTTGAGTAAATGTTTAAAAGGCGAATTTTGTTTCTGATGTTTACCTGGATGGAATCGAGTTCCTTCTACAAAATTCATCACACTGACAGGCTTATGCTTAAACTTTTCACAAGACTTACGAGTAATTTCGGTATCTTTGCCTTTTAGTTTCGGATTCTTCTTTAGTTGTGCAGTCGAGTAACGACGCATAAATGGGAAGTCTAATGCCCACCAAGCTAAGCCCAATATAGGTACATAGATAAGCTGTTGTTTTAAGAAAAACTTTAAAAACGGAATTTTTCGGTTAAACACGCGCTGTAAAATTAGGATATCTACCCAAGACTGATGATTAGCTATCACCATGTACCATTCTTTTTCTGAGAATTGGTTATCACCCGTTAACTTAATCTTAGTTGGATGCAAAATGGCTTCAATAATGCCATTAACACTGATCCAAGCGCTGGCGCAGTTATCTAAAATATAACTGCAAACTTTGCGGATAAAGTTAATTGGCAACACCTTGAATATACTGAAAATAAGTATAGGTATTACCCAGAAGATAGTATTTATGACGTAGCAAATAAATGCTACAGATCCTTTAATTTTTGCGAACAGCGGCATCTAGCTCTCCTGTAAATGGAGGCTTATGTTACTCCGTGACAAGCTTATGCTCAATCGGCAGGACAATAATATCGCAATTTTTACTAAAAAATTACATGCTAATTAATCTGTATCGAACTGAAATACCGACTATTTATAGTTCTTGAAACTTCGTTAGCTGATTACTGTTGCCTTAAACGACTCATTAATCTATCCATGGCTCGATATCCTAATGCTTGAGCAATATGACGTCTTTCAGTCGTTTTGGATTGCTGTAGGTCAGCGATGGTTCGAGCAACCCGCTGGATCCGATGAAAGCTTCTCACAGATAAACCGAGCTGCTGCACACTTGCGTCTAAAAACTCTAAGTCAGCTTGGTTCATGTTTAAATACTGCTTTAACAGTGAAGGGGACAGTTCACTGTTGAGCAAACCTGCGCGCGATAACTGTATCTGTCTTGCTTGATTGACCCTTTTGGCAATGCTTGCACTGCTTTCAGCCGTTTGCTGGGGTTGGGTGAGAGTGCCTGCTGGCAGTTTAGGGACTTCGATTGTTAAATCAAAACGGTCTAAAAATGGACCTGAAAGTTTAGATAGATAACGCTGAATTTGGTCAGGAGTTGAGCGGGCATTATCTACATCGCCACAAGGGCTTGGGTTCATGGCTGCAATCAGTTGAAAACGACTCGAGAATTTTACTTTTGCTGCTGCGCGAGAAATGACGACTTCGCCAGACTCCATAGGTTCACGTAGGCAATCTAATACTTTTCGTGGAAACTCGGCTATTTCATCTAAAAACAATATTCCTCTATGGGCTAATGATATCTCCCCCGGCTTTGGGATGCTGCCACCGCCAACTAATGAAATTGATGAGCATGTGTGATGCGGTGCTCTAAAGGGACGTTCAAGAAAAGCGTTAGGTTTGATGTTTAACCCTGCGACCGAATGAATAGCGGCAACATCAATAGCTTCTTCATAACTGAGCTTGGGCAATAGCGGAATGATTCGGTTAGCGAGCATACTTTTGCCGGTGCCGGGAGGGCCTAAGAATAGAGTGTTGTGCCCACCTGCTGCTGCGATTTCTAACCCTTGCTTGGCCTGATATTGGCCAATGACTTCGCTTAAGCATAACTGCGGGCCTGTTGCTTCATCTTCAAACCATTGCGGTTGCTGGTCAACAAGTGGTAATTGAGCTTGGCCATGCATAAAGGCAGCTAGGTGTTGTAAATGGGCAACAAAATGAGTTTGCTCAAAGCCGACTAACTCCGCTTCTCGTCTGTTTTCTATAGGGATAAACAATTGATGTTGTTGGTTCTTGGCTGCAATGATTGCTGGCAGTATGCCAATACATGGACGAACCTCCCCTGATAGCGCCAGCTCTCCAATAAATTCACTGTGAGCCAATTTATCCGACGGCACTTGGCCTGAAGCCGCTAAAATACCGATTGCAATGGGCAAGTCATATCGACCTCCTTGTTTGGGGAGGTCGGCTGGAGCGAGGTTAACGGTAATGCGCTGCATGGGAAACTCAAAGCCAGCGTTGATTAATGCACTTCTAACCCGTTCACGGGCTTCTTTAACTGAGGTTTCTGGTAATCCGACTAAATTAAAAGCAGGTAATCCATTACTTAGGTGAACTTCGACTGTGACTTTAGGAGCTTCAACGCCGCAGCAAGCACGAGTGACAACGCAGGCAATCGCCATAAACAAATCCTTTTGTTTTTCGTTTACAGATATTTAATGACACTTAATGAGGTTATTAAGCCCATTAAGTGTAGCAGGTAAATAAATCGCTGTAGTCAAACCCCACCAATGACAAAAATAAGCGGGTTATGATGATTATTTATTTAATAGAATCAGAGCGTAAGGTTTCGATGCGTTCGTCAATGTCGGGGTGAGTGCTGGCCCAGTCTGGTATGTCGAGATTATGCTCAGCTTGCAGCAACTGGTATAGCTCGACGATAGAGTCGGTATTCTTGTACCAAGTTTGAAGTTGCAATGCTGCAAACTGGTCGGCTTCTCGTTCATGATTTCGAGAATAGGTTAAGCTGGTGCCTAATACCGTGACACTGACAAGCATATCCGAGATCCCGCTGGCATCACCGACAATTAGCGCTGCTCCAACAGAGAGGAGTGATGATTGTATTAACGTTGTGAGTACATGCCTGTGATGAACATGACCCAGCTCATGCAAAATAACCGCTTCAAGTTGTTGGTCGTTTTTCGCAAGGTTAATCATGTCATCCGTTAATATAATTTGACCGTCTGCGAGTGCAAAAGCATTAGCACCATCTTTGCTGCTATAGATTAGCAAAGAAGGTTGGATTGAAAATACTATTTGCTCTTGATGCAGTTTATCTAATGTCTGCTGAAATAACTGCTGCAGTTCAACTTGTCTTTGTGGCTTGATTTGGCTTTCGGTGAATCCCATGGACTCCACTAAGCTGAACGTTTGCTCACCGACTTCTTCCACCACAGTATCTGGTAATAATTGGGCGATGCTTTTAGAAACGGCAGGTATGCCATGTACAACAATAAAATACAGCGCAGCTAGCGAAACCAAGGTTGCAATAATAATCAGTCCAAGGTTTTTTTCTAGCTGGGCTATCCAGCTTTTTTTAGCGTGAACATTGAGCCATTGATTAAGCTGTTGAGGATTTGTTGAGACAAAAACATGTCCGCTGGAAAAAGTGATATGACGAGCCATATTACCTATAGGATCTGTAACAATGGTTTGGTCTAGTTGAAATTGCCCTCGGTGAACGTCGGAGGACAATGTCAGCATTCCATTTTTACCCAGCACTAATGTAGCTGGGTATTTTGTGGCTTGTTTAGGGGCAAGAATATGCCCATTAACTTGTTCTATCACAGCTTTATTCCAGCAGACCTTGGCATTGTTAAACTATGCCAATATTAATATCAAAGGCATCTGCCACTTCATCTGCTACAGCGGTACTACTTTGCTCATTATGGTCATGAGCTGTGAAAGCATCTAAGTTTCCTTCAACTGCAGTGACTTCTGCCATGTACTTAGCAAAACGGACATCAGCCCAAGCTTTACCCATGCCAAAGGTGAACATGACAAGCAGTAGATTAGTGACAACTAAGAATAAGAAACTTGAGGTTTTCATTGTCGATGTCATTTGTAAGTCATCATTAATAGATGTTTGGCTAAAGACATAATTGCGAACACAGACTCGAACATAGGCAGCGATGAGCATCGATAGAATAAACATGAAGAAGTATCCGAAGAACACCATGCCTATCAACGAAGCATTATTTTTAAATGCTTCTTCAGAAGCGCCACTTTGAATTAGCTCAACAATCGACCCCATCATGCCAAAAGCAAATGCAAAAACTGAAAAAAGTAACCCTGCACCGAAGAATAACCCAATGGCGGTGACGGCAATTTTGGCATACTGATTGATTTCAAGTTTGGCATTAAATGCCTTATCGCCATAGCGATAACCATTGATTAAGTATTGCGCCATTCCAGCACTAACCCATGCGTAAGAGTAAATAGCAGCAACAAAGAAAAATACCACGCCCGCGGTAATTGCAATGCCGATAGCAATGGGGTTATCTGTCATTAACCTTGTAACAACACCAATACCAAATCCACCCGCGACAACGATAATATATGCCGCAATGGGTTTTAGCAGTAGATTGATATATGCACCGCCATAAGAGCCTGCAAAATCAAATCTAACATTGCGAAAACGTGTCATACGAGCATCAAAACGGGCATTTCTAACGGCTAGAAATGGTACTGCTAACATGAATATGATGGCTAATGCGACAGCGACAAGAGGCATAGTGCTACTGAGCACTGACCATGTAATCAATAGAAAAATGGCAATAATTCGGCCAATTAAGATTTGCATTGGCTTGGCAAGATATTCGAATCTGTCGCCGCCTAATTCAGTATTTCCGTAAAAGTAATTATTGGTTCTCACTTTAGCCCAGGCTGAGTAAATGCCGAATGTCACCATGGTGAGTAAAACGTTGACTATCCAAATACCAAAAAATTCACCGCCAATACCGTGAAACTTAAATGGAGTACTGGTTGTTGATGCGTCTGAAGATATTGTTGATGTCGAAGCTGTAGAGGCGGTACTGCCTTGTGATGAGTCTATGGTACTCATTTAGATTTCCTTCCGTTGGAATTAAGCTGGTTATTAAAACGTTAAAAATGATATAAATCAATATTTTTAATCATATTTTTGTCGCTTATTTTGTCCATTACACTTAGTGACAAGAAGCGGTTTTGGCGGGATGTTTTTTATCAGTAGCATATTGAAGGGTGAGTAGGCTTTTCACAGAACATAATCATGCAAGATGTTATTTTTACAGACATAATTTAGTTAAATGGCATTCAAGCTCCAGTCTGCGGAGGCGAATCACTACTCAAATAGACTATGTTGTATACAGTTAGGCTGTGTTGTATACAGATAGACTATGCTTTATTCAGATAACTGCGATAGGTATTGGTTGAAAAGGACATGTCATTATGCGAGCTTTGCTCATTATTATGCTTCTCATGCTCTCAAATTCAGTGCTGGCGAGTACTAATGTGATGTTTTTAAATCCCGGTGCGGCCGATGATTCATTTTGGCGCCATATTGATAATGTCATGCAAGCTACAGCGCAAGATCAAGATTTTAGTTTAACGATACTGCATTCAAATCGTGACCGTAATTTGCTTTTAAATCAAGTTGTTGAAGTTTCTAATTATGCACATTTACCGGACTACCTTGTCATGGTTAACGATAAAGACGTTGCCAAAAAAGTGCTTGATATTTTTTATCAAAAACCCGTTCACATCATTTTTATGATTAATGATATTGAGCAGCCGCTTAGGTTGCAGTTAATGAAGGATCCCCATTGGAAAAAGCACTTATTACCTGCAGTTATTGAAGACAATTATCATATTGGCCGTGAGTCTGCTGCAGCATTAACTCAATTATTTACGACTACCCCCGCGCATGTATTGGCTGTAGCGGGGGATGATATAAGGGAAACATCGCTACTACGCACAGAAGGAATGGAAGGGTATTTTAACCTGCACTTGAATACCGTGTTAGAGCAAGTCGTATACGCTGATTGGCAAGCCAATAAAGCCTACGAACAAACGCATATATTGCTGAATCGTTTTCCTGGGGTAGATGGCTTATGGATTGGAAATGATGAAATGGCAGTTGGGGTCGTTAAAGCCCTAAAAGAAACCCATCGAAAACCGGGTGAAGATATTAAAATATTGGCGATTAACCCGTCGTTATTGTCATATGAGTTACTTAAAAATGGTGAAATCAATGCAGTAGGGGGAGGCTCATTTTTATTGGCAGGTGTGGTTGGGTTGAATATTGTCCGCCATCAAAAAAAACAAGCGTTTGACCTATGTTTTGGCCATGATTTTTATCGACATTTAACCCTTGAATGTCCATTATTCAGTATGATTGTCAGCAATCAATGGCACCAAATCCTTGAGCAAGAAATCAAAGCTGTGTGCAGCGTCAATTAACATACTTTGTTCAGCCTGCTAACCTAGTAAATTAATCCAGTCTAGTGATTAAATGATCTCTAAAAATGCTTTTAAAATAGGTTCTTGAATACGTTTTTGTTTACAACAACAGCCTAGCTCAAATGGCGGAATGGCTTGTGGCGATTCAAGTTTTACTAAGCGTTCGCGAACTGGGCTATTTTCTACCACAACTTCAGGACTGATGCTTACGCCACAACCTAATGCAACCATAGAGGTTATCGCTTCTTGTCCCGATACCTGCGCATAAATATTAGGTTTGAACCCCATTGCTTTAAACCAGTTGTCAGCTCGGCGTCGTCCTGGACCATGATCAGGTACGATAAAAGGCAACTGCGCCCAATCTATAGGTGTTTGATTGACCATTTGTTGTGCTTGGCAATGTATGGTTGGTGCGTATACGTGTAGAGGCACTCGATCAATTTCTTCAAAATGTAGGCTTGTCGGCAATGAATCCGGCAGTGCGATTATCGCAACATCGGCTCGATTGTGCTGAATTTCATCGACTGCGTTAGCGGCATCACCGGTATTGAGGGCAATCTCGACTAATGGATGTTCTCGTCTAAACCTATCCAATAAAGCGGGCAAATGGCTATAAGCGGCAGTCACAGAACAGTACAGGCTAATTCGACCATGCAATAAAGGTTGGTCGGGATCAATACGGCCTTTTAAATTGAGCCATTCAGACAATGTCTGCTCGGCAAAACGTTTAAATTCGTTACCCGCATGGGTTATGTTGACACTGCGATTATCTCGTTCAAATAATTTACATCCGACTTCTTCTTCAAGACGCTGCAGGGCGCGACTTAAGGTTGATGGGCTGACGTGAGTTTGTTCTGCTGTTTTACCAAAATGCAGGCTATCGCACAGGTGTAAGTAGAGTTTTAACGCACGAATGTCCATGATCTCACCTATATTTAATCAGCAAATTTTTCGTTCATTTTAGCGAATTGTTTCACGTTGCATAAAGTGAAATATAACATCCCGAATATATCATTTTAAGCAACAACGAGCTTACGCTATAGTGATTTCAATCACAACTTTTGAGCAACTAGACTGCCAAAATGTTGTGTCTCAAATTTCTGAATTAAAGGTGGTATCTCAGATGGCTAACTATTTTAACTCTCTGAATTTACGTCAACAATTAGCTCAATTGGCACAATGCCGCTTTATGGACCGTACCGAATTTAGTGACGGTTGTAATTTTATTAAAGATTGGAACATCGTGATCTTAGGTTGTGGGGCGCAAGGCCTAAACCAAGGTCTGAACATGCGCGACTCAGGTTTAAATATTTCTTTTGCGCTTCGTCCACAGGCGATTGCTGAAAAGCGTGCTTCATGGAAACAAGCTACTGACAACGGTTTTAAAGTCGGTACGTTTGAAGAACTGATTCCAGATGCAGATTTAGTATTGAATTTAACCCCAGACAAGCAGCACTCAAACGTTGTTAATGCGGTTATGCCATTGATGAAGCAAGGTTCAACATTATCTTACTCACACGGTTTTAATATCGTTGAAGAAGGTATGCAGGTTCGCCCTGATATCACGGTTGTGATGGTTGCACCTAAGTGTCCAGGTACTGAAGTACGCGAAGAATACAAACGCGGATTTGGTGTACCAACACTGATTGCTGTTCACCCTGAGAATGATCCAAAAGGTGACGGCCTAGCAATTGCTAAAGCATATGCAAGCGCAACAGGTGGCGACAGAGCTGGTGTTTTATTGTCTTCTTTTGTTGCTGAAGTTAAATCTGACCTAATGGGTGAGCAGACGATCCTTTGCGGTATGTTGCAGACTGGTGCCATCTTAGGTTACGAGAAAATGGTTGCTGATGGTATTGAGCCTGGTTACGCAGGTAAGTTAATTCAACAAGGTTGGGAAACGGTTACCGAAGCGCTTAAACATGGCGGCATCACTAACATGATGGACCGCTTGTCAAACCCAGCCAAATTAAAAGCATTTGAAGTTGCTGAAGAATTAAAAGTGATTCTTAAGCCGTTATTTGAAAAACACATGGATGACATCATTAGCGGTGAGTTCTCTCGCACTATGATGGCCGATTGGGCAAATGACGATGCTAACTTATTACGTTGGAGAGCAGAAACAAACGAAACAGCGTTTGAAAACTCGCCAGCATCTGATGAATACATCGATGAGCAAACTTACTTTGATAAAGGCATCTTCTTAGTCGCCATGATCAAAGCGGGTGTGGAATTAGCATTCGATACTATGGTTGCTGCGGGCATCATTGAAGAGTCGGCTTATTACGAGTCACTGCATGAAACGCCATTAATTGCTAACACCATTGCTCGTAAGCGTTTATACGAAATGAACGTAGTTATTTCTGATACTGCTGAATACGGTTGTTACTTATTCAACCATGCAGCAGTGCCATTACTCACTGATTACGTTAAGTCTATGTCATCAGAGTTACTTGGCGCTGGCCTGAAAGAAGGTTCAAACAGCGTTGATAATAAGCGTTTAATTGAAGTAAACGAAGCGATTCGTCATACCGATGTTGAGTTTATTGGTGCAGAGTTACGCGGTTACATGACTGATATGAAAGGTATTGTTGAAGCTAGCTAATATTTGTTGATTGTGTTGTGAAGTACCTGTTCAGCTAGGCTATCGAGCAGGCATCAAATCTACTTTCAATGAATGATAAGTAGAAACAATCTATAGATAATTAGGAGGGTAATTTAAGTTCGATAGTGAATTTAATCTTACCTTCATAGCTTTAGATTTTTGTTGTTGTTTGCATTGTCTCGGCAGGGAAGCTGAATTTTTTTTACAACACAGGATTTTTTGTTGTGTTTATAAATCACTTTATGGTACTCCTATAGAGGATAAATAATAAACAAGTCTGGCATAGAGCTAGATTGAACAGAAAAGTTAACAAATATTTTTTAGGACTCAGTTATTAATGTTTAACCAAGCTGCCCAACTCATTATTGTGATTATTACCGTCGTGATTATTAAGTCACCGCGGGGGTGGCGTTTGGCAACGAGACTGAGTTAAGAGTCAGAATTTGCAAAAACCCCCGCTCCGAAAGGACCGGGGGTTTTTTGTTTTATGGGCTTTAAATCCGAATGCTGACTTTTCAATTTATCACTAAATATTACATTTTAAACGCAGACCAAAAACGAGAGTATCAATATGGAATCAGGGCAGAAAATGCGTGGTGCAGACGCAGTTATCAAAGTACTAGCCGCACATGGGGTTACCACTGTATTTGGTTATCCAGGTGGTGCAATTATGCCGATTTACGATGCGCTTTATGGTCATCCAGTTGAGCACCTATTAAGCCGACATGAGCAAGGCGCTGCATTTGCAGCTGTTGGCTATGCTCGAGCAAGCGGTAAGACAGGCGTCTGCTTTGCCACATCAGGCCCTGGTGCTACAAACCTTATTACGTCTTTGTCCGATGCGTTATTAGATTCAGTGCCAGTGGTTGCTATCACAGGCCAAGTATCGACTGCGGTTATTGGAACCGATGCCTTTCAAGAAATTGATGTATTAGGCATGTCATTGTCGTGTACCAAACACAGCTTTATGGTCACCGATATTAATGAATTAATTCCTACGCTGTATAAAGCGTTTGAAATCGCGGCATCAGGTCGTCCAGGCCCTGTATTGGTCGATATTCCAAAAGACATACAAATCGCTGAGCTTGAATATAAAACCCCATTACTGACCGTGACAGAAGATCCTGCACCAGAAGCCACGGCTATAGAAGCTGCACGTGCTTTATTACAACAAGCTAAAAAGCCCATTTTATATGTAGGCGGCGGGGTTGGCATGGCTGGCGCAGTGGATCAGTTACGTCAGTTTATTGATAAGACAGGTATCCCATCAGTTGCAACACTAAAGGGATTAGGCGCTATTGAACATGGCACTAAAGGCTACTTAGGCATGTTGGGTATGCACGGTGGTAAAGCGGCTAATTTAGCGGTGCAAGCTTGTGATTTGTTGATTGTTGTTGGCGCACGTTTCGATGATCGGGTGACAGGCCGATTAGCGACATTTGCTGGTAACGCCAAGGTTTTGCATCTCGATATTGATATCGCCGAAATTAATAAATTGCGCCAAGCTGATGTGGCTATTTCTGCTGATTTTCGTCAAGTGTTACCTGCGTTGTGCATGAATCTTGAATTAGGCCAATGGCTACACGAAGTAGAAGAGTTAAATCGTGAGCATCAATGGGACTATCAACACCCTGGCGAACTTATCTATGCCCCTGCGATGTTACGTCGATTAGCTAATAAATTACCTGAAGACAGTGTCGTGAGTTGTGATGTGGGTCAACACCAAATGTGGGTTGCTCAACATATGTGGTTTCGCCGTCCTGAAGATCACTTATCAAGTGCGGGCCTAGGCACTATGGGCTTTGGTTTGCCTGCAGCTATTGGTGCCCAAGTTGCCCGCCCAGACGCAACAGTAGTGACGGTATCAGGTGATGGCTCATTCATGATGAACGTGCAAGAACTGACTACGATTAAACGTCGTAAGTTGCCAGTGAAAATATTGCTTATTGATAATCAAAAGTTGGGCATGGTTAAGCAATGGCAACAATTGTTTTTTGAGCAACGTTATAGCGAAACCGATTTATCCGATAATCCTGACTTTGTATTAATGGCATCAGCGTTTGATATTCCAGGTCGCACAATTCATCGCGCTGAAGAAGTAGAAGGCGCGCTTGATGAAATGCTAGCAACGACAGGACCTTTTATGCTGCACGTGGCCATTGATGATGCCTTTAATGTATGGCCGTTAGTCCCACCTGGGGCGTGTAATAGTGACATGATGGATCAAATGGAGAAGCAAACATGATGCATTCAGTTGAATTAACATTAAAGCAGCAACCAGAAGTACTTGAGCGCGTATTACGGGTGACGCGTCATCGTGGTTTTACCATCACAGAATTAACCATGACCGTAAATGAAGACAGTACATTGAAAGTGAATTTTGATGTCAAAAGTGAGCGAGTGATAGGGCTGCTAACCCATCAATTAACAAAGTTATTTGATGTGCTTGATTGCCAAGTTATCACCAGCTCAGTAGCACAAACAGAGGCTGAGTTATCAGCTTAAACTAGTGCTTAAAACAGTTTCATCAATATTCAATAAGGGAAAGACTATGGCAGCTACACAATCAGAACTCATATGGTTTAATGGTGAAATCATGCCTTGGCAGAATGCCAGAGTACACGTTATGACTCATGCGATGCATTATGGTACCTCAGTATTTGAAGGCATTCGTATATACGATACCCATCTTGGTCCAGCAGGTTTTAGGTTAACTGATCATGTGCAGCGTTTGTTTGATTCTGCCAAAATTTACCGCATGAATGTCCCTTATAGTTTTGAGCAAGTGATGCAAGCCTGTAATGATTCAGTGATGAGTAATAATTTACCCAGTGCCTATATTCGGCCGTTGATATTTCTTGGTGATGTTGGCATGGGGATCACCCCGCCAATCGACGCGCAATGTGATATGGTCGTAGCTGCTTTTGCATGGGGTGCTTACCTTGGTGAAGACAGTATGGATGCAGGTGTTGATGTTGCAGTGACTTCTTGGCAGCGTCTTGCTCCGAATACGATTCCTACTGGTGCCAAAGCCGGTGGCAATTACCTATCATCATTACAAATTTCGACAGAAGCTAAACGTAATGGCTTTGACGAAGGAATAGCACTCGACACCAATGGTTTAGTTAGCGAAGGCGCAGGCGCAAATTTATTTGTGGTTAAAAATAATAAGATTTATACCCCGCCAGCAACCGCAGCGATTCTTAAAGGGATTACCCGAGATACCATTATGGTATTGGCTAAAGACTTAGGCTACGAAGTGATTGAAGAAGCCATGGCACGGGAATTTTTATACGTAGCAGACGAAATTTTCATGACAGGAACAGCGGCTGAAATTGTTCCAGTTAGAAGTGTTGATCGCATTGAAGTGGGGGCGGGTAAACGCGGCCCAGTAACTAAGCAAGTTCAAAATAGCTTTTTTGGTTTATTTAATGGCGAAACTGAAGATAAATGGGGCTGGCTTGAGCCGCTCAAAAAGTCAGTATAAAACTGGCTATCAACAATAATCATAATATTGGTGAGTCGTAATAAGTGACTCAAATAAATTAACTGTATTTGCTTGTTCCATTACTGATTAATGGAATGATGAAGGAAGGAAAAGACAATGCCTAAATTACGCTCAGCAACCAGTACAGAAGGTCGTAACATGGCAGGTGCCCGTGCTTTATGGCGTGCAACTGGTGTAAAAGAAAAGGATTTTGGTAAACCGATTATTGCTGTTTCAAACTCGTTTACTCAATTTGTCCCAGGCCATGTGCATTTAAAAGACATGGGTCAATTAGTGGCTGGCGCAATTGAAGAAGCAGGCGGTATTGCAAAAGAATTCAATACCATCGCAGTTGATGATGGTATCGCAATGGGTCACGGTGGCATGCTTTACAGCTTACCGTCTCGTGAACTGATTGCCGACAGTGTTGAATACATGGTTAATGCCCATTGTGCCGATGCATTAGTGTGTATTTCAAACTGCGACAAAATTACTCCGGGCATGTTGATGGCTGCACTTAGACTTAATATCCCAGTGATATTTGTCTCCGGTGGCCCGATGGAAGCAGGTAAAACTAAGCTTTCAGACAAAATCATTAAACTTGATTTGGTCGATGCGATGGTTGCTGGCGCAGATACGAATGTCAGCGATGCAGACAGTAAACAAATTGAACGTAGTGCTTGTCCTACTTGTGGCTCATGCTCTGGCATGTTCACTGCAAACTCAATGAACTGTTTAACGGAAGCGTTAGGCTTATCATTGCCAGGTAATGGTTCTCTTTTAGCTACGCATGCGGCACGTCGTAATTTATTTTTAGAAGCGGGTCGTCGCATCATGGATCTTGCGACACGCTATTACCGTGACGATGATGACAGCGTATTACCGCGTAATATTGCGTCTTTTAAATCATTTGAAAACGCTATGGCACTCGATATTGCGATGGGCGGTTCATCAAATACCGTTTTACATTTAATCGCAGCAGCCCAAGAAGGTGAAGTCGACTTCACTATGGATGACATCGACAGAATGTCTCGTCTTGTGCCGCATTTATGTAAAGTTGCTCCTTCTACACCTAAGTACCATATGGAAGATGTTCATCGTGCAGGTGGTGTAATGGGCATTTTAGGTGAACTTGATAGAGCAGGTTTATTGCATACGGATGTACCCCATGTGGCGGCAGATAATGGCGGTAACTTAAAATCAGTGTTAGCCAAATATGATATTGCCCAAACGCAAGATGAAAGCGTGCGCCGTTTTTATAGTGCAGGCCCTGCTGGTATTCCAACACAAACTGCATTTAGCCAAGATTGTTATTGGGACAGCGTCGATGATGACCGTCAAGAAGGTTGTATTCGTACTCGTGAAAATGCCTTTAGCCAAGAAGGCGGTTTAGCTGTGCTGTCAGGCAACGTCGCTGAGAATGGCTGCATCGTTAAAACCGCAGGTGTTGACGAAGAGAACCTGACCTTTACTGGTAGTGCTCGCATATATGAAAGCCAAGATGATGCTGTTGACGGTATTTTAGGTGGCGAAGTAGTAGCGGGTGACGTGGTTGTTATTCGTTATGAAGGCCCTAAAGGTGGCCCTGGGATGCAAGAAATGTTGTACCCAACCACTTACCTTAAATCTCGTGGTTTAGGTAAAGCCTGTGCCTTGATTACTGATGGCCGTTTTTCTGGTGGTACGTCTGGCTTGTCTATTGGTCATATTTCGCCTGAAGCCGCTGCTGGTGGCACCATTGCCTTAGTTGAAAATGGCGATCAAATTGAGATTGATATTCCTTCTCGTAGTATCAAACTGGCGGTTTCTGATGCTGAGCTTGCTAAGCGTAAAGCTGCGATGGAAGCGAAAGGTTTACAAGCTTGGAAGCCCGTTAGCCGTGAGCGTTATGTGTCGTTAGCACTGAAAGCTTATGCCTTGCTTGCGACCAGTGCCGATAAAGGCGCAATTCGCGATCGCAGCAAGCTTGAAGGTTAATTATTTCTAACGTCAATTATCAGCAACTGATGGAACTAGGCTTATGTCTATAGCACAAGAATATTTACAGAAAACCCTGCTGTCATCAGTCTATGACGTGGCGAAGGTAACCCCTTTGTCGAGCTTAAATAAGCTGTCTGCCCGTTTGGGCAGTCAGGTTTATCTTAAACGTGAAGACATGCAGCCAGTGCATTCGTTTAAATTACGTGGTGCTTATAATCGCATGGCGCAGTTAACGCCGCAGCAATGTAAAGACGGTGTAGTCTGTGCTTCAGCAGGCAACCATGCCCAAGGTGTGGCAATGTCAGCTGCTAGTCGCGGTATTGATGCTGTGATTGTGATGCCGGGAACAACGCCTGAAATTAAAATCGATGCAGTAAAGCGCCTTGGCGGAAATGTGGTGTTATTTGGCGAAGCATTCGATCAAGCTAATGAGCACGCAAAGCAATTAGCGGAAACTGACAACCGCACTTATATCGCCCCTTTTGATGATGAAGCCGTGATTGCGGGTCAGGGGACGATTGCTCAAGAAATGCTACAACAACAGCGTGATATCGACACTGTCTTTGTGCCAGTCGGTGGTGGTGGACTGATTGCGGGTATTGCTGCGTATTACAAAGCTGTGATGCCACAAGTTAAAATTGTTGGGGTTGAACCTGAAGATGCTGCTTGTTTAAAAGCGGCAATGGAAGCAGGCGAGCCAGTAACATTATCGCAAGTCGGCTTATTTGCTGATGGCGTCGCGGTTAAACGTATTGGCGAAGAGCCATTTCGTGTGGCAAAAGATTACGTTGATGAAGTAGTGACGGTCACGTCTGATGAAATCTGCGCAGCTGTAAAAGATATTTTTGAAGATACACGAGCGATTTCAGAGCCCGCTGGCGCATTGTCGGTTGCTGGGCTTAAAAAGTATATTCAGCAGCACCCTAAAGAAGCGGGAAAAGGTGAGAGAGTTGCTGCCATTTTAAGTGGCGCTAATGTTAACTTTCACAGTTTGCGCTATGTGTCTGAACGATGTGAGTTAGGTGAGCAAAAAGAAGCTGTATTAGCAGTTAAAGTGCCTGAGAAACCAGGGAGCTTTTTACGTTTTTGCCAGATCTTAAATAAGCGCGCCATGACCGAGTTTAACTACCGCTTTAGCAGTCGTGACAGTGCTGTAGTGTTTGCGGGAATTCGGATTAGCCAAGGCCAAGCTGAATTAGATGACATCATCGCTCACTTAGAGGCTGAAGATTTTCAGGTTCAGGATTTATCAGAGGATGAAACTGCCAAGCTTCATGTTCGTTATATGGTTGGTGGCAGACCGCCAGAGCCATTAGATGAACGTCTTTATAGCTTTGAGTTTCCTGAGCACCCAGGCGCATTACTTAAGTTTTTAACGACCTTACAAAGCCAGTGGAATATCAGTTTATTCCATTATCGTAACCATGGCGCCGCATTTGGCCGCGTGTTAGCTGGGTTTGAAGTGCCTGCTAGCGATGAGACTGCATTTGCAAAGTTTTTAACAGATTTAGGTTTTGTATATCAAGAAGAAACTAATAGCCCTGCTTATCAGTTGTTTCTGAGCTCGGGATCTAAATAGTTAATTGTGCAGTAACCTAATCAAGCTTGATAATAAATAGCTTCCTAAGGAAGCTATTTTTGTTGCTGAGTTACACCAGATTGCCTTATAAGAAATAGAGTTTTTAGCTAATAAATTTCATACAGATAGCGCCTTTTAATCTATCTGTGTGTTATTGTCGTTCCAGCCTACAAAGGCGAGACAGCCACAAACGAAATGATATTCGGTGGCGATAAATACAACGAAAAATGTAGGTTTCATTGAGCTATTACAAATTGACCTCGAGCCAAGGAGACTTTGATGTTATCTGTACCAACAATTTCTGCACCTAGTATTACTGCTTTTAATCCACCACGACGCACCCTTATGGGCCCAGGTCCTTCAGATGTGTATCCTGAAGTACTCGCTGCACAAGCAAAGCCGACCATAGGCCATTTAGACCCATTATTTGTCGCGATGATGGATGAACTTAAGTCTCTTATTCAATATGCATTTCAAACTGAAAATGAAATGACCTTAGCAGTTTCGGCGCCAGGCAGTGCGGGAATGGAAACCTGTTTTGTTAATTTAGTTGAAGCGGGTGAGAAAGTTATCGTGTGCCGTAATGGCGTATTTGGCGAACGTATGCGCCAAAACGTTGAGCGCGTTGGCGCTACTGCTGTTGTGGTTGACAATGAATGGGGTGAACCTGTTTCTGTTGAGGCGGTTGAAGCTGCTTTACAGGCTAACCCTGATGCAAAATTTCTGGCATTTGTGCACGCTGAAACATCCACTGGTGCATTATCTGATGCTAAAAGCTTATGTGCATTAGCGCAGGAGCATGATTGCATCTCCATTGTTGATGCCGTGACTTCACTAGGCGGTGTTGAACTACGTGTTGATGAGTGGGGAATTGACGCGATTTATTCAGGTAGTCAAAAGTGTTTATCGTGTGTGCCTGGTATATCACCTGTGTCATTTTCTGCTAAAGCCGTTGAGAAAATTAAAAGTCGCACCACACCAGTTCAAAGCTGGTTTTTAGACCAAACTTTAGTGATGGGTTATTGGGGAAGTAAAGATAGCGGCGCAAAGCGCAGCTACCACCATACCGCTCCAGTGAACGCATTATATGCACTGCATGAGTCGCTACGTTTGTTAGCGAGCGAAGGGTTAGAAAATGCGTGGCAGCGTCATGCTGATATGCATCAGTTATTACGCGCGGGTCTCGAGCAATTAGGTTTAAGCTTTGTGGTTGATGAATCGTGCCGTTTACCACAGCTTAATGCTGTGTATATTCCTGATGGGGCTGATGATGCATTAGTGAGAAAGCAATTGCTTGAAAGCTATAACCTTGAAATAGGTGCAGGTCTTGGCGCATTGGCGGGTAAAGCGTGGCGTATTGGCCTGATGGGTTATGCTGCTCGTCGAGAGAATGTGGCTTTATGCTTACGCGCATTAGATGAAGTGCTTAATTAGTTTCAAGTTGATTAAGTATAGGCAATAAAAAATGGCATCCTAGGATGCCATTTTTAGTTTCAAATCTGGAGAATAGTTATCGATTTTAGGAGGCTATTTTCAATTCCTAATTTCTATTAGCTAATTTCGAACAGCCTGTATAAAAAAAACTACTTCTTCATTGCTGTTATTACTTACCGCAATCTTCAGAAGAGCACTTTGCTTCTAGTGCTTCAACTTGTGCTTGCAGTGCTTCCAGCTTTTCACGGGTTTTTAATAACACGTGTTGCTGTACTTCAAATTCTTCGCGAGAAACCACATCTAACTTCATCAGTTGGCTTTGCAATACTTGTTTTGAGCGCTCTTCAAACTCGCCAGCAAATTGCTTTACACCACTAGGAAGATTATCACTAAGCTGCTTAGCCATTTCTTCAAGTTTTTTTGGATTAATCATCATCAATTCCATATTAAATTAGGTTTCTTATCTATGACCTAATTGTACCTCAGCAGTCATACATATCCAATGTTATCAATTGAGCATGTGCACTTGTTCACTTTGAAGGACAATACGCACTGAATAAGCGTATTGATCGCTTTTGAAGATTAAAATTTTTAATTGTCGATCGCGGCTTTCTGGTATGATCGCACTCCATTTATTTTCGTTATTGGTAAAGTCGACAGCATGAAGTTAAATCCTGGGCAAAATGATGCCGTTCACTATGTTTCTGGACCTTGTTTAGTATTAGCAGGGGCTGGCAGTGGTAAAACTCGGGTAATTATTAACAAAATTGCATACTTAGTTGAAAAGTGTGGTTACAAGGCGCGCAATATTGCTGCCGTTACCTTTACCAATAAAGCAGCGCGCGAAATGAAGGAGCGTGTGTCGCAGTCGATGGGACGTAAAGAAGCGCGAGGCTTATGGATTTCAACTTTCCATACCTTAGGTTTAGAAATCATCAAGCGTGAACATAAAGTGGTGGGTTTAAAAGCCGGTTTTTCACTGTTTGATGATCAAGATACGTTTGCGCTTTTAAAAGAGCTCACTGAAGACGAGCTTGAAGAAGATAAAGATCTAATTAAAGCCCTAGCTAGTGCAATATCAAACTGGAAAGGCGATTTGGTCATTCCAGATCAAGCATTAAAACGTGGTGGCGATGAGCAAACCCAATTGTTCGCTAAATTATATCAACGCTATGCTCAGCATATGAAAGCCTATAACGCGTTAGATTTTGATGATCTTATTTTATTGCCAACATTACTACTGCGTAATAACGAAGAAGTCCGAACGCGATGGCAAACCCGTTTTCAATATCTGCTGGTGGATGAGTATCAAGATACCAATACCAGCCAATATGAATTGGTAAAGTTATTGGTTGGCGATCGCGCTCGATTTACAGTGGTAGGTGATGACGATCAATCGATTTACTCTTGGCGCGGTGCTAAACCGCAAAATTTAGTGCTGTTGGGTAAAGATTTTCCTCAATTACGCTTAATTAAGCTTGAGCAAAATTACCGTTCTAGCCAACGAATTTTACGTGCAGCCAATATTTTAATTGCTAATAACCCCCATGTTTATGAGAAAAGGCTGTTCAGTGAATTAGCTTATGGCGAGCCACTAAGAGTGCTTTTTGCTGCTAACGAAGAACAAGAAGCCGAGCGAGTGATTGCTGAAATCGTTCGTCATAAGTTTATGGGTAAAACTAAGTTTGGTGACTACGCGATTTTATACCGAGGTAACCATCAGTCACGATTATTAGAACGTGCTTTGATGACTAACCGTATCCCGTATAAGTTATCAGGCGGAACCTCATTCTTCGCTCGTGCTGAAATCAAAGACATCATGGCTTACTTACGCTTAGTGGTAAACCCGGATGATGATAATGCCTTCTTACGAGTTGTGAATTTGCCAAAGCGTGGTATTGGTCCTGCGACATTAGAGCGTTTAGGTAATTACGCCAACCAAAAGCATATATCGATGTTTGAAGCGATTTTTCAGGCGGAACTGAATCATCATTTAGCGCCAGCTGCTATGGCTTCTTTGTATCAGTTTGGCAAGTTCATTGTCGATACTGGCGAAATTGCCACCCGCGGCGAACCTGTAGATGCGATTAAACAGCTTATTCGTAAAATTAATTACGAAGACTATCTGTATGAAACCAGTACCAGTGCTAAAGCGGCTGAAATGCGGATGAAGAACATTTCAGAATTATATCGTTGGGTCACTGAGATGCTTGAAGGTGACGAACTAGATGAGCCGATGACATTACCAGAAGTTGTGACTCGTCTTACGTTGAGAGACATGATGGAGCGTAATCAAGAGGACGAAGGTGGCGATCAAGTACAATTGATGACACTTCATGCTTCTAAAGGCCTAGAATACCCTTATGTGTTTATGGTGGGGACTGAGGAGCGCATATTGCCGCATCAATCGAGTATTGATGAAGATAACGTCGATGAAGAGCGTCGTTTAGCTTATGTGGGCATTACGCGAGCACAAAAAGAATTATGGTTTACCATGTGCCGAGAGCGTCGTCAGTTTGGTGAAACTATGCGCTGTGAGCCAAGCCGTTTCTTGATGGAGTTGCCACAAGATGATTTGATTTGGGAAAACCGAAAACCTAAACAAACAGAGCAAGAAAAAGCGCAATCTGCTAAAACCAATATTGCCAATATCAGAGATATGTTTAAAAAGTAGCCTGACTAACCTTTTTAGTGTATTAATTTAGAGATGTTAACTCAGATTATGAGTTCAGACGCTAGCGCAGGCGTTTCGACTTGCTCTGTATGCTGAGTTAGCACTAAGTTTGCTAAGGAAAACACTTCTCCTTGACCTTGGTGGTAACCTAAATTTTCCAACGTTTTCTTTTGTTCAGGCGTATTCACGCCCTCTGCATAAATTTCAAAACCTAGGGTCGTCGCAATTAACTGATATGCTTTAGCAAGTTGTAGTTGCTTATCATTAATTAAATGCTGGCTAACATCTGCATCAAGCTTTAACGCTTTAATAGGTAAAAAGCTTAAACTGCTGAGTGAGCTATACCCAGTGCCAAAGCCATTAATTCCGATATTAACCCCGAGTTCGACTAGTGATTCAAACGCACTAATATGATGAGTGCTGTCTTTAACGAAAGACTTTTCATGAAAAAATATCCATAACTTTGAGGCCGAAATTTGACTGCGCTTAATGGTATTCTTTAAGCTGCGAAGTCCATATTTATGCTTTATATGTTGACTAGAAAGTGGGATATGAATTTGTATTCCATCGCCTAACCCGCTGGCAAGCGCTTTATAATGATGGTCGATATATTTAAAAATATAGTCATCTAACATCATCATGGTTTGAGTTTGATTCGCGAGTGTTGATAACTCGTTATTGTCGATTAAACCTTGAGAAGGATGTTGCCAATGACTGATAGGCTCATAAGCTAAGATATCAGAGTCGGCAAAAGACACTATGGGAGTTAACTCGACGACAATGTCGCCGTTTTCTAAGGCACTTAAAAAATCCTGTTCTAACTCGATACGCTGATTGAAGTGATATTCTGTCTCTCTGTCAAAAATAACATAGCAGCCTTTGCCTTTAGATTTTGCTTGATACATTGCGGTATCGGCATTTCTGAGAATAGACTCACTATTATCAGATGCATTGAGGCAACTAAACGCTACGCCAATACTTGCTCCTGAAATAACTTGCTGATGTGCTAAAACATATGGCTCAGAAATCGTTTGTAAAATTCGCTCACACACTTCCTCTGCATCTTTAAGATTGTGGATTGAGTCTAATAAAATGACAAATTCATCGCCTCCAAGACGCGCTAAAGTGTCATTTTCTCTAATACATAGTTTAAGACGAGTAGAGGTTTCAATTAGAAACCTATCGCCCTCTAAATGTCCCAAAGTGTCATTGATTTGTTTAAAGCCGTCTAAATCGATAAAAAGCAGTGAAAACTGTTCATCTTGATGACGACGAACATGCTTAATGGCTTGAGACAACCGCTCCATAAAAAAGCTGCGATTAGGTAAGCCTGTTAAGTTGTCGTGCTTAGCATCGTATACCAATTGGGCTTCCATTTTCTTGCGCTGCATGATTTGACGTTGCAAGTTGTCATTCATTTCAGCAATCGCTTTTGTTCGTTTTTCTACTTTATCTTCTAATAACTCGTGGCTACGCTTTAATTGCTCAACGGCAAACTTACGCTCAATCGCATTGGCAATGTGCTGCGAAACAAACGTGAGCAGTTCTAGATCTTTTGCCTCGTATGAGTTTTGGTCGGTGAGACTGTAAATCGTTAAACCGCCAGCAATTTCACCATGGATAAATAATGGGATACCAATCCATTGTTTCATTGTTTGGGTGTGGTTAAGCGCTGGGTTGGTGCCGTAAATTACACCGGCTTGAACCATGTCTTTAATATCTTGTTGGCTTAATAGTTTGGGCTGTTGATGCTTCAAGATAAATTCGGTTAACCCATCTTGCATTGCCCTTGGTTTTGGTGGCTCGCCACTTAATTGCGATACATAAAAAGGAAATGATAAAGTTTTCGATGCTTTATGTACTAACGAAATAAAACAATTATCGGCAGGTAATAATTGGCTTATGACTTGGTGGATTTGGGGATAGAAATCTTGGCCGCTGATGTTTGATGCTGAAAGATCGGCTATTTGAAATAAGGACTCTTGTAATTTTTCTGCTTTCACTCTTTCTTGAACTTCAAGCTTAACTTTGTCGTAGGCTTGGCTGAGTTCTTTAGTGCGTTGAATAATCGCAATTTCTAGTTCTTCATTATGTCGAAGGCGCTCCATTACTCCGGAAATGTGATGACAAATAAACCCCATTAACTCTAGTTCTAATTCACCGTAACTGATGTCGTTACTGTAACTTTGAACCACCAATACACCTGACACGATATTATTATGCTTGATAGGAAATCCAAGCCATTGCAAGCAAGGGGAGCCAAGATCATCAATTTTCCCTTCAGCGACGAGCTCTACAAATCGTTGCTCATCACAAAAGAGTGGTTCACCTGTCTTTAAAACGTACCCTGTAATACCACGTTGTAATAAAGAAGAGATTTCTTCATCAGGATAGAGTTCAGAAGGGTGAGGATCTTTTTCATCGGCAAAAAAAGGTAGACTGATGTTACCAGTGTTATTGTCGACGGAGGCAATGAAAAAGTTATCAGCAGGAATCAGGCTTTGCAGATGGTTATGCACACCTTGGTAAAAAGCATCAAGTGACACCACGTGGGTAGCAATGTTGGAAATTTCTAATAAGGCGTTTTGAATGATTTCAGCACGTTTATATTTTGTTGCTAATCGCCTTAATCTTGAAACCCTTCTTTGAAGGTGTTCGATATTATTGCAACTAACTGAAGGGAGTTTCCTCTTTTCCATCATTCTCCCTTAATCCTTTTGAGGTCAATATCCATCATCGAGTATATGAAAGTTCGCTCACAAAGGGAACTATCAACAGTTTAAAATGAAAAATGCTTAAAAACATCCCAATTTACTCAAAACTTGAGCAAACAAACAAAAAAGTTATAAACAAAGGTGGACGTGAAGGTGATTTATCCCTATTATGTGCGTCGCTAACCAAGGCGAGCGCCCATAGCTCAGCTGGATAGAGCGTACCCCTCCGGAGGGTAAGGCCGAAGGTTCGAATCCTTCTGGGCGCACCATTCGGTAACGTTCGTTAGCAAGATTGAAATTCAGTGGTGATTGTAGCTCAGTTGGTAGAGCCCCGGATTGTGATTCCGGTTGTCGTGGGTTCGAGCCCCATCAGTCACCCCATTCAATCTACATTCTATTTATAGAATATCTCGGTGATTAGCGCAGCCCGGTAGCGCATCTCGTTTGGGACGAGAGGGTCAGAGGTTCGAATCCTCTATCACCGACCAAATTTTAGTATTCCAATTAGTGATTTATTTTGATCCTATCAAATTGGCCTACCGTATTAAAAGTTACGTTTAGTGAATTACGTCGTTTGATAACGTGTCACTCACTCTTTATTAGAGTGGAGCAGAGAATTTTCTCTTAAGACTCAAATATCAGAACAGATTTTCGGTGATTAGCGCAGCCCGGTAGCGCATCTCGTTTGGGACGAGAGGGTCAGAGGTTCGAATCCTCTATCACCGACCACATAAACAAAAAAGCCACTCATTGAGTGGCTTTTTTGTGTCTGAAATTTATCATTTGGGATTTATTTTACACTCTTATCGCGACTTTCATGGATGTTTCACTGATGAGTTATCTTGTGGCCTACAACTTGACATAATAAAGCCACGCTATTGCGTGGCTTTATTTAAAGCATATGTTACAGAGTGATTGCGATGGGCGGTGCTATAAAGCCTTGGTAGGCATCTAATCGCATAGAGGTAAAGCGATCAAGTTGGGTTTGTTGCTGAATACCAGTCACAATGACTTGTATATCAAGCCCTTTAGCAACATTTGCCAAGGCACGACATAGTTCAGTATTGTGTTGGTCATCTTCCATATAGGCAAAAGATTGATCTAACTTCACGTAGCTTGGTCGTAAGCTTTGTAAATAACTCATCGAACCAAACTGTCTACCAAAGTGATCAATACCAAATTTTGCGCCATTATCTCGAATGATATTACATAAGTTTTCGCAGTTTTCTAAATCACTGTAAACACTGGCTTCAGGTATTTCAAAGCATATTCGCTCTGGGAAATTACAATTTCGAAGTAGGTGTTGAAGCCAAGTATGGAACAATGGGTCGCTGATACTTTGGAACGTTAAGTTGATGGCTAACGGTTCGTAATTACGCTCTAATAAACGATTTTCAATGACAGTCTCGATTAAGCATTGGTCTAATAATGTGCCTAAAGAGAGTAGTTCAACGTACGGCATGAATTGGCCCGCGTGTTGGAGTTTATCATTGACCTGTAACTGACAATATACTTCACGTTGGCAAACTTCTTCATTCTGAGTAAGTAATACTGGTTGCCATCTAAACTGGAATTTTTTGTTTTGTATGGCATCAGTTAAATTGTCTCGCCATTGTTCACGACTAAACAGTTGGTGCTCTGTGGTTTCAAACCAGTGGAATACTTTATTGTCAGTTAATGATTTTTGCAGTGCATTATCAGCTTGCGCCAAAATGTCACTGACAGTCATATTGCCAGTACGCTCAGCAACACCGATAGCAAAGCCTTCATTTGGTTTGCAACCCGCCTTTGAAATCTCTTTGTTTAGGGTTCTGAGTAAGGTTTGCAAATATTTAGTTAGTTGATCATGTTCAATATCAGTGATCAAAAAAGCGAACTCATAAGCGGCAATTCTGGCAATCACTGAAGGCGCAACTTCATCTAAATAATGTTCGAGCTTTTGTGACAGTAACTTAATGGTTTCATCACGGACTTGATAGCCGTATTTACTGTGCACTTCTTCTAGCCAGTCAAATTTAGCGAGGAAAATTGCCCCACTACTTGGCTCGGCTAACCACCCATTAATACGGCTCACCATATATTGTCGATTAGGAAGGCCAGAAACTTGGTCTACGAGGTTTTTCTTACGTAGAGCAGATACTTCTTCATCTAATGAGCTGAAAACCTGTTTAAGCTGAGTTGACATGCTATTGAATGCACCAACAAGTTCTTTGAGTTCCTTGGTTTTAGGTGTGGGCATATCCGGGCCGAATTGGCGATTGGCAATCTGTTGAGCGTGTTCTGATAGAGTATGAAGAGGTTTTAAAATATAGCTTAGGCCGAAACGAGCACAGACTATTGCTAGTAAAAAAAGAATTGAAAATATAATGATAGTATTAGATATGATCCGCCACAATTCATGATAACCAAACCCTGGATGAGCAGTTATTTCTATTTTAGCAAGTTGCAACCAACCAGAAGTGATAACACTTTCTTTGGTGATGGTGCTAAATAAATTTAAATCGATAAACCACTGAGGTACTCCCTCAATTCGTATTGCGTTATTCCATACCTGCTGCTTTCCATCAACGAGCCAAGTAAGTTTTATTTGTTGGTAATAACCACCTTCAAATATAACGTTTACTAAGGTTTCGGCTCCAACATCATCTCCATTTTCTAAAGCTGGGACTAACATAATACCAAGTGAATGACTGGCGTTATTTAAGTCGGATTCCATCTGCTTGATGAGAAAACTTTGGGTTTCTGTAAACTGCACGTAACCTAGGCTGGTTACTACCAGTAAAAATAAACCAAAAAGTAACGCATAGATTTGGCGAAAAAGGGTCATCTTGGCCACTACTCCATTTTTTGCTTGGGTTGACGTAATCTGTCTATACCCAACCTAAGTTTTAAATCATTCCATTTTTCAAGACGTGAGGATGAACCTGCAAGTACGCCTCGGCCTTTCTCTTTGTTTAGCCATAACTGTTTACCGTTAAAGCTATAAACAGGTAATAAATCACCCCTTTGGGTCGCAGGCTTTATTACCGGGTCTAGGTTATCTAGCACTAGTGGTACTGAGCCTGGTGTTTCATAGTAAGCCAGTACCATGTGGTATTGATTCACAGACGTTGCTTTAACCATGGTGATTCTGAGTTTATCTTCAGGCACTCCCACTTGTAACAAGGTGAAATATTTTGCAATAGAAAAATCTTCACAATCACCAGCATTAACGCCTATAAACTCCATAGGAGAGGCCCAATAATTGGACTCTCCCCACAGTACATGATCATCGACAAACTTGAATAAATTGAAAAAGCCGTTTACTTTTTTCAGTTTATCAATGTCATCAAGCTTTTGAGCATCGTTAACGATTTTAAACCATGCTTTAGCTCGCTTTTCTGCACGCTCACCATATTGATTTGATAGAGCGCTAATAGTTTTCTGTACATCTATTTGAGTTGGGGCTGCTGCAAAAAGTCCTGATACGATAAATACCGATGCCAGCAAAGGGTAACGGTAAATACGTTTTAAACCGATTAAATATATACGGCCCTTTCCCTGCAAACCCTCACTCCTTCATATGGCAGTTTTACTGATCAACGGTGTAAATATGCCACTTCATATCCGCTTTTGTATCATCACCTGTTACTTCAGCTATGACTCGTCGATTTAGCTCATTTGCTGCAGTTGTATTAGATGTATCAATTGGTCTGTCAAAACTATACCCGATGGCAGTTAAACGAGAGGAGTCAATACCAAATGTATCTGAAAGAACTTTGACCACATTATCTGCTCTAGCTTGAGATAGGGCTAAATTATGCTCATAGGAACCTGTTTTACTACAATGTCCCTCAATAGTCACTTGAGTGTTAGGGTAGTAGTTCATTAAATCTGCAACTTTTTCAATTTGCTGATAATAACGATTATTGATGTAGTCTGAATCATTCTCGAACATAATTTTCAGTTCTTGGCGCTCATTTATTTCATTAACAGTGCCACAGCCATAGTTGTCAATGCCAGCTCCATTAACTGTATCAATACATCTCTCTCTTGCCATGATGACGCCATCTTTATCATTATCATTTAGATCAAAATCTTGATCAGTTTGAGAGTCCATCGACGTTATATCACGCATTGAACAGCCAAAAGTTAGCGAAATAGCTAGTAGTAAAAGTATGTATTTCATTACTTTACTCCTCCTTCATAATCACGTTCACCTTGCCAAATATCTGGACGAGTAACTCGAAGAGAATCAAGTAATTGGCCTGTAGCATTTAATACTCGATATTTTGCTATTGTTTCGTCAAAATCAGCTTGTAGATAATCTTGACGAGCTTGGAAAAGCTCATTTTCCGTATCAAGTAAATCCAATAAACTTCGTTGACCTAAATTGAATTGCTGTGAATAAGCTGTTTGAGTATCTTTTGAAGCAATGACATGTTGACGTATATATTGCTTTTGGGGGGCTAACATTTCATACGCATTCCAAGATAAATGCACACCTTCTACAACTTGACGATGAGCACGCTGACGAACTTCTTTTGCTTCATTAATTTTGTAGGCTGCTTCTTTTTCGCGGGCTAAATCTTTACCACCTGCAAATAAGTTGTATTTAACGCGCACCATACCTACAAGATCATTACTATGACCGTTTACGTAAGGATCAAAAGTAGACCCCGTACCATAGCCGTCTTCACCGTCAACATCATTATTCCAATTACCATTTAATTCTAATGTGAACTCAGGGTAATAGTTTGATTGTGCGGAGCTGCGTTCTTTATCCGCCGCTTTAATATCACTACTGGCAGATTTTAGAATAGGATGGTTATCTTGGGCTTTAACGATACTTTCAGCTACGTTTCGAGGTAGAAAGTCCATGTCTGGCACTGGTACCACAAGATTTTCAGGATCTTGCTCAACAATACGTATGTACTGAGCTTTGGCATCATACAGATTATTTTTGGCTGCCATGAGGTTTGCATTAGCACGTGCTAAACGGCCTGATATTTGAGATAAATCAGCTATAGAACCAAGACCTGAGTCTGTTCGTTCTTTGATTTGATCATAAATATCTTGATGGCTCTTTAGATTTTTTTCAGACAAAACCAGCAGTTGTTCAGCTTTAATAAAATTTACATAAACCTTACTAACTTCAAGTGCTATATCTTCTGCCGCTGCAAACAGTGCCCATTGATCAGAGCTGGCTTCAAAAGAGTAGCGATCGACTTCACTGCTAGTATAGAAGCCATCAAACAGCATTTGTTTAATACTAAACCCTGCTTCTCCACGCTCTAACTCCATAACGCCTTCATCTAAATTATCGTTACCAGGTTGGTTCTTACGACGAGTTGAAGGGCTATCTGTTTGCTCCCACCCATAACCACCTGTTAAATCAACAGTTGGCATGTAACCGGCTATGGCTTGATTAACTTGCTCTTCTCGAGCTTTAAAGCGGTTAAACGCAATTCTAATCTCTGGATTGGTATCTAGAGTATGTGCCACGGCCTGCTCTAACGACTGCGCGTTCAGCGTAGATGTTACAAAAGTTGCAGACATTGCCAACGCGAATACGCTCAATCTATTGCATTGGTTAATGTTGATTTTCATGAAAAAACCCTCCCGGTTTTTTGCTAATTCTCTCTAAGTGCTGTCTCTTTTGCCCGTAAAATCGGGTTCAATATATACTCAAGGATAGTTCTTTTTCCGGTAATAACGTCCACAGAAGTGAGCATACCTGGAATAATTGGCATCTTTGTGCCATCGTTTTTTACTAAATTTGATTCAGCAGTTCGAACACGAATCGTGTAAAAACTGTTTCCTTCTTCATCTTGGCTTGTATCTGCACTAATATGCTCAACTGTGCCTTTCAGTCCACCGTAACGAGTGAAGTCATAAGCCGTCACCTTAACAATAGCAGGTAAACCAGGGTGTAAGAATGCGATGTCTTGAGGGGTTATTTTTGTTTCAATTAGCAACTGGTCTTCTGATGGAACAATTTCAATAATTTCTTCACCAGGCTGCACGACACCACCTAAGGTATTAATGTGTAGTGTTTTTATGGTTCCGTTTACTGGGGAGGTAATAACTGATTTATTAATCTTATCAAAAGCACCTATTTGTGCTTGATTCATTCTTGATAATTTAGTTTGCATCTCGTTTAAATTGGCACGCAAATCGGCCGCATAGACAAAGACTGCTTCACGTCGTTTTAGGATGGCCTCATCCATTGAAGCTTTTAGCTTTGGACGAAGCAGGCGCATTGTTTTCAGCTCGCCTTGGATATCGTTGACTGTTCGCTCAAGTTTTAATAATTCAACTTCAGGTACAATGCCTTTTTGCGCTAAAGGCTTTGTTAGTTCAAGCTCACGCGAGATAAGCTGGAAGCTTTTAGTCAGAGTCGCAATTTTTGAGGTTAGCTCTTCCGTTTCTTGTTGACGCTGTTGAATTTGTCGAACGAGTATTTCGAGTTGGTTACTCAAGTTGTCTAAGCGACCTGAATATTCTTCTTGCTGGTTTTTAACTAAGGCAGGCTCTTGCTGAATAATTTCATCAGAAAATATTAACGGTTGCTTGGTTATTTTGACTTGCTCTCGCCAATTTGATGACATACCTGAAATCACAATACTATCGAGCTCAGCGCGCATGCGGATCACGTTAGTTTGTAGGCTATAGACTTCTTGCTCTTGTTGTGCAAAATCAGAACGAAAACGAATATCGTCAATTTTAACCAAAGGCTGATCTTTAGTGACAATCATACCTTCTTGAATATATATTTCTTGCAACACACCGCCATCAAGGCTGTCGATTAGTTGGATCTGTGATGATGGAATAACCTTGCCCATGCCAGATGTCACTTGATCTAATTCAGAAAAATATGACCAAATAAAAAAGCAAACTACCATTGCGCCAAGTGACCAAATTATCAAACTATGACCACGTGGGGCATCAGTCATCATTGCGCCATAAACATCATCAACCATGTCTAAGTCATGACTTGTTAACTTATTACTCATGATGGACGGCCCCCAGTGAGTAAACCATTATTGAGCTTATCAATAATTTTGTCTTTAGGGCCGTCGGCAACGATATGACCTCTATCAAGCACAATAATGCGATCGACTAAACGTAATAAATGCATCTTATGGGTGATAAGTAGTAAGGTGCGGTCTTTAGTGACATGCTCCATTGAGCGGATAAATTGCTTTTCTGCTCTAGCATCGAGACTTGCTGTTGGCTCATCCATTAATAAAATCGGCGGGTCATTAAGGGTGGCACGGGCGAGGGCAACAGTTTGACGTTGTCCACGACTTAAGGACAGTCCGCCTTCGCCAACTTGCTGGTCAAGTCCTTCCGATTCAAGATTGGTAAACATGCTTACACCAGAAAGTTGTACAGCACGTATTAGCTGATGTTCAGTAACTTGACGAGTGCCGAATAAAATATTGTCTTTGATTGAGCCATGAAACAAGGTCACATCTTGCGGTAAGTAACCAAAATTACTGCGTAAATCACTTGGGTGAATTTGCCCTGCATCTAAGCCGTCATAACGAAGGCTGCCTTGAGTGGGTTTGTATAACCCCACAAGTAGTTTGGCTAAAGTACTTTTACCTGAACCATTTCGACCAATAATGGCCACTCGCTCACCAGGGGTGATACGAATAGATAATGGGTGTAAAACGGGCTTTTCTGCCTCAGGAAAGCTAAATGCGACGTTATCGGCATCAATTTTACCATGTAAGCGCTGCTTACTAACTAGGTTGCCTTTATTCTCAAACTCTTCCTCTTGGTTCATCACCTCGTCAAGTTGGCGTAAAGAGCTGGCGGTTTGGTTTCCGCGTGTGATTAAACCGGCAAGTTGTGCCATCGGTGAAATTGCACGGCTTGAAAGCATTACCGCTGCAATAATTCCACCCATAGATATTTCATTTTCTGCGACGCGATACACGCCTAAAATAACGACGCAAACCACTGTTACTTGGACTATAAAATTAGCGAGATTACTCACCGCGTTTGACAGTTTTTTAGACTTAAGTTGCCAGTTAGCTGTGTGGCCGATCATTTGTTGCCAGCTTTTTTGAACAAGTCCTTCGGCACCATTGGCTTTAATTGATTCAAGGGCCGTTAAGCTTTCAATTAAGTGTCCATGTTTGAGGCTAGAAAATCGATTACTTTCTTCAATTGCAGCTTTTAGCTTTGGCTGAATATATAAAGTAAAACCAATGATAATGATGCCGCCAATAACTGGAATAATGGCTAAGTCACCTGCAACAATATAAATGATGGCGACAAAAAGTAACGCGAAAGGTAAATCTACTAACGTGGTGATTGTCGCTGAAGTGAGAATTTCTCGAATACTATCGAATTCACTGAGTTGGCGAGCCATACCCCCGACGCTTGGTGAGCGTTTGGACAGTGGTATACCTATTGCTTTAGCAAAAAGTTTAGATGATACAATGATGTCAACCTTTTTACCGGCTATATCAATTAAGTAGCTTCTTAGCTGTCGTAGTATTAAGTCAAATAAATATGCTATTCCTGCACCAATTGCTAGAACCCAAAGAGATTCAAATGCTAGATTTGGCACCACTTTGTCATAGACATTCATGATGAATAGCGGTGAAACAAGAGCGAATAAGTTAACCAAGACTGATGCAATTAAGGCATCACGATATATAGGGGCAGAGTCTTTAATACTCTGAAGTAACCAATGAGTGGTGTTATCGTGAATGTGGACATCAAAACTATTATCCCCACGAAACTCTTGTTTAATTAAAAACAGATAACCTACATAGAGGGTCTCTAATTCCTCTATCATCAGCGTTTCCTGACCGCCACTTTCAGGAAGTTGGATTACTGCTTTATCAGCATCGATATCTATACTGCGAAGAATGCAGGCTTTTTTGTCTTTTAACAACAAAATACAAGGTAATAAAATCTCTGATATTTGATTGAGATCTTTACGGGTTAATTTAGCAGATAACCCACCTCTGGAAGCTGCTTGAGGCAATAATTCAGGGGTGATGACAGCGCTAGTCAAAGGTAACCCTGCCGCAAGTGAATCGCTTGAGCAAGGGGAACCAAAATGTTCAGTCATTAATACTAAACAATCAAGTAATGGGTCGACCGTGGTACGTTGAGAGGCCGAAATAGTCCACTGCTCTTGATTATCAGAGACGGTTGCTGGCACGTATTACTTATCCTTTGTAATTATAATTATGTTAAAAACAATAGGTTGACGCTATTATATTACTACAAAGCGTCAACAGATTGTTGTATTTAAGGAATAATATTACCATCTGGTACATTTTCTAACGGGTCTATAGCAGCGATATTCTGCGCTGGTGTTGCATCTGTAGCATCGACAATTAAGGCACCATCATCTAGTAACCCATTGATAATTACACCGTCATCATTGCTGTTGTAAACATCAGTTAAATTAACGCCATCCAACACAATCTGTTGCTCGAATGAACCATTGTTATCAGCATCTATATCAATAGTTGTATTGGTGCCATCGTAGCTAAAGTTAAGCATGTCATCTAAGCTAGCAAGGTTTTCATTAACCAATAAGTCACTTAAATCTAAGCTATCTTTGCTAGTATCAAAATCAACAATTGTGTCAGTACCGAACTCATTTGCATTCCACACAAAAATATTATTACCTTCACCACCACTTAACAAATCATCGCCTAAACCACCACTTAATAGGTCGTCACCCAACCCGCCTATGAGGATGTCGTTCCCATTGCCTCCTATGAGTACATCATCGCCTGCGCCGCCATCAAGTACTGCATCGCCAAAGTGCAATTGACCTGTAGCACCAGAATTTCCATCAGAAATATATGTACCTGTCTGGGTGGTTCCGTCGCTTAAGGTAATCGTAAATGTAGCGCCTACCAAACTTGCGCCAGTGTCACTACCTAAATTATCGGTGTCAAATGCAAACCAGAACTCATCTCCATTGGTGAAGTCTCCAGCGCTAAATATTGCTGTTAGTGTTCCGCTATCTTGCGTCATATTGGCAAAAATATCTGAATTACTATCATTAATACCAACGGAGTCACTACCTTTCACTAGGTTCGACTGGCTGACATCCACTATCGCATTTGTATCCCCCCCACCTCTGAGGTTGATTTCTATTTGGGTGATCGATATTCCTGCTGCGAGCAATGCTGCTTCAAAACCGAATTGGTTAGAAGCATTATAGGTATTCCCTGACTTCACCGTTGCTTTAACAGAACCTGATGCCAAGTTATTGGCTGTTGAGTTGGCAATAATGATGTCGTTTTCATGTGTTCCGATTAAAGTAGAGGAGCTTTGATAATCAATGATTACCTCTGCTGAATCAGATACACCGTTTGCTGTTAACGTGTAATCAAAGCTGTCACCGTCATTAGCATTGGTAATAGTTACTACATCATTTGCAAGGCTCGTGTTGCCAGCACTTCCTGCGGTGACAGAGCTTAGTGTCCCATTGTCAGGCAATGCATCGCCATGAGTGAGATATTCAGTTGAAATGGTTAAATCACCTTGAGCTTGATTGGTAATGATATTGTTTACGTTGGCATCTAATGATGCGTAATAATCAAGATTTATTTGCAAGGTTAAAGAAGCAGAGTCTCCATCATTATCCATTATTGTTACATCAATTGACTCTTGTTCATTGAGTACATTCGTGGAGGCGTCTAAGAGGTATTCGTATTCGCCTGTCGCGAAGTTAATCTCGAATGTTGCACCTAGATTAGTGCTGATAACTTGAATTGGATTAATAGGATCATAAGTGTAGGTAACACCATCAATTGAAATTGACTGAACATAACCTCCGTCAGCTCCCACGAGAACTCCAGTTGCAGAGTTACTAATTATGCCTAAACTACCGGTCACAGTATTTGAGTCAAAGAAATCTAAAATAGTGTTGGTGAGATCGTCAGCATCATTAACAATAATCGCATATTCTTCATTTCCATCCTCAGCATTTGGATAGGCAATTGGGTTGATGAAGTCTAAGCTCGCATTCCCAATACCGATACCAAATGAAATGTCATAATTGTCATCAATATAATCTTGCCACGCAGCCTCATCTACAGTTCCTTGAGTTGGTCTGCCATCTGAGATGAAATAAACAAAGCTTTTATCTGCTGTAGGCATAGTGCCACTACCCATGACATTTTCTAGTGCTGCTTCATAGTTGGTTCCGCCGCCGGCTTGTAGACTGTTTAAGTAATTTATCGCGCCGTCTATATCATCAATTAACCAAGTTGAATTTGTGGCAGAACTTGAATAAGTAACGATCTGTATATTGACATTACCAGAGGCATCAACTTCGTTAATGAGTGCAGTTAAAGATTCAACAGCAGTTTCTAGGTATGATTTACCGTTTCCTGCACTGTTGTCCATACTTCCTGATACATCAAGAATGAAGGTCAAATTGGTTATTAATGTTTCTGGATTTGTTTGTAGATTTTGAGTAATGTCTTCAACAACTGGCGCATCATCAATAATGTTGATAGTTAAGCTGCCACTATCGCCAGAGTTAAGTGCATTAAGTATAGAATAAGTAAATGTTTCAGAAACATCATCACCACTAGTGCTGAAATTTAGGGTGTACTCATAATCGCCTGCGCGATTACTTACAGTATCTTCGGTATATACTTTCAACTCACCAATTGCAGTTGTAATGGTAATAATACCATTAACAGGCGCAACACCATTAACCTGGGTTATTTCTGTTGAGCCACTTATACCTTCATCATTATCAAGTAAATTACCAGTAGTGATATTACTACCACTGCCCGATAATGTGCCGTCAGTTAAACCAGACTCTGCAGCACTAGTGACATCATTGTTAACCGCAGGGCTTGAGTCTTGAACGATTCTTAACCTTGCTTCACTCGAATCACCATCGGCATCAGTGAGGGTATAGAAAATATTACTCAAGACACTTTGTTGTCCATTAACTTCCGGAACCGATGAAACAAAATTATAACTACCATCTTTGTTGATAGTGATGGTGCCTCGATTCGCTATAGTAACAATGATATTGCCATCAGCATCAAAGGTGTCGTAAGTTGTACCTGCAATTCTTATGCTAGTTAACTCTGTTAAATCTGCGCCAATGTTATCTATACCGCTACCATCAGTGCCAGCTCCTGTGATGACACTACCGTAAGCCGTGCCACCAAAACCAACACTGTCAACATCATCTTGTGCAACAGGTGCTGTGTCATTAACATCGATCAGTACCTGAGTCCAAGATGATGTACTTGTACCGTCACTTGCTTGATAATAGAAGCTGTCGACGAGGGTATCGTTACCGGTATGGTCAAGGTTTAGCGGGGCTTGATAGCTGTAACTACCATCACTGTTAATGGTGATGATACCGCCCAGTGAAGTAGTGAAGCTTTGTCCTGCTTGGGTTGCATCAATACTACCCAAATCAGCATTTCCTGGTGCAAAACGAGTAACTGATAGGCTATCGTTTTCGGCATCATTGTCATTACTGATAAGGTCAATGGCACCGAAGGTAATGGAGTCCCCCTCAAGTACACTTAATTGATCTGCACTAGGTTCAGGGGCTAAGTTCACGCCAACAATGTTGATAGTGACAGTTGCAGTATCAACAGCACCAAACTCATCAGTTAATGTATAAGTGAAAGTATCTGAGCCTAACTCACCAGCATTCAAGCTATCAAAGGCACCATTCACATCGTAAGTGTATGTGCCATCGACATTAATAATGATAGTTGCACCGCTTGCAAGAGTGATTTGTTGTCCGTAGGCGTAAGTTGAACCATTGATATGAGTGATATCAAAGTCATGATTTTGCGCATCACTATCGTTAGCTAAAAGACCTTCGGCTATATCTGTAATGGTCAGTACAGCATCTTCTTGTACAACGTAAGCATCAACTAATGCCGGGCCAGTTACGGTGACTGAGTCAAGGAAGTAATCAGATGAATCTTCTAGCGCTGGTCCACCATTTTGTTCACTGATGGTCGGAGCTGCTTCAAATACCAACTGATCAAAGACTAAATTACCCGTATTGATGCTAAAGGTGCCAGTTGTTCCTGTTGCAGTTGTAAAAGTTTCAGTAGCGACAAGTTGACCGTTGTAGTAAGCGTACCAAGTGCCTTGCTCACCGCTATTTTCATTAGCATACATGTGGGAAACACTGAACGTGGCCTCATTTACAAGGCCATTGAAGTCAATAACAATCGCTTCTGATGTGCCAGTTGCTGAGTCATATTCAATTTGATCAGCTATTTGACCTGTGGTGCGCGGCGAGCCGCTAACACCTAATAAATTATTATTCCCACTTGATACTGCGCCAATAGTGCCATCAGCATTTCTAGCACTGATGACAAAATCTGCTTCGCCTTCACTGTTTGTTGGACTAACCCAATTATTTGCTGAGTCTGCAGTCGTAGTGAAGATTTCCCCTACTAAATCATCGATAGCATCGACGGAGTTATAACTAAGGGTGACAGTTGCTGTGTCACTACCGTTATTGCCATCAGAAACAGTATATTCAAAATTCGGAATGCTTGTTGTCGTACCGTCGTGGGCAAAAGTAAAATTACCATTTTCGTTTACAGTTAATAAGCCACCACCAATAGCGATAGTAGCTTCACCTGCGACAAATACTAATTCAGTACCATTAATATGAGTTATTGAAAGTGTATTGCCATCCAGATCGCTATCTATACCCGTGCCCGTATTATCATTGATTAAGTTCCCCGTGATTATTTCGGCACTATTAACGAGATAGAAATTATCTTGAGCATCTGGATTATCATTTTCTGGAGATACCGTGATGGTTAAGGTGGCAGTTTCACCGGTATCGGTGGTGTAAGTGATGACTGGCAATACGCCATTCCAATCACTGGCAGGCGTGAAGCTGTAGCTGCCGTCCGTGTTAATCAGCAGTGAGCCGCCTTCAACGGTGATGGCCACATCTGGGCTGTAGGTTGTGTTGTCACCATCTAGGGTAAAGCTCACCACCTCAGTGTTATCACTTTCATCGTTTGAAAGGACATTACCTGATGCCGTCGTGTCTTCAGCAACGCTAATTACATCATTAGCGGTGTCAGTATTATCTTCACCGACCGTGATGGTTAAGGTGGCGGTTTCACCGGTATCGGTGGTGTAAGTGATGACTGGCAATACGCCATTCCAATCACTGGCAGGCGTGAAGCTGTAGCTACCGTCCGTGTTAATCAGCAGCGAGCCGCCTTCAACGGTGATGGCCACATCTGGGCTGTAGGTTGTGTTGTCACCATCTAGGGTAAAGCTCACCACCTCAGTGTTATCACTTTCATCGTTTGAAAGGACATTACCTGATGCCGTCGTGTCTTCAGCAACGCTAATTACATCATTAGCGGTGTCAGTATTATCTTCACCGACTGTGATGGTTAAGGTGGCGGTTTCACCGGTATCGGTGGTGTAAGTGATGACTGGCAATACGCCATTCCAATCACTGGCAGGCGTGAAGCTGTAGCTGCCGTCCGTGTTAATCAGCAGCGAGCCGCCTTCAACGGTGATGGCCACATCTGGGCTGTAGGTTGTGTTGTCACCATCTAGGGTAAAGCTCACCACCTCAGTGTTATCACTTTCATCGTTTGAAAGGACATTACCTGATGCCGTCGTGTCTTCGGCAACGGAGATCGCATCATTAGCGGTGTCAGTATTATCTTCACCGACTGTGATGGTTAAGGTGGCAGTTTCACCGGTATCGGTGGTGTAAGTGATGACTGGCAGTACGCCATTCCAATCACTGGCAGGCGTGAAGCTGTAGCTACCGTCCGTGTTAATCAGCAGTGAGCCGCCTTCAACGGTGATGGCCACATCTGGGCTGTAGGTTGTGTTGTCACCATCTAGGGTAAAGCTCACCACCTCAGTGTTATCACTTTCATCGTTTGAAAGGACATTACCTGATGCCGTCGTGTCTTCAGCAACGCTAATTACATCATTAGCGGTGTCAGTATTATCTTCACCGACTGTGATGGTTAAGGTGGCAGTTTCACCGGTATCGGTGGTGTAAGTGATGACTGGCAATACGCCATTCCAATCACTGGCAGGCGTGAAGCTGTAGCTGCCGTCCGTGTTAATCAGCAGCGAGCCGCCTTCAACGGTGATGGCCACATCTGGGCTGTAGGTTGTGTTGTCACCATCTAGGGTAAAGCTCACCACCTCAGTGTTATCACTTTCATCGTTTGAAAGGACATTACCTGATGCCGTCGTGTCTTCGGCAACTGAGATCGCATCATTAGCGGTGTCAGTATTATCTTCACCGACTGTGATGGTTAAGGTGGCAGTTTCACCGGTATCGGTGGTGTAAGTGATGACTGGCAATACGCCATTCCAATCACTGGCAGGCGTGAAGCTGTAGCTGCCGTCCGTGTTAATCAGCAGCGAGCCGCCTTCAACGGTGATGGCCACATCTGGGCTGTAGGTTGTGTTGTCACCATCTAGGGTAAAGCTCACCACCTCAGTGTTATCACTTTCATCGTTTGAAAGGACATTACCTGATGCCGTCGTGTCTTCGGCAACGGAGATCGCATCATCAGCGGTGTCAGTATTATCTTCACCGACTGTGATGGTTAAGGTGGCGGTTTCACCGGTATCGGTGGTGTAAGTGATGACTGGCAATACGCCATTCCAATCACTGGCAGGCGTGAAGCTGTAGCTGCCGTCCGTGTTAATCAGCAGTGAGCCGCCTTCAACGGTAATGGCCACATCTGGGCTGTAGGTTGTGTTGTCACCATCTAGGGTAAAGCTCACCACCTCAGTGTTATCACTTTCATCGTTTGAAAGGACATTACCTGATGCCGTCGTGTCTTCAGCAACGCTAATTACATCATTAGCGGTGTCAGTATTATCTTCACTGACTGTGATGGTTAAGGTGGCGGTTTCACCGGTATCGGTGGTGTAAGTGATGACTGGCAATACGCCATTCCAATCACTGGCAGGCGTGAAGCTGTAGCTGCCGTCCGTGTTAATCAGCAGCGAGCCGCCTTCAACGGTGATGGCCACATCTGGGCTGTAGGTTGTGTTGTCACCATCTAGGGTAAAGCTCACCACCTCAGTGTTATCACTTTCATCGTTGGAAAGGACATTACCTGATGCCGTCGTGTCTTCAGCAACGCTAATTACATCATTAGCGGTGTCAGTATTATCTTCACCGACTGTGATGGTTAAGGTGGCAGTTTCACCGGTATCGGTGGTGTAAGTGATGACTGGCAGTACGCCATTCCAATCACTGGCAGGCGTGAAGCTGTAGCTGCCGTCCGTGTTAATCAGCAGTGAGCCGCCTTCAACGGTGATGGCCACATCTGGGCTGTAGGTTGTGTTGTCACCATCTAGGGTAAAGCTCACCACCTCAGTGTTATCACTTTCATCGTTTGAAAGGACATTACCTGATGCCGTCGTGTCTTCAGCAACGCTAATTACATCATTAGCGGTGTCAGTATTATCTTCACCGACCGTGATGGTTAAGGTGGCGGTTTCACCGGTATCGGTGGTGTAAGTGATGACTGGCAATACGCCATTCCAATCACTGGCAGGCGTGAAGCTGTAGCTACCGTCCGTGTTAATCAGCAGCGAGCCGCCTTCAACGGTGATGGCCACATCTGGGCTGTAGGTTGTGTTGTCACCATCTAGGGTAAAGCTCACCACCTCAGTGTTATCACTTTCATCGTTTGAAAGGACATTACCTGATGCCGTCGTGTCTTCAGCAACGCTAATTACATCATTAGCGGTGTCAGTATTATCTTCACCGACTGTGATGGTTAAGGTGGCGGTTTCACCGGTATCGGTGGTGTAAGTGATGACTGGCAATACGCCATTCCAATCACTGGCAGGCGTGAAGCTGTAGCTGCCGTCCGTGTTAATCAGCAGCGAGCCGCCTTCAACGGTGATGGCCACATCTGGGCTGTAGGTTGTGTTGTCACCATCTAGGGTAAAGCTCACCACCTCAGTGTTATCACTTTCATCGTTTGAAAGGACATTACCTGATGCCGTCGTGTCTTCGGCAACGGAGATCGCATCATTAGCGGTGTCAGTATTATCTTCACCGACTGTGATGGTTAAGGTGGCGGTTTCACCGGTATCGGTGGTGTAAGTGATGACTGGCAATACGCCATTCCAATCACTGGCAGGCGTGAAGCTGTAGCTGCCGTCCGTGTTAATCAGCAGCGAGCCGCCTTCAACGGTGATGGCCACATCTGGGCTGTAGGTTGTGTTGTCACCATCTAGGGTAAAGCTCACCACCTCAGTGTTATCACTTTCATCGTTTGAAAGGACATTACCTGATGCCGTCGTGTCTTCGGCAACTGAGATCGCATCATTAGCGGTGTCAGTATTATCTTCACCGACTGTGATGGTTAAGGTGGCGGTTTCACCGGTATCGGTGGTGTAAGTGATGACTGGCAATACGCCATTCCAATCACTGGCAGGCGTGAAGCTGTAGCTGCCGTCCGTGTTAATCAGCAGCGAGCCGCCTTCAACGGTGATGGCCACATCTGGGCTGTAGGTTGTGTTGTCACCATCTAGGGTAAAGCTCACCACCTCAGTGTTATCACTTTCATCGTTTGAAAGGACATTACCTGATGCCGTCGTGTCTTCGGCAACGGAGATCGCATCATTAGCGGTGTCAGTATTATCTTCACCGACCGTGATGGTTAAGGTGGCGGTTTCACCGGTATCGGTGGTGTAAGTGATGACTGGCAATACGCCATTCCAATCACTGGCAGGCGTGAAGCTGTAGCTGCCGTCCGTGTTAATCAGCAGCGAGCCGCCTTCAACGGTGATGGCCACATCTGGGCTGTAGGTTGTGTTGTCACCATCTAGGGTAAAGCTCACCACCTCAGTGTTATCACTTTCATCGTTTGAAAGGACATTACCTGATGCCGTCGTGTCTTCGGCAACGGAGATCGCATCATTAGCGGTGTCAGTATTATCTTCACCGACTGTGATGGTTAAGGTGGCGGTTTCACCGGTATCGGTGGTGTAAGTGATGACTGGCAATACGCCATTCCAATCACTGGCAGGCGTGAAGCTGTAGCTGCCGTCCGTGTTAATCAGCAGTGAGCCGCCTTCAACGGTAATGGCCACATCTGGGCTGTAGGTTGTGTTGTCACCATCTAGGGTAAAGCTCACCACCTCAGTGTTATCACTTTCATCGTTTGAAAGGACATTACCTGATGCCGTCGTGTCTTCAGCAACGCTAATTACATCATTAGCGGTGTCAGTATTATCTTCACTGACTGTGATGGTTAAGGTGGCGGTTTCACCGGTATCGGTGGTGTAAGTGATGACTGGCAATACGCCATTCCAATCACTGGCAGGCGTGAAGCTGTAGCTGCCGTCCGTGTTAATCAGCAGCGAGCCGCCTTCAACGGTGATGGCCACATCTGGGCTGTAGGTTGTGTTGTCACCATCTAGGGTAAAGCTCACCACCTCAGTGTTATCACTTTCATCGTTTGAAAGGACATTACCTGATGCCGTCGTGTCTTCGGCAACGGAGATCGCATCATTAGCGGTGTCAGTATTATCTTCACCGACTGTGATGGTTAAGGTGGCAGTTTCACCGGTATCGGTGGTGTAAGTGATGACTGGCAATACGCCATTCCAATCACTGGCAGGCGTGAAGCTGTAGCTGCCGTCCGTGTTAATCAGCAGCGAGCCGCCTTCAACGGTGATGGCCACATCTGGGCTGTAGGTTGTGTTGTCACCATCTAGGGTAAAGCTCACCACCTCAGTGTTATCACTTTCATCGTTTGAAAGGACATTACCTGATGCCGTCGTGTCTTCGGCAACGGAGATCGCATCATTAGCGGTGTCAGTATTATCTTCACCGACTGTGATGGTTAAGGTGGCGGTTTCACCGGTATCGGTGGTGTAAGTGATGACTGGCAATACGCCATTCCAATCACTGGCAGGCGTGAAGCTGTAGCTGCCGTCCGTGTTAATCAGCAGTGAGCCGCCTTCAACGGTAATGGCCACATCTGGGCTGTAGGTTGTGTTGTCACCATCTAGGGTAAAGCTCACCACCTCAGTGTTATCACTTTCATCGTTTGAAAGGACATTACCTGATGCCGTCGTGTCTTCGGCAACTGAGATCGCATCATTAGCGGTGTCAGTATTATCTTCACCGACTGTGATGGTTAAGGTGGCGGTTTCACCGGTATCGGTGGTGTAAGTGATGACTGGCAATACGCCATTCCAATCACTGGCAGGCGTGAAGCTGTAGCTGCCGTCCGTGTTAATCAGCAGCGAGCCGCCTTCAACGGTGATGGCCACATCTGGGCTGTAGGTTGTGTTGTCACCATCTAGGGTAAAGCTCACCACCTCAGTGTTATCACTTTCATCGTTTGAAAGGACATTACCTGATGCCGTCGTGTCTTCGGCAACGGAGATCGCATCATTAGCGGTGTCAGTATTATCTTCACCGACTGTGATGGTTAAGGTGGCAGTTTCACCGGTATCGGTGGTGTAAGTGATGACTGGCAGTACGCCATTCCAATCACTGGCAGGCGTGAAGCTGTAGCTGCCGTCCGTGTTAATCAGCAGTGAGCCGCCTTCAACGGTGATGGCCACATCTGGGCTGTAGGTTGTGTTGTCACCATCTAGGGTAAAGCTCACCACCTCAGTGTTATCACTTTCATCGTTTGAAAGGACATTACCTGATGCCGTCGTGTCTTCAGCAACGCTAATTACATCATTAGCGGTGTCAGTATTATCTTCACCGACCGTGATGGTTAAGGTGGCGGTTTCACCGGTATCGGTGGTGTAAGTGATGACTGGCAATACGCCATTCCAATCACTGGCAGGCGTGAAGCTGTAGCTACCGTCCGTGTTAATCAGCAGCGAGCCGCCTTCAACGGTGATGGCCACATCTGGGCTGTAGGTTGTGTTGTCACCATCTAGGGTAAAGCTCACCACCTCAGTGTTATCACTTTCATCGTTTGAAAGGACATTACCTGATGCCGTCGTGTCTTCGGCAACGGAGATCGCATCATTAGCGGTGTCAGTATTATCTTCACCGACTGTGATGGTTAAGGTGGCAGTTTCACCGGTATCGGTGGTGTAAGTGATGACTGGCAGTACGCCATTCCAATCACTGGCAGGCGTGAAGCTGTAGCTACCGTCCGTGTTAATCAGCAGTGAGCCGCCTTCAACGGTGATGGCCACATCTGGGCTGTAGGTTGTGTTGTCACCATCTAGGGTAAAGCTCACCACCTCAGTGTTATCACTTTCATCGTTTGAAAGGACATTACCTGATGCCGTCGTGTCTTCAGCAACGCTAATTACATCATTAGCGGTGTCAGTATTATCTTCACCGACTGTGATGGTTAAGGTGGCAGTTTCACCGGTATCGGTGGTGTAAGTGATGACTGGCAATACGCCATTCCAATCACTGGCAGGCGTGAAGCTGTAGCTGCCGTCCGTGTTAATCAGCAGCGAGCCGCCTTCAACGGTGATGGCCACATCTGGGCTGTAGGTTGTGTTGTCACCATCTAGGGTAAAGCTCACCACCTCAGTGTTATCACTTTCATCGTTTGAAAGGACATTACCTGATGCCGTCGTGTCTTCAGCAACGCTAATTACATCATTAGCGGTGTCAGTATTATCTTCACTGACTGTGATGGTTAAGGTGGCGGTTTCACCGGTATCGGTGGTGTAAGTGATGACTGGCAATACGCCATTCCAATCACTGGCAGGCGTGAAGCTGTAGCTGCCGTCCGTGTTAATCAGCAGTGAGCCGCCTTCAACGGTAATGGCCACATCTGGGCTGTAGGTTGTGTTGTCACCATCTAGGGTAAAGCTCACCACCTCAGTGTTATCACTTTCATCGTTTGAAAGGACATTACCTGATGCCGTCGTGTCTTCAGCAACGCTAATTACATCATTAGCGGTGTCAGTATTATCTTCACTGACTGTGATGGTTAAGGTGGCGGTTTCACCGGTATCGGTGGTGTAAGTGATGACTGGCAATACGCCATTCCAATCACTGGCAGGCGTGAAGCTGTAGCTGCCGTCCGTGTTAATCAGCAGCGAGCCGCCTTCAACGGTGATGGCCACATCTGGGCTGTAGGTTGTGTTGTCACCATCTAGGGTAAAGCTCACCACCTCAGTGTTATCACTTTCATCGTTTGAAAGGACATTACCTGATGCCGTCGTGTCTTCGGCAACGGAGATCGCATCATTAGCGGTGTCAGTATTATCTTCACCGACCGTGATGGTTAAGGTGGCGGTTTCACCGGTATCGGTGGTGTAAGTGATGACTGGCAATACGCCATTCCAATCACTGGCAGGCGTGAAGCTGTAGCTGCCGTCCGTGTTAATCAGCAGCGAGCCGCCTTCAACGGTGATGGCCACATCTGGGCTGTAGGTTGTGTTGTCACCATCTAGGGTAAAGCTCACCACCTCAGTGTTATCACTTTCATCGTTTGAAAGGACATTACCTGATGCCGTCGTGTCTTCGGCAACGGAGATCGCATCATTAGCGGTGTCAGTATTATCTTCACCGACTGTGATGGTTAAGGTGGCGGTTTCACCGGTATCGGTGGTGTAAGTGATGACTGGCAATACGCCATTCCAATCACTGGCAGGCGTGAAGCTGTAGCTGCCGTCCGTGTTAATCAGCAGCGAGCCGCCTTCAACGGTAATGGCCACATCTGGGCTGTAGGTTGTGTTGTCACCATCTAGGGTAAAGCTCACCACCTCAGTGTTATCACTTTCATCGTTTGAAAGGACATTACCTGATGCCGTCGTGTCTTCAGCAACGCTAATTACATCATTAGCGGTGTCAGTATTATCTTCACCGACTGTGATGGTTAAGGTGGCAGTTTCACCGGTATCGGTGGTGTAAGTGATGACTGGCAATACGCCATTCCAATCACTGGCAGGCGTGAAGCTGTAGCTGCCGTCCGTGTTAATCAGCAGCGAGCCGCCTTCAACGGTGATGGCCACATCTGGGCTGTAGGTTGTGTTGTCACCATCTAGGGTAAAGCTCACCACCTCAGTGTTATCACTTTCATCGTTTGAAAGGACATTACCTGATGCCGTCGTGTCTTCAGCAACGCTAATTACATCATTAGCGGTGTCAGTATTATCTTCACTGACTGTGATGGTTAAGGTGGCGGTTTCACCGGTATCGGTGGTGTAAGTGATGACTGGCAATACGCCATTCCAATCACTGGCAGGCGTGAAGCTGTAGCTGCCGTCCGTGTTAATCAGCAGCGAGCCGCCTTCAACGGTGATGGCCACATCTGGGCTGTAGGTTGTGTTGTCACCATCTAGGGTAAAGCTCACCACCTCAGTGTTATCACTTTCATCGTTTGAAAGGACATTACCTGATGCCGTCGTGTCTTCGGCAACTGAGATCGCATCATTAGCGGTGTCAGTATTATCTTCACCGACTGTGATGGTTAAGGTGGCGGTTTCACCGGTATCGGTGGTGTAAGTGATGACTGGCAATACGCCATTCCAATCACTGGCAGGCGTGAAGCTGTAGCTGCCGTCCGTGTTAATCAGCAGCGAGCCGCCTTCAACGGTGATGGCCACATCTGGGCTGTAGGTTGTGTTGTCACCATCTAGGGTAAAGCTCACCACCTCAGTGTTATCACTTTCATCGTTTGAAAGGACATTACCTGATGCCGTCGTGTCTTCGGCAACTGAGATCGCATCATTAGCGGTGTCAGTATTATCTTCACCGACTGTGATGGTTAAGGTGGCGGTTTCACCGGTATCGGTGGTGTAAGTGATGACTGGCAATACGCCATTCCAATCACTGGCAGGCGTGAAGCTGTAGCTGCCGTCCGTGTTAATCAGCAGCGAGCCGCCTTCAACGGTGATGGCCACATCTGGGCTGTAGGTTGTGTTGTCACCATCTAGGGTAAAGCTCACCACCTCAGTGTTATCACTTTCATCGTTTGAAAGGACATTACCTGATGCCGTCGTGTCTTCGGCAACGGAGATCGCATCATTAGCGGTGTCAGTATTATCTTCACCGACTGTGATGGTTAAGGTGGCGGTTTCACCGGTATCGGTGGTGTAAGTGATGACTGGCAATACGCCATTCCAATCACTGGCAGGCGTGAAGCTGTAGCTGCCGTCCGTGTTAATCAGCAGTGAGCCGCCTTCAACGGTAATGGCCACATCTGGGCTGTAGGTTGTGTTGTCACCATCTAGGGTAAAGCTCACCACCTCAGTGTTATCACTTTCATCGTTTGAAAGGACATTACCTGATGCCGTCGTGTCTTCAGCAACGCTAATTACATCATTAGCGGTGTCAGTATTATCTTCACTGACTGTGATGGTTAAGGTGGCGGTTTCACCGGTATCGGTGGTGTAAGTGATGACTGGCAATACGCCATTCCAATCACTGGCAGGCGTGAAGCTGTAGCTGCCGTCCGTGTTAATCAGCAGCGAGCCGCCTTCAACGGTGATGGCCACATCTGGGCTGTAGGTTGTGTTGTCACCATCTAGGGTAAAGCTCACCACCTCAGTGTTATCACTTTCATCGTTTGAAAGGACATTACCTGATGCCGTCGTGTCTTCAGCAACGCTAATTACATCATTAGCGGTGTCAGTATTATCTTCACTGACTGTGATGGTTAAGGTGGCGGTTTCACCGGTATCGGTGGTGTAAGTGATGACTGGCAATACGCCATTCCAATCACTGGCAGGCGTGAAGCTGTAGCTGCCGTCCGTGTTAATCAGCAGCGAGCCGCCTTCAACGGTGATGGCCACATCTGGGCTGTAGGTTGTGTTGTCACCATCTAGGGTAAAGCTCACCACCTCAGTGTTATCACTTTCATCGTTTGAAAGGACATTACCTGATGCCGTCGTGTCTTCGGCAACTGAGATCGCATCATTAGCGGTGTCAGTATTATCTTCACCGACTGTGATGGTTAAGGTGGCGGTTTCACCGGTATCGGTGGTGTAAGTGATGACTGGCAATACGCCATTCCAATCACTGGCAGGCGTGAAGCTGTAGCTGCCGTCCGTGTTAATCAGCAGCGAGCCGCCTTCAACGGTGATGGCCACATCTGGGCTGTAGGTTGTGTTGTCACCATCTAGGGTAAAGCTCACCACCTCAGTGTTATCACTTTCATCGTTTGAAAGGACATTACCTGATGCCGTCGTGTCTTCGGCAACGGAGATCGCATCATTAGCGGTGTCAGTATTATCTTCACCGACTGTGATGGTTAAGGTGGCGGTTTCACCGGTATCGGTGGTGTAAGTGATGACTGGCAATACGCCATTCCAATCACTGGCAGGCGTGAAGCTGTAGCTGCCGTCCGTGTTAATCAGCAGTGAGCCGCCTTCAACGGTAATGGCCACATCTGGGCTGTAGGTTGTGTTGTCACCATCTAGGGTAAAGCTCACCACCTCAGTGTTATCACTTTCATCGTTTGAAAGGACATTACCTGATGCCGTCGTGTCTTCAGCAACGCTAATTACATCATTAGCGGTGTCAGTATTATCTTCACTGACTGTGATGGTTAAGGTGGCGGTTTCACCGGTATCGGTGGTGTAAGTGATGACTGGCAATACGCCATTCCAATCACTGGCAGGCGTGAAGCTGTAGCTGCCGTCCGTGTTAATCAGCAGCGAGCCGCCTTCAACGGTGATGGCCACATCTGGGCTGTAGGTTGTGTTGTCACCATCTAGGGTAAAGCTCACCACCTCAGTGTTATCACTTTCATCGTTTGAAAGGACATTACCTGATGCCGTCGTGTCTTCGGCAACTGAGATCGCATCATTAGCGGTGTCAGTATTATCTTCACCGACTGTGATGGTTAAGGTGGCGGTTTCACCGGTATCGGTGGTGTAAGTGATGACTGGCAATACGCCATTCCAATCACTGGCAGGCGTGAAGCTGTAGCTGCCGTCCGTGTTAATCAGCAGCGAGCCGCCTTCAACGGTGATGGCCACATCTGGGCTGTAGGTTGTGTTGTCACCATCTAGGGTAAAGCTCACCACCTCAGTGTTATCACTTTCATCGTTTGAAAGGACATTACCTGATGCCGTCGTGTCTTCGGCAACGGAGATCGCATCATTAGCGGTGTCAGTATTATCTTCACCGACTGTGATGGTTAAGGTGGCGGTTTCACCGGTATCGGTGGTGTAAGTGATGACTGGCAATACGCCATTCCAATCACTGGCAGGCGTGAAGCTGTAGCTACCGTCCGTGTTAATCAGCAGCGAGCCGCCTTCAACGGTGATGGCCACATCTGGGCTGTAGGTTGTGTTGTCACCATCTAGGGTAAAGCTCACCACCTCAGTGTTATCACTTTCATCGTTTGAAAGGACATTACCTGATGCCGTCGTGTCTTCGGCAACGGAGATCGCATCATTAGCGGTGTCAGTATTATCTTCACCGACCGTGATGGTTAAGGTGGCGGTTTCACCGGTATCGGTGGTGTAAGTGATGACTGGCAATACGCCATTCCAATCACTGGCAGGCGTGAAGCTGTAGCTGCCGTCCGTGTTAATCAGCAGCGAGCCGCCTTCAACGGTGATGGCCACATCTGGGCTGTAGGTTGTGTTGTCACCATCTAGGGTAAAGCTCACCACCTCAGTGTTATCACTTTCATCGTTTGAAAGGACATTACCTGATGCCGTCGTGTCTTCGGCAACGGAGATCGCATCATTAGCGGTGTCAGTATTATCTTCACCGACTGTGATGGTTAAGGTGGCGGTTTCACCGGTATCGGTGGTGTAAGTGATGACTGGCAATACGCCATTCCAATCACTGGCAGGCGTGAAGCTGTAGCTGCCGTCCGTGTTAATCAGCAGTGAGCCGCCTTCAACGGTAATGGCCACATCTGGGCTGTAGGTTGTGTTGTCACCATCTAGGGTAAAGCTCACCACCTCAGTGTTATCACTTTCATCGTTTGAAAGGACATTACCTGATGCCGTCGTGTCTTCAGCAACGCTAATTACATCATTAGCGGTGTCAGTATTATCTTCACTGACTGTGATGGTTAAGGTGGCGGTTTCACCGGTATCGGTGGTGTAAGTGATGACTGGCAATACGCCATTCCAATCACTGGCAGGCGTGAAGCTGTAGCTGCCGTCCGTGTTAATCAGCAGCGAGCCGCCTTCAACGGTGATGGCCACATCTGGGCTGTAGGTTGTGTTGTCACCATCTAGGGTAAAGCTCACCACCTCAGTGTTATCACTTTCATCGTTTGAAAGGACATTACCTGATGCCGTCGTGTCTTCGGCAACGGAGATCGCATCATTAGCGGTGTCAGTATTATCTTCACCGACCGTGATGGTTAAGGTGGCGGTTTCACCGGTATCGGTGGTGTAAGTGATGACTGGCAATACGCCATTCCAATCACTGGCAGGCGTGAAGCTGTAGCTGCCGTCCGTGTTAATCAGCAGCGAGCCGCCTTCAACGGTGATGGCCACATCTGGGCTGTAGGTTGTGTTGTCACCATCTAGGGTAAAGCTCACCACCTCAGTGTTATCACTTTCATCGTTTGAAAGGACATTACCTGATGCCGTCGTGTCTTCGGCAACGGAGATCGCATCATTAGCGGTGTCAGTATTATCTTCACCGACTGTGATGGTTAAGGTGGCGGTTTCACCGGTATCGGTGGTGTAAGTGATGACTGGCAATACGCCATTCCAATCACTGGCAGGCGTGAAGCTGTAGCTGCCGTCCGTGTTAATCAGCAGTGAGCCGCCTTCAACGGTAATGGCCACATCTGGGCTGTAGGTTGTGTTGTCACCATCTAGGGTAAAGCTCACCACCTCAGTGTTATCACTTTCATCGTTTGAAAGGACATTACCTGATGCCGTCGTGTCTTCAGCAACGCTAATTACATCATTAGCGGTGTCAGTATTATCTTCACTGACTGTGATGGTTAAGGTGGCGGTTTCACCGGTATCGGTGGTGTAAGTGATGACTGGCAATACGCCATTCCAATCACTGGCAGGCGTGAAGCTGTAGCTGCCGTCCGTGTTAATCAGCAGCGAGCCGCCTTCAACGGTGATGGCCACATCTGGGCTGTAGGTTGTGTTGTCACCATCTAGGGTAAAGCTCACCACCTCAGTGTTATCACTTTCATCGTTTGAAAGGACATTACCTGATGCCGTCGTGTCTTCGGCAACTGAGATCGCATCATTAGCGGTGTCAGTATTATCTTCACCGACTGTGATGGTTAAGGTGGCGGTTTCACCGGTATCGGTGGTGTAAGTGATGACTGGCAATACGCCATTCCAATCACTGGCAGGCGTGAAGCTGTAGCTGCCGTCCGTGTTAATCAGCAGCGAGCCGCCTTCAACGGTGATGGCCACATCTGGGCTGTAGGTTGTGTTGTCACCATCTAGGGTAAAGCTCACCACCTCAGTGTTATCACTTTCATCGTTTGAAAGGACATTACCTGATGCCGTCGTGTCTTCGGCAACGGAGATCGCATCATTAGCGGTGTCAGTATTATCTTCACCGACTGTGATGGTTAAGGTGGCGGTTTCACCGGTATCGGTGGTGTAAGTGATGACTGGCAATACGCCATTCCAATCACTGGCAGGCGTGAAGCTGTAGCTGCCGTCCGTGTTAATCAGCAGTGAGCCGCCTTCAACGGTAATGGCCACATCTGGGCTGTAGGTTGTGTTGTCACCATCTAGGGTAAAGCTCACCACCTCAGTGTTATCACTTTCATCGTTTGAAAGGACATTACCTGATGCCGTCGTGTCTTCAGCAACGCTAATTACATCATTAGCGGTGTCAGTATTATCTTCACTGACTGTGATGGTTAAGGTGGCGGTTTCACCGGTATCGGTGGTGTAAGTGATGACTGGCAATACGCCATTCCAATCACTGGCAGGCGTGAAGCTGTAGCTGCCGTCCGTGTTAATCAGCAGCGAGCCGCCTTCAACGGTGATGGCCACATCTGGGCTGTAGGTTGTGTTGTCACCATCTAGGGTAAAGCTCACCACCTCAGTGTTATCACTTTCATCGTTTGAAAGGACATTACCTGATGCCGTCGTGTCTTCGGCAACTGAGATCGCATCATTAGCGGTGTCAGTATTATCTTCACCGACTGTGATGGTTAAGGTGGCGGTTTCACCGGTATCGGTGGTGTAAGTGATGACTGGCAATACGCCATTCCAATCACTGGCAGGCGTGAAGCTGTAGCTGCCGTCCGTGTTAATCAGCAGCGAGCCGCCTTCAACGGTGATGGCCACATCTGGGCTGTAGGTTGTGTTGTCACCATCTAGGGTAAAGCTCACCACCTCAGTGTTATCACTTTCATCGTTTGAAAGGACATTACCTGATGCCGTCGTGTCTTCGGCAACGGAGATCGCATCATTAGCGGTGTCAGTATTATCTTCACCGACTGTGATGGTTAAGGTGGCGGTTTCACCGGTATCGGTGGTGTAAGTGATGACTGGCAATACGCCATTCCAATCACTGGCAGGCGTGAAGCTGTAGCTACCGTCCGTGTTAATCAGCAGCGAGCCGCCTTCAACGGTGATGGCCACATCTGGGCTGTAGGTTGTGTTGTCACCATCTAGGGTAAAGCTCACCACCTCAGTGTTATCACTTTCATCGTTTGAAAGGACATTACCTGATGCCGTCGTGTCTTCAGCAACGCTAATTACATCATTAGCGGTGTCAGTATTATCTTCACCGACTGTGATGGTTAAGGTGGCAGTTTCACCGGTATCGGTGGTGTAAGTGATGACTGGCAATACGCCATTCCAATCACTGGCAGGCGTGAAGCTGTAGCTGCCGTCCGTGTTAATCAGCAGCGAGCCGCCTTCAACGGTGATGGCCACATCTGGGCTGTAGGTTGTGTTGTCACCATCTAGGGTAAAGCTCACCACCTCAGTGTTATCACTTTCATCGTTTGAAAGGACATTACCTGATGCCGTCGTGTCTTCAGCAACGCTAATTACATCATTAGCGGTGTCAGTATTATCTTCACCGACTGTGATGGTTAAGGTGGCAGTTTCACCGGTATCGGTGGTGTAAGTGATGACTGGCAATACGCCATTCCAATCACTGGCAGGCGTGAAGCTGTAGCTGCCGTCCGTGTTAATCAGCAGCGAGCCGCCTTCAACGGTGATGGCCACATCTGGGCTGTAGGTTGTGTTGTCACCATCTAGGGTAAAGCTCACCACCTCAGTGTTATTGGCTTCATCATTATCCAGCACGTTACCTGATGCAGCAGTGTCTTCGGCAACTGTATTGCTATCATTGAACGCGAATAAAGCATCAATTTCACCAGTATCATTTGCAGTTGCTGTATTTCCTGCAGGATCTGTGACTTCGGCTTTGACCGAGTAATCGCCTTCTGATAGTTCATTTGGAACTTCAATTTGATAGTTTCCATCAGGATCAACGATTGCTTCAATGGTTTGCTCGACACCATTACTATCAGTTACCACTAAGGTTACGGTGCTCCCAGGAGCTGCATCAGTTGTTCCTGTTATTAGAGGAGTATTATCACTTGCATCATCAGGTGTGCTAACTGTGATAACTGGCGGGGTTAGATCTATATCGCCACTATCTTCCGCAAAGGCACCATTACCAGCACTATCGGAAACGCCAGCTACAGCAGTGTAATCGCCTTCGGCTAATGGTAAAGGAACCTCAACGCTGTAAGTACCATCTGGGTTTACGATGGTTTCGATTATTTGTTCTTGGCCTGCACTATCAGTAACAATAATTGTGACTGTACTGCCTGGTTCTGCATCTGTTGTACCAGAAATTATTGGAGTCGTATCAGCTGAATTATCAGGTGCACTCACGGTGATCTCTGGAGCTGTCGTGTCTATATCTCCAGTATCATTAGCACTTGCAGAGTTGCCAGCAGGATCTGTAACAACCACGACTACGTTATATTCGCCTTCAGCTAATGGCTCAGCTACATCAACTTCATAACTACCGTCAGGGTTAACAATTGCCTCTAAGACTTGCTCATTGCCCTCGTTGTCAGTAACGGTAAGCGTAACAGTGCTTCCTGGAGCTGCATCAGTTGAACCCGTAATCGTTGGAGTAGTATCGATGTTATTATCAGGTGCATTTACAGTAATGACGGGAGCGATTGTATCTATTTGACCATCGTCGTTATCTGTAGCTGAATTGCCTGCAGGATCTGTGACTTCTGCAACAACGGAATAATCACCTTCGGCTAAAGGTTGCTCTACGTCTACTTGGTAGCTGCCATTTTCATCAACAATGGCTTCGAGTACTTGCTCATTGCCTTCATTATCAGTGACAACGATAGTGACTGTACTACCTGGTTCAGCATCTGTTGAACCAGTAATTGTTGGCGTATCATCATTACTATTATCTGGAGCAATAACGGTAATCACTGGAGGGACGGTATCTAGTAATGCACTATCAGAACCTTCAGGACTTATATTTCCGGCACTATCAACAATGGTTGCTACTACTTCAATCGTTTCACCTTCAGCAGGTGCTGGTAGTGTTAAATCTATTGAGCCATTATCAATATCTTCTTGGGTAAGAATAATTTCCTGACCGTTAACAACTAAGGTATCTCCGGGCTGTGCACCAGTGGTTGTTAGATCAATGGTTACTGAAACTTCAGTATTACCTGCTAATTCTTCTTCGCTGATAATGCCATCGTTATTGGTATCAGTATTAATAACCACACCAGGAGCACCATCAGCAACAGGTGTTACTTCAATGGTCAGTGTTGCTGTGATATTGGTATTAGTTGTGTATGTAATAACGGGAACTTGGCCATTCCAATCTGCACTGGGTGTAAATAAGTAACTGCCATCTGCGTTTAAAACTAGTATCCCTTCATCTACAGTAACGGATGTGCCAGCAGGGTAGGTTTCACCATTTATTTCAAAACTAGTAACACTCAGAGTGTCGTCATTATCAGAATCGTTAGCTAATACATTACCTTCTGCCACAGTATCTTCAGCAACAGTGATGTTGTCGTTTACTGCAATTGTAGGGATATCATAATCTTCGTTAGCTGTTGCTGTTCCTTTTGCCCCATCTGCTCCGTATCCATAAACAATACCATCAATAACTGTGTCTTCATCGTTTACAAGATCAGCAGCATTAACTTCAACGGAGAATGTACCGTCAGACTGCATAATCGCTTGATATTCCTGACCATTAATGGTCAGCATGATAATACCTGTTGTGATTGAAGCATCAGCAGTAACGGTACCAGTAATAGTAACCGTGCCCGTGCTTTCATCTGGGGTGAGTAGGTTATCACCCGTCACTGGATCAATATCTAAAGTGATGGCGGTATTATCTGGTAAATCATTGTCGTAAATACGTAATGTCGCTTGGGTATCACCTAATACTGCATTGGTAACATTAGATAAGTTAATTAGCGCAAATTCAGGACTATCTTCAACGATTAAATCGTCAGTAATAGGTACAGTGATGTAGGCCGTAGTCTCACCAGGAAGGAAAGTGACTGTGCCACTGACATTGGTAAAATCTTCACCAAATAAAGCAGTCAGTTCTTCTGAGCTGTAATCAAGAGTAATAGTTTCAGTACTAGGTTCGCTCAAGGTGAGGGTGAATAAAGCAAACTCCATTCCTTCAACTACAACAGCATAATCAATATCAACAATGGGTAAATTTGAGCCTTCACCATCATTATCAAAAATGGCGAACTCTAATTCTTCATCGTAAACGTTTTCACCAGATACAACTGCATTAAAATATTCAGTTGGCTCTATGAAAGCATCATCAAAAATAGGCACTCTAATTAGAATGCTATTGTTACCAGCTTCAAGATTGAAACTGAATATTGGTCGCGCTAAATCACCGCTTGAGTCAATTCCACCAATAGTCATTGTTTGCCACGTTAAACCACCATCATTTGAATATTCAAGCGGTACTAAATAGTCATCGGCATATTCAGCAATAGGGTATCCAAGTTGTTCACTGAGTAGTTCACTAGTGAATGTGATGAACAGTTCTTGATCAGTTTCAAATGTGAGTTCACTGTTTAACGTAAATTGGTTAAAACCTACATCTTCGAGCACATCTGGGATTTCAGCAGATAAATGCGATTTATATTGGTCTTGAGTGGCAGAAGTGACGTCTCTGAATACTGTCCAATCTTCGACGCGATAATCAATGCTTAACCCTTCCAGATCGTATTGAGTAATGCCTTCATTCAAGATGATGACATAATTGCCATCACCCAAATCTTGCAAAGTACCAATATCTTCAAATGCTGCGCTAAGGCGGACATTACTCACTAACAAGTTTTGATCGATCACCTGCTGACCAACTGCGCCTTCAAGTAAATCATTAGCCGAAAAAGTAATCTGGCCATCTAATTCGTTATAGTTGTAGGTAATTAGCCCACCTGGCACGTCGAGAGTATCGACTGTACGTTCATCGTGTTCATCTGGTGCTCTATCGCCAGCAATGTCATCGATCGTATCTGCGACGTGCTCCATTGCGATAGTTTCGAACAAGTTCTGTTCATTCTCTTGTCTTTCAGTTTCGCGAGTAAAAATAATTCCAAGTTCAGCAAGTACTTGAGAGATCATTTCTTTACCAGCTGTGGCGATATTAAGAGGCTGACCTGTTGTTGGGTCAATATAATTTGCTAAGGCTTCATGAACAGATAACAGGATATTGATATTGGTGGCATAGCTATCTTCAATATTTATTAAACTATTAGTGTTAAGTATTCCATCATCTACACCGTCTGTGAGGTCGTTGTCCAAGGCTTGTAAAAAAATAGCCATGTTTTCAACGTAATCCATATTAGTGTCGGACAATAAGGTTCCAGCAATATCTTGCAAGAATAAAATCTCACCTTGAATAACATCAGCACTAAATGAGGCAATGGTAACGCCACCGATCATAAAAGTAATTGTGTCACCTGGTAAGTAAGCGAAAGAACCTGGAGAACCAAAGTCACCAGTAAAACCAGATAAACCAGAAGAAGTAGTAAACGAAACACCATTGACAAAATTATCGGTAAATTGAGCAATGTTAAAATTGTTGTTATTTAATGCATTAACGCCTTCATCACCTAAAGATAGGCTGGCTGTTAATGTTTCTGTTGCCTCAAATGAAGTATCAAATCCTGCAGCTGCGATAGTTTCAGAACCTTCACGAGCAAGGGAGACATAGTCACTACCACCTTCATTACCTGATGCTTCACCAGCTGCAGTTTCAGGTAGTTGTTCAGTAGGATCTTCGCCAGATAAAATTAAAGCTTGGAGGGCTTCAATTTCAGATAACTCACCAGAAGTCATATCTGTTGAAAATTGAGCAATTGAATCGTCTGTTGTATTTGCATCTATTTGATCACTCTTTAACGTGTCACCGTTTAACACAGTACCGTCGTCAAAAGTGACAACAAAAGCTAAATCGCTCGCAAATTGGAGTTCAGCTCCTGCAGGAATTTGATTTCCTGGAAGTATACTTTTGGATTGGCCATTTAATGTGAGAGTGATCTCACCGTTAGCCGAAGTCAAAACACCATTTTTAGTTGTTACAACAGAACTCATATTTAGCTCCAAAACCCTAATTAACAATGCGTTTCACTGTTAGATAATAAAAAAACACATTGTTGTTACTTGTTGTTGTCTGGTTAGTGGTGGGCATTAACCGCAATTTAACAATTTTAGCTTTATTTGTATCGATAGTCAATTTTTTGACCAATGTGGTTATAGTGGTTAAGACTATGAAAAGTAATATATTTGACTTTTTATGTGACAAATCAATGTAACTCAGTGATTACTACTAATTGTTAAAGTTTTAATAATAAATTGTGAGGTTAACCAATGTGAAATTTTAGTCTACTTTTAGGGTGATTCAAATGAGGCTTAAGAAAGGTAGTTATATAAAAAAACCTGCCATTGGCAGGTTATTGAATAAATGAACTATTCGCTTCACTGGAAACTATTCAGTGGAATTCGCAGCTTTACGATAACTCTGTAACGCAGGTGTATTTTCACCAAGTTGTTCTTGAGTTTGGGCTAAAGCTAACCAATATTCACGTTTAGGCATAATTTCACAGACCTGAGACCAATGACTTTTGGCTGACTTAATATCGCGCTGTTGCTGAGCTAGTTTTGCTAAACAAATTTGGTATTCGGCATTATGTGCATGAGTCTGCTTAAAGCGATACAATAGCTTTCGGATATCCTCATCTTCCGAGTCAATTAATAATGGCAATTTAGATAACATATCTGATTCCGGTTCGGATTTAAGGCTCTTAGTTATGAGCTTTAAGGCATCCTTCTTGCGATTATATTGGCATAACCCTTGAGCATATATCGCAATTAACTTAGCTTGATTACGTTCTGATTTACTCAGCCAATGCCAGCACTTTTCTAGCTCTTGCTCGCTAATTTTTGCCGCTGATGTCAGCAAGGCTGTATTGGTTGAGTGTTCAATATCACTAGATGCTTGCTCAGAAACTATTTGTCGTTTACGGATCACGGGTAATAAAATTTTCAACGCTTGCCAGTCTTGTTGCAACTGATAAAGATCTAATGCCAGCTTGAGAACTGGAGCTTTACTTTTACTGGTTGGATTTAAGGCATCAAGTTCAATGCGAGCTTCAGTTAACTTACCTTGTTGGATCAAATAGCGAGTTTTAGAAGTATTGACTGCTGCTTTCGTTAAAGGATCTTTAGCAGCTTCAGCGAGATACTTATCACGTGCATTAGTATTTCGTTGGTGATGAGCAGCTCTTGCGGCAGCAAAAAGGTTTAAAGCTGGTAGCTCGCCTTTTGCAGCACCTTTTGCCATGGCTTTTTCTGCATTTGGCCAGTCTTCCTCTGCGAGGGCAAGCGCGCCTTGCATGGTATATTTCTTGGCGGCTTCTCTACGCCACCTTTCTGGTAAGTATCGGCTGTTAATGACGATATTAAGTAAAAAGATAATTAACCATTCAAGTAACTGTAAAGCACAATAAAACAGTACTAACCCCAGTAAACCAAAAACTAGGCTGGTTTCAATTTGGTATTCACCTGCTGCGATATAGACATAGCCTGTATTGCCAATAATAAAAGGGCTAATACAAAAACCAATTAGAATGATGATGACATAAGCTAGGATTTTAATCATAGTTGCGGTTCCTCTGCAGGAACCAATGAGCCGAAGGTAATGAGTTGCTGTAGCAACCGAGTCGACTCAAAATTGGTATGTTTTACTTGCTCAATTTTAACAGTAATGAGTGCATCCAAAGCTGTCATGGTCTCTTGAGTTTGCGCTTCATCTAAATCAAAATATTGCTGGATCCAAGTACGGGCAAACCCAATTGATTGACGGTAATTGACTTCATCGTGTTGATATAAAGCCAGCTGTGCTTGCAGTAGCTTATTACGAATATTTTCGATTAAGTACCATTGTTGATCTGGAGCCAGTAACGGCTCCAGATCTGTTGTGCGTTTTCTAATTGTGATGAAACCATCAGTAACCGAATGCCATGTTTTAGCGAGATTGCTTTGCCAATCATCTAACGAATCCGTCATCACATGCTGCTCTGCCAAGTCTTCAGCTGTTTGGGCCTTAGCGCGATTTAATGGCAAGCTATCTAATTGATTTAATATACTATCTATCGAATAGATGGTACCTGCTACATCTGTTGTTTTAATGGCATTAGTTTGGGCTAGGTCATGAGCAAGGGCGCGACGTATCGGTAATAGTGCAGGGTCTTTCATTGCTTCAATACGATCATCTGCCGAGCTCAGTAAACTTGCAGCAGTTTTAGGGTCGTTTTCAAGCCATAACTTTCGACCAGCCATACGCACTAAATATTCAGCTTCTGATGCCATCCAATGGTTCGGATTACGCTGAGCAATAGTGGCTACCCGTTCTTGCAATTGTTGATGAGATTTAGCTAATTGATTTTGTTGTTGGTAAGCCAAAGTGTCATTTTGTTGCTGTACTTCTAGCTCTGCAATGCGTCTTTTAGGCTCAATTAAAGCTTCTGTTACTTCATTGCTGATGGCTTGAGTTTGTTGGTATTGAGTCTGTAGCTCAATTTTTTGGCTTTCAAGCTCAATTAGTAATAAGTAGCTAATACCAATGCCAACTAGCGCGATGATAAGACATAATAAAATACTAAGTCTTACCCACCATGAACTTTTTTGTTTCGGAGCCACTTCAGGATCACTGTAGGTGCGATGAGTCTTTTCTGAATCTTTGGCATCCGTTGTCTGGATTTTCTGATGATTTTTACTCGTGGATTTTTGAGTATTAGATGTCTTGCTTTGCTCTAATTCAGTCGAAGACTCAGCCTCATTATTCACTGATTCAACGGTTGAATCTTTCGTACTTGATTGACTTGAATCTTGCTTATTGTTTTCCATGAGCTGTCCTTGAGTGCCTAGTGTGGCTATGTACTAGTGCGACCATCTACTGCGCGACATAAATATTTGAGTGATAGGGTACAAGTCTGGCAGGATTAAACAATATCGCAAATAACGGACTTTGCTTTAATGATTAAAGAGATAACGCTTGTAAAACAGCTTGATTGTTCGCGCCATTAGCATTGGTGACGTGACAAAATCCTGCTGTTTTCGCCCTTTGTTCCACTCGGTGACTAGGCACTATGATATGACATGATTGCAACCATGCAAATAACTCTTTTGGAACAAGATTAATTAGATTAACAAGGACTTCGCCACTGGTGACGACAATAGTGTCAATTTTAGCAGTTTGCCATTGGCTGCAAACGCTTTGTGCATCAAGCTTTGGCATCACTCTTTGGTAAACTTCCCAATAGTTAACATTGGCTTGTCTTAAGCTTAATTGTTCTGCAATGGTTTCTCTGCCGCCAACTCCTCGAACTATCATGATCCGTTGCTGTTTTATCTCTGCTAACGAAGCAAGTGATAACAATCCTTCACTATCTTGGCTGTCTGCTGGAGCAACTTCGGCGCGGATATTATATTGAGTTAAAGCATCAGCAGTAGCTTGACCAACCGCATAATAGCGACAATTGGGGAATCGACCTTTGAGTGACTGCGCTGCAAAATTTACTGCATTAGTACTGATAAAAATAATGCAGTCAGTTTGAGAAAGTTGTTGAGGTTCAATGGTGAAATGAGTTGGAGCAACAGCTAATAAAGGCGTGACAATAAAGCCGACACCTTTATCTTGGAGCTGTTGCACCATCGCTTGATTGCGCCCTTCAGGGCGCGTTAGCAAGACTTGCATATTTTGACTTTGCCTGATTACTTGTTGTAAACAGCGTCTAATATTGTTTTAGCGCCGCGGCTAAGTAAGTCATCAGCTAGCGCTTCACCTAATGCAATCGCATCAGTTTTAGGGCCAGATACAGCACCTTCAATCACTTGGCTACCATCAGGATTACCGACTAAGCCACGTAAGCTTAATGTGTCACCTTCGATTTCAGCATAAGCACCGATTGGTACCTGACAACCACCTTCAAGGCGAGTGTTCATAGCACGCTCAGCAAGTACGCGGTAACGAGTTTCTAAATGCTCAAGTGGAGCAAGTAGCGCTTTAACACGTTCGTCATTCATACGACATTCAATACCTACAGCACCTTGACCGTTAGCTGGTAGTGAATCTTCTGCTGAGATGAAGCTAGCAATACGCTCATCTAATTTAAGACGAATTAGACCAGCTGCAGCAAGGATGATGGCATCGTAATCACCGCCATCTAGCTTAGCTAAACGCGTACCGACATTACCACGTAAGTCTTTGATGACGAGATCTGGACGAGCTGCGCGAATTTGACACTGACGACGCAAGCTAGAAGTACCAACTACAGCACCTTGTGGTAGCTCTTCAATCGTTTTGTATGTGTTAGATACGAAAGCGTCACGTGGATCTTCACGCTCACAAATAACCTGTAAACCTAATCCTTCTGGGAAATCTACTGGTACATCCTTCATTGAATGAACAGCGATATCAGCGCGATCTTCAAGCATAGCAACTTCAAGTTCTTTAACGAATAAACCTTTACCACCCACTTTAGCCAGAGGCGTATCTAAAATCACGTCTCCTTTAGTGCTCATTGGAAGAAGTTCTACAGTTAAACCTGAATGAATACGTTCAAGCTCAGCTTTAACGAATTCAGCTTGCCACATAGCCAGTGGACTTTTACGAGTAGCGATACGAATAACATTTTGAGACATGCCAGAGAGTTCCATCGATAGACTTAATTGCGACAATGCTAACATTGCCCGTTGGCTTATGTAACAAACCGATAGCGATTGTTTGACCTATGCACATAATTTTTTTGTGACCTAGATCTCATTTACTGGCGTATTTCAATAAAACTGATACCATGAACAAGTTATTACTAATGAATTTAATGCTAATTAAAGTAAGTGATTTCTTTAATTTTTAGTTCGAATCAGTCGTAGAGTGATAGTACAAGGATGGAAGCCTTGATAGAGAATGTTTGTTCTTCAGCCGACATAGCCAATCAACTTAATCTTGTTCGCTACGAACGAGTTCAATCTTTGTTGTCACCAAAACAGCAAAAGCTGTTTGATCTCATTGGATACCTCATTCAACATCATCACCCACAACTTCCTGGCGGTAATTCTGCATTAACGCCTTTTGGTATTAGCCAATATCAAGATTCTAAAAATGATTACCTGGCTTGTGATGCATTCAATTTACCTAAATTGGCATCAAACACTGCAGAGCCTTGTGCTTTCGAAGGTGTTTACTCAATGGGCAGTACAGCAAGCTTTGGCCAAAACCCTAAAAGTGATGTTGATGTATGGCTGGTTTATAAAGCCAATTTAAGTCTTGCCGACCTAAGCTTGATTACTGAAAAAGCCACAGCGCTAACTCAGTGGTTTGCTTCCTTTGATTTTGAAGTTAATTTTTACTTAGTTCATCCATTGCAATTTCGTGAATGTAGCGCCTTTGAAAACTGTTATAGCTCGTTAGGCGAGGAACATAGCGGCAGCACACAGCATTGGTTATTACTGGAAGAGTTTTATCGCTCGCACATTCGGCTGGCCGGTAAAACGGTGGGTTGGTGGCCAAATTCAATTCAAGATGAGTCGGTATTGTTTTTAGGTGATGTGCAATCCATGCCTGCTACAGAGTATTTTGGCGCTTCATTATGGCAATTGTATAAAGGCTTAAACAAACCCCATAAAGCCTTACTGAAAGTATTACTGTTAGAAACCTATGCCGCTGACTATCCAGAGTCGCACTTTATTACTGCACAAATTTGGCAGCAATGTGAACAGGGTGATTTTTCAGAGTCCAATGATGCTTATTTGATTTTATATCAACGTATTGAACGTTATTTATTAAGTAAGCGCGATATCAGACGTTTAGAGATTGTACGCCGCTGTTTTTACCTAAAGTGCGGTGTAAATTTAACCAATGCGTGTGTTGGTAGTGATTGGCGTCGCAACAAAATGCAGCAGTTGGTTAATGATTGGAGTTGGCCGCCCAGCTTGCTAGAAACCCTAGACAACAGCCAACACTGGCACTCTGGTCAGCTGAAATGGTTTAATAAACAACTGAATGAGTTGTTATTAATCAGCTACCGTACCTTGTTAGAGTTTGCCTCAAAGCAAGCATTAAGCGATCGATTCAGAGTTGAAGAACTAGGCATGCTTGCGCGCAAACTTCATACCTACTTTAGTGATGATGAGCACCAGCTGTTGCCATTAAATAAGTTATGGAGCCGCTCGGTATTCGAACCGAACATGACCATTATTCATAGCATTAAAGAATCTCGCTATTATCTTTATCGCCAGCCGCTAAAGTCAGGACAACTATTAGGTGAGTCATCAATTATTAAGGCTGATACCCCCACGGCTCTGATTGCTTGGTCTGCCATGAATGGTATTTCTACTGATGACACTTCTTGGCAAGAATATGGCCGTAAAAAGCACCGTTCTAGTGTGTTAACCGCATTAGCTAGTCGCCTAGTTCCTCTACTCACCACGGCCAATAAAGTCTCAAAGGCGGAGTTATGTCAGCCTTATTTTTACAAAAAAGTCATTGTGGTGGCGAATGTTGATGGCGACCCTACTTTGAAGTGGCAAGGCCAAGAAATCATGATTGACTACATGAATGGCAATGTTTTCTCATTAGGTAAAAAGCAACAAAATATGCTGTCGACTGTTGAACTGATTTGCCTCAACAGTTGGGGCGAATGGCAATGTCATCGTTTTAAAGGAGAGCAAGGTTTATTAGAAGCGCTCGCCTTTGTAGCCTTAGGGCTAAAAGGCACACCTGATCAGGTTGATATTGAGGTTGTGGTGTGTGCTGAAAGACTTAAAAAACAAATTAATGATGCACTATTATCAGTGTTTCATCTTTGCGTTAAATATTGCCATGATGCGAGAGCATCATCAGCGCTAATGCATCCAATTGAGTTGTCAGATAAGCGTTTCGGTTTGTATTTTAATTCAATGGGTATGGTCTATAAAGAGCTTAAAGGGAGAGAAGTTAAAGTTGCTCCAATAAAAGTTGAGCGATTTAAAAAGCCTGAACTAACAGCTCCGGTCGCGGTATTGAAGCAAGATCCTTATCGCAGCATTCCCAGTGTGATTAAATTATATATTTCAAAAGGCGCTAAACAGTACTTTTTAAGACAGCGTCCCGATGCACTGGATGTTTTTATCATTGATGAGGTTAATCAGTTAAAACATCAAATCTTTGATGACCTGTCGATGAAGGAATTAGTTGAAAAAGAAAGTCACAGCTTCGCCTTCGAGCGAGATGATTCGTCGCTGCACTATTTTAATATGCCGCAATTTTTTAAACTGGAAAGAATTGATGGTGAGCTTAATGTGGTGCCATTCGGGGTGGCGATGAATGAATTGAGTTCAGATATCTAAACTCAATTCATCGTCATCCTGGCATTGATTCGATTAGGTTTAAATCAAATCTGATGCGCTAAACAAGCTCACTAGATAGAAAGTGCAATACCGCTTTGCTTAGTAATGGCATCAATAACAAAAGGCATGAATTCACTGTTATTGCGCTCATCAAACCATTTGCCGTCTACAAAAGCAAAATGGTACCCGCCGGTACGACTGGCTATCCACAACTCATGTAAAGGTTCTTGTTTGTTGATGACAATTTGCGAGCCATCTTCAAATTCTAACTGCAGTACATTACCGCTTGCGAAGATATCGACATCGGCATCTTGTTCGTCAATCGCAGCCTCAATGGCATTTTCAATCTTGCTGAACATCTCATCAGCCAACTGATGAAATTCTGTATCTGTCATAGCCATGTATTTCTATCCTTGTACTTCCTAGGTTATGAATGCGATTATAAGGCTATAACTCCCCAGATGCATAGATGTTGAGAAAAATGAGACTGTTTTTATTAGTAATGCTTGCTAGCCTATCCATTATTGGCTGCGGACAACAAGGCCCGTTATATAAATCTCCTGAAGTAGAAACCAATCAGGAAGAGCGAAAACCGCAAGAGCCTACTAGTGAAAAAACCGAACAAAAAACTCAAGAGCAGTCTCAAGAGTCGACATAAAAAATACAAAAGAATTTGAAGGAACCGCATTTTGGATCATTTTACATATCAACAAGATCAACTTTTTGCTGAAGGCTGCTCTGTTGCTGAACTTGCTCGTACCCACGGCACACCGTTATATATTTACTCACGAGCGACATTAGAGCGTCACTGGAATGCATTTGATAATGCAGTCGCTGATCACCCTCATTTGATTTGTTATGCCGTAAAAGCAAACTCAAACCTTGCTGTGTTAAATGTGCTGGCGCGTTTAGGCAGTGGTTTTGATATTGTTTCAGGTGGTGAACTTGCCCGCGTTATCGCTGCAGGCGGCGATCCTAAAAAAGTGGTGTTTTCTGGTGTGGGTAAAACCACAGCTGAAATGGAACAAGCACTGAATACTGGTATTTATTGTTTTAACGTTGAATCAAGTGCCGAACTTGAACTGTTAAACGAAGTTGCTGGTAAATTAGGTAAGGTTGCGCCAATTTCACTACGGGTAAATCCTGATGTTGATGCAGGGACACATCCTTATATTTCTACTGGCCTTAAAGAGAACAAATTTGGTATTGCCATGGATGAAGCAGAGCAAGTGTTTGCTCGCGCCCATGAATTACCTCATCTCGCCGTTAAAGGGGTTGATTGTCATATTGGTTCACAGCTGACTGAAATGCAGCCGTTTTTAGATGCCATGGATCGTATGTTGGCACTTATTGACCGTTTAGCAGCCAATGGCATTGAAATTAAACACTTTGATGTTGGTGGTGGCTTAGGTGTGCCTTATGATGATGAAACACCGCCACATCCAGATGTTTATGCAGCAGCGTTACTTGAACGCTTGGGCGAACGTCCACTTAAATTGATATTTGAACCAGGCCGTGCAATTGCGGCAAATGCAGGTATTTTTGTCACGGAAGTGTTATCACTGAAAGAAAACAGCGATAAACGCTTTGCCATTGTTGACGGCGCGATGAATGACTTAATCCGCCCAGCGCTTTACAGTGCGTGGCAAAACATTATTCCTGTGCAGCTCACCTCAGCGCCAAGCTTTGAATACGATGTGGTAGGCCCTGTATGTGAAACTGGTGACTTTTTGGGTAAAAACCGTCAGCTGAATGTGCAAGCTGGTGACTTACTTGCAGTGCGCTCAAGTGGTGCTTATGGTTTTGTGATGGCGTCAAATTACAATTCACGCCCGAAACCAGCAGAGGTCATGGTCGATAAAGATCAAAACCAAGTGATCCGTGAGCGTGAAAAGCTTGAGCAATTGTGGCAAGGTGAACATCTACTACCTTAATCGTTTGATGGCTTTAATCATTTTATTAAAGCCGATTCGGTTTATTTTTTAGTTCGATAAGGGAAACTCTTTTGATCCAATTCACCAAGATGCATGGACTGGGTAATGACTTTATGGTGGTTGATGGCGTGACACAAAATGTGTTTTTTTCGCCTGATCAAATTCGCCGTTTAGCCGACCGTAATTTCGGTATTGGCTTTGACCAACTCTTGTTAGTTGAGCCGCCGTACGATCCTGATTTAGATTTCCATTATCGAATCTTTAACGCCGATGGTGGTGAAGTCGAACAATGTGGTAATGGCGCTCGCTGTTTTGCCCGCTTCGTGCGTAATAAAGGCTTAATTAATAAGTACAAAATTCGTGTAAGTACCAGTTCAGGTAAAATGACCTTGCGACTTGAACGTGACGGCACTGTTACCGTTAATATGGGCGTACCTGTTACCGAACCCGGCAAAATTCCTTTTCGTGCTAAACGCCCTGAAAAAACCTATTTACTGCAAACGCCAAAGCAAACGTTCTTGTGTGGCGCTATTTCAATGGGCAACCCTCATTGTGTGCTTGAGGTGGACGATGTTGCGACTGCAGAGGTTGAAGATATCGGCCAAATGCTGACTAAGCATGAACGTTTCCCTAAAGGGGTGAATGTTGGCTTTATGCAAGTTGTCGATCGCGGCCATATCAAATTGAGAGTGTATGAACGTGGCGCCGCAGAAACACTAGCTTGTGGCACAGGCGCATGCGCTGCTGTAGCAATCGGAATTATGCAAAATAAATTAGACAGGCAAGTTAAAGTTGATTTACCTGGTGGCCGCTTGACCATTAATTGGGAAGGTGAAGGAAAGCCATTATGGATGACTGGGCCTGCGGAACACGTTTTTGATGGACAAATCCAGTTATGAGCGACGTAATCAATACTAAAAAGTTATTGGCTGAAAATGCGCAATCTGCTGCTTCATTAGGCACAGATATAGTAATGGAAGACTTGCCTCTTGATGAGTTGATGATCCGCGAATACTTGCTCGATAACCCTGAGTTTTTTAATCGCTACCCTGAGCTACTGTTAGCAATGCGACTGTCGCATCACGAACGCGGTTCAGTGTCGTTGATTGAACGTCGCCAAGAAATGCTGCGTGGGCGCGTTACCCAGCTTGAAGAAGAAATTACCTCTTTAATGAAGATAGCCACTGAAAACGAGAAGATATTCCGTTTTAACAGTGATTTATCGATGAAAATCTTAAAGTGTGAAGATCTGGGTGAGCTCAGACAAGTGCTATCTGAAAAGTTAAAGACTGAATTTGGCTTTACTCATGTTCGCTTAATTACTGTCCATGATATCGACAGTGAGTTAGCCAATATCTGGCGTCAACGTATCCAACAAGGTTTTTACTTTGGCCGCCTGACACAGTCTGAATCTAAACGACTTTTTGGTACAGAAGTCGGTTCGGTAGCATTGACTAAATTATCTGACGAAAACGGCCAAGTTATTTTTGGTGTGGCTTCAGCAGATGCTGCTCATTTTCACCCTGATATGGATCATCTCTTTTTCCAACAAATAAGAGACTTATTGGATCATATGTTGCCAAAATTCTAATTGGCTGCCTATTTAATTCTGTGGATTATATAGGCATGACTGCAACTATTGGAGGCAGTGTCATGGGTCAAATCAGTTGGCTAGCTGCATTTGAACGCTACCTTCGTTCAGAGAAACAACTTTCGCCACACACAGTACGAAACTATTTGTATGAAATTCATCGTGCGGCAGAAATTATCTTTTCGATCCCAAAAGGCACATCTATAGAGGAATATGACCGCCAGTGGTTAGCGGTCAATCGTGACCAATTGCAAGCTGTGTTATCCAAACTTCATCGCCAAGGCCTAAGCCCTCGTTCGTTATCTTTGTGCTTGTCTTCACTTAAGCAATTTTTTGAATTTCTAGTCCGTGAACAAGCCATAAAAGTAAACCCAGCTAAAACTCTCAATGCGCCGAAACAAGCTAAGCCATTACCTAAAAATATGGACTTGGATGCGGTCACGCACCTATTGGATATCGATGCCGACGATCCTTTAAGTAAACGTGACAAAGCTATTATGGAGCTGTTTTACTCCAGTGGTTTGCGTTTAGCCGAACTGGCGAGCTTAGATATTAATGACATAGACTTTAGCCAAAACGAAGTCAAAGTCATGGGTAAGGGCAGTAAACAACGAGTTGTCCCCATTGGTAAAATGGCCATAGAAGCAATAAATAGTTGGTGTGAGTGCCGTGCTGATTTAGCCAAAATCGAGGCAGGGGATGCGTTATTTATTAGCCAAAAAGGGACACGTTTATCTCATCGTAGTATTCAATTACGTATGAAGAAATGGGGCCAAGAGCAATCTTTATCTGCAAAAGTTCACCCTCATAAATTGCGACATTCCTTTGCAACGCATATGCTTGAATCAAGTGCCGATTTAAGAGCAGTGCAAGAATTATTGGGACACGCTAACTTATCCACCACCCAAATTTATACCAGTCTCGATTTTCAGCACTTAGCAAAAGTTTATGATGGTGCTCATCCTAGGGCGAAAAAAGCCAAGGGGAAATAATGAAACAGTATTTACGACTTCGACCTTTTAAGGCTATCAGTTTTGATTTAGATGATACCTTGTACCATAACGCGCCGCATATTATTAAAGCCGAGTCCAAGTTGTCTCTGTTTATGCAGGAGCAATTTAACGTACCTGATGCATGGGGGCTCACTCAATGGCGCGAATTAAAAGCGAAGGTAATTGCGGTACATGAAGAACTTGCTCATGACACTACCGCTGCGCGTTACGAGGTGCTTCGTCAGGCTTTAATCCAATGGGATTACTCAGAAGTTGAAGCCAGCCAAGGTGCTCAGCAGGGGCTAGAGTGTTTTTGCTTTCACCGCAGTGACTTCAAAGTCGATTTAAGCGTGCTTAAACTACTGACTGACTTAGGCGAACATTATCCATTAGTGGGCATAACCAATGGTAATGTTGATGCTCGCAGAATTGGGCTTGATGATGTGCTTGAGTTTGTGGTTCATCCTGGGCATGGGGTTAGAATGAAACCCTATAGCGACCTGTTTGACTTAAGTTGCCAGCATCTTGAGATTGAACATCAAGACCTATTGCACATTGGCGATCATCCAATCAGTGATGTGTTAGGTTCTCGCGCTGCGGGCTGCCAGAGTTTGTGGTTAAACCTCAACCCTGCAAATAACCAGCAAGCTCGCCATATTCTGCCTCATATTGAAGTCGATGAGCTACAAGAAATCAGTTTGCTTGCTGCGCATTAAGATATTTTAGTATAAGTCGGTTGGTAGGTTGATTTGTGGCTCAGTAGAGTATGTCATTTATAAAGAACTGTGCAGTTGTCGAGGTTTTTGAACTTATTTCATCCAGTTTTAATACTCAACAAGCGCTGCCCATAGTGTTTTATTTTTGATTGCCTTAAACTGTATGGATACAAATGTTGCTACTCTTTTAAATGCTTTTTACTGCCAAGGTAATTGCTAAATTCAGATGAATTTATATCGTGTGATCCGAACTATCATTATGACGTCTCCTGCTAAGCTGGGGCGAATGTTGTTGATCGCGATTTTAACGATGCAGTCTGTTGGTGCAATGGCGGATGATTGTTCATTTGAACATCAAGACTGTGATGACAACTCTGCTGTTAACATGACAGCTGACTTTGATGAGCACTCTGAGTATCTCGAGAAGGCTTCAACTCAAGGCTCTGAGCTGTGTGATGAACAAGTGCAAGTCATTAGTCATATTGAAAGTGATTGCAGCGAGTGCAGTAATAATTGTTGCTCTTGTTGTATGACGTTAATGCACCCTATAACAGTGATGCATGGGGTTAATTCTGCCCCCGACTCTTTTGTATTTTCATTTAACTCTACCGCTGTCGAAGCGCCGTATTTTAGTTTTTTACGCCCTCCCCAAGTTTAACCTTTAATTCAAAATTTTATCTTATGAGCAAATTTTATTAATCAATTTGCTTTGACTCGCTGTGTTTTATGCTTGTAATAGCATTCAGCTTGTCTTGTATTTTTGTATTAAATCGAGGCTAAAACTCAGATGTTTTACAATGTTAATATCGCCCGACCGGGCATTATTTTGCCCAAGCTTATCTTGTGTTGCGTATTAGTGCTGCTTGCGCCGATATCTCAAAACGTTAGTGCTGAAGAGCCTAAGTCAACTCTGTCATTAACGACGGTGCTTGAACGTGTTAAGCAGCAACATCCTTCATTAAAAGTATTCAAATTCCGTCAGCTTGCCTTAGATGGCGAAGCGCACACGCAAGCATTAACTCCTGGCTATGAAATTGGATTTGACGTCGATAATGTTGCAGGTTCAGGAGAGTACCAAGGCGTCGACAGTGCCGAATTTAGCGTGTCATTGTCTTCAGTCATTGAACTGGGTGATAAGTTAGAAGCACGCTCAGGGATGGTGAATGAAAAGCGTGCCTTACTTGAAGCTGAACAAAAAATTGCAGCCCTAAGTCTACTGGGTGACGCAACTCGTCGTTATATTGATGTGCTAGCTGCGCAATCGCAATTAGAGCTAGCAGCTGACTCCTTAATACTTGCAGAAGAAACCTTAACGGTAGTGAAAAGCCGCGCTGAAGCAGGGGTCACACCAGATGCTGAAGTTAAACGTGCTCAAGCTGCAGTATTCAATGCCAGGCTTGTCGCCGAAACTCAGCTACATCAGCATGATTATGCCAAGTTAGCCCTCAGCATGATGTGGGGCGAGTCCAATGTTAACTTTGAATCTCTGGAAGGTAGTTTATTTGAATTTACCGATGATGTTGCGTTAGCGCCATTGTTTGAAAAGGTGAAATACAGCCCTGCGATTGAAGCATATCTAACCCAAGCTCAATTAAAGGAAGCTGAATTACGGTTTGCTCAAACTCAATCGAGTGCAGATGTGAGTTGGTCTGTTGGCGTTAAGCAAATGCAGCAAACTAGCGACATGGCATTAACAGCTGGATTCAGTGTGCCGTTATTTAGAGGTGACAGAAATTCAGGAGCAGTCATTTCTGCACAAGCGGCGAAGGATGAAGTACTGATTAACCGCGAAGTCGCACTGCTTGAACTCTATGCTCAGTTATATCGAGCTTATGCCAGTCGTAAACAAGCAATTGTCACCGTTAATCGTTTACAAACCAGTGTCATTCCTACCTTAACCTTAGCCTTAGAAGATACTCAAAAAGCCTATGAACAAGGGTTATACAGTTATCTTGATTATTTAACTGCAAGGGAAGAGTTACTTTTTTCTCGAAGAGCTTTAATTGATGCAGCCGCTTCAGCACTGCGTTATGGCGTGGATATAGAACAATTAATCGCCGAACCTCTATCAGCCTCTCAACATACCTTTTTTAAAGATTTCCAAGGATTCCCAAAATGAACTTAAGACCATTCAATAACTTTACTATGGTTCATCTTGCTATAACGGCCGTCTTAATGTTAGCTCTTCCAGCTTATGCTTCAGGCGATCATGGTCATGAAGATGTGCATTCAGACGATCACGCTAATGAACAAATTCATGATGCTCATGGGCATGATGAACATAAAGATACTCACTCAGATAACCATTCAGATACTCATTCCGATGAACACGGACATGACGAACATGGGCACGATGAACATGAAGAAGGCCAAATTCATATCAGTGCAGAACAACTATCTGTATCCGGGATTGTCACTCAATTAGCGCAGCCTGGTGATATCAAACAAACAGTGACTTTATATGGTCGAACAGTGGTACCAGAAACGGCCATAAGTCCAGTGAAAGCTAGATTTTCAGGACTCATCACCGAATTTAATTTTGCGGTAGGTGACAGCGTTAAAGCGGGACAAGTGATTGCCAAAGTTGAATCTAATGCAAGCTTAAAACATTACTCAATTTCAGCGCCGATTTCAGGTGTCGTGGTAAGTCGACATGCTAATGTCGGCGAACTAGCTACAGACAATGTGCTGCTTACAATTATGAATGACGCTGAGTTGTGGGTTGAGTATCAAATCTTCCCTGGACAGTTAGGTTCAGTATCGGTTGGTCAGCACCTTATTATCGAATCAACTCCTGCTAATGCTAATAAACTGCAAGTGCAGTCAACAATTCAACACCTTCTCAATTCAACGAACAACCAAGCTTATACATTGGCTCGTGTGCCACTAGACAATAGGCAAGGGCAATGGGCTGTAGGCGCTTTATTATCAGGTGAATTAACCTTGAGTCAGCAATCTGTGTCGATGGTTATTGATAATCGTGCTGTGCAGGTTATGGAAGGTCAACAAGTGGTTTTTGTCCGCAATGAAGAGGGCTTTGAAAAACGCATTGTTGAGTTAGGTCAAAGTGATAGCCAATTGACAGAAGTGTTATCAGGTTTAGCTATTGACGAAGAGTATGCCGTAGAGAAAAGCTTTCTTCTTAAAGCGGATCTTGAAAAATCTAGTGCTGCCCACGTCCATTAAAGGAGACGAGAAATGATTGAATCAGTTTTGCGTCTTGCGATTAATCGACGCTGGATGATGATGTTTTTAGCTTTATTGCTGGTTGCTGTTGGTCTTTGGAGTTATCAGAAGTTACCGATTGATGCCGTACCAGATATTACCAATGTACAAGTGCAAATAAGCACGCGTGCAGCGGGATACTCACCACAAGAAACCGAACAACGGATTACTTATCCGATTGAAAATGCCCTAATGGGTATTCCGAATTTGTCTAACACTCGTTCATTGTCGCGCTATGGATTATCGCAGGTGACAGTCGTGTTTGATGAAGGCACGGACCTTTATTTTGCTCGTAACCTTATTAGCGAGCGTTTAAATGGCATAAAAGGAGCTTTACCTGCTGGAATTGAGCCTGAAATGGGGCCTATTTCTACTGGCCTTGGCGAAATCTTCATGTACACCATTGAAGCAAAACCTAATGCTAAACAAGCTGATGGAAGTGACTTCGATGCTACAGCGCTAAGAGAAATCCAAGACTGGATTATTAAACCGCAATTAGCTCAAGTAAAAGGGGTGACTGAAATAAATACCATTGGGGGCTTTGATAAGGAATATCACATCACGCCTCAACCATTGAAAATGTTGACCTATGGGGTTTCCTTTGTCGATATTAAAATTGCGCTGCAAAGCAGCAACAGTAATCGCGGTGCAGGTTATATTGAGCGCGAAGGACAGCAACTTACAGTTCGTTCAGCTGGGCAGCTTAAAACCATTAGCGACATTAAACAGGTTGTGGTTAAGCGCATCGATAGCGCACCAATCTTAATTAGTGATGTGGCAGAGGTTGGCATTGGTAAGGCATTAAGAACAGGCGCAGCCACTAGAGACGGAAAAGAAACAGTATTAGGCAGCGCAATGATGCTGGTGGGCGAGAATTCACGCCAAGTATCATTAGCCGTGGCTGAAAGACTTGAAGACGTTAAAGCGTCATTGCCTGATGGGATTAAAGTTGAGGCAGTATACGATCGCACAACATTGGTCGATAAAGCGGTATATACAGTCCAAAAAAATCTCGTTGAAGGCGCATTGCTAGTGATTGTGGTGTTATTCATCCTACTCGGTAACGCTAGAGCTGCATTAATCACTGCTGCGGTAATTCCGCTGGCAATGTTAGCGACGATGACTGGCATGGTACAGGCGGGCGTTTCAGCAAACTTGATGAGTTTAGGAGCATTAGATTTCGGCCTTATTGTCGATGGTGCAGTCATTATTGTCGAAAATGCCATTCGCAGGCTTGGCCAAGCACAGGCGCAAAATGGCGGGAATATTCTGCCTCGTAAACAACGTTTACAATTGGTGTATGAGGCAACAAATGAAGTCATTCGCCCAAGCTTATTTGGCGTATTGATCATTACCGTGGTTTATATTCCATTATTTAGCCTCACAGGTGTCGAAGGCAAGATGTTCCACCCAATGGCTGCAACTGTTGTGATGGCGCTTTTAGCAGCATTAGTGCTGTCGTTAACGCTTGTTCCTGCCGCAGTTGCTTTGTTCATGACAGGTAAGATTAGCGAAAAAGAAAGCCGCGTTATTACCGTAAGTAAATCTTTGTATAAGCCATTGTTGATTGTAGCAATGAAGTTTCGCTGGTTAGTGTTGAGTGCCGCTGTTGGATTGGTGGCATTGTCAATTTGGTTAGCCACTACACTGGGTTCAGAGTTTATTCCACAGCTTAATGAAGAAGATATTTTACTGCAGGCGATTCGTATTCCAGGTACAGGATTAGAGCAATCTGTAGAGATGCAAATGATGCTTGAGGATAGAATTAAACACTTCCCTCAAGTGCTGAATGTATTTTCTAAAATCGGAACCCCAGAGGTGGCGAACGATCCTATGCCGCCAAATATTGCCGATACCTTTATTATGCTTAAACCACGTAATGAGTGGCCAAATCCTAAAATGAGTCATGATGCGCTTGCCGCAGATATTGTCGATGCTGTTTCTGGTCAGCCTGGTAATAACTTTGAGCTCACTCAGCCAATTGAAATGCGTTTTAACGAACTCATATCAGGTGTACGTGCTGACTTAGGCATTAAAGTGGTTGGCGATGATTTACAGCAATTATTAACTTCGGCTAATGCCATTCATGAAGTGCTAGAGAAAATTGAGGGGGCGTCAGATCTTCAAGTTGAACAGGTAACTGGTTTGCCAATGCTGTCGATTCAACCTGATCGCATGGCGTTAGCACGCTATGGTTTAACTGTCTCCGAGTTGCAAGACTTTGTAGCAACCGCAATCGGTGGTGAAGAGGCAGGACTTATTTTTGAAGGTGATCGTCGCTTTAAGATTGTTCAGCGTTTACCTGAAAATATTCGTAAAGATGTAGATCACTTACAAGGGTTACCTATTGTGCTGCCATCGGGGCAGTATGTGCCTTTATCTGAAGTCGCGACATTAGATATCGCGCCATCTCCAAATCAAATCAGCCGTGAGAACGGCAAACGCCGTATGGTCGTGACTGCTAACGTGCGCGGTCGTGATTTAGGCTCATTCGTCACTGAAGCAAAACAAAAAATTAGTCAGCAAGTAGATTTACCTGCAGGTTATTGGTTGGAGTATGGTGGCACATTTGAGCAACTAGAATCAGCAAGTCAACGATTATCCATTGTAGTGCCTTTGACCTTAGCCATTATCTTAGGTTTATTAGTCATGGCGTTTAGCTCGGTAAAAGATGCGTTGATTATTTTTACAGGTATTCCGCTTGCACTAACAGGTGGGGTCATTTCGCTGTGGATAAGAGACATGCCATTGTCGATTTCCGCTGGAGTGGGCTTTATAGCATTGTCGGGTGTTGCTGTACTTAATGGATTAGTGCTACTGAGCTTTATTCGTCAGTTATATCATGAGAAAGGCGAGTTACTTAATGCCATTATTGATGGTGCATTAATCAGGTTAAGACCCGTATTAATGACGGCGCTAGTGGCCGGTTTAGGGTTTGTTCCTATGGCGCTGAATATTGGCACTGGTGCAGAGGTACAGCGACCTATTGCTACGGTAGTGATTGGCGGTATTATCTCGTCAACGTTACTCACTTTGTTTGTACTGCCTATTTTGTACCGGATGGCACATCAAAGAAGCGAAAAGAAACATCACTAGATTGTGGTGTTAACTAAAAAGCCTCGCTTAATGCGAGGCTTTTTAGTTTTGAGTGTTTCATCTTGGAGTGTATTAACCCCATAAGAAAAAATGGCTCTGCTGGGGGAGCGAGAGCCAAGGACCTGATGAAACTTTTTATTTAGCCAAACGGTTAAGGTTTAGATTGCGAGTGCTTTTGGAAACAGTAACTCATTTTCAGTATGAATATGTACCTGTAAATCAGCATCAAATTCAGCCAAGGTTTTGTAGCATTTTTGCCAAGTGCTACATGCGCCTTCAGGAGTTTGGTAGTTATTGGTGAGTTCACGTAACTGCTGTAAAACACTGCCAGCATGATCATGTTCATGCTCCATGGCATTAATTGGATTACCAATATGGCCAAAGCAACCATTCACTTCTTCGCCAGCAGCTAGTCTTCTCATCGCTGGGAATAAAATCTGTTCTTCTTTCATTAAATGCGGCATCAAATCAGCAATCAGCGCACCAATTAGCATGGCTAATGGCTTAATCTCGGCATAATCTTCGCCATGGGCTTGTACCATTCTTTGCGAGTACTCCACTAAAAGCGGCGCAGTTTCACGAACATATTGGTGATGCGTTGCTTCAAGATGGTCAATTAAAGCGGGAATTGATAAAGCTTGTAATTGCTCAAAATTGGTAGAAGACATGATTGCTCCAAAAGATGCATTAAATTATACATGCATTTTAAATGCATCTTTTGTGTGAGCAATCATATTGATGAGTAATTGCTAGTTGGATCACATAATTTTAAGACGAGTATCTCTTACTGAGTACACTTTTGCCCATTCAATAGTGGACTCACTAACACCTGTTTACTGACTTGTTGTTGCTCAAGCATGCCGCCAACTCGCAACAACTTGCCCTGATGACAAATTAAGCCACGATGATCCATGCTTGGTGTTTCAAGTTGAAGTGGTTTAAGCCATTGCATGGTGTCAAAGTCAAAGGTGTATTGTTGGCTGTATGGCTCGCTCGGCTCGCCGTTATATCCAATGCCACTGTAGTTATAGGGGTTGTCACTGCCCGCCATAAAGATAGCTTGTCCAGATTTACCTGTCTTTACTCCTGTTGCAGCCATACGATAATGAGCAACTGGTGTTTTTTGAAGATTATTAGCTAGAGAATGGTTAGCTTGAGAGTCGTGTTCAGCTTGTTCATTTGCAACAGAGTAGTGAGGCAGTAATTGCCAACTTATTCTTAAATGGTTTTGAGGATTAACTTCGCCATATAAGCACACAGGTGATGACTGGTAACTGCGACGTTTGCCAATATTAGCCTGTACTTTCACACCATTACAGAACACGATTTTATTGCCACTCATGGCGACAGCTTGGCCAAAAACAGCTGGGGCTGGCATAGGGCTCGCTTGATCCCAGGTATTCGTTTTGGTGTCGTAAATTTGGACTAGGTTGACGTTTCCGTCGTTATGCCAGCCGCCAAACAAATATATATATCTCTGCTGATATACACTTGCTGCAGTATCATCAACAGCCACTGGCATATCAGCAATGCGTTGGTATTGGTTATTTAGCACATCAAATTGGTAGTTATCGACAGTGCTTATTTCTTCATGGTTTTTGGCAACGGTATAGCCGCCAAAGACATAAGCTTTATCATTAAGCCCCACGGCGATTGAAGCAAGGCGACCTGCTAATGGCGCGACAAAAGGAACTGGGTTTAAGGGCTGCCATAGTGGATTAGGCGCAGAAAGATTAACCCCCCAAACCTTGTTATGCACAGCTTGATAACCTTTACCTTCAGCCAAGCCAGTAAAACTCAATAAGTAGTCGCCTTTTGCTGTCTTCACTTTGGCTACAGCGTTGTTAGACACACCTTCGGGTAACTGGGGATAACTCGCATTTGCTGAAGGCATAAAACTCACAAGCGCTGTGATAACAGCGCCAAGCTGGCTTAATCGACTCATTCTCAATCCTTGTGATTTCTAATATTTTTTAGTTTTAATTTTCTATTTCTAGTCATGCACATTTAAACATATTTGTTATCGCAGCAGTAAATCAAAGCTAATACAGGTAAGAATTACTGCTGATGGCTTTGATAGTTAAATTTGTAAGTTTGACCTCTTATTTAAATGCTGTTTTATAGTCAATTTTACGGTAAGTTAGTTTTTTCTGAATTAATTTGCTCACTGTTGTGAGAAACCCTATTCACTCAAAATAGAATAATAAAACACGGGCAATTTGTTACTTTGAATCCAAAAAAAGCAGTCAATAAAACCCTTAAGAAGGTCTCCTCAGCTCAGTTTATTCACCGATGGCTCATGTTGATATTTGCAGTTCCAATTATTATATGGGGCTTTACTGGCAGCTATTTTGTATTGATGGATATTGGTTTTATCCGCAGCGATCATGTTGCAGTGAAACAAGCAGATAAAATATCACCATCTTCTATCTCTTACCCAATTTCTGAGCTTTATCAAGCATACCCCGATGCTCAAGCTGTCATTGTAAAAACCTTACTTAAACAAATGGTGTATCAGCTTAAGTTACCAGAAAAGTCATTATTGATTAACGCGCAATCTGGCCAGCCTTTTGGCAGTATTACCGAAGCGCAAGCAAAAGCCATTGCATTAACATTTCAGCATCAGGATGCCATTTCACCTTCTGCTAGTATCGTTTTAATCAAGTTACTCAACACTCAAGCCCCATCAGAGTTAGCCGCAAGACATTTACCTGTCTGGCAAGTCAGGTTTGATGATATTGCCCAATCAACACTGTATATATCGGCACAGACAGGCGATGTGGTGACAAGGCGTCATGAATATTGGCGCTGGTTCGATCTATTTTGGAAGTGGCACATAATGGATTATGACGACGGTGAAGCCATTGATAACGCCTTATTATTTTATACAGCGATAGGATCGTTTATTGCTGTATTCGCTGGTGGGATATTGATTTGGCAACGGCGTAAGAGGTATAGCTAATGAAAGCCAAAAATATAAAACGTTGGCTAAGGTTTTGTCATTACTGGTTGGGCACTATTGTTGGTATTCAATTATTAATCTGGCTAGGGACAGGGATTTATTTCAATATCACCCCAAGTGAAGATCTTAAAGGCAGCCATTATTATCGCAGTAAAGCACCGTTAGATTTAACTCTATTTAGCCGTCATGAGCTAGAACCTTTATCGTCTATTCTCGAGCGATATAAGCCGATGGAACAGGTTAGTACTATTGTGCTTAATGATCGACCTATGTATTTATTAGACGAGCAAGTGCAGCGATATCAGCATAATTGCCAACAGCAAGTCTTAGTTGATGCGTATAGCGGCAAAGAAGTCCTTATTGATGTCGACTTGGCAGAATCCATAGCCTTGCAAAGCTATACCGGAGCAGGCGAGATAATGAGTCATCGACAATTATCTACCAGCTTTAAAGAGTGGCCAAAAGAATGTAATCCATTGTGGCAAGTCAGCATGAATGATGATTTGAATACACGAATTTACATTAACGGTATAAATGGTCGATTAGTTGGCCATAAAAATGATCACACTGATTTAGCCGATTTGATGTTTAAGCTGCACTTTATGGATTACCTGCACCAAGGCAGTTTTAATAATCCCTTTAGTTGGCTATTTGGGTTAATGATGCTGACTTTATCGCTTACAGGTTTGTATTGGGTGATTGAAAATATGGTGATGAAGCGGTATCGATTTAAGATTACTTAATTCGTCGAGCAGTAGGTAACACATGGAAAACAAAAAAGGCTAATCATCTCTGATTAGCCTTTTTAAATACAACGAATTAAGAATTGCTTCTTAGTTCATGCCGTATTATCTAGTTGTATGTGTTGGTTGGTTTTTTATTGTTCTGATTTGGGTTTTGTTTGTATTTTATTTCTCTTAATTTCAGTGTGTTGTGTGTTTATTGTGTGATGTTTTGTTTTTTGTTGTTTCAGGTTAGACTATCTCTTGTGTGTAACTATGCGTGTAACTGCGTGTAACTATGGAGGCCGGGGTGGCAGTAAAAGATAAGCTAACTAATACGACGCTTGAAATGCTCCTACGAAAGAAAATATCTAAACCTGTTACTCAAAGTGATGGACTGGGGTTGAGTATCCGAGCAAGCCCGTCAAAAGTAAGCAAGCAAAATAATATGAATTGGCTTTTTCGATATCGAATAGGTGATCGAACAAGTAACCCTGAAACAATTGTTTTGGGGAACTATCCAGACTTAACAATTGCTAAGGCTAGAAAAAAACGAGATGAATTTAAGTCATGGTTGGCGGATGGGAAGGACCCAAAAGTTGAAGTGGCCTTAGCGTTGGAAAAGACCCTCAAGCCTATTACTGTTTCTGATGCTTTAGATTATTGGATTAATGAATATGCAACAGAAAAGCGCACTAATTCACTAAAACATAGACAGCAGTTCAATAAATGGTTAATTCCTGAGTTAGGCCGTTTGCCCTTAGGGAATATTAAAAAAGCTCACTGGATAAATACGATAAGAATGCGTTCAAAACAATATCCAGTAGCTGCTGGTTATGTTCTAAGAAACTTACAGCAGGCACTCAAATTTTGCGACAAAAGGGGTTATGAGCTAGATCGGAGCATATTTGATATTGATTTTGTTGATATAGGTGCAAGCAAGCAGAGCAAACGCTCTCAGCGGCTGGTGGAGGATGATAGCTGGCAAAGACTTGAGGATCTCATTAAGTGGTTGGGTACAGGCAAGATGATGCCGTATTACCGCAATTTAACGTTGCTGCTAATATCATTTGGCTGCCGCACTCAAGAGTTAAGGTTGGCTGAAACTAAAGAATTCAACTTTGAAACGAGAGTTTGGACAGTACCTGCTGCACATAATAAAACACGCGATAAAGACCAGGCTAAAGGTGAGAGTGGTGAGATTAAGCGTCCTATACCAAATGAGTTAATTCATATGCTGAAAAATCTTTGCGAACAAAGTAGCAACGGATATTTACTAGGTGAATTAAAGCGCAGTGAAACAGTTAGTAGTTGGGGTGGGAAAATATATAAGCTTTTAGGTCATGAACAAGCTTGGAGCTTCCATGATTTGAGACGTACTGTTGCCACTGGGCTCAATGATATAGGGGTTGCACCTCATGTCGTAGAAGCATTGCTTGGTCACTCAATACAGGGTGTTTCAGGTATTTATAATCGTAGCCAATATTTACCAGAAAAACTGGATGCTCTGAATAAGTGGCAAGAAAGATTAGAGTTGCTGCGTGGCGATACGGATAATGTATTGATGCTGAGTAAAAGTGTAAGAGCCTAGTCTATACAACCTAGACTCAGGTATTTTTAAACGATGTTAACTAGACAAATTACTTAGATTAAGTGATCCATTTCGTCTCATTCAAAATGGATCACGTATTTTACGTTTTACATCTTCACTATCTTTAAAATCAATTGTTTATCGTTATGTTTGGGGTTGGATTATTTTTGCTGTTCCGTTTCGTTTTGACTGTGATTATTTAATACAGGATTAATATTCTAGAGATTTTTTGATAAGTACCTTCCACCAGCATGTGCTAACTACCAATGCCAAAAAGCTAGTTACTGCTACATAGCTAGGCCATTTCAATCAAGAGTCGAAGATAGGCGGCGTAAATGTTGGAATCGCTAATGCCTCTAAATTTTTTGGGTTTTACATCATCCGCACCTACATATTGTCATCCTTTAAGTACATTGGGTTTTATTCGGCTTGTGGAATAGTTATTTGTTTGTGGAGGACGATGGTTTTTACCTGCAACTTTTGCAAAATAACTTATGCGGTAAACGACAGCTTGGATTAAATCAAAGTTATCACGGCTTAAATTGTAATAGCAGTTTTTCGGAGTAAAACTAGTACCAGCCATATCGCTCCAAACTTCATTCACCATATCTAATACCTTTTGTGGGTACTGTATGAGCCGCCCATCAAGAAAAAGAACATAGTGATAATGCTGAGCATTTGCTGTGTCATGCTCGCGTACCCAGCAGTACCCAATTTTCTTAATTTGATAAGCGGCCTTTAAACGACGGAATAGTCTGCGGTTAAAAATGGTCATTCGCTTATTGTCTGAATTGAAATCACGCTGGTGGAGATCGAATCTAATAACGTGAACACGTAGGTAATGGCTGAGCATATTGATCAGCTGACTTATAAATTTCTTAGCCATTGCTGGATAAATTCCTGATGGTTTGGAATTTACCTTCCAAGTAACTCCATGAAAATCCAATACTGGTAAATGACTAATGTACATATAGATTACGTACAGAAAGGGCTAATATTCTTAAAGTTCTCCAAGATAAAGCAGGGGAAGATATTATTAAATACCCCCCAGATGCAGCCACAGTTCTATTGCGTTGTAGTAGTGATAACAAGCATCGTAGTGCTTTATCATTGGAATAACGAGGGTAATAAGCCCCAAACTGTTGTTTTAGTTTGTTTATGTTCATAATGTTTTTATTTAAGTTGTTATTTATCATTAACTTATAGTGCATGGTCTGTGTATTAATTTAGCGAACGTGTTCTGGCTCTAAATTAATAGGTTAGATTAGATAAAAATATGACTCCGAAAGGAGCCATAAACTTTGTTAAACCCTGTGCTAATCAATCATCGTTTGCCGCATCACCTAAGGTTCCGCTGATAAACTGTGTATGAAGGTCAGCTCGGTATCTTACACATCGTTTACTCAATCGCTCTCCCTTGGGATAGCGACCTTCCTTTTCAGCTCGCCAAAGCCATGTTCTGCCAACGCCTAAGGACTCACAAACTTGCTTCTGGGTTAACATTTGCGGTAGTGGATTGAATTTAAACATATTTATTCCTTTGATATAGTGATTGGTTTTTGTACGTCTCAGTACGTTTTGATGCGTTTACTATATTGGAGGAGCGTATTTAAGGTACAGGTAAGTAACACTGTGATTTACCGACTTAGTTATTACCGATTTAAAGTGTGACTGGCATCTCTATTTTATATTGCTTTATATAATTGGCGAAGGTTCTAGCCTCTACTGTCTGGCCTTTATCTAACGAAGATAGGTAGGCGCGTGCTAATGCGGCATTTGTAGTGCCTAATAAGTATTGTTCGCCTTTTTCAGCTCTTAGCCTGTCAAGGTAGTCATATAAAGGTGCAGTCCTTTGTTTTCTAGCATGGTTGCCGTTGCCTTTACGGTAGCTGCTTGCTCGTTGGCTTTTCAGTTTTTTCTCAATCCTACCGTTAGCAGCTGAACCCTGTGCTATACCATCGAGCTGGCTATCAGCTTTGACCGCATTAAGAGTGTTATACGTATCTGATATTAACTTTAGGCTTTGAACGTCTTCGGCTGGAGCGGTTGCAAATGGGTGGCAAGCTTTACGAAGTGAATCAGGATGTGCCTCTGAATATCTGTCCAATTCAGTCACAGCATCCTTTGGTGACAATTGCAGTGAGTTTAAAAAACCGTTGAGGGCAAGGATATTGACTTGGCTATCTATCAAATTGGAAACGGCTTGATTTACTGAGTTGCGATTGCTCGCTAAGTCATCTTTACGAATGCTGCGTTTTATCGTTATCTTCGTCATATTAAATGCTTTTCCATGTATTTAGTCGATAAAAATACATAGGCGAACAATATGAAGCAACAGCGTTGGATCACAGAAATACACACTAAAAAATTAAGCGAGGAAAAATGGAGGGTTCTGGGACAGGTTATTAAAAAGTTTGAGGTAGCTATGATATCTTGATTTAGCAGGCCACCAGCGCAGGCTTTAAAAGAGTAATTGTTTAGTCATTAGTTAAGCTTGTTTTTGTCCATTTTCAAGTTAGCGTGGCCAACACATTTCTGCCCCAAAATGAGTTTCAAATGGTAGGTAGTACAGCATAGTGACGAGCCTGTAGACCTACTTTTTCTAATCGATAAGTGATTGCTACTGACTGCTTTAGATAAGACATCAATATCAATGCTCACTATGTAATTTTTCGTACTCGTTTATTCAATATAACTCTGGTAGAGTGCTTATAAATCAATGGCTTTACTTTAGTAAGGCTTAAATAATAGGTTTGTTAAATGTGGACGCGCGTTTTGCTAAATACATGCGCACTATACAAATCCTAAGTTCTTTGGGGTCTTATGAAAATTCGGTATATAAAACTTGGTGATGCAGGTAAATGGGAAAAATCCTGTCTTGAAAGCGATCAAGTTGTTCGTCTAGGTTATAACAGCCCGTTTCATAATGAATCTCTGAATGGTCATTGGGATGCAGTCCGTAATTTTTGGCTGGGAGAGAGAAAAAATAATTCAGGAGCTGCAACAAGAGATATTAACCAAATCAGAGATTTCTACGAGCTTTCTGAAGCAGATCTTTGGGTTACTTTTTATCAAAGAAAGTTGTACTGGTGCCATGCAAAAGAAGAAGTAATAGAACTTGAAGATGGGAGCCGAGTGCGAAAAGTTATTGGAGCTTGGAATTCATGTGATAAGCAAGGTAACCCTCTGTCTATCGAAAACATTGATGGGCGTGTTACGAAAGTTCAAGGTTATAGAGGGACAATCTGTAGTGTAGAGCTACAAGACTACCTTATTCGGAAGATTAACGGTGAACCACAACCAGAAGTTGAAGCTGCTAAAAACTCCCTATTATTACTGAAAAATAATGTAGAAGACTTAATCAAAGGTCTGTGGTGGAGCGATTTTGAATTATTAATAGATTTAATTTTTTCTCAATCAGGCTGGCAGCGAATATCCGTTTTAGGTAGAACTGAAAAAGACATTGATTTAGATGTATTCTCACCGGTGTCGCAAAAACGAGCATTTGTACAAGTTAAATCAACAACAAATTCAAAGCAGTTGCAAGAATATTATGAAATATATAAAGAGTATAAACAGTATGATGAAATGTACTTTGTTTATCATACCTTCAACGGAAACAATGCGCCGGTCATTGATGATCCTAGCGTTACAGTATGGGATATTTCGAGGATCGCTGATTTAGTTATAAATGCAGGCCTAATTAGTTGGTTAATTGAAAAACGAACTTAACAAGAGACTATGGCGTCAACAGCTGACTTCATGCTTTTGGCGCTTTCCACATTACATCAGCTCTTTGCATCAAATTTAACGTTATATCTTACTGATACAGGTAATTATCGCAACTTCCTTGGGCCTGTCAGGGAGACCTATGTTGGCTTATTTTTGCCCCAAAGTTAGTTAGAACCAAAGCTCTATTTAAGAATGCTTATCTTCGTTTTCCATAAACATTTAAATGAAATTGCTTTTTTACAGTTCCCATCCTTACAGCCTAGATTGCACAATCTAATGAACTGTTTTTATATACAGGTCTAATGAGATTTGGCTTAATTTAAATCAAACAGCTCATCAAATAAGTCTAAAGTCGTAATTCATGCTTAACTAAAAATCTATAATTGTCTGATAATGTTGGAAATAAATTTCATCACTTATTTTTTAAGCGACTTTAACGCGCAAGCTCGGTTTGTTTTAGGATGCCAAGAGAATTTTATTGCTTTACATCAAAGATATAGAGAAAGTAGGATGTTATAAATCAATAACTTAAACGGCCGACTTTATCAGGCGAGCCGTATAATAAGCTGTTATGTTTTCTATGCAATGGATTGAATTCTTTTTATGACTTTCTATAAATATACAACCACTTCGACTGCTGAAATTGTTCTAAAAAACCAATCGTTACGTTGGTCAAGCCCTTTACTCTTTAATGATATTGAGGAATGTCAGTTTACACCGTTCACTGAAGAGCAATATTTGCATGCATTTAGTTCATACAAAAAAATAGTCGAGTTGTGCGCGAGCGGCTGTATGCTGTTTGATATTCGTCGATTTAGCAATGAAACTATGATGCTAATTGAAATGTTTAAAATGTATATTAAAAGAGGAGAAAGCGCTCCGTTTCTACCAGAAGAGCTTTTAATGAGTCATAGAAATATACATCACGAGTATATAAACAAAGGCTTATTAAATTGTTTTCGAATCCTATGTGTGACAACCGAATATGATAACAACCTTATGTGGGCTTATTATGCTGACCAGCATTATGGGTGTGTAATTGAACTTGAAAGTGTGTATAAAGAGGAGCCTTACCTATTGAGGAAAGGTAGCGTTAGATATCATGAAAATATAGCCCCTCTTTCCAAGCCGTTAGATATGCTCTTATATGGAGAAACAGCAGAAGTAAAAGAACTAATGATCAAAGATATCATTTTTTCAAAACGAAGCAATTGGGTACATGAGAACGAGTACAGGTTCATGTTTAGCGAAAGTTTTGGTCAAATAACTTCAAAGCTTGATTTACGCACAAACAAGTTTGAAACAACTGCTGAATATCAATCTGATTCCTCACACACTGACGTTCCAATTTCTAAAGAAAGTGTTAAATCAGTAACATTTGGAGCTAGAACTCAGCAAAACGATATTGAAAAAATTATAAATGTAGTTTATTCAGAAGGTTATGACTGTAAGTTTTATCAAATGAAGTTGAAAAACGGTACTGTTGAGAGACAATTACTGAACGTAGAAGCTAGCTGTTCTCAAACATAACAAGCCAATTCAAAGGACAAAAAACAGCTGGTTTTGCTCCTTCGTCGCCAATTATAACCAGCTATTTTATTGCCTCTGATTGGGGCGTTATGTGATAAGGCGAAAATGCGGAAATATTGTGGAAAATAATAATGAAAAATCCTGAAATAGCTTCCTTGTATAAGTATAAGCCGATGAACCAGTTTACATTGGATATTATCGCTTCCGAGCGTATTTATTATGCTTTACCTGAGTCGTTCAATGATCCGTTTGATACCCAATGCTCTTTTATGAGAAGTACAGCTATAGCTCCTTCTACTGATGCGGGCAAAGTCACAAGAGCCTTCCCTGATGACCCTGAAATTATAGCGTTTGAGCTGAAAAACGTATCTTCAGATATCGATGTTTTTCAAGGCAAGTTGAAAAATTTTGGGATCGTTTCATTAGCTGAGAGTGCTGCTGATATTCTAATGTGGTCTCATTATGCCGATAACCATAAAGGCATTTGTATCGAATTGGATCGAAATGAGAATAATGCGTTGGGTAACCCTGACGAAACTAATAAGGTTAAATACACGCAAAGTTACCCTTCATTAAGCTCAAATGTTTTGCTAGATAGTGACCAATTTAACTCCTCTTTAAAGCGGGTTTTGTATACAAAGTCTAAGCAATGGGAATATGAAAAAGAGTGGCGGACATTTAAACCATTAGGTGGCAAAGTTTATCCACTACCAGGAAAAATCAAGTCGGTAACCTTTGGTGCTAGATCATCACAAATGGATATAGAAATTGTAAAAAAATTAATCGCAGGTACGGATATCAAGTTGTTCCAAGCTGAGTTAAAACAAAATGACTTTGGGATTAAATCCAGAAAAATCACATAACAAACGCTTTAAGATGGACTCAAAACGCGCGCTCATTTCGCTTTGCTCAATTTTAGCACACGTTTTTCACCACTTAAGCGGGCGTTACCATATATCCACTTGCCATACATTTCTTAATTAGACTCATCACTTTGAGTGCTTTAACTCTAACAAGCTTTTGTCCACAAGTGAGTTCCAATTAGACGATTGATTAACGTATTAACATCCTAATCTACTTAAAATATCACTTTGGTCTTTCAACTCGATTGGTAGAGAATAAGGCACTATTTTTCTTAATTCTGACATTGGTTTCTTTGTGGAGCAGAAATCGGTACTACGGGTTAACGTTTGGCTCATTAAAAATGCTGCTGAATTGCCTTTATTGTCATAAACAATTTTGTAGTAATCGGATGGTATAGAGTGGGACTCTTCGGCCTTAGGCAGCCCGTTCATGGGTTTGTTGTAAAGAGTGCCCGTAATGACAAAAAGGTTGTCACGAAACCCTACAGCACCTCTAACAGCTTCTTCTAGGTTCTTCCAAGGGCCTTGATTTAAGGCTTTGGCTTGAGGTGTGATATTGGATAAGTAGTTCAGGGTTGACCAATATCGACTACCAACAAAGCTTGCTAGCGGCGCTTGGTGCCCACGGTCTACATCGAGTTTATTGGATGCATCTGTGTAGTCACTTTTCTCTAAACGTTCATCTTCATCCAGGAGAGGATTGTTTTTCCAGGTGCGGTTAGTGGTGACACCAAAATTAAGAACATCGACTTCATAAGCAACCCAATCAGCGAACTGAGTTTGCTTATTTTGAGACAAGGCATATAAACGCTCAAGTATGACGACATTACCTTCTATTTCAAGACTAGGGCATCCTAAAGGGCAGTTAGGAGTGCGTATTTCTACAGCATGAGCAGAGGTACAAAGCAGAAAAGCTAATATTATCCATTTAATCATTATTAAATCCATTTAAGAACGTATATTACAAGCTAGCATACACCTTGATTCCCCATTAAATATTTTGCCCAAAATTGTATTTGAAATCGATATATATTGAAGTTTAGCAGTCTGTACTTACCTTAAGCTATCTATTATCACTTTCAATATAGTGGCCAAATTATCCATACCACTCCACTACCGTATTAGCTAGTTAGCAAAAGTTAGTGGTAAGAGCAATAAACTTGTACAGACTAATAGTTACTCAAGCAGCGGGATAGGAAATAGGGTTGAAGCTAGTAATAAGTAATAAGTAATAAGTAATAAGTAATAAGTAATAAGTAATTGTTTGTTCTGTTATTGTTGTTGAATGTTTGATGCATCGCTGCTGATAAGGAAAATATATGCCAAGAACAATAATATTTGGTGAGGTGGAAGGTATAGCTGAAGGTGACTGGTTTCCAGGTCGAAGAGAGATGATGCCATCAAGCTTTCATCGAAATTGGGGGGCTGGAATTGATGGAAACGGTAATGAAGGTGTCGCAGCTGTTGTTCTTTCCGGAGGATATGAAGATGATGAAGATCATGATGACTACATCATCTACACCGGGGCTGGTGGAAATGACCCTAATACAGGCAAGCAAATAGAGCATCAATCGTGGAAGAACCGAGGTAACGCAGGCTTACTAATTAGCATGGATCAAAGTCTCCCTGTTAGAGTTATTAGAGGTCATAAACATCTGTCAGACCTTTCACCTAATTCTGGCTATACATATGCCGGACTGTATACCGTTGTTGACGCATGGGAAGAGCAGGGCAAGAGTGGACTTAAGATATGCCGGTTCCGTTTAGTTTACTGTGGTGGTAATCCAAAACGACTGACGCCAGAAGATATCGAATTAGATTATGAGAAAAAAGAAGTCAGAAGAAAGGAAGGTACAATTTTACGAATTATAAGAGATACCAAAATATCTAATAATTTGAAAAAATTGTATGCTTTTAAGTGCCAAGTATGCCTGATTGCCATTCCTACCAAAGTCGGTTTCTATGCTGAAGGCGCCCATGTTAAGCCTATAGGTAAACCTCATAACGGAGATGACTGCACTGATAATTTATTATGTTTATGTCCGAATCACCATGTGATGTTCGATAGAGGGAGTTTTTCAATTGATGATGATTTCAACCTGCTAGGGGGATTGTCAGGCCGGTTAACTGTTCACGCTGAACATAAAATCAAATTAGTGAACTTGAAATACCATAGAAGCTGCCATGGATATTAAAATACTGAAGTGGCTTAGTGGCTTAGTGGCTTAGTGGCTTAGTGGCTTAGTGGCTTAGTGGCTTAGTGGCTTAGTGGCTTAGTGGCTTTGACCACTACGTTGTAAGTAATTCATATACCTTGCCATAGTAGAGGTTATTCGAAATATTCCAGCCTTATAAAAATTAGCAACTCTGAATTGCCCAGAAATACGTTCCATTTAGGGACGTAATGCCTTGTAGCGTGCTAGCCATATAGGGCTAGCACAACGCACCAAGTTAAGATTTTCATTGTGCCCATTTTACTTAAACACAGTGATTTATGTTTTTTTTCGGTAACGTCCTCTAGTTTTTTTTTATGGGTTTACTTTTGAATTGACAATAACCAAGGATAGTAACCGTTGAACCAACAAAAGCGATAGCTAGTTTAGTTGCAAGTTCAGCCTGTGGGTTATTGTTAATCACAAGATAGCTAAAAATAATAAAGCTTAAAATTGCCATAATAAGGCATAAGTAGGCAGGAATTAGAAATCTTTTCATGGAATACTCATCGCTGAAAAACATTACAAAACCCAAATGAAGATGTGGCATTTAAGCCCTTCGATTTGAATACATGAATGTCATTTCGTCGATCCGATACAGAAAAGCTCATCACAATTACTAGACTTTTCTACAATATCGGTGGGTAAACTTATAGTCAAGGCTCGCCTATGCCATTATTAAACGGGCAGAGAAAGGGCCTGCTTTTTTCTGGCAATGTTTCCATACTTACGCTAATCCGAAATCACTTTGAATTAATGACCTCCTAGATTGCTTCTGTGACTATCCGACTTACTTGAATTTAGCCAGCCGACTGACTCAAAATCATTAGATACCCTTTTTAAGCTAATTCCTTTACCGCTGGAATGTCCGCAGCAGCCCAATCAACATCCCATAGTTCGGCACGGCTGAGCCAGCGTGAATCAATATGCTCAGTGAGTGTTACTTCTTTTGTTTCTAACTGGCACAAAAAGCAATGCATGATGATATGAAAATCAGGATATTCATGCTTAACCGTTATGAGGAGGCTCAGGCCACTTACTTCCACTTTTAATTCTTCTTGCAATTCTCGTTCTATTGCTGCTTCTAGTGATTCGTTGGCTTCTAATTTACCACCAGGAAATTCCCATTTATGGCTAATATAGTCAAGCTTTACAGCTCCACGTTGAACAGCTAGGTATTTACCGTCGCGCTGAATGATGGCTGCGACCACTTCTATATGTTTTTTCATTTTATCTTGATGCACTCATAAGGGCTGTGACTCGATTAGTGAGTAATGCTACATCTTATGATAAGTCGAGGACATATATTTTATTATGGCAATTAGGGCACAGAGCGACTGTATTTTCAGGAGTATCGGCCCCTTTACGGGATAGCCACACGATATGATGTGTCTCTAGATAAGGCTCATCTTTTTGATTAAGAAAGGGGCTGGCTGGTAGCATAGTTGGCAAACTCCATTGGCTAACCTTTTTTCATACTCAACGACCCAAAGGTTTCGTTCATAAGTGGTGGTAATTTGTTCAGAAGTGCTAACCTTGCGAGTTGATTGATTTGCGCGTTTAACTAACTCCTTTAGGTTGAGTCGCTTAGCTTTTTTCATGCTAATCCTCGTAGGTAACAAATTGTTTTAAATTGATTTATTTAACGATAGTTCCACATGATTTTTAGAAAGATGGCAAGGTTTTAGATAACGTTCGAAGCTTTAAAGCTAGAGACGAGTATGGTGTGATATTTAGCTGCCTATTCTTATTGCGTGGTAGTTATATGAGGAGTATTAGATGCTTAGCAAATACAACCATGCACTTTGAGAACATTTAGCTTTTACGAATTGAAATGATAATAAGATTAAAAATGAAATATTGGTGTGTGTAACTATGCGTGTAACTATTAACAAAAAAGGGTTAACCATTTCTGGCTAACCCTTTTTAATACAACGAATTAAGAATTGCTTCTTAGTTCATGCCGTATTTTTTTAATTTCTTACGTAAAGTACCACGGTTGATACCTAACATGTTCGCAGCACGTGTTTGGTTACCACGAGTGTGTTGCATGATGATGTCTAGTAATGGTGCTTCAACTTCACTTAAAACCATTTCATATACTTCAGACGCTTCTTGACCGTCTAACTGAGAGAAGAAGTTTGTTACTGCACGCTTTACTGCGTCACGTAATAGTTGTGGCTTGATAGTACCGTTAGCGGTTTCAATCTTACCTACGGTTAGCTGGTGAACTTCTGTGTTAGTAGTTGTCTGATCAAACATTCTATTCTGCTCTTTATATTAAAAATTTACTAATTCATCAAAGTAACATTCCACTAAGGAATATTGCTGTTCAGCGGTTTCAAGCCTATTAAAGTCAGCACGGAACTGTCGCTGTTCTTCTTGGTTTAGGTACCATCCCATATGCTTTCGGGCAAATCGGACACCTTTGTATTCGCCGTACAATTCGTACAATTTGTTCAGGTGTTCGAGCATGATTTCTCGCTGCTCGCTCGCCTCAACTGGCGGTAATTTTTTACCTGTTTCCAAGTAGTGGTGGATTTCTCTAAAAATCCACGGTCTGCCTTGGGCTCCGCGTCCTACCATTAGTGCATCGGCGCCAGTGTAATCTAAGACGAACTTAGCTTTCTCTGGGCTGTCGATATCTCCATTGGCAACAACAGGGAGTGAGACATTTTGTTTTATCGCTTTAATCGTGTCGTATTCGGCAAAGCCTTTATACATACATTGCCTCGTTCGACCGTGAACGGCGAGAGAGGCGATACCACAATCTTCAGCAATGCGGGCAATTTCAACACCATTACGATGTTCAGGTTGCCAACCTGTGCGGATCTTGAGTGTCACAGGAACATCAACTGCACTAACAACAGCCTGTAAAATCTCTTTTACTAGCTGGGGATCTTGCATTAATGCCGAGCCTGCGAGCTTTTTGTTTACCTTTTTTGCAGGGCAGCCCATATTGATATCAATGATATGCGCACCTTGTTCAACGTTGAACTGGGCCGCGTTTGCCATTAATTCAGGATCTGCACCTGCGATTTGTACTGAGCGAATACCTTCTTCACCAGAATGCATCATGCGCTGGCGACTTTTATCTGTATCCCAAACTTCAGGATTCGATGAAAGCATCTCTGAAACAGCTAGACCTGCGCCATAGCGTAAACAGAGGTTTCTAAAAGCGCGATCGGTGACACCTGCCATTGGTGCCACAATCAGCTGATTCTTCAGTTGATACGGGCCAATTTGCATTGAGTTATTCACCTTGCTCGTCAAAGGGGCGCTATGTTAGCCCTTTTTTGCCTTCCTGAAAAGGTCAATAAATGAACTAAATGTAACTTTTTTGCTTGACTTTTAGTTGGAGAGTATTCTGCACTCCCTTAAGCGCAGATCTAGCTGCCATAAGGGGTGCAATGCCTTTACCGTTATTTGCGGGTACCTGTCAAGCGACTCCAGTCTTCTTTGTGAGCCGCTTCATCCATGATGAACCATTGGCTATAAAACTGTGAGATTTCTTCTGCTTGTTCTTCTAAGAGGCCTGATAAAGCTAATTTCCCGCCCGTTTTAACTTTTTCTGCAATTAGTGGAGCTAACTCGCGAAGTGGGCCAGCAAGGATGTTAGCAACCAAGATATCCGCTTGCAGATTTTCTGGTTGGTTTTCTGGTAAGTATAAAGCTAGCTTGTCTGCAACGCCGTTACGTTCAGCGTTCGCGGTCGATGCATCAATCGCTTGGTAGTCAATATCAACGCCAGTTACAGTTTTCGCGCCAAGTTTAAGGGCGGCGATGGCCAAAATGCCTGAACCACAACCAAAATCGATGACTTCTTTATCTGAAAGGTCTAAACCGTCTAACCACTCTAAACATAAAGCGGTGGTAGCATGGGTGCCTGTACCAAAAGCTAAACCAGGATCAAGAATGACGTTTACTGCCTCTGGCTCAGGAATGTCGCGCCAGCTTGGGCATATCCATAAACGTTGACCGAATTTTATTGGGTGGAAGCTGTCCATCCATTCGCGAACCCAGTCTTTGTCTTCAATCTGTTCGATTTTATGTTTAAACCTTTTACCAAGATAAGGAAGGGTTTCTAAAAAGCTCACCGTTGGGCTTAAGTCAGTACCAGCATCAAATAAGGCAATCACAATGGTGTCTTGCCATAACGGTGTTTCACCTAACTTAGGTTCAAAAATAGGGGTGTCTTTACCATCTTCATAGGTAATTGATACTGAACCTTGCTCCATTAAAAGGTCACCGAGCGCGTCGGCATGGTCGCTGTTAGTACTAATGCGAAGTTGAATCCAAGGCATGGAGTTTTTCCTATGAGAATAATTTAATGGCGCATTGTACCTGCTTGGCGGGAAAAACAGCAGCATTTGATAGTGAAATATTGCTTATTTGCATTGAAACGGCTGTTTTAGCACTTTTATCGTATGGTTAATCTTTAAGCTATTAATATCCATGATGAAATCACTTAAACATTGGTTCTGTTTGAATGTCACTATAAATTAATGAAAGTTAAGTAAAATTTTGAGTTCTTATATTTGAACAATATGTGACTGTGATCAAGTTCTAAAAGCCGATGAATGGTAGGTGAGCTTGATCACGGTTTAATTTTTATAGCCGAGGAGAAGTAGGGATAGCTGATAAGCTGATTTCACCAGAAATATGTCATACAGGCATGGAAACTATGACTGCTTCATCGCAAACTCAAACACAAAAAATTCATGACGTTTCGTCAAAAGGGTATTTGAACCCGATTTGGGCAGCCAGAGCCGATAAATTACAAAGTGCTACCGGGTTGTTGTTAGGCTTCTTCATCATTATGCACTTGCACTTTGAGTCGAGCATATTGATCAGTAAAGAGGCCTTTTATCATGTTGGTCACTTTCTAGAAGGTGGCATCTTTAGCGAAACAGGACATGGTTTTCCTGTGCTCACTAAATTTATTTCCGCGTTTATGTTGCTGGTGGTGATCATCCATGCAGCGTTCGCGTTAAGACGTTTTCCTGCGCAAATTCAACAATGGCGAGCACTACGCAGCCAAATGACTATTATGCCGCATCAAGATACTAAAATTTGGTTCTGGCAGCTGATTACTGGCTTCTTATTATTCTTCCTCGCGCCAGTTCATCTCTACGACATGATCACTAATCCTGCGATTGGTCCGCATTTATCAGCAGAGCGTGTTTACCACCAAGATGTGTGGATGCTGTATGTATTACTGCTTCCTGCCGTTGTTATCCATGCAATGTTTGGCTTATACCGCGTTGCCGTTAAGTGGGGCATTACCACTAAGCGAATGGCAGCGTTAAAACTTGCCAAGTTTATGGTGATTTACTTGATGATTATTGGTATCGCAAGTTTGATGACTTACATCGTGATTGGTCAATCGTTGGAGTTACCAGTGACTCCTTTTGTGCCGAGTTAGAGGCTTAAGAGTTTTAGGTTAATGAGTCACATATGCCATTAACCTCGTATCGAATTTAAGGAATACCCGTGAAAATAATTTATACAGACTCATTAGTCGTTGGCGCAGGCCTTGCTGGTTTGCGCGTTGCTATTGCTTCAAAAGAACGTGGTTTAGATACCGTGGTGTTATCGCTAATCCCTGCTAAGCGCTCTCACTCAGCAGCGGCTCAAGGCGGCATGCAAGCCAGCCTTGGTAATACTGTAAAAGGTATGGGCGACGATGAAGATGTCCATTTCCAAGATACTGTAAAAGGGTCTGATTGGGGCTGCGATCAAGACGTAGCAAGAATGTTTGCCCATTGCGCGCCAAAAGCAGTGCGTGAACTGGCTAACTGGGGGGTACCTTGGTCACGTATTACTGCTGGTGATCGCCAAGTGGTGGTAAATGCAGAAAAGGTCACCATTACCGAAGCAGAAAAAGCCCATGGTTTAATTAATGCCCGTGACTTTGGTGGTACTAAAAAGTGGCGTACATGCTATACCGCTGACGGTACAGGCCATTCATTGCTATACGCAGTAGATAACAAAGCCATTGAAATGGACATTCCTGTTCATGAACGTATTGAAGCTTTATCACTTATCCATGATGGCAAACGCTGTCACGGTGTGATTGCACGCTGTTTAATTACAGGTGAATTACGTGCCTATATTGGCAAGGCAACCACTATTGCTACTGGCGGCTATGGTCGTATTTACGAAGTGTCTACCAATGCAATTATCTGTGAAGGTATTGGCCAAGCATTGGCATTAGATACAGGCGTTGCAACGCTAGGGAACATGGAAGCGGTGCAATTCCACCCAACAGCCATTGTGCCTGTAGGGATTTTGACAACTGAAGGGTGTCGTGGTGATGGCGGACTGCTTAGAGACAAAGATGGTCATCGCTTTATGCCTGACTATGAGCCAGAAAAGAAAGAGCTTGCATCACGTGACGTAGTATCACGCCGCATGACCGAGCATATGCGTAAAGGTAAAGGTGTTGATAGCCCTTATGGCCCACACTTATGGCTCGATATTACTCTGCTTGGCCGCAAGCATGTTGAGACCAATTTACGTGAGGTCAAAGAGATTTGTGAAAACTTCCTCGGTATCGACCCTGCGAAAGATTGGATCCCAGTAAGACCGACTCAGCATTACTCAATGGGCGGTATTCGTACTAATGCTACCGGTGAAAGTCCGCAGCTTACAGGTTTATTCAGTGTCGGTGAGGCAGCCTGTTGGGATATGCATGGCTTTAACCGTTTAGGCGGTAACTCACTAGCAGAAACCGTAGTTGGCGGCATGATTATCGGTAAGTATGTGGCCGATTTTTGTGAAAAGAATACCCTTGAAATCAACACTGGTGAGATTGAAGCCAGCATGAGCAAGATGCAACATGAAATTGATGAGTTGTTAGTGGGTAAAGGCACTGAAAATGTCTTTGAAATTAAATTAGCCATGCAGCGCATTATGATGGATTACGTGGGTATTTTCCGTAACGGTACTGAACTTGAAAAAGCGGTAACTGAGCTAAAAGACCTGCTGACACGCAGTAAAAATATCGGTCTTAAGTGCAAAAAACGTCACGCTAACCCTGAGCTAGTTGAAGCCTTGAGGGTGCCACGTATGCTGCGTGTTGCCTTAACGGTTGCATGTGGTGCAAATGCTCGCACAGAAAGTCGCGGCGCTCATGCCCGTGAAGATTACCCGCAACGTAACGATAAAGAGTGGCTAAACCGCACATTATCAACCTGGCCAGATGAAAATGCTCTAGAACCTAAGTTAAGTTACGAACAGCTAGATGTGATGAAGATGGAATTGCCACCAGGTTATCGCGGCTATGGTAATGATAATGCGGTGGCGCATCCTGATACCGCAGCGCGTGAAGCGCAGATTGCCGATATTCTTGCCGAATTAGGTGATGATGCCGACCGCTTTGATAAGCAAGCAGCCATCATGCCATTCGATTTACCTGAAACATTACGTCCTCGTAATGAAAGATTAAGTGACACTGTTTCAGTGTCGGGAGAGAAGTAATGAGCAGCCCACGTACTATTAGTTTTGAAATCTTTCGTTATGATCCACAAGATCCTAACGATAAGCCAAAGATGGTGACTTACGAGATCACTGAAGCGCCAGGAATGACGGTGTTTATTGCATTAAACTTGCTCCGTGAACAACAAGATCCTTCTTTGCAGTTCGACTTTGTTTGTCGTGCAGGCATTTGTGGCAGCTGCGCAATGGTGATTAATGGCAAGCCAACGCTGGCGTGTCGCACGCTGACGGCTAATTTCCCTGATGGCAAAATTAAACTTATGCCATTACCAGGATTCGAGCTAATTGGCGATTTATCGGTGAATACTGGTAAGTTTATGCGTGAGCTGGCAGAGCGTTTACAACTGTGGCTGCAACCAGACAGTAATGATATCGACATTCACCGCTTAGAAAACCCAATGGATCCAGCTGAAGCGGCTAAGTTATATGAATTAGAGCGCTGCGTTGAATGTGGTGTGTGTGTTTCTGCGTGTGCGACCAAACAAATGAAAGACACTTTTGTTGGCGCTGTGGGTATGATGAAAATAGCTCGTTTTGAAATGGATAGCCGTGATACCCGCACAGCGGAAGATTTCTATCACGTCATTGGTAATCAAGATGGTGTATTTGGTTGTATGACCTTATTGGGTTGCCAAGATGCTTGCCCGAAAGACTTACCGCATATGCAGCAAATCGCTTACCTAAGACGTAAGATGGCGCAAACGATTGTGAGCTGTTAATAAATCGCTAAACATTTTAAAGCCGCATATCTGCATAGGTAAGCGGCTTTTTTGTTTGTCATTTTGAACAAATCAAGGTCACGGTACTTAGTTCACACCAGATTTAGACCTCAGGTTTCTTTCTTTTATTTCCAAACGAAGTTTGGATTAACGTCGTGGCGCTTCGCCCACACCTGAGCAAGAAGGGTGAAACTGCTCACCCCTCTTGCATCTCCCCAGCAGCCTCGGCGAAATTTTCACTCTTTATTGACAATACGGCGAAAGATTTCCAACGGGGGATTGTTCCAGCTTTTAACTTCGTTTGTTTCTGCACATAAGGCCGCTCTTTCGCATCCATGTAATCGCGACATTTTGTTCGTCCTGAACATCCCAGCCGTAGGCAATGGATTAGATTGAAGTGATGGTCTTCGATAATTGAGTAGAGATAAATGAATTACATAGTTGCTGTTCGTAAATCATTTACGCCCCTTTCCTTGTTTACTATTTTGAAAAATCTACGTCTTGGTTCTTAGTTAATATTAGTTTTAGATATATGGATTTCATACTGGATTTCCAAACTCCGTTTGGATTAACGTCGTGGCGCTTCGCCCACACCAGAGTCAAGGGGGAAAGCGCTTGTCCCCCTTAACAAACCCTCAGCGCCCCTAACGAAAAATGCTGGAAAGCGCATAATTTTCGATGGGGATTGATCCAGCTTTAAACTTCGTTTGTTGCTAACTTCAGACTTATTCGAAAATGCTAACGCTTCCGATGGTGCATCCATGCACCGCGAAAGCTATGCTCACATCCATGTGAGCATCACGCTATTTTCTTCAACGTCCTCAATTCAAATTGAGCCTTTTAGTTCTTTAAATTGTCACGAATACAGTCAAATCGAAGAGGCAATAATCCCAGTGTAGATGCGTTCAAGATCTTCGAAAACATGGATGTTTTCGCAGAGCCCACATGGATGTGTTTACGGCGTGTCTTGGATGTATCTGTATAAAAGGTCTCTCTTTCACACCCATGTGATCGCGACATTCGTATATCCTATACAGCGCCTGCGGCAGGCAATGGATCAGATTGAAGTGATGACCTTCGATAACTTAGTTAATGAAAACCAAGTAAAACATTGAATTAATGGCATAAGTTATATTAAAGTAATAACCACTTAAGGACAGAGTTGGGTAACCTCGAATACAATCATCGGGTACGCCATTTAGGGAAGAAGAAGCCATTCAATAAAATGTGTCTATCGCCAACCCTATTAAGTTTACTCTGACCTAACTAATTTTCGCTTCACATTTTAACCCACAATTTTAGCCCGCTTAATGCGGCGTTAGTGCGTTTTACAGGTTAGGAGAATAAATTGTCATTAAATTTAAAAATCATAATCACAAGTTTGCTATCTATTTGTTTATTCGCATGCGCAGGTAAGCCTAAAGTAGGGGAAAACCTTGTTGTAATGAAATTAACAATTCCCTCTTATGCTACTGTTAAAGTACGTAACATAGATACCAATGAAATAAAATCTGTCAAATTAAAGTATTTAAATGGCTCTTTTTTTGTAGCATATTTACCATCAGGAACATATGAATTAGTCAACTACAATCCATTTAAAGATGTAAGTTTGTCAGCCCCAAAAGGGAATGTTAGGTTTGTTGTCGTAGATAATTGCTCTAATTACTTAGGGCAGCTTAATTTATTGGGTAATTATTTCCATTCAAATGGAAAGCCTACCAAAATATTCTGGGAGTTAAATAAAGATCAAAAGTTTCACTCTTGGATTGTAGATAAAATGAAAGATAACCCGGTATGTACCCCTTACAACGATGGTGTTGGAAAATACTCGTGGGAAGAGTTTGAAAAGTTTTATATTTTAAAAACAATGGATTAATATCAGTGCTAACAAGAACTTCAAAACAGAACAAATAAAGTTAGCTGTTTTCACTCCGTTCTACATGTTAGCCAATAATATTTTTGCGCTTAAGTAGATATTACAAACTCATTTATGTCCAGAAATAATCTTCCAATTTTATTCATTGCTAGATAAAGCTAAACCAAAGGTGCCAGCTTCATTAACTCGGCAATATTTTGCACGCCGAGTTTTTCCATTAACTTTGAGCGGTGAACTTCGATAGTTCTGACTGCCACACATAATTCGTTAGACATTTGTTTGTTGGTGTTGCCTGCAATGACCAGTTTGAATATTTGATGTTCACGCTCAGATAGGGCATCAATCAAAGCCAAATTGTGCATTTTCCAATGTTGTTTAACGCTGTATAGCAGCCCTTTTTCTATGGATTGCGCTAGCACTTTGCCTTGTACTGGTTTCTGGAAAAAATCAAAAGCGCCTTGTTTGAAGGCATCCACTGCCATGGGCACATCGCCATGTCCTGTTAAGAATATAATCGACAATGGGCTTTTCGCTTCATTCAATAATTGCTGTACTTCTGGGCCGCTAAGTCCAGGCATTCTGGCATCTAAAATAACGCAACCTGCTAATGACAAATCAACCTGAGCGAGAAAGGCGTCTCCAGAGTTAAAGCTGGTTAGCTGATAACCGAATCCTTCCATTAAAAAGCATATTGAATCGATAATGGCTTCATCATCATCGACTAAATAGACTGGGCAATGAATGTCAGTTTGCATGTGTATTCCTTGCAACGTTTTGAATGCATCATTGATAAGTATCTCAGTTTGAATCGATATGCTAACTAATTTTATACAAACCATGAATTGCATCACGTTGCGCAGATGTTGCCCATCGTAAGCTTATTACAGTGTCCTAATTTAAGGTTTTACTGTGCTGCGAATTTTAATGTGTTTGTTGTTGGCAATGAGCTTTTTGTCACCAGTTTGGGCTAAACCGCAAGAGCTTTATGTCGGTGTGCTTGCTAATTGGGGCGATCAACAGGCGATAGCTCGTTGGACGCCAATGATGGATTACTTGAATGAACAGGTACCAGATACCCGATTTCATGTTTATCCAGGTAATTTCGAAGCCTTGAATGCGGCAATGGAATCAGGAAAAATCCAGTTTATTATTACCAACCCTGGGCAATACCTTTATTTATCCAATCAGTTCCCTTTGTCTTGGCTAGCTACGATGCGTTCAAGGCGTCATAACGGCGCTACCTCTGCTATTGGCTCAGCCATTATTGTTAGGGCTGACAGTGATTACCGCACCTTGTACGACTTAAAGCAAAAAACCATTGCGGCTAGTGATCCTCATGCGTTAGGAGGCTATCAAGCTACCATTGGCTTGATGCATAAATTGGGCATGGACACTAAAAATTACTTTAAAGAGATTAAGTTTCTTGGGTTCCCACTCGATCCATTATTGTATCAAGTGCGTGACGGCAACGTGGATGCGGCGATAACGCCATTATGTACCTTTGAAGATATGGTCGAGCGAGGGCTGATTAAAGCGGATGAGTTTCGTATATTAAACCCGAGTCGTCCGAAAGGGTTCGACTGTCAGTGCAGTACTAATCTTTATCCTAACTGGTCGTTTGCTGCGAATGAGAGCGTGGATATTGAACTCAGTAAACATATCACTCAAGCGCTAATGGATTTACCTTCAGAGCACCCTGCTGCAATACAAGCAAAACTAAAAGGGTGGACGTCACCTATTAGTCAGCTGGCAGTGATTCAGTTATTCAGTGAGCTTCATGTTGAAGCGTCAGAAGTGAACCGCTGGGATACCTTACTAAAATGGCTTAATGATAATCGTCATTGGGGTGGTTTGGCGGTGTTGTTATTTATCGTCGCGACGGTTTACCACTTATGGATTGAGTATCGCTTTCATCAAAAAAGTGAGTCGTTAATTGAGTCTGAGCGACAACTAAAACAGCAAGAGCTTGCATTAGAGAAGCTACAAAGTACTGCCATTATTGGTGAGATTGGCGCAGGGCTCGCACATGAGATTAATCAGCCCATTGCGGCGATTACCAGTTACAGTGAAGGCGCTATTATGAGGCTGGAAAATAATCAGCCTTTTGATGAACAATCAGCCAAAGCATTGCTGACTAAAATCCATCAACAATCCACCCGAGCTGGTGAAGTGGTGCATCGTATTCGTGGCTTATTAAAGCGCAAAGAAGCGGTCATGGTGGATGTCAACATTTTGAGTTTGGTCGATGAGAGTGTGTCATTACTCAAAATTGAATTGGCTAGACACGACATCAGTGTTGAAAAGAATATCAAAGGTGAGCCATTTTTTATTACCGCCGATAGAGTTGGCCTGTTGCAGGTGCTGATTAATCTAATTAAAAACAGTATTGATGCGATAAGTGATAGTGCTGAGGTTGTAAAACGAGCCAAAATTGTCATCGCAATGGATTTTAAAGAGCATCAGGTGGATGTTTCGATAATCGATAATGGCCCAGGCTTACCTGAAACATCAGATGCGTTAATGGCAACCTTTTATACCACCAAAGAAAATGGTTTAGGCCTTGGACTTGCGATTTGTAATGAAGTCATCAAGGAGCATGAAGGCGCCTTTAGCCTTAAAAATCGACAAGATATTCAATCTGGTTGCATTGCCAAAATCAGTTTGAAGAAAAGAGGCTCTGAGCAAAAAGTGATTGGATAAAGTAAGCTGACTTTATCTGCAGATATAAATTTAGTAGTTTGATTTAATAACAAAAAGACTTCCTTTTAGGCAGTCTTTTTTATTATCTGTTCGAAATGTGGTTTACCACAATAGCTAAAATAAAAGGGCTGTGTTGGTGTTTTTTTAAACCGTGAACATAGTCACAAAGCAAGATAACCGTCTTTCGATATGTGGTTTACCACAATATTCAATTGTTCTTTCCTGTTTGAAAATGATGAAAACCTTAGAACTGCTTAATCGTTCTGTAGTCCTGCTAATCCGGATGTAAAGTACGCCGATTAAGGTTCTTGGGTATCGTTGTCAATTGGGAGAAGTACCATGAAACTAGATCGGCGAACCTTTATCAAAGGCGCAGGAGCTGGCACAGCAGGTTGTGCATTGGCTGCGCTGCCAGGCTCGATTGCCGCCTTGGGCAGTGTCTCAGTAAAAGGCAGTGAAACATCAATCGCAAGTAGCTGCGAGATGTGTTCTACCCGCTGTCCTATCTCTGCACGTGTTGTTAACGGCAAAAACGTCTCTATCTTAGGGAATAAAAAAGCCAAATCTTTTGGCGGGGCAGTGTGTGCCCGTGGTGGCGCAGGTCATAGTTTACTTTACGATAAGCAGCGTATTGTTAAGCCGCTTAAGCGAGTTGGTGAACGTGGCGAAGGCAAATGGGCTGAAATCGAATGGGATGAAGCTTACCGTCTTATTGCTGAAAACCTCAATAAAATTAAAGCCAAACATGGCGCTGAGTCAGTCGCATTCTCATCGAAATCTGGCTCACTCGAAGGTCACCTTTTCCATCTTGCTAAAACCTTTGGCAGCCCAAATACCTTTACTCACGCATCGACTTGTCCAGCTGGTTATGTGGTCGCGGCTAAAGCCATATTCGGTGGCAAAATAAAGCGTGATTTAAGTAACTCAAAGTACATCATCAACTTTGGCCATAACTTGTATGAAGGCATTAATATGTCTGAAACCCGTGGCATGATGAATGCGCAAATGGAAAAGGGCGCCAAGCTTGTGGTATTTGAACCACGCTTTTCTATTGTGGCTGACAAAGCCGATGAGTGGTACGCCATTAAACCAGGTACAGATGTAGCGGTTGCCTTGGCGATTTGTCATACCCTGATTAATGATGATTTATACGATAAAGACTTCGTCGCACAATACGTTGAAGGCTTTGATGAGTTTGCCAAAGAAGTCAAAAACTACACGCCTGAGTGGGCTGAAGCCATCAGTGATGTGCCTGCTGAAGATATTCGCCGCATTACTCACGAGTATGCTGCAGCCGCGCCTCACGCATTAGTTGACTTCGGTCACCGTTCATCTTTCACAACCGAAGAATTTGAAATGCGCCGCGCACTTTATGCTGCCAACGTATTGGTGGGCAATATTGAACGTAAAGGCGGGCTATATTTCGGTAAGAAAGCCTCTAGCTACAATAAATATGCGGGTGAAAAAGTAGCGCCAACCTTGTCTAAGCCTGGCGTTAAAGATTTACCAAAAATTGATGCTAAACGCATTGATATGGTGGATGAACAGTATTCATTACTCTGGTCATCTGGGGGAATATACCAAACTATTTTAGATGCCACATTAGAAGCAGTGCCTTATCAATTGCACGGCTGGGTAATGAGTCGAACTAACCCAATGCAAACCATGACTGATAGAGCACGAATTGTTGAATCTATGCAGAAACTGGATTTCGTTGTGGCCTGTGATTTATACATCACTGAAAGCGCAGCTTATGCTGATGTGTTCCTTCCTGAATCGACTTACCTTGAACGTGATGAAGAGATCAAAGATAAGTCAGGTAAAAACCCGGCTTACTATGTGCGTCAGCGGGTGGTCGATACCATTGGCGATACCAAGCCAAGCTGGCAGATCTGGAAAGAGGTGGCTGACAAGTTAGGTCTAGGTGAATACTTCCCTTGGGAAAATATGCAGACCTTGCAAATGTTCCAAGTGAACAAAGATGTCAGCTTATTAGACAAAATTAAAAACGATGGTTGGGTGAGTTACGGCAAGCCACTAATGCTACGTGAGCCAGGCATGGTGAACACCTTTGTTGCTGAGTATCCTAATGCTATCTCACCAGATGAAGATAAAACCTATGCAAGCCACCTGAGCTTCAAAACACCATCAGGCAAGATTGAATTAAGTTCGAATAAAGTTGAGAAAATGGCGCCTGGACGTGGTGTGATTAAATATCGCGAAGTCACGATGAAAAAAGCCGATGAGCTGTTTTTCATTCAAGGCAAGGTCGCTGTGCATACCAACGGTGCGACTCAAAATGTACCAATGCTTGCTAGCTTAATGTCAGATAACGCACTGTGGATCCATCCGATTACAGCGGGACATATGGGGATTTCGAGCGGCGATAAAATTCGAATTTATAACGACACAGGCAGTGAAGAAGGTCATGCCCTAGTCACGCCAGGTATTCGCCCTGACACAGTGTTTGCTTATATGGGTTGCGGTTCTAAAAACAAAGAGCTTGCTCGTGCTACTGGTAAAGGTATCCATTGCGGCAACTTACTTCCTCACGTTACGTCTCCGGTTACAGGTATGAACTTACATACTACCGGCGTCAAAATAGCCAAGATTTAATCGGAGTTCATTATGACTAAACGTTATGTCCTTGTGCACGATGAAAACAAGTGCATTGGCTGCCAAGCGTGTAATGTCGCTTGTCGCAGTGAAAATAATGTCCCTGAGTCGGTGACCCGAATTCAGGTAAGAGTCGAAGGGCCTTATGGCAACTTCCCAAACCTTCATTTTAAATACAACCGTGTGTCGTGTGAGCAATGTGAAGATGCACCTTGTGTCAAAGTTTGTCCTACAGGCGCTGCTTACGTGAATGATGACGGCATCGTGTCTATCAATGAAAAGAAATGCGTAGGTTGTTTGTATTGCGTTGCGGCGTGTCCTTACAAAGTGCGCTTTATTAATCCAGAAACCCGAGTGCCTGACAAGTGTGATTTCTGTAAAGAGAGTCGTCTTGCTCGTGGTGAAGATCCTGCTTGTGTCTCAGTATGTCCAACTCAAGCATTGGCTTTTGGTGATGCCAACGATTCAACCTCAGAAGTGAGCCAATTACTGGACACCAAAAATCATTACCAACATAAAGTGAACCTAGGCACAAAGCCAAGAGTTTACCGAATTCCTAGCCGTAAAGGAGGGATCAAAGTATGAATAATATCTGGGGCTCAATGGAGCAATATGATCCAGTCGTCTGGAACTGGATAATCGCTGTTTATTTATTTATGGCAGGTCTATCTGCAGGCTCTATGATGGTGGCAATAGGGCTTAAATGGTACCGGCAAAGTCGTGGATTGCCCACTGAAGGCTTACCCGTTATCAAGGCTGCAGCCATTGTTGGACCGATATCTATCTGTGTTGGTATGGCGCTGTTAATGCTTGATTTGACTAAGCCATTTGAGTTTTATCATATTCTGCTGAATTACAACTTTACTTCGGTAATGGCTTGGGGGGTATTAGCGTTATTGTTTTATATCCCACTGGTGTTCGTATTTTCTGGTTTGATATTTGAAAAGCAACTACTCAGCCTTGCCCCTTGGTTATCAGGCGTAGCTAAAATATGTCGCAAACTTGAAAATAGCCTGAATAAGCTGATTTTTGTACTGGCGATAGGAGTTGGGATCTACACAGGTTTCTTACTTTCAGCATTGATTAGCTATCCCATTTTGAATACGGCGGTTTTACCTGCATTGTTCTTAGCATCAGCGTTGTCTGTGGGATCTGCTGGTAATGTTTTAGTGGCAACCTTATTTTTCAGTAAGAAAGAATCTGACTGTATTGAACAAGTGCATCGCATTGAATACCCTGTGGCATTTAACGAAGCCTTATGTTTGGTATTATTGTTTGTTGGACTTAACTTTTCAGGCCCAGCAGCACAAGCGGCAACGGCGGCGATTACCACAGGTACATGGGCAAGTGTATTTTGGATAGGTGTTGTCGGCTTAGGCTTAGTGGTACCAGTACTGGCTAGCACAATATCACCTAAGTCATGGCGTCATACAAAAGGGTTTTTAATCACGGTTTCTTGTAGCACCATTCTTGGGGTATTAGCCTTACGTCACTTCGTGGTGTATGCAGGGCAAAGTTATATTAGCTAGAACACTGTAAATAAGAAGGTATTGATTCTTGAAGAGTACCAACTTATTCAGCAATTAATAGCATCAATAAAGCCGCTTAACATATACTGTTTAGCGGCTTTATCGTACTCACAATATTTATAGCGTTAGATTATTTCTCACATTAGCTGTGGAAATTGACTCCCGGCGAAAATCACTTATTCCATTATTAATATCAATACTACTATCAGTTTTACATTCCAAGAGCATCACATGTTAATCGAGCATGTTTATTTAGGTTTAAATTTATCCGATGCAATCATGTGCAGTAATGATATAGTCATTTTTATTTAATCATTTGATTCAGATGTTTGAAGAGTATTGATCATGAGTGTTTGTGGCAGTTGCGGATCAATGACTCGCAATAGATAAGCACCAAAATAACATAGAGGGATTTATGATTTATTGGCCGTTAAATAAGAACATTAGGTTGGTCAGCATACTGGCTATGCTGTTGTTATCTGGATGCACTTCGCAGCAAGTGAATACCAAAAGTAGTGTGATGGATTACCTTTATCCAAAGTCCAGCGAAGCAGTAATTACCCCTGCAATCCCTCAGTTAACTCTCCCGTTACGGGTTGGTGTTGCGTTTGTTCCTGCAAGTAAAAGTGATAGCTCATCTCATAACTCTTGGACCGGAAATAGTTATTCTGCAGGGTTATCGGAATCTAAGAAAACCGAAATTTTAGAAAGTGTTGCTAGTAACTTTCGGATGTTGGATTTTGTTAGCAGCATAGAAGTGATCCCCTCTGCGTATTTAACTGCTGGTGGTAGTTTTGCTAATTTGTCTCAAATACAAACTATGTATGGTATTGATGTGATCGCATTGGTTTCTTATGACCAAGTACAGTTCACCGATGAGGGCATATTATCGCTAAGCTATTGGACAATTGTCGGTGCTTACGTGGTATCAGGCGAGAAGAATGATACGAATACCTTGATGGATACAGTTGTCTACGATATCGACAGTAAAATGATGCTATTTAGGGCGCCAGGAACCAGTCAGATATCAGGCAGCTCAACACCTATTAATTTAAGTGAAGAGTTAAGAGCAGATAGTATTCAAGGCTTTGAGCAAGCAGCGGATAGTATGGTTATGAATTTAAACACTCAATTGGATAGCTTTAAAAAGAGAGTTAAAGAAAACCCTGATCAAGTAAAAATAACGCATAGTGAAGGTTATAGTTCTAAAGGTGGCGCACTAGGTTTGTTAGATATAACACTGTTTTTCATAATGATGGTATTTGGATTTAGAAACCGAGTAGGTAGAACATAATCAAAAACAGTACCTAAACCCTAAAGTGTTAAATAATTAGCTTTTCTCAGTGCTTTTACTGAAGTATTGCATGCTGACATGTCCGCTTGTTGAAAGTACAGGCACAAAAAAACCACCAATATAGGTGGTTTTTTTAATGCAGAATAAACGTTAGCTTTTAGCGCGTTTCATTGCAGTGAAGAACTCATCGTTTGTTTTGGTCATTGCCAATTTATCGATAAGGAATTCCATACCTGACACTTCATCCATTGGATTAAGGATTTTACGTAAAATCCACATCTTCTGAAGTTCATCTGGTGTGGTAAGTTTTTCTTCACGACGTGTACCTGAGCGGTTGAAATCAATCGCTGGGAAAACACGTTTTTCAGCTGCTTTACGAGAAAGGTGTAACTCTTGGTTACCAGTACCTTTAAATTCTTCGTAAATGACTTCATCCATTTTAGAACCAGTATCAACTAGTGCTGTTGCGATAATAGTTAAACTGCCACCGTGTTCGATATTACGAGCTGCACCAAAGAAACGCTTTGGACGATGAAGGGCGTTAGCATCAACACCACCGGTAAGTACTTTACCTGATGATGGGATTACAGTGTTGTATGCACGTGCTAGACGAGTGATTGAGTCTAATAAAATCACCACGTCTTTTTTGTGCTCAACTAAACGCTTGGCTTTTTCGATAACCATTTCTGCCACTTGAACGTGACGCGATGCTGGCTCATCGAAAGTAGAAGCAATAACTTCACCTTTAACCATGCGCTGCATTTCGGTTACTTCTTCAGGACGTTCGTCGATTAGCAATACCATTAACACCACTTCTGGGTTGTTATGGGTAATGCTTTGCGCCATGTTTTGCAGTAGTAATGTTTTACCTGCTTTTGGCGGTGCAACGATCAAACCACGTTGACCTTTACCAATCGGAGAACATAAATCCAGAATACGTGAAGTGATGTCTTCAGTAGAACCGTTACCACGTTCCATACGCAGACGGTCTTCAGCATGCAGTGGGGTAAGGTTTTCGAATAAGATTTTAGAGCGAGAATTTTCAGGCTTGTCGAAGTTAACTTCGTTGACTTTTAGCAGAGCAAAATAGCGTTCACCGTCTTTTGGTGGGCGGATTTTACCAAAGATGGTATCACCGGTACGCATATTGAAGCGTCTGATCTGGCTTGGTGAGACATAAATGTCATCTGGGCCAGCTAAGTAAGAACCATCTGAACTTCTTAAAAATCCAAATCCATCTTGGAGGATTTCTAATACACCGCCACCAAAGATATCTTCACCGCTTTTGGCGTGGGCTTTCAGAATGGAGAAAATGATGTCCTGCTTGCGAGCACGGGCCATATTTTCTAATTTCATGCTTTCTGCTAGTGAAACTAGGTCTGATATAGACGTGTCTTTTAATTCAGTTAAATTCATGTTGGGGGTCTTGTATTACGCGACGATGCTTACCGCAATCAATCAAAGGGTATAACAATGTAGAAAAGTGTGATTGATAAGCGAGTAGGAGTTTAGTTGAAAAAATCTGATGAATAAATTAGCACTATATGGACTGGGCGTCCAGAATTTTAGCAAAATAACGGCACAAATTGTTCACATATTGTGCCGATAATCACTTTTCAAGCTTAAAATGCGCAGCTTAGTGGTCTCGTGTAGCCGTTGAGTTAACTATATATTGTGAGTTTATCAACAATAAAGAGCTAACGCTGTTAGCTCTTTATGAATAAAATTCAACTTTTGAAACAGATAAGCTGTGATTCTAATGAGAGGCTTGATTAAGCTTGTGCGTCAATGAACTCTTTTAATTGAGTTTTTGATAATGCACCAACTTTAGTGGCAACTAACTCGCCGCCTTTGAACATTAATAATGTAGGAATGCCACGTACGCCGTACTTAGCAGGTGATACATTATTTTGGTCAACGTTTAGTTTAGCTACAGTAATCTTACCAGCGTACTCTTCAGCTACGTCGTCTAAGATTGGGGCAATCATTTTACAAGGACCACACCATTCAGCCCAGAAGTCTACCAATACAGGCAATTCTGAGTTAATGACGTCATTTTCGAAGCTGTCATCGCTTAGGTATACAATTTTATCGCTCATGTAAATCTCCAGATTTGGCACCATTGCTAGTTTATTAATGGCTTACCATGTATATTGGGGCGGTTAAATAGTTTTCAAGTAAACGTGTGGGCTATTTCAAACGATTGAGTCTTTTTTTGCAACACTTAACGAGTATGCTTGAGCTATGAGCGAAACACATTTATCTACCCAAAAGTTCGCTGACTTCCCTTTGAAACCAGAGGTAATTCAGGCTTTAAACGAAAATGGCTTTGAATTTTGTACGCCAATTCAGGCGTTATCTCTCCCCATTTTATTACAACAAAAAGATATTGCAGGTCAGGCACAAACAGGTACTGGCAAGACAATGGCTTTTTTGGTTGCTACTTTTAATCACCTTTTATCTGTTGCCGTGCCAGAAGGACGACAAGTCAATCAGCCACGTTCTATTATCATGGCGCCGACTCGCGAATTAGCGATTCAGATTGCAAAAGATGCCAAATTACTTGAAAAACATACCGGTCTTAAAGTCGGTATCGTTTATGGCGGTGAAAGTTACGATGTACAGCGTCAAGTGCTTGATGCTGGTGTTGATATCCTTATCGGTACAACAGGTCGTATTATTGATTACGTTCGCCAAGGTGTGATCAGTCTGAACTCTATTCAGGCGGTGGTGCTTGATGAAGCGGATCGCATGTTCGACTTAGGTTTCATTAAAGACATCCGTTTCTTGTTTAGACGTATGCCAGATGCGAAATCACGTTTGAATATGCTTTATTCTGCGACGTTATCGATGAAAGTGCAGGAACTTGCTTACGATCATATGAATGATCCTGAAAAAGTCGAAATTGCACCTGAACAAAAAACATCTAAGAATATTAAAGAAGAAATTTTCTACCCATCAACAGATGACAAAATGCGTTTGTTGTTGACCTTACTTGAAGAAGATTGGCCTGAAAAAGCCATTATTTTCTCAAATACCAAGCACAGTTGTGAAAAGGTATGGTCGTGGTTAGAAGGTGATGGACATCGTGTTGGTTTACTGACGGGTGACGTGCCGCAAAAGAAACGTATTCGTATTCTTGAGCAATTCACTTCAGGTGCACTTGATTTGTTAGTGGCAACTGATGTTGCTGCGCGTGGTCTTCATATCTCTGATGTATCTCATGTATATAACTATGACTTACCAGATGACTGTGAAGATTATGTTCACCGTATTGGTCGTACAGGCCGTGCTGGTCAAAAAGGCGTGTCAGTGAGTTTTGCATGTGAAGAATATGCATTGAACTTACCTGCTATTGAGACATATATTCACCATTCAATTCCGGTGACTAATTACGATCGCGAAGCATTGCTTGATGATTTACCGCCTCCAGTGCGTATTCATCGTAAACACCCAACGACTCGTGGTCGTGATGGTGGTAATCGTAATGGTGCACACCGCAGCGGTGGTCGTCCACCTCAAAGGAATCGCAGACACTCGTAAATGACGTTTTCAGCTACATTACCTTGTTATGCCGCGATAACGCTTGGCTCAAATAGCTTTAATATGTTGGTTGCCCAAACATTGGATGGCCAACCAACGATTATTGCTAAATATAAGCAGAAAGTGCGTTTGGCTGAAGGTATTGGCGAGGATAATCGCTTAGCTGAAGATGTCTTGCAACGTGGCTTAGATTGCTTGCAGATGTTTGCTGACATGCTTGATAAGCATCAAGTGGCTCAGCAACACGTTGCTGTTTTTGCAACCGCTACGCTCCGTGTTATTTCTAATGCTGCAGAATTCCATCAACGTGCGTTACCAATATTGGGGCACCCTATTGAGGTGATTAGCGGTCTGCGTGAAGCAGAGCTCATCTATCAAGGCATGGCAGCTACCACAGAAGGTGATGGTCAGCGTTTAGTGATAGATATTGGCGGCGCAAGTACCGAGTTTATCATTGGTAATGGCAATGAAGTGCTGTTTAAAACCAGCTTAGACTTTGGTTGTGTTCGTTTTAATCAACAGTTTTTCAATCAAGTCCCTCATCAACTTCAGCACTTTGAACAAGCTAAAGCAGCGGTGTCTGATGCGTTGCTTCCTCATAGTGAATTACTTAGAGAGCTAGGTTGGCAAGGCGTGGTTGGTGCCTCTGGTGCGGTTCAGTCCGTGGTTTCGGTACTGAATCATCGTGAGCTGTCTGAAATCATCACCCTTAAAGTGTTGTATCGATTTCGTGAAGAAGTGTTGGCGCAAAAACAGCAATCTTTGCATCATATTCAGGGGCTATCTGAAGAAAAGGCACCGACTTTTGCTTCAGGTATCGCCATATTAATCGCGTTATTTGAATTGCTTGATATTGAGTCGTTAAATTTATCTGGCGGCGCACTTCGAGAAGGGGTGCTGAAAATGTTGGCTGACAGAGTTGAGCTGGGCTAAGATTTGAAAAGTGCTTGTTATGAGCGATCAAAAAAAGGACCTAAATAGGTCCTTTTTTTTGTGGCGTATTTTGATTTACTTAACGATATTCAATAAATCTTGCTCTAAAGTCACTTCTGGTCTTTCAACAATTCGGCCAACTTCTTTATCGTCTTGTTCAACGATAAAGGTAGGAATACGAGAGAACTCATAGTTCGCTGCTAAACCTTCAGGATCAAGCTTGCTGCGATCAACACCAATGTAGGTAACGGTGATATTCGGGTTAGCAACTTCTTCGATTAGCTTCATGAAACGTGGTGTTTCACGATGACAATCAGGGCACCAAGTTCCAATAATCACAACCACATTTGTTGGCGTGGTAATGGCTTTTAATGCTGAGATAGTCGCGGCATCTGTTTGATAGTTTTCAAACTCTTCTGCATACCCTGGTAAATCTTTTTCTAATGCTGAAATTTCAACAATACCTGTGATAATCACTTCTTGTTTCTCCTCGCTACATGTTGCCATGAAGCCTGATTGCTCTTCATCAAACGCACAGCCGCTGCTAGCTAAGGCTGAACCTACAACCAATTGGCTGCTAAAGAAAAGGGCGGTTGTGGCTAATAATGTTTTAACAGTTTTATGCATGATAAAGTCTCATGAAAGAAGAATGCAATAATTCAATCATTTTGACGTAAGTTAGGGAAGTTGAATATGAGCGAGCTGTTAGCTAGATCACTCACAAGGGCAATAATTCAAAGAGAACTTTGAACTTGCCCATAAGTGCGATAAATACTGTTACAGATATAAGAATCTTATTGCATATCATATTCCTGATGCACGGTTTTTATCTTTTTGGGGCAGTTTTTCTGTTGAGAAAATATGCCAAGACTTTTCAATTCCTGATTCTTGCCACTTAGCCACAGCAACCAATCTGTGCTCACGTCCCCTGATGGCTGGTGGGATCATATTATCTTCAAAATACACTTGCGAAGTAATGTTTTGCTTGTTGATCCCTTGCGCCACAATCAAGCGGGTAATTTCTTCAGTGCGCATTTTAGCGAGTTCATGGTTATAGGTATCGCTACCCTCGGGGCTTGTATCACCAATCAAATAAATCTTCGCGTCTGGGTGGTGTTTGACTGCGTTTACCATTTTAGCCAAACGATTCGATTCATACTCAGTCAGTGTGTGTTTATCAAATTCAAACATCACCACACGGCTGGCTTTTTTCTCCACGGTGACGGCATTCTCGCAGCCATCGTTACTGATAACTGAACCGTCAGGAGTCGTTAAGCACAGATCTCGAGCTGTGATAACGCCATCGGCATCGACATCTGTTAAATCACGACTTTGCTGTTCAACCATGGCTGGTTTAGGTGTTTCAATACAGGCTGATAGCATCAATGCCACGAGGCAAAGCGGAAGCATGTTAAGGTGTTTCATATTACTTCTCCTCTTGCCATTGTGTTGGGGTGTCGACTCTAAATGATTCAATGAGTTGACCTGTGGCGTTAATTAATCGATACGATGCAATATGATAATTGTAATAGGCGCTAAGGTAGTTTTTTCTGGCTAAATAAACTTCTACTTTGGCATCTAACACATCAAGAAGTGAACGCCTTCCTAGCTCAAATTGACGTTGATAGCCTTGCTCTGCTTGCACGGCTTGGTCCACATTCACTTGATAAAACTTACGTTGCTGGCCGACAAATTCATAGGCGTTCCAAGCAAGTCGAGTGCCTTCAATTACTTGTTTTTCAGTTTGCTGACGAATTGATTTTGCTTGTTGTACTTGCCAGGCTGCGGCTTCTGCTCGGTCATTGGTTGAACCGCCATTATAGAGGTCATAACTGAGCATTAGCATGGCTCGTGCATCTTCATCAGGCCCTTCAATCCCACCAATGTTGTCATTTTTATTGGCTTGAAGTTCAATTGATAACTTAGGCCAGTAGTCACTTTTTTCTCGCTCATACTGTGACGAAGCAGCTTGAGTATCGTTGATGGCCGCATCAATTTCTGGATGGTTCTTAACGGCTTGCTCTAGTGCCTGCTTGAGTGATGTAGGTACATAATTAAAATCGGGTTTGGCATCATGCAGCTCTGTGGGAAGTTGGCCAACTAGGTCGTAATAACGAGCTTGTAAATCCATTTGCTCATTGCGCGCAGCAAGGTATCCCGATTGGCTTGTTGCTACACGGGCTTTGACTTGCGCGACGTCTGACTCACTACTCAGGCCTTTTGCTTGACGCAAAATAATGTCTTTTAAGATGTCTTCGTGTTCGGCGATATTACGTTCAGCAAGCCCTACTACACGGTTAGACAGCATTAAATTGAGATACACGGTTGCGACATCTAAGCTGAGGTTTTCAGCTTCAGAAATCAGCCCAAAGCGTTCAGCCTCTTGTTCAAATTCGAGGCGGTCAATTTCTGAAGTGGTTCTAAAACCATCAAATAATAGCTGCGACACTTTCACGCCTAACTCGGTGCGATTTAAATCAGTATCGACGCGTTGGCCGCTGTTATAGCGCACCTCTTCATAGCCTACACCACCATACAACTTCACTTGGGGTAAATAGTCTCCTACTGCGGCTTTCTTATAGCGAACAGCAGCTTCAAAGCTAGCGTATTTTTGCTGCAGCCTAGGGTGATGATTTATCGCTTCAGCCACCGATTGTTCTAGCGTCATTGCTTGAACTTGAGTGGACATCACTAAAGCAGAAATGAATAGCAGTTTTTGCATAGTATCCTTACCTTCTGGTACCTTTACGGTTCTCTTAGTGCATTTGCTTTGGCTCGTAATAATGGTTTAAGCCAGTAATTTAAAACTGTTTTTTGACCGGTCAAAATATCTGTAGAAGCTTGCATTCCAGGGATAATTGGCCAGCCATTGAGCTGAGTTTCATCTGTTTTTATGTGCGCCTCATAATAGGTGGTGCCATCTTCTAGTTGCTGGGCATCTGGACTGACATAAATCACCTCACCTTTAATGCCACCATAAATGACAAAATCATAAGCGGTGAATTTCACCATGGCTTGCAGTCCAGTATGGACAAATGCGATGTCCTTAGGCGCTATTTGGCTTTCAATAATCAGTTGATCATCTTGCGGCACTATTTCCATGATAACTTGTCCCGGTTCAACCACTTGACCAGCGGAGCGCACCAGAATATTCGACACGCTACCTGTGACTGGCGTAGTGATTTGGGTGCGTTCGAGCCTATCGGCTAGCGCTTTCATGTTTTCGGTTAACGCTGAGAGTTCGTTACTGGTTTTATTGCGCTCATCAGTCATGCGATTAATAAAATCGAGTGCCACATTGCGACGTTCTGCAACCGCTTGACTGATCGCGGCCTGAAGCTGTCTTTCACTGGCTTGCGAGGCAGATAACTCTCCCTGTAAACGAACTGCGTCTCGCTCAAGTTTTAATAGTTCAAGTTCGGCAACGGCGCCTTCATTAACCGCTTCACGGGTCATACGGATTTCTTGTTTCGCCATGCTAAGACCACTACGTTGAGCCTCGATATTAATATTCACTTCTTCTTTGGCTTGGCGTTTTTGCTCGACGATTTGCGCTGTTTGATCTAATTGCGATATCAGTTGTGAGAGTTGCGATGAGTATATTGCTTGAGCACGACGATTGGCTGAAGGGTCTGCAATCTCAAACTGTTGCGGACTGACTTGCACTTGTGAAAACCATAACGGTTCATTGTCATTGATTTGCACACTTTCAAGTAATGCCTCTAATCGTGTGAGTTGGTTTTTTAAGGCAACGCTATTGAGTCTTGCCTCATGGAATGCTGAGGCAAATCGTAACTCATCTATCACTAATAGAGTCTGTCCCACATTAACGGTATCGCCTTCTTTGACTAAAATTTCTTTTAAGCTGCCGCCATCTAAACTTTCTATTTGCTGAACGGCTGTGGCTGGTACCACTTTGCCTTCGCCAACCACCACCTCTTCTAAGGTGGCGAAGGCAGCCCAAGTAATCGTGGCCAAAAGCAAGGCAACAGTCAGCATGATGACAGTGTTGGCACGTTTTGCCCCTTCAAGGTGTTTGATGTGCATGTTGGCACTCATGATTTCACCTCATTGCTTGTGTGCTGGCGCACATTGACCGCTTTAATTCGGCGCTTACTGGGCTCAATAAATTCACTGGCAGATTTCTCGCCGATTATCGCCCCTTTATCCATCACTATGATGCGATCACAAAGACTCAATACTTTGGGGTTATGGGATGAGATTAACAGGGTGCAATCAGCGGTATTCATTTTCAGGCTACTGATAATTTGTGTTTCACTGCGCTCATCCATGGCGCTTGTTGGTTCATCTAATATCAGTAGTTTTGGTTGTCTGAGTAAAGTACGGCAAAGGGCAATAGCTTGACGTTGTCCGCCCGATAATTGGCGGCCAAATTCACCCACTTGGCTGTTTAAACCACTGCCGAGTCTATCCATTAACTTATCGATACCCGTATTCATCATGGTTTTAGCCAGTAATGCTTCATCCACGTGCTGGAGTCCGTAAAGTAAGTTGTCTAGGACGGTGCCATAAGCTAAACAGGGTTGCTGACTCATATAACCGATATGGTCACGAAGTCGATTAACTGACCATTGTTGCGCTTCGAGTTGATTGTAAAAAAGTTGACCTTCATTTAATTGATACTGCCCTGCAATGAGTGCCAGTAATGTTGATTTTCCCGCACCTGCAGGGCCATAAAAACCGACTTTTTCTCCTGCTTTAATATCAAGGGATATGTCATTAAATGCAGTTAGTGGCTGCTCTGGGTAACTGAAACTTGCGTGTCGTAGATGTAGGCTGCCATTAAATGGAAATTGCGACACACTCATCGATTGCTGCTGGTTTTCTTGGGGTAAAGACAAGATAGATTCAACCGAAGTAATTGCTGAGCGAGTCTGTTGGTATTTTAGTAATAGCATGGCTATTTGGTTGATAGCACTTGAGGCGCGTCCGCTGAGCATGACGATGGCGATAAGCCCGCCCATACTCAAGTTACCCTGATGAATTTGATAAACGCCAGTAATAATTAGGCCAATGGACACTAGCTGCTGACAATTCATCACACTATGGCTTAGGGTATTTGAGCTAATACGGGACTCATTTTGCCAATCTGCAAGACTACTGACGGTTTCATGCCAAATACGTGAGGCTTTAGCTTGACCGTTATTTTGTTTAATTTCGGCTAGCATATTTAGGCTTTCGACTAGATGTGCTTGGCGCTGAGTAGACAGTTTTGATGATTCTTCTATGGTCACTGATAAGCGCTTTTGCATAAAAACACTCAGTAAAATGAGTACGACCATGCAGGTTAATGGCACAAACACCATGACGCCACCTAACCATGCAATTAAGAGTAAAAATAATAGGGTAAAAGGTAAATCCACTGCCGTGACAAGGGTAACTGATGTGATGAAGTCACGAATGCTATCAAATTCTTGTAATTGTTTAGCGAAAGCCCCTGATGATGCAGGGCGGTTTTCAAGCCGCATTCCGACGACTTTTTCAAATAATGTGCTTGAAAGTTTAATATCAACTTGCTTGCCAGCGACGTCAGCAAGACGGGTACGAGCTTGGCGCAGTAACCAGTCAAAAACAATCGCAATAGATGCACCGCTAGCGAGGACCCATAAGGTATCAATGGCTTGGTTGGGCACAACGCGGTCATACACATTCATGGTAAATAATGGTGTGACTAAGGCGAGTAAATTAATGGCCAGAGAACCAATCAGAAAGCTGCCGTAAAACGGTTTTACTTCATCAAATGCGGCTAAAAGCCAATGTCTTTTGGTCTCTTTGTGGTGCTCAGTACCTCGCTCGTCGAGTTGTTCGAGTGGCTTGAGATACCAACACAGGCTGTTTTTTTGAGGAAACTGTTGGCTTAATTGTTTGGGTGAGATTGTTGATTGTTCACCAGCAGCATTGAGTAAGGTAAAACCTGCAGCTTGTTTTTGGGTAATGAGAAAAACCTGTTGATTAGCATCGGTCAGGAGTGCAGGTAGCGCTAAATGCTGGCTATCAATTTTTTGCGAAGCAGCGTCCAAGCTTATTTTGGCCATCGCCGTGGTGAGTTGGAAGGCGATGTCCTTTTGTACGGGCAGTGCCTGCTGCACTTGTTCAGTGCTAATGCTTAAGCCAAAGTGAGCTTTGGCTAATACTAGAATATTAACTAAGGCTTCATGTTGAGCTATATCGGCATGACTGCTATCTGTAACTGACATTGTAATATTGCGTATCCTTATGCGTTTTTAGTTTTTGATTCTAGCTTTGATTTAATAAGGCCTGATGGGCGGCTAATTGGTTTATTTCATCCAATTCAGTTTGGCTTAAATGGACATCTGTTTGCACATCGAATAATGAGATACCTTGCTGATGTGCTATGGACTGTTTTATCGCATCAGTGAGCGCTAATAGGTTTTCAGCTTCTGTTTGATTCTCTGATGTTGCATTCATTTGGGTGTCGTCTGGTATTGGCTGTATCTCATCAAAACCTGGCTGCTGAATAAGCTTGTCATATGAATGAGTTTGTTGCATATCGATTGATAATTGACTGGTTGGCTCAATCGTTATTGTTGATAAACCTTCATTGGGCAGTGCTGGTTCCAACAGCTCTTGCGCTACTGGGCTTATTTCATTGAATAGGGCTAAGTTATTATCGAGATGACTAAAAATTGGCTCTACAGTTTGAGCTTCAGCGTCGGTAATAGGCTGCGGATCTTGATATCCGTATTCAGGTTTACCGCTGAGCAATGGTTCAGACTCTGGTTGAAACTCTGGTTCAGATTCTGGTTCAGATTCTGGTTCAGACACTGGTTCAAAGTTTGGTTCAAAGTGGGGCTCAGAATCTAAGGTAAATTTATTGTAGTCATTAGACGCAACAGGGGGCATCGTATCTTGATGAATCGGTATGTCATCTGATATGACTGGTTCATCAATAGGTAAAATGGCGTCTATAGGTTGGCTTGATAATGGGTTACGCGACTGCTCATATTGATAACGAGCGACGGTTTGTTCCATTAACTCGATTTCAGCAAATACAGCAGCGGCAGTTGGAGTCAGGTTTCGATAGCCATGTTCATAATGCCGCACTTGCTCAAATTGTGCTCTTTCATGCATTTCTTGCATGATATCGAGCTGCATCATCTCTAACGCTGCTTCATCATTAAATGGATGGACTATCGGATCGTCGAGTTCCGTTGGCTGTGTAACCGTCATCGCCATTGCCATATTGAAAGCTGAAACGTAGGCGGCATTCGCTGCAAATGTATTGGCTGCAAATGCATTAGCCACAACGGCGTTGCTATCAACGGTAATTGTGATGGTTTCAAGCTCACCATCGACCACATCAGAACCTAATGTCGCAATCGGATCGAGTGATAAAGTAATTGTTTCCCCGTCTGTCGCACCGCTTAATGTAAGCCCTGCGACATCTTCGATATTAACAATCCATTTATTGCCTTGTTTTTCACCTTTCGAAAGCGTCATGCCATCTGATAGGCCAAGAATCGTTAATGTTGCGGTTTCATTTGGTGCAGGGTTTTGCAGCTCTAAGCCCAAGTTTAAAGCGATATTGTCTGTTTGATTGGTCGTGAAGTCGGCAAATTGAGTCCAAATAGGCGGATCGACCTCTGGGGTTAATTCAATATCAAAGGACACGGTTTGACTTTGACTTCTATCGAGCTCTTCCGAGCCGAGGACTTCCGCAGTATCAATACTGGAAATTGCCATTTCAACATTGAGCGTACCAAAGGCAAGTTCACCAGGTAATATTTTGACTTCTGCTAAGCTGACTGCTTCAACAATTAAGCTGGCGATATATCCACCTGAACCATTAGCGGTTAAAGCGACAAATTGCCCATCAATTTCTACCCCTTCAAGGTCGACAAGGGCACTGGCGTCGCTGGAGGTGATAAGAAAATCAACAACAAAGAATTCACTCCCATCGAGATTAAGTAGTTCTGCGGCAATTTCTACTTTGATGTCATCGCCTTCACTACCCGTATAATCTTCTGGAGCAGAAATGATTTGTACGTCATCTGCGATAGGGCTGACGCCAACAATAAAGTCCATTGAGGTAGTCACAAAATCATCTGTGCCTAACTCTTGGGTGATGATGGATAAAGACAGTGGCATATCACCGTTAAAGTTGTGTGGAGGCTTAACGACTATGCTATCTAGTTGATCGGGTGTGACAGTCCAATAGGTTGTCGGAGTACCATTGAGTTGACCGCCATCAGCGCCATTGTTTGGCAGAATGTGTAAATCACCACCTGCATCTTGGTAATAGACAGTCGCCCCTTCTGGCACGCCATTAAGAGTGATGTATTGCACCTCTGAACCATCTAAATCAATTAAGCCGATAACTGAGCTATTAATGCCACTAAGCAAAATATCGGTATCTTCTGTACCGTTGATAGTGATTAGGCCTGCTGGAAAGTCAGCAGCGTCGGTTACTGGGTTTACATGAATCGTAATAGTGTCACTGAAATTGGTGGTATCGATGACATCTGCTGAGTCAATATCAGCGGTGTCACTGACTGCACCTGATATCTGTAACCTAAAGTCTCCACTTAAATGCTCGGGAGGCGAAAATTGTAATAAGGCCAGCGCTGTATTTAATGCAGCATTGGTAGAACCTGTGAATTCCCATGTATCTGTGGTGCCAGACTTCAATTGGAATAATCCTGAGTTATCAATTAGCTGACCGCCATCGAGCAGTTGTATGGTGAATAATTGGGCGGGATTATCAAGCACCACTTTTTCAACGCCACCATTATCAGCAGTTGGATCTAGATCCTCATAAGTAAGGAATAAGCCAAGTGGTGTCGGATCGTCCTCATCCATAGTATCAACTAATACATCCAACGAGAGGCCATCAGCGATAGGGGAGATATTAATATCCAGACTCTGGCTATCATCAACTAGGGTGTCACCACTGAGTGAGTCCGTTGCAATAATGCGTATAGGGATGACCATGTCTCCGGCAAAGTCGTCGGCAACATTGTGCAGTGTGAGGTTAGTTAATGATGCTGTGGTAAAGACATATTCAATCACGTTTTCACCGCTGGCATCATAAAGTGCAATGACATCACTGCCACTGAAATAGCCCCCTTGTGGGAGATCGCTAGCAAGCACTCTAAAGCTAATCACATCATTATTATCGCTCGTGATGGATAGGTTTAAGTGGCCAGCAAAACTGATGGCGTTATCTTCGGTAGCATCTACGGTCGTCGATTGCAGTGCCGTCACAGTTGAAGCTGTTGAGGTTGAAGTGGGTTGATCAAAGGTGACAAAAATATTGGCTGAAATAACTTCTGGGTCATCTCTATCTAGCACTCTGGCTTCTACAAGGATAGCTTGAAAGAGTGTGATGTGGTCACTTGATATGGTCATTCCTTCTAAAATCGCCAGTGATTGTTCTTGAACTGAGTCACTGGTCATATTATTGCTAGGAATTATCCATCGGCCATCACCGTCGTTAATTGCGCCATTTGGATGGGTGACATACCAGCCGTCAGCACTTGGCATTGTAATAACGATATAGTCGAGTACTTCAGAGCCATCAATATCACCATCAAAAAACACAATATCATCGCCAATGGTAATTGGTTGGCCATCTGGACTATAAAGGACGGTGTTGTTCACCTGTAATCGTGTGATGCCTTCTACAACGGCATCGACTTCAATAGAAAGCTGACTCGCGATATCTTGAACCGAAGTTTCTCCTGTATCAGAGGTGTCGGTAATTTGATAAATAACGTCTAATGAGAAAGTACCGTCAGCATCTTGTGGTGGCAGTATGGCTATACGTCCCGAGTTGAGTAACTCTATTAATGTTGGGCTAAATTCATCGGTAAGTTCAGATAGTAATAGGCCTGAACTGCCCACGGTTATTTCGGCGCCATCGAATAAGTAAATGATCCCCTCACTAGAAGGAAAGATCGTCATATCTGTGATGCTTTCACTACCGTCAGTATCGGCTAATAAAGCCGGTATTAAACTCAGTACAATAGGTTGATCTTCTTTGCCATTGCTGGTGGTAGTTAATGTTGCGGATGTTTCATCAATTACTGGGGCAATATCAATATTGAGATTGAGTTCGTATTGCGCACTATCGCCATCTAATTCGGTGCTTTCGACAAATAGTTGTAAGTTAATTTGACCACTAAAATCTTCAGCGGGTCTGATTGACAGTGCAGATAACTCTGCTGCTGTAACGCTATAAATAGGTGCTGAACCGTTAAAACCGACTACGGGTAAATTAACAATCTGGCCATTGCTGTCGACAAAGTTTGCACCGTCAGGCAAGCCCACAATGCGTAAGCTTAAACTTTCTGAGCCATCAACATCTGAGCTAATTACCGTAAATGATAGTGGAATATCAGTGTCCTCATTGAACGCCGCCACTGAATTGATATTACCATCATTGGTAATTTCCCAGACTGTAGGATCTGAGGTGATGGTAGGCGCATCATTGGCGACACCGGTGAGAGCTATCGTTATGGTTTGTGGGGCACTGTAATTGGGATTGGGATTGATAATACTGTCTACTGGATCGATACCATCCTGGGTAGTTTCTGTCGCATAGCTGCGAACCGAAATAGTAAAGTCGCCAAGATTTGCAGAGCTTGCGTCTGCTAAAGGCACTAGCATGGCTTCTGGGCTGGCAAAAAGATCGTCTACCGAGACAGTCCACACATTGTTGCCTAAATGGATGGCGCTTGGGGCATCAATCTGCCAACCATCTGGTAAGGTTAATTCAAAATGGAGGCTTTCAGAGCCGGATGTATCGGTTAATTCGCCAAATAAAATTGTGTTTAAAGCGATAGGCTGATCTTCTTGACCATTGATATCACGAGTCACTAATGTGGGTGCATCAGCAATTGGGGTGACATTGATGGTGATTGTTTCATTGGCGCTTTGCGCAGTATCGCCATTATCAGGCTCAGTCGAGATTGCTCGGACATCAAAGCTATATTGTCCGGCTAAATTTTCACCGACTGTAGCTTGTAATAATGCTAATTCATCTGCACTGATTTCTTGGCCATTGGCGATAGAGAATTGCACACCTTCACTGTTTGTACTGGTGAGCTGAATACCTAGTGCAATATTGAAAATGACATAGGTCATGACCTCAGAGCCCTGAGCATCAATGCCAACGACATCCTTAGTACTGGCTGACAGGCTTATATTGAAAGCACCATCATCTTCATTGACATCATAGGTAAACTGGCTGGTGTTTTCCCATTCAGGTGTATCGGCTACAGAGGCGATAGTCAACGGAACTTCAGTCGAGATTGACGGCTTGTTATTAATATTGACTGTGATTTCAGCGTTGATGGTTAAGGTTGCATCCGAGGCGTCTTCAGGAGGATGGAACACTAAGTCACCGCTAGGGATCGCTATACCAAGATTACTGATCAACAGATCTCCACCACTCAAGATATAGTTCCCATCGGCATCTAGGCTGACAGGTTGGCCATCTAATGTGAGTGTGCCACCTGCTAAAGATGCTTTGTTGATGACAATGCTTTGAATGATTTCCCCTTCATCAATATCGCCAGGCAAGGCGACGATAGATAAAGCCCCAGGTGTATCTTCGGTATAATTGGGGTTGAGCACCTTGATAGAGCCTGCTTTATCGTTAGCCGTGATAGTGAGGTTATCAATGACGGTATCACCATCAGTATCGGTGACATATACCTGAACCACTTCACTATAAAACAGTTCATCATATTCAAAAATCATACTGGTTACTGTGGCTTTACCATTGGCGGTAATCACTAACGTTCCGTACTTAACTCCGGTATCGGTAAAGAGTTCAACTGAATCGCCTGCTGAATATTCTGTGCCTTTGTATATAAATTTACTGACTTGTGCTCCATCAGCGCCTTGTTGTTTTTGATTAAACAAATTAACACTGTGGTCAGCATTGTTTTCTTCGGTAAAGGTGAGTGATGAGTCATGCTGAATGGGGACATCATCTTGAACATTGATATGTATCGTTTGACTGTTTGAGGTATCGCCATCGGCATCGGTTGCGATAACGTCAAAACTGATGGTTAAGGTATTTTCACCATTGCCATCAGGATGATCTATGGCCTCAAATTGCTCAAATTCAACTTTACCATTGGCGTTAAATCGCACTCTAAATACTTCACTACTGTCTCCGGCTCTAATGGCGGTATACCAGCCGTTACCATCAGCAAAATTACTGAGTAATATTGACTGCCCACTACTGGTATAAGCCCCAAAAGTAAAGCTGGGATCAATTTCAATACTACTGATATCATCACTGCCATTATCGATATTTAATACCGCACTGCTAAGGACGCTGTTGTTGTCGACTAGCTCACCTTCGTCGATTGTTAAGATGAGCGAAGAAGGCAGACTTGGAGATTCACCATCGTAAATATCGATAGAAATAATGGCGTTTATATCTGTGTTGTCGCTGTCGGTTGCGACAACATCGACGTTGATTTTGCTTTCAACACCCGAGCCTGCGATGTTGTCAATTGGGCCTAACATACGCATTTCAAAATCAATTTGAGCTGTGGACTCGGCATCGATATGGATGTCTGTTGGCAGGCTCATTCTGAACACAACAGTTCCGTCAACTGTTTGTCCTTCTGCTGTTGCCCCGTCATTAGATATCACCCAATACACGAGTGACCCATTTTGAGTCACATCATTATTGTCTGCATCTACAACCACGTCGCCATCGGTAATGGCAAATTTGATATCGACGATGGGGTCGCCTTTAGCACTGATATTAATAAAGCCACTAGCACGGTTATCAACGCCTGGAGTAACGCTAGGCAGCTCGCTAATTTGCACTGTGATACCAGTAATTTCACCTGCTTCATCATCTTTTACTGTCAACGTCATCGTGGCTTGTGTTGTATCGCCATCATTATCAGTTATGAATAAGCCAAAGTTGATGTCGTCAGTATCAATTTGATCAAAAGGTTGATGGAGCGTTGTTGTATAGCCATGAGATAAAGTGTCAGATTCATTATTCCAGCCATTGTCGATCGCAATGGTAAATATTGGTTGAGCAGGATCGCCAGTATGTGCGGTCAGCGTTAATCCATCAGCGGATAAGTCAAATTGAATCGCTTCACCGCCAACGGTGAGCTCAGGAAGCTGGTCAATATCAAACCCTAATGTGTCGATAGCATCGGCACCGATTTGAATATCAAACTGACCTGTTTGGGCAATAGGTGTTCCTATGAGATTTGTTTCATCAAAAATCAAGGTTTCAATATTATTGATAGCTGCATCATTGCCATCCTGTATGTTCCATTTAAGGTTACCTAAATCGATATGACTGCCATCAATATCATTGGCATCGATTAATGTGGCTAATTCCAGTGATTCAGAACTGTAATGATCTAATGGCCTGGTTAATGACATTACCGCTGTCACATCGACATCATCGCCATTACTGACAGCAGAAAGAGATAAGGTAAATACAGTGACTCCATTTGCAGATGCAGTGATGGTTTTAGCATCTGGACTGAGGATATAACTGAGACTGTCGCCATTAGATGTTAGTCCTAATGCGGTTAATGGGATTAACGATAAACTACTAAACACCACAGAACTGGCGACGATGGAGTCTGAACCTGCGGAAATGGTAAAAGAGCGTGAGTCTGTATTAGGGGAGTTGATAATCGCTTCTGCAGTCGAAAAGCTGGCATCACTCATGTTACCAATTGCACCGTCAGCGATGATAATGGTACTGGTTGCAGATGCAATACTGCCGTCAAAGTCCGTAACTGTGTAGTCAAAACTTATGGATTGTTCTACGGTGTTATCTAGATTGTCACTTGCCTCAAATCGCCAAAAGCCATTGTATAAAACCGTTAATTCACCTTTACCTGTATCAATAACAGCTGGAGAGCCTTCTAATACGGGGTAATCGATGCCATTAAATGTGACGGTTTCGACGACCAGTGGGCCTTCGATAGTATAATCGTTACCAGTTATCGAGCCCGTCATAGCGGTATCTTCAATGGCTGTGAAGTGATCGTCAATGGCTAATTCAGGGGTATCTTTTACATGCAGTATGGCGTAAGTAATGATTTGCTCAGTTGTGCCATCTGTATCCGTTTGAAGCCCCTCAACTCGAATTAATGTGGATAAATTGCCTGTAGCAGGGTTATCCAGCGTTTGATAAAGGGTAACGTCGAGTTCGGTTCCGATAAGCGTCGCTTCAAGGACGAGTTCGTTATCTCCATCCCTAAAAACTTGGAAAGACAGGCCGTTTGGCGCGATCACAATCGACAAGTCTTGGCCATTAGATTGGTTTTGTAGAAGAAAGGATTGGTCAGTTGATAATGTCAGCTCGGCATTAGGAATATCAAAACTAAACTGGGCACTTGTTTGATTATTAATGTTTAACACTAACTCATATAAATAACCATCATCAGGAATATCTAAATACGGCATTTCATCTGTAGCGGTATTCCCTGCAAGGTCGGTTACACTGACACTCATCTGCCAGCTTACACGTTGATCTAATCCATCTACATCTAAGGTTTCATCAAATTCCCAAGTGCCATCGGCCTTAACATCAGTAGTAAATGTTTTGGTGGTGACTCCATCAGTTAGCGTTAGAGTGACTGTTTGGCCTTCTTCTGCACCTGTTGTGGTACCAGATAAAGATGATTCTCGACCATAGGTAAATAATCCGACGTCAAACCCATCTGCGCCAGTATCGATATCAATGGTTACTTGAGTATCAATAACAAGTTGATCCGTTGCGCTGGCGGTATTTCCCGCAGCATCGGTTGCCGTTGCTGATGCTGTTAAAATACCGTCAACAAAACCTAATGCGGCTAGATCTTGCGCTGAAATGGTCCACGTACCGTCACTATTGACCGTGGTGATGATGCTGGTGGAAGTATTATTCGCATCCGTCAGCGTGACAGTCACATCTTGTCCTGCTTCAATATTAGTGACGGTTCCGCTAACAACAACGGCCAAAAGCTCAGTTTGGTTAATGATATCGTCGTTATCTATGACGTTAATTGTGATGATAGCCGTGGTATCAACGGGTAACTGAGTTGTCGCAGTGGTAGGGTTGCCAGCATCATCGTTAACACTTGCTGTGACTTCTAAAGAGCCATCATCAAAACCTGATAAGTCTTGAGCTGCAAGTTGCCAAACTCCTGCAATGACTTGTGTGGTTAACGTTAGACTATGGCCTTGATTGTCGGTAATGACAACGGTGACGGTTTGGTTGTCTTCAACATCGGTTACCGTGCCCTGAATAACCACTTGTGTCATTTCAGTGGCGTTAATGACGCCATCATTATCAAGGATTTCAACCGTGATATCAGCAAGAATATCGACAGGTAACTGAGCGGTGGCAGTGGCAGGGTTACCTGCAATATCGTTAACGGTTGCTGTGACCTCTAAAGAGCCATCATCAAAATCCGATAGGTCTTGGGCTGGTAATTGCCAGATCCCACCATTGACTTGAGCTGTTAACGTGAGGCTATGACCTTGGCTATCAGTGAGATTTATCGTTACGGTTTGACCATCTTCGATATGGGTAACCGTCCCTTGAATCACCACTTGAGCCATTTCGGCTGCATTAATCACGCCATCGCTATCAATGATTTCAACAGTGATTTCGGCAAGGGTATCTTTTGCTACGGTATTGTTACCAATACTTGGATTGCCTTCAACGTCAATGGATAAGGCTCTTAGGCTGAGTTCACCTTCTGCTAGTGAAGATAAATCTAGATTATCTAACTGCCATTGGGCATCAACAACTGTGGTATTGAAAATAAGGCGTAAGCCATTAATATCGGTGACCCATACAAGTACGTTCTGACCATCTTCAATATTAAGTGCTTCACCTCGTAAAGTCGTTGTGGAGACTTCAATCGCATTGAGCGTATTGTCATCGTCGACAGCTTCTATGGTGACAGCAGCAAGGGAGTCTTTGGTGACAATCGTAGAGGTTGAGGCTGGGTTACCTGCGATATCAACGGTGCTAACGGCAAACTGGATATCGCCATCAACGAGTGAAGAGATATCGGCATTATCAATTTGCCAATTTCCTGCTGTGATAGTGGTGGTAAAAGTTAACGATGTACCCAAAGAGTCAGTGACGATAATCGTCACGCTTTGGCCGTCTTCGACATCATTGACTTGCCCTGAAAAATCTAACCGTAGCATTTCAAAACGATTAATAATGTCATCACGGCCAGTGTCGACGTCGATATTAATGTCAGCAAGAATATCAACAGGTAACTGCGTTGCTGCCGTTGCAGGGTTACCTGCAAGATCGCTTACCTGCGCAGTTACGAACAGTGACCCATCATCAAAATTTGATAAATCTTGCGCAGCGAGTTGCCACTCTCCGTTTGAGACTATCGCGGTTAACGTTAGTGTATTACCTTGATTATCAAAGAGCAGTACGGTGACCGTTTGGCCATCTTCAACATTCGTCACAGTCCCTTGAATCACCACTTGAGTCATTTCAGCAGCATTAATCACGCCATCATTATCAATAATTTCAACACTAATACTTGCTAGGGTATCAATCGGGAGTGGTAATGATGAGCTTGCGGTGTTTCCTGCAATATCTGTGACGGTTGCGGTTGCCACTAACGAGTTTTGATCAAAGGCTGACAGATCTTGTGAAGGTAGGGCCCAAAGTCCGTTAATCACAGTGGTTGTTACCGTTCGTGTGTTACCTAAATCATCGGTTAAATTGATGATAACAGTTTGACCATCTTCTACATTCGCCACGCTACCATGAAAATATACGTTAGTGATTTCTGTTGAATTGATAACACCATCATTATCAATAATTTCAACAGTGATTTCGGCAAGGGTATCTTTTGCTACGGTATTGTTACCAATACTTGGATTGCCTTCAACGTCAATGGATAAGGCTCTTAGGCTGAGTTCACCTTCTGCTAGTGAAGATAAATCTAGATTATCTAACTGCCATTGGCCATCAACAACTGTGGTATTGAAAATAAGGCGTAAGCCATTAATATCGGTGACCCATACAAGTACGTTCTGACCATCTTCAATATTAAGTGCTTCACCTCGTAAAGTCGTTGTGGAGACTTCAATCGCATTGAGCGTATTGTCATCGTCGACAGCTTCTATGGTGACAGCAGCAAGGGAGTCTTTGGTGACAATCGTAGAGGTTGAGGCTGGGTTACCTGCGATATCAACGGTGCTAACGGCAAATTGGATATCGCCATCAATGAGTGAAGAGATATCGGCATTATCAATTTGCCAATTTCCCGCTGTGATAGTGGTGGTAAAAGTTAACGATGTACCCAAAGAGTCAGTGACGATAATCGTCACGCTTTGGCCGTCTTCGACATCATTGACTTGCCCTGAAAAATCTAACCGTAGCATTTCAAAACGATTAATAATGTCATCACGGCCAGTGTCGACGTCGATATTAATGTCAGCAAGAATATCGACAGGTAACTGAGCGGTGGCAGTGGCAGGGTTACCTGCAATATCGTTAACGGTTGCTGTGACCTCTAAAGAGCCATCATCAAAATCCGATAGGTCTTGGGCTGGTAATTGCCAGATCCCACCATTGACTTGAGCTGTTAACGTGAGGCTATGACCTTGGCTATCAGTGAGATTTATCGTTACGGTTTGACCATCTTCGATATGGGTAACCGTCCCTTGAATCACCACTTGAGCCATTTCGGCTGCATTAATCACGCCATCGCTATCAATGATTTCAACAGTGATTTCGGCAAGGGTATCTTTTGCTACGGTATTGTTACCAATACTTGGATTGCCTTCAACGTCAATGGATAAGGCTCTTAGGCTGAGTTCACCTTCTGCTAGTGAAGATAAATCTAGATTATCTAACTGCCATTGGCCATCAACAACTGTGGTATTGAAAATAAGGCGTAAGCCATTAATATCGGTGACCCATACAAGTACGTTCTGACCATCTTCAATATTAAGTGCTTCACCTCGTAAAGTCGTTGTGGAGACTTCAATCGCATTGAGCGTATTGTCATCGTCGACAGCTTCTATGGTGACAGCAGCAAGGGAGTCTTTGGTGACAATCGTAGAGGTTGAGGCTGGGTTACCTGCGATATCAACGGTGCTAACGGCAAACTGGATATCGCCATCAACGAGTGAAGAGATATCGGCATTATCAATTTGCCAATTTCCTGCTGTGATAGTGGTGGTAAAAGTTAACGATGTACCCAAAGAGTCAGTGACGATAATCGTCACGCTTTGGCCGTCTTCGACATCATTGACTTGCCCTGAAAAATCTAACCGTAGCATTTCAAAACGATTAATAATGTCATCACGGCCAGTGTCGACGTCGATATTAATGTCAGCAAGAATATCGACAGGTAACTGAGCGGTGGCAGTGGCAGGGTTACCTGCAATATCGTTAACGGTTGCTGTGACCTCTAAAGAGCCATCATCAAAATCCGATAGGTCTTGGGCTGGTAATTGCCAGATCCCACCATTGACTTGAGCTGTTAACGTGAGGCTATGACCTTGGCTATCAGTGAGATTTATCGTTACGGTTTGACCATCTTCGATATGGGTAACCGTCCCTTGAATCACCACTTGAGCCATTTCGGCTGCATTAATCACGCCATCGCTATCAATGATTTCAACAGTGATTTCGGCAAGGGTATCTTTTGCTACGGTATTGTTACCAATACTTGGATTGCCTTCAACGTCAATGGATAAGGCTCTTAGGCTGAGTTCACCTTCTGCTAGTGAAGATAAATCTAGATTATCTAACTGCCATTGGGCATCAACAACTGTGGTATTGAAAATAAGGCGTAAGCCATTAATATCGGTGACCCATACAAGTACGTTCTGACCATCTTCAATATTAAGTGCTTCACCTCGTAAAGTCGTTGTGGAGACTTCAATCGCATTGAGCGTATTGTCATCGTCGACAGCTTCTATGGTGACAGCAGCAAGGGAGTCTTTGGTGACAATCGTAGAGGTTGAGGCTGGGTTACCTGCGATATCAACGGTGCTAACGGCAAACTGGATATCGCCATCAACGAGTGAAGAGATATCGGCATTATCAATTTGCCAATTTCCTGCTGTGATAGTGGTGGTAAAAGTTAACGATGTACCCAAAGAGTCAGTGACGATAATCGTCACGCTTTGGCCGTCTTCGACATCATTGACTTGCCCTGAAAAATCTAACCGTAGCATTTCAAAACGATTAATAATGTCATCACGGCCAGTGTCGACGTCGATATTAATGTCAGCAAGAATATCGACAGGTAACTGAGCGGTGGCAGTGGCAGGGTTACCTGCAATATCGTTAACGGTTGCTGTGACCTCTAAAGAGCCATCATCAAAATCCGATAGGTCTTGGGCTGGTAATTGCCAGATCCCACCATTGACTTGAGCTGTTAACGTGAGGCTATGACCTTGGCTATCAGTGAGATTTATCGTTACGGTTTGACCATCTTCGATATGGGTAACCGTCCCTTGAATCACCACTTGAGCCATTTCGGCGGCATTAATCACGCCGTCGCTATCAATGATTTCAACAGTGATTTCGGCAAGGGTATCTTTGGCTACGGTATTGTTACCAATACTTGGATTGCCTTCAACGTCAATGGATAAGGCTCTTAGGCTGAGTTCACCTTCTGCTAGTGAAGATAAATCTAGATTATCTAACTGCCATTGGCCATCAACAACTGTGGTATTGAAAATAAGGCGTAAGCCATTAATATCGGTGACCCATACAAGTACGTTCTGACCATCTTCAATATTAAGTGCTTCACCTCGTAAAGTCGTTGTGGAGACTTCAATCGCATTGAGCGTATTGTCATCGTCGACAGCTTCTATGGTGACAGCAGCAAGGGAGTCTTTGGTGACAATCGTAGAGGTTGAGGCTGGGTTACCTGCGATATCAACGGTGCTAACGGCAAACTGGATATCACCATCAACGAGTGAAGAGATATCGGCATTATCAATTTGCCAATTTCCTGCTGTGATAGTGGTGGTAAAAGTTAACGATGTACCCATAGAGTCAGTGACGGTAATCGTCACGCTTTGGCCGTCTTCAACATCATTGACTTGCCCTGAAAAATCTAACCGTAGCATTTCAAAACGATTAATAATGTCATCACGGCCAGTGTCGACGTCGATATTAATGTCAGCAAGAATATCAACAGGTAACTGCGTTGCTGCCGTTGCAGGGTTACCTGCAAGATCGCTTACCTGCGCAGTTACGAACAGTGATCCATCATCAAAACTTGATAAATCTTGCGCAGCGAGTTGCCATTCTCCGTTTGAGACTATCGCGGTTAACGTTAGTGTATTACCTTGATTATCAAAGAGCAGTACGGTGACAGTTTGGCCATCTTCAACATTCGTCACAGTCCCTTGAATCACCACTTGAGTCATTTCAGCGGCATTAATCACGCCATCATTATCAATAATTTCAACACTAATACTTGCTAGGGTATCAATCGGGAGTGGTAATGATGAGCTTGCGGTGTTTCCTGCAATATCTGTGACGGTTGCGGTTGCCACTAACGAGTTTTGATCAAAGGCTGACAGATCTTGTGAAGGTAGGGCCCAAAGTCCGTTAATCACAGAGGTTGTTACCGTTCGTGTGTTACCTAAATCATCGGTTAAATTGATGATAACAGTTTGACCATCTTCTACATTCGCCACGCTACCATGAAAATATACGTTAGTGATTTCTGTTGAATTGATAACACCATCATTATCCAGAAAATCGATACTAATCTCTGCGGTGGTATCGACTGGCATCGATGTCGTCGCCGTAGCAACATTGCCAGCGATATCACTGACTTCAGCGATAACGATTAGACTGCCATCATCAAAATGACTTAAATCTTGGGCAGGCAATGACCATTGGCCATTAATGACAGTGGTCGTGAGTGTTAATGCATTCCCGTGAGCATCAGTTACTCTTACTGTGACGGTTTGGCCATCTTCAACTTTAGATACACTACCTTGTATGCCGACTTGTGTTTGTTCTATGGCATTGATAACGCCATCATTATCGATAATGTCAACGGTAATCCCAGCTTGGGTATCTTTGATAATGGTATTGCTACCAAATGCAGGGTTACCTTCGGCATCAATTGCCACGGCATAAAGGTGTAATACCCCGTCAGCTAAATCTGAAGCATCTAAGCCAGACAAACTCCAAGTACCATAAGTGACTTCTGATGACAGGGTGAATACTTGCCCTAAGCTATCAGTGATGGTGATGAAGATTTTTTGGCCATCTTCAATATTATTGGCAATACCAAAAATAGTATTGAGGTCATCAATTTCTTGCTGGTTTAATAGGTTGTCTGAGTCAATGACATTAATGGTGACATTGGCGATGGTATCTTTAATCACTGTAGTTGAAGCACTGGCTGGATTGCCTGCTAAGTCTGTTGTATCGACATCAAATCGTAATTCTCCATCAACTAAAGCTTCAATATCAGCGTTATCTATTTGCCAAGCGCCATTAATAACTTGGGTGGTAAAGGTTAATACCTGGCCATTGATATCAGTAATTGTGATGGTGACTGTCTGGCCATCTTCGACATCAACCACACTGCCTGAGAAATCGAGTTTTTTCATCTCGAACCGATTAACAAATTCGTCATTGCCTGTATCAACGCTAATATCAATATTCGCAAGGATATCAATAGGATCTGCTGTAGTGGCGGCAATGGGGTTACCCGCTATATCAATAACTTCAGCGGTTGCTGTGAGTGAACCTTGGTCAAAGTCGGAAAGGTCTTGAGCATCAAGCTGCCAAGCACCACTCATTACAGTGGTTGAAATTGTGCGAGAGTGACCACTGGCATCAGTTAACGTCACAAGCACTGTCTGACCATCTTCGACGTTAGTGACGTGACCTTTGATGGTGACAGAGATAATTTCTGCAGCATTGATAACATTATCATTGTCTTCAATTTCAATGGTAATGCTGGCGAGGGTATCTTTAATGGTTTGATCAGTTGCTGGTGCGGCTTCACCTTGATAGGTTGGTGCACTGATTTCTGCGGTAATCAGTCCTTCAGCTAGGGTTGATATATCAAGGCCATTCACTTGCCACGACTCATTCATCACCAATACTGACAATACAATTTGCTGACCCTGGATATCCGTTAGCGTGAGCTGGAGTACTTGCCCATTTCGAGCATCGAGTGCTTGTCCATTGATATCGACCGTAGGGACTTCAAACTGGTTTAAATAGCCGTCGTTTGCATCTTCAATATTGACAGATAAAGTTAACGTTAAAAAAGTATCTTGGCTGCCAACAAGGGAATTGATTGAGTCAGCAGAATTGAATTGTTCATCGCCTTGAGTGTCGTAACCAGATTGGGCAATGAGTGCATTGTATCGAGTTTGAATGATTTGGTAGAAGTAGTTAAGGCCGCTGTTACTGACATTGTTACTGTTTTCACCAGAAGTATTTGAGCTGATAGAAACGGGTTCAGTCGAACTATCTTGAGCCGGGCTATTTTGCAGCCCTTCGTCTTTGGCTGAATTAATCAATAATGAATTAGGCAGCAAAACGCTTTGTTGGTCGACAACAATATAAGGGGCACTGTCTGCATTAATAAAAATACTTTCAGCATTGACGTCATGAATGGTTAATTCATTGCTGACGTTATCTAGCGTAACCGCATGCCATTGACCATCGTTCGCTACAGCGAAAATGCTTGAGCCAATTTTAACGTAGTACAACACATCTACACCATCAACAATCATTTGCATTCCTTAATTTCAATCCATTGTTGTCAGTAATCAAATACGTTTACCGCTTATGACGAGGATCACCAACAAATTAAGCGCAATTTAAAGCATAAACCTTGTTTTTTAAATTTAAAAGCGATGATGAAATATTCACCTGTTTTGATTCATAAAGATACAAAAAAAGAGGCCAATTGGCCTCTTTTTTAAAACAATCAATAATTTTTATTTGTCTTCTTTAAGCCACTGAGCAGCAGATTTGGCAAAATAGGTTAAAATGCCATCAGCACCAGCACGCTTAAAGCAAAGTAATGATTCCATTACGATGGCTTTTTCTGCTAACCAACCGTTTTGAATTGCTGCCATATGCATAGCGTATTCGCCACTCACTTGGTAAGCAAACGTAGGGACTGCTAGCTCTGTTTTGACCCGACGCACGATATCAAGGTATGGCATACCAGGTTTAACCATCACCATGTCAGCACCTTCTTGAATATCTAATGCGACTTCGTGAAGTGCTTCGTCACTGTTCGCAGGATCCATTTGATAGCTGTGCTTGTTGCCACCTTTAAGGTTGCCCGCTGAGCCTACTGCATCACGGAATGGGCCATAGTAGCTAGAAGAGTACTTGGCTGAATAAGCCATAATTTGGGTATTCACATGACCCGCAGCTTCCAGTGCTTCGCGGATAGCGCCAATACGGCCATCCATCATGTCAGAAGGCGCAACAATATCAGCACCTGCTTCAGCATGAGATAGGGCTTGTTTGACTAAGATTTCAGTGGTGATGTCGTTAAGAATATAACCTTCATCATCAATAATGCCATCTTGACCATGAGTCGTGAATGGATCTAAAGCCACATCAGTCATCACGCCCAACTCTGGGAAAGCTTGCTTTAGTTCACGCACAGCACGTTGAACTAGCCCATCAGGGTTATAAGCTTCTTCAGCCATTAATGATTTCTTTTCAGCTGGAGTCACAGGGAATAAGGCAATAAGCGGAATACCTAATTCAACGAGTTCAGCCGCTTCTTTAAGCAATAAATCGATTGAATAACGTTCAACACCTGGCATAGAAGCCACTTGTTCAGTGCGATTGTTACCTTCAAGAATAAACATTGGGTAGATAAGATCATTTACCGATAATTTGTTTTCTGACATTAAACGGCGGCTGAAATCATGTTTACGCATGCGGCGCATTCTGCGCTGTGGAAACGCACTAGTAATAATATTCACATTCGACTCCTGAAATTAATTTGCTCTTATTCTGACGAAAACTCGCATACTTGGTTTCGTCCACTGCGCTTAGCTTGATAAAGCGCTTTATCTGCTTGTTCAAGTAACTGAGTTGGGTGGTCATCGGTTTCAATTACCGTCGCGCTGACTCCGATACTTACATAAAGAGGAATAGGGCTATCTTCCCAATCAATTGATAATTCAGATATTGCTACACGAATTTTTTCCGCTAGCAGCATCGCCCCTTCACTATCAGTATTCGGTAATATAATAGCAAACTCTTCACCACCAAAACGTGACACCAGATCGGTTGGACGTTTTAAAAAGTCTGAAATTGTTGTGGCAATCACCTTAATTGAGTGGTCACCAGCAAGATGCCCATGCTCATCATTAATTGCCTTGAACTTATCAATATCCACCATTAACACCGCTAATGGTGTTTGCTGACGTCGGCTAATGCGACCTTCGGCAGTTAATCGTTTATCGAATGCACTGCGATTTTTAACCCCAGTTAAGCTATCAATCGTGTTTTGTTGAGTGAGTTTTTGATTAGCGTCATTTAACTCGCGTAAGGTGACTTCTAACTCTAAGGTTCTTTGTGCCACCATTTGTTCAAGGCGTTCGTTGGCTTTTGCTTCAGCACGTAATGCTTCGTCACGATTCTGCTGTAAACGCACGGCTTGCTCAAGTGCTTTTTGCTGCATTTGCAGTTTAGCTTTGCGCTCGTCGTTATAGCGCATTGCCAATACTGCGCCCATGGTAATAACTTCAAAAGTTAATCCAATCATGACTGGGGTTTGCGGCAGTATTTGCAAATCTATATGGCCGAGATAAATCAAACCACTTAGCAACGAACCTATGAATAGCCCAATTCGCCCAATGGCATGAAGCCTAGCGTTTTTAGTGCCTTTTATGACTTGATACAAGGAAAAAAGAATCAAGACGAAACTGATAGTTATTACCGATAGAGCCAGTAAATAGAGTGCGAGTTTGAAGTCTAAAAAGGAAACGACCAAGCTTAACAGTATGCAGTAAACTGCCAGATAGCGCCCCAACAACAACATACGCTTGTTGTGATACTTAAGCTGCATGACCTTTTCTGTGAACATGAGAGCGAAAGCAAGAGCGATTGGAATTAACATGGGTATAGCAAGTTGCTGAAGCGTCGGTAAGTTTGGCCATAAATATTGAAATGAAATACCGTGGATACTTGTGACAATGACAGTTAGAGAAATGACATAACCACTATAATAGCTGTAACTAAATGAACCAGATGCTAGAGCAATAAATAAGCTGAAAATGCCGATTGCACTCAAGATACCAATTTGAAATCCATAGGCTAAACTTTGCGCTTCGATTGCATGGCTAAAGTCATTATTGCTCCAAAGTACCAGTGGTATATTGAGGCTCCCTCGGTTATTGATTTTGAAGTAAAAGGTATGCAGCTCACCTGGGTTCATATCAAAAGGGTATAAAAATAAATTACTTTGTAAGGGTCTGTGCTCGAAAGGTAAAGTGTCGCCCATCAGTTCCACTTGTTTTAAATCATTATTAACTAAGTGAAATAGTTTCAAACTGTCTAATAATGGATTATCTAACGCTATGATTCTTGATAAATGATCATTGGGGTTATAAATGCTGAAACTAACCCAAGTGTTTTTAGCGCCAATATGACGCATGTCTTTAGTGGTTAATTTACGCCAATGCTTTTGACCATTATTGTGCAGCTTTAGCCTTGCCAGCTCTTCAATATCGTTCGAGTCATGGATATATAACCAATCAATTAAGTCTATTTTAGTAATGGAGGATTCAGTCAGCCTGAGTGGGGTATTTGTGTGCTCATTGGCATAACTTTTAGCGCTAGTAACCAATATGAAAAATAATAACCCAAGGATAAAAAACGGGGTTAACTGAGGGACTGCCAGTTTCATTATTGACTGCCCAGCCTAAAGAAACGAGTGCTATTGGCATAACAATGTGCTGATAACTCTTGATAGCTTTGGCCACGTAATTTTGCAATGGACTCGACAATATAGGGCAAATATTGAGGTAGGTTTTTGCTTGATTTAGGCTTTGGCCGCATACTTCTTGGTAAAAGGTACGGGCTATCCGTCTCAACCATAAGACGATTATTTGGGATTAATGGCACTATGTTGGCAAGCTCTGCACCGCGTCTTTCATCGCATACCCAACCAGTAATACCAATATATATATCTAAGGCTAAGCACTCTAGTAACTCTTCCTTGGAGCCAGTAAAGCAATGCAAAACAGCATTGGGCAATTTATGGCGGTATTGCTCCAAAATGCGAATGAAATCATCATGAGCATCTCGACAATGCATCAATACTGGCATTTTCAGTTGAGCTGCTAACGCTAATTGCGCTTCAAAGGCTTGACGCTGTTTATCCCGAGGGGAAAAATCACGATTGTAGTCTAAACCGCACTCACCTATGGCCACAACATGTTTACTTGAAGCTAATTGAGTTAACTGTGAGAGGCTGTCGTCATCCCAGCTACTGGCCTGATGTGGATGAATGCCTGCAGTGCTATAGAGTTTAGTTGGGTATTGCTGACAAAGGTTGGCAGACTCGATACTCTCGGCAATATCACTGCCGATAACGATTAACGGTGAAACATGATGTTCCACCGCATTGTTTATAACGCTGTCTATATCAGCAGCTAATCGACTACTCAGTAGATTAACTGCAATATCGATATGCTGAGACATGATTAGTTTAGACGTTTAACTCGCATGGTTGAATTACGGTCATCAGTGCCTAACAAATATGAACTTAGAGCCCCTTTTTCAATATAAACTTTGTAACCCACTTTAAGTTTATAGCGCTCTGTGCCGACTTGCTTCCAAGTTTGGTTGTTAGACAGGGTCACTATTAAGGAGCCATAAGGATCTTTCTTAACTGATAATACTTCAGCGTATAGACGCAGTTCATCTTCTTCAGCTGATACTTTCTTTAAACCAAACTCTTGCTCTACCGAACTGACAGTTTGAGGCGAGGTTGTCGTTGCCGCAGCATTAGTCGTTGTCGTAACGGCAGTCGTTGCAGCTACAGGCGCTACGACAGCTGGTGCGCTTGCAGAAACGGCAGAGGCTGCAGGAAGTTGAGTTGGAACTGGAGATTTTACTGAAGCCGCCAATGCGTCGTAACACATTAGGCGGTCTAATTTATCAGTATGGCTGGCACAATTTGCCAGTTGTTGCTCAATGTTAGCATGAGCTTGTGAAGAGATAGCCAAAGCAAACGTGGCAACCAAGGTTAAACGCATAACAGAATCCTTCTTTATTATTGTTTTACTAGTCCATGAGTATCATATGCAGTATTAACTGTCGGTACGTTCGCTCTCAGACTCTTCATTATCTGTATCTTCTTTTGGCGTATATAGCTTCGCAGCTAATAATCCGCCTTCGAACAATATTAACATAGGAATCGCTAACATTGTTTGTGAAATAATATCAGGAGGTGTCAGCATCATGCCGACCACAAAAGCGCCAACGACAATATAAGGTCGTTTTAATTTTAGCTCTTCAGGTGTTGTAACCCCTGCCCAGCACATTAATACCACAGCAACTGGGATTTCGAAGGCTAAACCAAAGGCAAAAAATAGCTTAAGAATGAAGCTTAAATAACTGCTAATATCGGTTGCAACCGTGACACCTTCAGGGGCTACACTGGTGAAAAAGCCAAATACAACAGGGAACACAATGTAATAAGCAAACGCGATTCCTGAATAAAACAGTAAGGTACTGCTAATCAGAAGTGGCGTGACTAGGCGTTTTTCGTGTTTATATAAACCTGGCGCAACAAATGACCAAGCTTGATATAACACATACGGAATCGCCACAAAAAATGCTAAAACTAAAGTTAATTTGAATGGGGCGAAAAATGGCGCAGCTACATCGGTAGCAATCATACTGCTTGTTTCAGGCAGTGACTGCATTAATGGAATCGCCATGTAATGGTAAATATCATTTGCCCAGTAAACTAAACAGATGAAAACCAGCAAAACACTGCCGATAGCTCTGAGTAATTTATTACGCAATTCAAGCAAATGACTAATGAGAGGTAGCTGTTGTGACATTGATTACCCGCTAGCTTTTGGTATTTGAACTGGTAGAGTCGTTAGTTTGCTCAGTTGTTGGCGTGGCAACTTCAGTAGGCTGTGCCGCTGGCGCATCCTTTTTCACGTCTTCTACTTGGTAGGGACGATTAACTGATTGCGCAGCATCCTTTAGCTGATCAATAGACTCTTGTAATTCAGGAGATAGGTTAGACAAACCTTTGCTTTCTGCTTTTTTCAAGTCAGCATGAAGCTCTTCGATTTTAAGCTCTTGCTCTAATTCGTCTTTAACAGAGTTTGCCATTCGCTTTAATGAGCGAATCCACCCAGAGATTGAACGTACTGCACCTGGAAGTCTTTCGGGGCCGAGAACCACTAGCCCCAAAATTCCAATCAGCAGTAGCTCCATAAAGCCAATACCGTCGAACATAATGAATTACGCCTGTTCTTTGTCCTTTGACTCGGACTTTTGTTCAGTTGCCTGTTGTGAAGTTTTCGCAGTGCTATCTTTATCTTCTAAAGACTTTTTCTCTTCGTCTTCAGGATTCATAGCATTTTTGAAGCCTTTAACTGCGCCACCTAAATCACCACCTAAAGAACGTAACTTTTTAGTTCCGAATAACAAAACAACAATTAACGCAACGATAAGAAGCTGCCAAATACTGATGCCGCCCATGAACATTTCCTCTATAGAATAAACAAGTGATGTTGAATAAAGTCAAAATTATAACCTTTATTACATTGAGTATTATGAACCTCTAATGAATAAGTGCTAGTTAAAATTTCCGATTCTTTGGTCTGGATCGCCATCCTGTGAACCAAAGCACTATACCTGCAGTTAGACAAATATAAGAAGGCCATAGTGTAGCGTCTTGATTTAATAATAGTGTGCCGCAGATCAATAATACGGCAGATGTAATTAACAAGTAGTTACTTTTATGAGCTTTGTGTTGAAACTTCAAATACTTATCAAGCATTTGTTGTTGTGTTCCAAGCAACTTTCTGCCGGCTTTTAAGTTGTCATAGATAAGCTCTGGAAATTCTGGCAGTTTTTCGGCCCAATAAGGTGTCTTCATTTTAACTTTATCAAAAATTGCCTTAGGACCTACTTGCTCAGACATCCACTGCTCTAAAAATGGTTTAGCGGTAGACCACAAATCAAGTTGAGGGTATAGCTGACGCCCTAAACCTTCGATATACAGTAAGGTTTTCTCAAGTAACACTAATTGTGGTTGCACGACAATGTCGAATTGACGGGCTGTGCGGAACAGTTCTAAAAGCACATGGCCAAATGATATCTCATCTAATGGTTTGTTGAACATTGGCTCACAAACCACTTTAACGGCTTGTTCAAACGCCAATACATCAGTGTTTTCCGAAACCCAACCCGATTCAATGTAAAGCTGTGCAATACGCTGGTAGTCACGGTTGAAGAAGGCTAAAAAGTTTTCAGCTAAATAGCGTTTGTCGACATCGTTTAATGTGCCCATGATGCCGCAGTCCATACCGATATAGAATGGATTGTCTGGGTGCTCACGACTAATAAAAATATTGCCAGGGTGCATATCGGCATGAAAAAAATTATCACGGAATACTTGAGTGAAAAACAGTTCTACACCACGTTCAGCAAGTAATTTTAAATTAGTACCCTGAGCTTTGAGCGCCTCAACATCTGAAACCGGAATACCATAAACTCGCTCCATAACCATCAGGCGAGTAAAGCAATAATCTTCGTAAACATAAGGTACATATAAGGCGTCTGAATCTAAAAAGTTGTTGCGAAGTTTAACTGCATTTAATGCTTCAAGCTTTAAATTGAGTTCACCAAGAATCGTGGTGCGGTAATCTTCAATCACTTCAGCAGGGCGCAGACGATTACCTTCACCTAAGAGTTTTTCGAGTAAGTCGGCTGCTTGGCACATAAGCTGTAAATCAGCTTTAACTTGCGCTTCAACATTAGGGCGGAGTACCTTTAGCACGACTTCAGCGCCATTTTCTCTTAAATTGGCTGTGTGAACCTGTGAGATTGAAGCCGAGGCAAGTGGGGTATCGTCAAAGTTATCGAATAGGCTTTCAATTGGCGCTTTTAATTCAGCTTCAATGGCTTCACGTGCTAAAGCAGAGTCAAACGGTGGGACTCTGTCTTGAAGCATGGCAAGCTCTTCTGCCCACTCATCATTTAATAAGTCACGGCGGGTCGACAACATTTGTCCGAGCTTGATATACACAGGCCCTAACTCTTGCATCGCAAGTTTTAGACGCTCGGCGGCAGGTTTATCTTTGTGTTGATTGCGAATCCAAAAAAAGCTATTACGCAGAAGAGAGAAGTACCAGGGTGTTTTCTTATGAGGTAAAACATCATCTAAGCCGTAATGTAATACAGTCTTGATGACTTGATAACCGCGCCTGATACTTGCAATTGTCATGGGGTAATTTTTTCTCTTAATTTATCAATTCGTGAAGCAATCGTTGAGGTCTCTTCGACAAGGTCTTCAAGATTATCACGAAAATGAATGAATTCTATTTGATGAGGCGCAAGACGATATTCTTCGGTGGTTAATTGGCCAACGTGAGAACGCGACTTTTCGAATATTTGCTTTGCAGTATTAGCAAAGTGTTTGCTGCCAGACACCAACATATGCGTTGGTGCATCACCGATATAACGAGACAAAGGCTCAGCAAAATCTAATTCAATATGACGTAGATAATGGCTGAAGGTTTGCAGTAAATTGATGTCACCATCAAGTTTCAGTTTGTCTTGTTTAATCAGCTCCGTGAGGCTTTCGCCTTCAGATATTTGGTACAGTGTTGTGGCGTCAGCGGTAACACTGACATCCACTTCGCCTTCATAGATACTGAGCACTTGAATTTGCTTAGCAAATACCAAGTATAACGGCCATTCGAGTTGACTTAACTGAATGCAGAAAACTTTACCGTGTAAATTTTTAAGGCGAGCATATTCACCCTGATCTTGCGCTTGTAGCTGCGTAATCGCAGTTTCTAAGGCCGCGCAAGTCAGTAATGAAAAATGGTTGGGTTGCATCAGAACTTATAACCACGGTGCAAGGCAACAACACCATCAGTCATGTTGGTGTAATCCACTTGCTCAAGACCTGCATCAATCATCATTTGCTTTAATGTTTCTTGATCTGGGTGCATACGAATAGATTCAGCTAAGTATTCATAGCTGTCTGCATCTTGAGTAATTAATGCGCCCATTTTTGGTAACACTTTGAAGCTATATAAGTCGTAAACTTTGCGCATTACTTCGTGTTGCGGTTTAGAGAACTCAAGGACGAGTAACTTACCACCTGGCTTTAACACGCGGCGCATTGATCGCAATGCTGCATCTTTATCTGTCACGTTACGTAAACCAAATGCAATCGTAATAATATCGAAGTGGTTATCAGGGAATGGCAGAGCTTCAGCATTGGCTTGTACGTAGTTAACGTTGCTGACAATACCCTTGTCACGCAGTTTAGTACGACCAACTTTAAGCATTGAGTCATTGATATCAGCTAAAACAACTTGGCCACGATCGCCAACTAAATGTGAAAACTTAGCGGTAAGGTCACCAGTGCCGCCAGCTAAATCTAATACTTTCATGCCTGGACGCGCGCCAGCAGTTGCAATCGTGTGACGTTTCCAGAAACGATGAACACCAAATGACATTACATCGTTCATGATGTCGTATTTAGCAGCAACCGAGTGAAATACGTCAGCGACTAAGTCAGCTTTCTTTTCTGAATCAACGGTTTTATAACCAAAATGAGTGTTCTTTGGGTCGCCCTCAGACATCTGTGTATTCCTATAATGTGCGGTAATTAACTGCGAGTGTATGCCATTGCTTGCTTTGCAGAAACTTTAATCAGCGAGAGTGTGATCCAGTTTACTAGAAACAGCTTGGAATGTAGCCCTGCAGATTTGATTCAGTGGTGTTACTTGACACTCTGCATAAAGGCGCCATAAAAATTGCCCTGCATTAGACCATAAATCTATTCGATATTGAATAGTCTGTAATTATTGAAAACATAGCATGAACAATAATTCATACGTTCAATGTAAATACAGGGTTCAATTTTAGTGAGCCAAATAGGCCAACTCACTAATATGAACTTAATTTTTTAATTAACCATTCACTTAACTATTCTTTTAATATTGAACTGGCTTTTTTGCTTGAATATATGCGTAAATCAATTCGCTGACACTTTGACCTACATCTCTATTGCCCGCTATTTCACCGGCTTCATGGCATTGTGGTGCCGCTTCTGCAATGTGTAAATAAGCTGTTTGGCAGTGTTTGGCAATATAATGAATGTAATGACAGGCATCTAATAAAGGCACGCCAGCATAGGTTGAGGCACTGCTAGGCATTTTCGCAATAGCATCTACATCGAGCTCGAGTGCGACAGGTAGTTGGGTTTGATTTAAATTGTTAGCAATCGCTTTTAATGCATCTTCAAAGCTGATTTCGCGTCTTACCCATATTTGTTGAAAGCTATGCCAATGACCGCCAAATAAACTCAGTTGATCTAGGGTTGTTTCACTGTTTTTAAGCTCGTGTAAGCCTAATACATGATAATAAGCTAACGCCCCGTTTGCGGCGGCATAACTAAACCCATTGCCGCTGTGTCTGCCTTCTCTTGGCCTAAAGTCGCTGTGAGGATCTAAGTTAACGGCAGCTGCAGCTTGATTGAAATGCGCCTTTGTCGCCATCAATAGTCCATAGGCGTTATTATGACCGCCGCCAATGACAATAGGCTCGAGATCTGCAGCAAGGATTTGAGTTACCACTTCAATGACTTGATTATCAAGCGCAGCAGTGGCCTGTCTTAATTGTTCTGTAGTGGCGTTACTGTCTATTGTTTTAGGTTCAATATTACCTAGAATCAAACATTCTCGGCCGTTGAGGTAACGATTCGACTGAAAATTAAGTAGCTGACCTAACGCTGCATTAAATGCTGTGGTTGAGCCCCCGCGGCCTAAATTAGCTCTTGGGCCAGCATCTTCACTTATTCCTAGGATAACAAATTGTGCACCTTGGGTTTTGGCATCTTGCAATGATTGCTTGAGCTGATTTGTCTTAGCTTGAGGGCTTTTTAGTAGTTGGACTTGCTGACCTAATTTAGTTTCGCCCTCGCGGGTGGAAATAAATGTGTCTAACCAAGTTTGAGTCATAACTTGTAGCATAGGGCCTACTTAAATTGTCGTCGTTATTATTATTGTTATTATTTGTCTTAATATAATAAGGGGTCATTGTTTGTACAAAATAGCATATATTCCTCATGTGAATGAGGCAATAAAAAAGCCAGCATAGCTGGCTTTAGTCAATTTAAGCAATGCTTAAACTGTTATTCAATATCTAATGCTTCAGGTGATAAAATTACACCTGTGTTATCAGCATAAATATGGTCGAAAGGTAAGAAGGTCACGCCACCAAAATTAACTGGGATTTCGACTTCGCCGACTCCATTGCTATCAGCACCAATTGGAATTGAAGCCAATGCTTGAATGCCAATGTCCATTTCTTCTAGTGCGTCTACGTCTCTAACTGAACCATAAACGATAATGCCTTCCCATTTGTTAGCAACAGCAATTTCAGCAATTGAGGCATCGACTAGTGCGCGGCGCATAGAACCACCACCATCAACTAATAATACTTTACCTTCGCCTTCAGCTTGAAGTGCGTCAGCAATAAGGCCGTTATCTTCGAAGCATTTAATGGTGCTAATAGAACCACCAAAAGAGCTCGTACCGCCGTAGTTACTGAACATAGGTTCGACGACATCAACAACATCTAAATACATATCACACAATTCTGAGGTGTTGTATTCCATAGTGACACTCCTTGGGGGTAGCGATTTATGACTTCTCGCTAGTAGTTAAGCAATCTTAAATGAATTATATGAGCTTTTTATGAAATTAACAGCGATATTCATCACCAGATTGCGATAAAGCAACAAGTTGATTTATAAACCGATGTTATAAAAAGTCAGAATGATTCAGTTTAATCCAGTCTGTAAGAAAATAACTTACATTATGCGCTGTGAGTGCAACAAATTTTGATCTTAGTCATCATATTACGGATTTTTATTACAACCCTGTATGAATTTTTGTTAATATCAGTGCTTAATTAAATGCAGTTTGTTTTATTTGCTTTAGGGGCACGGACCCCCCGTAACGCTTATGGATGGCAGAGGGCCTTAATGAGAGGTTCTTATGGAAGGGTTAGACGTTGTTGAAATCATTGGTTATGGCGCATCGGTTATGGTGGCTATCTCATTAATGATGAAAGATATTATTTGGCTACGTTGGTTAAACTTTGTCGGTTGTACATTATTCGTTATTTACGGTGTACAAATTGAAGCATGGCCAGTTGCAGGCATGAATGCATTTGTTGCTGGGATCAATATATTTCATTTGATCAAAATTTATCGCACAAGTAAGTCGGACAGCCTTGAAGAGGCATCTGCTTAAGTTTGCTGCTAAATGAGGTGTCTTACTAATGAATAATTAATAAGGCACCTTAATTTCATTACTCCTCTGTATATTATCATTCCTTATTTGCGCCCCCTTTAATCTATAACTTCTTATTCTTAAACGTCCCAATCAATATTTTGTCATAAAACCTTCGACAGAATGTCACGTCAGCGTCATTGGCAATAATTACAGTTCTTACAATGGTTGAATAACAATTAATCAATAGGGATTTATTATGGCTAGGGGCATGACGTTTAACATAGCAACTTTAGATAAACTGTTGTTTTGTCGTATTTTGACTTTTTGCCGAGATCATAAATTAACTGACTTTGCCAAAAAAGTATCAGCCACTGGTGATGGGCACTTCTATGTATATATTGGTGTGGGTTTGCTGTTTCTTCATCCCCAAGGTGGTCAGCTTTTTAACTTGATGCTGCTGAGTTACGTCATTGAGCTGCCACTGTATTTACTATTAAAAAATTCAATTCGTCGCACCCGTCCCTGTGCTGCTTTTGCTGGATTTGAGTCTGATTTTCAACCTTCAGATAAATTCAGTTTACCGTCAGGCCATACCGCTGCAGCGTTCATTATGGCTTCGGTGGTGTTGAATATTTTCCCCGCACTTGCGCCTATAGCCTTTGCTTGGGCGATATTTATTGGGTTATCGCGCATAGCTTTAGGGGTTCATTATCCGTTAGATATCTTGGCGGGAATGGGGTTAGGAATGGGCGCTGTCCTATTGGCAGGTCAATTTGTTTAACCTATCGATACTATTGTGTCGCCTTATTATTAGTGACACGCAGGAAGCTTAAGTACGAATTTAGTTTTACTAAACAATAAAAATAACCTGCGCACTGCCATATTTGGCTTGCTGCAATCAGCACGTGTTAACACAAGGAACTTTATGAAAATATTATATGGTGTTCAAGGGACTGGAAATGGCCATATTAGTCGCGCACGAGTCATGGCGAAATCATTGAGTAAAACAGATATAGAAGTGGATTTTTTATTTAGTGGCCGCAATGAAGACCAATATTTTGATATGGAGTGCTTCGGTGATTATCAAGTCAGAAAAGGCATGTCGTTCATCACTGAAGGCGGCCGAGTTAATTTAACGAAAACCGTTAAACGTAATGTGACCTCGCCGATTTTGTCGGAAGTTCAGCAAATGGATTTGACTGACTACGATTTAGTACTCAATGACTTTGAACCAGTCACAGCTTGGGCGGCTAAAAAACAAGGGGTCACTTCGATTAGTATTAGTCATCAAGCTGCGCTGCAGTATCCCGTACCTAAGCAGGGAATGAGTTGGTTTGATGAAATACTTTTGAATAACTTTGCCCCGACGGATATTAAATTGGGCTGCCATTGGCATCACTTTGGTTTTCCAATATTGCCACCCTTTGTGGAAGTGGAGCCAAATGGAGGTGATCATAGCCATCAGATATTAGTTTATCTTCCTTTTGAAAACGCTGACGCAATCGCTAAATTTCTCAGCCCCTTTAATGATTACCAGTTCTTTGTGTATCACGCAGATAAACCTACACTCGATTTACCTGAACATATCAATTGGTTTGGGTTTAATCGAGTTGGTTTTAAAAAACATATGTCACAGTGTGGAGGAGTGATTGGTAATGCTGGGTTTGAATTAGCTAGTGAGGCAATGACGCTTGGCAAAAAGCTGTTGGTAAAACCATTATTAGGCCAATTCGAGCAGTCATCTAATGTGGCTGCACTAGAATTACTTGCCGCAGCGCAGAGTATGGAAAAGCTCGATGGGTTGATCTTAAACCGCTGGTTAAAATCAGCTTCGCCTAAAGCAATAAAATACCCGCAGGTAGGTGATGCATTGGTGAAATGGTTAAAACAAGGTGACTGGCACCAGCATCAAGTACTGTGTAACGATTTATGGTCGCAGGTAGAGTTGCCAGACAATTGGCGTAAATAATTGTAGAGCTAAATTATTTTGAGCGTGAGTATATTGCACAGTGTGCATAACTCCGAATGGAGTGGGTAGCACTTTTATTACACTTGGGAGCTCTCTTTTATTTACCGCAAAGAGAGCGTTTATATTTACATTGAAAGGATATTGGCATTGTTTAAAAGGCTATTAACTGGCTTTTGAATGATGCTCATACAGTTGTTCTAACAGCTCATCTTCAAAAGCAAAGCGAGTTTCCATCGCTTGAGCTAATTTGGATAAATCAGCATCTAAATCCATTAACACATCGTCATTATCGGCTTCAGTGTATTTATCATTAAAGTCCAGTGCTGCATCAGTTGTTTCGCTAATTTGTGGCAGTAGTAGCTGGGCTCGGGCTTTACTGGTTTCGCCGAACTTCTCGCATTCGTTGACCACTTGATCATAAACCTCGAAGTGTCCCTCAGAGACGTAATCGACCAATTGTGCACAGAATTGTTTTACAGCATCGGCTTTAGGCAGACTTTTTGCTGGCATGGTATATGGTGCAAGACCAGCAATTTTAAAATATTGGATCAGTAATACTCTGCGATGTTGTAGCCATTGATCGACAAGTTTATTAGACCCGCCCCATTTCTGTTCGGCTTTTTCGAGTTTTGTCAGCATAGCTAATTCCAGTTTTACAACTAATCCATAACACTTAATGTATGAGAGAAAGTAACTATTGATCAACTATTTTCTGTAAAAGATCGAATGGATCGACCAGATAAAGCGTTATTTGATAGAGAATAATAATAATGCGGAAAGCTATATAAAGAAAAATGCCCAGTGATAGCAAGCTATCACTGGGCAAATAGATTTTTTAAGGGCTCGATTTATCGTGCTTCTTGATTGTTCTTGCTAGCGCAGACTTTTTATACCAAAGGCGAACAAGAGGTGCAACTTTTTTATCCAATTAGGCCTGTATAGTACCTAATTATGAGTATTCTGTGAGCATGATAACGATTGTATTAGCAAATTCGATACTAGTTGGGGTGTTAGTTCACATTAATTTAGCATCGCTGGTTACATTAATCGCATAAGTGCTAAACTACGCGCCAGCGGATATCACTATATGTTTAGGAATCAAGCCCAATGGCAGAATTAAAGAATGATCGTTATTTACGCGCTTTATTAAAACAGCCTGTTGACAGAACGCCTGTCTGGATGATGCGTCAAGCTGGACGTTATCTACCTGAATATAAAGCGACTCGCGCAGAAGCGGGCGACTTTATGTCTCTTTGTAAGAACCAAGATTTAGCATGTGAAGTGACTTTACAGCCACTTCGTCGTTACGACTTAGATGCTGCAATCTTATTCTCAGATATTCTTACCGTTCCAGATGCGATGGGTTTAGGTTTATATTTCGAAACTGGCGAAGGCCCACGTTTTGAACGTCCTACTGATACTATCGATTCAATTAAAAAGCTTTGCATTCCAGATCCAGAAGACGAATTAGGTTACGTGATGCGTGCAGTAAGCACTATTCGTCGTGAACTAAAAGGTGAAGTACCATTAATTGGTTTCTCTGGCTCTCCTTGGACACTTGCGACTTACATGGTTGAAGGTGGTTCAAGCAAAACTTTCGAAAAAATCAAGAAAATGGCTTACGAAGAGCCAGCAACATTACACATGCTATTAGACAAGTTAGCTGACTCAGTTATCTTGTACCTAAATGCACAAGTTGCTAACGGCGCTCAATCGTTAATGATTTTCGATTCATGGGGCGGTGCGTTATCTCACCATGCTTACCGTGAATTCTCACTACGTTACATGCAAAAAATCGTTGATGGCTTAACTCGCCATGCAGACGGTCGCCAAGTACCAGTTACCTTATTCACTAAAGGTGGCGGACTATGGTTAGAATCGATGGCTGAAACAGGTTGTGACGCACTAGGTTTAGACTGGACTGTTGATATTGGCGATGCACGTCGTCGTGTTGGTGAAAAAGTTGCTCTTCAAGGTAACATGGACCCATCTGTACTTTACGCATCTCCTGAGCGTATTCATCAAGAAGTTGACCAAATCTTGTCATCTTACGGTGAAGGTACTGGTCATGTATTTAACTTGGGCCATGGTATTCACCAACATGTTAATCCTGAACATGCTGGTTCGTTCATTAACTCAGTTCATGAGTTATCGGGCAAATACCACAAGTAATTTTTTGCTAAAGTTTAATGCATCTTAATGACGCGACAAAAGACGAGCATTGCTCGTCTTTTTTATTGTGTAAAATAAGTAGAGGTTTGGTGAAGGCCTGCTAAGTTTGGTATGTCACCTATAAATTATGTGGTGTGTGATATCACAAAGTGAGAATGAGATATTCTAATTTGTGATCTTTGCAAAACTATTCAGGGAGTTAATTTGATATTTTATATTCATTCTGAGGATAAATTGTATCAAGCTAACTAGCTTTGTTTCATGATGGGATGGAAGCCACATCTAGTAGCCTTCGCTAAAAAGAGAGTTAAATATGAAAATTCAAATTATTGTTGCTTTAGTGTTCTTTGCTATTTTTGCGGCACTACTTCCAGGTACTCATTACATCTACGTTGCTAATGCCGATTATTACATGGGGCAATTTATAACGGTTGTATCAGTATTATTCATGTGGATATGCTTATTCGCTGGTTTTGCTAGTCTTTTCTTCCATAAAATCAAAAAAGTGTATCAATCAATTGCCAATGGTTAACACCAAGTAATCCGCTAAAGATAACTCTACTCAGGGTTTACTTTTATTGCAGGTTATATTGATGTACGCAAATGTCAAAGCCACCTTCAAAGGTGGCTTTGTTATTTTTGAATTTATATAAATGAGTTAGATTATGGCTAATTCGATCATAAAGTGACTGCCTTTTCCCGGAGTACTTTTGATATCTATACGGCACTTTAATAATCCAAGCAACTGCCTGACAATGGCAAGGCCAACTCCCAGTTGCGGTAGGGGTTGATCGGGGGCAAAATTAAGTTGATGCATCGATAATTGCTTTAACGCTTCGACTTCATGTTTGTGCATGCCTGCACCTGTATCTTTAACTGCTAGCCAACTATGTCCATTTAGGGTTTCGCTGTATACCGTAATGGTGCCATGTTTGGGCGTGTAACGCAGTGCATTATCAACGAGGTTATTCAATATTCGACGCATTAATTGAGGGTCGGTATAAACCTGCAGTTCATCGGTTACATCAAAATCTAAAGTTACTCCCAGTTTTTGGGCTCTCGGCGCAAAAGTTTGCTGTAAGTCGAGTAACACTTCGCGTAAATTGATTTGTTTAATCTGAGCACTTATCTGACCATTTTCCAGTGCTGCAAGTTCAAGTAATTGTGACAAGAGTTGCTGTAAGTTTTGCCCTGAATTGGCTGCGTATTCTATGTACTCAGGCTGACGTTCATCAGGAGGTGAAAGCAACCAAGTATCGATATAACCAATCAACGACGTTAATGGCGTTTTCAAGTCATGCGATAAGTGTAATAAAAAGTCGTGTTTGGCTTGTTGCTGGCGTTTGACTTGTTGATGTTGACGATTCAATTCTTGCAATAAATGGTTAATGTGCTCACTTAGGTTCTTGATTTCTAAACTGCCATTGTAGCGGTCGGGTAGGGTCAAGTTTTCTTCAAGCGGTGCATCTTTCAAGCGTGTTAAATCACTGGCCAGCTTTTGAATGGGGCGAGTGAAAAAACCTAATAACAATACAAATAAAATCAATGCAAAAATGATCCAAAAACCGATAGTTGCTCCCCAGAGTTTAGGCTGGTTTTCTGAGTTAATTAGCGCCTGCCAACTGTCGTAATCTTCACCGCCAATAATGACATATAAGTAACCACTATGAAGTCCGTTTTCGGTCACCAGTGGGCTAACTGAAAATATCTTTTGGGTTTCGGTAGAGCGAGGATCTGTGCCTAAAATGGGGAGGTCACGACCGGCAATAAACTGCTGGATCTTGTTTAAATCTACGCGGTCTTTTTTAATTTTTTCTTCTTTTGCATCGTAAGCAACGACTCTTCCTTCAGGATCGAGCGTATAGATTTCAAAGCTTGGCCCCAGCAACATAAAATCATGAAAAGCTTCTTTTAAAGCAGCGTCAGAGGTAATGCCTTGAGAGAGTAAGGGGTTGATATGTGCCATGTGCTCAGCAAGTTGCAGATGTAAAGATTGCTGGATTTGATTACGGCTGAACTCATGGTTTAGCTGTAGCCATTGCCACAAAGCGACAAATAACAGCAATACAACCACAGTCGCAGAGAGGAAGAGTCGGTTAAATAATCGATTCATAATGTGAAACCTACCTTGGTATCGACTGGTGTAAGTAACGACCGTTGCTATTAATTACTGCTGCTATTAATTACTGGTGCTATTAACCCGAGTTGAAGTTAACTAATGTGCCTCTGCAGCTGGTGGAGAAAATTTGTAACCTACTCCCCAGACGGTTTTAACTAACTCTGGATGACCTGGGCTGTTCGAAAGTTTAGTGCGTAAACGGTTAATGTGGCTGTTTACCGTGTGTTCATAACCGTCATAGTTATAGCCCCAAACCGCTTCGAGTAACTGCATTCTGCTGAATACTTGTTGAGGGTGCTGAGCTAAAAACAGCAATAAATCAAATTCTCTTGCCGTGAGTTCTAAAGCGCTGTTATTTGATACCACTTCACGGGTGGTTGAGTTAATCGTCACCCCATTAAATTCCAGCTGTTCAGTCTGTATTTGTTGCACTTTACTGCGCCTAAGCATGGCTTTAACGCGAGCTCTAAGCTCTAAAACACTAAAGGGTTTGACTAAGTAATCATCTGCGCCAGCTTCTAAACCCAGCACAATGTCGGCTTCAGAATCTTTAGCTGTGAGCATCATGACAGGTAATGACTTTCCAGCTTCACGTAGTTGCTGGCAAAGCATAATACCGTCTCCGTCAGGTAGCATTCGATCCATTAAGATCAAATCCAGCGCCTTAGAGTCGATTATCTGCATGGCTCGGCTTAACGTAGTGGCATGAAACACTTCGTAATTTAATGCGGTCAGATTCAACATAATTAACTTGGCTAAGTCTTGTTCGTCTTCAACCAGTAAAATATGCTGCTTTATCTGATGGCCGTTATGCTTAGTGTTATCGTTCATCTAAAATTTCCCAAATCAGATCCCTATTGAGCAGACCTGACTTGGGGAGATTAAATTTCAACTTGTTTAATTTATGTTAAATGAACAAGTCTTCCGATAACCTGAGAATGGAGCAAACCAGCTAAACTGGTTTGCTCGTATCAGTTATTCTGTGCGACTAATTGAAATGGCCACAGCAGGATTATCAAAACGATGTGATGGTGTTAATACACTATCCATTAGACCGTCATACATAGTGATAACACCCGGATGAATATGGACAAAATCAACATCATCGCGCTCAGAGTTATATCCTTCGCCGCCATCAGCAGGCCCAGGCATTGTGCCTTTTGCTTCTGAGTTAGCTTCGGTTCCTGCATCGTAAACCATACCGCGCATCGACACAGAATCATCAACTTCTAACATGGTGATGTCATAACCATTAAGACCAGTAAATGCATCATTGGTATTGACTAGCATGGTTGCTACAGTAAGGTTGGCAACATCGGCTTCATTCAGCGTTACAGTGATAGTTTCAGACATTCCAGGCATTAATATGCCTGCGCCGCTAACTGTAGTGTTAATTCCTTCAATCGTTGCAACATCAGTAGCATCGCCACCCTCAGCTATTTTTTCGAGTGCAACATTGGCCGCTTCACCTGCTTGCCATAACATGACGTCTGCACTATGCGAAGCAATGGCAATTGGCGACATAGGTTGGTTGGCGGTTAAGTTTGTTACTGTCACAGTGTAAGTTTGCATTACAACTGCAGGTTCTGCTGGCGTAATAGGTTCTGGCGTTGGTGTGTCGTCATCGTCATCAGAACAACCCGTTAATCCTAATACCGCAATTAACGCCACTGCAGTAAGGCTATATTTGTGGCTGAATTTATGACTTTGCATATTTGTATTATTGGTTAAGTTTCTCATCGCGAATCCCCTTATTTGACGGTAACAACTACTTTCGCCACAGGGTTTAACCAACGGTGAATACGGCTATCTAAATCACTTGCGCCGCCAGCAGCATCGGTATCACCTAAAACACCTGGATGAATATGAACATAGCTATTGCTTGAACCGTCCATAACACCAGTACCATTCATGCCTGCATCACCGCCCGGCGCCGCAGGGATACCTGGTACCCCAGACATACCGCCGCCATTAACCATTTCGTCATTGGCTTCTGTACCAGCATCATAAGCATTAAGGTACAAGGTATAGCTACCAGCCTCTGTAGGGATTTCCCATCCATCTAAACCAATAAAGGCGTCATTGGTCGGTAACACCATCGCAACGATAGATAAATGAGTCATTTCTATAGAATCGAGCATCACTTCATTAACGGTTGCGCCTGGCGCTAATAAACCCATTGCAGGATTAGCAGAAGTTTGACCGCCCGCGCCTGTCACTGCGGCATCTAAATCACCAATGTCACCACCTTCTGCCATTTTCTGTAGTGCAGGGGTCGCAGTGCCGCCGACTTCAAATAAGTGGCTATCAGCATCATGTGCTGCAATAAGCAATGGGGTGAAATGGTTACCGTGAGTTAAGTTCACTACGCTAATTTCTAATTCTGCAGCTGCTGCAGAAACACTGAATAAACCAGCAGCCACTAGACCTAAAGAAAGTAGACTGGCTTTGGTGGCCATTGATTTTGAAACTGACGTATTGTTTGCTGATGCCTTTAAGACTGATGATTTCATAACAGAGCTCCTTTTGTTTAATTGCATTCGATTCTGCCAAAGGGATCTCACTGTGTTATCGCCAAATTATCACAAAAGTTTAACATCGTTATTTTCGCTAAATAATTGTGCTATCTTGGCGATATATTATGACAACATGGAGTCAAAATAATAATGATAAGAAGCTTAACTCCTGATGACTTTCAAGAAGTTATTGAACTCGGTAACTTGGTTCATGGTGAAGGGTATTTAAATTTATCTTCGCTTGAAAAAATTTATCAAATGGGTATAAAAAATAATATCAATGCCCACTTTATCGCAGAAGGTGAACAAATATCACCAACTAATAATATTCATAAGTCGAAAGCTGGGATTGTCGGTTTTAGGCTAACTTATGCCGCTGGAAAGTGGCCAGTTGATCTATGGTGTACACCTGAAAAATGGCCGGTAGGCATTGAGGATATGTGTTACTTCAAATGCAATACCGTTGCAGAAACTGAGCGAGGTAAAGGAATTGGTTCGCAGTTACTGCAAGCCTCAATTGAGGCAGTAAAACAGCAAGGAGCAAAAGCGGGTGTGAGTCATTTATGGCAACAAAGCCCCAATAACTCAGCTGTTGGTTATTTTAGCCATGCCGGAGGCAAGCTGATAAAAGAACATCCAAGCCGCTGGAATCAACAACATGATAATAGTGATTACCTTTGTGTTTTGTGCGGGGATGATTGTCACTGCACGGCTTGTGAAATGGTGATAGATTTTAGTTAATTGAAATCAAATGAGTGTTAAGGCGAAGCGGTTATTTACCTGCAGTTTCATTTTAACGTATCACCACGTAATTTTTACCATGTACTTTAATTTTGAGTATTAGTTCATGTCTCAACAGTTCTATGACCCCTTGCTTGCGGCATCGCCAGCATCACAGCCTTTAGCTAATAGCTACTGGGCGAGTACGCAAGCACTGCCTAAATTATTGCCCGCATTAAATGGCTGTCAGCAGACCGATGTGGCCATTATCGGTGGTGGCTACACAGGCCTGCTTACGGCTTACTATTTAGCAACTGAATACAATATTGATTGCCATGTACTTGAAGCAAACCAAGTGGGTTTTGGTGCCAGTGCACGTAATGCAGGCTTTGTATTAAAAGGCTCGGGAAGGTTGGGTTACTCGGCTATGGCAAAACGCTGGGATATGACCACCGCCCAAGGTATTTACACTGAATTCACTCAAGCAGTTAATCGGGTGGAAGGTTTGATTAATCAACATCAAATCCAATGTGAGCCTCAAGATAAAGGTTATCTTAAAGTGGCACATAACCCTAAAGCCCTTAGCAGTCTTAAGTCTGCCGCCGATTTTATTCAGCAAAATATGGCCAAAGACAGTGATTTTACAGCGGAGTTTATCAATGCTGAAGCATTTAGAAACCAATACCTTAATCATCATCAAGCTTATGGCGCCTTAAGGCTTAATGACGGCTTTGGGATTAACCCTCTTAAGCTATTGCTGGGTTATAAGTCCATGGTTGAAAAGCTGGGAATAACCATTAACGAGCAATCCTGCGTACTTGATTGGATAGAAGAGGGCGGTAAGCATCGACTCATCACAGAGCAAGGAGAGCTTGTTGCCAATAAGGTGATCATGGCTGGCAATGGATATTCTCCTAAACGATTGCATGGGGCCATTGATGATAAATTCTTACCTATTCTGAGCAATATCATTGTCACCGAACCATTAACGGCTGATGAGCTTAAAGCCGCAGGTTTACACAGTCATCAAGTGACCATGGATACGCGAATTTTAAAGTATTACTTCAGATTGCTGCCAGATAATCGTTTATTATTTGGTGGGCGCGGAGCTGTGTGGGGTAAAGATGCAGCTAAACCTATATACGGTCAACGACTAAAGCTTGCGATGGATAAATGTTTCCCGCAGTTGAGCCGTAAAGCAGTGGCATATAATTGGACGGGTTGGATAGCCGCGTCAATGGATGACATGCCCCATGTGTATAGTAAAAACGGCGTGGGCTATAGTTCAGGTTACTGCGGGGCAGGTGTGTCTTTTAGTGCTCAAGCAGCTTATCGATTAGCCCAAAGTATAGCGGGTGAAACCTTACCTAATTTGCCTCTGTACCAATCCCCATTGCCACCAATGCCGTTCACTAAAGCAAGGCGACTTGGCCAATGGGGTTACTATCATTATGGTTGGCTAAAAGATAAATGGAGCTAGGTTTATAGTCTTTAATTAAAGTTTCTTACTATTTATTTTTGACAGGAGAATGCTGTTGAAAATACAATGATTTTTTAAAATTAATTATGGATGATTAATCTTGTTAGCAATATCTCGAACGATTCTTTACATCTGTGCGATTCTGATTTCCTTCCAAACCTATGCTGTTACTGAGTGGGTTAACTTTGAACTCAAAAATGGCCATATTACTTTGCCTGTTACTATTAATGATATTGAAGGGAGTGCCATTCTAGATAGCGGCGCTCAATTGAATGCTATTAATTTAAGCTTTATTAATCGGCATGGTTTTACATTTGATAAAGGCGGTAAAGTCAATGTCCAAGGAGTGTATGGAGTTGAAAAAAGGCAACTGTTTAATAATATTTCAGCCAACTTGTTTGGGGTTGATTTAGAACTAGATAAGCTGGCTGGTTTGCGACTCGGCCATCACGAAGTGCAATTACTACTAGGCGCTAGCTTGTTGGAACAATTTATTTTCCAAATAGATTATCCTAATAGTCGTTTAAGATTATTTGAAAGAGAATCTTTGGATATGCATGAACTAGAGAATATATCGATGCAAATTGATAGGGGCTCTGGGCAACCCATTGTTAATGTTAACCTCAATGGCGATAAAAATGTGTGGCTGGTACTGGATACTGGAAATAATGGTGGATTGTTTTTAAAAAGAACGACTGCTACGAGTGAAGATTGGTTAGAAAAGTATGGTTCTCAATCTGGCATTACAGTCGGAGTTAATCGTATGGGCTCTGTCGACAGTTTTAAATTACCTGAAGTTAAATTTGGTCCATTCACATTAGAGAATGTGCAAGTTAGTGTGCCAGCAGCAGGACAAAAAGAGTCCGTTTCAGGTAAAGAACATGGCAGTTTATCTCGTTTTAAAGGTAAGAATATTAAAGGATTGCTTGGGTATGATGTTCTTAAGCATTTTGTGTTAACTATTGATTATAAGTCTGGAAATATGCATGTAGGCTTACCCGAAGAGTCGTAGATTGTATCTATATGATATGCACTCATGGTTATTATGAGTGCATATCATATGCGCGACAATGTATTATGCATCATCATTAAGCAGATTAGATTCATCCAGTGGCTCAATTTTGATATTGAAATAGGCATAAGAGGCACTGATAAACGGGCAAACTAAGTTGAAGATGGCATAAGGTAGGTAAGCGATAGTCGCAACGCCTAAAGTGCTTGCCATAAATGCACCACAGGTATTCCATGGGATTAACGGACTTGTGACTGTAGCCGAATCTTCTAGAGCGCGACTTAAATTTACCGCGGCCAAATTACGTTTTTGATATTCAAGTTTGAGCATACGGCCAGGTAACACAATAGCAATGTACTGATCTGCTGTTATCACATTTGCTCCGATACATACGCCTAATGTGGTGATGATTAAACTACTAGTGCCTGTGACTAAACTCATGATGCTTTCAAGTAAGCGGGCTAATAAACCGGTGACTTCCATTACGCCACCAAAGGCCATGGCACATAAAATTAGCCATACGGTTGTCACCATACTGCTCATGCCGCCACGACTTAATAGATTATCTAAAACTACATCTCCAGTATTTGCCACATAACCGTCAAACATTGCTATCCAAATGCCTTTGACGATAGCGACTAAAGGTAATAAGTCAGGCTCATTAACATAAGCTACCACATTGTCGAATTGAAATATTGCAGCACAAATAGCGCCAGCAAGTGTGCCGATAATCACGGTCGGGAAGGCTGGCATTTTTTTATTCGCTAAAAAGAGCACCACCAGTAACGGCAGTAGCAAATGCAACCCAGGTTGATAAGTCTCCTCAAGTAAAGTGAGCGTGTCACCTAGTTGTGAGTTAAAGCTCGATACATCGGCCGATAAACCTAAAAATATAAACACGATGAGTGCAATGATAATGCTAGGCACTGTTGTCCAAGTCATATGCTTGATGTGACTGAAAATGTTTGAACCTGCAACAGCTGGCGCTAGGTTGGTGGTGTCTGATAATGGTGACATTTTATCGCCAAAATATGCGCCACTAATAATGGCACCAGCGGTGATGTTTACATCTAACCCCATTGCAGAGGCAATGCCAATCAGTGCGATACCTATGGTGCCAGCAACGGTCCACGAACTACCAATACTGATTGCTACCACTGCACATAAAATACAGCTGGCTGCATAAAAATACTGTGGATGCAGAATTTGCATGCCGTAGTAAATCATTGTCGGAACTGTGCCCGCTAAAATCCATGTGCCAATGAGTGAACCTACAGTAAATAAGATCAGTAAAGCGCCGGTCGCAACGCCAATACTTTTAATGATCCCACGCTCCATTTGGTTCCAGCTATAGCCATTTTTATAACCAATAACAATGGCAATACACGCAGCTAGGATTAAGGCTATTTGATTAGCGCCTGATGAGCTATCAGAAGAGAAAAGGTACACGGCAGCGCCCAGCATGGTGATAAGGGCAATGACAGGAGCAAGGGCATCAAACAGGCTCGGCTGTTTATGTTGAGTGTCAGACATGAAGCTATCCCTAATGTTATTTTTATTATAGATATCGTTTTAGAGTTTTATTGGCTGTTGCTTTAGTTGTTAATATTAACCGCTACAACTGTTACTTATTTGTAGTAGTGCGACATCCTGCCATAGATATAGTGGATAAGTCGATGTTTGTTAGATGCTTTAGAATAGTGAAAAAAGCGTCGAGTTAGACCTTCTTGAATCTTTAGTTTATTGAAGAGGCATATTTACTCATCATGGATGACTAATGTTGCATAATTAACAAAATAAGCTAGAGGAAATTAAGCTTGGTTTTTAATGTTACTTAGTTAATAGAAAGAGAGGATTGGATCCTGCTTATGCGATTAAAGCTAATTTGCAGCTAAGGTTACACTTTATTCATTAAACAGCCTCCTTATATATCGTGGAATAAGATCTTGCTCTTACAACACGAGATAACAGCAGTCACAAAGGTAAAAGATGAATAAAATAGTAATTGGCGCAGTGGTCATTTTTGTTTCATTAAGCGCAATGGCACAGGAAAATGAAGCGGTAGAACAGGCTCAAGTTGCAGAAGCGATGAGTGAGTTAGTGGTTGTTGAAACATCTATGTTGATGCTTGAAGAAGGCGACCAATACCATACTGAATTTATGACATTAATGACGACACAATTTAGTGAAATTTTAATCACTAATGAGCAAGCAAAAGACCTGTCTTTAGTGCAGACAAAGCACTTTTATTTATCTGCAGAGCCAAACATTACAACACTGAATCAAGTGGTATCTGACATTATTGACGCAGATAGCCCAACTTATTTTTCTGTGAGTTTATTTCGTGAATATAACCGTAATAATGGTGGTTATCAGTTTGGTGCAAAAGTGACCGAATACCAAGATTTAGTAAATAAATAGTAAATCATTCTGATTTAATTCAACTTCTTGCCGAGCTCATGCTCGGCTTTTTTATATTTAGTGATTGTTATTCTAGCGTGTATGCTGCGAACGTTAGATACTAGAGAAGTTGGATTAGTGCTTTATTTCGAATAAAACTTAACCAGCGAAGATTAACAGGCCCTAGGCATTTTACTGAACTTGGACACTATTTTTAGGAATATTTATGAAGCTATCGACTTTTCATCCAGACTTTAGCGAAGAGGTTATTGCTCTTTACACTCAAGTATTTGGCGATGCAGAAGGAGAGTCTGAGGGTAAAGTGATTGGTCATTTAGTGTCTGAAATATTAACCACGACGAAACCAGAAGATTTATTCGGTTTTGTAGCGGCGATAGATCATCAAATCGTTGGCTGTATTTTGTTTAGTAAGCTGACTTTAGCTAATAGCACTAAGGCATTTATTCTATCGCCAGTTGCGGTTGATACGTCTCATCAAGGCCAAGGTGTTGGCCAAGCACTGATTAACTTTGGGCTTGAAGCATTAAAAGATAAAGGCGTTGAGTTAGCGTTTACTTACGGTGATCCTAGCTACTACGTTAAAGTAGGGTTTAAACCTATTAGCGAATCTTGTATCAAGGCACCGCTGATATTAACTTATCCAGAAGGGTGGTTGGCTCAATCGTTAACAGGCTCAGAGATTGAAGCGATTGAAGGTGAGAGTTTTTGTGTTGATGCATTGAATGAGCAATCTTACTGGTAACTTGGTTTCGGCTGAAATGCCGAAGTTTTATTTATTCTTTAAGTCTAAATCTACATCAAAGTCGTGGCGCTTCGCCCACACCAGAATCAAGGGGTAAAGCGCTTGTCCCCCTTGATAATCCCTCAGCGCTCCGGCGAAATTTAAAAAGCAAAATTTCCAACGGAGTATTATTTAGCTTTTAGCTTCATTTGGTTCTGCTGCGTTCATTTTCAAAAATCACTAACGTTTCTGATGGAGCGTTTGGTTTTGTTTTCTTTGGCTCAAAGCAAGATTAAAGTCGTGGCGCTTTGCCCACACCAGAATCATGGGGTAAAGCGCTTGTCCCCCTTGATAATCCCTCAGCGCTCCGGCGAAATTTAAAAAGCAAAATTTCCAACGGAGTATTATTTAGCTTTTAGTTTCATTTGGTTCAGCTTCGTACATCTTCAAAAATCACTAACGCTTACGATGGGGCGTCCCTTCCCCTCGAAAGCTAGCTGATATCTTAAGTGCAGGATGCACAAAATGCCTTGAAGCACATGGATGTGCGAGAAAGGCCATGTCAGGACTCACGTAATTTTCTTGATGCACTCAAGCCAACTGAACTCTGCGGCTTTGCTCTATATTGAATATAAAAACGAAGTTAAATCGAAGAGGTAATAATCCCAGTGCAGATGCGTCTAAGACCTTCGAAAACATGGATGTTTTCGCAGAGCTTACATGGACGTACTTGAAGCGTGTCTTAGATGAATCTGTACAAAAGGTCGCTTATTCACATCCATGTGTTCGCGACATTCGATACATCCTATATCTTCCTGCGACAGGCAATGGGTTAGATTGAAGTAATGGACTTATATTCGTTATTCAATTCCAAATAGGGTATTGCATATACGATCTATAAGCTGAGAAGGTCGTGGCGCTGCAGTCTAGCTCTTTTATAAACTTACAATGAAGTTAAATCGAAAAGAAAAAAACTCAGTCCAGATGCGTTTAAGATTTTAGAAAATATGGTGAAGTTAGATTGGCTGAAAGGCTTTGTGCGATAGGTCGGTGTGCTGAACAGGCCTTTAATGACGGATGCTGTTAGTTTTCGAAGAATTTATATAGATTCTGTCTTAAATAAAGAATTTAGAGTGTCTTAGGTGAAGGTCGCTGCTTAACATACATGAGATCATTACACTCGATACATCTTGAGTCTGCTTGCAGTAAATAATATGTCTATTCTTCTTTATTGATCCAAGCCGTAGTATTCTTGACTGGGTTTACTTGCCAAAATGATTGTTCTTGTACTTTGCCATCTAAAGGTATCCATGTTTCCTTACTGGTTTGAAAGTATACGGTATAGCTAATTTCAATCGCTCTATAATCAGAGTTATAGGATCTAACTCCACCGCAGCTAAACGTCGAATTGTAATCTGGAATGAAAATGTCTCTAGGTATTTCGATAGCTGAATGAGGTATTTCAGGCAAGTCATCCTCAATGAGAGAATATCCAGTATAAATATCATCGATGATTTTTGAGAATTCAGGTTCAATAGCATCAGATAAAAGGCTGGCTAACCCACTGGCACTTACATTAAAAGTCATTAGTAAGAACAATATACAAGTTATTTTGTTGAAGCTTCTCATACTATCGTTATCCCTAACTATTAAAATCATAATTGTATCAAAGTTAGCATATTCTAATTTTGATTGTAGGGGAAAGTTAATTCCATAAAAAATCCCTATGATATTTCTATCACAGGGATTTTTTTATCGCTTCAATAACAAGCAAAAACTAACTAGTTAGTCTTTACCTTGCTCGCGTGCGATTGCGCGGTAGGCGATATCGGTGCGGAAGTAGACGTCATCCCAGTGGATGGCATCGACTAGCTTGTATGCGCTAGCTTGTGCTTCTGTCACTGTGTTACCGAGTGCCGTGGCACATAATACGCGGCCGCCTGCAGTTACTACGTGGCCGTCTTTCATAGCTGTGCCTGCGTGGAATACTTTGGCGTTGTTGTCACCTAAAGATAAACCGTCAATTACGTCAGCTTTGCGGTAGGCATCAGGGTATCCGCCTGCTGCTAGTACCACACCGACTGCTGCGCGTGAATCAAATTCTGCGGTCACTTTATCAAGCTCACCACGGGTGGCGGCTAAACAAAGTTCAACTAAATCTGATTGTAGACGCATCATGATTGGCTGCGTTTCTGGGTCGCCAAAGCGGCAGTTGTACTCAAGTACTTTTGCGCTGCCATCAGGTGCAATCATTAAACCAGCATATAAGAAACCTGTGTAAACATTGCCTTCTGCTGCCATGCCATCAACTGTTGGACGGATAACATTGGCAATTGTCCAGTCGTGAACGGTTTGGGTAACGACTGGTGCTGGTGAGTATGCACCCATGCCGCCAGTGTTAGGGCCATAATCGCCATTATCACGGGCTTTATGGTCTTGGCTGGTGGCCATGGCTAATATGTTTTTACCATCTACCATGACGATAAAGCTGGCTTCTTCACCTTTTAAAAATTCTTCGATAACAACGCGAGAACCGGCTTCGCCAAATTTGTTACCTGCTAGCATATCTTCAATTGCAGCATCAGCTTCAGCTTGGTCTTGCGCGATAATCACGCCTTTACCTGCTGCTAAACCGTCAGCTTTAATCACAACAGGGAAACCTGTTTTGTTGGTCAGTTCAACGCTGTAAGCTTTTGCTGGCTCGATGTCAGTAAAGTTAGCGTAGTCGGCAGTTGGAATATTATGGCGAGCTAAAAAATCTTTCGTGAAAGCTTTTGAAGACTCAAGTTGCGCTGCGCCTTGGGTTGGGCCAAAGATAGGTAAGCCAGCTTCGTTAAAGGCATCAACTACGCCAAGTGCTAATGGCACTTCTGGGCCAACAATGGTTAATTCAATCTTGTTGTCTTGGGCAAATTTCACTAATTCTGAAATTGCTTCAACCTTAATACCGACGTTTTCTAATTTTGGCTCTAAAGATGTGCCTGCGTTGCCAGGAGCAACAAAAACTTTTTCAACTTGAGCTGATTGAGCTGCTTTCCAAGCTAGTGCGTGTTCGCGTCCGCCGCCGCCAATTACAAGTACCTGCATCTTTATTCACCTTTTTTATATTCAATTTGGTAAAAATTATCATGTTCTTTAAACGAAAAAAGCAGCCAAATGAGGCTGCTCTATTCAAATGCTATTTAGTGACGGAAGTGACGCATTCCGGTGAACACCATAGCAATGCCATGTTCGTCAGCTGCTGCGATGATTTCTTCGTCACGAATTGAACCGCCCGGTTGGATGATACAGCTGATGCCTGCTGCTGCGGCTGCATCAATACCGTCACGGAATGGGAAGAATGCATCAGATGCCATTACAGACCCTTCAACAACCAAACCTTCATCGGCGGCTTTAATACCTGCCACTTTCGCAGAGTAAACACGGCTCATTTGGCCTGCGCCCACACCGATAGTCATGCCATCTTTGGCGTAGACAATCGCGTTCGATTTAACAAACTTAGCCACTTTCCAGCAGAACATTAAGTCAGTTAGCTGCTCAGCTGTAGGTTGGACTTTTGAAACCACTTTAACATCGGCGACATCAACCATACCTTGGTCGCGGTCTTGTACTAATAAACCACCGTTAACACGTTTAAAGTCTTGAGTGGTGGTTTTAGTGTTCCACTGACCACACTCTAATAAACGTACATTAGCTTTAGCAGCAACAATTTCACGTGCAGCTGCACTGACTGTTGGCGCAATGATCACTTCAACAAACTGACGGTCAACAATGGCTTTCGCTGTGTCTGCATCTAACTCTTGGTTAAACGCTATGATGCCGCCAAATGCTGATGTCGGGTCAGTTTTGAATGCGCGATCGTAAGCTTCTAAGATGGTTTCGCCTAGTGCGACACCACATGGGTTAGCATGCTTAACGATGACACAAGCTGGGCCTTCGAATTCTTTTACACATTCAAGAGCTGCGTCAGTATCAGCGATATTGTTGTAAGACAGTGCCTTACCTTGCAATTGTGTTGCGCTGGCAACTGATGCTTCATCAATGTGTGCATCAACATAGAATGCCGCTTTTTGATGGCTGTTTTCACCGTAGCGTAAATCTTGCTTTTTGATCAGCTGAGTATTGAAGGTACGTGGGAAGCTTGAATCTTCATGGCACTCATCTTTACTGTGTGCTGGCACCATAGTACCGAAGTAGTTCGCGATCATGCCGTCATAAGCTGCGGTGTGCTCGAATGCTGCAATGGCTAAGTCAAAGCGAGTTTCAAGTGTTGTGCTGCCTTCATTGGCTTGCATTTCTGCAATCACGCGGCCGTAGTCGCTAGCATTAACAACAATCGTGGTGTCTTTGTGGTTTTTAGCTGTTGAGCGAACCATGGTTGGGCCACCGATATCGATGTTTTCAACTGCGTCAGCCAAAGTACAACCTTCTTTTGCCACTGTAGAGGCAAACGGGTAAAGGTTAACGGCAACTAAGTCGATTGGTTTGATGGCATTTTGTTCCATCACGATTTCATCGATACCACGACGCGCAAGAATACCGCCATGTACTTTAGGGTGAAGTGTTTTAACACGACCATCCATGATCTCAGGATGCCCTGTGTAGTCAGAGACTTCGGTCACTGGAATATTATTATCAGCAAGTAATTTAGCGGTGCCACCAGTAGAAAGTAACTCTACGCCTTGCTCATGTAATGCTTGTGCAAACTCAAGCATTCCAGTTTTATCAGATACGCTTAACAGCGCGCGACGAATGGGTCTGACATTATTCATGTAGGTACAGTGTCCACTATTTATTTTAAGGAAGTTTGGCAAAACAGAATTACTCGAACACAGTGGTGTGAAATCTGTTTTGCCAAAGTTCCTACGCCCTTCATCTTATTGTTATTTTGAATTGAGCCGTAATGAAACGCGCGTATTTTAACGTAATCAGTGTTATTTCGGGAAATTTCTGCGCGATTTCACAATATTGAAATAAGAACAAAGTAAGCAGGTAATTTATGTTCTATAAAACCCTTGACCTTGGATTTAACTCCAAGGTTTATACTGAGTGTTATACATTGAGATCGGATTCAATCTAGCAGGTAAAAATATGTATCGAATTGGTGAGCTTGCAAGATTATTTGAAGTAAAAACAGATACGCTGCGATTTTATGAAAAGCATGGCTTATTAGCGCCCTCTAATCGTTCTGACGCGGGCTATCGACTGTATAACCAAGACGACGCCGAAAAACTGCGATTTATTATTCGAGCTAAAGCGGTTGGTTTCAGTTTAAGTGACATTGCTGAGTTGTTATCCATTGAACTGGATAAGTCCAATTGGGCTTGTGCGGATGTTAAAGGGATGGTGGACACCAAACTTGAACAAGTTCAAGCCAAAATTGCTGAGCTTGAGTTTTTTGCCAGCTCATTAAACAAATTATCACAGGCTTGTTGTGGTGGGCCTGAAAGCGCAGAGCATTGCTCTATATTAGAAGCGTTAGAATCATCAGATAAAGAATTGCAGCCAAAAGTTGAACATCACGCTGCTATACAGAATTAAGAGTGGAACAAAACATGTTAATCGCTAACTTTGTAGAGTTATTTTTAGAGTCTGCGCCTTGGTTATTATTAGGCTTAGTGCTCGCTGGTTTGTTAAAAGTGTTTGTGCCAATGGCATGGATGCAAAAACAGTTGGGTGGTCACGGCTTAAAAACAGTCGTTAAAGCCGCTGTCATAGGTGCGCCTCTGCCGTTATGTTCATGCGGGGTTATTCCTGCCGCTGTGGGTTTACGCCGTAGCGGCGCTTCAAAAGCAGCGACCACTTCCTTTTTAGTGTCGACGCCTGAAACTGGGGTTGATTCGGTTACGGTATCTTATGTTTTGCTCGGCCCATTCATGGCTATCATCCGCCCAATTGCAGCAATCACTAGCGCGATTGTGGCAGGCTTATTAGTTGGCAGAGATGATAAGACTGATACGAAAACGAGCGCGGCAGGTAAGTCGGACAAACTTGCTAATGAATTAACTAATGATCTTGGCTCTGTAGGTGAAGTGACATCATCTTGTTGCAGTAGCAAACAATCTAACGACACTGCGATTGACACCCCTAAATTTAAGCCAAATACCGCCTCTATGATGGCTCAGTCGGGCGTGTCTCCACTATCAGTTGTTAAACCATTATCGACGCAAGAACCAGCTGCAAGTTGTTGCGCTAAAACAGAGGTTACCTCTCAAACTCAAGCTGATAACAATTCAGAGAAAGTTAGTTGCTGTTCAAGTAAAGCAACTAAGTTAGAAACGACTGTCGAAAAAGCCAGTTGTTGTGCAAGTAAATCAGTGGCGAGTGCGGAAGTTAAAACTGAAACAACCAGCTGCTGTTCAAGCAAGAAAGATAAAGCTGCTGTGTCAGAAGAAAGCTGCTGTGAGTCGACCAAAGATATAGCAACAGAGCTTAAAAGTGAGTCAGTATTATCTCGCGTTAAGTCAGGGCTCGTGTATGCCGCCACTGATTTAGTCAGAGACACTGCCTTATGGTTATTAGTGGGCTTATTCTTTGCGGCTTTAGTGCAAACCTTTGTACCGGGAGACTTTTTAGCCAAATGGGGTGACGGCATTTTAGCCATGCTAGTGATGGTATTGGTATCAGTACCTATGTATATCTGCGCTACAGCATCAACGCCAATAGCGGCGGGGTTATTATTAGCAGGCGTATCACCTGGTGCAGTATTGGTGTTTATGATGGCGGGTCCAGCTACCAATATTGCAACGCTTGGGGTAGTTAGTAAAGAATTAGGTAAGCGTGCATTATTAGGCTATTTAGGCGGAGTGCTAGGTGTTGCATTGCTGTTTGGTGTGCTAGTTAATTACTTGGTGGCCAACTTTGGCTTTGTGGTCATGCCACAAATTGGTGAACAACATGAGTTGTTGCCAGACTTTGTGACTATAAGTTCAGGAGTTGTATTAGCACTATTAATGGCGAAAGTGATTTACGAGAAGTTACCTATAAAGAGTATGCGAAGAGACTGTTGTTCTTAATTTTACTATTGATGGATTAGTCACTTAATAGCTGCATTATTTAAAAGGCCCGCGAGGGTCTTTTTTTGTGAAAGTAATATTTATTACTCAACAGTCACTGATACATACTGTCACCTAGTTTATTGATTTTTAACCATCAAGTTAGCATTCGGGTATTGTTTGTTAATATCAGCTTTACCTAAACAAGACGCAGCTCAAGCTTTTAATTTAAACAATATCAGATTTGTTAAATTTCGGATCTTATGTGATTCGTATCACTCATTTCATAAAATGAAATACCTAATATGCGCGCAAGTACCTATTAGTTGGTATTAAAAAACGGAGTGATGATGAAACATTTAACGAAATGCAAATTAGCATTTGTTATCGCAGCGGCAGTGGGGATTGCTGGTTGTGGTAGTGACGGTAAAGATGGCGCACCAGGCGAGCCTGGTCCAGGACCAACCCCACCAACGACTGAAACTTCAGAAATTACAAATGTAGATGTGATCCATCATGCAGTTGAAGATGGTCTAGTAACAGTTGAGTTTGGCATCACAAATGAAGACGATATTCGCATCGTTGGTTTAGAAGATGCTGAGCTATATCTTGCCGCTTTAACTGAGCAAGGTATCAAGCGTAGTAATAGCAGCGATGAAAACCCTGTTGGCGGCGCGGCAAAAGCAAGTGACGAAGGCGCTTCGTTAACTGAGCTTGAAAATGGCAACTATGAGTTTATTGCGCCAATGGCTGCAGTAACTGCTGGCACTGAAGGCATTATTCGCTTCCAAGTGGGTGGCGGTGAAATCGCAACGTCTGACTACATCGTTATTGATAAGCCAGTTGAAGCAATGACAACTTCAACAGAAGCTTGTTATACCTGTCACGTTGATTACTCAACCTCAAGCTTCAGACATCCATCGCGCGTAGCGGTTGATTTAGAAGGCGAAACAGATTTTGTTGCGGGTTGTATGACTTGTCACGGTCACGTTACTCGTGATGATGGTGGCTCTAACACCCACATGCAAAAAATTGGTCATATCAACCACCAAGGGTTTGAGACTGGTTTTGAGGTCTCAAACTGTACAACTTGTCACGTAGATCCAATCACTACAGTATACAGCCAACAGACTTGTCATGATTGTCATGATGCAGCAGGTGTTGCAAACACTGAAGTTGAAGCGACATTCAACAGCTTTAATGAATCTGGTGATGACTGGCGTGAATTCCACACTGTAATGACTGAACGTAAAGAACTGAAGGAAGAGCATGTTGCTTCAGCTTCAGCACCTTATTTTGTTCAAGAAACTTCGCAGTGGTGTAGCGATATTTCTCTTCACAATGCTGAGGAAAATCAACTAAACCTAGGTGAACTTGTTGATGCTGGTACAGTATCAGTTTCTAGCTACTTACACGGTTACTACGAAGCGTCAATCACTGGTCGTGCAGCTTCTATGAGCGTTTCTACATCAGGTGAGAGTGTTGCTTTATGTGGCACTTTAGATGAAAGCTTCGCGGGTTCAGAATTATTTGCTTCTGCACGTATTACATTTGATGGTCTAATGAGTATTACAACTCACTCTGACATCGTCAGTGCTGAAGGTGCATTCATCAATGAATTTGAGCGTCGTCATAGTGTGACTGCTGACAGCTGCACTTCATGTCATAACTCAGAAGGCGATTACCATAAAGGCGGTAGCTTTGATGAAGGTGGCTTTGGTTGTTTAGCGTGTCATAACAACGGTCAAGATCGTAATGCTAAAAGTTCAGCTCCTGGCTTTGGACCAATGGTTCATAGCATGCACTGGGGTGAAGGTAGCGATGCAGTAACTGGCGAGCCAAACTCTGCGACTAAGCTAAATGCTGAAAACTGTGTTGCTTGTCATGCTGATGGTATCGACTTATACGAAGTGCCAAATGCATACATCAAATCTAAAGCATTCAATGGTGGTGACGCTGGTGTGATGACTTCTCCTGTTATGGCAAACTGTTTTGCTTGTCATAACGATGAGAAAGCACAAAGCCATATGGAGCAAAATGGTGGTGAGCTAAACGTACCGGTTACTGCTGATTGGCATACTCAACCTACATCAGAATCTTGTGCAACTTGTCATGCTGAAGGTAAGTCTTTCGGTATCGAAAAATTCCACGTTTTTGAGCGCTAAATTGTCATCAATATAAACCTGTAGATTAATCTTAAATCAAGACTATCTCTTAGGTTTGATATTTGAATTTAAAAGCCACTAGCAATAGTGGCTTTTTTGTATTCTAAATTTAGCGTAGTCAGCTTAAGATAATATATTGTATTTTTGGGTTATTAAAATGCATTTGATACATGCAGTTACAATGAATGTTGATGGTTTCTGTCACTCCAAGCTTAAAATAAACTTAAATCATTATTAAGCTTGTCTATACTTATTATGTAAAGGTGTAAAATGGGCTTTAAATTTTACTATAAAGGGTTGAAATTCAAGGGTTTTAAAATGTTAATTGTTTTTAATTATTGTAAATCTCTTTTAAAACAATAGCTTAAGCATTTGTTGAATTTGTTTTTTATTATATAAGAATATGTTGATTAAGATCTGGTTCAAAGTTCTGCTATAAAGGCGTTAAATTATACGTCTTGTCATGGCGCCTGTGACTCTAATCACTCTTTCAAAATGCAGAAAAGTCTAATCTTAAAACGGGTTATACCTATAAAGTAGTATCAAAATATTTGGAGTGATGATGAAAAATTTAACGAAATGCAGATTAGCTTTCGTTGTTGCAGCGGCAATGGGGATTGCAGGCTGTGGTAGCGATGGTAAAGACGGCGAAGATGGCGCACCAGGTGAACCAGGTCCAGGCCCTACTCCACCAGTAGTAGAAACTTCTGAAGTAACCAATGTTGAGTTTATTTCTCATATGGTTGAAGAAGGTCAAGTCACACTTGAATTTGAAATTACTGATGAAGACGGCGCATTAATTGTTGGTCTTGAAAACGCTGGTGTTTATCTAGCAGCAAAAACTGACATGGGCATCCAGCGTTCGCGTGATGGCTCAGTTGGTGGTAGTGCAACAGCAGGCGGTGATAACGCTACTGAAGGCGCAACGCTAACTATGCTTGACGATGGTCGCTATGAATTTATTGCGCCAATGGCGGCAGTTCAAGCAGATACCGAAGGTTTAATTCGTTTACAAGTTGGTGGTGGTGAAATTGCTTCTTCACCTTACATTATTGTAAACAAGCCTGAGATGACTCATACAACAACGACTGAAACATGTTATTCATGTCACGTTGATTACGCTACTTCAGATATCAGACATAGTGGTTATGTTGCTTTAAATACTGATGGCGAAGTTGATTTCGTTGGCGGTTGTATGGTTTGTCATAACAACGTTGCTCGTGATGTCGCTGAAGATGGTTCTTCTTTAGACACTGGCGGTTATGCTAAAGCGACTATGCAAAAGCTTGGTCATATTAATCACCAGAAATTTGAAAAAGATTTCACTCCGACTAACTGTTACACCTGTCACGCCGAGCCAGTAATCAATACTAGCATTGCGGGTAACGGTTGTAATGATTGTCATACTTCAGATTCTGCTGCAGCGGCAATTGTTCAAGCAAACAGTGATTTTGATGCACGTGCATTCCATGCACAATCAGCACTAATTGGTCTTGAAGAGCGTCAAACTATTCGTGCAGAGCATTCAACTACATTATCAGCTATTTACCAAAATGCTGCTGGTGACTACTGTACAGATTTAAGCCTTTATAAAGGCGAAGAAATGTTGAACATCGAAGCGCTATACGCTGACGGTACGCTAAGTTACGCAAGTACTTATATTCATGGTTACCACAACGAGTCTATCGTTGGCCGTGAGTCTCGCTCATACAGTGAAATCTATAATGCTGATGGTTCTAAAACCATGTGTCATGCAACGTTAGATCTTCAAACTGCACAAATCATGGCAAGCTCTCGTCTTACTTTTAAAGGCGGAAACTGGATTGATGACGATAGTAAATACGGTGTTTCATTTACTAGCTACTCGCCAGTGACTGAACTTGCAGATCTATCTCAAGAAACAGAATACGATCGTCGTCATGCTGTTACTACTGATAGCTGTACGACTTGTCACAACAACGAAACGAACTACCATAAAAATGGTAGCTATGTTGAAGGTGGCTTAGATTGTGTTGCTTGTCATAACAACGGCCAAGATCGTAGTGCTAAAAACTCAGCACCAGGCTTCGGACCTATGGTTCACAGCATGCACTGGGGTATTGGTAACGAACTTTCTGGTGCTAAGACTGATGAAGATGGTAACAACGTACCAAATTCAGCAGACAGCTTAAACGCTGATAACTGTGTATCTTGTCACGCTGAAGGTATCTCACTAGCTGAAATCCCTAACCAGTATATGCTTTCAAAAGCTTATAACGGTGGTGTTTCTGGTGTTATGACTAGCCCAGTCACCGCTAACTGTTATGCTTGTCACGACAGCGCATCAGCACTAAGCCACATGGAACAAAATGGCGGAGAGCTAAATGTTCCAGCTGGTGATGATTGGTACACTCACGGTACTGCTGAATCTTGTGCAACATGTCATGACACCGGTAAATCATTCGGTATCGACAAGTTCCACAACTTCGAGCGTTAATTTAGGCTGCTAATTGAATGGGTAAGGCTATTGACCCTGCAAGGTTTTCTTAACCCGTTTATTTAATAGCGACATTAGCTTAAAAAGCCACTCATTATGAGTGGCTTTTTTGTTGCCTATTTTTAACTGCCTAATTAATTTCAAATTCAGAACAGTTATTTATTGAAGTGTGGATTTTTAGAAGGTGAAATAAACTATGAACTTTAAAAACTTAACTTGATGAAAAATAGAAATTAATTGTAATTACATTTTTTTTCAGCTGTGGTTTTACAGTGTGATATAGGTTTGCGTGCTGTTGTAATTGTTAACCACTTTGCACCATTGTGTTTATTTAGATCTAAATCAAACTTCTGCCAGAAAGGTCGCTTTTTAAGCTTAATTTAAGTTTCACCGTGACCTTTATCACTATTTAGAAAGTTAGAAACGTCTAGTATAAAAATCAGATGTACCTAAAAAGTAGTAAAAATAAATCGGAGTGATGATGATGAAAAATATAACGAAACGCAGACTCGCCTTCGTTGTTGCAGCCGCAATGGGGATTGCAGGTTGTGCCGACGATGGTAAAGATGGAGCGGATGGTGAAGATGGCGCACCTGGAGAACCAGGAACCACCCCTACACCAGTAACTGAGGTGTCTGAAATTACCAATGTTGAGTATATTGCTCACATGGTAGAAGAAGGCCAAGTAACTGTTGAATTTAATATTACAGATGAAGATGGCGTTGCGATTACTGGCTTAGACAGTGCAGCGATTTATCTTGCTGCAATGACAGAGCAGGGTATTCAACGTAGCCGAGACGGTAGCGTTGGTGGTAATGCAACTTTTGGTGGCGATACGCCAACAGAAGGAGCGACTATTACTGAAGTCGACGATGGTCAATATACACTAGTAGCTCCTATGGCAGCAGTACAAGCAGATACTGAAAGCTTGATCCGTTTACAAGTGGGTAATGATGAAGGTATCGCAGCTTCACCTTATATTATTATCAATAAACCAGAAAATACTCATACAAGTACTACTGAGACTTGTTATTCGTGTCACGTTGATTATGCGACTTCTGATATTCGTCATAGTAAGTATGTTGCACTAAATACCGATGGCGAAGTCGATTTCGTTGGCGGTTGTATGGTGTGTCATAACAACGTACCACGTGATATAGCTGAAGATGGTACTTCGTTAGATACTGGCGGATATGCTAAAGCTACTATGCAAGCTTTAGGTCATATCAATCACCAGAAATTTGAAAAAGATTTCACACCAACCAATTGTTATACCTGTCACGCAGAGCCTGTAGTGAATACCAGTATTGCTGGTAATGGTTGTAGTGACTGTCATGGTGATGGCCAATCAGGTGTGATTGTTCCTGCTGACGGGTTCGATGCGCGTGCATTCCATGCTGAAGCAACCTCAATTGGTTTAGTTGAGCGTGAAGAAATTCGTGCAAATCATTACACCACAACAAGTAACCCATACTTTAATCCAACAATGGATGAGTGGATTGACCACAAAGATGTTGCTTGGACATCAGGTTACTGTGTTGATATCGCATTGTTTGATAACTCAGGTGAAACGCCGGTGCAATTAAACATCGGTGATATGTATACCGCGGGTGAAGTGGTTTATGGTGGCGCTTACATTAACAACTACCACAATGATTCTATTGTGGCTCGTGTGATTTCTCATGGTGCAGAAGGTTATATTGAGAATGCAGATGGCTCACGTTCAGTTTGTTACGGTGAGCTAACTGCGGGTTATGAACTTGCTAACTTGTCAGCAAGTTCTCGCGTAACTATCGCAGATACTAACTGGGAAGACAGTGATGGTGAGTTCGGTGTCTCTTTCACAGGGTACAGTGAAGTTGTTGACCCAATTAACTTTGAAAAAGTACAAGATTGGGGACGTCGTCATGCAGTCACTGAAGATAGCTGTACGACTTGTCACAACAATGATACTAACTACCATAAAAATGGTGGATACCGTGATGGTGGCTTAGATTGTGTTGCTTGTCATAACAATGGCCAAGATCGTAAAGGTGCTTTATCTGCTCCAGGTTTCGGACCAATGGTTCACAGCATGCATTGGGGTATCGGTAATGCACTTTCAGGCGCTAAAACTGATGAAGATGGCAACAATGTTGAAAATTCAGCGGCAAGCTTAAACGCTGATAACTGTGTATCTTGTCACGCTGATGGTGTAAGCCTAGCAGATGTACCTAACCAATATATGCTTTCAAAAGCATATAACAATGGTGATGCAGGCGTAATGACTAGCCCAATTACAGCTAACTGTTTTGCTTGTCATAATACAGATGCTGCATTGAACCATATGGAGCAAAATGGTGGTGAGTTGAATGTACCATCAACGACAGAATGGTTCACTGAAGGTACTTCAGAGTCTTGTGCAACATGTCATGATACTGGTAAGTCTTTCGGCATCGATATGTTCCATAACTTTGAGCGTTAAGCTGAGTTTTTAAGAGTTAGTTTTAAACGTAAAAGTAAATAGGTTTCTGTAGCTCTCCCCTGCAACCGGGCTGCAGAATCCTTTAGAAAAGCCACTATTTAATAGATAGTGGCTTTTTCTTTATTTAATCTCCTTAAATAGCAGTAATTCCTTTTTATCTTTATTCAACGACTTAATCTTGCTGAAGTCTCGATAGTTGATCCAATTTGATACACTTGATTGAAAAATGTGCCAGCTATTTTAAAAGTGAATTTTTGATACCTAAAATATAGATAATTTCATTCTGAACTCATTCAAATATCTGATATAAAAACGCTTTTTTGAATTTGTTTGAACAATTTTTCGTGACCATTATCACTCCTGCTACCTGCGTTAATCCCTACTATGCAATCTAGGTTTTACCTAAAAAGTAGTAATTAAACTATTCGGAGTGATGATGAAACATTTAACGAAACGCAGATTAGCCTTCGTTGTTGCAGCAGCAATGGGGATTGCAGGTTGTGCTGATGATGGAAAAGATGGTGAAGATGGCGCACCAGGAGAACCAGGTCCAGGACCTAATCCACCAGTAACTGAAAAGTCAGAAGTAACCAGTGTATCTATGATTGCTTATGCTATTGAAGAAGGTCAGGTTCGCTACGAGTTTGAAGTCACCAACGAAAATGATGAATTAGTTGATGGCTTAATGAAAGCAGAAGCAAAATTTGCTGAGTTAACTGACAAAGGTATCGTGCTAAACCGAGATGGAAAAATTGGTGGCTACACTGATACTACCAAAGAAGACGGCGCAGAGTTAACTGCATTAGGTGATGGCCGTTACGAGTTAATTGCGCCAATGCCTGCAGTTACCGCAGCATCTGAAGGGATTGTTTGGTTGCGTGTCGGTGGCGGGGAATCAGAAATTGCACGCTCGCAACCAATTGTTGTGGATAAACCTGAGATGATCCACACGTCAACAACTGAAACTTGTTACAGCTGTCACGTGGACTATGGTACTTCTAGCATGAAGCACCCTAGCTACACAGCAATTAATGCTGAAGGCGAGGTCGATTTCGTTGCAGGTTGTTTAGTGTGTCATAACAACGTATCTCGCGCTGAAGAAGATGGTGGTTATGCAACAAATACATTGCAGAAAATCGGTCACGTGAATCATCAGAAGTTTGAAAAAGACTTTGCAGTCACTAACTGTTATACCTGTCATGCAGAACCTGTAATCAACACTAGTATTGCAGGAAATGGCTGTAGTGACTGTCATACTGTCGATTCTGCAACATCAATTATTGTACCTAACTCAGATTTTGATGCTCGTGCATTCCATGCTCAGGCGACTAGTATCGGCTTGGCAGAAAGACAGGCTTCGAGATCTGAACATTCTACATCACTTTCAGAAGTTTATTTGGATGCTGCGGGAGCATATTGTACTGACATTAGCCTTTATCAAGGCGAAACTATGTTGGATATTGAAACGCTTTATGCCGACGGTACATTAACTTATGCCAGTGGTTACATGCATGGGTACAATAATAAGTCTATAGTTGGTCGTGAATCTCGAACCTATAATGAAAGCTATAAAGGTGATGGTTCTAAGACACTTTGTTTCCCGACACTTGATCTAAATACACCGCAAATAATGGCGAGTTCACGTGTGACATTCGCACATGGTGAAGATGCATCATATGATGGTGTCACTTTCACGAGTTACTCTCCTGTGTTTGCAATTGCGGATGGAGAAGTGACTGATTATGACCGTCGCCATGCAGTGACAACTGATAGTTGTAGTACTTGTCATAATAACGAGACTAATTACCATAAAAATGGTGGATACAGTGAAGGCGGTTACGACTGTGTTGCATGTCATAACAATGGTCAAGACCGTAACTCAGCAGGCTCGGCTCCTGGTTTTGGTCCTATGGTCCATAGCATGCACTGGGGTGTAGGTAGTGAGCTACTTAAGACAGACGAAGACGGTAATCCTATCCCTAACTCTGCAACAGAGTTAAATGCGGATAACTGTGTGTCTTGTCATGCTGATGGTATTGATTTATATGCAATACCTAATCAATACATGCGTGCCAAAGCATATAATACTGATGAAGATGGGAACCCAGATACAACTAAAATGGCTAGCCCTATCACTGCCAACTGTTTTTCTTGTCACCAACACAATGGAGATTCAGCGCTAAACCACATGGAGCAAAACGGTGGTGAAATTGACGCTGAAGTTGTAGCGGATTGGTATTTACAACCTACAATGGAATCTTGTGCTACTTGTCACGCTGAAGGTAAATCGTTCGGTATTGATAAATTCCATAACTTCCAACGCTAATAAATATAAGGTTAGTCTGTGCCTACAAGCTGACTAACTAACACGATTCATTAAGCAGTATGGGTTAAACAAAAGAGCCACTCAAATGAGTGGCTCTTTTTATGTCTAATAAGCTATGTAATAACGCGGCTTGTACATAATGTGAAGAAGAAATTTCAGTTTAATGACTACAGAATTATTTTCATATGACAACCTTTATTCACATTACAAGCATTACAATTATTTACTGAAAATAATATTTAACTTTTCAGCAAGACGAATACCAGCTTGCTGTAAACGTAATTCAACCGTTGGGGTGTGATCGAAAATATATTGATAGCGCAAATCAGGCTGGTCATCACGATTTGTCTCTAAATTATAAGTTGCACCGCGAAGTGCTTTTGATTCATCAGCCCAGTCATAATAACTTTTACCAACCCAGCTTTTGACGTTTTTATCGGAGATACGGTTAATGAACTGCGTATATTCGGTATAACTTAACTGTTTATTATCAATAAGCTTACTATCCCAAACCGTGTGTAGGTTAGTGTCGTCACCGAACCATTTTAGTTTTACCTTATTACCACCATGATCATGGCTATGACCTACATGCAGCGGTTGATGAATATCACCAACGAAATGGACATAAAATGCTAAAGCGTCACGCTTGTCTTTATCACTGACCTTAGGGTCTTTTAAAATCTTCTCAAACCGTTCAAGGCTTTCAATAATATCGCCTTTAGGGTTTCTTTTTACAGTTTCCCAAGTTTCATCATCGGCGATTGACACATAGTGCCAAGGCGTAGAGTGATGCCAATTTTTATCTGATCGAATTTCATCAGGCCAAGTCGACATTTGTGCTAATGACTCACCTTTGGCGAACTGATTGATTTTTTCTTGTGCTAAAGGTGAAAGGTTGTTTTGCGCAAGCTCGCCAATAATACGATGGCCAATTTGACCCCAAGCGTGAGCTGGCTGGCTGATCACACTTGTAAGTGCAACGGTTGCGCTAAATAGAAGTACTGCAGGTTTCATTATTATTATTCCAGTAGCGATTCAGTCACCTTGACCCTAGTAAAGTGACGGAACCGTAAGATTAGAAAGTTTTTATAATATCTTTTTTTAATTAAATTTTTGTGACGACAAAGCTGGCAGCCCAATAACCGTATGGCTTTGGTTACGTTTGTGAAACAAAAAATGACGCGGTCAGTTTATGGTTTGTTAAAAAATAGTTCAAGAATGACATGATTTTGAAACAAATTGGTTATAAAATCCGCCCTGAAGTTTTTACTCTACAGCTTCATATTAAAAGCTAGATTAACTAGCAAACAAATTAAAATATAAAAATATTTCAGGGGTCTGAAAATGTTAAACAATAAAATCAGTCGCTTAGCGCTAGCGACTTGCTTTGCTATGGGTGTTTCTCTACCAGCCATGGCAGCAGATACTGCTTCAAATATCCGAGGTCAGATTGTTGGGCCACAAGGAAATGCTGTTACAGATGCAACAATTACCATCATCCATGAACCAACAGGTACAGTGACAGAAGTGTCAGTATCAGAAGACGGTCAATTCCTAGCTCGTGGTCTTCGTGTAGGCGGACCATACTTAATTAAAGTTGACTCTGATGAGTTTGCCGATGATTTAGAGCAAGATTTATATTTAAACGTTGGTGAAACACTTCGCTTTAATCGCACTCTTCAGTCTGCAGCTGATATGGAGCGTATTGGAGTTGTTGGTACAGCAAGTTACTACCGTAGTGCCGGTGCTAATAGTGAGTTTGGCGCAAAAGAGATTGCAAATGCACCAGGCATTAACCGTGACCTTAAAGATGTATTACGCCAAAACCCAATGGCAGTTGTAGGTACTGACGGTATCTCAATGAGTGTTGCGGGTATGAATCCTCGCTTTAATACCTTTGTCGTTGATGGTATTTCTCAAAATGATGATTTCGGTCTTAACTCAAATGGTTATCCGACTCAACGCTCACCTATCTCAATTGATGCAATTGAGAGTGTTGCATTGAATGTTTCGCCATATACCGCTAGAAATGGTGGCTTTACTGGCGCTCAAATTAATACTGTAACTAAATCAGGTACGAATGAGTTATCTGGCACAGTGTTTTATGAAATGACCAATGACAGTATGGCTGGCGATGGTAAAAACCCTGAGACTGGTGAAAAGGTACCTTTAGATTTTGAAGAAACAACTTTTGGTGGCACTGTCGGTTTTCCACTGATTAAAGACAAGCTATTTTTCTTTGGTTCATATGAAAGTTACGATTCACCAAAGTCGCCAAGCTGGGGACCTCAAGGTTCTGGATATGCTCAAGAGTCTTATATTTCAACTGAAGATCTCACTCGTATTGAAAATATTGCATCAACAGTTTATGGATTAGACACAATCGGTGATTACTCGACTACTCCTCAAGAAGAAGATGAAAAAATCCTAGCTAAAGTCGACTGGAATATTAATGATTCACACCGTGCTAGTTTTACTTATCAACACACCCTAGGTAATTTGACTAATAACTTATCAAGTAACCCTTATGCATTAAAACTAAGCAGCACTTGGTATAACAAAGAAGAGAAGCTAGAGACCTATGCAGCTAATCTTTATAGTGATTGGACAGATAGTTTTAGCACTGAAATCAAAGTTGCTTTCAAAGATACAACTACGATGTCTAATACCATTGATGATTTAGGTATTGGACAAATACTAGTAAAAGACGGCAATGGCGATGGAAATGGCAACGATGTTATTTTTGGTACTGATAAGTCTCGTCAAGCAAATGAATTAAACAATCAAAATCTTGAATTACGTTTTGTTGGTGATTACTACATGGGTGATCACGAAATAGGTTTTGGTGTGCAATATAACAGCGTTGAAGTGTTTAACCTGTTTGCACAAAATGTATTAGGTAATTGGTCTTTTAATTCTATTGAAGCATTTGAAAACGGTAATGTAGACCAGTTCTTTTACTCCAATGCGCAGTCTGGTAATCCAGATGATGTCGGCGCTAGCTTTAACATGGATACTTTAGCGTTATTTGTTGAAGATTCTTGGGATATTACAGCTGATTTAGAACTTACATACGGTATGCGCTATGAAACCATCAGTATGTCTGATTCTCCTTCGTTAAACGATAATTTTGTTGACCGTTATGGCTTCGCAAATAACTCAACCTTTGATGGTAAAGATATCTGGTTACCACGTATCGGCTTAACTTATATCTTATCTGATGATGTTACTCTTCGTGGTGGTGTTGGTCGATATAGTGGTGGATCACCGACAGTTTGGATGTCAAACAGCTTCTCAAATGATGGTAATAGCTTATTAAGTTATAACGATGGTTGGAATGACTCATGGGGAACGCCTGATTTTGGCAATGTACCAAATGAAGCTCAAGATGCTCTTGTTGGTGGCGATGGTAACACTAACTCATTAGACCCTAATTTCGAGCTTCCTTCAGATTGGCGTGCAAGCATTGGTTTTGATAGCACTTGGGACTTTGGTGCTCTAGGTCAAGACTGGTTCTTTGGTGGTGAGTTCTTATATATCCAAAAAGAAAACGATGTGGCTTGGGTTGATTTGGCTCGCCGTGAAGTGAAAACAGATGCAACAGGCCGTGTTGTTTATGAAACGTGGGATCCATTAGCAAATAATGGCGCAGGTGGAAACACTGAGCGTTATGATTTGATGCTAACCAATGCAGAAGAAGATGGTACAAGTAAAACACTAAGTTTCAGTTTAGCTAAAAACTGGGATATGGGGCTTCATATGCGTGCTGGTTACGCTTACAACTCAGTTAAAGAAGGTAACCAAGGTTCATCTTCAACAGCGACCTCAAATTACCAATATACACCAGTACAATATGATCGAAATGGTACGACCATGGGTACAGGTTATTATGAAACACCACATCGCTTTACCTTTAGCTTAGGCTATGATGTCGAGTTTGTTGCGGGTTATAACTCTAGCTTTAATATGTTCTATGAGGCTCGTGAAGGTAAGTCGTTAAGTTGGGTTCTAGGTTCATACAAAGACGGTAATCTAGGCGACCAAGCATCTTTTGCTAACTCATCTTACTATCTACCATATATTCCGACTGGCGCAGATGATGCCAATGTTGAATATTCTGGTGGGTTAACTTACGAAGAATTTAAAGCTGCTGTTGATGAAATTGGTTTAGGTAAGTACGCAGGTGGCATCGCCCCGAAGGGTACGGACAACCAACCTTGGGTACATACTTTAGATTTTCGATTCACTCAAGAATTACCTGGCTTCATGGAAAAGCATAAAGGTATCTTATACTTTGATATTAAAAACGTGCTTAACTTAGTTAATGATGATTGGGGACGTGTTGAATCACAAAGCTTTGGTAGCGCAAAACTAGTTGATCATAACTATGATGCTGATACAGGAGTTTATACTTATTCAGTGCCATACGGTCAAGATGGTTTGATTACAGATAATAGTAATTCCTATGATGAAATAAAATCTACTTGGCAGTTAAAAGTAGGTGTTAAATACAAGTTCTAAATTGAGCTAATTTAGCCGATAAAATACCGAGCTTAGGCTCGGTATTTTTTTGATAGCAGTATTTTGTTTGTCGATTTGTTGCTCGCTTGTGTTGATGTTGTTTTGCAGGTGTTCTTGGTTTGTGCGTTCCCTAATTTGCGAAAAAATTTAATATAAATCACCTGAGACCCCATTTATAACTCATGTTGGCTTAAAAAGTCTTAGCCCTCCCACAAGATTAATATTCGTTAACCTAGGCTTCATCAGCCTTTTAGCGAGATGTCGGCCTGTCAATGTTAGTTAATTCGTTACGAGAATGAGAGATTTGTAAATACCCACTCATTTCGATTGATGCGTTTTGCTACAAATATGAAATGGTTCTGACATAAAGGATAAATAGCATCCGCCCTGAAGTTTTTACTCTACAGCTTCAAATAAGGCTAGACCAACTAGCTATATTATAATTTTTCAGGGGTCAGATAATGTTTAACCATAAAATTAGTCGCTTAGCGCTGGCGACTTGCTTTGCTTTAGGTGTCGTATCTCTACCAGCTACCGCATCGCAGACTGCATCTAACATTCGAGGCCACATTGTTGGCCCAATGGGTAATGCAGTAACCGATGCAACTATTACTATTATTCATGAACCAACAGGTACAGTAACAGAAGTACCTGTCGGCTCAGACGGTCAGTTTGCTGCCCGTGGTTTACGTGTTGGTGGTCCATACATCATCAAAGTCGGTTCTGATGAATTTGCCGATGATGTTGAGCAAGGTTTGTTTTTAAATGTAGGCGAAACACTGCGTTTTAATCGTGAATTAAAATCTGCTGCTGATATTGAGCGAATTGGGGTAGTCGGCAACGCAAACTACTACCGTTCAGCTGGCAGTAACAGTGAGTTTGGTGCTGACGATATTGCTAATTCACCTGGTATAAACCGTGACTTAAAAGATGTATTACGTCAAAACCCAATGGCGGTTGTGGGGAATGATGGTATCTCTATGAGTGTTGCGGGTATTAACCCTCGTTTTAACACCTTTGTGGTTGATGGTGTATCTCAAAATGATGATTTCGGCTTAAATTCAAATGGTTACCCAACTCAGCGTTCACCAATATCTATTGATGCTGTAGAGAGTGTTGCATTAAATACTTCGCCATTTACCGCGCGTAGTGGTGGTTTTTCTGGGGCACAAGTTAATGCGGTAACTAAGTCGGGTACCAATGAGCTATCGGGTACGATGTTTTGGGAAACCACCAATGACAGCATGGCTGGTGATGGTAAAGACCAAATCACTGGTGAAGCTTTAAAGCAGGATTTCGAAGAAATCACATTTGGTGGCACGATTGGCTTTCCTTTGATTAAAGACAAGCTATTCTTCTTCGGCTCTTACGAGAACTTTGATGCACCACAAGCGGCTGAATGGGGACCTGCAGGAGCGGGTTTCCCAAATGATTCTCGGGTCACACTTGAAGAATTAGAGCAGATTAATAGCATCGCTAGTAGCGTATATGGCCTTGATAATATCGGTAGTTATAACGCCACACCTCAAGAAAGAGATGAGAAGATTCTGGCTAAGTTAGATTGGAACATTAACGATGACCACCGAGCTTCTTTAACCTACCAAAAAACGGTCGGCAATATGACTAACCGTGTTTCTGATACCGAAGGTTACTTAAACTTATCAAGCTATTGGTACGATAAAGAAGAAGATTTCGAATCTTACGCTGCGATTGTATACAGTGACTGGAGCCATGACTTCACGACTGAATTTAAAGTTGCTTATAAAGACACTGTAAGTAGCTCTAACCCTGTTGATAATTTGGGTATTGGACAAGTTGCTGTAAAAACTGATGGTGGTACCGTTACTTTTGGTACTGAGCGTTCGCGCCAATCAAATGAGCTAGATAATCAAAACTTGGAAGTGCGTTTTGTGGGTGATTATTACCTAGACGAGCATAAGATTGGTTTTGGTTTCCAGTACAACAGCATTGACGTCTTTAACCTGTTTGCTCAAGACACTATGGGTACATGGGATTTTGATTCTATCGAAGACTTCGAGCGTGGCATTGTTGATCGCTTCCGCTATCAAAATGCTTTATCAGGCAATCCAGATGATGTTGCCGCTCAATTTAACATGGAAACGCTGGCATTATTCCTAGAAGATACCTGGGAAATTAACTATGACTTAGAAATGACCTTTGGTGTGCGCTACGAAAGGATCATGATGTCAGACTCGCCAGAGTTAAATAGCAACTTTGTTGATCGTTACGGCTTTGCTAATAACAGCACAATGGATGGTCTAGATATTTGGCTGCCACGGATAGGATTAAATTACGTACTAACGGATGATGTGACGTTACGCGGTGGTGTCGGTCGCTACAGTGGTGGTTACCCAACGGTTTGGATGTCGAATAGTTTCTCAAATGACGGCAACAGCTTATTAAGTTATACCGGCGGTTGGAACGATGCGTGGGGCACACCTGATTTTGGTAATGTTCCTGGTGAAGCGCAAGATGGCCTTGTGGGTGGAGACGGTAATACTAACTCACTTGACCCGAACTTTGAGTTACCATCAGATTGGCGAGTCAGTGTTGGCTTTGACAGTACTTGGGACTTAGGAGCCTTAGGTCAAGATTGGTTCTTTGGTGGTGAATTCCTCTACATCCAAAAAGAAAATGATGTAACTTGGGTTGATTTATCTCGCCGTAAAGTCAGAACTGATGATACTGGTCGTGTAATTTATGAAACTTGGGATCCATTAGCGAATAACGGACAAGGTGGGCACACAGAGCGTTCAGATTTAATGCTCACTAATGCAGACACTGACGGCTCAAGCAAAACGTTAAGCTTTAGCTTGGCGAAGAATTGGGACATGGGTCTGAACATGCGCTTTGGTTATGCATATAACCAAGTGGATGAAGGTAACCAAGGTTCATCTTCTACAGCAGGTTCAAACTATCAATACCCGATTGTTGGCGCAGATCGTAACGGCACCACTATGGGGCCAGGCTATTATGAAACGCCACATCGTTTCACTCTTAGCTTAGGTTACGACACTGAGTTATTTGCAGGTTATAACTCTAGCTTCAATATGTTCTATGAAGCACGCCAAGGTAACCCAATGAGCTGGGTATTAGGTTCGTATAATGACCGCGGATTTGGTGACCAAGGTGATTACGCCTACTCTGATGCATATCTACCGTATATTCCAACAGGTGCTGATGATGCCAATGTTGAATATGCTGGTGGCTTAACTTATGAAGAGTTTAAAAAGGCCATTGATGAGCTTGGGTTAGGTAAATACGCAGGCGGACTCATTGATAAAGGCACTCACAATCAACCTTGGGTACATCAATTAGACTTCCGTTTCACCCAAGAATTACCGGGCTTTACTCAAAAACATAAAGGCATGCTGTACTTCGATGTTAAGAACGTATTGAACTTGCTTAATGATGATTGGGGTAAGGTACAATATCAAAGTTATGGCAACAAGGTGCTTGTTGATCACAGCTATGATGCAGAAACTGGTGTTTACACTTACTCAACTCCGTTTGGTCAAGACGGCATAGATACTTCCAACTTCAATACTTACGATATTAATCAGTCAGCATGGCAGATTAAGGTTGGAGTAAAATACATGTTCTAACAAGAACCTGTTGAAAAATACCGAGCTTAGGCTCGGTATTTTTTTGTGTTTTTGAACCTGATTTGTCCATTTAGTGATGCTGTTTATTCATGGTAAGCTTGCGATAAAATCATTAAGTGGTGATCAATCAGAATGTCGCGATTAGATGCAATGCAATGGAAGTTACTCAGCTTTAATGAATTTAGCCTAGATGAGCTATACGAAGTATTAAAGCTTAGAGTTGACGTGTTTGTGGTTGAGCAAAACTGCCCTTATCCAGAGCTGGATAATAAAGACAGGTTGCCTGGTGTTAAGCACCTATTAGGACTAAATCCGCAAGGCGAACTGATTGCATATACAAGAATTTTACCTGCAGGCGTGAGCTACCCAGAGGCGAGTATCGGTAGAGTCATTATTGCTGAATCTGGACGCGGTAAGGGAATTGCTCATGCATTAATGCAACGGTCAATTGATGTGGTAAAAGAGTTGTGGCCACAGGAAAATATTCAAATCGGTGCTCAGCAACATTTAAACCATTTTTACCAGCAGCAAGGGTTTATCAATAATTCAGAGATGTACCTTGAAGACGGCATCCCACATATTGATATGTTACTTACCTTGCAACCAAGTTGATTACCGAAGAATGACAAATAGTGATTGTCATGGGGTTAAATTTACCTATCAAAGATCGCATTATTGATTTGGTAATAAAATGAGTATTACGACCATAAATTTAGCCCATAAAAAAGAGTGCCTAAAGCACTCTTGTTTAGTCGGCGTTACATACCAGGCTACTCATTGCGTAACTGCTTTGCGTTACTTTTTCCCTTTATTGGGAAACGTCTCGTAATTTGATGTCGGGGCGTAGGTTTAATTCGCCTTCAAAATCAATTACAGCGAGTTCTTTTTGTTGAGCAATAACTGCCAGAGGGCCTTCTGGCATCATTCTAACGAAAAGCAACCGGTATCCAAATCGGTTTAAATCATACAGCGCCATTTTTTGGTCTGCTGTCATGAGTTCCCAATGTTGTTCCTGATCGAGAGTTTCCCCTCTACGTTCACTGAGTGCATATGCAACTTGATTCATAATCAATAAGCCTGAATAATTTATTGGTTTAACGAAACGACTATATCAAGGCATACGATCAATTCAAACGATTTGGATCAATAATTAGAATAAAAAACAACCACTACGGTGTGTATTTATACAAAATATGCCGATTTTTCATCAAAGGAAACAACATTGATTAACTATATTGAGCCTGTTTTTCGTCCGCCTTCTGAGTGGAAATCGCTTATTTTACAAGTCACTAATGGCTGTAGTTGGAACAACTGCAGCTTTTGCGATATGTATACTCAAGAGCAAAAAAAGTTCAGAGCCAATAAAGCCGATAAAATTGAACAAGATATCTTAGCTGCTGCGGCATCGGGACATTCCATTAGTCGAGTATTCTTAGCCGACGGTGATGCAATGACATTGCCGTTTAAACGGCTAAAAGAAATTTGTCAGTTGATCAATACCCATCTGCCATCAGTGACTCGCATAAGCAGTTATTGCTTACCACGTAACTTAACTAATAAATCGGTAGAGCAGCTGGCAGAGCTGCGCCAAATGGGCTTGTCATTGCTTTATGTTGGTTGTGAAAGTGGTGACAACGAAGTACTTAAACGCATTGAAAAAGGCGAAGACTTTGACTCATCTTTACTGGCGCTGAAGAAAATAAAACAAGCAGGAATGAAGTCATCGGTGATGATTTTAATGGGCCTAGGTGGCAAAAAACTGTCATTGCAACATGCTAAAGCCTCAGCTGAGCTAATGAATGCAGCCCAGCCAGAATATTTGTCCACTTTAGTGGTAACACTGCCATTGGGCACAGACAGAATGGACAGTGCTTTTGATGGACATTTTGAGTTACCGGATCAGTTAGGATTACTCAGCGAAATGCAAGCGTTACTCACAGGACTTGAGTTGGAGAAAACCATTTTTAGATCGGATCATGCATCGAATTATTTAGTGCTGAAAGGGGTACTAGGTAAGGACAAAGTACAACTATTAGGGCATGTTGAGCAGGCGATCAAGGGCATGGTGCCGTTACGTCAAGAGTGGCAACGAGGCTTATAGGATATACCCGATATGCATCTTTACTGATTGGATACCGGGTTCAATTTAGGACATTAGACTGAATGCCGCTTTTAAGGGGTACCTTCAGCCGCTGCTGTCATTAAGGCATTTTTAAAGTCAGTCACCCAACGTCGATAAACTGTTTTTACATCGCCCCAGTTAAACACTTTGGTGTTTTGTCGCCATTGATCAAACCCCATTGCACGATCAGCGGCTTTTGCAAGTACATCACCTGTTTGACCATCTTTGAGTACCGCCAATAACACCATAGAACCAGAATTTTGTGTGTAAGTGGTGCCCATAGAGTTATAACTTCGACGACTATTTTCAACTGGTGCACTTAAGCGGATATCGCTGACAGCGGTTTCTACAATCAAGGTATTTGGCCCTTTGGAAGAGACTAATTCAAAAGGTTGTTCACTGTTAAATACATCTTGGACGGTTTTTGAAAATTGCACAGCCATTTTATCCAGAGATTCTTGTGGCAGATCGTAAGTGGCAAAAGCGCCATCAGTTTGTCGATCAATTCTTGGGGCACGGTAATCGGCAGGGTGATCATTGGTGACTTTTGTTGGCACAAAATAGAGCTTGGTATATTGACGCCAGTTAACGCCAGGTTTGACGTAAGAAAGTTCCAGCTTTGAATTATCGACTTTAACTAACCCATCTTTAGTGATTTCGGCATCAGGCCCTTGCTGCAAAGTGGCTGGAGCTGAACTACAACCTACGATCGTTAATAGTAATAAGCCTGCAATAGATGTAGAAGTTGCATAAGTCTTGCGCATATAATCAATCCCTTAATTTATGTAATATGAATAAATATGGCAGGTCTTACTAGAGTGTCAACACTCATGAGTGCAGCTTTAGTATTTATGTTAGGGAATGTTTTTTACTTGGAGTGTTAGTGATATGGATATTCGAGTTGACGATTTATCAGGCCCTGAAATTGCTGAGTTATTAACAGAACACTTGCAAGATATGTACGCTACATCACCAGCAGAATCAGTGCATGCCCTTGATTTAGATAAACTGAAACAGCCAAATATTACTTTTTGGACGATATGGGAAAACGACTTATTAGCAGGCTGTGGTGCTATTAATTGGTATTCAGTTGAGCATGTAGAAATAAAATCGATGCGCGTTTCTAATCCGTTTCGTCGCCGAGGCGTTGCTGCGACATTACTGGGCTTTATGCTTAATGAAGTAAAAAACAGCGGGGCTCAAACGGTTAATTTAGAAACCGGCTCAATGGATTTTTTTGCCCCTGCAAGACGGTTATATGCTCGTCATGGTTTTACCGAATGTGGTCCGTTTGCTGATTATGAAGCCGACCCCAATAGCGTGTTTATGACACGTTCTTTATGACGGCTTATGCTGGTAGTTTGCCAACCATTTAATCTTCCAACTCATCTTGGAAGATGTCTTCAATCGTGAGGCCGAATAACCTCGCGGCCTTAAACGCTAAAGGCAAACTAGGATCAAACTTTCCTTTTTCGATCGCATTAATGGTTTGCCGAGACACATGGAGTAATTCAGACAGCTGGGCTTGAGTTAAATCGCGTTCAGCTCGAAGCACTTTAAGTCTATTTTTCATCGGTATTTCCTATTGCCTAACAAAATGCCCACCATGTAAGTAAGTGCCATTATTATTACCAAGTGAGATATCTCGGCATTAAAACCAATCAACCCTGTTACATCTAAATTTGAATAACTTAAGCCGACAATAAGGCCTACACCTAAGCTGCCAGCCATCGCATTCAGCTGAATGCGTTGTTGCATTTCATCTAAGTTGGCCAAATGACGTTTATTAGCGAGGATCATACCGACACCAACAGCGAGGTTTAGTCCAATTGCCAATAAGGTAAGTAAATCATTTTCTTGCCATATTAGTTTTGAACCAAAGTTAGCGATTGCCATGGTAACAACCCAAGCAGTCGTCCATTTAGCTAATGACTTTGTCTGTCTGTGATTGTTTGCTTTCCAGCTTTTTTCAGGTTCATTGTGGGTCATCTCTCTCTCCTTAGATTTAAGTTAACTTGTCATAATGTCAATTAAACTTGACTTTATGGTGCAGTATTTGACCTCCTAGAGTCAAGTTTATTTTACTTTTTGTCGTTATTTGATGACAGAATTGAAAACTAATATAGGCAGTGAATTACTAATTATTTTAGTAAATATGATTTAAAACAGAATCTTAAATATTGTTCTTGAGTATGAAAGTGAGGAGGGGCGAGACGAAAATAACATGAAGAAAACAAAATGTTTGGGTGAACAGGAATTAAAAAGACTCAAGCTTAGTCTGAGCATAAGCTTGAGTCTATAGGGTTTGATTAGCAGTAAATCAGTTATTGCTACAGCTTTTTTACTAGTAAAATTATTGCTGCAGATGGATCTCTCTGACAGGACAAGGGATGGTAATACTGGCGGCCCTTAATGCGTTAATGATCGCCAGGTTGCTTTGGTATTTATCATCATAGTAACTGTTAGTAGGCACCCAATAGCGCACCCCAATCTCCATACCAATACTGTTAAAGTCATTAATGCCTACTTGTGGAGGACGGGATTGAGTTACCTTTTCTTGGGACAACAAAGCATCAGTGATGAGCGTGGTGACTAATTGCGGGTCAGTCTCATAATCAATATTAAACTTGGTTTCTACCAGTTTATATTCCTGAGAATTATGCAAAATTTCTCCAACAATATGTTTATTAGGAATATTGATTAACTCACCTTCTTCATTCGTTAGAATCGTCAGGCCTAATTGAATTTTTTGGACTACACCGGATACACCTTGTATCTCAATGGTGTTACCAATGACAAATGGGCGAGTGACGATAATGGTAACCCCTGCTGCGTAGTTTGCCAGCATGCCTTGAAGTGCTAAACCAGCACCTAAAGATGCGGCACCAATTGCGGCTACCATAGGAGTTACGCTGATCCCAAGTTTGCCTAAACAGATAATTGATACCATGACTATGATGGTAATTCTGACAAGATTGGAAACAAAGTTACCTAACGTGACATCAATATTATGTTTTTCAAATTGATTGGTAACAACATCAGACATCTTGTTGGCGACCCAAATACCAATCAGCAAAATGATGATAGCGCCAACGATTTGAAAGCTGTACTGAACAACAAACTCTGTCAGCATTTCATAAACATTCTGCAGTTGTGCTAATTCTTGATCTAAACCCGCTGGAGTCTCATTCATAATAATGGTCTTTTTATTGGATGAACAAACAGATAATGACTGATTATAGTGTTGTAATTAAGTGTTGTCTTGGGTTGTTTTTTAACGTTTTTAGATAATTAGATTTACAAAATTTTCATTAATCCTATTTCATTAATTTTAATGTCGTTAATACGTGAGATACATCAAGTTTTTTAGGCTGCTTAATAGGTAGGAAATTTCATTAAGGTATAGTTTATTGCACCCTCTATTTGAAGACTTTTTCTATGACTAAGGCTTTAAACCCTACTTCAGGAATAACAAGATGAAAGCAATTTTATTTGTAGTAAGTTTATTTTTTATGACGACGGCGCAAGCCAATGTGTTTGCTGTGAACGATAAAATTGAACCTGTGACATTAGAAGACCAATTTGAACAACCGCTAGTGATTAACGAGCAAACCCAAGTAGTATTATTTAGCCGTGGTATGAAAGGTGGCGACTTTATTCAAGCTGCTTTAGAAGCTGTCCCTGCAGAGAAACAACCTAAAAACATGGCTTATATTGCAGACATCAGTGGCATGCCTTCTTTAATTGCCCGTTTTGTTGCTATCCCAAAAATGAAAGACTTACCTTTCTCAATGGGACTTGATCGCGAAGGTGAAGTGACAGCCCCATGGCCTGCAGAAAAAGATATGGCGACAGTGGTTACTCTAGATAAGTTCACTGTCACTAGCATTGAATTCTTTGATAACAGTGAAGCGATTGTTGAAGCGATACGTCAAAAGTAATTTGACCAATATAAACTGCTTAAAACTAAAGGACGCATCAGCGTCCTTTTTTATTGTTCAACTGGCAACTTATTACTTTGATGCTAGCTTACTACTTAGGTTCGAGTAATCTGAAACTCCCGTCAAATCACTTACTGCTTTTTCAGCATGGTATATATTTCTTCTTTTAAATGTAACTTCTTCGATTTAAGTATTTTAAGCTCAGGCGTGGTGTCGCTATTATAATGCTTTTCATGGTGCTTAATTTTTTCATCTAACTGATTATGCTCATCAAAAATCTTGGAAAAGTGTGCATTTGATGTTTTTAATTTACTGATTAATTCGCGGTACTCTGGAAACATAGAACAACTCCTTTTAGTTACTGTTAACTTAAAACTACTCCTACTTTGGCGAGGGGAATGTGACAGAGATCAACTATTGCTTGGTTTTAATTTTAGCAGAGTAACGAAGAATAAGAGTTGCATTAAGCTTGGGCTAAATCGCTACGACTGAACTAAGATTAGCTATTATTTTTTAAGTGGTTTATTGTTCGCTAAATTAGTATTCACTGTTCGCATTTGTAAATTTGCCACAGCAATCGTTTTATAAATATCAAGATTTATGTGATCGAGTTAACCTTAACTCAGCGAATAGTGGGTTAAAGTCGACACAATTAGGATTTTATATTCAATAATGAAAGGGGTTTTCAACATGGCCGACGTATTTCACTTAGGTTTAACCAAGCAAATGCTTGATGGCGCAACTTTGGCAATCGTGCCGGGTGATCCAGAAAGAGTTAAGCGTATTGCTGAATTAATGGACAACGCGACTTTCTTAGCAAGTCACCGTGAATATACAACGTATCTTGCTTATATTGATGGCAAAGCCGTTGTGGTTTGTTCAACAGGTATTGGTGGTCCTTCGACTTCAATCGCCGTTGAAGAATTAGCGCAATTAGGTGTCTCAACCTTCTTACGTGTTGGAACAACGGGTGCGATTCAACCAGAAGTTAACGTAGGTGATGTGATTGTGACTCAAGCATCAGTGCGTTTAGACGGTGCTAGCTTACATTTTGCTCCGCTTGAGTTCCCTGCAGCAGCCGACTTTAACTGTACTACCGCTATGGTAGCGGCGTGTCGCGATTATGGTTTAGAGCCTCATGTTGGTATTACTGCTTCTTCAGATACCTTCTACCCAGGTCAAGAGCGTTACGACACTGTTTCGGGTCGTGTGACTAGTCGTTTTGTTGGCTCAATGAAAGAGTGGCAGTCTATGGGCGTACTGAACTATGAAATGGAGTCAGCGACCTTATTCACTATGTGTGCATCACAAGGCTGGCGTGCAGCTTGTGTGGCCGGTGTGATTGTTAATCGTACTCAGCAAGAAATTCCTGATGAAGCGATGATGAAGAAAACCGAAGTTAGTGCAATCACCATTGTGGTTGATGCAGCACGTAAGTTATTAGCGTAATCTATATTGATTCAATAGCTTAATTTATTGTTATTAAAGGTGCTTAGGCACCTTTTTTGTTGCCTTTTTTTAACTGAACATGAAGTGGATTTAATGTAAACGAAGGTTTCCTGAAAGTGAATGTGATTGCAATTTCATCGTTTTACTGTATTGTTGACATAATATGTCGTGTTGTTGATGCAATAGCCAATATCAATAAACGCCATAGTTTTGATGAATGTGCCTTAGGCATTCCACTAGTTATCAAGTCTATTAACCGCATCCCAGAAATCGGGATTGGAACAGGGTTAAATAGCTTAAAGGATTTTATGATAACGTTTTTACAGGGGGGTATATGGAGTTTTCAAATCCAACCAGCATTTGGTTAATTGTTGGTCTTGTCTTAATGCTCGCGGAAATCATTGTTCCGGGTGGCATCGTTATCTTACTTGGCGCCGCATGCGTCATCGTCGCAGCTGCTTTGTTTGCGGGTATCGTCGACGGAGCAACGCAAAGCTTTACGCTTTGGTTTATCACCTCAATCGTGTTGTTACTTAGTTTCCGCCATATTACTCAAAAAATGATTGGTGGCGATGCTCATGTTGATAATACTGATGAAGAAATGGATTTATATAATCAAGTTGTCACGGTAAAGGCTGATATTGGTCCAGGTGAGCAAGAAGGACGGGTGACGTTTTCTGGCACTGAATGGCCAGCGTTAGGTGACGGTACTGAGATTAAATCAGGCAGCAAAGTGCGGATTATCTGCCGCGAAAATATTGCTTTAATCGTTGAGCCTTACGTAGAAACTGAAGCACCTAGCTAGCGCGTTCTCGCGCTATTAATAAATCGCTAATTTAAGTAAAAAAACAATATTTACATCATTACAGTTAATGGTGCGCAATATTATTTTCAGAAGGAAGGGGAAGTATGTTTGAACTAACCATCGCTTTTTTATTTATCATGTTTATTCTTTATAAACTGATGTTGATCGTACCTATGCGTGAGGTCAATGTGATCGAACGTTTAGGAAAATTTAGAACGGTACTTAAACCGGGGTTTCATTTTTTAGTGCCATTTGTTGATCGCGTCGCGTACCGCCATGACACCCGTGAAGAAGTATTGGATGTACCGCCGCAGAGCTGTATTTCGAAAGATAACACTCAATTAGAAGTCGACGGCTTAGTGTACTTAAAAGTCATGGACGGTAAGTTAGCCAGTTATGGTATTGAAAATTATAGAAAAGCTGCAGTTAACTTAGCACAAACCACCATGCGTTCAGAGATTGGTAAATTAACCCTATCGCAAACCTTCTCAGAGCGTGACAGTTTGAATGAATCAATTGTTCGTGAGATTGATAAAGCATCCGATCCTTGGGGGATCAAAGTGCTGCGTTACGAGATCAAAAATATCACCCCTTCTATTCATGTTATTCATACCCTTGAAAAGCAAATGGAAGCTGAGCGTCGCAAACGTGCCGAAATTACCTTAGCTAACGCAGAAAAAGACGCGATGATTAATATCTCGCAAGGTGAGCGTCAAGAAGCGATTAACTTGTCAGAAGGGCAAAAGCAAAAGCGAATTAATGAAGCGGTAGGTTCAGGACAACAAATTACCATTATTGCCAAAGCAAAATCTGAAGGCATGGATATGATTTGTACTGCACTGGCCAACCAAGGCGGTAATGACGCGATGAATATGATGCTTAAAGAGCAGTTCATCAGCCAAGTGGGTAATATTCTATCTGAGTCTCAAGTATCGATTGTGCCTGCTGAAATGGCCAAGCTTGAAGGATTCTTTGAAGGGATGGAACAAGTCACCCACGCAGTAGCCAAAGCACCGTCAGCAACAAAAGGAGCACGCTAATATGTTAAATGGAATTGATACCGATTTCGTGGTGATGATTATTTGGGGCGCAATCTTTTTAATATTCGTCTTAAAACTGTTTCAATCTATCCGCTTAGTACCAACCAAGTCAGCATACATTGTTGAGCGTTTAGGTAAGTACCACAATACGCTAGATGCAGGTTTTCATGCCTTAGTGCCTTTTATTGATAAAGTGGCCTATATCCATGATTTAAAAGAAGAAACTATTGATGTCCCACCGCAAGAGTGTTTTTCAAGTGATGAAGTTAATGTCGAAGTCGATGGAGTGATTTATATCTCTGTCACCGACCCAGTTAAGGCAAGCTACGGTATTACTGATTACCGCTACGCAGCGATTCAACTGGCACAAACAACCACTCGTTCAGTCATTGGTACCCTTGATTTAGATCGTACTTTTGAAGAGCGTGATGTGATTTCTGCCAAAGTAGTACAAGTACTCGATGAAGCGGGTGCTATATGGGGTATTCGAGTTCATCGATATGAAATCAAGAATATCACCCCGCCTGAAACTGTTAAAAATGCTATGGAAATGCAGGTGAATGCTGAACGTGAGCGCCGTGCACTACTGGCTCAAAGTGAAGGTGATAAGCAAAGTAAAATCAACCGTTCTGAAGGTGTTATGGCAGAAACCATTAACCGCTCAGAAGGTGAAATGCAGCGTATTGTCAACGAAGCTGAAGGTAAAGCGGAAGAGATTTTAACCCTTGCTAAAGCGACTGCTGAATCAATCGAGCGCTTAGCTGTTGTGATTTCAAAGCCAGGCGGTCAAAGTGCGCTACGTTTACAATTAGGTGAACAGTACTTTAAGCAGCTTGAAGGTCTAAGTGACAAAGATAACCGTGTGGTATTACCGGCTAATTTGATTCACTTTGATCAATGGATGAATAGCATGGGCCTTGAAGATCAAAAGAAGAAGTAGCGTTAAACAGCTTTAATTCAGCTCATTAAACCCATAAAAAGAGGTTAGCACTTAGCTAGCCTCTTTTTTTATCTTGACCTTAAACCTAGAAAAGAAGCCTTTGCGAAATCAATAAGATAACGTTATGTTTAATTAAACGCCCTTTAAGTCTATTTAACTCTAGGTCTGTTGGGTTGAGCTGAGTTCATATCGTTTGATCGTAATTTTAAGTTCTGACGGAAGATAAATGAAACCAAAGGTTTTGCATTGTGTAGATGACCCAAACATGGGCGGCGTCAATTTTGCGCTGCAGAGTTTGTGTGGCTCGCCTTTGAAAAATGATGTTGATTTTACCATTCAATATATCGACTTTAGCCAAGCAGTAAAATTAAATGAAGTCCCAGATATTGTTTGCCTACATGGGGCTTCAAATTGGCGTAATTTATTCAATGTTTTAAGGTTTAAACTGACCTACCCTAAAGTGAAACTAGTTCTACAAGAGCATCATTACAGCGCTGCATTTGTCGATGAACAAATTAAATCACCACGACGTTTTTATTTGATGCTAAAGCTCAGTTATGGGCTAATGGATAGGGTTATTGCCATTTCACCATCGCAGCAAAAGTGGATGCTAAAACATAAGCTAACAACAGCAAACAAAATTGCATTATTAGGGCAGGGGCGTGATTTAACCGGTTTCACCGCTAACAATAGTTCGCTACAGGAAAAGAGCGAGAATACAGTTCCGATAATCGCCGCCTATGGCCGATTTCACCATCAAAAAGGTTTTGATTTATTAATTAACGCATTGAAGCTAGTTAAGCTGCCTTGCCGATTAAGGTTAGCAGGTGAAGGGGCGCAAGTTGCTAAGCTAAAAGAGTTAGCAGCAGAGCATTCAAATGTAGGCTCGGCAAATATTGAGGTGGTCGATAAAGTTGATGATGTACCAAGTTTTTTACAAGCGTGTGATGCGGTCATCATCCCTTCTAGATGGGAACCATTTGGTCTGATATTCATCGAATCACTGGCGATGAATAAACCGATTATCTCAAGCCAAGTGGATGGGTTAGGGGATCAAATTAATCAACACTCTGCTAATCACCTTATTGAAGGTGGTCATCAATCTGCGATAACCCCAATTGCTGAACCTATATCAGTTGAAAACATTGCTGATGCCATCGATCTATTTCTATCACAAGCGGCTTCATTAAATCCAGACGCGAATATTGGCTATATCAATCACTGGAAAGAGCAACAATGGCTTGAGCTACAACAAGCATGGAAAAGCTTGTTTAAGCAGTTGTTGGGAGATAAGTAAGGGGATTTTCTAGTAAATCTACAGTAGAAAATAGAGCCAGAAAAAGTTTATTCTGCGCCATTTATTTAGCGATGTTTGGAGTAAATCAAAGTCGTGGCGCTTCGCCCACACCCGACGAAAGGGAAACAACAGCATTTCCCTTCTCGACAGCCCTTGCCGCTCCGACGAAGTGTTGTTCCTCATGCTAAAGAGCTAATTTACTACCGCCTCAGATTCGCCATCCCTGGCTCAACCTGAGGCTATGTCGGCGTCCTGCCTCCATCACGCAAATTAGCTCAACGCATTCGGACACTTCCAACGGAGGCCATTGAGCCTGCAAGTTCATGGGTTATTTCATACTTGGTGAAAGATCGATTTTTAAGCCTTTATTGTGCTTTTGTTTTCCTTTGAATATTCAATTTGAATTGAGGTAAGCAAGAAAATCGCGTGAGTCCAGACATGGCCTTTCTCGCACATCCATGTGCTTCAAGGCTTTTAGTGCATCTTACACTTAAGATTCTAGCTAGCTTTCGAGGGGGAAGGGACGCTACATCGGAAGCGTTAGAGCTTCATTAAACCAAAGTTGTAGCTTGCCGAAACTAGATGCAAAGGAAGGTTAACGCTGGATGATTCTCCGTTGGAAATTTTGCTGTTTAAATTTCGCCGGAGCTGCGGGGTGTAGCTCTTAGTGAAAAGTAAGAGGGAGTTGCAGTTCACTCCCTTTTAGTCTGGTGTGGGCGAAGCGCCACGACGTTGACCTTAATCCAAACGGAGTTTGGAAAATAGCAGAGCAGCTGCAATCTGGTGTGAGCGAAGCGCAACAACGTTGACCTGAGTCCAAACCAAGTTTGGAGCTATAAACCCCCATCTTCCCAAATTCATAATGCGTTGCAGAATGCATTTATAAACAAATAAATAATTCTTTAAATATCATAATTCTTTGTATTTAAAGGTAAATTAAACTTGGCATTCACTGTGCATTATCAAGTTACATCCTGATAACGAATAGCGAGATGCCAATATGCAAAAATTTAAAGCAAGAACATCACAAACGAAAACAGTCGCAGTTAATCCTCTGAATTCCCAGATTATTAATATTCTTGGTTTTAGTAGTATTGCTATTGGTACTAGCATGGCGTTATTTAGCGCTAATACCAATGCCGCTGATGCCTTTGAAGCCTGTCCTACCGAAGCCTTTATTATTCAAACTCCCTCTGGTGTGCCAAAAACATTTGGCGTTGAACTCGGCACGGGTAGTTATGTGGTGTTATCGCCAGATATGGGTCTCACCAAAGCACTTAACGGTGTGGGTTTTAGTTATCTTGATAACTACCTCTACGGTTGGGATTATGAGCACGGCACCGTGGGTAAAGTGGGTAAAGATTACCAAGTTGAGCCATTAACAATCACCAAAGACAGTGCGGCAGCCAATCAAGATTTTTATGTTGGTGATGTGGCGATTGATCAAAACGTTTGGTATGGCTACCGCAAAGGTGTTGGCCTATTCACTGTGCCACTTGATGGTAATGATCATCCAATGAATATTGTCTCAGGCAGTAAAGCTAATGCCACTTATCGCATTACCGATTTTGCCTTTCATCCAAGTAATGGTTTCTTATATGCCGTCACAAATGGTAGTACCGGTACCTTAATCAAAATTGACCCTAGCACGGGTGCGCATGAAAACTTAGGTAATGTGATCACCAAAGACAGCGGTAGTTTTACTTTTGGGGCGCAGTTTTTCGATCCTGATGGCAACTTGTACTTGAGTAACAACGGCGACGGTAATGTATTTAAAGTCAACGTCGATGCTGATACTCCACAAGCTGAACTCTTTTCTTATGGGCCTTCTTCTACTTCTAATGACGGTGCGCGTTGTGCTCTTGCTGAAGTGCCAGTGGGTGACAGTGTCGATTTTGGTGATGCGCCAGATAGCTACGGCACCTTAATTGATTCAAACGGTGCCCGCCACGGCATTGTTGGCAATATGAAATTGGGTAGTGTTATTGATAATGAATCAGACGGTTATCCAGCGCCGCTTTCTGATGATGAAAGTGATGGCATTGACGATGATGACGGTATCAGTATGCCAACAGGCTTTGAAATCGGTGAGAAAGCCATGCTGATTGTCACGACTCAAGGTGATGCGGCATTTTTAAATGGTTGGATTGATTGGAACCAAAATGGCGAGTTCGACACTGATGAAAAAGTGATTGCGGGTCGTTCTGTTAGTGCAGGTACAACCACGATATCTATCGATGTGCCTAATTGGGCGAAAACTGGCGAAACATGGTCACGTTTCCGCCTCAGTTCAGTGGCCGATTTATTGCCAAATGGTGGTGTGAGTGATGGTGAAGTAGAGGATTACCCAATTACAGTCACTGAAACAGGGGTGACGATTAGTTATTACCCATCTTCATCTGAATACACCACCTTAGCTTACGAGGATTTATATCCGAACCAAGGTGACTTTGATATGAATGATGTGGTGATGCAGTTACGTATTAGCCAGTTCAGTAAAAATGACTTGGTGCGTCGCGTGGCATTTGATGCTCAGTTGGTGGCAATGGGCGCTGCTTATCATAACGGCTTTGCGGTGCAACTGCCTGATGTGGGACGTGGCAACGTACAAGAGTCAGCAATTGAGTGGAGCATGCAAGGCGTTAAACAAACCACATCACCACTAGAAGAAAACCAAACTAATGCAGTACTACTGTTTAGTGAAGATTTGTGGCAACACGCCACTCCTGGTAACGGTTGTTTGTACTTCAGAACAGAGCCGGGTTGTGGTACTCAGTACCGCGCAACATGGCAAATGACCGTACCATTTATTGATTCGGTTCATGTCGATGATATGCCTGAATTCCCATATGACCCATTCATTTTTGCGACACCTGATACCGATCATGGGTTAGCCGCTAAAAATATTACTGACGGTAAAAATCCGGGTCGTAAACTTGAAATCCATCTGAAAAATAAAGCGCCAACTGATTTATTTGATACTCGCTTTTTAGGGATGCATGACGACAACTCTGTGGCTTCACAAGGTCAGTACTTCCAAGACCAAAACGGCATGAGCTGGGCAATTGAAGTACCTGACACATGGCAGCATCCTGCTGAGTTACAACGTGTTGATAATGCCTACATTGAGTTTATTGAATTTGCTGCGGATGCAACAGGTGAAACCAAACCTTATTGGTACCTAACCGCTGCTGATTCATTAATTTTCAAAGACTAATGCTAACTACAACAACTAGCACTTTGATAAATGTAAAAAATGAATCGATAGCAAACACAATGAATTTAAGTAAAACGGAATTTAAAAGGTAAACATTATGAACATATTAACAACTGATAAAACTCAAAAAAATGAACAAGTAACGTTTGATAACGGCATGGCTTTGAAAGGAATGAGATTCGGCAGTATTGCAATAGTTTTAATGCTGACTCAGTTAACTGCTTGTGGTGGAGGTGGTGGTGACGATAGCTCTCCAGAACCAGCTGCAGCCACTCCAGCGGTAACGACGCCAACGACGCCAGCTACTCCAACAACGCCGACTACACCTGAAACACCAACGGATCCCGATCCTGAGACACCAGAAGAGCCAGCTCCAACACCTACGTCGATTGATGATTTGGTGGTTGATGCAGACTTTGATTTACAAGCTGCTTTTACGTTAGGAGTTGATGTGGCACTTGAGTCTACACAGCGAGGTTACTTTTCGCTTTGTGATCAGTATGAGCAAAATGGCGCACAAGTGACTGTGAATTTTGAATCATGTTTATTACGTGGTGCCTTAGATGAGGGCAATTTGAATGATGAGCTGTTAGTGGCAAATCATCAGCAAAATCTAATTGCTGTGGTGTGGTTCTATGATGGTTCAGACCCTGTTTATCAAATGTGGACATATGATATGGAAGCAGAAGAACAGAAACTAACGATTAACTAATGCAGTTACTCATGCATTAACGGCAATGTATTAATCACACTGTATTAACTACTACTGCATTAACCACTAATGTATAAACCGCTTTAACAGTTGAACGCGTTAAAATCCCCTGAGCATCGCATTAAGATGAAGCACAGGGGATTTTAAATTTACGAATTATTCTGCTGATGCCATAGCAGTATTAACAGTAGTTTTCTCTGAAACAGCTGTCCAATCTCCGCCCAAAGCTTTATTCACCAAAATCAAATTACTGGCAATATTCAGCTGAGCGACAACTAAGCTATCTTGCATCAGATTGTCTTGGCGCTGTGCATCAAGGACTTGTATATAATCAATCAAGCCCGCTTTATACAAACTTTTAGCTTTACTTACCGCAGTTTGAGTTTGATCTGCAGCTGTGCTGAGCTGCTGGTAAAACTTAAGACTGTTGCCATAACTCATTAAGGTGGTTTCAACTTCATTAAACGCATCATTAACGGTTTGCTGATAGCCTAAGCTTGCCTGCTTAAAGCGAGACTCTTGTAAGTCCACCATCGCTTGCCCACGGCCGCCATCGATTAAGTTCCATTTAACCCCAATTCCGCCCATCCATGAGGCAGAACCTGAACTGAATAAATCATCCACATTTTTGGCTAACGTGGCAGGCGATGCAGTAATGAAAAAACTTGGGTATTGTGCGGCGATACTCGCGCCTAATTCTTCATTAATTGCGGCCATGTCACGCTCTGCAAAAGCAATGTCGGTACGACGTTTTAATAAGTCAGATGGTAATCCAACCGGAATTTGCCCTGTTACTAAAGGTAAAGGCGCTTGGCTAAACTTATCAGTCACTTGTGATGGGTGTAGCCCAAGTAAGGTTGAGATGCGGTACAAATGGACTTTTTCTGCTGTTTCAAACACGGTTTGGGTCGCTTTTACCGTTGCAAGCGCAGCGCTTGCATTGGCTAAATCGAGATCTGAGCCATAACCACTTCTGACCAAGCTTTTAACCATATTCAAGGTTTGCTCTTGCTCATCAATATTGCGCTTGGCAATCGCTAATCTTGCTTGAGCGCCGCGATATTGCAGGTAATTATGGACTACATCTGCAGTGATTAAGGTCACCATGCCTTGTTGGATAATTTCGGCTTGCTCAATACGAATACTTGCAGCATTACTGAGTGAGTCAATTTTGCCAAAAATATCCATTTCCCAGCTGATATTAGCCCCGACCACAGCGCCTTGATAATCATTATCCAATGCCAAATTTTGGCCACCGAAATTAATGCCAGATACCGCCGCACCTAATAGTGGATCTTTTTCAGATATCCCGTATGAAAATCCACCGGCTCCTACAGAGACTGTCGGTATTTTAAATGACGACACACTTGTTTCATAAGCCTTAGCAGATTGAATCCGCTGGGCCGCTAATTGAATAGTGATGTTTTGTTGCTGCACTTGTTCAATTAACTGATTAAGCTGTGGATCGTTAAAACGTTGCCACCAAGCATCGTGTTCGATTTGACTTTCGCCTTGGCTAGCGTCATGCAAATACACAGTATCAAGCTTGATAGTGTCTTCGACTTGATAGTCGGGTGTCATGCTACAACCTGTAAGTAAGAGGCCAATAAGCAGAGATAGATTACGCTTCTTCATTGGCAACCTCCTGAGAGTCATTTTTAAAGAAAAGTTTGTATAATGCAGGCATTAACAGCAAGGTTAAGAAGGTGGCTACAAATAAGCCTCCAATAATGGTTGCCGCCATCTGATCGAATAGCAAATCGCTTAACAGTGGCACCATACCTAATGCGGTGGTCAGTGCGCCCATTGAGATAGCCATAGTACGGTTGAGGGTTGCTGATAAGATTGAGTCATCTAGCGACTTACCTGCTTTTCGCTCTAGTTCAATTTGATCGGCCAATACAATGCCGTTTTTAATGATCATCCCCGATAAGGCAATTGCTCCAACTAAAGCCATAAAGCCAAATGGTTTATCAAATAGCAACAAACTCCAGCACACGCCCATCCCAGCTAATGGCACTAGCATGAAGATGATGGTGGGTTGTCGGTAAGCGCTAAATAATGCCATTAAAATAACAATCATAATTAAGAATGCTTTAGGTGTTTGTTGGATTAAGTCATCAACAGCTTCTTTTTCATCAGCATACTCGCCACCCCACTCAAGCTTGTAGCCTTTAGGCAATTCAATCGCTTCAATTTGAGCACTAATTTCATTACGTACTTTACCAACAGCATCACCAACAACACCTGCTTGAACTGTTAATGTCGGCACGCGATTTCTGCGCCATAACATGCTTTGCTCACCTTCAATTTCGAAGTCATCAACAACATGAGCTAATGGCACACTGTGCAGCCCCATAAATGAGCGTACTGGGATATCACCAATGTCATCAATACTGGCATTAGTCGACTTGAATAAAATTGGCATTAAGGTGTCATTTTCACGCAGCTGCCCAACGGTTAAACCATCGGTAGCGCGCTTTAAAGCTAACGAAATATCAGTGCGATTAATTCCTGCAAGTCGTGCTTGTTCTTGGTTCATCACTGGGATCATTACTTTACTTTCTTGACGCCAATCATCACGAACATAACGGGTGTTAGGGTGCGCATTAATGATGATTTGCGCTTGTTTTGATAGCTGATGCAGTACTTTTTGATCAGGACCGGAAAAACGCGCTTCAATGTTGAATTTATCTTTAGTAGTCAGCTTTAAGTCTCTAAAGCGTGGTTGCGCTTGTGGGAAGTTAGCTGCTAACCATGTATTACCATCGGTAACGAGTTTGTTGATCCCTTCAAAATCATGGGTGTTGATCAGGATTTGTCCGTAACTGCTGTCCATTGGCTCAGGCTCAACGGTGACAGAGAATCGTGGGGCGCTGGCACCAATTGAAGTCGAAATACTGCTGACTTCAGGGCGTGACATTAACCATTGTTCAATCTGTTTCATATCACTTGAAACATCTTCAATACGACTGCCGTTAGGTAACCAATAATCAAGAAACACCATGGCTCTATCAGAGCTTGGGAAAAAGTTCACTTTAACTGAAGGAACTAACGCAATCGTCATCGAAAAGGCAACCAATACCCATGTGATGGTGTACTTAGGGTGACGAATAGCCCATTGCACTGCTAAGCGAAGCTTAGTCATGAAAATATTGGGTTTTGACTCACCTTCATTAGCTTCGGCGTTAATAAATGCCCAACACATTAACGGAGTGATAGTCATAGCGATAACCCACGACAGTAGTAATGAGCTAGCTAAAATTTGAATGATTGAAATAGAGAATTCTGAGGCATCAGTGGTTGAGAAAATCACTGGTGAGGCGCCCATAATAGCAATGATTGTTGCACCTAATAATGGTACAGCCGTTTCGCTAATACAGCTTTTAGCCGCTTCTAATCTCGCCATGCCTTGTTTGAGCTTGCCAACAAACATATCAGTGATAACAATGGCGTTATCGACCAACATACCCAAAGCAAGAATAAATGAACCGACAGAGACTCGTTGTAGATCAACACCAGACACATTCATATAAATGAGAGTGAATAGAATGGTTAACAGTAAGCTTGAGCCCACAATGGCTGCACTGCGCCAGCCCATGAAGATTAGTAGTACAACGACAACAATCGCGATACTTTCAATCAAGTTAGACACAAAGCTAGTAATAGATTTATGCACTTCTTCAGGCTGAAACGCAATCGTGCTAATGGTAACGCCCAGAGGTAATTCGGCTTGGTAGCTGTCGATAATATCTATTAACTCATCACCGAGCGATACTACGTTAATCCCGCTGACAGGGCTGACTGCGAGGGTAATTGCAGGTTCGCCATTAAAACGGCTTTTTGTTAATGCAGGCTTCTGATAATCATAGTAAATATCGGCTACATCACCTAGACGAACTAAGCCACTCGATAACTTACCAACGCCTGTTTTAATGGAAAGATTTTTAATGTCTTCAATACTATTAAAAGCACCACTTTGTGCCACGCGAAGGCGCTCAATGCCCACATCAAAGCTGCCTGCATCAAGCGACATATTTTGACTATTGAGTTGATTTAGCACTTGAGCTGAAGATAACCCTGATTCTGCAATACGTTCATCGCTGATATCAATATGCACAACACGGTTTTGTACACCGTGAAGCTCAATCTTTTTAATACCTTTCACTTCCTTAAGACGACGCTGCAATTCCTCTGCGTAATCTTTTATTTGGTAGGCTTCAGCATCATTACTGTGGATGGCGAATAGCATGCCATACACTTCTGAAAACTCATCTTGAACGATATTGATTTGAGCTTGCGGCGGTAAGGCAAGCTGAATGTCATTGACTTTACGACGGAGTAAATCCCACTCTTGAGGTAAAGCAGATGATGAGGTTTTACTGACTAGGTCAACAAAAATCATTGAAACACCAGGCTTTGATAGCGAGCGTAGTGTTTTTAAAGATGCCATTTCCTGCAGCTTCGTTTCGACCTTATCAGTGACTAAGTTTTCAACTTCACTGGCAGAAGCACCTGGGTATAGAGTGACGACAACGGCAGTTTTAACAGTAAAAGACGGATCTTCCAATTTGCCTAAGTCAAAGTAAGAATAAATACCAGCAATGACAGCCAGTACGGTAAAAAAGGTAACAAATACCCGTTGGCGAATAGCAAATTCAGCAAAGTTCATGACTACTCTCCTAATTCAACCAGGTTAGTGGCTAATTGGCCGTCTGATAAGTAAGCTGCGCCTGCTACGATAACGGTTTCAAGGCCGGTTAATTTATTGCCTTCTTTAGCAATAATACACGTTTGCTTACGGCCAGCTTTAGTCACCTCGACAGGAACCCTATGTACTTTTTGATCAACTAATGTCGCAATGTACATCGATTGTTCTTTGCTGATTAACGCAGTAGATGGCAAGCAAATGCTATTGGGATCAAGAGTTTCATCATTTATGCGAACATTGACTACCTTGCCTGGGTATAGGTTTTCTGATGTGTCAGAAATGGCAATTGTCGCACTAAAGGTACGCTTGATAGGATCGGGAACCGTGGTGATTTCAGTAACTTGGCCATTTAGCTGCTGAGGTTCATTATTTGAACCGATTAACGCGACTTGATCTTTATAAAATACGTTAAGCTGCGCCTCTGGAATATCAACAATCGCATTGAGACTATTTGGCTGATGAATCGTGGTAAAAGCAACACCAGGAATAACTTGTTCATAGTTATCAAACTGCTTGCGGCCAATAACGCCGTCAAATGGAGCTTTAAGCTCAGTGTATCGTAAGGCATCTTTAGCTTGTTGTAGATTGAGCGTGACCACATCAACACCTGCTTGAGCACGAACAACCCCAGTCTTGGCTCTTTGTAATCTAATATCAGATATCGCATTGTCATCACTGGCCATTTGAGTTCTTTTAAGTTCATCTTTGGCTAGTTGTAAACTTGCTTCAGCTTCGGCTAGACGCGCAGTGAGCTCGTTGGCTCTAACTTGATAATCGTGAGGATCAAGCCTTGCTATTACCTGACCTTTTTTAACGCTATCTCCCTGCTCAAAGAGCAATTCATTCAATGTACCTGAAACGCGAAAAGATAAGTCTGCTTTCTCTTGTGCTTCAACTACGCCAGAAAAGCGCAATGAATGTTGATCCATATGTTTATCAAGTTGAATTACCGAAATTGGTTGCATTACTTTAATGGCAACTTGTGGTTGCTCGCTACAAGCAGTTAAGGCCAAAAGGCAACAGCTCAGTGTTGATAGTTTGCTGGTCATGGCTTTCATTACGTTTTCCTCTAAAATTTGATGGCTAATTCTAGGCTGATACAAGCTGAAACATTAGAGGGGGAAATTGAGTTTTATTGTCCTTTAAAATGAGACAATCATAAAAAGGAGAGGATTTTTTATTCCTTAAGTACAGAAGAATTATTTTTATGGGTAGGTTAAAGCAATGAACTAGATAGGTTTGTTTTTATGAGTATTTGTGATGTTATTGTAGGCATTTGTTGTAAGCTGCCTCTTTGAGTTGTTATTTACTTTTACATTATTATTCAACAGCTTGCCTTTAATATGATTGTCTCGATTTATGAGACTGAGAGAACCGATTTAGGGGCTTATTATTCTGAAATCATTTTTATAAGATGAATTTGTCATTCAGGGATGTTGAAGCAAATAAGTAATTGAAAATAAAGGTGAATATTATGAATAAATTGAATAAAGCAGTCTTAGTCGCCGGTATGATGGTCGGTAGTATTTCAGCAGCCCAAGCGGCAGATATTGAATATTTTGTCGGCGCTGGAGCAGGATTTCAAACTGACTCGGTTGATGGCAATATCAACAAAGATACAGAAGACATGACTTGGCAATTGCGAGTTGGAGCACTTATCAATGAGCAGCATCGTCTTACTGGTACTTTTGGCTACATGGAAGACAAATTTTCATACTCTGGCAATAAGTACAAACAAGAGCAATATAGCTGGCTAGTTTCGTATGACTACCTGATCCCAATGCATAAAGACGTAAACTTATTTGTGGGTGTTGTTGCCGGCGCGAACGATAATAAAGTGGCAGGCAAAGCTTCTACGGACTTCGTTTATGGTGGCCAAGTTGGTGTGCAATACAAATGGAATGAACACTTTTCATCAGATTTAGGTTATCGCTACTTAGAGCAAGATTACAGCAAGAACGGTATTGAAATTGAAAATAGTCAGCAAGTTTATCTGACTCTAGATTATAAGTTTTAATCTGTTGAACCCGTTTTTTTGATTACGCCTCCCATTGGTTAGGTAGGTCAATATTTATTGAGTTACCTTAATTAAATCTCTTGTAATCACTAGGCATAAAATTGAAATATCAGTTTTATGCCTTTTTTTGTTTAACTCTAAATACTGACTCGGTTTCATGTAACTCTTCAGCCATTTCAATCACAGTGTTAGCAAACAACTTAGCTGCAGACGACAAATGCTTACGGCTTGGGTACACTAAAAAACACTCAAATGACTCTGATTCTAATTCAGGTAAAACCTCGATGAGCTGTCCTGAGTCAACTGATTCAGCCACAATGCTGTAAGGTAAAATGGCAATGCCAGAACCGGCATGGCAAAAGTTGAGAAGTGAGTTAATTTCATTAGTAATAATGTTGTATTTTAAATTGATCGTTTGCTCATTTAATGTCACTTGAGACTCTAAAGTTCCGTCATATTCACGCCTACCAATAAAGAAATGTTCGCTTAAGTCTTCAATACAATTAATGGCGGGTCTATTGTTAAAGTAACTTGGTGCTGCAAATAACTTTAGTTTGAAAGTTGTGAGTTTTTTAGCGATGAAACTGCTGTCGTTGAGCTCGCCAGAATACAAAATAAAGTCTAATCCTAGGCGGGTGAGATCACGATAATCACCATGGATCATGAATATATCAAGCTGCACTTCAGGGTATTGTTGTATAAATTCAGCAATATGGCGTTGCAGTAATTTGTCACTATAGGGGATCAGCCCAATACGAATTTTACCCTGTACTTTGGCTTGTTGATTGCGCATCACGTGAGCGGCATTACGTATTTGATCGACTAAAGGCTCAACTTGCTCAAGAAATTGCTCACCATTAGGAGTTAATGACATAGCGCGGGTGGTGCGAATAAACAGCGGTGCACCCAGATGTTTTTCGAGTTCAGCAATACGGCGACTCACTAAAGCGCGTCGAGTATCTAACGATTCTGCGGCCTTAGAAAAACTACCTAATTTTGCTACCGCGATAAATAACTCTAAGTCATTGATGTGCATGTGCTGTTCTTTATTAGTTTTGCAATACACCAGTGTAGTTTTATGGTATTTACTCTGTCAATTCTAGCTGATATTTTCGTCTATGACTTCACAGCTTTACCTTGATATCAAAGGCGTAAATAGCAATAGCTTGGCTACAAACACTAATGGCAGTTGAGCGATTCTCAGTTGTTATTGTTGATTGTTATGGCGGATAATATTGGACGTCTATTTATGTCCCATTTTAAGAGAGCAATCATGACCATTGAACGCATGGAAACCAAAACCCGCATGAGTCGTATCGTGAAGCATAACGGCACTATCTATTTATGTGGCCAAGTTTGCCAAGATGCCACTAAAGATATCACCGAACAAACTCAAACCATGTTGGATAAAGTAGAGGCGTTATTACTGCAAGCAGGCAGTGATAAAAAGCATATGTTATCAGCCACTATTTATGTCAAAGACATGTCATATTTTGCTGAAATGAATGCGGTGTGGGACGCATGGGTGGTTGAAGGTTACGCACCAGCTCGTGCCTGTGTTGCGGCAAAAATGGCACGTGAGGCACTATTGGTTGAAATTTCTGTCGTGGCTGCAGAAATTCAAGCTTAAACAGTTTTATGTCAATAGGGCAATGAATCGGTTTAGATCTCAGATCCATTGTTACCCATCAGCATTCAATTCCCTCAAGTAGCCTCAGGCTACTTGAGTCTTGTTCGCATAACCATTGGTAGGTTAATTCCTTTGGCTATTATTGTGCGACCATAATAAAGATTGAAAAAACTCGCGTTGTCATGAGCGGTGATAAGGCAACCGCTTGAGAATTTAAATGAGCATGAACGTGACTTTTTGATGGTAAAGTTTGAACACTTCCAAACTCATTTTTGGACAAAAGCTTGTTAGAGTTAAAGCACTTAAAGTGATGAGTCTAATTAAGGAATGTATGGCAAGTGGATATATGGTAACGCCGCAATAAGAGGCCAGATAATGGTTGGCTAAAATTGTTGAGGAACGAAACACCATCCAACCGTTAGATGTCCGCTCTTAATTACTTTGTTATTTGCCCGCTTTACACCTTGAGCTTTGCAAATATTGCTCTAGCTACCCAGAGTACAACCACGTATACAATAATAAAAGTAACTAATATTCCAGCTAGTCCCATGATGACTATTTGGGTTGGCATTTCTCTCAATGGTTGCTCAACGTCAACGTTTAAAAGACCTCCCATATAGTGCGTAAAATAAACTACCGAGAAAGTGGCTAAAAACACAAGAATTGCATATACGATATGTCGAATTATTGTGGCCTTGAAATTAGGCGCTGAATCAATTCTATAGTTAAATTTATTCAAGACATTCCGAATCCTTTCAGGGCATATAACGACCCACTAAGGGGCCAAGTAATAGCTTGCTAAAATGTGAAGCGAAGCGGAACCGAGCAAGCTTTTGCGTGTCCCGTCTTTAGTGGCTTGTTATATGCCATTTATACGCAATCCAGACCAGTATAACAACTTGTAAATAATACAAAAATTGGAAATAAGGCTGTTTGAACTAATGCAGTAACTACTGCAATGACATGGATAGTTCTTTGTGTACAATGCCTAGAAAACCACGCAAATGTAAAAGTAATTCCAAGTGGTACAAATGAGACAATAAAATCAACGAATAGTAATTTAAATGGCCTAGTTTCTTTCGCATAATCTGAACCTTCAAAATAAAAGCTATAAGCGCACGTTAATGCAATAACAATGAGAGTGAAGACTATAGAAATTGAGATGCCTTTTTTATTTATCAAAGTAACACTAGCCTCAAACATTACGACTAGTATCAGAAAGATAAAAAATAAGGTGAGAAACAAAGTCTAACTCCTTTTGTCCTTGTTTAATTTCTTGTTATGCAGATTCATCGTCAAAGTAAATGTCCCAAGATATATTAAGGTTTAATGAAACAAGCCTATTCATTAAATCCACTGTCATTGATGGACCACCTTGACCATTAGAGTCCCAAAAACAAAATATGTCAGTTGAACAATTTAACTTGTGCAAATTACTCATAACTTCGAGTTTATCTTGCAGGTTATTTAGGATTATCTCAAGGTGCTCTACATTATCAGTTGAATCAGATAAATCCTTAGTAGAAAAAGCCCAATAATTAAATTCTCGCTCATGCTTATATTTGGAATCATGATTAATAGCTTTAACCTTTGTAGGATTAAAACCAATTAAGTCTGTGATTTTTTCAGGCGACAGTTCAGAAGAGAAAATCCTTAATGTCGCATAGGTCAATGTACATGCCATAGTTTGAGTTTAACTTATCTGCATAACGCCCCATTAAGAGGCTTTTAATTGTTGGCTAAAATGTGAAGCGAAGCGGAACCTAGCCAACTGTTAAAAGTGATCTACACCCGATAAAATAGACACCGTCCATTTTCAAAATAATTTCTGCTCAAATTCAACAGGTGTTTTATATCCTAAGCTCGAATGCAGGCGCTGTCTATTGTAGAAATAGTTTAAATAACCTTTGAGCTTAGAATGTAATTTAGTGCTCGTTTCAAATGTGTTTCCTCTGATTACATCCGCTTTCAATGAATGAAAAAAAGACTCGACCTCTGCATTATCTGTACAACAACCAGGCCTGTTCATGCTGGCTTTAATGTTGTGACACGCTAAATACTGTTGAACCACATGAGCTCTGTATTCTGCCCTTCTATCGGTGTGAAACAGAACAGTCTCGCTGGGTTTACGCTTTCTTATTGCGAGCTTCAAGGCCTTTAAAGTCAACTCTGTTGTTTTGTTCTTTCCAAATGCCCAGCCTATGACTCGGCGGGAATACAAGTCGATGACAACGGCTAAATAATGCCACCTAGCCCCTACTTTTAAATACGTAATATCTCCTGACCATTGTTGATTCATACCTGTCGCTTTGGCCAAACCTTTACGCTTATTTTCAATCGCTTTATAGAAGAACTTTACTTTCGCTGGTTTACTGTATGTCTTTAAAGACCGAGCCCTTAAACCATGCTCTCGCATCAACCTAGCAACTCGCTTTTCACTGGTAATGACTCCTTCTTTTTTAAGAGCGTGAAAGACGCGGGGGCTGCCATATGTTTGGTGATTAGCATTAAACACTTGTTCTATTTTAATCAGCAAATTTGCATCAGAAACGGCTCGTAAGGACACAAGAAGATGACACCAAGCATAGTAACCACTACGTGATACTTTTAGCCAAGAGCATAGGTATTTGACGCCTAGTGTTTGTCCGAACTTTTGGATGAATCCAAATCGTTCTGATGTACTTCCGCCAGATACCGTTGCCACTTTTTTAGCAAGTCGTTCTCCTGCTTAAGCCGCTGATTTTCTTTCTTTAGTTTCTGGAGAGCCTTCAGTTCATTTTTAGTGGGTAGCTTACTCATAATTTCATTGTTGCTTGGATAGCGAGGGGCTTTAGAAAACTTACCTTCTTTGTATTCTTTTCGCCAACGACTCAGCATTAACGGGTGAATATCAAGAGCTAGAGCAACATCCTTAGACATGACATCATCTCTTAAGCTTAGCTGGACTGCTTTGATTTTGAATTTTACAGGATAAAACCATGTCTTTCTTGGTTGGGTATATCTAGGCATTTTAGCCTCCTCAAAGTGATGAGGAGGTGTCTACTAAACTGGGGGAAGAGCACAGTCCTGCTTGAATGGCTTGTTATAACTCACTTTCCACTTTAGATCTCTTTCTTGACCAGTACCAGCAATAAAGCCAACTAGCAGGAAAGAAAAGAAAACTTAAAAGAAAAGTATAAAAACCTACAAGTAGTAAGTTATCAGATTTCCCCCGAGCAAATTTCAAAGTAAAATAGAGCATAATTAAGAAATTAATGAATATGACTTGGCCTGCAGACGTTGCGTTTATGTTCATTTGTGCATCCTTACACACTACCGTGTGGTGAGTTTGAACGCCTTGTTAGCTTACGACTGCTCATACACTGAACGTTCTTCTTTCCAATCATCATCGTCTAAATTGAAAAGTACCTGTTTATTAAATAGTTGCATTGGCATATGTAACATTTGTATAACACTTTTACCACTCGCGATTTCTGAATCTATAAATTCATCTATAGCTTGATGAAATGCCCATGCAGAAACGCTAAGCCAATGTTCTTTTTCGTGATCGATTTTTTCTTCAACACTCCAATACAATTGATTCAATTGATCTGGATTGTTTTCGTCAATCACAAGCTCATTAGGCCAATACTTTTTTATATTTTCAAATAAAGTTGAACATTTCATATATATGTATTTAGTAAGCTAACGCCCTGCTAATAAGTGAACCATGTGCTGGCGGGCGATTTGCTCAGCAAATGGCATGACAGCCTTGGTGAATCTGAATTTAGCAGCTTGTTAGCTAAGCATCGTGTAATGCATAATGAATAATTCGCTTACAAGCTTCGTTTGAACCTATATGCTCTTGCCTCATGGAATCCAACATTTCTTTGACCAAAAATACTTCTAGAAAATACGCCTTACCAGAACAATATTTTTCAGCAACTTCAGATGTCGGTAATGACATTTCTTCATCTGACATTTCAATTACCTGAGCATCTGAAGAAGCTAGGTAACTCCCCTCAATCAACTCGGCAAAAATTATGCCTTCATCATTGTAGTTCTCAATAGACTCAATTAATTTTCGAAGTTCCATTACTACCTAGCTAACAGCTTATTATACGGCACGCCTGATAAAGTCGGCCGTTTAAGTTATTGATTTATAAAATCCTACATTCTCTATGTCTTTGATGTAAAGCAATAAAATTATCTTGGCATCCTAAAACAAACCGAGCTTGCGCGTTAAAGTCGCTTAAAAAATAAGTAATGAAATTTATTTCCAACATTATCAGACAATTATAGATTTTTAGTTAAGCATGAATTACGACTTTAGACTTATTTGATGAGCTGTTTGATTTAAATTAAGCCAAATCCCATTATACCTGTATATAAAAACAGTTCATTAGATTGTGCAATCTAGGCTGTAAGGATGGCAACTGTAAAAAGCAATTTCATTTAAATGTTTATGGAAAACGAAGATAAGCATTGTTAAATAGAGCTTTGGTTCTAACTAACTTTGTGGCATAAACGTGTTATAACCACTAACTTTTCACTTCATTTATATTGGGTTGGTTAAAGAAGATCACTACTTCAATCTAATCCATTGCCTGCCGCTGGGATGTACAGGACGAACGAAATGTCGCGATCACATGGATGTGAAAGAGCGACCTTATGTGCAGATACAACTGCGAGATGCTGCATTCTTTATTTAAGGCAGGGTCCCTGTAAGCTCTGCCAAAACATCCATGTTTTGGAAGCTCGCTGCTGCATCTACACTGGGATTATTACTTCTTCGATTTAGCTTCATTTGTGTATCAAGTAGGCTTGAGAACATCAAGAGAATCGCGTGAGTCCTGACATGGATGTCAGGCTAGTTTTCGAGGGGAAGGGACGCCTCCATCGGAAGCGTTAGTGATTTTTGAAGATGATCGAAGCGGAATACAAACGAAGTTTAAAGTTGGATCAATCCCCATCGAAAATTATGCGCTTTCCAGCATTTTTCGTTAGGGGCGCTGAGGGTTTGTTAAGGGGGACAAGCGCTTTCCCCTTGACTCTGGTGTGGGCGAAGCGCCACGACGTTGATTTTTTCAAAAATAATAAAACAAACTTTGGGGGCACAAATACGTTAGAACGACAAACGAAGTTTAAAGCTGGATGATTCTCCGTTGGAAATTTTGCTATTTAAATTTCGCCGGAGCTGCTGGGACTATGGTTTATAAAGAATCAAAAGGGGTGAGCAGTTTCACCCTTCTTGCTCTGGTGTGGGCAAAGCGCCACGACGTTAATCCAAACGGAGTTTGGAAATAGAGAGAACACTACGACGTTAACCCAAAACTTTAAAATAAACGCACAATTACCTAATTATCTCCTCCTTAATTTGACTATCAACGAACCTCAAGTGAGGTATTCATCGCTTGTTATCCGTGCTTATACGATTAAGCCTCTTTGCACCCTAGGATCACACGCCATTGAACTGATATACTGCCCGCTTGATTTTTGGGAGGACCAATGGACGTATCATCATTATTAGATGGCCTAAACGAAATGCAACGCGAAGCAGTGGGTGCACCGCTTTCAAGTATGCTCGTTTTAGCTGGGGCAGGCAGTGGTAAAACGCGGGTATTAACCCATCGTATTGCTTGGCTGATGCAGGTTGAACAACAAAGTCCATACTCCATTTTAGCGGTAACCTTTACCAATAAAGCGGCGGCAGAAATGCGCGAGCGGGTTGAGAAGGTCGTCGGCACGAATATGGGCCGCATGTGGATTGGTACCTTCCATGGATTAGCCCATCGTTTACTGCGTACCCATTATCAAGATGCGAACTTACCGCAAAGCTTTCAGATCATCGACTCTGACGATCAATTACGTTTATTGAAACGTATTCTTAAAAGCCTCAATTTAGATGAAAAGCAATATCCACCACGTCAATGCCAAGGTTATATCAATGGCAAAAAAGACCAAGGATTACGTCCAAAGCACATTGATGCAGGCGGCTTTCCTATTGAGCAGAACTTATTAAACATCTACAAGATTTATCAAGAGTCATGCGATCGCGCAGGCTTGGTGGATTTTGCTGAGATTTTACTGCGAGCCCATGAATTATGGCTCAATAAACCTCATGTGTTGGCACATTATCAAGAACGCTTTAAGCACATTTTGGTTGATGAGTTCCAAGATACCAACGCGATTCAGTATGCGTGGATCCGTGTATTAGCTGGTAAATCGGCCAATGTGATGATTGTGGGTGATGACGACCAATCAATTTACGGTTGGCGCGGCGCTCAAGTTGAAAACTTACATCGTTTCTTAACCGACTTCCCAGGTTCAAATACCGTCAGGCTTGAGCAAAATTACCGTTCTACAGCCAACATTTTGAATGCCTCGAATGAGTTAATTGCCAATAACCCTGAACGTTTGGGCAAAAAACTGTGGACTGAAGATAAGGCCGGTGAGCCGATATCAGTTTACTGCGCTTACAACGAAATGGATGAAGCGCGCTTTATTGTCGGAAAAATGGCTGAATGGCATGCTAGTGGCGGCAATCTTGCCGATTGCGCTATTTTATATCGCTCTAATGCGCAGTCGCGTGTACTGGAAGAAGCCTTATTGCATAAGGGCTTAGCTTACCGAATATACGGTGGCTTACGTTTCTTCGAACGCCAAGAAATTAAAGATGCCATGGGTTACATGCGTCTTATCAACAATAAAGATGATGATGCTGCTTTTGAAAGGGTGGTTAATACACCCACTCGTGGTATTGGTAATCGCACCTTAGAAATCATTCGCTCTACTGCCCGTCAGCAAGAAATGACCATGTGGCAAGCAAGCGTGCGACTTATTGAAGAAAAAGTATTAACAGGCCGAGCGGCAAATGCGGTTAATGGGTTTATGGACTTAGTGATTGGTATGCGTACCGACACTAGCGATATGAGCCTTTATAGCATGGCTGACACCGTGATCCAGCGTTCGGGTCTGCGGGCTATGTACGAAGCTGAAAAAGGCGAAAAAGCCCAGTCACGTGTAGAAAACTTAAATGAATTAGTTACTGCAGCACGCAGCTTTGAAATGCCAGAAGAGCTTGAAGATATGGGCGAGTTAAATGCCTTTTTATCCCATGCGGCATTAGAGGCAGGTGAAGGGCAAGCTGATAAGTTTACCGATGCGGTGCAGTTAATGACTTTGCACTCAGCTAAAGGGCTTGAGTTCCCAATGGTGTTTATGGCTGGGGTTGAAGAAGGTATTTTCCCAAGCAAAATGGCGTTGGATGAAGGTGACCGTTTAGATGAAGAACGTCGTTTATGTTATGTGGGAATGACCCGAGCGATGCAAAAACTCTACATCAGTTATGCTGAGTCTCGTCGTATTTATGGCCGTGAAGATTATGCCAGTCCTTCACGTTTTATTGGTGAAATCCCATCGGAATACGTCGAAGAAATTCGTATGAAAGCGTCGGTATCGGCGCCCTCAATGAGCAGTCGTTTTAACGTACCACGCCAATCCATTGCTAATGACAGTGGCTTTAAAGTCGGTCAAAAAGTGAAGCACTTTAAGTTTGGTCAGGGAATCGTGACCGACTTTGAAGGCACAGCTGATAAAGCCCGAGTTCAGGTTAACTTTACGGATTTTGGCAGTAAGTGGTTATTGGTATCACTGGCAAAGCTAGAGTCTTGCTAGACGGTATATAGATCCAAAGCAGCTTTTTCAGTTGGTGAAGGGCTGTTTAGCTATTCTGAGCCAAATGATCTGATATGGGGTAGCTAGAATAATTGGTATTGGAACGAGATTTTGAGCAAATGGTGACCATTGTCGCTATATCCACGATAAACAAGTGTTTTAAAACGCCCTTAGCATGTTAGATTATTCATTTGGCAAACACACATAAATAACGCCAACCCAGAATGGCGAATAAGAAGTGAATAAACTTCAAAAAGTGGGAGTGAGTTAGCCATGGCAGTATCCTCATGGACACTAAAGCAGAAAATTTCGATATACCAGCGCTTAACGCGCTTAGACAGGCCCATCGGTACATTATTGCTAATGTGGCCATGCTTAATGGCGCTGGTGTTAGCGGCTGGCGGTATGCCAGATATGAAGGTATTAGTTATCTTTGTGTTCGGTGTCTTTATCATGCGAGCTTGCGGCTGTGTCATTAATGATTTTGCCGACAGAAAATTAGATGCTCATGTTGAGCGTACTAAACATCGACCATTAGCTTCTGGAGAAGTCAGCAGCAAAGAAGCGCTGATGTTATTTATCGTCATGGCGCTGATTGCGTTTAGCTTGGTGTTATTTTTAAATCCACTGGTGGTTAAGCTTTCTGTGGTGGGGATTATTCTCACCATTATGTACCCGTTTATGAAACGGGTGACCAATATGCCGCAAATGTTTTTGGGCATCGTCTGGAGTTGGTCAATACCTATGGCTTATGCCGCCCAACTTGGTTATGTGCCTGTTGAGGCGTGGTGGTTATTTGCTGCTAATTGGTGCTGGACTGTAGCTTACGACACTATGTATGCCATGGTTGATAGGGATGATGATTTAAAAGTTGGCATTAAGTCTACTGCCATTTTATTTGGCAGCTACGATCGCCAGTGGATAGCCTTATTTCAACTAGCGGCTTTAGTTTTCTTTATCTTAGCGGGTTGGTCAGCTGAACGTGGTTTGTTTTACAGCATTGGCATTAGCACATTTATTCTTTTTAGTGGTTATCAGCAGTATCTGATCTTTGGCCGCGAACGGGCGCTGTGTTTTAAGGCATTTTTAAATAATAACTGGGCAGGATTCGCCTTGTTTATGGCTTTAGCCGCTGATTATATGTTGCCCTACTAATATAAATTAAAAACTATCAGCCAAAAACGGTACAATAGCGTGGAGAAGGCTGAGCTTAAATGAGACTCAGCACCAATAAATCGCGCTAAAACAACATCAACAAGGATAGCTGATGCACACTTTTTTATTGCTGGTTGTAGCGGCAGCCGGGCTGTTTTTATCAGCCTTAGCGACACCAGTAAAGGCTGATGATGCCTTTTCTATTCCTAACTCCACGTCGTTTACTTTAGAAGACTCAGATAGAAGCTATAAGGTGTTTGTTAAGTTACCTAATAGCTATCAAGAGAACGATCCGGCTCAGTATTACCCAGTGATCTATATGACTGATGCCATGTATAACTTTCAAGTGGTTTCAGGTGTTACTCGTCTGCCAATGAATATGCGCCAAATGCAGCAAGCCATTTTGGTCGGCATTGATTGGCAAGAAGGTATGAGCCCAGCCGCCAGTCGTATTCGTGACTATACACCTATTGCAGATAAAGGCTGGAAACGTAAGACGGGTGAAGCCGAGCGACATTTGAGTTTTATCGCTAATAAATTGATGCCCCACATTAATAAAACCTATCGCACTATTCCGAACCAAAACACCCTTGTGGGTCACTCTCTAGGTGGGTTGTTTGGCGCATATAGCTTGCTGACTCAGCCTGAGCTGTTTAGTAATTACCTACTGAGTAGCCCATCATTGTGGTTTAACGACAAACAACTGATGAAGCAGTTTCGTTCCAGTGACTTTATGCTTAAAAGCATCAATGCCAATGTGTTCATTGCCATTGGCGAATACGAAACGGCTGAGTTGACTGATTTTGGCCATGATATGGTTAATGATGCGAAGGAATTTAAAGCCATCTTGGAGCAAAAAAATAGGCTGTCGGCGACTCAAGGGATTAATCTCAAATTACAGGTCATTGCCGAAGCGGATCATAGCATGGCATTTCCAACGGCCGCGATACAAGGTCTTAGCTGGTTTCTGCCTCAGCAAAATAGGTTGGCTTTGCACTAATCTGCGAATTCAACAATCAATTATCTCAACAATCAATTATCTCAACAATCAGCCACCTCACCGTTTTAGCGTTACAAGGAGTGTATTGTGAAACGTTCTATGAAATTTCGTTTGGGCTTTTTAGCCCTTGCTATTATCAGTTATGTCATCGGTTTTCAGGTGTTACCAGAGCAACTTAATAGTGCTTATGAGATGACAATTGTCGGTGGAATGTCTGCACTGTATTTCTTGGTTTTACCGATCTTGTATTGGATAGCGATTATCAATATTGGTCAGCAAAAAACATGGAAAATATTGATGATTCTAAGTTTGAGTGCGTTGATGGCTCGTTTGAGTTTTCCGCCAGAAATTGCCAGCTATTTTGAATTTATGATGTGGATTAAATATCCGGTTATAGTGATTATCATTCTACTGGAAATGTATTTGCTCATCAGTGTGGTGAAAGGGTTATGGCATGCGAGAAAACTCAAAGGCGATCCGAGAATAAAAGCACTGAACATGAATAAGGATGAGAAAAGCCAAATGGTGGGCATGATAATGGCGGGTGAAGCGGCTAATTGGTTTTACAGTATCCCTAAATTTAGTGCTAACCACCCCAAAGCAATAGCCAATATTAGGTTAATTAGCGCCAATATGTGGTTCATGTGGTTAATGATTTCATTATGTTTTTTAGGCTCTACTATCGCGTATTTATTATTGGTGGATTGGAGTGAAATTGCTGCGGTATTAGTGTCAGCGATTGTGGGCTATGGCTTTTTGAGTTTTATTGCCAACTACAGATTATCTCGTCATTACTCACTGTATATGCACGATGAAAAATTGGTGGTTAACAATAGTATGTGGGGCTTACTCATGGTTGATATCAACGATATTAAATCAGTGACTATCGCTGAAACGGCTAAAAGTACTGCTGAAGAAATCTTATTTGTTGGTCGCGGTGATACTGCCAATGTGATTGTCGACTTTAAGCAAACTCAGCGATATTTTGGCGCCATGGGACAAATGCCTGAGCCAATTGAACAATTGCTATTAGTGCTTGATAAACCACAGCTGCTCAAGTTAGTTATCGAAGACTGCCAACAACAAGCAGAGGCTTAGCGGTAACTACATCTTCATTTTCAACATACAAAAATGCGCCCAACCTAAGGTTGAGCGCATTTTATTATGTTAAGTAGTTACGCGAATGGTATTTAGTTCGTCACTAACTTCTCTAAGTCAGCAGGGCGGTAATAAACGGATTTTAATACCTTACCTTGGCGAACGACTTTACCCGCCATTTCTACGTCTTTTGCGCACTTGGCAATGATAAACTCGCCTTTGGTGCTGCCAACAATTTCAACGCCTTGCTTGGCATAATGCGCGACTGTTTCGGCTAATTCTTGCTCATTACGGCACACTTTACTCATGTTGCTTGAGTGGACTTCATCCCAACACTCAATAAAGTTAATCTCACGATTGTTAGCCACACATAAAAGCAAATCAACTAAGTAGCTAATTTCTATGCGGTCAGTGATTTTGCTAGCGCCTAAATGTACTAAACGCCCCATGAGCACATAAACCGAGTCAATGATGGCGTCAGCTTGCTCAACACGGCAATCAGCTTCAGCTAGTTCTGTTAACTCTTCAATGATGAGTGAGGTATGAAGGGTATCCGCTTTATGATCTAGGCTTGTCGCATCTTCGATAGGTAAATCAAAAGTGCTGCGGAATTGTGTGATATCTCGGTATAGGTGGTCAAATGTTGCTTGGTCTAAAACAGATAACTTCATGGTTCAATAAGCCTAGAAAATAGAAATAGGCGATTATGGTAATGAATTACATTAAGTTCTACAAGACAGACGGCGGCGCTATCAAATGATATCGCCGCCGTGATAAATAAAAAAAACCGCTCGGTTAACAGGGATTGAGCGGAGGTTGAAAATTAACCTTTTATGATGATGAAACTGTTTAACTGATGCCGTTATTTATGAGCATATTTAGCAATAAGATCGTCTATAAATGGCTGAACGCCGTCATCTGTCCAATCAATGTAACCACGAACAAAGCCAACGAGATTGCCTTGTCCATCTAAGATGAAGCTAGCCGGTATTAAGTCAGCAGGCATGATGTAATCAATGTTCTTTTCAGGGTCTATCCAAGTGGCGTAATCTTCAAAACCGTGTTCTGCAAAAAAGGGAGCGATATTGCTTGGGTCTTCATCAATGGAAATAGGCACAAGAGCGAAATCTTTATCTTGATTGCGCACTTTAATATCTTGCATTGCAGGGATCTCTTTAATGCAGGGAGCACACCAAGTTGCCCATAGATTGACCATGACCAATTTCCCTTGGTATTGTTCTAAATTTACCGGGTTTTGCTGCTGATCTTTAAAATCAATGTCTTTAATTTTTCTAGCATTTTTAAGTTCAACAAAACGAGACATCACCATTGGTTTTTGCACTGGTTCGCCAGTTTGGTAAACCTTGACATCATTTGGCGCTGCTGCGGTATTTAAGTGAAGACTGCCTGTGAGTAATAGCATGGTGAGTGGTAGTAATTTATTCATAATAATTCTCATAAGATGTGGTTTCAGTCGTGGCTTGTTGTTTTCTGATCCAAGCGATGCCTCCAATGGCAGCAAGTAGAATTAATCCAAATGGAATAACCCATAACGCTAACGTGCCTAATTTAAGGCTTGGGGTGTAGCGGATCCGTTCGCCAAATCGCGCAACCATAAAATCAATGATTTGTTGTTTAGATTGACCTTCGTCGAGCTTTTTAAAAATATGTCCCTTGAGCTCATTAGCTATTTGGGTTTCTGAATCAAATAAATTGCGATTGTCTGAAGAAGGACAGCGCAGCTCTTGAGCGATTTCAAAACCAAGCTGGCGCTTCTCATCGGCAGAGTATTGAGCACGTGAAAATTGTTTGTTGTCCGTATTGGCATCGGCAGTCAACGCGAAACAAATAAGCCAGACAGCTAAAAGCAAAGTTAATACTGGACTAGTTAATATATTGAAGACGCGTTCTAATTGATTCATGAGGTGGCCTCCCGCAGTTTCTTGGAGCTGTGGCTATTTACATGTGAAGTCGTGCTTTGTTGAACGCTTTGTTCTCTGCACCCAAGAACAACACCACATCCAGCTAGCATCATTAATAAAGCGCCTATCCACAGCCAACTAACCATAGGTTTATAACTAATGCGGATGAGGTATTCTGTCTCATTAAGTTGATTTCCCATTGAGACGTATAAGTCTTTCCCTATAGTGGAGTACACTCCTGCCGCTGACATTTGCATACCGTTGGTTTTGAATGTTTGGCGTTGTGGGTATGCGTAACCAACAATATTTTCTTCATCATCTGTAATGCGAATATTGGCTTGCAGTGCATCATAGCTGTTGGTCGATACTTGTTGGGTTTGTTCGAATACGAAAGTGTATCCGGCAAGCTCACGTCCTTGGTTTGGCCCCATGCTTAGCACTTCTTCTTGCTCGAGGTTTGATACCACAGTACCAGCAAAAATAGCGACTGCGACGCCCAAATGAGCAACGCACATAGCATAAAAACGGCGAGTTTGTATTAAAGAGCTGGCATGCAATTGATGTTGGATCATGGCAATGATTAAGGTGAGTACCAACCAAGTCACCGACATTAGTCCAATAAAGAACCAAGCATTAGCTTGTTCAAACGATTGGTTGATGATGGCTGCTAATACAACTGAAATGACAAATAATAATGCCGGCACTTTCAAGTTACTCGTTTTATCTAGTTGCCAGCGTAGTAACGGTGCTAGCCCCATAAGCAAACTAAGTATGACTAAAATGGGCACAAAGATACTGTTGAAGTAAGGTGCACCAACCGAGATGGTGACACCTGTGATGACGCGATAAATGATTGGATAGTAGCTACCTAAAAGTACAGATAAAGCCGCTACGACTAACAGTAAGTTACCCATCAATATCAGGCTATTGCGAGAAAGTAAGGCAAATTTATCAGTGGTCTTAATGTGATGGGAACGCGCAGCAAATAACGCTAGAGCACTGCCTGAAAACACCAGTAGTAATAGTAGAATAGACATGCCTCGAGTAGGGTCAGCAGCGAATGCATGTACTGATTGCACGACGCCTGAACGAACAATAAAGGTGCCTAGCAAACTTAATGAAAAAGCAAGAATGGCTAAGAAAAGAGTCAGTTTTTTACATTGGCTTAGGCGTTCGCTCATAATCACAGAATGAACGAGTGCTGTAGCAACTAACCATGGAATAAATGATGCGTTTTCTACAGGGTCCCAAAACCACCATCCTCCCCAGCCTAGTTCGTTATATGCCCACCATGAACCGAATGCATTTCCACCTGTTAAGAATACCCATGCCAATATCGCCCAAGGGCGCAAGTAACGGGCGTGTTGTTTTGAAAACTGTTTGCCCATGAGTACTGCCACAGCTGCGGCGAAGCATACTGTGAGCCCGACATAACCTAAAAACAGTAAAGGTGGATGAATGATTAAGCCGATATTTTGCAAAATAGGGTTAAGGTCGCGACCTTCTATTGGGAAATTCGGCAATAAACGCATAAACGGGTTAGAAGTGAAAATGATAAACAAGCTAAAACCAAAAATAATGGCAGCTAAAACTGAAACCGTACGAATAAAGAACTGATGATCTTCTTTATTAGCAGTATTTGCTATGACTACTGTCCATAGAGCAATTGCACTGACCCAAAACAGCATAGAGCCTTCATGGCTGCCCCATATCGCCGCAATTTTATAAAAAGGCGCTAGTTGTGTATTTGAATGGTCAGCAACATAAGCGACAGAGAAATCGTTGGTTAAAAAACTAATACCTAGGCATATTATTGCGCCCATAAAAGCCGATAACATCATATTACTGATAGGGCGTGAATAACTCACCAAATAATCATTTCTCTTATATATCCCCATCATAGGAATAATAGCTAACAATAATGATAACCCAGTGGCTATTATTAAGAGTAAATGTCCAATTTCTGGGATCATATTATTACCTATTCAATTAAAACCTGATTAATAGTTTATTTTTAACTTGTTCAATATTTATTTTAACAAGTCTAATCCAATATTAATTAATGTTAGTCTTCTTGTTGTTTGCTTAATATTTGTCTTTAAATAAAAGCTAAGGTGGAGGTTATCTTTCTTGTATGAATTTTTCTGTGAGGTTGATCTTATTAATTTTGCTGATTTTAATGTTGAATTGTTTTTATTTTATAAAATTTGAATTTATTATTTTTTATAGATAAAAAAATCGCCTTTTTATATAAAAAATTAAATAAAAATTGAAATAAGTTACTGTTTAAAAAGGTTAATGTTGGTTTTATTTTTTGTTAGCTCTAAGGCGTTTTATGCTGTGATCTAGCTCAATAATTTCCATGTTTTTATCCTTAAACTAGGTCTTGCTCAAATTAATTATATCGTTCGCTGAACTGCCAGGTTCGACGGCAAAAATATAAAGTAATGATGATTAGGAGTGGGACAATGAAACAGGCTAAATACAAGATAGCTGCACTGAGTGTGCTAGTTTGTCTTGGCATTGTTGGCAATGCGAATGCCGCTGGTAAATATGATAGCGTACCAGCGATGGGGAAGACGGCTCAAAAAGTTATTGCTAATTCAAATGGCGATGAAGAATCTAAAGGTGTTAAAACGCTTCAAGATTATATTGTTCAAGAAAAAGAACTTTTTGATTATTTATTCCAAAACCACCCTTTATTTAAATATCACGAAGAAGGTAACTTAGTGGGTGATTACCACATCAGTGACCGTGGTGAAGAATATTTAGATACCGGTAATAGCCAAAAATACAGTAAACGTGTTGGACGCCCAAGCGCGGTTCAATATCGTCTTGGTGCGAAATCAATTCTTGATTATCCAAACAAGTTTGTCGGACCTGAAAAATGTGGTGAGTGTCACGCGGTGCAATATGAAGCTTGGAGCCGCTCTCGTCACGCTAAAACTATTCGTTTCCCTGGGGAGCACGAAGAAGTTGATAACGATTTAAACAAAACCATGTACAACACTAAAGATACTTCTATCTTAGCGGATGGTATTACCCCTGATGCGATTTATGCAACTGTTGGTACGCCTCGTACAAAATATGGTTTCATTGATGCGTGGATGGTACGTGGTACATATCATATCCGCGATGGTTTACTAAAAGATGGCACTGGTAAAATGGTTGCTGGTGGTAACCAATTCTCTCGTGGTTGGGCTGAGTGGTTAACCCCTGAAATGGCAGCCAAAATCAATGCTGTTATCCCAGATTTTCCTGCAACAAATGAAGGTAAAGCATTTGGTTTAAGTGGTTCTCACCAAGTGGGCATGAGCTCATACGGCGCGAAATACGAAAAAGAAATGTTGTTCCAACCAGCTAGTTCTTACTGTGAAGTTTGTCATAGCTTTAAGTTTGACTTCCAGAGCAAAGATGAATACTTAGCTGCACTGGGCGATCCTGAAAAACTACGTGAACATACCATTTCTAAAGGTATTGCCTGTGAAGAGTGTCATGGCGCAGGTGGTCACTTAGACGGTGGTAATGGCGGCGGAATGCCATCTAACTGTGAACGTTGTCACCAACGTTTCAACTATGTTGATGAGTTAGCTGAAGCTGAAGAAGGCGAAGGCAAACTAGAGTATGCATTTAACGTGAAAATGAAGTCTGCATGTCCTTCTTGTGGTACCGAAGGTTCACAAATGTTTGCTTCTAAGCATTACGAAAAAGGCATGCGTTGTGCTACTTGTCATGATCCACATGAAGTAACAAGCAACGATTGGAAGTCTGGTTATACCAAACCGAAAATGAAGAAAGAGTGTACAGACTGTCATGCTGCGCAAGCAGAAATCGCAGCAAACACTAAAACACATAGCGACCAAAGCTGTTCAAGCTGTCATATGCCTAACATGGGTAGCTGTGAAAACTTCACCGCGATGCAGTTCCCTGACCAAGCTGGTTTCGATGCTGTTCGTAAGTCACACATGTGGAAAATCGAAGTAGACCCAACTCAGAAAACACTGAACCCACCAGAAGGTGAGCCACGTGAAGCAACAACGAAAGGTTGGACTGTTGCTAAGAACGCTGATGGAAACAACTACTTAGACTTAATGTGGTCATGTGCTCGTACTGCTATCTCTGACGACAACGTTGTTAACGGTAAAGGTTGTCACAGTCAGTTCCAATCTGAACTTGACCCAAGCCTACACTACGAAGATCAACAAGAGATCTACGGTGAAGTCATGAAGTTCCAGAAACCTATCAAAGAAACCTACGCTCAAGTAGTAGGTGCACTTGAAGCTATCGACCAACTACTAGAAGTGACTAAGTTATCTGTTGAAGATAAATCACAAGTTCTTCTGTTAGCAGATAAAGCACAAGATGCAGTGACCTTACTTGAAAAAGACGGTTCTTGGGGTGTCCATGGTGCGCGTTATACCCATAAACGTATTGATGCAGCATTAACTTACGTGACACAAGCTCAAGCCATTCTTAATGGTAAAAAAATGTAAAGCCCTGATGGCTACTGGCATTTGCTAGTGGCCATTTTTTAATAGCTCGGCATCAGCCGGTGCCGAGATATTTAGAGAGAAGAACATGAAAAAACTACTTAGCAAAATTTTGATTTCAGTATCGTTGTTTGTCGCAGTCCAAGCGCAAGTATTTGCGGGAGCGGGTGGAGACTTAATTCCTGTGCAAATAAATGACATTCAGCTAAATCCGATTTCAATGCGCGAAGCTGAGTCGTTAGTTGGCAATGAAGATGTTTATTTTTTTGATGTAAACACAATGGAATTATGGGCCGAAGGTTATATCCCTGGTGCTGTGTATTTCAATGTGAAGAACTGGAAAGAGTTACTTCCAAAAAATAAGGATGCCGTGATGGTTTTCTACTGTGCAAATACCTTGTGCACCTCAAGTGCGATGGCTGCACGAGAGACTGTAAAACTAGGTTACACAGGTGTTAGGCATATGGCCGATGGAATTTACGGCTGGCGTTTGTCTGGCAGACCAACTGAACAACCATAACGATTTTATTACTGATTTAAAGCCTGAAGATGCGTCGTCTGCAGGTAACCCTTTTTAGAAGAGAGAGTGGCAAATGAAACTATTAAAGAAAACTACCATAGCCGTTGCAACGTGCATGTCATTGGTCTTATCTGCTGGCAGTTTTGCTACAGAGAACTTTGACAATGATGTTGAAAAACAGTCTTACAGCATGGGTGCTTCTATTGGTAACTACCTATCAAGTCAAATTTATAGCCAGTCAGAGTTAGGTGCTCAAATCGAAGTGCAACAAGTCATTAATGGTGTCATTGATGCACTTAAGAATGAGCAAAAAATGTCAGATGAAGAAGTACTGACGTACCTCAATGAACGCAGTGAATTGCTGAATTTATTAAGCACTCAAAAAATGGAAAAAATTGCCCTTGAGAGTAAAAAAGCCAGTGAGGCTTATCTTGCTAAAAACAAGGATAAAGATGGTGTGACTACCACAGATAGTGGGCTTCAATACGAAGTTATTACTATGGGTGAAGGTGTAAAACCTAACGCTGAAGATGTGGTGACCGTGAAATACAAAGGTACCTTAGTGGATGGGACTGTTTTTGATGAAACTACAGATCCTGTTCGTTTTGCATTGCTTACCGCCATTTCTGGCTGGGAAGAAGGTTTGCGTTTAATGCCTGAAGGCTCAACGTTCCGTTTCACTATTCCATCAGATTTAGCTTATGGCGAAGATGGTGCGGGTGAGATCCCAGGTGACACAGCACTTATTTTTGAAGTCGAATTGGTCAAGTCTGAAAAGCCAAGTGAAAACGCTAAAGGCATGGGGCTTAGCGGTATGGGAATGGATGGCATGATGGGTGCTCACTAGTACCTGAAACATTATTCATCATTGAGTGTTATCGCGATGAGTTTATTGATAGCGCTTAAAACAACTTTAAGAAGGAAGAGACACTTATGAATATTCTGGCCTTAGGTATCGCAGTATGCCTGAGTATATTTATCGGACTCTTCTGGATTCATCACTGTACATATAACCGTAATTTGAGCAGTGCAGTGATGAAAACAACCAATACAGTAGCTGAAACTGGTATGGCAATGCGTCCTCTTGAGCCTGATGAATTCAAGAATACGGAGTCTTACCAATATCCATTATGGATGTCAGTCGCTGTATTGATCTTTTCGTTATCTATATATGCCAGTGGAGGACATTTCCAAGGTTGGAATGAAGGTCAAGTAGATGAATCGGTAGATTACTTGATCGCAGCAAAAATTACTAAAGGCCGCGATCAAGTGGTTCAGCAACCACAAAATGAAATGGCATTAATGTCGCTAGCGCAGGCTTACGCAGAAGGAGGCTTATATGCTGACTCTGTGAACACGTTAGCTGAGCTAATTGAATTAGTTGGCGCTGATGCCGAGTTATTAGGCATGCAAGTTACATCAATGTACTACCGCGATGGTCGCAGGTTTTTACCTGAAACCCAGACGGTCATTGATACCGCGTTGAATTTGCAACGTGATGAGCTTAATACCCGAATGATACTGGCAACGGATGCTTACTTAAACGGTAAATATGCAACTGCGATAGATCATTGGCGCATTCTACTAACCAATCAAACACAACCTTTTAATAGACAATCTATTAATAATGCAATTATGAAAGCAGAATTTAAATTGGATGAGTGAGTCGTTAATTCGTCATTTGAATTTGCAGCGAACCAAAAGAAACCAGTCAGCTAATGCTGAACTAGGGAGGATGTTGTGAGTGAAAATATAGAAAGACGGAGGTTTCTAAAAGGCATGGGAGCAGCGTCTTTAATATTGGGCCCTATGGGGTGTACCTCTGTTGAAGATGATAGTAAAAATGCCAACAAACCTCATTACGTCATGGTGTTTGATCAAAATAAATGTGTCGGTTGTGGTGAGTGTAAAGAGGCATGTAATGTCGCGAATAACTTACCTGACGGCAAATCTAAATTGTTGATGGAGCATCAGTCGGGTGGTGTTGAAGGACTAGCTTGTCCGCATTGTGGTAAAGAGAAATGTAACTGCGAACGTAAGTTCGTGCGCGTTTCTTGTCAGCAATGTAAAAACGCCCCATGTGTCAGCGTATGCCCAACGGGTGCGGCACATAAAGATCCAGAAACAGGGATCGTTACCATGGATGCGAGTAAGTGTGCGGGTTGTAAATACTGTATTGGCGCTTGTCCATACAACGCACGTTTTATCAATGAAGAAACTGATGTAGCTGATAACTGTGATTTCTGTTTAAACACTAAGTTAGCAAAAGGTGAGTTACCAGCATGCGTACAACAGTGTAAATATGATGCATTGATCTTTGGCGATGCCAATGATCCAACGTCATACGTTAATAAGTTATTAGCGGTAAAAGACTCTGTTCGCATGAAGCCGCAGTTTGGTACTGAGCCAAGCCTTCGTTACATTCCAGTTGTTAAGTTGGGGGTATAAGATGGACGGTTCAATGGAATTTACCATGGGCTTATCTGAAGGGGTTGCTTGGCCTTGGCCAATTGCTGTTTACCTTTTCTTAGCCGGTATTTCGGGTGGTTCTTTAGTGGTGGCGTTAGCTATTCGCTTTTTTAAAGGGCAAACCGCAAATACTCCGCTTTACAAAGCGGCGAGTTTAATCTCATTCGTGACGATTGCTTTGGGGATGTTATGTCTAGTATTAGATTTAACTAATCCATTGTTTTTCTGGCGTATTCTTGTGTTTTACAACTTCACATCAGTGATGTCTGTTGGGGTTATTGCACTGTGTGTGTATATCCCGCTAACCGCTGTACTGTGTTTGTATGCATTTGAAGATGAAATCAAATCGATTCCGGCGTTAAGCATCTTGTTGCCAATCATTAATATGCTAAAACCTGTTCGCAAACCTTGCGAAGTGACAGCATTAATTTTAGCAGCGGCTGTATGTGCTTATACCGGTTTCTTGATATCTGCGTTAATCCGCTTCCCGTTAATTAATACAGCAGTATTACCTGCTTTATTTATTGCATCGGGTGTATCTGCGGGGGCTGCAGCGTCAAAAATGTTGTCAGTATTCTTGTTCAAAGAAGATATGCACAGCAGTGAACTTAAAATCCTTCATGGGGCTGAATGGCCAATCATGATTGCGGAAATTTTGTTTATTTGCATGATTGCTATGTCACTTGCGACAGGTAATGCAGGCGCACAATCAGCGTTTGAAGCATTTACATCTGGCGTGTGGGCAAATCTATTCTGGATTGGTGTTGTAGGTGTTGGGTTCTTAGGCCCTATCTTACTTAACTTCGCCACAGGTAAAACCTTTAGTCATTCAGCTAAAGCTTTTTACTTATCAGGTGTTTGCGCCATTAGCGGCATGATGTGTTTACGTTTGTTTATCCTGTACGCAGGACAAACCTACGCGATTTAATGTTTGCCAGAATCACCCTTAAGCCACATGACTTCCCTTAGTTATTTTTAAGGGTGATTCTTTTTAAAGCTAACGTTTTATTCTGTGTTTTAGTTGGAAGTTGAAATGAAAAAAATACTATCGATATTGTTATTCGCGCCATTGTTATTTGCTTGTAGTCCTGAAAATGTAGTGGCCGAGATTGATAGTCACGCCCATGGTATACATGAACATGATCGCTGTCATATGTGTGGCATGATGATCACTAAATATCCAGGTCCTAAAGGTCAATTACAGTTAGGAAATTTAGAGAATAACCCATCTTTTTGCTCAACAAGAGATATGTTTAGTTTCTTGCTTCAGCCAGAAAATACACGCCAAGTTAACCAAGTCTGGGTGCATGATATGGCGGCTACCTCTTGGGAAAACCCTCAAGATGAGCACTTCATTGATGGTAAGACCGCAACCTATGTTTACGGTACCAGTCGTCAAGCTGTTATGGGCCCAGCCGTAGCATCATTTAGCACAGTAGAAGCTGCTGAAAAGTTTGCTAATGAATATGGTGGCGCAGTTTTAGAATTTGATGACATCACCATTGAGTTATTGGGCGAAGGTATGGACCACAACTAAAATATTGAGAATATGGATATACGCTCAAATTATTAGTTTTATCGTCACAGTTTTTTGAAAGTTAGCGTTATAGTTTGTTCGAAAGTGAGAAATGAGATGAAAAAATTTGTTCTTCATTCTTGGCTAATGATGGGCGTTGCCTTAACGCCTTTTGCCTTTGCTGAGCAAATTTATACACATGATGGCACACAGCTTCAGTATCTGATTGATCAGGCCAAGCCCCGCGATACCTTAGTACTCGATAATCTGGTTTATCAGGGCAATGTCGTCATCAATAAACCCCTAACATTAATCGGTCAGACTGATACTGTCATAGATGCTCAAGGCATTGGCAGTGCCATTACAGTTGCCAGCAGTCATGTCAATATTAAACAACTCTCGATTGTCAATTGGGGCGCAGATCAGTATGAATTAAACGCTGGTGTCTTACTTAATGACGGCGTGACTCAAGTGTCTATATTGGATAATAACTTAACAGGTAATGGTTTTGGTGTGAGGGCTGATAACTCTCATCACATTGAAATATCTCAAAACCGCATCCAAGGGAATCCACAAATGTTTGTGCTAGATAGGGGCGATGGCATCTATTTAAAACGCGTGGATCATGCCGTTATCAATGGCAATGTGATTAAAGATGTAAGAGATGGCGTTTATCTAGAGTCAGGTAAACATAGTTTAGTTACCAATAATCAATTTTCTAAGCAGCAATACGGTATTCATTACATGTATACCGAAGATGATGAAGCCTTTAATAATGCAGCCACAAAAGTCGATGGTGGTTACGCATTAATGAACGCTAAGCGGATCAATCTGCATCATAATCAAGTTATTGGTGCAGCGACATTTGGTGTGTTGCTAAACATGACCAATGACTCAGACGTACATGCTAATCAAGTGAATAATATCGTTAATGCAACACCTAAAATGCCAACGGGCGATGAAGGTAAAAGCATGTTCATTTATGGCGCCCGTGATAACCGTGTTTATGACAATGAATTTGCCAATAGCGAAATCGGTATTTACATGGCGATGGGTGGCGAAGGTAATCAAATATACCGTAACCAGTTTATTAATAACCAAGCTCAGGTGAAGTACGTCGGCGATACGATTGTTGAATGGAGTCATAAAGAACAAGGGAATTATTGGAGCGGTTTTATCGGCTGGGATCAGTCAGGTGATGGGATTAGCGAGCAAGCTTATCAGCCAAGCGATCATTTAGATCGTTTGTATTGGTTATATCCTGAAGCGCACTTTTTATTGAAAAGTCCGGTGGCTTCGTTACTGCGCTGGACTCAGCAGCAATTTCAAATAATGCCAGAGGCAGGTGTGATGGACAGTTATCCAATGATGAGTCCAATTGCAAATTCCAATATTGGTTATGCCGCTGAATTAGCAGATAACCCACCTGCTAATTCAAACATAGTTTCTACAACTCAGTCTTCTGAGCAATCGTTAAGCAAGTAGGTTTTTATGCCAAGCAATTCAGTTATTCAGGTCCAGAACCTCATTAAACAGTACGGTGAATATACTGCCGTCGACGATATTAGTTTACAGGTGCATGCGGGGGAAACGTTAGCATTACTGGGCCATAACGGTGCAGGTAAGTCTAGCCTGATAAAAATGCTGTTAGGCATAGTTAAACCAACATCAGGTCATATTACCATGATGGGGAAAACGGTGACGCACGAAAAAGATCGCCGTCAGATCAATCTAGGTTACCTGCCTGAAAATATCAGTTTATATGAAAAGTTAACTGGCAAAGAAGTGCTCAATTATTTTGCCGCGTTAAAGCGAATTGATAAATCTAAAGTGCTGCAAGTGCTCGAAGAATTCGGCCTTGGGCACGCACAAGATAAACCGGTTAAAAGCTACTCAAAAGGGATGAAGCAGCGTTTAGGTTTTGCCCAAGCAATATTGTCATCTCCTGACATTTTATTGCTCGATGAACCTACTGTGGGGCTTGATCCTCAGGCTTCATTATTTATGTATCAAAAGATTGATGAATTAAAACGCCAAGGGTGCGCCATTGTAGTGTGTACTCATGAGTTGGCCGTGGTTGAAGATAATATTGATCGTGCTTTTATCATGGCTGATGGCAAGGAGTTAGCCTCTGGGTGTTTAGAGACGTTGCGCCAATCAACCGACTTAAAAGTGTTGTTTAAAGGAGAGGAAATTAATCAAGCTATAGTCGCGGATGAGTTTTTAAATACATTGGCTGTGAATAATCAATTATTGATTCATCAAGTAGATAAACCAAGAGTCATGAAGTATCTCACGCAGCATTGTGGCGTTTATAACTTCTCTATTGAAGAACCTGGCTTAAGTGATATTTACCATCACTGCATGAATAACCGTCAGCAAAACGCTGCTTAAGGTATTGTGATGTTTACACCTATTTTGACCATCGCCAATAAAGAAATTAAGGACAACTTTCGAAATCGTTGGGTTGTGTTTATTGGTTTGATCCTCACTAGTTTAGCGCTATTAATTACCTTTTCCGGCTCAGTTGTTAGCGGACAGTTAGTCATCCCCGAGCTACCCATGCTAATGGCAAGTTTAACCTCGGTTGGGGTATTTATTTTACCTTTAACAGCGATATTGCTTAGCTATGACAGTTTTATCGGCGAAGAAGAGTCTGGCACTTTACTGTTGTTATTGTCTTATCCATTGAGTCGTAATCAGATTTTACTTGGTAAGTTGGTTGGGCATATTGCAGTGCTGACATGCACTATCGTGTTCTCTTTTGGCTTAACTGCGGTGCTTATTCATTTGTTTACTGGTACGTCGGCTTTATTACTATTGTCGATATTTAGTCACTTAATTGTCAGTAGCATTTTACTGAGCATGTGTTTTGTTTTAATCGGCTATGTCGTGAGTTTACAAGTGGTCGAGAAAGCTAAAGCGATTGCGATTTTATTATTTATTTGGGTTGCCGTGGTGTTGGTTTACGACCTTATTTTGTTGACCTTAATGGTGGCAGAATCCGCTGGTATCTCTAATGAATTACTTCAAGTGCTTATTTTACTTAATCCAAGCGACATTTTTCGTGGGGTTATGTTGGTGGCGGCGCCGCAATTAAATAATGCTGATAGCATAGCAGCGCTCATTCAATGGCCATTATCAAGCCTTTATGGGGCACTAATCGCTTGGGTTGGCGCTATGATGTTATTTTCTATGTGGCTTTTTCAGCGTAAGCGCTTATAGCGCTTGTCGGTATTAAAGGATAGGGAGTCTGTGATTGTTTTCATTTATTCCGCGATTTTAGCCTAATAGCGGAGATAAATATTCCGTTGTTATCTAGGTCACAATCAAACTATCTAAGTAACTGTATTGTATGATTTAAAATATACTAAGACTGAGTTGGTAATCACATATTTTTTGGACTAATTGTATTATGATCGCTCAGTGTAACATTCGTTCATAGTACAATTTTAGGTGCAGACAGTGCTAAAAATAACTTCATATCTAACACTTGATACTTCGGCCAAGCAACTGGTTAATCATCTTAGTGATGAGAAAATCCCACTGACTTTTTCTGAAAATGCTGTACTGATCAAACTGTTGGATGATAGCGAAGAAATTTGGACCAAAGAGCAATTACTTGCAGAAGGTTGGCCAGATAGAGTTGTCGCGCCTACATCATTAACCCAATGCATTAGTACATTACGCCGTAAGCTAGAACCTTTCTCAGAAATTCATTTAAAAGCCGTTGCAAGACGCGGTTACCAGTTGCACATTAATGAGCGTAGCCATGTAAAAATGGTATCGTTGACAGACAGTCACACTATACGTGCAGCATTTTTAGATGTCAGCGTAATGGTAAAAATTGCTGGAGCGCTGATTGCTATTGGGTTACTTATCTTGGCTTGGTATCAGTGCGAATATCATAAGGTGTTAAAGCAAACTTCCCTTTGGAAAAGTGATAAGCAAGTTGAGCTGAACATTGGTGGTGTAAAAGAAAGTGCTATTTTGCTGTATAAAAACGATACAGATCAACTGCATGAATCAAAATGGCAAAAGCATCTTGCGCCTGAAAGTAATATTGTGACTGGCTTGAAAGGTTTCAGTGCTTTTGCGTTAACTAATGGCAGTAATTACTCTTTTGCGTCATGCCCTGGTTACTCGCTAGATGATTGTGATGGTAAAGGCATTATAAACATTAACTCACTATCACCAGAGCCTGCTGGTTTAAACATGCAGCAGTTTGTGCCACTCAGTAAAACCATGGAAGATCGCATTCGCTATAACAGAGTCCTTATTCCACAAACAAGTTTAGATAATAGCGATGGCAATATTACCGAGCATCACTATCACGCCGATGTATATTTCCCTATTGCGGGGGAAAAACTGATCCGCGGCGATTTCAGTATTTCATTAGTCTACGAAGGAGATAAAAGTGGCCAAATCTATACCACCACCTGTATTACTGATGAAGACTGCATTACAACACCCATTAAATTGAAAACTCGCGGTAGATTTAATCAGTATCAGCAGCAAATTGGTGAGTACGATGTTGATGTGTTTTATACCAAAATTGAGCAGAAAGAGTTTATAAAGCCAGATTTTGTTACGCCGTCAGCCATGCGCTTTTATCGTGAAATACGCCGAGTCGATATACAAGAGACGGAAATGGTGTTTTTTAGAGTCCATCAAACTGATAATACTGCGGTATGGATCTTCCCATTCATGGACGGACTAGTAGCTTGGTCTAAGTATGAGAAAGTGAATTTTTAGAGATCAATTGATGATTGTATAACAGCAAAAATAATTAAATAAACAACAAAAAGCCGACTGTAAAAGTCGGCTTTTTAGTGTTTTACGCTTGCATGTATTTGCTTAAAGTAAGTATTAGCTAATCGTTATTTGATAAATGCGAATGCATCACCAAATAAGTGTGCTTCATCTACACCCATTTCACGGAATACTTCACGCGCTGCACCGACCATATCAAAGCGGCCTGCAATGTAGATGTCATAACCCACTAAGCTGATATAGTCTTGCTTAATCTGCTCAAGTAGATTGGCTTGTTTGCCATTCCAGTCTGCTGGTGCTTCTTCAACAACGGGAATAAATTCAAGCCAGTTGTTATCGGCGTGCCATTGACGTGCAATGGCTTGATAGTACATAGCATCTTCAGTACGGCAACCCCAATAAAATTGGGTTGGAGTTGTTTGACCTAAAGCAATTTGTTGCTCAATGATACTTTTGATGTAAGAAAATCCTGTACCGCCTGCCACCATGATACGCGGACGTTTGCTGTCTGAACGTAAAAAAGCATTACCAGCCGGCGCTTCAATATCAATGAACTCTTGTGTTGTTAAACGCTCAACCACTTGCATTGGGTAGCTTTCAGATACTGCGGCGCCAATATGTAGCTCAAGCAGTTCAGCATTTGGAGCCGATGCTATTGAGAAAGGACGTTTGTCTTTCTCTCCCATCACGATCGATAAATATTGCCCAGCTTGAAACTCAAAAGTCACTTCAGGCTTAAGAAATACCTGAAAAACAGCGTCATTAAACGCGGTGACTTTTTCTACTTTACAGCGAATGGTGTTCATCTAACGTCCTTTGTGACCCTTTCTTTGAAGGGTAATTTCTTTTTATATGTGGGTTCTAGGTCAAGCTAGTGTGATATAGATCACCATTATAGCGTTGGAGTGTCATCAATACCTAATTCTTCCCAAATATGATCAATCTTTTCTTTCACTTTAGGGTCCATCACTATTGGTGTACCCCATTCTCTGTCAGTTTCACCAGGCCACTTATTGGTAGCATCTAAGCCCATTTTTGAACCTAAGCCTGCCACAGGTGAGGCAAAGTCTAAATAATCAATGGGGGTATTATCCACCATGACAGTGTCACGAGTCGGATCCATACGGGTGGTTATGGCCCAAATAACATCTTGCCAATCGCGGCAATTGACATCTTCATCGACAATGATGATGAACTTGGTATACATAAACTGGCGTAAGAACGACCACGCTCCCATCATCACGCGTTTAGCATGACCTGCGTATTGCTTACGAATTGAAATTACAGCCATACGGTACGAACAGCCTTCAGGCGGCAGGTAAAAGTCGATTATTTCAGGGTATTGCTTACGTAGAATAGGCACAAAGACTTCGTTAAGTGCAACACCTAGCATGGCTGGCTCATCAGGTGGACGGCCAGTGTAGGTGCTGTGATATATGGCATCTTTACGCTGTGTCATGTGGGTAACGGTAAACACAGGGAACTTGTCTGTCTCGTTATAGTAACCAGTATGGTCACCATAAGGGCCTTCTTCTGCCATTTCTTCTGAGTCTATATAACCTTCTAAAATGATTTCGCTGGTGGCCGGAACTTCTAAATCACAGCTTAATGCTTTGCACACTTCAGTGCGTTCGCCGCGCAGTAGCCCTGCAAATGCGTACTCGCTCATAGAATCAGGAACAGGAGTGACCGCGCCTAAAATAGTGACTGGATCAGCGCCCAAAGCCACAACAACAGGGTAGCGTTCACCTGGATGCTTCTCTTTAAAATCTTTAAAGTCTAATGCGCCGCCGCGGTGGTCAAGCCAGCGCATAATCAGCTTATTTTTACCCAGCAATTGCTGGCGATAAATGCCTAGGTTTTGACGTTTCTGGCGAGGACCTTTAGTGATGGTCAGTCCCCAAGTCACTAATGGTGCCACATCGCCAGGCCAGCAATGCTGGACAGGTAATTGGGTTAAATCAACATCATCACCGGTTATAACCACTTCCTGACAAGGTGGGTTACGCACGGTTTTAGGTGGCATATTCAAGGCTTGCTTGAATTTAGGGATTTTTGCGATAGCGTCTTTAAAACCACTTGGAGGCTCTGGCTCTTTAAGGAAGGCAAGCAATTCACCGACTTCACGCAGCGCTAATGGATCTTCTTTGCCCAGTGCCATAGCGACACGTTTAGGAGTACCAAATAGATTAACTAACACTGGCATGCTGTTATCTGTTGGGTTTTCAAAAAGTAGAGCTGGACCACCTGAGCGCAATACGCGATCGGCAATTTCAGTCATTTCCAGATTGGGATCAACAGGGTAACTAATACGTTTAAGTTCACCGTTAGTTTCGAGGTGATCGATGAAGCTACGTAAATCCTTAAAACTCATGGCTTATTCACTCGTTTATTAATAGCGCTTTGAGGCGCACTATAGCATTTTTATAATATTGGGTTAAGCCAAGATTATTGGTTAAGCGCCTTTTTAAGGTAAACTGAAATGAATCAAGTTTGTTCATTGTTTTAGTCTTATTCTTTGGAGTATGGCTCAGGCATTACAAGGCTAATTAACTAGAATTCAGGTTAGTTAGGGACTTTAGCTTTATAGGTAAAGATACAGCCAAGGAGCGATTCTATGACAACATTAGCTTATCGACATCCTTTTCAGCCTCAAATAATGCATGGTTTAATTGGCTGGTTTACGTCGAACTTTATCGAGGCCAGTAGAGCGGGCGTTGGCAGCCAATCTCGTCATCTTTATCAGCCATTATTTTTAATCCTAACTGTTGTGTTAACTGTTTACGCTACTGGGATCAACGCTGAGGTTTATAATACGCAGCAATTATCAAAGCTGACTGCTGAAGCTAACTCAGAGCATCAAGGTTCATATTCTACTGGTCGACATTCTAGCGATCGTTATTCTCGGCATTCAGGTTCATCGGTCAGGTGGGGCGTAGGTTATAACAATTATTGGGGGCCCAGTGTCGGCATTGGTTGGAGCAGTGGTTGGAACAATCGCTGGCATAACCGCTGGGGCTATAATGGTTGGGGGGGAAGATGGGGGAATGGCTGGCGTTATCCTTATCGATACGACTATTATGATCGTCACTATCGCAATCAATATATGAATAATTCAGCGCCAAGATCTAATTATGTTGAGCCTGTGACCCAAATTGAGCCACCGAAAAGAACGACGACCAGTATTCAATATGCTAAAGGGTTAACCCATTTACCTGAAAACGCCCGTGTTATTCAGCGTGATGGCCAAACTTTTTATGAGTGGGATGGTAAAGAATATTACTTTGATTGGTCTACAGAGCGTTATGTAGTGTTGGAAACACAGCGACAGTAATTGAATCGAACTAAGATTATTGTAGATTATCTTTGATTTCTTTAATAACCATCAGATTAACAAACACTTGTCTAGAAAGGTAAAAGCCCTAATGAATCCATTTCATTAGGGCTTTTGTGTTGCATTGTCTTGCGACATTTTATCGTTACATATTGTTGTTTTTATTCCCTGTAACGTACTTCAAAATAGCCGCTGTTGTTTTATGGGGGTAACAACAGCAATTATTAAGAATGAACTGACAAACTTACTTGTAATTATATTTTTATTATCCCTTCCTAAACGCTTTGCACCGATGAGAAGTTAAGTAAGTTTGTCGTAACACGTTAAGCATGAACTTAATGCCTATACCATTAAGTTCAGCCTAATAAGTTGACAAGAAGAGGTGTGATTTCATTAATTTTCGCTGGGGACCGAAAATTAATATCAAAACAACCTATCTTGCCGAAACTGCTAATGACTTTTAAACCAACTCGCTTAACTTAGTGGTCAAATGTCACTGTAAAATTGACAAGAAAAATGACTGTATCTATCTAACTGTCGCTGGGGGACGAAAGTTAAAGCCACTTATCTTGCCTGAACCGCTAATGATGACTCGAGGCAAACTAATCAAACAATTTGCTCGAGCTGTCACTGTAAAATTGACAAGAAAAGTAACTGTATCTATCTAACTGTCGCTGGGGGACGAAAGTCAAAGCCACTTATCTTGCCTGAACCGCTAATGATGACTCGAGGCAAACTAATCAAACAATTTGCTCGAGCTGTCACTATAAAATTGACAAGAAAAGTGACTGTATCTATCTAACTGTCGCTGGGGGACGAAAGTCAAAGCCACTTATCTTGCCTGAACCGCTAATGATGACTCGAGGCAAATTGATCAAACAATCTGCTCGAACTGTCACTATAAAATTGACAAGAAAAGTGACTGTATCTATCTAACTGTCGCTGGGGGACGAAAGTCAAAGCCACTTATCTTGCCTGAACCGCTAATGATGACTCGAGGCAAATTAATCAAACAATCTGCTCGAGCTGTCACTATAAAATTGACAAGAAAAGTAACTGTATCTATCTAACTGTCGCTGGGGGACGAAAGTCAAAGCCACTTATCTTGCCTGAACCGCTAATGAACCAATATGCTAATTGTATTCATCGTTTAAACAAGTTAATTGCCATTAATTGCAACAAGCTGTTGATTTAGTTGCGTTAGCTTACGTTGTAAGTTTGCAATTTCAGCTGTAATGGCACTTTTTTTCATATTCGATACAAGTTTATTATCTTTTTTTCTTACCCACTGGTAGATGGTTTTAGCTGACACACTGTATTGCTTTGCTACATCCGAAATTAATCGATTATGTTGCTGAACTTCTACGATCACTTGTTGTTTAAGCTCGTTTGAATAGATTCTATTTAATGTTGTCATAACGCTACCTACTGCTCTAACTTGTCGATGCTATTGTCTGTTCCACTTTCTTAACCGAATTCACCAAGCCAGGTGGATAAATTAATCTGTTCGCTAAGTGCTATTTATTGTTGATGTTGTTTTCAACATCCCAGCAGCTAAAACCTAGGTGATTGAAGAAGTTCCATTGATACTGGCATTGCTCGAAAATAGCTTTTAAATGATCCATGTTGTTCTCCTTTATATTTCTCTATGTTCTAAAGTTGCTGTTATAAAATGAGTCCTACTTACGCAAAATTGGTCAATTATCAACCTACCTCTTAGGTGGTATATATCTATATGGAATACTTGTGCCAATTTTAAATTAAATATTTATTCTTTTAAAAACAGCTATTTATATTTTTAAAGTGTTAACTCTAAAATGTGGTTATGCTCCAAGGTGGTGCGATAGTTCTTTTTTGGTGCAAAGTTAAGATTAATTGGTAAAGTAAATTAACCATAGATTTGACCTATGATAGTAACCTAACTTTGTGTCAGAAATTTGAACCTGAATATAGGCATGAAAGTATTATAAAGCTGAGAGCTGAGAGTGGAATATCATGAATTGTATTCGCTGGTTATTAATATCTATTCAATAGGGTTAAATGCTTGAACTGTAGACACAAAAAATCCATGCCCCTTTAGCTACATTTAGAGTTGCTTAAGTTACGTGGATTTAATTTAGTGCTATGCATTCAATATTTTTGTTTTAACTATGTAATATCAACGGCTACTTAATTACATTAAGAATATCGTTGCCAATCCTAAGAATGCGAATAAGCCAATGACATCTGTGACTGTGGTAAGTACCATTCCGCCAGCGAGTGCTGGGTCAATGTTTAGCTTTTTAAGAAACAATGGAATACTCGCCCCAGCTAAGCCTGCTACGGTCATGTTGATTAGCATCGCGCCACCAATCAAGCCGCCTAAAGCAATGTCATCTTTCCAAAGCCATACCGCGAAAAATACCAGTACTGACCACATGATCCCATTTAGGAAGCCAATGGCTAATTCTTTACCAATAAGCCAGCGAGAGTTACTTTGACCAATATGACCTAATGCGATACCACGGATAACCAATGCGAGAGTTTGGTTACCTGCCACACCGCCCATACTCGGCACAATCGTCATTAAGATCGCAATCGTAGCAAACTGCTCTAATGTGCCTTCAAACATGTTGCTGACTGATGCAGCAAGTAATGCGGCAAATAAGTTGATGGTGAGCCATAGAGAGCGTCTTAGGGTGCTTTTCATGACGGGGCCGAAGGTATCTTCATCATCATCCATACCTGCCATCCCCATCATGGAGTGTTCGGCATCTTCACGAATAACATCGACGACATCATCAATGGTGATACGACCTAGCAGCTTTTGTTCTTCATCTACGACAGGAGCTGAGATCCAATCATGACGTTCGAATAACTGAGCGACTTCATTGTCAGGCATATCAACCGGGATACTTTCAAGCTCCGGATCCATGATGGTCCGGATAGTTTCACTTGGGTTACAGGTGAGTAAATCTGCTAGCCGAACGCCACCAAGTACATGATCGTTTCTATCAACCACATATAAGGTGTCCGTTGTATCGGGTAAGTTGCCACGTTGACGAAGGTAGCGCAGTACCACATCAATATTGACGTCAGGGCGTAACGTGACGGTATCTGTGTTCATGATACTGCCAGCAGTATCATCTGGGTAAGATAATGCTTGTTCGACACGATGGCGATCTTGACTGCTCATTGATTGCAGTACTTTTTTATAAACGGCGTCAGGGAGACTTCTTAAAATGTAGGCTAGATCATCGGTATCCATGCCCGAAGTTGCTTGAGCCACTTTTTCAGGTGACATACCACTGATCAAGGAATCTTTAAGTTCTTCACCTAATTCTTCAAGGATCTCACCCGCTTGCTCTTGGTCAATGAGTTGCCACAGGACTTGGCGAGTTTTGGGGGGTGAAGATTCAAGAATGAGGGCGACATCGGACGCTGCCATATCATGGAGCATATTTCTAACGTGGACAAACATGCCGCTGCCCAAAGCTTGAGTCAGCTGATTTAGGCGCTGTTCAGTAAGCTCGCTGTCGATTACTTCGATACCCATTCGCCACTCCTCAAAATTTCGATTGCCAATATTAACTTAACAGGGTGGAAAGGGAGAAGCAGTTTCTATTTCTAGCTAAGTTACTGCATAAAAATTAAGCGCTTTATTGATTTTTGTTAGACTTTAATGAGTATAGCGAACAAAACAAATATAAAGAGAATTAACTGCTAAAGTCGTCGTATTGCTGGAGTTATTTGTTAGTTTTTTATGTTGCTTTATTGATAACAGAACCTATTTAAGCGAAAGGTTCAGAGGGGAGTTGGCACTATTAACCTAGTAACCAAGCCAAAGGTACTCGCTTATCATAAAGTTGGTTAAAAATCTGAGTGTGAAAGAAGAGCTTAGTAGTTAGGTTGAACTATGGGGTTTAGAGTGAGAAAACTTAGCTTTCTTCGTCAAACTTATCATTAATCAATTTGCACACCGCATCTAAGGCTTGCTGCGCATCAATACCTGTTGCCTCAACGGTTATGATCTTACCAATGCCACTTTCTAGCATTAATAGCCCTAACACACTGGCTGCGCTGGCTTGTTTTTCGCCTTGGATAAGCGTGATGCTCGCTTCAAACTCGGTGGCTAAAATAGCCAGCTTGGTGGCTGCTCTAGCATGGAGCCCGAGTTTGTTACTGATTGTAATTTCTTTTGAAATACTCATTGTGGTTGTCACAAGTCGAGCTCTCTGTGACGGGCGCTGACTTGGTGCTTACTATTACTAAAGCGCTTTGTTAGTTGGTCGGCAATGTAGACCGAGCGGTGTTGACCGCCTGTGCAACCGATGGCTATGGTTAAGTAGCTGCGATTATTGCGTTCAAGGTGCGGCATCCACGTTTCAAATAGGTTTTCAATTTGCCAAATGAATTTATTGACTAAAGGTTGTCTGCCTAAAAATTCTTGTACTGGCTGGTCTAAGCCAGTTAGCGGTCTTAGCTCTGTTTCCCAATGCGGATTGGGTAAGAAGCGCACATCAAACATAAAGTCTGCTTCAGCTGGCATACCATGCTTGAAGCCAAATGACTCAAAATGAATCACTAACTCTTTATCGATACTGCCCATTAATATTTGTCTGACTTGATCGCTGAGATCATAAATGGTCAATTGAGAGGTATCAATGTAGTGATCGACCATTTTAGCAATCGGTTCGAGTAAACGACCTTCTAGCTGAATAGCTTCTTGTAGCGAAATTTGGTTTTTAGATAGAGGATGTAATCGACGGGTTTCACTGTAGCGTTTAAGTAGAACCTGATCATTTGAGTTTAGAAATAAACTAATGATAGTCGTATCATCAGATAATAAGGCTATTTGCTCTTCTAGAACCTTGCCTTGCTCTTCAATATTTCGAACATCGACACTGATGGCGACAAGTTCGTTATTTCCCTTGAGCTGCTCAAGCAAACTGCCAATAAGTGGTAGAGGCAGGTTATCAACACAGTAATAACCTAAATCTTCTAATACCCTAAGTGCAACTGATTTACCTGAGCCTGATCGTCCTGATACGATGACAAGTTTCATGCAGTTATAACCTGATATAGTTCTGTAGCGTCATGACTCTTTCGAAGTCGCTTAAGGATTAATTTATCACTCAGTTTTTCAGCCATGGTAGACAGCGTACTTAAATGCTGTTGGCATTGATCTGAAGGAACTAGCAGTGCAAATAATATATCCACGGGTTTCTTGTCGATAGCATCAAACTCAATGCCTTCTTCACACTTGATCAAAATGGCTATCGGGTGTTCGATATCATTTAATCGACCATGGGGAATAGCTATGCCATTTCCAATACCTGTACTACCCATTTTTTCACGTGCTATTAAACTTTCAAAAATAGCCTGTGATGATAGGGTTGGGTACTGGGCAGCCATTAAATCGCTGATGAGTTCCAGTACTTTTTTCTTACTGCCCGGCGTGGCGCAGGTGGTGCACGCCGGTTGCAGAATGGTGCGAAGTTCCATTGTTAGTGTTTAATTAACTTCTCTTTATGTTTAATTACCTGACGGTCTAATTTGTCTATCAGGGCGTCAATTGCGACATACATATCTGCGTTTTGAGATACGGCAAAAACTTCACCTCCTTTGAGGTGTAATTTTGCTTCAGCAATTTGTTGCAGCTTCTGAACATTGAGCACAACGTGAACATTATTGATCTGTTCGAAGTGTCGTTCAAGCTTTGAAAACTTAGTTTGTACATACTCACGTAAAGATTGCGTGATTTCTACATGGTGCCCAGTCAGATTAATTTGCATAGATCATCCTCCATTACAAAGGCTTATAAGCTTTTGCGTTGGTTTGAGGGAGGGATGAGCATTGCTTCACGATATTTGGCGATCGTACGCCGAGCAACATTAATCCCTTGTTCAGCCAATAGCGTCGCCATTTTACTATCGCTAAGTGGCTTTTTCTGGTTTTCCGCTGCAACAAGCTTCTTAATAAAGGCACGAATTGCAGTAGAAGAACATTCTCCGCCATCATCAGTACTAACGTGGCTAGAGAAGAAATATTTTAGTTCAAAAAGTCCGCGAGGGGTGTGCATATATTTTTGAGTCGTCACACGAGAAATCGTCGACTCATGCATTTCAACTGCTTCAGCAATATCATTAAGCACCATCGGTTTCATGGCTTCTTCACCAAACTCAAAAAATCCTTGCTGAAATTGCACAATACAATTGGCCACTTTTAACAGGGTTTCATTGCGACTCTCAATACTCTTGATAAACCATTTTGCTTCTTGTAAGTGACCACGAATAAATTGGCTATCAGACTGACTTGCAGACCCTTTTGCCATGGCTGCGTATTGCTGATTCACACCAATTTTGGGCATGTTATCTGGATTGAGCTCTACGACCCAGCGGCCACTTTTCTTAAATACAGTCACATCAGGTATGACATATTCGTCTTTAATCGGCGTTATTTGTAAACCTGGACGCGGATTCAAGGTTTGAATAAATTGAATCGCTTCGCGTAAATCATCTTCTTTAAGCTTGGTTTTACGCATTAATAAGCGAAAGTCGCGGCCAGCAATTAAATCAAGGTGTTCACTAATGAGCAATTTTACATTGTCGATGCAGGGGATTTCATCTGGATATTGACCAAGTTGAATCATGAGACATTCACTTAAGTCTCTCGCTGCCACTCCTACAGGGTCAAAATGTTGCACGCGTTTAAGTACAGCTTCAACTTCGTCGAGTTCTATATCTTCAAGACCTAAGGCCTGCAATATGTCCTCAGTTGATTGGGTTAAGTAACCGCGTTCATCAACGGCGTCGATAATAGCTGTGGCAATAACAAGATCGTTTTCAGAAAAAGGAGTCAGGTTTTTTTGCCACTCAAGGTGTTCATATAAGCCTTCGGTGGTTTCACCTTGAAAAGGCATATCGTCATCACGAGCGACGGCCCCAGAGCCTGAACTAGGCGATGCGGTATAGACTTCATCCCATGTAGTATCCATCGGGAGATCTTCTGGCATCGACTCTTTGGTTAATGATTCCGTGGTATCAACGGTAGAGGTGTCTTTTTCAACGGTAACTTGGCTATTATCGCTAAAATCAGTGTCGGTTTGCTGGGCGTTTTCTTTTACGGGTTCTTTGGCTTTAGCAAACTCATCTTCGAGCTCAAGGAGAGGGTTTGAGTCAAGTGCTTGTTGAATTTCTTGCTGTAGCTCCAATGAGGAAAGTTGCAATAAGCGTATGGCTTGTTGCAACTGAGGGGTCATCGTCAGGTGTTGACCCATTTTGAGTTGGAGTGAGGCTTTCATTTACCGCTTATCCCTAATTGAATTTCATCATCGCGACTAACAATTGTGTGGGTCTAGCACCTTTTTATCGTTTTCTAGACTGACGTTAAACAATGCTTTGGTTTAGCATTTAGTTCAACGATAAGTTGAGTCTAGAACATAGCACTAAAAAGTGGGACTGATACTGGTCGCGAAATGCCATATTGTGCACTAAAGAATGCTAACTATAGCTTGAATTGCTCACCTAAGTATACTGACCTGACTTGCTGATTGTCTAAGATTTCAGCAGGCGTGCCTTCTGCAATTAAATCACCGTGGCTGACAATATACGCGCGCTCACACACATCAAGTGTTTCACGAACATTATGGTCTGTAATTAACACACCTAAACCACGACTTTTTAATTGTTGAATAATTTTCTTGATATCTATCACAGAGATAGGATCAACACCTGCGAAAGGCTCATCCAATAAAATGAACTTAGGATTGGCTGCCAATGCGCGTGCGATTTCTACCCGGCGACGTTCACCACCCGATAATGCCATGCCTTGGCTATCGCGAATATGAGTGATATTGAACTCTTCTAATAAGTGTTCTAATTCTTCAATGCGCTGCTCTGTGGTTAAACTCTTGCGGGTTTGTAACACAGCCATAATGTTATCGTGTACGGTCAGCTTTCGAAAAATACTGGCTTCTTGTGGTAAATAACCAATGCCTTTGCGAGCGCGGAGATGCATTGGATCTGCAGTGAGATCGTCAGAATCAATTAATATCCGGCCTTTATCGCTTTTAACTAAACCAACCACCATATAAAAGGTGGTGGTTTTACCTGCGCCATTTGGCCCTAATAGCCCCACAATTTGCCCAGTTTTAACTGTCAGGCTGACATTTTTAACTACTTGGCGGCTTTTATAACTTTTCGCCAAGTTTTCAGCTGTTAACGTTATTTGTGTCATTATTGAGTTTGCTCTAGCGCTGGTGCTTCAGGTAATGAATCTGTATTTGGCTTATCTTTAACTTGTTGGCCTTCAATTGAAGTCTCTATATTTGCTTCAGGTACTTCGATGACGGGCATTGCCGATTCAGAACTATTCTTGTGAGTATCAGTTTCTTCAGTAGTTGTTATGTCTGTAGAAGTTATTTCAGCATTATTGGCTTCTGTTTTCTCTTCACTGATAGATGTAGCTTGATTCTCAATGAGCTTTTCTGACTCTTCTGCTTTTGGTGATTCTAATTCAGGCTGCTCTGAATTATCTGTTGAGTCATTTAAATCTGGATAGTTTTCTGGTTGGAAAATCGTAATAACGCGATCTTTACCATCACCAGTACTTTCAGCAATCAATTGTTGCTTATCAATATTATAGCTAATCAAGTTACCAGTAACTTGGCTGCCAGCTTGATCAAGTTTAGCGTTGCCTTTTAGGGTCAAAATACTAGTAGCGAGTTCATATTTGATTTCATTCGCACTTGCAGTACCAATACGACCGTCATCTAATTCTTGGGAAAAGGTTGCTGGATTACCTGTGGCGATCATGGTTTTTTTGCCACCGGTTTCAGCACTAAATGCCCGTAATTCATCGGCATTAATGTTTATTGTACCTTGGGTGACTGTGACAGGACCAAAGAAAATAACTTGGTTATTTTTAATGTCGGCTTTCTGGCTCACTGCAGCGACTTTTAGTTCTTGCTGTAAGTCACCTTCTTTAGCGCTTACGCTAGTGGCCCCAATTAGGCTTATTCCAACTAGACTCATCTTTACAAAATTATGCATTGAGACAGTAAGGTTTTTACTTTGCTTCATACGTTCCTTCTACTTGACTTAAAAGCTCTAATTCTTCGGCATTTAAATCAGCGTAAAGGCCTAAGCCTTGTATATTAAAGTCTTGGCCTGAGACATAAATTTGTCGATCAGACGTCATGATCATGGTGTTCAAATCCAACGCCAACATACTCGTTGTCAGCGATTGTACTGGTTCATTGATGTTTATTGCATCAATAATAACATTATTTTGTAGGACTACTTTGCCAGTCTCTTTATTAAGCTTGCCTAAATCAGCAGTTAATTGCCACTCAGCTTCACCATTTTCTGGATATACAAGATAAACAGGTTCAGTGAACAAGGTTTCATTTGTCTGCTGAAAATGTTCCATGTGTTTAGCTGAAACGCGACTTTGGACTAAGCCTTGCTCGTTAAATTCAGTACTGCGTAAATCGTTAGCGATAAATTCTGGACGAGCAGGATCTGGCAGCTTAGTGGCTTCCATGGCACTGCGTTTTACTTGGACTTGCCAATATAAAATTAGTGCAGCGCCAAAAAAGGCTAGTATGGCCAGTGTGGTGCGGCTCATATACTCATTCCATGGGCAGTTTCGAATTTATCTTGGCTCACTAACAGTAAATCGGTTAACTCTCGTAGTGCTCCGTTACCACCATTGATACTAGTAATCATTTGGCAATGACGTTTTACATATGGGTGTCCATCAGCCACACATACCGCTAATCCGACTTCTTTCATGACAGGTAAGTCGACCATGTCGTCACCGATATAGGCGACCTCGTCAGGTTTAACATTATAAATACTCAGTAAGTCTTTAAACGGAGTGAGTTTATCGTCGACACCTTGATAAATGTGGCTGACACCTAAAGCAGTCATGCGATTTTCAACAATGGCCGATTTACGCCCCGTAATAACGGCAACATTAATGCCACTGGTTAAAATTGAACGAACGCCATAACCATCGCGAGTATGAAAAGCTTTGAGTTCTTCACCGGCATTACTTAAATAAATTCGGCCGTCGGAAAATACACCATCAACATCGCAGATGAGTAGTTTGATTTTTTTAGCGCGTTGCCAAATGTCATCACTAACAGGGCCATATAAACCTTGATGAACTTGTGTATCTGACATATTAAATGACTCCTGCTTTGACCATGTCTAGCATGTTAAGTGCGCCGACAGGGTGCTGATTGCTGTCAACAACGATTAAGCCGTTTATGCTTTTTTCATCCATTACCTGTAGGGCTTGCGCTGCTAAAATATCTGCACTAATTGTAATGCAGTTTGGCGTCATAACGTCGGCAATGGCGGTTGTACGTAAATTCTTTTCTGCATCAATCACTCGGCGTAAATCTCCGTCAGTAAAAATACCCACAAGTTTACCGTCATCATCGGTGACAGCTGTCATGCCTAAACCTTTATTTGAAATTTCGTATAAAGATTCAGTGATACACACATGACTGTTAACTTGAGGAACATCATTACCTTGATGCATGACATCTGACACTTTCAACAGCAGTTTTCGCCCTAAAGAACCACCTGGGTGCGATAAAGCAAAGTCGTCACGGGTAAACCCTTTAGCTTGCAGTAATGCGACCGCTAACGCATCGCCCATAACTAATGTTGCAGTAGTGCTTGATGTAGGTGCAAGCCCAAGTGGACAAGCCTCTTCCGGTACTTCAATACAAAGGTGCAGTTTTGATAAACGCGCCATATTCGAATCTGGTTTACCGGTTATTGCAATAACCGGTACGCCCATACGTTGAATAACAGGCAGTAAAGTGAGGATCTCACTTGATTCGCCAGAGTTTGAGATGGCGAGAATAATATCGTTTTTAGCGAGAGCGCCTAAATCACCATGGCTTGCTTCACCTGGGTGAACAAAAAACGCAGGAGTGCCAGTACTGGCAAGAGTCGCTGAAATCTTATTGCCGATATGGCCAGATTTGCCCATACCCATAACAATAACTTTGCCTTTGCACTGCAAAATTAGTTCACAAGCTTGTCCAAAAGCATCGGAATCAACGTACTGATATAGATTATCTAAAGCCGTTTTCTCGATATCGATGACCTGACGGCCCCATTGACGCAATTGTTTCTGATCTATCATAGGTCTCTCGCTCTGTTCCAATGCTAATCGAACATTAGCATTGGTGAGATAAAAATCTTTATGCCCCGTTATTGAGATTGAAATAAGACAATCTGGTACGCAATAAAGACGACTAATAAAATGGCGCCATGCCAGCGAGTAAGCTGCTTTTTGGCGCCACTGGATAAAACTAGAACAGCTAATGCGGTACTGGTACCCAGCACCATATAAAAATCTCGGCTGCTGGCATGAGCATCAATTTCACCAGGTGCGATAAGTCCTGGTATTGCCAATACTGCTAAAATATTAAATAAGTTTGACCCAACAATATTACCTATTGCTAAATCATCTTCTTTTTTAAGTACCCCAGCTATACATGCTGCAAGTTCAGGCAAGCTAGTGCCGACAGCAATAATGGTTAAACCAATGACTAAATCCGACAATCCAAATGTTTTGGCAATGCCGACAGCGCCAGTCACCATCCAGTCAGCTGAAAGCGGTAACAGTATCATGCCTACAATTATCCAGATAATAGCATGTAATGTGGGTACATTTTTAGGGATCTCTGCATCAGATTCGTCAGATAATGGATCAATTTGTTTATTTCTCATGGCTTGCCAAATGAAATAGCCCATTAAGGCGAAAAAGGCGACCAATAATATCCCGCCTTCTAATCGCGTTAACATGCCGTCATGGATGAGATAGCCAGCTAAAACGGTTGCTGCCAACATTAATGGTATTTCGCGTTTTAGGGTCTGCGAACTAACAGATATGGCGCCAAGTAATGCAGTAATACCAAGAATAAGAGTGATGTTAGCAACGTTAGAGCCAAGGACATTACCAACTGCGGTATTGCTCATGCCTTCCATTGATGCTGTTGCAGCAACAAACATTTCGGGAGCAGAGCTTCCCATTGCCACAATTGTTAAACCAATTAGCATTGGCGGCAAACCAAGGTTTCGAGCAAACGCGGCAGCGCCATATACGAAGCGGTCAGCGCTCCAAACTAAAACGCCTAAACCAGCGATTAGCATCAAGATATTAAAAAACATGTTTTTCCAAAAAATGTGTTGATAGCGATATTTAAGTAGAATTTTAACAAAAATATGAGCTGATGCGATAATTGTTGTGGATTGTAACTCATGGTGATTGATTTGTTGTAGGTTCTTACACAATTTCGTACAATTCAGATCTACATCTAACGGGCCAGGAAGGCTATTATTTCCTCTATGTCAGATCCTAGTTTATTAAACATATCTCCACCTTTGGTTGAAATTCGTCATATGAAATTCAGTCGTGGTTCACGTGTCATTTTTGATGATATTTGCTTGAGCATTCCCAAAGGGAAAGTGACCGCAATTATGGGCCCTAGTGGTATCGGTAAAACGACTCTGCTTAAGTTGATTGGCGGCCAATTAACACCGGACAGTGGTGAAGTGTTATTTAGTGGTGAAAATATTCACCAACTCAAACGTCAGCAATTATTTGAGCTGCGTAAACGCATGAGCATGTTATTTCAAAGCGGCGCTTTATTCACTGATATGGATGTGTTTGATAACGTTGCATTTACGCTGCGAGAACACTCAGGTTTATCTGAAAGCATTATTCGTAAAGTGGTGATGATGAAGCTGCAAGCGGTTGGTTTGCGAGGCGCTGCTCACATGAACCCCAATGAATTATCTGGTGGCATGCAAAGGCGAGCTGCATTAGCCCGTGCTATAGCCCTTGAGCCAGAAATGATTCTTTATGATGAACCCTTTGCCGGTCAAGACCCGATTTCAATGGGCATGTTGGTTAAACTCATCAGCGAGCTTTCTAGTACCTTAAAATTAACCTCTGTAGTGGTTTCCCATGACGTAGATGCGGTACTCAGCATTGCCGATTACGTTTATGTCATCGCTGAAAAGAAAGTGATTGCCTCAGGAACGCCAGATGAGTTACGTGGATCAAATAACCCACAAATTGAACAGTTTATAAATGGTCGACCAGATGGCCCAGTTCCATTTCATTTCCCAGCTGAAGACTATCAACAGGAGATGCTAAGTGGGAATCGTTAATAATATTGCCAATATTGGTCGTTATGCACTAGATGTTATAGCTGGATTAGGTCGTGCGGGTTTGATGCTTTGGGGCGCGATTATGAATGTGCCTAATATCGCCAAAGGCTTGCCGTTACTGACTAAGCAAATGTATGTGCTTGGTGTCCGTTCGATGGTGATTATTATTGTGTCGGGTCTTTTTATCGGCATGGTATTGGCGCTTCAAGGTTATACAGTATTAGCAGATTTCGGCACAGTTGAAAGCTTAGGGCCTATGGTCGCGCTAAGCTTGTTGCGGGAATTAGGCCCAGTGGTCACTGCATTGTTGTTTGCAGGGCGGGCAGGTTCTGCGCTGACTGCAGAAATAGGTTTGATGAAATCAACCGAGCAATTGTCTAGCTTAGAAATGATGGCAGTTGATCCTTTAAGACAAGTGATTGCTCCGCGCTTTTGGGCAGGAGTGATAAGTGTTCCTTTACTTACCATGATGTTTTGTCTGGTAGGAATATTGGGTGGGCATCTAGTGGGCGTTGAATGGAAAGGCATCGATAGCGGGTCTTTTTGGTCAATCCTACAAGCGTCTATTGAGTGGCGCCAAGATATTGTGAATTGTTTAATCAAAAGTGTCCTATTTGGTGTGGTTGTGACTTGGATTGCCTTATATCGAGGTTATGAAGTTGCCCCAAACCCAGAAGGGATTAGTAAAGCGACAACTTCGACAGTTGTTCAAGCAAGCTTAGCTGTACTCGCACTCGACTTTTTGCTGACAGCAATTATGTTTGGTCAGTAAGGTTTTTTCGCATTCATTAATTAAGTGGTTGAAGCGTATGTTGACAAGGAAAGTAGAATTATTAGTTGGGTTGTTTTTGCTATCGGGTTTGGTAGCTTTTTGTGTGCTGGTGTTTAACGTTGCCAATGTTGAGCTCAAACCCAATCAAGCGACCTATACTTTAAGAGCTGAGTTTAACAATATCGGCGGATTAAAAGTTCGCTCGCCTGTTAAGGTGGGAGGCGTTGTTGTTGGTCGAGTTACAGATATTACCTTAGACACCAAAAAGTTAGTACCTGTGGTCACGTTGACGATGAATAAGCGATATGATCAATTTCCTGAAACCAGCAGTTTATCGATTTTGACTTCAGGTTTATTGGGTGAGCAATTTTTAGGGCTGACGCCTGGTTTTATGGATGATGACATTGAAATGCTCAGTGACGGTGACAGGGTGCATGACACACGTTCAGCTCTTATTTTAGAAGATTTGATTGGGCAGTTACTTTATAGCGTTTCTTCAAAGGATTAGTAGGAGAGTCAAATGAGCCAATTATTAAAACCGTTTATACGAAGTGTTATTTTTATCTCTGCAAGTCTATTTGCTTTGGTTGCAGTTGCGGCTGAAGAGATTGATACTCATGATCCTTTTAAACTTGTTCAGCAAGTCTCTAATAAAACCTTCGATCGTTTTACCGCGGATAAAGCCTTGATTGATGCCGATTTAGGTTATTTAAAAGTCATTGTTCGCGAAGAGCTAATGCCTTATGTCGATTATAAATATGCAGCATATAAGGTGATGGGGCAGTATTTACGTGATACTACCCCAGAGCAGCGAAAACGTTTTGTTGAAGCTTTCGAAGGATACCTCGTTGCAACATATGCCCAAGCCTTTACCGAATATACCAATCAAAAAGTCCAATTTTCGCCGCCCAGTGATTTCACTGATGAAAAATTTGTAGATGTAAATGTGCAAATTATCGAAGAAGGTCGCCCACCAATTAAAGTGATGTTTAAAGCAAGACGCCTTAAAGATGACAGTTGGAAAGCTTTCGATTTAGTGGCTGAAGGAGTTAGTTTGTTAGCGTCAAAGCAATCAGAAATCTCGAACTTGATTCGCCAACAAGGAGTGGATTCAGTGATTGATTTGTTGATTGAGCGAACCCAGCAAGAAATCAATTACAAACAGGATAAGGAAAATGCTGCGTGATTGAGTTTTTACAACAAGGTGACACTTGTGAAATTAAAGGGCAATTAAGGCAAACAGAGGTCATCGATTTATGGCCAAAACGACAACAGTTGTTTACTGATAGCACCCAAGTGTTAGACTTGTCTGCTTTAGAGTATGCCGACAGCGCAGGCGTCGCATTTTTACTTGAGCTAATATGCTTAGGTAATTGCAGTAAAAGCACCACTCAGCCAAGGACATTGGCAAATCCGAGTCAACATCTAAAAAGACTCATTGAGTTATATGATTTAGAATCCTTTTTTCTAGAAAACTAGCATTGAATTTAAGGTAGCAAATTCCATGGATTGCAAAGTAATCGAGCAAATTTTATCAGACGCATTAACCATTGACGAAGTACACGTCACTTCAGATGGCAGTCATTATAAGGTCGTTGCCGTAGGCGAATGTTTTGACGGCATGAGCAAAGTAAAGCAACAACAAACGATTTACGCACCATTGAATGAGCACATTGCTAGTGGTGAGTTGCACGCGCTGACGATCAAAACTTTTACGCCGACTCAGTGGAAGCGTGAAAAACTATTTAATATGTAATTCAGAGAGTAAGTGTGGATAAATTAACAATTCAAGCCAGTCAGCCCCTTGCTGGAGATGTCACCATTTCTGGTGCGAAAAATGCTGCATTGCCAATTTTATTTGCTGGTGTGCTCGCTGAGACTGACTTTGTCGTATCTAACGTACCGAGCCTTCGTGACGTCAACACAACGTGTAAGTTATTACGTTGTTTGGGCGCAGAAGTCACCGAGTTAGGCGATAGCAAATATTGCATTTCGACTCAAAACTTAAATGAGTTTTGTGCTCCTTATGATTTAGTTAAAACCATGCGTGCCTCTATTTTAATCTTAGGCCCGTTATTAGCTAGATTTGGCACTGCAGATGTATCATTACCTGGCGGTTGTGCTATTGGCGCACGTCCAGTGAACCTTCACTTACAAGGCTTAGAGCAAATGGGCGCTAAGATTGAAGTGAAAGAAGGTTACATCAAAGCTCGAGTTGATGGCCGTCTTAAAGGCGCTCATATCTTTATGGATATGGTCAGCGTCGGTGCGACTGAAAACTTACTGATGGCTGCAACTCTTGCTGATGGCGTCACCATTATTGAAAATGCAGCGCGTGAGCCTGAAATTAATGATCTCGCGCATTGCTTAATTGCCATGGGCGCGAAAATTTCTGGTGTTGGCACAGCAACCTTGCACATCGAAGGTGTTGAGCGTTTATCGGGTTGTGAGCACAGAGTGATGCCTGACCGCATCGAAACAGGCTCTTTTTTAGTTGCTGCAGCAGTTACTCGTGGAAGTATTCGTTGTGTTGATGCAGACCCTTCTTCACTTGAAGCTGTCCTAGCTAAGCTTGAAGATGCAGGGGCGAAAATCACCACAGGTAAAGATTGGATTGAGCTTGATATGCAGGGTAAACGTCCAAAAGCTGTCAATATTAAAACAGCGCCGTATCCAGCATTCCCAACTGATATGCAAGCTCAGTTTTGCGTGTTAAATGTGCTAGCAGAAGGTACAAGTCATGTGACCGAAACGATTTTCGAAAATCGTTTTATGCATGTACCTGAGCTAAGCCGCATGGGCGCTGATATGGAACTTGAAGGTAATACCTGCATCATCAAAGGTATTGAACGCATGAATGGTGCCCAAGTGATGGCGACTGATTTACGCGCTTCTGCGAGTCTAGTTATCGCAGGTTTAATGGCTGATGGGATCACAACTGTAGATCGTATTTATCATTTAGACCGCGGCTACGAACATATCGAAGATAAGTTTGCAGGCTTAGGCGGCAAAGTTGTTCGTGTGAGTTAAACTGAGGCTTAATGACCAATTTATAAAGCCGTGCTTTTTAGCACGGCTTTTTTATGTTTGAAGTTGCTCAAAAGTTCACAATAAATTATGTCTTAGGCTCATTCTATTGCCAGCCTGATCACTTATTCTGTTTGGTATAACTGCTACTGTGCTGTCATGGCAACATTTATCACTTTTAATATTTACCTCTTTTACGGTCTCGTATTTTTTGCGATTGGCTGCGTAGTGGTATTTCGTCATTTTAAATATAGCCAGTTGTCAATTTCTTCAACACTTTGGGCTTTAGCCTTGTTTGGTTTTTCTCATGCCTTCCATGAGTGGTCTGAACTTTATGTCATTTTGTTTCAGGATGATTTACCCGCTCAATACCAATATATTGTGCAATGGTTGAGGCTGATAAAATTATCCCTGTCTTTTGCTGGTTTAATGATCTTTGCTTGGTTGTTATTTCGAATTATTCCTAAACCTTATTCAAAGTTCGGTCAGCTACTTATTGGGTTAATAGTCATTACATACACACTGGTCATGCTGTTCTTTTACCAAGGAACATCAATACTTGCAGATACCTTTTCAGAAGTCGCCAGTTATACAAGAGTACTGCTAGGCTTTGGAAGCGCCACTCTCGCAGGTATTGGTATTGCAATTTACGGCTATCAATTACGTCAAGACAACCACGAATATGGGCAATATTTTATTGCTACTGGCTTTGGCTTATTTCTTTACGGTGTTCTTGCAGGACTTATTCCTACAAGTTTTCATTCAAGTGTACCCATATTTAGAACAATAGCAGCAGGCCTTGTGTTAGTGACTTTGTATAAAGCACTTAAAATTTTTGATATTGAAAAAGAAGCTGCCACAGAGGCGAAATTAAAACGCGCTATAGAAGCTGATAAATATAAAGCTATCGGTCATTTAGCAATGGGGGTAGCGCATGAAATTAATAACCCATTAGCTTCATCAATGTTGGCGCTAGATTTACTTGAAAGAAAAATGCCTCAGCCACAATCAGATTTATCTGATTACATCCAACGGGCTCGACTAGGTATTGATAGAGCATCAATCATTAGTAAAGAGCTACTGACTTATGCTCGTTCAGATTTAACTGATACTCGTAAGGTTTTTATTTGTGATGTGATTACAGGTGCGAAACAGTTATTGAGCCACAAACTGTCAGGTTACTCGTTGTCGGTTCATTGTGATTCAAAAGCAGTGGTTATTGGCCAGAAAGTAAAATTAGAAGAGTTACTTATAAACTTGCTGAATAACGCGATGGACGCGAGCGGGCATTCTGGAAGCATCGATATTAGGGTCGTGGCTGACGAGTCTGGAGTCGTTATAGAAGTCAGGGACTATGGAGAAGGAATGGATGAATCTACGTTGAAAAGAGCGACTGAACTCTTTTATTCAACAAAGCCCATAGGTAAAGGAACCGGACTTGGCTTGGCCATTTGTGAGCAAATTGTGAGTAACCACCATGGCTGGATGAAGTTTATGAGTGCTAAAGACGTCGGCACAAGAGTGCTAATAGAGTTTCCTTCAAGGAGTAACACCAATGATTAGAATACTGATTGCTGAAGACGATCATGAACTTCGTAGAAATATGGTGGATATTCTTGAGCTTGAAGGTTATCAAGTCACAGATGTCGACAGCGCTGAAGCTGCCATTATTGCCTGTGAGCAGCAAAGCTATGATATTGCGCTACTGGACTTAGTGATGTCAGGCATGACGGGTGTTGAGGCGATATCTAATTTACGTCAGTTAAATGCTTTTATGGCTGTTGTTATCGTGACAGCGTATGCCACTGTCGATACTGCAGTTGATGCGATGAAAAAAGGTGCCGATAGCGTTATAACCAAACCGTTTAATAGTGTGGAATTGGTCGTCACTATCAAGCGAAGTATTCAAGAAAAGCAATTGCTTAAAAGCACCAGTGATATTGATCCAGACAGTGTGTATTCAGCACTAGCAAACAGCCTAAGAAGAGATACATTAAAGCAGCTTGGGAGCCATAAAAAACTTAAGTTTATGGATTTGTGTCGTTTGGTCGGAGTTGAAGATCATACTAAATTTAATTTTCATTTACGGCAGCTAAAAAAGGCGGGTTTGGTTACACAAAATGAGAACAAGGTCTACATTTTGACAAATACAGGTCAGTTTGTTCTACAAAATCACAACTTATCTTAACTGTTTATAAGTTAATAAATTCATAGTGTTAATTTATTTTTGATAATAAAAGTTCACAAGAATGATGTGCCTGTGAAATTCAGTTATCTATCCCTTTATGAGTATTAAGCGAATACTTCGCGTATGTCCAAAGAGACATATCAATTGCAGCTCTATGCGACGCAATCGAGATACCATTTAGAGGATGAATAATGAATACACATATTCCAAGTAAAACACTGTTGCTAGCAAGCATGGTTACCATGCTATGTGCTTGTGGTAGTGACGATTCAGATGATAAACCTGTCACACCACCCAATAATACTCCGCCAGTAGCAGAAAATGCACTGCGAATTACAGATGCTAACCGTACGTTGATCATTAATCCTATGCTACATGCCTCTGATGCAGATGAAGGGGATGTACTTAGTTTGGTATCTGCGATCGCGGATAAAGGAGAACTCAGCTTACTCGATGACAACTTGATTCAAATTAATCCTGAGTTTCAAGCGGGTGAGATTACTATTACCTATACCGTGACAGATGGCATTGATGAAGCCACTGCCGAAATCATCGTTACTGCTAACGAGGCGATGTATGTAGGTACTCAACGTTGTTTAGATTGTCATGGTGAAGGCAGTCCATTTAATGATATTTCTAGTCATCAACTTCATGGCCATAACTTTAAGATAAGTAAAATTGCTAATGATGAAACGCCTGCCTTCCCATACTCTAGTGTTGATGGTGCCATTGATAAACTGCTCGCTTCTTCTGAGTCAACTGATAATACGTTAGGTAAACCTGAATCCTATGCCGATGTCACATACACCTCAGGTGGTTTTGCTTGGAAGTATCGTTGGTTAGACAAAGATGGCTATATTCTAACTGGTAGTGAAGCACAATTTAATATTCATGCGGAGGACTTAGGGTTAGATGATCAAGTCATGGTCAACTATAACGGTGGCTCAGTTGATAAACCCTATACCTGTGGTAATTGTCATAACACAGGTTGGAAACCATATTCAGAAGGTTTATATGCGCAAAAGCAGGATGATTTACCAGGAGTACATGGCACATTCTTTGAGGCCGGGGTTCAATGTGAAGCTTGTCATGGTGCAGGTTTAACTCATTCAAATACTGGTAACCCAAGTGATATCGTTCGTAAAGCGACACCGCGAACAACCGCTTCATTAAAGTCTGACACTATGGGTTATGGTGAAGCCATGCACTGTGCTGAGTGTCATACCCGTGATGGCGACCGAAATGCAGGTAATGATTACACTAGTGGATTTAATAAAGCATTTCCTGAAGGCCCAGAGTTTGGTGCTAGAGTTGCTGTAAGAAGTGGCTTACCACGTCATCACCAAGGCCATGATGAGTTTATGGGAATAGATCCAGATAATGGTGACATTATGAGTGCTAAATATAATGCAGGTATGACTTGTAGTACCTGTCATGACAGCCATAAATCAGCTGTTTATCAAGATGAACCTGAGCACATGGGGGCGATAAAAATGGACTGTGCTACTTGTCATGCTGATAAAGTAGAAATGAATGCCGGACATGGCCCTGATGGTTACTTTGCTAAAGAGTGTATCGACTGTCATATGCCTGATGTAGTGAAAAATGCGGTGTCATTTACAAATGATCAAGGAAACAAAGTAGGCGACATTCGGATTCATACTTTCGCTATCGACTTGTATAACGAGAAAGGCCAATTCCAAGATGCTGAAGCTAAAGACACCTTTATGTACCCTTATCTTCAAGATGGTTTTGCATGTGGAGAGTGTCATACACAAGGTTCTAAGTTAGACAGTTTACAAAATAACTATGGTGGCAAAATGCATAAAAACTAGTTAGTTCATATCGCATTAACTTTACTATAGAACATGACTCCAACTCCCCGTAAAGCCCTACCCTGTAGGGCTTTTTTTGTTTTAGATATAGCTATTACTTCTATCTGCTATGCAGTTCATTTTATTAAAGGTATTCACTTGAGCTATGAGTAAACAGTTTGTGCTAAGACTCTTGTTGCCATCATAGAACCACTATTGATGGTTACATCATGTGGTCGAGGTTTTAGTTTATTAGCTTAGAAGTGAAGGTTTAGCTTTAGGAGATAAGGTTGGGTAAGTACGATTTGATTCATTCAGCTTGTCGCTAATAGAGTGATAATAGGTTTAGGCTCTTGCTTAAGGTAGTTTACAGCGACTTCATTCTTGAGTGAAGTCGCCTCTATTTAGATATTTTCTGGTAGCTTTTCGCCGATAACTACCGGAAGTTCAATGGGTTTACCTTCACGAATAATAGTGATATTTACTTTGTTACCAGGAGTCGTTTCAGCGATTCTATCCATCAACATTTCAACGCCAGGTACGCTTTCTTCAGCATATTGAATAATTACATCTCGAGGGCGCAGTGTCGCTTTAGAAGCTGGACCATTAGGATCAACTCCTGTGACTAACACACCTTTAAGATCGGGCAGGTTTAAGATCTGCGCCATAACAGGGCTGAGCGGCTCACCCGAAATACCTAGGGCACCGCGGATAACGCGGCCATTAGTAATTAATTTACCCATAATGCTATGGGCAAGTTTGATTGGAATGGCAAAGTTAATTCCGTGACCACCACCTTCAGCACCAATTTGGAAAGCTGCGGTATTAATACCAATAAGCTCTCCACCTGTATCAATTAAGGCGCCGCCTGAGTTACCCGCATTAATAGCAGCATCGGTTTGTAAAAAGTCGAGATAACCTGAACTTAAACCATTACGGCCTGTAGCACTAATGATGCCTTGGGTAATGGTTTGGCCTAAATTATATGGGTTGCCAATCGCTAACACGACATCACCTACTTGGGCTGGGTTATTTAGGTTTATTGGTACAATAGGGACATTATCCCCATCAATCTCGATTTTAAGTACGGCTAAATCGGTGATTTGATCTGAACCGACAACTTCTGAGGTAAACTTTCTACCATCTTGCAAAGCGATAACAATTTCATCAGCTTTTTTGATCACATGGTAGTTGGTTAAAATGTAGCCCTCTTTACTCATAATAACCCCAGAGCCAAGGCCTTGAAGTGAGCTTGAGTTAAGTGGAGAATTTTGATCTAAACTAAGACTGTAAATATTCACAACAGCAGGTGCTGCTCGTCTAACAGCACTAGCAAATGACAACTCGTTGTTATGTTGAGTGGTAGTGAGGCTATTATTGAAACTATTGTTGTTAGTGATTGAATTAACGAATAAGAATGCCGCAGCCATCACCAAACCAAATACCACAGCCTTACTTAGATAGAGAATAGTGTCTTTGAGATTCATGGGTCGACTACATTAGGAAAGTTAATCAAATATATTATCATGATTAAAAAAATTAAGCATCGTGGCTACACACCACGATGCTTAATTACAGTTTGATAACTAGAGGGTTATTAGCGTGTTATCTCAGTACTAAGTACATCAGTTTGTTATCACGCAACACCTTTAACGCCACAGCGCCCTGTGGGTTCTTAAGTGCTTCTTTTAATGTTTTTAGACTTTTCACTTTACTGCGGTTTAAACCGACGATTAAATCGCCTTTCTCAAGTCCATTTCTTGCTGCTGGAGAACCCTGAGCAACGTCAGTAATTTCGATTCCTTTACGGGTATCGTTAAGCTTCGCACCTTCAAGCATTGGATGAAGCGCATCGTCACCTGCGCCGCTACTAGAGGTTGATTCCCCCAATACTACGTTAGCGGTCTCTTCATCACCGTCACGGATGATGCCTATTTTAACTTTTGCTCCAGCGCCCATCGTGGCAACTTTTGCTCTGAGCTCTTGGAAGTTTTTAATCTTTTTACCATTAACGCTTACAATAATGTCGCCAGCTTCGATACCTGCTTTATCTGCAGCGCTATCTGGCATGACTTCACTGATAAAGCCACCGTGTTGGGTTTCTAAACCAAATGCCTTTGCGAGTTCATTATCTAAATCACGTCCAGTTACTCCTAATACACCGCGTTTAACTTCACCGTGCTCAATAATTTGATTAATCAGGTTATTGACCATATTGGCAGGAATAGCAAAACCAATCCCGACGTTACCGCCACTTGGAGCAACGATTGCAGTATTGATACCTATAAGCTCACCATTTAAATTAACGAGTGCGCCACCAGAATTACCACTATTAATCGCAGCGTCGGTTTGAATAAAGTTTTCCAGCATTTCAATGCCAAGGCCGCTGCGACCTAGTGCACTAACAATTCCTGAAGTTACGGTTTGTCCAAGGCCAAATGGGTTGCCAATAGCCACAGCAAAGTCACCCACTCGAATATCATCTGAGTTAGTTTGTTTAATTGCCGTCAGGTTTTTTGCTTCGATTTGTAATAAAGCAATATCAGATTCAGGATCAGAACCAATCAATTTGGCTTCGATTTCACGGCCGTCATGTAAGCCAATCTTGATTTCGTCAGCACCATTAATGACGTGATTATTGGTAACGATATACCCTTCTTTAGCGTCAATAATCACCCCTGATCCTAAACCGCGAAATGGACGCTCTTGCACTTGCTCTTGCGGTGCATTGGGACCAAAAAAATACTTAAATACGTCTGGGATTTGTTGCTTAGAAACTTGGGTGCCACTCACTGCTACTGACACGACTGCAGGAGTGGTTCTTTCAAGCATAGGTGCAAGGCTTGGTAATGCTTGCCCGTCAACAGCATGGGGAATAGCTGCTTGAGATAAAGCCGGCATTAAAGAGAGTGAGGCTGATAAAATAGCTGCTGAGAGTAATGTTAATTTTGGTTTCATTAATTCTTGCTCCTTGAAAATTAACTCATATCTCTGGCAATACGCTTGAACGGCCGCCTTAGATGAGATTAATCAAATAAACTTACACTAAATATATAACCTCGGAGTCGATGAAGTTTCAATAAGTTCAGCGTTTATTAACAAAGGTTAATTTTTTGTGGTTATAAGCGTTACCTCTATTGTAGCTGCATGCTATGATTGCATCGAATTTTCAGCAGTATAAGAGAGTCGAATCCGTGTCGCAGTTAAGCCCTTGGCAGCATTATCAACAAGATTTAACCCGTGATGGTTTTTCTCACGACTTGGCTCAAGAGCAAGCAGTAAAATCACTACAACGTGTATATGAAGAAATCATAGCTGCTGATATTCAGCCTACTGGTTTTAACAAATTTCTTGGCGCGGTAGGCTTTAAAAAATCGACATCGACAGTGCAAGGTTTGTATTTGTGGGGCGGAGTAGGGCGCGGTAAAACCTATCTCATGGACACCTTTTATGATGCGCTGCCTACAGATAAAAAATTACGTGCCCACTTTCATCGTTTTATGCATCAACTGCATCATGACCTCGGGGAAATGGAAGGGGTTCAAGACCCTTTAATCAGTATTGCTAAGAAAATGGCACAGCAATATAAAATTATCTGTTTTGATGAGTTTTTTGTCTCTGATATCACTGATGCGATGTTACTGGGTACCTTGTTCCAGTACTTATTTAAAGAAGGCGTTGCTTTAGTCGCGACTTCAAACATCATCCCTGACGATTTATATAAAAATGGTCTACAGCGAGCCCGTTTTTTACCTGCCATTAAATTAATCAATGAAAACTGTGAAATTCTAAATGTCGATTCAGGCATTGATTATCGTTTGCGCACACTTGAGCAAGCCGAGATTTATCATTTTCCTTTAGATGAACAGGCAGATACTAATCTACTGACTTACTTTGGCCAATTAGCGCCAGAGTCAGAGGTATTAACCAGCTCTATTGAGATAGAAGGGCGTGAAATCGGCATTCGTCAGCAATCTCAAGGGGTATTGTTAGCTAATTTTAGGGATCTATGCGATGGGCCGCGCTCACAACGTGACTATATGGAAGTGGCTAGGTTATACCACACTGTATTAGTTAGCGGGCTTGAACAAATGGGGTCTTCTACTACAGGTGATGATATTGCGAGACGTTTTCTGGCAATGGTTGATGAGTTTTACGAGCGTAACGTTAAACTGATTATCTCAGCCGAAGTATCGCTGGAAGATATATATACCGATGGTTTATTAAATTTTGAATTCAGGCGTTGTCGTTCAAGGTTGATTGAAATGCAGTCCCATGATTATTTAACCTTAGAGCATTTACCTTAAAGGATGGGCTTAACGCCCTTATAAAAAACGCTTGTACATATATAAGGTAGATATAACGCTTGGTAAATTAAGCTGAATATTTTCTAATCAACTTGTACTTATATATGAGTCTAAAATCAGCGATAAATAAACAAATCACCCGCAGAGGTGATTTTTTTATAATAATGAAAAAATTAGGTGATTTTTAACTCAGCTTTGTCTATAATCCGCCACCTGCCCTCGTTACTCCACCGAATTTGGGTGGACGATTTAAACCAATTTCAGCTCGAAGGGGCTTTGAAATGGTCATTGTGTTGATTGCATGTGCAGTCAGCATTGAGACAGAATTTTAAACATTGGGTTTTTGTAAAATGAAGACTACATTTACTGCTACACCAGAAACAGTCACACGTGACTGGTTCGTCGTTGACGCCGAAGGTAAGACTTTAGGTCGTATCGCTACTGAAATTGCTACTCGTTTACGCGGTAAGCATAAGCCAGAGTATACTCCTCATGTTGATACTGGCGACTACATCATCGTTATTAACGCTGAAAAAGTTGCTGTGACTGGTAACAAAGCTAAAGGCAAAGTTTACTACTCACATTCAGGTTTCATCGGTGGTATTAAGCAGATTACTTTTGAGAAGCTGCAAGATCATAAGCCTGAAATGATTATCGAGAAAGCAGTTAAAGGTATGTTGCCAAAAGGTCCTTTGGGCCGTGCTATGTTCCGTAAACTTAAAGTTTACGCTGGCACTGAACATAACCATGCTGCACAACAACCTCAAGTTCTTGATATCTAATACGGGAGTAAGCTAATGTCTGCAACTCAGTACTACGGCACTGGCCGTCGTAAAACATCAACTGCTCGCGTATTCGCTAAAGCAGGTAGTGGCCAAATCGTTGTTAACCAACGTCCACTTGATGTATATTTTGGTCGTGAAACTGCTCGTATGGTTGTTCGTCAACCACTAGAGCTTGTTGAAATGACTGACAAACTTGACATCTATGTAACTGTTAAAGGCGGTGGAACCACTGGCCAAGCAGGTGCAATTCGTCACGGTATTACTCGTGCATTGCTTCAGTTAGACGAAGCTCTACGTCCTTCTTTACGCGGCGCTGGTTTCGTTACCCGTGATGCTCGTAAAGTTGAGCGTAAGAAAGTTGGTCTACGTAAAGCACGTCGTAAGCCACAATTCTCAAAACGTTAATTCGTTTTCAGAGTTCAAAAAACCCAGCTATATGCTGGGTTTTTTATTGCCTTTTTTTTATCAAATACAGCTATGATACAAAATGATAACGGTGTTGTTTTTGTTGGGTGGCATCATTGTTCTGTTGTTGAGCTAATACAAAATTGTGGGATGAATGATGAATTTTCAAGTATTGATGTTTGCTATTGGTTTGGTTTTGGTTTTAGAAGGTGTTGGACCGTTATTATTTCCCGAGCAGTGGAAAAAATATTTAGCTGATATTTCTACGCAAAATAAGAATGTTCTCAGGAGGTTAGGTGGATCTTTGGTGTCTGCGGGCGTAGTACTATTAATAATTTTCGCATAAAATACTTGCAATATACCCCCAAAAATCTGTTAAAATTCGCCTTTATACCGCAACCTTGCAGCAGACGATGGGCAAAAACGTAGTAGTACTCGGCACTCAATGGGGTGACGAAGGAAAAGGTAAGATTGTCGACCTTCTAACAGAACAGGCAAAATATGTAGTTCGTTACCAAGGCGGCCACAATGCTGGTCATACTCTTGTTATCGACGGCGATAAAACAGTACTTCATTTGATTCCATCAGGGATCTTACGCGACAATGTGAAATGCATTATCGGTAATGGTGTAGTGCTCGCTCCCGATGCTTTGATGAAAGAGATCAACATGCTTAAAGAGCGTGGTGTTCCTGTCGAAGAGCGTCTTCTTATTTCAGAAGCATGTCCTCTAATTCTACCTTTCCATTGTGCTCTTGATGTAGCTCGCGAAAAAGCGCGCGGCAATCAAGCTATCGGTACAACGGGTCGTGGTATTGGTCCAGCTTATGAAGATAAAATTTCTCGTCGTGGTCTTCGCGTAGGTGATTTGTTCAATGCTGAACTTTTCGCTGTTAAGCTTAAAGAAGTGATGAAATATCACAACTTCATGCTTACTGAATACTATGACTGTGAAGCAGTTGATTATCAAAAGACACTTGAAGATGCGTTAGCAATTGCTGATTATCTTAAGAGCATGTGTACTGATGTTACTGAATTACTTGATACTGCCCGTAAAGCGGGTGAGCCTATCTTGTTTGAAGGTGCTCAAGGTACATTACTTGATATCGACCATGGTACATACCCATATGTGACTTCATCAAATACTACAGCAGGTGGCGTAGCTACTGGTTCTGGTTTTGGTCCTCGTCACTTGGATTATGTGTTAGGTATCATGAAAGCTTACACCACTCGCGTAGGTGCAGGTCCATTCCCAACTGAACTTGAGAATGAGATTGGTGACTACTTAGGTCATAAAGGCCAAGAGTTTGGTGCTACCACTGGTCGTAAACGTCGTCCAGGTTGGTTGGATGCTGTGGCAATGCGCCGTGCAGTTCAAATCAACAGTGTAAGCGGCTTCTGTCTAACCAAACTTGACGTTCTAGATGGCCTAGAAGAAGTTAAGATTTGTGTTGGTTACCAGTACCCAGATGGGACTGTTGAAACAGTCACTCCTTTGGCGGCTGAAGGTTACGAGCAGGTAACACCTGTTTTCGAAACTATGCCAGGTTGGAGCGAGACGACATTCGGTGCGACGTCAATTGAGCAACTGCCACAAGCAGCGCTAAATTACATTAAACGCATTGAAGAGTTACTTGAAGCTCCTGTTGATGTTATTTCAACGGGTCCTGACAGAAACGAAACAATCGTATTAGTTAATCCATTTAACTAACACAATTAAGGCCGCTAACTTAGCGGCCTTTTTATTGTGTAGTTAAACCGTTTTCAGATTGAAAATTTAAATCGAACATTCACTGCTTTCCTCCAGTTACCTTCGTCATTTTTCTCCTATCTAATACGTATGCCAGCATTTTCTATTGTGTTGATTAATTGCAGTTTGTGCAGTTAATACTCAAGAATTGAGCTATAATGCCGATGCATTGAGTAACTAAAGTGTCATTGAGAATCGTTATGCTGCGTTTAAGTTTATTAGTATTGTGCTTTATCCCCTATGTTGCTGTAGCTGAAATGGCTTCAGTAGACATTTATAATGATGAGCAGTTACTTAAATTGATCCGAACGAATCAATATTTACAACAAGTTAAAACCGATGACTGCCAGCTAGTGCAAGATATCGAAGCAAGAGCTGAAGTGTTAAAGCAGCCCATGTATCAGTTTTTATGGGGTGAAATGCTTAACCATGGTGTTTGTGTGCCTCAGCACGCATCAAGAGGCATGAAACAAGTACAAATTGCTGCAGAGCAAGGTAGCGCCGAGGCGATGCTAAAACTGGCCGAATATTACTACCACGGCAATTTGGTAGTCAAAGATAAGAATCGTGCAGTGCAGTATGTGATGCCTGCTGCTGCTAATGGTGATGTACCAGCGCGATTAATGTTAGTTCGCCTTTTTGGCGAAGGTTATGGTAGCCCTGTAGATTACAAATTAGGTTACCATTGGTTATATAACAGCGTATTTAATGATGAAGCAACACAGAAAAAAGCGACTTCATTATTGCAGAAATTAGCCGCTAAGATGCCCGCAAGTATTGTCGCGCGAGCACAACAGCCGCAGCTGCACTAAGCGCTAATACTCCGACATTGGAGTAAATTATTTGGAAATTGAATGATCAACGATCCTCATTTTGAGAGAGAGCAAGACAAGTACGAAAACCCAATCCCTAGCCGTGAATATATCTTAGAGTATTTACGCGCTCAGAAATCACCTGTCACCAGAGAACACATTGCAACAGCATTAAAAATGGTCGATGAAGATCATCTTGAGGCGTTAAGAAGACGTTTGCGTGCAATGGAACGTGATGGACAACTGGTTTATACCCGCGGCCATAGCTATGGCTTACCTGAAAAGATGGATTTACTTTCAGGTAGCGTGATTGGTCACCGTGACGGATTCGGATTTTTTAAATCTGACGAAGGTGGTGACGATTTATTTATCAATAACCGTGATATGCAGATGTATTTTCATGGAGACAAAGTCTTAGCACAAAAAGCGGGCTCAGATCGTCGTGGCCGTCGTGAAGCGCGTATTGTCAGATTAGTGCAGCAACGAGTAGCCCCATTAGTTGGCCGCTATCATGTTGATGCGGGTATGGCTTTTGTCATTGCTGACGATAGACGTATTACCCAAGAAATATTAATTGCGAAAGAAGATGCTAACGGCGCTCGCGCTGGTGATGTGGTGGTGGTTGAGTTAACTCGTAGGCCTGGCCGTTTTGTTAAGGCTGCCGCTAAAGTGACAGAAGTGCTTGGTAAAACAATGGCACCTGGCATGGAAATCGAAATTGCACTTCGCAATTACGATTTACCGCATAAATGGTCTTCAGTGATTGAGAAAAAACTTAAACGTATACCTGATGAAGTCCCCGAGTCAGATAAGCAAGGCCGAGTAGATTTAAGACACTTACCTTTGGTAACCATTGATGGCGAAGATGCCCGAGATTTTGATGACGCTGTATATGCAGAAACAAAACCAAGTGGTGGCTGGCGTTTATGGGTGGCTATTGCTGATGTGAGCCATTATGTTCGCACCGATTCTGCTTTAGATGAAGAAGCGCGCGCTCGAGGTAACTCGGTGTACTTTCCTTCGCAAGTTATCCCAATGCTGCCTGAGAAAATTTCGAACGGCTTATGTTCGTTAAACCCGCATGTTGACCGTTTATGTATGGTGGCGGAAATGACGATTTCAGCGGCGGGTAAATTATCAGGTTATAAGTTTTACCCTGCGGTGATGCATTCACATGCTCGGTTTACCTATACCCAAGTCGCAGCAATGCTTGAAGGTGGCGAAATCGCTGCTGAACATGAAAACTTATTTCCGCATCTTCAATGTTTACAATCTTTGTATTTAACTTTGAACGAGCGCCGAGCAGAGCGTGGTGCAATTGCATTTGAAACTGTTGAAACACAGTTCATTTTTAATGAGCAGCGAAAGATTGAAGCTATTGTGCCAAGAAGTCGTAATCAAGCCCATAAAATCATTGAAGAGTGCATGATTTTAGCAAACGTAGCTTCGGCTAAATTTGTTAAAAAGCATAAAGGTGAAGTGCTGTATCGAGTTCATGAAGCCCCATCAGAAACCAAACTAGCTAACTTTAAAGAGTTTTTAGCTGAACGTGGTTTATCAATGAATGGCGGTGATGAACCGACTCCATCAGACTACCAAGATGTCATGCTGAAAATTGCTGACAGACCTGATGCTGAGCTGATTCAAATCATGTTGCTGCGTTCAATGCGTCAAGCGGTTTATAGCCCTGAAGATGATGGTCACTTTGGTTTAGCATTAACCGAGTATTCGCATTTCACATCGCCAATTCGCCGCTATCCTGACTTGGTATTGCACCGTGTGATCCGCTATTTATTAGCAGCGCAAGAGGGCAATATTAAGGATAAATGGACCCCAGAAGGTGGTTATCACTACGACCTTGAAGAGTTGGATAAGTTAGGCGAAGAGTGTTCAACTACTGAGCGCCGCGCCGATGAAGCCACTCGTGATGTAGCAGACTGGCTTAAATGTGAATACATGCAAGATCATGTTGGTGACGACTTTGAAGCCGTTATTGCCTCTGTTACCAGCTTTGGTTTGTTTGTGAGATTAAAAGATCTTTACATCGATGGCTTAGTACACATTTCAAGTCTAGTCAGTGACTACTATCAATTTGATCCGATGCGTCAGCGTTTGATTGGTGAAAACACTAAGAATATTTATCAAGTGGGTGACGAAGTTAGCGTTAAAGTTGCTGCGGTTAATTTGGACGATCGTCAAATAGATCTTATTATGCTGGGCGATCACGGTAATAGTCGTAAAAAGCCGAATCGTAAGCCTTTGACTGCTCGTGAACGAGCTAATCTTGAAGGCGCCAAAGCAGGTGCAAGCAAGTCTGGTGATACGAATCAATCAAGTGGTGATAGTAAAGATGAAAAGGGCGGTGCTAATTCAGGCTTAAAACGTTCAGCTGCTAAGCGTGGCTCTAGTAGTAAAAAGCCTCGCTCAAAAACCAGTGCTAAGAAAAAGAGCACGAGTAAGTCATCCAAAAAACCAGTAAAAAGTTCAGCAGCAACTGCTGCAAACAAACCATCTAAAGCAAAGCGTAAGAGAAAATAAGTAAATGAAAAAACAAGATATCATTTTTGGCATCCATGCTGTTGAAGCTTTGCTACGAAATTCACCTGAGCGTGTGATTGAGTTATGGGTAGTACAGGGGCGTGAAGATGAACGTGTATTGCCATTAATCAATACTGCCAACCAATACGGCGTTTCAGTGCAGCGCTCAGGCCGTAAAGTTCTTGATGACAAATCAGCAAGTAGCCAACATCAAGGTATTGTGGCACGAGTGAAACCAGCCAAAGTACTGACTGAAAATGATTTAGACGTCTTGCTTGAAAAAACAGAGCAGCCGTTTCTGCTTATTCTTGATGGCGTGACAGATCCTCATAATTTAGGCGCATGCTTGCGTAATGCTGATGCTGCAGGTGTTCAAGGGATTATCGTACCAAAAGATAACTCTGTTGGATTAACCGCAACTGTTAGTAAAGTTGCTTGCGGCGCTGCAGAAAGCATTCCATTGTTTCAAGTAACAAACCTTGCACGTACTATGCGTCACATTCAGCAAAAAGGTGTGTGGATAATTGGTGCAGCGGGTGAAGCTGATTGTGAGCTATATCAGGCAGACTTAAAAGGGCCACTTGCGATAGCAATGGGCGCAGAAGACAAAGGTTTACGCCGTTTAACCCGCGAAAGCTGCGATTCAATCGTATCTATCCCAATGGCAGGTAGTGTTTCAAGTTTAAACGTATCAGTTGCGACTGGTATTTGTTTGTTCGAAGCGGTTCGTCAGCGCCAGGTTAAAGCCTAAAGTGTAATGCGATATTAAATAGATATTCTATCTATATTAAAAACGGGCCTAGAGCCCGTTTTTTGTTTTATGAGGTTTGAAAACTACTGATTACTGGAAGGTATAAAGTAAATTAAAGGTAGTAATCGTATCGGTTTTAAAACTGTCCTCTGGCACTACGGCGGTATACTTAACATTAACGCCAATTTTAAATGCCCAATCTTGCAAGAAGGTATTTTTGTAGCTTAAATCCAATGTCAGGGTGTTGTTGTCTTCACCGACTTCAGAGGTTAAGTCCGCATTTAGTGTAGTGTATTCTTGCAGCTTGACGGAATACTTGGCAGCTGTACGTAGGATGATATCTTGGTTAGCGTCAGGGTTTAAATCTGAGTCCGTCGCTTTCGGTAAGTCATAACGATAACCGGGGCCGACTTCCAAACTGAGCTTAGTTTGGTAGTTAGAAATGATATCGAAACCATAACCAGTAGATAAAGTAGATAATTTGGTATAACTACCAAAGTCATCCCAAGTGAATTCCCCACGGCCGAAAATGTAGCCACTTTCAAGCTTGTAACTAGACTGAGCATAGACATCGTACTTTTCAGCGGTTGTCGACTCATCATCAGCGGCATAGTAAACCTTAAAGGTAAACTCTTGCACTGCTTTGTCGGTATCGTACTTTAAATATGTACGGCCATTGAAGTTTTGCGATTGGTTGTTACCGGTATTGAGTTGCATACCAGCTTCAATTTCAGCATTAAAGTCACTTGGAGGCTCTTTGTAGTCTGGTGGCACTAATGCCCATGCAGAAGATGAGGCGAGCAAAGTAGAAGTAAAAATGATGACTTTTTTCATTACGCTTTTCTATGAATTGTTATGAGGAACGCCTGAAATACGGATGAAGCGACATAATACCTGTATTCGAGTTTGCTGCAAAGCAAAGCATCATTAAATCCCTTGGTGTAAGCCTTAAGGCGTTCACTTTTATAGTGTATTTTTGCGCTGTTAATTTAAAAGGCATATGAAGAGTCAGGGGATTAATAACTAATAAGCTTGTGGGTAAAGTATTACTTGAGTTTGGTGTTGTGTTTATGTACTATGTCGCGCTCAAATCAGTCATTTAATTTCGTTCCTTGCCTCCAACTTGGTCTGACTGAGCCACACGTGAGGCTAATTAACCGTAAGGAGCAATAAATGCGTCATTATGAAATCGTATTTATGGTTCACCCAGATCAAAGTGAACAAGTCCCAGGTATGATCGAGCGTTACAGCAGTCTAATCACTGATGCTAACGGTACTATCAGCCGTCTAGAAGATTGGGGTCGTCGTCAATTGGCTTACCCAATTCAAGACCTACATAAAGCTCACTATGTTCTTATGAACGTAGAAGCAACTGCAGAGTCTATCGAAGAGTTAGAAACAGCTTTCCGTTTCAATGACGCTGTTCTGCGTAACATGGTAATGCGCACTAAAACTGCTGTTACTGAAGCTTCTCCAATGGCTAAAGCAAAAGATGAGCGTGATTCACGTCGTGCTCCTACTGCTGCACCAGCTGCTGAAAAAGAAGTTGAAGCAAGCGCTGAAGAATCTGCTGAATAATTAATCTGTGGTTAATCACTTAGTATTGTCGGGAACGATAACTCGTTCTAAGCGGTTTGATAGTCCGAGCGGGATTCCACATAAGGTAATCACGTTAGAGCACAAAGCGCAGCGGTATGAAGGCCAGATGTTGAGAAACGTTTATTGCCTCATCCAAGTCATATTAAGTGGCCAACGTTTTAATAGCGTTACAGAAGAATTAAAAGCAGGCGTGCAGGTCCAAGTTGAAGGGTTTATCTCTATGCAGCAAGGACGAAATGGCCAAAATAAATTGGTTATGCATGCCGAAAATGTCGAATTGAAAACTTAGGAGACTGTCAACATGGCACGTTATTTCCGTCGTCGCAAGTTCTGTCGTTTCACCTCTGAAGGTGTTGCAGAAATTGATTACAAAGATATCGTTACTTTAAAAAACTACGTAACAGAAAGCGGTAAGATTGTTCCTAGCCGTATCACTGGTACTAGTGCTAAATATCAACGCCAACTAGCTCGCGCGATTAAGCGTGCTCGTTATCTTTCTCTACTGCCATACACTGATTTACATCAGTAATCGCAGTATTAATCAGAGGAATTAGATAATGAACGTTATTCTGCTTGATAAAATCGCTAACCTTGGAAACCTAGGTGACCAAGTTTCAGTTAAAGCCGGTTACGCACGTAACTTCCTTTTGCCACAAGGCAAAGCTGTTGTTGCTAATGACGAAAACGTTAAAGTTTTCGAAGCACGTCGCGCTGAATTAGAAGCTAAATTAGCTGCTGAATTAGGTGTTTGTGCTGCACGAGCTGAAAAGCTTGCTGCATTAGACGCAGTTGTTATCGCTTCTAAAGCTGGTGACGAAGGTAAACTATTCGGTTCAGTTGGTACTCGCGACATCGCTGATGCAGTTACTGCTGCTGGCGTTGAGCTTGCTAAAGCTGAAGTACGTCTACCTTTAGGTGCTTTACGCACTTTAGGTGACTTCGAAGTTGAAGTTCAGCTTCACACTGAAGTTAAAGCTGTTGTTAAAGTTTCTGTTGTTGCAGAAGACTAATAGCAAATTGCTTTAAAGAAAACACCGCCAATTGGCGGTGTTTTTTTATGCCTGAAATTTATGTCTGGTATTAAAGATTCAAACATAAAAAAGCCCCGATTAACCACTTAATCGAGGCTGTTGAACTGTGTATTAGCGAGTTATTAGTTTCTTACTAAATCCAACTCTTGGATTAAATTATCTGCATGGTCTACTTTATCCATCATCCACAGAATGTAGCGGAAGTCGACATGAACTGCACGGGTAATGGTTGGATTAAAGAACCAGTCTTTGGTAATTGCTTCGTAAGTTGAGTCGAAATTCAAACCAACCAATTCACCTTTTCCATTAAATACTGGAGAGCCAGAGTTACCGCCAGTCGTGTCTACGCTTGATAAAAAATTAACTGGTACAGAGTTAAACTCTTCAGGTTTGTCTAAGCATGAGAATAAGCTGCAAATCCATGAGCGTGGGTCTTGATAAACAGAAGCAACCGTATGTTTGCCATAGTCTTTAGTCGCGATAGCATCTAACAGCTTCTTAGGGGCATTATATGGTTCTTCACCCGTATGCTTACCTACAATTCCTTCAAGGCGAGTGAATGGTTGCTTGTAAAGCGCATCACGAGATTGATATCCATCTACCATGCCGTAAGTAATGCGTAAGGTGCGGTTAGCGTCCGGGTATACAGGCCAGTCGTTTGCTTTGTAATAAGCAATAATGGCTTTCATATACTCTGGACGTGCTGTTGAAAGCTGTCCTTTTAAAGATTTTTCCGTTTTCTCTTGCGCCATATTGGTATCGTGCAGGGCAACGGCTAAACGAATAAACGGATCTGAACTGGTTTCAAATGCTTGGGCATCTTTATCCATCCAAGCTAAACGCTGTTCTTTATCGGTTAGGTTGGTTAACGCATAATACCCATCAAGTTTTGCAGATAAAGCCTCAGCGTCTGAAATTTTATTGAGTGCTTCATCTAAAATAGCCACTCGCTGATTTTGCGCCATGTAAGCATTCAAGTCTTGAAGCCACAAGGTTTTATCCACTGATACATCAAAGCTGCGCTCTAAGCGTTTAAGGTTAGCCGCAAACATCTTCATGTCGCGTTCTTGGAAACCTTGCTCACGTTTAGCGTCAGGTAATTGTTTCTCTTTAGCTAAGCGATACAGTTTTTTTGCAGCAGAAAGTAGCGAACTAGATTGGGCGTTATTAAAAAAGTAATCCGTTTGAATTTGATTTTGCTGCTTAGCAAGTAGCGCTTCAAGTTCAGTGATTAAGTTTTGATTCGCTTGAGTATCTTTTTTAAGCCAAGCTAAGAAATCATTCTCGCGTGCTTGTTTGATGCCCACAATGTCAGTGGCTTTAAAACCGTCTAATAATCCATTGAGCTTTTTCATGCGGTTAGCCATTGACGCTAAGCTGCCAGCATATTTAATCGCAATAGTATTATTGTCGGCGGCCATTTGATTGATGGTGTCGATTTGAAGTTGGTAGCGATTGGCGTAAGTTGGGTACATCCAATCACTGGCAAACTCTAATTCACTGGTGAGACGATAACGGCTTGTTGAACCAGGGTAGCCTGCGGCAAATACACCGTCGCCAGCTTTAACACCATCGGCATTAATTTTTAAGTAACTTTTAGGCTCGAAAGGGACATTATCTTCAGCGTATCCAGCAGGTTTTCCATCTTTGCCAACATAAGCGCGTAGGAAGGTAAAATCGCCTGAATGACGTGGATATTCATAATTATCAATATCACCACCAAAAGCACCTACACTTTCTGGTGGTGCATACACTAAACGTACATCACGAATAATAAGCTGCTTAATTAAGTAATACTCTAAACCGTTGTGAAAGCTACTCACTGAACAGCGGTAGTTGTCATCGGTTTCACATTCTTTAATTAATGCTTTGCGATTCGATTGGATATCTTCATAACGTGCCAATGGTTCTTCGCTTAAATTGGCATTAACGTTTTTAGTTACATCAGTAACAGCTTCAGTGATGTATAATCGCTCGTTAGGGCCGGCTGAAGGTTCTTCAGCTTTGGTATTAGCAAGAAAGCCTTCTTCTAGGTAATTATGCTCAGTTTTGCTGTTATATTGTATTGCTCGATAGGCACAATGATGATTGGTAACAACTAGCCCTTGGGGCGAAACGAAACTGGCGGTACAATAGCCGAGACCGACAACAGCATTCATTGGATATTGGGTTAAGTCTGCAAGTTGTTTTGCAGGAATTTCGATGCCGCGTTGTGCTAATTTATCTGCGATAGAAGGCATTTGATAGGGTTGCCATTGGCCTTCATCGGCTTGGGCTAGCCCGGAAGACAGCACAAGGGCTGCAACGAGTGCAATACGCATGTTCTTTCCTTAAATATTATTATTGTTAGTCCGCATCAGCGGTTAATGTTGCGCCATTTGTTGCGCAACATGTTTGCATGACCTCGTGTTATACCATATTTTACAAACAGGTTGGGAATTGGGAGTTTTAATGTCACAAAAAGGTGTTTTTAAGGCAAAGGAAAGGTTAAAAGACGCTCAAGTCGATGCGCTTAAATTACCGCCTCATTCTATTGAAGCTGAGCAATCTGTTTTAGGTGGCTTGATGCTTGATGCTGAAGCTTGGGACAGAGTTTCTGAAGCTATCGTGGCAGATGACTTCTATTCTCGTTCACACCGAATGATTTATGCCGCCATGAGCCGTTTAGTCGAAACGGGGCAACCGATCGATTTGATCACCGTATCTGAACGCTTAGAAGTTGAAGATCAGCTTGAAGATGCCGGTGGATTTGCTTATTTAGGGGAAATTGCTAAAAACACCCCAAGCGCGGGTAACATTTTATCTTATGCCGACATTGTACGTGAGCGCGCTGTTGTTCGCGACATGATTGGTGTGGCACATGAAATTGCCGATGCAGGTTATAACCCTGAAGGGCGAAACTCGGGTGACTTACTCGATTTAGCCGAAACCAAAGTGTTTAAAATTGCTGAATCCCGTGCCAATGCCAACGAAGGCCCTGAAGGTATTAAATCAATTCTCGAAAAAACCGTCGATAAAATCGAGCAGTTATATAATAACCCTCATAACGGTGTTACCGGGGTATCCAGCGGATTTAGTGATTTAGATAAAATGACTGCAGGCTTTCAGTCTGGCGATTTAGTCATTGTGGCCGCTCGTCCATCAATGGGTAAAACCACCTTTGCGATGAACTTGTGTGAACAAGCGGCGATGAACGAAGATAAACCTGTGCTTATTTTCAGCTTGGAGATGCCGTCAGAACAAATCATGATGCGTATGCTGGCCTCTCTTGGCCGAGTGGATCAAACTAAGATCCGTACGGGTCAATTAGACGATGAAGATTGGGCGCGTGTTTCATCGACTATGGGTATTATGCTTGAACAAGGCAAGATGTACATTGATGATGGCTCAGGATTAACCCCGACGGAAGTTCGAAGTCGTGCTCGACGTATTGCGCGTGAGTATGGTGGTTTGTCTATGATTATGATCGATTACTTGCAGTTAATGCAGGTACCATCGTTAAAAGATAATCGTACCTTAGAAATTGCAGAAATTTCACGCTCACTTAAATCGTTAGCTAAAGAGCTAGAAATCCCAGTTATCGCATTGTCACAGCTTAACCGATCGCTAGAGCAACGTGCTGATAAACGTCCTGTTAACTCGGATTTGCGTGAATCTGGTTCGATTGAGCAAGATGCCGATTTGATCATGTTTATTTATCGTGATGAAGTGTATAACGATGATTCTGAACAAAAAGGTGTGGCAGAGATTATTATTGGTAAACAGCGTAACGGCCCAATTGGTCGTGTGCCGTTAACCTTCCAGGGGCAATTCTCTCGCTTTGATAATTATTCTGGTACGCAAATATTTGATGAAGATTAATCCTGCTTCACAAAGCTAAAATACGTCAGTAAGTTGCTATGATCAAAACAAGCCTCTGTTGTTAAAACAGAGGCTCATTTTTTAGTCTTTCAGGTGATACTACCTGAGTTAGTTTGCCAAATAAGGTCAATTATTTGAAACCATTTCCCCGTGCTGAAATTAGTCGTCAAGCCCTGCAAGATAACCTTACAAGGCTTAGAGAGATTGCACCTAATAGTAAAGTGATGGCTGTGGTTAAAGCTAATGGTTACGGCCATGGTTTACTCAATGTGGCTCAATGTGTGGACAATGCCGACGGGTTTGGATTAGCAAGACTAGAAGAAGCATTACAGCTCCGTGAAGGCGGAGTTACGGCAAAGTTATTGCTACTTGAAGGCTGTTTTCGTCAATCTGATTTACCTTTGTTGGTACAACATCAAATCGATACTGTCGTCCATCATGAGTCTCAGCTCGAAATGCTTGAGCAGTCTAATTTAACTGCGCCAATCACTGTTTGGCTTAAAGTCGATTCAGGTATGCATCGACTGGGCTTTGGGATTGAGCAATTCCAAAATGTCTATCAACGTTTAAAATCATGTCCGAATGTAAAGCAGCCTATTCATTTAATGACTCACTTTGCTTGTGCTGATGAACCTGACAATAGCCTTACTCTGCAGCAGATGGATGCTTTTAATCAACTGATTGAAGATCTTCCTGGCGATCGTACTTTAGCTAACTCTGCGGGTACATTGTTTTGGCCTCAAAGCCAATGTGACTGGATAAGGCCGGGTATTGCACTTTATGGTGTTTCGCCTGTTTATGGAGATAAAGGCACTCATCACGGTTTAGTTCCTGCAATGGAGTTAGTATCTAATTTAATTGCCGTACGCGAACACAAGGCGGGTCAAAGCGTTGGGTATGGGGCGCATTGGACTGCAACAAAAGATACTAAGCTTGGTGTCGTGGCTATTGGTTATGGTGATGGTTACCCGCGCAATGCACCAGAAGGCACACCAGTTTGGTTAAATGGACGTCGAGTTCCAGTAGTTGGTCGTGTGTCGATGGATATGTTAACTGTCGATTTAGGCGCTCAAGCCACAGACAAAGTGGGCGATCTCGTTCAGCTGTGGGGCAAAGCATTAGCGGTAGAAGAAGTAGCAGAACATATAGGTACAATTGCCTATGAGTTGGTGACTAAGCTAACCCCAAGAGTAGTCGTCGATCTACAAGAATGACATTGTCATTTGCTAAGAAATGTTAAAAGGAACCTTAGGTGCAGTTGTATAAATCAGTCGTAATGATTTATTGCGTGTTATTCAGTTTAGACAGTCTTGCTCAGACAAATACCATTCAACAAATTGCTACAGAAGGCACTGCTGTTTCAGTAGAACTGCCAGTGGAAGAATTGGCAGATCCAAGCCAAAAGCTATCAGGCGATAATACTGATGAAGCCGATTCGAAAGCGATGCCACAATATGATGCCGAATTTGTTGCTGTACCCATTGTTTTTTCAACGGAAACGCTGAGTACTACTTTTGGCGGCGCAGGCTTGATTAAACATGCTGGCCAGGCTCAAGCCGTGGCGCTAGGGATAGGGCTATATTCGGCGAATGATAGCTGGTTAACCTACGCAGGCTTTTATAATTATCAACTCCCTACATTAGATCAATGGCTGTTTAGTGCTGAATTATTTCGTGGTCATTATGAGCAAGGGATTTATTATTTACCTCAGTCAGTAAAGGATCAACAAACTGACCGAATTATCAGTGTCGGTGACGAAGGCTTTTCAAAACTGCATATCAAATATGTACTGCCAATTGGCGGCGGTGCCAATGGCGCTGCAGCATCACTTGCTCGCAAGAAAAATGCAGTTAACTGGAACCCATTAGAGTCCGGTGTAACCTCTGTGACGCTTACGCCATTTAATAAATACCGTGAATTAGAAGCGTTAGACTACTTGCCAGACGAAGCTAGGGGCTTTGAGTTTGCGCTTGATTGGGATAATCGAGACTCTGCCAATAATACGACTCAAGGTGGTCAGACGAATCTGACATTAACCCGCGGAAGTGAAATTAACGATGACCCCAATTGGTTCATGTGGGAATTCGAGCAAAGTGCATTTTTATCTTTAGGTAGTAATGCATGGTTTGAAGAGCAAGTATTAGCAGCAAATGTTTATATAGCTGATACCCCTAGCTGGGATAGTTTTGATGGTGACGTCCAAGATTATAAGCGTCCGCCAAGCTTTGCGGGGGTATCTCTAGGTGGCTTTGATCGTTTAAGAGGTTATGACTCGAAGCAGTTTACTGGCCGAAGCGCAGTTAATTACGCCTTAGAGTACCGTGTTACCCCTCGCTGGCAGCCATTACAAAATCTGCCAGTATTCAATCTCTATGATGTACCTTGGTGGCAATGGGCATTATTGCTCGAGGCTGGTAATGTCAGTGACGAGTTTAGTATGAGTGCTTTGCATCAAGACATGAAAACCTCATATGGCGCTAGTGTTCGCTTTGAAGTTGAAGATATCGTTATTCGTGGTGACTTTGTCACAGGCGGCGATGAAAGTCAGTTTTGGGTGATGGTTAATCAACCTTTTTAGTTAAATATCATGATTTTACTATTGAGGTACTTTTGCTTAAGTTGAATGCATATTGAGCTCTTTAAATAAGGGCTCAATATGCATTGTTTATACAGTTTGTGTCAGGATAGAAATAAAAAAAAGGCGGGAATGAACACGCCTAAACTCATCAATGCAATTGATTTTGGCTTGGCTGGACCATGCTTTCCTTTGACCATAAACAAGGCTGACAATGCCAAAAATATCAACATGCCAGCAAACAAGTCAGAGAAATACACCCATGCATTGCGTGTTTCATTCAAGTGCAACTTGTTCAATGCCTGAAGGATCACTCTAGGCTCAATATCTTGATAGCTCACCTGATGATGTCGCCTATCCCAAAACAGTGTATCTCCATCATCGAGAAAAACTTCAAACTGATTCTTATTTTGCCAAAAGCTGGACTTTACCGTTTGTGTTAATCCAAAGCTGTTCTGCATTCGCTGGATAATGTGTTGTTCATCAAGTGCTAACCAGTCACTGTCGTCAACCTGCTTAGTCTGCCTTTCCACAGCATAATTAGGGTTCCAGTCGGCAATATGATTAACCGCAATCCCAGATACCGCAAAAATAATTGAAAAACCGATGCAAAAGTATCCAATGTCACGGTGTAAATTTCGATTAAGACGATACCAATTAATACTTTTAAACCATTTAATCAAGGATACTGACTCCTGTCGGTACCAGTTGATACATAGTCATTGGCTCGGTCACTGATGCAGGATCGAATGCTTCGCCAGCTTCTTTAGCGTAATGCGCTTTAATCTCACGAGTTTGCTCAAGATCGTAGCGTAGCGCCTGTAGTTTTCCAGTCGCTAACGCTTTTTTACCACGAGCAGTTAATGGAAATACCATTTCGCCGTCTTTTACTTTGATTCGTAATGTTTGAAAACGCTTGTCAGAGGCAATGGTCATCCAACAACCACGGTGCTCACATACTCCGACAATGGTTCCTTCAATAGTAACCGTGTTTTCAAGGTAATCCTCTGGCGAGTCCATCAAGGTCGATACTGGTACTAGGTAGTCTCTATTCACACCTTCACCAAAGTCTGTTGCCGCCTGCGCAGTGCCGACTAAGGTGCTGAAGAAAATTGCTGCGGCAATCATTTTTTTTGCTTTCATGTTTTGTCCTACTGTTATGTCTTGGTCGTTTATTAAAATCAATAACTCGGCCACTGTTATATTGAGTGGCCGACGTATCATCTATAATTTTTTTCCTCCGGGCATATCGATGAAGGTTAATCGATGTGGTAATGGGAAGATTTGTTTCGCTAGTACTTCTAAGCCTTCAAGGGTTACCTGGTCGTGTAATTGTCCAGACCGCTTGATATAGCTAGCATTTTTATAACGTTTGTCAGATAAAATAAGTCTTCTCAGCCAAGTGTTAGCATTGTTATTACGGCTTTTTTCTGCAAAATAGATATCTTCCACAATACGTTGTAAATCTTGTTCAGCAATAGCGGAAGACAGGTTGTTAAGCACTTCATTCGTCGCAGTAAGTAATTCATCAGCACGCTCTGGTGCGCAAGTGTAATGCACTTCGGTTTCCACTCTGTTCTGCTGAGGATCTAAGCGCATTTCAAATTTGATAGAATAAATGCCGCCGAGTTCTTGTCTGAGTTTTTTCTTAAGCATTTTTTTCGCAATAGGTGTCAGCGTTGATACTAAGAATGCATTTTCGGGGGTCCACTGCATCGGTAAATACCCGTACTGACTAATCTCGGCTTTTTGCTGGTCATGGCTTTGAATATACTCAACACGGTTAGCTGGAAGTTGCATGCTGCTGTTGTTATCCAAACTCGCTTTGCGGCTAATATTCGCCAATGAATGACTCATTTGCTGTTCTAAATCAGTTTGCGATAATTCCCCAATGATATAGAAGGTGACTGGTTGCGATAAGATAGTTTTGGCTTGCTCTTCAATTTTTGCTTGGTTTAAGCCATCAACGTCAACTTGGTTAATGTCATCAAACGTTGATTCACCAAAACGTTGTTGATTGACAAATTGCGATTTTGGTTGAATTCGGTTTGCCTGTTCAACAACGTCATTTTTAACTGACTCCCAGGCACCTTTATCAATACCTGTACTCATTCGTAAATGATATAACTGCATTAAGGTTGCTAATTGATCGGGTGCTATAACAGCAGCTAAATCCAGCTCATTGGCTTTAAATTCCCATTGCCAATGTGGATTATCCACTTGCCATTGTTGCCACTCAGTTTCACTCCATTGCGCTAAACGACTCTGTTGCCACAACTGTATACTGGTTTGAGCAAGCCACGCTGGCATCGCGTTGTTTTGAAAACCTACTTGAGTTAACGCTTTGATATACAGTTTATTATCAGAGGTAGGTTTGTTAAGCCACAACAGTTGGTCACCATTGCTTAGCTGGTATTTTCTTAAGGTTAATGTTTGCTGTTGATATTGCCACTGCTCAGATTCAAGTGGAGACCAACTACCAGGTTTTGAGGTCACTTTTGGCAGTTTAGGTGTCGTTACTTCTGAGACCGAGGCTGTATTGATGGCTTGGGCTGCTTTGGGTTTGACATCGGCTAACAACACACTTTTTTCAAGAGTATTGATATTTGCTTGGATATCAGCCTGCAATTGACGAACTTCTGCAGTTGTTGGTAGTGTGATTTGTTGATCGCCACCAGCTTGGAAGTATAAAAAGTTGTCTTCAGCATCAAGCATTTCACGCATGCGTGCGTTAAGCTCTTCAAAGGTCATCTTATTCAACCATTGATGAGTGCGCTCGCTACGTGCAACTGGCGACTCTAACAAGCTGCCTTGTACAAACGCTTCAGTAATTTTATCTTCCCAAGCGGCAAAATCACGATGCTTTGCGGCTTTAATATTGCGGCTATTAATCTCTTTTGCTTTGTCTCGTATTTGGATAAATTCTTGCTTATCTAAACCATCTCGGTATAGCCGAGCCAATTCAGTTGCTACAACTTTGAGGCCTAATTCATGATTATGAGTGCGAGAGGCAATAGCAACAATCAGACGGTTATTTGTTGGCTCTTTGACAGTAAGGCTAAGGCTTTCAATATCATCAGAATCAACTAATGATTTATTTCGTCGTATTTGATTCCTCATCATTTTACGTAAGAAGTAATTTTGTAAATACGTGTACTGACCTTGCTCTGTTGTACGGTCAGGCATTGGCATACGTAATCCATAAACCACCATGGAAGTGCTACCTTTAGGATGCTGCACTTTATCTATATATAGCTTAGGCGATAAAGGCAAAGCCACATAGTCGCGTTTAGGCTGTGGTTTTGATGGTAAAAGGCCAAACGAATGCTGAATAGCGTGCTCAGTTTTTGCGACATCGAGATAACCAGAGATGACTAATTTCATATTACTCGCGACATAAAATGTGTTGTAGAAATCTCTTAGCTCACTGATATCGGCTTGTTTAATTGATTCATAAGTACCAATAGTAGGGCGATCCACATAACGGGAGTTATTTCTTACAACCGCTTTTTTTAGCTGGTTAACTTCATCAGCTAACCCATTTCCCTGACGCCACTCTTCAACAATTACCCCTCGTTCTCGCTGCCAATCTGCAGCATCTAAGGTGGCGTGGCCTGCAAGTTGTGACATTAATGCAAGTGAACCTTGCATATCTAATGCATCATTAGGCCGAGTTCGGATCATGTATTGAGTTTCAGTCTGACGAGTCATCGCGTTAACTTGCAAACCTGTTTTCCACCCCAGTTTTTCGAGATAGTTGTGGATCCCTTCTGGGTGGTTCTGAGTTTTGTGAAACACCATATGCTCAAGCATATGCGCAACACCTGCGCGTTGTTTTTCGTCTACGGAGCCTGCGTTAACAATCAAGCGTATATTAAAAGGATCAGTTTTTTTATCACTGTTGTAGATAACGTACTGTAGTCCATTGTCTAACTTGCCCGTAGTCAAAGCGGGATCCCATTGGTATTGGGCTGAACAAGTAACGCTTATGAAGACAACAATACAAGCGATAAGACGAGCACAGCTCGTCAGCATTTTTCTGTATTCATTCATTGAGTGCACATTAGGAAAATTTATGTTCGCATCGCGAACTAGTTAAAAAAGAACCAGAAATTTTCTTGATAACATTTGCACCGTTAATATCCGTGATTGTTATCAATTAAGTCTGGAAAACAAAATAATGTTTTGGTCCGTTAATCTTAATAACGTCGCCTTTAATTAGGGAGTTCAGCGTGTTGGGAAACTAAGAAGGTTACCAACACGCTGTTCCGGCTTTATTGCGACTTATACTCTGGCTTTAGTCATAGGTATAATTAATGCCTAGCCAGAAACTACGGCCAACCTCAACTCCCGACTCACCTGGTAGTACCGAATATGTTCGGCTGTCTAATAAGTTACTCACATCAAAGCTCAAGGCTAGGCCGTGCTTATTGTAGTTAGGTAGTCGGTAACGTAATGATGCATTAAATAAAATGGCATCATCATATTCAAACTCCCTGTAAACAGTTGCTTCAAGGGGGAGTAATTCTCCTGAAGGTGTAGTCTCTACAATATCTTCAAATTCATGTACTTCAGAAGTTGCCGATACAGATGTGTAGCCTTGGGTGTATGTTGCGGTTAACGTCGTTTGTAAATCATCAGTCCACTTGGCGGTCCAGCCCATATTAACTATCCAAGGGCGTGCATAATTTGATGCAAGTCGGTCAAGGTCGTCTAGAGAAACAGCGGTATAAATTGTTTCTTCAGTGCCATCTTCATTAATGATAGTGGTTTCATAAGCAACAATATCTTCAGCTGGTGTATCGTCGATATTGTCATCATAGCTTTCCTGACTCGTATAAGTTTCAGACCAAGAAGTATTCGCCCAGAAACTATGATTGCGCCATTGGCCATTCCAAGACAGGGAAATACGCTTTTGCTCGCTCTCACCTTTGTTAACTTGATAAAGATAGGTATAGCCTCCTTCTCTAACAGAGTCACCCTGACCAATTTCATCCTTGTTTTGGCGCCAAACGCCACGCAAGGACAAGAAACCACCGAGCAATTCTTGTTTCCAGCCCAAGGTTAATTCATCAGAATAGGGGGTTTTTACGCCGTCGTATCGATACCGCGTTAAGTCTTGCTCGCTGTCATCAATCCAATCACCGACAACATTATTGTATGAGTCACGGTATTGGGTGATATAAGGTAACTGCTGCTCGCGAATTGCATAGGTTGTTAAATTCGCATCGTAATAGCGGCTAGCACCAAAAGTGATTAAGGTTTGGTTGTCGCCAAAAAGGTCATAACCACCGGAAATACGTGGCGCGATATTATGATTACCAAAGAAATCTTCAGTGTCATAACGCAAACCTAAATTTAGTTTTAGGTTGTCCCACTCGATCACATCTTGAATGTACATTGATGCTTTACGCACAGTGACATCAATATGTTCCTCTTGATAAATAACTCGCCGTTGAAAAAACTGTCCCGTTGTACCGACTGACTTTTCATAAAGCGCGAGGTGTTCAGGGTTGGTTGGATCAAATGGCTCACCTAATATGGCTTCCAGCTCTTCAATAGAGGTGTTATTTGACTGTTCAATACAATCGTAATTGTTGCCATTACAGTCCACTTGACTGTTTATTCTAGCGTTAGAATAGGTCACAGCTTGCTGCTCTCGATCACGCAATATTTGCTGACTTTCTAATTGTAGACCCATACTAAATTGATGGTCTAAGTCCCAAAAGTTGGCGTCAAAATCAAACTTGTTATTTAACGAATAGGTGATTTGTTGGGTATCGAGATCACCATAAGCACCTTCTTTAGATACGGTCGCCCAAGGATCAGCCCAATCTTTTCCTGGAACATTCGCCCAAGAGAAGTAATCTTGAGGTGCTGTGCGGCTATTTTCACTGTAACGACTGTTAGCAGTAATTTTCCAGTCGGCCCAACCAAGGTTTCGATATCCCACCGCGTTTAGTGCATAGCCACCCCCTTTGGTTGTGTACTCACTATTTAAGGTGTCAGTGAGAATATCGTGATTTTCAAAAGGGGCATAAAGCGCTGATACACTGAGGTGATCAAACCAATCTAGTTCAGAGTCGTACTTCAACATCACGTTCGAGTTTGTACTTTCGGTATCTTCTAATACGCCAAGGGACTCGATACTCTGTGTCGATGTGGTGTGATTAACATTTAGACCAATACCTCGGCCATCTTCCAGCTTCTTAGCGAGTTGAAGTTTGTATTGGTGTTTGTCATATACCGGCTTGTCAAAAGTAGATTCAGAAGGATCGGCATTGTCGCCATAGATATCATGGAACTCCACCCAATCAGAACTAGTGCCTCGGTACCCCAGTCTTACCGCGGGTAAATCCCAGGCATCTTTACTTTGAGATTCCACAACACCACCCACAAACTCGCCATATTCGACGGGAATATTAGAGTCATAGACGGTAATGCTTTCTACTAAGTCTTTGTTTAAGAAGAACTCGTTTGTATGACCCGCTACTGAGTTTTGGCTACTTGTGGCTAATGAAGAGCTACCAGGGTCGATACGGCTATTGACGTTCATTCCGTCTATAAAAAATCCATTTTGGTAGGCTTTACCGCCAGAAATAGATACCTCACGCGAACGAATGTCCGTTAGACTCGATAAGCTATTGTCAGCTTCACTGGTTTGAATACCCGGAAGACCTTTTAATAGCTCAGTAATGTCACCATTGCCAATAGGGGCATTTTCAATGAAATCCTGAGATAGGAATATTCTACCTTGGGCTTCAAGTACTTCTGGGCCAAAGTAACGACCTGTGACTTCTATCACCTCAACAGGTGTTCCGTCATTGTTAAGGCAGCCTTTCATTAATTTAGCTTGCTCGTCGCTCAGTAACTTCGCTTCGGGAAAACGTAACTGCTGAGCACAGCTCTGCCATAATTCAGCAGTCTTTTTAGTGCTTGCAAGGATTGTTTGTTGTTGCTGTTCAAAAGAGTCAACCTCTTCCGCAAAAGCGGAAAAGGTTACCGTTAGGTTTAACGCCAGCATCATGCTGACGTATACAGGGTTAAGTGTTAACTTCATAGTGTTAACCGTTACTGCGCGTTATCAGGCAATAGTGGATTAACATCTTCGCTGTCAAGAATACCGTCACCGTCAGTATCATCATCAGCGGTCAAGCCAGAAGCGGTGATTTGTTCTTCAGTTGCTATACTGATGAAGAAATTAGGCTTGCCGTCTTGATCTGTATCGACGTTAGCAGCAACAGTTGCAGGGAAATCTTCTTGTAGGGCGATTTCTTCAGCTAATACAGAGGTAAGCTCTAATTGAGCAGCTTCTGCATTGGCATCTCGAGCAATGATCTCTTTTGCTAAATCGTAGTTACGCGCTCCAGCAAGTAGGGCGACCGAATCCTCGTAAATATTAGCTTGAATGGTTGCGGTTTGTGTTTGCACCTTGGTATCAATGAAACTAATTAGCTTTGCAATATCAGCTTGTACGCTGGCTAAACTTGTCGCATATTCATCCGATGCTGCGTGATAACGCATTTGTGTTACCACAGAGTACGCATCAGTAGAGGTATTAAAATCATCAGGGCTAGCAAGTTGCTCAAGTATATCAATACCTAAGTCTAATCCTGCTTCTTCATCGCCATCTTCTGCAGCAACAAATGCCTCATATCCGGCTATATATTCGTTTACTAATGTTGTTGTTTGCTCAGCAGCACTCATTAACAAGCCGTTAAGTGCAGCGCTTTGGGAAAATTCGTAACGCCATTCAATACGGTCTTCAAAATCACTGACTATGTCGATCAACGATAGTGCTTCAATGGTCGTGGCTGCTGCGACTTCTGACTCATCGACTTTACCAGCAATGCTCATCAACTTCTGTCGTGCATCTAACAGGTTAGAGGTTGTAAGGCCTTCTGCGTTGATCGGGTAGTTATCAGTTAATAGTTGATGGCAGGTTGGGAATAATGCTTTGGCATCATCTTGAGCATCCATCCGTTGGAGTAATTCGATCAATTTACCACAGCCCCAGTCGCCAACAATGTAGGCTGGAGACGTCAGCCTTTCATTAATCATTTCTTCACTGGTAAGAATGCCTTTGGCAACTTCAATAGCCTGTTTGGCTTCATCATACATACCATAATTAATAAGGTGTGTGGTTAATCCTGGGCTGGTAATTGTTTGCTCTGCAACGGCTCTGAACTGTGTTCGGTAAGCATCTGGTGATAGAGCAATTAAATAGTCTGTTGCGGTTTCAACACTGCCACCCTCAAGTATGATTGATAACCCATGATAATCGTCAATCTCTTCCTGAACCGTTGATTCATACCGATCTAAGAATTCGGAACCTGCTACAATCGCTAAAGCTGGGTTCGGTGTTATGTTAGGGTAAAACAGTTCTAGCGGGCCGGCCGCGAGTTGTAATGCATAAGCGACGCCGTTCTCTTTGGTATATTCCGCATACTCATTCGCTGGACGATTATATTCTTCATCGTAAGTTACCTCACCGTGTAGAGAAATTATCCGCGCGATGAGCTCCTTACTTTTAAGCTCTTCGCCTGCACGAACATAGTATTCAAGCGCCCAGCCGTAATAAAATGCTCGTCTATAATAATCAGGGCTTCCGGCATTGGTTTTTGAAGAGGGTAAATACTCATAACCGATATCTTCAATGTACTCGACAAAATGATCAACGGAAGCAACAAATTTAAGTCGATTCGCCTCTGTTTTATCCGCCAAGTATTGTGCTTGCAATGCCTCGACATAATTACGGTTGCTAGTCAGTAAATAGCCATAATTTGTCGTATATTCATCAGATTTTAGTGCTTCTTTAATCAGCTCAAGCGTTGCTAATACATTTTCGGCGCCTAGTTCATTGCCGCTGTCTTGATAATCGCCTAATAGAGAAAGGTAAAATCCACCATCTGAGGTATTGAAGCTACTAAAGCCTTTGTCTGCGACGTAGATATTGTAGACTTTTAATGCCTCATCACGAAGTGTGTCACCTTGGTCAAATAAACCATTGTCATTATAGTCAGATGCAATATCTTTTAATGCTCTGGCTTTGTTGTCTTGATTAATAATATCTTCATTGACAATACGGCTACTTTCGTCAGTAAAGCCTGCATTGGCATAACCGCGGGCTAACGCAAGGTAGGCTGGGTCAGCTAGATTGTCTTGTTCAAGGCTATCAATTAATGCCTGAGACTGCTTAAGATGTGATAATTCGGAAGCGTAGTAATAGTCTTGCTTTTGCTGATTAGTTTCGTAGCTAGGCTTAAGCTCAATAACGGCTGTGAGCATGTCAGAATGCCCATCGGTGACACCTACTGTAAAAGATTTGGCAAATGATAATGGGTCTGCGGTGTAAGTGAATGAGCCCGTTATTGCATCAAGTGTTAATGTTCCTGATTCTGGGGCAGCTTCAATGCTGTAGCTTAGATCGTCATCGTCAGCATCCGTCGCCACAATTTGTCCTTCAGTCACACCATTTGCATTCACAGCGATGCTGCTACTTACAATTACGGGGATGTCATTCACATTGGTGACAGTGAATACCAGATTTGCTGAGGTGGCAACCGTTCCATCACTTGCTTGTACTGTTGCGGTGTCTGTACCAAAAAAATCAACTGCTGGCGTATAACTGTAGCTTCCATCAGCACTCAATGAAAGTGACCCATTTTCAGGCGTCTGAGTAATAGAAAAGGTGATTTGATCGCTATTTTCATCAGTGGCGATTAAATTACCATCAAAACTAGTGTCTTCTTGCACAGTTACAGCCAGTGAAGCTGTGTCAAATACAGGTGCAGAGTTTGAGTCTGAAGAGCCTCCACCACATGCTGTTAGTAATGCGGAAACTACAGCAATAGCTAAAGGTGCGATCGGGAATGTATGCTTCGCCATCAGAAAGTCCTATTTATTATCAATTTATATTCGCGGGCATTTTGATACCGTGTTGTTACAAATGCAAATCATTCTCATCACGATCTGATACATGTTTTTAGTTTTACGATCATGATCGCAACTATTTGTAAATTTTAGTTTGACAATGTAAATTAATTGAAAGCGTTAAAAACAGATTTTTTTCTATTTAGTATAAATATTATGATATTGATTTATATCGATTATTTATTATTGGGGTAATCGGTTTAAGTTTTTATTTTGTATTTTCGGAAATCGTCTATTGTAAGTGTGTTGTTAATTCTTAGGCGGGCTGTTCATTTTGGTTAAGAGGGCAAATTTACCAACATTTACATTTCAATAACTCCAACTGGTTAGTAAAAGAGTTCAAATTGGCAGCTCAGAATGAGGAAAGTTGGGGACAAAAGTAGAGGTCATAGCTGGATTAAGTTTACCTGTCATTCTGATTGTCGTGTAATAAGCGGTTGCATTCTTTCTTGTACGCTTATTAATGGTATAATTCGTCTTTTTGTATGCTCCGTTGTTTATAATAGAAGAGGTGGATCAGGTTCGCCAAACGGACTGAAAAGTAAGAATAGGCCTGAAAGGCATTTTATTTAAGCTGGTTGTAATCGATAGTTTTTGGTTTAACCAATTGATTTGTAAAAAGGTTGAGTTAGTTGTGACAAACAAGAAGTTAAACAGAGCACTCTCTATTGCCCCCATGCTTGATTGGACTGATAGACATTATCGCTATTTTGCGAGATTAATGTCGGCAAATACTGTGCTGTATACCGAAATGGTCACCACAGGTGCAATTATTCATGGGCAAGGCGATTATCTAGCTTATAACCAAGAAGAGCATCCTGTCGCGCTTCAATTGGGCGGTTCAAATCCAAAAGACTTAGCTACGTGCGCCAAGTTAGCGTTTGAGCGCGGCTATGATGAGATTAACCTCAATGTGGGTTGTCCATCTGATCGAGTCCAGAATGGTCGTTTTGGTGCCTGCTTAATGGGTGAGCCACAACTTGTGGCTGAATGTGTTGATGCGATGAAGCAAGTTGCTGATATCCCTGTAACGGTTAAGACTCGAATCGGTATCGATGAGCAAGACAGTTATCAATTTTTAACGGATTTTGTTGATACGGTAAAAGCAGTTGGCTGTGATACCTTTATTGTGCATGCCAGAAAAGCGTGGCTTCAAGGGTTAAGTCCAAAAGAGAACCGTGAAATACCTGAGCTTAATTATGAGCGTGTGTACCAGTTAAAGCGTGATTATGCCGATTTGAATATCAGTATTAACGGCGGGGTAAAAACCTTAGAAGATTCGTTAACGCACCTAGAGCAATTAGATGGTGTGATGATTGGGCGTGAGGCTTACCAGAATCCATATCTGTTAGCGAAAGTGGATCAATTGATATATAAGGAAGACAAGCCCGTTATCACTCGTGAGCAAGTGATTGAGCAAATGATGCCGTATATTGAACAACATTTAAAAGACGGTGGCAGACTAAACCATATAACTCGTCACATGATTGGATTATTCCAAGGATTACCAGGTTCAAGAGGTTGGCGTAGACATTTAAGTGAGAACGCCCATAAAGCTGGAGCGGGTGTTTCAGTTATTTGGGATGCGGTTGCGAGAATGGAGCAGAGTCGCCCGCCAGCTGATGTCACTTTTTACCCCAATAATAATGTTTAATTCATTAAACTAACGTGGTCTAACAGTGTAACGATACTAATTACTGGATGATTTTTTAGTTTTAAAAAGCGCCTTTTGATGGCGCTTTTTTTGTGGGTTTTATTTGGCTAATTAAGTTTTAGCTAAATTCACTATTTTAGTGGTTAAAAATGCTAATAGTTTAAAAATCACTCAATATGGTTTTGTGGTTGAAAAATGTTGTTTGCCGAAAAAACTCTTTAAATTCAGTGTTTAAAAGTATTTTTTAAAACTTGGCACGTAGCTTGTAATAACCATGGTGTACCCAATAATTGAAAAGGAAGACATCATGTTTAACTCAACAACTAATACAACTGGTTTAATTTCTACTACTAACACTAACGCAAATTCATCAGCTAAAAGTGTATTGAAAAAAGTGGCTTTAGTCGCATTATTTGCAACAGCAAGTATGGGCGCTCAAGCAAATGACTTAAATAGTGCCGATATGATTGATGTGTTAGAAACACGCATTAGTGAAACTGCAACTGAAATGCTGCAAACAGCAAAACAAGAAATTGTCCTGTCGCTGCATAGCCAAATTGCAGAGCAAGTGTTTGAGTTAAACAACTCACTGGAGTTAGCTGAAACGAAGCAAGAAGCAACAACTGATTCTGTTTTAGCCAGCAATGAGGACTAATTCATGGATTTAATGATGATACTTCATTTAGCAGATCCATTAATTTCATTACTTCTGCTTCCCGTTGTTAGCTTTATTGTTTGTTCATTACTGATATGCGGGTTGCAGTGGTACCAATTTAAAAGTGTTGATGCGATTTCTAAAGAGATGACAAGTTTAGATTTCGCTGGAGAAAGAAAATGAACATGTCTGATGTGGAAAAGTTTTTAAAAGCTGATAAAAGCATTATATGCGGCGCAACTAACTCAGTATCAAAACAGTTTGGCTGGTCAGTTATGTGGACACGAGTATTATCGTTATTAGCTATTTGTTTAAACCCAACTATGGGGTTGATTGCTTATTTTGTAACTGCAATCGTTGTGAGCCAGCAAAAAACAAAATACTGATGTTAGGGTGTAAATAAACTTCCCCCTAACATCATGGATACGTAAAGCAGAGTGTATTACCGCCTTTAAGCAATATTAATAAACTAAATTTTCAAAGCGTTATTAATCAGCCTCTTTACTCGCTTTTGCTGAGACTATTATCTTTTTAAAAAGGCCTGGAAGCGTGCTTTAGCTTCATCACTTTTTAGCCTTTCGCCAAACACCTCTAATTCAGCCAGCATTTGTGCCTTAACCTCTGCTTGGTTATAACGTAGTAACTTTTTAGATGCTTGTAGTGCAAGTGGCGGCTGAGCTGCCAGCTTTTTGGCTTGGCTAAGAACAAATGTATCAAGTTCAGATTGCTCAATTACGTTATTGATAATGTTAAGTTCGCAAGCTGTTTCCGCGTTAAAGCTTTCGGCTAGAAGTATTAATTCAGCGGCTTTTTGTTGGCCGACAATAAGTGGTAATAGTAAACTTGAGGCCGCTTCTGGTACTAATGCTAGGTTAACGAAGGGCAGCTGAAATTTAGCGCTGTTATCTGCATAAACTAAGTCACAGTGCAGCAGCATTGTGGTACCGATGCCCACGGCGGCACCAGATACAGCAGCAACGATCGGCTTTTTGAGGTTAAGCAAACAATGAAGAAATTGTACCGTTGGGTGAGTGTCGTTTAACTCACCACTGGCAAGGAAGTCTGCGATATCGTTACCTGAAGTGAAGCAGTTATCTTCACCTCGTAACATAAAGGTACGAATGTCGTTGTCGGCTTCACCTTGGATCAGGTATTCTGTAACCTGTTGGTACATTTTAAGATTAAATGCATTGCGTTTTTCAGGACGATTAAAACTGATAATACGTACGCCTTGATCATCCTTAACCTGAATCTGACTCATTCGTTGTTTTCCTTATGGACACGAGTAGGGTGTAAATGGAGTTTATGACATTGAAAGCAATATTCAAACAACTGTTTAGTTTTTTAGCATTAAGCATATTTTCTTTTTCTGCTTCAGCCGGAATAATGCTGAGTGAAGGACATGTACGAGCAATGCCTGCAAGCGTGCCAAACACCGCAGCTTATTTAACCTTGATGAATCATTCTGATGAGGATGTGACTTTAGTTTCTGTGACTACGCCAGCAGCTAAAGAAGCGCAATTACATACCTTGGTTGAAGAAAATGGCATGGTTAAAATGCGTCAAGTTGAAGGTTTTGATATTCCATCTCATAGCACGTTAACGCTGCAGCCCTCAGGTGATCATATTATGCTGCTATCATTAACTGCACCACTAACGATGGGTGATACTGTCCCATTGGTTTTGACATTCAAAGATGGCAAAACACTCACTATTGAATTGGCTGTTGAGAAAAGATCGACTAACGAAACTCAAGAGAGCCATCACCACCATCATCATTAAGGAGTTGTATTGATGCAAATGACAAGGAATAAAGTATTTGGCGTCGTAGGAATAATCTTATTAATTGGTTATTTCATTGCGGTTTGGTGGAGTATTGAGCCTGATATTCTCGAGCCTGAAGTGCTGCAAAATGAAAGTGGCGAAAACATTGTAGGTTATGCGACCACATCTTCACTTATTTCAACCATGGAAACCCTATTGGACAAACCAGGTGGGTGGTTATCAAATGATATTATGCCACCATCAGTGATGATGGATAATATGCCGGCATTTGAATTTGGTGCACTTGAGCAATCTCGTGACTTAGCCTTGATAATGCGTAAGGAGTTCAGTCGCTCGCAATCGCAATCAACCGCCGATGGCGATTTACTTGCCGCGCATTCAAAGTTAAATATTGAACATACCAGTTGGTTAGTACCAAGTGCAGAGGGCGAGTACCGCGAAGCAATCAAATTGCTGAAATTATATCGCGCAAAAATTAGCGATACTAATAACAGCAATGCCCAGTTTTATGCCCGTGCAGATAACTTGAATGAATGGCTAAAAGAGGTTCAAAAACGTTTAGGTAGCATGTCTCAACGTTTATCGGCCAGTGTTGGTCAAGACAGGTTAAACACTGATTTAGCTGGTGATTCAACAGCAAGGCAGTCAACCCCTTCACTTGCCAGCGCTGAAATTAAGACGAGTTGGTGGAAAATTGATGATGTACTTTATGAAAGCCGAGGTTCTGCTTGGGCGTTATTGAATTTCATGAAAGCCATCGAAGTTGATTTTGCCGATGTGTTAGAAAAGAAAAATGCTGAAGTCAGTTTACGTCAAATCATTCGTGAACTTGAAGCGACTCAGCAAACAGTTTGGAGCCCAATGGTTTTAAACGGTGATGGATTTGGATTAGTGGCTAACCATTCTTTGGTGATGGCTAACTATATATCGCGTGCAAATGCCGCGGTAATTGATTTAACTAACTTACTCTCTCAGGGATAATGATGAAAAAGACACTTCTTGCCACTGCCTTATTAGGTATGTTGAGCGTTTCTTCTGCTCATGCAGCTACTGTTGTTGGTTTTAAAGTTGGTGGTGATTACTGGGATGCTGATACCAGTGGTTCATTCAACAGCGATGATGGTGTAGCGCAAACTTATAACTACGAGTCTAAATCTCAAGGTAGTTTATGGATTGCTATTGAGCATCCAATTCCGTTAGTACCGAATATTAAGATTCGTGAAAACCGTTTAGAAGGAAAAGGAAGCCAAGTCGGCTCAAACTTTATGTTCAATGGTCATCAGTTTGAATCTGATACCACTGTGTATAACGATTTAAGTAACACAGATTTCGTGCTGTACTACGAAATCCTAGATAACGATATAGTTGCATTAGATTTAGGTGCTGCTTACAAACAAATGCATGGTTCTTTACGTGTTCAAGATCCTGGTCATCCAGAAGAAGTAGACGTAGATAGCGGCATTGTCATGGTTTATGCTAGCGCAGAAGTGGGTGTACCAGGCCTTGGTCTGTATGCATTTGCTGACGTGATGTTAGGTGTTGACGAAACTAGCGTTTATGATTACAACGCAGGTGTAGGTTGGAAGTTTGATGGTACTGCGTTAGATACAGCTGTCCGTGTGGGTTACCGCGAGTTTAACTTTGACGTTGATGACTTCTCTAGCACAACTCAAAACATGACGTTTAAAGGTGCATTTGCTGGTGTTGAATTAACGTTCTAATTCGCTCCGCAGTCATAAAAAAAACCGCCAATTGGCGGTTTTTTTATGTCTTACTTTCAGCTATCAGCCGACTTAATCAGCCTAACATTAGCAGACTTACTGGGCAATTAAGCCATTATTGATTGAGATGATGTCATCTTCACTCAAGGTGCCAGCAGCTTGCTTAAGCGCTAGGATTGAGTTGATGTAACCATAACGAGCATCTGATAACTGACGCTTTGAATCATATAAGTCACGTGTACGGTTTAATACGTCAACAATAGTACGTGTACCCACTTCAAAACCAGCTTGAGTGGCTTTTAATGCGCTTTCAGATGAAATAACTGATTGCTCATAAGCACGGATTGAACTGATTGAAGCGCCTACGTTGTTAAAGTTATTACGTACATCTTTAACTACACCACGGTGAACCTGTTCTAGCTTCTCGCTTGCTTCAACATATTGGAACTGAGCTTGTTTTACTTGCGAGGTGACTTTGAAACCTTCAAAAAGTGGAACACTTAACGTTACAGCAATATTGGTGTTGTTATAATCAATATCGGGATTTTGCTGTTCAAAGCCTTTAGTGTACCCAGCGTCTAAGCTAAGCGATGGCATATGGCCCGCTTTATATAGCTCGATGGTTTTGCTGGCGATGTCACGGCCGATACGTTGCGTCATTAAATCGATGCTGTTGGTTTCAGCCATAGTTAACCATTCTGAAGAAGTGGTTGGGCTAGGCGTACCTGCTGAGAAACGATTGGTATCAAGCGTATTAATGGTTTTATGATCTATTCCAGTGATTTCACGTAATGCTTCGTAGCTGTTAGCAAGCGTGTTTTCTGCAAGAATTTCGGTTGCTGATGCTAAATCGTATTGAGCTTGCGCTTCATGAACGTCAGTAATAGCAGTCAAACCTACAGCGAAACGTTGCTTGGTTTGTTCTAGTTGACGTTCAATTGCACGTTTTTCAGCACCTTGGAACTCGAAGTTATCTTTAGCCGTTAATACATCAAAATATGCTGTTGTGACACGAATGATTAAAGCTTGAAGCGCAGAAGCATAAGCAGAATCTGCTTGCGATGCTGCCATTTCAGCAAGGTCTAGTCCAACCCATGCACTATGGTCATAAATAACTTGGTTTAAGCTTAAGCCACCAGTAAAGCCTTCAGGTTTTTCTGTCGGAGAACCTTCAGAATCATTCCATGCTTTTGAATAACCGACATTTGCACTAATAGTTGGCAGTAGGGGAGCACGGTTTTCTTCAATCGTTTCGTATAATGCATCACGTTGAGACTGAGCTTGAAGGACAATGGTGTCACTAGTCAGTGCTTGCTGATAAATTTGCAATAAATCGTCAGCATTAGCTGCAGGTGCAGCAACAGCTAGTGTTAGTGCTGCGTATAAAGAACGTATTTTAAATTTCATTTGCTGCCCTTTTAGACATAGTCTCCACTTGGGAGGTAAGATAATCTTGTTTGTTCACGATTTAAATTTATAAGCAAGATCGCTTTAGCATTATTGTGAACCCGCTAAAACTTTCTGCAATCCCGCTATGTATCTAGTGTGTATGATAAAAAGACTATCATCTTTAAGCTAAATATCAACTTTCAAGTTGTAACAGACTTTTTTAAACACTCATGCTTAAATGCTTAGCTAATATAATAATGCATTAAATATTTCAAAGGGCTTACAAACTGTAAGAAAAAATATGAAAGATAGTGAATTAATAGAACAATTTAACGCGATAAGCGATGTTGAGGTCATTTCTACTAAAACCCTATATAAAGGTTTCTTTCAATTAGATGAATATAAATTCAAGCATAAGTTATTTTCTGGTGGTTGGAGTGAGGTTGTCACACGTGAAGTGTTTGAGCGGGGAAATGCAGTGGTCGTATTGCCTTATGACCCGGCGACACATCAAGTGGTTTTGATTGAGCAAATTAGACTACCTGCATTAGCAACCACTAATTCTGTTTGGCTTCTTGAACTTGTGGCAGGTATGATTGCTAATGATGAAGTGCCTGCTGAAGTGGCAGAACGTGAATTATTGGAAGAAACTGGCTTGATTGCCAGTGAAGTGCACTTTGTTAATAGTTATTTAGCTACACCGGGTGGTTCTTCTGAACGTTTTCATTTTTATTGGGCAAAAGTTGATGCCAGCAAAGCTGAAGGTATTCATGGCTTAGATTATGAACATGAAGATATTAAAGTGCATGTTGTTGGTTTTGATGCTGCAATGGAAATGGTTAACTCAGGTCGTATAGACAACGCATCAACCATTATGGGCTTACAATGGTTAGCGCTTAACTTAGCTAAAGTTAGACATGGTAAGTAGAGTTGACTAGTGCTATTGAGAAACGACTAACATTGAGCTACATCTAGCGGTGATTTAACCAGAAATAACAATCAATAATTCAATCAATAGTTCAATTACAGAAGTATGCAAGTGAGACAATTGTGAAGCAATCAAGTTTGAAGCAACCAAACACTAAAGATAAATACCAACCTAACGTCAGTGCGTTCTTAGCCCTGTGCGGACGTAATTATGCGTTGATTCTAAAGTGGTTACCAGAAGTTGCAGAAGTCAATGATTCTTGGACTGTAGAAGGGCAGTTCGGTCTGTTAGATGTCACAATATTAGAGAACACAAAGTATACTCAATTAATTGAAATAACACGTCATTTACCCAGTAGTGATTTCCTTATCACACCTAAAGCTTGTGTGCGAGTCTATCATGATGCCCAATTAGCAGAAGTGTTAACTAGCCAACAGATTTATCGGTTAAAAGCAGTGTATGATTATCCAAATGTACATATGCATCAAACGGATGAGAAGTATCAAGTTAATGCATTTCTAGAAGAGTTGTTAAAGATTGGATGTCGCCCTGTGCAAGTCTGTTCTTCATCAGTCTGAAACATTGAATTAATTTATTTTGGGATTAATTAGTGCTTAAAGAGCCTGTGTCTTATTCAATTGCTGAAACGGATGTCGTGCGACTTATTCAAGTTACTGACCCGCATTTATTTGCTGATCCTGAAGCTAAGCTATTAGGTGTAAATACGGCTGCCAGTTTTCAGGCAGTGTTAAATACTTTTCTTGCGACCGAATACCCAGCTGACATGATTTTAGCAACGGGTGATATTAGCCAAGATTACTCCCCTCAGTCTTACCAACACTTTTCCAGCACAATTGCTGAATTAAACCTTCCTTGTCATTATCTTCCTGGCAACCATGATGACCCTAGGTTAATGAACTTGCATATGCAAGGAAGCCATTTATTTGGTCAGCAGCAGATTATTGCGGGTAAGTGGCTAATTTTGATGTTGGATTCTACCGTACGGGGTAAACCTGGTGGTTATATGGCTGAACAGCAATTTTCCCTAATTGATGCAGCTATAAAAGCTCATCCTAATAAGCATGTCTTGCTCGTTATGCACCACAACCCTATTTTGGTAGAGTGTAGCTGGCTTGATCAACACTGTATGAGTAATGGTGAAGACTTTTTAAAGCGTGTGAGTCAATACCCACAGGTAAAGGGCGCACTTTGGGGACATGTTCATCAAACCATAGATACCGTTTATCCAACTGCAGAAGCTGGCATTCATTTAATGGCGACGCCTTCTACTTGCATACAATTCAAACCAAAATCATCATATTTTGCGTTAGATGGACTTCAACCCGGCTATCGTTTGCTGGAGTTAGCTAGCAATGGTAGCATTCAAACTAATGTTTATCGGGTGCCTGGTGAAAAGTTCTCTCCAGACAATGATGCTAGCGGATACTAAACGCTAATTTTCATGTGTTGGCCTGATTTTTAGATGCTTAGGCATTTTAGGCTAATTAATGCGAGAGGAAACATGCTTCTCTATATACATGGATTTAATAGTTCTCCTCAATCAGATAAAGCAGTAGAAACGGCGCAGTATATTCAACACCGTTTTCCCAATTTACCCTTCATCCAACCTCAATTACCCTCATCGCCAAAAGAAGCGATGGCATTATTATGTGGTATTGTAGAGAGCGCGAAAGCGAAAGGTGAGCCTTTAAGGTTTATTGGGTCTTCTTTAGGTGGGTATTTTGCCAGCTATTTAGCTGAAACCTATGGCGGAAAAGCCGTTCTGGTCAATCCAGCGGTGAAACCATTTGAGTTATTTGATGAGTTTCTCGGCCCTCAATATAACCCGTATACCGACGAGCATTATCAAGTATTGCCGCAACATAAATTAGATGTGGCCGAATTCAATACTGAAGTGATATATCGTCCTGACCGTTTCTTAGTATTTTTGCAAACTGGCGATGAAGTGTTAGATTATCGTCAAGCGTTATCTAAGTATCATTGTTGTGAGCTTCATTTAGAGCCCAATGGTGATCACAGTTTTATTGGCTATAAAAATCAGCTAGATAAGATATGTGAATTTTTAAAGATTTCTTAATCAGTTTTTATTATGCCCCAATATTGTGGGCTGACAATTGACCAAATGTGTGGACTATGACCAATCAATACACTTCTGATGCCATCGAGGTTCTTAACGGACTCGATCCAGTAAAACGCCGTCCAGGTATGTACACCGATACCACTCGACCTAACCATTTAGGTCAAGAAGTCATCGATAACAGTGTCGATGAAGCTTTAGCTGGTCATGCAACTAAAATTGATGTGGTACTTCATGCGGATAATTCATTAGAAGTGATCGATGATGGCCGAGGTATGCCAGTAGACATTCACCCTGAAGAAGGGATACCTGGTGTCGAATTAATCCTGACCAAACTGCATGCTGGTGGTAAGTTCTCAAATGATAGTTACCAATTTTCTGGTGGTTTACATGGTGTGGGAATTTCAGTTGTCAACGCGCTATCTAAACGGGTTGAAATCAGCGTTCGTCGAGATGCGCAAGTTTATGAAATTGCCTTTGAGGATGGTGAGAAAGTAGAAGACCTGCATGTAACAGGAACTTGTGGCAGGCGGAACACGGGTACTCGTGTGCACTTTTGGCCTGATGCAAGCTACTTTGACTCGGGTAATTTTTCAATTTCCAAACTGTTATACCAATTACGTGCAAAAGCTGTGTTATGTCCAGGTTTACGTATTAAGTTCACTAATAAGCAAAGTGGTGAAGTGAATGAATGGTATTACGAAAGTGGTTTGACAGATTATTTGAAAGAAGCTGTGAAAGGATCCGTTCTTTTACCAGAAGAGCCATTTATTGGTGAGTTTTCAGGTAAAACGGACGCAGCTGAATGGGCTATTACTTGGCTTCCTGAAGGTGGGAACAGTATTTATGAGAGTTACGTTAACTTGATCCCGACGCCGTTAGGCGGAACCCATGTGAATGGTTTTAGACAGGGGTTATTGGAATCGATGCGTGAGTTCTGTGAATTCAGAAACCTAGTCCCTCGTGGTATTAAGCTATCACCTGAAGATATTTGGGATAAAGCATCGTTTATCTTATCGATTAAGATGCAAGACCCGCAGTTTTCTGGTCAAACAAAAGAGAAATTATCGAGCCGTCAAAGCTCGGCGTTTGTTTCTGGGATTGTTCGTGATGCATTTGCGCTTTGGTTAAACTCGAATACCGAACAAGCTGAACAATTAGCTGAATTATGCATTAGTAATGCCCAGCGCCGCTTAAAAGCAGCTAAAAAAGTGGCACGTAAAAAAGTCACCTCTGGCCCTGCTTTACCAGGGAAGTTAACAGACTGTAGTGGTCAAGATCCAATGCGTGGTGAGTTATTCCTTGTGGAGGGTGATTCAGCAGGCGGTAGTGCAAAACAAGCTCGTGATAGAGAGTTTCAGGCGATTATGCCGCTACGTGGTAAAATCTTAAATACTTGGGAAGTGGATGCATCTCAAGTGCTGGCCTCACAAGAGGTTCATGATATTTCAGTGGCCATAGGTTGCGATCCTGACAGCGAAGATATCTCAGAGTTGCGTTATGGCAAAATCTGTATTTTAGCGGATGCCGATTCTGATGGATTGCATATTGCAACCTTACTATGTGCTTTGTTTATGAAGCACTATCGCGTCCTAGTAGAAAAAGGCCATGTTTATATCGCAATGCCGCCGTTGTTCCGAATCGATTTAGGCAAAGAAGTATTTTATGCCCTAGATGAAGGCGAAAAAAACGGTATATTAGATAGAATTGTTGCGGAAAAGAAAAAAGGTAAAGTGCAGGTCACTCGATTTAAGGGATTGGGTGAAATGAATCCATTACAGTTACGTGAAACCACCATGGATCCGAATACACGTCGATTAGTCCAGTTAACGATTGATGATAATGACGATACGATGGCATTAATGGATATGCTTTTAGCTAAAAAGCGCTCACCAGATCGAAAAGTTTGGCTAGAGTCAAAGGGCGACTTAGCAGAGATCTAACACGGTAGTTAGATACGTATGGAAACCTTGTGCATTGCCCAAAAAGATAAAGGCAAAGAATAAATATAATGTCGAGAATAATAATTAAAATGGATATCAAGCAAATTTCAACAGCGTTAAAAACACTGTCTGTCATAGCTTTAGCTCAGCTTGCTGCAGTTAAGGCATTTGCTGCCGATCCTATGATGATTACCGTAACAAAAGGATTTGGACTCACTTTATATGCTTCAGACTTGGGCGACTCCAAGCAGATGGCGATAGGTAGTCAAGGAACTTTGTTTGTAGGTTCAAGAAAGAGTGGCACCATCTACGCATTAGTGGATTCTGATAACGACGGCCAAGTAAATAAACGCTATTTGATTGGCAAAGGTCTAGAGTATCCAGAAGCAATTGCGTTTCATGATGGTGATTTATATGTCGCTGAAGACGATCGCATATTGCGCTATCAAGATGTTGAAAACCGTTTACGCAGACCTGGTAGGCCGAAAGAGGTTTACTCAGGCTTACCGAGCATAGATAGAAAACACGCCAGAGGAATGGAGTTTGGCCCTGATGGACGTTTATATTTGTCTATAGGCTCGCCTTGTAATGTGTGTGAAGCGCCGGCACCTTTTGGCAGCTTATTGGCTATTGATATTGAGTCCGGTGATACCGAACAAGTGGCTTCTGGCCTTCGTCGCGTAATTGGTTTTGATTGGTCACCGTCTACAGATAAATTATGGTTTGCCGACCAAGGCCGAAATTGGATGGGTGATAATATGCCTGCTGATGAAATCAATCGGATTGATGTTAAAGGTAGCCATTTTGGTTTTCCGTATATTCACGGAACCGACATCAAAGAGCCTGCATTTAATAAACCAGACACGTTAAATATAGCTGCACCAGAATTTGAGCTTCCTGCTCACGTTAAGCCGACAAGTTTGCTTTTTTATGAAGGTAAGCGATTTCCCAAGCGTTACCACAATCAACTTTTTGTTGCCGAAAATGGTTCTTGGAATCGTTCAAGTAAGATCGGTTATCAAGTTGTCATGCTAACTCTTGATGGTGACCAAATTACTGAACGTGAAAGAGTGGTAAGCTTTTTAGACGGAGAATTTCCCGTCGCCAGACCTTATGACCTGATAAATGCACCAGATGGCGCAATGTTCATCTCTGATGACTTAAAAGGCAATATATACCGCTTGTATTACAAAGCGACAGAACAATCACAGGATAAGAACTAATGAGTGATGCGATTGAATTAAGCCTTGATGGCGTTGAGCAAATGCCTCTACGCCGTTTTACTGAAGAGGCTTATTTAAACTATTCAATGTACGTGATTATGGACCGTGCATTGCCACATATTGGCGATGGTTTAAAACCTGTTCAACGTCGTATTATTTATGCAATGAGCGAACTTGGCTTATCAGCCCAGTCAAAGCATAAGAAGTCAGCCCGTACCGTTGGTGATGTATTAGGTAAGTACCATCCGCACGGTGATAGCGCGTGTTACGAAGCCATGGTATTAATGGCGCAGCCATTTTCATATCGTTACCCTTTGGTAGACGGTCAAGGAAACTGGGGTGCTCCAGACGATCCTAAATCTTTCGCTGCGATGCGTTATACCGAAGCAAAACTTTCAAAATTTTCTGAAGTACTATTGTCTGAGCTTGGCCAAGGCACAGTTGATTGGGGCGTTAACTTTGACGGTACCATGAAAGAGCCAAAGTCATTACCTGCTCGCTTACCACATATTTTACTTAATGGTATTACTGGTATTGCTGTTGGTATGGCAACTGATATTCCGCCGCATAACGTGCGTGAATTAGTATCAGCATGTGTTGAGTTACTCGAAAACCCTAAGGCTGACTTAGCACGTCTGATGGAGTTTGTCCCCGGCCCCGATTATCCAACTTACGCAGAGATCATTACCCCAAGTAAAGATATCGCTAAGATATACGAAACTGGACGTGGCTCAATCAAAATGCGCGCGGTTTACGATATTGATAACGGTGAAGTGGTTATTACAGCTTTGCCGCATCAAGCGGGTAGCGGCAAAATTCTTGAACAAATCGCTAATCAAATGCAGGCCAAAAAGCTACCAATGGTGGCTGATTTACGTGACGAATCTGATCACGAAAACCCAGTTCGTCTAGTGGTTGTGCCTCGTTCAAATCGCGTTGATTGCGATCAACTGATGGCGCACTTATTTGCCACTACAGATTTAGAAAAGAGCTTTCGCGTTAATTTAAACGTCTTAGGTCTTGATGGCCGCCCTAAAGTGAAAGGACTAAAAGAGCTATTAACTGAATGGCTGACCTACCGCATTTCAACAGTGACTCGCCGTTTACAGTTCCGACTAGATAAAGTGCTGGCGCGACTTCATATTCTTGATGCGTTAATGATCGCGTTCTTGAATATTGATGAAGTGATTGAAATTATCCGCTTCCATGATGAACCAAAAGCTGAGTTAATGGCGCGTTTTGAGTTATCTGAGAAGCAAGCAGAAGCTATTTTAGACTTAAAACTACGTCATTTAGCCAAGCTTGAAGAATTCAAAATTAAAGGCGAGCAGGAAGAGTTGGCTGCTGAGCGTGACAAGCTTGAGTTAATCTTAGGTTCAGAACGTCGTTTAAAAACCTTAGTTAAGAAAGAGTTGATTCAAGATGGTGAAACATTTGGCGATGACAGACGCTCACCAATTATTGAACGTTTAGAATCTAAAGCATTAACAGAGCAAGAGCTTACGCCAGCGGAATCTGTGACGGTTGTACTGTCAGATAAAGGTTGGGTTCGCTGCGCCAAAGGGCATGATGTTGATGGCGAAGGGCTAAACTATAAAGCGGGGGATGCTTTCCTTTGTAGTGCCAGTGGTAAGAGTAACCAGCCAACGGTATTTATTGACTCTACAGGGCGGGCTTTTGCAACGGATACCCATACTTTACCTTCAGCTAGAAGTCAGGGTGAACCAATAACAACTCGCTTTAATTTATCACCGGGTGCGGTAATGCGTCACGTATTATTGGGGGTGGATAGTCAATGCTATTTACTTGCTAGTGATGCAGGTTATGGCTTTATTGGTTCCTATGCCGATATGATAAGTCGTAATAAAGCGGGTAAAGCCTTACTCAGCTTACCTGCTAATGCACAATCGTTAATGCCTAAGCTTGTGAATAAGGGCGTGACACAGTCAATTATTGCGATTACTAATGAAGGCCGCATGCTGATATTTGATGTGGATGCACTGCCTCAATTATCTAAAGGTAAGGGTAATAAGATCATTGGTATTCCAACGGATCGTGCTAAGAGCCGTGAAGAGTTACTTATCCATCTTGATATTATCCCTGAAGACGCCTCAGTGACCTTATGGGCAGGTAAACGTAAGTTAACCTTGAAACCATCTGACTTAGAGCATTATCGTGGTGAGAGAGGCCGTCGTGGTGCCAAACTGCCTAGAGGTCTACAGCGGGTTGATAGCGTGCAGATTGAGCAGGGCTCACAAGCCACCGAACTTGAATCAGATGAACCTTCTGAATAATGTGACAATTACTGGCCAAAAGCTTTAAAACAAAAATGCTGCCTAAGGGCAGCATTTTTTATGAATGGGTTTTGAAGAATTAACGATAAAGATAAATTACGCGACTTCGTAGAAGTTAGGCTCGACATCGACTTGCGCTTTAATGATGTTAGTCGCCATACGTGAACACTTACCACACTGATCAGCAACACCTAAGCGTTTTTTAACGTCAGCTAAAGAGCTGTCGCCATGCTTGCTTACTGCTTCTCTGATTTGGGTATCAGTAATTCCGTGACAAAGACAAACGTACATAAAGCCTCTTCGTAAAGTTTGATGACATATTTAAGCTTAAAAGAATGAATCGAATTAAATATGCTAGCTAATCAACAATAATGCAATTGTAAATGAAAACAGTTCTCATTGCTAATAACTTTTTAAACAAAACGGACAATTAACGAAAAGCAATGGTTATTACAAACTGCAAACTGGCTCACGAAATCAGCAATAACGAGCTCTGAAGTGTGCTTTTTGATGGCAAGCTAATAGCCTTTAATAAAATCAACTTGGTGATTGAGGGGCTGCTGTTTATTCCATAAATGGAAGTTTTCGACGAAGACTTCAGCGACTTGTTCAGGAAAACTTGGTGCGGCAATGTGAGGTGTAATAATGGCATTAGGGCATTGCCAAATTGCGTGGTCACTTTGAAGTGGTTCTTGGTTGAATACATCTAATACTGCATATTGCTGCGGTTGTTGCTGCAACTGCTTGGCGAGGGCATCTAAATCTAGGACATTTCCTCGTCCTAGATTAAACAAAACTGATTCCGCAGGTAGTAGTGTTAACATGGTTTCATTGAGCATGTTTTCAGTGTCTAAAGTACTAGGCAAAATACTGGCTACAGCGTGAGCTTTAGGTAAGTACTCTGCTAAATGAGCAATCGTATCCACATGATCAAAAAATGGTTTGCTGGTTCCGGTTTTACTTAATCCAGTGACTTTCATGCCGAAATGTTTGGCGGTTTGGGCAATATGCTGTGCAATGGAACCAGTACCAAGCAGTAATAATTGTTGCCCTTGAAGCGTGCGGAAGTTACCAGGCGCCCATTGCTGTTGCTGTTGTTGCTGCTTATATTTGGCATGCTCACGCTGATGAGCAAGCAAATAGCCAAACAAGTATTCACTCATTAACGGACCAAAAATACCTTTGATATTTGTTAGGTTATAATCGCGGCGTTGGCGTGAACCTGTGATTTTATCAACGCCGGCAAATGTTGACTGTAACCATTTAAGCTCAGTGCCTAAGTTTAGCAGCGGGGCCGCAAGTTGGGGCTCTGCAAACCAAATATTAGCTTCACAAATACTGCTAGGATCATCCCCTAAAATAATAAGATCTGGTAAGTTATAGCTAGTTAATAACTCGCGATATTTATCATTTTCTTGGGTTAATAGCAGTAATTTATGCGCCATAAATATTCCATTTTTCAAAATCACAAAGGAAGGTTAATGAATCAAATCATAGCATTTTTATCGAAATTAGGCGCTATGTTACATCCATGGATGACTGAAATTGCCACCGCTTTAGTGGCCTGTACGATTGTTATTTTTGCGACCGATATAAATCGAGTATTGAGAAGAGCATTATCAGGAAGTGGCTTTTTTATCAGAACCTGTGCATTTGTTTTGGTGAATGCGTTTGGTTATGGTTTAGCTATTGTAAGTATCAGCCCATGGCTTGCAAGTCAGCTAAGGGCGATACCATCTCAATGGATGTTACTTATTGTTATTGCGATATTTTTCGGCATCGGTGCTTGGGCCCAACGAAACAGGCAGGTATAAAGCAGTTGCTTTGACTTGCTGACTCAGGCTAACAACCGTGAATTGATGAAGTTAATTTGCTAAAGCTGAATAGGTAAAACTTATCCAAACCACTGTTTATGGCTATTATCAGTATTGCATTCGATTAACGCTGCTGCGGCTTTATCTGGATAGTTACTGAAAATACCATCAACACCTAAGCCTTTAAGTGCGCAAATGTCTTCAGGATTATCGACGGTATAAACATAAACCTTTGCACCTCGTTGGTGAGCATCTTTTACCATTTCATGGGTAACAAAATGTATGTCGACATGAATAGAGTAGGCATTTAATGCAGTGACTGATTCTGCGTAATGCAGTGGGACTCCAGCAAGAATTGGAGCAACTCTGGCATTTGGAAAATGTTGTTTAACAAGGTTTAAATATGGTTGATTAAACGATGAAACCAATAATTGCTCATCGGTAAAGTTTAGCTCACTGATTAGCTTAGGATAAATAGCTATTAAAGGCTCAGCGGTGCGATAGCCCTTTAATTCGATATTCACAATACAACGACCATTAATTAACTCCATCACTTGCCACAGAGTTGGTATTGGATGTTGCTTTATAGTGACGTTATTGATTTCTTGTTTCGATTTTAGGTGAGTTAAGCCGAAGCCTGAAGTTTTGAATTCAAGTCGGCGATCATGAAATACATAGAGCTCACCTTCAATGTTATAAACATCAAGTTCAATAGCTTGCACATTCAGTGCAAGTGCCTTCTCCATAGCAGCTAAGGTGTTTTCTACTTCATAACCACTTGCGCCACGGTGTGCAAAAATCAGCATTTATCTAGCCTTTAATAATTTGGTTAATATCACGAGACTGACCATTATTAATATGGATTTCCATTTGTGGATAGGCCAACTCAACGTGATTATCTTTTAGTTTTTTACAGATACGCTTATGTAAATTGTGTCTTAATGGCCAACGATCACTCATGTCTTTAGCATAAGATCTCACTTCATAATCTTGGGTGTGCTGGCCAAAGCCTGCAAACCAAACTTCTGGTTCAGGGAAGGTCAATGATAAATCGCATTCTCTTACAGCTTGATGAAGTAACGCTTCAACTTTTGATGGGTCAGCATCACGCTGAACCGATACGCTAACGATTACACGTGTGATTGGATCTGATAGAGACCAGTTAACGAGTTGTTCGGTAATAAAGGCTTTGTTGGGCACAATGATTTCTTTTCTGTCCCAGTCGACAATAGTAGTGGCCCGAATTTCAATTTTGCTTACGGTACCGGTTAAATCGCGGATTGTGACGGTATCGCCAATACGAATAGGCTTTTCGAATAAGATGATTAAACCAGAAATAAAGTTGGCAAAAATCTCTTGCATACCAAAGCCTAAGCCGACAGATAGAGCGGCAACTAACCACTGTAATTTCGACCATTCAACTCCGATGGTTGAGAACCCGACTAACAAGCCAAGCAATATGACTAAGTAACTACTCACTGTGGTAATCGCAAAGCCCGTACCAGGGGGTAATTCAAGTCGTTGCAAAATGGTCAGCTCCAGCAAACCTGGCAAATTCTTGGCAATCATTACCGAGAAACCGACGACAGTAAATGAAAACAGGATTGATTTAAGTGTGATTGGAATTTGCTGCTCAATCCCATTCACTACTGAGTGAGTATTCCACAAGGTGATGCCATCTAAAAAGGAAAATAATGCGGTATGGGTTTGAGATACTAATGCCAGTAAACTACCAAAGAAAGCCAATATTAATAGCGACCGCACTAAACCTAACGATTGGCTGGCAATAGTTTCTAGGTCAACAATCGGCTCTTCATAGTTATCGTTAACATCAGCTGCGTTATTAAGGTCACCACGTTCACGCTGTGCAAGGCGCTCTGCTCGGCGTGCTTTGGCGCGGTCGAAAGCAATTAGTCGTCTTTCGATTAACATCCAACGTTTTATCAATTGATATAGCAGCAAAAAGCCTAAGCCGAGTAGTAATGATAATTGTAGCTGTAATAACACTTGGAAGGCACTAAAGTAATAGCCAATAATAGCTAAAACTATACAACCACTAGGCACGGCAATAAGGAATGCCCACATGAGCTTGTTTAATAGTTTCATGTTCTTGCCATCATTGGCATTCGCACGAAAGTCATTAATAAACGTGTACATATCACGATAAAGAATAAGCAAGGTGATAGTGAAAACTAAAAATGCACCTCGGCCAATACTATTACGGATCAAAGATGCGTCAATTGCCTCGCTGAAACCCATAATGCCGATAAGTGGCCAACTCACAAAAATAAATCTTAAGGTTTTTTCTTGTAGGCGTTTAACTAAAGGCTGTGGGCGTCTGAAGTGACTAATGAGAATACCATTGTCTAATGACAATAAGGCGAAGAATCGATAGACCCAATAAGCGCAGCCAATTGACAGTATTCCAACACCAATTGAGTGAACAAAATTGAGTTCTGAGGAAAAAAAGATAAAACCCGCAAGCAGTAAAGGAAGAGGCTTTACTAACGAATAAAGCAAAGACAACCCGAGTGTCTTGGCTGTATAGATGAACTTATCTTGGGTTACGTTACCGACATTTTGACCATAATCTTCAATCGCTCGACTAAACTTAGGAGTTAATAAATCTTGTGCCATTAAGCAGAGGATTAAAATAATTACCCACCAAGCCCAATAAATATTTTGAGCCTGCCAAGCTTGTTTTAACTTTTCTCTTTGAGGAGCTTGAGTTAGCCAAACAGTGGCATTTTTTAAATCGATTAACCATAAACCTGAAATGCTGGTTGCGTTTGGTACCCAAAATAAGTGTTCATTGAGAGTATTTTTTAAGCGTAAATAAATGCGATTTAATTGTTCATTACTATTACGTAATTTAGCTTGTTCATTGAGGTAAACATCGTAGTTTTGCACCAACTGTTCAATTAAGCTTTGCTGTGATTCAAGCAGCTTTACTTGAGTATGATTCAGAAAGTCTTCATTGGTGATTTGTTGCTTATTTAACGCTTTTTGTTGCTCAGCTTGATAGCGCTTTAAGCGAGAGTCGGCAATTTCAGACAGTAACAGATCTTGATTTGGCGGCTTAGGTAAAGATTGCAGCATTTGCAAGAATCTATCGCCGAAGGCTGAGTTAGTTTCAACCCAAGTGATTTGTTCTTCCACATTGGTTAATTGTAGGGCATAGGATTGATATTGTTTTTCTGTCTTTTCTTGCAGGGTTATTACGCGGGTGATGCCGTCGGTTATTCGAATAAGTTCTTGGGCATATTGCTGATTTTGCTGACTGATTTGCTGCGAAACGGTATCGGCTAACTGTTGCTCATCAATAATATTATTAGCAATGGTATTAGCTGCTTGCTGTTGGCGGTTCTGATTATTTTTCTTATTTAATGTTTCAATTAACTTTTCTTGTTGCGCATGCTCAATACGCAATAGCTGTAGCTGTAATTGGGTGATTCGTTTTTGTTTGGGGCTGCTCGATAACTCAGAGGTCAAAGTATCAATGTGTTGTACGAGTAATTCGCCTTGCAAGCGATGAAGTTGCCCTAAAGGCGTGTCAGCAGGGGCTAGTTGGGTTCTTTGATACTGAGTTGAAGCGTCTTTTGCCTGTCTTAATAAACTAGGTAATTGTTGCTGCCTTTTGGTTAAGTTGACTAATTGTTCACTTAAATCATTTTCTGATTGCTTGAGTTCAGATAAGTGATAGTAGGCCATCGAAGCTTGCTGTCCTTCATCTACATCCGTGCTGATAGAGATTTCGGCAGTGGGTTTATTAATCTCGGTCGTGATTTTTTGGATAATCACTTCACTATTTCTCTCAAGCTCAAGATAGCTTTTTTCTTCCATATCGAGTTTTTCGATACTGGTTTTCACGTTTTCAATTTGTGTCTGTAAATCTGTGATTTGCGATGAATTGCTGCCTTGAGAAAGGCCCAGGCGTTTATCAAGCTGCAGAGGTGAGTTTGCCGATGCAAAAAAAGGAATAAAGCACAGTATAAAAAACGCAATACGTAACATAGGGAATGATTGCTAGTGAGAGACTAATACAATGGTAACAAAAACCTGAGTTTACGCTTTATTTTTTTTCTGATTTTGCTGAGTTTCGAATATTGCTGTGGCTAAAATAATCAACCCTCCAATCACTGTATTCAAGTTGACGTGTTCATTGAGTAATAATAACGCTAGCACTGTACCGTAAAAAGGTTGTAAGCAAGACACTAATCCCACAGTTTTTGCGCTCAGTTGCCGCAATGATGAGGCGAATAATGCGTGCGGGGCAGCGGTAAATAATACGCCTAAAACAGCAATTGTTAGCCAGATATCAACACTAATAGTGCTCAGTTCTACCTCTAAGAAAGGGCTTAACACAATGACAGCGACTAAGGTTTGATAAAACATCGCTTGGGGGCCGCTATATTCCGAAAAATATTTTTTATGCAATATGTTACGAGCAGTAAATAACGCAGCAGAAAGTACGCCAATTGCGATACCTAAAGTGACATCATTATCTAGGTTAGGCTCAGGAATGAGCAGAAAAACCCCTGTTAACACAGCGATACCAGAGAGTAAGTCAATTAACCTTAAGCGGGTTTTATTGACTAAGGGTTCAATTAACACTGTCATGACTGGATAGGTAAAAAAAGCAATCATGCCAATGGCTACCGATGACAACTGCATTGAGGCAAAGTAAGTAACCCAATGTAAGCTCACTAAAAACCCTAAACCAACAGCGATTAAATAATGCTTTGGCTTTGATAGCAGTAATGCTTGGCGATTTATCTTTACGATACAAGCGAGCACAAAGAAAGCGACAGCGCAGCGAAGAACGGTAATATCTAGCGCATTAAGAGGAATGATTTTTGAAAATAGTGCCGTGCCACCAAACAGTAACACAGCAATATGAAGCTGAATTAACCCTGATGTATTAGATAAATCAGGGCGTCCAGATCTAATTATGCCGAGTGGCATTATAAAAATCTATTTTAAATGAGCGAAAGGTTGACCCATTCGAGTCGTCTCAGTTGGTTCTACGCCTTCTGCAAACGTATCAATCGCATCTTGACCAAATAACATAACAACTGTTGAACCTAATTTGAAACGGCCCATTTCAGCGCCTTTTTCAAGGGTTAAAGCGTCAGTGCCTTCAGTTGGGTAGTCCCAAGTGAAGACCTGCTTGCCACATGGTGGGGTCACTGTACCAGCCCATATGGTTTCAATGCTTGCCACAATTGTTGCGCCTACTAATACCATAGCCATGGGACCTACTTCAGTCTCAAAAATGGCTACAACACGTTCATTACGTGCGAATAAACCAGGTACGTTTTGCGCTGTCAGCGGGTTCACTGAAAATAACTCGCCTGGCACGTAGGTCATTTTTGATAAGGTACCAGTGATAGGCATGTGGATACGATGGTAGTCTTTTGGTGCTAAATAAATAGTAGCGAAATCACCGCCATTAAAGCGCTCGGCATCTTTTTGTTGTCCGCCTAATAAAGCTAATGTGGTGTAATCATGGTTTTTGGCTTGGACAATTTTACCCGCCTCAATAGGGCCGCATTGACTCACAGCGCCATCGACAGGATGAGCCATGGTTTTAGCGTCATCAACAATAGGGCGAAGGCCTGGTTTTAAAGCACGAGTAAAGAATGCATTAAATGTTTTGTACGCTTCTGGTTCGCTCTGCGCCGCTTCTGACATATCAATTTTATATTGTTTGATAAACCATTTAATACCAGCAGTTGTTATCGCGCCAGCTTCCGCTGCTGCAAGCTTACCTACAAGGCGTGATAGCAAATGTTTAGGTAAGATATATTGCAAAGCAATTTTAACAGAATCCAATTGAGTACCCTTTTTAGTTATTTATTTGGTGCTTATCTTGATATTTTTAAAACTAAATTTGTTAGCTTATTCGTCTAAAGCTCTGAAGTGTCGAGCATGACGTTGTTCATCAAGACTGGCAATAATTCGATGATAATTATTAAATCTATCTTCGGTTATTTTCCCATCCGCGAGTGCTGCTTGCAAGGCGCATCCCGGATCATTACCGTGTTTACAATCTCTGAACTTACAAGTGCCGATGTATTCTCTGAATTCAATAAAGCATTCACCGACGCGGGGCGCAGGTAAATGCCATAAAGCAAATTCACGAACACCCGGAGAATCGATTAAGTCTCCACCGCTTTCGAAGTGCAATAATTTTGCGGTTGTGGTGGTGTGTTGTCCTAAGCCAGAGTTTCCAGATACATCACCAATCTGAAGGTCTGCTTCGGGCATTAATGCATTGATCAATGATGACTTACCCACACCTGACTGACCCGCAAATACACTAATGCTATCAGAAAGTAATGATTTTATTTGTTCAACACCTTCACCTGTGTGACTGCTGACCATATAAACAGGGTAACCAATTTGGCGATAACGCTCTAAAGCCACTTCGACTTCTTCACGATTTTCATCGGTTAATAAATCCATTTTATTAAGGATGATAACCGGTGGAATTGAGGTATCTTCTGCGGCCACTAAATATCGGTCGATAATTTGCGTGGTAAAACTTGGCAAAATTGACGAGACAATTAAAATCTGATCAATATTGGCAGCAATAATTTTTACGCCGTCATATAAATCTGGACGGGTGAGGGAAGACTTACGTGGGTGGACTGCTTCAACGATTCCGCCAATACCACGGTCGGTCTCAGTGGCTAAGCGAACAAGAACTTTGTCACCGGTTACGAGACTGGTGATATTGCGGCGAATATTACAACGCGCCACAGTACCGTCTTCGGTTTCGATGTCTGCGTGCTGGCCGAAACGTGAAATAACGATTCCCTGTTGTTCTGGTCCCAGTAGACTATCCTGTAGATCGTTGGCTTGATCTGGATTATCTTTACGCTTTAGGCGTTTACTTTGGTTGTCGCGCATTCTGCGCTTTTGACCTTGGCTAAGTGGTTTCTTTTTACTCACAGGCAAATCTTCATTAATTAGGTGTTTTTTTGTCGTATAAAAAAACAGTATGATACACCCTCTTTAATAAAAAAGCCTGAATTTAGGGCTTTTGACAGAATAAGGCAGATATTATGGCTGTAAACTCGAGCAATCTGATTTGGGTTGATTTGGAAATGACTGGTTTAGAGCCCAGTGTCGATCGTATTATTGAAATTGCGACGATTGTGACTGACCAAGAATTGAATATCATTGCCCAAGGCCCTGTTATGGCGGTTCATCAATCTGATGAAGTGTTAGCAGGTATGGACGACTGGAACCAAAAACATCATGGCGAGTCTGGATTAATTGATCGCGTTAAAAGCAGTCAACATTCTGAAGAAGATGTTATAAAAGCAACGATTGAGTTTTTAGAGCAATACGTGCCTAAAGGTGCTTCACCAATGTGTGGCAATAGCATTGGGCAAGATCGCCGATTTTTGAATAAATATATGCTCGAATTAGAAAACTTCTTTCATTACCGCAATATTGATGTCAGCACGATTAAAGAGCTAACGAACCGCTGGAAGCCAGAAATCATGCAAGGCTTTAGTAAAAAGAATACCCATCAAGCATTAGAAGATATTAAAGAGTCTATTGCTGAATTGCAGTTTTATCGCCAAGAAGTATTTAAAATTTAAGCAAACAAACTTTTTTTTCAAATTAGGGGTTGCAGTGTAGTGAATATTACATATAATGCGGCCTCAACTTTTTACAGCAAGACTCTTGCTGAATGTAGTTGAAAATTGAAAATTGCAGCACCAAGATGCGACATTAGCTCAGTTGGTAGAGCGATACCTTGCCAAGGTATAGGTCATCAGTTCGAACCTGATATGTCGCTCCAATTTTCAATATAAAATTTGAAATGTGACATTAGCTCAGTTGGTTTTGGTTTAAACGATACCTTGCCAAATGTGTTGATAACGCAACAAGATGCGACATTAGCTCAGTTGGTAGAGCGATACCTTGCCAAGGTATAGGTCATCAGTTCGAACCTGATATGTCGCTCCAAATTTTAAAAATTGAAATGTAGATACGACATTTTCTCAGTTGGCTTTGGTTCAAACGATACCTTGCCAAATGTGTTGATAACGTAACAAGATGCGACATTAGCTCAGTTGGTAGAGCGATACCTTGCCAAGGTATAGGTCATCAGTTCGAACCTGATATGTCGCTCCAATTTCAATAGCAAGTTTTGTAAGGCGACATTAGCTCAGTTGGTAGAGCGATACCTTGCCAAGGTATAGGTCATCAGTTCGAACCTGATATGTCGCTCCAAACTTTCCCTCTGTATATTCCAAGCAAAATTTCCAAATAAAAAATAGCTCAGTTGCGTTTTTAGCATAGTGATACCTTTTTTGTTGCCAAGGTATAGGTCATCAGTTCGAACCATTCTTGTCGAAAATAATAGGTCGCTCCAAACTTTCCCTCTGTATATTCCAAGCAAAATTTCCAAATAAACAATAGCTCAGTTGCGTTTTTAGCATAGTGATACCTTTTTTCTTGCCAAGGTATAGGTCATCAGTTCGAACCATTCTTGTCGAAAATAATAGGTCGCTCCAAACTTTCCCTCTGTATATTCCAAGCAAAATTTCCAAATAAAAAATAGCTCAGTTGAGTTTTTAGCATAGTGATACCTTTTTTATTGCCAAGGTATAGGTCATCAGTTCGAACCATTCTTGTCGAAAATAATAGGTCGCTCCATATTCCCTCTCTGTTTTAGCTTAAGTAAACCATTAAATAATAGATCATTAGTTCAGTTACGCTTGTGACATAGTAATTCTTCTGTTTTGCTAGGTTTATTTCATATTGACTAATTTACCTGTCTTTTATATGTAAAATATGAGCTTGCTCAAATATTAGTTGCGAATTATGAACCATAATAAACACAAGCTTTTACAAACTAATTTATTGGCTGCATGAGAGTGCAGATACTGGTGGAGTGTTTATGATACGTATTCAACAACTAAGTGAATTGCTTGAATTTATAGCAACATCGCGATTAGACATGAAACAACTTTATAGTCGATTGCATCGTAATGCTGATTCGACTCGAGTGAAAATGATGTTGGAGTACTTGCAGCAACATCAACAGCATGTGCATGACAGCATTGAAAATTATATTGATGAAGCACCGACACGAATGCTTGATACTTGGTATAAAGACATCACATTTGAAGATTTTAAAAAGCGCTGTAATGAATCTGCTTTAGCGGCCAATATGACTGAAGACGATGTACTAGAGCTGCATTTAGATCTTGAAAATCGCCTTATTGGTTTAATTGAGAAAACGGCAAATAGCACAGCAGTGACCGAAATTAAAGAGGCTTTAATGGATCTGGTTCGGGTTGAGCGTACTCAGCAAAAAAGGCTTGTCCATAGCGCACTGAGAATGGACGACATCTAACAGATATTTTGGCCGTTTCGATTTTATGTTAATATTTAAAATAGAGTCAGCTTTTTAAGCTGGCTCTATTTTTTTCTGCTATCTAAATCGAGTAATATTACTGGAGGTGCTATTTATCTCTGTAAAGTTGCACTTTTTATATGATTAATCCCTCAAGTGCTGGTAAGTTAACATGACTTCAATAACAAAAAATCTTCAAGATGAACAAGCTACAATAGAATTAGGCGTAACCTTGTCGTTATGGGTTTCAGCACCTCTGGTTATTTACCTAACGGGTGATTTAGGTGCAGGAAAAACGACTTTAAGCCGCGGGTTAATTCAGGGATTGGGTCATGCAGGTAACGTAAAAAGCCCAACCTATACGCTTGTTGAGCCGTATGAATTGAAAAATATGGATGTGTTTCATTTTGACTTATACCGTTTACTCGACCCTGAAGAACTTGAGTACATGGGGATCCGTGATTACTTTACTGATAAAAGCATCAGTATTATTGAGTGGCCAGATAGAGGTCACGGTTTGCTACCTGATGCTGATCTAGCAATACATTTAAGCTATCAAGGTGAGCAAAGACAAGTTGAACTAAGCGGGCTGACACCTTCAGGACAGCTGATCGTCGATAAATTAAAATAATAATGACTTAAGATAAAATGACTCGAATTTTTACTTTTATATTTCTGCTTAGCTTCAGTTTTATTGTTGAAGCTGCGAACAAATTAGATAGCGTTAGAATTTGGGATGCACCAGATTCGACACGAGTTGTTTTAGATCTATCTAAAGCGCCTGACTATAGTTATTTTTCGTTAACTAATCCCCAGCGTCTGGTAATTGATTTAAAAGATGCCTCAACCAAGGTTAAGTTTGAAAACTTAGCGAAAAGCAGCAAATTAATTAGTAAAGTTAGGCTCAGTTCTCCGCCTAAAAAGGGCACTTTAAGATTAGTACTAGAATTAGCCACCCCAGTTAAAGCAAATCTGTTTTCGCTTTCACCGACAGCACCATATGGCAATCGCTTAGTCGTTGATTTAGACAATTCAACTAATAAATCGACAGCAAAAAAACAAGTCGTGCAAACCAGTAAACGTTCGACAGATGTGATTGTTGCTATTGATGCAGGCCATGGTGGAGAAGATCCTGGTTCTATTGGGCCGAAAGGCACCTTTGAAAAGAAAGTTGTATTAGCAATATCAAAAAGACTCGAGCGTAAGATAAATGAAACCCCAGGTATGAAGGCGGTAATGACTCGTAGTGGCGATTATTTTGTCAACTTAAATCAGCGTTCAGAATTAGCCAGAAATAGCCGTGCAGATTTATTGTTATCGATACACGCTGACGCATTTACTACGCCGCATCCAAAAGGTGCTTCAGTTTGGGTATTGTCTAAACGCCGTGCTAATACCGAAATTGGTCGAGTATTTGAAGATAAAGAAAAGCACTCGGAGCTGTTAGGCGGTGTTGGTGACATTATCCAAAATACTGATAGTGAACAGTACTTGGTGATGACATTAATTGATATGTCGATGGATCATTCAATGGCTGAAAGCCACAGCATCGCAACAGACATTCTTTCTGGTTTAGGTAAAGTCACTAAACTGCATAAGAATAAACCTGAATCAGCGAGCTTTGCGGTTTTAAAATCAACCGATATCCCTTCTATTTTGATTGAAACCGGTTTCATCTCTAATCCTAAAGAAGAGAAACTGTTGCTTAATGGCAATCATCAACAAAAATTAGCCAATGCTATTCATAAAGGCGTTGTGAATTATTTTGAGTCTAATCCGCCATCTGGAACCTCTTTTGCCAAGCAAAGTAACGTTAAGCATACGGTTAGAAGCGGTGAGTCATTATCGGTTATTGCTCAGCGCTATAAAGTCAGTGTTGCCAATATTAAAAAAAGTAATAACTTAAAGTCCGATGTATTACGAATAGGCCAAAAGCTGGTCATTCCGAGGGCATAATTTATGGCGATTCAAATTTTACCGCCACAACTTGCTAACCAAATCGCGGCTGGTGAAGTTGTTGAAAGACCAGCCTCAGTTGTTAAAGAGTTGGTTGAAAACAGCTTGGATGCTGGCGCAACGCGGGTTGATATAGAGATCGACAAAGGCGGCAGTAAGCTCATTCGCATCCGTGATAATGGTAAAGGCATTGCAAAAGAAGAGCTAGCCTTAGCGTTATCGCGCCATGCAACATCCAAAGTTCATTCACTAGATGACTTAGAGGCTATTTTAAGCTTTGGTTTTCGTGGTGAAGCCCTTGCAAGTATTAGTTCTGTGGCAAGACTTAGCTTAACCTCTAAACCTGCTGAGCAATCAGAAGCGTGGCAGGCTAACGCTGCTGGCTCACAAATGGATGTAAAAATTACGCCTGCAGCTCACCCAAAAGGCTCAACCATCGATGTGGTGGATTTGTTCTTTAATACTCCAGCAAGACGACGCTTTCTAAAGAGTGATAAAACTGAATTTACCCATATAGACGAATGGCTTAAGCGCATTGCTATCGCTAGAACTGATGTGCATTTTACTCTAACCCATAATGGCAAATTAGTTCGCCAATATCGCCCTGCTAATACTGAAATTCAATATAAACAACGCCTAGGTCAAATTTGTGGCCGTGGCTTTGCTGAGCAAGCATTACATTTAGCATGTGAGCATGATGGGCTAACCTTATCAGGCTATTTACAATCACCTAGTGATACTCATGTTACGGATAGCTGCTATTTTTATGTTAATGGTCGCTTAGTGCGTGACCGCTTAGTTAATCACGCCGTTAAGCAAGCTTTTGGGCGCTTTAATATTCAACATCAACCCGGTTATGTGTTGATGCTTGAGATCGACCCTCATCAAGTGGATGTAAATGTTCATCCTGCTAAGCATGAAGTTCGGTTTCATCAAAGTCGGTTGGTCCATGACTTTATTTTGCAGGCACTGCAATCGGTTTTAGAGCAAATTTCTGAGTTAGTATTAGATCCCGATGGGCAACATGGACATGAAGATAGCTACCATCAGCCTCTTCAGGATTCTTCGTCTCATCGACAAAACCAGCCGCAAGTTGCAAGTCAGCCAAATAATCAAGGTCACTCAGGTGATTTATACGCTGGAGAGGGAGCTCAAGCTAATTCGTACCTATCTCAAATTACTGCTAGCCATACTGATAGCAGCAGAGAATATCAGCCAAGGGAAGTGAGCCGTAATCGATTCGGTAATATGTCTGTACCTGCCCAAGGTCATCAATATGGCAGTTCACAAGGCGGTAATAGTAGAGCGGTGGATTCTGCAGAAGTAACACCGGCAGCAATCGCCAATTATGGCCAACTGTTGCAAACTCATAGTGAAAATACTTCATTAACACAAGTTAATGAAGTAAATGTAGCAACATTGAATACCATGCCGCCTTTGTTAGATGGCCAATACTGGGTGCTAGTAAAAGATAGTCAATTACAACTATTAGATATTTCACAAGTGTCAGTTATTGTTACTAAAAATGAAGTTTTGGCTAAAATTAAAACCGGTTTGGTAGGGCAACCTTTGCTAATGCCGGTTTCAATTCAAGCAGATGTAGATTGGAAAGCATTGCTGGAGGAGCGAGATATATTGCTGCGCAGACTGGGTTTAACATTATCTATTCGCTACCAACAGTTGATAATTAAGAATGTGCCCCCATATCTGAGAGATAGCCAGTTAGCGGTATTAATTCCAGAATTATTAAACTGGATTAAATTAGAAACCCCTTCAGATGAAGCATTATCACTGTGGATAGCTAAACATCAAACGCAATCGTTTGCTGCAGCATCTGATATTTGGTTTAAATACTGTCAATTAGATAACGAACAGAAGTCGAGTCTAGAGTCTCAAGCGAAGTCGTTACCGTGGAAAACATGGTTAGAAGAGAATTAATGTGAACCAACTTAAACAACCTAAAGTATTGTTTTTAATGGGGCCTACAGCTTCTGGTAAAACATCTTTAGCTATTGAAATGGCACAAAAACACAACTGTGAAATTATTTCAGTTGATTCTGCGCTGATTTATCGTCAAATGGACATTGGTTCAGCTAAACCTAATGCTGATGAGTTAGCATTAGCTCCGCATCGCTTAATTGATATATTAGATCCGAGTGAAAGTTACTCGGCAGCAGACTTTAGACGCGATGCACTTAATGAAATAGAACAAATTATTGCTCGTGGTAAAACACCATTATTGGTGGGCGGAACCATGATGTATTTTAAGGCATTGCTTGAAGGCTTATCGCCACTTCCTGCAGCTGACGAAAACGTCAGGGCTGAGATAAATAAACAAGCAGAAATGCTAGGCTGGGATGCATTACATCAGCAACTGTGTGAAATTGACCCTGTTGCTGGTGAGCGAATTCACCCTAATGATCCTCAGCGATTATCGCGTGCTTTAGAAGTATTTAAAATAACAGGTAAGACAATGACTGAATTGACTGCAACCAAGTCAGAAGCATTGCCTTATGATGTGGTGCAATTTGCCATTGCGCCACTTGATAGAAAAGTATTACATGAATTAATCGCAAAAAGATTTAAACTGATGATGGAACAAGGTTTTATCGAAGAAGTTCAGCGATTAAAAGACCGAGGTGATTTGCATTTAGATATGCCTTCAATGCGCTGTGTTGGTTACAGACAGTGCTGGCAATACTTAGATGAAGAGTTTGACTGTGATACTTTGGTAGAAAAAGCGACTGCTGCTACTAGGCAATTGGCAAAACGTCAATTAACATGGTTGAGAAGTTGGCCTGATTTAAATTGGCTTGAAAGTGGAGCCGAAGGAAATTTAGTTACACTTATACGACATTCGAGCTAGATTATTCGCCGTTGCTGTATAATACTCAAACTAAACAATAAAACATTATTCAAAAAATTTGTTTTGAAAATAAAAAAAGGAAATCGAAATGGCTAAGGGGCAATCTTTACAAGACCCATTTTTGAACGCGCTGCGTCGTGAACGTGTACCAGTTTCAATCTATTTAGTGAACGGTATTAAGTTGCAAGGACAAGTTGAGTCATTCGACCAATTCGTTATTTTGTTGAAAAATACAGTAAGCCAAATGGTTTACAAGCATGCTATTTCGACTGTAGTTCCAGCTCGTCCATTTAATGTGACTGCTCAAACTACTCATACAACGCATGATGAAGCACCAGCATCTGAATAATCTTTAAGGAGTTTGTTACTTGTTTGATCGCTATGAAGCGGGTGAAACCGCAGTTCTTGTACACATTGACTTTTCTGATGACGACCGAAGAGAAGACATTACAGAGTTACAATTATTAGTCGAATCAGCAGGTGCTCGCTCTGTTGGTGTTATTACCGGAAGTCGACGTTCACCTGATCGAAAGTTTTTTGTAGGGACAGGTAAAGTAGAAGAGTTAGCCGCTATGGTGGCTGCTACTGAAGCAAATGTCGTGATTTTTAATCACGCGTTAAGTCCTGCTCAAGAAAGAAACTTAGAACAAATTTGTGAATGCCGAGTTTTAGACCGGACAGCACTGATTTTAGATATTTTTGCTCAACGAGCGAGAACACACGAAGGTAAGTTGCAAGTGGAGCTAGCGCAATTGCGCCACATGTCGACTCGCCTTATTCGTGGTTGGACTCACTTGGAGAGACAAAAAGGTGGTATTGGTATGCGAGGGCCTGGGGAAACCCAGCTCGAAACCGATAGACGTTTACTGCGTGGACGAATTAAAAGTATTAATCGTCGACTGGATAAAGTAGACAAGCAACGTGAACAGAGTCGTCGTTCGCGTAAACGCAGTGACTTGTCCACTGTGTCATTGGTGGGTTACACCAATGCAGGTAAGTCAACGTTGTTTAATGCGTTAACCGCTTCTGAAGTGTATGCAGCGGATCAGTTATTCGCCACACTGGATCCAACACTGCGCAAGCTAAATTTACCTGATGGGGCCGTTATTTTAGCGGATACTGTTGGGTTTATTCGTCATCTACCTCATGATTTAGTCGCAGCCTTCAAAGCTACACTGCAAGAAACTCGTCAAGCTGACTTGTTATTGCATGCTATCGATTGTGCAGATGAAAATATGACGGAAAATTTCGAGCAAGTTCAAAATGTACTTGAAGAAATTGACGCAGATACTATTCCACAACTAGTTGTTTGTAATAAAATCGACTTACTGGAAGACTTTGTACCTCGCATCGATTACGACGATGAGGGGATGCCTGAACGAGTTTGGGTATCTGCACAAAAACAAATTGGATTTGAATTGCTATTACAGGCTATCAACGAGTTAATCGGTGAAGTCATTGTGGAGCAAACATTGAAAATACCAGCGACGGCTGGGCATTATCTTGGTCAGTTTTATGGACTGGACGCGATACAGCAGAAAGAGTATGACGATCTGGGGAACTGTATTTTGTCTGTTCGTTTATCGGAAGCCAATTGGCGTCGATTAACAAAACAGAGTCAAGGCGAATTAGAGACGTTTATTTGTGAGGATTCAATTGAAGACTCAGAAGTAGACGTTACTTGCTAATAACATTTATTTCATCCACTTATGGAGTGCTAAATGGCTTGGAATGAGCCCGGTAACAAGGGAAAAGATAAAGACCCTTGGGGAAACAAAAACGGTAACGATAAAGGCCCACCAGATCTAGACGAAGTATTTCGTAATCTTTCAAAGCGCTTTGGCGGTGGTAAAGGTGGTTCTGGTGGATCGTCAAGTCCTTCATTTAACTCAACCAGCATTATTGTTGTGTTAGTTATTGGTTTGTTGGTGTGGGGCGCTTCAGGTTTTTATACCATTAAAGAAGCTGAGCGTGGGGTGACATTACGTTTCGGTCAGCACTCAGGCGAAGTTGGACCTGGTTTGCATTGGAAAGCGACATTTGTCGATGAGGTTTTCCCTGTAAATATTAAAGCGGTTCGATCAATTCCATCTTCTGGCAGCATGCTAACATCTGACGAAAACTTAGTTAAAGTTGAGCTAGATGTTCAATATCGTGTAGACGATGCCTATTTGTATTTGTTCAGCGCTGTTGATGCCAATGCAAGTTTAAGAGAAGCAACTGATAGTGCTTTACGTTATGTGATTGGACATAACACTATGGATGACATCCTGACAACTGGTCGTGATGCAATTCGTCGTGATACTTGGTCTGAACTCGAACGTATTCTTGAACCATACAAATTGGGTTTATCAATTCAAGACGTCAACTTCTTGCCTGCTCGTCCACCTGAAGAAGTGAAAGATGCTTTTGATGATGCAATTTCTGCACAAGAAGATGAACAACGTTTTATTCGTGAAGCTGAAGCTTACGCACGTGAAATTGAACCTAAAGCTCGTGGTCAAGTTGAACGTATGGCCCAAGATGCTAGTGCTTATAAACAGCGTGAAGTATTAGAAGCCCAAGGTAAAGTTGCACGATTTGAGCAGTTATTACCTGAATATGAAATGGCACCAGAAGTGACTCGTAAGCGTCTTTATTTAGATGCAATGCAAGAAGTCATGGCTGACACCAACAAGGTACTTATAGATACCAAAAACAGTGGTAACTTAATGTATTTGCCTTTAGATAAAATGATGGATAATCAAACTAAACGTAAAGTGGTTGAGCCTGTTGTGGAAACGCATATCAATACACCTTCAAATAACTTGTTTGATTCGTCAATGCCGCTTGATGGCCGCCAAACACGCGAGTCTCGTTCTCGCCAAGGGAGGGACTAACTCATGGGTAGATTTGGACTAATTATTGTAGTCATCCTGTTAGGGGTTGGTTTTTCATCTTTGATGGTAGTAAATGAAGGTGAACGTGCCATTGTTTCTCGTTTTGGTGAGATTTTAAAAGATGATGTTAACGGCGAAGCTGTTACTCGTGTGCTTGCACCGGGAATCCATTTTAAAATACCTGCTATCGATAAGGTTAAATATCTTGATGCACGTATTCAAACTCTAGATGGCGCAGCTGACCGTTTCGTGACTTCTGAAAAGAAAGATTTGATGGTTGATTCTTACGTTAAATGGCGTATTAATGACTTTGAAACTTTCTACCTTTCAACAGGTGGCGGTAACATCGTGACTGCAGAAGACTTACTACAACGTAAAATCAACAATGATTTACGTACAGAGTTCGGTCGTCGCACCATTAAAGAAATTGTTTCTGGTAAACGTGATGAACTGCAAAATGATGCACTAGAAAATGCAGCTGAAAGTTCACAAGACCTTGGTATTGAAGTGGTTGACGTTCGTGTTAAACAAATCAACTTACCAGCAAACGTGAGTAGCAGTATTTTCCAACGTATGCGAGCAGAGCGTCAAGCTGTTGCGAAAGAGCATCGTGCACAAGGTAAGGAGCAATCTGAAATCATTCGTGCAACGATCGATGCTGATGTAACGGTTAAAGTTGCTGAAGCTGAACGTAAAGCCTTAACAGTTCGAGGTGAAGGTGATGCATTATCTGCTAAGATTTATGCAGATGCATACAATAAAGATCCTGAATTCTATGGTTTTTTGCGTAGCTTAGAAGCTTACAAAGAAAGTTTTGCTGGCAACAGTGATGTGATGGTTTTAGAACCTGATAGTGATTTCTTCAAGTACATGAAGTCAATTGATGGTAAGTAAATTCTAATTTGCTTGAATAAAAACCCGGTTTATACCGGGTTTTTTTATGCCTGGGCTTTTTTATTCAAATAAATTGAATTTCTCTCCTTTGGACTAATTATTCAGTCATGACTAATTTAGATTAAGAGTATTTCATTAAATATTATTTATTTACAATAGCTTATAAATTTCACTTCTAGGCATATTGTTGTAAATAGGTGAAATGGCTTGGTTGTTTTTTGTACGCTATAAAAAAAACATACAAATCCCGCAACTTAGTTGTGTGTTTTACTATGATCTGGTTCTAATTTTTCGCTATAATGAGCCCCGCCTCAAAGTATAGATTTAGCGATTAGTGATTCTAATGTTGCTAAGTTATTAAAATATAAGAATTCCAACACCCTCTGGGAGATAAGTGGATGAGCAATGCGCCAGTCGATACCGGACGCCGCAGATTCCTGACAGCCGCAACCGCCGTAGTAGGTGGAGCTGGTGCCGTCGCTGTAGCGGTGCCTTTTATCAAGTCATGGAATCCGAGCGCTAAAGCGAAAGCTGCAGGTGCACCGGTTGAAGTTAATATTAGTAAAGTAGAGCCAGGTCAATTAATTCGTGTTGAATGGCGTGGCAAACCTGTATGGGTTGTACGTCGTACAGATGCAATTCTGAGCGAACTGTCTTCGTTAGATGGTCAATTACGCGATCCTGCTTCTGAAGAGTTACAACAGCCTGATTATGCAGCTAACCCTGCGCGTTCAATCAAGCCTGAATTCTTCATTGCTGTAGGTATTTGTACTCACCTAGGTTGTTCACCAACTTACTTACCAGATTCATTTGGTGAGCAAGTAGAAGGTGTGACTGCTGGTTTTTTCTGTCCATGTCATGGTTCTAAATTTGATATGGCTGGTCGTGTATTCCAGGGTGTACCTGCACCATTAAACCTTGTTGTACCGCCACATCAATATGTAGATGACGGCACGGTACTCATCGGTGTAGACACAGGAGCTGCATAATGGTTAAGAATATTGTTGATTGGATTGATGCTCGCATCCCAATGACGGCGACTTATAACCGCCACGTTGGTCAATATCCAACTCCAAAGAACTTCAACTTCTGGTATTTCTTTGGTTCATTAGCACTACTTGTTTTAGTTAACCAATTACTGACTGGTATTTGGCTAACCATGAATTACGTGCCAACAGCTGAAGGTGCATTCGCTTCAGTTGAATACATCATGCGTGATGTTGAATACGGTTGGTTACTCCGCTATATGCATTCCACAGGTGCTTCCGCATTCTTTGTGGTGGTCTATCTTCATATGTTCCGTGGTCTTATCTACGGTTCTTACCAAAAGCCAAGAGAATTACTTTGGTTGTTCGGTATGTTGATTTTCCTTGTATTAATGGCTGAAGCCTTTATGGGTTACTTGCTACCTTGGGGACAAATGTCTTACTGGGGCGCACAGGTAATTATCTCTTTGTTCGGGGCAATACCGTTTATTGGTGATGACCTTACATTGTGGATCCGTGGTGACTATGTTGTTTCTGGTGCTACACTAAACCGCTTCTTTGCATTGCATGTTATTGCTTTGCCACTTGTACTTGTTGTACTTGTTTTCCTTCACTTAATTGCATTACACGAAGTGGGTTCAAATAACCCAGACGGTGTTGAAGTTAAGAAGAATAAAGATGAAAACGGATGGCCAGTAGATGCTATTCCTTTCCACCCTTATTACACAGTGAAAGACATCATGGGCGTGGCCGGTTTCTTAATCGTGTTCTGTTATGTGTTGTTCTTTATGCCTGAAGGTGGCGGTTACTTCCTTGAGAAGCCGAACTTTGAAGCGGCTAACCCAATGAAGACTCCTGAACATATTGCTCCAGTTTGGTACTTCACACCATTCTACGCAATCTTACGTGCGATTCCTGACAAGTTATTAGGTGTTGTGGGTATGGGTCTTGCGATTGCTGTATTGTTCGTACTACCTTGGCTAGATCGCTGTAAAGTGAAGTCTATCCGTTACCGTGGTCTGATCCACAAGATTAACATTGCACAATTTACTGTGTCTTTCTTAATCCTTGGTTACTTAGGTGCTGTTCCTGCAACACCAACGTTAACGATTGCAGCTCGTATCTTTACACTAACTTATTTTGGTTTCTTCGTTGCGCTGTGGGTTTACAGTAAAAATGAGAAAACAAAAACGGTTCCTACGAGGGTGACACACTAATGAAAAAGTTATTAATTGCATTAGTTACATTGTTACCATCACTTGCTATTGCAGCAGGTGGCAGCAATGTTCATTTAGAAAGTGCCAATGTAGACTTTCATGATAAAGAGTCTTTAGAGCGTGGTTTGAATTTATTCCAACAATATTGCTCTGGCTGTCACAGTACTCAGTACCAACGATATGGTCGTGTTGCTGAAGATTTAGATATCTCAGTAGACGATATGCGTCAAAAGTACATGTTCACTGACGCTAAGATTGGTGAGTTGATGGAAAATGCGATTCCACCTGCAGATGCTGCAAAGTGGTTTGGCGCAGCAGCTCCTGACTTAACGCTAGTAGCACGTGTTCGTGGACAAGATTGGGTGTATTCATACCTTAAAGGCTTTTATAAAGATGAAAGCCGTCCATTTGGTGTCAATAATACAGTATTCCCATTAGTGGGTATGCCGCATGTTCTTGAAGATTTACAGGGTATTCCTGTTAAACAAGAAGATGGTACGTTTGTGACAACTGGCGGTTCTATGAACGCTGAAGAGTATGACCAAGCTGTTCGCGATATCACTGGTTTCCTTGCATATTCTGCAGATCCAGTGAAGTTAGAGCGTGAAGCTTTAGGTTGGTGGGTACTCGGATTCTTGTTTATTTTCTTCATCGTTGCTTATTTGTTGAAGAAAGAATACTGGAAAGATGTGCACTAGACACGAATAACGGGTAAAATACATTATTCGCATACTTTAAACGAGGGGCTTTGCCCCTCGTTTGTTTTGTTTTTTCCGTTTTTCTGGAGGGTAACAATGGCTGTAGCTGCCAACAAACGCTCTATCATGACACTTTTTTCTGGTGCCGATGATTTATATAGCCACCAAGTACGTATCGTCTTGGCTGAAAAAGGTGTAACTGTTGATGTATTGCAGGTAGAACCTAGTGAGAGACCTCAAGAGCTATTGGATGTAAATCCATATAACTCAGTACCGACTCTAGTTGATCGTGAATTAGTGCTGTATGAATCTCGTATCATTATGGAATATTTAGATGAGCGTTTTCCTCATCCTCCATTGATGCCAGTATATCCGGTTGCTCGTGGCCAAAGCCGTCTAATGATGCACCGTATTGATACTGACTGGTATGTACTAGTTGACCGTATCCGTAAAGGTGAAAAAGCTGACGCTGCTCGTAAAGAGTTGACTGAAAGCTTAGTTGCTTTAGCGCCAGTATTTGCTGAAATGCCATACTTCATGAGTGAAGAATTCGGCTTAGCTGATTGCTACTTAGGTCCGTTATTATGGCGTTTACCTGAGTTAGGAATCAACTTAGATGTTCGTACATCTAAAGATATCCATGCTTACATGACACGCATTTTTGAGCGTGAATCATTTAAAGCATCGTTAACTGAGGTTGAGCGCGAAATGCGCATGGGTATGTAATGAAAGCGATTACACCTAACCGTCCATATTTGTTGCGGGCTTACTACGAGTGGTTGATGGATAATCACTTTACCCCACATGTTGTTGTGGATGCATTTGTAAAAGGCACTCAAGTACCTCAAGAGTTTGTTAAGGACGGTCAAATCGTACTTAATATTGCTGGCGGTGCTGTAGGCAATTTACAAATGACCAATGAATTTGTCGAGTTTAACGCTCGATTTGGTGGTGTACCTCAGCAAGTTGTTTTACCTATGGCTGCAATCGTTGCGATTTATGCGCGCGAAAACGGTGCTGGAACTGTGTTTGATATGGAAGATGCTTATATGCCTGAAGAAGAGTCTGAAGACTTATCTCCAGCGCCACGCTCTTTCTCTGCAGTTGAAACAACAGAAAAAACTGAAGTGACAGAAGAAAAGCCTACGAGCAATTCTGAAAAACCAAAAGGACGTGCACATTTAACAGTCGTTAAGTAAAAGTCGTTAAGCAATAGTCGTTAATTATCTATCGCTAAGAAACTTTCGCTAAGAAACTGTGTAATGTGGATGTTCGATTCATAAGAAAACCAGTCATTGAAAAATGACTGGTTTTTTCATTTTTGGCGATTACTGAAAGTTTTGAGCAGTAAAAATGCTAAATAATCAGGATTTAGTTTACATAAAAATTATCAGACTATTTCTAATCAGTCCTGATAAGCTTTCGCTAATCTGGTCAGCTTAAACGCGACTTTTAAACTGCGATTCTCCAAATTGTCGTTTTCAGTTTCGAGCTGATAACGGGCAACAATTGCGAGGTAAGCGCTAAGTTGCTCAGAGTCTTGAGATAATGCCAGTAATGATATGAGCTCTATAAATTCGCCATAGGGGTGACGACTATGCATTTGTTGGTTAAGTTCTAATGGATCCCAATCATTACAAAGGCACTCTGCTACTTGAGACTGAAATTGATCCAGTGCGGATTGTGCGATTGTTGGTTGAGGTAACACCGTTATAAGTCGCGCCAATAAACTTTCTACGCCTTCTGCAATATGCTCTTCTGCGGTGGGCTGTTCGATGAAACAAAACTCACCTAAGCTTAATTTGGCATTCTCAGAGGCGTTCACCTCAATCGACTTTTTACGCCCCTGATGCCAAGCAAAACTGACTAAAGGATAATCATCAACCCCAGCGTTGTAATTAACGCAAACTAAGTGTTCGTTGTGAATATCAGGAAAACTATCTTGTGGATAATGACCGATAACGACGGGCGTCGTTAATTGCTGGTGCGGATGTGAGTCATTAATCTCAAATTGAGGGTAGTTTAAACACGAGTTCATCAATGTTGATAATGGATGCTTAGTATCAAATGCTGCAGGCCAAAACTGTTGTGCCAAAGCATTGGTCATCACGGCAGTTAAACTACTACTTGTACCGTTAGGACTATCTTCAGTTTTTTGATTTGTTAAGTTTAAATATGGATTCAACTCATTGATGACTTTATTATCCCAACAAGCGTGAATTGCTCGAATGTGTTCGAAATCTAAATAAAGTGGCAGCGCCATAAACCAATCAACCCACTGGAATAGTGTTTCATCACCTTGGGCGAACTGAGATAGAAATTTCGGTTTTGTGTTGTTTACTTCAACGGTTAAATTCACTGGTAAATAAGGTGCGTCAGTGATCGGGTGATGCTTACTCCAACCAATCACTTCAAACTCATTGCTGCCAAGTAAACAATATGCATGGCCTTTATCAACCATGTCTTTCACTAAAGTCAGAAGTGCAATGTGCTCAATATTTTTACCTTCAGTGGATGCAATTAAGTTGCCGCAAAAAACCAATTTTACAAATTGGATACTTGATTCAGGATCATCAATATCAAAATCTATTTCAGTAAGCAAATCATGCAACTTGTCTAATCGACCATAGACGTCTCCGATAAAATATAAGCTGGTATTGTCGATTTTTTGTATGTGGCTGTGCATGATCAAACCTAGGTGGTAAAGAAGTAATGAGGTAGTGATTATAACCTAGCAAGCAATCGTTACAGCTGAAAAATTCATATCAAGCGCTAATTATTTAAGTGACAGACTAAGCTATGTTATTATCCGCGATTTAGAGCTCTTGTAAGATTGAAGCGATATATTTTGATGAGCTATTTGAGTTTTTCGCTGCTTCGAACATCGGTTTCAAAATACTTATCGGTTTCAAAATATTTTGCTACTGCAGAAATCCATATTAAAGCTGGGATGTTTAATGCTGTTAATGATTGATAACTATGATTCATTTACCTTTAATTTAGTGCAGTATTTTCAGCGCTTGGGTTATGAGATCATGGTTAAAAGAAATGATCAGATTACAATCAGCGAAATAGAAGCGCTAAATCCAACTCACCTCATTATCTCTCCAGGTCCTTGTTCACCAAATGAGTCAGGGATCTCACTCGATGCCATTGCCCATTTTGCTGGAAAGCTGCCTCTATTAGGTGTTTGTTTAGGGCATCAAGCAATTGCTCAGGTGTTTGGCGCAAAAGTGATAAAAGCTAAACGTGTCATGCATGGCAAAACTAGTGCAATAACCCATAGGGAAGAGGGGTTGTTTAAAGAATTGAACCAACCACTTACAGTTACCCGTTACCATTCATTATTAGTTGAGTCATTGCCTGATAACTTCCAGTTAGATGCATGGTACGACGACCCTATTCATGGTCGTGAAATTATGGCTATGAGCCACAAAACCTTGCCGATTTATGGGGTACAATTTCACCCAGAAGCGATTTTGACTGAACAAGGTCACGAGCTTCTCAATAATTTTCTTACTCACATCTAACTTCTGTTACAACTTAAGCGATAAATCCCCACAAACATTGTCATTTTTTGTGATATAAAAGGCCAATAATAAAAGCACTTGCCAAACTATTTAACGTTTAGGCGAGAAAATATCATTCATCTTTGATGACAAGGGATTTAATATGACCAGGCTACTGCGAAATGCCGCACTGAGCGCGCTTTCTCTCGCAATTATTTCAGGTTGCAGCGCTACAGCAAGCAACAGTGATACTTCAACGGTAACTAATCAATCAGCTAGCATAATGGTTCCGTTAGCTATGCCACCGCAAGCTGAGCAACCACTGACTCTTAATCAAATTATGGCAAATCCTGATTGGATGGGGTTACTAGCCAAGAACGCCTATTGGTCAGACGATAGTCAGTCGATCTACTTTAGTCGCCAAGAGCATCAATCCCCGATAGCAGATGTTTACCATCAAGAGATTAATCAAACCCAAGCCAGCATCATTAAACTCAATCAGTTGCACTTAGCAGATCAAAAGCATGGTGTATTCAATACTGATAAGACCCAAAAGGCCTACTTATACAAAGGCAATATTTTTGTAAAACAGCTTGATTCAGGTGAAGTTAAACAGTTTACCCGCCAAAACACCCCGATTGACGAAGTAAAGTTCTTAACTTCAGGTGATATCGCCTACATGCAAGGCAACAGTGTTTTTAAATTACACTTAAAGTCGGGCATGACCGAGCAACTTGCTGATATACAAATGGCAAAAGCACCAAAAGGTGTCAAAGATCCTGAATCTTACATTGCTAAGCAACAGCATCGTTTAATTGCTTATGTTGCGCTGCAACATGATAAGAGTAAAACACGTGCAGAATATGCAGAAGAACTTGCAGCCCAAGACCCTACCTTTGCCGCGAAAACTTGGTATTTAGGTGACAGTGAAAAAGTCAATGAAATGAGTCTATCTGCTGATGGCCGTTACTTAGTTGTAGCGTTGTCAGATAAGAATTATAGCTGGCGAGCAGAGCATGACATTATGCCTAACTATCTCGGTAAAGATGGTTATGTCGACGCTGTGCCAGCTAGAGCCAGAGTTGCTGAAGATAGCTATCCGGGTGAAAGGTTAGTTTTGCTTGATTTGGCTGAACATGTGAAAAAAGATATTACCATTGAAGGTCTAACAGGCTTTGATGAAGATGTTTTAGCTTCGGTAAAAGCTGAGAATGCAACAGCACAAGGTAACAGCTATAAAAGCAAGCCAGAGCCACGCTTACTGCAATTAATGCAAGACTGGGGTTGGAACCAAAGCGCAATTCGCTGGCACGACACTGAAAATAAATTATTAGTGATGATGGAAGCGGTTGATAATAAAGATCGCTGGATCGCTAGTGTTGATCTTGAAAATGGTAAACTGACCACAGAGCATCGTTTACATGATGATGCTTGGATTAATTACACTTTCAACCAATTTGGTTGGGTGACTGGCACTGATAAATTCTATTATTTATCTGAAGAGTCAGGCTTTTCTCAGCTATACCTTAAATCTAACGGCAAAACGATGGCGTTAACTAATGGCGAATATGTCGTTGATCAAGTGACATTATCACCTGATGCAAGCCATTTATATTACCGCGCCAATAAAGACCACCCTGGAACTTATAATGTTTATCGTGTGGAAGTTGCGACAGGTAAAACTGAGCAGTTAACTCAGTGGAATGGTACTTTAGATTACGAACTAAGTCCTGACGGTCAATCGTTATTGTTAACCGCTTCAACAGCTATTAACCCTAATGAACTTTATGTGCAAGCAATCGGCGGTGAGCTTAAGCAGTTAACCCAATATACCAGCAAAGCATTTAGCAATTATGCGTGGCAAGCACCTCAAGTGGTAAAAGTTCCTTCTAGCCATGGTGCTAAAGACATCTATGCAAGAGTATATTTACCACAAGGTTATGACGCTGCTAATGCCGATAAGTATCCTGCGGTTATCTTCAACCACGGTGCGGGTTACTTACAAAACGCCCATAATGGTTTTTCTGGTTACTTCCGTGAATTCATGTTCCATAACCTACTAACACAACAAGGGTATGTGGTAATGGATATGGATTACCGAGGTTCAAAAGGCTACGGCCGTGATTGGCGCACCGCTGTATACCGTAATATGGGACACCCAGAAGTCGAAGATTTAAAAGATGGTGTTAATTGGATGGCGAAGAATACCCATGTTGATGCGGCTAAAGTTGGGACTTACGGTGGCTCTTATGGTGGTTTCTTAACCTTTATGGCTCTGTTTAATGAACCTGAATTATTCCAAGCTGGTGCTGCGTTAAGACCGGTAACGGATTGGGCGCACTACAATGCCCCATACACGTCAAACATTCTTAATACGCCTGATGTAGACCCAATAGCTTACGAACGTAGTTCACCAATAGAGCATGCTCAAGGATTAGAGAAACCTTTACTGATTATGAGTGGTGTACTGGATGACAACGTGTTCTTCCAAGACAGTGTGCGTCTTGTGCAGCGTTTGATTGAACTTGAAAAACCGATGTTTGAAACTGCGATTTACCCAGTGGAGCCACATGGATTTAGACAACCATCAAGCTGGCTGGATGAATATCGTCGTATTTACAAATTATTTGAACAAGAGCTTAAATAATTAGAGCATTAGCATCATAGAATACATGCACAAGCTCAACTGAATGAAGGCTTCCTATTGGAAGCCTTTTTTATCTATTTCTTTTTAGTTTAATACTATCAATTGTTACATAAATTGGCCGATATCCTTTATTATCAATAATAAATGTAACAGGGTTAGGGCGAATCGTAGTGGCAGTATCAGTAGCTGGTGGAGTTAGACCAGGTAAAGTCATAGAAGTTGAAAACCGCTTATATAAACAACTGATTGTTGGGAAGGAAAAACTAACCCAACAGTTTGATGATCGTGACAAACAACTCGAAGATGATGCGAATAAGTTAGAAGTTGAGCGCCAAGCGATTAAAGCGCGGATGGAAGAGCAAGCTAAAGCGCAACAGGTGCTTAAGCGGATTTCAGAGCAGCTAACTTTAACAGTTATGAACAGTTTAGAGCATCAATTGAGTTCCCTTAAACAAATGCTTGAACAATCCGGATTAACAGAGCCACAGGTTCTATTGCTCGATTTACTTTTGAACAAAGACCCTGATTTACGTCGTATCCGCCCTTTAGTCCAAAATATCTCTTGGTTGTATACCGACTTAGTTAATTTAATAAATAGTCCGGCATCAAGCCATAGAAGACCTCAACGTTCAGAAGTTAAGGTGACAGATATTAAGTTGGTACTCAATTATATTGGTATCGAAAACCTGCAAGCACTTGTGCCTTATTTTTGCTTGCGCAATTGGTTACCTGCTGGAAATGCTAATTTAGTGTGGACCACCAGAAAGTTATGGCGATATAGCATGATGACGGCTATAGCGGCAAAATCATTGGCAGTTTTACATGAAAAAGATGAAGCCCTGGTATATAGCGCTTCATTAATGAAACAGCTTGGTAGCGCAACCATATTGAATGCCAGCGCGCGCGAATTTGAAAAAACTTGGGGCTCTTGGCTTCGAGAAACAAGCGCGAAAGGGGATAAAAACCTTTATGACGCAGTGATGGCATCAGAATTTCCTGCCAATGAAGTGTTTGAAAAAGTGATGGCTCACGGTGAGCAATTAAACTGGCAAATGCTCGACTTACTTGAATTTGAAAACAGTAAGCTCACCAAACTATTAAAAGAGCTCGATTTCAACTATCACTTCAGTGAGTTTTCAGTGGAAAGCGCTATCGTGGCTAAAGCCAGTTGCTTTGTTAAAGTGCTTTTACTTGAAGAGTCTCGCCTAATCGAGCCACAAGAGAAGCGTCTGATGTTCGATTACTATGAATTTACCGAGCAAGAACTTATTAGGCTGAAAGCTCAAAACTATCGTAAGTTAGATCTAGTTTAACTATGGTTAGCTGTTCATCTCAGGCTTAATTATCTTGTGTAATTATGCACTTTTGCTGAATAGCTAACTATATTGAGCTCAAATAACTTTTTTTATGACTATTTATGCTGTGAATTAGCAATATAAGCACTTTGTATGCGCATTTTTCTCACTCTTTATTCACTAATCATTTAAGTAATGAATAGTTAACAGCTAAAAACTGGTATTTTGATCACATTTTAGCTAATAATGTCCTTCAAGTTAGACAAGCAACCGCTGCGATACTAAATCAAAATCAATACAGACAGCGGAATAGAGTGATTTTAAAATCACTTAATAACCAAAGGACGAAAAGTAATGAGCGTTGAAATGAACTTAACACGTGCCCAATTTGATGAAGTCATGGTGCCTAATTATGCGCCTGCAGCAGTAATTCCTGTTCGCGGTGAAGGTAGCCGAGTATGGGATCAACAAGGCAACGAGTTTATTGACTTTGCTGGTGGTATTGCGGTGAACTGTTTAGGTCATTGTCACCCAGCATTAGTTGGCGCGCTTAAAGAGCAGGGTGAAAAACTTTGGCATCTTTCAAATGTTATGACTAATGAACCAGCATTAGAGTTGGCTACAAAGTTAGTTAATGCAACATTTGCAGAACGTGTATATTTTGCAAACTCAGGTGCAGAAGCTAACGAAGCTGCACTAAAGCTTGCCCGTCGTTACGCACTTGAAAACCATGGCCCGCAAAAAGATCAAATCATTGCATTTGATAAAGCATTCCACGGCCGTACTTTCTTCACTGTAACTGTTGGTGGCCAAGCGGCTTACTCTGACGGTTTCGGCCCTAAACCACAAAGTGTTACTCATGTACCTTTTAACGATATTGCTGCATTAGAAGCAGTAATCTCAGACAACACATGCGCCATCATGCTTGAACCTCTTCAAGGGGAAGGCGGTATCATCAATGGTGATCCAGAATTCCTAAAAGCGGTACGTGCTTTAGCTGACAAGCATGACGCGTTAGTTATCTTCGATGAAGTACAAACAGGTGTTGGTCGTACTGGTGAGTTATTTGCTTATATGGGTGCAGATATCGTTCCTGATATTTTAACCAGCGCTAAAGCGTTAGGTGGTGGATTCCCAATTGCAGCAATGCTAACCACTGCAAAAATTGCAACACATTTAAAAATTGGTACTCACGGTTCTACATACGGTGGTAACCCTCTAGCTTGTGCTATTGGTAATGCTGTAATGGATGTGGTTAACACGCCAGAAGTACTTAATGGCGTTAAGCATCGTGAACAGTTATTCCGTGATGGTTTAGCTGCTATTAACGCAAAATATAATGTATTTGAAGAAGTACGTGGTCAAGGTATGTTACTTGGCGCAGTATTAAACGAGCAATACGCTGGTCGTAGCCGTGACTTCCTAGTTGCATCCGTTGCAGAAGGTTTAATGAGTCTGATTGCTGGTGCTAACGTTGTACGTTTTGCTCCTTCTCTTGTGATCCCAGAAGCTGATATCGCTGAAGGTTTAGCGCGTTTTGAACGTGCTGTAGCTAAAGTAGTAGCAGGTTAATTGATAAGATTGCGCAGCTATTATGGTTGCGCTTTTTTGTTTGGGTAACCAATTGAGTTAAGTGTTTGAACCTAGTGGGTTGAATGCTTGATTTTATATGGTGTTATTTAGGAGAGTTTGATGCTAATCATTCGACCAATTCGCGCCAGTGATTACGATGCTCTATACAAGGTAGCTGTTGAGTCTGGACATGGATTTACTTCCTTGCCAGTCAATGAAGAGCTATTGCGATCGAAAATCGCTCGTGCAGAAGCCTCTTTTTCCAAGCAAGTTGAAAAACCTTTCGATGAAGGTTATTTGATGGTGCTTGAAGATCTGAAAACCAATGAAGTTGTCGGTACCTGTGGTATTGAAGCGGCTGTTGGAATGGAAGATGCCTTTTATCATTACCGTTTAGGTACTGAAGTTTATCATTCAAAGCAAATCTCAGTTCGTAATGAAGTAGAAACTCTGACCCTGTGCCATGACTACACTGGCGCAGCAGAATTGTGCACTTTATTTTTGAACAAAGATTATCGCCGCGGTTATAACGGCCGCATGTTGTCACGTTCTCGCTTTTTGTTTTTAGCTCAACATGCACAACGTTTTGGCAGCACTGTTATTGCAGAAATGCGTGGTGTGAGTGATGAAAAGGGCGATTCGCCTTTTTATGAATGGTTACAAGATCATTTCCTCGGTATCGACTTTGTTGAAGCTGATTATTTATCAGGTCTTGGTAAAAAAGCTTTTATGGCTGAAATGATGCCGCGAAGCCCAATTCATGTTTGCCTACTGCCTAAAAAAGCGCAGAAGGTGATTGGTGAAGTTCATCGCAACACCAAACCAGCATTGAAACTGCTTCAAGCAGAAGGCTTTAAATTTAGAAATTACGTTGATATTTTTGACGGTGGTCCAACAGTTGAGTGTGCACTGAATGATATTCGTTCTGTTCAGCAAAGCAGAGAACTCACGGTGACTATCGGAAAAATGCCACATGCAGATCACCAGTACATTGTTGCCAATACATTGCTCGCGGATTACCGCGCGACAGCAGCAAAAATAAAGGTGTCAGATAAGCATGACAAAGTCACGCTAAGCCCAGAGTTGGCAGAAGCATTGAAAGTGGCAAATGGCGACAAAATTCGCGTACTAGAACTTTAGGACAGCACAAATGACACAATTTATTAAAGGCCAATGGTCTAATGGCGAAGGTCATGAAGTAACATCAGTTAATCCAGCTAACGGTGAGGTTATCTGGAGTGGTAAAACGGCTACTGCAGCACAGGTTAATACAGCAATAGATGCTGCTCGTGCAGCGCAGTTTGATTGGTTCATGTTGGGTTATGATGCTCGTTTAGCTATTGTTGAAGCTTACCGCAGTGAGCTTGAAGCAAACAAAGCTGAACTTGCTGAAGTGATTGCTCAAGAAACGGGTAAGCCGCAGTGGGAAACCGCTACTGAAGTTGGTGCAATGATTGGTAAAATCGGACTATCTGCTGCTGCTCACGATAAGCGTACTGGTACTGAAACTAACGATATTCCGGCTGGGCGTGCGGTATTACGTCATAAGCCACATGGTGTTGTTGCTGTATTTGGCCCTTATAACTTCCCAGGTCATTTGCCTAATGGTCATATTGTTCCTGCACTGCTTGCGGGTAACACGGTTGTATTTAAGCCATCAGAGTTGACCCCAAAAGTTGCCGAAGAAATGCTAAAACTTTGGGATAAAGCTGGTTTACCACAAGGGGTAATTAACCTTGTTCAAGGCGAACTAGAAACGGGTAAGGCGCTGGCTTCTCATCCGCAAATTGATGGTTTGTTTTTTACTGGTAGTTCTCGTACTGGTCATTTGCTGCATCAACAATATGCAGGGCACCCAGGTAAAATCTTAGCGCTTGAAATGGGTGGTAATAACCCATTAATCATTAAAGATGTTAAAGATACAAAAGCGGCTGTTCACGACATTATTCAGTCGGCATATATTTCTTCTGGTCAACGTTGTACTTGTGCTCGTCGTCTTTATATCGAACAAGGCGCTGCTGGTGATGCTTTAATTGAGCAGTTAATTGCTGCGATTAAGCAAATTAAAGTAGGAAGCTGGAATGCCCAGCCACAGCCATTTATGGGCTCCATGATTTCAGAAGGCGCTGCGAAAGGCATGGTTGCAGCTCAAGCTGAGCTACAAGCCCTTGGCGGACAATCTTTAGTTGAGTTAACTCATGTTGAAGCGGGAACAGGCCTAGTTTCTCCTGGGTTAATTGATGTAACTGAAATTGCAGAATTGCCAGATGAAGAATACTTTGGCCCATTGCTACAGCTAGTTAGATATCAAGAGTTTGATCAAGCCATTGATATGGCCAATAACACTCGTTATGGCTTGTCTGCTGGTATTTTAGCCGATAGTCGTGAAGATTATGATTACTTCTTAGCACGTATTCGCGCCGGTATTGTTAACTGGAATAAGCAGATTACTGGTGCTTCTGGTTCAGCGCCGTTTGGTGGTGTTGGCGCTTCAGGTAATCATCGCGCAAGTGCATTCTATGCTGCTGATTACTGTGCTTATCCTGTTGCTTCTGTTGAAGCTGACAGTGTGAGTTTACCAGCTAACTTAAGCCCAGGGCTTTCAATCTAACATAACCATGACTCTGCAAAGGCAATGACTCAGTCATTGCCTTTTTTATAAAGAAGGATTTTATTATGCATACCGACGTAAATGCTTTATTTGCTGCTTTATGGCAAGACTACATCAATATGACACCATCAGCAGACAGCATACATCAGTTACTTAGCAAAGGTGAGCCGATCATAAACGATCATATTGCTTTGAGAACGTTCAATATTGCTAAAGTGAACTTGTCAGTGTTAGCTGAACATTTTGAATCTATTGGTTATGTGGCTTGTGGTGATTACAACTTTGAACAAAAGAAGCTCATTGCAAAACACTTTGAGCATCCTGATGCGAATCAACCTAAAGTGTTTATTTCTGAATTGTTAGTTGAAGAGTTTAGTGCAGAAGCTCAAGCTATTATCCATGGTTTGATTGAGCAAGTTGAAGTTGCTGCTACGAAAGCGGATAACTTCCTCTATTCAGGCCGTCACTGGAACGTAAACCTAGCGGACTATAAAACGTTGTTAGCTGAAAGTGAATATGCTGCTTGGGTTGCCGCTATTGGTTATCGTGCCAACCACTTCACTGTTTCGATTAATGCCTTGCCTGAATTTGAGCAAATTGAAGCGGTAAATGATGCCCTAAAAGGCGCTGGCTTTAAATTGAATACCTCGGGCGGTGAAGTGAAAGGGTCTGCTGAAGTGTTACTTGAGCAGTCTTCAACAATGGCTGACAGAATGATGGTGAGCTTTGAAGATGGTGAATTAGAAATCCCGACTTGCTTCTATGAGTTTGCTCGTCGTTATCCAATGGCTGATGGCAATTTGTATACCGGTTTTGTTGCTGCTTCTGCCGATAAGATTTTTGAAAGCACCAACGCGGCTGGCTAAATCAAGTTGATAGGGCTTCGGTATTACTGGTGTTCCATTAACGTTAAAAGTACTAGTCAGCTTTATTAAAGTTAAAGCCACCTAATGTGATGATCAAAAAAACCTGAACAACTCATGATATATGAGTTGTTCAGGTTTTTTTAGTTTGAAGTCGCTCTAGATTAGCTAACTACGTTAGTTTTTACTTTGGGATTAGTAAATTCAATCGTCACTCTAAGGCCGTCTAAGCGTTCAGAACGGTTAAATCTCAAATTGTAACCATACTGCTCAATAATCTCTTTTACGATGGATAAGCCAAGCCCATGGCCTACTACAGCCTCATCTAATCGTTTTCCTCGGTTTGTTAACTGGCTGAGTTGATCATCATTTACACCAGGGCCGTCATCTTCGATAGTGAGATTGAGTGTTTGGCGATGACTAATATCAGACACGTTGATACCGACATAAATGCTCGATTCAGCCCATTTATAAGCGTTATCAAGTAAGTTACCAAATAATTCCATACCATCTTCTCGATGAATGGGCAGACGGCTGATATCAGCAAGAATGTTCACTGCACAGTCAATCCGCTTATGATGATGTACCTTGTCCAAGGTACTGATGAGTGCTTCAAAGTCTCTCGGAATGACCATTTGTGCCGCTGGGAGCATGTCGCCAGTAATTCTTGCTGCTGCGAGTTTTCGTTCAATCATATTACGGATTTGGTCGAGCTGCTGTTGCATCGCTTCGGCGGTTTCAGGGTTTGATAACCCTAATACTTCAACTTGTTGCTGCATGACTGCAAGTGGAGTTTTTAAGCCATGACTTAAATTGCCGAGATTATTGCGGCTTCGCTCAATTTGATTGGCTGTATAATCTAATAACTCGTTATAGGTTTCTGCTAAGGGTTTTATTTCTACTGGAATTTGATTAATTTCCAGAGAGTTAATTTCACCTTGTCGCAGTTTGGCCAAAGAGTCTTGAATAGACTTAACTGGTTTAAATGATTGTCTGATGATGATAAAAATACCGCAAATCATTGCCAGTAACATGGCAATATTTATTGCTAGTTTAGTGCCAAACACCTCGCTGAACACTCGCCTACCAATACTCAAATCTTGTGCAACGGTTAGGGTTGCGATTTTTTCACCGCTAGTGGAACCTATACCTATGGATAATAACTGCATGTCATTATTTTTAGGCCCTTTAGCTTGCCACACACGAGTTTGGTTTTGCTGAAGTAGTTCAATATCGAGTTGGACATCCCAGAGGGAGCGAGAGCGAATAACTTGGCTTTCGGAGTTAAATTGAAAGTAGCGCCCGGAATATGCGGGTTTATAAAAGCTTGAAAGCTCATTCTGGTCGATGATGATTTCACCAGCATTAATATGACTGGCCAAAATGATGTGCTCTAAATCTTCTTCAAGGCGATTAATAATGGAGTCGTGAAAGGCTTGACGCAGCATGGACTCAAACAATATGAGCCCAATGACGGTCGCAATAATAATGAGCGCACTAAGCCATAAGCTTAGTTTACTGCGGATTGATATCATTCCACTATGCCGTGAAAGATATATCCTTGACCACGACGAGTTTCAATAGCCGTTTTACCGAGCTTCTTACGTAAATGAGTAACGTAAACTTCAACGACATTTGACTCTTTTTCATCATCAAATTGGTAAAGCTTGTCAGTCAGTTGGGCTTTTGAGAGTAACTTTTTAGGCGACATTAGGAAGATTTTCAATAATCTGAATTCCATTGCCGTGAGCTCAAAATGGTTTTCACCAATATGTACTCTTTGTTCAGCTTCATCTAACGTAATACCACCATAGCTCAATTGCTTCGAAGAGGTATTTAACCGGCCATGAGCACGGTGTATAAGGGCTTGAACTCGGGCTAATAACTCTTGGGCGTGGAAAGGTTTGCCAAGGTAGTCATCAGCGCCAGCATTGAAACCTTCAACTTTCTCATGCCACTGGCTACGAGCTGTCAGCATGATAACCGGTGTATCAATGCCTTTTTCACGCCAAGATTGTACTAGCGTTAAGCCATTACCATCAGGCAAGCCAATGTCTAAAATAACACAGTCGTATTGGGTTTCTTTAATCAGATAGTCTGCTTCAACAGCTTTATCAGTCACGTCGGTGACGTAGCCTGCTTGTTTAAGTTGTTTTTCAAGTTCAGCAACTAAAAGGGTATTATCTTCAACGAGTAACAGTTTCATTTATTCGGCATTCACTTGGTAGTTGGTCAATAGACTCTGGCATTCCATTTGTTGCATCGATATTTAAATGGACAACATGCCCTTTTTTTAACTTCAATTGTAAATCATAACGCCATTTATCATCCTCTTGATAGAGGCTGGCATCAATTAATTCACCATGACAGTATTGTGCAAGTAAAGTAAGGGAATAATCAAGTGACCGAATGCTACCAGATGTGACCAAGCGCTGAACTTCATCATGTTGAAGCTCGTTTGTTATTGCATTTGATACTGGAGTCAGAGTAAATGCAAATAAACTGAAACAAAACGATGGCAGCAGCCTCATTGGAACGACTCCCATAAAAAAAGTGATAATTAGATTGACTAATTATCACTTTAATTAATTACTCTTAAATCAAGCTGAAGCTTAACTTAACGCGTTCCATATACGACTATAGTTTTACCGTGTGCTTGAATAAGGTTCTGTTCTTCAAGCATTTTTAAAATACGGCCAACGGTTTCACGCGAACAACCTACAATCTGACCAATCTCTTGACGAGTGATCTTAATTTGCATGCCATCAGGGTGAGTCATTGCATCAGGCTGTTTTGCTAGATGTAATAATGTTTGCGCAATTCTTCCAGCAACGTCTAAGAATGCTAAATCACCTACTTTTTGGCTAGTGCTTTGCAAGCGGTAAGCCATTTGAGCAGTAAGCTTCATTAGGATTTCAGGGTTAACCTGAATCAGTTGCTTGAATTTTTTGTAAGAAATTTCTGCAATTTCACATGGTTGTTTTGCTCGAACCCAAGCAGTACGTTCTGCTTGCTCTTCGAATAAACCAAGTTCACCGATGAAATCACCTTGATTAAGGTAAGAAAGGATCATCTCTTTACCTTCTTCATCTTTAATCAATACAGCGACTGAACCCTTTACTATGTAGTAAAGCGTATCAGACTCTTCACCTGCATGTATCAAGGTGCTTTTCGCTGGGTATTTATGGATGTGACAGTGTGAAAGAAACCACTCCAAAGTTGGATCAGGTTTAGGCTTGCCAATCAGAGCCATGTTTATTTCCTCGATTGATAAAATGAAAGTAAGGACTATCTAATAAAGTAATTGTACTTGACTTGTAGCAGCAAAACCTTGATGAAGATCGAGTTTAACATTATGAAAAATGCTACAAAGGCACTATTAACTTATTAAATTAAAGATTTATTTTTGCTACTTTAGGTAACTATGTCAATCTAATTTAGTGGCTGTTAAATTATTTGGCAAGTACTTAAGCTACTAAAAAATACATATTTTGTGTGTTTTTTGTGCTTTAGATGGGTTAATTTACATTAATTTGCAGATTTAAACTGGTTTCAATTATTGTAAAAGGGCCAATTGATAGTTATTGTTAATTCGATTATCAAAGTGAAGTAAAGTCGTAGGGGTTGATTTGAAATATTCTCAAAAGCTATTAAATGTAGGGCTTGCATGCTCATTATTTATGCTTGGTAGTGCTACTCAGCCTGCTCATGCTTTTTCTATCCCTGCCTCAGTAGAATCTCAAGCAGAATCCAAACTGGTTCATATTCAGTTAAGAGCCGCTGATGGCAATGCTGATGCCCAGTTTTTATTAGGGTTAATGAATTTGGCTGGTAGATTTGTCGAACAAGATACTGAACAAGGCCTTTATTGGGTCGAACAAGCTGCACTGCAAGATCATATTAAAGCCCAGCAAACCATTGCAGACTTATCATTCGAGGGTAAGTTATTACCAAGAAACTTAGAAGTTGCTGAGCAGTGGTATCAAACCTTGGCTCAGCATGGTGACCAACGGGCACATTTTCGTTTAGGTTTTATTTATTCAGCTGGTGGCGATGGTGTTGAGCGTAATTGTGGCAAGGCATTAGAGCAGTTCAACCAAGTAGGTGACACTATTGCACTAGGTAATGTGGCTTGGATTTTAGCCACTTGCCCAGAAGCACAGTATCGAGATGGTTCAAGAGCTGTAGAGTTAGCGTTAAAATTACTTGAGCGTGATTCTAATGACCCTACCAATTTAGACAACCTAGCGGCTGGTTATGCCGAAATGGGTGAGTTTGAATTAGCTGTTGATACGCAGCAAAAAGCGATTGAGGCACTGAAGCAAGATCCTGAAGTTGCCCTCAGTGACGAATTTAATATGCGTCTTGAACAATACCGTCAAGGTCAAGCATATCGTGAAATTATTCCGTTAATGAATTAAGCGTAAGTTTGATCTTATTAGCTAATATTAATTGGCTACTTAGTATTAATCATCAAACGGCCACTTGGCCGTTTTTTGCTTTTGTAACCGCAATAACCTTTCTATTTATCTAACCCAAATTCAGCTTATCTATATTATTTCTTAACAGATTTTCCCGATCACGCATTTGTTGCCTATGCTTGATAGAGATTAAGGATGAACTCTACACCGAATTTATGCTTGTGGTTCATTTCGCTTATAAGGGTATAGGATGAATCAAAGACTAAAACTATATCAACTAACCGTTATCTTCAGCTTATTATTTTCGCTTATGGGCTTTTCGTACAATGTGTGGCGGATGGAAATTACCGAACATAATAGTAATGTGAGAACGGCCTGTTTTGAAATGCTATTGGAGTTGGCGCAGCTGCAACAATTGGTTTATACCGCTCACTATGATCAAGACCTAAAACTAGGCAGTCCAAGAGTCGGATGGGTGAAGGTCGGCTTGATTGAGGACTTAAGTAGTTTGACAGGAGTATCTGTTATTAAGTCGTCAAAGCAATTAACTCAAGTGTGGTCAAATCAGTGGCAAGATATGGCTGAAAATGAAATAGCTGCAAATGAAATTATAGAACAGGTGGATATCGTTCGGGCTGATATAAAGCTGTTGTTAGTATCACTCAACTAGCGGTGAGTGAACTTAACGATGTTAAGCTTGATTTACAACGTTTTAAATTGCTAAGGGGATTAAAAAGGGGTTTGCTGATATGCCCAAGTGCGCTAACAGATAAAGATGGGGGAATTAACACCCATGAGCACATCAACTATCGTTCTTTCGCCTGAAGTCCCGATAACGAGAATGATATAGGCCATGGCTTAAACCAAGCTTAAACAGTAACAACTTATTTACCGTAAATATGCACCTCGTTCTAATGCTGATAATAGCGCTCTTTTCTGTCCTAATACATAAGCATAATCATTTATTTAGGCGTTTTCCGCGGCTTTTTTATGCATGAGTTCTTTAATTAATGGGGTTAAGATTAACTCCATTGCTAATGACATCTTTCCGCCAGGAACCACTAAGGTGTTTACTCGGGACATGAATGAACCTTCAATCATGCTGAGGTAATACGGGAAGTCGACATTATTAATGTCGCGAAAACGAATAACAACGAAGCTTTCATCTAGACTAGGAATATCTTTGGCGCTAAATGGGTTAGAAGTATCAACTGTCGGTACGCGCTGGAAGTTAATGTGCGTTCGCGAAAATTGCGGCGTCATATGTTTAATATAATCATCCATACTACGAACAATTGAGCCCATCACCTTTTCGCGGCTATGGCCTCTATCGGAAGTATCTCGAATGATCTTTTGAATCCATTCTAAATTGACAATCGGTACCATGCCAATAAGCAAATCAACATGCTTAGCGACATTAGCATCTTCGGTGACAACGCCGCCATGCAAACCTTCATAATAAAGCATATCGGTGTTTTCTGGCAGTGGGTGCCATTGGGTAAAAGTCCCAGGCATTTGGTTAAATGGCACTGCTTCATCAAAGGTATGTAAATAGCTGCGGGTTTGGCCCTGGCCTGTGTCTGAGTAACTTTGAAAGCACTCTTCAAGTTTGACAAAGTTATTGGCCTCTGGGCCAAAATAGCTAATATTACGATTTTCAGCTTGAGACTTACGGATCAAAACTTCCATTTCTGCACGGGTGAAGTTGTGAAAACTATCACCTTCGATAAAGGCAGCATTGATGCCGAGTTGACGAAAGATATGAGTAAATGCAGTTGTCGTTGTTGTTGTGCCAGCTCCAGAGGAACCAGTAACAGCAATTATGGGATGTTTTGTTGACATTTATCCTACCTAGATCAAACGTGAAAATTAGCTAAATAACTGAGACAGTTCAGTGTTTTATCGTTCTGCTCATCGTTAACACTTTCATGATTAAACTTGAAGAAAAACAGACTCTATTTATACGGGGTGAATCGATTGAGGTCAATCTTACAATGTTAATCGGCCTCTACCGTCGGGTAAATGATTTGATCTTTATGTCTTATAGCAATTGATTCGTCTTCCTCGCTGAATTCAACTTTGAGTTCACCTTGTTTGAGAGATTGTTTACATTTCTCAATAGCTGCTTCAATCTGATGATCGTCTAATTGGCCAAAGGAGCCGTCTTCTACCTGAGTTAATAAGTACTCTTTAATCAGGTTGTTGAGGGTTTCTTGTGGCAATTGCAGCAGTGCTTCGTATGGAATTAGCATAAATTAACTCTTAATAACTTAACTTTTAATAAATTGAATGATGCGGGATTCTAGGTAAAAAGTTGGTTTCCAAGGTACGCCACCTGAGATAAAGCCTACATGCCCACCATTTTTATGAAGCTCATATTGAACATGTTCAGATAATTCTGCGTTCGACGGGATAACTGCATCAGTCATAAAGGGATCGTCCTGAGCATGAATGACTAATGTCGACTTCTTTACATGCTTTAAAAATGGTTTACCACTTGCCCGTGTATAGTAATCAAAAACATCACTAAATCCATGCAGCGGGGCTGTTACTTTATCATCAAATAGATGAAAGGTTGTTAAGTTATCAATTTCTTTGGCAGTAACAGGCATGTCGCTCTTTAATTGCGCTTCAGCCACTTTTGCCTGCATTTTACCTTGTAGCTGTTTAATTAAATGCTGTTGATACACGGTTGAGAAGCCGTTTTCTAACTTTTTAGCGCAAGCAGCTAGACATAACGGCGCAGACACGATTATGGTTTTTTCTAACAGGCTGTTGCTTCCTTGTTCACCTTGATATTTAGCTAAGACATTACCGCCGAGACTATAACCAACTGCATATAATGGTGAATCGAGATATTGTTGCTTTAACTGGGTGAGGGTGAAGTGGATATCTTGGGTATCGCCGCTATGATAACTACGTGCTAGTCGATTAGGTTCGCCAGAGCAACTACGATGATGATGTACCACAGCGCATAGGTTATTATCTTTGGCAGTTTGTAGCATTCTACGAACATAGTGAGAGTCACTGCTACCTTCAAGACCATGCAAAATGACTAGAATCGCTTGACCGTTAATTGCTTCTCCTACCCAATCTAAATCAATGAAATCACCATCAGGTAGCTCTTGTCGCTGTCTAGAAACTGCTGGTTTGTCCACTTTGAAAAATACGGGTAAAATCGTTTGAATATGGGCACTTGCAGCCCACCATGGTGGAGAGAAAAGCTTTTTCATATGGGTATTTTATATGCAATAGTTTGTTAATATTCAAACGTATGTTTAAATGTTGGTTGAGTTCACTTTACCATAGATGCTTTTATGGCAACAAATGTGGCATTTTGAGTTTTGCTTTGCACTAACGGAAATCAATAATAGAAAAGGGATAACAATGAAAAGAAGAACCTTTTTAACCGGTGCGTTTACTGGTACAGCTGCGCTCGCATTAGGGGTGAGTTTATATACCCCTGAAGTGACTGACAGTCCTGATGATACCCACCGTCTATTATTTGGTGTGCTAATACCCGTTTTTATGGATGGTGCGCTACCTGAGGTTGCTAACTACCGTGAAGCATTTCTTAATAGAACCATAAATGCGATCAATCAAACCATCAGTGTATTGCCTGAGCACCAAAAGCAAGAGTTAGAGCAATTACTGACGATGCTTGAGTCAAGGTTTGGCTTGCTGATCCTCACCAGTAGTATTACACCGCTGATGTTAAGAACGCCTGAGCAGTTAAATGAAATGTTAGAACATTGGCGACATCATTTTCTTGAGATGATGCAAACTGCGTATATAGGTCTGCGAGAACTCATCATATCTAGTTATTACGCTTGCCCCGAGCATTGGGGACGCCTTCATTACGCTAAGCCTACTTTTTTAGATGCCTAAGCTGTTTGTATTTTCAAAAAATATTAATTCTGGAGTAACAAATGGCTGCAAATATCATTGATCCGATTACCACTGGTTTAGCTGCGGGTTGGCAGCACATAGATGCTAATCAACTCACTGAGAATCAACACTTTGAAGCTGATGTAGTGATAGTTGGCACAGGGGCTGGCGGCGGCACAGCTGCTGAAATCCTCACTGAAGCTGGACTCAGTGTCATTATGGTTGAAGGTGGACCATTGAAATCTTCTAGTGACTTTAATATGGAAGAACGAAAAGCTTATCCTGATTTATACCAACAAGCTGCAGCAATGAAAACTTCAGATAAAGGTATTGGCATATTTCAAGGTAGAAGTGTTGGTGGGTCAACGACTGTTAACTGGACGACTTCAATCAGAACGCCAAGTAACGCATTAGATTTTTGGGAAAAAGAAAAGTCTGTAACAGGACTATCTGCCGAGTCATTAAAGCCTTGGTTTGAAAAAATGGAAACCAGACTTAACATTAGTGAATGGCAGTTTCAGCCTAATTTGAATAATGCCGCTTTAAAGGAAGGCTGTGAGAAACTGGGTTGGGATTACACTGTCATTAAGCGCAATGTGAAAGGCTGTTGGAATACTGGCTACTGCGGTATGGGGTGCCCGGTAAATGCTAAACAGTCAATGTTAGTGACCACAATCCCCAGTGCGTTAGAGCAAGGTGCAACCTTAATCTCGAATGCCAAAGTGATTGATTTAAAACATAAAGGGGATAAAGTTGCAGGCCTGTCGGCTAAAGCGCAATCGAGCAGCTCAAGCGCAGCTACACTGACTTTCAGCGCTAAACACTACATTTTAAGCGCTGGTGCAATTCATACGCCGACTATTTTAATGCGCGCTAACACGCCTGATCCACATAAACTACTCGGTAAGACTTTTTTACATCCTACCCTACTGTCAGGCAGTATTTTTGATAAACAAATTGATGGTCATAGCGGCGCGCCGCAATCGATATACTCAGATGAGTTCGTGTGGCGAGATGGTGCAGCGGGCGAGATGGGTTATAAGCTTGAAGTGCCGCCAATTCATCCAGTGCTGATTGCTTCGAAAACCATAGGTTACGGCCGAAGTAATGCAGAGTTAATGAGCCATTTTAATAACCTGCAAGTGATGATAGCGCTAGTCAGAGACGGCTACTCAAACCAAAGCCCTGGTGGTCAAGTTAGGCTCACTGATAAAGGGTTTTCGCTCGATTATCCACTGGAACAACCTTTTTGGGATACTGCAAGACGTGCTTTTGCCACTATGGCTGAATTGCAATTTGCTGCTGGTGCTAAAAAAGTGTTGCCAATTAACGATGGTGTTGAGATGCAGCTTAACTGGGCGCAAGCTAAAGAAACGATTAATACTATGGATATTGGTCTACTTAAAACCATTGTTGCCTCAGCACATGTCATGGGCGGTTGTGCAATGGGTGAAGATAGAGCGCTGTCGATGATCAACAGTGAAGGTCAATCTCATTATTTTGAAAACTTATCAGTGATGGATGGCTCTATGTTTCCAACCAGCCTAGGTGCTAATCCACAATTATCTATTTATGGCATAGTCGCAAGAAATGCGACCTTACTTGCTGAACGTTTAACTGCTAAAACTTAGTAATAAAAATAGCTGAAAATGTAACTAAGCTAAACTTTATAAACCGACTGTAACCAGTCGGTTTTTTGCTATTAGAAACCAGACAAAAATCACTCAGTTTTATGACATTTTTATTAAATATGAGCTTTTATGTATATATGTAATTGCATATATTCATTTTTGCGTATATCTTTGTCGCATATCTTTTCATTGCATAATGTCGTCACCGTTTTTTATTATTCTGAGCGTTCTTAGTCAGTGATATATCAATGCTGCACTATTTAAATCAGGCTAATGAATCAAAAGAACGGTGGGGGATTAAAGAGGTTACCCATGAAAGCCTGCGTGTTCTTTAAATGTTTAGCTGATGAGACTCGATTAAAGAGTTTAATTCTAATCTCGCTCAATAAAGAGTTGTGTGTTTGTGAGTTAATGGCGGCACTTGATGATAGCCAGCCAAAGGTGTCACGACACTTAGCTTTGTTGCGCAGAGAAGGCCTATTAACCGACAGAAGGCACGGGCAATGGGTGTTTTACCGTCTTAATGACACGTTACCACAGTGGGCTAAAGACGTTGTCAGTCAGACTGCATTTGGCAATAAGTTATTTATTGAACCTTATGTAAAGCGACTAGCTGACATGGTCAACAGACCCAACTGTAATAGATGCTAGATGCTAGATGCTTAAAAGAAATCAATTTATTTAAAATGCAAATACCAAGACAAAGGTTGAGTTATGACAATTAAAGTAGGAATTAACGGTTTTGGCCGTATGGGACGTTTATCTTTTCGTGCAGCATTTGATTGGGATGATGTCGAATTTGTACATATCAATGATCCTGCAGGTGACGCTACTACACTCGCTCACTTAGTTAATTTTGACTCAGTTCATGGACGCTGGGCACATGAAGCCGTTGCTACTGACAATATCATTGAAGTGAATGGTCATAAGATTGTTTGTACTGCCAACAAATCGATTGCCGATACTGATTGGTCTGGTTGTGATGTGGTGATTGAAGCCTCAGGTAAGATGAAAACCAAGGCAAAGCTACAAGCTTATTTAGATCAAGGCGTGAAACGTGTTGTTGTTACTGCACCAGTTAAAGAAGATGGCGTGTTAAATGTGGTTATGGGCGTGAATCATCAAGATTATGATAAAGCTATTCACCCAATTATTACCGCAGCATCTTGTACTACCAACTGTTTAGCGCCAGTCGTTAAAGTGATTCACGAATCATTAGGTATTGTTCATGGTTCAATGACAACCATTCACGATATCACTAATACCCAGACTATTCTCGATGCGCCCCATAAAGACTTACGCCGCGCTCGGGCTTGTGGTATGAGCTTAATTCCAACGACAACAGGTTCTGCGACCGCCATTACCCATATTTTTCCAGAGCTTAAAGGTCGCTTAAATGGTCACGCTATCCGTGTTCCGCTAGCGAATGCTTCAATTACTGATTGTGTATTTGAAGTAAGTCGTGAAACCACGGAAGCTGAAGTGAACCAATTACTCAGCGAGGCTGCTGCAGGCGATCTAGATGGTGTACTTGGTTTTGAAACCAGACCTTTAGTGTCTATTGATTATAAAACTGATCCACGCTCAGGTGTGATTGATGCTCCATCGACCATGGTTGTAAATGGCACTCAAGTGAAGCTGTACGTATGGTATGACAATGAGTGGGGTTATGCCAATCGCACCGCTGAACTCATGCGTTTAGTAGGCTTACAAGATAAAGCAGACGCTTAATCATTGAGTTAAATTCATTAAATCAGTATGTGCTGAGTGATATAAGGTTGTAGCGATGTCTTTTGTGGCTAAACTGGCAAATTTGCCCACTGAAATTAAACAATACTTAATTGTGACGGGTAATTACTGGGCTTTTACACTGACAGATGGTGCCTTGCGCATGCTGGTGGTACTGCATTTTCATGGGCTAGGTTTTAGCCCAATTGAAATTGCGATGCTGTTTTTATTCTACGAAATCTTTGGTGTCGTCACTAACTTGGTTGGTGGCTGGCTAGGAGCAAGAGTAGGGTTAAATCGGACCATGAACATTGGTCTTGGAATGCAAGTAATTGCATTATCAATGTTGTTAGTCCCTACAACATGGTTAACCGTTATATGGGTTATGGCAGCTCAGGCTTTATCTGGTATAGCCAAAGACTTGAATAAAATGAGCGCCAAAAGCGCGATTAAGACATTGGTTCCTGCTGGTGCTGAAGGTAAGTTATACCAGTGGGTTGCTATTCTTACTGGCTCTAAAAATGCACTCAAAGGTGTGGGCTTTTTCTTAGGTGGCGCTTTATTAAGTCTATTTGGTTTTCAAATCGCTATTTTGATCATGGCTGTGGCGTTGTTGCTAGTTTGGGTATTTAGTGTTTTAACCTTAAAAAGCCAACTAGGAAAAGCGACAGCTAAACCCAAGTTTACCGAGATATTTTCTAAAAGTAGTACCATCAACTATTTATCTGCTGCACGGTTGTTTTTATTTGCCGCAAGAGATGTGTGGTTTGTGGTTGCGCTACCGGTGTTTCTTGCTAGTCAATTTGGCTGGGATCATTGGTATGTAGGTGGCTTTTTAGCGCTTTGGGTTATCGCTTATGGCGCAGTGCAATCTTTTGCCCCTTACTTTACCGGTAAGAAGCAAGGCAAAGTACCTGATGGTAAAAGTGCTTTTGTGTGGGCGGCGGTGTTAGCAATTATCCCTGCAATGATTGCATTGGCATTAGCAGCTGATTGGTATATTCATCTTGTGTTGATTGGCGGTTTATTGCTGTTTGGTGGTTTGTTTGCTGTGAACTCTTCGATGCATAGCTATTTGATAGTGAGCTATGCCGATAAAGATGGCGTGTCTTTAGATGTTGGCTTTTATTATATGGCTAATGCCATGGGCAGACTGATAGGTACGCTGTTGTCAGGTTGGGTATTTCAACAATATGGGCTCGAGGCTTGTTTGTGGATCTCGACTGTGATGATTGCGCTTGCAGCTATAATTTCAACTCGATTACCGCAGCACAACGGTTAATGCACACTGTCACGATGAACTATTTTGACTATGTGAATACAGATAAGCTGCAGAAACGTTTTATTCGATTTGCAGCGTTAAGCGCTTTGTAATTCAGTAAAGTAATCGGCATCGATACCAAATAGGCACAAATAATTGTCTGTGTTGTAAGTATCATTATTATTATCGGTAATGGTACTTACCCCTTCTGACTCAAATTGGTTTAACTTCTTTAATAGCATTTGCTGAGTTTTACGCTCCATCATCAACTCAATATCTAACATTTGCTGATATTCACCCACTTGTAAGTGAGATTTAGCTAGTCTGCGTAATTTACGATATGGAGTCACTACCTTAGTGTCCCAGTCTTCAATCGTTGCTGCTAAAGTTTCCCATTGTGCCAGTGGTAAATAATGAGTTTTTTTATCTAAATACTGAGCTAGCAATAATAGGTTTACATTAACTTGGTAGTCGTCTTGAACACTGATGTAATTTAGTGGATTTAAAGCGTAGTGACTGTCGCACTCCCGCCAAATTAATGAGTTAAATTGTTGCACAGAGCCTTCTCCTAAAAGGTAATATCCATATAATTGAAATCAATATAAGCTGTTTTGTAACGTATTATAATTGTTGCTTCTTAGCAGTTTATGCTGCAATAAAACGTTAAGCTTTATACATTGAACGGTTCACTCCTTGACCAGTTTAATACCTCGGAAAGCACTGAGAGTTGCTAATGTCACTCTCAGTTTTGTTTCAGCTCTAGCTTCCGCAGCTTAACTCAGAGTGAACTCTTGCTCGATAAGTTCAATTTGCTCCTGAATTTCAAGCCATGTCATTTCGCTTTCATCCATAGCTTGAGTGAGCTCGGTTCTTTCATTAAGCACTTTAGTCATTTTAGCCTTATTTTCAGCCTCGTAAAGTGAACCATCTGCTAAATCAATTTCAAGCTCAGCTAAACGGCTGGTTATCTTCTGCTGCTGACTTTCGAGCTTAATTTGTTGCTTACGTAGAGGTGACACTTTTTGTCTCAACTCTGCCTCAATGCGCTTTTGCTGCTTTTTATCAAGGGCTGGCTTAACATTGTTATCTTTTGCTTCTGAAGATTGCGACGTTTTTGCAGCATCTAATAACCATTGATGATAATCATCTAGATCGCCTTGGAAAGGCTTCACAGCACCTTGGTCTACAAGGTAATAGTCACTACAGCTTAACCGTAAAAGATGTCGATCATGTGACACAATAACCATGGCACCTTCAAAAGTCTGCAGTGCCATCGTCAATGCGTGACGCATTTCTAAATCAAGGTGGTTGGTAGGTTCATCGAGTAGCAGTACATTAGGTTTTTGCCATACTAACAGTGCTAATACTAAACGTGCTTTTTCGCCGCCAGAGAAGGGCTTAACTGCCGACATAGCCATATCGCCATTAAAGCCAAAGCCGCCTAAGAAACTTCTTAATTCCAGTTCTTTGGCGTTAGGCGCCAAGCGGACTAAGTGCTGCAATGGGGTGTCATCTAAACTTAAAAATTCGATTTGATGTTGGGCAAAGTAACCAATATTAAGCCCAGGATTTGGTTGGTATTTACCCGTTTTCGGTTCAAGATCACCTGTAAGCAGTTTAATGAGGGTTGATTTACCCGCACCATTACGGCCGAGTAAACCGATACGAGCACCCGGTACTAGGTTGAGTTTTACCTCACTTAAAATCGTTTTGTCACCATAACCAATCGATACGTTCTCCATGGTGACCAACGGATTTGGCAGCGCATCTGGCTCACGAAAAGCCATATGGAATTGACTGTCCACTTGGGAAGGCAGCAGGTTTGCCATTTTCTCTAAAGCTTTTAAGCGGCTTTGTGCTTGTTTAGCTTTACTGGCTTTGTATCTGAAACGATCCACAAAAGACTGCATGTGAGCACGTTCCTTTTGTTGACGTTCGAACGCGGCTTGTTGTTGTGAGAGTCTTTCTGCCCGAATACGCTCAAATGAGCTGTAATTACCTTTGTAGTAATTGAGCTTAGCGTTTTCAACATGAACAATTTCATCAACAATTCCATCAATGAAATCTCGGTCATGACTGATTAATATCAGAGTGCCTTGGTAGGCTTTAATCCAGCCTTCTAACCAATACATGGTATCTAAATCTAAATGGTTGGTTGGTTCATCAAGTAGTAATAGATCTGAGCGGCATAACAGGGCTTGAGCCAAGTTAAGGCGCATTCGCCAACCACCAGAGAAACTTTTAACGGGATTACTTTGCTCGGCCTCACTAAAACCTAAACCAGCCAACAGCGAGCTACCGCGCGAACGAATAGCATAGCCACCGATTGCATCTATTTTGCCATGGATAAGGGCGATGTCATGGCCATTATCTTCATCTTGTGCTTTAGCTAATTGGGCTTCAAGTTGTCGAAATTCAATATCACCATCAAGTACATATTCAAGAGCTGATACTTCTAGAGCTGGTGTTTCTTGAGCTACAGTCGCCACTTGCCATCCTGCAGGTAAACCAAACTCACCTTTATCCAACTGTAACTTGCCTAAAATGAGTGCCAGTAAAGAAGATTTCCCAGTACCGTTCGCGCCGACTAAGCCGACTTTATGGCCTGGATATACGGTGAGGTTGGCTTCATCGAGTAGGGTTTTAGTTCCGCGAGTGAGCTGGGCTTGACTGATGTTGATCATGAATGGCAACTTGATTGGTGATAATACAAAAAGTGCAGCGATAATAGCGTAAATGATACTTTTTTAACACTAGAGCGAGACTGGATTGGCCAATTCGTGGCAAAATACTGCTATTGATATAGCAATTGCATAGAAGAACAATAATAAGATTATGACCAAAATTAAAAAACGCTTTGTAGCTGGGGCTAAATGTCCTAAATGTCATGCTCAAGACAGTATTCAATTATTTAAAGAAAATGGCATTGAAACCGTTGAGTGTACCGATTGTGATTATCGTGAACAGCAAACTGAAGCTAAAGTGGCTGAAAAAGCCACTGGTAATGTTATTGGGGTATTTAAGCCTGATTAATAGGCTTACTCTTACTAGAGTCTGCAGGATAAGAAGTATGAGTAGCTAATGTGAGAATTAACATTAGATTTAGCTTTGAATTGATTGAGATATTCAGGGAATAGAATGAGGGAATGAGAAAGGAATAAAAAGGCTAAACAACTAAACCGTCGTCAATTTTAGCCTTCCTCTTTCGCTAAATCACTATCATTAGCGCTTTCTGCAAGAATTTTATTTTTGTGTTCAACCAGTACGATAATCACGTGCCGATTGTTCTTCATTAATTCATCAAAACGATTATTGATCTCAGATAAGTCTTCAACATAATCAGGATCATCTTTCTCTTTCTTGTGCCAGTAGCGGTTACGATCAAGTTTTTGAATTTCACTGGCGCGCAAAATTTCAAAGTAACTGTTTTCTTGCTTGAGTCGGTAAACTTCACTATCAAGTAATTGAATCAATTTTTCTTTAGAAATAGTTTGCTTATTAAGCAGTGCTTTCAGTGGATCTTCTTTTAAGACAATTTTATCTGAATCAACTTCAGTGGTGATCCCCAATTGATATTCAATTTTATGCTGGCGAAACTCTTTTGGACAGACAGTTTGACTGAAGGCAATTTTGTTGTCCTTCATACATTTATAAATTGTATTTGCTGAGGCATAACTGGGCCCCATAAAAAATACAATTAATAATGTCAGTAATAGTCTAATTGGCATGCGGCCACAGATCCTTTTGTCTCTCTAATATTACCTCAACACCAGTGTTAGAGGCTTATCAGATGGTTACCGCTAGTGGGCCAACATCCATTGGCACTAGTAGGTTGTGAATTATTATAGTCGGTTGTAGTAATAATGTTTAATATACTTATTTACTATGGCTTAATTTTAACGATAAAACCAGTTTTTTGACAGTAGATTTTTTATTGTCACTGTGTAACTTTGCGTTAAATATGTAAGACTTAGTACACCATCGACTAAGTCTTACACCATGAATAGCGAATGGATTAGCGGGTGAAGGTGAGGTTATCGATTAGGCGGGTGTTACCCAAATAAGCGGCGACTAAGATCACTAGGTTGTTATCTTCGCTGGTTACAGGGGCTAAATTAGTGGCATTTCTAACGGATAAATAATCCATTTTAAAGCCAGATTTAACTAAGAAATCTACTGCAAGCGATTCACTTTGCTCAATATTTTCGCCATTGGTAACCTCAGAAGCCAGCTTGTCCATACACCTTTTAATGGCGGCAGCTTGTTGCTTTTGCTCTAAGGTTAAATAACCGTTTCTTGAGCTCATGGCTAAACCCGATGCTTCTCTGATTGTGTCAATGCCAATAATCTTTATTGGTAATGATAAATCTTCAGCCATGGCTTTAATCACCATAAGCTGTTGATAGTCTTTACGACCAAAAACTGCCACATCAGCTTGAACGATATTAAACAGTTTACAAACCACTGTTGCGACACCGCGAAAATGTCCTGGTCGACTTGCACCGCAAAACTCATCGCCAATATTTGGCACTTCAACGAAAGTTTGCTGCTCAAGGCCTTTAGGATAGATGATGTCAGGCGTTGGCGTAAACAGTAATTCAGCGCCAGCACTTACTAGGGCTTCGCTGTCTGCAGCTAATGTACGCGGGTAGGCATCAAGATCTTCATTTTGGCCAAACTGCATTGGATTGACAAAAATAGACACGACTACATGGTCAGCTCGCTTTAAGGCTTCTGTCACTAATGTGATATGGCCTTTATGCAAGTTCCCCATGGTTGGTACAAAGGCAACGGTATCACCTTGCATGTGCCATTGTTTTACTTGAGCTCTGATTTCAGCAATGTTCGCTGTGGTAATCATCAATATTTACCTAGTTGTACGATATATTTTAAAGCGTTTAGTTATCTACAATAAGCTGCACAAGATCAAACGCTTTTTTGCTATCAATGGTTGTAAAGGAGTTCTTAGTTAAAAGAATGCTCATCAGCTGGGAAAGTGCCATTGGCCACTTCTTCAATATAGGCTTTTACAGCTGAGCGAATTTCACCGGTTTGCTGTAAATAGTTCTTAGAGAACTTAGGGATATAACCACTAGAGATCCCTAATACATCATGCATGACTAAGATTTGTCCGTCTGTATCACGGCCTGCTCCAATACCAATAACCGGAATGGTTAACGCTTCAGAGATACGCTTAGCTAAAGAGCTAGGAATGCATTCAACCACAAGTAATTGCGCGCCTGCATTTTGCAGTGCTAAGGCATCATCAATCATTCGTTGTGCTTTATCTTCTTCACGGCCTTGGACTTTAAAACCACCAAAGACATGTACTGATTGCGGGGTTAAACCCAAGTGGGCACAAACTGGAATGCCGCGTTCAGTGAGCATTTTAACGCTATCAAGTAACCACTCTCCGCCTTCAAGTTTGACCATAGTCGCGCCAGCTTGCATCAGAATTGCAGCATTGGCCATGGTTTGCTCTGGAGTGGCATAACTCATGAACGGCATATCAGCGATAAGCAGAGCACGCTGACAGCCGCGGTTAACACTGGCTGTATGGTAGGCAATGTCATTAACCGTCACAGGTAAAGTGTCGCTGTGACCTTGAAGCACCATACCTAAAGAATCACCGACCAGTAAAACATCGACGCCTTCACTATCAAATGCACCTGCAAAACTGGCATCGTAAGCGGTGAGTGCGGTAAATTTCTTACCTTCTTGTTTGAATTTTATGAGGGTTGAGCTAGTGACTTTTGACATAATAAACTCTTAGAAGCAATTCATATTCAAGTAATGGATATGCGATGCCAACGGCATAAAAGCTGATTAAATTTGAACTAATTCAGCTCGCATCTCACGGGTAATTAAGCTTGTTAATTCGGTATTGCAAGGCAGTATTAACTCTTGATTAATATCTGCAAGAGGAATGAGAACAAAACTGCGCTGCTTCATTCCATAATGGGGGACTGATAATCGAGGCTCATCGATGATTTGCTTTCCATACAACAAGATATCTAAATCCAGTGTACGAGGTCCCCAGCGTACTTCTCTGACACGGCCTTGAGTATTTTCAATTTCTTGCAGTGCATCGAGTAAAGCAAGAGGTTTAAGCTCAGTGTTAAATTGTGCCACACCATTGACGTAATCGGGTTGTGCTACGTCGCCCATTGGGACTGAACGATAAAGTGGCGACACAGTCACTGCAGAATCTAATGCTATGCTTTTTAAAGCCAGTACAGCATCATGAATTTGCTGTACTGGTTCATTTAGGTTTGCACCTAACGCCACATATACCGTGGTGCTCATGGTTAACCTTTTTTATCAGCTTTGGGGGCTGGTTGGGCTTCCGGTGCAACTGAAGCATCTGTTTTTGCTTTGTTTGGACGGCGACGCTTGCGCTGGTGGGCATTGCGATTACGACTCGGGCCCTTTTTACTGCTTTTAGCTATTTCAGAGCGTTCTTGTTCGTCTGCTTCAACAAAGGACTTCCACCAAGCGGCAATTTTACCAATATTGCCAGCTTCTGCTTCACCACGAAGTAGCAATAAATCATAAGCTGCACGGAACTTAGGATGCTCAAGTAGTTTAAAAGCACGGGTGCCTTGGCTACGTTCAAGACGTAATTGTAACTGCCAAATGTCTTTAGCTGGTGTGCTAAAACGACGCGGAATGCTAATGGTGCGACATTGTTGCTCCATCACATCACCCATAGCTGCCACGTGGGCATCGTAATGGGTTAAGCCACTTTCAAGCGCTATATCATCAGCACGTTGCTTTAATGGGTACCAAAGCAGGGCTGCGTAGAAGAACGCTGGTGTCACAGGTTTATCTTGGCTAACGCGTAAATCAGTGTTGCTCATAACGGCATTGAGCATTTTGGCTGTATAGCCATTAGGTTGCTCTTTGATTTGTGCTGAAATTTGCGGGAATAATGGCTGAAATAAGCCTAAATCTCGCATCATTTCGTAATTAGCTTGTGCTTTACCGGCAAAAAATAGTTTCAGTACTTCTTCGTACATTCTTGCTGCAGGGATATCTTTTAGCAGTGGTGCTAACTCTTTAATTGGCGCAGCTGTTTTTGGCTCGATTTGCATATCAAGTTTAGTGGCAAAACGCACTGCACGGAGCATACGTACCGGATCTTCACGGTAACGAGTTTCAGGATCGCCAATTAAACGAATGGTTCTGGCATCTAAATCACTGATGCCACCGCCATAACTGCGGATCGAGTAATCACTGATATCGTAATAAAGTGCGTTTACCGTAAAGTCACGGCGCTCGGCATCTTCATCGATTTCGCCATAGACGTTGTCACGTAACAAGCGACCTTCAGCATTGGACTTTGAAATCTTGTCGTCAGTTTCACCGTGATGGCCACGGAAAGTTGCAACTTCAATGACGTCACGACCAAATACAATGTGGGCCAATCTAAATCTACGTCCCACAAGACGGCTGTTGCGGAATAATTTTTTGATTTCTTCTGGGGTAGCGTTAGTCACTACGTCGAAATCTTTAGGTTCCATGCCTAGAAGTATATCGCGAACACCACCGCCAACTAGATAGGCTTTGTAGCCAGACTTGCTAAGTCGGTATAGGACTTTGAGTGCATTCTCACTGATTTGACGCCTAGATATTGTATGGGCATCTCTGGTGACAATGTCCAGGCGCAGTCCGTCATCCTGAGCTTCTGGCTCAATAACTGGAGTGGATTTATTGTCTTCAAACAGTTGTTTGCAGAATTGGCTAATACGGCGAAAAATAATACACCTCGAACGATACGATTAATGGTTAAAATAAAATGGTTAAAAATCTGGCGGCTATGATATACCAATTGTAAGCTAATGAGTATATCACTGCGCTATCAGAATCTCAGATACTTGAGGAATATCAGTAATACTAAATTGCTCGCAAGCTTGTTTTAGCATGATATCCACATGATCAGTGTCTACTTGTGCTTGCCCTAAAAACTGCAACGCTGCATTTATACTGGCTTGTGGCCGTTTTACATCTATGGCATTGGCATAATTTTGTTTAGATAATTTAAAGCCGGGTTTTGTACAGGCAAGGGGTAAGTGCAGCCAGTTCGGTGAACAAAAACCAAGAATTTTATTCATGCTGAGTTGTCTGCAGCTAGTTTCGAGTAAATCGCAACCTCGGACAATTTCTGTAATGCCTTGAAAAGCGTCATCGATAACCACAGCCAGTTGATATGCGTATAAGCCATCACTGCGTTTGATGATAAAATCTTCGCCAGCAAAACTTTCATTAACTGTCACATTACCCATTAATAAGTCATCAAATTGATCTATTTTGGCACTATTTCGTATTCGAATAGCACCTTGGTTGTGTGGAGTCGATAATTGTCCGCAGCGACTATCGTATACACCGCCCATTTGGCCAATTTGTTTGCGGGTACATTGGCAAAAGTAGGCTAAATCATGACTTAATAATGTATCAATTTGATTTTGATACACTTCTGTTCGCTGACTTTGATATAACTCTTGATCATCCCAACATAATCCATAGGCTTCTAGCGTCGCTAGAATGTCACGACTTGCGCCCCTTACTTCACGTGGAGGATCAATATCTTCAATACGAACCAACCATTTTCCATTTTGATGTTTTGCGCGAAGGTAACTTCCGAGTGCAGCAATGAGGGAGCCGAAATGCAATGAGCCAGAAGGTGATGGAGCAAAGCGACCAATATAATGAGGTGAGTTCACCGATATACCTTTTGCTTAAATCAGTTTAGCGATAGGAAAAATACAAAAACAAAGGGCGAGAATAATCTCGCCCAATATACTGATATCGGAAAACAGTTTGAACCGATTGTCAGTGGTTGCTGAATTAGCCAGCCATTTGCTTTTCTTTAATTTCAGCAAGTGTCTTACAGTCGATACATTGATCAGCTGTTGGACGTGCTTCAAGACGGCGGATACCGATCTCAACACCACAAGAATCACAGAAGCCAAAATCATCTTCTTCAATTTTTTGTAATGTTTTTTCAATCTTTTTAATTAGTTTACGTTCTCTGTCACGAGCACGTAATTCTAAACTAAATTCTTCTTCCTGGGCTGCGCGATCAACTGGATCTGGGAAGTTAGCAGCTTCGTCTTGCATATGGTTCAACGTGCGGTCAACTTCTTCACGTAACTGGTTACGCCAAGCTTCTAAAATCATTTTAAAATGACCACGTTGCTCTTCACCCATATACTCCTCACCAGCTTTTTCCTGGTAAGGTTCTACACCTGCGATAGCGAGTACGCCGAGTTTTTTGGTGCCTTCAGGCATAACGCATCTCCTGTAATAATTAGCGATTTATGTGCGTCGTAAAATTTATGGCCGCTATCTATAGCAGAAACTCTATAGCGTGGCAAATTATTTGATTAGTAATTTTATCTTTTTTGAACTAAACAATTACTTTGCATGAACGGGTCAGGGTACTTGAGATAGCCGATAATTCAGTTTGATAAGCTAAAACTTCTACGCCGCTATTTACCGCTTGTTTTAGTAATAATGCATATTGCGGATCGATATGCTCTGCCGCTTGCACGATATTGATACCAGTATGCTGAACAACAAACAGCAATACTGCTCTATGACCTAGACTAACCATATGCATTAGCTCGCGCAAATGCTTTTGACCCCTTGTTGTGACTGAATCGGGGAAATAGCCTACTGTTTGCTCTAATAATGTACAGCTTTTGATTTCCACATAGCATAAAGGTCGATTGTCCTCGCTTAACAGTATATCTATGCGGCTATTTTCGTCACCGTATTTAACCTCTCGCTTAATGCTTGAGTAACCAGCTAACTCAGTTATCACTCCTGCTTTTATGGCTTCTTCTGCTAGTGCGTTAGCTCTACCTGTGTTGATCCCAATAAGGTGTTGCTCTGTGGTTTGTGCTATTTCCCAAGTGTTTGGGTATTTTCGTTTAGGGTTATCAGAGGTCGAAAACCATACCTTTTCACCTGGGAATAAGCAGTTTTTCATTGAGCCCGTATTCGGGCAATGAATGGTTATTTCTGATCCGTCATCAAGTCTGACATCAGCTAAAAAACGTTTATAGCGTTTAATCAAGGTTCCCTGTTGCAGCGCTGGGGTAAAGTCCATGAAAAAGTTTTCTCCGAAAAATAGTGTTTACACTTTTTATTGATAACTATATTGGTTTTTGTCACGTTTCATTATCGAATTACAGTACACTTAGCCCATTAGAAACAAAAGTTACAATGCAAGAACAACAAGGAAATCATAATGGAAATAATGACCGTTACCCTAACACAAGAAGCGCCACAGAGCCTTTGGGGTAAAGCAGATGTTACTTATCAAGGTAGCAAAGCATTAATTCACTTATCTGGTTCTGATGAATTACGTCAGGTACAAATGGCCGCGAGAAAAATTCGTAGCCAAGGGGTGGATAAGGTTCAGCTAGAAGGTTCACTTTGGAACATAGATTCACAATGGGCTTTTTCACAAGGTTTTACCACAGCTAAAGGTGCGTTTGAAGTAATTTGGTGTGGCGATAATGACACTCAAACGACCCTGACTCATCGTTCTGAGTCGGCAAGTTTTGCGCGTATGCTAGTTAATGAAACGCCAGAAGAGTTATCGCCAGTGATTTTGGCTAACCATGCAGCTAAATGGTTAAAAGCAATCGGTGGTGACAAGGTCAGTTATGAAATCATTGAAGGCCAAGAGTTACTAGAAGCCCAGTGGATTGGGTTACATGCTGTAGGCCGTGGCAGTGAACGTCCGCCTGCTATGTTGGTGCTTGATTTCAATCCATTAGATGCAGATGCCGAGGTATCAACCGCCTTAGTGGGTAAAGGTATCACCTTTGATTCTGGCGGCTACAGCATTAAGCCATCTGAAGGCATGCTTGATATGAAGTGTGATATGGGCGGTGCGGCAACAGTAACAGCTGCATTAGGCCTTGCAATGAAAGCAGGCCTTAATAAACGCGTGAAACTTTTCTTATGCTGTGCTGAGAATCTTATTAGTGGGCATGCATATAAGTTAGGTGACATTTTAACTTATAAGAATGGTGTGACCGTAGAAGTGGTTAACACTGATGCTGAAGGGCGCCTAGTGCTTGCTGATGGTTTACAGGCTGCATCTGATACTGGTGCTGAGCTGATTATTGATGCGGCAACATTAACTGGCGCTGCAGTAATGGCAGTAGGTACTAACTACAATGCTATTTTCTCTCCTCAAATGGAAACCTTGCAGCTTGCGCAGCAACAAGCGGCAACAGTGGCTGAAAATGTGTGGCCGTTACCATTAGATGCTTGGCACAAAGATATGTGTCCATCTCCTTTTGCTGACACAGCCAATAGCCGTGCAATGAAAGGTGGTGGAGCTGGTGGTGCTTCAAATGCTGCTGGTTTCTTATGGCGTTTTGTTCGTCCAGACGTTAACTGGTTGCATATGGATTTAGCAGGTGCTTATGCATCATCTGCTAACTCTTTATGGAGTGCTGGTGCTACGGGTCATGGTGTACTGACAATTGCAGCGATACTGAATAAGTAACAGTACTACTGTGCAATAGAATGTCGCTGTATTATTCAAAAAGCCGCTTAATGCGGCTTTTTTGTGGCTGAAGATTTTTTACTAAATCAAAGGCCAGTTTTTCATGGGAATATAGTTAACTCCAGCAGCTGTGGTTTGTGATTCAAATAAAATAAGTTCATCGATGTCTATGATGAAAGGGCTAAACTCGGTTGTCATGATGGGTTTGCTTGTGTTTAAAAGGTCACTTGTTGGTTGATGTTCGAAGGGGGGAGAGCTTACTTGGCGAAATAAGCTAATATGAGGTCGATAAGCATGTTGGCTTTGATATAAATTAAGCTTTCGAGAAATCTCGGCTAATTTCACAGCTATATGGGCTAACTCATCATTGGCTTTCCCTTCTATACACACTACCTTGGCATTCGACCAATAAGCGATACTTTCAAGGACTTGACTGGAACGCTTGAATGACATTGAAGAGATAAGAGAATCGATTTTTTGCATATCAATTTGACTGGTTTGTCCTAAAAATGCGGCTGTTATGTGTAAATTAGCCATTTGCACTGGTTTTGCTGACGGATTGATTGTCGCTGCTAATTGCTGTTGTACATCGATTAACCCTTGCTGATTCTTGACTGTTAAGGGAAATCCAATAAAAGTGCGTTTACTATCATTTTTGGACATTAAATCACCTTATAAATCGTTCTTAATTGAATTGTATCGCAAAGGGTTATTATCTAGGTTAATTTACAGGAAACTTTAGTTAAAGATAATCGGGTAGGTTGCCATTTTTAATCTAATATTACTTATATGGATTAAAAATGTGGTTAACTTTAAGGGAAGTAAGTTTGCCACTGAACATGAGTATTTTGCTGAATACTTTAGCTTCTGAGAGCTTAACTTCTGAGAACCTTTCTACAGAGTAAGTGAGTTAAATTGTCATTAAATAATGAGTTAGTGAATGATTGATAGCGAATTGGAATCGATATGGGTCAGTAAACAGTCTGCTGAATTAAGTAGCTTGCTATCTTCTGAGCAAGTGACAGCAGAGATCGAACATTTACAGCAACAACTTAACTGCGACGGTGTGGTGGTTATTTTATCGCAAATCTCTGAGCACATTACCAGTGACTTTGTTGCTCAAGCGAATGCATTAAAAGTGTATGAATCTAATAGCCAACAGGCAGAAATGCTTGGTTTAGCGCTAGTTTCATTTCCCATCCTTTGTGAACAATTACTACTAAATCAAAATTCAGGTTTATTTCCTAGCATCGTCTCTACTGAGACTGAACAAAAAGGCTTTTCCGAGTTATTAACCAATGAGCTGAGTGGACTGTGTAGTGGGTTAACTAAACCTATTGTGTTACACATTAATCATTGCGTCGTGATTGGTAATAGCCGTTTATGTTTAATCTCTTATCAGCATAAAACAGATGACCTTAACACCGCAGAAAGGGCAAACACAGATACGTTTCATAAAGGTAATGAAAGTACGTTAAAGGTGTGTTCTCACGCGGAATTGACTCGGGTTTCTGAGCTATTAAATAATAAAGAAATTCAATACTTAGAGTTATTTCAACAGCTTCCTGTAGCCTGTGCACTAATTGATAAAGATGACAATGTCAGTAAACAAAACCAAGTTGCCATTCACAACTTACCGCTGCGCCTAAACGAGAGTTTATTCTCAATAATCAATTCAGATGATCATTTGTTACTTGAAGATTGTCTGCATATCGTTCGAGAAGGTGCATTGCACCAGTCATGGTGTGAAATTCCATTGGTTATCAGCGGGACAAAGCATTGGTATAAAATGAGTTTTTGCCGTGCACTAGATATTGAACAGCACTTATTGATGATGGTTGAAGATATATCAGAGCGATATCGTTTAGCGGATGAATTATCTTTTCAATCAAACTATGACCCTCTAACTGGCTTGCCAAATCGAGTACAGTTTGAAGCTATGTTAGAAGAGGTGATTGATACTCAAGATCGTTTACCTGCATGTGTTGCTTTTCTCGATTTAGATCAGTTTCAAGTGATTAACGATGTCAGCGGTCATAAAGCAGGTGATGAGCTCCTGTGTCAGGTATCTAAACGTTTAAGCTTGTTATTGCGAACGGGTGATATTGTCGCAAGGTTAGGTGGGGACGAATTTGGCATTCTGATGTTTCATGCCGATAAGGAATCGGCGGAGCAAGTTGCTAAGCGTATTTGTCAGCAGTTATCGCAACATGAATTCACTTGGGGTGAGATTACTCATAATGTCAGTATTAGCATGGGGTTATCAGAACTTAATTCTCGTACAGAAGATATTTATAGTGTTATGAGTCAAGCAGATGCTGCATGTCGAATAGCAAAAGAAGACGGTCGCAATCGTTGGCATTTTTATAGTAAAAATGATCCGCAGATGCACCAGTTATATAATCAAATGTTAGCGTCAGTGGATATCATTTCTGCACTAGCGTTAAATCAGTTTGAGCTGTTTTATCAACTCATTGAGCCATTGTCGTCAGATGAATCTGGTATTCATATGGAAATTTTACTGCGCATGGTGCAAGAAGATGGTCGGTATGTTTCTCCTGGTGTCTTTTTACCTGCAGCAGAGCGCTATAACCTTGCTTCACGTATCGATCGCTGGGTCATCGATAACCTATTAAAGTGGGGCGCTCGCCACATTGAAATATGGGAACAACTTTCGATGGTATCGGTAAATTTATCTGCGTTATCACTATCTGATAGTAAATTTATGAGCTGGCTGGAAATGCGCTTGATGGTTGAGCCTGATTTAGTTTCAAAACTGTGTTTTGAAATTACTGAAACAGCAGCAGTGAGCCAGCTTGAACAAGCGACTGCACTAATTGATTTACTTAAACCTCTTGGTTGTAAACTGGCTCTCGATGACTTTGGTTCTGGTTTTTCAAGCTTTGCTTATCTTAAATGTTTAGATGTAGATTACGTTAAAATTGATGGTCAATTTGTGGTGAATGTTTGTGATGATCGCAGTGATAAAGCGATTGTATCTGCTATTTGCCAGCTAGGTAAAGATATGGACTTTGAAGTCATTGGTGAGTTTGTTGAAAGTGAAGCCATTGGACAGTTACTGCGCGAATTGGGGGTGGATTATGGTCAAGGTTACGCGATAGGCAAGCCAGCACGTTTGATTGAGTTGGCTTCTGGCGTTCGAACACCCTGGCTAATAAATTAGTTTCGGCTGCTTCATTTAGCAATGCTATCTCTACTTGTGAGATAGCATCAATATTCGAATATGCGTAAACTGAGCGGTATCATCCGTTGTTAAAGTAATTCTTTTGAGTTCACTACCTATCCAAGCTTTGTTTGCACCATTACAGCAAGCATTAAGCGACCATAGTCAAATTATCCTCGAAGCACCCACTGGTGCAGGTAAATCCACAGCTTTGCCTATGGCGATGCTGCAATGGCCGCAAATCAACGGCAAAATCCTGATGTTAGAACCTCGACGTGTTGCTGCTCGTAGCGTAGCGCAGTTTATTGCCTCATCAATAGGCGAAAAGGTTGGCGGCAGTGTCGGTTATCGGGTGCGTGGTGAAACTAAAGTAAGTGCAAATACACGCTTAGAAATTGTCACTGAAGGCATTTTGACAAGAATGATCCAACAAGATCCCGAGTTAACAGGTATCGAAATGATCATTTTTGATGAAATCCACGAACGTCATTTACCCACAGACTTAGGTTTGGCATTGGCGTTAGAAGTACAAGAGTCATTGCGTGATGATTTAACGTTGATTGCCATGTCAGCAACGCTTTCTGGATTACCCCTACAACAATTAATGCCGAATGCGGCAATGCTTGTTAGCGAAGGGCGAAGCTTTGAGGTTGAAAAAGTATACCGCCCAGTACCAGGACAGCAGCAATGGTTAGAATATTTAGCCAGTGTCATTATTGATTGCGTCAGTAGTGATTCAACGGCAGTTCCTGAGCAATACCAACAAGGCTCGGTATTAGCCTTTTTACCTGGTAAAGGTGAAATCAATAAACTGCAGCGGATCTTAAGTCAAAAACTCGATAGTCAGCAATTTATCTTATGTCCGCTTTATGGAGATTTACCCCCAGCAGAGCAAGATAAAGCGATTGCTGCAGCACCTATTGGTAAAAGAAAAATTGTAATTGCTACCAATGTTGCTGAATCGAGTTTGACCATCGATGGCATTACTATTGTGGTCGACAGTGGATATAAACGAGAAGCCAGTTTTAATCCTCGTACAGGCGTGAGTCGTTTATCACTGAAGCGTATTAGCCAAGCATCTTCTATTCAGCGAGCAGGTCGTGCAGGGCGCTTAGCGCCAGGTTGTTGTGTAAGGCTGTGGGGGCAAGAAGAGCAAAGTCGTTTAGCGAAAACCGAGTCACCTGAAATTAGTTTAAGTGAATTAACTTCTATGGCGCTCGACTGCGCCTATTGGGGTGAGGGCAATATCGAAAACTTGCCTTTATTGACCTCTCCACCAGCTATTCATCAGCAAGTGGCTTGGCGGTTATTATCGCAGCTTAAACTTGTTGACCTTAGCAATAAAATTACAGCACAAGGTAAAGCCGCCTATGAGCTTGGCTGTCACCCACGTTTAGCACACATGTTACTGCAATCTAAAGTGCTTGCTAATACTCAGCAGCAAGCTGATTTGGTGTCGTTAGCGTGTTTATTAGCAGCAGTATTAGAAGCGAGAGGATTACCAAGAAAAGGCGTCGATATTAGCTATTACATCAGTATGGCTACTCAAGGGTTGATGGCTAGCCAAGTCAGAAAATGGCAGAAAATATTAGCTGTTTCAGATGATATAAAACAAATTGCCCGTGATGCAGCCAGTCGCGATATCAGTAGTTTACTAGCGTTGGCATTTCCTGACCGAATTGCCAAAGCACGTGGTAAGCAAGGATTTCAGTTGAGTAATGGGACTGGTGTTACCATTGATGTCGAAGATAATATGTCGACCCATGACTGGCTGGTAGTGGCTGACTTTCAAGAGTCTCAAGGTCGGAATGCTGGACGGGTTTATTTAGCTGCGGCGATTCACCCTGATCATATAAACCAAGATTTAGGATTTTTAATCACAGAGCACAAAGTGTGTGAATGGGACGAAAATAAGGGACGATTTTTTGCTGAGAAACAACAAAAAATTGGAGATCTTATTGTTAGCAAAGTTCGCGAAACTAACGTTGATTCAGCGCTTATCGTACAAGCTTTAATAAGTCATATTCAACAAAAAGGGTTAAGTATTCTTAACCTTGATGAGCGTTTTTATCAGCTACAATACCGCCTAAAACTTGCGCAGCAGTTTGCGCCAGAATATGACTGGCCGTCTTTAGACAGTGAAGATTTACTCGCGAATTTATCTGAGTGGTTAGCGCCGTATTTAACTGAGGTTAATTCGATTGCTAAATTACAAAAACTGGATATATTGAGCCACGTTAAAAATTTATTAACTTGGTCGCAGCAGCAAAGCTTAAATGAACTGTTGCCAACACATTGGAAAATGGCGACTGGAACAGCGGCCCCGATCAATTATCAAATTGAGTCACCAGTTGTTGAGAAAGTGAATGAACATAGCTATGAAACAACAGAGTCTGCGATTCAAGGCCGCGCATTATTGCGGGTAAGACTGCAAGAGGCTCTGGGTTTATCACAAAGCCCATTGTTACTTCATGGTAAGCTGGTGGTCACAATGGAGTTACTTTCTCCAGCCCAGCGTCCCATAGCTGTTACAGCCGACTTAGCAAGCTTTTGGCAAGGGCCTTATATAGAAGTGAAAAAAGAAATGCGAGGCCGATACCCTCGACATTTGTGGCCTGACGACCCGGCTAACACTACCCCGACTAAATTTACTAAAAAGAAAACGCCAGGCTTACAGTAATAGCCAAGACGAATAGAATTACGTGACATATGACTGAAAATAAAAAAAAGCCAACGGCAAAAAAAGCACCCGCAAAAAAGGCGACTACGAAAAAATCGCCAGCAAAAAAATCAGGTGTCAAACGCGTTAATGCCAAACAGAAATCTCATTCTAAGTGGAAGACCTTTTGGTCATTTTTTTGGAAACTGGCCTTAATTGGTTTAGTGATTGTTTGTTCATACGGTATTTATCTCGATCAGATTATTGCCCGAAAATTCGAAGGGCAGAAGTGGCATTTACCTGCACAGGTATTTAGTCGCTCAATGGCTATTTATCCAGGTGCTGCCATTAACCATCCACAGTTAATGTCTGAGCTTAAACTGCTTGGTTATCGAAAAGTGGCCAATCCAAGACAAGTGGGCGAGTTCTCGGCATCGAGCACTAAGATTGAATTATGGCGTCGTCCGTTTTTACATCCTGAAGGTGATCAAGTAGCCCAGCGCGTGATGATTTCATTTGATAGCCAAGGTGTGTCTTCAGTGCAGCGTATGTCTGACAAACGCCAAATGGCAGTGTTTCATCTAGAACCCGTATTGTTAGACAGGATACTGGCCTCTGGCGGTGAAGATAGATTATTTGTCCCTACTGAAGAAATGCCCCAAGCCATTGTTGATGCTTTGATATTAGTGGAAGACCGCAGCTTCTATGAACATCACGGCGTCAATCCATTTGCAATTGCCCGCGCCGCTATTGTTAATATTACCGCAGGGCGCACTGTACAAGGTGGCTCAACCCTTACTCAGCAGTTGGCGAAAAATTTTTTCTTAACCAGTGAGCGATCAATTGTCCGTAAAATTCGTGAAGCATTAATGGCAATCATTATTGATTTTCGCTACAGCAAAGACGAAATCCTCGAAGCTTATTTAAATGAAGTTTACATGGGACAAGACAAGTCTCGTGGCGTACATGGTATGGGGCTGGCATCGCAGTTCTATTTCGGTCGTCCAATTGCTGAATTAACCGTATCTCAACAAGCATTTTTGATTGCCGCGATTAAAGGGCCTTCTTATTACAACCCTTGGCGTTCGCCAGAGCGAGCGCAAAATCGTCGCGACTTAGTGCTCCGTTTATTGATGGAGGACGACAAGCTGACGGTTGAGCAATATAAAGCAGCTGTTGAATCACCAATCGGTTTACGTGACTTTAATAAATCGGTACATCAGAAGTTACCAGCGTTTTTTGCCGTGGTGAAAAATGAATTACGTCGCCGCTATGGTGACAGTTTATTGCAACAATCAGGGGTGAAGGTTTACACCACGCTTGATCCGATGGCGCAAGATGCTGCTGAAAAAGCCGTGGTTTCAACCATGAAAACCTTAGATGAACGCGCTAAGAATGTGCAAGTCGGCATGGTAGTGACAGATAAGTACACTGATGGCATTGCTGCCATGGTAGGCGACAGAGTACCCAGCTTTGATGGCTTTAACCGTGCAGTAGAAATTCGTCGGCCGATTGGTTCATTAGTGAAGCCGTTTGTATATGTGACAGCGCTGCAGCAAGGCAGTAAATACAACTTAGCCTCCCCAGTGGCAGATAAACCGATTACCTTACAAAATGGTCAGGGTAAAACGTGGTCGCCACAAAATGTGGATAGAACCTTCAGAGACGAAGTGCCACTGTTAACCGCGTTTAAAAACTCAATGAATGTACCCACAGTGAATGTTGGTATTGAAGTTGGGGTTGATAATGTTGCCAAAACTATGACCAGCGCGGGGTGGAGCGAAGCAATACCGCGTTATCCATCTATGCTACTTGGTGCGATTAATGGCTCGCCTTATATGGTGGCACAAGCATATCAAACCATTGCTAATAATGGCCGATACCGTCCACTGACATCCATTACCGCTGTGTTAGATACCAATAACCAGCCGTTAAAAGTGAGCCGAGAAAGTGCCACCCAAGGCATGGAGCCCGCAACCGACTACCTTGTGCAATATGCCATGAATCAAGTGGTTAAAAATGGTACGGCGAAACGCTTAGGTCAAGCATTCCCGAATGTGGATTTAGCTGGTAAAACAGGTACCAGTAACGATAGCCGAGATTCATGGTTTGCAGGCTTTGATGAACGAAATGTAGCGGCTATTTGGGTTGGCCAAGATGATAACTCTAAAACCGGACTTTATGGTTCAAGTGGGGCGATGGCCGTTTATCAGGCCTTCCTGAAGCAGCGACCGCCATTAGGACTGCGTATGACACCTGCAAATGGCATAACACAAGGTTATTTTGATCGAGCAACGGGCGTCGCTAAACAATCTGATTGCGATAACGTTGTGGCTTTACCCGCCAGAGTAGATAGTTATCAGCCGGTTGATAACTGCGGTGAAGAACGTTCTTGGTGGCAAAAGATTATTAATTAAACAATTTAATTAACAATTTTTTGAATCAATAAGTAAATAGGACAACTCTGCAAATGGGTTGTCCTTTTTTGATCTTATCAGCCAATTGCATCATTAAATTGGCTATTAGTACATTTTACTTTCCTCAATGACGTTTACATTGTAAGTGTTATGTTTATGATTTTTATAGTTTAAGTCAGCTTACTTCCTATTGATCTTCAGCTGCAGCCCAATTCCCTTAGTAAAAATATGGTTAATTTGTTTTTAATTCATCCACTTAGCTTTTTGTGGCTTAGAAATATTTAATTTAGATTATGCTTAAAAAATATTGCGAATAAGATGAATTATCATTATCATTTCATTATTATTTACGTAATGAATTGTTAACATCTTGGCTTTGAGCCGGTAGCTTTTGTATCAAGGGAATAATATGCAACTTAATAAAACAGTTTTAGCGACGACTATCGCGCTTTCATTAGGCTTACTTACCGCATGTGGCGGTTCAGATTCAGATTCTTCTGATACAGGTACTACTGAACCAACAAACGCAGCACCGACTGATATCTCTCTTTCTAATGCTACCGTTGATGAAAACATGGCGGGTGCGACTGTTGGTACGCTAACAGCTACTGACAGTGACTCTGGTGATTCACATACTTTCACATTAACCAGTGATCAGTTTGTTATTGATGGTACAACGCTAAAATTGATGGATGACGTAACGTTAGATGCTGATTCTGCTGAAACGACAGAATTCACATTAACCGTTACAGCTACCGATGCTGCTGGTGAAACCTTCAGTAAAGATCTTACTGTGACAGTTAACGACATCATGGATCGTTATACTTTCGACAGTAAACTGAATGATGGCGAATCAAGTGTTTCATACACTGGTCAAACAGCACGTCACATTTTAATTGCAGAATTAAACCAGTATATTTCTTCTACATTAGAAGCTGAAATTGATGACAACGAATTAGCGACTAAAGATGAAGTATTAGCCAAACTAAACTACTTCTTTAACCCTGATGAAGAAACGCAATACCCTGATTTACCAATTACTTTCTTCGATAATTCTAAAGACGGTTTACTATCGGATATCACTGGTTATAAAAACTTAACGGGTAAAGTTGCAGGTAATGATACAGGTGGACAACACGAAGATTGGAACAATGGTGCATTTGCTGGTTGGGGCGCGAAAGGCTCAACAACACCTTCTGCATTAATCGACACATTATTTGATCGTTTAGCAGATAACGCAGTGGCTAAAATCAATGGTGAAGTTCGCCAAGATGTATTGGGGAATGACATCACAAAAGTATACCTTGATGAAAACGGTGTTGATTTAGCACAGTTAATTCAAAAGTTCCTACTTATGTCTATCACATACTCTCAAGCTGCTGATGATTACTTTGGTGCAGATACTGAAGGTAAAGGTTTAACAACAGACAATATTAACCCTGCAAAAGATGGCGCAGCTTATACCAACCTTGAGCATCAATTTGATGAAGGTTTTGGTTACTTTGGTGCAGCACGTAACTACCTTGAATACAGCGATGTAGAAATTGCCGGTAAAGTAACTGATGATGAAGGTCGTGCTGACTGGAATGGTTCTCAAGATACAGATGGCGACGGTAAAATTGATTTACGTTCAGAGTATAACTTTGGCCAATCTGTAAATGCTGCAAAACGTGATTTAGGAACAGCAGATAACGCTATGCCTACTGATTACACTATGCAAGCAATGGAAGCCTTTATTGCTGGTCGTAAAATCATTAATGACAATGTTGGTAGCGCATTAACTGATGCTCAAATGACAGAGCTTGAAACCCATGCAATGGCAGGTGTTAAAGCTTGGGAAAATGCTATCGTTGCTACTGTTATTCATTATATCAATGATGTTTCAGCAGATTTAGAGCCACTAGCAACAGGTGGTGACAGCGCTGATTTCAATTACGATGACTTATCAAAGCACTATTCTGAAATGAAGGGCTTTGCACTAGGTTTACAGTACAGTGAGTACGGCGTAATCAGTGATGAAGATTTTGAAACCATGCATGATTTATTTGGTATGGAGCCAGAATTAACCGGTGATGTTGATGGCTATATTGCTGATTTAGAAGCGGCCCGTGACATTTTACAAGCAAGTTATTCTCTTGATGCAGATAACGTTGCTAACTGGTAAATCCTATTGTGATATGACCTCATAGAGGTAAAAAAGCTTGGCGTTGAAAAACGCCGAGCTTTTGTCGTTTTTAGAGTAAGGGAATTTTATGAAACCACAGCATTCATTTTCAGCATTATTTTTAGCCATTAGTGCGACATTTTTAGTGGGTTGTAATGAAAGCACAAGCAGTGATGCTGGTGCCGATTACGGCAATAATGGTGATACTTCTTCAGATTTTGATCAGCGCGCATTAATTACTAATATCGTTGATGGCGTTATAACGCCGACTTTCCAGCAATTTGCTGCGAAAAGCTTAACCCAGGCAAATCAAATCGAAGCGCTTTGTGTTGCTGAGTTAGGTAATCAACAAGGTTCGGTTGACGCTGCAGGGTTGCAAGCCGCCACTGAAACTGCTCAACAAGGTTGGCGCTCTGCAATGGACCAATGGCAGCGCGTTGAGATGATGCAAATAGGGCCGCTAGTAAATGATGATGGCGCATTAAGAAACAAAATATATTCTTGGCCAGTGATGAGTCGTTGTGGTGTCGATTTAGATGTCGTTTCTTATGAAGATAACGATATTAATGGCGTGCCTTACGATATTTCAGCGCGTACACCTGCTCGAAAAGGCATGATAGCACTAGAGTATTTATTGTATAACCCAAGTCTAGAGCATAGTTGCACAGGAAGTGTCACTCCTGAAGGTTGGGATAACCGCACCGATGAGTCTCGTCGACTTGCCCGTTGTGAATTTGCCGCAGAAGTTGCTCGCGATATCAATGTGAATGCAAACGTATTAGTCACTGAGTGGAGTGGTGATGATGGCTATGCAGCCACGTTAAAATCCGCTGGTGAAACGGGTAGTAGCTTTGCGACGGTTCATGAAGCCGTGAATAAGCTCAGCGATGCATTATTTTATATCGACAGTGTCACCAAGGACGGCAAGATAGCAACGCCACTTGGATACTTTGCCAATACTTGTGGTACCAGTGTTTGTCCGCAAGATGTTGAATCCCCTTTATCAGCTTACTCCATAGAAAATATTGCCAATAATCTCATTGCTCTCAAAGCTCTGTATGAAGGCGAAGATGGTTTGGGTTTTGATGATTACTTAGTCGATGAAAGCGATGCAGCTACTGCAACCTTGATTACCCAAAGCATTGATGCCGCAATCGCCAATGCGCAAGCTTATCAGCTCAGCCTAGCTGAAACATTAACAGCCGATGAACAGCAAGTTATTGATACTCATTCGGATGTTAAGGCTGTCACCGATACGCTTAAATCAGATTTTATCAATACCTTAGCTTTAGAGTTACCACAAACATCAGCTGGAGATAACGATTAATGAACCGTTTATTAATGACTAAAAAGCTGGCGTTAGTGTTGGCGATACAATCTTCTTTGGTTAGTTACAGCGTTATTGCTGCTGAAGATGAAGAAAAGGCCACTAGCAACGATAGCTATATGGAACAAATGCAAATTATCGGCCGCGACCAAAGCTTAAATAAAGCCACAGGTTCAGCGACGTTAATTGATGAGTTAGCGCTAGAGCAATTCAAGTTTGATGATATTAACCGGGTGTTATATAGCGTGCCAGGGGTCAATATTCGTGAAGAAGACGGTTATGGTCTACGACCAAATATTGGTTTTCGTGGTGCGACACCTGAACGTAGTAAAAAAATTAACATTATGGAAGATGGGGTGCTTATCGGCCCTGCACCATATTCTGCGGCTTCAGCTTATTACTTTCCTATGACGGCAAAAATGACCGCTATTGAAGTATTTAAAGGTCCAGCTGCGATTAAATATGGCCCTAATACCGTTGCGGGTTCCCTCAACATGGTGACACGCGCTGTACCGCAAGATGCTGAAGGATTAATTGATGTATCTACAGGAACCGATGGCTTGATGAAAGCTCACGGTTACTATGGCGATACTATTGATAACTTTGGTTTTTTAATTGAAGGCATTCACATGGAGGCCGACGGTTTTAAAGAACTTGATGGCGGCGGTGATACTGGATTTGAAAAAAATGATGTCATGGCTAAATTACGCTACAACCTTGATGGCGATACAGTCGATCAAGTGTTCGAGTTAAAACTGGCTTATGCTAACGAAACCTCAGATGAAACCTACCTAGGTTTAAGCGATGACGACTTTGCTGCTAACCCCAATAGACGATATGTGGCGAGCCAATTGGATAACATGGATTGGACTCATACCCAGTTCCAGTTAAACCACTTTGTCACCAATGAACATTTTGAGTTGACCACACGTGTGTATCGCAATGACTTTGAACGTGCATGGTATAAGGTCAATGGCTTTAAAGGTGGTTTAGTTAATCGTAGTTTACAAGAGATTTTAGCCGATCCAGATAAAGACGAGACCAACCAACGCTTTTATCAAATATTAACAGGACAAGAAGATAGCGTTGCTGAATATGAAAAAATGACCTTAGGTAATAACGATCGAACTTATTTTACCCAAGGTATTCAGGCTGATTTGAACTGGAATATGGATTTTCTGGGCTATAACAACCACTTTGAGGTTGGGGCACGCTTCCATCAAGATCAAATCGAGCGCGATCACACCACTGATGATTATCTAATGCGCAGTGCAAATCTAGTGACTGACGGCGAGCCAACTAAAGCGTCGACCACTGATAGAGAAAGCACAGATGCCATTTCAATCTATTTCCAAGATACCATTAGCATCAATGCATTAGATATTACTGCGGGTGTTCGTGGTGAGTTTATTGATGCGGAATATCAAAATCGTGCCCCAGGTGCAGAGGAAGACTACTTAAATAAAGAGACCAGTATTTGGTTACCGAGTTTAAGTTTATTCTATGCCTTGTCAGATGAGGCGGGATTATTATTTGGTGTGCATGAGGGCTTTTTACCTACCAGCCCAAAACAAGATCCGTCAATTGAGACCGAAAGCAGCGTTAATTATGAGTTAGGTGGCCGTTATCATGACGGTAACTTTAACTTAGAGGTTATCGGCTTTTTCAATGATATTAGTAACCTTAAAGAAGGTTGTCAGTTCTCAAGTTGTGGTAGCGATGATGATACTGAATTTAATGGCGGCGAAGTTGATGTCATTGGTTTGGAGCTAACTTCAGGCTACGCGTTTAATATTAATGATAGCTTAGAGTTTCCTATTTCAGTTTCTTATACCTATACCGAGTCAGAATTCAAAACGAGCTTTAGTTCAGGCTTTGATATGTGGGGCGAAATTGAAGCAGGTGATGAATTACCTTATCTACCCGAGAATCAAGTTTCATTGAATTTAGGCTTAGTGAGCAATCAGTGGGACGTTAATATGATTGTCCGCTACATTGGTGAAATGTTGGAAGCGTCAGGGGAAGGTGTGGTGCTTTCTGGCAGTAAAACTGAAGCGTTAACAGTGGTCGACATGTCTGCAAGCTATAACTTTAATGAATATGGCCTAGTGTATGTCAAAGCGGATAACGTATTTGATACTCAAGAGATTGTTAGCCGTAGACCTTATGGCGCAAGACCGAGCAAACCACAGCAATTTCAAATCGGTTATCAGTATCGTTTTTAAGCTTTATTCGATAATGTATTGCTCACGATGGATTAAAAATGAATCGTGAGCAATAAGTGGTTTCGAACTTGAGGTTTGTATGTCAGTGGTAGAGTTTTTATCGAATAATTTTGTGGAGTTAATAGGGTATCCATTAGATGCAAATAAGCGCATTTTTGGGCTGTACCTTGTTGGTGCAATTTTGCTGGCTATCCCTGTTTACTGGCGAATGAAAACACCTAAATCAGTGATTGGCTTTGGTCGGTTCTTGTTTCCCAAAGCCATTTACTTATCTCGCTCAGCTCAACATGATTACTTACTTTTAGTGTGTAATAAGCTGATAAAAGCTATTTTATTTGCACCGCTATTATTCACTATGGTCCCTATTGCATTAGGGTTAAGTTATTTTTTAGAGTTGTTGTTTACGCCTATTGAACCATTAACGCAAAACCTGACAATTATCATCACTGTATTTACGATTTTATTGTTTATTCTTGATGATTTAACCCGTTTTTTATTACATCTAGCACTCCATAAAATCCCATTTTTATGGGAGTTTCATAAAGTGCATCACTCGGCCTCTGTGATGACTCCTTTTACTATTTACCGCACTCACCCCGTTGAAAGTTATTTGTATGCCTGTCGGATGGCATTAACCCAAGGGATTGCTGTAGGCATTGGTTATTACTTATTTGGCCCAAATTTGAAAATGTTTGATGTGCTGGGCGCTAATGTATTTGTGTTTTTATTTAATGTGTTTGGTTCAAATTTACGTCATAGTCACATTTGGCTGTCTTGGGGGGATAAGATTGAAAACTGGTTTATCAGCCCAGCCCAGCATCAAATCCATCATTCTATTGCAAAAGAGCACCGTGATACTAATCTCGGCTCTGCATTATCGCTATGGGACAAACTTTATGGCAGTTTAATTAAAGCATCTAGTGTTAAAAGCTTAACCATTGGTGTTTCAGGTCAACCGGGCCATGACACGTTAATGGGGATTTATATTAACCCTTTCAAACACGCGTTTGGTCAATTAAGCCGGATTGTTAAGCCTAAAAAAGCATCAGATGCAGAATAGTTTTATGCTTTTCATAAGCTTGTGTATATTGTAGTCATCGGCTGAGTGTTTTTGGTTTTTTCTAGTACACTCTATGCCATAAAAAGCCCAGCTCATCGAGAGAGGGATTTCTTTCACGATAAAAGAATGGATGTATATGTTTTTGTCACCTTATTATGCCAAGCAAGATCAGAGCGTGTTTATTTCAGCCCAACAAGCGAGTGATTTTGCAAAACTCGTCGCTGAAGACTTTAACCCTATTCATAATGTCGGTGCGAAACGTTTTTGTGTTCCAGGTGATTTGTTATTTGCCTTAGTGTTAACCGAGCTTGGCTTAAGCCAAAATATGCAGTTTAAATTCGCAGGAATGGTAGGTGATGGCGTAGAGCTAACCCTAGACAAGCAAGCTGGCGAACAATTCAGTATTTGCGATACCAAAGGTAAAGAATACCTTCACATTGAGCGTCAAGGTGAAGTATGCCAATGCGATGTTCAAACCGCAGCGTTTATAAAAAGTTATGTGGCTTTTTCTGGGCTTAACTTTATTCATGTCTTAGTGCCGATGATGAAAGAGTACGGCATGATGATTAACCCAACACGGCCTTTAGTCATTTACGAAAGTATGTCATTTCATTTAGATACGTTTGATTTCACTGAAATGAACTTAGAGCTAATAGAACAGCATATGGACATTAATGGTAAACGTGGTGATGTCACCTTAAAGTTCGCCTTAAAAAGCGAAGGCAAGGTTATCGGTACGGGAATGAAAACATTAGTTCTGAGCGGTTTACGTGAATATGATGAAGAGCAAGCACAACAAATGTGTCACACCTATGAAAGCAGCAAACTCAGCTAATGAGTTGTTAGCCATCACAGTTTCACGTTATAAAAGAGCAGCCTAATCGCTGCTCTTTTTTGTGGGCGTTTTCATTTGAAAAACGTTGCTTTATTCCATTAGTGAAAAGCGATATTCCGTTTTTACGCTAAGCTTGAGGTAGGATAAAATTTAGTACAAGCATTGTGGCGTTTCTCGAACAGGCAATGCGATATATTTAATTTCCGCTTGAGGCATTCAAATGAAAAAATTACTACTGATTTCACTTACCTTTTTTGCTTTCTCTGCAAGCGCAAATATCATTTATGATAAAACGGGCGTTGATGATAAAGATTTTGTTTATGACGAGCATCAATGCACTGAAATGTCCCAACAAGTACAAAAAAATACCAGCTCTCGTGGCGTAGTGAGTAGCGCTGCAAAAGGTGCTGCAGTTGGCGCAGCTGGTACTGCAATTGCTGGTGGAAGTGGCTCTGATGGCGCTAAAATTGGTGCTGGCGTTGGGGTTGCATCAGGATTATTAGGTGGTTCTCGTGACAGACGAGCGAACGAAGCAAATTACAAAGCAGAAAAAGAAATGGTTGTTCGTAACTGCATGGCGAATCGCGGATATACCATTTTAAACTAATCATGTTTTAGTTTGATCTTATTACACACTATAGAAAACCATGTCGAATGACATGGTTTTTTGTTTAAGCAGTCGGCATTTTATTTATGGCTACTGTAATTATGACTAGTGTATTTTGCAGCTTAAATCTGCTTGCTCAAATTGGCTAAAAATAGCTTCACCTTGATGAGTCCAAAAACTGAAGTTTTGTCCTTGGTATTTAGCGCCTGATGCTGTGCGAGTTAACAATGCTAAATTAGTGGCTTTAATATAATTTGAGGTGGGCGATATGGTTAGCATGGCTGCGGGTAGGGTTGTGTCATTATAAAAATAAGCGGTGATTTTTGTAAGAGTATCATTAGCTTTCAAGCCGCATTCATACTGAATGGGTTCAGGTACTTCAAATTCAGCAGCAGCAATTTGTAACTCAGTTAATCGAGTTTCATAAGATGATTGCACACATTGTTTAATATCTGTGGCTTTCCAACAATCGTTACGCCCTTTAATCCAGCCTCTTTGAAATGCTTTAAAATTTGCTAGCTCATCGTTACCTATTTGATTGATCGCTTTTCGGTAAGTTTTAGATAACTGCACATCTAACTTCGCTAATTGATCGTCTTTGCAAATTAATAATTCGACTTGTCCTTGAGCTTTTTGACAATCAAACGCAGGGGATATGGTGCCAGAGGCAAATACTGAAAAAGAGAATAAGGCACTACAAAAAGTGAGTGAAGTGAATAGCGAGGTCTGAATACGCATCGTTTATAACATCCTGTTCTAAATCTCTTATAGAACAAATCATAGCGTATTCAGATTTAATTAGTACAGTTTTTAAGCGCTAGTTATTGATACTAAATTTATGCTTTGGTACTAATGATATGCCCTGCATTTCCAACAGGTTGCGGCTGAGGCTGAGTAGCTTCGATTAATTGCATTGCCATTTGCCCTTCGATCTTTTGCTGATTTTTAGCCATAACAGCGACTTTTAAACTGCTGCCTGAATCGATATTAGTTGGCATTGATGATGGTGCATTAACAGATAAAGACATGGGGGCTCACTTATTAAATTATGGCTATTCAATACGACATGTAGATAGCTTATTTTGTTATCGACCCTCCATTAAAACTCTGAAGTGTATTTTACTAATTTTTCCTAAAATGGGTATTACCTTGCGCGCAATTAAAATATACTAAGAGTAAGATAACATCATATAAGTTAAACAACTTAAAAATTAAGGAGCGATCATGAGCCACGATATTGATCCCTTAGCACTAGAAAACCAAGTGTGTTTTGCCATGTATAGTGCTACCAACGCACTTATTCGGGCATATCGTCCGTTACTGGATAAGCTTTCACTGACCTATCCACAATATTTGGTGATGATGGTACTTTGGAAAGAGTCTGGTATTAGTGTCAAGATTCTTGGTGAGAAACTGCATTTAGACTCAGGTACGTTAACACCACTCTTAAAACGTTTGGAACTTAAAGGCTTAGTGATCCGTGATCGCAATAAAGAAGACGAACGGGTTAGAGTGTTGCACCTTACTGATGAAGGTCAAGCCTTGCATGAACAAGCTAAAGACATCCCCGAATTAATGCGTTGTAAAGTGGGCGGTAATAGCGACGAACTGCGTCAATTAAAGCAGTTAAGCGAAAAAGCGTTAAAACATTTACAAGGTTAAACTAATTTACACTTCTGTCATAAAAGTTAAATTAAACTGTCATATACTCTAAATTATCATACCCATTAATTTCAATATTGACTTGAGCACAATCCTTATATAAATGGAATTGGAAGTAGTTTGATTATGTGGCAAATTTTCACCCGTTTTTTAGCATTAGGTTTAATCAGTTTTGGTGGCCCAGCAGCCCATATAGGTTACTTCAGGCAAACCTTTGTTAAAGAGCTGAACTGGCTGGATGATAAGCGCTATGGCAGTTTAGTGGCCTTAAGCCAATTTATGCCCGGACCAGGATCAAGCCAGGTAGGTTTTGCTATTGGCTATCATCGCGGCGGCCTTGCTGGCGCGATTGCCGCTTTTGTTGGTTTTACTTTACCTTCCTTTTGTTTATTATTTTTGCTGGCAGTTACCAGTGCTCATTGGCTTGAATCCCAAGTCATTGGCGGGGTTATTCATGGCCTGAAATTACTGGCTGTAGTGGTAGTTGCTGATGCAACACTTGGGATGTTCGGTCAATTTTGTCAACGCAAAACCGCACGCATGTTAATGGTCGCTACAGCGGCAAGCATTCTCTTATTTCCCTCGTTATTAACCCAAATCCTGGTGTTGTTAGTTGCAGCCATCATTGGTTTAGTGGTGCTGACCAAAGGCGAAAATATTACCCCAGAAAACACACCGATTAAGTTGAACTACGCTTGGCTGAGCGTATTTATATTGGGTTTACTAGCAAGCTTTTACTTTATTAATCATACCGGCACTTTAGGACAAATTTTTGCCCAGTTTTATCAAGTGGGTAGTTTAGTTTTTGGTGGTGGTCACGTGGTACTGCCGCTACTTGAAGCCAATGTCGGCGAAATGGTGAGTTCAGATCGCTTCTTGACGGGTTATGCTTTAGCACAAGCGGTACCAGGGCCGATGTTCACTTTGGCGACATTTTTAGGTGCTGACCTATGGCTAGAGCAACCTATATTAGGTGCTATTGTCGCGACGTTAGCTATTTTCATTCCTGGCTTTTTATTAATGTTGGTGGGATTAAAAAGTTGGCATGCAATTAGTGAGCGCCCAGCCATTTCTGGTGCGATTGCTGGCGTGAATGCCGCTGTCGTAGGATTACTGTTAGCAGCACTTTATAATCCAGTATTTACCTCAGCAGTCGTCGAACCCATTGATATGGCGATAGTGTTAATTGGCTTTGCGGTACTTAAAATTGCCAAACCTAATATCGTGTTGTTAGTGCTAGGTTTCGCACTAACAGGAGCACTGATAAGTTTTCTCTAATGGCGATACTATAATCAAAAAACTATGGATTGGCTGTTAACAACGCATTCAAAAAAGGCAGCGTAATCGCTGCCTTTTTTGTTTCCTTTAGCTTAATACGTCATGAGTTAAGCAAGTTCCATCTGAGCATGTTCAGTGCTTTCCATGCTTATAACACTATCGATTTTGGGCTTGGACACTAATTCTGCTTTCACTGCGCACACCTTAAATTCAGGTATTTTTGCCACAGGGTCAATGGCATTAATGGTTAATTTATTGGCGGCGGCTTCTGCAAAATGGAACGGTAAAAACAATACGCCAGCTTGGGCACGTTTAGTGATAAAAGCGCTAATTTCAATTTCGCCGCGACGAGTTGATAGTTTCAAAGTATCACCATTTTTAACGCCCAATTGTTCTGCATCAAACACCGAAATCATGACTCGCGGTGAACCTAATGTGTCTAAACCTTGGGTTTTACGACTTAAGGTGCCGGTATGGAATTGCTCCAACAAGCGACCCGTCGATAATATCAATGGATACTCTTCATCGGTAGGCTCCGCTGGACTCCGATGCTCAATGGCAGTAAATAAACCTTTGCCTTTAATTGGGCCAGCTAGATGCAGCACTGAAGTGCCCGCATCTTGCTCATTCACACATGGCCATTGAATGCCTTTGCTAGGTTTGCCTTGTGCATCATTGTTGAGCCTGTCCCAAGTGATGCCTTGATACTGCGGCGTAACTTGGTTTATCTCATCTGTAATGGCTTGCTCGTTAGCATAATCCCAATTTGCGCCCATTTTGTTGGCGATAGCGTGAATGATTTTCCAATCTTGTTTAGCTTGCCCAGGTGGTTTTAGTACTGGTTGCAAACGCTGCACACGGCGTTCGGTATTAGTAAAGTGGCCGAGCTTTTCAGCAAATGAAGCTGCTGGTAAGACAATATCAGCCATTTGAGCGGTTTCAGTCAAAAAGATATCTTGCACAATTAACAATGGAATTTTCTCCAAAGCTTCAAGTACGTGAGCTTGGTCGGGATCGCTAAGTACAGGGTTTTCACCCATGACATAAAGCGCATCGACTTTATCGTGGCTGATAGCATGCATCACCTCAGTAGCGGTTAAGCCCACATTTGCTGACAGTGTGGTGTTCCAATACTGCTCAAACTTAGCCTGAACTACTGGGTTATCGACTTTTTGGTATCCAGTGTAATACTGCGGTAATGCACCCATGTCACAGGCACCTTGCACATTACTTTGACCACGCAGTGGATTAATACCTGCGCCAGATTTCCCTAGATTGCCACAAAGCATTTGTAGGTTAGCAATCGCAGTCACATTGTCATGGCCAGAGGTATGTTGGGTGATGCCCATGGCGTAATAGATAGCCGTTTTATCGGCAGTGCCAATCATTCTTGCCATTTTGGCTATATTATCAGCACTGATACCAGACACTTTTGCCGCATTTTCTAAGCTATATTCAGCTTGTAGAACTGTAGTCATTACCGTATCAAAGCCTTCCGTGTGCGTGGCAATATAGTCGGTATCATGCCAATTATTACGGATTATCTCGGCCATAATGGCGTTAATTAATGCCACATCGGTGCCCGGCTTTTGAGCCACATACAGCTCGGCTTCATCAGCAATTGATACCCGTTTAGGGTCTGCCACCAACAAACGAGCACCATGATGGCGAATCGCTTGTTTGATTTTTGATGCAATGATTGGGTGAGCATTACAAGTGTCGGAGCCCAAAATAAAGATCAAATCAGAATCTTTGATCCCTGGGATATCCCCTGTCATCGCGCCGCTACCTAAACTTTGCTGCAGCGCCGATACCGTACTGGCATGGCATAAGCGGGCACAATGATCGACGTTATTGGTGCCTAACACACTGCGGACAAACTTTTGCAATAAATAGTTATCTTCATTGGTCGCTTTTGCCGACGCTAAAGTAGCAATGGCATCGCCACCTTTATTGGCTTTTACTTGGCTGAGTTTATCTGCAATGGTGTCGATGGCTTCATCCCATGTACATGGAATTAACTCACCATGTTTGCGCATCAACGGGGTGGTTAAGCGCTGCTCACTTTGAATAAAGTCATAACCAAAGCGGCCTTTAACACACAACATGCCTTCGTTGACGTCTGAATCGTTATTGCCTTCAACGTGGCAAATTTTGCCAGTCGATGGCGATACGCTAACGTTAATACGACAACCGACACCACAATAAGTACATATGGTTGATGTCGTTTCAACTTGCTCAGTACTGCCTTGTCGTTTATCACGCGAATCGACTAGCGCACCTGTTGGGCAAACTTGTACGCAGTTACCACATTGCACGCAATCACTGTCGGCCATGCTCACGCTGAATCCGACTCTTGGTGCTTGGCGTTGGGTAGTTTCGTTAGTACTGGATACTGGCAGGGCTTGAAAGCTGTCTTTTTCAAATCGAATAGCATTGTGGCCACTTTGCTGGTCACATGCATCGACACACTTGCCGCAGCTTATGCAGCGGTTAGCATCAAATTGAATAAATGGACTGGTTTTGTCTACCGCAAATTGTTGCATGCTGGTGGTATCCAGCGCTTTGGCATCCACATGATACTCAGTGGCGTAATCACGTAATTTACAATCAGTATTAGCCTGACAAGCACACTCTAAACAACGTGCGGCTTCCTTCATTGCTTCTGAATGTTCAAAGCCTTGTTCAACTTCATGAAAGTTAAGCTCGCGCTCAATGGCTGTTAGCTCTGCCATTTTGTAGCGTGCTTGGGTTGGAGTTTCAGGAAAAAGCGCTGCCGACAAAGAGGCGGTTTTAGATGCTTTAGTTGCATTGAATTGCTGAGGTGTCAGCTCGCAGCTTAGGCCTTGATTCAATAGCTTATCAATGGCAACAGCTGCTTTACGTCCATCGCCAATCGCGGCGACGGCAGTAGCGGGGCCAGTGCGGGAATCACCAATCACAAACAGTTTATCAACGCCCGCAGACATAGTGTGTTCACAGCCAATAAAGGTATTCCAGCGGCTTAATGCAATATCGCCACTGGTTAAGAAACTATCTGGGTGTTCTAAAAAGCTCATATCTGGTGTTTGTGATACCGCAGCAATCACGGTATCAAAGGCTTCAGTGAACTCTTCCCCCGTTGCTTTTGGACTGCATCTTCCTGATGAGTCTGGTTCACCTAATGCCATCTTGGCTAATTTTATGGCACTGACTTGGCCGTTACTGTCACTGATGTTTTCGACGGGGTTGGTTAAAAAATGGAACTTAACCCCCTCAACTTCAGCCTCATGAACTTCATATGGCTCTGCTGGCATTGCGTCGCGAGTACGACGGTAAATTAACGTGACATCATGCCCTGCGCGCACCGCGGTGCGGGCGCAATCAATCGCGGTATTGCCACCGCCAATGACGGCCACTTTTTTACCGATTGAGTAGGTCTTTTCAGTGCAGTAATCTCGTAAATAATCCACGCCTAAATAACAACCGTTAAGATCGCTACCTGGGTAGTTCATTGCCACAGCTTTTTGTGCGCCAATGGCTAAACAAACCGCATCATAATCATCAGTTAATTGCTTTAAATGAACATCTTCACCAAGACGGGTATTGGTTGAAATCGTTAACCCATTAGCGGTTAATAAGGCAATTTCTTTATCAAGAATATCTTTAGGTAAACGGTACTCAGGAATACCGTAACGCAGCCAGCCGCCAGCTTGGGGCATGGATTCAATAATGCGGACTTCATGGCCTTGGTTTGCTAAAAAATACCCTGCGCTTAACCCCGCTGGACCGCTGCCAATAATGGCGACCTTTTTACCCGTATCCGGCTTACGCTCAAGTTGATAACTATTTTCGTCAGCCAAATCTAAATCTGCAGCGTGGCGCTTTAATTGACGAATAGCAACGGGCTCATCCACTAAACCTCGGCGACATTCTGTTTCACAAAATGCAGGACACACGCGGCCAATAGATAAAGGCAGTGGTAAGGTTTGCTTAATCACTTTGATCGCTTCGGTGTGGTTACCTTGGGCGATATGATGCAGGTAACTTTGTATATCAACACCAGCAGGACAGGCTTGCTGACAGGGCGCTTCACAGTCAGCAAAATGATCAGACAAAATATGCGTTAATGCTTCACGGCGAAGTTCACTTAATTCAGCGGTCTGGGTGGTGACTTGCATGTTGTTGGTGACAAGGGTTTTACAAGCCTTAGCTTTGCGACAACTGCCATCGTTGTTTTTAATATCAACAACACACAGATTACAGTCTTGTTTGTGTTGGTTATCTGTAGAGTTCGAATCACATAAGCTAGGTATAATAATGCCTGCTTCCTGTGCAGCTTGTAGAAGATTCCTTTCACTATTAACCGACAAAGACTTGCCGTCTATTTTGAGTGTAATCATCTTGAAGGCCTTGTTAGAGTTATCGTTGGCTTTAAAAGCCTTTTATTAGTTCTACAAAATATACTGATTTAGAGAGGAACAGAATGAAGTGAGATGGCGGGTGACTTTTTTTGCAAAGTGCTTCACGCTCAGTGTGGTTTTTGTGCACTATGTAGAGATGTTGAGGATGTAAACTTTGATATCGATCGATTTAGGCGCATTACATTGGTTAGCGATCATTTGATGGGATAATCAATCATATTAGCGGCATGATATTAATGTTTTGTAGTTAATGGTTCGCTAATCTGTATCACACTTAAGAGATGTTTGTGATCAACTTTTGTTTATTGTTGTATTTATGTAATTAATTCGGGTGTGACATATATACTTTAAAAGTTTTCAACTTAGTAAGGTAAGTTATATGCTGCGTTTATCCCTTCGAAATAAGCTGCTCGCACTGTCTCTTATTCCACTTTTTGTCATTCTCACTCTAGTGTTAGTGCTGTTCTATATCAGTGAGCAAAAGTCTTTAAATAATGACATTAATGATTTCCGTCATGAGTTAGTGTTAGAGCGTAAAAATCAACTCAAAGAAGCTGTCGAAATTGCTCAAGGTGTTGTTGAGTACCAAATAAATTTAGGATCTCAAGGTAATGTTAACCAAGCGTTGAGAGATCTGCGCTTTGGTAGTGCGGGTTACTTTTTTATCTACGATGATGCGGGTGTCAATATCTTTCATCCGATGCAACCTCAGCTTGAGGGGCAAAATAAAATTGATATGACTGACCCTAATGGCACCAAGATCATTGTGGGTTTATTGAACGCAGCACGCTCTGGCGAAGGTAATTTTTCTTATTACTACCAAAAACCCAATACCCAAGGCTTAACTGAAAAGTTGGGCTATGCCGTTATGATCCCAGGCACGAATTGGATGCTAGGTTCAGGTGCATACATTGATGATATTGAAGATGTGATTGCCAATTTTGAGACCACTAAACAAGAGGAAATGAACGCAAGTTTATTATCATTCTTGTTGCTGACTTCAATATTAGGCGCCATCACCGCAGTGTCGTTAATTGTCGTTGCGCATCGTATGGTGCAGCCGATTCAAAATATGGCTCATTCATTGAATGATATTGCCAATGGCGACGGAGATTTAACCCAAAGATTAGACGTAAATGGCAGTGATGAAATTGCCCAGTTAGGCTTAGCATTTAATCTGTTTGTTGAAAAGCTACAAGCTATTATCACTGAAGTGTCGGGTGCGACCGACGAAGTAAAAGGCGCGGCGAAAACGATTAACGATCAAACGGTGACTATCTCGAACCAGCTCTATAGTCATAACAGTGAAGTCGATCAAATCGTCACAGCAATCACTGAAATGTCGGCGACTGCTAATGATGTAGCGCAAAACACAAATAGTGTTGCTGAAGCCACTGAAGATGCCTCTGACTATGTGTTAAAGGCGCAAGAATGTGTGGATATTTCATTGAATGAAGTGTCGCAACTCATGAGCCAAATCGATAGCGCAGCTGACAATATTGAATCTTTAAGTGAGCAATCTAAAAAGATCAATTCAGTGTTATCTGTGATTGGCGGCATTGCGGAGCAAACTAATTTGCTGGCGTTAAATGCAGCGATTGAAGCTGCAAGAGCGGGCGAGCAAGGGCGCGGTTTTGCGGTAGTAGCTGATGAAGTGCGTAGCCTGGCTAGTCGCACCCAAGCCAGTACGGTTGAGATTAATGAGATGCTATCTGAGCTGCACAAGTTAGTCAGTCAGGCGGTTGAAGCAATGGAGCAAAGTCAGAAAAGCGGTGTGCGCTCAGTGGATTCGTCAAAAGCGATATCGGAAAGCCTTGGCGCGGTAACATCATCTGTTACTAGCATTAACGATATGAGCACTCAAATTGCTACAGCGGCAACTGAGCAAAGCTCAGTAACGGAAGAAATTAATCGCAATATTACCTCTGTGCAAGAAATCGTTAATGAGCTGCTGTCATCTAGCCAGCAAGCAGCAGAGATCAGTACTTCTGTAGCAAGCTCTGGAGATTACTTATCGACATTGGTGAGTCAATTTAAGGTGTAAATCCATTATTGAATTATAAAGCCCAACAGTGAGTTAATTTGATTGTATTTACTGAGATAAAAGAGCCATTGCAACGTTTGTTGCTTGGCTCTTTTTTATGTCTAATTAATTCATAAAAGGTCAGTTAATGTGTTCATCAAACTTATTCAACTTACTTGATTGTAATCATGGCCAACTAAAGTGACAAAAAGTCATTAAAACGACCTAGGTTTAGCGCTAGCGATAGGTTAGAATACTCGGTTTGCAGCAATCTAAATTTCCATAAAGTAGAAATCATCATGTTTGAAGTAAATCCAGTTAAATTCAAAATCAAGGAACTCGCTGACCGCACCGAACTTCTTCGGGGGTATCTTTGACTACGCTGCTAAGCAAGAGCGTTTAGAAGAAGTCACCCGTGAGTTAGAAAGTGCCGAAGTATGGAATGATCCAGATAATGCCCAAGCACTAGGTAAAGAACGTTCATCGTTAGAAGCCGTTGTAAAAACGATTGATGACATGGACAGTGGTCTTGAAGATATTGAAGGATTACTTGAACTTGCCATTGAAGAAGACGATGAAGAAACCTTCAATGATGCCAGTGAAGAGCTTGACGGTCTTGAGAAACGTTTAGAGGAACTTGAGTTTCGCCGTATGTTCTCAGGTCCCCATGATGCAGCAAACTGCTATTTAGATATTCAGTCAGGTTCGGGCGGTACAGAAGCCCAAGACTGGGCAAACATGATCTTACGTATGTATTTACGTTGGGGCGAAGCCCATGATTATAAACCTGAATTGATGGAAGTGACTGATGGTGATGTGGCCGGTATTAAAGGTGCAACCATCAAGTTTAATGGCGAATATGCTTTTGGTTCACTGCGTACAGAAACCGGTGTACACCGTTTAGTGCGTAAGTCACCGTTTGATTCGTCAGGTAAGCGTCACACCTCATTCTGTTCGGTATTTGTTTACCCAGAGATTGATGACTCGATTGAGATTGATATTAATCCATCAGATTTACGTGTCGATACCTACCGTGCATCAGGTGCTGGTGGTCAGCACGTCAACAAAACTGAATCTGCAATTCGTATTACCCATTTACCGACGAATACCGTCGTGCAGTGTCAAAATGATCGTTCGCAACATAAGAACCGTGACGCTGCAATGAAACAATTAAAAGCTAAACTGTTTGAGTTAGAAATGCTTAAACAGAATGCTGATAAGCAAGCCGCGGAAGACGCCAAATCAGATATTGGTTGGGGCAGTCAAATCCGTTCATACGTGCTTGATGATGCCCGTATTAAAGATTTACGTACCGGTGTCGAAAACCGAAATACCCAAAGCGTCCTAGATGGCGATTTGGACAAGTTTATAGAAGCTAGCCTTAAATCTGGCCTTTAACGAGAGAAGAAGATGACTGAACAAACACAAGATGAGAACAAGTTAATTGCAGAACGCCGCGCGAAGTTAGATCACATCCGCGAAAACTGCCCTGCAAACGGTCACCCGAACAACTTCGATCGAAAACACAAGGCTGCAGATATTCAAGCTGAATACGGACATCACACTAAAGAAGAGCTAGAAGGCATGGACGTTAATCGTTCAATCGCCGGTCGAGTCATGGCTAAGCGTGGCCCATTCTTGGTTATTCAAGATGTATCTGGTCGCATTCAAGCTTATGCAGGTAAAGATGTTCAAAAAGATCTTAAAGCTACTTTCCAAGGTTTAGACATCGGTGACATCATTGGTGTTACAGGTAAGCTTCACCTTTCTGGTAAAGGCGACTTATACGTGAACATGGAGCAGTACCAATTGCTAACGAAAGCATTGCGTCCGCTACCTGAAAAATTCCACGGCCTAACTGACCAAGAAACGCGTTACCGTCAGCGTTATGTTGACTTAATCGTTAACGAAGAGTCACGTGAAGCTTTCGTCATGCGTTCAAAAGTGGTTTCGGCTATCCGTAACTTCATGGTGAAAAAAGAATTCATGGAAGTTGAAACCCCAATGATGCACAGCATCCCTGGTGGCGCTTCAGCCCGTCCATTCGAAACGCATCACAACGCTTTAGACATCGCAATGTATTTACGTATTGCGCCAGAGCTTTACCTTAAGCGTCTAGTGGTTGGTGGTTTTGAGCGAGTATTCGAAATCAACCGTAACTTCCGTAACGAAGGTTTATCGCCACGTCATAACCCAGAATTCACTATGATGGAATTCTATATGGCATACGCTGATTTCAACGACCTAATGGACTTAACTGAAGAAATGCTAAGCTCTATCGCAACTGAACTTTGTGGTTCTCCACAACTTCCGTACGGCGAGCATACTGTTGATTTTGGTGGCCCATACGCACGTTTAAGCATGTTAGATGCGATTAAGAAGTACAACCCAGATAACGAAACGATTCAGTCTATGACTTACGAAGAAGTTAAAGACGTTGAGTTTATGCGTAACCTTGCGAAAAGCATTGGCATGACAATCGAGAAATTCTGGACTTGTGGCCAACTACTTGAAGAAATCTTTGGTGAAACGGCAGAGCCACAGTTAATGCAACCTACGTTCATTACGGGTTACCCTGCAGATATTTCACCACTTGCACGTCGTAACGATGAAAACCATTTCATCACCGACCGTTTCGAGTTCTTTATCGGCGGCCGTGAAGTCGCGAATGGTTTCTCTGAGCTTAACGATGCTGAAGATCAAGACAACCGCTTTAAAGCGCAAGTTGATGCTAAAGATGCAGGTGATGACGAAGCAATGTTCTACGATGCTGATTACATCACAGCACTAGAGCACGGTTTACCACCAACTGCAGGTCAAGGTATTGGTATCGATCGTTTAGTGATGTTGTTCACTAACACTCATACTATCCGTGACGTGATCTTATTCCCAGCAATGCGCCCACAAGGGTAATTGATTATTAAGCCGTTGGCTTAATAATCACGATTAAAAAACCAGCCTACTTGGAAAAGTGGCTGGTTTTTTTTATGAGTGGAGTTTTTAGGTTCAGACTATATAGAAAACCTTGGTTAAGAACAGGGATATGATTGAAGGAACTATTCTTAAATTGTTTATTTTCTGAATGATTTTTGCCCAAATCTTTGGTAGTCGTGTACGATAGCTTCGAAAAGCTTGGATTCAGTTACTTTCTCTGAATTATCGATTACATACTTATCAATTTTAGCTAGTTGTTCTTTCGGGATTTGATTATAGGTGTCAGATACTTTATTTGCTGAATCAATTATATAACCATCAAAACCTTCAGGAAAAGTGAACGTCCTTGGTGATATTTTTCCACCACTAATACTAATTCGACTTGCTCGCATTTCTTTCGATTGCTTTGTTTTGATTACACCAATAATAATGAACGAAGGCAATTTAGTATAAATATAAATACCATTTGAGTTGCCAACGATATCCATTGCTATGGTTCGAAGAAAATACCTATTAATGTTGGTCGGAAGGTCTTGAATTGAAGTAGATCCAATTACATCAAGTGGATATAGATGCTGCTCATACTCATATAAATTGGACGACTCACCAAGCAAAAACTTTGCTAGTCCATGCTCAGCTTTTGAAATAGTATCTAAGTAGTCTTTTGGCTTAGGTTCATTAATATTTTTTCCACGAATATACGTAAGTGTTCGCCATGACAAAGAAGCTGTAAATTTAGATAACCACGCGCCATATGTAGTAACTAAATTTGAATCATTCATATATGGATGGAAAATCTTAATTGAAAACTCCCGTTCCCAGTTAGAAAATAAGTCTTCACACTCCCCACATAACCAATAGTCTTTTGCAATATCTTGCTGTCGCTTATTTATTTGATTCCCTTCTCTGAAGTAGCCAGTTATGGATGTTTTTTTGAGCCACTTCCCTATGAATTTCGGAATGAAATGGCTCAATTCTAATTTCGTATCTTTTTTACATAACTTACAAGTGCCGTGCATATGAAAATATCCTTATAGAGAAAGCAGCTCGATACACGGAATACTCAGTAATGTTTACCGGACATTATAGAGATCAAAGTAAGATTTATTTATTAACTTACAGCCTTTTTGTTTAGTGTGCTACTTAGAGCTTTTAAATTGTGGACTCTTCAAATTGATACAACCTACGGTTGCCAAAGTCGTGGTGCTTCGCCCACACCAGACGAAAGGGAAACAACAGGATTTCCCTTTTCGATATCCCTTGCCGCCCCAACGAAATTACTCTTTCAAAGCGAGTAAGCCTCATGCTTATTCGAAAATAGCTAACGCTTTAGACAGGCCATCCATGGCCTACTAAAGCTAGCCTGACGTCCTGTCAGGCTTACGCTATTTTCTTCAACGCATTTCAGCAATTTCAATGGGGTTCTTTGTGCCCGCAGGTTTATTACTCTTAGCTAGGTAAACTTAAAATCTTGTATAGATTTGAATGTTCAATTTGAATTGAGGTGAGCAAGAAAATTGCGTGAGTCTGGCCATGGATGGCCAGCTAGCTTTCGAGGGGAAGGGACGCCCCATCGAATGCGTTAGTGATTTTTGTAGATTACCGAAGCTGGCTACAAATGAAGGTTAAAGCTATAGAATACTCCATTGGAAATAATCGTTTTTCAGATTATTTCGTTGGAGCGGGTGGGTGTTCCAAGAGGGAGTTGCCGTTCACTCCCTTTTGGTCGGGTGTGGGTGGAAAACCCACGATGTTAATCCAAACAAAGTTTGGAAATTTGTAAGTATGGAAATAAGAAATAAAGTCGTGGCGCTTCGCCCACACCCGACGAAAGGGAAACAACAGCATTTCCCTTTTCGCTGATTTTCATAAGAGCCTTGCCGCTCCGACGAAGTGTTGTTCCTCATGCTACAGAGCGAATTTGCTATCGCCTCAGATTCGCCATCCATGGCTCAACTGAGGCTATGTCGGCGTCGATAGGCAGGATGCCTGAATGTAATGAAGTGCATGGATGCACGAGAATGACCTGCCTCCATCACGCAAATTAGCTCACCGCATTCGGACACTTCCAACGGAGTCTATTGAGCCCGCAGGTTCGTTTGTCATTTTTGAGATTAAAACCATAAGAGTTGTTGAGATTAAGTCCTTTCTCTTTGGCATTTATTTGAATGTTTAATTTGAATTGAGGCAAGCAAGAAAATTGCGTGAGTCCAGAAATGGCCTTTCTCGCACATCCATGTGCTTCAAGGCATTTAGTACATCCTGTACTTAAGATTCTGGCTAGCTTTCGAGGGGAAGGTACGCCCCATCGTAAGTGTTAGTGATTTTTACAGCTTGCCAAAGCTGGCTGCAAAGGAAGGTTAACGCTGGATGATTCTCCGTTGGAAATAATCGCTTCTCAGATTATTTCGCCGGAGCTGCGGGGCGTAGCTCTTAGTAAAAAGAAAGAGGGAGTCGCAGTTCACTCCCTTTTAGTTTGGTGTGGGCGAAGCGCCACGACGTTGACGTTAATCCAAACGGTGTTTGAAAGCACCAACAAGATGCCCCATCGTAAGCGTTAGTGATTTTTACAGCTTGCCGCAAAGGAAGGTTAACGCTGGATGATTCTCCGTTGCTGCGGGCGTAGCTCTTAGTATAAAGAAAGAGGGAGTCGCAGTTCTCTCCCTTTTAGTCTGGTGTGGGCGAAGTCTCACGACGCTAACTCAAACGAAGCAGGAAAGTATCATTTTCACTAATTTGATGAACTTTAACCGTGTAATGCGCGCCATTTAATTCGATTAGCGTGCAGGTACTCATGTCTTTGATAAACATGAGTACCCAAAGTGAGTTTATATTTTAAAATTATAAGTTTATAAATTGTCTGTCTTGCTGCTGTCAGCGCCTTTAACTTGAATAGCAGGAGTAAAAAATGGTTCTGTGCTGGTTAATGACTTAGCTGATTTTGCGGCATATCGCGTAATCTTAGAATGTAGCGGTTTTTGAGATAATGTCTGTAGCATTTCCTTATAGCGCCCATTACCGCTATTACTCAATACTTTGCATAACCAAGCTAAAGAGTCGGCAAATTGTTTGTCTTGGGTGTTTTGAGCATTCCAAATGTACTGGGCAATATGATCAAGGCTTTGTTCATCTTGCAATGGCAATTTAATCGCCTCCCTAGCAGCAGCTCTAATTTGAGTGACATCATTACTCACAAGTCTGGATAATAAGTCTCGGTATTGATCTGCAACCCCTGAAATATCAAGGCTGGTTTGAATAGAGATTAAATCAACCACCCATTCTGTTTTTTCATATTTAAGCTCCATAGAGCCTAAGTTGATATAAGAAAGCCTAAGATTGTGAAAGGTTTGACGACCAATAAATGGACGTCGATAACTACGAAGATATTGGCCTACACCATCTGGTTTACCAAGGGTTGTGATGACAGTGTCTAATGTGGCTCCTTGGGCTATCATCTCAAAGTTAGCAAGGGTTGGGGTAACGGTGTTGGGGAGCACTTTGATAGACGCTAGCTCAAACTCTTGAGGTTGAAATTGTGGGACATCGTCTTTGTTAAGGGCTTTGATTGCACTTTTGAAATACTTCTTCACCTTCCGTGACGCTTCATTGCTATTTTGCTCGGTTAATAGTGTTCGATACCTTGCGTTTTGGCTTTCACCAATAGCTTTTGCTAACCATGATATTGTGTCGTCAAATTCATCGTGTTCTTTATCACCATTTTGGTTCATCGACCAAAGTGTAAAGGCTGCTAAATCCCATAGCTGAATATTTTCAGGCAAGCTGTGGTGCAATGCTTTAGCACCTAATTTTACTTCTTGTAGGTTTTTGCTGGTGAGTAAGTCAACGTAGATGGTGTCTTTAGTATCAAAGTCTGCTTGAGTGGCAAACGGCAATAATACTAACAATAAAGTGAGTAGTTTTTTCATTATTAAATCCATTTAAAAGACTTCACTGAGCGAAGACTTAGATAATTCCCTTTTCTTGATTGATACAATTATGTTAACAGCTATGAGCTGATATTCGAAATATCTTTATGAGTTTTTCGTTTTAAAAGTGAGTAATACAATATGTGCTCAATGAAATTATGGAGAGTAAAATATATAAACGTAAATTTATTAACAATTGATTTTATTAAGTAAAATATTGGTTTGAGTGGTGATAGCTAATAGTATTGGATACTGTGACTACAGATTAATTCATAATAAACGGCTAGAGCCCTAAAGTAAGTAGGGCTCTTGAATAAGTGAAGCGGCTGCACTTTCTCTTTGGATTTAATTGGGTTGGAATGAATTGAATGAATCACGCCGTTTTTCAAAACCAAGTTTGGCAATTAAGTTTACTTAGCTATCTAAAGTCTCTTCATCAACATGATGAACATTGGTGGTGTAATATGCTCCGCTGTATTCGATATTTAATGAAAAATACACACTTTGTTTTAGATGGTGTTTAATTGCTTGTTCAAGCTCTGCGCTTAATTCCCTAGTAAACTGCTCGTCTCGATGTGGTTTAGTGAGTAAAGATACTGTGACAAGAATATGAGTATGTTTATACTTAGAGCAAGGGTAAGCTCTTGATTTACAAACGCCAGCACTGGCGTCTTTGTGGTTAATGATTTCTTCAATCTCATCAAACATGCTTGTTACGCTGAATTGTAAATTATCTGAATACTTAATTTCTACATGAGGCATGTAAACCATTCCTTGAAAATACTGACAAATAAGCCCGGTTGTTAAACAACCACTTTTGAATACGTTTCTCGGTCAATATCCACCACTTCAACTGACAAAGAGCAATCCACCTTAATCAAGGTTTGTAATTGGGTTAACACCTGCTGGGTTAGCATCGATTTTTGCTCTTCATTTCTGCCTGATAAGATTTTCATCGTCACATGGACAAAGCCGATATCAACACAACCAGTTTTAAATTCAGAATAAGCAATGGCTCTTACTTTAATATCACTGCCTTGTGCTTGAAATAACCCTGATGTTAAAGCACCTTGGTGTACTAATTTCACTAGTGCTTGGCCATCAAATTGAGCTGCATGTTCGACGATACAATGGGGCATTTATCTCTCCAATATTGATTGAGTTGTGCCTATCTTGCGTCAGGTTAAGACGAAACACCATGACTTAATGCCAAGTGAAGTTTATGAATGAACTGAGGATATGATTCAGTATGGTTTAGTTCAGTAAGATTAAGTGATGTAGCAAGACGTAGGGAGTAAATCGCAGAGTTAATCTCGTATCAAACGCTTAATTCCTGATACAAAAAAGGCTTCAACTCCAAATAGAGCTGAAACCTTGGTTTCTGCAATTAAATTTCTATCAGCTACTTAACGCATATCCACCTTTAAGGTGTGCAACGTTATCGAAACCTAATCGGTACATGGCTTGTGCTGCAACTAAGGATCGGCTGCCACTGCGGCAAACTAATACCCATTTATGGTGCTTTTGAGTTTGCTGCTGTTGAATAAACTGGACTAAGCGGGTGAGTGGTACGTTTTCACTGGAGTCTTCAGTGTGTTGTAGCGCATATTCGTGAGGCTCACGAATATCAATTAAGGTGACGTTTTCTTGCTGTAAGGCATCATTCAGGCTTTGATGATTGTATTCAACAATCGGTTGTCCTGTTAATTGGCTCTCAGTTAATGCACCGCACATAATTTCGCTGCCGCTTTGGTCGCACAAGTGGCTGTCTAATTGTGCCTTTTGCACTTTAAATTGTGTAAGGTTAAGGCTGCCGTTAAGGGTGTTTGCCAATAACAGGTTTCGAGCACATTCTGCACTGAGATGGGTGGTGAATTCGTTATTGTAATCATGGCTTGCGCAGATCAAGGTTTGATCGCCGATCAACGAGTGGAGTTTTTTAAGGCTTAAGAACATTGAAGCCGCGCTACTTGAGTCAAAGTTAGTACGGCCTAAGCTACCCATTAAAATTGTATCGCCACAAAATGCGAATTGGCACTGCTGGCTAATGTCTTGTTCATTATCGAATGGGTTACACAGTAGTAATGACATGCTGTCATCGGTGTGACCCGGCGTAGCAACCTTAACTAACCATTGCTTACCGATATTGATGTACTGCAGTTGACTGAACTGTTGGCAATCTTGTGGCCAACCTAAGGCATCTGTTTGTTGGGTTGGGAGATGTTTGTCTGCAAGGAAAGTGCGTCCCGATTGATGATCGGCGTGGCCATGAGTGTCAATAATCGCCACTAACTCTAATTGCTGGCATTGCAATAAAGTATCTAAACGATCGTTAATTTCTGGCAATGGATCGATAATGAAGGCTTGTTTGCTTTGCTGGTCAGCATAAACCCAAGTGCAATTTGAGCCTGAGCGCAGCTGAACTAATCCATCGAGAGGTTGTTTTTCATTAATTTCACCACTGTCTAAAATCATGCAGCTATGGGTTAATGCTTTTGCTGCTGAAGTGATGCGCGCACATGCTTCATCCACTTGTGCTTGAGTCATTGCTGGGCCGAATGACATTCGAATGGCTGACTCACTTTGCCATGCTGGTAAACCCATGGCATCGAGTACAAAGCTGCGGGTGACTTTTGATGAACAAGCGGAGCCTGAACTGACACGGATATTGGCAGCATCAAATAAATCCATGATTTCTTTACTGCTAAAGCCTGCAATTGCAAAGTTCAGGGTTGTGGGCACGCTGTTTTCAAAGTTGTGATTAAACACCACCTCTGGGAAAACTGCTCTTAGGGTATCCACTAATTGAGCTTGATAACCTCGTAGAATATCAATGTCGGCAAATGCACTATCTTGTTGATTTAATAGCATCTCGAAAATAACGTTAATCGCAGCCATACCCGGTAAGTTTTCGGTGCCTGAGCGCAGGCCACTTTCTTGACCGCCACCGGCAATAATAGGGGTGAAAGGCGCTGATTGGCGGATATAAACAAAGCCAATGCCTTTAGGTGCATAGAGTTTATGGCCACTGAAAGGGGCATAATCGATTGTGGTGTTAGCAAGATTTAAAGAGGTTTTACCAAGTGCTTGTACACAATCTACCATCCAAAAAATGTCATTGTTGGCACTGCGTATCACCTTGTCTAGTTCAGCTAAGTCTTGAAACACGCCAGTTTCGTTGTTTACAGCCATGGTACAAATCATTAAAGCATTAGGCGCTTCTTTTGCGATGAACTGCTTATCGAGGTTACCTAAGGTATCAACTGGAATTGCTTTAATTTCGGCATTGATCCCTAAGATTTTATTCCAGTGTTTTAATGACTCCGGCACCGCTTTATGTTCTGTCGCGCCATATAACAAGCTATAGCATGGAGGCGTAGCAGAGAGTTTGTCTGCTTCAATCTGTTTTTTAGCTTCAACCAAGGCCGAAATAATTGCAGTTTGGATCCCCTCTGTTGCTCCGCTAGTAAAGATAACTTTGCCAGTATCTGCGCCAATGACTTTTTTTGCATTGATGCGGGTTTGTTCCATTAAGTCTTTCGCTTTAAGGCCGGTAATATGGCTACTACTTGGATTGCCAAATAATACTTTCATACTGTTTAGTGCCGCTTCTGCGGCCTGCGGCAAAACTGGGGTTGTAGCGTTAGCGTCTAAATATATCTGGCTTAATGGTGACTTATTCTTCATGGGAGCGACTCATCTATTGATTAGTTGTTATATAGCTTTTAGTTATAACTAATTTCTCTCGGTTATATTAGCACTCTTTAAATATTGATCAAGATCACGTTTTGAGCGTTTGGGTGTTTTTTCGTCAAGTTTTTTGTACGAAATAATGTTCGACTATAAAGCTATGACTTATATGAGTTATTTTTTTGTGGCAGTTTGATGAAGAAGTAAAATATAGGTGATGAGTCGTTGGGGGGAAGTTTGATGTGTTCATATTAGACAGGAATAAAAGCTACGCAACCGCAGCTTTTATTCATAGGCATAATATTGTGGGGTAGTTTAAATGAGTTAAATGGATGATATTAACTCAGCGATAAACGCGATTAAATCTTCACTTTTATCACGACCTTTCTTACTGGTTTAGCAGTATCCAGTGTGCCAGGCATATGCATATCATCTGGGAAAAACAGCGCAAACATACCCGCTTTTAATGGAATGAAAGCCGCATCTTGCTTATTTGATTCATAATCAAACTCGGTAAAGTCGTGAGCTTGATGGTAGGGCGCTAATGGGGTTTGATTGCCAAGAGGTAAATAACCAAATTCTTCTTCACCGCTAACCACATACTGCACATCTATATATTGCTGGTGGACTTCAAAAGGCTCTGTGTGTTTCGGTTTAGTTTGGTAATCATTAACAATAACAAAAATATCTTTGCCGTCTAATGGATAGGTTCCTACTTCGGCTTGGGTAAAATCAGTTTCAGATATGTGAGTCAGCGCTTTAGCAAGTCTTGGGCTGAGTGAGTGATAAAGCGAATGGTTTGCAAGGCTATCGACGACCATAATGGTTCTCTGATTTTTGATGATGCAATATTATTACTTATTCACTGTGACAGTGCCATATTGATATGGCTTTGATGACGCTATTAGTTGAGTTGATGATTAGATTAGTTGAGTTGATGATTAGATTAGTCTTTACGTTAATAATGGTTTCAACCCTTAGGTGGTTTAACCCTATGACAAACTTAGTTAAGATAAATTACACTGGCTCCCTACAATAAGGGGTTAACCATAAGTTTTAGCTCATGGGGTTAGATCCATAAGCCTTGGTTTATAGCTGATATTTAAATACAGGATGTGCAGTGACAGTATTACGATTACTCGCCGGTAAAACCGCTTATCAACAAATAGAACAAAATGGTTTAACGCCGCAAATGTTCACTCAGCTATTTGCAGCATCTGGTGGCCCCAAATGGATTGGCGTTGCTGGGCTTGATAAGTATTTGTTTGGTGAGTTTTTCGCTGACAGGCAAACCCCTCTTTATACCATGGGTGCATCATCAGGTGCTTGGCGCTTAGCCTGTTTAGCTCAGAAAGATCCGCTTGCAGCCTATACTCGTTTAGAAGATTTTTATATCGGCCAACGTTACGAACATGTGCCTAATCGCCAAGAAGTAACAGAACAAGTTGAGCGAATCATCAGTGGCATATTAGGCGAACACGGTGCAATGGATATCGTTAATAATCGCACTATTCAAAGCCATTTTGTTGTGTGTAAGGCTAAGCATTTAAATGCTAGTCGCTCTAAAGGTAAGCTGGCATTGGGACTTGCGGCAACAGCGTTAAGTAATGCAGTGAGTCGTCGAAGCTTAGGTTGGCATTTTGAGCGAGTCGTATTTAGCCATCAGCAGGTTAAGTCGCCTTTTTCGCAGTTAAATGATTTGCCCACAGAGCATGCGCAGTTAACCCGTAATAACATCAATCAAGTCTTGCTAGCGACGGGTTCAATTCCGTTATTGCTCGCACCGGTAAAGCGTATTAATGGTATTAGTGATGGTGCTTACTATGACGGCGGCATTACTGATTATCACTTTGATATGCCAACCCACACCCCTGAAGGTTTGAGTTTATACCCACATTTTTATCCGCACATGAGCCCTGGTTGGTTTGATAAATCGTTAAAATGGCGACGGGCTAAAAAGCATTATCACAATGCATTAATTCTGGCGCCTACAGCCGAGTTTCTACAGTCTTTGCCGTATCAAAAGATTCCTGATCGTGAAGACTTTAAACAATTAGATAGCGATAGCCGCATCGCTTATTGGCGTGAATCATTGAAGCGCAGTGAGCAACTAGGTGAGTTGTTTGCTGATATTGTTGAAAAGCAGTCGATAATGGACCACGTAGAACGACTTTAAAAATGACTGCGTTTTGAGTAAGGGTTAACGTCTTTCTATAGAAGGTGAGTTAGAGTTTGGCGATAATCTCGTTTTTGATGACATTGGAAAGGGAAATGCTGCTGTTTCCCTTTGGTCATTATTTGCAAACAGTGTGGGCGAAGCGCCACTACTTTGATTTATAATGATATCTAGATTTATAACGATATCTAGATTTAGAAATATAAACTAACCCTTCGACACAAATGACCCAAGACCCTTTCAGCTATCTCTGCTATCACAAATTAACAGTTAATCACTCTCACCATTCTAACTTACTCAATTTACACTTAATAAACGCCCTCAGCGGTTTAGCTCGAATAGTGATCATTTACTGAAACTATTTCGTACCTTTACCTGTCTAATAAATAATCAGTTGTAATTGCAGATTTGATAATTGAGAACACGTTTTCTTGGCTAATCATAAAGTTGTATTAGCTATGGCAAAGCTGGAAAACTCTAATTTGACTGCTAAACTTATTTTTGTAATTTAAAACACAAGGTGTTGATTTTTATTGGTCCTTGGTAGCAGTAGGCTACTATCTCTGCAGCATTCTTAAGAGGTTTTTACCTCCTTATAAATGGAATAATCGAGAAGCGCTGTGGTCTGGAGGTTGCTATGCAAACGATAGAAATGGCGTTACTGATCCAAGAGGCTGTATTGCTTCCTGGGGGGCGACAAGAGATTAGAATGGCGACACCAAGCCAGTTAATTATGGTCGCGAATGTCCTTAAAGGGCATTACCGACTGGCGCTGGCTGCCAGTAAAAGTAACTGTGTCCCGCCTTGTTATGACACCGCAACTGAGTGTGAAATCATCGATTTTCATCAGTTAGATGATGACTCACTAAGTATTGTGGTGGAAGGACGTCAGCGGGTAAAAATACTTTCTGGTGCTCAATTAAGAGACCAAAGTTGGGTTGCGCGCACTCTGCCTTGTCAAAATTGGCAAGATGAACCCATTGGTGAAGAGTTTGAAATTATCAGTGCAGCACTAGAGCAGTTTTACGAGGTTAATCCTGACTTACTGGATTTATACAATCAGGTTCATCTTGAAGATGCAACTTGGGTAAGTCAGCGTTGGTTAGAAGTCTTACCTATGTACAATAAAGATAAGCTGCTGTTAGTTGAACAACCCGATTGTCATAAGACCATGGATTTTGTACTGCAATTATTAAAATCTCATGTGGATGTGTAACGCGGACAAGCCAAAACATGTTTTTGCTTTAGCTGATAAGGCTTTGTTGGGTATACTGTATCAAAATGTAGCTATATAGTATCTTACATGTCTGCTGAACATGCTGCCAAGGCCGCACAACCTTCATATATTGTTTTACCGCAATCTCAAACAACGCCGGAAACTGTGCTGGAGTTTTTAGTTTCTCATTTTAAGCAAATTCCAGAATCAGTGTGGATAAAACGTGTTGTTGATGGAAAGGTTCACTGGGCAGATGGTGAACGTGTAACGCAAACAACAAAGTACCGCCCAGCGACTCGAGTGTATTACTACCGCGAGGTTGAGAGCGAAACAAAAATACCGTTTCAGCAAAAGGTACTGCATCAAGATGAGCACTGTATTTTAGTCTTTAAGCCTCACTTTTTGCCTGTCACACCCAGTGGTAATTTTGTCAATGAGTGTCTAATCCATCGCTTAAGAATTGCAACGGGTATTGATACGATTTCTCCTGCCCATCGGCTTGATAGACCAACAGCTGGAGTGATGTTAATGACAGTCAATCCAGAATCTCGACATGCTTACCATGCCCTGTTTACTGATGGAAAAATTAATAAACAGTACCAAGCCATTGCAAAGCTTACTCCCGAACTTCTAACTCAGCACCAGCAAGGGCTGTTAAGTTTACCGCTAAAATGGACTGTGAAAAATCGTATGGTGCGTTCAACACCGAGCTTTTTGATGAAAATCACCGAAGGGGAAGCTAATACGCATTCTGAAATCAGATTAATCGCTGTTAATGGTTCAAGAGGCTTGTTTGAGCTGAGTCCTATAACGGGAAAAATGCATCAACTTAGAGTGCACATGATGTCATTGGGTATGCCATTAGAAAATGATACCAATTACCCAAGTCTGCAACCCAAAACTGCCGATGATTTTACCAAGCCTTTGCGCTTAATCGCCAAGTCGCTGACATTTGAAGATCCATTCAGTCAACAAATGATGTCTGTCAATTGTGAAGGCTATGATGCTGAGTTCGGCTTAGGTAAAAATTGATAAATAGTTTGTTGATGAATTAACAAGAGTGGCTCGTTTACAAAGGACTAATTGCACATGGAAAGAGTGAAATGTTGCGCAATATTTATAGTGAGTTTTTTCGTTTTAATTTTTGGTTTTAAAGCGTTAGATGAGCTAGTTGCTGAAATGCTTATTAAGCGTGACGCTCAAATACTGTCTGAAAAATTGACCATGTATATTGAAGATACTGCAATAGAACTGAAAAGTTTACCGGCAATTAATGACACCTATGTTTGCGACAGTCAAAATGAAGATTTGCTGACTAAGTCGGTATTTAACTCCACATTTATTCGCTGGCTTGCTGTAATGGAACAGTTAAAAGTTGTTTGTCGTTCGCAAGTGATGCCCCGTCATGTAGAGAAGTTAGTTAGGCACCGAATTGGTCCTGATTTAAAGCTTGCCGTTATCAATCAAATTGACTCAGATGTGCACGAGTTATTCTTATCATACGAATCAGGTAAAAAGCAGTATGTGGCGAGCATTGTGCCAATGAATCCTCGTTATTTTATCCCTGTAAATTGTGAAGATTGCCTAGAGTACACCATCACTATTGATGGCATTTATGACTCGTTAGCAGCAGTGCCTGTAATGGAGTTTGGCTTTGAACAGTTTGAAGGTGACCATGTCATTTTAGAAGAAGTTGTTCATAAAAATGAATATTACATTGCCAAGTTTAGCCTGTCTGGCAATGACGACTTTTTTGCTCAGTATAAATCGTTAAATTGGCTATATAGTGCGTTGGTTAGTTTTGTGGTGGCGTTGGCGTTATCAATTGGCTATTGGTCTTGGAAACAGTCTTATGGTTCAACTCGAGCTCACATAAAAAGTGCTATCAAACATAAAGAGTTTATCCCTTTTTATCAGCCTGTTATTGATACGCAAACAAATGAAATCGTTGGTGTTGAAGTATTAATGCGCTGGCGTCAATCAAGTGGAGAGTTGATCCCACCAAACCAATTTATTCCCTTTGCAGAATCTGATGGGTTAATTGTAGATATGACCTATTCGATGCTTGATGTTATGGCTGACGATATTGAACAAGCTGGCGAACAAGTTAAGCCGTTATTTATCAGTATTAATATTGTTCCTGAGCATTTAGAAAGCGATCAACTTTACTTGTATATTAAGGCGCTTAAAGAGTCTGGGAAGCTAGGTAAGCATCGGATTTCGCTAGAAATCACTGAGCGGCAACCCATTACAGACTTAGCCAAAGCCCGCGCTATGCTAGATAAATTTTATGCCATTGACGTTGATTTAAAGCTTGATGATGCCGGAATGGGATATGGCGGTTTTAGTTATGTGCAAAACCTAGGTATCAGTACCCTTAAAATTGATAAAGCTTTTATCGATACCATTGGTGTAAAAGATAACTTTAATGAGAAAACCTTAGATGCAATTATCTCTTTTGCCAAAAAGTCGGGCTTGAGCGTCATTGCTGAAGGGGTGGAAACAGAGTCTCAAATTAGCTATTTGAAAGTGCAGGGCGTGGATTTAGTCCAAGGTTATTTTTTCTCTAAGCCACTAGAGGCAAAAGACTTTTTTAATGCCTATCAGAATGTCTGATGATTGGGTTTTATTTTAGTTAGATGCCTTTTGATAAATACGATAATTGATGTATTCCCAGCGTTAGTGATTAATGCTGGGATACATTTTAAGAGGTTTGCTAGTGTTCGGTTACGGCTGTCGAATGATATAAGTAAAAGTGCCTAATTGTAATTTGCTGGTAGCGAGTAAGTAATGGCTATTATTTGAATTAAGTCTTTATTTCAAAGGACGTTGTGTGATGCTGATGTTCGGTTAAACTGAATTATCTGGTGCTATTCACATACTGAACTGAAAGAGGTTAATTTGAGTCAACATCACTTAAAGGAATTACCTGTTCCACTATCAGTATTGGCTGTCATGTCATTAATCTGTGTAGCCTCGCAAGCCACAGCTGAGCAGATTTATTTTAGTTTTGATAATGATGTGATTATTGGTTCAGATGGTGATTACTCTAGTGGTATTTTACTGGGGTGGCATGCAACACCTGAGCAAGATTTCTCCTCTGCTTCTACAGCTTTTCAATGGCAATCAGCTTTATTATTTCCGCAACAAAGCCAGCAAGTTCACCGTGGGGCAAAGCTTTATAGCCGAATGTGGACGCCTACTGAAATCGCTTATGACTTTCCTCAACCTGAAGAAAGGCCTTATGCTGGCTTTTTAGAGTTAGAAAGTTATACCGGTGTGTTTAGTTCAAGCCTTGCACAAAAAAACTGGCTGAGTTTGGGCGTTGTTGGCCCTGCATCTGGCGCAGAGTACATGCAATCTTTTGTACATAAAATTACCTCATCGACGACGCCTGAAGGCTGGGATTACCAGATTGAAAATCAGCTGACGTTGCAAGTCGCTTACGAGGTGGAGGCATTGTTGTTTCGTCAGCAAGCATTCGAAAATAGCCAATGGGATGTGAGTGTATTTAACCATACCATGGCAGGTAACTTTCGTTCTCAATCTAGCCTTGGGTTAACTGTCCGTTGGGGCGATGAGCTAAGCCAAACATTTGGTCAGTTATCTAGCCAAGCAGGACACTTTGGCGATTTTACTTCTTCAGCTAATCAATATGGAAGCTGGATGGCCTATGCCAGAATGCAGGCTGGATACCGCTTTAATGACTTAACTATTGAAGGTGATCTTCCCTATGAATCGCCGCTTGAAATTAACAACCAGCAGGCTCAAGCAAGCCTAGGTGTCATTTGGGCTTTTCCCACTTGGTCAGTGCGCTGGAGCTTCGACTTTTACAGCAAAGAGTACAAATCTGATGTGGACGACTGGCACGGCTATGGCGTGATTAGTTATAGCAAGGTGTTGTAAAGAAAATACAATTATAAATGCCCTTAACACAATGCATAGGAATACAAGGTGTTAAAGGCGTTTTATACATTAAAGTCACGTCCATGTTTACCGTATTAGATTTTTTGCCACACCTAAAACTGATTATGCATATCGTTTAATGCTTGGTGTAGCATGTCATCATCGTTATCTTGATTAATGTCACTTTGCTCTGTTGGCGCATCAATTATGCTGGCAGCATCATGATCTGCATGTTGCGGGTGTTCTTTATGCTCGTCATCTAATGGGTTTTCAAATGCATCGACTTCAACAGTATCAAGCATGTCTGCTTGTGGATCAGCAGTGTTAAGCTCATGCATTGTTGGCAACCCCGCTAGGTCTGGAATGCCAGTATCAGGTTTAATCTCATCATGGCTTAATCCAACCATATGCAAGTAATGATCGATAGGTGCTGGTGCGGCTAGACTATCGGTACTGTCAATGACTAAACTAACGTCGATATCATCACTTTGATTTAACGTATCTGGTTCATCGCTTTGTGATACTGGCGCTGGAGTAGATATCGGTGTAGGGACAACTTCCACTGCAATCACTTGGCTTGCAGAGTTGGTTGAGCTGCCATCATGGGACGTGGCGCTAATCGTCAAATCAAAATGGCCATGAAAGTCTGCTTCAGGAATAACTTTGAGGTTAGTTAACTCGCTTTGTTGTAGTGACCATATACCGTTATTTTCAGTCCCCGCAGATAGCGAAGCCCCTGATGGAACGCCTGTGATTTCAACTGTGAGTGTCTCATTTATATCGGGACTGGATACGTTAATATTAAGCGCTAAATCAGTATTTTCATTACCCGAAATCGCCATAGTATCGAGTGGCGAAGTTAAATCTCCGACATGCTTAGTAAATATCATGGTAGGAGTATCGGCATCAGGCGACACATGAATTGCCATACTGTTATCTATCGCGACATGACCATCGGTCACCGTATAATTTAAGCGTAATTCCCCATTATAATTTACCCCTGGATTAATAACCCAATGGTCACCTTGTTGGGTAATAGTACCACCACCGACTATTGATAAATGGCTTACATCAAGCACATCTTTAGCGTCTGTATCGTGAACGTTAGCAAGTAAATCAGCTTTACTCAGAGTGAGCAGATGATCTTCAACAACCGTATTAGCAAGGGCATGGCCAACAACAGGTACATCATTAGTACCGATGATCACTAACTTCATTGTTTGGTCTACGCTGTGACCGAGAGAGTCGGTAGCGGTCACCATTATTGTTTCTTCAAGTCGTTCACCTTCAGCTAGGGCTTGTACACGAGCTGAACCATTATTGGCTTGATACTGCCAACTACCATCGGGGTTTAATGTTAAATCACCGTATTGAGGGTGAGCCCCAGGTTGCAACTCCCACGTGACACCGCTGGCCACCTTGACGTCACCGACCAATAAATCGAGCAAGCCGTGGGATTGAGTCACTTTGTCTTCGGTAACCACAGACTCGGACGCTCCGAAAATCTGTGGTCCGGTCTTACCATCGCCAATGTGTACTGTTAGGTGTTCTTCCCGACTCTGCCCACTGCCATCGGTTACTTTAAGGGTGACTGTTTCGGAGTGAATCTTACCTGCGGCCACTTCTTGATCAAGCTTGTCACGCTCAGGACCACTGTGGCTGAAGGTAAAATCCCAACGTCCATCGGCATCGATATTAAAATGACCGATGCCTTGTACATCAATTTTATTACTGTTGCCTGGCGTAAAATCTAATAGATGGTGTCCACCCTGACTATCAATGTATTCAATATTGAGTTTATCACCAGCATCGATGTCATCAATATTGATATAGCCAAAGGAATGGGTGTTGGTCATTGAGCCCGTCGTAATTGAACGAGATATTTCAAAAGTGCCCGTTAATAGGGGGGCATCGTTGGTGCCATGAATACCAATATTAACCACGGCATGTTTGGTGTCGCCATGGTTATTGGTATAACTGATGAAAAAGTTATCTGCATGGGTATCTGTTTGCCCCATTTGCTGAATAGCGGCTGCGTTATTGTCCAATGTGTATTGGTAACTACCATCGACATTCATTTGTAAAGTGCCGTAGTTGCCTTGTAATACGCCTGTAGTGGTAACAGTTTCACTCGCGCCTACAGCAAATAAAGTCCCTGTGGCTGTGGTTTTACTGTCCTCTTCTACTGCCTGAGTTTGTACCAGAGTGCTTAAATCGGCAGATACCACTAGCTGGCGTTGAACTTGAGCTGTGTCGCCAGTTGCGGTCGCGATAACCTCTGCATGGACTTGATAGGCACTGTCGCTAATATTGGCAACTTGATTTGCCGGAATGACCAATTGCCAATGGTTATTGTTAACGTTGGCGCTATAGTGTGTACCTGCGACAATCACATCAACCGAATTGCCATCAGCCACATGGGTTGTGGCACCTGTAATAGTTAAATCCTGCTGATGGTCATGATGATTTACCCAATCGTCATTAGATATAGGGTCGATAGATAGCGTGGGTTTAGCAGTATCTATAGTGATTTGATGATGTGCCTGAGCATAGCTGCCGTCAGCTTTTACTTCAATTACGGTTAGCGTATAAGTGCCATCGGCGCGATCTGTTGCGCTAACATCCAATTTCCAATGACCATTTGCATCGACAATTGCTTTAGGGCCACTGAGAACCCCACTGCCCATGATAGTGCTACCGGGCTCGCCAGTACCATATAAGATAATGTGGCCGTCACTGGTAACAAAGTCACTATCACTGACACCGGTATCATATTCTAACCGAGTAATTGCAAGAGGCGGCGTGACATCAATTATTGCGTTGGCATCAATAGTGTTATGACCATCACTGACTTTGAAACTAATGGCTAAATCGTTACCAACAAAGCCTGGATTTGCTGTAAAGCTATAGCTACCGTCAGGATTGGTTACCACAGTTCCATGGGGAGAGAGCAGTGAGCCCGCCACAATCGATAGCCCTGCTGCACTGGTATCGACATCGGTAACATTAGCAAGCAAATCTGTTGCTTGGAAGTCGTGGGTGCGACCAGATTCAACCTTGCCTAAATCGGTGGTGACGGTTGTTGGGGCAGTGTCGCTGCCGATGAGTGTTACACTCAATTGTTGCTCTGTTCCATCAAGAGTTTTTACGGTAACAATATCGGTGGCGTTATGGTTTTGAGTCAAGGTTTCTGCCAGCTTACTTGGGGTGAATTCCCAACTTCCGTCAGCTTTTATCGTAAATTGACCATGAGCACTTGGTATAACTTCTGCTATAAAATACGCTTGTGATGAATCTGTATCGGTAATAGTTAGCTGACCCGATACAGTTGAGACTTCATCTGTGGTTAGTTGTTCATCCCCGGTAATAACAGCATCAGGAACCGGGGAGTTAACATCTAATATTATTGGCAGTTTTGCACTATCGGTTGTACTTATACCATCAGGTCCGGTCGTGGTTGCGACTAACTGCATTAGCATGTTCTGATCGCCATGAGCAGGTAATGTTGCTGTCACTTTATCTAAATCCCAACCGGTAACATCCGCATGTTGCACCGCTGAGCCAATCGTTAAACTATGATGACCATCGCTAAGAATCGTGCCTTTCGCAAGTCCCAATATCTCTATCTTGCTGAGAACATCGTCATGATCTATAGGAGCCGCTACTGACAGGTGCATATGTAATACATCGCCTGGCGCTAAAGCCGTTGAGCCAGTATTGACCATTTCACCTGTAAACGTATGTAAGTCAGCAATATCAAGCTGATGGTGACCTGTTTGGTCTGATATAAGGCCATGACTGTCGGATCGAATGTCGATTAATAGACCATTATTTTTACTAACAGACTCATAGACTGGGCCATGTTGAATTTGTTCTGGTGTAAGTGCTTGCGAGGCAAAACTAGTTGAGAGCAATCGTCCTGGAAATTTATCTTGTCCTGCAAAATGCCCCGGAACGTATTTACTGCCTACATTTAAAAATGGATTTGCCGCAATGTGATCACTTCCTGCAAAACCATGAACCGTAACTTTTAAAACACCGTTATCATAAAGTAGAGCGGTATCTGTTTTACCATCCCATGTCATGGTTATACGATGATCTTGACCATCATTAAAATTGACTCCAGGGTTGCCGTTATCACCACTGATATGTGAACTGGTAAACTTCAAATTACCGCCAAAGGTCCACATGCCGAAATTAACGCCATCCATATCAGGCGTGCCATCAGGTTTAACCCCATGAAACATAACAAAATCTTGATAAGTACCAATGGTGATTTTGGGATCATGGATATAAGTGAATTCAGCCGTAAAAGCGTGTAAATCACCACCCGATTCAATTTGATCGCCATGTGGCTTGATATATCCATGGTCAGATGATGAGGTTAGGCCAAATGCTGTACGTTGAACTTCTGCAGACAAGGAAGTCGTTGCTGCATCTGTAACTGAGCTCACACTTAAATGAGCCGTTTGGGCGTACTCGGTCGTTCCGTCACTGACTTTATAGTCAATTTCAGCTGGTCCATGGTAATTTGCATTCGGGGTAAAGTCATACCCTCCTGATGCATTCGCTGTTACTGTGCCATGAGTTGATGTCGGCACGCCGCTTATATGTAACGCACCATCGGCATCTGATAAGTTTGCGAGTAATTGCGCGTCTGTAAAATGTGTGGTGGTATCTTCATCCGTTGTACCTAAATCACGCATACCGCTATCGATTAATGGATCGTCAACTGAAGCGATATGTATTGATGCTCTGGCTGGTGCTGAGTCCACATGACCATCATTGACTGAATAAGCAAAGTCTACATCACCATGGAAGTTGGCGCTTGGTTCAAACTTAAGTTGACCTATGTCAGTGGCTGAAATTTGTTGATTGGTTGTAACTTCTACACCATTTAAAGTAAGTTTACCGTCTGCAATATCTGGTAAATCGGTAATAGTAATGTGATTTAGAGTATCGCCATTATCGACATCGGTAAAACCAAAATCAGCTTCGTTGAAGCTATAAGTATTATCTTCTGTACCGCTCAGTGAGTTTGGCGTTATCGTTGGTGCATCATTTCTAGAAGCAACATCAATAGTTGCCTGAGCTTCTGCTGAACTATCATGGCCATCGCTAACACTATATTTAAAGTTTACATTTCCATTAAAGTTAAGATTTGGCGTAAACACTAAATTAGGAATGTCCGCATTACTGATTTGTTGGTTAGCCGTTATAGCGTGACCATTTAAGCTTAATTCTCCCTGAGATTTAGGTGGTAGCTCCGTAATCGTTAAGTGCTCTAATGAGCCACCATCACTGTCAGTAAACCCAAAATCCGCCTTTGTAAAGTGATAGTCGGTATCTTCATAAGCTGAAATTGTGCTTGCTGTAATTGTTGGCGCTTCATTGCTACCTTGAACGTCAAAGTGCATGGTGTGAGTTGTTTGCCCACCTTCATTATCGGTAACGACTACATTGAATGTTTCGGTAACGTGTTGCCCTTCGGTTAAGGCTTGAGTTGCAGGTAAAGCATTATCAAGTTCATAATGCCAGCCGCCATTCGCCGCAATTGAAAAATGTCCATAAGTGCCCAATACATCGGTTTGTTCAGTAATGCTATGGGTATCACCGGTATCAGGATCGCTGATACTTAGCATTCCTGAAGTGCGAACATGGTCATGTCCACCGTCTTCTATAACGGTTTTAGGTGCTGCAAGTTCAGTAACGATTGGGTTATCGTCACGGCCATCAATGTTAACGACAATTTGATGCTGGGTGCCATCAAGTGAGGTAACAATTAACGCATCTTGTACATGATCAGTTTTATTTAAGGCATTGGCTGTAGCATTTGGTGTATAAGTCCAATGGCCGTCTGTATCAATCGTTAAATGGCCATACTTGCCATCAATAGGCGTAGTATCAAAATACGCTTGTGCGGTATCGGTATCGGTAATTAATAGCTGTCCTGATATCGACGTGTCTTCATCGGTTGTCTTATTATCATCGCCGCTAATTACGGCATTTGGAATCGGTTTAGTAGGATCAAGCACTAAAGGCTGGTGTGCTTCTGTGGTTGAGGTGGCGCCATCTGGTCCGGTAGTCTCCACACGGACAATAATGTCCATGTTATGATTATTGCCTCCAGGTAACTGCGCGGTAAGATGATCTAAATCCCAGCCCTGAATATTGAGAGCATCCGTCATTGATGAAACAACATGATTGTGCCCAGGAGTACCATCGGTGATGACTGTGCCTGAAATCAATCCTAGTAATTCTACCTTAGAAATATGGTCGTCGGGATCAACGGGGTCGACAATATGAGGGCTAAGATTCAGTAAAGAATCACTATTAGGAATAGCGACTCCTGTATCAACTGACACAGTATGTGAGGTTAACGATCCAAAAGAGGTTAGCTGATGGTGCCCAGTCATATCAACTAACTGCCCTGAAGCTGACATTCTCATATCAATAACAAGGCCATTATCTTTATCAACCGTATTCGCTAGAGGAGCATGCTGAAGAGAAGCGGGGACTACAGGGTGATTCGTCACCATTGATGTACTAAAAATTTGACCATGAAATGCGTCATTAACACCAAACCCATGAGATTGATGTGAGCCATCCTCAAGCACAAATTTCTGACCATGAACCACATCCTGATCTTGTCCAATAGCTAGGGTGCCATGACCATTCATTGGTTGGCCTTTATGGACATTTGCATGAGTAAACTTAACGTCACCATCCACTAATACTTGCAGTACCCCTGTATTTGAATCCCATAAAATTGAATAGCGGTGAGTTGCAGTATCTTGAGTTGTATCGATTCCTGTAGCGTATTCAGTGCCATGGATCGCAATAGTTAAATTGCTTGGTTTCCAAGCATACATTTCATTATCTGATTCACTATTGGCATAACTAAAGTAGGTGGCTCCGTGTGTTGAGCCCGATGTGACTTGTGGGCCGCCGATAACATTAAACTCGACTGCGACACTATTGATTTGGTCGCCGGTTTGTAACACCCCATTGTTCATTGCAGAGGCAGAACCATCTGTACCTAACTGCATCACTTGTTGTTGGGCTGTCATGCTAAGGCCGACTTGTGCTGTATCGGTGATTGGGGTTACAGATAGTTGAGCTGTTTTAGCATATTCAGTCGAGCCATCAGTGACTTTGTAGTCAATTTCTGCAGGGCCGTGGTAATTAGGGTTTGGAGTAAAATCATATCCTCCAGAAGCATTTGCTGTGACTGCACCATGTGCCGATGTTGGTAAGCCACTTACATGCAATGGGCCATCAACATCAGATAAATGTTCCAATAATTGTGCTTCTGTAAAGTGGGTGGTGGTATCTTCATCCGTTACACCTAAGTCACGAACTCCACTATCGATTAATAGATCTTCCACTGAAGCAATATTTAAAGAGCCTGTTGCAGGCGCCGAATCTGTATGACCATCATTAACGGTATACGTAAACTGGATATCACCGTTAAAATCTTTTGCTGGGATAAATTGTAATTTACCGATGTCGCCTGCATCGATAACTTGGTTTGCGCTAACATCGTGCCCATCAAGTACAAATTTACCTTCAGTTAAACTTGGCAGATTGGTTAAGCTTATAGAATGAAGTGTGTCGCCAGAATCAACATCGCTAAAACCAAACTGGCTTGCTTGCATTTGGTAACTGACATCTTCAGTACCATTGGTTAAATGCACTTGGTTTATAGTGGGTGCATCATTAGTCCCCGTGACATTAATATGAAGATCGTAGGGTGTACCATCTTTACTATGTACTCGATATATAACAACTTCGGTTTGACCTTCAGCTAAGTGTTGAAGGTTAGCGTTGTTTACACTGTAACCCCAGCTTCCACCATTATCTATACGTAACATACCCCCGAACGGGTCGTGTATTTTTGTTTCTCCGAATTGGCTGTATCTAAACGCATTTTCACCACTGTCAGGGTCTGTAACATTCAGTGTACCTGTGGCTATCTCATTTACTGTGCCATTAGTATTGCTGCCATGAGGCCCGTCTTCAATGATGCTACCAGTATTAACTTCTGTAATAACTGCGCTATCTTGAACCGCCGCTAATGTTGTCGTTGCACCCGTATATGTGACACCACCATGTGCATCTTTAACGTCATAACTAAAATGAACTTGACCGTTGTAGTCTTTCTGAGGATGAAAGGTAAACGTACCGTTTGGATTAACTGTAATAGTGCCATGATCTGCAGTTAAATTGGCAATACTGAGCTGGCCTGCATCATTGTCATCAACGTCAGTGGCATTGGCTATTAGCTCGGCTGTACTCAGTTGTATATCGGTGTCTTCGGTGCCCGCAGCCAACTGTACTTGTGCTGAAACCACGGGCGCATCATTGGTACCATGGACAGTGACTGTAATATTCTGATGTGCGCTACCGTCAATAGATTCAACGGTAAAGGTTTTCTGATAACTTTGACCTGCACCTAGATGTTGCAACTTGTCATTGTCTATGGTGTAAGCCCAGTTACCTCTGGCATTAATAAAGAAATGGCCACCTTCAGGGGTCGTTAGATTTTGTGCAATAAAGCCTGCTTGATCATGATCGGGATCGATAACATGTAAATTCCCGCCGCTGTAAATCTGATTCGGCGTAATGCCTGGGGAGAGGTTGTCTTCATAAGCATGCTCATTAAAGCTTGAGTACCGGCCGACTTCTATTCTGGCTTGGTTATCTTCTCCTATTACTTTAACCATGATGGTCAATGTTTGGCCGTCGCTAGTTTTAACCTCATACGGGATCTCCAGCGACTCACCAGTGTGCAAGCTGCTGATAAGATCATCTGCATGGCGATTACTCGCGCCTTCCAACCTAAATTGATATGAGCCATCGGACCAAACATCGAGATTACCAGGGGCAAAACCTTGGCCTAAATATGTTCCACTCAGTTGGGCGAAATGGGTTTTATCACCAGTATCGGGGTCAACAAGCTGTAAGTTGCCCTTGTAAGTTTTAAATTGACTATCGAGGGCTTGGGTTTCTGTTAGCTGAATAACATTAGACACAAGTGTCGCTTTGTCATCGGTCCCCTGAATCGTTAAGTTTGCAGTTTGTTGGCTTTGACCACCATGACCATCATTAACAAGGTATGACACTGCAATTTTAAGTGATTGACCATTGGCTAGATGATTATAGGCTGGGTCTGTGGCATCAATCATTAAGGTATGACCGTCAGCGGCTAATGATAATCCTGATGGTAATTGTGTTGTGCTAGGAGCACCATCGATAGAGTAAGTCAGTTGCTCGATATGTAGCGTATCGCCCTCAATATCTGTAGCGCCAGTTAGCAAGTCTAGGTTATGACCTGCGCCTTCTTTGATGCTGTCGGCTAACGGTGAAACATCAGGGTTATCATTAACCGCAGAAAGCGTGGTCGATGCGCTTGTATGCGTAACGCCGCCATGTCCATCTTTCACGTCATAGGTGAAATGGACTTGACCGTTATAATCTTTTTCTGGGCTGAATGAGAAACTGCCATCTTTATTGTGCTTAATCGAACCATGGTCTGCATGCAGGTTTTCAATAGTTAGCAGCCCGACATCATTGTTATCGACATCGACAGTATTTTGTAGCAGTTGCGCTACAGTGATAGTTTGGCGAGTATCTTCAGTACCTGCATTTAGAATCACTTCTGACGAACAGTAAGGTCTGTCATTACTACCGTGAATGGTGATAACAATATCGTGCGAAGTGCCATCTTTGGAGTATACAGTAATGGTATCAGTTAACGTTTGATGCTCACCTAATTTATCAATGACAGTGCCGATTGTTGTCTTACGATTTCCGACCCAATCAACACTCCCTACGGTAACATCGTAATGCCAAGTACCATCTGTGTTTAATAGTAAGTGTCCATATTGTCCATGGTAAGAGTTATTCCAGGCACCGCCTTTAGGATCAAACTGAGATTCTCCAGTATCGGGGTCAACAATATCTAACTTGCCATCAGCTGTTAATGCTGCTTGACCTAACTTAGCCATGCCTGGCTGAGCATAATCTGGCGACATATCTTGTCCAGCAGTTCCCTCGGTGACATCGCCAGTATCAACGCCACCAATGACGGCGGCATTATTGGTGCCGGTTATGCTAATAGAAAGGTTTTGTGTGGCGCTGGCATTATGTTCATCAGTGGCGGTGACTGGAATCGTTAGCGTTTTTGTTACCCCAGAGGCTAGTGATTGATAACTTGCATGGCTAGGGTCAAAGCTGTAGCTGCCGTCGGGGTTTAATGTGAGTCCATCAATCTGTGGGGTTGAGTAATGTAGCCTTGAACCAGTATCAACATCATGGCCAAGCATTTGTCCATTTAACTGCGCGCCGCCTTCAATAACGCTATGAGATTGGGCTGCGATCGTTGGTTTATCATTAGTACCATGTACTGTGAGCTCAATAGTATGGGAGGTACCGTCAGCGGAGCGAATGACTACTGAGTCTTGTTTAACTTCACCTTCTGCCAAATTTTGGATATGGCGATTGTCCAGGGTGTAAGTGTAACGGCCATCCTGCATTAGTAACACATGACCACCTAACTTTGTGTCATAACCAATTCCTTGGTAAGTTTGCGGGCCTATATTGGGATCAAATTGGGCTTCACCTACATCAGGATCTTGTATGTTCAATTGGCCGTTGTAGTGCAGTTGATAATGGGTATCGATGTAACCACGATCTTCTGTGACACCACGTACGTTCAGGTCTGTTTGAGCATCAGTAATAATGGCATTATCAGGAGATGCTGCTAGGTTGAATTTAGCTTGGGTACTTACGCTGCCGGCTTGTCCATCTACCACGTTATAAGTTAAGCGTACTTCACCGTTATAGTCTTTATCTGGAGTGAAGGTATAGCTGCCATCATGATTGTTGGTGAGAAGACCATGGTTTGCTTGCAAATGGTCGATTTGCAGAGTATCAGTAGTGTCAACATCGGTTGCGTGTGTAAGTAAGTCGGCAGCTTTTATTATGACAGATTTATCTTCTGTCCCTGAAGCTAGTTGAGTCCAAGCGGTGACAATGGGTCTATCATTGCTTCCAGTTATATCAACAGTTATTTGGTGTGGTACATCAACACCAGATGAGTCCGTTGCAGTTACCCAAAAAGTTTCTTGTTGCTGCTGGCCTGTAGCCAACTTATCTGCCGCTCCTGCTGATGAATTATCTAACTGATAACTCCAGTTACCATGCTGATCAATTGATAAACTGCCAAAATGACCTTGAGGTTGACTAATCGCCCATTTAATACTGTCAGTAGAGTCGATATCAGTCGCAGTAAGTTTGCCACTAATATTTGCAGTTCCTATAAGATTCTCACCCTGCTCAACAACACTTCCTGAGGATGCTCCTGAAATAACAGGTAAATCATTAGTACCGTTAATGGTGACGGTGACTTGTTGTTCAGTGCCGTCAACAGAATGAACCAGCAGGGTGTCAGTTACTGACTCACCCGTTTTTAGACCTTGAATCGTGGCTTGTGCGTTATCCGCGGTGTAGGTCCAATGGCCGAGATTATTGATAGTCAACGAACCAAATTGACCTTGCAGGGTTTCTGCGCTGAACTGAGCTTGGCCGTTATCACTATCAGTAATGGTTAACGCACCATCAACCCTTAATAATCCCGAGTGAACGTCTTTATCTTCAGTGAGTGTTGCGGTTGAAGTGCCTGCAATCACTGCTTTATCGTCAGTACCGTTAATGGTCACGGTGACTTGTTGTTCAGTGCCATCAACAGAGTGAACCAGCAATGTGTCAGTTACTGATTCACCCGTTTTCAGACCTTGAATGTTGGCTTGTGCGTTATCCGCGGTGTAGGTCCAATGGCCGAGATTATTGATAGTCAGCGTACCAAATTGACCTTGCAGGGTTTCTGCGCTGAACTGAGCTTGGCCGTTATCACTATCAGTAATGGTTAACGCACCATCAACCCTTAATAATCCCGAGTGAACGTCTTTATCTTCAGTGAGTGTTGCGGTTGAAGTGCCTGCAATCACTGCTTTATCGTCAGTGCCGTTAATGGTCACGGAGACTTGTTGTTCAGTGCCATCAACAGAGTGAACCAGCAATGTGTCAGTTACTGATTCACCCGTTTTCAGACCTTGAATGTTGGCTTGTGCGTTATCCGCGGTGTAGGTCCAATGGCCGAGATTATTGATAGTCAGCGTACCAAATTGACCTTGCAGGGTTTCTGCGCTGAACTGAGCTTGGCCGTTATCAACATCGGTTATGGTTAAAGCACCATCCACGCGAAGCTCTTGTGATGAGATGCCTGCATGAACGTCTTTATCTTCAGTGAGTGAGGCCGTTGCAGTGCCCGCAATCACGGCTTTATCGTCAGTACCGTTAATGGTTACGGTGACTTGTTGTTCAGTGCCATCAACAGAGTGAACCAGCAATGTGTCAGTTACTGATTCACCCGTTTTCAGACCTTGAATGTTGGCTTGTGCGTTATCCGCGGTGTAGGTCCAATGGCCGAGATTATTGATAGTCAGCGTACCAAATTGACCTTGCAGGGTTTCTGCGCTGAACTGAGCTTGGCCGTTATCACTATCAGTAATGGTTAACGCACCATCAACCCTTAATAATCCCGAGTGAACGTCTTTATCTTCAGTGAGTGTTGCGGTTGAAGTGCCTGCAATCACTGCTTTATCGTCAGTACCGTTAATGGTCACGGTGACTTGTTGTTCAGTGCCATCAACAGAGTGAACCAGCAATGTGTCAGTTACTGATTCACCCGTTTTCAGACCTTGAATGTTGGCTTGTGCGTTATCCGCGGTGTAGGTCCAATGGCCGAGATTATTGATAGTCAGCGTACCAAATTGACCTTGCAGGGTTTCTGCGCTGAACTGAGCTTGGCCGTTATCACTATCAGTAATGGTTAACGCACCATCAACCCTTAATAATCCCGAGTGAACGTCTTTATCTTCAGTGAGTGAGGCCGTTGCAGAGCCCGCAATCACGGCTTTATCGTCAGTACCGTTAATGGTCACGGTGACTTGTTGTTCAGTGCCATCGACCGAATGCACCAGCAATGTGTCAGTTACTGATTCACCCGTTTTCAGACCTTGAATGTTGGCTTGTGCGTTATCCGCGGTGTAGGTCCAATGGCCGAGATTATTGATAGTCAGCGTACCAAATTGACCTTGCAGGGTTTCTGCGCTGAACTGAGCTTGGCCGTTATCACTATCAGTAATGGTTAACGCACCATCAACCCTTAATAATCCCGAGTGAACGTCTTTATCTTCAGTGAGTGAGGCCGTTGCAGAGCCCGCAATCACGGCTTTATCGTCAGTACCGTTAATGGTCACGGTGACTTGTTGTTCAGTGCCATCGACCGAATGCACCAGCAGGGTATCAGTTACCGACTCACCCGTTTTTAAGCCTTGAATCGTGGCTTGTGAGTTATCCGCGGTGTAGGTCCAATGGCCGAGATTATTGATAGTCAGCGTACCAAATTGACCTTGCAGGGTTTCTGCGCTGAACTGAGCTTGGCCGTTATCACTATCAGTAATGGTTAACGCACCATCAACCCTTAATAATCCCGAGTGAACGTCTTTATCTTCAGTGAGTGAGGCCGTTGCAGTGCCCGCAATCACTGCTTTATCGTCAGTGCCGTTAATGGTCACGGTGACTTGTTGTTCAGTGCCATCAACAGAGTGAACCAGCAGGGTGTCAGTTACCGACTCACCCGTTTTTAGACCTTGAATCGTGGCTTGTGCGTTATCCGCGGTGTAGGTCCAATGGCCGAGATTATTGATAGTCAGCGTACCAAATTGACCTTGCAGGGTTTCTGCGCTGAACTGAGCTTGGCCGTTATCACTATCAGTAATGGTTAACGCACCATCAACCCTTAATAATCCCGAGTGAACGTCTTTATCTTCAGTGAGTGAGGCCGTTGCAGAGCCCGCAATCACGGCTTTATCGTCAGTACCGTTAATGGTCACGGTGACTTGTTGTTCAGTGCCATCGACCGAATGCACCAGCAATGTGTCAGTTACTGATTCACCCGTTTTCAGACCTTGAATGTTGGCTTGTGCGTTATCCGCGGTGTAGGTCCAATGGCCGAGATTATTGATAGTCAGCGTACCAAATTGACCTTGCAGGGTTTCTGCGCTGAACTGAGCTTGGCCGTTATCACTATCAGTAATGGTTAACGCACCATCAACCCTTAATAATCCCGAGTGAACGTCTTTATCTTCAGTGAGTGTTGCGGTTGAAGTGCCTGCAATCACTGCTTTATCGTCAGTACCGTTAATGGTCACGGTGACTTGTTGTTCAGTGCCATCAACAGAGTGAACCAGCAGGGTGTCAGTTACCGACTCACCCGTTTTTAGACCTTGAATCGTGGCTTGTGCGTTATCCGCGGTGTAGGTCCAATGGCCGAGATTATTGATAGTCAGCGTACCGAATTGGCCTTTTAGGCTTTCGGCATTGAACTGGGCTTGGCCGTTATCACTATCAGTAATGGTTAACGCACCATCAACCCTTAATAATCCCGAGTGAACGTCTTTATCTTCAGTGAGTGTTGCGGTTGAAGTGCCTGCAATCACTGCTTTATCGTCAGTACCGTTAATGGTCACGGTGACTTGTTGTTCAGTGCCATCAACAGAGTGAACCAGCAATGTGTCAGTTACTGATTCACCCGTTTTCAGACCTTGAATGTTGGCTTGTGCGTTATCCGCGGTGTAGGTCCAATGGCCGAGATTATTGATAGTCAGCGTACCAAATTGACCTTGCAGGGTTTCTGCGCTGAACTGAGCTTGGCCGTTATCACTATCAGTAATGGTTAACGCACCATCAACCCTTAATAATCCCGAGTGAACGTCTTTATCTTCAGTGAGTGAGGCCGTTGCAGAGCCCGCAATCACGGCTTTATCGTCAGTACCGTTAATGGTCACGGTGACTTGTTGTTCAGTGCCATCGACCGAATGCACCAGCAATGTGTCAGTTACTGATTCACCCGTTTTCAGACCTTGAATGTTGGCTTGTGCGTTATCCGCGGTGTAGGTCCAATGGCCGAGATTATTGATAGTCAGCGTACCAAATTGACCTTGCAGGGTTTCTGCGCTGAACTGAGCTTGGCCGTTATCACTATCAGTAATGGTTAACGCACCATCAACCCTTAATAATCCCGAGTGAACGTCTTTATCTTCAGTGAGTGTTGCGGTTGAAGTGCCTGCAATCACTGCTTTATCGTCAGTACCGTTAATGGTCACGGTGACTTGTTGTTCAGTGCCATCAACAGAGTGAACCAGCAATGTGTCAGTTACTGATTCACCCGTTTTCAGACCTTGAATGTTGGCTTGTGCGTTATCCGCGGTGTAGGTCCAATGGCCGAGATTATTGATAGTCAGCGTACCAAATTGACCTTGCAGGGTTTCTGCGCTGAACTGAGCTTGGCCGTTATCACTATCAGTAATGGTTAACGCACCATCAACCCTTAATAATCCCGAGTGAACGTCTTTATCTTCAGTGAGTGAGGCCGTTGCAGAGCCCGCAATCACGGCTTTATCGTCAGTACCGTTAATGGTCACGGTGACTTGTTGTTCAGTGCCATCGACCGAATGCACCAGCAATGTGTCAGTTACTGATTCACCCGTTTTCAGACCTTGAATGTTGGCTTGTGCGTTATCCGCGGTGTAGGTCCAATGGCCGAGATTATTGATAGTCAGCGTACCAAATTGACCTTGCAGGGTTTCTGCGCTGAACTGAGCTTGGCCGTTATCACTATCAGTAATGGTTAACGCACCATCAACCCTTAATAATCCCGAGTGAACGTCTTTATCTTCAGTGAGTGTTGCGGTTGAAGTGCCTGCAATCACTGCTTTATCGTCAGTACCGTTAATGGTCACGGTGACTTGTTGTTCAGTGCCATCAACAGAGTGAACCAGCAATGTGTCAGTTACTGATTCACCCGTTTTCAGACCTTGAATGTTGGCTTGTGCGTTATCCGCGGTGTAGGTCCAATGGCCGAGATTATTGATAGTCAGCGTACCAAATTGACCTTGCAGGGTTTCTGCGCTGAACTGAGCTTGGCCGTTATCACTATCAGTAATGGTTAACGCACCATCAACCCTTAATAATCCCGAGTGAACGTCTTTATCTTCAGTGAGTGAGGCCGTTGCAGAGCCCGCAATCACGGCTTTATCGTCAGTACCGTTAATGGTCACGGTGACTTGTTGTTCAGTGCCATCGACCGAATGCACCAGCAATGTGTCAGTTACTGATTCACCCGTTTTCAGACCTTGAATGTTGGCTTGTGCGTTATCCGCGGTGTAGGTCCAATGGCCGAGATTATTGATAGTCAGCGTACCGAATTGGCCTTTTAGGCTTTCGGCATTGAACTGGGCTTGGCCGTTATCACTATCAGTAATGGTTAACGCACCATCAACCCTTAATAATCCCGAGTGAACGTCTTTATCTTCAGTGAGTGTTGCGGTTGAAGTGCCTGCAATCACTGCTTTATCGTCAGTACCGTTAATGGTCACGGTGACTTGTTGTTCAGTGCCATCAACAGAGTGAACCAGCAATGTGTCAGTTACTGATTCACCCGTTTTCAGACCTTGAATGTTGGCTTGTGCGTTATCCGCGGTGTAGGTCCAATGGCCGAGATTATTGATAGTCAGCGTACCAAATTGACCTTGCAGGGTTTCTGCGCTGAACTGAGCTTGGCCGTTATCACTATCAGTAATGGTTAACGCACCATCAACCCTTAATAATCCCGAGTGAACGTCTTTATCTTCAGTGAGTGAGGCCGTTGCAGAGCCCGCAATCACGGCTTTATCGTCAGTACCGTTAATGGTCACGGTGACTTGTTGTTCAGTGCCATCGACCGAATGCACCAGCAGGGTATCAGTTACCGACTCACCCGTTTTTAAGCCTTGAATCGTGGCTTGTGAGTTATCCGCGGTGTAGGTCCAATGGCCGAGATTATTGATAGTCAGCGTACCAAATTGACCTTGCAGGGTTTCTGCGCTGAACTGAGCTTGGCCGTTATCACTATCAGTAATGGTTAACGCACCATCAACCCTTAATAATCCCGAGTGAACGTCTTTATCTTCAGTGAGTGAGGCCGTTGCAGTGCCCGCAATCACTGCTTTATCGTCAGTGCCGTTAATGGTCACGGTGACTTGTTGTTCAGTGCCATCAACAGAGTGAACCAGCAGGGTGTCAGTTACCGACTCACCCGTTTTTAGACCTTGAATCGTGGCTTGTGCGTTATCCGCGGTGTAGGTCCAATGGCCGAGATTATTGATAGTCAGCGTACCAAATTGACCTTGCAGGGTTTCTGCGCTGAACTGAGCTTGGCCGTTATCACTATCAGTAATGGTTAACGCACCATCAACCCTTAATAATCCCGAGTGAACGTCTTTATCTTCAGTGAGTGAGGCCGTTGCAGAGCCCGCAATCACGGCTTTATCGTCAGTACCGTTAATGGTCACGGTGACTTGTTGTTCAGTGCCATCGACCGAATGCACCAGCAATGTGTCAGTTACTGATTCACCCGTTTTCAGACCTTGAATGTTGGCTTGTGCGTTATCCGCGGTGTAGGTCCAATGGCCGAGATTATTGATAGTCAGCGTACCAAATTGACCTTGCAGGGTTTCTGCGCTGAACTGAGCTTGGCCGTTATCACTATCAGTAATGGTTAACGCACCATCAACCCTTAATAATCCCGAGTGAACGTCTTTATCTTCAGTGAGTGTTGCGGTTGAAGTGCCTGCAATCACTGCTTTATCGTCAGTACCGTTAATGGTCACGGTGACTTGTTGTTCAGTGCCATCAACAGAGTGAACCAGCAATGTGTCAGTTACTGATTCACCCGTTTTCAGACCTTGAATGTTGGCTTGTGCGTTATCCGCGGTGTAGGTCCAATGGCCGAGATTATTGATAGTCAGCGTACCAAATTGACCTTGCAGGGTTTCTGCGCTGAACTGAGCTTGGCCGTTATCACTATCAGTAATGGTTAACGCACCATCAACCCTTAATAATCCCGAGTGAACGTCTTTATCTTCAGTGAGTGAGGCCGTTGCAGAGCCCGCAATCACGGCTTTATCGTCAGTACCGTTAATGGTCACGGTGACTTGTTGTTCAGTGCCATCGACCGAATGCACCAGCAGGGTATCAGTTACCGACTCACCCGTTTTTAAGCCTTGAATCGTGGCTTGTGAGTTATCCGCGGTGTAGGTCCAATGGCCGAGATTATTGATAGTCAGCGTACCAAATTGACCTTGCAGGGTTTCTGCGCTGAACTGAGCTTGGCCGTTATCACTATCAGTAATGGTTAACGCACCATCAACCCTTAATAATCCCGAGTGAACGTCTTTATCTTCAGTGAGTGAGGCCGTTGCAGTGCCCGCAATCACTGCTTTATCGTCAGTGCCGTTAATGGTCACGGTGACTTGTTGTTCAGTGCCATCAACAGAGTGAACCAGCAGGGTGTCAGTTACCGACTCACCCGTTTTTAGACCTTGAATCGTGGCTTGTGCGTTATCCGCGGTGTAGGTCCAATGGCCGAGATTATTGATAGTCAGCGTACCAAATTGACCTTGCAGGGTTTCTGCGCTGAACTGAGCTTGGCCACTATCAACATCGGTGATGGTTAACGCACCGTCTACACGTAACATTCCGAATTGTAGGTCTTTATCTTCGGTGACCGAACCTGAATTTATTCCACCTATTTGAGCACTTTCATTGGTGCCGTGAACTTCTATGGTGACAATTTGTGTGACGGGTTTACCTGAGCTATCTGTAGCTGTGATTTGAAAATGTTCAGTAGCAATATCGCCCGCATTTAGCCCCAATGTTTGAGTTGATTGATTATCAAGTTGGTAATGCCATTCTCCGGTTAATGGGTCAATAGTCAGTTGGCCGAATTGACCTTGAGTTTGATTAACTCCCCAAACACTGATGTCGCCTTTATCGGGATCTGTTGCTGTGAGCTTTCCGTTAGCACTATCAATTGCACCAAGCTCATTCAGGCTTGCTTGATGTAATCCCGATATGACAGGGAGATCATTACTACCTTGAATTTCTATTGCGATGACGGCGGAAACTTTATCGCCATTATTGTCAGTTGCAGTAATGGTAAATTGCTCAGTTTGATGCTCACCTTCATTCAAGGCGTCGGTATTGGAATTAGTGTTATCCAGTATGTATTGCCATTGGCCTGTGGTTGGATTGAGAACCAATTGCCCGAATGTTCCTTGAGTATTTTCTGCGCCCCAACTGACATTAGATGTTTGCGTTCCTTCGGCTTGAAGCGTGCCACTTGCTGAACTTATTTGCTCATCTTCTTTTAAATTTGGAATTGATGCTTGACTTAAAATCGTGGTTGGCCTTTCGTGAGTGCCAGTGCCAGTGCCAGTGCCAGTGCCAGTGCCAGTGCCAGTGCCAGTGCCAGTGCCAGTGCCAGTGCCAGTGCCAGTGCCAGTGCCAGTGCCAGTGCCAGTGCCAGTGCCAGTGCCAGTGCCAGTGCCAGTGCCAGTGCCAGTGCCAGTGCCAGTGCCAGTGCCAGTGCCAGTGCCAGTGCCAGTGCCAGTGCCAGTGCCAGTGCCAGTGCCAGTGCCAGTGCCAGTGCCAGTGCCAGTAGCTGTCATCGTTGATATTTGATGGTCTACCGAGCTGATTAAAAATGATGTCGTAGTATGGTGATTTGCTAAACTTATTTGTGGCGTTCTAAATTGGCTAATATCTTGTGTTTGAGTGTGGCCGCCTTGAAAAAGACTATTTGAAGTTATTCCAGTGGTCTCAGTAGAGCCACTTTCTTTGATAGGGGAAGGTGGCTTTGTTGCAGCGGTTTCTAATGTGGTATCGACTTGTGAACTTGGTTCGAGGCTCTGCGCTTGTTTGCCTGAGCTATCCGAATCATTTTCAGTCGTAGCTGCGAGTTCTGAGCCTTGTAGTTGTGCAGTTTTAGCACTTTCAGTTTGAGTAGTTGGTGCTTCTGCTTGATTCGCTAATAAAGTAGAGGACGATTTATCTGCCACTAAGTCTTGATTGAGTGAGCCTGAAATTTTTGTCGCATCTCTGGCTTCTTTAGCTTTTATTTTTTCCGCTTCAGCAGTGATTTTTTTTACTGCTGTCTTCGCTTTGTTATCGCGCTTTTTTTGTTCACTTTCTTGTGCAGTTATTTTGACATTTGACTCGTTGTTATTGTGTTTGTCCTTACTCATGCTGGGACTCCTATCTTTCGCCAAATGCTTCGTTAATATTGGTAAATACGGGTTTCCATAGGTATTGGAAAACACTCTTCTCACCCGTGACAATATCAGCTTCACCTGTCATGCCTGGTATGAGTTCAAACTGGCTGGGGTTATCTAAGAAATAAGGCTTATCTATGGATAGTTGCACCTTGTAGAATACGCCGCCTTTTTCATCGGAGTCAGTACTGGGTGAAATACGCTTTACTACACCGTCAAGTGCGCCATAACGGCTGTAATCAAATGCATCAATTTTAATTCGTGCACTTTGTCCAACGTGAACAAAGCCTATGTCTCGGGGTGATAGTTTAATTTCCATTAGACCTGTTTTTGTCATAGGCACAATAACAGCCACAGTACCTCCCGGTTGAATGACACTGCCAGTTGAACTTGTTGGAATGGATTGAATAATGCCATCAACTGGGGCGGTGACAGTATTTTGGGAGACTAAAGAGTCAGAAGATTTAAGCCTTGCGACCACTCCGAGCAATTCTGCCTGGGTATCAGTACGTCTCTCGCCGACTTCTTTAAATAGCGATGCCTGTTTTTGCTTAAGCTGTCGCTCTAAATTGATGAGGTTTTTAGACAGCACTTGCTGCTTACTTTCCATTGATTTGAGTTCACGCATGTAGGAATCAAGTTTTTGTTGAGACTCTAAAATGCGTAACTTAGAGACCGCTTGTTCTGCTGTGACTGACAGCATCATTTTCAGGGTTTGTTCAGCAGTTTGTATTTGATCGCTCAGTGGCGGGATTTCTGCTTTGAGACCATCAAGTTCTGCTTGGGTTTTGGCTATATCGGATTCTGATAATTGTTCCATTGCTATACGCTCTTCATTCATTCGTCTTAAAGCGGAAGTATGAAGTCGGAGTAGCTCAGGGTACTCGATGGCAAATTCGCTAAAGTCAGCCTCTCTTTGTTCAGCAAAGGCGTCATAACGCTCGATTCGCATGATAAGGTTGGCACGTTTACTGGTTAACTCTTCTTCAGCTGATAAGCTGTCGATAGACACAAAGCTTGCTAAAATATCGCCTTTTTTAACCACATCACCTTCTTCTACCACTACTGACGCAATGGTGCCACCTGCACGGCTTTGGATCACTTGTCGATGACCTAATGGCACGACTTGTCCTTTAGACTTTGATATTTCTTCTACATCAGTAAAAACAGACCAAATCAGCATACATAAAATTGATCCAGTGATGATTAAAATGACATTGCGAATCATTTTTCGTTCTGCTGGTGCTTCAATGGCCTCTGCAAATTCATGTTCAGGCCACACTCTGTTAGCTAGTTGACGATTATCCATTAGTTGGAGACTCCTGCATGGCTTGGTCTGAAGGTGATGTTGTTGAAGCTTGGGGAGATTCAGAAGCTTTATCTGGAATAGGCCCAGCGTATACAACAGCGCCTTTATCTAGAATGACGACTTTATCAGCATGTTTAATTAAATCTTGATCGTGACTAGTAAACAATACGGTGGATTTACCTTTGAGGTTTAGTAAGGTTTCAATTAATTTAGCCTTAGACGCAGGGTTACGGTGAGGCAAGGGTTCATCTAATAATATGAATGGCGATTGCTTTATGAAGGCTCTGGCTAAATTGATATAACTGCCTTCAATGGCTGAGAGCATGGCATTATTCTCGCCCAATAAGTCGACGGTTAAGTCATTATTGATACTTTTAAAAAAGCTTTCGCCGCCAGCATTGACCAGCGCTGCAATGATTTGTTCATCGCTAGCGCCGGGTTTAGCAATTCTGATATTTTCGGCTAATGAACCCGGGAATATGTCAGGTTGTGATGGGCTGTAAGCTGCCCAGTGACGAAACTGCTCAGTATCGTACTGTTTTAGGTTCTTGCCATTTAAGGTCACAAAGCCTGCTTGGGCTTCAAGTACGCCAAGCGCGCTGAGTAATAGTGTTGATTTACCACAGGCATTGGGGCCAATAATCGCAACCAGTTCGCCCGGTTCAACATCAAATGTCACACCTGATAATGCTGCCTCCCCCTCAGCTTTATAGCGCAAAGTGAGATGCTGAAACGCTATCGAAGGAGCCTTGGCATTATCGGGCGTATCTAGTCTTAACTCTGACTGTTCAGTGCTTGCTTGCATGAAACGATCAAACTGTTTCACAGCAATGTCCATCATGGTGAACTTTTGCTTAGATGAAAACGCTAATTGTGCAGGACCAGTAATGCGCCAAATCATCATCACGCAAGCAATTAGTGCACCTGGCGATATTGTTTGATCTAACACTAAAAAGATACCTGTAAAAACGGTTATCAACGCAGTAAATAGACTCAAAGAGTGAGCCACAGCGGCATTAAGACCATTGCGTTTTGCATAAAGGAAGTTTTGGCGACTGTTTTCTTGGCTTTGGCGAATGAATTTTGTTTGCCAAGCTTCAGTGTCGCCCGCGGCTTTTAGTTGCAGTAAATTTTTTGATAATTCACTCATGGCATTTTGATACTCGCCACTGATGGTGGGTGATGCTGCTTGCACATAACGGCTCAATACTTTCATGACCAAGTAATACAGAATCAACATGCCAATTGGCACTAACACTAACCAGCCACTTAAAAACATAATGGCGAATAACGCAATGAGGGTGAAAGGTAGGTCGACCAATCCACCACCACCCGGGCCTGATAACAGCATTCTGACTTTTTCCGCATTTCGCATGCGGGCAATATGGTTGGATATACCCACTCTAGATAACACCATGAGCGGCATATGCAGTAGTCGATAAAAGGTAATTTCTGATAGGTCTCTGGCAAATCGATTACTGGTGGTTGCTAATATTTGTGCGCGAGCAAGTCGAGTACTAACGAGTATGCCTACGGCTAATAATCCACCCAAGGCAATACTGGGTAAAATGGCAGGAGTTTGCCCTCCAATGACACGGTCATATACTGCCATTGTGAAAAGAGGTACGGCTAATCCAGTTAAACTTGCCAATAAACTTAACCAAAATACAGGACGATACCACTTCGTTCGCTTACTCATATGTGCTGCGAAAGCTTGAACATTTTTCTTCGTTGTCGGCAATGACTCGATTAAGAATATATATGCAGAGTCATCTATTTGCGTTAGATCGAATCGCTGCCATTGGTTATCTTGAAATTTCTCGAAAACGTTCGCTTGTCTTCTAACAATAAAGCCAGCCTTATCTTGTGGAATGACCAAGAATGGGTGAATCGAGAGATGAAGATGCTTGGCTGAATTATTGGTGACAGTGAAATCAATTTGATGCTTTTTAAGTAAGCGTGATAACCCAAGGGTATTAAGTTGAATGGTATTGTTATCGCTGGAAATATTACTGGCCTGAGTATAAAGACCTAATTGCTTAAACAGCTCAACAATAAGTGGTTTAAGTTCTACATCAGAAGTGCTCATGAGTTCACCTCTTGATTCGATTTAAGTTCATTTTTTGTGTCGGGGGCATTGTGTGCATGGCCCATGATTTCAATATTACTATCACTAATATTTGCCAGTTCGAGGAAGTGAGATGCAGTGATAATGGTCATTTGCTGTTTTAGTTTTTCGAGCAAATTAAGTAATCGACTTTGGGCATCAGCATCTAGCGATATCATAGGTTCGTCTAGCAATAATATTGAAGGTGATTGCACAACAGCCCGAACAATCGCAATGATTTTGATTGCCCCCTTATTGAGCATTTGACTATCACTGTCACCGACCAGGGTTTGATAACCATTGGGGAGTTCGGCAATTTTACTGGTCAGCCCTAATGCATCGGCAATAGCCATTGCTTGAGGTTCGTATTCAGCTCTAAACATGGTCATGTTTTCTAATAAGCTGCCGGCAAAGAGTGTAGGCCAGGGGGCAACATAGGTTATTGATTGTCTGAATTCCTTGTCATCGTGTTCTTCAATTGCAATATCATCAATGCAGACTTGGCCTGAAGATACTTTCTGGAACCCTGCAATAATGCTGAGCACATGGCTTGCGTGGCTTAAAGGATTAGACTGTAAATTGACTAAGCTATTGGGTTGGATGGATTGAGTGAAATTATTGATGGTTGTGCCAAGATTATTACTAGTGACATTCTCAAATGTAATTGGGCCTAAAGGGAGCTTTTGGTGATAAATCTTTGTGGCTTTAAACGACTCAGCTGGAACTTGGGTAAGGTCGTTAACATGGGACATTGCAGTTTTAGCGCTGACTAATCTTGAACGCAGGCTGATAATTGCACTTAATGGTGCAACGGCGCGGCCTGCCAAAATTGAACAAGCGGCAAGTCCACCTGTTGTTAGTGAGCCATTTAATACTTCGAGACAACCCAGCATGACTAAAATGAGAGTCGTACCTTGGGATGCCCCTTGAATCACTTCTTGTAATTTTGCCGATAGCCAATCGACTTGCTGCTGCTTATCAAGACGCTGGTAATTGATATTGTTATAAATGCCCGATAAACGATCTTCAAGTGATAAGGCTTTCGCGGTTGTTAAACCAGATAAAACCAGTATCAGCATTCTAGTTCGCTCGGCATCAGACAGTGCCAGTGCATGAGTCGCAACTGCAAGTTTTTTCCCAATAAAATAGACTAATGCGCCGACAACTAACCATACTGCAATTGGAATAAACACCAGTGGACCACCAATATAGGCCACTAAAGCAAGAAAAATCAGTACAAAAGGAAAGTCCATCAAAGCTACAATGGCTTGTCCTGAATAGAGTTCCCTCATATTCGCAATGCTGGCCAATCCATTGGCTATTTTACCTGTCCCCATTGCTTCGACATGGTGGTAATCAGCTAGCATTAATTTATTAACCACATCTTTGGTAGTGTTTAATTCGAAGTTGGCTGCAGATGCTGCAAGGATCCAGCTTCTGCCATACCTAAGCAGCAATTCAAGCAAAATAGCGATGGCGACACCAGATACTAAAATAGTTGCAGTTCCATAACCTTGGTTAGGTAAAATTCGGTCATAAATTTGCAGCATGGTAAAAGGCAAGGCAAGCGACAATAAATTAATAAATGTCGACGATAAAAAAAGCTCTGGAAAGGCTTTATTTTTGGAAAGTAAACTGAAGTTTTCCCGCATTTATTCAACTTCCTTTTAAACACTGATTGTTATCCATAAAGCGTAGCTCACTTTGGGTGAATTACATCTAAGTTAAATGCTAAAGGTCATTAATTCAACAATTAACGCTAGTTCTAGTTTGAAAGTTGAATGTCGGGAAAGGGCGTGTTTGATTGAGAACAATTATGTTTGTTGATCGATTTATAGAGATATAGATTGAGATAAAGGTGGAAGGGGCAATGGAAAGGAGTGCTTGTAGCACTATATATAAAAAACTGCCCTCTTTGCATTGGGCAGTTTTCAAGTTTAGACCTTCTTTTACCTTAAATCGGGTTGGTTAGTCTGTCGTTGCATGTTTCTTTATCGACTTATTTTTCATTGGATCGCCTTCATAGCCTAATGCTTTCCAATTCATACGAGTGCCTTTATTGTGACAATCATTACAGTTTAAAGCCTGCTCTGTTGGGGCAACCATATGATTGATACGCCACCACATTTCAGTCTCAGCAAAACCATATTCGCCACTGTATTTTATGCCTTTATCTAGCATCGCTTGATTGGCCTGCATGCCAAGTTTAGCGGCTTTATTCCAATCAAATGTTTTCCAATAACCGCCTTTACCAAAGACTTTAGCTGTGATGAGAATGTTTTGTTTGCTGTCATAAATTTGCTTACCAGTATGCACTTTAAATGGATATATCTTGGCTTTTTTATCATTGATATCACCGAGAGGGTAAGTCAATTTAGTGACCACTTTGGGGTCCATTTTATCGCCAGTCATATAGGCATCAGCCTTACCGTTATACCAAGCATATTGAGGTTGAACATTTTTAGCCCAAACAAAGTTACCTTTCTTTTTCATGTAGGTATGTTTGCCGAACTCATCTTTGGTTTGCTCAATATCTTGTCCTGCCGTTGACCAATCCCAGCTCATTTTGGTGGGTTCATTTTTAGCAAATTCAGGAATATGACAGGTTTGACATGCGATGCTGCTGGTATGGCTATTGAGTCGTTTATTGTCATGTGGAGCGGCTTCATGGCAATTTTCACAACCAATATCACTCATGCCTCCTGGTGATACTCCCATAGCATTACCTGTGATTTGATGACTCTCTGTTGTATGACAAGTTTGGCATTGGAAGTCATTTCCATCAGTATCCATATGCACATCAGTGACTTTATCAGGGTAAGACATAGAAGAGTCTAAATCGCCATGTTTAACCCCATCGCCACCGCCGCCATAGAAGTGACAACTACCGCAATTATCTCGAACTGGGGCACCGACATTTTGGGCCACTCGTTCAAGATTAACTTTGGCGAGCACTTCGCCTGCACCTGCAGGATCTTTAACATAAGTGCCTGTTGTGTCGTGACAAATTAAACAGTCTACTTTGGTCATGTCATTGAAATCAAAGCTGTCATCTTTCCAGCCGTAACCAGCATGACAACTAGTACATCGAGGCTCATTGCCTGAGACGGCGATACAAAAGTTATTAATGGCATTTTTTTTGCCACGTTTGACGGTGCGCCCTGGCAGTTGTTGCTCAAGCTCCCATGTCCAATGAGAAGATTTCATCACGTCTTTAGCATGATCTTCATGACATTCGATACATTGACTTGTGACTTCACTGCCTTGAGTAAAAGGCCCTTCTATATAGTCTTTATGTGGATTAGCTGCACTGGCAAATAAGCTAAAGCAACATAATCCACCTGAAATTAAGCTGATTAAGAGTGTTTTCATATAGGACTCCAACCCTCAGCGATCGCTGAGGGAAGTTATTAGCATTAGAAATTAATAGTAAGAGATGCATTAACGTCGTAAGCGGTATCGACGACTGGCAGCATTGAGTAGGCTGTGCCTGCAACAACATCATCCACTTTTTGTGGTTTGCCAACAGGCGTGCCGCTGCCTGTATATTCAAAGTCGTAATAGAGCCCTGCGAGTTTAATAAACATTCTCGGATTGATATCAAACATGTAATAGGCTTCAGCCACATGTCCTCTGGTAGCCAGTTTACTGCCAATAGGATCATCTTGAGCTTGGGTGAAAGGAGTCCAATATTCAGAACCATAGTTATATTCAAGGCCAACTTTACCGTAAGGTGCTGGGATTTGTACGCCGACATAAATTCCGTAGCCGTCTTTGGCATCATTTTCTTCAGCTGCTGAAGGCATCATGATAATTTCACTAGAATCTGCATTTAATTGAGCTTCAAAAACAGCATCAGTTAGCATGCCGCCAAACATACCTGCATTGCCATTACCATCGGCGCGGGTCCATCCTCCAGATACGAACCACTTCACGTCATTATCTTCTTCGCGAGCAAAGCCAATACCACCTAAGAACATATCGCCAATGACATCGCTAGGCTGCACTCGAGTGACGAAGTTGAAGTCCTCAAACTTTTGCATGTCTTGATACATGGTTGGAGCAAATATTTCAGCCAATTGAGTTGGAAAAGCCATAGTGCCTTTAAAGCCATCATTGACATCTTTTGCGCCAAACAAGGTAAGTTGAAGGAAGTTTTTACCGTCGTTAACAACATCAATATTAAAGCCACCTAAGTGAGTGTCTTTAGTGACGATATCGCCAAACATTTCGCCATTTCCCCATTGGGATTCGAATCCTTGACCGTAACAAAAGCGAACCACTTGGCCTTCAACACCAGTGATATCACTTAGGTGATAACCCATAGTGGCGCCATCAAAATTAAAGTTAACTAAATGACCAGAAGGTGTGCCGCCGCGTTTTTCATTTTCCCGGTACTGGGTTGGTGGGCCATAAGTTGAAGGTCGACGTCCTATGGATAAATACAGTGGTGAACCATTAATATTTTTCCAATCAAAATAGGCGCGTTCAACTCTTAGCCAGTCGCCGCTTGGGTTGCCGCTATTGGTGCCATCCATAGTAAACGACCGCCAAGAGTCAAACACTTGTACTCCCGTTGAATCTCCCCAGTTCTTAAACATACTCAGACGACCAGCAAAGCTGACGTTGTCCCATACTTTGGCTTTAAGGTTCAGTCTTAAACGAGTGGTGTAATATAGGTCGTTATCAATATCTTGTACGGACTTGGGCGACAATACGTAAGGCATGTTGCCTTGAAGTTGTCCATTTTGAAAAGCTGTCGCTAAGTTGGGGTTAGCCGCCATCATTTTTGCCAATGGTGAGTTAGCATCATCGGGCATTCCAAACTCGCCTGCCATCGCCTTGGCACCAAAATCGTTAAAGTCGACATTAATAGCAGGGTTCCAAGTGACATCTTGGTAGTGAAGTGAATGAACTTTAGTTCTAAAGTCGCCAGTGATTTCTATTCTATCTAATGCTGTGTGACGCTCATTTTTATCGACTCGGTTGTTGATATCATCAAGTTCATCATTGATATCGACAAGCTGTTGTTTAAGCTCTGCTATTTTTTGTGCATCGGTTTTATTAAGACTATCTCTTTGTATATCAACATCATTAGCATAAGCGCTTGCTGATAACATCAAAGCATTAGCAACTAATAGTGAAATTAGAGTACGCATAACATCTCTCCTTTCGAATGAGCAGCTCTTACATAAACTGCCTTCGATTGATGTTGGAAATCCTCAGTTTTGCTAAATTTAGGCAGCATGAAGCCCTGAGATAATTCCCATTTTTTCATTAATTTATTGAATTAGAAGTGTTTTACAGTCTAACTGGGTTACCTAACCACAGGTTTGTGGTTGGTCTGAATCCGCTGCATGGTCATATAGGAACTGTTGGATATCTAATAGTTCTTGTTCATCCAAGGCATTGAATACTTCAGCTTTTGCTTTGTGTTTATTACGCTTAAAAAAACGGTCCCATTGGCTCATAGTCTTGCTCATTGGGGTTATCTCTCCACCTTCATCGCCTACGCCATGACAAGCCTTGCACTCTTTTTTATAGAGGTGTTTGCCTTTTTTAGGATTACCTCCATCAGCAGCTTGAACTTGTGATCCAAAACATAAAGCGAGGGTGACACATACGAGTATTTTATTTATTTTTTTCATCATCATTTCCTTTGTCTTACTTTGTACTGAGTTAATGGGCTTAGATATTTATGTATCTGGCTTGTTATTAAATTTAACAGTTGTCAAAAAAGGAATTGTTGAGTTTGATCAAGTAAATCATAAAAATCTAATTGATAAAAATATCATTGATAAAAATCTAATGTATTGAGGTCTGTGTGTTTTTGTTGTTGATAAATAAAGGGTATTTTCTTTTTTATTAAGAGGGGGGAGTATTGTTTAATGCTTGCTATCGCTTTTGAAGGCAGGTTTTAGATCACACTTTTAATATTTAACTATCTCTAAAGTGATACTTGGTGGTTGCATAAAAGTAAATGTGGGGAAGGATGCAGCAGAAAGTGTGCACTGTTTTAGTTACAGTGCACATTGATTAATGTGTCTATTGATGTTGTCGGTAAGCTCTTATGGTTGCTGACGAGTTGGAGCTAAAACGATTTCACGAACACAAACATTTTGTGGCATTTCGTAAGCAAATACAGCTGTCTCAGCAATATGTTCAGCAGCTAATACACCGCCCATTACTTCTTTCCAGTCTGCGTAACCATCTTTAATGTCTTGGTTGGTGGTATGGCTCAATAGCTCTGTTTCAACTGCACCAGGAGCGATAGTGACCATACGTACATCATCCATTGCGACTTCTTCGCGAATGTTCTCAGTTAGTGCGTGTACTGCAAATTTTGTCGCACAGTATGCTGCGTGATTCGGGAACGTTTTACGACCTGCAATAGAGCTTACATTGATAATGGTACCTGTTTTGCGGGCTTTCATATCAGCAAGTACACAGTGAATACCATTCAAAACGCCCATCACATTGACGTTGAGCATTTGGCTCCATTCAGCAGGTTCTTGAACATCAGCTTGGCCTAGTAACATCACACCAGCATTGTTAATTAAGCAGCCCACTGGTCCAAATTTTTCTTCTGCAGTGGCAATAGCTTGCTTCATTGCTGTAGCGTCAGTCACATCAACACTGATTGATAAGCTGTTTTCTAGTTGTAGCGCCTGCATTGGTTCAATGCGACGAGCCAGCAATAATAGAGGGTGGCCTTTTGCACTAAATGCTTTAGCCATTGCTGCACCAATACCTGAAGATGCGCCTGTAATTACGATAAGTTGTTTCATTATGTCGACCTCTGTTTGTAAGTTGCGAGAATTATAGTGAGCTTTTTATTGTTGATATATAATCAATAAAGAACATAATTGTTTACATATGGCTTCTAATGCGCCAGCGTTAGCGGTGAGTCATTGACGTATATAGACGATGGATACAGCAGAACTGTTACCGTCTTACCTGCAAATGGATATTGAGTGTTAAATGAATACAGAAATAAATTTAGTAGATATCCGTGCTTTTGTGGTGATTGCAGAGCAAGGTAACTTTACTCAAGCTGCAGAAGTATTGGGCTGTTCACGCTCGCACTTATCTAAACAATTATTGAGTTTAGAAACATTTCTAGGTGTCAGTCTGATTATTCGCACCACCAGAACGCAACGATTGACAGATCAGGGCGAGCTATTTTTACAACAATGCCAGCAAGCGTTACATCAAATTGAGCAAGCTGTGGCTACCACAGTAGATAGTGCGGAACGTCTTAAAGGCAATATTTATATTAATTGTGTGGGAGGGATTTTAGGCGAAGAAATTATCGTGAAGTTGGTCAATGACTTTATCCAACTCTACCCTGATATCACTATCGACTTGGATTTTAGCAGTCAACGAGTGGATTTGATTGAAGATCATTTTGATGCGGTGTTTAGAATGGGCGAATTGGCAGACTCGGGCCTTATTGCCAGAAAGTTGATGGATATAAAAAACTGCACCTTAGCATCACCTGCATATCTTGGAAAATATGGACAGCCGACACACCCGAACCAACTCAATAAGCATGCTTGTATCGTAGGTTCAATAAATCACTGGCGTTTTGAGCAACTAAGCTCAAACAAAGACGGCGTAGAAGTAGCGATTAAAGGTAGCTTTAGATGTAAAAATGGCCGCGCGATGAAAATCAGTGCGTTAGCGGGTAACGGCATAGTTAGGTTGCCGTATTTGTATTGCTCTGAAGAAATTCGAACCAATGAATTAGTCGAGGTATTTAGTGATTGGCACATACCAGATACGCCGTTTTATGTGCTTTATCATAAAGATAAATTTCAACCTGAACGTTTAAAAAAATTTATACAATTTACCCATGAAAAATTTAAAACTTATCTGCCTGATTTATAGATAGATCTTTTTAGAGACAGACAAAAGACTCTGTTTTACTGGTTTGCTGCTAAGTGATTAACATCACATTTTTTAATATTTCTACTATCTTTATATAACAATAAAAATAGGGAAATGATGGATGCTAAAAAGGCTAGCGCTACCTTTCTGTTTGTTCATGCTTGCCAGTAATGTGCAAGCTAGCGGGCTTTATTTTGAAGCTCGCAGCGACAGTATGGGTGGTACTGGTGTTGCTGCATCTAACCGGGTTGGCGCAAGTTTTATTAACCCTGCTTTATTGGCCATTCTTACTCCGCATGCCACCTATACCAATGAAGAAATAAAGAAGACGCAAGCGTTTTCTTTATTGCTGCCAGCCGTTGGCGCCGAAGGTGCTGATAGCGATAATATGATTGATAAATTTGATTCGCTGCAAGACTCTTATGATGGTCTTGAAGCTGCAATTAATAGCGGTGATTCCAGTGACGTTGAAACCTTTCGAGATGACTTAGTTGTTGATTTGGAGTCACTAAAAGGCAATACCGCCAATGTATCTGCTGGCATTGGCGCAGCTTTTGTTATCCCTAATGAGTATCTGCCTATGGCGGTGTTTTATAAAAGCTACCTAGATGCTGTTGGGGTTGCGGATATTGCTCAATCAGATATAGATACCTTGAGTACACTTGACCCGCTTAATCCGCCAACGGAAATCACTGACTTAGACTCTCAAGGCGTGGTGCTGGCGGGTGGAGTCACTGACTTTGGCGTGGCATTAAGTTTCCCATTATCGATCGTAAATATGCCAGTAAGAGTGGGGATTTCACCTAAGTTTCAGCGTATAGATACGTACCACTACTCTGTCAATGCCAATAACTTTGATGCCGATGATTTTGACGATGATAAATATCGCAATGATGAGAATTTATTTAATCTCGACATTGGTGTCGCTTTTGAGCCAATGGATGCTTTGACCGTTGGGTTATCTGCGCGAAATGTATTCAGTAAATCCGTTAAAACAGTTGAGTCACAAGGGCGTGAATTTCATTATCAAGTTGAGCCGCTTATAACAGCTGGAGCCGCATATGATTGGGCGTCAGTGACCCTAACCACAGATATTGATTTGGTAGACCAGACTCGTTTTAAAGAACTTGATGCGGTGCAATATTGGCGAGTTGGCGGTGAAGTAAAAGCAACAAATTGGTTGTCTTTGCGTATGGGGTATCGTCATGACCTAAAAGATAATAATGTTGATATTTACTCTTTTGGTACTGGTTTTGCCATTGGTCAGGCTTTTAAGCTTGATATGAGTGGTAGCTATGGCGAAGATGATGCCATAGGCGCTGTGCTTCAAACCTCTTATCATTTCTAGCCATTTTCTAGCATCTGTTTTGGTGTAACATCTTTGTGATTGCATTAACCTCTGCTTACTTCAATGTCGCTAAATCAACTAAATCAACTAAATCAACCTTTACGCTTTACATTTAATCTATACGATTTATTCAATTTTTGCGGCTTACTCAATTTAAAGGTTATTGTTTTAGCTCGCAAAGAGTTCGATTAATGATTTTATGGTTAACACTAAGGCGCTCAATCCACATAATACAAGCGTTGCCATGCGCGTTTTCTGTTTGTCGACTTTATTGCTAAGTTTTCCTGCCACGTAGCTGCCTAAAAATACCGATGGTAATAGCATTAATGACAGCCAAACATGTTTGGTTTCAACCAAGCCAACAATGACCAGAATCACCATAGCTATCATCGAACTGAATACAAAGAAAATAGACAATGCTGCGCGAAATTGTGGCGCGTCTTTTCCAGCTAATAGAATAGCCAATGGTGGACCACCAATTGCGGCTATATTGCCAAAAACCCCCGATAGCACTCCAGCAATAAATAAGGTTATACGATTAACGGGGGCGGTAATTTTGTAAAAACTGAGAATGACTGCTGAAGCAACAATAAAGGCAATGGCGAGACCTAATACTGATTGCGGGGCAAATACCAGTAAGGCAGCGCCGAGAAACCCACCTGGAATACGCCCAATCAAAGCATATTGCAGACCATTAAATTGTAGCGAAGTGCGTTCCCGTAGCAAGGTCAAAAAGGCAATGGAAAACCCACAGGCAATAACTGGTACTGGGACGAGTTGAGGGTCAATAATATAAAGCAGGGGACTTGCAACAACCGCTAAACCAAAGCCGATAAGGCCTTGGGTTAATGCGCCAAGAAATATAATAACCGATGCAAGCATCAAGGTTTGCGGATCGATAAATGCCATATACTTCTCTATGAGTACGAGGTGACTCAGAAATCGCCATATTACATTGGGTAATATGGCGATGTGGGTGAACTAAACTAATGGGGCTTACATCGGAACATAAGCTCAAGATTCATTTAGTTACAGCTTAACTTAGTCGTCTAAGTCTTCCCATTCAATACCCATTTGATCCATTAATGCTTTTGCTTCACTAGGGATGCTGTCAGGGCCTTCTTTAGATAAGTCATCATCATTTGGCAGTGGCTGACCAGTGTATGCGTGTAAAAATGCTTCACATAAAAGCTCACTGTTGGTCGCATGACGCAAGTTATTCACCTGACGGCGAGTACGCTCATCGGTCAATACTTTTAATACTTTTAAAGGAATCGATACCGTGATTTTTTTAACTTGTTCATTTTTTTTGCCATGTTCGGCATATGGGCTGATATAGTCGCCATTCCATTCAGTCATTAACTCACCTTTATACGATAGATTCGTGGCAGATTTTAACTGCTTATTTATTACAGTCAAATTATTGCTGCTATTCTATAACGAAAGCAAATAGATTTCTTTATGTTTAGACGTCTAAACGTCTAATTTGTGTTGACGATCAGATTTAGCTTAGGTACATTTAGCCATCTAGACATCTCTTTGCTGTTTTATTTTAGTGTGTCAATCTTTAGGAGCTTATTATGACCAAACATCGTGCTGCTACACTTGCCGTTCGCCAAGGTATCGAATCAGATACTCAATATGGCGCAGTAGTCCCGCCGATTTATCTTTCGACCAATTACTCGTTCGATGGACACACAAACCCAAGAGAGTTTGACTATAGCCGTTCTGGCAACCCGACTCGTTGCGTGTTAGGTGAGGCAATTGCCAAGCTTGAACATGGTGCGACTGGTGTAGTGACATGCACAGGTATGGCGGCGATAACCTTAGTTACCAGTTTATTGGGGCCAGAAGATTTAATTGTGGTTCCCCACGATTGTTACGGTGGCAGTTACCGACTGTTCACTAATCTTGCCAGCAAAGGTCAATTTAAATTAGTCGTTGTTGATCAAACAGACGAAAAAGCACTGGCTGATGCCATTGCTAAAAAGCCAAAAATGGTTTGGTTAGAAACACCTTCCAACCCTTTATTACGAGTGGTAGACATTGAAGCAATTGTGGCAGCAAGCCATGAGGTTGATGCGCTAGTAGTGGTTGATAACACGTTCCTTTCACCTATATTACAGCAGCCATTAGAACTAGGCGCAGACATTGTGATGCATTCAACCACTAAATACATTAATGGTCACAGCGATGTGGTTGGTGGCGCAGTCGTTGCTAAAGATGCAGAGCTTGGCGAATTACTGCATTGGTGGTCTAACACATTAGGCCTGACCGGTTCAGCTTTTGATAGTTACTTAACCCTACGCGGTATTCGCACCCTTGCAGTGCGTATTCGTGAGCATCAAACTAATGCTCAACGGGTGATTGAGGTACTACAAGCAAGTAATGTTGTTGAGAAAGTCTACTACCCAGGCTTAAAAGACCATCCAGGTCACGATATTGCAGCCAAACAACAAAAAGGCTTTGGCGCTATGTTAAGTTTTGAACTTAAAGGTGGCGAAGCTGAAGTGGTGGCATTTTTAGGTGCCTTGTCGATTTTCAGTGTTGCTGAAAGCTTAGGCGGAGTGGAAAGCTTAGTTGCCGTACCTGCAACCATGACCCATAGAGCAATGGTGCCAGAAGCCCGCTATGAAGCTGGTATTAAAGATACATTATTGAGACTATCTGTCGGTATTGAAGATGCTGAAGATTTGGTTACCGATATTCAAGCTGGGTTAGCTGCTGTAGCAGAACTTTAGTCGAGAGCGTCGTTAAACAGTCTTAAGTTGAACAAGTAAGATTTGGTTACCGATATTCAAGCTGGGTTAGCTGCTGAAGCAGCATTTTAGGCGAGAGAATCGTTAAACAGTCTTGAGTTGAACAAGTAAGATTTTATTGCCGCCATGCTAAGTTTGCGTGGTAGTTTGAAGTGGTTTAAGGAGTTACAAATGACCCGCAGTCATTTACATAAGTTTGGTGGTTCAAGTTTAGCTGATGCTGATTGCTATCGCCGCGTCGCACATATTTTGCTGACTCATGGCAATTGTGATGATTTAGTCGTTGTGTCAGCTGCGGGTAAAAGTACTAACTTTTTGTATAAGTTATTGTCGCTAAGAGAAGCAGGCGAACTTTGGCAAGAAGAACTGCAAGTGCTGGTAAGTTATCAGCAAAACCTTATTGAACAGTTACTTTCCAATGAGCAAGCTCGGGATTTACGCGAACGCTTGTCAACGGATAAATCACAACTCATCAGCTTGCTATCTTTAGAGCAGCGAAACGAATTTCAGCTTAACCATGTACTGAGTTTTGGCGAGCGTTGGTCAGCAAGGTTGATGGCGGCGCTTTTGCGTGAGTCAGGAGTAGCAGCAATCAATGTTGATGCCTGCTCGATTCTTGTGGCTGACGAAGGTGTTGTGCCTAATATTCGCATTGAAGAGTCCCGTCAAAGAGTGCAAACACTTCTTGAAGCACACCCTGATGAGCGTTTGGTTATAACCGGCTTTATTTGTGCTAATGAGCACAATGAAACCTTGTTACTTGGCCGCAATGGTTCTGATTACAGCGCCACCCTTATTGCGAGCTTAGCGGATATTGAGCGGGTGACGATTTGGACGGATGTTGAAGGGGTATTTAACGCTGATCCCAATAAAATCAGTGATGCAAAATTATTAAATAGCATGTCACTTGTTGAAGCTGATCGTCTTGCTCATCTGGGCTCTCCAGTGCTGCATAACCGCACTTTACAACCATTATTTGATACCAATGTCAGCTTAGCAGTACGTTCAAGCTATGCATCACACACAGACTTTACTTTAATCGCGCCACAAAGCTCATCGGCCAGTGCGCCAGTGGTGACTAACCTTAATGAAGTGGTGTTGTTTCGAATTAAGCAGCTGTCTCAAGCTCAAGATTTAATTGCCGTATTAGCTCAAGAAGGCATTGCGCCATTAGCCTACTGGACTTCTGCCCACCATAAGGTGGAATTAGCCTTTACGCTTGAAAATCAGAAGCAGGTTCATAGTTTACTCGAATTACATGCTGAAGCGTTGGCAATCAGTGATATTCGTGTGAATAACGATTTAGGTCTAGTGGCACTCGTTAGCGCTGACGCTGAGCACTATCGTCGCAGTTTTGCTCGTCTGCTAAGTCGTGACGCTAAGCCGTTATATCAAGATGGATTGAGCTTGGTGACATTAGTGCCTAAAGCTCAAGTTAATTTACTGACTCAAAAAGTGCATCGCCGCTGCGCAGGCCCGCGTATGCGAATTGGAGTGTTGCTGTTAGGTGTGGGTAATATTGGTGAGGCCTGGATTGATTTATTCCAGCGCTCATCAACTGCGCTAAACCGTGAGCTAGAAGCTACCGTGCAGTTAGTTGGCTTACTTAGTTCAAAAGAAGCGCTAATTTGTCCACAAGGTATTGATATTAATAACTGGCAAGACAGTTTCGATACCACAGCCCAAAAGTGGGACTACCCGAGCTTATTTGAGCAGCTAGAACAACTTGATTGTGATGAGTTAGTGGCATTAGATATCAGCGCAAGTGCGAGCTTAACGCTGCAGTATCCTGAGTTATTTGCTCGTGGCATTCATATGGTGAGTGCCAATAAACTTGCAGGCTCCGGACCATTGCCGTTTTATCGCGAGTTAAAGCAACAACTCAGTAATCGCCGCTTGTTTTGGCGTTATAATGCCAGTTGTGGTGCGGGACTGCCGATTCAGCATGCGTTAAACGACTTGCGTAATAGTGGTGATGCGATTGAGGCTGTAGGTGGTATTTTCTCTGGTACCTTATGTTGGTTGTTTGAACATTATGATGGCCAAAAATCGTTTTCAGAATTAGTGGTTGAAGCACGAGGGTTGGGGATAACAGAGCCCGATCCTCGAGACGATCTTTCAGGAAGAGACATGCAGCGCAAGTTGCTGATCTTAGCCCGAGAGATTGGCTTTGATATTGAGCTTGAAGATATTGTTTTAAACTCGTTAGTGCCTGCAGAATTAGCCGATTTATCTCTGGATGACTTTCTTGTCCGTATTAGCGAATTAGATCAAAGTATGTTGCAACAATTTACTGCGGCTTCTGAACAGAACAAAGTACTGCGTTATGTAGCATCACTGGATAAAGTGGATGGCAAGATGCATGCTGAAGTGGGTATTCAATGGGTTGATTCCAATCATCCTTATGCCAACTTAACTCCTGGTGATAATGTGTTTGTTATCCGTAGTGCATTTTATCAAGGCAATCCGCTGATTATCCGAGGACCTGGCGCTGGCAGAGAAGTGACGGCAGCGGCGGTGCAATCTGACTTAGTGCAGATTTGCAAAGACTTACTGCAAGAGTAAATCGTGCTGTAGTTCAGTTTTACATTAATTATTAAAGGCTTATTCCTAATAGGAGTAAGCCTTTTTTTGTGACTAAAAACTTGAGATAAAACGATTATATAACGCTCAACACATCTGTACGAAAAACAATCTATTTAAGCATGTCATTTTTGTTTATAGTGGTATTAAGTCGGAGATGGATTTCAACAAGAGGCTGATAAATGAATAAAAATAATCGTTTAAAGGATGACTGTTTGACGAGTGTAAATTCTGCCGTTTGGGCTAGTATCTTTTTAAGCAGTGTCATGAGTTTTAGTGCGATGGCTACTATTCCTGATGAATCACCCAAAGAGTTATTACAAAAGGTGCCAGCAGCTGCACAAGTTTGTCTTAGCTGTCATGGTGTCAATGGTGAAGGGCTCGGAGTTGCAGGGCCTCGTCTAGCTGGGTTATCCAGCGAGTATATTGCCACGCAAGTGAGCCATTTTCAGACTGGTTCACGTCAAAACCCAACAATGATGGCTATGGCGATGACAGTCCAAGGCGATAACATCAAAGTAGTGTCGGACTTTTTTGCATCAAAACCTGTTACAGCTATTAAGTTGCAATATCGCGGTGATAAAGTGGTTATCGACGATATTGGCGAGAAACTGGCATATCAAGGTGATTGGCAACGGGATATTCCTGCTTGTACCAGTTGCCATGGTCCGTCAGGTATTGGCGCGGGTCAATTCCCCCGATTAGCTGGTCAAGAACCCACCTACTTTAAAAATCAATTATTGGCATGGCAAACAGGCACCCGTACTGGGGATGCTGACAACATGATGGGCAATATTGCTAAAAAGCTCACCGCTGCAGAAATTGATGCATTAACCCAATACTTTTCGGCTCAGAAATAAGGACATACTATGAAGCTATATTACTTTTCAGTGGCTGGTGTGTTCCTAAGTTTGGGATTATCAGCAACAGAGTTACCTGATAGACAAGCGCAACTTCCTTCTGTTGCAAAAGATGCTAATGCACAATATTTAACGCCAAGTGAACTATCTACTATTCCCAAGGGCGAATTTGGTGACAAAGTCAGAAAGGGTTATCAGTTATTTGTGAATAGTCAGCAAATGCGCGATACCTACGTGGGTAACGAATTAAACTGTGTTAATTGCCATATGAATGCAGGTAATAAGGCAAATGCTTCACCGCTTTGGGGCGCTTATTTGGCTTATCCTGCATATCGTAAGAAAAACGATAAAGTAAACTCTTATGAAGAACGTATTCAAGGCTGTTTTACTTATTCAATGAATGGTAAAGCGCCAGAATCTGGCAGTGAGTCTTTGGTGGCCATTTCAGCTTATTCTTATTGGTTAGCCATGAGTGGATTAATGAATCAGTTTGGCATTACTGGCCCAGTACCTGAAATGACTGATGGAGAGCTGCTTAAGGGCGGTAATAGAGAAGATTTTCCTTTACCTGATGCGGTCACTTCAAAGCTCGATCAAAAAGCGCTCACAATGTTACCTGGGCGAGGTTTTCCAAAGTTAGCTAAGCCTGAATTGGCTTATTCAGTACAGCGCGGTGAGACCGTTTATCAAGCCCATTGTCAGGCATGTCATGGTGATGATGGCCAAGGCTTGAAGATGGCTGAAGTCAGTTCATTACCACCATTGTGGGGACCACAAAGTTATAACTGGGGGGCTGGTATGCACCGAGTTAATACTGCAGCTAATTTTATATATGAAAATATGCCGTTGGGTAAAAGCATGCAGTTAACGGTGCAGCAAGCTTGGGATGTCGCAGCGTTTGTTAATGCTCATGAACGTCCACAAGACCCAAGGTTTAAAGGTCATATCGCTGAAACTCAAGCCAGTTTTCATCAGCATGATGGTTTTTATGGCAAGCCAAGCCCAATAGATGCAAGTGTCACCTTAGGCGTAGAAGCTTACCCAATATTCCCAGCATCGCAATAAACGAAAACTTTTAGTTAGTAAATTTTTGTTAGTAAGCTTTTGTTAGTAAAGAATCGGTGCTTTTGCACCGATTTTTTGTTTTATACTCTGGGCTCATAATTAAGCGCAGTTAAGTAAAGTTAACCAATCTAAACTCATACTCTATGGGTTTGAAATGAGGAGAGCCTCAATGGCACAAGTCCCCCCAGTACAGGTATTTCAACCAAATGATAAAGCAGTTGACTTGAAAGAGGTGAGTGAATCATTAATTTGTCCAATATGCTTTAAACAAAATCAGTGTGCGGTAACAGCGGGTTTATCGATTGAAAGTTGCTGGTGTTTGACTCAGTCAGCTGAAAAAAAAGTGGATCCGAAATTATTATCTGACTTATCAGGCAAAGCCTGTGTTTGCCAAGACTGCTATAAAAAATTAACTCAATAGACGAGCAACAAACGCATGTAACTTGGGTCTTTAGCGGCCAAATGAATTAGCCGATGATTATCATGTTGGTGTTGGTGTTGGTGTTGGTGTTGGTGTAGATGTTGATGAACTTTGAAACCGCCTTATAGTAATGACTTACAAGCAGGGCTGATAACTTGCAGATGATACTTAATAAATAATTTTCCCCTTCTGCTTTGCTCGTAAGCCATACAGCTTTGCCTTGTTAATAAGCCTGCTTTGAAAGCGGCAATATTAAAACTATTGCAAAAGGCACTATCATATTAGAAGTGCCTTTTTTAATAATTTAATCCAATCAATCTGCTGATTTAATACAGTTAATGAGTTAATTTTAGATGATTATCGCGTTGGTGTTTCCAATTTGTGTGTAATGCAGGTAATCTGAATTCTCTTCTTTTTTGCTTGATGCAAATACGGGACATAGTTGCTGATTAAAACTTAAGTGATAACAACAACTAACAATAATGAAAATAACAATAAATACTTAACTCATTATGAGGTTTTAGATGGAACAGGTTACAGCATTTGTAAACACGGTTAACGGCATCGTATGGGGCGTTCCCATGTTGGTGATGATTTTAGGAGTGGGATTATTTTTATCCATTGGATTGAAATTAATGCCAATCCTAAAATTAGGCACAGGTTTTAAGCTGTTATGGTCAGGACGCGGTGAGTCAGGCAAAGATGAAAAAGGCGAAATTAGCCCTTTCAATGCATTAATGACCTCACTATCAGCAACCATTGGTACAGGTAATATTGCAGGTGTGGCAACAGCCATATTCTTGGGTGGCCCAGGCGCACTATTTTGGATGTGGTGTACAGCGTTAGTCGGTATGGCAACTAAGTTTGCAGAAGCCGTATTAGCGGTAAAGTTCCGTGAAAAAGACGGTAACGGTAATCATGTCGGCGGGCCGATGTATTACATAAAAAATGGTCTTGGCAGTAAGTGGGCTTGGTTAGGTACAGCATTTGCCGTTCTAGGTTCACTTGCTGGTTTCGGTATTGGTAATACGGTGCAAACTAACTCTGTAGCTGATGCGATGAGCAGTAATTTTGGTGTACCCAATTGGGTCACAGGTTTAGTGTTAATGGTATTAGTTGGTGCTGTACTAATGGGCGGTATTAAGCGTATTGCAGATGTTGCAGGTAAATTAGTACCGTTAATGACTTTATTCTATATCACGGCAGGCTTAGCGGTATTAGTGGTCTATGCAGACCAAATTCCGGCTGCATTTCAATTAATTATTCACAGTGCTTTTAACCCCGTTGCTGCTCAAGGTGGTTTTGCAGGTGCGGCTGTTTGGGCTGCGATTCGTTTTGGTGTCGCCCGTGGTGTATTTTCAAATGAAGCTGGCTTAGGTAGTGCGCCTATCGCCCATGCTGCAGCACAAACTAATGAACCTGTTAAACAGGGGTTAGTTGCAATGCTAGGTACATTCATTGATACCATCATTGTCTGTTCTATTACAGGCTTGGCAATTATCGTTTCTGGCGCTTGGACATCAGGCGAAAATGGCGCGGCATTAACATCATTTGCCTTTTCCCATGCATTGCCTATGGGTAATTATATTGTTGCTATCGCTCTGGCTGTATTTGCATTTACCACTATCCTAGGCTGGAGTTTTTACAGTGAAAAATGTATGCAGTACTTGTTTGGTGACAAGGTAGTAAAACCGTTTAGATTAGTGTGGACTCTCGTCGTACCTATTGGCGCAGTGAGCTCTCTTGAATTTATCTGGTTATTGGCGGACACGCTGAACGCTATGATGGCAATTCCAAACTTGATTGCGCTCGCATTATTGAGCCCTGTGGTATTTGCCCTAACACGTGAGTACTTTGCTAAGCAGAAAGCGCAAGCTTTAGAAAACTAATTAACCTCTAGCTAGTTTGATGTTATGGCATACACAGGGGAGTGTATGCCTTTACTTTTAAAGGGATATTAAATGATAAAACTCAATAGAAAAGCGATACAAACATTCAGCGGATTACTTATTGGAACAGCACTTCTAAGTGGTTGCAATGGCGTGTCATTTAGAACCAATGCAGATCAATATATTACCTATCAAGCAGTAGCCTCTACTGTTGAGGTATATCAACCGAGCGAACTTTATAACCACGACAACGAACCATTAGGTGAAGTGGTGACAACATTTTGCGCCAGCACCCGCGAACAAATAGAATTTGGTGCGCCTAGTTTGAATACTTTGCAAAAAGAACTGAAAGTTCAAACGAAAGAAAGAGGCGGTAATGCGCTTATTATTACTGACTGCGGTGAAATGATTTATCCAGCTTGTTCTATTTATTTAGAATGCAGTGGACTTGCTTATTTTTTAAAATCGTAATGATTAAAAGTGCAGCTAGCTTAATTAACTCACTTATAAAAATCTCGAGCAATAAGTGAGTTAATTGATTCAAAAAAACTCATCATCAAGATTTTTTCGTAATTCTGCCTGTTCTAAATAATCATCTAGACGTCGTTTAACCTGCCTTTTACGTTCAATTATTTCTGCTGAACGTTTGTTTCTAGGCGTGACCATAGCTTCAATTTCAGTGTCATTGGGAATGGTTTCAGTAATATTGGCCATCATTCTACCCTCTATGTCATTGTTAACTGACGATGCTGAGCCAGTGCTCAAACAAGTGTGAAAAGCGAAAGGTAAATCTGCCCTGAGTGTCACAGGTTACTTGGTGCCAGCAACGTCAATGTTTAGTAAAACGATAAAGTTTGGCTAATAGACATAAGCGAAAACATCAAATTAGCGACATAATTTGAATGTAGCAGCTATTTAAATATTTGCTTAGTTGTAGAATTGAAAACTTTTATTTTTGTCATTAAAAACGCCACTCAAATGAGTGGCGTTTTTTGTGCTTAACATGCTTAAATCAAGCTTTCATAATTTTGAAAGCGTTAATTAAGTCTTATAATCCAAAGCTATATGAGTAACCTAGTACAATTTTAGCATCATCTTCGTCTAAGTCAGTATCTGATGCAGTAAATGAAACTGTACCGTAATCAGTATCTGCACTGAGTGAAACATTGTATTCTGAGTAGCTATCTGTACCGAACCAGCTTGTGATGACATCACCATCTGAGTAACCGTAATGCACGCCCAGTGATAACTTTTCAGTTAATGGGAAGGTTAGGTTAGCTTGCGCATACATCATGTCTTTTGAATCTAATGGTTCAGCAGCGATATCATCTCCGCCATTCACTGTATGAGAGTATGAAACATCTAACCATTTCCATGCTAGACCAACAGTCACTTCACCAAAATCTACGCTACCAGGAGAGTCTGGGTATGCGTAATAAAGATAATTGATGTCATAGCTTAAGTCTTCTGTGATATTGCCACCGTAACCAGCGTAAATATCCAGCTCGTATGAGGTGCCGTCACCAAAGTCGACATTTGAAGCCCAACCGCCAACATAAAAACCAGAGTCTGCAGCATAATCAATGCCACCTTGAACTGCAGCGCCATTATCTGTTTGGCTCACACCACGCCATAGGTAGTTAGATGTCGCACCAATATTACCTGTAACTTCAGCTAATGCTGATCCACTGAGTAATAAACCTGTTGATAGCGCAATAGCTTTATATAACGATTTTTTCATTTTTCATTCCCTCAAGTTTTTCTTATTCATTGCACCTATTGCTTGCTCATCGGGCAGCTTGGTTCAATGTTGATTTTATCTGTATGAGGTGTTGCTAATGGTGTGCCATGTTTAAAAATGCATTAATATCATGAGGTTGGTGTGTTTTGCACCGACTTGTAGCAAAAATGTTGCATTAAAATGAGGCGGAGGCGCACTTTTGTTGTGCGTTATTACAGCAGGATTCAGTAGGTAGCATTAAGTTTGAGGCATAAAAAAACCTCCAAGTAGGAGGTTTTATAATTCAAGCTGTTAAATTAATTAACGCTATCTTTTAGTGTTTTACCAGCTTTGAATTTTGGTACAGTCGCTTCAGCGATTTGAATTTCTTTGCCGGTCTGTGGGTTACGGCCAGTACGTGCTGCACGAACTGAGGTTTCAAAAGAACCAAAACCTACGATAGAAATTTTGTCACCACTTTTCATGGCTTCAGTAACAGCTTCTTCAAAAGACTTTAGTGCGCGACCAGCTTCAGCTTTAGTTAACTCAGCATTTTCTGCAATTTTTGCAATTAATTCACTTTTGTTCATGTTGATATTCTCTGCTTTCCATAGATGTGTTTATTTAAAACTAGATTAACATGCCATAAGCCATGGGGCTTTGAAAGCCTTTTATCTGATAAATGTGTAGCTATAAGGCATTTAAACGACATTTTAGGGATAAATTACCTGATTGAGCTACTTCAAAGGCGTATATGACTAGTCAATTATGTCAGTCAGCTTAAATAGCTAAAGCTAAATATTATTCCTCTAACAGTTGATACAAGAGTTGTTTAACAAGTTTGGGTTCAAAAGGCTTATCACACAAAGCGTTAACTCCGGCACTAGAGACATTGCTTAAATGAGTATCATTGGCCTCAGAGGAAACCATTAAAATGGGAATATGTGATTGCTGACTTTCGTTGCGAATGTATTGTGTCAAGGCTAAACCATCAACACTTGGCATATTGTAATCGGTGATGACCAAATCGAACATTTGCTGTTGCATTAATTCAATAGCCTGAGCGCCATCTTCTGCTTCACTGATAACTCTGATACCTAAGTTACCAATGGTACGTTTAATGACGTTACGGGCCATGCGGCTATCATCAACCACCAAAGTACGAATATCTTGGACATCAAAATGGCTCAAATCCAGCTCATCATTACTGATTAAGTCAATGGTTGAGTTCAGTGCGGTAGCGAGATGATCAGCATCAAAGGGTTTGGGTAAGATTGCAACGACACCTGATTGTCTAAATATCTCTAATTGTTCACGGCGGCATTCGCTAGAAACCAGCATAAATTGAATATCTTGGTAAGCTTTATTCTGTTTAATGAAGCTTAAAAGTTCGGTTGCTTCACCGTCTTCAAAATGTAATGCACTGACAATGAGATCTGGCGTATGGCGGGCGATAATCTCTTTTGCTTCAGTAATACTCGAAGCGGTTTGAATGCTATTAACGCCTTCTTGATTTAATCTGGCTGTGATAATTTTACGTTGAACATCAGAAGGTTCTAACAGCAAAATGGATAACTCACTGGGTGATAAATGGCTCATTTTTATTACTTCTTATTATTTGAATTGAGTCTTATAACGCCTATTTTAACTTAAGCTTGGTCCTGAATACACATCTGCGCAGTTTTCCACTAACAAACTTGCTGCAAGTATTCTTTGGTTTTTTTACTTAATGCGACCCAATACTGAAACCCAAGAATGATAAAGACTGACAATGCAATTGCTGAAATGGGAATGTTGATGCCATTAAATTCAACTTTTACATCCTCTGGGGTAATTTGATAGGCGATGACAGCAGTGGTTGTTAACGCTAATGCGGCAAGGGTTTGGATTCCAAGATAAATTTTAAATACCATTCCCGCCCAGTGACTACGTTTTATTAGCCCAAAAAGGACAGGAATAACACCAATAGTAAATAGGTCTATACCTTGGATGGAGTAAGAACGCAGTAACGCTAAAATAGAAAGCAATACGTAAAATGCCATCAAAATGATAAGCCTGCGCGGCGGTTTAATGCTGATTGTGCTGAGTTTATTCATAACGATTAGATATAGGCTGTAAGGTTTTAGATTTTATGTGGTGTAGAATAGCGCGAGTAGACTCTGTTTTGTGAGTTGTTTGAAAAGAATTTAGGAAAATTAAAATGACAGACGCAGAATTTTGGTCTCTAGTGACTCGAAGTGCACCACAACAATCCGAGCAAGAGTGCCACGATGCCTTAAAAGAGAAACTGGCTTTGCTTGATGATGAGTCATTGGCGGCATTTGATAAAATGTTTGGTCAACAGATGCGCCGCAGTTACAGTTGGGCAATCTGGGGGGCTGCATACATCATAACTGGTTGTGATTCAGATTATGCCTTTGCTGAGTTTAGAGGGTTCATACTGTCATTAGGTGAGCAGTGGTACAACAAAATCATTGCTGAACCTGACACTTTAGGTGAGTTAGCTTTGTGGCCAACTAAAGACGGCTCTGCTTACCCGTTTATTGAAGATTATGATTTAGTTGCAGGTCAGCTTTATGAAGATAGAACAGGTGATGAATTACCGTTTGTTCCTTCTGGTCAGCATACTCCTCAAGGTAAAAAGTTTAGTACCAAGAAAAAGGATTTGAGAAAAAACTATCCTAAATTAAGTGATCGTTTTCCGTTTTAGTGAACGATTGCTAAAGAATCATCTTTAATGAAGCATCTCTTATGAGTCAGCCTTAATGATTTACCCATAAAAAATGCAGCCACTGCTTAATCAGTGACTGCATTTTTTATGGTATTTGTATTCTATCTGATTAGCCTTCGCAAACCTCAGATTGGCTATCAAAGTCCATTCCACGTTGTTCGCATTTCTGGTCTAAAAACTTACTTTCAGCCGTTTTCATTTGCTTGTCGAAGTCTTGATTCAGTTCTGCAGAGTATTCTTGCTCTGCTGAAGCCATATGTTGCTCCATTAACTGGTGATGTTCTTTAATCGCTTGCTCGCCTTGAGCATCAACATCAAATTGATAAGCGAAACTTGAAGATGAAACGACTAGGGCAACGAAGAAGGTCGCGGCTAAAGAAAGTTTTTTAGTCATGCCGGCAGTAGAAAAAGTCTTTTGAGTTGCGATGTTGTTCATATTATTACTCCAGTAGTACACGTAGGTTAGTATTTGCGCTAATTCCTTGAGCGATAATGTGCAGTGACGCTAACAGATTTTTGTTTATCTGCTGCCTTGTTTGGCTCTGTGCGTTTGCTTGGGATGTATATTAGCGAAAGCTTGCTGAATAGAAACTGAACAGGTATTGGTGTTATTTCAACCATTAATTGTTTACCTTGCATGTAAATGGGGCGATTTCCTACAGCAAACCTAAACACTTTACGTTAAGCTGATATACAGGTTAGGGTTTTATACTAATGGCATAAATTAGGTTTGAGTTATATACAGCCAGGAGACGACATATGAAAATTAAACATCTACTTATTGCAGGCGCATTAATGTGTAATGTAGCGATTGCAGACGAAGAAGTGGTCCCAAATCCAGTCACTGAGGAAGGGGTAGTTAAAGTCGAATGGCAAGAGCCTAAAAATTATCGAGACTTGAAAACTGCGACAGAAGTTAAGTCGCGTTTTCAGCAGCGCTTTTTTGATACCATCACTGAAAATTTGAATAAAGAAGCTGAAAAGTTTCTTAAACCGAATCAGAAGCTTGAGATGCAAGTTTCGGATGTTGATTTAGCGGGGGATTTACGTCCTACATTTGGCGCAACAACGGCTAACGAGCTTCGTATCGTGAAGGATTTATATCCGCCAAGAATGACTTTTACCTACAGCATCACTGAAGGTGATAAAGTGATTATGGCAGGTGACGAGAAGTTAGTTGATATGAACTTTATGTATGGAACTAGCTCAAAGCGAAATCAAAAGCCATTTCAGTATGAGTCAGACATGCTAAAAGACTGGTTAAAGAAAACGGTTGAACCAAAGCTTTAACAGCTAACTCTTAGGCTTATCTATTTGATGGTTCAAGCGTTAAGCATTAAGCATTAAGCATTAAGTTCATCGTAGCAACAACACCTAAACGGCTTATTCATTAAGCCGTTTTTTGTTGGCTATGATTTAAGGCATAAAAGCCATTTTTAGCAAACTTTGCTTGTTTCTTCGCTTCAGCGCTAAGCATTGATAACTCATGATCCGTTGTATTCACAGTGACTTCAGGTGATAAAACGCCAACACAAAGGGATATCAGTGGATGGTCAACCATATTGTCTTGTCGATCTTTGGCATGTATCGTTTGTGCTAGCCAATGTTCTTCACTGTAAAATGCGCGTTTACTATGCTCAAATTGTTCAATAATTGCTTGGCTATGATTTATTGCCTCAAAGCAGGTACAAATCATCACAAAATCATCCCCGCCCACATGCCCAACGAAGCAGCGTTCATGCTGATGTTGAGTTAATAGATTCGCCACTTCCATTATGACTTCATCACCACGTGAAAAACCGTAAATATCGTTATAAGGTTTAAAATGACATAAGTCGAAGTAAGCTAAGTAGAAGGATTTTTTCTGGGCTCGTAAGCGTTTTAACTCTTCTTGAATTGGCACGTTTCCAGGTAGGTTGCTGAGGGGATTGGCATGCCTTGCGACTTTAATTCGGTGTTCAGTAATACGTTGCAATAGGTCTTTGGTATGTCCTATTCCTATCAATTTATCATGGCGCAAAATAATAAATTGCTGCGCTACAGTGGTTGAATGCTCTGATGTCAGTAACTGGCTGACAGTCGATAACGGCTCACAGGCATCAATTTGTAGTACTTGTTTATCCATTACCGCATTTGCAGGGTGGTTTTCATGTAGTGCTCTGCCGTAGGGAGTACTAAATAATTCCAAGATATGATTTCGGCTGACAATACCTTGAGCTTGTCCGTTATCAGCAATAACAATGGCTTGTAACGCTGGCTGGTTAATAAATTGCTCACTAAGTTGCTTTAGTTTCGTATCTGGTGTGGCAATATTGGCTGGGACGCATAAGCTCTCAGCTGTTTCGCAGTATCGATTTTGCGGAGCCATCGGAATGGAAACCAATTCTGAATCCATATAGGTATTAGGTTTTGCATTGGGACGCCCCAGTAAGTAGCCTTGGCAATATGTGACACCGAGTTGCTTAAGCATCGTCAGTTCTGCTGGGGTTTCAATGCCTTCGGCAATAACTTTGCAGGTTAAATTTTGGCATAACTCGACGATTGAGCGGACAAACTCTTGCTTGACTGCGGTGCTATCAATTTGATGAATGAAGTGACGATCAATTTTGACATAATCCGGTGATAATTCTGACCATAAACGTAAACCTGAATAGCCAGCGCCTAAGTCATCAATTGCAGTTAAAAACCCCTGATTTCGATAATGATTTAAGCAATCTTTGAGTAAATCGATATCGTCAGCAGGGTATTGCTCAGACAACTCAATTACGACATCTTCTGGTCGCAACCCCATTTGATTTATCAGCTGTAAGGTTAAGCCTTTTGGATGCTCAGGGTCGAGTAATGCTTTTGGAGAAATATTGATAAAAAGCTTACCGTTAAGCTTACTGGTTTTAAAAGCATTGATAGAAATGCTGCGACAAAGGGTTTCTAACTCGCTGAGTTTTCCATGATGCTCTGCGGTTTTGAATAATGGAACGGGTGAATAAAGTGTGCTGTGTTCAGGGCCGCGGCTTAAAGCTTCAAAGCCATGAACCTTTTGATTGCCAATATTAAAAATAGGCTGAAAAATGGCTTTAATAGATTGCTTATTTATAATCTTAGTCAGTTCTTTTTCTAGATCTATAACGCTCATTCTATCAATCCCATCAAAAAGTAATTGGGTCAGTCTATTGCAGAAAAATGACAGAATTATGTCGGCTATGCTGAGTAAGTTATTAAAATCAAAGTATTAACTTGAAAAGTGTTCATGGTGAAATAAAGTCTTCAAGTGTGAATATGGGCGACTAAAAGTTTTTGAGTGTTTTGTATGAGTGATTTGTGCGGAGTATTTTGTTTCAGATGATAAAACTGTCGATAAAACTAAAACGCAGCCAGAAGGCTGCGTTACGTGAATATGCTTAGTTGGCTTATTTAGTATTTTGCTTAAACAAATGCAGGGTTTGCAGTAAAGCACCAATTTTTTTCACGTGGGCTTCCAGCGCTTCAGGTGGAATATGGGTTAGGCCTTGTAGCTCTTCTAACTCATTCGCAAGTTCCTGAACATAGGGTAAAAAGCGGTTGCTTTTTTGGCTAAAGCCTTGTTCTTCTGTGAAAATTGCCACAAACTTACCATGGCCAGCTTGACGCAACTCATCGAGTCTTTTATCGGCATCAATGGCTTGGCGGTATCCTGTTTGTAGACTTTCTTTTAATTGATGGATAACTTGGGTATACGGCATGATAGCCTCATTTAACATCATAATATTAAGCTAAATTATAAGGGGCTGGCATGGTACTAACAAGTCAAATACCGTTAAAAATCGCAATGATGCTGCAGTTTTACAGCAAAAAAGTATACGCACTGGTGGTTTTATCATTGTTAGTTGGTGGTAGTGTCTTTGCCGCGGATTCAGATAAACCACCATTTTTTAAAGCAAACTACCAAGGCAAAGAAGTCTACTTATTAGGTTCTATTCATATTGGTAAAGCTGATTTTTATCCTTTACCACTGCAGATTGAGCAAGCTTTTGTGGAGTCTGATGCCTTAGTGATTGAAGCGGATGTGACTAGAGCTAATGTGCAACAGCTTCTGCAAGAGTATGGTTTTGCCAAAGCAAAACAGCCAGATATTGCCCGCTTATATCCAGTGTTTTGTGGCCAGAATCAAACCATGTGTGATGGATTAAAGCCTTTAGCTACTTGGCTACAAGCAAATCAAATTGGGGTATCGCGATTTGCTGCTTTAGGCTTAACACCTGAAGCGGGGGTCGATGTGACTTTTATAGCTCGGGATCCTGCAAAACCATTACTTGAACTAGAAAGCGTGGAATTTCAGTTTGACCTCATTTCTTCTTTTTCAGATAAAACCCAAGCGCAATTATTGGATGAAGCGATCAATGCAACCGATGACGAAATGCTAAAACTTGTTTCGGCGTGGCGTAGCGGCGACCATCAAGCCATTGCAGATATTATGGAGCACCAAGCAGAAGATTCTGATGAGTTACTCGACAAATTACTTTGGCAGCGAAACCATACTATGACGCAGCGAATTGTGGATATGTTAGCCCAAACCGATTACCAAAAACTGTTTGTGATCGTCGGTGCTGGCCATGTTGTTGGTCAGCAAGCCCTGCCAGAGTTGTTACAAAAATCAGGGCTAAGCGTGGTTGATTGTTGGGAAATGAGGTGTAATGCGTATTAGGAATGTGAATTTAATTCTTGATTAATTAGCAATGTTAGTCATTTTTTGACTGATGTTACCAATCTAGATGTATAATAATACCAATGAAACAATTTATAACGCAGTGTTTAGGTTAGCTAAATACTGCGTTTTCCGTTATTTACAGAAAAGGTAACTCATTTGAGTAACGATTACGCTATAGAATTAGCTTCGATGCCATCTTTGTTGTCATTATATCGAAAGATATTACTGACCCGTAAGCCCGGTTGGGATGAACAACCTTTGCCGAATGTGAAAGTACAGGCTAAAGGGATTGAAGTCGCTGGCAAGAAAATCAACCAGTATGCTGAAGTGTGCGAGTTTGATTTTGACGGTAAAATTCTGCCGCCAACCTTCTTGTATGTGCTTGCATTTAGATTGCACGCCACGATTTTTACCGATAAAGCGATTACCTTTCCGCTGCTCGGAATGATCCATTTAAAGAACAGTATCAGCTTATATCGCCCAATTGGTGCAGATGAAGTGTTTGATGTGCATTGTGAGCTGACTTCAAGTCAAACGACAGATGCCGGTCTTGAATTCGAACTTGTTTCTAAAATTTATGTTGGTGATGAACTCGTTTGGGAAGCGTTATCAACTTACCTTTATCGTATCGAGTCAAAAGGGCGTAGAGCAAGACCACCACGGGCATCTGATATGGCATGGGAAGATGTCCAAACGTGGACATTACCGGAAGACTTAGGCCGTAAATATGCCAAAGCATCTGGAGATTATAATTTAATCCACTTACATCCTGTAGTGTCTAAACGTTTTGGGTTTGAACGTGTGTTGGCTCATGGCATGTGGTCTAAAGCACGATCGCTAGCGGCACTCATGCAATTTATTGGTCATCGTCCTTTCAAAGTCGAGGTTGAATTTAAATTGCCGGTATTTATGCCTTCGCAAGTGACATTTGCTTTTGAAAGTATGGAAAATGGTAAGCGCTTTGAAATGCGCGATATCAAAGGTCGTCGCCCACACTTACTCGGTAACATGACTTACCTTGATTAGTTGAAAGCGATTAACTGGCAAGAGTTAAATAAAACTAATTAAAAAGCCCGAGTGAATTCACTCGGGCTTTTTGTTGCAGTAGTCAAAATATTTATAAGACTAGTTACAGAGCTAGTCCGCTGCTTTCTCGTGGTAAATATGTACATCGCGCTGTGGGAATGGAATGCTCACACCTTGTGCGTCAAACTGCATTTTCACTTCGCGAGTAATGTCCCAATAAACGTCCCAATAATCGATTGGGTCTGCCCAAGGGCGAACAATAAAGTCAACTGATGACTCACCTAGTAGGTGTAACTTTATCATCGGCTCAGGGAATTGCTTCACTTTAGGGTGGGCCATAACAATATCAGTAAGAATCTTTTCAGCTTTAGGAATATCATCACCGTAACCAATCCCAAATGTCATATCCACACGGCGTTCTCGCTCTACGGTGATATTATTAATGGTATCACCCCAAATTTTGTTGTTTGGAACAATTAATCGTTGATTATCTAAGGTTTTAACTGTGGTTGACACTAAGCTCATGTGACTTACTCGTCCTGTGACACCCGCAGCATTTATCAAGTCGCCGACATCGAAAGGACGGTAGACTAAGATCATCATGCCAGACGCAAAGTTTGATAAGGTGTCTTGCAATGCAAAACCAATAATTACACCAGCAATACCGAAACCAGCCAATAATGGTGCTAACTCAAACCCAAGCTGTGATAGCGCAATCAGCAAACCCAGCACATAAATAACGTTACCTGAGATTGAGGTAAAGAAATCTTGCAGTAGCATACTGAAATTTAATTTAGATGAATTAACGGCTTTGCGAACGACCTTACGAACTAGCTTAGCGACTAAGCTTGCTAAAAATAAAATGATTAAAAAGATGATCACTTTAAACGTAATACCTGCGCCATTCTCTAATGCTTGGTTTTTAGCAATAGTCATCCATTCTTCAATTAGGCTTGACGCTACGTCAAAATTAAGTACATCTTGAGTGATATCACCTGAAACACTAAATAGGGTTTGTTTAATCTGAGTGGTATCTTCGCCTAATGATTCCATCATATTAACAGCAACATTTAAGCTTTCTGTGTGCATGGCTAGGCGATCTTTAAGCAAATTGACTTCACTTTTTTGCTCTGCGGTAATATCGGCTCCTGCATCAGATGCATCGGCTATGGCAATTTTTAACTGTGCCTGAGTATAGGTTACTAAACTTTCAAAATAATCAGCGCGGAGTAGTACTTCTGCTTTCAATGCAGCTTCAGCATTGTCGACATTAATGTTAAGGGTCTTGCCCCAATTAATGGTTTCGAGTTCAGCTTCAAGAAAATGATCGCGGTCTTCTTCTCGCTTGATGATTTTCTGCATAATTGACGCATCATTATCACCGCCTAATTGAAGCTTTAATCCATTGACTCTTTCGTCAAGGTACTGACCAACTTTATCAAGAAACACCAATTGTTTGTTTACCTGTGGTACTAGGTATCCAACATCTGGATCAGGTTGATTTACGAGGGTCGCCAATTCTTCACGCAATAAATTGGTTTTGTTTCGGATACGATATTCGCTGACGTCTTTTAATTCACCTTTAGCGGTTTTGAGCCAGATAATATCGGTATCGATCTTTTGTTGTAATTGTTGAATTTTATTATCGGTTGCTGGGCTGACTTCAGCTGCATAACTGGCACCAGAAAAGCTAATTACACTGAAAAAACAGCAAATAATAAACAGAATTCTTGGCATGGTAAAACTTCCTGTCAATATAGTAGAAATCTAATGATAAGTTATTGCGGGAAGTTTGACGATAATTTGCTAGACTTACGCACTTTTTATTTTTCGGTAGATTTAATATGGCTGTTTTGCAATGCGCTCATTGTCACAAACCCATTTCAGTGACTAAAATTACAGGAACTCGTGGTAAAGGGTTTTCTGCGCATATACAGTGTTACCACTGTCAGGCATGGTTAGGGCGCCACGGAATATTAACAGTGCTAAAAGTGATAGGGTTTTATACGGCTTTGATTGCAGCTATTACAGGATATTTTGTGGCAGGACTTGCTAATATCATTACCCCTGTGATTATGCTATCGCTGATATTAACAGGGGTAACGCATTTGATGGATCATCTTCTTGTGATAGAAGCACCTGAGGAAGATGCTTAAATCAAAAGGGCTTAAATAACAGACCCATCAATTGAATATTAGTCAACAACTTGTACTTGGTTTTCTAAAGCTGCTTCAACGTAATAAATACCGCCAAGTACAACAACACCAATGATCACCATGGTTAAAATAATACCGATGTTGTCTTTGAGCAAATTCATCATAGTTAAATCCTCTATTTAGGCTGTATACGTTGCTATATATGGCTAATATTTTAGCTTTTTCAGCTTAAGCTAATCTTAAATAGCATAATCTTGTTCGGCTTAAGTTGCTATTGTAAGTCACAAATTTTTGTAAAAAGTGATTTGTAACATTCTATTGGTTGCTTTTTTTTAAATATTTTTTAATATAAGCACGATTTTTAAAACTAATTGAGATGTGTGCATTGATTAATTCGACGCGAATAAGACAAGGAATAGCAGTTTGGCTTTCAGCCATGCTGGTGCTTTTGTCGTTTGCGGTATCTGCACATGACTCAAGCCATCATGATGAAGGGGCAAGTACACACTGTACTTTATGCTTTCATCAACATCAGTTAAATAAAACACTTCCTAGTACTGAATTCAAACTTGCAGTAGCTAAACAAACCTTTGAGTCTGCAGTTGAGTTTATTGTTGTTTCATACAGCGTACATCAGGTCGTTTATCACAGTCGCGCCCCTCCTGTTTTCTCCTAATCAACATATTTTTAATAATTATTATGCTCATTAAACACGGCCGTTTATTGGTTTACGTGTGAGCAATTGATTCGACTATCAAAATGGATAGCCGAATACTTGTTGTATTTTGGAGATAAAATGTCTTATTTAAACAAACGCCTTTCATTGGTTGCCGCTGCGTGCGCTATCGTTTCATCACATGCGATTGCAGAAGATTCAAGTTTAACTAACCCTAATATCAGTGCTGTGCTTGATGGTTTTTATCAATCTGGCGATCGTGGCTTAGGCGGCCGTGAAGAAGGATTTGGTTTAGGTGAAACTGAACTGGCCATCAGTGCCAATATAGATGACATGTTTTACGGTAAAGTGACCGCAATATTAGAAAGCCACGATGGCGAAACTGAAATTGAACTTGAAGAAGCCTTTATTCAAACCATGGGTCTACCAGCTGGTTTAGGTATTCGTGCAGGTCGTTTCTTATCTGATGTGGGTTACTTAAATAACCAGCATTTACACACAGATGCATTCGTAGACCGTCCCGGTGCTTACCGTGCCTTTATGGGTGGCCATTATTTTGATGACGGTGTGCGTTTAACTTATGTTGCGCCAACTGATCTATATTGGACAATGGGTGTTGAAGCGTTCAAAGGTGACAAGATGCGCGCCGAAGATGAGCATGGCGAGCGCGATTTCGACACGGTAGGTGTTTATTCAGCTTTCACTAAATTTGGTGGTGATATTGGCTTATCAAGTTCATGGCAGGTGGGCTTAAGCTACTTACGTAACTCAAATGGTCAAGGTGTTGTAGAAGGCGAAGATGAGCACGAAGAACATACTGATGACGACCACGATCATGAAGGTCATACTCATAGTGCATCCTACACGGGTGAAAACACTTACATCGCCGACTTCGTCTACAAATGGGCTCCAAATGGTAACTATAAATACCAACACTTAACAGTGAGCGGTGAGTACTTCCGTGTGAATGATATCTTCTCATTTGAAGAGGAACATGATCATGAAGAGCATGATGCTCACGGTGAAGAAAGTAATAATGACTACCATGAAGGTTGGTACTTAAGCAGTGTTTACCAGTTCTCTCCTAATTGGTCAGCGGGTTTACGTTACGGTGAAGTTGATACATTCGAAGCTCATGGCGATCATTTAGATGCGCAAAAGCTTAAAGAAACCGAGCTTAGTTTAGCGTGGCATCACAGTCACTTCTCAACAGTACGTCTACAATATACTAATCAGAAGGGTACCAACTTTGATGGTTTTGAAGACGATAACATCGTCACTCTTCAGTATGTTATGACATTAGGAGCTCACGGTGCGCATCAATTCTAAGAAACTTATCGCCATAGGTGCTTTATGCAGTGCCTTTTTGGCAGGCTCTGCAAATGCAAAATTAAATGTGTTTGCATGTGAGCCTGAGTACGCTGCGTTAGCACAAGAGCTAGCACCCGATGCGAAAGTGTATTCGGCGACGAGTGCTCTACAAGACCCGCATCAAGTACAAGCTAGACCAAGCTTGATTGCCAAAATGCGTCAAGCAGACCTTGTTGTTTGTGCTGGTGCAGACCTTGAAGTAGGTTGGCTGCCGATGCTGCAAATGAAAGCATCGAATAATAAGGTGCGTTCAACAGATGCTGGTTTGTTTTATGCGGCAGAACACATTGAAACACTCGATCAACTTGAGCAAGTTGATCGCTCAATGGGGGATGTGCACGCTAAAGGTAATCCACACTTGCATTTTGATCCTCGAAGACTCTTGCAAGTCGCAGGTGCGTTATCGGCCAAGATGAGTCAACTCGATCCCGATTCGGCGGCGAGCTATCAAGCAAACCTTGCTGCATTTACTGAAAAGTGGCAAAAAGCGATTCCTCTGTGGGAAGAAAAAGCAGCAGGGCTTAAAGGTAAGAAAGTGATTGCTTACCACTCAAGCTTTCGTTACTTGTTTAACTGGCTAGGAATGGAGCAAGTTGCTGATTTAGAACCTAAACCTGGTATCCCGCCTAGCAGTAGCCATCTAGCTAAGCTTGTTAACCGTAGCCAAGAAGGTGATGTGATGGCGATATTATACACTTCATATCAAGATGAGCGCGGAGCAAATTGGCTTGGTGAAAGAACTGATTTGCCTGTGTTGATGTTACCGATGTCTGTGGGCGGTAATGATGATAGCAAGGATCTATTTAGCCTCTATGATAGCGTGCTTACGTTACTCACTGAGGTGAAATAGCTTATGCTAGATCTTGAGCTGCTTCTAATACTGTTCCCCGCATTTGTTGCGGGGATACTGGTGCTGTCTACGCATGTGGTATTAGGCCGTCAAGTGCTCAAGCGCGGAATAATCTTTATCGATTTAGCGATAGCACAAGTGGCGGCTTTAGGCGCGATTGTATCGCATATGGATCATAGCATTGAGGAGTTACCTTTCTCGCATGTATGGATGCCAGCATTGTTCGCTTTAGCGGGAGCTGGCTTTATTGCTTGGCTTTCAAAACGCTTTGCTGATGAGCTTGAAGCGATCATTGGTTGCTTTTATGTGCTTAGTGCTGTGGCAGCTATGCTGCTGCTGTCAAATGATCCTCATGGAGCAGAGTTATTAAAGCAATTAATGTCGGGTCAAATATTATGGGTTAATTGGTCTCAGCTTGTGTTGCCAGCCATAGTGTCTGCTGCGATATTGCTACTTGTGGTGTTTAGACCACAAGTACTTGATGGTTCTGGGTTCTACTTCTTGTTCGCGATAGTGATTACGCTATCAGTTGAGCTTGTTGGTGTGTATTTAGTCTTTAGTACTTTGATATTGCCAGCGCTTGCATTGAACAAGTATTTAGGCAAAGGGCAACTTGCTCTGGCTTATGTGGTTGGATTTGTTGGATACCTTGCAGGGCTTATACTCTCGGCCAGTTATGATCTGCCTAGCGGTGCGGCCATTGTGGCAGCGTTAGCTTTCAGTGCCATTACTATGCGGACAATTTTGTCATTTAATCAGTCTAAAGCGGTTGATTAATGGCTTATTGCAAAGCGTAGTGGTGTCGTGTTGAGCAGCCAGGTTACAGAATTAATGGTGCGTTAATGTTAACGCACCATTCTTTTATCTGGGCTAGTGTATAATATTTTAAGCTTACAAATGTAAACTGAAATCAAACAAACCATTGAGTCCAGCAACTGTGCTGGCTATACTGTCGCCACTTTCTTCGCAGGAGTCTGCTTGTGCTGTTAATTGCTCGTTCAATTATTCTTGCAGTGTTATTAACACTGGCGTTTTTTTTCGCAATAATTCTTTGTCTTGTTAGACCTATGCATCGTGATAATGTCCATGTTATTGCTCGTATTTTTTCTTCAGTTGCACCCATTCTAGGCATAAAGGTGATCACCCGTCATGCCACTGAAGAAACTCAAAAAGAACCAAAAATATATTTAGCTAACCATCAAAACAACTTTGATTTGTTTACTCATACATCTGCAGTGCCTAAAGCAACTGTGAGCCTAGGTAAGAAAAGTTTGGCGTGGATGCCGCTGTTTGGGCAAATATATTGGCTGTCGGGTAATATTTTAATCGACCGTAAAAATCGCCATAGTGCATTTGATACGATGGCTAAAACCGTTGAAAAAATGAAAAATAAGTTACTTTCAGTGTGGATTTTCCCTGAAGGAACACGTTCTAGAGGGCGTGGCTTATTACCTTTTAAAGTTGGCGCTTTTCATACTGCTATTGCTGCCAAGGCATCTATTGTTCCTGTGCTGGCCTCTTGTCAAAATCACATTAAATTAAATCGTTGGAATAACGGTGTTGTGATTGTGGAAATGATGGCACCAATGTCTACTGAAAATGTTGATAAAGCGGATGTTAAAAAGCTCTGTGCAAAAGTGCATGAAGCCATGTCAGCACGTTTGGCGGAATTAAATCAAGAAGCATCGGCATTAATGGCTAAACCTCAGTAGATTTATCACGTATAATTAGCGATTAGCCGCATTATTTTGTTAACGGAGTTACTCCATGTCTATTGAAGGTCTATTAAAAGAGCAGTTTGCTGAGAATCGTGAAATTATTCAAGCTTTGCTTGATGATGGTTCGCAAGCCGATGCCGAATACACTATTGAGCATCACTTTTCTTCGACTAATTTTGACCGTTTAGAAAAAGCGGCGGTTGATGCATTTAAACTTGGTTTTGAAGTGAATGATGCCGAAGAAATGGAGCTCGAAGATGGCTCAATTATTTTCTGTTTTGATGCGATTGCTAACCATGCGCTTGAAGCTGACTTATTAGATAAAGCTTGCGAGCAATTAATGATTTTAGCGCAAAAGCAAAAAGTGGATTATGACGGTTGGGGGACATTCTTTGTCGGTGATGAAGAAGACCTTGATGACGAAGAAGAGGAGTTTTAAGCGACTCTCTTAGCACCTCATCTAAAAAGATAATAAAAAGCCCACTCATATGAGTGGGCTTTTTATTTCTGCACAGGGCCATTTCATATTGTTTAGCACTAATCTTTGTATATCGACGTTTGGTTACGACCATTCTCTTTTGAAAGGTACAAGGCCTTGTCAGCACCAGATAACCAACTCGAACTTGTTTTGACGTCCTCAGTTAAGGCATTGACCCCAATACTAATCGTCACCTTAATTATTTGATTCTTGTATACCACTTGAGAAGCTTCGATTTTTTTACGTAAGCGCTCAGTAAAGTATTTTGATTCGTCAGCGTTTGTATTGGTCAGCACTACCGCAAACTCTTCACCGCCATAACGGCCAGCAAAGTCGGTTTCACGTAATGATTGCTTTAATATGTGGGCAATACTCTGAATCACTTTATCGCCTGCTGGATGACCGTATTTATCATTAACTTGTTTGAAATTATCGATATCAATCATGATCATGCTGCCGCTTTCCCCATAACGCGCAAAGCGTTCGTACTCTTTCTCAAAGCACTCTTGCCAGTGGCGACGATTGAACAGTTGAGTCAGGCTATCGGTTTGGCTGAGCTTTTCTAATTGCTCATTAGCAGCTTTTAGTTGGAGTTTGTTGATGGCGACATCTGTGACGTCATAAACAATGATGCTGATATGTGTAATATTGCCAGTGAGCGAAGCCAGTGGCAGCAAAGTGATGTTTTGGTACATGTGATCTGCACGGCCAGTAATTGGACGATAGTTTTTAAACTCGAACACATTGGGCCGTTGTTCCCAGCTGATGAATGAGCGGTTTCTAAGTAAGAAAACCGACTCCATTTTTTGGGTAAGCCACTCATTAGGTAAATCAGGAAAGGTTTCAAACAGGTTTTTACCCTTAATGGTGTTAGGCGACACACCACTGTGGTTTTCCATGAACCCGTTCCATAGTTGGATGTTGTAATTACGATCTAATACGACCAGCCCAACTTCTATGGTTTGCACCATATCAATCAGCCAGTGAAGTTCGTTCATTGCATTTTGATCAGTAGACATGAGTAACATCCAACATTTTTATTATTTTAATTATTTGCGAATTTTCGCTAATAAGTGTGATTAATCGAGTAAGTAACCCAGCTTAAAATTAAGCGTTGGTATTGAGTCTTCAGTAAATAGCAGTAATAAATCACACTGAACATCATGGTTTTCAATTTGGTAATTGATCTCCATTGCTAAGGTGCGCTGCCATTTTTCAGAGTTATCATGAATGAGTTCATTAACTGTGCAGTGACGCCCTAAAACCACAGGGTGCCCTTGGCTAAACTTCATGTCTAGTTGCTCAGAAATACCATTTAGAAACGCGCCGATAAGTACATTACCGGTGTCGATTAACACTTCAATTTCATTGTTAGCATCTTTTGGGTTTTTATGGCCCATTAGTTTTGCCATGTCTTCAAAGCTTGAATCATGGAATAACAGTAATGCTTCACCAGCCACTCCTGCACCGATAAAGCCTTGGCATAAAGCTGATATTTTTGAGCTTTCTTCGGTCGCTTTTAGCGCCATAGTGAGCTCACTCACTTCGAGGACGTTAACATTAGGGATAGGCAGCATGACAAACACATCTAATAGAGTCGCTAATAAGTCTGCGGCTCGTCCCATTGCAACGTTGGCTATTTCTTGGCAAGCATCACGTAAATCGACTTCAAACATTGGGGTGTCATTACTTGCATCTTTCAACGCTAATGTGAGAATGCCGTATTCTTCGAGGATATTACTAATGGATTCTGCACTAACAGGCTTTTGTATAAAGTCGAGTGCACCTAGAGCTTTGACTCGCTCATGGGCTTTAATTTGAATATCACCAGACACCACGATGACCAGCGCGGGTAAGTCTTCTTTTTGAATGGCTTCTAATACTTCATAACCGTCCATAACAGGCATATTAAGGTCGAGAAATACTATCTCGCCTTTACCTGCTCGAATAACCTCGAGTCCTTCAGCGCCATTGGTGGCATAACTGATATCAACGTCCCATTCTTTGGGCAAGGTTCGGGCCATTTGCTTTCTGGCTAATCCTGAGTCATCGCATATCAAAATAGGAATAGTCATAGAGACTGATGATCCTTTTACAGGGTTATTATTATTGAGTGTAGTCGACAAATTTATTAATCGAACATATTCCATTAAGCAACAGTGAGTTAGCTATTGAAATGGTCACTTTAGTGCATCCTACATTTATTAAACAATATTTTACAACTTATTGCTGACAATTAGCATTAAAATTCGACAGTTTTTTGGCGTTTGTCGTTATTTTGTATCTTTTATGGCAGTTTTTTATGTTGTGGTGGTTACATCTGTTTGGGGTTGGTGTTTTTTGTTGTTTGATTTGGTTAAATTTTTTATGGATTTAATAATGGTTAACTATTCGCCAAATTGCCTATGTGTGATAACTTGCAATCTGGACTGACCAGTAAAGGATGAACCATGGATAATAAACTCGTTGAGTTAAAGGTTGAAAATGGCATTGCCCATGTCATGTTAAATAGGCCTGATAAATACAATGCATTAAATATTGAATTATTTCAGGCTATAGATAAAACCATCAACAAACTACATAAGAATAAATCAGTAAAAGTGGTTATTTTATCGGGTGCTGAAGGTAATTTTAGTTCAGGTTTGGATGTGAAAAGTGTGTCTAAATCGATTATGCCAGCGTTGAAATTATTATTTAAGTGGTTACCAGGTAATGCTAATTTGGCTCAAAGGGTATCATTGGGTTGGCAAAAATTGCCTATCCCTGTTATCGCGGTTATCGAAGGTTTTTGTTATGGCGGCGGGGTACAAATTGCCCTAGGTGCAGACTTTAGATTTGCGAGTAAAGATGCGCAGTTATCTATAATGGAATCTAAATGGGGACTATTACCTGACATGGCGGGGCTTGCAGGGTTAAGGCAAATCATGCCTAAAGATAAGGCGCTACAGCTGACGTATACCGCAGATATTATTAGTGCCGATAAAGCCTTAGAGTTTGGTTTGGTTACCGAAGTGTATGAAAACCCGCATCAGCAAGCCTTGTTATTTGCCGAAAAGCTCATGCAACGTTCGCCTGATACCAATGCCGCTGTAAAGCTGAGTATTAACAATAACTGGTCGGGGACGTTACGCAGTTTATTAAGCCGTGAATCTTTGAGCCAAATTCGCTTACTTGTGGGAAAAAATCGTAGTATTGCTGGGCATAGAGAAATCAAAAAATCTGACAAACCTTATCAAAATAGGCAGTCAGGCTGGTAGCTAGATTCAGGGTTTAAGATTTAAACTACAATTTTGAGGTAACTTCAATCGCTATAGATATATTTTAATGTTTTGAGTATTTAGCGAGTTTAAAGAATTTATGCTGGTGCAATAATTCCTTGCTAAGATCATGGCTAATACCTATATATTTTATGAGATAGAGACATGCGTGGTTTTTTGAGAAGTTATTGTGGAGTAGCCGGCTTTCAGTAACCGTTGGAGTGGTAGCCTGTGTTGTCGGGGCTTTGGTTATTTTTGCTGTTGGCATAAAAGATGTTGTCCATTTACTCGAGTTACTTTGGAACTATCTCATTAGCGGCAGTCATGAAATTCGCAATGACATCATTATGGTGGTGGTCGAGATATTGGATACCTTCTTACTGGGATCGGTGATGCTGATTTTTGCTTTTGGCCTTTACGAGCTATTTATTAGTGATTTAAAAAATGCCAATGACACTAATAGTGGTGGTCGAATTTTAGTGATTAGCAGTATCGACTCCCTAAAAAGTAAATTAGGTAAAGTGATATTGATGATGTTGATTATAAAGGTTTTTTCTTACTTTACTGAGATGAAGCCTGAGTCGATGTTAGATTTATTGTATATGGGTATCATTGTGGTACTTGTTGCACTGTCACTGATGCTGAGCAAAGATAAAAAAGAGTAAAAACCACCGAAGTGAGATGTTGGCTGCACTAGCGGCCAACAATTTTACGGGCAAATCCTTCAATATATTCCATTGCTTCTTCCCAGCCCCCTAGATTATTCAGATCTAACTGCATAATGTATTGACGGTAAAGTTGACTCGACTTGATTTCATTTTGCTGCTTTCGGTCTTTAGCTTCAGAAATTGACACTTGGTTGGCATTCGCTGACTGTAAATCCAAAACTGGAATATCGAGTTCCTTTAACTGCATAGCAATGGACAAGTCACGGCTTTGTTCATCAACTAATTGTTCGAATTCTCGGTAAGGGTTAATCACTACCAGCAAATCAGGTTTAGCTAGCTTGTCTTGGTGAAGAAGGTTAACCACCATTCCTGCACTATCGTCAGTTGCGATTAAAATGCGTTTTCCTGGGAATTGTGCACCAATATCATCCAGCTCGGCTAAGCACTCGTTCATTATATTTTGTTGAAAGTTTCTCAATTCTAAAAGCTGACTAGAACTGTATTTAGGAGTCACTTGGTGAGGATCTAATGCAATTTGTTTTTCACCTGCTTTAGTTACTTGATCAACAGAGGTAGCAAAATTGGGACGATATAACCCTTCTGTGGGTTTTAAGCTGATACTTGCCCAGCCTTTTGCTGGAATCTCTTGCCGTAAATAACGGACAAAACCTCGACCACTGGCTTGAGTGTCGGAAGGTCCAACGACAACGACTGCGCCGCGCTGTTTTTTACCTTGCCATGGTTTAACTAATATTTCGATGGTTTTATCTTGGACGGTTATTTGTTGCTTTTCGCTGTTACTGATTGGGGTAAAAATACTTTCGGATAATAAGCTGGCACTCACTAAGCTTGTACTGATTAAACGATTACTAATTAAAGCTGAACTGTGGGCATTGAATGATACTAAGCTCAGCAATATAAGTAAGCCGATAACAATCAACGTGCTGGATTGAGAGTGAAAAGGCTGCCTAGTGATTTTAGCTAGCTCAGTTAGCTGAATTAGCTTTGTTAGTCGAATTAGTCTCATCGCGATAACTTATACAAAACCTGTAGGATAAATACAAAAAAGCCCTGTACTGCATAAGAAGTTCAGGGCTTTTTACTTCGTGTTAGCAGTGTATTATACGTGGCTAACTAATACCATTCTAATAGCATCTAGCTGGTATTGGCTGTCATCAATATAGCCATTCAGTTCCGCCATTTGATTACGAATGTAATCTAGCTCTGAGTCGCGAATGTTCGGGTTAACCGCTTTAAGTGCTTCTAAACGTGATAACTCGCCATTGAGTTGCAGGGTCATTTTTTCACGTGCTTGTGTCACTAATTCAGCTAAAGCCGCTTGTGCTTGTGCTTCACCTTTGGCAAGCAACGGATGCAAGATAGGCTGCGATGCGTTAACAAGTTTACTGGCAATATGACGATTCACAGCGCTAAGTTGTTTATCAAAGCTTGCATAGTCGACCTTGTCGGCAAGGTTTAAACCATTTTTATCCAATAACACGCGAATAGGTGTTGGCGGCATATAACGGTATAGCTGCGATGATTTAGGGGCTGTCACATCTGCCATATAAATCAGTTCTAAGAACAAGGTGCCAGCAGGTAATGCTTTGTTTTTAAGCACAGCTACACTGGTGGTGCCAGTTTCAGAGTCAGTGATTAAATCTAATGCAGTTTGCACCAACGGATGCTCTTGAGAGATAAAAGCAATATCATCACGAGAAAGCGCGGTTTCACGGTCAAAGGTCACTGACACACCATCTTCAGGTAACCCTGGGTAAGATGGGAATAGCATGTGTTCACTTGGGCGTAAAACGATTGAGTTCTCACCGCGATCTTCTTGATCTACACCGATAATGTCCCATAAACGGATAACAGAGCCGATTAAGTGAGTATCTGAATCTCGCTCAGCTAAACGCTCAACTAACTTTTTAGACTGCTCGCCGCCATGAGAATTGATTTCTAGTAACTTATCACGCCCTTGCTCCATCGCCTGTTTAAGCTCTTGGTAACGGCTTTGAGTGTGATTAAGCAATTGTGTCATTAACTCTGGGTCAGAATCATTAAGCACTGCAGTTAACTCATCAGCAAATTCTGAGTAAAGCACATGCCCACTTGGACAAGTGAGTTCGAATGAATTTAGACCTTGGTGATACCAATTCATTAAACGCTCTTGCGCCGTGTCCTTTAAGTAAGGCAGGTGAATTTGAATATCATTTTGCTGACCGATACGGTCTAAGCGACCGATACGTTGTTCCAGTAAGTCTGGGTTTAATGGCAAATCGAATAACACAAGGTGACTGGCAAACTGGAAGTTACGACCTTCAGATCCAATTTCAGAACAAATTAATGCCTGAGCGCCGCCTTCTTCTTGAGCAAAATAAGCACCGGCTTTGTCACGTTCGATAATGGACATGCCTTCATGGAATACGGTTGCTTGAATACCTTCACGAGTACGCAAAGCTTCTTCAAGGCTTAAAGCTGTTTCGGCTTGGCTAGCAATAATCAGCACTTTTTTGCTGCGATGTTCTTTTAAGAAATCGATTAACCAATCAACGCGCGGATCAAACTTCCACCAACTGGCACTGTCACTTTCAAACGCTTGGTATAGCTTTTCAGGACTCAGTGATTGCTTGGCTTGATCTTGAGGTGACTTTTTAGAGCCCATCATGGCATTAACACGCTCAGCAGTAACATACTCCTGCGGCATCGCTAATGGATGTGGGTTAAAGAACCTTTGCGGGAAACCACTGACAGATGCGCGGCTATTACGATACAAAATACGGCCCGTACCATGACGGTCGAGTAATTCTTGCAATAACTCTTCGCGAGCGGTCTGTTTAACGTCATCAGCAACATCTTCAGCTTGAATTACATTGATGCTAGGCATAATGTCTTTTTCGCTAAGAAGCTCAGTTAAGCTATTTATGGCACTATCAGCTAGTTTAGTGTTGGCGGTAAGCGCTTCTGCGGCTTCAGCCACACTTTGGTAGCTTTTCTCTTCTTCAAGAAATGCTTCGTAATCGTAGAAACGATCAGGGTCGAGTAAACGTAAACGGGCAAAGTGACTTTGATGGCCGAGCTGATCTGGGGTCGCGGTTAATAGTAAGACACCTGGCACTTCTTCACTTAAAGCTTCAACGATTTGATAAGCGCGACTTGGGGCAGTTTCGCTCCACTCAAGGTGATGGGCTTCATCAACCACCATTAAGTCCCAATCAGCATCGATAGCTTGTTCTAAACGACGTTTTTTACGTAATAGCTCAAGCGAACAAATGACTAATTGTTCTGTATAAAACGGGTTGTCATTATCGGCGTAAGCTTCAACACAGCGGTCTTCATCAAAGATTGAAAACTTTAAGTTAAAGCGGCGTAGCATTTCGACCAACCACTGATGGCGTAATGTGTCAGGCACAATCACTAAAATACGCTCAGCGCGGCCAGTAAGTAGTTGCTGGTGAATAATCAAACCTGCTTCAATGGTTTTACCCAAACCAACTTCATCGGCCAGTAAAACACGTGGAGCATAACGACGACCGACTTCGTGAGCAATCCACTGCTGGTGCGGGATTAAACCGACACGAGGACCTTGCTGACCCAGTAAATCAGAGGTGGCTAATTTATGGCGTAAAAGCTGGCTTTGATAGCGAATACCAAAACGTTCTAAACGGTCAATTTGGCCTGCAAATAAGCGGTCTTGTGGCTTATTAAAACGAATATTGTGGTTCAACAAGGTTTCACGTAAACGAACACTTTCATTTGTTTCACTGTGAATGCCGATATAGGTCACTAAACCATCTTTTTCTTCGACTTCATTGACGGTAAGTTTCCAGCCTTCATGGCTTTCAATTGAGTCACCTGGATTAAAAATAACACGAGTTAATGGAGCTTCATCGCGTGAAAACAGACGGTTTTCATCAGCGGCAGCAAACAGTACTGTAACCATGCGTCCTTCGACTGCGACTACGGTACCTAAACCAAGTTCTGACTCGGTATCACTAATCCAACGTTGACCTAAAGCAAACGGCATTTTTTACTCTCATTCGGAACAGATATATACAAAGGGCGCGTATGTTATAACAAACGCTACTAGATTTAAATTCTAGCAGCGATTTAAATATTCATGATGGGCAATTTTATTTAGCTAGAGCTGAATTTGACACATTATTGTCATCTCAATGACATCTTTCCCCCCCTAAACTGACCCTGTATACATCCGATTAACTATTGAGAGTTAGTAAATTTGCTGGCATAGTTTAATTGTGCACTGATGGAGATTATCTATCGTTGTAAGTTTATTATGTATTTAATATCAGGAGTTTAAATTGGATTAATCCCTTAGTTACCCCTATGCATTGAGCACTCTGGAGGCGCCATGGAACATAACGACAGAAAGTTGTTTGTACTGGATACCAATGTGTTACTGCATGAACCTTTAGCGATATATTCGTTTAAGGAACATGACGTAATCATTCCAATGACAGTGTTAGAAGAGTTAGACAATATTAAGGACAGAAAGCACGACATTAGTCGTGACGCGCGAGTCGCCATTAGGGCGTTAGAAGATATTCTCGGAGGGAAAACTTCACCAGAACAAATTCTTAACGGTGTTTCACTCCCCAGCCGCGAAGGCCATTTAGACGTTTCAGGCAGCTTATCCATTTTTCCAGACCATCAAATCGACTTTACAACTGGCACCTTACCCGGTGATAACAACGATAACCGCATCATTAATACCGCACTTCACCTCCAAAAATTACATCATCCAAGGCAGGTTGTACTCGTTACTAAAGACATTAATATGCGACTTAAAGCGAAAGGTGCAGGTATTGAGAGGGTGGAAGACTATCGCACCGATCAGTTAATTGATGACATTCGTTTTCTTGCCAAAGGTTTTTATCAGTTCGACGGTGATTTTTGGGGCAATGTCGATAAAGTCTCAACCGATCGTGTTGGTGGTAAAACCGTTCACCAAGTGAATATTGATGAAGTGGGTAACGAGCCTTTTTACAAAAACCAGTATTTGATTGATGAAGATACCGAGTTTTGCGGTAAGGTTGCTAGTCGCACTGAAACACACCTTAATATTATTGATTATGGCCGTGATCGCTTAGAGCACTTGCAAGCTTGGGGAATTAAACCGAAAAATATCTATCAAGGTATGGCGTTAAATGCCTTACTTGACCCTGAAATCGACTTGGTAATTCTCACAGGTCCAGCAGGTTGTGGTAAAACCTTAATCGCGATGGCTGCAGCACTTGAGTTAGTGGTTGAGAAAAAGCAATACGAGAAGGTTATTGTCACCCGTAATACCCCTGAAATTGCCGAATCCATAGGTTTTTTACCTGGCACCGAAGAAGAGAAAATGGCGCCTTGGTTAGCCGCGATTACGGATACGCTAGAGGTACTACATAAAAACGATGTAAACCCTCAAGGCAGCATGAATTACATCATGGAAAAGGCCAATGTGCAGTTTAAGTCGATAAACTTTATGCGCGGACGCTCTATACAAAACTCGGTGGTGATTTTAGATGAATGCCAAAATCTTACGGCATCTCAAATAAAAACCATGATTACGCGTATGGGGGAGGGGACGAAGTTAGTTTGTTGCGGCAATTTATCCCAGATTGACTCCACTTACTTAACGGCAGTAACCTCAGGACTCACTTATATTGTTGAGCGTTTTAAAGATTTTGACGGTAGCGCTAATATTTATCTTAATGGAGTAGTTCGTTCACGCTTGGCTGAGTTTGCTGAGGAGCATTTATAGTCTTAGTTCTAAGCATAAGGATAAACCACAGTCTCGAAGACTGATGATATGAATCTATAGTCGCTTCAGTATTAAGCCATCTAGCTTGTAGGTGGCTTTTTTATCGCTTTTGAATCAGGGTTTAAACAATAATCGTGAGTTGGTATTACAGGCACAAAAAAACACTGACGTCCGAGCATGCATCAAGAACGGTCAGTGTTGAGTTGCCTACTGATGATTTAAGGCAAGTGCTGATCAAACAGCTTTTTTTTGTTGTTAATTTTTACATCAGCATTAACGTTTATCGCACTGAATCATCAGTGATTAAGCGACGTGAGCCACTGCTTCTTTAACTAAGCGACCAATTTCATCCCATTGACCATCAGCAATCATTTTTGGCGGTAACATCCAAGTGCCACCACAAGCCAGTACCGCAGGAATAGCAAGGTACTTATCAACATTGGCTAAGCTCACGCCGCCTGTTGGCATAAACGATACTGGATATACGGCAGTTAACGCCTTTAGCATTGGAATGCCGCCAGATGGTTCAGCTGGGAAGAACTTAACTGTTTTTAAGCCCATCTCCATAGCTTGCTCAACTAAGCTTGGGTTATTAACTCCAGGAATAATTGGAATGTTTTTATCTAAACAGTACTGAACAATTTTTGGATTAAATCCAGGGCTAACAATAAAATCTACGCCCGAATCGATAGCATCATCCACTTGTTCAGTAGTTAGAATAGTACCAGCACCAATCAACATATCTGGAAAGGCTTCACGCATATTACGAATCGCTTGTGAGGCACAAGCTGTTCTGTAGGTCACTTCAGCGCAATTCATGCCGTTTTCAACTAATGCTTTACCTAGTGGAATTGCATCATCCGCTTTTTCAATCGCGATAACTGGAATGACTTTTAATTGAGATAACTTTTCATTTAATGTTGGCACAATACTTCTCACTTATTACTTGAATTCAAAAGGCTTAACTTAGACCTAACTTAGGCATAGCTTGCGGGCTAATAATTGCGCCTGCATGCTGAATGACGGTTCCTGCTAGTAGATGTCCGGCTTTTGCTGCAGCTTCAGTGCTGCCGCCCGTCAGTCTTTTAGCTAGATAACCTGCGCTAAAAGAATCACCAGCTGCGGTAGTATCAACCACTTTGTCTACTAAAGTGGCTGCTACGCTGATACGTTCATCTGGGGTTATGACTAAACAAGGTTCACTACCAAGTTTGACTACGATCTCAGTGGCACCAAGTGCTTGAGTGCGCGAAATACATTGCTCAATATCGGTATCACCGTATAACGCTTGTTCGTCCTCAAAGGTTAAACATGCAATATCGGTAAATTCCAACATGGTTTTATAGCTTGCTATAGCTTGGGACTTGTCTTGCCATAATTGCGGACGGTAATTATTGTCAAAAATGACTTTGCCGCCTTTTTGTTTGAACTGTTTCAATACATTGAATAATACGGCAAGGCTTTCTGGGGTCAGAATCGCTATTGAAATACCACTTAAATAAATGGCATCAAACTCCAGTAGTGATTTCGCGAGTTGGTTACTGTCAGCTTGTTCAAATAAATACTTGGCGGCAGCTTCATTTCGCCAGTAAAAGAATGAGCGCTCGCCATTATCATCAGTCTCAATGTAATACAAACCTGGCTGCTTACCTTCGACATGTAAAACATGCTCGGTATTGATCCCTTCGGCTTGCCAAGTTGATTTCATTGAACTGCTGAAAGGGTCATGGCCTAATGCCGTAACATAATAGGTCTCTAAATCGGCATCTTGGGTTAGTCGCGCTAAATACAGTGCGGTATTTAATGTGTCTCCACCAAAGTTTTGCGTTAGCATCTCGCCTGATGGCCTTAGCTCAACCATGCATTCGCCAATTATCGCAATTTTTTGATTTTTCATATTCAAGTGCCTATTTAGGATTATCTGTTACTTAAGAAAGTCTTCTCTAGAAGGCGAGAATACATCGACCAGTACACTGTCTTGTTCTAAAGCTACGGCACCATGTTCAAAGTGCTTACGCGCAATGAACGCATCGCCAGGATTCAAAATTTGTTTTTCGCCGTTTATTTGTGCTTCAAATTTACCTTGAACAACATAGCCAATTTGATCGTGGATTTCATGAGTGTGGGGAGTGCCAACAGCACCTTTATCAAAACACACATGAACAACCATTAGATCATCGGTAAAACCAACAATCTTTCTCTTGATCCCTTCTTCAATGACTTCCCATGGATGTTCATCAGCTTTAAAAAATACGTTCATCTTGTTGCTCCAAAGGGTGTTAAAAACATTGCTTATCATCAATATTTGTTTATCATAATGCTTACTTTTGATTTGTAATACAATATGTTTTTATTTGTGTGAGCTAAATCAAGTATTATTTATCGACTGAAAAGTCAGATATTCATCTGTAAAACGTTGTATACCTTGAATGTTGGGCTAGTGGTTGCGAATGTGATCAAGTTCATTTTTTTGATAGGATTAGATACAACAATAACGCATATTGTATTACTTTATGTCTAGCTCTTAAATTTCATGACTGTTAAAAGGTGACTAAACTTATGGCAACGCAACCTATATTGCTAACTGAAGCCGAGATTTCACTGTTAAGTAAAGAAGTCGGTCGTTCAAGCCTGATGGGCAAAACCATTGCGGCTAACAAGAAAGATGTCGATGCATTTATGCAACTGCCAATTGATATACCAGGGCATGGTGAAGCGGGCGGATATGAGCATAATCGCCATAAGCAAAATTACACCTATATGAATTTAGCGAGTCGATTATTTCTGATCACTAAAGAGCAGAAGTATGCAGACTTTGTTATTGCTGTATTAGAGCAGTATGCAGATAAGTACCTGACATTTGATTTCCACGTTCAAAAAAATACCAACCCAACAGGGCGTTTATTCCATCAAATTTTGAACGAGCATTGCTGGTTGTTTTACACCAGTATTGCCTATTCTTGTGTGGCTTCACAAATGAGCGAAGCACAACAAGAACGCATTAAAGCGCGAATTTTTGAACCTATGCTAGATATGTTCACTGTTAAATATGCCCATGATTTTGACCGCATTCATAATCATGGCATATGGGCGGTAGCCGCAGTGGGTATATGTGGCTTAGCCATTGGTAAACGTGAGTATTTAGAGCACGCTGTTTATGGTTTAGACCGTGATGATACTGGCGGTTTCCTTGCGCAAATATCACAGTTATTTGCCCCGTCGGGTTATTACATGGAAGGCCCGTACTACCACCGATATGCCATTCGTCCAACGTGTGTGTTTGCTGAAGTCTTGCATCGTCACATGCCAGAAGTTGATATCTATAAATACAAAGATGGCGTTATTGGCAATACCGTTCAAGCGCTATTATCTACTGCTTATCCTAATGGTGAATTCCCTGCATTGAATGATGCTTCTCGCACTATGGGTATTACCGATATGGGCGTGCAAGTCGCAGTCAGTGTTTACAGCAAACACTACGGCTTGGACGACAACTTATTAGGTATGGCAAAAATTCAGGATGCCGTATGGATGCATCCATGTGGTTTAGCCTTATCGCAAGCATTTGAACAAGCGAGCCAAGAACGTGAAATCGGCATGCCATTCTGGCCAAGTGTTGAGCTTAACGAAGGCCCTGAAGGCCAAAGTGGCGCACAAGGTTTTATTCGTATGCAGGATAAAAAACAAGACGTATTCCAACTGGTGATGAACTACGGTCAACACGGTATGGGTCATGGTAACTTCGATACTTTGGGTATTACTTACTTTAACCGTGGCCAAGAAGTATTACGTGAATATGGCTTTGGACGCTGGGTGAACGTAGAGCCAAAATTTGGCGGTCGTTACTTAGATGAAAACAAATCATATGCTCGTCAAACTATCGCACATAACTTAGTGACGATTGATGAAACCTGTCAAAACTACTTTGATGTAGCCCGTGCTGATGGCGTGCATGGTATTCCTCACTTTTTCGCAGTCGACAGTGACAGCATTAAAGGAATGAGTGCTTTTGCTAATGACCATTACGATGGATTCACCATGCAGCGCAGTGTGTTTATGCTAAACATCGAAGAGTTAGAAGCGCCGTTACTGTTAGACCTTTACCGCTTAAATGGCGAAGGTGAGCACCAGTACGATTACTCGCACCAATACGACGGCCAAATTATTCGCACTAACTTTGACTACACCACCCATAAAGAGCTCGATACTTTAGGTAATAAAGACGGCTACCAACATTTATGGCATGTAGCAGACGGTAAAGTGAATGACACTGCATTAGTGAGCTGGCTGCAAAATAACAATTACTACACTTGGTTAGGCACAAGCTCTAACGATAATGATGAAGTTATCTTTACCCGTACAGGTGCTAACGACCCAAGCTTCAATTTACGTAGCGAGCCAGCATTCACGCTTCGTAGCAAAGGCGGCAATACTTTATTCGCCTCAGTGTTAGAAACGCATGGCTATTTTAATGAAGAATTTGAGCAGTCAGTTAATGCGCGTGGACAAGTTAAAAGCATTAAGGTGATTGGTCACAACGAAGTGGGCTCAGTCGTCGAAATTGAAACGGCTAACACTGTGGTGACAGTGATGATAAGCAACCAAGCGGATGCGACTAACAGCACTGAACATCATATTGATGTTAACGGTCAAACTTATACTTGGACAGGCTTCTATGCTGTTTCAAGTACAGCAATCTCAGCTACAACGCAGGAGAAGTAAGATGAGCTATCAACCATTATTAATTAGCTTTGATGAAGCCATCGAGCTGCGTAAAGAGTTAGGCAAAGAAACATTATTAGGTAATGCCTTAAGCCGTGACATTAAACAAACCGATAGCTACATGGCTGAAGTTGGTATTGAAGTGCCGGGCCATGGCGAAGGCGGCGGTTATGAGCATAACCGTCATAAGCAAAACTATATCCATATGGATCTTGCTGGCCGTTTGTTCTTAATAACTGAAGACACTAAGTACCGTGATTACATTGTCGATATGCTAACTGCATATGCAACCGTGTACCCAACACTTGAAAGTAATGTCAGTAAGGACTCTAACCCACCGGGTAAGTTGTTCCACCAAACGTTAAATGAAAACATGTGGATGCTTTACGCCTCTTGCGCATATAGCTGTATTTACCACACCTTAAGTGACGATCAAAAACGTTTGATCGAAGACGATTTATTAAAGCAAATGATTGAAATGTTTGTGGTGACTTATGCCCATGACTTTGACATTGTGCATAACCATGGCTTATGGGCGGTTGCAGCTGTTGGTATTTGTGGCTATGCCATTAACGACCAAGCGTCAGTGGATAAAGCTTTATATGGCTTGAAGCTAGATAAAGTGAGTGGCGGCTTCTTAGCGCAATTAGACCAATTGTTTTCGCCTGATGGCTATTACATGGAAGGTCCTTACTATCACCGTTTTTCACTGCGCCCAATTTACTTGTTTGCAGAAGCCATTGAGCGTCGCCAACCTGATATCGGTATTTACCAGTTCAATGACTCAGTGATTAAAACCACATCTTATGCTGTATTTAAAACCGCATTTCCAGACGGTTCTTTACCTGCATTAAACGATTCATCGAAAACGATTTCGATCAATGATGAAGGTGTAATCATGGCAACATCAGTATGTTTCCATCGTTACGAGCAAACTGAAACCTTGCTTGGTATGGCTAACCATCAACAAGATGTGTGGGTTCATTCTTCAGGTCAAACATTATCAACAGCAGTAGCCAATGCAGACAATATTAAACCCTTTAACTGGGGTAGCTTGTTTGTGACCGATGGGCCAGAAGGCGAGAAGGGCGGCGTGAGTATTTTACGTCACCGTGATGCGCAAGACGACGACACCATGGCGCTGATTTGGTTTGGTCAGCATGGTAGTGATCATCAGTACCATTCAGCGTTAGATCATGGTCATTATGATGGTTTGCATTTAAGCGTGTTTAATCGCGGCCATGAAGTGTTAAACGATTATGGGTTTGGTCGCTGGGTTAACGTTGAGCCGAAGTTTGGCGGCCGTTATATTCCAGAAAACAAGTCATACTGTAAGCAAACAGTTGCCCATAATACGGTAACCGTTGATCAGAAAACGCAAAACAACTTTGATACAGCAACTGCAGAGTCTAAGTTTGGTCAAAAGCACTTCTTTGTAGCAGATAACCCAGCACTGCAAGGTATGAGTGGCGTTATCAGCGATTACTATGATGGCATTACTATGCAGCGCAGCGTGATATTGGCTGAGCTTGAAGAGTTTGAAAAACCATTAGTGATTGATGTTTATTTAATTGAAGCCGATGCCGAACATCAATATGACTTGCCTGTACATTACTCTGGCCAAATCATTCGCACTGACTTTGACTACCAAGTTGAAAGCAAGCTACGCCCATTAGGCGAAGACAATGGTTATGAGCATTTATGGAATGTCGGTAGCGGTAAAGTGGAAGCCAGTGCTTTAGTGACTTGGTTACACGACAGCTGTTACTACAGCTTAGTGACGAGCGCAGTTGAAAACAGCGAAGTGATATTTGCTCGCACAGGCGCCAATGATCCAGACTTTAATATGCGCAGCGAGCCTGCATTTATTATGCGTCAATCGGGTAAAAACCATGTGTTTGCCTCGGTGCTTGAAACCCACGGTTACTTTAACGAGTCTACCGAAGCATCACTAAATGCTCGTGGTGAAGTGAAGTCAGTTAATGTAATGGGCCATGACGACATTGGTACGGTTATCCGTATTGAAACAGTTAAAGGTAACGACTATTACTTTGCGATTTCAAACGAACAAGAAGCTAAACATGCTGAAACTCGCACAGTGAAGTTTGACTCGCACTACTACACTTGGACAGGCGCATTTGCTCAAGTAGAACCAACAGGTGAAGAGCCTGCATAAGCAGATCCAGCTTAAATAGATAATAAGTTAGAGACTAAAATGGGAAGCAATCGCTTCCCATTTTTTATGGATAAAATGTAGTTTTATCACTAACTATTAATCTGACATCCCAAAGGTTTTGCGAATGGATTGTGTGATCAAATCTCGAAACCATTTATGGGGCTGACTACTCAGCGTTCTTTTGTGTTCAATCAGATAAATATTGGTGATGTAAGGCTGGTGGTTAAACGACTTTATCGCTTTAAAGTTAGCCTCGTCCGTTGCATCTTGTTCAAGTAAATGTCCTGCAATCATCAACCTATCGGTTCCGTGAATTGATTCCACTAAGGTGGAAAGCTGTCCCGATTTCAAGGCCACATTCCGGCTCTTCCCTTGGGTCATGAGCTCAACATCTAAGGTGTTAAGATATTCGCCAGTAGAGCGGATATCTAAAGACAAATCGACAAATGCATACTTAAGGCAGTCATCGATACTCACGCTCTGCATTTGCAATAATGGATGATCTGCAGCGCCGTAAATTACTGGATAAGTATGACCGACCTTTTCAGAGTAGTATTCATCAGCAATGACAGTATCAGTGACATGGATAGAAAAATCTACCGAGCCTTCTTTGAGCAATAAACTGGGATCAATCGCTGAAGGATATTCTTCGAGAGTCACTTTAGGCGCAGCTGCGTTTATTGCTTTAACAATAAGCGGGGTCATGAGCTTGCTCATCAACGGCGGCGTTGAGATCTTAAAGGTCTTTTCACACAATGCTGGTGAAAAGTTTGAGCTATTAACTAGGCTGTCGATGGAAAATAGGATGCTATCTAACTGACCTTCAAGCTCTAAGGTTTTAGCGGTGGGCTGCAGGCCATTAGATTCTCGATAAAACAGTGGATCATCAAAAACATCCCTTAGGCGTGCCAGTATTCGACTCATTGCAGGTTGTGATAAGTACAGTTTTTCAGCCGCTCGTGACACATTTCTTTCTTTAATCAACACACTTAACGACACCAATAAGTTTAAATCGATTCGTGAGAGTTCTTGTTCCAGTGTTTTCATTATCTTCCTTAATGCTGTGTCGGAGTAAAGATACCGCAATGCTCATCACTCGCTATTAAGCGGGGCTTCAATAGTGAAATTCATATCGTTTAAAGATATTACCTATAAGTATATCAGGTATTAAATTTTATGATTTCTGTAGATATCATTTTTTGGCTATTATTCATCCAAGCTTGAAAACAGCATCTAATTAAACAACTTCACTGGAGCTACACCATGAAACTATCACCAATTACTCGCGGTATTTTATTCAGTGCAATTGCGACTGTTAGCTTTGCTTCTGCAGCGCAAATAGCATCATCAACTACAGAAAACCTGAATGGCTTTTTTGCCGAAGATGGCAGCATAGTGACACCTGATACTTACCCTACACATGAGACTTCTCATCAACTTCTAAAAAACCAAGATTTGGTTGGAGTGAACAAGTTTTTACATAAGCGTCAGCTAACGCCAACCAATGAGCAACCCGTGGTACGCATGAACCGCGACACATACTATTCAATGGCTGTCGTTGATATTTCAAAAGGGGCAACAGTGACAATGCCTGAGCTTCCTGAAGGTAAATACATTTCAGTGCAGCCGATTACAGAAGACCATCGCATTCAACCAATGTATTACGGTGCGGGTACCTTTAACCTATCAACTCATATTGGAGAGCACTTATATTTAGTTGTGCGACTTGATGCCACCTTCACTGAAGCTGAAGCGGCTATGTATCAAGACCAAATGAGCATTAGTGCCAATAGCGCTAATAAGTTTACCTCTGAAACGGTAGATAAAGCCTCTTTCAAACGTGTCGAAGATGAGCTTAAAGCTAAAATGCCGATGATTAATCAGCGCGATGGTAGTGACGCCCTGCAAGGTATGTTTACTGATGTTGATGATGAATCAAACCAGATATTTACCCAAGAGAAGTATGAAGTGGGTGCAGCGATAGGTTGGGGGGGAGCGCAAGCGAAAGATAACATTTACGAAGTGTCAGGTAATTTCCCTACTCAAACGTGTCATCAGGCTACTTTTGCAGACCCTAACAACCGCGCATTTTGGTCTATCACCGTATATAACAAGTCTGGATTTATGTTTAACGATGTCGCCAATGTTAGCTCTAATACCGCAAAGGTTAACAGTGATGGCACTTATACTGTGAGCTTTGGCTGCGGCGCAGATGCGATAAATAATATTGCTACGGACAATGGCTCAGGTGTGTTTAACATTGGTATCCGTCATTATCAGCCAAGCGATAAAGTAAAAGTGGATGGATTTCGTATCCTACCACTTGTACAAGCTCAGTAATAAGAGATATTGATTAAGGGCTAAGTAGTAAAATCTGACGAATCTTAAGCCTAAAATGGGAAGCAATAGCTTCCCATTTTTATAGCTGTAAGTTACACCCATATCTGTAAGTCTTTTAATTTGCTTGAATCGATATATGGTTTAATAAATTTAAATTATCAAAATTATAAAATCTAATAATTTTTATTTATTTCTTTGTGAGCTTAATATTACCTCATCGAAACAGAACACGAACTAATTAACACAATATTTGAGGTAAGTTATGAAAATGAATCACGTAGGTATCATGGTTGGCGACATGAACAAAGCTGTAGAGTTTTACACTAAAGCACTTGATATGAAAGTGGTTATGGGCAATACCAAAGTGACAGAAGAGCGTGAAACTGCCATTGGTAGAATGTGTATTGCGGTATTTGGTGAAGGCTTTAAAGGCTTTAACATCGCTCACTTACTTACTTCTGATGGCATCGGCTTTGAACTGTTTGAAATGAAAGAGCGTCAAGAGCGTCATGAAGTAGACTTTTCTCGCATTGGCATCTTCCATTTCTGTCTACAAACAGATGACTTTCATGGGGTAATTAAACGCACCCAAGAAATGGGCGGTAAAGTGCGCATGGACATTATGCGATACCACCCAGAAAGTGATAATAACACTGCGCAAATGGTGTATTTAGAAGACCCATTTGGAAACCTGTTTGAGCTTTACTCTCACACATATGAAGAAACATACGCTGCAGAATACGAGTAAAAACCGCAATAAATAACAAAGGCCAACGCTCATACTAAGAACGAGAATTCGTGTTAGTGAGCGTTGGCCTTTCATTTTTCAGCTGAATAATTAGCTAGTTTTAGCATCAAATGAAGCAATCGCTTGCTTGAGTTTATCGATATTAGAATCACATAAGAATGGTTTCATGGCTGCAAACTTATCAGTCGTCCATTCATAAATATTGAATGATAATAATGCTTCAATCACTTGCGGATCGAAACGATATTTAACCCGTTTAGCTGGTGAGCCTGCGACGACGGAATAAGGTTCTACATCTTTTGTAACGACACTATTTGCCGCAATGATAGCACCTTCTCCAATGGTGATACCTGGCATTACCATGGCTCTCATGCCTAGCCAAGCTCCATCGCCAATATGAGTATCCCCTTTGCCAATATAGGCATCCTCAATCACATCCATAAATGGATATAAGCAGAACCAATCGGCTCGATGTGTATGATTGCCTCCCATTAATATAATGACTTCGGCTCCGATACAGACGTAATCACCAATAAACAGTTTATCTATAGTCCAGCGAGGTTCCCAATGGCGACTGATTTCGTCTCCGTGTAAATACCTGACTACTGATTCTTCAAACCCTTTATCCCAGCAGTCACTGTAGTAGCTGTGCTCGCCTTTAACGATAATATTATCGTTAGTCACAACTTCATGCAGTAATTGAAATTTTGACCAGTGTTTTTTTTGCATAACTCACCTCTAACTCGAATTAAGTGTTGATAAAAATGCTCGAAGTTAGCAGAGTCAATGGATTCTTGGTTGCTTTAAAAGAGGGATGGGTTTCTTCATATTGAGGGCTTGTCGTAAACTAAATTAGAAAGAATCTTTAAAATGATAGCACAGAACAACTTTATATAGGCAATGCCATGGGATTTGGTTTGTATTACATTCTATGTGCTTTACAGCTTTTATTGAAACGATTGAAGGCCAATTAGTGACCAGTTACTATCCGCTTGTTCTTAACTACTGAACACTTAAACTCGTCACTGAATGTTAAGAGTTGATATCAATAACTCAGCTTCTCGGCATCATGGTGACTGAACTCTTTAACCGCTTTACGAGCTAAGAACCTAAAAGGAAATGCTTTGATAATTTCTTCGAAAGGTTGAATCGCAAATGCCCAGAATATTGATGCATCAAAATACAAAATAAGTAGGGCGCATAAGGGAATTGATATTACCCACTGCCCAGTGAAGTTGATTTGAAATACTGCAGTAGTGTGTCCCATGGCTCTGAGTACATGACCATGAACTGTGTTGTAACCTCGCACGAGTGGCAAGATGATATAAATAGGCGCGATGATGGCTAGCGCTTGGTAAGTTTCGTCTGCCATATCTGGATAAATATCTGCAATCCAAAAACTTAACACGAAGAAAGAAACCATGGTAATCAGTGATATTGCCACAGCCAATCTGATGCTGATATTAACGTTTTCTTCTAAATCATGGAGCTTTTTAGAACCAATTGCTTGGCTTATTGAAATCGCTGAAGAGTGGGCCCAAGCCGTTATAAACTGCCCGCCAGCTCGCATCCAAGGTAAAACAAGGGTAATGGCAACATAAGCATTAATCGATAATTGTGAGTAGAGCAGCTGATAAACACTGACGCCAATAGAGAGCATGGTGACATTGGCGGCCACAGGGAAAATCTCAATAAAATGCTTACGCATATTAATGAGCCCTTCTTGCGGGTTTACTGCCAGTTTAAGGTTGATGTTATCAAGGGTCGATACGCACAAAGCGAGATAAATAAAGCGCACAAAAATAGCGACTAAACTACCAACTGCAGCGCCTACCACACCTAGTTCAGGGGTAATGTTAGTGCCATTTATTGCGATACCGTAAATAAAGGCATAGGACAAGGCGGCGTTGATTGGTAGCTCGATTAAATAGCCTTTGAAGGCGATTTTTGTTTTCCCTAAGCTATTAAATAAGGCAATACAAACTTGGGTGATGGCATTAAATAACACCACATATTTAGCGACACTTAAGTAGCGAAGCACCTCAGCTTGCAAGGCCGTATCGCTGGTGATGAGTTCAACAATTGATTGTTCAAACAGTAATAGTATCGACCAAAAAAGCAATGCCACAGAAAAGTTGATGCTCATGCCTGACCAGCATGATTTTGTCAGTGCGAGGGAATTTTTCGAACCTACTGCGCGGCTCATGACTAATTGAGAACCATTCGCCAACGCCATTTGAATACCCATGATAAAAGCAACGATGGTTGTCGCAATGCCCATGGCGGCTAATGGAATTTCACCGAGTGGTGAGACTAGCAAGGTGTCAATCATTAACATTGACTGCATCAGTAATGCGTTTAGCGCTAACGGCCACGCTAAAGCAATATTGTTACGTACGTATTGGTTGCGAATATAATGATTAATGAGTTGCATGTTCACCTAAATTTAGTAAAGGTTTCATCATGAATTCTTCCTTGAATTTAAGCTTCGATTGAGTCGATTATGCAATCGAAGCTTGTAACGTCAGTAATTAAGCGGCAGGCACTTCAGAGAACCTTTGATTGTCATCTTTTAATAATTGCTGACAGTAGCTGCGCGCTTGGTCGGCATCACCTGACATAATGGCATCATAAATTCCTTTATGCTCATTAATACAAAAACGCCCGCCTTCAGCTGAATGGTCAATAAACAGCTTAAAGATGGTGGTTAATATATTGCCAAACGGGATATAAAACTGATTTTCAGTCGATAAATAGATCGTTTGATGGAACAAATGATCGTTAATCGTCCACTGTTCATAATCGAACTCTTCAGCAGCTTTGATCATGTTCTGCATTAAAACCGAGAGCTGTTTACGTTGTTCGATAGTGGCAAAGGTTGCTGCGAGGGCACAAGCTTCAGGTTCAATTGCTTTGCGTAAGCCTAAAAACTTGCTTAAAAACACTTCAGTATTTTCAAGTCCTTGGATCCAGTCTAGTAATTGTGGATCTAAAAAGTGCCAGTTAGCGCGTGCTCTGACTGTGGTGCCCACTTTAGGTCGTGACTCAATTAAGCCTTTTGCTGATAATAACTTCGTTGATTCACGTAATGCCGTTCGGCTTACACCAAACATTTCACATAATTCCATTTCACAAGGAAGCCTTTGCAAAGGTTCGATTTCACCAGACAGTATTTTACGAGCAATTTGTCTAGCGACTTGCACATGGACTCGTCTGCTTGAATCTTCTACTTGTATGAACATGATCTCTCGATCCTTTTAAATATGAAAACGGGTTCAAAAATATCGATATGCTCAGAACATTGGTTAACAAAAACGCGCCTAGCGCAGTTGATTGATGTCAGTGTCCATCACAGATAGTGATAAAAGTGGTATTTCTTGTTGGCGGCAATAAATCTATATGGATTTACTGCTTAAAAGGTTGTTATAGATCGGGGTATTGATGAATTTGAAACATATCAATTCATATTTATACCGTAACAATAGCGTGAGCATAAAACGCCTAGCATCTAGATTACTGGTGTAACGCGGTACTAAAAGGCTAACCTTGTACCGAAATATGGACCTATAACGCTCATCTTTTTCTGTTGTATTATACTACAATATGTGAGGGTTTTAGAAAACCCGTTTATGTTATCAAGGGGTATTAAAAGTTGTTGTAACTCACATATATTAATAATATTTGTATTTTTATTGATTTTTTAAAGCGTTTTTTAATTATTTTTTAATCGATAAAATTGACGATAATAGCACTATATTGTCGTACAAATTAGTTGGGTTTGGGAGCCTAATCGATGAAGATTTGCTAAGTTATTCAGTTATAACAAGTTTTTTTGGCTTGTGCTATTTAACATTCCGAAGTTACCAATTGATTAAAATTTGTAAAGTTATGATTGTTATGAAAAAGAATAAATTACTTTGGGCTGAAGCGCGTTAGTTTCATATTCTATATTGTCTTTAGCTATTTCATCTCTTAATGAACTTGCTTTTATTTGTATGATTTATGCTGGTCAACTGTGATTAAACTTGTTATAAATCAGCCGTAAAGTGCAAATCGATAGCATTTTAGTCTCATATTTATCATGCTATATTACGTCAATAATTCTTAAAATCAGCGTTGTGAAAACAAAATGTCGAATGGCTTCAATTCAATATCAGGGGCTAAACGTAGCTTGCATTTACACGTTGCCCGCGAAATCGCCCGTGCCATCCTTTCTGGCGAACTTGCTCAAGGCAGCATTATTCCAAGCGAGATGGTGCTGTGTGAACAATTTGGTATCAGCCGAACTGCACTAAGAGAAGCAGTAAAACTGCTGACATCCAAAGGCTTACTACAATCACGTCCTAAAATCGGTACTCGAGTTGTTGAAAAGAGCAACTGGAATTTTTTAGACCCTCAGTTAATTGAGTGGATGGATGGATTGACTGATATTAATGACTTTTGCAATCAGTTCTTGGGCTTTCGCCGCGCTATCGAGCCTGAAGCCTGTGCTTTAGCAGCTCAAAATGCCACGGTAGAGCAGCGCAAAGAGCTGTCGTCAGTATTCCAACAAATGAGTGAATTAAACTCAGCTCCGGAGCTGGATACTGAAGCGTGGATTAAAATTGATATTCAATTTCATCGAATTATTTTCTTTTCAACAGGTAATGATTTTTACCTGCCGTTTGGCAATATCCTTACGACCATGTTTGAGCACTTTATTGCGCATTCATCTGAAGAAGGTGGCACCTGCTTTAATGAGCATAAATTGATTTATGAAGCGATTATGATTGGGGATGCCGCTAAAGCGCGTGAGATGTCTCAAGATCATTTACAGTCGATTAATCATCGAATCGATGAATAAGTTGTAATTGTTTTACTGTTAAACATACAAAATACATGCAATAAAAAACGCAGACTAAGGTCTGCGTTTTTTTATGGCTAAGCATTATATTGGATTAACTCACTTATTACTTATTACCTGTGAGTTAATCTTATGCGCTTAATCTTATTTCGCTTCAGCTTCTGCTGCTGCTTCATCCTCGATTTTGCTATCAACCGCATTCACAAGTAGTAAGCCAACAGAGAGCACAATCGCACCACATAATACGAATATCATGCGAGACCAGAATGGATTAGGCAGAAGGAACATTGCCATAACAAAGATACCTGCTACTGCAATTAGGGTACCTAACATACGACGTTGCTTGTTATCTAATTGTTTCTGAGCGTTACCTTCAGATACTAGCGGTGTGGCTAAGTTTTCGAAGAACTTATCAACATTCTTTTGACGCTCTTCAGTCAAAGGTTTGTAGAATAAAGTTGAAGCAACAAAGAAACCAGCAGTGAACACAACGTGGGCCATCAGGCCAATTGCTACCGTTAAGTCAGACCATTCACGCCCAGTTAATGCGTGCTCAAGACCCAGTGCGTTTTCAACCATTTCAGCAGTAATAACGAAACCGACAATGTAAGAAACAAAACCACCCACAACGAGCGTTCCCCAAGCTGCCCAATCAGGTGTTTTCTTAATAAAGAAACCACAGAATGCTGGAATTGTCATTGGGAAGCCGATTAAGGCACCTACATACATCATGGTATCAAATAGGCTTAACCCTTTAAGTGAGTTAATAAATAACGATACTAAGATAATGGCAATACCAAAGAAGGTTGAAGTCAGTTTAGACACTAACATCAATTCTTTTTCACTGGCATGTGGACGAACCACTGGCTCGTAGAAGTTTTTAACAAAAATGCCTGAGTTACGGTTAAGACCCGAATCCATAGACGACATGGTTGCTGCAAACATGGCAGCAATCAATAGCCCTACCATACCCACTGGCATATATTCTTGAACAAAGTATAGGTATGCGAAGTCTGCTGCTTTGCTACCCGCTTCAGGGTATATCGCTGCTAAATCGACACCAGAACCTGCTAAGTACCAGCTTGGTAGGAACCAGATAACTGGACCAATACTCATTAGAATACAGGCAAGTAATGCCGCTTTTCGTGCATTTTTAGAATCTTTTGCTGCAAGGTAACGGTACGAATTCAGCATGTTGTTGGTAATACTGAACTGCTTTAAGAAGATAAATACAGCCCAAACACCAAAGATACTTAGGTAATTTAAATCACCGCCAGAGACAAATGAATCTGTCGGGAAGTTATCAATAATATTGGTGATACCACCGCCATGAACATAAGCCATTACCGCACAGGTAATTGTCACCGCCATGATGATAACCATTTGCATAAAGTCAGATGCGATGACCGCCCATGAGCCACCAGTTACTGACATGACTAATACAACCAAGCCAGTTAGTACAATGGTGGTGGTCATATCAAAGCCGAAGATACCTGAAGCAATAATTGCCAGACCATTCAACCAAATACCAGCAGTGATGACGCTGTTAGGCATGCCTGTCCAAGTAAAAACTTGTTCATTGGCATTACCGAATCGCATACGAATCGCTTCAATTACCGTTACAACGCGGAGTTGGCGGAATTTAGGTGCGAAGTAAACGTAATTCATTAAGTAACCAAAGGCATTGGCTAAGAAAAGAATCGCGACACTAAAGCCGTCTGTGTAGGCTTTACCGGCAGCGCCTGTAAATGTCCATGCGCTGAATTGGGTCATAAAGGCAGTTGCCCCTACCATCCACCACAACATACTTCCGCCCCCACGGAAATAGTCACTAGTATTGCTTGTAAATGTCCGGAACATCCATCCTATCGCAATTAAGAATAGAAAATAGATACCTACAATGATTGTATTTAGCTCCATTTTTATAACCTTTTCTAAGAGTAAATCTATGGGAACCAACTTCAGCAGCAATGCTGAAAAACAAGTCTTTATTACCGTGCAAACTAATCATTGTGTAAATTAGTCACTATGTAATCAGACTGACTTTATTAAAAACGTTAATAACTCTTTTTGTATGAATGGCTCAATTGCCGTTCAAAAAACTGATAGCAACCGCTTACTCATTGCGTCAGTGGCTAACTTCAGTTAGACCTTTTATCAATTTTGTTAGTAAAAAGTGCTTACTCATTTGTTAGCGATAAAAGCATTAATAAGACTTAATTCATCATGTCCACTGGAACCCTATCCGCTAAACAAGGTAAGGACTGTTAACTGAATTCTCACTAAATTAATAAAATGATACTAACATAATACAATATCAATTGTGAGATACGGGTCATATTTCATTGCAGTATTTATCGAATTAGAACACAATTTCTATTAAGTTACTGTTATTTAAGGCTTAATATTTTATTTTTGAATTGTGGATTGTGATTTTTCATGATCGAAATCACTGAATTGCTTTTGCTTTGTGCTATATTTGTATTACTTAATGGTTGGAGGTAGCAAATGAAAGTCCCAAAATCTTTATGTGCAGTCGCCTTAATGGGCGTTTTTGCCAATAGTTCTGCATGGGCTGCAAATTTTGTTTTTTTAGACGAGGCCACATTGGTGGCTAACCGTGCTTTATTACAGTCAGATAATGCGCCAAAAGCTATGCAACACAGTTATCAGCAATTAATAGAAGAAGCGGAAATTGGTAAGCAAGTAGGCATTTTTAGTGTTGCACATAAAGGGTTCACTCCTCCTAGCGGTGATAAAAATGACTATATGAGTATTAGTCCTTATTGGTGGCCTGATGAAACTAAAGTGGATGGCCTGCCTTGGATACGTTTTGATGGGAAAACGAATCCTGCGTCTAAATCTGACGAAACGGATTCAGTACGTATTGGTACTTTTACTCGTACTGTGCGTGCGTTAGCGTTGGCTTATTACTTCAGTGAAGATGAGGCTTATGCCAATAAAGCTATTGAGCTAGTTCGAGCTTGGTATATAGATGATGCGACTCGGATGAATCCGAATGTTAATTTCGGTCAAGGTGTTCCTGGTGTTGCTGATGGAAGACGCAGTGGCTTGATTGATACCCGAACGCTGGTTGAACGAAACTTAGATGCGATAGCTATTTTATCTCAATCCCCTGCTTGGACAGACAAAGATGAGCAAGGGATTAACCAATGGTATAGCGATTATCTTGATTGGTTGATTGAAGATGACTTAAGCGGCGGACCAAAAGGTGAAGCTTATGCCCCTAATAATCATGGCACTTGGTACGATTATCAAATGGCAGGTATTGCTTATTTCCTTGGGAATGCACATTTAACTAAGCAAATGGTACAAAAAGGTAAGGTGCGAGTTGATACTCAGTTTGCTGAAGATGGCTCGCAGCCCCATGAGGCCCAGCGTACTCGTTCGTATCACTATCATTACTTTAGCTTAGATCCACTAGTGGGCATTGCTCAGCTTGGCGATAAAGTGGGGGTTGATTTATGGCACTATGAAAATCAACAAGGAGTGTCATTATCAAAAGGCATCGATTTTATGGTGAAGTATAACGACCCTCAAGCAAAGTGGCCGTTTCCTGAAAAAGATAGCCGCAGGATCGCGCGTATGTCGCCAATATACTTAAAAGCGGGTCAGGCATTAGATAATAATCAGTGGATTAAGTTAGCTAAAGACACTGACTTTAGCCAATATACTGTGAGTAAAAACTTGGCAGAAGTATGGGCTCAACGTGAAATTGAATTGTTGTATCGTGCTGAGTAGTTGCTAATAACAGTTTTAAGCGAGTTTAATAAGCCTCTTAATCAAAGTTCAGGTTAAATAAAAAAGCGAATACCTAGGAGTTGAATTCAGGGGGTATTCGCTTTTTGTTATTTGCTCTTTTGGTTGTCAGCCATTTGTCATGTCTAACTTTTACATACTTCTATTTACGTTGACTGAGCCTATATAAGCGGGCAAAGCTATCACGACTGCCTCTTGATAGTCTTTTTTGTTGAGCTAATAACAATTCTGCTGCGCCGAGGGCATCGACTAAGGCATTGTGGCTATTATATTCAGGTAATCCGTAGCGTTTTCGGGTTCCAGCTAATGTTAAGTCGACATCTGAATAATGATCGATTGCAGTAGCAAAGTGCTTTTCTAAGCATAAGGTGTCGAGCCAAAGTAAGGGTAGGGTTGGTAGTTGCCAATATTTTTTTGCGTAGTAATTGATAAATTCAGCTTCAATCACCGAACCGTGAGCCACTAACACCTTGTCGCTAAGATGAGTGAAGAAGTAACTCATGGCTTCATGAAGCGATACTCCGTTAGCTAGCATTTGAGGCGTGATATGGTTAATCACTGCTGACTCAGGTTTTACCTTATCAAAATGCTTTATATAAACATGCTGGCTATTGGCTAAATCAATTTGTTGATTTTTTATCACTACCCAGCCCATGCTGAGTATTTCATCTTCGACAGGATCAAACCCTGTGGTTTCAATATCAAGTACCACGTAACTCTGTTCACTGCACAAGGCGTTAAGCTCAGGTAATGGCGCTGAGGTTGGCTCGACTAAACTACTAACTAAGCTGTCTTTAATCTTAAAATTTTCACGCTGCCTTTTTAAAGCTGACAGGGGATGAAAGTAATCTAAAAGACTCATTAGATATTTCCAAAGCGCAATTTAGCCGCATCTTGTTGATCTGCAATTATCCTAAAGGCATCTTTTAAATGTTTACGCTCGAAGCTGCCAAAGGTGTCTGGATTAATGTGATTGTCTGGAACTTTGCCTTCTTTTAAAGCGGTTAATTGATGGCTATATCTGAACGATAAAATAAACCGATAAGCCCCCATGATATTTTTAAAGGCGTCATCGCTTAACACTCCAGCTTTATTGGCAGCCTCAAATCTAGCCTCGGTTTGCAGCGCATCACTGCCCACAGCTAAAGCGTAAATCCGCGCTAAATCGATAATTAAATTAATCGCGTATTTCTTAATATTGAGGGTTTTATTGTTCTCACCACTTTTTTCTAAAACCAAGGAATTAAAAATACCGAGTGGTGGACTCGTGTTGGTGGCATCTTTTACCAAAATACCCAAGAACTCTGCATTGTTGCGAATGTGGCTATGCATTGACTGATGCAGTTCTTGCTCATAGGTTGGGTTACCAAATACAGTTCTGATTTCTAAAAAGACACTGATATTTAATAGGCGTTCGTATTCAGGATTAGCGACCCACTTCTTATAATACTGTTTCCACATTAATAAAGGTTGGCGCCACTTCTCGGTAGTCGGCATGTAATGACCAGTACATAATGGGAAGTCACAGCGATCAAGCCCTTGAGTGACAAAGTCAGCCAAATGTTTAAAGTAAATACGATCATTATCGGTGGCATTGTCTGCTAAAACGATCGCGCTATCTTGGTCTGTTAAACAATGAACCTCATTACGGGCGTGGGAACCTGCGACAATCCAGGCAAAATCACAAGGCGGCGCACCGAGTTGATCAATCATAATATTGATTAATCTTCGCGTGTAAGCATCAAAAATCATTGCCATCACTTTACCTATGGTTTCAGGTACGACTTTTCCTTCAACTAAGGCTTCGAAAATAGCTTGGCGCTCAGGGTTTAACTCGGCTAATTCTTTAACGCTGACGGCATACTTAATCTTTTCAATTAGGAAGATTGCCTGCATGCGGTGATTTTGCACCAAGTGAGTGGTGGTTAATAAGCCCACTACTTTATTGTTTTCAACTACAGGTAGGTTTCGCACATTGTATTGCATCATAAGTGATGCAGCTTGCAACACAAGATCGTCTGGGGTGACCGTTAACGGGTTTGACGTCATCACATCTTTAATAGGGTTATCAATTGGATAGCCTTCAACGATGACGCGTTTGGTCATGTCTCGATCGGTAATTAAACCAACAATTTTTTCATTCTCATAAATCACCGCGCATGAGGTGCGCTTAATCATACGCATTTCATGGGCAACAGCCTGAATGCTCATATCTGCGGTAACCACCGCGATACGGCCACTGGCCACATCTTTAACTTTACGTATAAAGAGCCCTTTTTCCTTATTCGACCATACAACATCTAATGCTGAGTTTAAGCGTACCTGAGCTTGAGATGCGAAATGCTCGGCATATTCTGGGGTCTTAGTGAATAAGGACTGAAGCGCAGAGTGTGGGATTAGATACAGTAAGCAAGGTTCAATGGCGGTGGCTTGATATCCTTGATCATCATCAACATCAGAATCTAGAAAGGTAAAACCGAATAAGTCTTCAGCTTCTAAACGGGCGCGAAGTACGCCACTTTTTTTACGTTGCTCCATGGCACCTGAACGAACAATATAAAGGTGCTTTTCTTCATTATCAGCAGATAAGTCGACCACTTCGCCTTGGGCTACATAGATAATTTTTACCACTTCAGCGAGATCGCGCACCACGGTTTTAGGCAGTTTATCAAATGGATCGATTTGTCCAATAAATTGGATGACATTAGGAAGTAAAGATTCGTCCATTTCTGTACCTTAAATATTAAATAACTAATGATCTAACCTAGCTTAAACTCTATTTTCTCAAGCTGCATGAAAATTTAAGCAGCCTGAGCAGTTACGGCCATAGCCTAACTATGGAGCATGAGTCACCTTGAGTTCGGTAAAGCCAACTTCAAAAATTTGTCCAGCATAATCTGATGAAGTGACAATTTGCGGATAAATACCGGCTTTAAAGTAATATTCTTCATTAAGCCAAGCTGTATCTAAAGTGTACTCTTTACCATCGTTAGCAATGACGGGCTCGCCCCACTTTAATAATTTCTGAGTGCTAATGCCTGAAATTATCGTTGTCAGTGTTATGCCAGCAGTATCGACTTCAATTGCATATTGCCAATCTTCGTAAGCTTTAGCTGTACCAAGCTCAATACTAAATGGTTGGCAGCTATCACAAGTTTGATTATCGGGTTTAAAACTATCATTTAAGATCACCCTGACAGGCTTCTCGCTACCTTCCCATAGGACTTTAACTAATGCTTGTTTGATATCTTTACCATGTACTTGGCCGACGATGACTTTAGGACTAACCGACGTTATCTGTGGGTACTGGATAATATTAAGCGAAGACTCTAATTGGTGTTTACCGCTGATCGCCCAATTCTGATTGGTCGCAGAACAAGGGTTTTCTGTATCAAATCGATAAAGCTCTCGTAATTCTGAGCGAACATATTGAGTATTAGGCGTGGTCGCGCCATCCATTCCTAAATCAACATTAAACACCATTTGCTGTGGACTTTTCTCAGTCCAGAAATAGGCAATGTCGGTATCGTTAGATAAGGTTTGATTATTACTGCATGTGGAGGGTTTGAGTTCTGCTGCGCTTGTCCCCCCTGAACCATAAAAGCTGTCTTTACTCTCAGGAATAGTCAACTTCCATTGCTCAATGGTCCAATTACACGTTTCGCAAGGAGGCTCTTCAGGAGGCGTTTCAGGTGAATCAGAAGAACCTGAACAACCTAAAAGAAGTATAAGTAATACATTAGAGATAAATATACGCATTAACATAACGATAACCTTCCTTATTTGTAAGACAATATATCTTACTTTTTAAAACAAATTTGTGGGAGAAATTTTTAATATTATACTCAATTAGTAATCAATTAATGAGATTGTTGTTAATTCCTGTGGTTAAACTTTACCCTGAAAGCTCTATTGTTAAAGCTTTTTTCACTTGGGTGACAAAAGATAATCAATTTTATACTCCTAATTAGTTAGTTTATGAACAATCTCACAGTTTTTCCTACCAAAAGATTAATAATACAAATAAGCTTGTGTTAAATAATACAAATGGGAAAGGGGAAAGTATGAAAAAGCGTATTATCGCTTCAGCTATTTCTTTGGTATTGCTGGCAGGTTGTGCAGCTACCGAGCCTGCGGTTGATGTTGTGGGGACAGCAACAATCACAGGACCAATGGTTGAGCAAAATAATAAAAGTGCTATTGATGCGACATCTTTGCAAACAGCAGATGCTGCCGCATTAAAAGATAAATTACTCACACTCCAAGATGGCGAAACACTCGTCATTGATGCTGGCAAATATGCCAACCTTGGTAAGTTTGATATCAAAGCAAACAATGTCACCATTAAAGCGGCGAATCCTGGCGAAGTTTGGTTTACAGGGCTAGTGCAATTTAATTTACGTGGAAATAACATTACTTTAGACGGTGTCGTATTTACCGACGGTGGCCCAGCTGAAAGAATGGGCGGTGTGGTTTTCCGTGGTGATAATAATACGCTGACCAACTCTACTTTCTACTTCTTCAACGACGATTACCTTTATCAGCCAGACGATAAACGAGCTGAATACCCTAAATACTTGTGGATTTCTTTATATGGCAAGCACAACAGCCTAATTAACAATACTTTTGAAGGTAAACATAAACGTGGCACCCTGATTGGCGTGCAGAAAAAGAAAGGTGATAACACGCCTGATCACCACACCATCAAAGGTAACCTTTTTTATAATCAGCAACATAACCAGTTTAATGAGTTCGATAACCCTGATGCGGTGCGTTATAACTCAAACAGCTGGGAAGCTATTCGTTTAGGTGATTCAAAGAGTTCTATTTATGCTTCGAAAACCTTAATTGAAGGCAACTTATTCCTCAAGTGTGACGGCGAAACTGAGTTAGTTTCTCTTAAATCTGGTGGCAATACATTAAGAGGCAATACCTTCGTTGATAACGCTTCGATGATTTCTTTGCGCCACGGTACTAATAACGTTGTCGAAGATAATGTGATTTTAGGTAATAACAAAAAGCAGTCAGGCGGTATCCGCTTTTACGATGCAGGCCATATCATTCGAAATAACTATATTGAGCGAGTCATGGGGACAGGTGACGTCCGTGGTGGCATTGCGGTAAATACTGGTATTACCGATGTCGAAAATGGCGAGACCTTAAATAACGATGTCAAAGGGAAAGAGCTAAATAAGCAAGCTACGCCTTATAAGGTCAGCATCGAAAACAACACCATTGTCGACTCTCGTCAAAACATTCTTTACTCCACCAAAACTCATCGTGTCAGCCTATATGACAACGCTAAAGTCAGCACCATATTTGCAGGGACTGATATCAGTTTTAAGAACAATTTGTCTTATGCCAAAGCGTCTAGAACACTGACGTTAAAAGGCAACGATAGTGTGGCGCCGCTCATAAATCCTACCTACGAGAATGACTTATATTTTGGCCCAGTGTCAGGTATTGAGCTTCCATGGGATGGCGTGATTTACCGAAATCCTAAGCTACAACGTGCTGAAAATGGCTTGCTAGAAGCGACCAATTTTGATGGTGGCGCAAAAGGCTTAAAAGTTTTAACCACTCAAGATACAGGCGCTAGTTACCGTATCAAATAATAACAAGATGAACATTAAACTCATTAATGGGGCAGTAAAATGAGAATTAAAAAACTATCGGCTTTAGTGGCCATTGCTTTATCTACAAGTTTATTAGCAGGTTGTGATTTTTATGATGAACCACCAGGAGACGGCGGTACTGATCCTGGGTTACCACCAGTAGAAACACCAGATGTGGCTGATGTTGTTGCATCAAGCTCTGCTGAATTATTAGCGGCTATTGATACAGCAACTGCGGGTGATGTGATTGGTTTAAACATTGCTGGCACGTTTGAAAATGTCGGCACTGTGATCATTGATAAAGCGATTACCTTAATTACCTCTGATGCAGAAGGTGCAATTGATGATCCTGTTGCTGGTGAGCAAGCTGTATTATCGGGCGCAATTTGTATTGATATTCCTACAGAAGCAGCTGAAACATTACGTGGTGGCAGCCAAGCACGCATTTCAAATATTGGCTTTGAAAACATTACCATGGATAGCTGTGGTAGCGGTGAAAGCACATCAAATTCAGTTATTAACATAGGTAAAGTCGGTAAAGATAAAACGCCGGTGATTCTTGATAATTTAACCTTTGATGGCACAGGCTTTGAAGAGTCTACAAGTGACAGCGCAGCTTGGGTTTACTCTCGTGGGTTAGTGAACATTTCTGACAGTGTATTTACTAATAAATCTACCGATGCACAAAGTATGCTTTACCTGAACTGTGGTAGCTCTGCATCACGCGGTGGCAGTTACGCCAATGATACTGGCTCAATAATGACGGGTAATACTTTTGCTCTCGCAGAAATTAATGCCAATGATGCAACAAAAGCCGCCACTATTGGTGTGCCAAGTAACTTAGGTCAAGAAAATAAAAACTGTGCAGCAACATTCACAGACAATACTTTTGAGAAGTTTGGTTTCTTAATAAGTGAATCAAGTGACCAATCAACTGCACTTTACGATGTGTTTGGTGATACTACACAGTCAGATAACCTTTTACCTGATGAAGAGACGGACCCTGGCCTTCCACCTGTTGACCCAGGAGTGGTCAAAACTGTTGATGAATTAGTTGCGGCTATTGAAGCTGCAAGTTCAGGTACCACAATCAATTTAGACGTTGCAGGTGACTTTGCTAATGCTGGCACCATCGTTATAAACAAAGCGATCACTTTACAATCTACCGATGCTGAAGGTGTGGTGAGCGAAACTGAGCAAGCGGTATTCTCTGGCGCTGTTTGTATCGATATTCCTACAGAAGCTGCTGAAGAGTTACGTGGTGGTAATCAAGCCAAACTGACGAATATCGCTTTCGAAAACATCGTGATGAGTGATTGTGGTTCAGGTGAAAGTGCCTCAACCTCTATCATTAACATTGGTAAAGTCGGTAAAGACAAAACAGCGGTTATCCTTGATAACTTAGCTTTTGATGGCAGTGGTTTTGAAGAATCAACGGGTGAAAGTGATGCTTGGGTTTATTCACGTGGTTTAGTGGATATCTCTGACTCAGTATTTGCTAATAAATCTGCTGACGCGCAAAACATAGTTTACCTCAACTGTGGTAGCTCAGCCTCTCGCGGTGGTGATAACACAGACCCTCGCGGTTCAATCATTTCTGGTAGTACTTTTGGCTTAGCTGCAGAAAATACTTCAGGGATGACCATCGCTGCAACTATCGGTGTGCCAAGTAACTTAGGCCAAGAAAATAAAAACTGCGGCGCAGAGTTCTCTGAAAACACCTTCGATAATTTCAATGAGTTAATCAGTGAAACCAATGACATTTCTACTGCACTTTACGATGTGTTTGGTGACACCACTGAAACCAATAACACAGTGACTGGCGGCGGCACAGATCCAGAGCCAACATACCCAGAAAACGTTGAAGAAGTGAATGCTGCAATTCAAGCTGCAACAGCAGGCACCAGCATTACTTTAGGCGCAAGCTTTGAGTATTCAACAGGCGTTATCACTATCGATAGAGCGATTACATTAACAGGTCAAGATGGGGCAGCTATTTCTGGTAGTGCTTGTATTGATGTGATTGATGGTGCTGCAGGCGCAGAAATCTCTAACATCGCATTCAATAATGATTCTATTGCTAAATGCGGGATTACAGATGATGCCAAAGAAGCGGTAATTAACATTCAAAAAGTCGGTGAAGATAACATGCCGATAGTGCTCAATAACCTTTCATTTGATGCATCAGGTATTACTGAACAAGATCAAATCGAAAACAAAGGTGCTTGGATACGTTCATACGGTTTCATCAACTTAACAGGTAGTGAATTCCTTTCTCAAAGCCGTAACTTACAAAACGACATGGTCAAATTGACTTGTAGCTCAAGTAAAGGCCGCATGGGTACGCTAATTGATGGCAATACGTTCAGCATTATTGGTGACGGCAATAAAGAAACCGCTGCAGTTAAAATCGGTGACTCAAGTGGCGGCATTATTAAAGATGCAGACAACGAGAACACCTGTGCTGTGACGGTGAGCAATAACACCTTCACTGACTATACCCTTGAAGCAGTTAATGACGTAGGTACAGGTGAACGCGATGCAGCCATTTTTGCTCGCCTGCCAGCAGAAAGCACCAACGTATTCACTGATAACACTCACAACTAACTATTCCGAGAATTGTTAATTGATATTGAAAAGGCATGTGCTGCGCACATGCCGGGTATTTAACTACCTACAGGAAGATATTTTAAGATGAAAAAATCAATTTTAGCCTTAAGCGTATTAAGTTTAGTGAGTGGTTCAGCATTAGTCAGTGGCTCTGCATTAGCGAATAGCACCATCACAATGAAGTGGGAACATAAAGTCGTGGATGGTCGTACTGATCGTCCTAAAGTCGAATTCAGTCACAGAATGGACAATGGTTTCATGTTCGGCTTTGAACAAGTTTGGCAGTATGATCGCAGCAAATCAGAACTTGAAACAGGTTATGCACCTGAGCAGTATGAGTTCACGATCAAAACAGGTTACCGTCATCGCTGGGGCGATCGTAATGAGCATGAAGTCGGCCCTATTCTTGATTATCAAATTAAAGAAAACGCTAAGAAAATCCGTTATGGCGCATTTTATGGTTATCGTTTAACAGAAAACTTCCGCATGAAAGTACGAGCGCGTTACTCTGAAGATTTAGATCGTTTGAGCCTTAGCAGTGGCGTTTACGATGACGCTGTGGGTAAAGAGATGCGTTACGATCTTTGGTTAACTTATACGTGGAATGACTTCAGATTTGTCTGGGATGCGATTTACAAAGACAAGCTAGATGATAACGTCTTTGATAACAATGAAGGCAATGTTTGGGAGCATGAATTAAGTGCCGAATACCGTTTACCTGATGCTCGTGCCCACGCTTTTTATGGCAAGTTTAAATATAAAGCTGAATTGCTCAAAAATAGTCACTTAAACAGTGAATATGATTGGTATGGCAAGCGTGATAACGCAATAGAAATTGGTTATAAATACCGCTTCTAATCCTGTTTAGCGATATCTAAAATTATTAACCGATGATGCTTGGGCATCATCGGTTTTTTCGTTTCAAGCTAGGATCTTTTGTTCTTTATAGTTTAGATTTCGTTCTAAATAAAGGCTAGCTAAACGAGGTGAGTGGATTGCCGCCTAGTTATCTAAGCAAATTTGCTTCAAAAACAACAATGAAAGACCATCTTGCCAATGTGATTGATAAAGGCAAAGCTTGCACTCTGATGCGGGATAATTTTAAAATTTGAAGGTGAACTTGCATAAATAAGACATTCAATTTGGTGGTTTCATCTATCACGATATTAGGAATCAGATTTCTTGGTATTAAAGACTATTTGACCATGAATCTATGGCGATAATTTGCTATGTTTTAGTAGCCATGAATAAACTCAGTAAAGTGACACATTTTATAACGATTGATCTAGGTTATTCATGTGCTTAAGAATGCCTTCCTGATAACATGTATAAATCAATAAGAATTAAATAAAAATAAACTAGAGTAGCGCTTCTCCATTTTTAGAACATCGACGCTATTGAGTAAACCAAAGGGATTTCAATGAAATCGACCGAGCCAGATTTACATTTAAAATCGCTTATTCAACGAAAGTATAATCGAGCCGTTTTTTATACCTATATTGGTGTAATTGTGATGGCGCTATTATCGGCTTGGATGCTGTTTGAACGCCAAAAAACACAATTAATTAAAGAGCGTGAAGAACAGGTTTTACGCCATGTACTGCAAATCGATTTATTGCTTGAGTCCAGTATTCGCGCGGTAAAAAGCTTGCGAAATGTGGCTGTTGATAACTTACGTTTGGGAGAGCTCGTTCGTAAAGACCGCTTACCTCAATACGAAAAGTTCAATGAAGATGGTCAATTCTTTACCTTAGAACCTAGCTATGCAATCAGTGGTGAACCGTTCACTAACATGGGACGCATCACTGGAATGGGCTCGTTAGATGGTCGCAGTGACGCTTTCTATCAAGAACTAGAAATGCTATTTGAATTATCGTTATCTTTTCCGGTTGCCAAAGAAGCTGCGCCAAAAGCATCGTCAATTTATTACATCTCGAAACAGCGGATTATGTCGTCGTTCCCTTGGTCTACAAACGAATCACGCTTTAGAGAAGAACTGCTAAACAAGAAACAATTCCAACTAGCGACACCAGCGATGAACCCCCAACGCAGTGTATTTTGGCGTGAAGCCTATGTAGATTTAGCTGATCAAGGCTTGCTCACCACCCTTGGTTTGCCGGTATACCTAGAAGATGATTTTATCGGTTCAATTAATCTAGATATGACACTGGCATCCCTTGCTAAGCAAATGCGGATGTACTTTAAAATGCCTGGAACAGTGATATTGCTGGATCAATACAACAATATCCTCTCTCATAGTGATTTTGACGCTAAAGATATGAACCGTGTTTATCATATCAGTCAACGAATCCCATCAGAGCTTCATTCTCTACCTGAATCAGAGCTATTCGATGCCCACGATGGCATATTGCGCAATGGTTATTATATTCACTCAGTTGCCCTGCAAAACCCGCCTTGGCGTTTACTGTATCTACAAGATGAAGACGTGTTATTCCAAGATGCTTGGGACAAGCTAAAGCTGACCTTCTTGCTAGTGGTTTTAGCGCTGTCGGTATTGGTGACGATTGTTCACTGGCAGACCCGCCGCTCATTCGTAAACCCAGCGTCTCGTTTATTAACTCACTTAGAAGCGTGCTCTCGTGAACCCATTGCTGCACCGAAAAAAATCACTGAAGGTTGGGAGCCGTGGTTTTTATTGGTGAGTCGAATTTTTGAAGAAAACAAACAATACACTCGACACTTAGCTGAGCAAAACAAACGCTTGGATAATTTGGTGGCGCGGCGCACACAACGTTTACGTGACACCACCGAACGACGTGAACGAGAGTTTGCATTACTGCGTTCGCTGATTGATTCGATCCCAGAGGCTATTGTTTATAAAGACAAGGAAGGTAAGTATTTAGGTTGTAACAAATCTGCTGAATACATGCTGGGTTGTAAAGAAAACGACATGGTTGGCCAGATGTCATTAGCGACTACCCATGATCAAGGCGATAGGATCCGCGAGGAAGACCAAAAAGTCTTAAGCGATCGTTCATTACTGCGCTATCAAGAAAAAGTGGATATCGGCGGTAAAACCGTACTACTCGATACACTCAAGCTGCCTTTTTACAATCGTCGTGGTGAGTTATTGGGTCTGATTTCGGTATGGCGTGATGTTACCCGTGAGTACGAATCGGCCGAGCAATTACGTTTATCAGAAGAACGTTATCATTTAGCGATGGATGCGGTAGAGGATGGTTTATGGGATTGGTATTTAGACTCTGAACAATTGATCTGTAACCCTGCGTTTTACTCAATGCTGGGCTATAAACCGAATGAATTTCCTGCGCTGATATCATCAACGGATGCACTTATTCATCCTGATGATCGCATGCGAGTTGAAGAATATCGTAGTGGTTATGCTAAAAAGCCTGAAGGTACCTATGAGATCGAGTATCGAATGCGGGCTAAGTCGGGTGAATATCATTGGGTGTTATCACGTGGTCGCGCGGTAGAATTTGCTGAAGATGGCCAATCAAAACGTATGTTGGGTACCCATAAAGATATTACTCGTCAAAAGAGTAACGAAGTGGCCTTGCTAGAAGCCAAACAAGACGCTGAATTGGCGAATATGTATAAGAGTGAATTCTTAGCCAATATGAGTCATGAAATCCGCACGCCAATGAATGCCATTATCGGTATGTTGCAGTTAGCTCAGCGAACCCAGTTGACGTCGCAACAACAAGATTATTTAAATAAAGCCGGTTTCTCTGCTCAGTCATTACTGCGGATTATTAATGACATTCTCGACTTCTCCAAAATTGAGGCGGGTAAGTTAGAGCTCGAGCGAGTGTCATTCCCGCTGGATAAAGTGCTTGATCATGTCATTGATATGAACGCGCAAAAAGCCCAAGAAAAAGGGGTTGAGTTACTGCTTTATGCACCAGTGACAGCAGGATTAATTCTAAATGGCGATCCACTGCGTTTAGGCCAAGTGTTGGTGAACTTACTCTCTAACGCTGTTAAATTTACTCAAAACGGTGAAATTGAGCTGGGTTGTGAAGATGTCGGTGAGCGTGATCATCGCATTACCCTTAAATTCTGGGTCCGTGATACTGGTATTGGAATTAGCAAAGAGCAGCAAGCTAAATTGTTTGATGCCTTTTCACAAGCCGATGGTTCAACCACGCGTAAGTACGGCGGAACAGGTTTAGGCTTGTCGATTAGTAAACACTTAGTGTCGCTAATGGGCGGTACGATGGAAGTGTCATCTGAGCCGAACCAAGGCAGTACTTTTAGCTTTAATATTAGCTTCGAAATTGCCGAAGAGAATGTCGTTGCGCCATTAGTGGTACCAGAGCAGTTGAATAATTTGACCACGTTGGTGGTCGATGATAATCCAAGTGCTTTACAAATATATTCAACCGTAATGAGCGACTTTAGCTTTGAAGTTAAGACCGCACAAAGTGGCGCTGAAGCACTTGAAGTATTAACCCATTCGTCAGTGGATTTATTGCTGCTAGATTGGATGATGCCTGAAATGGGTGGCGGTGATGTGGTGGATATCGTTGATGAAATGGTCGCAGATGGTCGACTGAAAAAACGTCCTGTTATTATCTTAATGACTGCTTACTCAGCTGAGCCTTTAGAAGCTGAGTTTGATGAAAAACGCGTGTTTGCAATATTACAGAAACCTTTTAAAGCTTCAGCCCTGTTTGATGAGATTATCGGTGCGTTTGCTGCTGAGCCTAAGCTAAACGTTGCACCAGTTGTGGAAGAAAACCCGCAGCAAACCAAAGAAGCTGGCTTAGTGTTATTAGTGGAAGATAACTTTATCAACCAACAAGTGGCGACAGAGTTACTTAAGAGCGCAGGTTATGAAGTGGTGCTAGCTGATAATGGTCAAATAGCATTAGACATCATTGACACTAAAGCTTTTGACGCTGTGTTGATGGATATTCAAATGCCAGTAATGGACGGTTTAACTGCCGCACAAGAGCTACGTAAGCGTTATTCTAGTGAACAAATGCCTATTATTGCGATGACAGCACATGCGATGTCGGGTGATCGAGAAAAGAGCTTAAAAGCGGGTATGAATGCCCATATTACTAAGCCTATTGTTTTGAATGAGTTATTTGATACGTTAGAGCATTGGATAGATTACAAGAATAGTCACAAGTCGTAATCATGCAAACAGCGTAAGCTTCGTTCTAGTTATTGTCTAGTGCCGATCTAGCTCTAGCTTAGCGCTGCTATTTGTATTAACTTGCTTAACGCTTGCACAGTTAAAACGTGAGTAACCCTGTTTTATCGAATTGGAGATAGTTGAATGATCCGCCACAGCATTGCACTTTCATTGGTATTAACCGCAATACCCGTTATGACTTACGCGGCTACACCTGCGCAAGAAGTGATAAAAAAAAGTGAGAAAGCCAGTGGGTTTATTAACTTTTACTATCAAACCCAATCTGGTGAGTTGTTTTTAGAAGCCAAAAAGCTTAATCAACCATTTTTGATGATCACCAGCTTGCCCCATGGGGTAGGCTCAAATGACATTGGTCTGGATCGTGGTCAATTAGGTGAAACTCGAATGGTACAGTTCGAGCGCCAAGGGCCATTCATTCTATTAAAGCAGTTAAACACCTTTTATCGAGCTAGTACTGATAATCCCGCCGAACGATTTGCTGTTAAAGAAGCATTCGCAGAATCAGTTTTGTGGCGCGGAAAGGTCTTAGATGGCAAAACGCCCTTAGTCTCAATCAATAATTTAGTCCTTAACGATCTTCATGGTGTAGCGCAACGTTTTGCTGATACCAAACAAGGCAACTATAGCTTAGATACCTCGCGTTCAGTCATTTTGGAACAAGGTATTAAGTCCTTTGAGAAAAATGCAGACGTGGATGTATTACTGACATTTACTAGCCAGAAAGAAGGCGAATACGTTCGTCAAGTAACTCCTGATGGAAAATTTGTATCGGTGCGCATGCGTTACTCGTTTGTCGATTTACCTGAAGAAGGTTATCAGCCCCGCGAATATCAACCCATGAGCGGTTATCTATCTGGTGAGTACTTTGATTACTCTGCACCGATAGACTCACCAGTGAGTAAACGTTATTTACTCAGACATCGTTTAGAAAAAGTCACTCCAGGTCTTGCACCTAGCGAAGTAGTTAAACCTATTACTTATTATCTCGACCCAGGTGTGCCAGAACCTATTCGCACAGCGTTACTTGATGGCGCTCGCTGGTGGGAAGAAGCTTTTACTGACGCAGGCTTTATTGATGGTTTTAAAGTAGAAATGCTACCTGAAGGTGCTGACCCACAAGATATTCGTTATAACATGATTCAGTGGGTACACAGAGCGACCCGTGGTTGGTCATATGGCGCGTCAATTAAAGACCCTCGCACAGGCGAAATCATTAAAGGACATGTGACGTTAGGCAGCTTGCGAGTGAAGCAAGATCACTTAATAGCACGTGGCTTAACAGCTGGTTGGGAAGACAGAAAAGATGCCAGTGATGCATCGATGGCATTAGCGTTAGCCCGTATTCGTCAATTATCAGCTCATGAAATAGGCCATACTATTGGGTTGGATCATAACTTCGCATCATCTACTAATGACAATGCTTCGGTGATGGATTACCCACATCCTAATGCCACATTAAATGGCGATAAAATTGATATATCGACACCTTATTCAGAGGGTATTGGTGAATGGGATAAATTTACCATTGCCTATGGTTATGGTAATGAAGCCAGCATGGCTGAGTTAGTGCGTCAGGCGAGAACTCAAGGTTTACGTTACATTGGTGAGGCTGATTCACGTTCGCCTTCATCTAGCCATGCCTATGCGAGCTTATGGGATAATGGTGCATCTGCCGCCGATGAGTTGACTCGGTTAGAAAAAGTTCGCCGTACTGCCATTGAGCAATTTAATGCCCAAGCGCTGCTTGAAGAGCAACCATTAGGTGAGTTGAGTGATGTGTTTGTACCAATCTATTTGTTAACTCGATATCAAATTGATGCAACTGCTAAGTGGATTGGTGGCAGTGACTACAGCTACCAGCAACAAGGTTCGGCGGAGCGTTGGCATTACCTTTCTCCTAAGCTGCAACATTCTGCATTAGCCTCATTGCTAGATGTTATATCAGCCCAAAGCTTATCAGTTCCAGCTGAAGTGACAGAGATGCTAGTGCCTAAAGCGGGTAACTATCGCAAAACCCGCGAAAGCTTTGACTCTGGTATTGGGGTATTAACCGATCCTATTGGTATGGCGGAAGTATTGAGCCGTCAAATTGCAAACAGACTTTTGGCACCTGAGCGCCTAAACCGAGTAAATCAAGGGTTTATGGATGATTCAGAGCAGTTATCGGTTGTGAGTTTAGTGGATAAATTGCTGGCGAAAACCGTGTATCAAGACTTGCAGCGAGGCCAATTATTAGCAGTACAAATGCGGGTAAATGCAGTGGTATTGGATGAAGTATTAGCCAGTTATCATGATGATAAAACATCAGCTGAAGTCAAAGCGCAGTTACTGGCGAGACTTCACTATGCTGAAAAGCAATTAAAGCGCCGTAGTAATCGCGCCAGTAATTACCAAGCTGCTCATTTTGATTGGTTATTACAAGGACTAGCTAAAGGATTAGAGTCGAAAGAATATCGCTTTATTGCTCAGCCGCTGAAAATGCCTCCGGGCTCACCAATTTAATCGATTAAAAGCCTCATTTTAAAATGAGGCTTTTTTGTTTCTGGTCTTTAAGTCATTGTTAAAACGAATTTATTTTAAGGCTATCCCCTTAGAAGCTTGTTTTCTAGAAGCTATTAGTTATGCGCTTTTTTAGGATTTTTAGGATAAAAATGCTCAGCTTTACTGTCGATATGTGAAAACTGACGGGTATTTTTATAAGGAAGTTTCATAAACCCTGATACTCCATGGCCTTGAATCTTTGTGGCATGATGTAGAATTCGATCGAGTGAAGCGCGAAAAGCGGCCTGTTTACGTGGGTTTAATAACCGCAAATAACTGTGCACTTTTAAGTGGTTAGGAAGCGCTTCAAAGATGATACAACCGGTATGATGAATTTGGTTAATCCAGCCCAATTCGGTCATGATTTCAGTTGGCAGCTCTAAATTTTCTTCTGGATCTTTGCCGTCTTCAAAGTAAGAGTGTAATCGCGAACGCCCTTCAGATGCTGGGACATCACCGACTTCAAAACTTAACTGCGCATCATTTACCATTTGATAGGGCTCTGATGCATTTTGTCGTTCAAGGTGTAAGGTATCTTTAGCATTAAAAAAACAAGCTTTAAACACCCCGATACGCTTAATACCGCGGGCGAGGGTAACCATATTATTGACCGCTTTTATGAGTACATCTTTGGTTTCAGGGTCATAAATTGCAAGGTTTGAATCAATATAAACCCCACTTTTACGCCAATGAATCGCTAAACCTCCCACAATAGGGTACTGGGCTAATTTACCCACAGCAGCGACAAAGCCTTTTTCGGTATCGCCCATGCCGGCTAAGAAATTTCGGTAGTACTTCTCTAGTTGTACGTCGTCCATTTTGGCAATGGGATCTTGGGTGTTGTGTTCTTTTAAGAATGATTTTCGCGAGCTATAACTTACCGTTTCAACTTGTTTCTGTTTTGGCAGTAGCCACAGTGGAATATCTTCGTGAAGTGGCTGAGTTTGTAAATCAGGCAAGTGCATTCTGTGGTTATGTCGCATACTTTTTAAAAAGTAATCGCCAGCAAGGTTTTGTCTTTCGACATCATCACTGAGCATGCCATCTAGTGTGCGCGCAAGTTCAATGGGCAGCCCCAAACTACTTGCGGGTATCACTTTACTGCCAAAGCGACTGATTTGCCCTGAAGCCAATGCATATAGGGTTGCAGCTACACCTTGCTCATCAAACCGCGGGCTGGACAGTGCGCCGTTAAGTTGTTCAGAACCAATAAAGTATACGTCGCCCATTCTGGCATTGGTATGGTGTTGATCGCTCGACATCAAAGACATCACGTTATCTTCAACGGCCTTATTATGTTCATCACGTTGAGCAAAGACTGCTGATCCCCAGTCGATTAAAGACAGGTGATCATTTTTAATGTCATAGACTAAATTAGAGGGCTTAATGTCACCGTGCACAAGACACTTACCAGTGCGAAGGTAATAAAGTAGGTTGGCTAATTGGCGAGCAATACTGACAATCATTGCCACTGGCAATACGCCCAAACGATGACAAATTTTATCTAAATCTTCACCCTGTGCTCGTTCCATTACCATAATGCCTTGTTTACCGACTCGCTCAAATTTGATGCCGCTTGGTACATTAGGGTGGACTAACTGACTAAGCATAAAAGCTTCTTCTTCAAGTCGGTCTTGGACACTGCGAGGCAGGGTTATACGAGAGAACTTAAATACATGGGATTCGCCAATGTCGTTGGTGCCAGCAAACACGAAACCATAAGCTCCTTTACCAATAAACTCGATATCGGCATAACCGAGCTTACTAAGCTGTTGATTACATAGTCGGATCCAAGCGCGATGTTTTCGAGCATCTTCAGCTTTTAATAAATAAACAGATTGCTCTTCATTGATATAAAAGTGTTGTAGCTGAGGTGTTTGCACTGGGTACTCCTGTTAGCTAACTCATCGGCGTAATGAATTAGAAACTCCATAAACTCATATTTCGATTTATCAGGCAAGGCCTTAGATAACTTTTTACTATTATTCATCAGTAAAAAGCAAAATGATCGATAGAACGGCCGCAATTAGGCCTAAAGTGAGTTTTATATTAGCTATTGCGGGTAAAGCTGCCTATCTCAAAAAAACGGAGTTGTAAACTTTGACATGAATCAATTTGTTTTTGGTGATAGACAGGTACTATCTAAATGAATCAACGGATTCGGTTTAATCAAGGAGTGCTTATGCCTACCATCAATAAAGCTGACTTAATTTCACTATTTTCTTTTCCGCGTCAGCGTATTTTACAGTCTATGGAAGTAACGCATTGCCCACATGCAGTGTTCTATAATGCCAGTGATGAGCAGTGCACTACGTGCCATCAAGGTGAAGAATGCATTTGGATGAATCACAATGATGAATTAGTGGCGATTGAGAAGAAATCCGTTGAAGAGCTCAAACAGCAATTGCTGATCGCGGTAGACTTTATCGATTCAAACTTAAGCCCGCACCATTTATCAAGACGCAACTGTCAATGTGATAACTGCAAATGGCTTAAAAAAGTACAACAAGTGTTAGAAGGTGAACCTGAATAGGCGATCAGCATTTTTTAGCTTAAGGTTGGCAAGTAAGTAACTTACTCATATTTACAGCTATAGTTAAAGTGAAGAATACCTTAATAACCATCCCCTTATTTCAGATTTGTCTGAGAGAATAAGTTGTAGTGCCATATTGCATATCACAATTTTTGTGATTACAGTGAAACCCATTAGTTATTGATGATATATCACTAGGGGTTTGTAATCATGGAGCCGAGTTTTTGGCACGAAAAATGGGATTTAAAGCAAATTGGATTCCATCAACCGCAAATTAATGAATTTCTGGTTAAGTATTGGTCGCGTTTATCGTTAGCAACCTCTGCAGAAGTCTTTGTTCCATTGTGCGGTAAGTCATTAGATATGTGTTACATAGCGGAGCAAGGGCATAACGTACTTGGCTGCGAGCTAAATCAACTAGCTGTTGAAGACTTTTTTAAAGAAAATAATCTCCCTGTTAGTCATCAAGTTAAGGGGGAACACCAAGTTTACTTAACTGAGCAAGTCTCGCTCATTCAAGGTGATATATTCACCTTACCGATAGAATCTACTCAATCAATTACTGCTTTTTATGATCGCGCTGCGCTTATTGCCTGGCCAGAAGAAATGCGCCAGCAATATGCGATAAAACTTGCGACATTAGTTCCTGCTGGCGTTAAAGGTTTACTGGTGACCTTGGATTACCCACAAGAAACCCTTAATGGCCCACCATTTGCGGTAAGTCCGCAATGGATAGAACAATACCTAGCACCTTACTTTGATGTAGAGCTTTTAGAGTGTGCTGATGTATTGGCTGAAAATCAGCGGTTTGTGAAAAAAAATGTTCCTTGGCTTAACGAAGCAGCTTACGTGCTGACTCGTAAAATATAAAATTGCAAAGATGTGAAGAATTAAACCTTATTAAAGTTTCATATCTATTTAAAAGGCAATAAAAAAGCGACCATAAGGTCGCTTTTTTGATATTAGTCGCTTGTTATTAAAGCGATTTACTCAATTAGAAATCGTAACGCATACCTACGGTAAATACGTTGTCATCTTCTAAATCGATGGTTGGGCCACCGTCAAGTTGGTAATCACCTTCGTACATAGCGTAATGGCCATATACTAGAGTAGATTTAGAGATGCGGTAATCAGCACCTACAGTGATTTGAGTAATGCTAGCATCAGTAACAACACCATCTGCTGCTTTTTGCTTAGTTAGGTAACGACCGAAACCACCTTCGTCAACACCGTACTCAGCTTTTAAGTTAACGCCGTTTAGGTTGTAAACCACGTTTAAGAAGTAAGAATCACCTTCTTGCTCAGTTGTTTGGCTTTCAGTGTTTTGGTACAAACCGCCTACTTTGAAATCGCCAAATTTAACTTGACCCACTGCACGGTATGCATCGATGCCACCGATAGTGTTGTAAGCAGCTGCTACATAGTAGTTTTGTGCTTTAAGTTTTTTATCACCAATCGTTGCACTTAATGCATATTGATCTTCATAAGACTCGTTGTCATCAGCATCGGTGTAATTATCTTCCATTAAGTAAGTCGCGTTTAATGTGATTAAATCAGCGATTTTTGGAGAGTAGTACCAGATACCGTCAGCAGAACGAGTTTGACCAGCCACTAAACGGTCGATATCAGCATTGCTGTTACCGAAAACGTCAACGCCGCCTTCAGATTGCTTAAATACTGTGTCGTTACGGCCAACTAATACAGTACCGAAGTCAGTTTTTAGACCTAGGTAAGTATTACGAGCTTTGAAAACATCTGAACTTGAAGAGGTGTTTTCAACTTGGAATTCCATTTGGTATAGCACTTCAAAAGCATCAGAAATTTTCTCACTGCCTTTAACACCTAAGTGAGAGAAGTTATTTTCGAATACAGTGCCTTCTTTACCTTCTTGGGTAGTAACACCAAGATCAGAATTAGTTACTGCTAGGTCTAAACGACCGTAGAAGTTAGGGCCATCGGCTAGCGCACCGAAAGAAGTTAAAGCAATAACTGAGGCTACAGATGCTGAGATTAGCGTCTTTTTCATCTTTTCATACTCCCGTATAGAACCGAAGTCCTATTCCCATTATTGGGTGTTATAGTGAATTTCAGTTGCAAAAAAACTAATAGAAAATGCTTTTGCATAACGAACTGATCGGAATTTTTGCAGGTTTATAGGGTATAAGTTGTGGTGTAGTTCAAAGTTTTTGGTATAACGTAATGATTTAAGGTAAAAATGTGACAAATTCGATACTTTTGAGCATTGGTTAACAGCTTTTTAGCAAACTACCTATTTGTGGAGGTTCACAAGCTTTGTTAATTCGTGTAAGGCTTGACTGTATTGGCTATACGGCTAGTTAAGGTGTTGCTAAATTGTTAACTCTTAAGCGGTAAAACTGCTTGAATTATGCGGTTTTGCATAATTCAAAGGTTGAATAAAATAAAGGCTATAAAAAAAGCGACCTTTTGAGGTCGCTTTTACATTTTTAAAACAATTTACCGCAGTATATTTCGGCGGCCAATTGGTTGTTTAGAAGTCTAAACGAACACCAACAGTAAAGATGTCATCACTTAAATCTTCAACAACACCATTTAATTTCATGTCGCCATCGTATTTAGTGTAGTGACCATAAACTAAAGTGTTTGAACTTAAGCGGTAGTCAGCACCAACACTGAACTGTTGGATTTCAACATCTGATACATCTTTACGAGCATCTAAAATGTTTGCACCTTCGCTGCTTTCAAGCTGACCTGTACGACGGTCTACAATTTTACCTAGCCCAGAATCATCGTAACCGTACATAGCTTTAATTTTTAGATTACCCATTACATAAGCTGCATTGATGAAGTAGCTGTCACCTTCAAGGTGTGCTAATTCGCTTTTTAAGCTTTCAGTGTTTTGGTATAAACCGCCAACAATGAAGTTGCCGAATTTAGCTTGTACAACACCACGGTAAGCTTCGATATCTGTGATACCGTCTTGGTAAGCAGCTGCTGCGTAGAAGTTTTGTGCTTTAAGGGCTTTATCACCAATTGTTGCACTAACAGCGTACATAGAATCACTTTGTGAATCATAGTTGTCGTCCATTAGGTAAGTCGCGTTTAGCGTTACCATGTCAGCAATTTTTGGAGAGTAGTAGCTGATACCATCGCCTGAACGTGTTTGCCCTGCAGCTAGTAAATCGATGTCTGAGTTAGTGTTACCAAATAAGTCAAAACCACCTTCAGAAGCTTTGAATACAGTGTCGTTACGACCAACTAATGCAGTACCTGCATTGGTTTTTAGACCGATAAACGTGTTACGAGCTGCGAAAGTATTGCCTGAGTTATCAAAGTTGCTTACACCGAACTCCATTTGGTAGATCACTTCAAAATCATCATTGATTTTTTCTGTGCCTTTAACACCTAACCATGAGAAGTTGTTTTCAATAATAGTGCCGTCTTTTTGATTTTGAGTAGCTACACCCGTATCAGAATTGGTGAATGCAAGATCAGCACGGCCGTAGAAATTTGGGCCATCAGCTAGCGCAGTAAAAGAGGTCATTGCAGTGCAAGATAAAATTGCTGCAGTGATCAGGTTTTTTTTCATCATCTTAATCTTCCTTTGGTAAGGGCTTGATTTTGTTAGACACTCATCAGTTATGCCTAACATTGATAGAAATAGCGATGACGCATCAAATAGGGTGCGTACGCTATTTATGGAATCCTGTATCTGCGTTTGATATTGCCATAAAAACTTAATAAAAAAGTGTGACACTAGTCACTAAAGGTTGGATTTTTTCGATATGTATCATATTGATTTACAAGCATTACTGTACTAAGTAACATAATTTCTAGCTTGCTTAACTAACAATATCTCTAGTTTTCCCTATTAGCATAAACTGATAACAATTGTGTCGCTTGTGAGCTATTTTTAAATGGTCGTTATGGGCTAAAAATGCGCAGTTATTTTTCGTCACTCAGTTATTTCGATTTTGCTGAGTTTCGTATAAAATATCGCCCCCTTATTAGTGAGCACACAAGAGCGTTACATGTTGTCAGAATCTTATTTAAATCGTTTTGGTGGAATAGGCCGTTTATATGGTCAAAATGCACTACAAAACTTTGCTAACGCTCATGTGGTTGTCATAGGTATTGGCGGTGTCGGTACTTGGGTGGCCGAATCTCTAGCACGAAGTGGGATTGGGCAAATAACGCTAATTGATTTGGATGATATCTGTGTCACGAATACCAACCGTCAGTCACATGCTATTGCATCAACAATTGGTGAGTCTAAAGTAGAGGTAATGGCAAAGCGTATTCGTGATATAAACCCGGAGTGTGTGGTTAACGAGATTGAAGATTTTGTTACTGCTGACAACTTAGCTGAATACTTAGGGACTAAAAACGATCCATTATCTATTGATTATGTGGTTGATTGTATTGATGCGGTAAAACAAAAGGCAGCGCTAATTGCTTGGTGTAAACGCAACAAGTTAAAAATTGTCACCGTAGGTGGCGCTGGTGGTCAAACAGATCCCACTCAAATTCAGCTCACTGATCTGGCTAAAACAGTTCAAGACCCATTACTTGCTAAAGTTCGGGGCATTTTGCGCCGCGAATATAATTTCACTAAGAATACTCAACGACGTTTTGCTGTCGATGCTGTTTTTTCTACTCAACATCTAGTTTACCCACAAAATGATGGCAGTGTCTGCAGTACAAAAGCAACTGCAGAAGGCAGCATGCGTATGGATTGTGCATCAGGATTTGGCGCTGTGACTATGGTAACAGGTACATTTGGGTTTATTGCAGCAAGTCGTGTGTTAGCAAGGTTAGCTGAAAAATAATCGATTAATTTTAAAAGAACAATTAAGGTTTCTCATTGGCATCAAAATTGCTTTTAACGTGATAGATTCAAAAATCTGACACTTTGGAAGCGAGATGATGAAAATTAAATTTGATAACGTAAAGTTAGCCAGCGTAAAGCGTGTTTTAGTCAGTGCAATGCTTTGGTGGGTTGTTGCTTGTGCAGTGTTGTTGTTTGCTCCTTCCCATATATTACAAACCCTGTCCCTAGATAGTTTAGTAAGCGATTATGGTCACTTTATTGGTTTAGGCTTGATTGTTGGCGCGGCCTTTTTCTTAAGTCAGTTATTCACTTTTGTTGTTGATGAATCCATTAGTCATTTACGTGAAAAGCGGGCTATAGAGACCATTGAGGCCAAGGTTAAATTGCTAGATCCCGCGGAACGTGCCTTATTGAGAGAGTTTTTCCTTCAAGGTGCCACAATTTTGGCATTACCTCAAAATGAGCTTGCAGTGAAAGGTTTGATAGCGACCAGTATCCTTGAACTTGTTGGTAATGAGCGCCATTACGCAATACAAGGCCCTACTGCGGAATACAAAATTTCGATGAAAGCTAGAGTATATTTGAACCGTGATGTTTTGCGATTACCAGCTGGCGAACCAAGTAAAGAAGAGCTATCACACTTGATTAAAGCAAGACCACAGTTTATCAATGGCTTAGTTCAACCAAGAAAGCATGCAGCCTAATAGTTGATAAGCACTCTCGGAAACTATAAACGTGTTAAGGGTAAGTTGTTAGTCTGACGACTTACTTTAGGTATGAAGCGCTTAGTTATAAAAAATTTAGTACAAACAATTATAGACAGAAAAATGGGGGCTAAATGCCCCCTAATTATTTGCAAAAAAAACACAAAAAACTGACTTAAATCTAAATAAGTACTACCTATTCTTTTGGAGCTGACTTCACGATAAACATCCACATCATGTACGACATGATCCCCATGGTGCAGAAGATAACAATCATTGAAAGCAAACCAATTGCATTACCAAACATTAAATCTAACCAGAATGCCATTTTATTATCTCCTTTATAGTGAAGTCATAAATAACATACTGCAAACATCTGTTAACAATTATGATCTCGATCAATTAATGCTTCAGTTATTGCTTTATCGCTAATGTATTAAATTAGGGAAATGTAAATCATGATGGTTAGTCATTGTTTAGTCACTTAGTCGAAGCGATAACATTGCGAACCTAAAGGGTTAAGCTTCATAAGCTATAGTTTGAATGAGTTTTGAGCTATTGAATTGAAAACTGAGAATATCGCGCTGAAAGGACTTGCCATTGGCCTTAGCCTAGGTATAATTCTGACTCTCGATTGAGCATAGCTCTTTTGAGACATCAATATGATGCCGGTGTGGTGAAATTGGTATACACGACGGATTCAAAATCCGTTGCTTTCGAGCGTGGCGGTTCAAGTCCGCCCACCGGTACCATCTCCTCTTAAGAGGAATAAACCGACTTAATGTCGGTTTTTTTGTGCCTGACGTTTACTCAAATATATTGACTGTACTTTTTACTTAAGCATTTTTAATCTCAATATTCGATTATTGAGTTGGCAGTGAGGTGTTTAGACGCTGTTGTCTATCATAGCCCGCGCTGATACCTAGTTCGTAGAATGGAATTTTCCGCGCTAAAGACTCTTGTGCCAGTGAATAGTTTGTATCATCTATGGACAAGCCATCGGCAATTTTCTCGCCTTCGTACCAGCCCAAACCATAAAGAAGCACTGCTGTAATGCAGGTGTATTGGGTGAGTCCTGAAAAATATTGTCCCATTGTTGTCTCTTTATGCTGCTGATGTCTTATCGGCGAGTTATCCTCTTATCTGTCATCAAATTGATAATATAAGTATAGATAATCTCAAAAGTTATGATTGGAATAGTAAGTAATTGTGGTTACGCTTTTATGAATGTGTTTTCGTTGAGTTAATTAAAGCTATAAGCTTGATATTGAATGTGCAGGAACTGGATAGTAATTAATTATCAGCAGAACTCTCGCTAATTTATTGTTAGATTTATTGACTGTTTAGTTTTTATATTTATGTTTTGGTTAAATAAAGTTCATCAAAGCATAGTTTAATAATTTGAGTACATTGTTTATCTATAAATAAAGGGCACTAATGTGCCCTTTATTTAAATTGAAGTAGTTTTTAATTAAAACTTATAATCAATCGCTAGATAAACTTGCTGGGTATCATTTAAAGAGAATGAACCTGTGTTTGCCCCATTACTGACATCTTTCTCATAATCTTGCTTTAGGTATTGGTAGCCTATTTCAGTAGACCATTTATCATTGATGTTATACATGAAGCCGGTTTGGCCACCCCAAACAAAATTATTCCCCGAGTCTAAGTTGGCAGTATCAATACTGGTGTGTGTCATACCAGCCGTGGCGCCTACAAACCAGTTCATGTTACTTTGACCAAGTGGTACTAGGTAGTCATAAGATAATAAGAAATTCTGCTGTTTACCAATATCTTCAGAATTGTAGCCATAAGTACCATATACACGACTATTATCGTTAATATACTTACCAACACGAAGTTGATATGCCATATCTTTTTCTTTCTCTTTAGATCCATCGACTGAAGAATCTAACTCGTAAGTATTTTTCTGATAACCAGCGGCACCACCGACAAACCAATCTGATGCCATTGCAGGTACTGACATCATAGACGTTATTACACCAGCTAATATAAGTTGTTTAGTTTTCATAATTCACTCCAAGGTATTAATTAATCATTATTTCGTTTTGTTGGAGCCACTATAAGCTTCACTTGCTGTATAAAAACTGAATGAATTTAATTAGTGAATTTGTGAAGGTAAAAAAATTAGTAAAAACTTGTTCATGATTGGTTTCTAATAATTGAAATTAGTGATTGCTCTTTTGTTGAATATTAGACGTTAAAACAGGCTTTACATTGGTTTAATTAAGCTGATTTTAAACAAGTAAATTTACATCATTAAATACTTAAATATTGAGAGATCACAAAATTATAACTTAGGTTGAGAATTCTATGCGCGAGGTCACTGTATCGTTTGTAGCTTATATTTGCAGTTAGCTATTTGTTGTATAAACAACTTGGGGGCTAACTAAAAAGATAACGATTCAATCAGCTCTCAACGACGAATTTTAGTGTTTATTACTTGATATACAAATCCCTTATATCAACAGGGTATTAATACTAAGTTTAACTATTTTGGCTGGAGTAGCCATAGATAACTCAATGTTTGCTAAGGAGATTTAGCTAATGTTTTATATTCATATGCTGTTGTTGTTGGCCGTGATATTTGTCGGTATCCGTCATGGTGGCGTCGCTTTTGGTTTGCTAGGCGGCTTAGGTGTGTCAGTGCTTGCGTTCGTATTTGGTATTGCGCCTGGCTCACCACCAGTCAGTGTTATGCTGATTATTCTTGCTGTAGTTGCAGCTTCTGCAACCTTAGAAGCAACTGGTGGTCTTAAATTACTGGTAAAATACGCTGAAAAGCTATTAAGAAAGCACCCAAGTCAAATTACTTTCCTTGGCCCTTTATGTACGTATTCTTTAACGGTATTAGTCGGAACAGGTCACTCAGTTTATCCATTATTACCTGTTATCTATGACGTTGCTTATAAGAAAGGTATCAGACCTGAACGTCCGCTAGCTATGGCAACTGTTGCATCGCAAATGGGGATTACAGCAAGTCCTATTGCAGCTGCTGCAGCAGTTGTGATGGCAACAGCCATGGACAATAGTCTAGATATTAGTTTAATCAATGTATTGTCTGTAACAATCCCTGCTACGTTGGTTGGTGTACTTGCTGGTTGTGCGTGGAGTTTACATCGTGGTAAAGATTTAGATAAAGATGAAGAATTTCAAGCGCGTTTACAAGATGAAGATTTTCGAAACAATCTAATTGATCCAGAAGTTGAAACAACTGACCAAGCTCATACTGATAGCATTGCTAAACGTGGTTTAGCGTTATTCTTAGCGGGTATTTTTTCAGTTATTGTATTGGCAATGTTCAGTAAAGAGTTGTTACCTGAAGGCGTGAAAATGTCGGTAGCAATTCAGTTTATGATGCTATCTGTTGGTGCGATTATTTTACTGGTGACAAAGGTGTCTCCGCAAAAAATTGTCAACAGTAATGTCTTTACAGCAGGTATGACAGCTGTGGTGATTATTTTTGGTATTGCATGGCTGAGTGACACAATTATTAGTCATCATAAAAGCTATTTAGTGAGTTCGCTTAGCGACTTAGTGAGTGCTTATCCTTGGTCTTTTGCTATTGCAATGTTCATGGCGTCTATCTTCCTGAAAAGCCAAGCTGCTGTGCTGACGATTATGTTTCCGTTAGGCTTTGCGTTAGGTATTCCTGCGCCAGTATTAATTGGTGTTATTCCAGCGTGTTATGCTTATTTCTTCTTCCCATTCTATCCAAGCGACTTAGCGGCAATTAGTTTTGATAGATCGGGTACAACTAATATCGGTAAATATGTCCTTAACCATAGCTTTATTATTCCAGGCTTTATTGGGGTAACAACGGCGACTGTTTTAGGTTATTTTATATCGACTTTGGTTATTAATCACTAATGTGATTGCTTAAAAGCTAGATATAAAAAAGCCCAGCATATGCTGGGCTTTTTGCGTTATGTTTTAATTAAACGGTTTATTTGTAGACCGATTAAGACTTCATCTTACGACGACGGAATGCCGCTAAAGGAAGAAGAAGTGTTGTTAACCAACCCATAGAGCCGCTGTCATCTTTTTCATCAACAGCATTCACTGTAATTGTTGCAGTTGCTGCATCACTTACAAGTTCTCCATCAGAAGCAGTAACATCAAACATGTAAACATCATCACCGGCAGGAGCTGTAAAGCTTATTGAAGCATTACCATTGGAGAAGTTAACCGCTTGTCCACTAGTTTGAACCCAATTATAAGTTAAAGAGTCACCATCTACATCAGCACCACTAGCAGTAGCTGTGACAACAAAACCTTCAGTGCTAGTCATACCACTAGCCGAAACTGTAGGCGCATCATTAACATTGGTGATTTCAACCATAACTTCTGTCGGAGTACTAGTAATGCCTTCACCGTCTGTAGCTGTGTAGGTAAATGAGTCCATTCCGAAGAAATCTTTATTAGGGGTGTAAGTTGCATCACCTGCTTCTGTCATAGTAACTGTACCATTAGATGGTTCATCTACAATAACTGCCATACCTAATTCACCAGATGCTGCAACATTGATAATACGCTGAGCAGTAGCAGTCATGCCATCACCGGTAACCATAGAACGAGCTACCTTTTGATCAGGCATGATGTCATTTTCTAAAACATTGAAGGTTGCTACAGTTTCTTCAAGTGTCATAGGGGTGTCTTTATAACCAAGGCTAAATTCACTTGCAGTTGCTTTGTAGTCAATTTTGACTTGGCCTGCAGCAGAGGAAACAACTTGTAAATAATCATTAGTCGTTACAGCTGAACCTTCACCATTGTAATGGAATGTTGTACCAATAGTACCCCCGACATTCTCAGCGCCAATTGATACATTTGCAGGCATATCTGGGATATTAAGGTAATTAAACGATACATCTTCTGCATCACCAGTTTTTATCCAAACACTAAATGAATAAGCCGTTCCAGATGCATCCGCGTAAAGTTGACCATCTTTCCATTCAACAACAATGAAAGTACTTCCATCGCCCAGTGTGATAACATTTAGACCTAGTTGTCCGCCGCCGGTATCAGTAGCTGTTCCATCACTTAAATCAAAATCAGACCAGAATGGAGCGAGTATATTATTAGGTGCTGCACTATCTGGTAACTCTTTATTATTCCATGTACCACCAGTATTGCCGCCGCCAACGAGTACAATACCGTTATCCGAGATGGTAATTGTGTCGTAAGCTACGCCGTTATACTTGAATTCAGGTAGCCCTGAATAAGTAAATGATTTTTCATCACAGCCTTCATCACAAGCAGGTACAAATGCTAAACCAGCATCAAAGATACTTGGATAAGTGTCAGTTGAAGCACCAATTGACATCTGTGATTGTTCAAGGCTTCCCACCCAAGTGATTACACCAGTATTTTCGTTAACACTAAAACCATTTTGAGAAGCATTAGTTAAAGTAACTGATACATCATCTTCAGAAGTTAACATGGAACCTTCTGGCGCCATTGCTGTGAAAGTAACAGTATTCTCGAACATGGTATTGTTCAGTACTGCTGAAATTTCCATGTCATCTGCAGTAGTCAAATCTGAATCATCAGAAGTTACAGAAATCAATGAAGAGTCGCTAGACTCTTGTGCTAATACTGCGAGTGGTAAATGAGCATCTTGCATGCCTGATGCACTTGTAAGCATAATATTACCGAATATCCACTCACCGTACTCAGCAAAAGTAGAGTCGACAGTGACCATAAAGGTTGCTGAGCCGCCAGCTGGAATATCCAATGTTGAAGGAGAAACCATAATACCTGCAGCATCAGAGCTTGCTGCTAATGACCAAGAAGTGTCTTCATCACTCTTATTATAAACAGTACGAGTAAAGGTACATGGGCCAACACATGAATCTGCAGCAATAGAAGGTTTATCGAAGGTTAATACCGCTTTAGCTGCAGCATCTAAATCCATACGACCCGCACCCATTGCAAACGGTGAAGCTGCAGTAGTTGCATCATCATCTAGGATTCCATCAACTGTTGAAGTTGATGTTAGTGCAGTCTTAATATCATTCGCAGACCAATCTGGGTGAAGTTGACGCATCATTGCGGCAGCACCTGCAACATGAGGGCTTGCCATACTGGTACCCGAAATCATATTAAAGTCTTCTCCACCATCATCTGGTGAGTAAGCTGATAAAATATTGGTTCCTGGCGCTGCTAAATCTGGTTTTAGCATATTTTGATTACCATTCGGGCCACGAGAGCTCGAGCTGTTAATCGTATCGGCAAGGCTTGGAACCATTAAACGCTTAACTTCAGAACCAATTGTGCCTTCTGATGCTGTTTCGCCCATAGCTTCAACTAGAGCTTCGCCGTCACCTTTAGAAATCATTACCGATGGGAAAGTAACCCCAGGCATAGACATGGTAATTGGAGCACCTGGATTACTGTTATAAACCACTAATCCTGTGGCACCGGCATTCATGGCATTTTCTGCTTTATCTGAGAATGCACACGCTCCACGTGAAATTAGCGCAATACTGTCTTTAAAGCTATCAGCTTCGAATGCTTCACAGCCTTCAAAGTTAGCTTCATCAAGGTTAATTGCAGCAACAACAGAGGCTGTAACATCCATTTCGATAACAGTATCAGAACCAGGAATGGCTAATAAATCTTCTCCGCCGGCATTAAAGCTGTTAGCAAAGTAGCGGCCTGTTGTGCTGTTGGCCACAGCAATGCCAGACTCTATACATGCAGGGCAACCAATAGTGCTTGCGCCATTACCGTCGTTACCAGCAGCTGAAACCACTATAACACCAGCGGCTTCTGCAGCTTCAAACATGGTTTTGTATGGACTACTTGCTGGATCTGCACCTGCACCGCCACCCCAAGAGTTGTTGATAACATCAGCACCATCATTAACAGCGTGCTCTAACGCTTCCATTAACATGATGTTAGAACCACTTCCGCCAGAACAATCAGCTTTTGAGTAAAGTGCTTTATAAGACATTAAGTAAGCTGCTGGCGCTACGCCTGATAATTCAACATCAATGTCATTAAATTGTGTAGAAACTAAGTTACCTACGGCTGTACCTGCAACGTGAGTTCCGTGACCGCCGTAACCAAGTGGGCTCATGTATTCATCTGGACAGACTTCAAAGGTAGGTTGTGACCAGCGCGCAACGATTAACTTGTTATTACAAAAAGCTTCATCAGTGGTTGAACAATAATCATCAGTTGGCATGACGCCCATTGGCGCTTCAAAACCTTCATCAGCAAACATTGGGTTTTCAGGACGAATACCACCATCAATAACTGCTACTCGAATACCTTTACCCGCATTCTCCATTCCGCTAACAGTATTCCACATTGCTTCAGTATTAATAACTTGAAGTGATGCATCCATACTAATGTCATACATGGTTTCTGGATAAACAGATTTAACCCCAGGAATCGCCATTAACTGCTCTACAGTTAAGTTTTGACCCGCAACGGTTACACCGTTAAATAACGTTTTAAATTGACGTTCTACTTTGCTATTAGCTGAAACTTTATTTAACGCATTCGAGAATGCTTTTTGTTCATTAGCTAGCTGTGAAGCATAGTTTTGTACTGTAGCTGACTGAATATCCAGTTTAGTATTTTTATCTGATTTTGCTGCCGATTTACCTGATACCGCCAAAGCTGGAGATGTCAGTTCTACAATAAAACGTTGAGGGGTGTTTATGGTGGTTAATTTATTTGCTGGTTTCTTATGCTGATCGATAGACAATATTTCTAAGTTGTACTTATTGCCTGTCATTTCGGTGTTTGCAAAGCTAGCACTTGAGAGTAGCGCTGCTGATATAGCTAGAGATAATTTAGTCTTCACAACTTCTTCCTTGGTTTAAGCATTTACCACGTCCAAGCATTTGTAGGATAGAGACTAGGTAGGTGGTAATGCTGATTGTTATATTTCTGTATTAATGTATCGGGTGCATTCTTTGATGCGCTCTACGACTTTTTAACACAAATACTTAACAAAGGTAACCAAAGTTGTTACAAATATTTAAATTTAGCGTAAGTAAATACTATTCCTTTAGGGGTATTGGTTGTTTAGGCTTGTTATAAGTAATAAATAAAATGCCTAAGGCTTAACGCCACGAACAATAGGGTTTTGTAAGCTTATTAGGGTTTCTGTTGATTGAATTTCATCGATAGACTGGATGCGGTTGATCAAAACATGCTGTAATCCATCGATAGACTGGCACATTACCTTTACAAAAACACTGTAATTACCAGTGGTATAATATGCCTCAACAACTTCCTCAAGGGCATTTAACTTTGATATAGCTGCAGGATAATCGCCTGCACTTTTTAAATTAATGCCAATAAAACAACAAACGTCATATCCTAAAGCTTTAGGATCGACTGTTATCCTTGCTCCAGTAATAATGCCCGCCTGTTTCATTTTTTCGACACGAACATGAATAGTGCCAGCGCTGACTGTAAATCGTTTGGCGAGTTCTGCAAATGGGGTTCTTGCTTCTTCCATTAATGCTTGAAGAATTTGGTTGTCGAGCTGGTCTCTTTGAAATGGAGTTTCCATAGTAAAATGCCTAATTTAATTATAATTAAGCATTAATTTACGATGAATGATGAATAATGGCTATCAAAAAGTTCTCATGAACAATTTTTCTCACTTATCCCATCAAGTATTAAAGTGGTATGTGAGAACTTTCAGTCTGAAATTTTAGTTAGCTTTATTGTGAGCCAACAGGCTCAATAAAAGGCACGTCTGAGGTAAATGTCATTTCTTGCTGGCTATAAGGGTGATGAATAGTAAGTTCTGCTGCATGCAATAAAAGTCGTTTAGATAAACGTTTAGCGAGCGGGTCAGCATAAAAACCATCACCTAAAATAACATGACCGATGGCCATCATATGAATGCGTAATTGATGGGAGCGACCTGTTATAGGCGTTAGCTTCACTAAGGTTGATTGTTTGGCGTAACTGACGACTTCTACGTGAGTTAACGAAGGCTTGCCTAACTTATGATCGACTTTTTGCTTAGGACGATCAGGCCAATCACATATGAGTGGGTAATCAACTTGTTTAATCGAAGGGCTGACATAACCTGCAACTCTTGCATAATAGGTTTTGGCGGTTTCACGATCTCTAAACTGACGTTTTAATTCTCGCTCGGCATTACGGCGAAGTGCAACAACAATAACGCCTGATGTTGCCATGTCTAATCTATGGACTATTTGAGCATTGGGATATTTTTCGAGTACCCGACTATAGATACTGTCATGGTATTTGGCTTCACGCCCTGGAATCGACAATAAGCCTGAAGGTTTATTCAGAACAATAATATCTTTATCTTCATGAATAATATCAAGCCAAGGATCGGTAGGAGGAGTATAGATGAAGTCTGCCATGATAAGCCTTTTACTAGAATGCGCGGCAAAGATACCTTTCAGTTTACATTAGTGCAAGCAAACTATGATTCATGACACTTGCACATGAGTTAATGGTAGCTGTTGTAAAGGCTTAATTATCGCTTTAGAAAGACATCGATAATTAACTTTCCCTTTAATGGCGTAGCTCATTTTATCTAGGGTTAGCAACGGAACGTCATCATTAAAAAAGCTGACTAAGAAAACGCATTGCCGTTGACGTGCATAATTGTAAATGTCCAAACAACAAAGGCCAATGGCACATGTACTAAGGCATAAAAACTTTGATCCAATCGCGACATTCCTTGTGCATTCCAAATCAGATACACATGTCCAATAAGTACCAGTGGAAACAAAGATAATAAAGGGTATAACGCAAACGGGCTGGCATCAGCAAATATGCTGTGACTAAACAGTGCCCAAAAAACCATAAAACTGGTGGTTAGCGGCGGTGCAGCTAACCGGTATTGCTCTGGATAAGGAAACATCCTATTACCTTAAAAATAACAAAAGATAATACTAGATTAACCTTTAATTTCCTTTTTGCCATGTATTACTTTTCTATGGACCACCGAATAATGCCTTAATCCGGCTGGACCGTGCGACACGACTACCGATAACAGCACGATAAAAACTGTTATTTCGGGCTTCCAATCGGCCATAGGAATAAATAAACCAAGCAGTAACACTTTGAGAATTGTTAATACGCCTTTTAATTGGATTAACCAGCGCCAGTCTCTAATCACTTCCCAAGCAAATAAAGCGACACCGCTGGTCATCGCTAAAATCCAATAGTTAAGCCACTGACTTTGTTCGATACCTAATAATAACCCACCGCCAGCGCCAACAATCCCAACAATATGCAATGCACGTAAGCTGGTTTTGCCTAATCGTTGTAGCCAAAATTGAAACTCGGATACTTCTTGGTATTGCTTTTTAGACATGAGAAGACACATTTGTTGCTTTTAATGAAGCACCAGCTTAGCAAATTCATCTTGAATGAATAGCGATCTATAGCAAAATCTAAATTATTGATATGCTAAAGGTAGAAATGAATCAATTGAAGCCGCAGATGAAATCAATATTAGGCTTCTGCTTTTTGAGTTAAGGATAGCAATATGAAAATCGGATTCTTCAGTGCCAAACATTATGATATTCAACATTTTGATGCGATGAATAAACAGTTTGGTGCCACTATTGAATACTTTGATTATCGGCTTTGTATGCAAAACGCCAAATTAGCCGTAGGGTTTGAGGTCGTGTGCGCTTTTGTGAATGATTCACTGTGTGAAGAAGTGCTAGTTGAGCTGGCCAAAGGCGGCACTAAAATCATTGCAATGCGCTGTGCAGGCTTTAACAATGTTGATTTATCGGCGGCAAAACGCCTCGGAATTACCGTGGTAAATGTACCTGCATACTCACCTGAATCTGTGGCAGAGCACACAATTGCATTGATGCTGACGTTAAATCGTAAAATTCATAAAGCTTATCAGCGAACCCGCGATGCCAACTTTGCACTCACTGGGTTAGTGGGTTTTAACATGCATGGAAAAACCGTTGGTGTAATTGGTACGGGTAAAATTGGTATTGCTACCATCAAGATTCTGCTGGGGTTTGGTTGTAAAGTAGTTGCATACGATCCTTACCCTAGCGACATAGTTAAAGGCTTAGGCGTTGAATATATCAGCTTAGAAGCGTTATACCCTCAGTGCGACATTATCAGTCTGCACTGTCCGCAAACTCCAGAGAACCATCACTTATTATGCGCGCATAGCTTTAATCAAATGAAAAAAGGCGCAATGGTGGTGAATACCAGTCGTGGCGGCTTACTTAATGCAATAGATGCAATGGAAGCATTAAAACTTGGTCAAATAGGAGCGCTAGGGCTGGATGTTTATGAAAATGAAAAAGAGTTATTTTTTCAAGATAAGTCTAATGAAATAATTCAAGATGATGTGTTTAGAAGGCTTTCTGCTTGTCACAATGTTATTTTCACCGGACATCAGGCATTTTTAACCGACGAAGCATTAAATGCGATTGCGTTAACGACCTTGAAAAATGTCACCGATTTACTTTCAGGTCAGCATTCCGCCAATGAGTTAAATTAAACCGCAACTACAACTATAAGCATAAAGAGGGAATATGATAACCACTAAGGAAGTTCATGATATTGCGACACCAACTGGTGTGATGCGCACTTATGTTTATCGCCCTGACGCACCAGGTCAGTTTGCGAGTATTATTTTTTATTCAGAGATTTTTCAGCAAACGGCGCCGATAGCACGAAGCGCAGCGATATTAGCGGGTCATGGTTTTGTGGTGTTAGTACCGGAAGTATTTCATGAGCTTAATCCAATAGGCACAGTGCTTGAGTACGATGATATTGGCAAAGATAAAGGTAATGCTGACAAGTTTACTAAAACCCTAGAGCATCATGACAGCGATACCGAAGCAATGGTTGAGTTTGCACGCAGTCAAGCGTACTGCACTAGTAAAGTTGGAGCTATGGGTGTGTGTATTGGTGGCCATTTGGCTTATCGAGCTGGGCTAAACCCTGATATCAGCGGGGCATTTTGTCTGTACCCAACCGACATTCACTCAAATACTCTACCTTGTGAAGATAATAATGACTCTTTAACCCGTACTGGCGATATTGCTGGTGAAGTGGCAATTATTTTCGGCAAGCAAGATCCTCATGTTTCTAGCGAAGGACGCAAGTTAATCTATCAAAAGCTTGAACAAGAAGAGGTTAATTTTAGCTGGCAAGAAGTCAATGCCCAACATGCCTTCATGCGTGATGAAGGTGATCGTTATGATGCAGCTCTGGCACTGCAAATGTATTTACAAGCCGTCACCTTCTTTCAACGATTACTTAGATAAAATTTATTTGAGTGATTGAGAAGAGTGCGTGAACGAAGTTAGCTGTATTAAATAGGCCCGCTCAAACTGGCATGATGGTTAGCCTGTTTGGGCGATTTTTTGTTTAAAGTAGCATGATTTGCAGCTCACTAGTGTGAGTTATTCATTATCCTGTAAACTAGCCAGCCAAATTTCATTCATCTATCTATGATTACGTTCGACAAAGATGAATAAGCAGAGCTAAGCAAATGTCAGATTATCAGCAGTTACACCATGTCAGTGACGATATTGGTCCTATTTTCGTATTAGAAGATAACGAGTTTAGGATTTTGTCATTTGGTGATAATGACGAGCAAAGTAAAATCCTCAAAGCTCAGCCTCATGTTCCCCAACATACGTATATTCAAGCAATGCTAGCAGTGCTGCTATTTTCTAAACCTAAAAGTGCGATCATTTTAGGCTTAGGCGGTGGTGGCTTAGTGCACGCTCTGCGCCGTTATGATGCAGCTATTAAGTTGACCGCGGTTGAGCTTCGAAAAGATGTTATTGAAATATCTAAACGTTACTTTCAACTGCCGATAGGGAAAAAACTCAATATCGTGCATCAAGATGGTGGAGATTTTCTTGCTAATGCTGAGCACAAAAGAGTAGATGTTATTTTTGCGGATATGTACATAGAGCAAGGCGTTGACGAAAAACAACTGACCACAGAGTTTATTGAAAACTGCCACAAAGGGTTAAAAGCTGATGGCTTTTTAGTGCTTAATTGCTGGAAGGAGCACAGCAAAAGTGAGCTCCTAAAGCAAACGCTATCTCAGCACTTTGCAAATGTATACGCAACACTTACAGGAGGCGGTAATTGGGTGATTTACGCAAGTAAGCAGCCTCAGTCATTTAGCGCCGCAACGAATAAACAACACTTACAACAGCTATCCCAGCAGTTAGATTACTCAGTTTCACGATCTTTAACTCGATTCACTCAATGGGAATAACAATACCGATTTTACGAGGACTTCAGGCTTTAACAGTAGTTCTCTGTTAAGTATTTAGTGGTAGCAGCATGGCTTACCTTCTTTGTTGTCTATTACCAAAGCTTAAAACAGACTATGTGTTATCGGAAAATTCGATAGTATTTCATTATTCAAAATAAACTTTCTAAAAAACCGATTAGGGTGATAGTTTTTACCCGTTATATTTAATTCTAAGTTATCGCTATTATCTATTCCATCAAACGGATACAGCTAAACACTTAATTAAATATATCGGAGTAACACAATGACTCAATCAATTATCAATTCTACAATCAAGCCATTCTCAGCAACTGCATTTCACAATGGCGAATTTGTACCTGTGACTGAGCAAGACCTTTTAGGCAAATGGTCAGTGGTATTCTTTTACCCAGCTGATTTCACTTTTGTTTGTCCAACTGAATTAGGCGATATGGCTGACCATTACGCTAAGCTTCAAGAAATGGGCGTTGAAGTTTACTCAGTATCAACTGACACTCACTTCACTCACAAAGCATGGCATGCAAGTTCAGACACTATCGGTAAAATTAACTACCCAATGATTGGTGACCCAACTGGCGCAATCACTCGTAATTTCGGTGTGATGATTGAGGAAGACGGTCTAGCACTTCGCGGTACATTCGTAATGAACCCAGAAGGTGAAGTTAAAGTTGCTGAAATTCATGACCTAGGTATTGGTCGTAGCGCATCTGAGCTAGTACGTAAAATTCAAGCAGCTCAGTACGTTGCATCTCATGACGGCGAAGTATGTCCAGCAGCATGGCAGCCAGGTGAAGAAACACTTGCTCCATCAATTGACTTAGTTGGTAAAATCTAACAAAAGATTCATGGCTCATTCATCTCATCATCGTGAGTGAGCCATATTCAATAGATTCACCAAAATTGTTTCAAATCATCTCCAATCAACCTTAGACCTCCCTCTGGTTTTACTCGATTCATCACCGAGTTTAACTCTCTAAGGTTGATATTTTTTTGCTCAATCATTTATTTTCTAGGAGCACACCTATGTTAGATACGAATATTAAAAATCAACTGAACACCTATCTGCAAAACCTCAAGCGCCCAGTTGAACTTGTCGTGTCAGCAGATGAAAGTGCCAAATCTCAAGAGTTATTATCGCTTGCAAAAGATGTTGAAGGATTATCAACGCTAGTCAGCCTTAAGCAGCAAACGTCGGCCAGAACGCCGTCGATGAGTATTCTAAATCCGCAAAATGGCTCAAACATTACCTTTGCAGGTTTACCAATGGGGCACGAATTTACTTCTCTAGTGCTTGCATTACTTCACTCTGGTGGTCACCCGATTAAATTAGCTGACGAAGTCATCGAACAAATTAAATCACTGCCGGGTGAGTTCCATTTCGAAACTTACGTTTCGCTTAGCTGCCAAACCTGTCCTGAAGTGGTTCAGGCATTAAATATGATGGCAGCGATTAATCCAAATATTACTAACGTGATGATTGACGGTGCGTTATTTCAAGATGAAGTGAATGACCGCAATATCATGTCAGTTCCTAGCGTATACATGAATGGTGAACCGTTCTCTGTTGGGGCTATCAGTGTTGTTGAAATTTTAAATAAGCTCGATATTAATGCTGTGGCTAGAAAAGCCGAGCAAATCAACAACAAAGAAGCTTTTGATGTACTTGTCGTAGGCGGCGGCCCAGCGGGTGCATCTGCAGCAATTTATGCAGCACGTAAAGGACTTAGAACTGGTATTGTTGCTGATAAGTTTGGTGGTCAAGTCGCTGAAACCGTTGGGATTGAAAACTTTATTTCAGTATCAAAAACTGAAGGGCCAAAACTTGTGGCCAATTTAGAAGCCCACGTTAAAGACTATGATGTTGATATCATGGATAACCAGCGGGCCTTGTCATTAAAAGATGGCGGCCTATTTGAATTGGAACTTGAAAGCGGTGCTAAATTATCAAGTAAAACAGTATTACTGGCTACAGGTGCACGCTGGCGTGAAATGAATGTTCCTGGTGAGCAAGAATATCGTGGCAGCGGTGTTGCCTATTGCCCACATTGTGATGGTCCTTTATTTAAAGGAAAGCGAGTTGCTGTCATCGGTGGTGGTAATTCAGGTATCGAGGCGGCTATTGATTTAGCAAACATTGTAGAGCATGTAACGGTACTAGAATTTGATACTACATTACGTGCAGACGAAGTATTACAGCGTAAGGCACACTCAATGGGTAATATTGATATTATTACCCAAGCTATGACCACTGAAGTGGTGGGTGACGGTAAACGTGTCACTGGACTTAGATACACTGATCGTAAAACGAATGAATCTCATGATGTTGAACTTGCAGGTATATTTGTTCAAATAGGTTTAGTACCAAACACTGAATGGTTAACAGATACTGTTGAGTTAACTGGCCGCGGTGAAATTATTGTCGATGCCAAAGGTCAAACGTCAATTCCAGGTGTGTTTGCTGCAGGAGATGTCACTAATTCAGCTTATAAGCAAATTATAATCGCGATGGGAAGCGGTGCAACGGCTTCATTAGGCGCATTTGATTACTTAATTCGTCATAGCGAAACTGAGCAACTAACTGAGACTACTTCTGCGCAGGTTGTTGCAGCTTAAAGTTAAAGGGCTGCTTAGCCAAGTAAATTGAAGGTGAACCTCAAATCATCTAGCAGTTAACCTATATATTTAGTTCGAATACTCAGCATGTATATTCTGCAAATATAAAGCCTAGGTTAGCTGCTTTTTTATTTTCAATTTTAAAAGTGACTCAGCTAAATCAAAAGTCGGATTTCAAAATAGTTGTAAGCTGAGTGAATTAAACTCACTTTTCATGTCACAATTCGTTAAATAATCGTTATAATCAATAGATAACAGTTCAACTAAAAGCGCTAAATGCTCAAGCCGACTCCAACATTTGAACACCAATTACATATTGAAACACAGCAATACCTTGCCAAAGGGTGTCGTTGGATAAGTATATTGAGTTTTGTTTTAGGATTAGTGACATTTTTCGCCAAATTATACAATAACCCCAATCAAGATTTGATGTTTACTACGCTCAGTATTTTGCCGTTAGTTGGTGTCTCTTTTTATGGCTCAGTACATAACTTCTTACAAGCAGAAAAACCTGATGTTGGAAACTTCAACCGTTACTACAGATACATTTTTGCTCTAGTCCTATGCTGGTTGACGGTTTGTAATATGCTGGTTATGCAAGGGATTGCGGCTGAAAATCGAGTCGAAGCGATACTACACTTATTAATCTTTTCACTGTCTGTGGCCTTATTTCCAAAACGCGGTATTTTACTGTTATCTGTTTTTTTTATGGCAAGTTATATGGCTATTTTGAGGTTTTTTTACTCAGAAGAGTTATTTTTCCCTGTTGTAAAGATGCTTTGCTTTGCAGGTGTGGTTATTTCCGGTCAACAAGTAATGGAGAAGTGGTTCCGTAAAGCCGTTTTTAAAGATGTCGAGAATCAGCGATTACTTGAAGAACTCAATCAACTTGCGTTAACTGATGGGCTTACCAAAATGAGTAATCGACGCTACTTCGATATGATGCTGAAAAAAGAAATTCAACATTCAGAGCGAACAGCTCAACCAATGTCGATTATTCTCATGGACATAGATTACTTTAAAAAACTTAACGACCACTTAGGGCATCAACGGGGTGATGAGTGCTTAGTCGAATTGGCTAAATTACTAAAGGGCCTGATTAAAAGACCAAGAGATGTATGTGCCCGTTATGGTGGTGAAGAGTTTATTGTTTTGCTGCCAGAAACTGATATTGCTGGCGCGGTTAATGTGGCACATAAGATTAAAATCAAGTTAAACCAATTAGGATTTAAACACCCGGACTCGCTTGCTAGTGAGTTTGTCACCGTATCTCAAGGTGTCTCGCAATGGCGTAAAGGAATGACAGTTGAGCAATTAGTGAAACAAGCTGATGATAAACTGTATGAGGTTAAAGCAAAAAGCAGAAATAATATTGCTTTCGCACTTTAGTTCTTCGTTATATAGCCGATATACAAATTGTAACGTATTTAGGTTAATGCCTGATTAAAAGGATTTACGCGTTTCTCTCAACAAACAGCGCAATACACCATCTTAATTTTACTTAAAGTCGATGCTGTTAAAAATATACGTGTATTAAAGGTCTCGTTTTCCTTTTTTGAATGCTTTTGGGGGCAATAAATGAATTGGTTCAGCAATATGTCTATTTTTAAGAAGATCGGACTGATATTCGTATTATCAGTGATCATTTTTGCGGTTAACTTAACCATCAGTATCGTATCAATTAATAAAAACAACGATACGATGACCTTCATGCAGGACAAGGTTTCTCAACGTGTTGAGCTAGCAAACCAAAATGTGATTTATGTACAGCGTCTTGATGAACTTTATACGCAAGCGGTATCGTTTGCTGATGAAGACCTAATCGAAAATGCCAATAAAACATTTGAGTCATTAAAGAAAAACCTTAATAGCTTATCGGGGATTGACAGCGAGCAGTCAGCCAATCTATCGACGCTTAATCGCGAACTAAGCGAATACAACGATATTACCTACGATCTTGCCAAAGGTATGATTGATAACAGTCTTGATATGAGCAAGATTGGCGAGATTATCACGAGTAAAACTCAAGTTTACGACAAGTTAATGATCGGCGTTCAACGCTACCAAACCGACAAAGTCGCCGAATTTAATAATACCATTCAAGAGTCTGTAAGCCGCGCTGAAAGCAGTTTAGTGCTGACATTATCGATTGGATTAGTGCTGTTATTACTCATGGCAATTGCGACCATTTCTATTGCTAAATCATTAAGTGGCTCTGCAGGCCACCTTGCTAATTCCTTGGGCGAGCTGGCTGATGGTAAAGGTGATTTACGTCATCAGCTCGATGTCACAGGTCGTGATGAGCTGGGCCAAGTATCAACTAACTTTAATCGTTTTTTACGTCTTCTTGCTGATGCTATTCAGCAAGTGGTGAGTGTGACGGCGCCGTTATTACAAAGTGCAGAATCATTAAAAGAACGCATGGGTATTGCCACACAAGCGACTGAAAAACAAAGCTTGGACGCTAAAGCTGTGCAGCATTCAATGGAAGAAATGGGTTTATCAGTTAATGAAATTTCCCAAAGTGCCCAACAAGCTGCAGAAGCAGCCGACAGCGCGGAGCAAGAAGCTACCAACGGTTTAGCTGTGGTTGCAAGCACAATTAATATTTCTCAAGAATTGAATGCTGAAATTGAAGTAGCGTCTGAATCGATCAATGAACTTGCTAAAGATACTGAAAGTGTTAATTCTATTTTGAATGTCATCACCTCCATTGCTGAGCAAACTAACTTACTTGCATTAAATGCCGCAATTGAAGCTGCACGGGCAGGAGAACAAGGTCGAGGTTTTGCGGTTGTTGCTGACGAAGTGAGAGCACTTGCATCAAAAACAGCTGACGCGACAAAAGAAATTAGAGAAGTGTTATCGCGCTTAAAAGTGGCGGCTGAGTCTTCGGTTAGCACCATGGATGTGGCAATTGGTAAAGCGTCAGATAACGAAAAACATGCCCGCGAAACAGGGGATGTACTTAAGTCTATTCAAGAGCAAATCGTTAATATTAATACCATGAACACCCACATTGCTGCGGCGACTGAGCAGCAATCCGCAGTTGCTGCACAGGTGAGTAATAACGTAGTAGAAATGAATGCTTCATTTGTACAAACCTTAGATATTTTGGCAGAAGTGCAAGATGTATCTGATGGGTTACTCGATTTTTCTGATGAACTGCAAAATGCCACTTCGCAATTCAAGCTATAAGTTAGCTTAAGCTAAAAACTCACTCAGTCAATATTGGGTTCTAACTAAAAGTCAGCTCGAGTTAATAGCTATTTGGCCTTGTATAAAACCACCTTAGGGTGGTTTTTTTATGGCTGTTTTTAATTCAACAATAAATGAATCTGAATTGATATTTGGTGTCTAGTAACGCTTAAAGTTATTAAAAACTTTCCCTAAGCTTTATCAACTGCTGCTTTGTTAAGCGGTTCTTTTCACTGTGTTAGCGTATTATCTCAAACTATATAAACAGTGAAATTGCTTCATTCATCGCTTTGATTTAACTTATTACCCGTAACTAAAAATAATCAATAAAAAGCCATAAGAAAATAGCTCATACCAAACGTGTATTACCGTTTTGGCTTTCGCAGACAGTGCGTAAAAGGATCCCAATGCCAAGCTTGATAAGAATCGTGTTAATTAATACCCATCTTCCGGGTGTCGTTGAACTGCAACTCGATGGACATACCAATATTTGTGGCACCAATGCCTCAGGTAAAACAACACTTCAACGTCTTGTTCCTGTTTTTTATGGCGAGTACCCAAGTCGGGTTGTACCTTCAACACGTGATAGTTTTGAGCGTTGGTATCTTCCCCATGATTCAAGCTACATCATTTACGAATATAAAAAGAGTGATGGCAAATTATATCAAGCGGTAATGGCGTCAGCTGGAGATGGCAAAGGGGTAAATTACCGCTTTATTGCTAAAGGTTTTGATCTTGATGATTACGTAAAAACACGTAATGGCGACACAATTATTTGTCATACCATGGCGGAGCTTGGCCGTGAAATGAAACGCGCCCAAGTCATTCACACCAATTTATTAAATACTCGCGAGTACCGCGCCATTATTCAACATGATCGTAGCTTACTCACCACAGGCGGCAATAAAGGCGAACTGCGCACTTATGGGCATCAATTCTCATTATGTGATAGCGAATACTCACTACGTCATATTGAAAAACTCGCTAAAGCGGTGCATTCCAAAGAAGGAAAGATGGAAACAGTAAAATCGATGGTGGCGGCGATTTTAGAAGAAGATGGCGTTAATCCACCGACTTCTCGTTTAAACCCTCAACGGGTTGAGAGTTGGATCCGTGAAAGCCAGTTAGTACAAGGTTTTGAACAAATTCGCCCAGAGTTTGAAAAGCTAGAGCAAGAGTTTAATCAATTACTCAGTGCTGAACTTCGTTTAGGCAGTTTAGCCAAAGGTTATCGCGCGGATGAAACCTTTGAGGCTGAAAGACAAGAGTTAAGTCAAAACGAGTCTAAAGACGCCAGCTTACAACTGCGCATGTTAGATGAAGAGTGGAAAGAAGCCCGCGATGAAATCAGCCAAGAGCTATCGTTTGCTCAAGGTGATACACGTAAATTTGAAGCTGATTTAGATGCTATTGAAGATCAATATGAAGGCTTTTTAAATTCAAATATCGAACAAGCCAAAGCAGATTTAGATAGCCTAGATAACTGGCGTAGTGACTTAGAGAATTTAACCGAACGCCACAAACTGCAAACTGAGAAACATCAGGATATTGAAGCAGCTTACAGCACACGCCGAAGTAAAATTGCTGAGCAGTTGCACCGAGAACTTGAATCGCTCCACGAAGAGCAAGATGAACTGCGTGAAAACCGAGATGTACAACGTGAAGCATCAGCAGATGACTTAGCCAAATTAGAACATTTGTGGCGTGAGAAAACCGATGCAGGCAAAGCGACATTTGCTGAGCAAGAGTATCAACTTAAATTAACTCGCGGTGAGCTAAGCCACCAAGTGGATGGCGTAACTTATACCGAGGAAGAGAAAACCACATTAGCGATTTTTGATGAGCGCATTAGCCGCGCAGATGAAGAGCAAGAAGTCTGCAATCAAAAAGTCGATCGCTTATCAATTGATGAACGTAAACTCCGTGCTAAGCGTGACCAAGTAAGTGAAGCGCTGCGCATTGCCAGTGTACGCGTTAACGAACGCTTGAGTGACGTAGATGATGTAAAAGGCATCTTATTCCCACAATCCCATACTTTGCTGGAGTTTCTTCGTAAAGAGTCTCCTGGCTGGGAGCAAAGTTTTGGTAAGGTGATTGCGCCAGAATTACTCCATCGCACTGACTTACACCCTAATGTTGCTGGCAATAGTGATGATGCTTTATTTGGCATCGGTCTTGATTTAAAAGCGATTGATGTCCCTGATTACGCTGCTTCAGAGCAGGACTTGCGTTTGCGCCTAACTAAAGCGGAAGAAGCGTTAGCCCAAGCTGAAGAGTTAAAAGCTGAGCACGAAGATCAACTGGTTGCGATTAATGATGAGCTAGATAATCTCAATAAAGAGCTGACTTTCGCGCGTACGGCTTATAAAAATAGTCGTGAAGATGTACGCCGTTTATTTGATGAAAAGCGCAGTACACAAAATCAAATAAATCAAGCGCTAGCAGACAGAAAAGCCCATGCGGGTAAACGCCTAGTGCAACTTGAAACTGAGTTAAAGCAACAACACAATCATCACCTCGAATGGTTGAGTGAGCAAAAAGAGCAAGCCCTTGAAGCGAGAATGGAGAAGAATGCTTATTGGCAAGATGTGGTTGGCGCGCTTGATAATCAATTAGGGCAAATAAAAGCCAATATAGAAACACGTCGCAGTAATGCTAAGCAAGAACAAAAAGCGTGTGACACTTGGTATAAAAATGAGCTTAAATCCCGTGGTGTTGATGAAGCGGCTATTGTTGCGCTTAAAGGCAAAATTCGAGAATTAGAAACTCAAATCAGTAATGCTGAAAAACGTCGCAGTGACGTATTACGTTATGATCATTGGTATCAAAATGCTTGGCTTATTACTAAGCCTAAGCTGCAAACTGACTTATCAAAGGTTAAGCAAGCTGCGCTTGAATTAGAGCAACAACTTGCAAATAAAACCGCCGATGTTAAGCAACGTAAACTGGTACTTGAAACAAAGAAGAAAGCATCTGATGCAGCACAAGTTGATGCCTCAGAAAATCTCACCAAATTACGTGCAGTAATGCGTAAACTGGCAGAGCTTAAATTACCAAAAAGCAAAGATGAAGCCGACGGTAGTATTGGCGAGCGTTTACGCCAAGGTGAAGAGCTACTTTTACAGCGTGATTATTTGCTGGGTTCTGTAAAGCAGTATGTTGAACACTTTGACTCGGTCATCGCTAGCAAGTCTGGTTCAAGTTTAGCTGAGTTTTGGGAGCGTGCTCGTGATGAGTCAAGCTTTACCAATGACAAAGGCATCCGCTTATTAGATTATCGCAAGCTTGTGCCGCAACTTGAGCAATTATTAAATGTCATGGTGCCGCAATCGTTAATGGCGATTCGCGAGCAAGGACGGATTTTCGGTATTGATTTGACTGCTTACTATGACGTACTAGCCGATATCGATCGCCGTATTGCTTCACAAAGTGCGCGCATTACCCGTGAAGTAGGTGAGGAGTTATTCCTCGATGGTGTTTCTGAATCAGCCGTCAGAATTCGTTCGCGGATCAGTGAGCTTGAGTTCTGGCCTGAGCTTGAAGTGTTTGTAAAAGCCTTTAAACAGTGGAAAGCAGATGGCTTTAGCCAATTACCTGATGAGCATTACACCTCAAGCATGCGACGGGCCTTAGATATTATTGGCCGTTCAGCATTATCCGGTGGCATTGCTAAGTTATTGGAAATTGAACTGCGTCTAAAAGAAGGTAATAGCGATTTGATTATTCGTACCGATAGACAACTTAATGAGTCGTCAAGTCATGGTATGGCTTACTTAATTTTGTGTAAGTTCTTATTGGCATTTACCCGTTTATTACGTGGAAAAGCTGATGTGACTATTCATTGGCCTATTGATGAGTTAGGCACCTTGCACCACACCAATGTGAAGAAGATTTTTGATGCCTGTGTGAATAACAATATTAGTGTATTGGGCGCATTCCCGAACCCTGAATCAGAAGTACTTAACCTGTTTGCTAACCGCTACATCATTAATAAGCAAACCCGTAAACTGCAAGTGGTAAAACCTAAGAGTAACCCTTTGGCTGAACGCTTAAGTCAACGTGCTACTAAGGAGGCAATCTAATGTCTGAATCAAACCAAACAGCCTTCTCTTCAGGTACTAAAGCATCTTCTGAATTTAGTTCGTCTTCTGAAACTACATTAGTGGGCACAGGCATGCTTATCGAGCAGTTACTTCGAGGTGAGTTTATTTGCCGCACGACCAATGAAGATGGTTGGCGTGCACTTAAAAACAGTCAAACATTTGAGAAAGTTGAGCAATATCTTAATCAAATCAATCGTACAATTTCGTCAGCAGCGGAAGGCGATGTGTTCTTTTGCGGATACCTGCAGTTAGGCGAGCAAGAAAAGAAAGTTATTTCGAGCCAGTTTAAAGATATTTGCTCGGCATTAATTCCGCTAGTGGAATGGCTTGTGCTGGTGCAAGAAAGCAGTGGTCAAGATGCCCCTTTAAGTGAAGGAGCGCCAATTCGCTTAACTGAGCTGCAAGCCCGAATAGAAGATACGCCCGCTTTTATGGAGCAATTGGCTAAACTTAGTCAGTATCGCTTATTTGGATCAACCAGTAGCAATGTCGATAATCAGATTAAGCTAGTCTTTAAGCGTTTGGTTGAACTGGGGTACTTAGTAAAACCGAATAGCGAAAAACAAATTTACATCGCCACAGGTAAGCTTGATTACTTATATGAAGTGATTCGCTTTATCGATGAGACAGAAGGCTTAAGTCTTGAAGCGCAAGCAGAAACGGCCACTCAAAGGGATTTAGTATGAGTAATAATTTACATCAAGCCGGGGTTAAGTTGCTCAAGCAGCTTAGTCGTCATGCTGATGTGGTTATGGATGCCTATCTAGCAGGATCGGTAAATGAGCTGACTCATGATGCTGCAGTGATTGAGAAACTTAAAAAAAGTGGCATCTTATGGCGACCTGAGCCCGATGAAGAGCTACGCCTAAAACGATCTGTTCGAGCCTTACTTGAAGAGGCCTTGAGTGATGAGCGTAATCGTCAGATTGATGCCAATGTTGGTTCGGCGTTTAGCACTATTAAAACCTTGGCTGATCATTATAAAGAAGCCCGCCATAATATTGATTATGGCGCAGCTGAAGCTTACTTGGCTGATTTAAGTGAGCATGTTTATAGCTTTACCGATAGCCTACGTTATTCCATTAGGGTGTTGTGGAGCAGGATCAATAATGAATTTGGTTACGTGGGCAGTATTAGCGCTAAAATTCGCGAGAATGAGTTAGCGCAAAGCCAAGTTTCTGAGTTATTAAACGGACTGGAAATGTTCCAGTTTAGCGAGTTAAGTGAAATCGCTGGTGATATTCGCGAACTCAGAAGATTGCTTGTGACCAGTTTGCAAGAAACGTTGAGCCAATGCACTCAAGAGATCAGTGCTGTGCAGGGCAGGTTACTTGAATTACTGGGTCGCTTTAGACAAATTCAAGGCCGAACGAGATTGCTAAAAGGTTTCTTACTGCACACTGATTTACATCCAGATTACCAGCCTGATAATCATGTAGCTCATAAGTATGTGCCTAACCTGTTCAATTGCGCTGAAGCCATAATCAAACCTGCTAGTGTTGATGTGAGTAACAGTGAACATGAGCTGATTTTACTGGATACGGTATCGAAAATTAAAGCCATTAGTCGCGATCTGCTGCCAGCAAAAGTACGTGAGCAAAATGTTGAAATGACTATGAGCGAGGTTGAAGACTTTGATATACCGGACAACCCACTCAAATTAGCGGTTGATCAGTACTTCTGTGAAGTAATAGATTCTGGCGTGCGTCAATCTGCATTGGAGTACTTGCAAGCGAATAAACTGGATTGGGCGGCTGAAAACTGGCTATATCAAGTGATTGGTGGCTATGAAGGCCTGCCTGATGAGCATAAAGCTTATTTTGAATTAGAACCGATTGGTGAGCCAGATCCTGTCTATAATGGTAACTTTATGATCCATGATGTGGAGCTTTGGTTAGCTTAAACAAGTTCGAGTTAGCTACATTAGAGTCATTCGATATCAAATAAAAAAGCAGCTGAGTTAATTCAGCTGCTTTTTTATTGGCTTCAATCCTTAGGTTTATTTTCAAAAAGCAGATTTAAAGCGCGATCTAGCTAGATAGGAATGTGATTGAAGAATATGGATGTAACGGTAACGCTGAATGTTGTTGCGACTCAGTTGTGCTTGTTGAGTGATATTGTAACGTCTAGATTAAATTGATTTAGCCATATATGTTACTCGAATAGTTTTGACTGGTATCAAGCTGAAATATTGTTCATTGAATTAGATAAATTCACTGCTATAAGTTTTTTGATTGGTATATTTATCTGTTATGAGGATGTGTTTTAGCTTTCAAAGCTAGGTTTGGAGAGTTAAAGTTATATTTCAAGGGTAAGTTGTTTAAAATCAGCTAGTTAAGGTTAGCTGTAAATATCCCCTTTCAAAGTGACTGGCAACTTATTGATCTCTAACATTGAAATATGTTGCATCTTGTTTCAGTATCCTTGTCGTTAAAAATAATTAAAACAAATTTTTTGTCGTTTTTAAGCGTATGCTTTCTGAAGTCGGCTTGAACTAGGAATACAACAATCATGACTAAATCATTATCAACTCGAATTTTTATCGGGTTATTCTTAGGGGTGCTACTGGGTAGCATTGTTCAATTTGCGCTAAATGACGTGGCGTTCTTTTCGGGTACTTTGGTTGAAGCCGCCTCCGGCATAGGCAAAATGTTCGTCAATATGATCATGATGCTAGTGGTGCCGTTAGTATTTGTCAGTATTGTTTGTGGTGTGTGCGAACTTCAAGATTTAAAAAGCTTTGGTCGTCTAGGTGGAAAAACATTTAGCTTTTACATTATCAACACTTTAGTCGCTATGACTGCCGCTTTCGCTGTTGCAATGCTGATTGAGCCAGGTAAAGGCGTCGACATGTCTAGCAATGTTGATGTTGCAATTACCGCGACTGAATTGCCTAACTTAATGACTTTAATCGTTAATATCGTGCCGAATAATCCATTCTCTGCCTTTACTTCAGGCAATATGCTGCAAGTGATTTTCATGGCGTTATTACTTGGTGGTGTGATTAAGTCATTAGGTGAAGTGGCTAAGGGAGCGGTTAAAGGTTTTCAAACTGCTAATGTGATTATGATGCGCCTTATTACAGTGGTCATGAGTCTTGCGCCAATCGGTGTATTCGCCCTGATGTTTAAATTAGGTGCCACTTTAGAGCCTGAAATCTTCTTCAGTGTTGTGCAGTATCTGCTGCTGATCCTTGGTTTGTTATTAGTGTGGATTTTTGTGGTTTACCCATATGCAGTCAGCTTCTTTACTCAAGTGACTGCCAAGCAGTTCCGTGAAAAAACCCGCGAGCAAATCTTGTTCTCGCTTTCAACTGCCAGTTCAAATGCCACGATTCCGGTCACTATGCGAACCTTAACTGACAAGCTTGGTGTTAATCGTGCCGTAGCTGGTTTTGGTGTTCCGCTTGGTGCAACGATGAATATGGGCGGCGTATCGATTTATATTACTATCGCGATTTTCTTTGTGGCGAATGCCTTTGGTATGCCAATCAGTGGTGAGCAAATCCCAGCATTATTGTTCAGTGTGTTTTTACTGTCAGTGGGCGCTGGTGGCGTTCCAGGTGGCGGGATGGTAATGATTGGTGTGCTTATCCATCAGATGGGCTTACCTGTTGAAGCCTTTGCGATTGTGGCTGCTCTTGACCGTATCATTGATATGGTACTGACTTCATGTAACGTAGTGGGTGATACCGCGGTATTAACTATCGTTGATCAAACTGAGAAGCCGCATCAATTAGATGCTGAAAAAGCATAAACTTTATAAACAACTGAAAAGAGGTCTGCATTTGCAGGCCTTTTTTTGTTTATGCTGATAAGGTAAATCAGTATCACTGACCAAAAGGGAGCGTTAAGTGAGATTAGCAATTGGAATATTATTAATACCATTGATGTTATTGATGGGCTGTCAGACAACAGAGCACCACGTTGAAGCATTGCCTCAATATACTTTTATCGCACACGATAATAATCTGCAAAGAGTTGAGTTAGCTCAATCAAAGGCTTTAGAGCAAGGAAAGTTATTGTTAGTCGTGATGGGGGCACAGTGGTGTCATGACAGCAGAGGTCTGGCGGGTAACTTTTCAGACCAAACAATGCAGCCAATTTTAACTTCGCGTTTTGAAACCGTATTCGTCGATGTGGCATATTTTGACGATATGCATAGCTTACCGCAAAAGTATGGTTATCCCGCTTACTTTGGCACACCGACTGTGATGGTTATTGAACCGAAAACGGGGAAGTTGCTTAATGAAGTCAATTTATCAAAATGGCAAAGTGCTGACAGTGTTCCGTTAGATGAATATATTGAGTTTTTCTCAACCATCGGCACTCAGCCTGTTGAATCATTACCAACATCACCGCAACTAGATGAGTTCATTGATGCTAATGTGGCCCACTTAAAGCAAGGTTTTGATTATCTACGTCCAATATGGGCTGCGGTGCGTAACGGGACTGAAACTGACTCTAAGCAGCTTCAACAGGTTGCGACTGAGATTTGGCAATATCGCACTCAATTACAAAAAGATATTCTAGCGATGAAGTTAGTGTTAGTGGCTGAGCCGGAAGCCACACTGGCATTGCCTGAATATACTGAATTTAGCTGGCAATAAATTAATGGAAACAATTAGTCCATAATTGCGAGCTTTTGTTTTATTTTGGCTAAATCATCTAGTATGGCATTGATGGCTATGTGTATGGGTAGCAAAGCCATTAAAGGTAAAGCATGTCTAAATAAATCAGATTTCATTATGTATTCGAATGTTTGGGTATATTCTGGAGGCAGAGCATAAGAGCTGTATATATAGAATAAAAGGTTCGAAACTATATAAAAATAAGCGGTATTGAATAGTAGGTTAATGCGCTTTTTAGGTGAAGAAAAATCCATATTCTGATCGCCTTGTTATAAATAATATTCAGTTGCAAATGCTTTTGTCGATTATTAATCAACCTTTTTAGAGATTAATGTTTGAGTATGTATATTTGAAGGCGTTAAGGAAGAAAATCGTTGCTGAGTTGCAATTTGATACACTTTCAACAAGTAAAAAAGTCAGTAAATTAATTTACTGACTTTTTGTATAAAATGATTTGGGTGCTACAGATTAATCTATATTAGGCTCATTGCTGTAATCAAGTCCATGATAGCTCAAGCAAGTATCAACTTCATTGGCACTACCTAAGATGACCGCTACACGCTGGTGAATCGCTTCTGGTTCAATGTCTAAGATATCGCCATAGCCTGTTGAAGCTTTGCCACCGGCTTGTTCTACCAACAAAGCCATTGGATTAGCTTCATACATTAAGCGTAGTTTGTATGGCTTCTCAGGGTTCTTGTTGTCAGTAGGGTACATAAAGATACCGCCACGACATAATACGCGATGAACATCGCCAACCATTGCCGCAATCCAACGCATGTTGAATGACTTTTCGCGAGTGCCGATTTTACCTAGCAATAAATCGCTAATGTAAGTTTGCATCGGCGCTTCCCAAAAGCGCTGGTTTGACATATTAATAGCAAATTCAGCGGTGTCTTTGCTGATGCTAACCGATTCATCAGTCAGTAAAAACTCATTAGTCTCTGGATCGAGTGTGTATAGCTGAGTACCTTGACCAGTTGTCAGTGCCATCATGGTTGATGGACCATAAAGTACGTAACCTGCGGCAACTTGTTTGCGGCCATTTTGTAAAAAGCTGCTTTCAGTAAACTCACCGCCTTGTGCTGGCAATACTGAGAAAATCGTGCCGACTAATGAGTTAATATCAATGTTTGATGAGCCATCTAATGGATCAAAACAAACTAGGTATTCACCTTGCTTATTAACTTCAACAACATAGTCTTCTTCTTCAGAGGCTAACCCGCGTACATTACCTTCGGCTTTAAGCGCATCTTTAAGCATGTCGTTAGTGATAACGTCGAGCTTCTTTTGGGTTTCACCTTGTACATTTTCTTGTTCTGTTGCGCCCAAAACACCCGCTAAAGCGCCATGGCGAACTGCTTGGCTGATTTCTTTTGAGCAATCAGCCAAACTTAAAATCAGTTGAGAAAGTGAAGCTGATACAGCTTGATTTGTAAGGGTTTGTGTCAAAGTTTGCATGCTTGTTCCTAAGACAATAGAGGTTAAGGTCGGTAACCAGTGGTTAATGTTCTAATTTATTGGCATAGATAATACCTTAGATCGGCTTTCATTACAGCGTGAAACAGCTGCACTTTATATGACTTCGGACTGATTTGTTATAAACTCAGGCGAAAATAAGCTTTCTCGTAGGCATCAGGGCCTGTTTATCTTTCAAGGTTGTTTTTGCTGCGAATTGTTGGCCACTTTAGCAAGATAGAGGTTTTGCTGTGTAGTTATTCTACATAAAAAACCTATAGCGCAGTTGAAAGTGGCCAACAAACGCAGCCCAAAGGGTTCGGTTAAAAACGTTTTACTCTGTGTTGCGCAAATTTAGCTTAGATTGCTAGGCTGCAATCCGCCCGCCTTGATTAAAACGCTTTTATCTCGAACAAAAGCTTACCTACAAAGATAAACAGGCCCTTGGTTAATAAATAATTAAAACAACGAAAATTTGCCTCGATTTACTGCAAGGAATAACAATGATTAATAATTGGAAGTCAGTGGCGATGTCTGCTGTTTCAGCGATTCCGCTAGTATTTGCTAGCTCACTTGTTTCACCTCACGTTATGGCCACTACAATGAAAATGACAGGTAATTCAACACCGCTCACCATTGAACGTATTCATGCATCACCAGCACTTGCTGGTTCAAGTCCTCGTGGTCTCAAGTTATCACCTGACGGCAGTCGCGTAACTTATCTTTCTAGTCGTGAAGATAACCAGCATTTTTATGATTTGTGGCAAATGGATATCAAAACATCAAAACGCAGCATGCTGTTAAATGCTGATGATTTAGCATCGGGTGAATTGTCAGACGAAGAGAAAGCTCGCCGCGAACGTCAACGTATTTATGGTCAAGGGATCATGGAATACTTTTGGGCTGAAAACAGTCAAGCGTTATTAATCCCTGCCGCTGGCAAACTGTATTATTTTACGCTTGCGGATAATAAAACGATTGAGCTAGATACTGGCGAAGGTTTTGTCACTGATGCGCGTTTATCGCCAAACGGGAACTTTGTTTCATTTGTCCGTGAGCAAAACATTTATGTATTAGCTTTAGATTCATCGACACTGACGCAATTGACTTTTGACGGTAAAGGGCCAATTAAAAATGGTATGGCTGAGTTTGTTGCCCAAGAAGAAATGGGCCGCATGACTGGTTACTGGTGGTCACCAGATGAGTCTTCAATTGCTTTTACTCGTATTGATGAGTCAGGTGTAGAGCTAGTGACTCGTAATGAGATTTATGCCGACGGAATTAAGCTAACTGAGCAACGCTACCCTTATGCTGGCAAAACTAATGTCGAGATAGAACTGGGAGTAATCAAGCTTGCAAAAGGCAATAACAAACAAACAGTTTCTTGGATTGATTTAGGCAAAGAGAAAGACATTTATTTACCTCGAGTTAAATGGCTACCAGACAGTCAGCATTTATCTTTTCAGTGGCAAAGCCGCGATCAGCAATCCCTCGATTTACGCATTGCTGATGTGAGTGATAGTGACAAGGCTAAAACTATTGTCGCCGAGCGCAGCAAAGCGTGGATAAATTTAAATGATGACTTACAGTTTTTAAAGCAGCAAGCGTCCTTTATTTGGGCATCTGAGCGTGATGGTTTTAACCACCTATATTTGTTCGATTTAAACGGCAAAGTACTTAAGCAGTTAACCCAAGGCGACTGGGTGGTGGATGCGCTTGAACTGGTAGATGAAAAAGCAGGTTGGGTTTACTTCTCTGGTCGAAAAGATAGCGTGGTTGAGCGTCATTTATACCGAGTGCCATTAGCTGGTGGTAAAATTGAGAAGTTATCATCTCGTAGTGGCATGCATTCAGCAGTGTTTGCAGATAATAAGCCTGTGTACTTAGATTATTTTAGTAGCTTAAGTCAGCCACCACAGGTGAGTTTACATGATGAAACAGGTAAACAATTAGCTTGGGTTGAACAAAACGAAGTCACTAAAAACCATCCTCTATATGACTTTGCTGGTTTGTGGGAAATGCCTGAGTTTGGCGAGCTTAAAGCTGAAGATGGCCAAGCATTACAGTATCGCTTATTTAAGCCTGTACCATTTGATGACAGTAAAAAGTATCCGGTAGTGGTACGTGTTTATGGCGGGCCGCATGCGCAATTAGTGGTTAATAGCTGGAGCGAAGCAGACTACTTTACCCAGTATTTATTGCAGCAAGGTTTTGTAGTCTTTCAGCTAGATAACCGTGGCTCTGCTCATCGTGGTACCGATTTTGAGTATGTTATTTACCAAAATATGGGCGATGCAGAAGTTAACGATCAAAAAGTCGGCGTGGACTATTTACGTAGCTTGCCTTATGTCGACGGCGATAACATAGGTATTTATGGTCACAGTTACGGTGGCTATATGGCGTTGATGACACAATTTAAAGCCCCTGACTATTTTAAAGCAGCGATATCTGGAGCACCGGTTACCGATTGGCGTTTATATGATACGCACTACACAGAACGTTACATGGGTCACCCTGAAAAAAATAAAAAAGGGTATGATGCTGGGAGTATTTTACCTTACGTGAAAAATTATCAATCGGGATTGATGATGTATCACGGCATGGCTGACGACAATGTACTTTTTGAAAACAGTACCCGTGTTTATAAAGCCTTGCAGGACGAAGGTAAGTTATTTCAGATGATGGATTATCCAGGTTCGAAACATTCAATGCGCGGCGAGAAGGTGAGAAATCACCTTTACAAGTCATTGGCTGCTTTCTTGGAAAATGAGTTGAAGTAATGGCGGTAGCGGTATTAATTGCCCTAAATATCATTGTTGGGGCATTGTGTTTGATGAGTTTGATTGAATTGTTTAAAACTAAGAAGCGTAAATAGCTTCTAAATAAAAATTTAATAGGCCCCAGTCTTGGTACATGAAAACTTTTCAGCTTTCTTTTGCTGAAAAGATAACCAGCCTCTAGGTTTTGAGTAAAAATAAAGGCCGCTTAGCGGCCTTTATTTTTGTCTAATTAATACTTAGCTTAGTATTAATTTATTATTACTCTGCTTCTTTCAAGCTTTGAGTCAGTTCAACAATGCCTTTTTTACCATCGCCGAATAACATTAGTGTGTTATCCATAGCAAATAGTGGGTTAGGTAACCCAGCAAAACCTGGGCTCAATGAACGCTTAATCACTACCACCGTTCTGGCTTTATCAACGTTAAGAATAGGCATGCCATAAATTGGACTACCTTTATCTTCACGGGCCATAGGGTTGGTGACATCGTTAGCGCCAATCACAATTGCAACGTCAGTTTGTTCGAATTGTGGATTGATTTCGTCCATTTCGATTAACTGATCATATGGCACTTCTGCTTCAGCAAGTAGTACATTCATGTGACCCGGCATACGACCAGCAACAGGGTGAATAGCATACTTAACATCGGTGCCACGGGCTTGTAAAACATTAGCCAGTTCACGAACGGCGTGTTGTGCTTGCGCCATAGCTAAACCATAACCAGGTACGATAACAACGCGCTCTGCTGTTTCAAGCATCATCGCGATTTCATCTGGTGATGTAGATTTCACTTTACCAGCGTAAACTTCGTCAGCATCAACTTTCTCGCCGCCTTCTGCCATCACACCGAACAAGACATTGAACAGTGAGCGGTTCATCGCTTTACACATGATTTGCGTCAAGATAATACCTGATGCGCCAACCAAAGAGCCTGATACAATCAGCACTGTGTTACCTGTGATGAAACCCGTTGTCGCAGCAGCAATACCTGAGTATGAGTTAAGTAATGCAATCACCACTGGCATATCAGCGCCGCCAATAGGCACAACGAGTAACACACCTAATACGACAGCAACAGCTACTAGTGCATACATTAAGTTAGTGTTGGTCGGGTCCATTACAATTGCGATAGCGAGTGCGATCGCACTAATTAGCAAGATGGCATTTAGTGGTTTATTACCTGGGACTTTAATCGGGTTACCTGAAATAAGCTCCTGCAATTTCGCAAAAGCGACAAACGAGCCAGACAAGGTCACTGAACCAATAATGATGGTCGCACCAATAGAAATTAGCGCAACAGTATTGGTTGCAGCGGCAGGATCAAGAAAGCTAGCTGCAGCGATCGCAAGTGAGGCACCGCCACCAAAACCATTAAGCAGAGCGACCATTTGCGGCATATCGGTGACTTTAATTTTAGTCGCCATGACCGCACCAATAGTACCACCGAGTAGGACACCTGCGATGATCCATTCATAACTAAGAATGCTTTGATCAAACAAGGTGACGACTACTGCAATGAACATACCCATTGCCGATAATTGATTACCACGAACTGCTGTACGTGGTTTGGTTAGCCCTTTGATACCAAGAATAAATAAGACTGCGGCAACAAGGTAAGCTAAATAAATAAATGTTGTCATTGAGTCTATTTCCTTTTGAACATGGCTAGCATGCGATTAGTTACCATGTAACCGCCCACCACGTTAATGGTCGCGAGTACAACAGCAATAAAGCCAAGTACATTGACCATGATACCTGCGCCAGAACCTGCAGATAGTAGTGCGCCAACCAGTGAAATACCTGAAATCGCATTTGATCCAGACATTAATGGCGTATGAAGTGTAGGTGGTACTTTAGTAATAAGCTCAACACCTAAAAATACTGCAACCACAAACAGTGTTAGTAATAATAACAGGGTCATATCCATTAGGCTGTCTCCTCTGATGGGGCTTCAGGTGTTGCTAAAGGGGCTAAACCCAGTAAGTCACGAAGACGTGCGCTGCTGACGTCATTGCCATGAGCAACGACAGTATCGCGTACAATTTCATCTTCAAAATCTAGGACTAGCTCACCTTCTTTGTTGATAAGCAAGTTAAGTAAGTTCTCAACATTTTTACCGTACATTTGGCTAGCATGATTTGCTGCTGAGCTTGGTACATTGGAAGGTCCTAAAATCATGACGCCATTATGCATAATGATTTTATCAACTTGAGTTAACTCACAGTTACCGCCACTTTCAGCGGCTAAATCAACAATGATGGTGCCGCTTTTCATGCCATCAACCATTTCTTTGGTGATAAGCACAGGGGCTTTACGACCAGGGATCGCCGCCGTCGTAATGACGATATCTTGTTGTGCAAGTACGTTAGCCATGGCTTGTTGCTGACGTTTTAAAAAGTCATCACTTTGCTCAGTAGCGTAACCGCCTTTGGTCTCAGTGTTTTCAGCTTCAATATCAAGCTCAACAGGTTTTGCGCCTACTGAAATGATTTGCTCGCGAGCTGCAGGGCGAATGTCATAAGCTTCCACTACTGCACCTAAGCGTTTAGCTGTGGCACAAGCTTGAAGCCCTGCTACACCCACACCCATAATAAATGCGCGTGTAGGTTTTAATGTACCCGCTGCTGTCATCATCATTGGGAATAGACGAGGTGCTTTATGGGCTGCAAGTAGTACGGCTTTGTAGCCAGAAATGGTTGCCATTGAAGACAATACATCCATGCTCTGAGCACGAGTTATGCGAGGGATTAATTCAAGCGCGATTGCACTGCCACCTGTTTTGGCGATTGCTTGGGCATTTTGAGGATTAACTAGTGGATCCATCATCCCTATAACCAATTGATGTGGTTTCAAAATAGCTTGAATTTCATCGAATTGATCACCCTTACAGTTCACTACTGTAATGATATCGGCTTCAGTGAGTAGAGCTTCTCTTGAAGAAGCTATTGTGGCTCCAACTTTGACGTAATCGTCATCGGTGAAACCTGCTTGTAGTCCAGCGCCTGATTCTACGATCACTTGTAGCTGTTTTTTCATTAAAATGGTCACATTTGCAGGGATTAGCGCAACGCGTTGCTCACCTGGGTGACTCTCTTTCGGTAGACCTAATTTCAAAAGGACAACCTCTTAGTTATATGTAGGGAAGGGTCGGGTCGTTTAAGTACTTAGACAAGTCGAAAAGTTGCCATTGCTGGCGTTTACTTTACTAGACAACTTTAGTACCAATTTTTTAAAGTGCATCATTCTGGCAATTCTTAGATATGAAACAAGCAAAGAATGCATAAAACCGCATTTTTGTCGTGGTCTTACCTAAAAGTTTGCACTAGACCACACTTTTGTAGCTTAAAAAAACGTCTTTGCATATTCCTTAATGGAATAAAAAAGTAATTTTTATTATTTTTTGGTTTTAAGCATTAGGAGTAATCTGATGACATTAAACTGTTATAAGGCCATCTAATGTTGTTAAAAGAACTTTCTTCATTCGCTTCGCCATTGTCTCAAGGACAAGTCGAAAAGCTAAAACAGCTCACTTCAGAGTTATCTGCAACGCAATTAGCTTGGGTTAGCGGCTATTTAGCGGCAACGTCAAATCAAGGCCAAATTACGGCAGCGCCAGAAACAGCTGCTGCACAAACAGTAACGATTTTATTTGGTAGTCAAACTGGTAACGGTAAAGCCATTGCTAAAGAGCTAGCTGCTCAAGCAACAGCTAAAGGCTTTGCCGTTAATTTGGCATCAATGGCCGATTATAATGTGCGCCAGTTAAAGCAAGAAACAATCTTAATCGCAGTGGTTAGTACTCACGGTGAAGGTGAAGCGCCAGATGACGCTATTGAATTACATAAGTTTCTTGCATCAAAACGTGCGCCTAAACTTGAACAACTTAACTTCTCAGTATTGGCACTTGGCGATACCAGTTATGAGTTTTTCTGCCAGACAGGTAAAGACTTTAGCGAACGTTTAATAGCGCTTGGTGCTAAAGAACTATTACCGATTGCAGAGTGTGACGTTGACTATGAAGAAGCGGCTGAGCAATGGCAGCAGCAAGTAATCAAAGCAGTTGAGCCGCTTGTTCAAGCAAGTGGTGCAAGTGTGGTTTCTATCGATAGTGCAAAGTTGACATCAGAAAATGAGTTCACTAAGCAACAACCATTTGAAGCTGAAATTTTATTGAGCCAAAAGCTTACCGGTCGAGATTCAGATCGTGATGTTCGCCATGTGGAAATTGATTTAGGTGAATCAGGAATAAGTTATCAAGTAGGTGATGCATTAGGAATTTGGTTTACTAATAATGATGCATTAGTGAAAGAGGTCATCAACGGACTATCACTTGATGCAGCATCAGAAGTCACCGTGAGTAAGCAAACACTGACTCTTGAGCAAGCATTAACTGAGAAGAAAGAACTGACTCAGCTTTATCCCGGTCTTGTAACTACATGGGCAGAACTTGCTGGTAATAAAGAATTAACAGCTATTGCGGCAGATAAAGAGCAAACTCGTCAATTTGTTTTAGGTCACCAATTAGCTGACTTAATTACTTTATATCCTGTTGCAATTGATGCAGCTAAATTAGTTGAGTTACTGAGACCACTCACACCACGTTTATATTCAATTGCATCAAGCCAAGCTGAAGTTGAAAACGAAGTGCATTTAACTGTTGCACTCGTTGAAGATGAACGAGCAGGTCAAGCACGCTTTGGTGGTGCTTCACATTTCTTAGCATCCGCTGAAGAAGGCCAATTAGTTAAGGTGTATGTTGAACCTAATAAGCACTTCCGTTTACCTGAAAATAATGACACGCCAGTCATTATGGTTGGTCCAGGTACAGGCGTTGCTCCATTTAGAGCATTCATGCAGCAACGCGCTGCTGATGGTGTGAATAGTGATAGTTGGTTATTTTTCGGCAACCCTCATTTTGAGCAAGATTTTTTATATCAAGTTGAGTGGCAGCAGTATCTTAAATCGGGAGATTTGTCTCGTTTAGATGTGGCTTTCTCACGTGACCAAGCACATAAAGTGTATGTTCAACATCGTATTGCAGAACAAGGCGAGTCTATTTGGAAGTGGCTACAAAACGGTGCTCACTTTTATATTTGTGGCGATGCTGAGCGTATGGCGAAAGATGTTCACCAAGCACTTATCGATGTTGCAATTGAGTTTGGCGGGCTAGATGAAGCTGGCGCAGAGAGCTATTTAGAAGACCTACGCAGTGCTAAACGTTACCAAAAAGACGTTTACTAAATCACTAGACATAAAGAATCGCAGTCTTCATCGCGACAATAAGAATAAAGCTTCGTTGCTCAATTTGAGCAACGAACGCAGCAAGTATTAAAGAGGCCACATGATGAGTGAGCAAAAGTTAGCCGTAAACGAATATTTAAAAACCGACAGTGATTATCTGCGCGGCTCGATTAAAGAAGGGTTAGATACCCAAGTAACAGGTTCGTTTAGCGATGGTGATCAGCAGTTGATCAAATTCCATGGCTTTTACCAACAAGACGATCGTGACTTACGTAATGAACGTAAAGAGCAAAAATTAGAGCCTCTTTATAGCTTTATGCTTCGTGCTCGTGTGCCTGGAGGGATTTGCTCTCCTGAGCAATGGCTTGATGTTGATAAGATTTCTTCAACATTAACCACATCGAATAGTATCCGTTTAACCACGCGTCAAACGTTCCAATACCATGGTATTCCAAAACGTAACCTTAAAACCTTGATTCAAGGTTTAGATAGAGCGGCACTTGATTCGATTGCAGCATGTGGTGACGTTAACCGTAACGTGATGTGTAATCCAAATCCAATTGAATCTAAATTGCATCAACAAGCCTACGCAGTAGCAAAAGAGTTATCCGATCATTTATTACCTCATACCCGCGCTTATGCAGAGATTTGGTTAGATGAAGAAAAGCTATTAGACACTGAAACCAACGAACCTGTATATGGCAAAACTTACTTGCCACGTAAGTTTAAAATGGCGGTAGCAGTACCACCGGATAATGACGTTGATGTTTATACCAATGACTTGGGTTTTGTAGCGATTGAAGAGGCTGGCGAGCTTATTGGTTTTAATTTGGTTGCTGGCGGCGGCATGGGGTCAACTCATGGTGAAGTTGAAACTTTTCCACGTTTAGCTGATGACTTTGGCTTTATCAAAACTGCTGATGTGATCAAGTTTGCTGAAGCTGTGATGACAGTGCAACGTGATTGGGGTAACCGAGTTAATCGTAAACGTTCGCGCTTGAAGTACACCATTGTTGACCACGGTGTTGCTGAATTTAAGGCTGAAGTTGAGAAACGCGCTGGAGTTAATTTCGAGCCCAAACGTGACGCTGTTATTGGCGACCGCGGCGACCGATATGGTTGGGTAAAAGGTGTCGATAACAACTGGCATCTAACGTTATTTATTGAAAGTGGTCGAATTAAAGATGAACAAGGCCAAACATTGCAAACCGGTCTTCGTGAAATAGCCAAAATTCATAAAGGCGATTTCAGAATGACATCTAATCAAAATATGATTATTGCGGGTGTTGCTGAAGAAGATAAGGCGGCAATTGAAGACCTTGCTCGCCAACATGGTTTTTTTGGCAAGCTTATCAGTCAGACCCGTGGTCACTCAATTGCCTGTGTTGCTCTGCCTACGTGTCCATTAGCGATGGCAGAAGCTGAGCGTTACTTCCCTGAATTTATTGATCACATTGATGCTCTACAAACTAAGCATGGCATTAGTGAGCAAGCGATAGTGGTTCGTATGACTGGCTGTCCAAACGGCTGTGCAAGACCATTTGCCGCGGAAATCGGTTTGGTAGGTAAAGCACCTGGACGTTACAACTTGTATTTAGGCGCGAGCTTCGAAGGCACACGTTTAAATAAAATGTACAAAGAAAATATTCAAGAAGCTGAAATTTTGGCTGAATTAGATAACTTGTTTGCTTTGTACGTACAAGAACGTGATGCGGGTGAGACTTTTGGTAACTTCACTGTGCGTCATGGCATTGTTAAAGCAGTGAATGATGCCGCTGTAGATTTTCATGGTTAGAGTGCTTTTAACAAGCGCTTTACCAATGAGGGCAAGATGATGATTAATCAAAACGAATTATTAGCATTGCTAACCGCTCCTAAATCAGAGCAAGGTATTGTGCTAGAACAAGTAAATCGTTTTCTATCTGGATTGACGGCACAAGAGAGGGTGACTTGGGGCTTAGCCTATTTACCTGGCGAGCATGCACTATCTTCAAGTTTTGGTATTCAATCGGCAGTAATGCTCCATTTAGTCAACCAAGCACAAGCTAATATACCGGTGATTTTGACCGATACAGGTCATTTGTTTCCTGAAACCTATCAGTTTATTGATCAGTTAACTGAACGGCTTGATTTAAACCTTCAGGTTTTTAAAGCCGCTAAGTCATCCGCTTGGCAACAAGCTAGCTTTGGTAAACTTTGGGAGCAAGGGCTTGATGGGTTAGAGAGGTATAATCGTATTAATAAGGTAGAGCCTATGCAACGGGCGCTTGCTGAATTGAATGTCGGTACTTGGTTTGCGGGGTTACGCCGCAGTCAAGCGAGTACGCGTGAAGCTTTACCTATTTTAGCTATACACGGTGAGCGATTTAAATTACTGCCAATTATTGAGTGGAGTAATAAAGACGTACACCAATACCTGACAGAAAACGATTTACCTTACCACCCTCTTTGGGAGCAAGGTTATGTCTCTGTTGGTGATACTCATTCTAGTAAACCATTAGAGCTTGGAATGACGGAAGAAGAAACCCGTTTTAATGGCTTAAAGCGAGAATGTGGTTTGCATTATGAGATTTAGTCAATATTAGACATAATAAGTTAATTATTAAATATCAGCCTGTTGGCTGATATTTTTGCTTAAATAATCTTCACTGGAAGTTGATATTTTGAATCAGTGAAAGCGTATTATGAAGATGAGTTAAGTTTTGTTTATGTTGAACATCAATCTATAAGTTTGGGGTATATTGATACTCCATTAAGACTAATGACTGATATTTTGCTCTAGAAGATTTTTAATAAACATTTTATCCACAAAATTATGCACAAGTTAATTTTATAGTCTAGATTAAGAGGTTCCCGTAGATGGTTTTTGTCGACACTTTAGGTTTGTGATTGCAAGCCAAGTACCTCCAAAAGCCTTGCTCGCTTAGTCGAGCGCCCTTGTGATTGGCTTGCTAGCGCGAGCATAATCCTTTTAAACTTCTCGGTTAGTCACTTACGGTGACTAACCGAGAAGTTGCCTCCTTATTCTATTGCCATTCTCCCTCCCAGTTATAACTAAACGAAGATTTACTACCAGATCACTTTTTGGGTTTAGCTGACAGTGGCTTTCACCTTAACCACGCCTGAATAACGCCCTATAAATAACTTTCAAATTGTGCTTTTTATATGAATCGGTAATAAAAAAATGCTAAGTTATTGCGACACTTATTAAAATTGATGTGTTCTGAATCGAATACGTTAACAAAGCTAATTTTTAATCCAATAACTCTCAAGGAAGAGTGACTTGTTTTAATCTACATGTGATTTATGGAGCTATAAAAAATGAAAAAACTCGCAATCGCTGCGGCGGTTATCGCTGTTGGTGCTGGGGCATATGTGTTGTCTGGTAAAGATGGCAGTACTATTTCAGATAACGAAATTCTTGCGTATATCCCAGCTGATACCTTGTTGTTTTCTGGACAATTAACCCCATTTCCATTAGAAGATTATTTGTATTCTATGCCAATGGGAGTGAACAGTAAGGTATCTTTAGAGCAAATTGAACAAGCGGGCCCTTACGGAAGTGAGCAAGAGCGCTTTTTTGTGAGTTTATATAAAAGCTATTTAATGAGCTTTGAAAACCCTGAAGTATTTTTAAAGACATTTGGTTTGCCTGCCAATATTGAGTCTTACACATACACTTTAGGTGCTTTGCCAGTATTTAAAATTCAAGTTGAAGATGAAAGTGCGGTTTGGGCGTTACTTGATAAAGCGTCAGAAGAAAGCGGCTTAGTTCACAAAGCTGAGTCAGTAAAAGGTCAAGAGTATCGTGCTTATCCGCTTATCGATGAAGATGAATCTATCGATATGGTGTTTGCTCAAAAAGACGGTTGGTTAACGGTTACACTTAATACCTCATTTAATAAACCAGAACTGCTTGAAACGGCATTGGGGTTAATTAAGGTTGATAATCCGATCAGTGAGTCAGGCATGCTTGATGAAATTGCTACGACTCATGGCTTCTTAAAAGACAGTATTAGCTTTATTAACCATGTTGAATTAGTAAATGGGTTAACTTCAAACGACGGCAATATGCTGGCCAAGCAATTGACGAAGTTAGTTCAAATGGAAGGTTCGAATGAAGATCCTTTTGCTGAGTTCAAAACGCCTGAATGTAAGGCTGAGTTTAATGCTATCGCGGCCAATTGGCCAAGAACTGTAATGGGGCTTAACTCTTTTTCCGTCAACAGAAAAGAAACTAACTTTGATGCCGAAGTGGTTATTGAGTCAAATAATCAGGTTATTTTAGGTGCACTGGCTAAAATGCGCGGTTTTATTCCAAGTTTTAGTCAAAACATCAGTAACAATGTTGCGTCTATGGCATTTGGATTAGATGTGGTGCAGCTCGCTCCGGCATTATCTGAAATCTGGAAAGATTTACAAACCCCCAGTTATCAATGTGAAGCACTTGCGCAAGTGCAATATGGGATTAGTGAACAAAATCCTGCAATGCTTGGTATGATGACAGGTATGGCTAATGGCGTTAAAGGTATCAGTACAACCATTGTTGATTTTTCATTAACAGATGAAAATGGCGAGCCTGGCTTTAAGCATTTAGATGCACTGATCAGTTTGTCGGCTGACGACCCTGCAATGCTAATGAATATGGTGCGACCTTTTGTTCCACAATTAGCAAATATCCAGTTAGAAAAAAATGGTGATGCAGTAGATGTGACGCCTTACTTAATGTTGCCGCCAGAAATGGGTGTAACGGCGAAAATTGCCATGAAAGATAATCATTTGGTGATTTTCAGTGGTGATAAAGGTGAAGCATTAGCGGATACGTTAGCGAATGAACCATTAGCATCCAATGGATTAACTAGCATGGCTTTAGACTACCAAAAGCTACTTACACCGGTATTTACGCTTATTGAAGAAAGTGGTGAGCCAATACCAGATGAATTAGCAATGCTTAAAGATTACGACATGCGCATGCAGTTAACGCTTGATGTAACAGCCAAAGGTATTTCTATTTCGACTAAAGCGAATAGCACGGCAAAATAATCTGACGGTGTTTAAATAAAAAAGGTGAACTTTGTAGTTCACCTTTTTTATGCTTAAAAATTGTAGCGATTAATGGTTCTATCGCTTACTCAAGCGTTAGTTTACAAAATATCGTTTATTGAAACCCCGATACCAATACGTTGGTTGTGATGGTTATAATCAATCAAGCTTTCGCCGTAGCCATTAAAGTATTGAGCATAGACCCTTAAGTTACCAAGTATCGGGTAACTCCATGTGGCTTCCAAGGCGCCTTTATTGGGACTGTCTAAATTATTACGACCCGTTAGTGTAAAGAGGTGCTCATCGAGGCCGTAAACCGCTTTAATTTCAAAATTTCCCATGTAGTCTTCAATATCAGGGTTGTCATCACCATCGGGTGATGTAGGTGTTTCTTTTTCATCTTCAGGTATGCGATACCAAGCTTTAAAAGCTAAAGCAAACGGGCCACGATCAAATATCATTTCGCCATAAATTCGGTTCCAACTTCGAGATAAACTGCCCGATTTACCATTAGACTGATGTACGGCACCTACACCCCAAAATGAGTTTCTCAGGCCTGCGATTTCCCAGTCATTATTAAATAACATAAAGATTTCGGGCTCGTGATTGGTTTCTCTGAAAGGTGATGAAATATCTTTATTATAAACCTGCCAATAGGATTGGTTAGTGTAAGCGAAGAATAAATGGCCATTATCGCCAAACACATTGTACCAAAGAGGGAATTTAAAGCTTATTTGAAACTTTGCTTCGGCATTATCGACTTCTTCATCTGCTCCTTCATTGCCCGTGTTAAAGCCAACATAAGGATCTGAATTGGGCGAGTCATTATAGGTATAAGGCAGTATGTAATTCACCTTGTGAGGGGTAATCACAAAACGTTTATCAGAGGTCTCTATTTCGCTTTTTATTCTTTCATCAACTAAAGAATCATTGTCATCGGCATTGACGCTTGCAGAGGAAAGTAAGCAAAAGATGAGCGATAGACTGAGCGTTTTTTTCATCGAAATCCCTTTATCTTTGTTATTTTTGACAGGTTATCATTGCGATAACAAAGGTGAAACAAATAAATGGTTGAAGTCATAGACGAAACAAAAGGGATTCATTTGATTGTTAAGGTGTAAGAGTGACAGAAGTGCTGTTAGTTGCTTATTATGTATATAACCAAAAGGAATAAAAGCTAAGTTTTATCTATTGTATATGGAATATGTAAACCGTTATATTTAACCTTAAATAAATAATGTGGGGTTATCGGTAATGGCATTAGTTTCAATATCAGGTCAAGAGGCCAAAGGAAAAGTTTGGTTAGTTGGTGCAGGCCCTGGTGATGTTGAATTACTGACATTGAAAGCCTATAGAGTGCTTAAACAAGCTGATGCTGTGCTATATGATGCCCTCGTAAGCCAAGATATTCTCGACTTAATCCCACAACATGCAGAGAAAATTGCTGTTGGAAAGCGTGCTGGTAAACACAGTGCGGCTCAAGATGAAATCAATCAGTTACTCGTCACTAAAGCTTATACCCGCAAAAATGTAGTGCGTTTAAAGGGCGGTGATCCCTTTATATTTGGCCGTGGTGGCGAAGAATTACAAACTTTAGTTGAGAGCGATGTGCGCTTTGAGGTTGTGCCAGGTATAACTGCTGCAAGTGGTACTTCAGCGTATGCTGGGATCCCGTTAACACACCGTGATTATGCTCAAGGTGTTTCTTTTATTACGGGCCATTGCCAATTAGAAAGTCGTCCGATGGACTGGCAAGATTATGCTAACACCAATAATACCTTAGTGGTTTATATGGGAATTCTGAATGCCAATATTATCAGCGAAGGATTAATGAGTCATGGCCGAAACCCTGATACACCGGTAGCGATTGTCTCAAAAGCGACAACATCCTCGCAGCAACGCTTTATTGGTAAACTGAGTGATTTACCAAAGCTGGCAGCTGATCCTGCTTTGCAAATGCCAGCATTGATGATTATTGGCGAGGTGGTTCAACTAGCAGATTCATTGAACTGGTTTAATCCAGCTGAAGTGACCGATATAAAATTGCCAAACAATGTGAGTTTATAGTGCTAAACACCTCATAGCTCACGAGTATTCAGAGAGGCTGAAAAATCAATTCGGTCTTTTTACTTATTTTTGAGTTTTATGCTTATTTTTAACAACAAGGGGTAAACTGAAGCGAGCCTGTAACAACCTCATTTATTTTTCATGTAATTGTCATTCATATATTATTGAGTTTACTGTGATCTCAGTCTATGTTGTTTGATAGTGTCTTATGCTACTCGAACAACTTTCGTTGAATTCTTTCTCTTTTTTGGTGTTTTAAACTTCCGAAATTGAAATTAAATATCGTGTTTAGAACAACTTTTTCAGCGTGAAGCTATTTTATCTGTACATTTATTTCACATTAATTTTAAAAGGTGTGACTTTAATAGCGGATTTAGCTCACAAAATTATTTATTATGTGGTATCTGAATTTTAAAGGTTACAAGTAATGGCTGGATCCTCAAATCAGGTTATAACAATTAAACGAGGCCTCGATGTGCCTATTGCGGGTCAACCGCAACAAATCATTGAATCGGAAAAACAAACGACTCGTGTCGCTATCCTTGGCGAGGAGTATGTCGGCCTCAAACCGACAATGCTTGTCGAAGAAGGGGAAATGGTTAAAAAAGGCCAAGCCCTATTTGAAGATAAAAAAACACCTGGAGTAATATTTACTGCTCCCGCTAGTGGTGAGGTTATTGCAATAAACCGTGGCGAAAAGCGTGTGTTACTGTCGGTAGTGATTCGCTGTGAAGGTGATGAGTCTGTCAGCTTTGAATCAACAGATAATGTGTTGTCTTTATCTCGTGAAGCTGTGAAAGCTAACTTAATAAAAAGTGGCTTATGGACTGCACTGCGAACTCGTCCTTTTTCTCGTATTCCTGCGATTGAAACGGAACCTTCTGCAATTTTCGTAACAGCGATGGATACAAATCCATTAGCTGCTGATCCTCTCATTATCATTGCTGAACATCAACAAGCATTCGAAGTTGGCATGCAGGCGTTAACTCGTTTAACCGATGGCAAAGTGATGTTATGTCATGGAGAAGGTGTAAGTTTACCTGGTAATGATATAGAGCAAGTAGAATCTCACCAGTTTGGTGGTGTTCACCCTGCAGGCCTTGTAGGTACTCATATACATTTATTACACCCAGTGAATATTGAAAACGTGGTTTGGCATATTGGCTACCAAGATGTGATTGCTTTTGGCAAGCTATTCCAAACTGGTGAACTATTTAACGAAAGAGTCGTTGCTTTAGCTGGCCCTAACGTATTAAAGCCGCGATTACTTCGTACTCAACTTGGTAGTGATTTAGGTGAATTGGTTGAGAGCGAAATTAAAGACGTCCACTCACGAGTAGTGTCAGGTTCTGTACTTTCAGGACACACCGCGATTGGTGTTTATAACTACCTTGGCCGTTATCATTCACAAGTTTGTGTGTTAACTGAAAATGCACGTCATGAGCTTTTACCTTGGGTTAAACGCAACAAAGAAAAGTTTTCACTAACTGGCATTATGATGTCGGGTTTTAGTCGTACGAAAAAGTTATTTGATTTTACTACACATGCTGGAGGCTCTCCTCGCGCCATGATGGCTTTTGGCCAATTAGCACGTGTGATGCCATTAGATATTTTGCCTACTTTATTGGTAAGAGATTTGGTGGTGAGGGATACCGATGAAGCGCAGCTGCTTGGCGCATTAGAGTTAGATGAAGAAGATTTAGCTTTGTGTACTTTTGTTTGCCCAGGTAAATATGACTTTGGCAAAGAGTTACGTGCTTGCCTAGATATCATCGAGAGGGAAGGTTAATGAGTCAGCAACAGAACAAACCGGGTAAGCAAGAGCGTTATTATGCTCATGGTCACTCGATGAAAAGCTATTTGCGCTCTTTATGGATCGCTCGTGGACGCAGTACCAAAGGTAAAGTGCATGTTCGTGACGCGATTGATGTAAAACGCACTATGCACATTGTAGGTATGTGTTTATTACCCGTATTATTTTTCGGGATGTATAACCTAGGTTTACAAGCACAAGTGGCGATTTCCTCAGGTGCTACTCAGCCAGAAAGCTGGCAATTAGCTATATTTGCAGCATTATTTGGTCAGCTTACTGAACAATCAGGTTTGATAAGTTTGTTTGCTTATGGCGCAAGTTATTATGTGCCAATTTATCTGGCCACATTAGTCGTGTGTTTATTTTGGGAAGTTATTTTTGCCAAAATGCGCAGACAAGAGTTGCACGAAGGCTTTTTCATTACCGCTTTATTATTCTCGATAATTGTTCCTGTATCGACTCCGCTTTGGATTATCGCTGTCGGCGTGAGTTTTGGGGTAATTGTGGCCAAAGAGATGTTTGGCGGCATGGGGTATAATTTTTTAAATCCTGCTCTTGCAGGTTATGCCTTTATTTACTTTGCTTATCCAACGGAAGTGGCTGCGATTAGTCAGTTTGTGGCTGTCGATGGTTTCGCTGGCGCAACGACGCTAACTGAAGCTGCCGCAAGTCGCGCTAATTTATACGCAGATGTGAGCTGGCTAGGCGCGTTATCAGATCCTAAGTGGATGGATGCATTTTTAGGATTCACTCCGGGTTCGATAGGTGAAACCAGCACTTTAGCAATCTTAATTGGTGGCGGCGTATTGTTGTTAACTCGGGTTGCTGATTGGCGAGTGGTTGCTGGCGTATTGTTAGGCATGATAGTCACTGCCATTTTATTCAATCTATTTGGTCCAGCAAAGAACTCAATTGCTGCAATGCCGTGGACTTGGCATCTTGTCACAGGTGGTTTTGCCTTGGGTATGATGTTTATGGCTACTGACCCTGTAACCGCCTCATATACTCGTAATGCTAAATATGCTTATGGCGCTTTGATTGGCTTTATGACGGTATTGATTCGAGTACTCAACGTGAAGTTACCTGAGGGCATAATGTTGGCAATTTTATTTGCTAATTTATGGGCTCCGCTATTCGATTATCTGGTGGCTCGCGCCAACATTAAACGGAGACTAAAACGTCATGGCCTTTAAGAAAGATACTGTCGCAGGCACGATGATCTTTATCATCAGTCTGAGTTTAGTTTGTTCGTTTATGATCACGGGTACCGTTGAAATTCTTAAAGAACGTAAACTGGTTAAAAAGCGCGATGAAGTACAACAATTTGTATTACGTGCTGCCAATGTTGATATCAGTGCTGGTGATTTTCGCGAATTATTTAGCGAACGTGTTACGCCAAAGCTGGTGAATCTGGAATCTGGGGAGTTTATTGCACAAGAAAACTTACTGGATTTAGACGAGCGTATGGCGGCAATCAATCCTGAAACCTCTTCTAAACCTAAAAAAGATACCGCTAAGATTAAAACTCGCGCTGACAATATTCGTATTTTTGAAGTGCGAAATGAAAGCGGAGAGCTTTCTAGCTTAGTGATGCCGATTTACGGTAAAGGTTTATGGTCAATGATTTATGGTTATTTAGCTGTAAAACCTGACTTAAACACAGTAGAGAACATTATTTTTTACGAACATGGTGAAACGCCAGGTATTGCCGATTTTGTCACTGATTCTGAATGGACTGACTTATGGAAAGGTAAGCAACTATTCGATGAAAACGGCAAAATGTCCATTAAAGTCGTTAAAGGTGGAGCCAAAGAAGGCGACATTCATGGCGTTGATGGCGTAAGTGGTGCAACCAGAACCGGTGTTGGTATTCAACGCGCAGTTGAGTTTTGGTTTGGTGTTGAAGGCTATCAAACTTTCCTCAAGCAATTTGCTACGACGGAGGCTAAATAATGAGTAGTTCAGTATCTACAAAGCAGATTTTAACCTCGCCTATATTTGCTAACAATCCAGTAGCGATGCAAGTGCTTGGCGTATGTTCTGCGTTGGCTGTCAGTAACTCAATGCAAACGGCATTAGTGATGACATTGGCGGTAACCTTTGTGTTGGTGATGTCGAACTTAATCATTTCGACCATTCGTAATTTCATCCCTAATAGTGTACGTATTATTGCTCAAATGACTGTAATTGCTTCTTTGGTGATTATTGTTGATATGGTGCTACAAGACGTTGCTTATGAGCTTTCAAAGCAATTATCGGTGTTTGTGAGCTTGATTATCACCAACTGTATCATTATGGGACGAGCAGAAGCTTTTGCGATGAAATACCCACCGCATTTGGCCTTAGTTGATGCGTTGGGTAATGCCATGGGTTATGGCGTGATATTACTCGGAGTCGCATTTGTACGAGAGCTTCTTGGACGCGGAACATTATTTGGTCACGAGATATTTACCACAATTGAAAACGGTGGTTGGTATCTTGCAAACGAAATGTTTACCTTGCCACCAAGTGCATTCTTTTTGATCGGCGTGATGATTTGGGCGATCAATGTTGTGCAGCGTAAGAGAGGATAATGGCGATGGAACATTATATTAATTTATTTATTCAAGCCGCGTTTATCGACAACATGGCGCTGTCATTTTTCTTAGGTATGTGTACGTTCCTAGCGGTATCTAAAAAAGTATCAACGTCTTTTGGTTTAGGTATTGCTGTTATCGTCGTGATGATGCTAGCTGTCCCTTTGAACCAAGTTATTTACGTAAATGTACTCGCGCCCGGTGCGCTTGCTTGGGCTGGATTTCCTGAGTTAAATCTAAGCTATTTGCAGCTTATTACCTTTATCGGGGTAATTGCTGCCTTGGTACAAATTTTGGAAATGTTCCTTGAACGTTATATTCCAACCTTGTATCAGTCCCTAGGGATTTTCTTACCACTGCTAACCGTTAACTGTGCGATTTTTGCAGGTGTTATTTTTATGGCAAACCGTGATTACAACTTGGTTGAGTCTATGGTATTTGCTGGTGGTAGTGCAGTGGGGTGGGCAATGGCGATTATCTTGCTAGCCGGTCTTCGTGAACGAATGAAGTTTCATGCTATTCCGCTAGGTTTACAGGGTATCGGTATTACCTTTATTACCACAGGGTTGATGGCGTTGGGTTTCATGTCTTTCGCTGGAATTACCTTATAGTGTGGTGCTTAGAAATGACAATGCAATCGAATATGAATTCTCTGAGTGATGACAAATTGTTGAGAAGGTACATTTAATGGAAATGGCAATTGGCATAGGCATGTTTACCATAGTGGTAAGCTTGCTAGTGATGGTAATTCTATTCGCCAAAAGTAAATTGGTGAATACTGGTGATGTCACCATTGGGATCAATGGTGACGCAGACAAAAGTGTGCGTACTCCCGCGGGAGATAAACTGCTGGGAGCTTTGGCTGGTAAGAATATCTTTATTCCATCAGCTTGTGGCGGTGGTGGTACTTGTGGACAGTGCCGAGTAACCGTTAAATCAGGTGGCGGTGATATTTTAGCAACAGAGCTTGACCATATTACTAAGAAAGAAGCGAAAGAAGGCTGTCGTTTAGCCTGTCAGGTTGCAGTACGTACTGACATGGAATTAGAAGTCGACGAAGAGATCTTTGGTGTGAAAAAGTGGCAGTGTGAGGTTATTTCCAATAATAACCAAGCGACATTCATTAAAGAGTTATTGCTTAAAGTACCAGAGGGCGAAGAGGTTCATTTCAAAGCGGGTGGCTATATTCAAATTGAAGCACCAGCGCATGAAGTGAGATATGCCGACTTTGATATTCCTGAGCAGTACCGTGATGACTGGGAGCGCTTCGAATTATTTAACTTAGTGTCTACGGTTGATGAAGATGTGTTGCGTGCTTACTCAATGGCAAATTATCCAGATGAGCAAGGGCGAATTATGCTGAATGTACGTATTGCTACACCGCCGAATAATGATTTACCACCAGGTAAAATGTCTTCATACATCTTCAACCTTAAAGCTGGTGATAAGGTCACTATCTCAGGTCCATTCGGTGAATTCTTTGTAAAAGAGACTGATGCTGAAATGGTATTTGTCGGTGGTGGGGCAGGTATGGCGCCAATGCGTTCGCATATCTTTGATCAATTAAAGAGTAAGCAAACCAAACGTAAAATGACATTTTGGTATGGTGCTCGTTCAGCTAGAGAGATTTTCTATCAAGAAGATTTCGATATGTTAGCAGCTGAAAATGACAACTTCGAATGGCACGTAGCGCTGTCAGATCCTTTACCAGAGGATAATTGGCAGGGATACACTGGTTTTATTCATACCGTGTTACTTGAGAACTATCTCAAAGACCATAAAGCACCAGAAGATTGCGAGTTCTACATGTGTGGCCCTCCAATCATGAACTCTTCAGTTATCAGCATGCTAGAAAGCTTAGGTGTTGAAGAAGAAAATATTCTACTCGATGACTTCGGTGACTAGTTTTAGAAACTTACTACGCAGTTAGCAGAAATATCGATAGTTAGTTAAAAAGCTGAAACCATGGTTTCAGCTTTTTTATGCTTGTTTAAAGATAATAACCTGTTAGCCTACAGCAGTCGTCCAAGGTTAAGTCTCAATGAGATATTAGGTTAGAATATCTTCTACATCTCACATCTCACATCTCACATCCCACATCTCGTTTCTTGTCATCTTTATTCATATCGATGGTAATAATTAATGTAGTGTTGTAATGCTACGCCATTGCAAAATTGTTGCGTTAAACTCTTTAATGGTTTGTTGCGTAATTGTTTATTAACGCGCTTGTAAGCCTTTATCTGTCTATACCTATTGCTTGTTACAAGAAGCATCTGATACTGTCGAATTCGTAGTATGGATCATCAATAAGACTTCAGCTGCGTACTATAACGACCAATAAATAAAATTAAATGGGACTCATGTTTTGAATTTAAAAATGCTTGGCTCAATAGCCATTGTGGCTGGAACTGCGATTGGTGGGGGCATGTTAGCTTTACCCCTTGCTACAGCAGCATTAGGTATTATGCCGGCAATTTTATTGCTGGTAGTGATTTGGGGATTATCAGCCTATACCTCATTACTGATGCTAGAAATTAATTTACGTGCTGGTGTAGGTGATAATGTACACGGCATTACCGGTAAAACCTTAGGTAAAGTGGGTCAGTTAATTCAGGGAGCTTCTTTTCTGAGCTTGTTATTTGCACTCACTATGGTTTATCTAATGGGCGGTTCTTCATTACTTGAATCCCGTCTAGAGCCTCTGCTTGGTGTTGACTTAAATAACCAAGTGTCAGTGCTATTGTTTACCCTCGTTTTTGGTGGCGTAATTGCTGTTGGCGTGAAATGGATTGATAAAATTTCCCGAGTTTTATTTACTTCGATGATCGTCTTGTTGGTGTTAGTGGTAGCTTTCTTATTGCCTGAAGTGAATATTGTTGCTTCATTGACTAACTTTTCTGCCAATGTTGCTGAAGGTGACAAGCTTGATCAGTTATGGCTTGCCGCTATACCTGTAGTGTTTACTTCATTTGGTTTTCATGTGTGTATTGCAACTATTGTGCGCTACCTTGATGGTGATGCGATGTCACTGCGAAAAATCTTATTGATTGGTTCTACAATTCCGCTATTTTGCTACATCTTATGGATACTTGTGACGCTAGGAACATTAGGTGGCGAGACTGTTCATGGATTTGCAGGTTCATTACCAGAGCTCGTGACTGCGCTACAAGGTGTTGCTCAGTCGGCTATTGTCAGTCAATTTATTGATTTATTTGCAAACCTTGCCTTAGTAACGTCATTTTTAGGTGTGACTATGAGCTTATTCGACTATGTCGCAGAGCTTACGCGAGCAAAAGATGACACCGCAGGTCGAGCTAAAACATGGTTAATTACCTTTGTGCCACCATTACTTTGTGCGCTTTACTACCCTGACGGATTCTTCCAGGTACTTGGTTTTGCCGCAATTCCATTAGTTGTGATGATTATATTTTTACCGATAGCGATGGCACTTAAGCAACGTAAAGCGCAAATGGAAGGCTACCAAGTTAGCGGTGGTAATCTCGCATTAGGTATCACAGGTTTACTGGGTGTATTAATTGTTCTGGCTCAGTTGATGGTTGCTTTAGGCTAAATTGACACAATAAATGAACAGTTTAGGTCAGACGATAGCAATAAGAATGTAACGGAGTTTTACAACCGCTATTTTTAATTTGTTTCTATATGATAAAGTCAGGCTATATGCCTGACTTTTTTGTGGGTCAAACATACTGAGTTTTAACCTGGTTTAGGTTTAAGTTATTGTTTTGCAATAATTTTATCCGGAATAGACTTTAGTGATTGGCATAAAAGAATAATAAGTCACAAAGTGTACTAACTTAAAAAATGGAATTATTACAATGAAAACATGGTTATTAAGCGCTGCAATATTGGCATCATTTGCCTCTCAAGCAGATGAAGGAATGTGGCAGCCTTATCAGCTACCTGCAATGGCTGATGAATTAAAAGCGAAAGGATTGGAAATTGATGTTAATTCAATTTCTAAATTGACTGAATACCCTATGAATGCAGTGATTAGCCTTGGTGGGTGTACCGCATCATTTGTTTCACCTAAGGGCTTAGTCGTTACTAACCATCATTGTGCTTATGGTTCAATCCAGTACAACTCAACGCCAGAGAATAACTTATTAAAAGACGGTTTTTTAGCAAAAACCTATGCTGATGAATTACCGGCAACACCTGGTTCTCGCATTTTTGTGACAGAAGAAGTGACGGATGTGACTGAGCAAGTAAAATCAGGCGAAATGAATAAAGTGGGTAACGACTTTTATAAAGGGATTGAGCAAAAAGAGAAAGCGCTTGTTGCTGAGTGTGAAGCCGAAGACGGTTACCGCTGTAAGGTTTACAGCTTTCACGGCGGACTTGAATATTACTTAGTTAAACAAATGGAAATTCGTGACGTACGCTTAACTTATAACCCAGCGGGTAGTGTGGGTAAATATGGTGGCGATATCGATAACTGGATGTGGCCACGTCATACTGGTGACTTCTCTTTTTACCGAGCTTATGTTGGTAAAGATGGTAAACCTGCTGACTTCAGTAAAGACAATGTACCTTACGAGCCAAAAAGCTTCCTAAAAGTATCGGCTAAAGGTGTGAGCGATGGCGATTTTGTTATGGTTGCCGGCTACCCTGGTCGTACAAACCGTTACCGCACAGCAAACGAAGTAGAAAACCAATTTGAATGGGCATACCCAGAAGGTAAGGTTTTACGCGAGCGTTTAATTGAAATTATTAAAGAAACTGCACCAGAAGGCAGTGACGAGCGAATTAAATATGAAAGCTCGATTGCAGGTTTAGCTAACTACGCTAAAAACTTTACCTCAATGATTGAGTTTTACGGCAAGTCACCAATGCTTGAAGAGCGTAAAGGTCTTGAGCAAAAACTGGCCAAATGGATCAAAGCTGATAAAAAGCGTCAGTCACAATATGGTGAAACACTGGCTGAGTTAGATAAGTTGATTGCCAAGAGTCAACAAGATCAAGAACGCGATTTACTGTTGAGTTACATGGGCTATAGCACCATGATGAGCACAGCGAGCCGTTTATATCGTCTTGCTAACGAAAAAGCGTTACCTGATATGGAACGTGAACCAGGTTATCAAGAACGTGATATGACTAACTTTACCTCTGGTATGGAGCGTATTGAACGTCGTTATGCTGCTACTGTAGATAAAGCCATGCTTGCGGATTTAATCAAACGCTATGCCGCGTTGCCAACTGAGCAGCGTTTACCAGCATTTGATAAAGCATTCGCTATTGGTAAAAAGTTTGATGAAGCTAAGTTCAGCAAGAACCTCGATAAAATGTACGCTAAAACGACATTATCGGATAAAGAAACCCGTTTAGCGTGGATGGACAAATCTGTAGCAGAGTTTAAAAAATCGAAGGACCCATTCATTCAGTATGCCGTCAGTACTTATGATGAAAGAATGAAGCGTGAGCTTGATAAAAAGCAACTTGCTGGTGACTTGATGAAAGTGCGCCCTCAATACATGGACGCTATTATCGCTTATAACCGCGAATTAGATAAGCCTGTATACGCTGATGCAAACTCTAGCCTAAGAGTGACTGTGGGTAATGTGAAAGGCTACAGCCCACAAGATGGGTTAGTGGCAGTACCATTCACACGCTTAGAAGGTATTGTTGCAAAAGATACTGGCGCAGATCCATTTGATGCACCGGCTAAACAACTTGAATTGATCAACCAAAAGCAATACGGCGATTACTATGTGAAGTCGCTTGATTCTGTTCCGGTTAACTTTTTATCTACCCTTGATACAACTGGTGGTAACTCTGGTTCACCGACCTTAAATGGACGCGCTGAACTTGTCGGTCTGCTATTTGATGGTGTTTACGAGAGTATTATTGGTGATTGGGGTTACGATCCTGAAACTAACCGTTCTATTCAAGTAGACAGCCGTTATATGTTGTGGGTAATGAAGTATTTAGATAATGCTGACAACTTGCTTGAAGAGATGGAAATCGTTAAATAATTTTACAAACTCAAGAAAGCGGCACCTAGAGTTTAAGTAAGTGCCTTAACATTGAAATTTCTGCGGCCTCTAGGGGCCGCATTTTTGTTTCTGCTAAATCTGATAACTGGCAATTCATCATACTCAAACGGACTAAATCAATCACGTTATACCCCAACGCTTTAGCCATTCTGCGGATTTGTCTGTTTAACCCTTGAGTTAGGGTTATTTCAAATTGATTGTCACTTATTGCGACGACTTTACAAGGCTTAGTGGTGACATTACGGTAACTCACTCCTTGACTCATTTGGGTCATGAAATCTTCAGTGAAGTTGCGATCAACAGTCACTAGGTAGACTTTTTCATGACCAAAATCTGGATGCATTAATCTATGAGTTAACTCACCATCATTGGTGAGTAATAACAGTCCTCGCGAATCCTTGTCTAGCCTGCCTGTAGGGTAAAGTCTTGGGGCAGGAGGTAGTATATGGATGAGACTTGCAGGAAGGTCGGGCAATAAGCGGCAATCAATACCAACAGGTTTGTTATACAGCCAATACTGTTTACTCTCAATCGGAGCAATTGGCGCACCATCTAATAAAATGTTGGGGCTAACTGCTGATTCGCTCACACGGTCTAATGCGGTGGCGACTTGGCCGTTAAAGCTGACTCGGCCAGCGGCAATGAGGCGCTGTGCTTGGCGCCTTGAACTGACACCACAATGGGCGAGGTACTGCTCTAAACGCATTTTGACGGGCAAGGTTACTGGCTCGCCAATGTTAGAGTTGCAAGCTGCTTTTGTTGGGTTTTGATCATCTTTTTCATATTTAACCCCAGTACAACACACCACAGAATATTGGCTTGGGTCAGTACCCACATCACTAACGATACCCAGCAGATATCATTGAGTTTGTGAGTACAAGGATCAAAGTCTAATGTTGACCAGTTAAGTAAGTACATCAATGCGACTGAGAAAATAAGCCCAACAATGTTAAAGCCAAATAAAGAAGTCGTAAGAGAGCTATTTTTTCTGAAGTAATCAATAAAACAAAAACTGTGGAGCATGAAAGTACAAATGAGGTAACCAGTAGAGAAGAAGCGATGTTGTTCGAGAAAGTTAATCGGAAAAATGCCGATTAATACGATCAATACCCCCAAAATAGCACCAGTGATAGTAATGGTCCTGCTGTAAAAATCTTCAAACACAAAATACCGTGCAAGCATTGATAGCATTAAACAAGCCCCGCCAATGACTAAGCCCATGTTGTAAACAATGGCCAGTGGCGAGGTCAAGTAATCACCTAAAGTATCAGCGCGGATGCTAAGAGGGCTGACGCCTAAACGAGAAACTTCAGCAATTAAAGCAGTACCTATACCTAGCCCGCTAATTAGCGCCGTCGCTAAAGACATGAAAATAATCATTAAATGTAAGTCGTAATGTTTATTTACTTCAATAGTCTGAGACATGAGCAGGAATTACCAATTTTTATTAACCTAATCGTAAGGACAGATTATCATTATATTACGTATTTCATTAACTGAAATACGTAAAAACCTGATGTTAACTGCTATGTTGCTCGTCAATATCAGGCTTAATAATGGGGTAAAATTTTGTGCTAGCGCGTTACTTAGTGACGTTTACGTAGAATAACGATGGCGATGGCAACAACTGCTAATATCATGCAATACCAAGCGTTCGATATCGCAGCGATTGGGCTTATTGCAAAAGTTGAAGCAATCAATAATGCCTGTGCACCATGAGGAATAAGTCCTTGTACGATACATGCAAAGATATCTAAAACGCTTGCTGCACGTTTGGGTTCTACGCCATGCTTTTGGGCTAAATCTTTAGCAATGTCACCAGCAACAACAATCGATACTGTGTTGTTTGCCACACAGGTATTGGTTGCTGCAACAATGCTCGCCATGCCTAATTCAGCTGCACGAGTTGAAGTGCCACCTTTGGCTTTAGAGAAACGTTTAATCAACGCTTCAATTTTCTCGCTAACAAACTTTAATCCACCTTGCTGCTGCATTAATGCGGCTAGGCCACCAACTAACATTGAAAGGATGAAGATTTCTTGCATATTTGTGAAACCAGCATAAATATCCTGCCCAAACTGGATCACACCGTAATCAGCTACAAACAAACCCGTTGCACCAGCCAGTAAAATACCTACGGTTAGCACCACGAATACGTTTACACCTGCAACGGCTAAAAATAGAATTGTTAAGTAAGGGATTACATTGATGATATCAATTTCTTGTGCTGCAACTTCAGCTTGCCCCTGGCCAGCAAAAGCAAACAGGGTCAAAGTTATCAAGGATGCAGGTAAGGCGAAAATTAAGTTCTCACGGAACTTATCTTTCATTTCACAGCCTTGGGTGCGAGTTGCTGCAATCGTAGTATCAGAAATAATTGATAGGTTATCTCCGAATAATGCACCAGACATAACAGCACCAGCCATTAATGCATAGTCAATTTGCGCTTGATCAGCTACACCTAATGCGATTGGTGCCACAGCAGCGATGGTGCCCATTGACGTCCCCATAGCTGTGGCAATGAAAGCTGCAATAACGAAGAAGCCAGGTAGCAACATGCTTGACGGGATCATTGATAGACCCAACGCAACGGTTGCATCAACACCGCCAGTTGCTTTTGCGACCGAAGCAAATGCACCAGCAAGTAAATAAATTAAACACATCGCGATGATGTTGCTGTGACCGATACCAGCAATAAAAGTATCGATAGATTGGTTTAATTTCTGCTTAGATAAAAGCAAGGCCAAGATGATCGCTGGTAAAATAGCGATAACACTTGGTAGTTGATAGAAAGCAAAATCGACGCCTTGGCTTTGGAAGTATACGCCAGCGCCAATAAATAGGGCTAGGAAGGCGAATAGCGGCAATAAAGCGATAAAGGAGGCTGGGCTCGTCGTGGTGGTGTTTTGTGTCGTCAAGGTCGTCTCTCTTTTAGTCTTATTGATTTCAATCTTATTAATTTTAGTAAATCGGGTTAAGCGTCTTTTGATGCAATCAACTACTTTAGCAAACTCTGCATTAATAAGTAGTATTATGATGCTCTCTTAAGGTCTGGCAAGCATAGGAGATCTGCAAATTAGTGTCAATCTAGACGTCTAGACTTCTTTGCTTCTGAGCCAACTTTTACAAAGTACACTATATTTTGTTTTGTTAAATTAACATTGGTGTTTAAAACTTGCTGTGCAAGCTGGAAAAGTGAGCAAGTTGTGCTTAAGAACAAACCGCCCGTAACCTAGTCAGTTTTAATATTTTTTAGATGACTGCCGTTATCGATGTCAGTGACATGGTCGATTGAGTAGTAATAAGGTAGAAAATTGATCATTTGAAACCGCTTTATTTAAGCTTTTAGCTTTAAGTTAGGCTTGAAACCAGCAGATAAACAAAAAAGCCAATGCATTGCATTGGCTTTTAATTTGAAAAAATCTGTAGAGATTACATCCAGCGACTTTTCTGCTTGCGCTGTGGTCTTGGTAAGTAAACCAAGATAATGCCGATTAATGCCCCTAAACCAGCAATTAACGCACCTTGTTGCCACATTTTTGATTGGGCATTGTCTTTAATTGATTGCAGCTGTTGATTAGCCGTATCGCGTTCATTCGTGACTTTTGCCAGCTCAGATTGCAAAGAAGATATTTGGTTATTTGACGATGTCAGCTCACGAGCAACAGATTCTGAACTTTGATCTAATTGCGCTAAGGTGGCTTTGGTCTGCACTAGTTCAGCTTCAACAATAGGTAAGCGAGTTCGTAAACTTGATCCCGTTTCAATCAAGTCAGATTTTACCCAACCTTCACGATCTTTATGATCACGAATTTTACTGTAATCGTTTTGAGTCTCGTTTAATAACGTAATTGTTTGGCCGGCTTCAATGCTGCCTAAAATACGATACTGAGTACCTGGACCACCGTGGATGTAAATAAACACATCGTCAGTAATGTAATGCGTTTGAGCCATTAAACCTTTAGAGAGAAGTAGCAAGGCTACTATTGTAAGCATTCTGAACACGTTATTTTTCCATACCATTAGAACTATCCGTCATGCTATTTATTTAGCGACTTGATTGCAAGGAAGAACGTCAAAGTCTTATTTAAATAAGCGGGATTACTGATGTAAATGTGATTTTTTAGCTAAAAAAGCGGTAAAAATAAGGTTAGACAGAATAACTCTTGGCGATTAATCGATAGATACAAAAAAGCCGGGCATTTTCATGACCGGCTTTTAAAGCATTTTAGCAATACGCTATCTTAGCTAAATACACCTTTAATGGTGAAGAAGAACAAGATAGATAATGCAGCACCTGCTGGGAGAGTAACAACCCAAGAGATGACAATATTACGGACTACACCGATATTAATCGCTGCGATACCACGCGCCATTCCCACACCTAAAACAGCACCAACAAGCGTTTGTGTTGTTGAGATAGGAAGACCTGTACCAGAAGCAATAACAACAGTAGACGCTGCGGCTAATTCTGCAGCAAAACCGCGACTTGGTGTTAGGTGCGTAATGTTTTTACCAATGGTTTGCATTACACGCTTACCAAAGATAGCTAGTCCCATTACGATACCAACAGCACCTAAAGGAAGGATCCACCAAGCTAATGCTGCTTTAGATTCAATTTCACCGCCACTGTTAACAACAGAAACAACTGCTGCTAATGGGCCAATTGCGTTGGCAACGTCATTTGAACCGTGAGCGAACGCCATACAACAAGCGGTTACGACCATTAAGATAGCAAATACTTTTTCAACGTTGGCATATTCTGCTTGGCGGTTAACATTGGTTGGCATGTTCAAGCGACCAATTGCCACTTTACCGAATATCCCGACACCAATAGCAACAGCAAGTGCTAAGCCGTATGCTTCAACGGTTGAGAAGTGAAGACCAACGTGCTTAAGCCCTTTTGTGATAGTCACAAGCGACATGATAAAGCCCGCAAGCCCCATGTAAAAAGGTACATAACGCTTAGCATTAGCTAAAGGGTCATCTGTGTTGAAAATTAACTTTTGAACACTTTGGAATAGCATGAAAGCAATGAAGCCGGAAATCGCAGGTGTTACCACCCATGAGCCGATAATGCCAACAACTTTACCCCATTCGACAGCTTCCGTACCCACACCTACAGCAGCGAAACCAACGATGGCGCCAATGATGGAGTGAGTTGTAGATACAGGCCAGCCTAAAGCCGACGCTGCGATTAACCACAAACCCGCGGCTAATAAAGCGCCGATCATGCCATATACCAATAGTTCAGGTGAGTCGACGAAGAAGCTTGCATCGATAATACCTTTACGAATGGTACTTGTGACTTCACCACCTGCTAAATAAGCACCGGCAAACTCGAAGATCATTGCAATAATAATTGCTTGTTTGATTGTGATAGCGTTGGAACCTACTGAGGTTCCCATAGCATTAGCAACGTCATTTGCGCCAATACCCCATGCCATCAGAAATCCAAATACAGCCGCAATACCAATTAGCATTGGACCATTGGTGACTAATACATCAACCATGTTGTTTCCTTGATAACTTTTTTAGTTATGAACTACGAGCTAACATTAACTCAAGGCGAGAGCCTACACGCTCAGCTAAATCAGCTAAGCCTCCAACCCATTCGATGATTTTGTACATAAACATTACATCGACAGGATTCAAATCTGCTTCCAAGCTTAGTAGTAAACGACGTACTTGGATCTGCAGATCATCAGAATCAGCTTCAATCAGATCTAATTCATTGATCATCTTAGCGACTAATTCGACTTCACGACCACGGAAACCTGTTTCTAGAAGGTCATCGAGTTCGTTAATTGCTTGCTTAGCAAGAGAGACAGCATCTAAACAACGTTTGAGGTAAGCTTTAAACGGTGCTTGAACTGGTTGAGGGAAAACTAATTGGCGACCAATAATTCGGCCTGAGATGTCTTTAGCTTTGTTGGCGATTTTGTCTTGCTGAGTTAATAACTCAAGCAAGTCAGTACGCTCTACAGGCATAAACAACCCACTAGGAAGGGTAAGACGAATTTCACGCTTTAGCGCGTCAGCGTCATTTTCTAATAAGCTAATTTGCTTACGTACATTCACAGCTTCGTCCCAATCACCTGAAGTTGTAGCTTCAAAGAATGGAATTAGTAAAGATGCACATTCGTGTACTTTATCTATATGCTGTTCTAATGGTTTAAGGGGTGATTTTGCAAACACACCTAAAATAGAGTTTACTGGCATTGCGGTTAACCTATTTAATGATTCCAAAGTTGGAAAAACGGGCGCATGTTACCTCAAGCGTCCGCATATTGAAACTGTGTTTTTAATTTAATCTACAGTTATTATCGCTCAGTATATAGAACTGAGTTGCGCAATCCTAAGGGATTTTTATTACAGAAATGTGACATTATGAACTTATCATGACGCATTTATGAAGATTTAATGACAAGGTGAGTAAGAAGTCAATGGACGCTGAGATAGAACTTAAGCTGTTTATGCAGTCGCAACATCATGATTTATTAGTAAGTTTACTCAGTGGGATGAGTGAATCGACACCACAAGAAACCCGTCATTTATCAAATAAATATTTTGATACTGCCACATTACAATTTCGTCGTTGGAAAATGGGTTTACGGGTCAGAAATAGCGAAAACTTCACTGAACAAACCATTAAAACAGCAGGCTCGGTAATAGGTGGCATTCACACTCGTCCTGAATACAATATTGCTATCGAACAGAATACTCCGTCACTTGATTTATTTCCTAAAGAAATCTGGCCAAATGAGGCCGATGTTGATGCGCTACAAGATGACTTACACTGTGTTTTTGAAACTAATTTTACCCGTCAGGCTTGGCATATTTATATCGAAGGCAGCTTAGTAGAGGTCGCTTTTGATTTGGGGGATGTGATTGCTAACGGCCAGACTGAACCGATTTGTGAAATTGAGTTTGAACTACTTGCAGGGGAAGCCTCAGCCTTATTACATTTGGCCATTGAAGTTGCTCGAGCTATCCCTGTTCGCTTAGGTAAGGCCAGTAAAGCTCAACGAGGATATCAGTTATCGGGCCATCAACACTCAGCACCACTAGAAAAAATTGACTATATTTGCCTGCCGGCAGACAAGAGTTTATCGAAAACCCTTAAGGTTTTACTTGAAACCGGTATCGAGCGTTGGCAGGTCATTGAATCTTTATTGCTGGAAACACAAGATATACCGCACCAAGCTAAACTTTGGATGCAACTTCGAGCGTGTGTCAGGTTATTGAGATTGACCTTGAGTCAGTTTGGTTTGCTTAGTAAACAAGTACTGCAATATTTTGAATTAATAGAACAGCAAATGCAGTTCATTGAGCCTTTACAGAGTTTGAGTCTAATTTTAGATGAACAGAAAAAACTCCTCGGTAAGCGAGTCAATAAAACTGTCATTACTGAATTGGTATTAAAAAGTGTCACCGAGTTAGTTTCAACTCATAAACTTGCACAACTTTGGCAAGTGCCAGAATACGGGCAACTGCAATTATCGTTAGTGGATTTATTGTTAAAAACGACTAATGGTGGTCATCAACTGGTCGATTACCCAGAGCTTGGTTTGTTTGCTAATCATTTACAACAAGATTCATGGCAAAGAATTGTCGATGTAATGCCAGTCAGCGCCGCGATGGATAGTTTAGATTATCAAAAAGTGGCTCAAGCGTTAGATGAGAGTATTTTGGTTGGTTTTGCTTATGGTGAACTTTATCAAGAAGAAGATAGAGAAGCGTTTCGTGCACCTTGGCAAGACTTAGCGTTAGGGATCCAAACCTTAGGTTGTTATCAACTATTGGCTAAATTGACCCAAGATAGTGAGGTGGATATTTCTGGCTGGCTAGAGGATAAAGAGCAAAGTTTATTATTTGCGATGGAACATTCACGTAAAAGTGCGCTTAATAATCAACCGTATTGGTAATGATAAGCGCAGTTGCTAGCTAAATTTATTACTAAGTTAGCAAGACAATGACATGCTAAATTGTTGTGAATAGAAAAACCTATCAATTTGATAGGTTTTTTTATGTCAGCTATTTATCATTGATTTCTTTACGTAGGCGTGTAATTTCTTCAAGCATCTGCTGCTGGTTTCTTTCCATTTGAACTTGGTTTTGCTCCATGCGTAAAATTACTTTTTCAAGTTCAAATTTGATTTCTTTTTTATTATTCTCACTGCGCTCGCTTTCATCAGGGGCAACAAAAACCGAAGCCATGTAACCTGAAATTACACCAAAAAAGCTCACACCACTCATAATCACAAGTGCGCCAATGACATGTCCTACTGTGCTAACCGGATAGTAATCACCATAACCCACAGTTGAAATAGTCACTAGAGTCCACCATATGGCTTGTTCTGCTGTTTCGATATTGGCTCCATCAACTCCAGCTTCCACTAATAAAATCACAATGGAAGCAGTGGTCAATATAAACACCATCGCAAGTAGCAAACTGGCTAAGGTGGTCTGCTTACGTTGTTTTATTAATGGAATAATCAAAGTGCGACTGACTCTTATCAGCCTTATGACTCTAAGAATTTGGAAAACCCTAGCGATACGCAGTGCTTCAATAGCTGGAATACTGGCAACAAAATCAATCCAATGATGTCGTAGGTAAAACTTCTTATTGCTGGCCTTAACTAAACCATAGAAAAATCGCGACATGAAAATGATACATATACTGAGATCAATAAAGAGCAGTAAGCGCCTAGTTTCAGCATCAACCTTGCCAAAGGTCAAGATTAACACCACGATGACTGAAAACAGAGATAACACCATCATGGCTAAATCAAATGGGCTAGGGCCATTTAAGCTTTTAAGTGACCAGCGTTTTTTATCAATCATTTTAAAATCCATTTTTACAAAATTCTTTGCAATGATGCTATCAATGTAGCTCTGGTGACACAATCTCAGGGCATAAAAAAACACGCTTGAAAGCGTGTTTAATGTTCGATAGATAACTATGTGAAATTAATTCAGTAGCGATTGTAATCGATGACTAACAAACTAGGCATCAGTAACTAAGCATCAGCAAACCAGACTTCTGTAAACTAGGCACCAAGCAGTTACACATCAACAAATTGGACTAAATCATCTAATACGCGCTTTTTTATTTCAAGTTGAGCATCAGATTCTAGTCCATATCGTTTAGCTAAAATGGAGTAATCATCTTGGCTTAACGATACTGTCAATCTTGGTCGTTTAGGGCGTTTAGTCACTTCTAAACCTAAGATTGAACGAATTTGATCAGAAGGGCTAACACCTGCATCAAGCGCTGCTTTTCGAATTGAGTATTGAAACTTTTCATCGAGATCAAAAGCTACTTGGGTCGCTTTTGCTGCTTGCTGATTTTTAATCCATGTATCTGGTAATTTTTTACCTTTACTCATGACAGGTGTTACTCCTTATTTTGCGAATGTTAACTCGCAGGCCAAAACTCGCGAATATCAGTCACTGGACGATAAAGTGTCAACATCACATCTGTATCGCCACCTTCGTAAACCTCAATATCGACGGCTTGGGATTCTTCATTATTGACCAATGAATAGCTTTCAAAAGCATTTCCACGGTGTTGACTGCTATCATCTTGAGGCGGTTTTTGACCGCGATAATCTTCACGGTGGAAGTAGCCAAAACAGCCAAACTCAACTTGATGATATGCGCTAGCAAGCCAACGCCCGTATTCGCTATCTAATTCATTTGATAATGAAAGGGTAGTGAGCTCTGCATTGCCGGGCTCTTCAAAAATTTGACCGAACTGGTCTAAGTCAAACAGCTGTTCTACAACGGCTCGATTGACCTTGATTGAAAAACTTAAATACGCCTCATCTTCTTGATGATATGAGAGGTAAATAGCAGTTCCACTATGGCCTCTAAGTAACCACTCACATTGCTGAGAACGTTCATACTCGTAGGTATGTACTTCTTCAACTTTAAGTTGCTGCCCACGCAGTTGCTCAGGTAAAGCAAAGCTATCATCAAGGGAGATCATATCTCCCTTGAGTAGTTTATTCACATGATCAAGCTGACGTTTTGGGGCTTCTTTCTTGCCGAAAAGGCCACTTAGAAATCCCATAACTTAATTAACCTTTTTTCGCTTTAAGGCGTTCAAGTACTGCGTTAGCACTCGATTTTTGCTCACCGATGCCAGCTTCAGCTAATTTAGCATGCAGTGACTTATCGCTGTTTTCTTCAGCTAATGCTTCAGAGGCTTGTAAGCGATCATCAAATGATTGCTGACGTGCTTTAATACGCTCTAAAGAGTCTTTAGCATTCATCAACTTTGAATTGCTCGAAGCGAAAGAGTCAGTGATAGTTGCAGTAGCTTTTTGAACACTTTCAGTGGTCTTTACCATACTTAGTTGACGCTGATAATCAGTTAACTGACGTTCAGTTTTCTTAACTAAGTCTTTCAAGCGTAACGCGTGAGCAGAGAAGCTCGCGTTAGCGGTTTCTTGGTCAGCGAGTTCTTGATCAAGCTGCGCAATTTTCTCTGCCACTTCGATAGCTAAAGCTTCATTGTCTTTTTCAAGTGCTTGAGTTGCATAACCTTCGTGTTCAGTAATGCTGCGCTTTAGACGATCAACTTCGCGGCTAGCTTGCATTTCTTTTGCCATTACGTCAGTAAGTTCGCGCTTAGCTTTGGTTAAGTGCTTTTCTGCATCACGGATTTCTTGTTCAAAAATACGGGTTGAGTTTGCATCGACAATGTTTTGGCCAACTTCGTTAGCACCACCACGAAACGCCGTTAAAATTTTATTTAAAATGCCCATAATATGGCTCCTTACTTCAAAAATTCGACAAGTTCGTCGATGACTTCTAAACAGTTATCAGACAATACTGATAATTCCTGTTCAATCTCTTCCATGCTCGAGGTTACTGATAGTGCACCGTAAACCACGTATTTATCGTCTATCTTTGCGAACGATGAAAGTGGCATAGGGATATTCAGTTCTAGCATGGTTTCAAACATTTGGGTGCGAGTCTCTTCTTTCACTTCGCTCTCATCCCATAAGTAACTGATGCATAAAATTTGATTATCAGTTACAGACACGAATACGGGTAGTTCTTCACGACCAGCAACGTTGACTTGTAATACTTCGACATCGCCGTCAATTGGGAAACAATCAAACTTTAAACCGGTATGACTTTCGTCGCCGAGTTCAGTTAAGTGGTTAGCAATCTTATGGATATTCATATTTGTCCTTGTTGACATATTATGTCTTAGGTTTCAAAGATAGCACTTAGACATATTATGTCAAGGCTATTTTTGGTAGATTAAAAAAGATTCATCCCTTGATTCTCTGACCAGGACGCTAAGTGATAATGGTAAAGCTGCAATGATCCAATTCTATTAATTTCGATATCATCTTTGCCATCGTAAAAATTCCCCGGGAACTCAAATGAGCCTTGTATCAGTCCTGGGGTTAGCCAATCCTCATCGATTGGTAATGGTTGACCATGGGCAAGGCGTGATTTGGCGTCTTGTCCTGAACGGGTCGCTATTGTCCAGCCCCATTCACCAAAGCTTGGAACATTATGATGATATTGCTGCACAGCAAAACCCGCTGACTCAATGGTTTTACCTACTGAGATAAAAGCTTGTTGCGCATGATAAGGTGAGGTTGATTGCACCGTCATTGCACCATCAGCGCTCAATAACTCTGCTAACTTTCGATAAAATAAATCAGAATAGAGTTTATTTAAGTCGGGGTGACTCGGATCGGGGAGATCGACAATAATGACATCAAATTTTTGATTATCTTTAATGAGCTTATCGACACCGTTAAATGCATCGTCATAAACTAGGTTTACTCGAGGATCGTTAAGCGCATCGCCATTTAATTCGAGCATGGCGTTACTCACATACGTTGGCATATTGATGTGTGGCTCGCGAAATAAATCAACTAGCTTTTCATCTAAGTCCATCAAGGTGACTGACTTTGGTTGCCACTTGAAAACTTGCTTTAAACCAAGTCCATCACCGCCACCAATAATCAATACATTATCTTGTCTCGCGCTTGCTGCCATAGTTGGGTGTACTAAGAAGCTATGATAGATATGTTCATCAATACTGGAAAACTGTAAACGACCATTAATATATAATGAATAAACAGGCGCTTGACCGCTGCCACGTAACCTTTCGGTAAAGGTCAGTTGCTGAAAACGTGTGGCTTCTGAATAAACCACTTTGTCTTTATAAAGCAGGTTATTAAAGTTTTGTTCCCAACTCGGGCCGTGCATTGCCAATAGCATCAGTACACCACTGGCAACAAAGTGACCAATAAGAATCAATTTAGCCCAACGAATTTGTTGCCAAAAACGCCATATAAAAACAAACCCTGCCAATAAGTTAACGCTAGCAGTTAACGCTGCAGCTAATTGGATATCCAGCGACAGCATGAACAATACCCAGATCGCTGCGCCAGCACCTGCGCCAATATAATCTGCGCCATAAATAGTACCTGCGTTATGCAGTAAATGTTCTTCAGACAATGACTGGCGTACGCGAGCAATGAGCGGAATTTCCATACCGATCATCAAGCCTAAAATAACACCCCAGACATAAGGTAAGTATTCACTTAAGTTTTGTAAGGTGCCAATAAAGCCGCCATCAGGCATATGATCGGGTGGCAGGCCTAATGTGTTGGCAATAATTAGCGGAAGTTGTTGACCAAAGCCAATAACAGCTGCGGTAATTAAAATGGCTAATGACCCACAAAAAGCCACGGTGAGTTCAAGTAACGCAAAACCGGTAAACGCGCAGCGTATTTTGCGAGCGGCAAAGGCGCCTATGCCCATCGACACAATCATTATACCTATCATGGTATAAATTGCGGCTTCAAGCGCGCCTAAGATACGGCCTGCGTAATGGGATAAAAGGTATTCGTAGATAAGACCGCAGCCAGCAAGGAGTGCCATGATGCCCAATAAAAGGGCGTCGTCGAACCAAGCTAAGCTGCGTTTAGAAGGGCTGCTTTGCTTGTTGCTGCCCTCTTGGCCATTTTCAAGCAAAGTATTATTCATCAATTTACGCCATTAATGCCGCAAGAATAAGTGCAATAGCAATACTGATAGCAAGCTCAACAGCTGCAACCCCAACGTTATGCTGTTTTTCAACTTCTTCAGTTAAATTAATTTGTGCTAACACTAACTTTTTCACGATTGCTAACAGTACTGAAAGGGCAATTAACATGATGATTGAAAAGGTTAACCAGCCGATGATATTAACCATGTAAGCCGTAGGATCAAAAATAATGAAATGACTCGCAGCATTGAAGGTAAATGCCATGGCAATCATATATCCACTATGACGAATAGCGATAGCCACTTGCCCTTGCTCTAATGCTTTTTGCATTGAGTCACCTTGATTACGTTTAGCATATTGGTGCTCACGGAATCGAGTTAATACCACTAACATAAGTTGCGAGATTAAAAAGGCTGTGAAAATTGCAATAAAGGTATCGATAGTAATATCTTCAGCCCACATTAACACTGAGCGGATGATAATGGCTGTGGCGATAGCTGCAGCTGCGTCGACAATGGCAACGGAGATGTTGCCGTTAATAATTTGGTCGTTTTTATCGATTTCATTAAGTGCGACTTTATCATGTAAGAATCGGCCAAATTTAATCAGTACTAAACCAAATACACCATAAATTGTCATCCCTATGGCTTCCATTACATAGGAGTTAGCTGCTTCCCCAGTAATTGCACCGCTGAGGACAATGCCTAACGCTAAAACTGCGCCAGCAGTGCTGACACCAAAGGCGAAATTATCTCTTTCTGCTAATTCTTCTCGGCTATTTACTCTTACGCTCCAACCTTGCAAGTAACGCATAAGCGCTAACAGAATGACGGCGATAGTAATATCGATTGCTAAAATGATAGCGAGATCTAGGGTGAGCCCGAAGTCAGTTAAAAATGTCATGATTTTTCCTTATTTGCCTCGGCGTACACCGCGAGTAGTGCGGCTTGATGAATTACGGAAACTGCTGTCTTTAGAATAGGTCGAACGGAACTTACTTGAGCTTGCACTTCTAGTACCCGTTGTGCTGGCTTTAGGCGTAGAAGTACTCTGTCTCGATAAACCGGTAGAACCTGTACGAGATTTCGCATAGGGACTGTTAAACTGTCGACCTTGAGAATTAAAGGCTTTCTTGGTGTTCTCATAGGTACGGTTTTGCGCTGTGGCTTGTTTTGGTGACGTGTATCGTGAACGGCCAACGTCATTGTAGTAACTGTAACCACGATTATTTGACCAGCGATCGTAACGAACTGGATTCATCACGTTAGAAAACATCGAGTACATGCCATACCAAGCCCAAAAAGACATGCCACTGGAGTTAGTTTGCCAGTTGCCGTACGACGGGTTACCCACTAGTTGGCTACCTGCGCCAAAGTCTTCGTTACCATTAGCTAATGCTGCAGCTTCACGACTGATAGAGTTAACTCGGGCTAATTGTCCTGCTGATAAATCGGCTACCACATTGACTGGATCAGAAAGCATATCGTTGTAGAGACTAGGATCTGCTGCGTGGTAAATGTTCTGCGCTTCATCGAGCTGTTGATCTAAATCGACAAAGTTAGCTGAACTTGAAAGTTCACTCACACGTCTTTGTAAAGACTGAAACATAGGTCCTGAAGTGCCAGCATCTTTAGCCAACTCATCTAAAAGCGGTACTAAATCAGGTTTGCTTTGTTTTAGTAAATTAGCGTATTGGTTCAGCAAAGTTGCGTTACGTAATTCACCGGCGTTGAGCATCGAGCTTAACTGACTCAGACGTTGTTGAGATAGTTGCTGATACTGAGCAATTTTTTCAGGCCTGTCATCGCCACAGCCTGTTAATGTTAAGCACAATATTATCGTTGAAAATACTGCGAGGACACGGGGAAGCATGCCAGCCATGTTTTCTCCAAATGGTAAGAAATTCATCTATAAATATAATAACAAACCGCATAAATATGTGTTCAATAAAGACCAAATATTTATACGGTTAGGTATAACTACTATACAGGTTATAGTAATCTTAATGGCATATTCAATTAAGACTTACATTAAACTTTTGTTATGAATGGTATAGCACATTTTGACATATTATGTCGATTATAAAGTGTTACGCTGTGTGTAAATTGCTGAAGGGATCGAATAAAAATGCAAAACCTGAGTAACTACGCCTTATCTGCCGAATTATCTGACATTGCAGAACGTTACTGGTTAAGACTATCTGATGAGTGTCCTGAGATCACGGCCAAGCTAAACCAAGATCAACAGCAGAAGTTAAAGTCAGTCTTTGGATTGAGTGATTACATTGGCGAGCAGCTATGTCGAAATCCACAATGGATTGAAAGATTGTTTAATGGCTTACTAAATGATGTCGATAGACAAAGTTTCGTTACAGAATTAAGCGCTGAATTATCTGCAATCAGCTCTGAAGACGCAGTAAAAACAGTTTTACGTCAATATCGTAACTTACAAATGGTCCGTTTAGCTTGGCGTGATTTTGCTAATTACTCCGATGTTGAATCCTCATTATTAGATTTATCTGCCCTTGCTGAAGCGTTAGTTATAGCTGCTCGAGATTGGCTATATGCAGAAATGTGCCAACAATTAGGTACGCCATCAGACGAAGAAGGTAATCCGCAACCTTTACTTATTTTAGGCATGGGCAAACTAGGTGGCCGTGAACTTAACTTTTCATCAGATATCGATTTAATTTTTACTTTCCCAGAACATGGCGAAACTATTGGTGGTCGACGCGCACAAGCTAATCAGCAGTTTTTTATCAGAATGGGGCAACGTTTAGTTAACTTGCTCGATCAAGTTACCGTTGATGGTTTTGTATTTCGGGTTGATATGCGCCTTCGTCCTTACGGAGAAAGCGGACCGCTTGTGGTTAGCTTCAGCGGTCTTGAAGATTATTATCAAGAACAAGGCCGAGACTGGGAGCGTTATGCCATGGTCAAAGCTCGGGTGCTTGGGCCATGGACACAGTTCAGTGATGATCTACATGACTTATTAAGGCCTTTTGTTTATCGCAGGTATATTGATTTCTCAGCGATTGATTCATTAAGGAAAATGAAGCAATTGATTGCCCAAGAAGTCCGTCGCCGACAATTGACCGATAACATTAAGCTTGGTGCTGGTGGCATTCGCGAGGTTGAGTTTGTGGTACAAAGCTTTCAGCTAATACGAGGAGGGCGAGAGCCTTCGCTGCGCCAGCAAAGTTTGTTTGGTGCGATTGATACTTTGTATAATCTTGGACAACTTGAATACCTTGCTGTTGATGAACTAAAGCACAGCTACATTTTATTACGCCGCGTTGAAAACCTGCTGCAAGCCATTGATGACAAACAGACGCAAACATTGCCAGACAACTCAGCTGATTGGCAAAGGTTGTGTATTGCCATGGGAATAGAGAATGAAGAGGAACTAAGAGCTAACATTTCGAATGCTATGGCTCGTATTCATAGTCACTTTAAAGAAACTGTGGGCGGTGAAGATGAGTATGATCAAAGCGAGCATTGGACAAGCCAGTTATGGGTGATTGAAGATCCTGACAACGCAGCGGCATTATTGGATGAGCATTTAGTTGATGATATGAATTTCTGGCCGACATTAATCGAGTGGCGCTCAACTACCACTAAACGGTCAATTGGCCCTAGAGGACGTGAAACCCTCGAAAAGCTCATGCCAAGGTTATTGTCTGAATTACTTGAACAGCCAGTTCCAAGCGTGGCATTAAAAGCAGTATCTGGTGTATTAGAGCAAATTTTAACGCGAACAACTTATCTCGAACTTTTATGTGAAAACCCAGGTGCACGCCAACAATTAATTAGTTTATGTTGTGCAAGTCCTTGGATTGCGCAAGAGTTAGCTAACTTTCCGATGTTGCTAGATGAGCTTATTGACCCATCGCAACTTTATGACACCACCTCAGTTGACGATTACCCAAGTGAATTAAGACAGTATTTACTGCGCGTGCCAGAAGATGACATGGAAATGCAAATGGAAGCATTACGCCAGTTTAAATTGTCGCAGCAGCTAAAAATAGCCGCTGCCGATGTCACTGGTGTTTTACCTGTTATGGAGGTCAGCGATCATCTTACCTTTCTGGCTGAAGCGATAATTGAGCAAGTTGTGCTGCAAGCATGGCATCAAGTGGCGGCTCGACATGGCGTTCCTGAGGGAACCAGTCCAGATAAAATGGGCTTTGCCATTATCGGTTACGGTAAATTGGGCGGGATTGAATTAGGTTATGGTTCAGATTTAGATTTAGTGTTCTTGCGCAATAGCCTTAATACCGGAGAGACCGATGGTAAAAGACCGATTGGCGTAGGCCACTTTTATCTAAAACTGGCACAGCGAATTGTGCATTTATTTGCAACCCGAACCACGTCAGGTGAACTCTATGAAGTGGATATGCGTCTTAGACCTTCTGGCGCATCAGGATTATTGGTAACAGAAGTAGAGCAATTTAAGGAATATTTACAAACAGAAGCGTGGAACTGGGAGCATCAAGCTCTGGTGCGTTCTCGTTTTGTTTATGGTGACAATCAGCTTGCCGCTCGCTTTAGCGAAATTAGAACGTCAGTACTTTCACAACCTCGAGATTTACCTGAGTTGGCAAAATTAGTCAGAGATATGCGAGTAAAAATGCGCGATCACTTACTCAAAGTCAGTAGTGATAAGTTTGACTTAAAACAAAGTGTCGGGGGTATTGCTGATATTGAGTTCATGGCTCAGTACTTGGTGCTTGCGAATGCCAATGAGTACAAAGAGCTCGCAATCTGGTCTGATAATGTGCGCATTTTTCAAGTTCTGGCAGAACTAGAAATCTTACCTATGATGACAGCACAACATTTAACTCAAACCTATTGTTGGTTAAGAGATGAAAATCATCGACTGACCTTACAGCAGTTGAAAGGTGTAATCGATGCCGATATCGCTGATAAAAATGTGTCACAGGTTATCGATATTTATCAACATATTTTGGGTGTTGAGTCTTTTAGTTAGTAGTATTATTAAGCGATTGATTAGAGTGTATATAAGGCGGTAACTGATTCATTTACCGCTTCGTGTCAAATGTCCTAATTGTGACTTAGGCAATCAAATTATTTTTAAAGATAAATGCAGACATTGTCGGCAGAGTTAATGTAAAGCTGCTACGCTGAATGATAATCAGCAACTTATACAATTGATATTTTTATAAGTTATTGTTAATAATAAAAATAGAAAATGATTCTTAGTAACTTTGGGCTGGAAATATGTTAATTGCACCAATACACGACAATGAAGAAGCGCGCTTACAAACTCTGCGGAATTTAAACGTATTAGATACCGCAGCAGAAGAGCGCTTTGATCGTATTACTCGTTTAGCAAAGAGACTATTTTCAGTATCAATTTGCCTAGTTAGTTTGGTAGATGAAAACCGCCAATGGTTTAAATCTTGCCAAGGCTTGGTAGCCAGTGAAACTCCTCGGGATATTTCTTTTTGTGGTCATGCTATTCATCATGAAGGTGCCTTTGTTGTCAATGATGCTACAAAGGATGAACGCTTTTCAGATAATCCATTAGTGACAGAAGCACCCCATATTCGCTTTTACACAGGCCATCCTTTGACTATGCCTAATGGTATGCGTGTTGGAACTTTATGTATCATCGACGATAAGCCTCGTGAATTTAGTCAAGATGATAAAATTGCACTACAAGATTTAGCTGAAATGGTGGTCTCTGAACTTGTTTCAATACAGCAAACCACTTTAGATGAGCTGACAGGTATTTCTAACCGTCGCGGTTTTGAAGTATTAGCCAATCAAGCGATGGCAACTTGGGATCGAAATGAGGTTGGCAGCTGCCTGGTATTTTTTGATTTGGATTACTTCAAACAAATTAATGATAATCATGGTCATGAAGCCGGCGATAGAGCGCTAAAGGCGTTCGCTAATCTTTTAACTCAAGAGTTTAGAGATTCAGATGTTATTGCCCGTTTTGGTGGTGATGAATTCTTAGTGTTATTTTGTGAGTGTAATGAAGGTCATGTCACTTTTGCACTTGAACGGTTTCAACGAGCGCTTAAAAAACACAATGACGCCAGCAATGAACCTTTTGAGTTGGCCTATAGTGTGGGTGTTGCGTCGAGAAAAGCAAAACAAAAGTTAGATGTTACTCAATATTTAGATTTAGCAGATCGAGAAATGTACCAAGTGAAAGCGAGACATCACGACGCTCGCTGAAGCAATTTGATACATAATCTGAGCATTTTGTTGGCAATTATTGGCGCTTTATCACTGTTATCTTTTACCGCTCACCTAGACTCTATGTACTATAATTATATGATCCTAAAAGCCGCTTCAGGCGTAAGTTAAGATTACTAAATTATCTGATTAACCACATTCGCTTTCATTTGTCTGCAATCAGTCAGGAGTCGTCCCATGAAAAATGCCATAGATATTTATCAAGCACTTAAAGTGTTTAATAAAATAACTGAGTTTGGTGAAAAACATTCTAGTGAAAGCGGATATAACTCGACTTATCAACTTTGCGGTTTACATGCTGAAACGGGTTATGATGGATATACGATTACACTTAGTGACGGGCGCACTTCGCTCAATATCTATTTCCATAATAAATACCAATTTGACTACCCAGATAATGAAGCCTTTGAAAACTTTATGCGTCGCTTCAGTGAAGTCATTAAGCATACTGTTCAATAGGCTCATAAGGCATATTTAGTGCCGCTGAAGATTTTATTAAGCATTTAAAGCTTAAACCTTAATCCTAGCGTGCTAGGTGTTTACACGACTTTTATTGTTGGGCTAATTTATTTTAACGCTTTATTCCAGCGTTTCATTTCTATTAAGCGACTTATGGTCCTGCGAAACTCAAATGACAGTGCGCCGCCAGAGTACAACTGATTGATATTAAAGCTTGAGCAAACAGTCAGAGATACTTTCTGATCGTAAAGCTCGTCTACCAGGCTGATAAAGCGTCTTGCAGGATCATCATTAGTGGCATAACTGAGCTGGCGTTCGCCAGTTTTATTGCCAATAGCTGCATCTTCTGTTCCCCGAGCTTTAATCCAAGTTCTCACTTCACCACCCAGTTGTGGCACCTTATCAATGACAACATGTTCAAATAAGCTGGCGATTTCGATGTAGTCTAACTGAGACCTAGGCCCATCACATAAATCTTTGAAGTTGAACCAAATGAGCTTATTCACACGAGCTTGATATTCAATAGCTCGATTACAAATGATGATGGTGTCATGTGTAGTGCAAACTGCAGCTTCGTGGGGGTAATATAAACCTGCTAGTTCAATAAAGCTTTGCTGCTTCATTAATGGCTGAAGGGAGAGTTGTACAGAAAGTGGTGTAATGGATTGCTGGTTTATACGATGATCAGTTAGCCCTTTGAGTTCAACTTGATGAACTTTTTTCGTTAAGAGTTCAATAAAAGGTAAGAAACGCTCACGTTGCAACCCGCCTTCATAAAGTCGATTGACTTCAATATTCGAGGTGGCGACTAAAATAACCCCTTGGTTAAATATATGTTCGAATAGCCGCCCTAGAATAATGGCGTCACCAATATCTGATACAAAAAACTCATCGAAACAAATAACTTGGTATTTGTCAGCGTATAAATGTGCGATATGAACTAAAGGATCGCTTATCCCCTTGGCTGTATTGAGCTGCTGATGTACCTCTGCCATAAAGCGATGAAAGTGCAACCGTAACTTGCGATTGGTATTTAGGTTGCTATAAAACATGTCCATCAAGAAGGTCTTACCGCGGCCAACATCCCCCCAAAGGTAAACGCCTAATGTTTGAGGTGATTGATTAGTTGGTTGTTCCGTTTCCGATATATGCTCTGCACCTTGTTGTTTATTGAGTTGGATAAATAGCTGGTTAAGTGTGGTGAGGGCTTGATTTTGATCGGGATCGTCAACGAATACTTGGCTTGATGAAGTTAACTCATTGGATTGCGATTGCACTATTTTAGCGCGATAAAAGTGTAATAAATCAGTCGTCACGCTGCAGTCACTCAATAACTTAGTTGGATTAGTATTGAAAGTATATCAGCAATTAATTCTGCTTAAAGTCGCAATTGAATTCTCTTATCGGTTATAAATTTACACTTGAGTAAATACATAAAACAGCTGACCTCGGCTTGAAACATTGGTTTTTTTGAAAATATTTTGAATATGCATTTTAACGGTATTGATTGAGATACTTAAATTTGCAGCAATTTGCTCATTCGACAAGCCCTGACAAACTAACGATAACACTTGCTGTTCTTTCTTGGTTGTTAACGAAAGTAGTTCTGTTTGACGTTGGGTGATAGGTTGGCGATTACGAGATTGTATATAATGCGACATTGAGTCGTGGCTGAAGTAGAGCTTGTTATTATCGATATTCTTTAATGCTTCGATGATTTCGATAATCGATGCGCTTATAGCTAATCCGCCGTGAAATCCATTAGCAATCAATAAAGTTTCAGTATCTGAATTTAGCTTAGTGCAAAAAGCCAAATGTTTACCTTCAGAGATAAGCTCGGTAGACAAATTAGGTATATGCTGTTTCGGATCATCAACAAAGTGTAGGAGAATTTTTTTGTGCTGATCAGCATGTTGCCAATGGAAATCAAGTGGGTCATGGCTGATGGTATTACATTTGAGTAGTTCAGTAATTTGACAGAGTTGTTGCGTCAAAGGCTCAGGAATATCACCTAAGAAAATATCCGATAAAATCATCTTACGTCCTTGTTTATAACAATCAACTATTGAAGTCCTTAACAATAGTCTGCAAATCTAGCAGATACAGATTATTACATATAATTAGAAAACACTGAAGTTATTAATGGATTAGATTAATTTGCACTGATTGGTAAGTGAATGGATTGTAAATGTAATGTTATTGTTGTTTTTATTTAGTTAGTTTACTATAAGTCGAAAATTTATAATAAAAAGGATACTGCTGGGTATGAATAACAAAGGAAACGGGGTAACTTTTATTGGTCCCGAAACTTCACTGGATGGGGAAATGACAGTAAAGGGGCCTGCTTTGATTGCTGGTCAAGTCAAAGGTGTTATTCGTTCAACAGACCAAGTTAAAATTGAAGTAGGTGGCGAAATTGACGGTGAGCTTTACTGTCAAGAATTACGAGTTTGTGGTGTATTTAAAGGTTCTTTGCACTGTAACAGTCTCGTCATCGTAAGCTCTGGTGTAGTTGAAGGTGATGTTTCAAGCCATAAGATGGAAATCTATGATGGCGGGCAATTCTTAGGTGCTAGAACAAAAGGACCTGAGCAAGGTGTTTTACCTGAATTAGCGGCGGACGAACAATCTGTTGCTGCCTATAGTGCACCATTTAATGATGAACCGGCGTACGCCTCCCCAAAGGCTGAAGCGCCTATTGCAGAGGCGCCGATAGCTCAGGCTGCAAAAGTGAGTAATGTTAATGTAATGGCAGAGCCTATTTCTAACATTGCTGTTGACACTCCTCAGGTAAAAACTGAGATTAAACCAGAAGTAAAGCCAGAGCCAATATCTGATATCAGGGATAATTTAGACGCTGACATTCAAATGACTGAACCTGTTATCAAGGCTGAGCCCAGAACTGCGCCAACGCCAGAACGAAAAGCAGCTCCTGTGCAAAATACTGAAGCTGAAACAGCACCAAAGCCAAAATCAAAACTTGAAATTAAGCCTCAACCAAACCCTCAAGCGCAGTTAGCGGCTAAAGCTGCAGCTGAAAAAGCGCAAGAGAAAAAATCCGGTTCAGGTGCTAAGTTTGTCGTTGCTGGAGTTGTATTAGCTGCTGCAGCAGGCGTTGTTGTAATGAAGCCTGAATTGACCGAAGATTTAATGGCTCAATTTAACTCTACATCATCTCAAAACGTAACATCTGAACCAGCAGTTAAAGAAGTTATCGTTGAAGAAGTGGCTGAAGCATTAACACCGAGTACCGCAGAAGCAGTTGATGCAGAAACAGCGTTAGCGCAATTAGATGCCGCTGGAACAAATGCTAATTCAGGTATTGAATCAGTAACTAATGATGCAGTTGCTGCATCGGTTACTGAGCAAGGAGCATTATTAGCAGAGCTTGATGAAACAAGTGCTGATTTAGAAGCAGATCTTGCAGTAGAAACTGATGAAGTGATTGCAGCTTCTGAAGCTGATGTTGTAGATAAAACTAAAGTAGATAGTCTGTTAGCTGACTTACTTGCAGAAGATCGTACTGAGCTTGTTGAACCTACAGATGCAGTTGAAGAAACTTCAACTGGTAATCTATAGTCAATAGAGTTAGTTATCTGAATTAGCAATATATTGTTGATATTTAGAAAAAGATCACATCTTAAAGGTCCTCAAATGAGGGCCTTTTTTATTGGCATTAACTTCTGAATTGTACACTTTGTCATGACTGTGTTTAGTGACCAATTAACCATCCATTTTGTAGTTATGTCCTAAATTAACGCCATTTATTTTGTAACTCGACTCCTTATGAATGCGATTATTTAATGATGTCATTATTCTCATTACACGGTTTTATTTATGTCCAATTATGCACATATGCCAAAAATTAGAGCTGACTTTTATGGGTTATAAGGAGCTATTTTTACATGAGTTTGAAATCTGTTTTGAATCCCATACCTTACAAAACCTGCTGCGCTAATCTTGTGCGCACTGAAATCGAGCTGCACTTTATTGGTGCGTTTCTATGCCTTTATTTCTGACTGATTTAATCTTATTTGTTTTAAAACATAAGCTTACAAGTTTGGCCTGATGATTGAATTGTATTTGTAAACAAATATATAACAATCACACTTTTGGAGGTCGAGATGAAACTCGTCAGCGCTATCATCAAGCCGTTTAAATTGGATGATGTCCGAGAAGCTATTGCTGGAATGGGCATTGAAGGAATGACTGTAACTGAAGTTAAAGGTTTTGGTCGTCAAAAAGGACACACTGAGCTTTATCGTGGTGCAGAGTATCAAGTCGATTTTCTTCCTAAAGTAAAACTAGAAATTGCTACTAAAGCAGAAAATTTAGAAGTATTACTTGAAGCAATTACCACTGCGGCTCATACAGGCAAGATTGGTGATGGCAAAATTTTCGTAACTGATCTTGAACAAGCAATCCGTATTCGTACGGGTGAGCTTGATAACGAAGCACTATAAGGGGGCTGAAATGGAAGAGTTAGCAGCGTTAGGAACTACAGTCACTGAGTTACGTTTCGCATTAGATACGTTTTATTTTCTAATCTCAGGTGCATTAGTTATGTGGATGGCAGCAGGTTTTGCCATGCTTGAAGCGGGTTTAGTTCGCTCAAAAAATACCACAGAAATCTTAACTAAAAACGTATGTTTATATTCAATTGCCTGTGTGATGTACCTGTTAGTGGGTTACAACATCATGTATGTAGATAATGTTGAAGCAGGTTGGTTACCATCATTTGGTTCGCTAATCGGTTCACAAGCAGACGGTGCCGATCATGCGCTAGAATCTGATTTCTTTTTCCAAGTCGTCTTCGTTGCAACTGCAATGTCAATTGTATCTGGTGCGGTTGCTGAACGAATGAAACTTTGGTCTTTCCTACTTTTCTCTGTGGTATTAACAGCCGTTATTTACCCAATTGAAGGTTATTGGACATGGGGTGGTGGTTTCTTATCTGCAGCCGGTTTCGTTGACTTTGCTGGTAGTGGTATTGTGCATATGGCAGGTGCAGCGGCAGCAATCGCAGGTGTATTGTTATTAGGTGCTCGTAAAGGTAAATATAGCGCTAACGGTTCAGTTAACCCAATTCCTGGTTCTAATTTACCTATGGCTACGTTAGGTATGTTTATTTTATGGATGGGGTGGTTTGGTTTTAACGGTGGTTCACAGTTGTTAGTTTCTGATGCAGAAAATGCTTCAGCGGTTGCAAAAATCTTCGTTAACACTAACTCTGCAGCAGCATTTGGCGCAGTATCAGCGCTAATCGTTTGTAAGATTGTTTGGGGTAAAGCTGATTTAACTATGATTCTAAATGGTGCATTAGCTGGTCTGGTTGCTATTACAGCTGACCCATTATCACCTTCATTATTGATGGCAGCTGTGACAGGTATTGTTGCCGGTGGTGTGGTTATCTTCTCAATTGTTGGTTTTGATCGTATCAAAATTGATGACCCAGTAGGTGCCATTTCTGTTCATGGTGTATGTGGCTTCTTAGGCTTAATGCTAGTACCGCTTTCAAATGCTGATGCTAACTTTGGTGCTCAGTTATATGGCGCTGCAGTTATCTTTGCTTGGGTATTCGCTGCTTCTTTCGCTGTTTGGTTTGTACTGAAAGCGACTGTAGGCATTCGTGTTACTGAAGAAGAAGAGTATAACGGAATGGATGCTTCAGATTGTGGTGTTGATGCATACCCTGAGTTTGTTTCAATTAAATCAGCTGGATAATAAATGACTTAGTTTGAAATAACTTAAAAAAAGCAGAGCCTTAGTGCTCTGCTTTTTTGTTATACTCAAACTAGTATAAGCATTTAATTGGGCTTTGATATGAACAAGCTAGCTAAACTCATTACTATTATTAGTATGTCAGGATTGCTTTGGATCTTGTCTGCAGAAACTGCTCAGGCTGGTAAAGTGGTTGTGCGTAAAGCTTCTGAGCCATTTGATGCTTTTGCGATTAGAGATCAAGTTCAGCAAGATCATCAATGGCAAGAAATGCTCCGTATGCAGCAGCAAATTCAAATACTACAGGCACTACCCTTTGGCTGCTTACCTATAGCTGTCCCGTACCATTACTTTAACTGTTCTGGTAATGCTTATCGACCTTATCCTTATCAGGGCAAAGAGGTATTTATTCAAATTGATCAACCAAAAAATACTTCTAACCATCATTCAACTGATAAACCTAATTAGTCTGTTAATATTCACTCTAAGGTAAAATCGACTCAATAATTTCTGTCGTAAAAATTTGAAGTTTTATCTTCATTTTTAAGAAAACAGCGATAGTTTGACCTGTTTGTTAGATAAGTTTTGTAACGTTTAAGTGTCTCATTTTTTGCACTTGCATCTATGCTTAATAAAGGCATTAGCTGGAGCATAAAAATGTTACAAAAAAATGAAAGTGCGATATTTATTTTTAGCGGGTTTTCAGCGCTTGCTAGGTTATTGATCCATAGCTTATATTTGTTGATTTTCTTATTCTCTTTTTCCATCATTTCAGGTTGTAGCAGCACATCACAAGCAAAAAATACCGCGAAAGCCAGTTCACTTTTTAGCGACAGTGACTTTACTGCTGTTGCCATTCCTGAAACAGATGCCATATTTGAGCTCCCCGAAGAAATGGTAAATGACATAAGGAGACAGTATGCGCGATCTGCTGGGATCACTGGTGAGAAAATGCCTGTCAATAAATGGTTAGCAGAATATATCAATGCTCAAAACGGTGGCTTTGAGTATCGCGATCATTACACCAGAATGGCTAGCGTAACCGCACAGGAGCGTGCTGGAAATTGCATGTCGCTGGTGGTGTTGTCGACAGCTATCGCAGATGTGCTTGATGTACCTGTTAAATATCAAGATATTGATGTTGAGCCTATCTGGGATAGGCGAGGTGGTTTTTATCTAGTGAATGGTCACGTGAACATGAAGCTCCTTCACCGTGACCAAGCGAATACGTTCAGTATGAGAGGTTCAGAGATATTAGTAGATTTTTTACCTGAAAGATCTGTTAGAGCTTATAGAGTAAAACAGATAAACAAACAGACTTTAGCTGGAATGTATTTTAATAATGTCGCAGCAGAAGCACTGGTTAAAAATCAATACGATCTTGCTTATGCGTTGGCTAAAAGGGCTATTGAACTGGATCCCTATTATGTAAATAGCATTAATACGTTAGCCGTGATTTATCGTCATAAAGGCATGGATGAGTTAGCTGAAAAAGCTTATCGACATGTACTTCAGTTAGAGTCTAAAAATATTACCACTTTATATAATTTAGCTATCATCCTAGGCGAGCAAGATAGATTAGAGGAGTGGCAACAAGTTCATAAAGTGCTGGAGCTCGCACGTATTAATAATCCATTTTATTATTTTGATATGGCTCAACAAGCCTACTTTGAAAAGCAATATCAAGAGGCATTAGTATGGTATAAGCGTGCTGTGGACAGAGCAGATTACCGTCATGAGTTTTATTTTGGATTATCACGTGCCTATTGGGCAACGGGTGATGAAAGACGAGCGAAGAAGAATATGGAAAAAGCACTCGATCTAAGTATCGATCAAACGAATCAAAATCGATACAAAGGGAAGCTTCAAGCCATGATGCGGCATTAGTTCTAACACTTTTAGTCATCATCCATTAGCTTCAACATAGAAAACCATTTTCAGATAGCGCTGAAAATGGTTTTTTATTTTCGTCTCAAAGCACGCCTGAAAGTATCTCGGTTAACCGAAATAAATGAATTTATTAGTTATTTTAAAATGTTAATTTTAAAGTTATTTATTAACAGTGATTTATACTCATAAATTAGATAAAACCATAGATTGAGTGAATTATTGTATGGTACTGTTTGAATTATAAAGCTGTGCGTTATGCTTTACTGCCAACCTTTAAGTTTGGCATAAATAAACTGTTTGCTGGAGCTGTATAAAATATGTATTACCAAAATGATGACGTTAGAATTGATGAGATAAAAGAACTATTGCCTCCAATCGCTATTTTAGAGCGATTTCCGGCGTCAGAAACGGCATCAGCAACCGTGTTTAATGCTCGTGATGGTATTCACCGTATCTTAAATCGCCAAGATGATCGTTTGTTGGTTGTGATTGGTCCTTGCTCAATTCACGATCCTGTAGCTGCTTTAGATTATGGTAAGCGTTTAATAACCTTGCGTGAACAATACAAAGAGCAACTTGAAATTGTTATGCGTGTTTATTTTGAAAAGCCTCGCACTACAGTGGGCTGGAAAGGCTTAATCAACGACCCATACATGGATAATAGCTTTAAGCTAAATGATGGTTTAAGAACGGCACGTAAGTTATTGGTTGATTTGAATGAATCAGGTATTCCAACTGCGGGTGAGTTTCTCGATATGATCACGCCTCAATATGTGGCTGATATGATGTGTTGGGGAGCAATTGGTGCTCGAACCACTGAGTCACAAGTGCATCGAGAACTTGCGTCGGGTTTATCAAGCCCGGTTGGATTTAAAAACGGCACCGACGGTACAATCAAAGTCGCTATCGATGCAATTGGTGCTGCCAGTGCCCCGCATCATTTCTTATCTGTGACCAAATTTGGTCATTCAGCGATTGTATCGACTAAAGGCAACTCTGATTGCCATATTATTTTACGTGGTGGTAAGGCTCCTAACTACAGCGAAGGTGACGTGACTAAAATTGAGGCCCAGTTAGATAAAGCTAAGCTGCCAAAGAACATTATGATTGATTTCAGTCATGCTAATAGTAGTAAAGATTATAAAAAGCAGATGCTTGTTGCTGAAGATGTTGCAGGACAAATTAGTGCAGGTAACCAAAATATTTTTGGTGTGATGGTTGAGAGTAACATTGAAGAAGGCCGTCAGGACCTTGTTGTCGGAAAAGAGCTTTGTTACGGACAAAGTATTACAGATGCGTGTATCGGCTGGAGCGACACTGAAAAGTTGCTTGCTACATTGAGTGACAGTGTACTCAAAAGACGTGGCTAATCATTAATTCAATAGGCTATCTAATATTCGGATTCAGTTGCAAAAATAAGGCGCTATTTAGCGCCTTATTTATTTGTTGGTATTGGCTAAATACTCATTGGCTTTAGCTAGGCTTCCAAATGCCGAAATTAGATTGTTCCTTCCTTTATCTTGAAGTTCAGGGTTACCTGATTCAATCATCATCCATACCCATGTTTGTATTAGTTGTAATGGTGGGTGCTGAACTTTTGCTGCGTCTAACATGTTGCTTCCTTTGAACGGGGAAAATGTTAATGGCTAGTATAATCCGCCAAAAAGTATCCAATAAAGAGTATCAAATTCTCTTTGGTTGCTGAACTAGAAACACGCGATTATTTGCTTATTTATTGAATTATTTTATTAAAACTAGCCTTTATAACTACTTAAATTAGCTAAAAGTAATTCTAAAGTATTATTTATTGCTCGGTTTGCTATTAAAATGCATTAAAAATGATGTGTGTATGACCAATGTTTATCGACGTTTATTGATTTTAAATAAATATTACCTCAGTGAAAAAGTGTTAACTTAATGTTGATGTGATGATTGTAAATAAGGCTTCTTGGCTATTTTGTTGAAGTGAATATAATTTTTAATTGGTGGAAATAAATGAGACCGTCGGCGTATTTTGATGGACCAGTAGGTAAGCTGAACTGGAAAGTCGTGAGATTATTGTGGCCTTACCTATTCGAGTTCAAAGGTCGTATTGCATTGGCCATGTTATGCCTAATTGTCGCCAAGCTTGCCAGCGTAGGTTTACCATTCATCTTAAAGGATTTAGTCGATAGCTTAGATGGGCAAAAGACGGCTGCGTTAGTTGGAGTTCCTGTTGCATTAGTTATCGCCTATGGCTCAGTCAGATTTCTAAATGTCATTATCGGAGAGATAAGGGATACGCTGTTTGGACGTGTTACTGAACGCGCAATAAGGCGATTAGGCTTGGCGGTTTTTGAGCATTTACATCGCTTGGATCTCGACTTTCATTTAGACCGCAGAACCGGTGGCTTATCAAGAGACATTGAACGTGGCACCAGCGGCATCAGTTTTTTGATGCGTTTTATGGTGTTCAATATCGTACCAACCTTACTCGAAATCAGTTTAGTTATTATTATTTTCTTTTTTAATTATGGTATCGGCTTTGCTCTAATCACACTAGTTGCCGTAGTGGCTTATATTGGCTACTCAGTAGTGGCAACAGAGTGGCGAACAGGGTTTGTTCGTGATGCTGCTAATGCAGACTCTTTATCAAATACCCGTGCAGTAGATAGCTTACTAAACTATGAGACCGTTAAATATTTTAATAATGAACTTTATGAATCAGAGCGTTATGACTCTGCGCTAGATCAATGGGAAGTGGCTAAACGCAAAAATCGTCTGTCTCTATTTGCTTTGAATGCAGGTCAAGCGCTGATTATCGCCATAGCGATGACGTCAATGATGTGGCTGGCGGCCTACGAGGTTACTGAGGCTAATATGACTTTAGGTGACTTTGTATTGATTAATGCGTTTATGATGCAGTTATTTATCCCACTTAACTTCCTCGGTTTTGTTTATCGCGAAATTCGTGGTGCTTTGGCTAATATTGAGCGCATGTTTGGTTTATTGGATAAAGTGCCAGCCATTCAAGATACGCCGCATGCATCGGATGTGGTGCCAACAAAAGGCGAGTTATCTTTTAATCATGTTTGCTTTAATTACGATGAAAGACCGATATTAAAAGATGTCAGTTTTACCATTCCAGCTAGGCAAAAAGTGGCTGTTGTGGGGGAAAGCGGTGCAGGTAAATCAACCTTAATTAAATTGCTGTTTCGATTTTATGATGTTGACAGTGGTACAGTGACAATTGATGGGCAAGATATTAAACAGCTAACTCAACAAGCATTAAGGAAATCTATTGCTATTGTGCCGCAAGATACTGTGCTTTTTAACGACACCATTTATAACAATATTCTTTATGGCAGGCCTTCAGCAAGCGTTGATGAGCTCAAAGAAGCTGTTAAATTAGCTAACTTAACCGACTTTATTGAATCTTTACCTAATCAATGGGAAACCAAAGTGGGTGAGCGCGGGTTAAAATTATCTGGTGGGGAGAAGCAAAGGGTATCCATTGCTCGAGCTATTTTAAAATCAGCACCCATTCTAGTATTTGATGAAGCGACGTCCTCATTGGACAGTAAATCGGAACAAGCCATTTTGACGGCATTGAAAGAAGCTGAAAAAGGACATACTAGTCTCGTGGTTGCCCACCGTTTATCGACCATTATTGATGCAGATAAAATTGTGGTTTTGAGCCAAGGGAAAATTGCGGAACAAGGCACGCATCAGGGCTTATTAGACCAAAATGGCGTGTATGCAAAACTGTGGCGAATCCAAAATGAGCAAACAATCACACTTTGAAGTGCTGCTTGTAGATGTTTTCTCTCTTTGATAGTGCAGTTTTTGTGTATAATTAACTTTAATTGCCTGGAAAGGATTGAGATCGTTTAGGTAAATAGGAAATTATCAGGTAATTAAGCCTAAATATGGAGGTCGTTAGTGCAAAACATTTCTTTAATAGCAGCCTTAGAGGGTACACAACATAAAGTGACCACAGATTGGTTTGCAATTATGGCTACGCTTGAGAAGCGAGAAATGAATCAAGATGAACTACAGTCTGTCTATGATGAATTATGCGCAGGTTTGATTGTAACTACCCGTGGGCTAACACTTGCAAAAATAAACGATAACGAAAGCGAAGACAGTTTATTGAAAGCAGACGATAGCGCGGCAGATATTTTGGTGTAACTTTCTTTGGATAAGCCGTCCCTGTAATGGAGATATCCAATGATTCTAATGTGACTCAAAAGACACATAAAAAAAGCAATCAGATGATTGCTTTTTTGTTACCTAAAAATCGGATTGATATACGCTTACCGTATGTGTAAAGATATTTTTTGAGAATATCTATCTTGTGTTTATCTATTTTTAGACCAGCTATTGCAGACCATTGTAATCATCGAAGTACTACTAACATCTTCAATCAATCGGGTGATTTTCCCTTGCTCAAAGCACACCTTTTCACCTTCAATCTCAGAAAGTTTTTCGCAGTTACTGCACGTTAGTGACATTGATTTATGACTCCCGCTGGATGTCATAATCGAATTTTCAGTTTTCAAAGTAAGCCCCTAAATGTGCTCTGTGTCACAATTTTACACCTATTATAAAAATAGTCCAAAGTAATCGCTTGTCAATACATTAGCAATTGGTCTAATAGTTTTTACTAATTTAACTATTTACTCTAAAATTATTCTTGCCTGTAAGCGGTTTATTTCGCTTAATTAATACTGTCGATAAAATTTATCTAACGAGATAGAAATACCGCTTTCTGTAACAATTCTTGCGTGATGGCGAGTTAATTGTCTTGGTTCACTGACACCGCATGAGTGAGCAATAATTTTTAAATCATGATGAAGTGAACGATTATAGTTGGCGACTCTTGCTGATTTATTACGCGGGTCTAATCCTTGTTGTAGATGCTTGTTATGGGTGGTAATACCTGTAGGGCAGGTGTCTTTATTGCATTGCAGTGCTTGGATACAGCCTAGCGCAAACATATTCCCGCGGGCTGATGCGATAAAATCAGCGCCTGTGGCTAATGCCCATGCGACTTGAGAAGGTAAAACCATCTTGCCGCTAGCAATAACTTTGATCCTTTGCTTTAAGGCTTTTTGTCTCAGTAGGTTAATGACAATCGGTAAGCTTTCTTTAATTGGTAAGCCCACATGATCCATCAAGGCTTGTGGCGCAGCGCCAGTACCTCCCTCCGCACTGTCTAGAGTAAAAAAGTCAGGAGCATGTTCAACTCCCCGCTGATTAATCTCTTCACATAAATCAATTAACCATTGCTCGTCACCTAACACAGCTTTAATTCCAGTGGGTTTTCCTGTTACTGCTCGGACATGATTTATCATATCGAGGATATCTGCCACATTGTTAAACTCAGCATGGCCATTAGGGCTAATAGAGTCTTGCCCAACTGGAATACCGCGGATCGCAGCAATCTCTTTTGTTACTTTAACCCCAGGTAAAATACCTCCCTTACCGGGTTTAGCGCCTTGGCTGAGCTTTATTTCAAACATCTTCACATTGTCATGAGCCGCAACTGCTTTTAACTTTTCATCGTCTAACTTGCCATTTTTATCTCGAACACCATATTTAGCAGTACCTATTTGAAACACTAAATCACAATCGCCCTTTAAGTGATGCTCACTTAATCCACCTTCACCAGTGTTTAGCCAGCAACCCGCTTGTGCAGCACCGTGCGACAAGGCGGTGACAGCAGGGCGAGATAAAGCCCCAAAGCTCATGGCTGAAATATGGCAAACAGTTGATGTTTGATATGGAGTTTCGCACTCTGCACCGATAGTGACTGTTTTGTCGCTATGTTGATCTGAATCGTATTTGGGAAAGGCTGCATTCAAAAACATCACTGTGCCAGTTTTATCGTGCGCTTGAGTTGAGCCGAAAGAAATGGTGCGATCGATATTTTTAGCTGCACGATATATCCAGCTACGTTCAGCGCGATTAAAGGGCAGCTCTTCTCTGTCTTGAGCAAAGAAGTATTGTCTAAAAAATTCGCCTTGCTTTTCGAACAGGTATCGAAAACGGCCAATCACAGGGTAGTTATGACGAATTGCTTGTTTAGTTTGAAGTTTATCGGCGATATACATATAAATAATTACAATAACACCAAACGCAATACAGGCTAAGAATAATCCTGTAAAAATTTCTAAACCGACAATAAACCAATGTGGTTGCATTTTTGTTCCTTAAAAATGTTCCTTGGGCCTTTATCGCAACCCGTATTTATTAGTGATTGATAGTAGCTAAATTGTTTACTTCTTGACTATCATTATTATGGATGAACCCATGCGCTTGTTCTAGGTCATTTAAGGCATGTGTTATGTGTGCAAATATATTCGACCTAAACTTTATGCTTTAAATTTAGGGTTTAACTTTAGGTCTGAAGATTATGGTCGATAACTAAGTTATCCTCAATTGTACATACTTTAACCGGAGCTGATGATGGAGTTATATAACCCAACGCAATTAAATGCCAAAGCAAATAATCGTCAACAATTAACTGATGATACCTCTGCTGATAAAAGTGCTTCATCCCAGCAAACTGATAAAGTTTCAATTAGCCAAGTGAGCAGAGAGCTTAAAAATAGCAGTATTTTGGCGGCACAAGAACAAGTCAGTATCGCAGCAGGCGATCAATCTATGGCGTTATTATATCGTGCAGCCATAGATGCAATTAATGTTGAACTTGCGCCTTCAATGGGTGAAAACGCCATACAGAAAGCAGCTGAGAGTGATGTGGATTATTCGCCAGAAGCAACGGCAGAGCGTATAGTCAGTTTTGCGACTAACTTTTTTTCAGTGCATCAGCAACAAAATAGCCAAATGGAATTTACTGAGCAATTAGATAGCTTTATGGAGAAGATTTCAGGTGCGATAGATCAAGGCTTTAAAGAAGCAAGCGAGATACTATCGGGGTTAAAGGTGCTTGAAGGAGACATTGCTGCAGGAGTTGAGCAAACTTATAGCTTGATACAAGCTGGGCTTGAAGCCTTTAAAGAAAATACAACTCCGCCGCAAGCAGACTGAGCACAGTGAATTTATGCATCTAAGATTGAAGGAATAGCTTATGTGGACAACGGGTACCGTCATTGAACGTATTGAATGGAATGAGAAGTTATTCTCGCTGCGCATCAAAGCCGATGTTGAACCATTTATTGCTGGACAGTTTATTAAATTAAGCCAGATCCGAGATGAAAAGCGTATTGCGCGCGCCTACTCTGTTGTTAATCCACCGGGTAAAGATTATGTCGAAGTGCTAGCTGTGGCTGTGGAAGACGGTCAGTTATCGCCTGATCTGCAAGCGCTTAACATTGGCGATAGCATTGAAGTAAGTACAAAAGCTGCAGGCTTTATGACACTAGATGAAATCCCTACTGGGGCGCTACAAGGCCCGCATTTATGGTTTCTAGCGACAGGAACTGCTGTTGGTCCTTTTATCTCAATGATGGAAACTGAAGAGCCATGGCAGCGATTTGATAAAGTAGTGTTGGTATATGGAGTTAGGTTGATTGAAGATTTGGCATATTTACCAGAATTAACCGCGCTACAAGAAAAGTTTCCCACCCAATTTGTGTTTATTCCTTCAGTGACCCGTGAAAGTTATGACGGTGGCCTTTCATGCCGTATTCCTGATGGATTGCAAAGTGGTATTCTTGAGCAAACAGCAGGCGTTGCATTAAATCCAGAAAACTCACAAGTTATGATTTGTGGTAATCCCGGTATGATTACTGATGCGCAAACGGCATTAAATGAGAAGGGGTTAGTTAAAAATTTACGTCGTGCACCAGGTCAAATTACCGTAGAGAAATATTGGTAGCCATCTTTAAAAAGCTGTACGGAATAGAAACTGTACAGCTTTTAACATCATAATCACCGTAAACCTTTCTAAATAACCTAGGTTGTAGACATAAACAACACTTGCTCCTTAAGCAGTGATCTATTATCCTTTCCGCAATTGATAATTATTATCATTTCCATAAGCAATTACTTAACCAATCTGTTCAATATTATTAAGTAATGCCAAGCCAAGGAGAATTTGGAATGAAATCGTTTAAAAGTCTAGCATTGTTAGGTTTAGCTACTGTGTCATCAATGGGTTCAATCGCTGCAACAGCCGCTGATGATCTTACTGTTTATTCATACCGACAAGCTTTTCTTGTTGAGCCGATTTTAGAGCAATTCACCAAAGATACTGGTATCAAAGTCAATGTGGTATTTGCTAAAGACGGTATAGCAGAACGTATTGCTCGTGAAGGTCGTCTTTCACCTGCTGATGTGGTTCTCACATCGGATTTTTCTCGCTTAATGGAACTGGTTGATAAAAATCTTGTTGTTGATGTTAATAGCGACACTCTCAATAATAATATTCCTGAGCAATATCGTTCGCCTGAAAATGACTGGTATGCTCTGACTATGCGTGTTCGTAACGTTTACTCTTCTAAAGATCGTGTAGGTAAGCTTGACTTAAGCTATGAAGATTTAGCGTCAGAAGAGTACAAAGGTAAAATCTGTACTCGTAGCTTCAAGCACCCTTATAATATCGCATTAGTTGCTTCTATGATTGCTCACCATGGTGAAGCTGAAACGAAAACATGGCTTGAAGGTGTAAAAGCTAATTTAGCACGCAAGCCACAAGGTAATGACCGCGCTCAAGTTAAAGCTGTTAAAGAAGGCCTATGTGATGTTGCTATTGGTAACAGCTACTACTTCGGTAAAATGATGACAGATCCTAAGCAAAAAAGCTGGGCTGAAGCGGTATACATTAACTTCCCTAATCAGAAAAATCGTGGCTCTCACATCAATGTTTCAGGAATGGCATTAGCTAAGTTTGCACCAAACAAAGATAATGCGATAAAATTAATGGAATTTTTATCGTCTGATGTAGCTCAAAAATCTTACGCAGAAGTTAACATGGAATATCCAGTTAAAGCGGATGTAACACCTTCTGACATGGTAGCTTCATGGGGAGACTTCAAAGCTGATAGTCTGCCAATCTTCAAGCTAGCAGAAAACCATCAAGCTGCAGTGAAGTTACTTGATGAAGTAAAATTTGATCTGTAAGGATGCTTTATCTCGCCCCATGGTAGTCATGGGGCACTGACTGGAAAGTATTTATGATCTTAGGCTTAACCAGAAGCTGGTCGCTCGCTGGTTATGCGATTGCGGTAATATTAATATTGCCGCTTTTTGCACTTTTAGTACAAGCTACACTACCTGACGAAGCTGTTTTTAGTCATCTAATTGATACCGTTTTACCTACCTATATCAGTAACAGCTTGTTGCTGATGTTGCAGGTCTGTCTCGGTTCTTTGGTTATTGCTGTTCCTGCAGCATGGTTGGTGGCAAGGTGTGATTTCCCTGGCCGCCGCTATTTCCAATGGGCGCTGTTACTGCCTTTGGCCATGCCAGCCTATATTGTTGCTTATGTTTATACTGACATGCTCGATTATGCAGGGCCTGTGCAGCGCTTTTTAAGACAAGCATTTAGTTGGACTTCCCCTCAAGATTACTATTTCCCTGATATTCGTAGTTTAAGCGGCGCAGCAGTCATGCTGTCCTTGGTATTATTTCCTTATATTTATTTGTTGGCCCGTACTGCTTTTATGGAGCAATCCTCAAGCTTATTACATGCCTCACGTATTATGGGTTGTAGCCCATGGCAAAGCTTTTGGCGTCTAGGTTTACCTATGGCAAGGCCTGCTTTGGCTGTTGGGATGGCATTGGTAGCAATGGAAACCGCTGCCGACTTTGCTACTGTGAGTTACTTTGCCGTACCGACTTTAACTACCGCTGTATATGACACTTGGCTTGGATATGGAAGTTTGTCCGCAGCAGCTAAACTCTCAGCCATCATGTTATTAGTGATTTTCGCTATGGTTGGCTTCGAGCGTTTCGCTCGCCGCAAACAAGAGTTATTTCAAAAGCAATCACGTTTAACTGAATCTGATCGTTATCACTTATCAGGCTTTAAAGCATGGTTATCATTTGGCTATTGCAGCTTGCTCATTGTGCTAGCTTTTTTACTGCCGTTTACTGTGCTTGCGGGTTATGCCGTCGACTACTTCGACGAGAGTTGGAATAGCCGCTTCTGGCAATACAGCTTTAATAGCTTATACATTGCAGCTGTGGTGAGTTTTATTTGTGTTGTGCTGGCATTAGTGATGATGTTTATCAGGCGTGTTAGTCCGCGTAAAAGTGACATCTTACCTTCAAGGTTGAGCAGTACTGGTTACGCAATACCTGGCACAGTTTTAGCCATTGGGGTGTTAGTGCCGCTAACCTATTTGGATTTCGCTATTAACGATATCTATGACTACTTTGATGCTCGTGGTCCAGGCTTGCTATTTACCGGTAGTGTCTTTGCACTGATTTTTGCTTTTTGTGTCCGTTTTGTCGCGATTTCAATTGGCAGTATTGAAAACAGTTATAAGCGTATTTCGCCTTCACTAGATATGGCGAGCATTACCATGGGACAAAAACCAAGACAGTTATTATGGCGAGTTCATTTACCTTTATTGCGTAAAGGTATTTTTGCTGGTGCGCTGTTAGTGTTCATTGAAAGTATGAAAGAGCTGCCAGCAGCACTATTATTACGTCCAATTGGTTTTGAAAACCTTGCAACCCATGTCTTCCAATTCGTTTCAGATGAGCAACTTGAACATGGCGCGCTCGCGGCAATTGTGATTGTTCTTGTTGGACTTATCCCGTTGATTTATCTTAACCGTTCTTTGGAGCAAGAGAGCTAATATGTCCACATTGACCATTAAAAATGTAAAAAGTGACTACCAAGAACAGGTGATTCTTAATGGGTTAAACCTGACGTTAGAGCAAGGTGAAATAGTAGCTCTGTTAGGCCCTAGTGGCTGCGGTAAAACCACTTTGCTTCGTGCAATTGCCGGTCTACAAGCGATCAGTGAAGGTAGTATAGCGATTAATGGTCAAACGCTTAGTGCTGATGACGTATTCGTACCAAGTGAAAAACGTGGCATAGGGATGATTTTCCAAGACTACGCTTTATTTCCTCATTTAACCGTAAGTGACAATATTTTATTTGGCGTTAAAGGTTTAACGGATAAAGAGCGCTGTGAGCGTCTTGATGATATGTTGCAATTGGTAAAACTTGAAGGACTTGGTAAACGTTACCCACACGAGTTATCGGGGGGGCAGCAGCAAAGGGTATCTATTGCTCGTGCACTGGCTTACCAACCTGAGTTGTTATTGCTTGATGAACCATTTTCTAATATCGACTCGCAAGTGCGCAGTGAAATGATGTTAGAAATCAGACAAATTCTCAAACAGCGCAATGTTAGTGCGGTTTTTGTAACGCACAGCAAAGATGAAGCCTTTGTGTTTGCCGATAAATTGGCACTCTTTAAACAAGGTGGCATTGTTCAACATGGTTTAGCTGAAGAGTTATATGGTGAGCCCAATGAACGTTATGTGGCTGAGTTTTTGGGTGAAGGTAACTACATTACGGTAACGATTAAAAGTACGACACAGATATCCTCAGTTTTAGGGTTAATTGAAAGCACTACAGTCCTTAATCATCCTCTTAATAGTCAAGGTGAGTTGTTATTAAGACCACAACAGATTGACTTACAACCTGCCGCTCAAGGACATGGCGAAATTGTTGAGCGTCGTTTTCTGGGTACAATTTGTCATTATTGGGTTAAAGTAGGGTTACAAACGCTCGAAGTGAGAAGTCAATTAACGACGTTGACACTTGGCCAAAAAGTTAACCTATCAGTATCGGCGCATCCGTTAGTGATATTTTAGTGATTTAAGTCAAAGTTGGTTAATAATTGCTTAGAGCGTAAGGAATAATTTGCTTAATTACCTTACACTATTTTAATCTTATTATTGTTAAAGGTGATTGATTCCAAAATGGAAACACAGAATATGCCTCGTGAACAGTTAGGAGTTTGTGCTGAAGGGAATTTGCATAGCGTCTACTTGATGTTCAATGTAAATGACGGCGTTGAAGCCCAACTACGCCCTTGTTTAGCCAATGTTGCTCAATATATTTATGAGCTATCAGATCAATATGCAGACAGTGCTTTTAATGGCTTCGTCGCAATAGGTGCTAACTATTGGGACACCATTTTTGGCGACCAACGTCCTGCGCAACTTCGTCCTTTTCCTGCTATGAGTGAAGGTAATCGTGACGCGCCAGCGATAGAATATGATTTGTTTATGCATATTCGCTGTGATCGTTATGACATCTTACATTTGGTTGCCAACGAAATCAGCCAAATGTTTGAAGGTTTAGTTGAGTTAATCGAAGAAGAACGCGGTTTTAGATTTATGGACAGCCGTGATTTAACCGGCTTTGTCGATGGCACAGAAAACCCGAAAGGGCGTAGCCGTCAAGATGTTGCTTTAGTGGCAGATGAGGATATCTCATTTAAAGGTGGTAGTTATGTTCATGTGCAAAAATATGCGCATAACTTAAGTAAATGGAACCGTCTACCGCAGAAGAAGCAAGAAGATATTATCGGTCGTACTAAGCAAGATGATATTGAATATGCATCAGAAGATAAGCCATTAACCAGCCATATCAAGCGAGTTAATCTAAAAGATGCTGATGGTAAGTCGATGGAGATTTTGCGTCAAAGTATGCCGTTTGGTTCGCTAAAAGAGCAAGGTTTGATGTTTATCTCTACTTGCAACAAGCCGACTCACTTTGAAGAAATGCTTCGTAGCATGGTACATGGTGATGGTCACGGTAATCATGATCACTTGATGCAGTTCACTAAAGCATTAACCGGTTCATCATTCTTTGCGCCATCGTTAGATTTTTTAGCGCAGTTTGCTAACGACTAATCTCATTGTAATGGCACAAGCCATCACATAAATTTGAGACATAAAAAAGCAATGCCTAGGCATTGCTTTTTTATTGGCTGATACTCGCAAACATGCAGGTATTAATTACGAAAATGGTTCATAACAGCTATTCGTAAAAGCTACTCACTATAGTTAAAAAGTGACTTAACCGTTTCAAGCGTATCATCAATAGTCTTAATGCTAGATGGACAGATGAAAATTGTGTCATCTCCGGCAATGGTACCTAAAATTCCTTCAGGCTTACCTATTGAGTCTAGCAAACGAGCGATTAACTGTGCAGCGCCCGGGCTGGTGCGAACCACTATCATAGCTTGGTTATGATCAACGTCTAACACTAAGTTTTTGACTGGGCTACCTGCAGTAGGCACACCTAACTCAGCAGGTAAACAATACACCATTTCTTGCTTGGCATTACGAGTACGAACAGCACCGAACTTGCTTAGCATACGCGAAACTTTTGATTGGTTGATATTGCCAAACCCTTCCGCCTGCAGCGCATTAACTATCTCACTTTGGCTTCCAAAGCGCTCTTCCTTTAGTATCGACTTAAACGTTCTAACGAGTTCATCCTGATTCTTGGTCGCTGGCATATTTTTTTCGTCTTATTAGTAATTTTTAAAATGAATACAATATATTCACAAAACGGGTTCATTTTGAATATATAAACAACACAAGTCAAGAAATAAGCTAAATTGGTGAATAAAAATTCACTTTACAGTGTAAGTGGGTAAATCAGTGATTATTTATATACATATCATAGAATAAGTTAATTGCTTTACTCCACTAAGGGATAATTGAAATTGTGTCGCTGATGCAGTAATGTGACGCCACAAGAAATATGATCTATGTCACAGACTGCGAATCATAAACTTAGAAGTCAAACACTAGAACGTTATTGGAGATAATTATGAAAGTAGCTGTACTTGGTGCTGCTGGCGGTATTGGCCAGGCCCTAGCTTTACTATTAAAAACTCAACTTCCAGCAGGCTCAAAGTTGTCTCTGTATGACATTGCTCCTGTTACTCCAGGTGTTGCTGTTGATTTAAGCCACATCCCAACAGACGTTGAAGTGGCTGGTTTTGCAGGTGAAGATCCAACTCCTGCACTAGTTGATGCTGATGTTGTTCTTATTTCAGCAGGTGTTGCACGTAAGCCTGGTATGGATCGTTCAGATCTTTTCAATATCAATGCTGGTATCGTACGTAACCTCATTGAAAAAGTAGCAGCAACTTGTCCTAAAGCCTTAATAGGTGTGATCACAAACCCAGTGAACACAACGGTTGCTATCGCTGCAGAAGTGCTTAAAAAAGCAGGTGTTTACGATAAGAATCGTTTATTCGGTGTGACTACACTGGATGTTATCCGCTCTGAAACTTTCATCGCAGATCTTAAAGGTCTAAACGTTGCTGACGTTAACATTAACGTTATTGGCGGCCACAGTGGTGTGACTATTCTTCCACTTCTTTCACAGGTTGAAGGCGTAAGCTTTACTGATGAAGAAGTTGCAGCACTGACTACACGCATTCAGAATGCTGGTACAGAAGTTGTTGAAGCTAAAGCGGGTGGCGGTAGTGCGACACTTTCAATGGGTCAAGCGGCATGCCGTTTCGGTCTATCTTTAGTACGCGGCCTACAAGGTGAAGCAAACGTTGTTGAATGTGCATACGTAGATGGCGGCAGCGAACATGCTGAATTCTTCGCACAGCCTGTAGTATTAGGTAAAAACGGCGTAGAAAAAGTATTAGCTTACGGTGAAGTAAGTGCTTTTGAAGCGAATGCTCGTGATGCAATGCTTGATACATTAAAAGGCGATATCAACCTAGGTGTTGAATTCGTTAAATAAACACTTGGTTTATTAACTTTAAAAGCGAAGCCTTGAGCTTCGCTTTTTTGTGCCTGCTATCTACTTGATCATCAAATTGCCAATTTACCAGTTAATCGTTTTTCCTTGCCAATCTAAAAATTCAGCTTTGCAATCAAAGACCAGTTGTTGATGAGTCTTCATTAATTGTTTAGCGACAAATCCTGCTGTGAATAATTTACCTTCAGGTACATTTGCTTGAAAAGGTTTAGATAGCTCGGTATCGGTAGTACCTGGATGAAAGGCAATGAGTTTGACGTTTTTGGCCCTGCGAGCATATTCAATCGCTGTGGTTTTAAGTAACATATTCAAGGCAGCTTTTGATGCGCGGTAGCTATACCACCCACCTAAATGGTTGTCACTAATACTGCCCACTCTGGCACTTAATACACTGATAACACAATTTTGTTTGCTATTAACCACAGTCGCTAACTGTTGCAACCACAGCATGGGTACTATGGCGTTTGAGTGAAACAAAGCCTGCATTGATTCAGGATTTATTTCTTCTAAGCGCTTTTCTGGGCTTATTGCGGTTTCATCTTCAGTATTTACAGAATGCAGTCTGCCATTGCAAATAAACACTTTGACCAAGTAGCCTTTGATTGATGATAAATTTTGGCAAACATTGGCAATGCTTTGCGCTGAATAATTACAAACCTTGTGTACGTGATTGATGTCATTGCCGTGGTTTCCGCTGAGGTTACTGTTCTCATTTTGGCTAATGGTTATGATCTGCTCTATATCAACATCCTCAATAAGTTCATCAACGATGGCATTGGCAATGCCGGAAGATGAACCAATGATTACGGCAGAATTGACGGGCTTTAGCACGAGATTATTCATACTTATTGTAATTACTCATAATTATTTTAGGTTACAACTGCCAGTTTCGCAGCGTTGTTGACCGGTTAATAAGTAAGATATTTTATACCGGTTTTTGGCAAAGCCACGATATGCCACATCGGCAAAGGGTTTAATACAAGGTAACCTCAGTAGTTGTATCCATTTATGTTTACCCGTTAATGCCCAAGCTTTGGCGGTAACGTCAAGGCCACGTAATATTTCACCTGTATTGGTTTCTGCGTGCAAAATAGAATTGGCAACTGCAAGATCGATATGAGGATACTTTTGCTCGAAGCCTTCTTGGTTTAAATCAGCAAGCTCAATTTTGTGTAGGCGGTCGTGCTTCTTAAGCTGCTGCATCTCATTGCTACACAATGGACAAGCGCTATCATAAAAAATACGTAACTCCATAGTACTGCCTCGACTTGTTTTGATTAGAAAGTATTACGCCGAATATCACAGAATGGATCTTTTATGTGTGCTTGCGCACCTATTCTGAGGTGTAATTGAGTGTTAGTATCAAACTAATTGCACACTTTTGATGGAACAAAATATGAAGAAACTCAGCCAGTTTACTTCTTTTTTATTGTTAACCTCCGCTGTTATTTCTAGCACCTTTATTAATATTGCCGTTGCCGAAGATGCCAACGAAGTCTCAAATACAGTGATCCCACGGCCAGTTAAAGTTATCCAAGTTGATGTTGGTACCGAATATCGTGAGCGTTTCTTACCCGGTGAAGTGAAAGCATCTGACAAAGCGGCATTATCTTTTAGAGTGGCTGGTGAGATTGCACAGATATTAGTGAGACCTGGAGACCCTGTTGAACCTGGCGATATTTTAGCTATTTTAGACAGTGATATATACCAGCAACAACTCGCAGTAGCGCAGGCACAGTATGAGTTGGCTAAAGTGTTATTTGAGCGAAATGAGTCACTGGTTGAACAGGGCGTGGTATCACGTAATGATTATGATCAAGCTAAAAGTGATTACACTATTGCACAAGCTGCATTAGACAAAGCCAAAACAGATGTCACTTACACTAAGCTCAGAGCGCCGTATCAAGGGGTGATATCTAAACGTAATAAGCGTGAATTTGAATTTGTACAAGCCCAAGAAGAAGTCATGGGCATTCGCACTGATTCTGCTGCAGATATTAGCTTCCAGTTACCTGAACAATTTATTGGTTTTCTGCAAAAATCGGATAAAAGTTTATCAGATATTGATAACATCGAAGTTAAATTTGATAGCCGCGATCAATGGTACCCAGCAAGGTTAAAAGAGTTAAATACTGTAGCTGACCCCACCACCAGTAGTTACACCATTATTCTGACATTACCTATGCCTAATGAGCTTAACGTTCTTCCAGGCATGTCCGCCCGGGTTAAAGTCAAACTCCCCGCTAGAACAGCTGATGCTCATCCTAAAATTCCTGCAGGTGCGGTAGTTAAAGAAAACCAGCAAGCCTATGTGTTTACTTGGTCACCTGCGGATAAACGGATCACCAAAGTACCAATCACACTGCAAGGCACAAGGATGATGACTGGTCTCAATGATGGCGACTGGCTAGTGGTGGCAGGGGCTTCAGAACTTGAAGATGGCCAAGCGGCTGTGAAATGGATTAAAGAGCGAGGCTTATAAGATGAAAGCGTTTCTGCATTGTAAATACAGCGCCATCGCAGCTGTCGGGCTTGGAATAGTTTCCTTGTCAGCTTGTGAGCGAACAATTGATATCGCTCCGACAAAAACCTTAGTAAAAACCTACACTTTACCCCATGCAAATAACGAAGTGATGCGTGAATTTAATGGAGTTGCAAGGGCGCAGGACTTAACTAATTTATCGTTTCGTGTCGAAGGTCGAATAGAGCGCATTCCTGCGACTAAAGGTAAAACCGTTAACAAAGGCGACTTATTAGCCGTACTTGAGAAACGCGACTACACCATTGCGTTAAGTGATCGCCAAGCGCGAATGGAAGTGAGCTTTAAGCAAGCGCAGCGTGGTAAGCAATTAGTTGAAAGTAAACTGATGGCGCAATCGGAGTACGATCAAATGAATGCGCAATATCTAGTTGCTAAAGCTGAAGAGCGTCAAGCGCAGTTAAATTTGCAGTATACGGAACTTAGAGCGCCATTCTCAGGCATTGTCAGCGATGTATTTCTAGAATCATTTGAGAACGTGCAACCGGGTGTATCAGTGCTTAGCATGCAAAAAGTTGAACGCATTGAAGTTGATGTACAAATTCCTGACATGCTGATTGCAGTGTCTAGAAAACATGAAGATCGTCAAGATGAGTCTTATTTGAGCGTAAGCTTTGAAGCTTTCCCTAATACCACTTTTAAAGGTCACTTATTAGAAGTTAATACCGAAAAAGATCCTACAACCTCAACATATATTGCGACTATCGCGGTGGATTTAGACCCTAAATACAAAGTGCTCGAGGGGATGCCCGCTAAAGTGACGGTGAACTTAAGTAACATGACTTACACCTACCATCGAGAGTTTTTGGTGCCTATTGAAGCTGTTGTGATGCAAGACGGCAGTGATATCGATACTCAAACAAGTGGCGTGTGGCTTTATAACGCGGCAGATAACTCTATTCAATATCAACCTGTCACCTTAGGGGTGATTGTCGGTGATGAAATCGAAGTGACAAGTGGACTTGATGATGGCCAAACCATCATTACCACTGGCGCGGCGCGGTTAGTTAAAGGTCAGCAAGTCAAATTGCTGCAGGAGGGGTAAAGATGAATCATCAATACTCACTGAGTTTAAACAATCCAAACGCCACCAGAAAAGCTGATACAAGGGAATGTGTGTAATGAATATAGCAGGCTACTTTGTAAAAAATACCGTTATCAGCTGGATGTTCACATTGATATTACTGATCGGTGGCTTAATGGCATTTACCGGTTTAGGTCAGTTAGAAGATCCACCATTTACCATTAAAGATGCTGTTGTAGTGACTTTATATCCTGGCGCAACATCTACAGAAGTAGAAGAGGAAGTGACTTATCCCATTGAAAAGGCAATTCAAGCTTTGCCTTATGTGGATTATATACGCTCGCTGAGCACCTCAGGTATGTCACAAATCACCGTGACCATGAAAAACGTATACGGCCCAGAAGAGCTACCGCAAATATGGGATGAGCTGCGCCGCAAAGTAAACGATATGTCGGCTAGTTTACCACCTGGAGTGCAAACTCCGATTGTGAATGATGACTTTGGCGACGTATACGGCATCATGTTAATGGTCAGTGGTACAGACTACAGTTACCGCGATATTCTGGATTACGTTGACTATGTTAAGCGTGAGCTTGAACTGGTGCCAGGTGTGGGCAAGGTGTCACTAGCAGGTAATCAACAAGAACAAGTGTTTGTGGAAATGTCGCTGAACAAAGCGGCCAGTTCGAACATCGATCCATCGCTTATTCAAAACTTGCTGAATTCGCAAAACATGGTGTCAGATGCCGGTAATATCCGGGTGTCTGCCGATAACTTAAAAATTCGCACCAGTGGAGGATTTAAGTCTGTCAGTGAGCTTGAAGAGCTGATTATTCCAGGTACTCAAGGTGACAAACTCATTTATTTAAAAGATGTCGCCACAGTCTCGCGCGGCTTTCAAAATATTCCCACTAATTTGCTTAAGTTTGATCAACATGATGCCATTAATATTGGTATTTCGTTTTCAACTGGCGTTAATGTGGTTGAGGTGGGTAAAGCCATCGATGCCAAGCTCGCCAGTATCGAAAGTGTCCGTCCTGCAGGAATGGTAATTGAAACCATGTACAACCAGCCTAACGAGGTGGATGCATCGGTAGGTAGCTTTGTATGGAACTTGATTGCAGCAGTGGTGATCGTGGTTGGTGTACTGCTGGTATTCATGGGCTTTAAATCAGGGATATTAATTGGGTTAATCTTATTTTTAACCTGTTTAGGCACCTTCATGTTGATGCTGCAAGCTGAAATTGAACTGCAGCGGATATCACTAGGGGCGCTGATTATTGCCCTTGGTATGCTGGTGGATAACGCCATTGTTATTGTTGAAGGCATACTTATTGGGCGGCAACGAGGACAAACTACTCTTGAGGCGGCTCAAGGTATTGTTAAGCAAACTATGTGGCCATTACTTGGCGCGACAGTTATTGCTATTACAGCTTTTGCGCCAATAGGTTTATCGCCGGATTCAACCGGTGAATTTGCAGGTTCTCTTTTCTGGGTATTGTTGTTTTCACTGTTTTTATCTTGGATTACTGCCATCACGATTACGCCGTTCTTCGCACAATTATTTTTCGGCGCAGAAGCTGAAAAGTCAGAAGGTGAGCCAAAAGATCCATATGGCGGTGCATTCTTCATGTACTACAAGGCACTGCTTGATGTCTGTATGCGCTTTCGTTGGGTTAGCGTCGTTGCTGTCGTTATTGCGTTTTGTGTGTCAATTTACGGCTTTGCATACGTTAAGCAATCTTTCTTCCCGCCATCGACAACACCGATATTCTTAGTGGATGTGTGGATGCCAGAAGGCACAGATATTCGTGAAACCCAAACGGTAGTCGAAGGCATGGAGGCTATCGCGGTTGAACTGAATAATGTTGAATATGTGGCTTCGACCATAGGTAAGGGGTTTCCGCGTTTCTTGCTGACGTATTCGCCTGAAAAAAACTATGCATCTTATGCGCAGATTTCGATTCGTACTACTGACTTTGAAACCTTAACTGATGTGATGGTGAAGTTTAGAAAAGACGTAGAGCAAAGTTATCCTCAAGCACAGCTTAAGTTTAAGCGTTTAGAGATTGGTCCATCTACCGATGCGAAAATTGAAGCCCGGATAAGTGGGGCAGATCCTGATGTACTGCGAACTATTGCGGCTCAAGTGATGGAAATCTTTAATGCTACACCAGCGACAGTCAATGTGCGCCATGACTGGCGTGAACGAGTAAAATACATTGCGCCGCGCTTTAATGAAACCCAGGCTCGTCGATTAGGTATTGTTAAAAGTGAAGTTGACGAAGCCCTTAAATTCTCTTTTACAGGCTTACAAATCGGTGTGTACCGTGAAGGTACAACATTGTTACCGATTATTGGACGCTTACCTGAAGACGAACGTATTGATATTGAATCAATGGAAAGTATTCGAATTTGGAGTCCTGCGTTAAGCGCATTTGTGCCGTTACAACAAGTGGTTGATGGCTTTGAAGTGAAATTTGAAGATCCGATTATTCAGCGACGCGATCGCAAACGTACTCTAACTGTATTTGCTGATACTGATTTTGAGTACGACATTTTGCCTGCCGAGTTATTCACCCAAATAAAGCCTCAAGTCGAAGCACTTGAATTGCCAGTAGGTTATGAGCTGCAATGGGGTGGTGAATATGAATCTTCAACCGATGCGCAAGAGTCATTGTTTGCCACTCTGCCATTAGGTTTCTTGTTCATGTTCCTTATCACCGTATTCTTGTTTAACTCAGTGAGAAAGCCTTTGGTTATATGGGCATGTGTACCGCTAGCGATTATTGGTATTACATCTGGATTGCTGATCCTTGATAAGCCATTTAGCTTTATGGCGCTGCTGGGAATGCTGAGTTTATCAGGCATGTTACTTAAAAATGGCATAGTATTACTCGATCAAATTAATACCGATATCAATGATGGTATTGAAACTTTCGAAGCGGTATTTAACTCAACGGTGAGTCGTGTAAGGCCTGTTTGTATGGCTGCTGTTACGACTATTTTAGGGGTGTTACCACTACTGACAGATGCCTTCTTTGAGTCGTTAGCTGCAGTGGTCATGTTTGGTTTAGGTGTCGCTACCATGCTGACTCTGATCATTGTGCCAGTGTTCTATATCATCTTCTTTAAAGTTAAGTATCGAAACTATAAAGAGTTTTAGTTCGCAAAATTGACGATTTATCGCTATAACTATAAGAGTCAACTGTAAAAACGTTGGCTCTTTTTTATGTGATCTAACTTGCTCATTCTCACGTATCACGTTTTGTATTCACACGAGGCTCACTATGTCTATTAGCCAAGCTATTATTAAAGTTACTAATCTTCGTTTACGCACCTTCATTGGTTTTAATCCAGACGAACGTGAAAAGCAGCAAGATGTTGTGATTAATATTGAAATCCAATATCCCGCCGACAAGTCGTTTCAAACCGATGATGTTGCCGATGCATTGAACTACAAAGTTATCACTAAAAAAGTTATTCAACATGTGGAAGAAGGGCGCTTTTTATTGCTTGAAAAGTTGGTTGCTGATGTACTGGCAATTTGTAGCGAACACCCATCAATTACCATGTCTCGAGTAACAATTGACAAACCTCATGCTTTACGTTTTGCCGACTCTGTTTCACTGTCTTTAGAGCAGCGCAAATAAGCGAAAGCCTAGTAAGCTTTCACGTAACGGTGTGGTTTTTATTTGGCACGGGTTGCCATAAGGAAAACACATGATTTCAGATGAAGCACGTAAAGTGCAGCAAGTTCTTATTGAACGAGGTCTTGAAACGCCATTGGTCGAAAACGACATGACCAATGAACAAAAAATCGAACGTATCCAAGGGCTGATGACCGAAGTTGTATCAACTCTGGGCTTAGACTTAACTGACGACAGCTTATGCGAAACACCCCACCGTATCGCTAAAATGTACGTCAATGAAATCTTCTCCGGTCTTGACTACCATCAATTCCCAAAAGTCACTCAAATAGATAATAAAATGGGTGTTGAGGAAATGGTCAAAGTTAGTGATATCAGTGTCGTCAGCACTTGTGAGCATCATTTTATTACTATCGATGGCACAGCTGATGTCGCCTACATACCGAAAAAGAAGATTATCGGGCTGTCGAAAATTAATCGCTTAGTACGCTTTTTTGCTCAAAGACCTCAAGTACAGGAGCGACTAACTCAGCAGGTATTAGTGGCATTACAAACGTTACTTGAAACCGATGACGTGGCCATCAGCATTAACGCTACTCACTACTGTGTAAAGTCTCGTGGTGTAACAGATACGCAATCCCACACCACAACCTCTGCCCTAGGTGGTTGTTTTAAAAATAACCCTGCTTCAAGAGCTGAGTTTTTCTCAAAGGCTTGATTCACTCAGCTAACTCATGAATGATGGATAACAGACACTAGGTCATTAGCCGCTGCTAATGACCTTTATTATGTGAGTTTAACTACTGGCTCAATACAAGAATAAGAGAACTCAAATGAAACAAACCATATTTATTACAGGTGTCGGAAAACGAATTGGTTATGCCTTGGCAAAGCATTTTTTAGCTCAAGGTTTTAACGTTATAGGCACGTTCAGAAGTCATTACCCATCGATAGACGAACTACTTGAGCTCGGCGCAGACTTATACCAGTGTGACTTATGCCAAGCAGATGAAATCAATGACATGCTTAGTCGCATCAAAGCTCAGCATCCACAGGTAAACTGCATCATTCATAACGCATCTGATTGGCATAATGATAAAACCAGTGCAGAGGTTACTTCTGCCGATATTATGGCACGAATGATGAACATTCATGTCAGTGCGCCTTATCAAATAAACTTGGCGTTAGCGGAGCTATTAGTTGCCTCAGCGGGTGACAGTATTGGCGACAGTAATATCATTCACATTACTGATTATGTCGCTGAAAAGGGCAGCCAGAAGCATATTGCTTACGCGGCGAGTAAAGCAGCATTACATAATATGACCTTATCATTTGCAGCCAAATTAGCTCCAGCTGTCAAAGTGAACTCCATTGCTCCAGCGATGATATTATTTAATGAAGGCGACGATGATGCCTATAAAGCCAAAGCGCTAGCTAAAGCGATATTGCCAATAGAAGCTGGCAACAGCGAGATTATCGAATTAGTAGAGTACTTATTGTCGAGCCAATATGTCACTGGTCGCAGTTATGCAGTTGATGGTGGAAGGCAGTTGAAATAGTCTCAGTAAATAGACGGTAACGGTTGAATTAAAACGTTTTATGCTTCTGTCTTATTTCTAGTGTGTATTTTGACAATATTATCGCTGGTGACCACCAGTTGTTAGATTGCATTACAGCTTAATACTAGGCTGGTCTTGAGTTCGTAAAACTAATTGATGAGTTCGATTAGTTTCTTTAAAAAGTAAAATAATTAATCTTTTTAAGGCAGGATTTATAATATTGTTAATAACAAAGTATTTAACTAATTTCTAAAATGCAAAATTAGTTAAATGTACTATAGTGAAATACATCGCAAAATACTCACAAGGATGTGTAGATGAAGTCACTATCAATGATGCCAACCAGTTGGCTTATTTCAATGAATGTATTAGTCATCTTAGTTGTTTTTTCGTCAATTACTCTCTCAGTCAACAATTCCAATTCTAGTATAAAAACCAGCAATGATATGGTTGCGCATACATATAAAGTGCTACTTCATATTGAAGAATCTATCGAGCAAGTCGTAAATATGGAAACGGGTTATCGTGGTTATTTGTTAACTAATAACCGAGAATTCCTAGAGCCGTACGCATCAGGGCAGAAAAAAGTTCAAGAAGAGTTAGCTATTTTGCTGGATATGACAGCAGACAACCCTACTCAAACAGACGCATTTAATGAAGTCGTTAAAAACATTGAGTTATGGGAAAACTTAGTCATCAATGAAGGTTTTTCTTTAAGGGATAATAGTGATGACTCCCAGGTCTCTGCATTTGTAGAAAAGGGTGCTGGTAAGCAATATGTTGATAGAATTCGCGAAGTTTTGGATGAAGCATCATTAAGAGAAGAGAGCCTACTAGCTGTACGAGATGATGAATATGCGAGCTCAATGAGTGATTTGATGACGATGGTGGTCGTCATGTCTCTCATTGGATGTGTTGTATCATCAATATTTTTAACTTATGTAAACAGAACTCTATCTAGTAACGTAAATGAGATTTCCACAGCGATTGGCAGCCTAGCTAAAGGGGTTCTTAAGCCTCTGCCTCTAACGGAATCTAGAAATGAATTCTTTAAAATTAAACAAACATTCAATCAGTCAATTCATCAACTATCAACGCTGATCAATGAATTAACTTTGGCTTCAACCAATACAAGTAGCTCTTCAGAAGAGCTAACTTCAGTAATGCAAAATACTGCTAGCAATACGCAAAGTGAGCTATCACAAGTAGAGGGGGTTTCAACAGCAATAGGTCAGCTATCAAGTACTTCAAAAGAAATGTCACTTAATGCTGCGCAAGCAGAAGGAGAGACTAAAAAAGCCATAGACAACGTGCATCAAGGTCATAAGGCGCTTGAACAATCAATTGTGCTAACTCAAAGCATTAATCATTCGGTACAAGCTACAGCGGCTATGATCGAGGAATTGAAAAACAGTGCAATTGATATAGGTGAATTTACAGATGTTATCAGTGCGATATCTGAACAAACAAATTTATTAGCGCTAAATGCTGCAATAGAAGCAGCACGTGCGGGTGAGCAAGGAAGAGGGTTTGCTGTTGTAGCAGATGAAGTACGTAATCTCGCAGAAAAAACTTTCCAATCAGCAGAAAATATTCAAAATATAATCGCTAAGCTTCAAGTTCAATCAGAAACAGCCAATAACAATATGGTCTCTAATGTCAGCTCTATTAAAGAGTCCGTAGAGTTATCAGAGAATGTAAAAGCATCATTTAATGATATATCTGATTCAGTTCAAACCATTTCGGAAATCAATACATTAGTCGCTTTTGCTTCACAGGAGCAATATTCAGTTACAGAGGAGCTTGCTGAAAATACCTCTAAAACCTTTGATTTAGTCAATGAGAATGTCAAAGCTGTGAATCAAACTTTGCAAGCAGCCCAAGATCTTACCTTTTTAGCTGAAAAGCAAAATCAAGAGCTGTCTTTTTTCAAAATTAGTTAGGCCGTTTTAAGTTTATATTATTGTTTATGCTGTGTGCCGTAGCCCAAGGCTTCAACTTATAACTGTATGACATAAGTTACTCAATGTAAGAAGCCGTTAATCTATTTAGGTTAACGGCTTTTTTGATGAGTGGTTTGCTATCTAATAAACTCGGTTCAAGTTAAGCTGGCTGAAGCAATTCGCCTTGTGGGAGTGATAATCACAGGCAAGGGAATATCCCAATATTCAATTGGTAAAAAGCTCACTTGCTGACAATCGTGAGCATAGCCTACTGCTAAGGGTTTACCTTCTTTAACTTGCGCTAGTGTGCGATCGTAAAAGCCGCCGCCCATACCCATTCGATTACCTTGATCATCAAAAGCCACTAACGGAGTGACAATCATATCGAGGTTTTCAACTGTCACCATGTGGCGAATATCTAATTTAGGTTCAGCAATATCATAGCGATTATTTACCATTTGAGTTTCGGCGTTATAACGCATAAATAATAAATGGCCCTTAGCGAAAGGATGCAGGCGAGGTAAGTACACTTCCACATCGAGCTTCCACAGCGCTTCAATTAACTTGCTGGTGGCAAGCTCTCCATCAAAACCTAAATACAGCGCAACTCGTTTGGCTGAAATTCGTTGGATCTCAGACAATAAATGACGACTAGCAATTAATGCCAGTTGATTCTGATCTGCTTGAGGAATTGCGTTGCGTTCTTGGCGAATGTGACGACGAATACTGTCACGGCTCATATTACGGCTGTCGAATAATGGCTCTGCATCATGAGGGCTATTAAATGAATGTCGGTACAGTTTATCTGTATTTGCCGCAGCATCATTGGAGGCTGAAGTCGCAGAAGAGAAGTGAGTGATAACAGATTGATTTGTCGTAGCTGACTGGCATTGGGATGAGCCAGTCATAAAACGCGTCATGCTCATAGGTAGGAAATACTCCATCTACATACAAATGAAAAGTAAAATAGCGTTATGAATAAATGATGTAACTAACTGCAGGTTATCCTGATATGTGCAAAACTCAAAGAAGATAATGTAGTGATTAACCAGCATTGGCTGATATGGCTAAAAATCAATCGGCGGTATGATAAAAAACGCCGATGATACAAGTATCATCGGCGCTCATTTTTACATTATCGACTTAAGGCTACTTTTCCATGTTCATCGATTTAAGTAGTACAGGGCTGTCGTAATCTGCAACTTCAGTTTTAGCTTTTAACCAGAACTGACGACGAGTTAAGAAATAGGCGAAAATCACAGTTAACATTGCCCATTCAATCAGGTTTTCAGCCATAAACATGGTGCCAGGACGCAAAGACTGTAGTAGCTCGTATGGGTATCTGCCATGGTTTTCGATAAAGCCAATACGTGAATTGAGTATAAATAGGCCGTAATGCAAGGCGCAATAAACGCCAATACCAGCGATAAAACCTGCTATTTTTGTGTACCACTTATTCGGCAACTTTGTGCCAATAACGACAACATACAGCCCGACTAATAACGATGCCGCCATCAATGCATTGGTTACTTCAAGTGTATGTTGAATAACTTCAAAACCGTTGTAGTACAAGGTGAAACAAAGATGGGGTATTAACAAGGTTAAACTGAGTGCCAGTAACCACACTTTTCCTGGGCCGATGTTCTTCCAGTACCATTTTTGAATACCTTTATAGCTTAACCAGAACAAGCCAATAACGAACAGGTAGTTACACCACTCAGGTAAGCCAAATAAGCCAAATTTCATGGTCAATAGCGCCAACATCCATTCAGGAATCTGGGTAACACTCATGCGATAGGCCGTTTCTTGGGCAAAAGTAGGGAACATCACAGCAAACAACATTCCTATTGTTAGGAATAGAAATGCGAATTTACACATACTGCCAATCATTTTAGGCGTAATGCCTTTCACACTTTGCTTTTTAAGCTGGGTCACTAAGGTTTGATAATTAGAAACAACCGCATCTTTAATATCACTTGAAACCCAGTTTTCCTCTAATAATGCAATCGAGGTGTTAGTTTCATTGGCTTCAATAATGTTTTTAACTGCAGGTGTTGAAAGAGCGGCTTTATCATTGGATTTACTACCGCCAGCAAGCTTTTGCGCCACGCTCCATACCGCAGGATCGTATACACCACCTGCATCATGAGTGCTGTTTTTGTTACCACCAAAACATAACGTCGTATCGACGTTATCGATGTTGGCAGTAAATTGTAAAGTCGGTAGTTTGGCCTTAAAAGCATACATAAAGGTGCAACCGTCCAAAGCGCCTTTAACATCGACTTCGGTGATATCATCTAAGTGGTGAACGATTTTAAGTCCCGTCTTTTTGACGTAATCAGATGTCCACTCATGGTAATCACTGGTGTTATATTCCCACTTTGTACTCCGTTTAGCTTCACCATCAATGGTGTAACTGAAATAGAGGTAACCGCCACCATCACAGGTACGACAGGTCACCTTGCCTGAACCACCGCAGTTATAGCAGGTATTATGACCACGTCCGCCACACGATGAACAGGACTCTGTAGTATGTACCGTGCGGTTATTCTCGTAGCGAGTCACATGATTTCGGCCACTGCCACTACAACCGCTACAGGAAGTGCTACCGCTGCCATGACAACTGCCGCAGTTTTGTTTACCAGAGCCACTACAGTTATAACAAACCTTGCTACCGACATAGGTTTCTGGCGCAGACTTTAAGCCACGATCTTTGATTAAAAAGTTTTCAGCAACGTCAGGGCCAAGTATTTTGATGAAACGATCGTTAAATAACGAATTTTGGCCGCTGACATACTCTTTTGCTTTATCGTTAGCGCAGTTACAAGCATTTGAGGCGCTGCCAGATTTTATTCCAGCAGGGCAATGACCGCCATGTTCATGCTCGCTAACACCAATCTCAATTGTCCAGCCAAAGGTAAAGTTGAGCTCGGGTAGTTTTGCCTCTTCATTACTCAAAACAACTGGCACATCAACGCCAGTGAGGTCTTTACCATTACTGCGGATAAAATCCTGAAATTGTACTAATTTACTCACGTAATACTTCCTATAAATCAATGCGTGATAATTTTGGTTAATCTATTTAGTTATTTTGCTTAGCTGTTCTAAAGCTTAATCGTAAAGTCGGTGTTATCTGCCTTTAAATACACCCACTTTCTAACGGGTTGATGACCTTGTGCTGATACTTTTACGTCATAGCCGCCTGCGGGTAACATCATCCCTGCTTGATATTTAGGTTTGATGTTCATTACGGCAATTTTGGCACCAGTCACATTGGTATTAATGGTTAAAGGCAATAAGACTTTCGCTTGTTGGTGGTTCGCAGACTTAACGCTAGTGTCATGTTCTGGCATCAAGGTTAGGTCGAGTTGGTTAATCGGCTCACTGATGGCGTCAAAACCTTTGGTGATAAACAGGCGTTGATCGATACCAGTTCCAATAGGCTGCACGATAGGCTGAGTCACTAGTAACCATTTAAGCGCATAAGAAACGCTGGCTGAATCATTCTTTTCCATTTGCTCAAAAAAGTAATGAAGCGCCGAGTCTTTCATGGTGTATTGGTTACCGCCCATAGTTAATGGCACTACAAAAATAGCCACTAGCATCACCCCAGAAATACTGGCTTTGATGTAGCCTTTGGTTTTAGGGGCTTCAGTATCATTGGCTGCGCGCTTAACTTGTACTAACTCAACAGCTTTCATTGGCAGTTTTAATACAGTTAATAACACCAAGGCTAAGCTGATAGACATGGATATTGGCGGGACTATGGTGGCTCTTAATGCCGATTTACCCGTAGATTCGAATGCACCACCATCAGCAAACTCAGTTTGCTGGGCTTCAAGAACATTGAGATATTCAGTTGTTTTACGGGCAATATTGGGCTCAATGATTTTTTGTTTAAACTCTCGGTTATTCCAATCGGCTAATGTAGGGCTAACATATAACTCTTTCATTTGGCGTTGAATGCGTTTTTGCACATCACCTTCTTGCTGGAATTGCTGCCAGCTAAGATTAGGTGGCATGTCATTACCTTGCTTTTTCATCGCAGAACGCCATTGTGCATCGGCTTGTTGGCGCACTTTTTTAGCCACTGCATTATCAAAGCTGTTCCGATCAGTGAGCGACCAAGAAGCAGGTAAATTTAAGCCTTTCTGTTTAAGCTTTTTATTCACTTTCATGCTAGTGATTTCATGAACTCTAAAGTCATGAATATACTGAATACCTAAAGGGTAACCACCTGATTCTTTGATGAAATCAGGCTCCATTTTAACCATCAACACATTCTTATAATGATTCACATCATTGGTATACACCATACGATGATCTTTAAAGCCTGCATCACCGCCCGTTGCCGCGTCAGCTGCTTGCATCGCAGTAAATAAACCAAAGGTCATAATGCCAGTAATAATTGAGTTACCGACGTTTTCAGAGGTTGAGATTTCTTCGCGGATTAACCAGTCATCTGGTGGAATATAAGGGATGCTGTATTTGGCAATTTCTTTGTCGTAACCGTTTTGCAGACGCTCAAAACAGCGATTTTTACTGCTGCCTTTTTTCATGTCGGCGCACTTATTTCGACGTTCAAAAAAATCATACATTTTAGGGGCTATTTTTTGGGCGCGAGATTCCACTCGAGCTTCATAAGCAGTAACGCCTTTTTGGTATTTTTCCCAGCCTTGTTTTACTTGATTTTGAGTGTCTAACCAGTATTCATCTGAGCGCTGCGGTGAGCTTGCCAGTGCTTTGTTGTATTTATTTGAGCCTTCAGCATATTCGGTATATTTACTGCGTAAGGTCTGGCGAAAATCATCGTAATCGCCGTAGTGTTGATCAAAGTTGGACATAGCGCGATCGCGGACAAACTTCTCCATGATCATGCGTTTTTTCTGTTTCAAATCATCAACCAATTTATCGTCGGCATAGACTAAGCCGCCAAATACAGACAAAAAGGTTTTTTCGGTGGAGTTATGTTCTCGATTGGGATCGTAATCTATGCCTTCAAATTGAATCGAGTTTTCTATCAATGCGCTACGTAATACTTGCGATAAGTACGCTTGTTGACGTTCCTCAGGGGTTGAGGCATCGATAATGAAATGATCAACCAGCCATTTTTGTCCAAAAAATACCGTTGGCCAGACAATTAATGCAATTAATCCAAAGTAAGCTAACGCGCGGCCAACTTTAGCGACTCTTCGGCCTTTAAGTAATAAATCGGCTAATAACAAAGTGACGCCAATACCACTAATAGTACGACCAAATAGCTCGACTGCACGTAAGTCTTCTTCACTTGAATTTCTGCCGCCAGCTACATCAGTTAGCGCAGCATTAAAGACTGCCTCAGGGAATAAATACACTACCGAGCAGATAAACATCAGCAACATCCACCAAAACGGTTTACCCATTTTGGTGATTTGCGCTTCAACGGCTTGAGCTTTTTCGGTTTTAACGGCTTCTGACTTTTGTTTTTGCTGAACTTTCTTTAGTTCTTTTTCAGCCGACTGCATCTTTTGCTGTGTCGGGGTTTTATTCAGCAAGTTGGTTGCAAATGGGCTTTGTTTATTTTCAGTCATAGTGATTCAAAGGCTTTTCTTGTTATCGATTGTGATTAATGACGCTTATTTACTGTTGCTTGGTAAGGTTAAAATGATGGTGTCGCCAGTTTGAGTATCGATTTTTTCATCGGTAATCGTCGGAAAGCCATGCTCAAGCAAAGGTGTTGGAGTGTTATTTACGGCCTGTTTAGTTTGATTGCCCTTAATTGACTTAAGACCTGATGCCAGTGACAAGTAATAACCTTCTTGTTGATACCCCAGCATTTCTTCAAAGCGATCAAAGTTCGCATCTTGGGGTAATGAAGCAATATAACGACCTATATTGCTTAGAGGTTGATAGCGTTTTGCAGGCACGGCTGCGTTGAATAATCGCTGACAAATTTTGTACGGTGTTGCATCCACAATTACCCCGTGAGGCAAAGACTTTTTGTTCAGCTTCAATAGTTGTGATTGATGATAATCAGTGCCGTTGAGAGAGTAGGTATAGACTTTCATGTCTAAACGTTCTGCGCGGCTTTTAACACTTCTGTTTTGCATAAAGCTGCGAATATCGAGGTGGATCCCTGAATGACTGCCAAGCTTTCTTTGTAACTTAGCCAGCGCATCTGAACTGGTGTAGTCCTTATAACGTGAACGATAACGCTTAGTGCCATAGCGTCCAGCGAATTCAATATTATTCTGGTTCTCTAGATAGTAAGCGTCACTGTTAACGCCTTTACGCATGTCGGCAGTTAACTTTTCAACACTGGTAGGGTGTCCGCCTTGGACAAAACCTAAGTAAACGTATGGGTTAATCCCACGTAGCTTGTATAAGATATCTTGGTCTGCCGCTGAGTAATAAAACCCGCCATTACCAATGTATTTTTTGAGCATATTGTCGAGCTCGACTAACTCTTGGCCATTAGCATCAGATTTTATTTCCACATTCAGTTTTTGACTAGGCATTCGATAGCCTGCAAATACCTTAAAGGCTTCTGCTGCGGTAATTGGTCGTTCATTGAGCAAGGCGTTGGTGTCTTTATCACGTAGTTTTAATTGACCAAACTCTTTACGGTTCATACGTTCAAGTTTGTAACGCTCACCTGTGTAGTGCACGGTCGCGCGACCGGTCTGGCTATCATGGTGATTAACCCAAGTGCCATCTTTAAGCAGCATGACATCAATTTCGACACTATTAAAATTATCATTTAACGCCGAAGCAATCGCGTTATAACTGCTTTCAGGTTGGCGAAAGTCGCCGCGGTGAGCTGAAATATCTAACGCACATTGCGCGGTTGATAACATCTTAATGTTGCCATTGGCAGCTAAGTACAAGTTGCGATCGCCAAGGGTTAATTGGATATCAATGATATCTAAACCTTGCGTGGCTGCATCGACAGGTAGGTGAGCTAATGCAGCTGGTACAATATAAGTTGGAGTAATAGGTTCTGGGGTAGATTTACAACCAGAAAGAATTAAAAGCGATGTCATTGTAACTACAATGTAGCTCGCTAATAGAAAAGGGCGACTTGTCATAATCCCTAATTACAAGTTATTAATATTGTGGACTTTATACCTTAATGTTCTGAACAAAACAATAATAACCATAATCTTCACAAGTGTAATTATTAACGAAGGTTAACTTTACCTATTTTGCACTTTTTTTCGGCTGTTTTGTTACAGAGTTTTCTCAACTATTTTATGTTTTAGTTTTATGTTTTAGTTTTATGTTGAAGTTATTTGATGAAGAATTGAGACTCTGGGCGAGGTCGGAGATGTTTGATTGCTTTAAATGATTTATGCTGAATTGAAATTGAGTTACCTGCAAATGCGCTAAAAGAAACAATAAAAAAGCCACCTAATGAGGTGGCTTTTTTATTGAGTCAACTTAAGCTTTTTTATCGCTTAGCAATTTAGGATGCTCCCCAGAATACCGACCGTCGGTGTAGCCCTTGAACCGTAGGTTCAAGGCGGGAAAATGTTCATCTCCTAAGGTTTCTCGGTACGAGCCGAGCATACACAATGTCAATGAAAACATTCACCCTGGGTTTGTAAATATCGGCACAGGGACATAACCTACAAGCGCATATCCCAGGGAGCAAAACCGGTGTGAATCATGTTGAACTCATTGCTCAACACAAATCTAAATTTGTTTAGTCGTCCTTGCTGGTTCGTTCAATCAGCGAGTTTTCTAACGTCGACTGTAATAACGAAATACGCTCATCCATTTGCGCCATGTACTGCTTATTTTTTTGCTGTTCTTCGTGTAACTCGTAACCAATATTCAGCGCGGCCATAATGGCTAATTCTTCGCGGCTCAAATTATTGGTACGTGCTTTCAGGTTAGTCAGCTGTTGCTCAACACCTTTAGCGATTGAACGCAAAGCATCCTCTTGTCCTTTCGGGCAAGCGATAGAGTAGGTGCGCCCTAAAAGGGAGATATCAATAGCACTGTTACTCATAGTTCGCTGAGGATCCTTATTCGTCTAAAATAAAAATTGTAGCAGTTTATCGTTCCATCTGACTGTAACGCTTTCGCATGAATGCGAGTATCAGCGTTGATTTACAATCATTTTACAACATCGGCAGAGGAACTAGCCTATTTGCGGACTATATAGCGCCCCTATTAAAAGTGCAAGGTAACTTACCGCCTTTAAGGCTATTTGCTTGATGAATGAGCATTTCGGCTTTTTCATCGTTTTTAAAGCTCGCAACGCAATTGTTTTAGACATCTCTAAGGATACGTTGTTTATTGTAAATCGTTTAGTTCATCGAGTTATATTCGATACGGTTAATATTAGCTTTTGGTTTATCAAACCAGTCATAAATAGTCTATGAGCTAACAATTGCACATTCAGCTTAAACTATGATTACGCTAATAGGCCTAAGGTGCTTTATACTTAACAAATTGACGAAATATTTTAGCAACTTGTCTTGCAGAATTTGGTAGCAGTTATTAACTCTGCTAGCATTGCAGCAGATTGATTATTTAATGGAAAAATACCATGGCAACGCCTCCTTCTTTATGTATTGAAAAACTAAAAAAAGCTTTAGATTCAGCCGAGATTGGTCAGCATCCAGTCGAAGTGCATGGCGCGTTAGTTGGATTAATTTGTGGTGGGGTAGAACAAGCCAATACAGTTTGGCTAAAACCTTTGCTTGAACTAATGAACGATGGCCAACCATTGACCGGTGAATTACAGCAATTAATCACTGATTTGTTTAAAGACACAGCCACGCGCTTAGGCGATGCCGAATTCGGATTTTCGCCATTATTACCTGAAGAAGAAGAACCACTAAGCACCCGCTTAGAATGCCTAGCCCTGTGGGTACAAAGTTACCTGACTGCCATCGCATTGATTCAGCCTAAACTTAACGGCGCATCATCTGACGTGCGTGAGATCATTCAAGACTTAGGCGCGATTGCTCAAGTTGAATTTGATGTGAGTGACGATGATGAATCAGAAGGCGCTTTTATTGAACTGCATGAATTTGTCCGTATGGCCGCAGTCTTATGTTATTCAGAGTTTGGCCCTGAAATCCCATTAGATGACAGCGAGCCTGCAGCGCCACTGCACTAAAAAATAGTCTTACATTTTAGTATTAAATACGAGTACTAGAGTCGGCATGACAAATTTACTGGTGCGCACTTAATTTTACTTGAGTGCACACAGGTTAAATCAATAATAAAAAGAGCTCGCGCTATGACACAGCCAACTAATTCTGCCAAGCTAACTAATTCAGACAAGCTTGATAAGTCAACAGCCTCTTCAGTTAACGAAATCCAGCAAGCCTCTTCAAATGATGCTATCGAGCATGTGGATATTACCATTGTTGGCGGTGCGATGGCGGGCGCGAGTTTAGCCCTTGGTTTAGCGCAGTTATCTGATAAGTATCAACAGCAGCTTGGCAGACCTCTATCAATCGCGGTGATTGAAGCGGTGAAGCCTGATGATAATCACCCAGGCTTTGATGCGCGCTCCATTGCTATCGCCCATGGCTCAGTATTTGAATTAACCCGTTTAGGTATTTGGCCAAAGCTTGCCAGCCTTGGCAGCGAAATTAATAATATTCATATTTCTGATCGCGGCCATTTCGGCATGACCGAGCTTAACGCCGAGCAGTTCTCATTGTCAGCAATGGGACAAGTGGTAGAGCTTGCTAAAGTCGGTAAGGTCTTGTTTGATGAACTCAAGCTAAACAAAGTGAGTCAGCAAGCCGTTAAGCTTTATTGCCCTGCGCAATTAGCGGAGTTAAATACTGACGCACAAGGCCATACTTTAACCTTAGATAACGGCCAACAAATTCGAACCAAATTGTTAGTTGCTGCCGATGGCGCCAATTCGAAAGTGCGCCAAGCACTTAAGCAAGATATTGAAAAGATTGAGTTTGACCAAGTGGCATTAGTCGCGAATGTGCAAACCGATAAACTTCATGATGGCTGGGCGTACGAGCGCTTCACGGGCACTGGGCCGCTAGCCTTACTGCCTATGTCAGCGGTAGATGGTAAACCAAGAGTATCATTAGTGTGGGCGCTTGATAGTGAACAAGCGCAAGCAATGAAAACCGCCTCTAAAACTGAGTTTTTAGCAGCACTGCAAAGTGCTTTTGGCAATCGAGCAGGGCGCTTTACCGATGTGGGTGAGCGAGTCAGTTATCCGCTTACGTTATCCTATATGCCAAGACCGATTTACCATCGCACCGTCTTTATTGGTAACGCCGCACAAACCTTGCATCCAATAGCAGGACAAGGTTTTAACTTAGGCTTGCGTGATGTGGTAGGACTAATTGATGCCATTGAAGCTAGCTTTAAAAGCGTTAATGCTTCTGACTCACAAGCGCTAGATTGCGGCCAAAACACGCTTATTCATCATTACCTTAAGCTACGCGAGCAAGACAGAAACAGCACCATCAACAATGTAGAATTTTTAGTGCGCGGCTTCTCAAATCAGCATTGGCCATTAGTGGCTGGGCGCAGTTTAGGGTTAAGATTATTGTCTTGGTGTCCGCCACTTAAAGCCCCCATTGCACACAAAGCCATGGGCTGGAAAACAGCTTAACTGTTAGAGCCTTCAGCGGCTCTTGTAAATAGAGGGCCTTTAGCGGTTCTTGTAATTAGAGAGCCTTCAGCGGTTCTTGTAATTAGAGAGCCTTCAGCGGTTCTTGTAATTAGAGAGCTTTCAGCGGTTCTTGTAAATAGAGAGCCTTCAGCGGTTCTTGTAAATAGAGGGCCTTCAGCGGTTCTTGTAAATAAAGAGCCTTCAGCGGCTCTTGTAATTAGAGAACCTTCAGCGGTTCTTGTAATTAGAGAGTCTTCAGTGGCTCTTGTAATTAGAGAGCCTTCAGCGGCTCTTATGGATAGATCTCATTTAATTATCGTCTGCAAACCGATTGAAGATTAAGGATTAACATGTTTCAAACTCAAACCTATGATGTAGCCATTGTTGGCGGTGGTATGGTTGGCTTGGCAACAGCAATTGGTTTAGCTGAGGCTAACTTAAACGTGGTCGTGATTGATGCAGGTCAAACCGAGGCGGTATCAGGCGAGCCACGACTTAGAGTTAGCGCGATTAATAAAGCCAGTGAGCGATTACTAACAAACCTTGGTGCATGGCAATATATTGACCAAACCCGCACCGCGCCGTATCAAAAAATGGCGGTATGGGATAAAGACGGCTTAGGTAAAATTGCCTTTGATGCTGCTAGCATCAGCGAGCCATCACTTGGTGCCATCATTGAAAATCAATCCATCAGTTTTGCCCTAGCCCAGCGTGCAGGCGAGCTTAATAACATCACTCATCTTGAAGGTCAGCGATTAGAGCGTATCGCTTTTGGCGAGCGCGAATCATGGTTAACCCTCGATAATGGCGACAACCTAAGTGCCGCACTAGTTGTGGCAGCCGATGGCGCTAATTCATGGGTGCGCAGCCAATGCCAAATTCCATTAACCTTTTGGGATTACGGCCATCATGCCATTGTGGCCACTATTCGCACCGCACAGCCCCACGAAGACACCGCTCGTCAGGTCTTTTTAGCTGATGGTCCATTAGCTTTACTGCCGCTGTATGAAGATAACTTATGTTCAATTGTCTGGTCAGTATCGCCGCAAGAGGGCGAAAGGCTACTAGCCTTATCGCCTGAAGAGTTTTCAAAAGCGTTAACCGCTGCATCTGATGGCCGCCTTGGCATGTGCGAATTAGTGAGTGAGCGTCAATCACATCCATTGCGTATGCGCTATGCACGCCACTTTGCTCGCCATCGTTTGGTGCTGGCAGGCGATGCTGCGCACACTATTCATCCACTTGCAGGCCAAGGGGTTAATTTAGGCTTCTTAGATGCAGCCAGTATTATTGAAACCGTTAGCGAGTTACATGATGCAGGTAAAGATCTGGGTGATTACGCTAACCTTCGCGCGCTTGAACGCTACCGTAAAGCCGAAGCCATTGAGATGATCAGTGCAATGGAAGGCTTTAAACGATTATTTGCTGGCAGCAATCCGGTCAAAAAAGCCTTACGTGATTTGGGCTTAAACCTCATTGATAATGTCTCAGGACTAAAAACAGTGTTCATCAAACAGGCTATAGGCAACAAACTTAAACTTCCTAAGCTTTGTCGTGAGTAAAATTTGCCATCGCTTCGGCCTAAAAACGCTTATATATCAGGGGATCGGCCGAAGTGAGTGATATTCTTGTAAATTAACAACATCCCTCGCATTAGTTAATCTAATGTTAAAATCTCGGATTAGAAAATTTCCTACTATACAAAATCCACTCTATGAGTATAATTTTGCCCCATTCATAGCCGTGAATATTGGAAAGCCTATATTTCCTATATTCACGGTATATAAATCGCCTTCATTCGTTTTACCCTCAGAAGGCTCATAAAAAAGAGATAATAATGGCTAATAAAACTGTACTCTTTAACAAGCACTTAGAATCAAATGGCAAGATGGTCGATTTCCACGGTTGGGATATGCCACTTAACTATGGTTCACAAATTGAAGAACATAACGCAGTGCGCCAAGACGCTGGTATGTTCGATGTATCACACATGACAGTTGTCGATGTGACAGGTACCGATGCTTGTGCATTCCTACGTAAATTATTAGCAAACGATATCGCTAAGCTAAAAGTGGCTGGCAAGGCGCTGTATAGCGGCATGCTAGACGACAATGCTGGCGTTATCGATGACCTTATCACTTACTACTTAACTGACACACATTACCGCGTGGTGGTTAACTCAGCGACGCGTGTTAAAGACTTAGCATGGATGGACAAGCAATCAGCTAGCTTTGATGTGACGATTACTGAGCGTCCAGAGCTTGCAATGATTGCCGTTCAAGGTCCTAACGCTAAAGCGAAAGCGGCTGAAGTATTCTCTGCTGAGCAAAACGCTGCAGTAGAAGGCATGAAGATGTTCTTTGGTGTGCAGTCTGAATCATTATTTATTGCCACCACAGGTTACACAGGTGAAGCAGGTTACGAAATTATCGTACCAGAAGCCGAAGCTGAAGCTTTATGGCAAGCACTACTAGAAGCTGGTGTTAAGCCATGTGGACTAGGCGCACGTGACACCCTACGTTTAGAAGCAGGCATGAACCTTTACGGTTTAGACATGGATGAAACCATTAACCCGCTTGCTGCCAACATGGGTTGGACGATTGCGTGGGAGCCAGAAGATCGTGACTTTATCGGTCGTGAAGCATTAACTGCGATTAAAGCAGCGGGCCCAGACAAATTAGTCGGCCTAGTGATGGAACAAAAAGGTGTCCTTCGTCACGGCATGCCAGTGTTTTTCACTGACGCAGATGGCGTTGAACATGAAGGTTCGATCACCAGCGGGACTTTCTCGCCAACTTTAGGCTATTCTATTGCCATGGCACGCGTACCTAAGGGTATTAGCGACACCGCAGAAGTTGAAATGCGCAAAAAACGCGTAGCGGTTAAAGTTATCGCACCAAGTTTTGTACGTAACGGTAAACAAGCATTTTAATATCGTTCAGATCAAATAATTAAGAATTAATCCTTTGAGGATTAAAAACTTAAAATATTATCTATAACAGTAGATAACCGTATTTGAACAATATGCAGAACATGAACTAAAGGAACAACGACAATGAGCAACATTCCAGCTGAACTTAAATATGCTTCATCTCATGAGTGGATCCGTAAAGAAGAAGACGGCACTTACACAGTGGGTATCACTGAGCATGCACAAGAGCTTTTAGGTGACATGGTATTCGTAGAATTACCAGAAGTAGGCGACACAGTGACAGCTGGCGAAGATTGCGCCGTAGCTGAGTCTGTAAAAGCTGCATCTGACATCTACGCGCCAATTTCAGGTGACGTGATTGCAGTAAACGAAGCATTAGAAGATTCACCTGAGCTAGTTAACAGCGAAGCATTTGGCGAAGGTTGGTTCTTCCGCGTTAAGCCATCTGACGAAGCTGAAGTGGCTAACTTGTTAGACGCTGACGGTTACCAAGAAGTGATTGACGAAGAATAATCGTCGACGCTAACGAGAAGCTCCCTTGGGAGCTTCTTTTTGTTTTGCCTTTTAACTTTTTTAAAGGTTTTAGCGATCCTTCCGCTCACCTTTAAAGTATTGCACAACAACATTTTTCCCTAGACCAGTTTAATGCCCTACAGCTTGATTCTGGCAGATTTGGAACACGACTTCTCATGACAAAGCAAACCCTAACTCAATTAGAGCAACACGAATTATTTTTAAGCCGACACATTGGCCCTAACGAAACTCAACAACAAGAAATGTTGAACTACGTTGGCGCTGAGTCGCTTGAAGACTTAACCGCACAAACTGTGCCTGGGTCAATTCGTTTACCGCAAGAGTTAACCATTGGTGATTCATGTGGCGAAGCGGAAGGCACAGCCTACATCCGCACCATTGCTGATAAAAACAAAGTATTCAAAAGCTACATCGGCATGGGCTACTACGGTACTGAAGTACCAAACGTCATTTTACGTAACGTGTTTGAAAATCCGGGTTGGTACACTGCTTATACCCCTTACCAGCCAGAAATCGCTCAAGGCCGTTTAGAAGCAATTTTAAACTTCCAACAAGTGTCGATGGACCTAACCGGTCTTGACCTTGCATCAGCATCACTGCTTGATGAAGCAACCGCAGCCGCTGAAGCAATGGCCATGGCTAAGCGTGTCTCTAAAGCCAAAAAAGCGAATATCTTCTTTGTGGCAGATGATGTGTTCCCACAAACATTAGATGTTGTGCAAACCCGTGCTGAATGTTTCGGTTTTGAAGTGATTGTAGGGCCAGCTGAAGAAGCCGCTAACTACGAATTATTTGGCGCATTATTCCAATACACCAACCGCCATGGTGAAATCACCGACAACACAGCGCTATTTGCTAAGCTTGCTGAAAAGAAAGCCATTGTCACCGTTGCTGCTGACATCATGTCACTGGTATTGCTTAAGTCGCCAGGCTCAATGGGCGCAGACATCGTATTTGGTAGCGCACAGCGTTTTGGCGTACCAATGGGCTACGGCGGGCCACATGCCGCGTTTTTCGTTGCTCGTGACGCACATAAGCGTTCAATGCCAGGTCGTATTATTGGTGTATCAAAAGACACTCGTGGCAACAAAGCACTGCGTATGGCAATGCAAACGCGCGAGCAACACATTCGCCGCGAAAAAGCCAACTCAAACATTTGTACTGCACAAATTTTACTGGCAAACATGGCTTCGTTTTACGCTGTATTCCATGGCGCAGTTGGCCTGAAAAATATCGCCAGCCGCATTAATCGTTTAACTGACATTTTAGCCGTGGGTCTTAAAGCCAAAGGTGTTGAGCTGGTTAACAACACATGGTTTGACACGGTTTCACTAAAAGGGCTTGATGTTGACGCCGTTAATGCACGTGCATTAGCCGCTGAAATGAACCTACGTATCGATGCTGACGGCATTGTGGGTATCAGCTTAGATGAAACCACCACCCGTGAAGATATTGCACAGTTATTTGATGTCATTTTAGGTGAAGGGCACGAGCTTGATGTGACTGCCATCGACACCGATATCATTAATGGCGCTGCATTTGGCGAAGGCAAAGGTTCAATCCCTGCTGAGCTTATCCGTCACGACAAAATCTTATCTCACCCAACATTCAGCAGCTACCAAAGCGAAACTGAAATGATGCGCTACATCAAGCGTCTTGAGAACAAAGATTTAGCCCTTAACCATTCAATGATTTCGTTAGGTTCATGTACGATGAAGCTGAACGCGGCTGTTGAAATGCTACCGGTAAGCTGGCCAGAATTTGCTAACATGCACCCATTCTGTCCACTTGACCAAGCTGAAGGTTACACTCAGCTTATCAACGAATTATCTGACTTCTTAGTCAACATCACAGGTTACGATGCCGTTTGTATCCAGCCTAACTCAGGCGCACAAGGCGAATACGCGGGTCTGCTTGCGATTAAGAAATACCACGAGTCACGTGGCGACGGACACAGAGACATCTGTTTAATCCCACAATCTGCTCACGGTACCAACCCAGCGTCAGCACAACTTGCAGGCATGAAAGTGGTTGTGACAGCGTGTGATAAAGACGGCAACGTTGATTTAGAAGACTTACGTGCAAAAGCCGCTGAGCTTGCTGACAGCTTATCGTGCATCATGATCACTTACCCATCGACTCACGGTGTGTATGAAGAATCAATTAGCGAGATCTGTGAAATCGTGCATCAACATGGCGGTCAAGTGTATCTTGACGGCGCCAACATGAACGCACAGGTTGGCTTAACGTCACCAGGCTTTATCGGCGCAGACGTATCGCACCTTAACCTACACAAAACCTTCGCGATTCCACATGGCGGCGGCGGACCAGGTATGGGCCCAATCGGTATCAAAAAGCATTTAGCGCCATTTGTTGCAGGTCATCAAATCGTTAAACCAGGCCGTGAAAGCGACAACAACGGCGCAGTCTCTGCCGCGCCATACGGCAGTGCTAGCATCCTCCCAATCAGCTGGATGTACATTAAACTGCTTGGTACTAAAGGCGTGAAACAGTCTACGCAAATGGCACTATTAAATGCCAACTACGTGATGAAAAAGCTATCAGGTCATTACCCAGTGCTATTTACTGGCCGTAACGACCGTGTTGCTCACGAATGTATTATCGACCTGCGCCCGCTTAAAGAAACATCTGGCGTGACCGAAATGGACATCGCTAAGCGTCTTAATGACTATGGTTTCCATGCGCCAACCATGAGCTTCCCAGTAGCGGGAACCTTAATGATTGAGCCAACAGAGTCAGAGTCAAAAGTTGAGCTAGACCGTTTCGTTGAAGCAATGATCTCAATTCGCGGCGAAATCGCTAAAGTCGAAGCAGGCGAGTGGCCAAGCGACAACAACCCACTGCACAATGCACCGCACACCCTAGCTGATATTATGGACAGCGAGTTTGACTCACGCCCATACAGCCGTGAAGAAGCCGTGTTCCCAAGTGCAGCGGCTAAGGCGAATAAGTTCTGGCCGACGGTGAATCGTATTGATGATGTGTACGGAGACCGCAACTTAATGTGTTCTTGCGTACCTTTATCGGACTACGAATAATAATGGCTACTTAACCTCAGCTATGCTGCGTTAGTTGACACTTTTGCCTACTCATTGACACCAGTCAACTCCGTGAGCAAAAGCATCAACTGCCTTGCTTAGCTATCGGCAGTAACGCCATTATGGTGTAGTTGAGGTTAATTGAATTTTCAAGAATAAAAAAGCGAACCGATTGGTTCGCTTTTTTATTGGCTACTTAATATCAGTAATACAGCATTAGACGCGATTTTTTGCATGGTTCGAAGTTAAGAGTTTGACAACAGTCAACTCAGTGGCAAAAAAGCAGCGGCTTTTTGTCTTACTTTCGGCAGTAACGCTATTTGGGATGAGTAGGTAAAATATAATGGTGTTTTACTTCAGCAATAATAGATTTTATTAGAGAAGCTTAGAAATAATATCGCTCTTTATTTCGCTGTCGAGTTTTTGAATGTGTGATATTGGGGGAGCTTTATTCGGGGTTAGTAGATTTTATGAAGTAAAAACGAACCGTAAGGTTCGTTTTTGTTAGTTAAGTAAATCTTGTTATGTTTATTTATTGCTTTTAAAAAAGGGGATGCTAAAAATTGGTATTTGAGCTTTTTGGCAAGTGCTAAAAACATGTTCTCGCCAAAATGACCAGCAATTATGTACAGCGTTAAACTCGCAAAACTCTTGAATTGCTTCACTCTTAATATCGTTTTTAATTGCGTACTCAAGTAAATAGGTAGCCTCTATCTTTGCCATTTCCTCTTTATCAATAGTAGAGCCAGCATCTTTCTCCTCTTCTTGAGGTGAGTTACTTCTATTTTCCAGTATATATCTCACACCAAAAGTAATTTTTACTTGAAGCATATCGACTGATTTGTGGGAATCAGAAACCTCAATTACACTTTCAAGGATTTGACCTTCAATATGCAACATACTTTGTTGTGACATATTATTTGGGGTCACTCCTTCAATGCTATCGCTTACCTCAAGTTGTGAGTTTTGGATTTTAATATTAAGAAGCTCAAGGTTATCTATCGCTTCTCTTATGGCAACTTTATCCATTCTATGTCCCGTACTGCCACTCTATCGGCTCAATCACACGATGAACTGAATTATTAGAAGTGATTTTTTTTGAGTACCGTTGAGTATTTGATTTATCGGATATAAAATCAACAACTTTACATTTAGGAGCTGACAATTTAAATAAATCTTCTCTGTCAATAAGTTTTAAATGCTTCTTGAGGATTAATGTATCAGATGTACAAAGCCTAATTAGTTTATCTAAACTGTCACTTTGCGACACTTCGCCTCGTTCATATTTAGAAAAAGAATTGATGCCACCACCAAAAATTATAGCTGCTTCTTGTTGTGTCCATTTGTGCTGGACTCTAAGTCGCTTCAAGCTATCTTTTCCTAGTAACCCATCATGTTCTTTCTTTGCCTCGCGCATCGAAATATCATTAGCATTTGCTTGGACTGGTGACTCAAACTCTTCATTACACACTTTACAGACACTGAACTCGCTTACTACATCTAGATGCGCTTTTTTATAACGCATTGATAATGTCTCTGTTTGCATATTCAGCTCATGCGAACCGCATGAAATACAGTTGTTCATGATTACTCTCCTATCACCTATCCATGTGAAAAGACAAAACTTTTATAGCCAATTGATTATTTTTGTCGATATAAAACTTAACATACAGATGATCTACATGGTCTTGACCATCAAGTAAATAATCAACCCTATAAGCATCAGCTGGACCTTTATCATATGAGTGAGTTTTGTGAAAACACTCTTCTGTAAGATCTTGAATGCACCTTTGAACGTCATTCATTGAGTAACCGAGATTTGTTCTATCTCGTCTACTTCCGCCCATCATTATTATCTTATTAGGATCTGAAGCCAAACTTTGGACAACAGCTAAATCATAGTGTGGCATCGGTATCCTCTAAAATCAACCATAATGGTTGATTTTTGTGCGCGGAGTATAGTTCTTCTATTTTTATTTCGCAACATCATTTGAATAGCAACTCCGTTGTATCAAAATTATTAATAGTGGATAAACTGGGTCAGAGTAAACTTTTCAATTGGTGCTTGTATGGTTCAAATGAACTGGCTTTTACAAGCGAATGATTGGCTTCTTCTTCCCTGAAAGGCGTTCTCTTATTGGATTAAGAGCTTGGCCTGCGTTTGTTTTTATTGGTGATACATTACGCTATTTATTTTGTTAAGTGCAATGCTTTAGCGCATAAAATCACATAAAAAGTATTTAAAAATAATATGATAGTTTCCGTGTTGCTAATGTTGGTTTTGGCAAAGTCCGTTTGTCTGCTCTTTGTATCTATAGAGGTACTGTTCATTTTTTGCTTGAAGCTAAGGGGGGCTTTGGGTTTCAGGCGTTAAAGACTGCTCTATGACTTGTTTTACTTCTTGCACTGAATATCTCGCTTTGGCTGGAAATCGTATGAGTGGCAGTTGGGTGCTTTTACAAGCATCATTAATGAGTGCATCACGTTTTTGAGCTCGTTTGCTGTTGTGGCTTTTGTCGTCTAGCTCTATGGCTGCAACAAATTCCATAGTGTCGGGGTTACACAATATATAGTCGAAGTGCTTGGCAGAAATTCGGTTGAATGCCGTTTGCCAGTTGCTACGGTTTAACCCTTTTTCAGGGGTAAGCACATCGGCTACACGCACTTTTGCAAATACACGATATTGAGCTGCACAGGCGGTATCAAGTACGCCTAAAAATGAGCGTTCGGCAGGGGAGAATAATTTACTTTTTTGACGATAGCTTAACTGCTGAGGACGGTTAATAAAGGCGGTAAATAGCTTGATAAGCACGATAAATACCAATGCTAAAATAAGGTAGGTGAAATCCATAATTCATCCTTGAATTGAAAATAGGTGGTTAGAATATACAGTTCATTTTGTGCTTGTAAAATGCGGGGCTGATTCTACCTCCATTTGTCCTCTATCTCATGAATATATTTATCTCATTGTTGCTCACGGCCAGTGCATACTTTATTTTTACCGGTATTTTTAGCTGTATATAAGGCTTCGTCGGCAATTTCGAGTAGTTTTCTTGGAGCTTCTTGAGCGACTGTTAATGCGGCAACGCCCAAACTAATGGTGATATTTAGTGTGACTTTGTCGGTTTCAAAAGGAGTTGCAAAAATTGTTTTGCGAAGACGTTCGCCAATCATGAGTGCATCATTAATATTTGTCTTTGGTAGAAAAGCAACGAACTCCTCGCCACCAAACCGACCGAAAATATCAAATTCACGCATTACGTGTCGACAGCGGTTGGCTATTTCAAGTAATACTTGGTCACCAACAACATGGCCATAAGTGTCATTAACTTCTTTAAAGTTATCTACATCAAGCATAATTACGGCATATTCATGGCCATGATTAATGGCATTTTTGACGTCATTATCGCCAAGCTCTAATACCTTTCTACGATTGTATATTTGGGTTAACCCGTCAATTTCTGCATTTTTCTTTAGTTCTTCAAGTGCATTAAATTCACGTCGGCGAATGGTTGAAAATTGCAAATATACATATGCTCCAAAGCAATTTACTACAATCAGAAATAATAAGGTTGTGTAGATATATTCAATGGATGCAAAGCCGAGCACTGCACTGGTTATTATGTAGGTGAGTGACCCCGTGGTGCATACCGCTAACACCCCAATAAAGCGTGGAGGGAAACTAAGGTAGAACAACAAAACGATGACCGCGACGCCTGGAATACCGACATATTCAACTAAGTTCCCTTTAATCACTAACTCAATGGATTCGCCCTGTATTAATAACAACAATAATCCGCATAGAATTAGATTCAGTACGGGGGTGTATTTTGTCAGCTTCAACCCACAGACACACACAATCAAACTCATTAAAAGAACCGATAGCCTCATGGTAAATATGTCGATAAACATGGGGGCTGAAGTCATTATCATGTAATCGCCAATAATGGCTAGAAAGTAGATTAAACCGCCTACAAAGCTGGTAAAAACCATCCTTCTGCGGAGCTTTTCCCATTCATCTTTACGAAAGGCTATCTCTAATGCCGGATTCACAAATTCGCCCGTTTTTCCAATCTTGTCCATTCAACAGCACCTGCACCAAAAGTTCTAATAGTAAATACATAAGCAACACTCTCAATGGCTTTGGCATTAGGAGAAAAGCAAAGGATAGCAATAGCTTAATTGAATAGAGTATCTTGATATTTACTTGGCCGATATGAACTAACCGAGCAAGTTATTGATTTGTGATCTAACACCAATTTTTAAATAATTACGCGGGCTTTAAAAGCAGATTTATTGCAGTTCTCGATATGTGGAATGAAAAATAACTCAATAAGTGGGTGCAGAGTAAACTTAATTTTCTATGTCATTTTTTAGTACTAATAGCATTAAGAATATAATCCCAAGAGGCAATTGACTGAGCAAGCTGAACGAATAAGGAATAAGTGGGGGATTCGTCAGGGTCAGACTAAACTTAATTTTTTAAAGGACGTCCCATTTTCTTTGGTTTCATGCTGTTTCCTGTGAGTTTTTCTATCTCATTTTTAAATTTAACATTCCCAATCGCCATGCCTTTGTTGGTTGATTGGCGAATATCCTCTATGAGTTTGCTATCTAGATGATGCTTAAACAAAGCTTGATCATTCGATCATTCGATCATTCGATAATTCGATACTTCGATACTTCGATACTTCGATACTTCGATACTTCGATACTTCGATACTTCGATACTTCGATACTTCGATACTTCGATTGTGTGATTGTGTGATTGTGTGATTGTGTGATTGTGCGCTAGCTATGGTGGTGTGTTGGATGACAGGATAAATGTTCTGACCTAGACTGCGTACTAAAGCCGACTTGGCTGCTAGTACATTAGTGCATTTGTTAGTGCTCTAAGGTGGTCAGCAGAATGCAGCCTCACTCAAATAAGCGAATAATAGATAGAATGATAAAAATTAAGCTAACCGTTACCACCTTACTTATTGCCACGTTAGCTGGGTGTTCATCTACATCTCATTTACCCATAGATGCATCTAAAACGACACAATACTCAAAGTCTCATGCTCTAGTGGGGCAAGCCTCTTGGTATGGTAATCCATTTCACGGCAGGCTCACTGCCAGTGGTGAGAAGTACAATATGCGAGCTTATACCGCGGCGCATAAAACCTTGCCTTTTGGGACAATCGTTAGAGCAACGAATACGGCAAATAACAAAAGTGTCGATGTAAAAATTAATGATCGTGGCCCATTTGTAAAAGGGCGAGTGATTGACCTTTCTCAAAAGTCGTTTCAGCAAATAGCCAGTACTCATCAAGGGATTGTTCCAATTAAAATTGAAATTTTAGATGACAGTAATACTTTCAGGTATAAACACTAACTTTGTTGAATACATCATTGCGTTGATTCTACTTAGTTTAGTTATGACCTTAGAAGCTACATAACAAAAAGCTATAAAACAAAAAACCATAAACAAAAAAGCTAGCCCGTTTACTAAAAGTATTAGCAAACGGGCTAGCTTATATCTAGATATTTCCTTTCAAGCCGAGCTTTTTAACTGAGCTTTCTAGCTTACAAAGCCAATAAACAAGTAAGTGGCTAAGATAACTGCGACCCAAAGCACCATGTTACCAGATGGATAGTCGCTAGAAATAAAGCTACCACCTTCTTTGTATTGTCGGGCTAAAAATGCCTGACATTGGCTTAGCTTGCCACGTACTGATTGACGAATATCGCCATCCACTTTCCAAATAACCGCAAACATACGCTGCATTATATTAGGCACTAAGCGTCGGTAAACCCAATCTACGTCAAGGTGAGTTGAGCGTAGCTCTGGCGGGTACTTACCTTTAAGGTTAAGCCACACAAAGGCCAGCGCAGAGAATAACAGTAGCTGTGTCTGAGCGAGTACGTGCGTCGCATCATATGGGTTGTAGCCTGTATCGTATGGCAGCAGCGAGTAAAGCGCAGCAGGGTAGATACCAATACCAATACATAGGCAGGCCGCAATGAACATTGCCAGTAACATATTGATTGGCGGATCGTTTGCTCTAATACCCGAGTCATGGGCGAAGAAGGCAAAATAAGGAATTTTAATACCTGCATGGTGGAATACACCTGCTGAAGCAAACAATAGCATTAACCAAACCCAGTCATGCCCCGTTTCCATAGCAGCTGTCATCACCATTGATTTACTGACAAAACCACTAAACAGTGGGAAGGCCGAAATAGAGGCTGCGCCCACAATACACAGTATGGTGGTTTTAGGCATGGTTTTATAAAGGCCGCCGAGATCGGAGCCGTTTATTCGCCCTGTCATATGCAGTACTGCGCCCATGCTCATAAACAGTAAGCCTTTAAAGATTACATCGTTAAAGGCGTGAGAGACCGCGCCGTTTAAGGCAAGCGAAGTACCAATACCGATACCAACCACCATAAATCCCACTTGGTTAATCAAGCTATAAGCAAGTACGCGACGTAAATCGTTTTCAATTACTGCAAAGAAGATTGGGAAACAGGTCATTGCTGCGCCAATATACACTAGTAGCTCAGTACCAGGGTATGCTCGAGCTAGTGCATAAACCGCTACTTTAGTGGTGAAGGCACTGAGTATTACTGTCCCTGTTGGCGTTGCTTCTGGGTATGCATCGGTTAGCCAAGTGTGAGCAAAAGGGAACGCACACTTAATGCCAAAGGCAATAAAGATAAGCCAACCAGCAATGCTGTCTAAACCGATAAAGTCAAAGGCGGCACTGCCTGTATCGCTGATATAAAATAGCGCGCCAATTAGCAGAATAACCCCAGACAGAACCTGCATGATGAGGTAGCGCATACCTGCACTATAGGCGGCTGGTGTGCGGCGAGCCCAAATCAGAAATACTGAGGTGAACGCCAATAATTCCCAAAACACAAACAAGGTGAGCAAGTCACCCGCGAACACAGCGCCAATGGCGCTGCCTGCATACAGCATGGCTGCCACTTGCTGCACAGTGTCTTTAACGTGCAATGAATAGACGATGGCAATAAACGCGGCAATATGAAAAATATAGCCAAACATCAGGCTTAATTTATCGGCGCGGTAAGGGACTATTTCGTAGTCTAAAAACATCATTTGCAAATGGACGCCTTCAGGCACTGTCCACAAATGCAGTCCACCTAAAACCGGAATCGCTATCATCAATGCACCGCGGAGTTTTCCACGAGTTGTAGCAGCAATCAATCCGCCAATTAAAAACAGCACAAACGGCGGTAACTCAAGCATCCACATTGCGATCACCTTTCTTGTTATTGTTAGCTTCGTGGGCGTGGCCATCGCTGACGTCGACTATTTCAATCTTGCTGTCATCAAGTTCTTCAACGGGTCCGTAGTAATCTTCTGAACGCATCAAAAAGGTCCGCATCCAGCTAGCGATTAACACTAAGATGACACAGCCTACAAAACCATAGATAGGGTAGAAAATCGGTAAGTTTTCCCAGTTATGGTAAACATGACGATGGATGACAAAATCAAGTATCACCAGTATCCCGCAGCAGGCGTATAGCAGGTATAAAACCCGTTGGATATTTTGGGGGTTATCAAAGAGGTACTGCTTCTCGTTATCCATGATTCACTCCAGATACAGTCAAGATAGCTTTCGCCAATTCATAAAAGGGCTGAGGATGGATGAACATGATCAAGCAGCCTAATGTGGTGATAGTTAATGCAATCAAAGAGGGTAGTGGCGCTTCTTTGATCGTACGATTAGTTGGCACCTCGTCTTTACCGGGGAAAAATGCGTGGTAAGGGATAGGTAATAGATAAGCAATATTCAGTAATGAGCTGAGCATCAAGGTAGCCATGACTAACCAATAGCCTGTTTCTATCGTGCCCATCAACAGGAACCATTTACTCCATGTTCCCCCTGCTGGTGGAACGCCGATAATACTCAGACTAGCAATGAAAAATGCCGCCATAGTGACTGGCATGGTATAGCCTAAGCCGCGCATTTCGCTGACCTTAGATTTATGACTGGCGACCAAAATTGCACCGGCACAAAAGAACAAGGTGATTTTGCCAAAGGCGTGAGAGGCAATATGCATTGAACTGCCGATAACACCAGACTGGGTGGCGAGTAGGGCACCGATAGTGATATAGCCCAATTGGCTGACAGTAGAGTAGGCTAGTCTTGCTTTTAAGTTGTCTTGTCGCATGGCAACAATTGAAGCCAGCAAAACTGAAAGTGCCGCTAAATGCAGTAAAAACTCAGTCGTAGGTAGTTTAGGTAATAGGTCGAGTCCAAAAATAAAAATACAAACCTTAAGTACCGTAAATACCCCAGCTTTTACCACTGCCACAGCATGTAAAAGTGCGCTTACTGGGGTTGGCGCCACCATCGCTGCAGGCAGCCAGCGATGAAACGGCATCATGGCAGCCTTACCAATACCAAATATAAATAGCACTAAAATTGCGCCTGCAATAGTGGTATCTACATCGGCGTCAAACACACCGCCAGCGGTAAACTCTAGGGTGCCTGTGATGAACCAAGTTAAAATAATGGCTAACAGGAAGAAGGCGATTGAGGTGCCGAGCAAAATACCCAAATAGACGCGCCCACCTTGCTTGGCTTTTTCTGTTCCTGCATGGGTAACCAGCGGATAAGTAGACAGCGTAAGCACTTCATAGAAGACAAACAGGGTAAATAGATTGGCTGAAAACGCGAGCCCCATTACCGCACTAATCGCTAACGCGAAGCAGATGTAAAAGCGGGTTTGGTTGTCTTCATTGTGACCACGCATATAACCGATGGCATAAATGGTGGTGATTAACCAAAGGAAGCTTGCAATCAGTGCGAATAACATACCTAGCGGTTCTACAACAAAGCTTATCTCTAAGCCCGGCATAAGCTCCCACCATGATACTTCAATGCTTGCTCCTGCTTTAAGTGCTTGATAGAGATTGACCACGCAGTAAAGCACCACAAGGCTAATACTTATGGTGACCGCCTCACGAAGGTTAGGTTTCTTTCCTGTGATTGCAATTGCAAAGGTTGCTAGCAAAGGCAATAGGATAGTTAGCTGTAACATCAGCGCCAAAGATGGATTCATGGGTTTATTCCAAACAAGCTTTGAGAAGCCGCCTGTGCAACTTGCACACTTAGGCGAGTATCGATACCGAAATAGATATTAGCGATCACTAGGGTCCAAATAGGAGCAAGGAATGTCCAAGGCGCCTCTTTAACCGTATCGCGCCCAGGCAGTGGTGGTCTGAAATAAGCCATTTCGACAATCCGCCAGATATAAACAACGGCCAGTAACGAACCTAAAAGGAGCAGCACTGCGACTGGCCACATCCCCGCTTCTACACTGGCGATAAGTAGATACCATTTACTAACAAATCCTACGGTTAATGGCACACCAATTAGGCTTAATCCACCAATGACAATGGCGGACATGGTCAATGGCATTCGTCGACCTAGCCCTTGGAATTGGCTTAGTTGTACGCTGCCAATACGGTACATTACCGCACCTAATGCTAAAAAGAGGGCGCCTTTCATTAAGGCATGGTTAAACAGATGCAGTAGTGTTGCCATTACGCCAGTGCTGGTGTTAATTGAATAACCAATAATCATGTAACCCACTTGAGCGATACTTGAGTAGGCCAAGATATGTTTAACATTTTGCTGATATATTGCCGTGGCAGAAGCGACAAAAACACCCACAAGTCCAAGCACCATTAAAATGTCTTGTAAAGGCAGGCTAGTGAACGAGAACGAGATACCAAATACGGTAAAGGTAAAGCGGATTAGCAGGTAAACAGCAACCTTGGTTGAGGTGGCTGCTAAAAACGCTGTGACGATTGAAGGTGCATAGGCATAAGCATTAGGCAACCACAGGTGAAGTGGGAACAGTGCAAGCTTTAAACAGATGCCGACAATTAAGAAGGCGAAAGCTGCAAATACCGTGCGGGTGTGGCCAACGTCAACTAAGCGTTCGGCGAGATCGCTCATATTGAGTGTGCCCGTCATTTGATAAAGCATACCAATACCAATCAAAATAAAGGTTGCACCAATGGTACCCATAATCAGGTATTGGAACGCCGCCCACAGTGCTCGTCTGTCTTTACCTAAGGCAATTAAGGCGTATGCAGACAGTGAGGAAATCTCTAAAAATACAAACACATTAAATGCGTCGCCCGTCGCTACAATGCCGAACATACCGGTTAGAGATAACAGGTAAAGGCTGTAAAACAGGGTGTGGCGATCTTCGCTTAATTCTTTTTGAATGCTGGTGTTTGCAGCAAATAACACCACAGTACCTATGCTTGAGATAATGAGCAGTAAAAAGGCATTGAGTTTATCTATACGATATTCAATTCCCCAAGGTGCTTCCCATCCCCCGAGTTCATATATGATGGTGCCAGATTTCATCACTTCGATCAGTAACAGTACGCTGTTGATAAAGGTCGCAGAGCAAACCAACAAAGCAAAAATCCACACCAGTTTCGAACGGTTTAAGAACCAGCATAATGGCGCTGCCATTAGCGGTATCACGACTTGTAAAATAGGCAGGTGAGCTAACACTATGAATTTTCCTCGTTTAGCTGATCTAGTTTTTGGATCTCATCTTCTTCGACGCAGCCATAGGATTCTTTGATTCTGATGACGAGGGCAAGTCCAAGTGCTGTGGTTGCAATACCCACCACAATCGCGGTAAGAATTAACACATGAGGAAGTGGGTTAGAGTAGTCGTTGATCCCTTCAGCTAGGATAGGCGCGCTGCCACGCTCAACCATGCCTACACTGATGTAAAAGATAAATACAGAGGTTTGGAAAATCGTTAAGCCAACTAATTTTTTAACGAGGTTGCCATGGGCGATAACGATATAAAAACCAATCATCATCAGCAGGACTACGATCCAATAATTATAAAGTCCGAGAAACATCTTGCTCCCCTTTTTGTTTGTTATTGTTTTGGATGGCTTGTCTGCGTGCATCAAAGTTGAAAAAGATACTCAGCATGACTGACGCAACGGTGATACCTACGCCTAATTCAATCACGAGTATGCCGATATGTTGACCTGTCAAAGGATCATCCGCTAACACGTTATAGTCGAGGAAGTTTGCTCCATTTAGCATCGAAACAACCCCAACAGAGGCGTACAGTAAAAGCCCTACAGCCGCTAGCAGTTGAATGATCGATGGGTTGAAGACCTTTTGTGCGGTGTCTAAGCCAAATAGCATGGTGTAGAGAATAATCGCTGCTGCGAAAATTACCCCAGCTTGGAAGCCGCCACCAGGGCCAAAATCACCATGGAATTGCACATAAAGTGCAAACAGCAAGATGAAAGGGATCAGTGCTTTACTGACAATACGTACCACCATATGGCGTTCATGCATTTGCTCTTCAGTTGGGTCGTCAGATTCGGTTTTTTTACGACGTCGAGGCAGTGATAACAAAGAAAGCACACCAATACCGGCTGTGAAAATTACTGCAACTTCGCCTAAGGTATCAAAGGCACGGTAGCTTCCTAAAACTGAAGTCACGATATTCGGGATGCCGACTTCGTCCATTGATTGCTGAATATAACGCGGAGCGACATGTTGATGCACTGGCGCATCAACAGCGCCAAAATAAGGCATATCCATGGTGCCGTATATCAACATACTACCTGTGACGAGCACAACAAATAGAGCCAGAAAGGGTTTGTGTCGTTTTGGCGCTTCTTTTCGGCCGGTAATGGTAATCGCTGCCAGCATGAGTAAGCCAGATATACCAGCTCCCACTGCCGCTTCGGTAAAGGCCACGTCAACAGCATCCAGCACCACAAAGAAACAGGCTGACAATAAGCCATAAATGCCGCTTAACATGACAACAGCTAACAGATCTTTGGTGCGAACGATTGCGATGGCAATGACCACTAAAAATATTAACAGTATTATATCTACTAAGGCTTCGATGGCTTGTTCCCTCCCTGATTGTCAGGCTTGCCCTGTTGCGGTAACAGGCCATTTTGCAGTGCTGCTTTTGCTAATGCATGACTTGCAGATGGGTTAATAAATAGCGTACACACGAGGATCAAAATGAGTTTAATGAGGACTAAACCATTTGGACTTTGCAGCATTAAGCCTATTAACACTAAGCTTGCACCTAAGGTGTCGGTAACGCTTACCGCATGCATGCGGGTGTAGAAATCAGGAAAACGCATAATCCCAATTCCACCTGAAAAGCAAAGAAAACTACCAATGAGCAGGCATAAACCACTGATTATTTCTAGCGCGAGGTTCATTCTTCACCCTCCTTAGTTGTTCGGGGTTTATAAGGAGCAACTTTAAACTCGGCCGAGTCTGAATAACGTAATACCCCAATGACACTGATAAAGTTAATCAGGGCGTAAACAAGAGCAATGTCGAGAAACTCTGGACGTCCCATTAAAAAGCCTAAAACTGAAATCAACAGAATGGCTTTAGTGCCAAAAAAGTTGAAGGCTAATATGCGGTCATACAAGGTGGGGCCGACGATACAGCGAATGATCGCGAGTAACATAACAACAAGAATGGCGATTGTGGCAGCAGCTAACATTAGTTTTCAAGCTCCCTTACCCGGCGGTCCATCTCACCGGCTTTTAGTGTTTCAATGTCTGATTCATGTAAAGCATGAACGGTGATTTGGTCATCAATTAAGTCTATCGCTACAGTCCCTGGGGTTAGGGTGATGGAGTTGGCGTAGGTCACTTTATTGATATCTGAGCACTGTCGAGTGTCGATGGTGGTCAGGGTTGGTGAGATACTCTTGTTACCCATCCAGATATGTTTAACCACACTGATGTTAGATAAAATGACCTCTTTTACTAACCACGGTAAGTAACGCAGCATACTGGCATTGAGACGAACAAGGTGAGTTTCTTGATCGATCACATCCATTTTTTGAGTAATGTAAAGCACTAGCATGATTGAACCTGCACCCAGCGACAGTAAAAGTGGATTACTGTAATTTGAGTTAATCCACCAAAATAGGGCGAGTGTTAATATCAAGATAAGCCGATGGCTCGGAACAACGCTGCTTTTATTTTCTTGTTTCATATTGATTATTGTTTTGTGTTAGTTAACTGCTACTTAAACCTAGGCGAGTGTAATCACTCTAAATTGCTATTTTATTAACCAACTAATTATCCTGTTGGCAAGACGACTCTTTGGCTAATGTTTGATAAATTTGACTGTGCAATCCTTGCAAAGAATCTGTGGATGGTGACAAGTGGTTTATTGTTTCATCAACGACTCTATCAACAAGCTGTTTGCGAGTTTCATCAGCTTGTATGCAGACTTCTGTGGGGATAATTTTTGATGTTTTATTACCGACCCGAGTGCGATAGGCCCTTTCTGAAAACCCCTCAGAATTTTTTCTAAGTTCGTATTGTTGAGTGGTGTTTAAGGTTCCTGCAAGAAAACCTTGTATGTAGTAAGCACATGGCTCAGTTGATGTGACTGTCGATTGTTTATGTACTGTCATGCAAGAAGATAAAACGAACTGTTCTTCGTCTTTAGCATTTTGAGAAGCTGCAGACAGTGAAAAAACGAGAGTGAATATTGATAGCGCTAATAGTTGGATAAACTTCATATAAACTCCTTTTTTATAATTTTTCTTATTGCAAACTCACCTACTAAAATCTATTGGTGCAGCATTCTTTTAGCCGCTATGCTCACTCGACATGTTCAGTTTTAATTCGTTAATACTAGTTCGCTGTGAAGCTTTAAAAATATACAGCGCTTAAACCATTAATGTATTAGCACCAATGAATACTGGACACGTGTAAGTGTTGCATTTAATTAACAATAAGGCGTATTCATTAACCTTATAGTTCATTTATAACACAAATGGTTTAAATTAAAATACTAACTATGTGTAAACTGAATATTTTTTGATTTGGCGACATTATTCACGTTATGTGAATAAGTTCTAATATGTAGTGTGAAGGGGGTGTTTGGTTAATGACTCAAACTTGACGCCTGAGCTAGTCACTTTGACATCATTTTTTGATGAATTTTGACTTTATAGTCAAGGTGTTGATATAGCACTCTTCGGTAAGTCTATTTTGTTGGAATTATATTTTGCCAGATATTGTGATGAAAAAATAAAATTTTTAATGATTAAATTCTGCAATTTTAATCAAAAGCAGCATCGAGTGTTTTTGTATTGTTCCACCCTAAGTCTGCTTCCTCTTTAAAATGATTAAGCTCTCCTTAAACAGAGCTAGGGCTTGAGAGATGACTTATCTGTTATCTATTTATCAAAGGAGAGGCGAATATCATTCAGTTACTGGAATGATCCACATATTATTTTCAATAGTGCCTCCCATCATTTGAGTAACTACATTATCGACTACTTGAAGGCCTGTTTCTGCCATGTTTTCAAAGGTGTCAATGCCTTCATTTGGAAAGTTTTGCCGAGTGCGGTGGATATTAAACTGATTTGCAATCTTCCTATCAAAGGCCTTTTCTACTCCACCTTTACCGATCATAAAGCCGATTAGCCCTCCCCATGTTGCGGTTGGGTTATCTGAATCCCAGCCTGCCAATGAGCCAATTTTGATGGTCTCTTTTATATCTCCTTCACCATAATGCAAACTGATGATACTGGCAGCAAAGTTAATTCCCGCAGCAAAACAGCCATTACAATAGAGCTTTCGGGACGTTATATCATAGCCATCTTGCTGATTAACTTGGTAACGCTGATATATTAAATCTCTTGCTTGTTCCCAAGGAATGCCGGAGTTATGTAATTGGGTGACGTAATCGTACATAGCTGCTGCATAGGAAGTATTAGGCAACACTTGTCGAGCTTGAGTTGCCATCCATGTCATTTGTTCTTTAATTGGGATAGTGTCGTCTACAGATGAAGCCAGAGAATGCATCACAACATAAAACTTAGCTATGTATTCAGCATCTTCTCTTGCTGTGGTTTTGATAGGTAACTCAGCTATTTTTAGTGCAATGTCTGGCCTAGTCGGAGCGAAAATTCCAAATATCTCAGTGGTTAGCTGAGCATCTATCATGTCAAAGTGTTCATTATTTGTGGGTTTTCCCGTTTCCGGTGGCAACATACCTTGATTCATCAGATCAAAAGCTCGTTGGTTAGAAACCCATAAGTAGTTTTCTTCATCATGCCTAATATGTTTTAACCAACCCTCTCGAATTTGTTCTGGAGTGAGCATGCTTGTGTTTTTGCTTGCTAGTAGATATTGATACATATATTCAATGTCAGTATCGTCATCAGAGCCCCATACTTCTACTGGGTTTCGGAAAACAAAATCAATGTTTGTTGATAAGTCGCTAGGCACTCCTTGTCCCCAAATACTTGGTTGATCTGGCATTCCCCAATCATCTCGAGTGTAAAATTTGCCTGTTTTTAGATCGCCAATATCACCAATTTTGTCCATTTCAGTCACCAGACCTGTCCAATTGGCGATAGATTGTCCAAGCCAAAAGCCATAAAGCTTCTCAGCGTAACTTTCCCTAGATATTTTCTTGGTTTTATCAACAGACATGGCTGAATGATTAATCGATGTTTGCTCTTTAATTGTGGTAGAAATTTGCCTTGGACTTTGACAGGCAGCCAAGGAGAATAGGGCTAAAAATAAAACAAAAAGAAATTTCATATTTTCTACTCACCATTAAAATGAAAGCGGTTACATCGCTATTTAATATAGTAATTAGCAGGATGAAAAATCAACAAAAAATTATCCTGTAACATTATCCTGTAATAATTAGTTAAGTGGGTTCATTTACATTTTGATTTTTGAATGTTGATTAACAATAGAGTGGGTAGTTTGCTCACATGCGCACAAAAAGGATTTAATCTAAGCCGTTAAGAAAGCAGCGCTTGAGACAATTTTTACATTGCGCATGTTTTTATTGAATCTGTTAGAACAAAGCTTCTTCAGTTTGGTGTTATTTCTTGTTGATTCATCTACCAGGTTTTTAATTTATAAAATCAATCACTAATCCTTTATTGATTGACTGTCGCTGCTTGCTACTGTGACTACATTGTAGGGAGTCATTAATGTATCTTTGACTGTAGTAAATGATATGTTGTAACATAGCGCGAAAATTGGTTCCCTATATAAGAGAAAAGTACGTGAAGAAGCACCTTTTATGTTCGTTAATTGTCATTTCTAATGGCGCATTAGCACAAGATATTATTGAGCAAACGTCTGAAAATAGTGATGATATTGAACGCATTGAGGTACGCAGGCATTGGCAGCCATACCGAGGCAATGTGCCGTTGATTGACACTCCACAAGCAGTTGATCGGATTAATGCTGATACCATCAAAAATGAAGGTATTACGCGTTTTATGGATGCCTTGGATTATTCTCCGAGTATCGTTAGACAGAATAACTCAGGCGGCATGTTTGATAGCTTTGCTATTCGTGGTTTTTCTGGGGATGAGAATAACCCAACAGGTTACTTAGTTAACGGCTTTAACTCTCGCGGTTATAACGGTAATCGCAATACGGCCAATATTGAAACGATTGAAGTAATGAAAGGACCTGGTTCGGCACTGTATGGACAAGGTGAGCCGGGTGGTACCGTCAATATCATTACTAAAAAGCCGCAGTTTGAAGAGCAAGGCTATATTCAAGGCACTTTAGGTAACTTCGATACCAAACAAGTCGAGTTTGACCACACTAAAGGGCTGACTGACAATGTTGCTTACCGCATCAACGGCTTCTATGAGGATTCTGATACCTTTAGAGATCATGTTGATGTTGAAAGTTTAAACTTAAGCCCTTCTTTGTTGTGGAACATTTCTAATACGACGAGTTTAAGTTATGAAATGGAAATTCTTAACCAGAAGAAACCATTAGATCGTGGTGTCTATGTATTAGATAACGACTTTGATTCAGTCGATACTTCTGCTTTCTATGGTGATCCCCGAGATGGGGCACACACGGTTGAGGCTCTTGGCCATCAATTAGTATTAAATCATCAGTTAAATGATCATTGGCACTTATTAACAGGCTTAGCTTATAGAGACTCGTCTTTTAAAGGCCAGTCTTCAGATGCTGAGCTATCTGATGGCCGTCAGCTGATTTATACAAACCCTGATTTGTTATCAAGACAACGAAGAGAGCGTGATTATCAAGCTCAAGACTTGTCTGCACGATTTGAAATCAGTGGTGACGTAACACTTGGTGGCTTTAAAAATAATCTATTGGTTGGGGTAGATTACTATAACTACCAATTAGACACTGATTACAGAGTATGGAGAACGGCATGGGGATCAGGTGACACAACTTATGCAATCGATCCCAATAACCCTGACTACACCATGGAACAACCTGAAACGTCGCCAACGACGTTAACCTCTGAGGAGCAAGAAGGGCTTGGTTTATATGCACAAGACTTGATTGAATTAACTGATAGAACCAAGCTTTTAGTTGGCTTCAGGGTTGATCAATTCAATCAAAAAATATTCAATAAACTTGATAATGAATCACAAGAGCAAGAACATACTGAGGTATCATCTCGTTTTGGTTTAGTTTATGAATTAGCTGATAATATCAATGTATATACGAGTTATGCGGAAGGGTTCCGTCCTAACCCAGGGCTTGATTCAGACAGAAATGCATTTGACCCTGAAACGACTAAATCTTTTGAAGTCGGTCTTAAATGGCAAAATGTTGCTGATAGGTTTTCTGGTAACTTAGCGATTTTTGATGCAAGTAAAACCAACATGTTAACCGCTGAGCCTGACACTGGACTATCAGCGACTTTAGGTGAAGTTGAAAGCCAAGGGGTTGAATTTCAGCTTAGTACTCAGCTAACCGCTGATACGAGTATTGACTTAGCTTATGCTTATACCGATGCAAGAACGGCAAAAGACTTGATTGATAATGACTGGGGCGTACCAATTCCTAAAGGCTCGCGCTTAATCAACGTCGCTGAGCATGTGGGGCATATCGCATTAAGACATTACACAGATATTATGGGTAAAGAAGCTTACTTCGGCGCCACTGTGAATTACGTTGGTGATCGTCTAGGTGAGACAACCGATCCTGATTATATTTTGCCAGCATATACGTTAGTGAACTTATCAGCAGCGGTAAATCTCACCAGTAAATTCAGCGTCATGCTTGATGTGAACAACTTATTTGATGAACAGTATTTTGAAAGCTCATATCATAAGCTGTGGACCATGCCGGGCGAGCCGCTTAATTTCACTGCGAGTGTTAAGTATCAGTTCTAACTTATAGGTTAAGTAGCTACTTAACCTCAGTAAGACTGCATCAGCCGCTACTTTTTGCTTAGCTCGAAATAAGGAGTTTGACACCAGTCAACTCCGTGGCCAAAAGCAGCGGCTTTTTTGTCTTACTATCGGCAGTAACGCTACTAGGACTAACTCGAGAATCGCCATCGACGCAATTGTCGGAACACTGAACACATTGAATGTAAAAAAGCCTGCTAATTAGCAGGCTTTTCATTAACGTTGAATGTTATTTCAGTTCAACACATCAGTAAGCAAAGTACGATTGGTTAAAACTGGTTCATCGTGTTGTCTTTACCTGATGCCTTAAGGGCTTGGTCACCAGAGAAGTACTCTTTATGTGCATCACCCATATCAGAACCAGCCATGTTTTGATGTTTAACACAGGCGATACCTTGACGGATTTCCTTACGTTGAACATTAGCAACATAACCCAACATGCCTTGGTCACCGAAGTACTCTTTAGCCAAGTTATCAGTTGATAGGGCTGCAGTATGGTAAGTCGGCAATGTAATAAGATGATGGAAAATACCCGCTTCACGCGCTGCATCAGCTTGGAAAGTACGGATTTTTTCATCAGCTTGTACAGCAAGGTCAGTATTATCGTAATCAACGCTCATTAACTGGTTACGGTCGTAAGCTGATACGTCTTGCCCAGCTTCTTGCATTGCATCAAATACTTGCTGACGGAAGTTAAGCGTCCAGTTAAACGATGGCGAGTTGTTGTAAACAAGCTTGGCATTTGGGATAACTTTACGGATTTCGTTCACCATACCGCCAATTTGAGATACATGTGGCTTTTCTGTTTCAATCCACAATAAGTCAGCGCCATTTTGCAATGAAGTAATACAATCAAGCACACAACGTTCTTCACCAGTACCTGCACGGAACTTAAATAAACCATTTGGAAGACGAGCTGGTTTAACAAGCTGCCCGTCTTGCTGGAATACTACATCACCGTTATTTAGATTAGCGGTATCAACAGCTTCAACTTCTAAGAATGAGTTGTATTGTTCACCTAAATCGCCTGCTTCATTAGTCACAGCAATCTTTTGGGTAAGACCAGCACCTAATGAATCGGTACGAGCAACAATAACGCCGTCATCAATACCAAGCTCTAAGAATGCATAACGAACAGCATTGATTTTTGCTAAAAATTCAACATGTGGCACGGTGACTTTACCGTCTTGGTGTCCACATTGTTTAACGTCAGAAACTTGGTTTTCTAATTGAATACAACAAGCACCTGCTTCAATCATTTGTTTCGCCATCAAGTAAGTGGCTTCTTCGTTACCAAAACCTGCATCGATATCGGCAATAATCGGTACAACGTGGGTTTCGAAGTTATCAATCTTATCTTGAATCGCCGCTTTATCAGCTTCTGCAGCAGTATCTAACTCACGGAACAAACCACCGAGTTCACGGGCATCTGCTTGACGAAGGAAAGTGTATAGTTCTTTAATCAGTGAAGCGACAGAGGTCTTTTCATGCATTGATTGGTCAGGCAACGGACCGAATTCACTACGAAGTGCTGCAACCATCCAACCTGAAAGGTAAAGGTAACGACGTTTGGTCGTTAACAGGTGCTTCTTAATAGAGATCATTTTCTGTTGGCCAATAAAACCATGCCAGCAACCTAGAGACTGAGTATACTGCGACGAGTCTTTGTCGTAGTTATCCATGTCTTCACGCATAATCTTAGCAGTGTACTTTGCGATGTCTAACCCGGTCTTAAAGCGATTTTGTAGACGCATACGAGCGACTGACTCTGGGTTGATGGCATTCCATGCACTACCTTCCGAATTAATCAAGGTAGCAGCTTCATCGATATTACTTCTGTAGTTAGTCATGTGTATATCCCTTTAACAAATAGATTAGCGGCAATTGATTACGTTGAAAATAATAGTTAGATTTGGTTAAATAAGTCTAATTTATAGTTACTATTTTCGGTATTCACAGTATGAATGTATCTCGTATCGACTTGAACCTCCTTGTGTATTTAGACGTTTTACTGCGTGAAAGGAATGTTACTAAAGCAGCTGATCAACTAGGGATCAGCCAACCTGCAATGAGTAATGGCCTAAAACGCTTAAGAACTTTGTTTGATGATCCGTTACTGATCAGAACCAGTCAGGGCATGACACCAACAGAACGCGCGCAAGAATTGCAACCCACGATAAGTGAATTGATTATTGGATTGGAAAAAGCCGTACAGCCACGCGCCAAGTTTAATGCAATAGAAAGTGAACAAGTCTTCCGTGTCATGGCAAGTGATTATGCTGAAGCGACGTTAATTCCACCGCTAATTGCAAAGCTTCGTACTGAAGCGCCAAACATCATTTTAGATATCATGACCCCAAGTGATGTCAGTTTCCCTGATGTAGAACAAGGAAGAGTCGATATGGTAATTAACCGTTTTGACAGTATTCCTCAGTCATTTCATCAAAAAGTGTTATGGAATGATGACTTTAGTTGTTTGATTAGTAAGACTAATCCTGTCTTGGATAAGTTTTCATTAGACAGTTATTTGCAAGCTAAGCACGTGTGGGTGAGTAAAACAGGTATGGGCGTTGGCGTGGGGATGGACCCTGATGATGTGCAGCGCTTAGGTTGGGTGGATGAGGCGTTAACTCGAATAGGAGTAAAACGTCAAATCACCATTTTTACGCGCCACTATCAAGCAGCTTGTTTGTTGGCTGAACAACAAGATTTGATCGCAACCATACCAAGTAAGATGGCCCGTCAACATGAAAATAATGACCGTGTCAGTATCGTTCCGCCACCATTTATCATTCAACCTATTGCACTCACAATGGCTTGGAGTCCTTTACTACAGCATAATCCTGCCCATAAATGGATGCGTCAATTGATCACTAAAACGGCTGATGAGATCAATCGGGGTGGAGTTTAAGTTTATTGATATTTTGATTTTTAGTTACCTATACGTAGTAAATTAACCAAAAAACATCACTTTGTCATATTTTGTGTGAATAGTGATGATAATAAGTATAAATTGGATAAATAAGTGGAGTTTGATATAGAGTAATGTCTTGCTTCGAATTAACGGTAAGCTAAGAAAATTGAAATCAGTTTGGGGTTTTATTTACCCCGGATTTTACCGTTAACGCACTGGAATTATAGGTAGGGATATTAAATGACAGCACGTATTAAAGTAGGTGGCTTACAAATAGCTGAAGAGTTGTGGCAATTGGTTGATAGTGAAATTTGCCCCAAGACAGGGATTGATTCAGCAGAGTTCTGGGCTAAATTGGAAGATGTCGTTACCGAATTTTCTCCACTGAATATCAAGCTGCTAGAAAAAAGAGAACGCCTACAGCATCAAATTGACCAATGGCATATCGATAACCCTGCTCAAGATGCTAATCCAGCGCAATACAAAGCCTTTCTCAGCGAAATAGGTTACCTCGTTCCTGAGGGCGATCCTTTTGACGTTAGCACTGAAAATGTTGATCATGAAATAGCCATGCAAGCTGGGCCACAACTTGTGGTGCCAGTTAAAAATGCCCGATTTGCACTTAATGCTGCTAATGCGCGTTGGGGCAGTTTATATGATGCACTTTATGGCACCGACGCGATATCAGAAGAGGGCGGTGCAGAGCTCACTAAGCAATACAACCCAGTTCGCGGCGCTAAAGTCATCGCATTTGCCAAACAGCACTTAGATAACGCAGCGCCATTAGTTACCGGTAGCCATGCAGATGTGAAACGTTACTGCGTTGAAGCTGGTGTGTTAACTATGACGTTAACCAATGGCGAAATCACCACGTTAACGCAAGCTGAAAAGTTTGTTGGTTTTCAAGGCACTACTGATGCGCCGAGTGCCATATTACTTGTAAATAATGCTCTACATATTGAGGTTCAAATCGATCCTAGCAGTGTCATTGGTAGTACTGATAAAGCAGGTGTAAAAGACTTATTAGTTGAAGCTGCAGTTACCACCATTATGGATTGTGAAGATTCTGTCGCAGCTGTTGATGCTGAAGATAAAGTGGAAGTTTACCGTAACTGGTTAGGCTTAATGCAAGGTAACTTATCGGCTTCACTGAGTAAGGGTGGCAAACAAATCGTCAGAGAATTGAATGACGATCGTGTTTACAGTGCACCGAATGCTACTGATAAATCGGTGATTTTACCCGGCCGAAGTTTACTGTTTATACGTAATGTTGGTCACTTGATGACGATTAATGCTGTATTAGATAAAGACAGCAATGAAGTGCCAGAAGGAATACTTGATGGCATGATCACTGTGCTTGCGGCGATGCATGATCTCAAAGGCAATAATAATGGTCGCAGTAATAGCCGTAAAGGTTCGGTGAATATTGTAAAACCGAAAATGCATGGCCCCGAAGAAGTGCAATTTACTTGTGAGTTATTCACTAAGATAGAAGATGTGCTCAACTTGCCCCGTAATACCATTAAAGTGGGGATTATGGATGAGGAGCGACGAACCACTCTTAACTTAAAAGAGTGCATCAGAGTTGCCAAAGAACGTGTGGTATTTATTAATACTGGTTTTCTTGACCGCACGGGAGATGAACTGCATACCTCAATGTTAGCAGGCGCCTTTGTACCAAAGTCGGTAATGAAACAGCAAAAGTGGATTGCCGCTTACGAAGATTGGAATGTCGATATTGGACTTGAATGTGGCTTACAAGGGCGCTCTCAAATCGGTAAAGGCATGTGGCCAATGCCGGATGAAATGGCAGCGATGCTTGAGCAAAAAGTGGCTCATCCTAAAGCGGGAGCCAATACTGCATGGGTACCTTCACCAAATGGCGCAGTCCTGCACTCGACTCACTACCATCAAATTAATGTGGCAGAGGTTCAGCAACAGATTAAACAACGTCAACGCGCTAGCATTGATGACTTACTGACGATTCCTTTACTTGATGAAGCGACCACTCTCACTAAGGAACAAATTACCTTTGAGTTAGAAAATAATGCCCAAGGTATTTTAGGTTATGTGGTGCGCTGGATTGACCAAGGTGTTGGCTGTTCAAAAGTACCAGATATTAATAACGTGGGCTTGATGGAAGACCGAGCCACATTGCGGATTTCGTCGCAATATTTAACCAACTGGTTAGAGCATGGTTTATGCAGTGAAGAAGAAGTATTAGCTGCGCTGAAAAAGATGGCTGTTGTCGTTGATACTCAAAACGCAGGGGATGCTGAATACATTAATATGGCGCCTAACTTTGACGGCATAGCCTTTAAAGCCGCGTGTGATTTAATTTTTAAAGGTAAAGCTCAGCCATCTGGCTATACCGAGCCTTTACTGCATGCTTATAGAATCCAAGCAAAGGTAAGTTAATATAAGCCAAGCTATTTTAAGCATCATAGTGTTAAGCCGCCCAAAACACTAAAGCCTTAATCAATACGATTAGGGCTTTTTTGTTTGTAAGCTATTAATGAACAGCGGGTTAAATTGCTAGCCATTCATCCAGAGTTTGGCTAATGTGGATGAATGATTAATAAAGGAATATTAAGATGAAAGTGCACGATATTATGACTCAAAATCCCGTTTGTATCAGCGATGAAGCAAGCTTAAAAGATGCCCATCAATTGATGCAAAGCCGTAATGTACGCCACCTTCCAGTTATTTCTGAAACCGATGGCCAACTGATTGGGATGTTGACTCATAAAAAAATGATTGCCAGTGTGTTAACTATGCTCAATAAATATGGCCAAGGGGCATTAGACAGAAAAGAGCGTTACACGCCAATTGCCGATATTATGGAAACCCAAGTGCAAAAGTTAGGTTTAGATGAGCCTCTAACGATCGTCGTGCAATACTTTATTGATAATAAGTTAGGATGCTTACCTGTAGTTGATGAGCAAAACAAAGTGCTAGGGATTGTCACTTCATCAGATTTTGTCAAACTGTGTCAGCGATTACTGTTAAAACATAACTAAAGGTAGTATTCCTTTTAATCAGTGATTTACAGTTAGTAGGCCTTATTCATAGGCAATTTTATTAGAAGTGAAACCTTTGAGCTTTTTACACTAGCTATTAAAAAAATGGTTCAACGAATAATATCGTTGAACCATTTTTGTATGTGCTTATAAACTGCAAGATTAAAAACTATTATAGATTCACAGTCATTACTTCAAACCCGAAATCAGTGGCGGGATACCCGGTAAAATCCCTACCGCCGCCATCACTCCTGTGAGTACCACAAACAAAATGCTTGGCAATATCGTGTCATTCAGTTTTTTCAGAACTCTAGCTTTATTACATATCAACTCGGTTCTTCAGGAATACCATATTGATAAGGTAGCCATGAGTTCTTAGTCTGGGTATGATATAAAAATAAACATAACAATAACATTATCAGCTATGTATCATTTTGATAGACCAATCATTATTTTATCTGCTCCTCGATCTGGAAGTACTTTGCTATTCGAAGTTCTTTCGAAAAATAATGCATTAATGACTATTGGTGGTGAGAGTCATGCACTAATTGAAAAAATTCCAAGTCTGAATATTGCATATCGTGGGTTTAGTTCTAATGCACTAAATCAACAAGATATTGATATTAATTTACGGCAGCACTTATTGCAGCGCTTTAGTGATGAAATGCTGGATAGTGAGGGGCAGAGAGCTAATTCAATGGCGGGTACTATTTTTCGCTTCCTCGAAAAGACACCAAAGAATAGTTTAAGAGTTGATTTTCTCAATGTTTTATTCCCTGACGCACTATTTATCTATCTTGTTAGAGACCCTAAAGAAAATATCAGTAGTATTATGCAAGCTTGGCAATCCAATAAGTTTGTAACTTACCCCAACCTTCCAGGATGGAATAAACGTAATTGGTCTTTATTGTTACCTGAAAAGTGGCAAACATTGAACGGTGAGACTTTAGAATCTATTGCTGCATTTCAATGGCAAGAGGCTAATAATGCCATTATTAACTCCCTTAAAAAGATAAACAGTGCACGCTGGTGTATGGTGTCTTATGAACAACTGGTTAATCAAACTGAAAAAACTATTGAACGTTTATGCCATTTTAGCGGCATCGAGTTTACCGAAGAGTTAGCCCAAATATGCAGTCAAGCCTTACCTCATTCTCGCTACACCATCTCTGCACCAAAAGCGGACAAATGGCTTGCAAACTACAGTGAGATTAAAAAAGTTTGGCCTAGTATTGAAACAACAATTTGTAAAATTAACCAATGCTTAGGAAAACATGGTCTCCCTGTATTTGATAGCGAATGGCATTATCATGAAATGGGTGAATCTGCGACTGGAATTGTCAAGGAATCGGGAGCATTGAATGATAAAAAAGATACTAATTACAAGAATGTGACTCGAAACAGTCTTTGCCCTTGTGGCTCAGGTAAACGATTCAAACAATGTCATGGTGCGTTGCGCTAAATTGCAGAGAGAATTATTATGAAGTTACCTCATGAGTTTTATCAATTACCTTACCTTTTTGATATTAATAGGTTGATTGAAGAAATTGAGCAATTTTCTGATTCAGATTGGTTTAGTCATCACGAAGGTTTTCCTGGAAACTCAGCGATACCGTTGATTTCAGTAAATGGCGAATTTAATAATGACTTTAAAGGACCCATGAAGCCGACTTCTGCACTCGATAAATGCCCTTATATTAAGCAAATATTATCCTCTTTTGGTGAAGTTCTCAGCCGTTCAAGATTGATGCGTTTAGCTCCGGGTGCACAAGTCCCCTTACATTCAGATATTAATTATCATTGGTACAAGCGGGTAAGGGTACATATCCCTATTACTACAAACACTAAAGTTAAGTTTTTTTGTCATGATAAACAAGTTCACATGGGCGCCGGTGAGTGTTGGATTTTTGATTCATGGAAGCTTCATAAGGTGGAGAATAATAGTGAGGATTTCCGTGTTCACTTAGTGGTAGATCTTGCTGGTTCAAGCAAATTTTGGCGAACTATTTTTCAGGAATCTTATTCAATATCGGATGAGAGTAAAAAGTTATTTAATGCTCAAATTGTCGAGTTCAATGATAGTGTAAATAGTCACTTTAATACTGAAAAGTTTAATGCACCTGTGATTATGCCTGTCTCTGAAGTTGAGTATTTATGTAGTGAATTATTGAAAGAGACCGAGTTAAATACAGAAAACACTCAAGAACAAGTGCTGGCATTTTCATTGTTACTGGGTGACTTTGTAGCCGATTGGCGTGTACTTTGGCTACAATATCAGAGTAATAGAGAAGGTTGGACACATTATCATGCATTACGACAACAAGTTATGCAAAAAGCTATAGAGTTAGGCAAATCGTTGCAGTTAATCTATTCTGGCTCTGTGATAAAAGCATTTGAACAATTAGTCATTGTTGCTTGTATGAATATCGATTTAAGTGAACAGCATAAACCTTCTAATGAAATAACACGTAATTCACAGAAGAAAACCCCTCCTATAAAAACAACTGAAACTGATTTAGTTAATAAGAGTAATTCAATTGCTGCACCTCAAACTCGAAATAGTCCCTGCCCTTGTGGAAGTGGTAAACGGTATAAAACTTGTCATGGCAAAATGAATTAGCCACATTTAGTGGATGTTGACTACTCCTGAATTTTAAAGCACCCCATGGGTGCTTTTTTAGTAACTAAAAAATTGTTTGGATGCTTGTTGGGCAATAGCCTTAAGCCTGGCAACTTCAGGTTTAATATAGGGTTGATATTTTTCTGCTTGCCCTATTGCATTAGGGTTCATTGGTTGTTTGACCTGACTGGCACTTGGCGTTAACACAGCGCGTTCTGATTCATAAAAAGTAAAACATTTAGCTTGAGTCGATAAACCACAGTAATCTAAAATTTGCTGAATTTGTGTATCAGGTTCAAGCACTAATTTCTCAAAGCAAATATGTTGTATTTCATCGGGGTAGAGCTTGTCCCAATGTGCCATTAAATCTAAGTAGTGCTGCCAATAACTTTCTATATGGTCAAACGAATAAGAATATTCATGCCCTAAGCTAAAGTACTGCTTAAATACGCTAAGACCGTTGTCTACAGCATTGCGGATAACATTTATGATCTTTGCATTGGGAAACAAAGTTTTTATTAAGCCAATATGTAAAAAATTATTAGGGTTCTTATCAATGAAGTAACTTGGGGATTCAATAAAGTATTTGTTTACTTCAGTTAAATATTGTTCGCGAAGTTGAATCGCATCAATATTTGATAATTGACTTAACTGAGATTGGTAACCTCCATTCATATCCATTTTTAGAGCAAAACGTTCCATAAAGGGAAGTTCATCAGTTGCGCCTACCTCTGTGTGGCTGGCTAATATTTGTTCCACCAAAGTGGTTCCCGAACGGGGCATTCCAATAATAAAAATTGGAGTTTGATTCGGAGTTGGTAGATTATTTATGTTTGGTGATGGTGTATGGCCAAGTAAAGATAATACAATTTTTGCAAATAAAGGTTGTTTAAAAGGGCGGTAGATAGCCATAATCTTATTGGCGAATAACATAGACTCGCAAGCTTTATCTAATTGGTTAAACTGCTCATAAGCTTTACAAAGTGCAAAATATACTAATGCTTGATTTTGTTTATTTAGCGAATCATTTCGAGCATGTTCCTGTAATAGAGCCAAATCACTATTGCTAAATTTATATTGTTTTAAGTCTGCTAAGCTCCAGTATCCAACACCGGCTTGGTTTGGACTTAGTTGAAGGTATTGATGATAAAAATCAGCTGCTCGATCTGTTTCTCCTTTCGCCTTGTATATATGGCCTAAGTTAAGCTGAACAGTAGGGGATGAAAATTCATTTTCGATACACCATTTAAAACATTGTTCAGCTATTGCAACGTCGCCTAATTTGACAGTGACCATTCCTAGTTTATATCTATGTTCGCCAACAAGGGGTTGTAGCTCTATGAGTTTGTTTAAGTATTTTTTAGCTAAGAAAAAATCTTGCTTTACTTCTGCAATCGATAGTAAACCTGATAAAGTGGAAATTGAATTAGGTGCAATAGATGAAGCCTCAATATAATAACTTTCTGCTTCAATATATTGCTCTAAATCTAAATGGATAAGACCTAATAAAGTGATCGCTTCAACATGATTTTTATCGCGTTTGATAACTTTACGTGCATACATTTTTGCAGGTGAATAATTTTTAGATATATACAGTGATTTTGCTTGTTCTAAATACTGTTCAATAATACTCAAACGAAAATCCTTTTTATTATAATGTGTCTGTTACTCCCATTTGTGTTGGGATAATCTACTCGATTTAAAGATTAAATTAAACTTTAAATTAACATAAGTTAAAACCTTAGATTCAAACTATTTTTGTACAAACTACTCGCAGCCTTTAATAGCCTTTTAATCTTCTAAGATTTTTAATGTATAGGTAATATGTCACATACTGGTAAACTACTTCAAACCCGAAATCAGTGGCGGGATACCCGGTAAAATCCCTACCGCCGCCATCACTCCTGTGAGTACCACAAACATAATGCTTGGCACAATCCAGCGGTTCATTCTGGTTAACTTGGAGCTACGTTCTTTACAGCCAATTAAGCCAAGGTTATCTAGCAACATAGTCAATGACCAACCAAATGCAGGATTAACTAATACCGATGAAAACACCACAATAGCGGCTGACTGTGTGGTTTTACCTTCACGGGTCATTTCCATACCTGCTTCAAGTAAAGGGATAAATACCCCAACCACTAATGCCACACACAGTACTGGCTCCCATATGGCTAAATCCATCGGGTAACCCCAAAGTGCCGCGATAACGCAAAACAATGCAGTGAGTAATGCACCAGCTGGAATAGGGCGCTTTGCAATTGCTGCTGGTACAATATATGTGCCCCAAGATGAGGTAAAGTTCGCTCCCCCCATAATAGAGCCGATAGTTTGACGAATTGATGCTGTGGTCATGGTGTCGTCAATGTTCATGTGTACTTTTTCAGTACGTTCAGGGTAATTAATCTTTTGAAAAACTTGATGACCTAAAAAGTCTGGCGACCACATGGCCACGGCTAGAATGGCAAATGGCAGTACTACCATAAAGCTTTCTAAGGTCGGTAAACCTAGCATCCAGCCAGTATCTTCACCCCACCAATACATAGGGTTCATATTGGGTAAACCTGGAGCTGTATGAAATTCAAATGGTGCTCCCAGAGCAAATGCCAGTGTACCGCCGAGTAGGCAGCTTAGCGGCACGGCTAACCAGCGCTTACGCCAATGTTCAAGTAATGCATATAATATTATGGTGCAGAAAATCACAATGAAAGCGATATGAGACATGCCAATATCATTTGCCCATGCAATGAGTTTATTCACTTGCGAGGCCGTGCCGACAAATCCGAGATATAGCAGCAGTCCTCCACAAACCCCTTTACTGGTGAGGTTTGCTAGCATACTGCCGCCTTTGCTAATAGCGAGTATCAACCCAAGTGCGCCAATAAGCAGACCAAATGCCATTGGGTGACCACCTGCAGCGACCACAATGGGGATCATCGGGATTAGTGGGCCATGCGTTCCAGCTAAGTTTGCCGTTGGGAGTAAAAAACCTGAAAAAATGACGATAAAGAAGGCGGCAATGATCAGCTCATAACGGACATTTTCTAAGATAAAGCTTTCGTTAAGACCAAGAGAAGTAGCAAAAGTGGTAGCAATAGCACCTACCATTACAACCTTACCAATCGTTGCCGCCATAGCGGCAATGGAGTCTTCTGGTTCGAATCGATAATCTTTCACTGGCAAATTAGGGCGCCAGCGTTTCGGCGCCATAATTTTCAATTCATTTTCTAAATATTCTTCTCTGCTTTCAAACTCAGAGCTGGATTTATGCAGTTGTTGGTAAGTCTGCTGTTGGCTCTCTTGTTGCTGAGGGCTCTGTTGGGACAGATCGTTTAACTCGGCACTTTTTTGTTCATGCACTGCTTCAGAATTACTGCTCATATCATTCCTGTTGTTCACTCACTAGAAGCGCGTTGTCGACTAATTTAGAGCCAGCTTATCTGAAGCAAGTTAGTAGAGCTAACATTAAAAGCGATTTGAGTCTCAGACATTAGTCGTATAACACAAAAAATTAACATAAATAAAATCAATAGTTTGTGGTTGATTATTGAACGATGTTGAAATATGGATTGCCTGGAGTTTCAAATGACTTCAAGCAAAATAAGCGTGTATAGCAATAAGGGGAATAGGATGGAAGAATCGTTAAAGAACAAGGTTTGGAGTGATTTTTTTTTGCAGCGTTGTACAGATGTAAAATGGTTCAGCGACTGATGTTGCTGAACCATTTTGCAAGCCTTTAAAAGCCGTTTATTAGACTATTGACTCAATAGCGGTTATTGATTAAATAGCGGTTATTGATTAAATAGTGGTTATTGATAGATATCAGCGTCGACCTGTTGCCCTTTAGCTGGACGTGGGACGATTTCAAATGCGCTATCAAATTTAACTGAGATGTCAGCAAGTGTTTGCAGGACTTCACTATTACCTTTTATCTCAGCCTTATTGGCTTTGATTAAATCGGCTAAAGTAGTTTGACCGAGTAATACTTGGTTGATATCAGCTTTGTTAATCTGAAGTGTGGTATCAGCTGTTTTAAACTCGTTAACTTGCACGTTATTCAAATTACCATTTGAAAGTTCAACAAAGTATTTCTCTCCAATATCCTGCACATTAATATTCAAAGTGAAATCAAGGCCATCTGCTTTTTTAGCGACAACTTTAATGGCCATAAAATCAAGCAGGTTTTCTACTGTCATCTCTGAAAGTACGTCAGGTGAAGATGTTTTTGGAGTGCCTGGTAAAGTCCCAACTCGGACTTCTTGTGCGCCAGTTAAAAATATGTTTCTCCAGCCGGCACCTTCTGCTTGGTAACCTTGCTGCTCCCAGTTATCAGCCAATAATTTACGTGCATCTGTATAGTCATCACAAGTTCGAACAATATGGTCTAACATGACACCAGCAAAGCGGTAGTTACCATCGTCAAATTGCGCTTTAGCTGTTGTATAACCAGCTTCACAACCACCATATGCTTGAGTGAAATGTCTCGCTTCTTCATTCACGGTTAAGCGGTTTAAGTTAGCAGGGTTCATGTCAAAGTAACCTAAATACATGTTGTAAACAGCGCGAGCATTGTGACTGTAGGTACCGTGGTAGCCATTGGTGTGCCAAAGCTGTCGTAATGATTCAGGTAGTTCACTATCGATGGTTGCACCGATATCTTGAATGCCCATTCCTTCGTTTGCTAAGCGCAGTGTTTGATTGTGAACAAAGCCATAGTTGTCACGCTGCTCTTTCATAAAGCTAACGATATTGGTATTGCCCCAAAGCGGCGCTGAGTGTGAACCCATTAATACTTCTATGTCGCTGCCCCAAGCATTGATCATCAAGTTGATATCTTTAGACCACTTTAGCGAGTCGCGCACTTTTGCGCCGCGTAAAGTGTAGATATTGTGCATACCTTGATAAGTCATCTCACCAGTCCAGATGGTGTTGTGCTTTGGCAGGTAGGCAACATTACCTGAAGGCGCTTCAGTGCCTGCGGTATCCATAAATACAAACGGTACACCATCAATCTTGTACTCATAAAATTTTTGGTCATCACCAGATGGGAAGGTAACATCGGGCGCTACGAGGGTAATATTATGATCAAGCCCTTGTGACCAACCATTAGACAGTGCAGCATCAACAATACCCGTTTGTGAGGCAGCGCCTAAGGTTGCGCCATATTGGAAAGCGGCGCGTCGAGACATGGCATTACCTGCAAGTACGTTTTCATCGACCACTTCTTTTACAAAGTTATGCGGCGCATAAACTTTCACATCAGGAAAACGGTTTTGCACAGCGCGTGAGCCACCAAAATGATCTGCATGAGAGTGTGAATAAATCATCGCAATGACGGGTTCGTCACCACCTTCTGGTACATTTTTCAAGAAGAAATCTAATGAGCTTTCCATTGCTTTGTCGTGCATCAACACATCATAAACAATCCAACCAGAATCTGACTTGATAAAAGTGGTTGAAGCTAAGTCGGTGCCGCGAACTTGATAAATGCCGTCGGTGACTTGGTATAAACCGTCTGCTGAAAAGTTAGCTTGGCCCTGACGCCATAAAGAAGGGTTGACCGAATCTGGTGATGAATCATGGGCTTCTAAACCTGAATGTAAGCCTTTGAAACGATCCCGTAGATGTGTACTGGTTTTTTCATCTAATGGAGTAATGAGTCCGCGATCGTTGTCTGCAAACACGCGGGTATCTTCGAAATTGAGTGTTTCAGCGAGGGCCTTGTTGGCATCAATCGTATGTTGCGATGCGGGTTTACCTTTACCTGTTGCAAGGGCTCCAGCTGTGACGTGTTCATGGGCGTGGCCTGCATGTTCATCGTGATTGTGTGCAATCGCGCCAGTAGAGATGATTGATAAAATTGAAACTGCAATAATAGATTTTTTCATAGTATTACCCTGACTCATTACCATCCTTGAATCATGTTGCGACTTCGTCCCTAGCCGCGATATGGGTATACTTTACTAAATATAATATTTTTAAAAACAGCACTAGGTGATAGCAGATATCATTTATAGTGATATCTTGATAGTGGACAATATGATACTTCTTAACCAAAGTGTGGCTTTATTGTTTTGCTTTTTTGACAATGAAATCATGTATGAGTTGAAATCTTTAGTGGCAAAAGGGAACTCAAGAAGTTGTAAATTAAAGGCTTGTTGATATTGCTGAGCAAGGGACTCTGGCACAACGCCAATAGCATCGCTGTACGAAACCGATGCAATCATACCTAGCAGCGATTTATGTTCGCTATATATGGTTCGTTGCGGCAGCACTTCATCGGTTATCCAATCAACAAACTTAAGATTTACCCGAGTGACATCATAGGTGGCATGTTGTTCTAATAAGTAGCTTTCTTTGTTAATGGTACTTGGCGAAATACGAGGGTGATCTTGCCGTGTTATACAATTTAACCTCTGCTTAAAGATAAGCTCTGAATGAAATAAACAGCTTTCTGGCTCTCCGATATCAATCACTAAATCTACTTTTTCATCACGTAAATCATCATAAATCGTTTGTTCATTTGAAGGCAGTTCCATTAACGTCACTGAAGGCGCAAAGTCCTTGAGGCTGATATCAAGGTTTTTTCTGAGCGGGTGGAACATGGCTTCGTGACAATAAATGGTAAACCTTTTAGTGGATGAATAGGGATCAAAATGTTCAATGCCTTCTAGCATACTCTCGATTTCAAGTAGCGGGTTTTGCAGGCGTTGATATAAATCATCAGAAAACTGCGTGGGTTTAATACCGCGACCAGTGCGAGTAAACAACTCTTGATTTACATTGGCTTTTAATCGATTGAGTGCATTACTGATGGCTGATTGAGTTAAATCTAAATGTTCAGCAGCCCGCGTCACCGACTGCGACTCGTAAGCAGCAGAAAAAATACGTAGCAGGTTTAGGTCAAATTTATGTGCCATTCGGTTTATCCACTTTTAAATACAGTTTCATACTGAAGTGAACTTTGAAATCATTCAAGTTTTTAAGTCTAACATTGTTGTTTAAATAGCGAATGGCCTAGCGATAGCGAGCGTTTTAGCTTTAGCAAGTGGCTTAGTTATAGCAAGTGACTTAGCTATAGCCAGTGGTAAGTAGCGGTTTTACTCTTTTTGATTAGAACGCTTGGAATTAAACGCTTGGAATTGAGCAATTGAAATTAAACATTTGAACTTAAGCATTGGCATGTAGGCCCTATGATGAGGGTGCATCATAGGGAAGGTTGTTCATTACTACTAGGGTTAACTATTACCTTGAACAAATTGATCAATTTGATTTTGGGCTAAAGCCTGATCCATGGTTCCTTTAAGCAGTTTGTACATCAAAATAGAAGCATCAATTTCAGTTTTACGGTTAGTTAAGCTTTCAATATTCAAGCCTAACGGGATATTGAGTGGAAGTACTGCCTCCAAGATTTTCAGCAGATTACTATGGTTAATCTTAATTGACTCATATAGCGGATCAGCAGCTGACAAAATTCGTTGGCTGGTGGCTTCGGGAACTGAGACGCCTAGCCAATTGATAAACTCTAGCGTTTTAGCACTACCGCATGGTGAGAATGTTAGGATCACTCGATTTGGTTTAACATTATTTTGTTCACATTCTTTAGCATAACTCGTCAGCATATCAATCGTCGCCTCAGCGTTATACACCGCTTGAGTGATGTAATATTCACAACCCTGATTAGATTTATTTATTAGACGAATATGTTCATTCTTTTTACTTAAATGGCGCTCGGCAATGGCTACGCCGCCAAGATAAAAATCTTTCGAGTGAGCTGCTAATGTGCTGTAAGCATCTTTTAAAGATAACGAGCTGGTCGCTTGAGCAGAGGGTGAACCCACTAAAACAATATCTTTGACATTGTTTTGATACCAAGCACGAGATAACCACTCAGTAAACTGCTGTTCATCAAGTCCTGCAACACTTTTATATGCGATAACGGGCTTAGCTGATTTTTGATTAATCAGTTGGGCATATGTCCCTGAGTCATGAGTGGCCTTAAACGGAAAAGGTCTTGGGGTGTCGATACGACTGGTTTCATCTTGAATGTCATAGATGATCAAACCATCAAAGCTAATTTCGTCGAGACGGGCTAATAATTTATCAGCAATAGTGCTTACCGACTCAAAGTCGGTGTCGATTTTCGGTGGCGTCGTACCAATAAAATAGATTCCGCGGTGATGATCGGACGAACGCTGCTTTAATGATTTTCTCATGTTTTAGCCGTCTAGATGGATATTAGGTTCATTGTGACCTAATTTTTGGCTGTTGTTAAGACTGAACAAGACTAATTTATGTCTAGATGAATAAAATTCTTGAAATTAACTGATCGAAGTCATTTTTAGATTGGTCTGGCTTAATTCATTCCTTCATTGGTATCTTGGGCATTAAGAAAAAATGGTTCAGCGACGTATGCCGTTGAACCATTTATTTGAAGCGTTTCTTTTTAAGCTTTATTTTAAATAGTGATAGATTTCTAAACTTATAGCTAACTCAATATTAAGTTCGATCTTAAGTATGAATTACTCTACTTCTTCAAAGTACCAGTAACCCGCATTAACCCACGTTGTGAGCTGTGTAACGAGTAGTTCATCATTTAAGAATGGGCTAAGGTCTTCAACCGTTAGCTCTTGGGTATCACATAACAAAGTAATGAAAGCTTCGTTATTGGCTGTTATATCTGCAGCAAGGGTAAATTGCTCACCATTGATATAAAGCACACCATCAGCAACACTTGCTTCAAAGTATAATGTGCGCAAACCGCCTAATTTAACTAGCGGTTGCTGCTTTAATTGCTCAGTGATATCTAAAACTTGAAAACCTAAACATTCAGCAGGTAAATCCAATTCACATTTAGATTGGGTTAAGTATCGTCCGCTAAATTCACTGACGAGTTTGTCATCTAAAGTCGCAAACAATTGTTGTTTGATACGCTCTAAATCACTGTTATTCACAATGCCTGAATTGTTGCTTAAACTGCGATCAGGATCGGCAATCTGCTCATTACATAGGTCTTTGTCGATAATGTGATCGGCTAATGCACTGACCATATCTTTAGCTGATGCGGTTCTATATCCCACTGAAAAGCTCATTGAAGGCTCAAGTGTTACGCCGTCATGAGGGTAACCTGGTGGCAGATATAAGATATCGCCAGGGAGCAATTCTACATCAATAATGGGCTCAAATGCTTCGGTATGGAGTAGTGCAGGGTGGGCTGCAAATTCTTTGTGTGGTCCAAGATCGCCAACTCGCCAGCGACGTCTGCCTGACCCTTGGCAAATGAATACGTCATATAAGTCGATATGAGGGCCGACTCCGCCGCCCGGTGTGGCGTAACTTACCATTACATCATCTAAGCGCCAGCGCGGGATGAAATCAAAACACTTGAGCAGGTTTTCAGCTTCAGGCACCCAGTTATTCAACGCTTGAACAATTAAGGTCCAGTCTGTTTCGCCTAACTCTTCATAGGATTCAAATGGGCCAAATTCTGCTTGCCATTCATTGTTTTGTTTGAAAACACGTCGAGATTCAACTACGTCTTCACAAGCAAGTCCTGCCATTTCTTCTGGTGAAAGCAGATCTTCAAAGTGTTTAAAGCCTTGACGGATCACCAGTGGTTTCTTTTGCCAATACTCTTCAAGAAACTGTTTTGGCGTCATACCATTTAAATCTAATTGCATGTTTATTACTCAGGAAAATTTGCGGCGATCCTAACAAGTATTAGCAATGAGTAATTTGCCTGAGATCATATAATGGCAGATTAGTATTTTTAAATGGCAAGCGAAGTATCGAGCTTAAAATAAAAGCTTAAACTCATCATCCATCGATATTGATACTGTTATTGAGCAGTGAAGATAAGGAGAAATAGACTTCTAAAGGCTGTAGCTAAGCTTGGTATATGTCATTAAGAGAGTAGGTTGTTAGGTAAAGACATAACCGAATGAGTCAGTGTTATATACGGTAAAAAAACATGTAAAACATCACATTAATACATTTTTTACAGACTTTTCTTTTTAAAATCACTATTCGATTTTCATCATTAAGTGTTATTGTTAATAATTATCATTACCAACAAGTTAAGAGTGACGATGTTTGAACTGACGGGACTTCATTTAAGTGCGGAGTATCAACCGCTACTAAATCCTCATACGAATGAACTTTATGGTTATGAAGCTCTATCACGTTTTTACACTCAAGATGGTACGGTCATTGCCCCAAATATTGTGTTTGAAGAGCTCCATGCACATAACGGGTTACTCTGTGATGTGGAATTAGCCGCTAAATCATTTCAAATTGAACATGCTCCTGAAGAAGGCGTATTGTTTGTCAACATAGATCCACATGCTATTGAGTTTAATGCAGATGAAATGCTGGGCGTATTAAGCCAAAAATGCAGTATTTGCGTAGAAATGATTGAGAATACTTGTATTAATGATGCAAACCTTTCGGCAAGTTTTATTAAAGAACTCGTGAATTATCATATACCTGTTGCTTTAGATGATGTTGGTGCGCCGCACGCAATGCTGTCACTTGATTTAATGAGCCAAGTAAGCTGTTTAAAGTTTGATAAATACTGGTTAGAAACAGCACAAAATCCACAATATCACCACCTAATTACTGCATTATTAAGCTATGCCAAGCAAACAAATAAACTAACAATTTTGGAAGGTATCGAAACTGAGGAGCACTTGAAGTTTGCCAAATCAATTAATGTTGATTTAGTGCAAGGTTTTTTGTTTCAACCACAATTTTTGATGGCAAGTGATCGAGTACCATTGAAGGACATGCTTTCAAAGTCTCATCGAAATAAAGCAATGAGTATACCTGTCCTTGTATAAATCCATAATGAAGAATCAGCTAGATATGTTATAAAAGCTGTTCAATCTTACAGGCCTATATCTGCATTTATGTTCACGTTTTGAATGTCATATATTCGAGTGAACACTTTGATCAGCGGATATTGTCATTATCGGATTGCTAAGATCAAGCGGCCATCATCAAGCTTTTCTCCGATTTCTGCACTATCTAGCTTTTGACCCAGTGGTGATTGAGGAGTAATTACGACTATCTTACCGTCATCGAGTTTTATGCCACCGCAGACAGGCATTAACCAACAGGTCATGCCGCCTTGTAAGGTGATGATAGCACCTAAGGCAATTTCATCTTCTTCATCGAAATCTTTAAATACCATAGCGTTTAAGCGTTTGATCATCACCTCAATATCAGCCACCCGTTGCGATTGTCCATGGGCTAAATACGCCGCTTCTAATCCGATAGTGTCATATTGGGTTTCGGCAACACTTTGCTCATTAGTGGCATCATTATGAGCATCTTCTGCTGCCGCGAGCGCTGTTTGACGTTGGGCCGTTAAGATAGCTAATAAATTTTGCTGTAGTGATTCTTTTTCAGTCATGGCGCTCTAATTGGGATATTGGTTAGTTATGCTTTTAGTGACTTTAAACATTAGTGACTTCAAACGCACGCACGTTACTGACTTCGCTTAATGGACTTGTTACTTACTGGCGTCATTATAGAGTGATAATAAGCTTAACTGGATTTTATCAAATTTATGGTTTCAATATTGGGCTAAATGGCACTTCAACAGGTGTTCAATATAGGATTAAATTCAACATCGTTAATTGAGTTTATTTTGTCGTTTTAACATCAAATTTGGTCAAATAATGAGTTTAGTAAAACTTTGACTTAACTCTCGATTTTCCTATAACTTTCATAAATTTGTAGCTGTTACCTGCTATTTTAAATAGGATAAAATTAATGATTAGTTAAACTTGATAAGCAAAGAAGGTTTGAAGGAACCTTCAGCTAACATTAGCAAGTATTTAACTATCACTGAAAGAAAAAGCCCATGGAAGTGGTTGTAGTATTTTCTAAAGTGATTTGAAGTATCAAAGCCTATGAAACAAGTAATGAGTGTGACATCTAACGAGCGCTACGCGGAGCTTTTTGACTCCTTGGTGCGGGTAAGTAAAGGGTTAAATAAAGTCAGTTCTCTTCAGGACATGGCGGCTTTTTTACAAATTGAAACCGATAAATTGTTTCGGCTGACTGATGTATGGATATATATCGTCGATGTTAAACATAAGGGCTGGATTAATCATGTGGCTGGCGTTGGCCCAAATGCTGATGTCATGTCGGGATACGTTCCTCGTATTGATTGCAATACAGACCCCATTTTCAAAATGATGCTTGGTCAACGTAAAATCTTTTACACTGAAGATCTAATGGTTGAGCCTCAAGCTGATCACGATGTTACCCCAAAACTTAATTTACGCACTGTGGTTAATTACCCCTTGTTCGTAGACGCTAAGGCATTAGGCGTGATGGCATTTGGCAGCTTTGGCAAAAAAGTCGTAAAACTATCGCCACTTGAGCTTAATTATTTCGACATCATCACAGAGCAAACCGCACTGACAGTTTCACGAATGCATTTTTTTGATAAATCTCAACAAGATCATTTAACTAAATTATCAAACCGATACGGACTAGAGAAAAAACTCCGTAATTTACGTGATGATAAAAATAAAACCAATAGTAAATTTTGTTTCATTTATATCGATTTGAATAACTTTAAGCAGATTAATGACAGCCATGGACACCTTGCTGGCGATCATATTTTGGCGCAGTTTTCGTTGAATCTAGCAAAAGAGTTTCGCAGCGCTGATATCATTTCAAGAGTCGGAGGTGATGAGTTTGTATTAGTATTTTCGGTACCTGAACAAGGCTTTGAAGTACAACGCTTTATTCATCGCATTGAAGATAATTGTTGCAGCATTAAATACCAAAATATCAGTTTTCAGCTCACCTTTGCATGGGGTCATGTTGTAGCTGAAGGTAAAGATCATTCTGTTAGTGAGTTATTTCAAGTTGCGGATAAAAACATGTACCAACTCAAACATGCACAAATCAAAATAAATAAGCTTAAAACACCATAAAAGATGGCTAGCAAGACTCTTGCATAAATAGGCTGGAAATTGTTTATTAGGTTTACCATCTTACATTGAATTAATGCCCTAATAAAAAACAAAAAAAGCCGTAGCAAACCGCTACGGCTGTGAATGCCTAATGCCTTTTACGGGGACGGTATCAGGCCGGGTGATGGCTATTCTCCTGCGGGAATTAGCTCGAATTCGTTAGATGCTTTCTCACCATGAATTTGAATAGCCACTTTAAATACTTCTACAGCGCCTGCTGCAGCTTTGCTTTCAAGATCAAGGTCAACGGCATTAAAGGTATATTGTCCTTCTGTTTCTGTTTCAGTAAGTACACCTGCACAAGCGTCTTCAGTGCTGGTATCGCAATTAAACGTTTGGCTAACATGCCAACGCTTCCATGCTTTGGCATTTGATGATGGCGCCGCAGGATCTGGGTAGCCAAAATACATTATGCTGTAGTCACTTGCATCAGTTATCGCTTTTTCATCACCATTATCTAGACTAAAAGTTAACGCTCCTGAACTAGCATCGTACTCGTCTACTGTTAAAATAACCGTATCTGCATCATTAATAGTAATGACTTCAGTCGCTGGTGGGTCGACTGGATCTGTTACAGGTGGCTCAACGACTGGTGGATCGACAGGATCAGTACTAGTATCGTCATCATCATTACAACCCATCAAAAGCAGCGAACTGGCCAGCAAGACGCTCAATAATTTAAGATTCATAATGGGCTCCTTAATTAAAATGACCGGTATGACATGTTTGACACTCTAAATCGCCTTTAACACTGGCTGCGCTGCCCATTGTTTCAGTTGTACCGTGACAAGTTTGACAAGCTTGAGTCTCTTCTGATGCCATTGCTTCTGGTAGAATTGAGATATCTTCAGCTTCATAAGCGCGGTTAAGTAGGTCGACAATGTAGTAAGCCATACTGGCAGACAGACGTTTACAGCGTTCACCTTTTTCAACGAAAGGTTTACCACCATTAATGGCCGACCAGTTACTGATTGATGAATGGCATAATGGGCTGTTAGCTATTGAAGTTTTGCCCACTTCCTCGCTTTTTTCAGCTGTAGAGCCAATACCTGCAACAAACTCATCAGAAGATAGTGGTAAGTCTGTTCTTTCGTAGTAACGGAATGATGCAGCAATAATCGCTGAATTTTGATCGTTAATATCATCAAGTATATTTATCAACATACCTGCTGCGTTTAAGTTCCCGCAAATAGTACCTTGTCCCACAATCCCAGCCCAACCGTATCCCGCTAATGCAGTAGGAATTGACGCAAAGTTTGCAGCATCGACACTTGAAGATTCGGCTAGCTTAGTGACGATTGAATGGAAAACTTGATGCATACAACCGCCACCTGTTTCATAGGCTAGCTTGGCTGTTGCCATTGCATCTAATGGTACATATTTTAACTTATCACCTAGTTCTAAACGGAAATTACCATCTTCATCAGTGGCAGCGAATGCTGAAGTGCCTACTAAGGTTGCTCCAGCAGCAACTGTGCTGATACCAATAATTTGGGTTAATGCCTGACGTCTATTTATGCTCATAATAATCACCCTATTTCTAATGTTACTGCTAAGTTTTTATGTCTAAGTACTTATGTCTAACTATTTATGTCTAAGTACTTATGTATTAACTACAAGCTTGAGCGCTTGTTTTGTTTTAAGTAGTACTTGTATTCATCTCTTCGAGTTTGCTGGTTTCTTATTTGAATCACTCAGCGCTGCTCGATGGGTCTAATGTAAGCAATGAGAGAATTAATAGTGTGATATAGAGCAGGGAAATACAGTGGTTGTAATAAGGGGGTATTGGCAAATAAAAATTCAAAATTGAAGAAGAACTAAAGGTGGATTTTTAGCTGAGTTAGCTAAAAGTGAGGACTAAATCACGCTATTAATGAGATTAATAAAGATTAAAGCCAGTTTTAATGATTCTAAAGTTACATTTAGTTTATTAATTTGTGTGATTTGAGTCGCAATTTGTTGTTGTAGCATGGTTATCAGCCTCAAAAGTGCAACTGAAAAGAGCGAAATTACGCAGGATCACAGAATTTTTTGATGGTTGTTTTAGACTAATAATATTGAGCAATTCTTGGGATGCAACCATGCAATTAGGCCATTGCAGATTTGATGAAGTGAAGGGTGAATTAGTTAATAGTGACAGTGGTGAAACTTGGCGCCTTCCACGTGCTGAGTTGCAAGTACTGAGCTTATTAATTGATTACCAAGGCAAGGTCGTGGCTAAGCCATTGCTAAAAATAGGTGATGGCAAGGAACTGCCGTTAAGTGATGCTTCAGTCGCTCATGCCATCTTTACATTACGGGGGTTTCTAGGGCCTCAATATGAAACACTCATTGAGACGGTCAAAGGGCAGGGTTATTTATTAAAACACCACCGTAGCCGCAAAAAAGATCAAACTAGGTTTTCAGGTAAATTTAAACAACTGATTATTATCGTCATCATTTTTATTTTGTCATTACTAGTTAGTGGCATTGTGTTGATGAGCTTTTCAAAACCGAACTCTCTACCTGTCATGCCTGCAAGTGTTAGCACTGTGAAGCTAGCATCGGGTCAAACTGTCGATGTGATTTTATATTCTCGTACTAAAACCAATAATGCTTTATTGCAAGCACAAGGCATGCAGCTTCAGCAAAGCCTTTCGCAATGCACTAACACCTCCTGGAAAAGTGTTTATTTATCACTATCACATGACAAGCAAGTGTTAAACGTGACCTTGCGTGGTGACCATTTTGGCCAATCTGTCATTCGTAATCTTAAAATCAGTGATTTAAGGCAACCGAAAAGCTTTGTCAGTCAGGAGTGGTTAAAAGGAGTTGAGATATGTGGTTAATTCAACAAACTCAGTGCAGGGAGATTAACAATGACTAGAACATGGCGCTGGGTGATTAATATCATCATATTGGCCTTATTGATCAGCAGTATTGGGGTCATAGCGAGTTTAACTTCAAGCTCTCCGAGTTTTATGCTCAGTTGTAGCTCTGAATTGTTTAATCGCAATAATGACCAGCAGGACAGTAACCACTACCTATTAGTTGATATGTTATCTAAAGATGGCCAAGCTCAGGTGCATTATCGCTACTTTAATATCGATGGTAGTTCCGCTGGAACGCTATCGATGCAAGGGCAGGTGAATCATATTGATACTGAAAACATGATTTATGATATTTCGGTGAATACCAAGCAAGAAAGCCCAATGGCTGAAAACCAGCAACCACCCAAACACTATCAATACTTATCTTATGTGAGTAACCTTAATTTGACTCGTGACGGCATGCACAATCTTAGCGTGCAAATTATCGAACAAGATGAAGCAAAGGATTTTGCCGTGGTGTTGTTTCAACCCAGTAATACCGTTTGTGGCTGCCGATTGGTGAATTAATTATTGTATAAGCATGCATTTTGCTAAAACTGAAAGTGCAAAATATCTTTTTATTTAAAAAAGTTAGTCGATATATACATTAAGGTATTTTAAGGAAGAGAAATCATTTTCTAAGTTTAAATTCAATTCACGAAATATTTGTATTCAATTTAAAAAAGCGAACCTCAATAGGTTCGCTTTTTGGAATGATTTACTAATAAGTCAGTTAGTGGACAACATACATAGCATTTTCTGTTGCAAAGTGCAGTCGTGAGCTAGAGATATCAGTTGCAGGAATATATTCGATAGAGTTATTTGATACAGCGCCTAATAAAGCTGGCGTTTGCCATATTATTTTTCCTGAGGTGGTAGAACGCATAGAGAGTGTACAATTAGGGTTACTACTCAAACCAAATTCTCCTTCATCACAGCTACTTATGAGTAAGTTTTGAGATGTAATAGGCTGTAAAATATTAGAAACCTCACCATCAATTAAATAGTTACTGATTTGTGTTAGTGAACTATCAAGTATTAATATCTCTGTTTTATTACCGTGAGGTGAGCCATTTGGGGTGACACAAGCTATTTGTTTGGCTTGCTTGATAAGCTGGACCTTTTCACAGGTAAGTGGCTTTGAATTTTTAAGAGTGAAAATACTATTTGAATATTCAAATAGCTCTAAAATACCAAAGACGCTGTTATCATTATTTCGTCTTTGGGATGTGACAACTGCAACCCATTCGTCTTGTTCATTTTTAGATAAACCTGCATCTACAAATGATATTAAATCTGCAGGTTGATAATTCCAAAGTACTGATTGATTAATTAAATCTTCTACATAGACTTGATAGCCATGCACTGTGACAAGATCAGCATAACCATCTTGATTTAAATCGGCATTATCGAGTTTTATTGAAGTAATATAACTACTTTGAGATTCATCGGGACTGAAGTGTTTTTCCCAAAGCAATACTCCGGATGACAACTCTTGTGAAAATATAGTGTGCCCATACTCGGATTGGATTTGAATATTCGCTTCGTAAATTCCATCTAGATTGTAATCTACAATATCAAGATTATGAATTGTACCTGCTATTCCATTTTCAGGATGGTAAAAGTTACTTTGATCTATTTTGCCACTTTCAGAAATAATGTTTAGTTTCCAACTATTGAGTGGTGAATAAAATATTGCTTTCTTGCTACCATCATTATCTAGCGTAGTTCCTGCTGTAATATAGGTTCCACTATTGTTGGAAAAATTTGAACCCCAGACATATTGTGGGGTTGGGTTAAATTCAATTGTATTAATTGAAGAGTTTCCTGATGTTACTAATTCAACGTCTCCATTATCTTCTATAGCTGCAGCTAGAATATTGCTAGTGTGTCTTATGAACAAGCTCCATTGCAATTCCATATTTATGCTTGAATAAGAATTTAATTTACTGCCATAACTTTCACATGGACCTGTAATAATACTCTTACCGCTATCGTTACCTAGTCTTACTGCGTGCAAGCTACATATAGGTTTTTCCAAGGCTAAACTCGAGACTTGTGAGTTGTCTCCATACTTTAATATTTCTAGTGACTTATCCTGAGAGTTAAATTTTATCAGCTCTGAAATGTTATCGTCATCTACATCTGAAAGTGTAAACAATGTTTCTTCTGAGTCACTGTGTGACCAGTTTAATTTATTGAGCTCGCTATCAAACACTAATCCATTGTCTAGAATAATCTGCTTAGAACTCGAGTTGATAATGTTACCTATATATATGCTAAATGCCTGAGAGTTTAAATCGTAAAGTGAACTTATAGATTCTGTTCCCGTATCCCAAATCCATAAATCATAATTGGAGTCATTGCCGCAATCGGTGCAAGCTACAAGTAAAACAATATCAGCATCACCATCTTCATCTAAGTCATCAACAGCAAAATCAATGAATTGTTTATTGCGAATAATATTTTCTTGCTCAAACTTATCTATTGCCACAATTTCAGTTTTTTTGTTTGTTTTTGGATCAATAGATATAATTTTGTCGCTACTCATTGCTATAACATGGCTAAGGTTATCGTTTGCAAAGTCATAATTACTTATTTTTATAGTGTCGAGGTTGTATGGGTATACCCATTTCTGAGTGTACTCGTTACTATTTTTTCCTAATATGGATACCTGCTTACTATGCGTTAATAGTAATATTTGTTTCTCTTCTGAAGATAAAAAGTTTGCAATTGAAATATCACCTCTTTTACCGGTGGCTGATAAATTCGAATAGGCACTTAGTGAGACGTCAGAGATTTGTTTTATTGATGATTCTTTAGTCGTGCCATAATCAGGAATACTAAGGGCGAAGTGAATTTCTTGAATTGATGAAAAGGGAATCGAATTAGCTTCCCAATTAAGTACACCTTCATCAGAAATTTTCATTCCATTAGGACCATATAGCAATTCTGGAACGATCCCCACATCTGGAATTGTTTCAACTTTTACGCTGATTGATTCTCCATAATTAATCTCTGAGGGAAGTTGGTTTAGGGTAATCTGCGGCTCTTTGATGAATGAAGCTAAAACTGTGGTTTTTTCAGCTGTTTCATACCAATGCATTTCGTAATTTTCAGTAAAACTAACAAAAATAGATAAACTACTTCCAATTAATTCTTGTGTATTACCTTCACAGTCCGGCAATAAGTTTGAATAGCTAATATTAATCGTTAATGGGTGTCTATCTCCTGACTTTACTTGAGATTCAAACTGGTAATTACCCGTTGTAACTTGTTCGTTTGAAATGATTTCTGAAGAAAGGTCACTATTAAAAGTATAAGATTCAATACAGGTAGTATTGGGGATTTTTAATAGCCAACGCCCTTGAATATTATTGGTTACGCTAGGAGTTGTAGGAGTTGTAGGAGTTGTAGGAGTTGTAGTGGAATTATCTGAACCACCTCCACAACCAACAAGCAAAGTAATGACTGTAATAATCATTGTTATTTTTATCATTTAAAGTCCCTTTATTGTAATGACATCCATTTGTCATCTTGACAATGTCTATGGCGGCAATAATATCTTCTTAAAAAAATGTTTACAACTTTACATGTTGAAACTAAATAAGTTCTTAAGTTTTAAGTAAACTGGTATTTAGCATATGTAATTGTTAGTTATTAATATAAAAAGTGACTTCAACTTAGCTCCTATTATCTACAGGTGGCTAAGCTCAAAAGCATTATCAATACTTATCCTATGTGAGTAACCTTAATTTGACTCGTGACGGCATGCACAATCTTAGTGTGCAAATTATCGAGCAGGATGAAGCAAAGGATTTTGCAGTGGTGTTGTTTCAACCCAGTAATACCGTTTGTGGCTGCCGATTAGTGAACTAATGTTATTTAAAGCTTGCTTATGTCGGTAACTGCTTACCGATCTTTTTAGCTTGTATTTAACATATTAAAAAAGCGAACCATGTGTGGTTCGCTTTTTTATGTTTATATCTAATACATACTTACGCTTTTTAAGCGTAAATTGCTTAGAGGAGTATTAATCATCTTCAACTAATGTCATCAGAGATGTGTTACCACCCGATGCGGTGATATCAATACTCACGGTTTTTTCTGTCAGTAGACGTTGAATCAAGTTATCGAAATATTCAGAACTGATCACCGGTAATATTGCACCTTGACGCTCAGCTAATTTCTCACTGATGTAATGTTTACGATCGCAGTTACCATCAATGACCACACCTGATAATTTAGGGTGAGCCAATAACGTCGGTAAGTGGCGATGTCTTGCCACTTGGAAGATATTTTTATCAGCTCCGGTGGCGATTAATTTATCTCTAAATACCAATGCTTCATCATGGAATAAGTCAGACACTACGGTGATAACAGTATTACCTGTTGCCAGTGCGGTTACGATTGAGAGAACCCAAAAGTGGAAGCTGACGTTTTCATCGGCAAAACAAATAATATTGCCGCGATTTTCCAAGTAAAGGATATTAGATTCACCCGTTGGTCCAGGCAATACCTTTGGCTTTTTCAAGCGCTTTTCAATATCAATTAATTGTTCACGAGACACCTTTAAGGTGTAATTTAAATCGTCTGCCAAGTCATCAACAATATCAACATGGGCGATTTTAGCCAGTAACTGACGTACACAAGAGGTACGAGTATTTAGGTCTGTTAAACGCCACTGTTTTTCAACTTCATTAGCTCTATCCATCAACAATGTTGCTTCGGATATAGATTGTTCATCACAATCTTTTTCAATGGCTTGCGGCGGCAATAGATCAAAATCATCAACATCAGGGGTGGCTTTTTCTTTTACCAAACGTGTTAGATAATTTGGGCCACCGGCTTTCGGCCCCGTTCCTGAAAGACCACGGCCACCAAATGGTTGTACACCGACAATGGCACCAATCATATTGCGGTTAATATACACATTACCTGCGCGTGATAATCGGGCTAGATCGATTGCTCTGTGCTCTATTCGGGTGTGTATCCCCATGGTTAAGCCAAAACCAGTACTGTTAATGCTATCGATGACATTTTCTATATCATCGCCCTTAAAGCGAACCACATGGACACATGGACCAAATACTTCGCGCTTTAATACACTAATATCATTGATTTCATAAAGGCGCGGCGCAAAGAAGAAGTGTTCATTGTCTGCAACTTCAGTCGATATGTCGCACTGATAAAGCAACTTACCATAGTCTCTCATGTAGTCACTGTGGGCGTTTAATGCGTTCAGTGCTTTTTGATCGATGACAGGGCCAATATCAGTACTGAGGAATTCTGGGTTACCAACGTGTAATTCAGCCAGCGCGCCTTTGAGCATAGTTATGACATTATCGGCAATATCTTCTTGTAAAAATAATACGCGAAGCGCCGAACAACGCTGACCTGCAGACTGGAAGCCCGATGAGATAACGTCATCCACAACTTGCTCTGGTAAGGCAGTAGAATCAACAATCATACAATTTTGACCGCCTGTTTCAGCAATCAATGGTACTTGATGGCCGCCACGTTCAGACAAGATTTGCGAAATCTTAGTGCCAGTTTCAGTTGAACCTGTGAACATCACCGTTTGAATGCGCTCATCTGGCAAGATAACACTACCGACTAAGCTACCTGGGGCAATAACAGCTTGGACAACACCTGCAGGAAGACCAACATACTTCATCAGTTCAATGGCGCGCAGCGCAATTAAGCTGGTTTGTTCTGCTGATTTTGCTAGTACGGTATTACCGGTCGCAATGGCTGCTGCAACTTGTCCTAAGAAGATAGCTAATGGGAAGTTCCAAGGGCTAATACACAACACGACGCCGCGAGGCTCTAGGCGATCATCTTCAGCTAATTCAATTGCTCGGTTAGCGTAATAGCGGCAAAAGTCGACGGCTTCACGCACTTCATCGATACCGTCTTGGGCAACTTTACCGGCTTCTTTAATACATAACGCAATCAGTTCATCGGTATGACGTTCTAGGATATCTGCGATACGGGTTAATAACGCGGCGCGTTCAGTGACTGACACTTGTGACCATGAAGCAAATGCGGTTTGTGCTGTGTCGATCATCGCCAGCATTGCATCTTTATCGTGGAAATGGTGATAGCCAATGATTTCATTGTGATTGGCTGGGTTTTTTACCGCTACCGCGCCTTCTGGCACATCACTGGCACTTATTTGTTTGCCAGTAAACCAGTTATCAAGTGACTCTTTTAACGGTGTGATTTCGTTGATGTTGGTTAAGTCTAAACCTTTTGAATTATCACGGTTTTCGCCATCTTCACTGTAATATAAAGCAATAGGCTTAAGAATTTGCTGATTGTACTTCTCTTTTAATCGCTGAGTTTTTTCTACTGGATCTTCAAGCAGCGACTCAACCGGTTTTGATTCATCAACAATGGCATTAACGAATGAAGAGTTAGCGCCATTTTCCAATAAACGGCGAACCAAATAAGCGAGTAGATCTTCATGGTGACCCACTGGCGCATAAATTCGGCATTGAATATTTTCACCACTGACAATTTGGTCATATAGTGAATCGCCCATGCCATGCAAGCACTGGAACTCAAAGCCTTCTTTATCATCACCTGCAAGTTCTACAATGGTGGCTGCTGTATAAGCATTATGAGTCGCAAACTGCGGATAAATAGTGTCTCTATAGCCTAATAATTTATTGGCACAGGCATGGAATGACACATCGGTCGATGACTTACGAGTGAATACAGGAAAGTGCTTATGACCGTCCTTTTGGGCATTCTTAATTTCGGTATCCCAATAGGCACCTTTTACTAAACGCACCATCATTCTGCGGCCAACACGAACGGTTAACTCACGTAGCCAATCGACCACAAAAATAGCGCGCTTTTGGTAAGCCTGTAAGGCAATACCAAAGCCATTCCAACCAGCTAAATCTTCGTCGCTAAACACGGCTTCAATAACATCAAGTGAGATATCTAATCGTTCTGACTCTTCAGCATCAACGGTCAAGCCAATGTTATACTTTTTGGCCTGCAAACATAGGGCTTTAAGCTTTGGTACTATTTCGTTCATCACTCGTGATTTATGGGTAAACTCGTAACGAGGATGAATAGCAGAAAGTTTGACTGAAATGCCGGGGACTTTTCTTGGATCATTTTTACCAGACGCTTGAGCGACTTTACCAATGGCTTCGATGGCGTCTTGGTATGATGCTAAATAACGGTCTGCATCGTCCATAGTACGTGCGCCTTCACCCAGCATGTCATAAGAATACACGTAACCTTGTTGTTCTTTTGTCGCTGCACGCTCGGTTGCTGCGACGATAGTTTCACCCATCACAAACTGCTTACCCATGATTTTCATGGCGTAGTTCATTGAAGTTCGAATGACGGGCTCACCTAGTCGGCCAATGGTTTTCTTTAATAATCCAAAGCGATCTTTAGTGCGCTTATCTGCATAATCTACCACTGAGCCTGTGATCAATAAGCCCCATGAAGAAGCATTAACAAATAATGAGTCACTGCTACCTAAATGGTTACTCCAATGGCCTTGAGATATTTTGTCGCGAATAAGTACATCTTGAGTATGTTTATCAGGTACGCGTAAAAGTGCTTCAGCTAAGCACATCAATACCACGCCTTCTTCACTTGAAAGTGAATATTCATTAAGTAAGGAATCAATTGCGCCATTGCCTGATTGATCTTGGCGAATTTTCAACACCATTTGGCGTGCTCGTTCCCAAGCCTTACTTCGGGCGCTAACGTTAATTTCTGCTAGAGGGAGAATATGATCAACCGCGATGTTCTCATCGATACGATAAAAATCACGAATTTTTTGACGGATTGGACAGTCAGAAATTAACTTACCTTCAAATAGCATGTGCTTGTCCCCAAAAATGAGTAAATATTGCGTTATCGGCAATTAAAATTATTTCAATAATTATTATTATAGTTGTCCGATAGCAGCAGTTGAGTGCTGTTTCAATACGCTACTGAAACATTATTTATTCTTAGTTATTAAAGTGTGATTTACCTTCAATAATTCTAGGTGAGAATATCCTTCATCTAGTACTTCTATGTCAATACTCATTTAGTCAAAAAGATGTAAAGTTTTTTAACTAATTTAACTCGCTGTTAACCTTTGTGGTCGCGAATTCATGTGCATTCAGTTAGACGCTATAAATTGCTGATTAGGGTGACTTGAAAGTCCGGATTTTAGATTCGATTTTATCGGGGGTATTAAAGGCGGTTTTTCATAGAGCAGCCGCTGATATGATCTGTTTTTTCGAAATTTTATGGTGACCTTTATGGTGAGTTCTGTTTTAAACGATGGCTAGGGACTTAAGTGGTACTGGCATTGCGAATTAAACATTCTTGCTGCTGCATTTATTAATGAGTATATGATGGCTGCACTTGAGCAAAGCGCCTGTATTGCCTACAATAGCGCTAGATTCTATTACTACAGAGCATGCTCATGAACGATACAACTTCACAACCCGCTTTACCTGATCGCCTTTCTGTTAATCCACGCAGCCCACATCATGTTGAAGCTGTTTTTGAAAATGACATTGGCATCAAAGTTAATGGCAAAGAACGTTTTGATGTTGAAGAGTACTGCATCAGTGAAGGTTGGGTAAAAGTACCAGCAGGCAAGGCGTTAGACCGTCGCGGCCAACCTTTATTAATGACAATTAAAGGCACAGTTGAAGCATTTTACCGTTAAGCTATACGGTTAAACTGCGCGTTTAAAAGGCTTAGCAATCATTGCTAAGCCTTTTTTGTTTACCATCATGGTGCGTTAGTTTGGCGTTACCTGAATCAGTTAATCAGTTAATCAGTTAATCAGTTAATCAGTTAATCAGTCAATTGCTTGCTGAGGAACCAATAAAATATTACAGCGACTTCGCGCTAAAATAGCCTCCGATGTGTTGCCTATTACTCTGCCTATAATGCCTTGTCGCTGCACAGCGCCCATGACCAAGTATTCCGCCTTTAATCGACAGCTGAGTTCAAATAAACACATATCAGCGTTACCTGCCAAAATATGAACATGGTCTCGGTCAATGCCAATTTGTTCTATGGCTTGTTGATGTTTATCGTAAGCTTCTTTAATCAGTACTCGGCTATTTAATATATCCATATCGCGTAATATTTTAGGGATTCGGATAACAAACCCAAGGTGCAACTCGTGACCTGTGATTTCAGCTAGACGGTGTGCTTGGTTAATCACCGCTTGGTTCAGTGCTTTTTTAGCGGGTTTGTTACTGCCTAAATCCACCGCCATTAAAATTGCCCCAGCTTTATTGAGCAAATTATGGGTTAACAGCATTAATGGTATTTTGGTGTGGCGGATCAGTTGCCAGTCAACAGGCAGGAAATGATCGGACTCATGGATTGCTTTTAACATCATCGCGTATTGCTGAGGTTTTGCATGTTGGCTGGCATGTTCGGCTAAATTTTTACACCATGTGATGTTGAACGGGATATTAGTGGGAGTAGTGTTAGCAGCTATATCGCTGAGTTGTTGTTCTAGATCCAGCTTCTGTTTCGCTAAAATTTGCTGGCGTACATCAGCGGCGATTCGTGGATTATAGTAGGCATCGCCACTGAATGATTCATAGCTATAGGCTGCTATTTCAGGCTGTAGATTCATTTTTCTAGCTAGCTCAATTCCTGCACTCACCGCATTGGCTTGCTGCTGATTTTTTTGAGCAATAATATATAGCTTATCCATGGCAACCTCCTGATATATTCCTTATACATTACCTAAGTCAAATGTACCAAAACAGCTGATTTACTTCTTGATCTTTATCATTGAAGCGCTCAATATTTAATCAGAGATGCAGCGGTTAGGAGGCGTGTATGACAGTAGAGCAGTTCATTATCGCGTTATGCTTAATTCTGCTTAGCGGTAAGGTTTTAGGAAGTATATTTGAGCGACTTCAATTACCTGCTGTCGTCGGTGAAATTTTAGCGGGTTTACTGCTTGGACCGACATTGTTGAATGTGGTTACCCCAGATGCCACATTGGCTGTTGTTGCTGAACTCGGCGTTATTTTATTACTGTTTTCAATTGGCTGTGAAACCTCAATTAAGCGTTTATCTCAAGCGGGAGGGCGCGCTGCGCTCGTTGCTGTTTTGGGGATCGTTATTCCTATTATTATGATTGGAATAAGTAGCGCCTATTACCTGACTGATTCATATTTTACCGCACTGTATTTGGGCTGCGCGTTAACCGCAACTAGTATTGGCATATCGCTTAGGGTTTTAGCTCAAACTCAACAATCGCAAACTCCATTGGGTAATGTGATTTTAGGCGCAGCTGTTATTGATGATATTGCCGGCGTCATTTTACTAAGTCTGTTGTTTAACTTCGCAAGTTTTGGGGAGTTTGATCTAGTCAGTTCATTAATACTGACCGCCAACGTGCTGCTTTTTTTGATTTTAACACCACCAGTGACGCGTGGTTTATTGTATCTGGCTCGTGCGCTTAAACCCTTGGCCGACAAATCAGGATATGAAGTGATCATTACCATGGTGTTGATTTGTCTATTTTCGTGGTTAGCACATTGGTTTGGCGCGCCTGCGCTATTGGGTGGTTTTGCTGTGGGTTTAGCATTAAGTCGGCAATTTACTTCGCCATTGAATCGCTATTTAGTGAACCCTTTTTCCTTTACTCACAAAATGGAAATATCGACAAAAACCATGGTCGATGTGTTTGCGCCGATATTTTTTGTATATGTGGGCATTCGGTTAGATTTAAGTCAGCTAGATTATAGCTCTGGCGGGATCATGTTGTTGGTTTGGTTGTCGCTACTGGCTATTTTAAGTAAGTTGCTTGCAGGTTGGTTTGGCGGAAAAACTTGGCAAGCTAAAGCGGTGGTAGGCAGCGCCATGATCCCAAGAGGTGAAGTGGGTTTAGTGTTTGCAGAACTTGGTTATCAAATGGGAATTATTGATAGCAAGTTATTTACTGAATTAGTGGTGATTATTGCGATAACCACCTTAGTTGGTCCGATGATGCTCAAGTGGAGTATTAAGCAACAGCTCAGGGTATTGAGCCAAGTTAAGCCTAATTAAAGCCCCCAGTTTAAGCCTAATACAGTGTGTTTGATGGAGTTTATTACAGGTTTTTTTAAGTTTTTACATCAGCTGTAAACAAACTCTGCCGACTGTAGCTCACATTTAAAAACAACATGACTTTTATTCATGTTGGATAGCTGTAAAATCCGCGCCTTGTTTAATCACTTATCTAATTCATCATGATCGACTTGGCTTTACTCCCTGTTTATTTAACCACTGTGGTCGCTTTATTGTTGATCCCTGGGCCTGACATGCTGCTGATTGCCAGCTCAAGTCTGAGTTATGGCCGAAAAGTTGGCGTATATGCAAGCTTTGGTAATGCGACTTCAGGGTTAATTTTAACCTTATTTGCGGCAATGGGGGTATCAGCATTAGTGGCGATGAACCCAATAGCGTTAGAAGTATTAAGAGTTCTGGGCGGCGCTTACTTATTAAAGATGGGCTGGGACTGCATGCGCAGCAGTGCAGCGGATGCACCTGAAATTGAGCTGCAAAATAACTTAGCCAAGTTACTTTATCGCCGTGCGGTTTTTAGTAATCTACTTAATCCAAAAGCGCTGATCTTCTTTGTGCTGTTTTTACCTCAGTTTGTGTCTACTCAGCTTACAGCCAGCTCTGGCGAACAAATGCTAGCACTGGGATTATTGCTTAATGTGATGGGGCTGTTGTTCAACTTACTGCTGGTGGCACTCGTTGGCAGCTTAGGTAAGCCTTTACTTAAAAATGAAAAGTTTCGCACTTACCAAAACAAGTTTATGGGGTTAATATTTTTCGCGCTAGCGATTTGGCTGTTGGCTTCACAAGTGCAAAGCCTTAGCTAAACGATTTGGCTTTTCAAACTAGCGCAATAAATGTTATCTATTGCGCTAGTTTGGGATAGCTAGATAAGCCATAAATATAATTAGTGCATCAATTTAGTTGCACTTAATGCATGCTTTTAGAAAAGAGCTTTAGGTGAATAGGTGATATTAAATGAGAAAATCTCTCCTTCAAATTTAGCTTGTGCACTATATTCCTTCATGTAATTGAAAGATAAATTCCAATGTGGATCTAACCAATAAGCAACTTGTACCCCAAGGCCGTGAACTTCAGATTTAGTGCCGAGACGGGTTCCCATTTTTTGATTGAAATTTGATATTTCATTGCTTAAATCATCTTCTTGTACCTGCCACTGACTATAGCCTTTTAGTCCCACTTCTAATTGCTGAGTTAAATACTGACTGTAGCCGTATTCTATAGTTAGGTGATCGCCAGCCGTTACGCCTGTTGAATCAGACTCACCGTGAAACTCGTAGGTTGCCGACAGCATAAATGCCCCAGCTTGCTCCATGACATAATAATAGCCAGATAACTGCACTTGAGTTGTCACCATATCGAGGCTTAAGCCATCTTCACCCGTGGGTAAATAAAAACCTAAGCCTAAGTTAATATCGTAATTAGGGTTAAGCCAACCGAGCCATAGTGGCTGAACATAAGTGTCTCCAACACCGTAGGTTTCTTCGCCAGCTACGCTGCTTGCTGCAACTGATGGATTGATGTAAAAGCTATATCGAGCCCCTAGTACATTCTTGTCGGTTACCCACATAAAAAGTGGAGCAATAGCGGCCACTTCATAATCGGTATTTAGGCCGATACTGTCACCATTTTTATTTTTTAAGTCATTACTATCGTAATGAATATTGTATTGTTCATAGATGAAGCCTGCCTGATCTGGCATGGTCATATCTCTGATATTGGCGGCACCAGGGGTGTAGTGTCCAGCCCCAATCAAACCATCTGCATGAGCTGTTGTTATAGCAGTTAAATTTACCAGTAACCCAATGAATACTTGTGTCGATTTGCGCATTTTCTAAATCCTAACGTTAACAAAGATGCCTCCAATGTATTGGAATCACAGCCAGCTTTGTCACGCTGGAACATTTATATCTAAATAGTGATTTTTACTATGTGTTTATTCCTTTTCTCCGTTGCTCACTATCAAGTTAGTTAAATTAGCCCTGTCATTCAGTCGCGGTTGTTAGCAATGGTTTTATATCGCTGAAGTCTCTGCGCAATGACATGTTCGGTTCATTAGGATGCTGATTTAGCAGAGCGTGAACCTTTAATTTAACTGCAATAGAACTTATTAAGGCGACACTGATGGAACCCATAGTGATAAGCGGCTTCATGTCTTTTACTTTGGCTATTTTCCTTTTATTCATTGGGAAGTGGTCTCTTTCAAATAGCGAGGTACTGCGTAATTTCAGCATACCGGAACCAGTTATAGGTGGCTTTTTGTGTGCGCTAGTCGTCGCAGGGATCTACTTTGGGTTTAACTCAAAAGTCACTTTTGATGTGGTCGCCATTAGAGATATTTTGTTGCTGTATTTTTTTGCTGCTATGGGGTTAAACGCAGATGTTAGATCCCTAATCAAAGGTGGAAAGCCACTGATGATTTTAGTGGGGTTAGCAACGGTTTATATCTTAATTCAAAACGGTATTGGTATGAGCGTTGCGAGTGCTTTTGGGATGGATCCCGTTGCAGGTCTTATGTCTGGGTCAGTTTCATTGATTGGCGGGGTCGGCACGACTTTGGCGTGGGGGCCAACCTTTGTTGATAAGTTGGGCGTGAGTAATGCTGTTGAAATTGGTGTTGCCAGTAACACAATTGGGTTGATTTTTGCCTGTGTGATTGGGGGGCCAATTGCTAAATATCTGATGAAAGTGCATCAAGTAAAAGGCAATAAAGAAACGCTACTCGATGTTGGTCAGTCTTATTCGAAATCTACGGAATATATAGACAGCTATAGCCTACTGTTTTCTTGGATGCGTTTGAATCTTGCATTAATGCTAGGTCATGGTGTTGATGCCATTATTGGTATGACAGGGGTTGAGTTGCCACTGTTTGTGTCATGTTTAGTTGCAGGCATCATCATGGGAAATCGATTCCATAAAATCCTGCCTAAACAGAAGGTTGAAGGCAGTGATAGGAGTCTTTCACTGATTTCTGATATTTGTTTAGGGCTATTTATTGTTATGGCTCTAATGGACTTAAAAATTTGGGAATTACAGGGATTAGTTAAGTATTTATCTGTTGTGATGACACTACAAATTATTATGTCGATTTTGTTCTCTGTGTTCGTGGTATATCGCCTCATGGGGCGAAATTATGAAGCGACCGTTATTTGTGCTGGTTTTAGCGGTATCACTTTAGGTTCAACTGCAACAGCTATTGCCAATATGACCGCGGTAACTAAGCAGCATGGGGCAGCTCATAACGCTTTCATTGTCGTGCCTTTGGTGTGTGGCTTTTTTGTCGACATTATCAACGCCTTTGTTATTAACCATCTTATTGCTTTGTAAGCTCGTATTTAGGTACTTGCTTGTCAAGCACAAGTGAGACCTCTCTTTTAGTTAATGCCTCTTGCGAATCGCTGGGGCTAACATTCTCCTTGTAAGGTTTCATTATGTATATGTTAAACGGTATATCTACACTAAAAAAACGCTCTCTTTTAACCCTGATTGTTTTACTTAGCTCTACGAGTGCTTGTAGCAATCTCACTGCGATGGATGCGCAGGAAAAGCAAAGTATGATAGATGATATTAATCATGTTTCAGTCGTCACCATTGATAAATTTTCTGAGAAAAATCCGAATTTCAAGGACATGCTTGATGCGTCTCGAGGATATATGGTGGCAGATATCTCTACTACTAAAGTCCCCTTGGTCGGCAAGGCTAAGGGCGTTGGTGCGATTTACGACAATCAAGACGATAGTGTCACTTATGTGAATTTACATCGCGATGATATTGGCATTGGTATTGGTCATGCTGAATATCAAATAGTGTCAGTGTTTGAAAATGAAGAGAGCTTAGAAGTATTCCGTAAAGGGCTAAGTAGCTCAAAAGTCTCAGCTGATTGGAATTTCACTGAAGGGTCTTTGTCATCTTATGACGTGAATGTAAAAGGGCAAAGCGTGCCAACTTATACGCTCAAAGATGGCAACCAGTTATCATTAGCGGCAAGCTTTGTAGATATAGAGAAAAACCTGGCATTAACCGATACTGGTATTTCAAATACCACTGTTTCGATGAAAGGTCGCTCAAAAGATAAGGTGACTCCTGTAAAACATTGGGATAGAGCGTTACCATTTTTTGGGCAACAAGTGATTGAACTAGGTCATGATTTGCCTTTACCCATCGGCGTTAGTTTTATATACGCTAGCACTAATCAAAATATGGAACTGTATGATCTCAGAGTCAAAAATAAAGAAGGAGACTATGTCCCAATCGACTTCGTTGCATTTGAAAATAATAATAATGAGTCTATAACGCCACAAATAAAGTTTGATGCTTGGGTATTTCCCTTTATGAATGTGTTTGTCTCTATTGGGCGTATTGAAGGCGAAGCCAATGTTAATTTTGGCTTTGATAAAAATGCCCTGACGAATCAACTCGGCATCGATTGTACTTTAGCCAGAGGAAAGGAAAAGCGCTTTTGTGAAAGCCCGCAGTTAGTTGATGGTGTTGTTGATGTTGTGGCTAAAATGGAAGGAAAAAGCTATACCGTCGGCACCGTGTTAGCTGGGGGCTGGGATAATTACTTTTTCTCATTACCTATCTCATTTACAGCGGTAGATATGGATGACCGAAATATTGATGGCCATGTGTTTACCGCTTCTCCACGAATAGGCAGAGTGTTTCCATTTCAAGGTGGTAGCAGTTTAGCTGTTTATGTTGGCGCCAGCTATATGAGTAATGAAGTGCGTATTGAAGGATCACAAGATGTTGGAGATACTGGCTATGCAATTGAATATGATATTTGGCAACGAACTGAGGATAACTGGGAGCCGTTAGTGGGTGCTAATTATAATTTCAATCAAAAATGGTCTGCATTTTTTGAGTTTACAGGTTCACATGATGGCAGACAGCAATTTACGGGTGGATTAACAAGACGCTTCTAAGATTGATTATCAGCTATAAACGAGGTCATAAAGACCTCGTTTGGCTTAGGTTCATTTAACTCACTTTTAGACTTACTTTTCTCTTATCCTTTTTTATTCTGCAACTCTCGGCAACTTGCATCACCACTTCAGCGATGTTCTCAAAATCAATTTCTTATAAATAGTCTTCTATATTTTGAAGGTATTGCTTTGGCGTGACTTCATGGACCTTTTTAAATGCTTTACTGAAACTTTGAGGGTTATTAAAACCAAGTTCTGCTGCAATGATGTCTTCAGATTCGCCATTGACTAACATTTCAGGTGCGAGATGATAGAACAATTGATACTTGGTGATCTCTGAAAAACTTAGGTTTTCTCGCTGTAATCGTCGTTGTAATGTGAGTGGCGAGATCATCAAAATATCAGCTACAAATTCAAGTTTAGGGTAGCCAAAAGCCCTAGCATAATTTATCAATTCATATACGCAACGCGGAAGGTCTGACTCTTCAGGTAGATCAATGCTGTCCAGAGAAAATGTTTGCCCAGAATCTGAGGGTAATAAAGCGCGGTTAATTGGAATGCATTGTTTTAAGTGTTCACTTGGGAACCTCACCATCGTTAATTTTGCGTTCCAAATAACCGGGCAACCGAATATCTTTTCTATCTCGCCGTGAGCGCCTAACCGAGAGCCTGGCAAGTGGACTTCAGAGGGAGTGTAATTTTTTCCGAGGTACCATTTGAGTAAGTGAATAAATACCCAAGCGCCGACAATACCGTCTAATAGTCGTTCAGATTGGATAGATAATTGAGTATTGTATGTCCAACATGTTAACTCTTTTTCTATGCCTGTTCGGACTTTACAACCCGATTGAATATTCTGAGCAAGGGCATTAAAGCGCCTGATGGCAGTAAATAAAACAGGGGTTGAATATACGATACTACGAAAGGGACCAAAGTTTTCTAATTGTATTAATGAGCCACCTTTGGCAACAAACAGTTCGTCATTAATAGACTCTTCAAGTACACCAAAATACCGTGTCATTTCGTTTAATGGCATGGGCCGCATTGGATCATTAAACAGGCTTTTGGGTAAATTAACTTTATTGATGCAGTTACCGTAATAATCGTCCATGGCTTTTAGAAACAGCCAAAAAATGCCTGTTCTTCCAAATGAAATGGGTTTCTCATTAGCCATAATGAATCCTTATTAATGTGCTATGAAAATACTACGCTTTTATGAGTGGCAATTGAAGTAGCCATTTTACTGGTGAGGTTGATTTCGTTAATTTTTTAAGATTGATAGCCAGTGGATAGGGAGCCTGTTAACGGGCAGCATTTATTGGCGTTACTTAGTGATGCAAGATTCAAATGCTCGATCTTATGGTGGATAAATGACGGCAGTAAACTATGGTGAAATGAACTAAGGCGAAACCAACTAAGGTGAAATGAACAGAGGTAAATGAGCTTAGGTGAAATGTAGGGGGCGCTAATGTTGTGACTAAATATGCCCCCAAATAAAGTTAGTTTAATGCAATATAACTTTTATTAATCATGCAGTTGCGCATTACTGTTACGTAGGCTTGTTCATTGGCTGCTTCGCGCTCCTTTTCCTGTTTTCGACCAGAAAGGCGACCTCCTACTACCCCTGCAGCAGCGCCAATTTTAGCCCCATCAGAGCCAGAACCACCACTGATAGCGCCAACAGCAGCTCCTGCCGCCGCTCCTTTAGCTGCGCCCTTAAGGCCAGAACCTTTTTTATCTTCAGTCGCTTTTTTTGAGCTATTTGCTACTTGCTGGCACTGAGTTAAGTCCGTTTGTGTTTGGGAGGTTGCTATATCCGAATAACTAAAGATGAGCCCACTTCTTTGATCTGACAAAGAGCCTTGATTCGCACTCACAGAAAAAGAAAGCGCGATACAGCTAATTAAAAGTATCTTGTGCATTTATTTACCTTATTTTATGTGTTCTATTTTCATTAAGCTAAGCGGTGTTGTATTTTGCTTTCGCTGTGACAATTTGACTGCTCACTTTCTTCAGCAATACAGTTCAACATTGATTCATCGGTGGTTGTTATCGTGCCGTCTTCTATTTGTTTGAGTACCTCTCGCAAGTAATCATCATGTGCATGCTCCACTAGTTGTTTATAAATACTGACAATGTTTTCAATGATGACGAGCCGCTGCATACGATTTAACTGTAAACTTGAAACCGCGATAAGGCCTGAACGAGTATGTAGGTTCAGTTCCTGCTTCAATAAGTTAAAATCGTCTATTACGCCTTTGGGTAAGCCATAGGTGGACTCTAGATCCGTAGTGACTTCAATGACTTTTTCTAAACGGCTATTAAAGCTGCCGTTACTGCATAGAATATGAAGAGCACTTTTAAATACTTCTCGCGCTTCGGGGTATTGCATCATATCGCGCCTCTTAAATGTTAAGTGGAATGTTGGTTAAAGGTGGTTGCCAGTGACGTCAATGGTTAAGGAGTCAAACTCTGGCGGTCTATCAACCCACAGGGCATCTTGTGACATCTTTTCAAAGCCATACTGAAACAGTTTTTGCATATGTTCTGGATTGAATTGTTCTTTGGTTTCATTAACTTCTTTGAAATCGTTATCGATATGAGCGAAATTAAATTCTATGTTGGCCTGATTAGCTTGGTTGTAGATCCTCATCACATCACTGCGGCCTTGATATTTAATAATGGTATTAAGTGATCGAGAGGAAATGGCCACCAATGAAGGTGTGACTTCCTGCCAGCTGGGCGAGAACTCGCCATTTCTGATCACATATAGCTGACGCTTTTTAGCTAAAACTCCTTTTTCTAAAGAGCTTGCTGAAACGGTATCTGGTAGTAAAAAGACTTGTCTTGCTACGCCGCCATCGACGTGAAGCTCTTGGTAGCTTGTATCGCCATGTTCTACTTCTATTTGTACTGCAGGCATGGCTCCGGGTATCGCAGTGGAAGCGAGGATAATATCTTCAAAAAGCTTCTCTGAAGCCGCTGTATTTTGTGCTGCTATGGCGCCCATATTCCAAACTGATAGACGTTGGCTCTCAAGGTGAGTTGTCCCTATCAGTAATAAGCGGCCATGACGGTAACCTTCAGCGACAACACTCAAAAGCTCCGTATCAATAGTGTCACGTACTAGCTTTTCATATGGGCTAACATTGAGCATCGACATACTACGAAAAGCGGCGAGAAAGTCTTTGGCTTTAAATAGATCGTCATCACTAGAGTTAGTATAGAAATCAACAATATGGTAATCATACTCAGTACCTAGGAATGCAAAAACGGCAAGAATAGCTCCTGTACTGACACCGGTGACTAAATCAAATTCTGGACGTGTACCTTTTTCTGTCCAAGCAGATAAAATACCTGCTCCAAACGCGCCATTTGCGCCTCCGCCCGACAAGGCTAAGATTTCTAAAGAATCACTATGTGTTTTACGAGACATATAGTTATCAATAAAGGTTTCTAAGAACTCATAGCTGACGCGGGTATCGTTACCCCATGTGCGCGTATTGTCGACGCCAATTGGTTTGACTTGCATGGCCAATGATTTAGGCACACCGTGATGTTCAGGCACTGTGCTACAGCCTGCCAATGTGACCAAAAAGCCAAGGCTAAGTAATATTTTATTCATTTGAATGCCTAATAGTTTTGCATGAGACGATGAGGTTGCAGCAAAGTCAGGAATAGATGCAGCCCCTTAAAGCCATAAGCAGAATAGAGGCAAACATGGAACTGAAGTTGCTGAACACAAGTCGCTAACTGCTATTGTTTAATCAGCAGCGATTGATTAAGCGAAAGCTTATCGTGAGAAATGTTTAGGGCTGAAAATTGGACAATTCATATCACACATAATTGAGTTTTTGATAGCTTATATCCACAACGCAATTGTTATATGGAAATGAAAAAGGCGGTTGTTATGTTCTGGATAAGTGCTAAAAACCATTTGGCAAGGGCGATATTTAGCGACAGCAGTTTTCTGTTTTAAATAAGAGAGCCAGCTTGAGTGATAGGGTTCACCCAAGTTATTTGGCTCATTCTTTTATTGTGTTATTCAATACTTTATTAACTCAGCACAGCACTTTGAGAGAGGTTGGCTTGCGCCTCGCTATTGTTAGAAATGTATTTCATTAGGTAATCAGCATCCTTGTATACACCGCCAAGGGTGGCAGACCCTCGGGTGTATAACCATGGTAAGCCGATGAAATATAAGCCTTCAACATCATTGCTGACGCCGCGATAATTACTGGGGTAATTCATTTCATCAAATGAGATACCATCAATCCAAAAAAAGTTAGGCTTAAAACCCGTAGCCCAGATAATGTTTTTAATCGTGCTGATGCTGCCTTTTTGAAACGTTATAGTATCTTTCTCAGCAGATAAGGTTCGCCCCATGTGGATGACATTATCTTTAGCGAGTAAGGATTTAACGTCAGTGCCAATAACGGGTTGAACCCCATTACTTAGCCATTTGCCAATGCGGCTATAGCGGTTAACGGATAAGAAGCCTATTTTAGTAAACCACCACCATAGTGTTTTACCCAAAAAGGTTTGTGGTATTGCTTTAATTTGATCGGTACCTGAAAAGTATGCTGTGCGGCCTGTATCGGCAATTTCAGATAAAATCTGCACCCCAGAATCACCAGCACCTACGACCAAGCAGTCACCATCTTGAAGCTGCTCTGCATTTTTATAATTTTCGCTATGCAGTTGAGTAACACCTTCGGCGATATCGACATGACAAGCTGGAGTATACGGGGTATGAAATGGCCCTGTGGCAATAATCACTTGTTTTGCCTGAAACTGACTTGTGGCAGTTTTGATATCAAAAACACCATTAACTTTGGTGACAGAGGTGACTTTTTGGTTGAACTCAATCGGGATATTGAAGGTGTCTACGTAGCTTTTAAGGTAATCAGCGACTTGATATTTATTCGGGTAAAAACCTTTTGGAAATGGGAATTTCATGCCGGGCAAATGGTTATATTCTGTGGGGGTAAATAGGGTTAACGAATCCCAGCGTTTTAACCAAGGGGCACCAATACAATCATTAGCATCGAGAATCAGATAATCTTTATTTTGTTGGCTTAAATTGTAAGCCATAGATAGCCCAGATTGGCCAGCGCCAATGATGATGAAGTCTTTGATGGTGTTCAACTGCGTATTTCTCGTTATTATTTTTGCGCGCTATTGTAGCAGAGCCTGTCGTAGCATTGCTCCATGCCGTAAAAGAATGTTTGAAAGGAGTGTAAACTTTTATCTGGAGCATTGATTTGGTTGAGTTTAACTAGCAGTACTGAAACCACGGTGATAGCTAAAGCTATTAAACCGTGGTTTCTGGTTGTTTACTTAATATATCGAAATAGTAGGTGTTATTTTCCTGGTAGGTATTTGAATCTTGCCATTTGTTCACCGTGTATTTCTATTATCTTATCGACTTGCTCTTTTGTTAATTCTTTCTGCCATTGGTGTTTCATGCCACTTCTAAAAAATGAATTGGCATTCTCATGTTTTTCAACGAATCCATTTTTCACTTCTTGTGCTTTAAGTTTGACAAATGAAGAGTTCATAATGGCGTTTTTCAATCGTTTAGGATCTTTTTTCAAGCCTAAAAATGATTCTACTTTTCGAAGGACTTTCTTTGGATTATCTAAGATATCTTCGTAACGGAGTACGAGCCTAGAATCTTCAGGATTTTGAGTCCAACTTGATACATGCATAGACCAAGAAGTAATAACTTGGGGCACATTCGCTTCTTCGTTAGGGGTACCAGTCAACTCTTCTGCCATATAAGCTATGGCTTCATCGATGGTATAGTCAAAATATTTGGCCATTGATACAGTTACATCTAACGGATTTCTCACAATGTAAATGGCACCTGAAGTCACTAAAGAGTTGTGCAATGGATGACCATTAAATTCACCTAAATAATTATGTGTTTTTACAAAGGTGGTTCCATTAGCTTGCATGGCAATATCAGATTGTACTGAAGGTCTTATAGCGCAAATTTCTTCTAGAGATAAGTCTGTTGTTTTTCTGCCATCTCTGATTTTATGCTGAAATCTATGAGAGGCAGACTCAGCTGTTGAAATAGTGTGCATTGTATTAATGTCTATAGGGTTTTCAGAGTTTTGAATATAGTTTTCGATAAAAGCTCTTACCCACGTGTTACCAGATTTTGGATAAGAGGCGACCCAAAGAATATTACCCATTTTTTAGTCCTTTATTTTTATTTGTTATGCGGACTCGAACGTCCTTGCCGTTAATGAGTAAAACTACCTATTCTATTGATTAATGGCAAGTGTGTGCGTATCGCTAATTTCAAACTCATTTAATCTAAGAAGAACTTTTACTGAGGCGAATACTGTTGAGTGTTATCAGAAGGTGCATCTCTTGAAAGCAAACTGCAGCCTTTTTAACTTTGGGTGGAAAGCTAATTCCTGGTTAAAAAACGGGCATCTTTGCTTACGATAATAAATCAAAGCAGAAAGATTCTATATCAATTATTGTATCTACTAAAAATGCCTGCCAGAGGGGAGCTGGCAGGCATGAATACACTAAAAAAAACTAATCAGAGTTAACGTTATTGAAACGTTAGCTGCCAATTATTAATGGTGCCAGTGTCGCGTCTTGCACTGTCCACAGCTTTTAGTGTCCAGTCGCCTGCAGACTCAACGCCCGTCATATCAACAGTGTAGGTTTTAACAATATCGTTAGCACTGCCACCACTATTGTCATGTAATACCGCCACTTGGCCTGTTGGGCTATATAGCTCGACTTTTAAGTCACCAATGTAAGTATGGCTAATATTGACACTGACAGTGACTTCACCAGAGTCGCCTGTGCGAGCCGCTGATAAAGTACTGCTAACACCTACGCTACTGTTATCTGGGATGTTGTAGCTAGTGTTATTGGTGTAAGTTGCTGCTCCACCAGTACCACCACCTGAACCGCCTCCAGAAGCTTCAGTATAATTAGCCACTAAGCTCACACCGCTAAATGCACTGTAACCACGAACCATCACGTGGTATATGCCTGTTTGCACCGTTGTGATTGGACATGACTCTACATTTCCGCCTTTCCAAGGACGGCAATCGTAACTGCTGGTTGTTGGTGCTGCACCATATTGAACGTATAAGTCAGCATCACCACTGCCACCACTCATGCTAAAGCTTAAATCTGTTGCACCTGCAGGCACATCGATAGTGTAAAACAGTTCATCACCTGTTCCGCCGCTCAGATTAGATTTAGCAACGCCATTTACAAGCTCGTCATCGCCAACTCCCGTGCCAGGATCGGTAGGGCCAGTACATGAAGCATCTAGATAGGCTTTTGCAGCTTCTGCATCAACTAAACCATAACCAGTTTGGTTATCACGACCTGCGATAGACAGGTCTTCAGCAGTGGCATTAAGCGCTGCTCGAATCTCTGCTGCACTACATTGCGGGTGATGACTCCAAACTAACGTGGCAACACCTGAAACATGTGGCGTCGCCATTGATGTACCGTTGTAGTATTCATAATCTTCATTATCGGTATTCGTCACGGTGACAGAGGCGCCAACTTGATTGCGTAAAGCTAGGCCAGTTGCGCGATCAACAGATACAGATACAATCGGCGCTTCGTTATTACTGTCTACCAAAAACGGGTTTTGTAGTCCAGGTAATGCAGTATTACTGTAAACAATAGATGCACTAGCACCTGCTGATTCACAGGCTTTAACGGCATCGATATCTGGGTAGCTGCTACCTTGGTTACCGACACGTTCAACTAAACAAATTTTATTACTCATATTGCCACAATTAAAGCTACTGCCAGTGACCGAACATTCAGCTAATTCGCCAGTTGCAGTGCCGATAAACGGTGTGCTGACATGAGACGATCCTGATAAAACATAACGGTTATGAGGCACAATACCGCTGTCAAAATAAGACTGACCATTGATGTTAATATCCGCTAAGCGTCCTTCGCCTCGTGTCACTGTTGATAAAATTGCTTCACCAGGGCCTGAGATTTCAACTTGGGCTGTGTATTGTGAAAACGCAGCGTGATCTTTGTTGCTATCAACCGCAGCAACCGACATTACAGAGTCGTAAGATGCAGGGTAACTCAAGGTGTCATTACCATCATTACCAGCTGCGGCAATGAGCAATACGCCGTTATTTTCATGGGCGGCTAGGGCGTTTCGTTCAGTATTACTAGAGCCCGTTCCCCCTAAACTCATGGTAACGACATCGGCATTGTTATTGACACAAGTATCTACCGCAGCAACAAGGTCTGAAGAGTAACCCCAGCCTGATGCATTAAACACTTTAATCACGTGAATATTGGCATTTTGATTTGGCATCACACCCACAACACCTTCGTTGTTAGCGATTGCGGCAATGGTACCAGCAACGTGAGTACCATGGGCGTTGTTAGCGCCTGGCTCATACCAATTATTAGTGCCTGAGTTATTGGTTCCAGTGACGTTATTGGCATTAAGATCGTTATGGCCTAAATCGTAACCTGAATCGATAATACAAATGGTGCGATTGCCAGCTTGACTGTCACTGATTGCTGTTGCGCCCACATAGGTTTGACCCCATGGTGTGGTTTCTGACAGTAATCGACGTTGAACATCCTCTTCAACGTAATCAACATCAGCTCGGTATCTCAGTGCTTGTAAGTTTTTATTATCGAGTTTGACACTGTAGCTATTGCTACGGCCGATACGTTTCATTTCTTTAGCCGAAACGCTGTTCATTGCACGAAAATGCGAGAACACTTCGTTACTTCTCGGCTCGTACTGAGCATCGTCAATGGCATCAGAAGCGGCAGAGGTAGAAAATCCAGCTGCTGCAGCATTAGCGTTTTTAAACTTAACGATATAGCGCTTAGGTAGAGGACTATGCTGGTTGAATTGAGGTGAATTACTATTCACATTTTGTGTGAAAACAGGTGCCGCATTGAGACTGGCAGAGATCGAAAGCGCAAGAACTGAGAGTCCTAGCACTGTTGTTGCTTTGTTTTTAGTCATAACTATCTTCCATGTTATTCAGAGTAAAAAATTGTTTATTATTATTTTTGCAGCGTAAAACTCTATTTGAGCAAGCTGCGGCGATCAATGTATCTCCAGTTGTTACAATTGTAAAATTTATGTGAATAATTGTTGACGGTTAAGTAAGCTGTTTTTGTTACTGTGCGCTATTGAATAAATATTCACTATATTCTGGTGTTGATTGTTCTCTAAAGCGAAGTGTGTGATTTTATATTCAGTGATATGCGGTATTTATAGTGAGGGGGTTACTAGAACAATGAGTAGAGAGCTAAACAAGAAGCATGATTAAGTAGCTGATTTAAAGTAATAAAAAAAATATTAAAAATTTTGTTAATTTACATTAGGGAACCGTAATATAGCTTTTATTAGTGCTTCAGCACTGACTTAGCACTAAATGGCAGTCATTGAAGCGGAAGTTTACTGTCAGATGACGCTAAAGGCTGTCTAATATCAAACAAGGTTTTTTTAATATCAAACGAGTTAAGTTGGTGGAAATATTATCTTTAGGTATGGCATAGGTATGGGTTAGATATGGCATAGGTATGGGTTAGGTATGGGTTAGATATGGCATAGGTATGGATTAGATATGGCATAGGTATGGGTTAGATATAGTAGGGATATGTGAGTTTCGCTTTTCCTGTGTTGATAGCCCTGTGCTGATAGCCCTTTGCTGATAGTCCTGAACAGATTCTCTTATATCGGCTATTTTCATTGATATTTAGTGCAGGGGAATTAGCTGAAGTGCCTAATAACTAACATTCTCAAACCAATAAAAAACACGGCACTAGTGAGCTCTAGTTGGCCGTGTTCTATAGTTCGCAAATATTTGGTCACAGGTTATTTAAACGCAGCAATCTCTTTTTTGACAGCATCTACAACAGCATGTGGGCTGCTGATGTATTTTGAATGGTCGATAAAAATAGCGTTATCGCCAACAGTCATTACCATAGCTGGGAAGTTAGCTGTACCAATCATTTGTTGGATTTCAGCAATTCCTTCAAGGACATATTCCGCGTCCATACTCAGCTCATCTCTGAAAATTTTATTTGATGGCGATAGCTTAAATTGCTCCACAATATCCATGAAATCATGCTTGGTATTTAATGGATTGCCTTCAATAAAGTGCGCTCTTTGTAGGGCATTTAGCACTGGTAACTGTTTGTCAGCTTGTTTGCTTTGCATCCAGCCCATTAAGTTAGCGGTTTTTATTGAGCTTTTGGGACTATTAGCATAGCGAATATAATCTCGACCAAACTTAAGCCCACTGGCTCTTGCAGCAGCTTCCATTTGCTCTTCACCCGCGCTGTCTTTACCCGCATAGTGAGCTGCATGTAGCAAATGAGGCTTCATTTCTGGGAAAGCTTCTTGTAAAGCATTCACTATGGGAGTGGCCGCATAGCTCCAAGGGCAATGTGAGTCGTAGATAAAATAAAGCTCGGTGGTCATGAGTTGATTCTTGATTGAGTATCGATAAACCGATCCTAAATAGTTTGCCGGTAATATTCAATGTTTGTCAGCTGTATTCGTGCCCTTTGCAACCGTTAACCCTGTCTTAACCCCTCAATCGTTATGCTTTAGCCAATATTCGCGGGAGAGCATCAATGACATTTCGATATTCCATAATTGCATTAGTGTTAACAAGCTTAGTGGGCTGCACTTTAAATGACAGTGCAAACTTCGCCACTCAGGCCAATGATAATCGCAATCAAACTCTTGAATTGTTGATAGAACAAGTCAATCAAGAAACAACAGCTGAGACTAATGCTGCTGAAATAGACAGCGACACCATCTTGTTGCTGACTGACTTAGTCAGCGTTCCTGCGTTAAATAGTTATCTTGATGCTGCAATGCAAAATAGCCCAAGCCTTCAGCAAAGTATCATTGCGCTAAAAATTGCTTATGCGCAGCAAGGTGTCACTTCAGCAGATCGCTTACCGAGTGTGAGTGCAGGTTTTGATGCGCAAAATACTGAAGATAGTGATGAAAGCTATAGCGCTGATGTTACGGTGAGTTGGGAGTTGGATCTTTGGCAAAAAATTGCCGACAGCACTGCAGCTGCAAGTAAAGATATCGAAGCGACTCAAGCCAGTTTCGATGCTGCAAAAAACCTATTGGCCGCCAATATTATGCGTGGCTGGCTTGAAATTAGTGTTAATCAGCAATTACTGGAAATTGAGCAGCGCCGTTTAGCAGTACTTGCTCAAAACGAAACCTTAGTACTTGAGCGTTATCAAGCTGGGCTTGGCTCATTAGAAGAGTTGGATAATGCTAAAAGCAGCAGCGCTTCAACGCGCGCAACCGTCGCTCAGTATCAAGAAAATGTCGCACAAAGTGAGCGAAGCTTAATGTTACTCACTGGTCAGTGGCAACCAGAAAATGAACTGCCAGTGCTTGAAGCTTTAAATGAATTTCCCCATGTCATTAATCCGTTAGATGCTGTGCCTGTGCAAAATATGTCGGGGCGCCCAGATTTACAACAAGCCTTTTTTAGTATTGAAGCAGAGTCATTACGAACTGATGCAGCCTATAAAGCCATGTTGCCATCCTTTAGTTTGTCAGCCAGTTTAACCGACATTGCTAACACCCCAAGTGAAGCGCTTTTAACTAATCCGCTTTGGAGTGTATTAGGCCAAATGTCAGCGCCGTTGTTTCAAGGCGGTAAGTTAAAGTCACAAGCAGAAATTGCTCAGTTGACCACAGAGCAAAGCTTCTGGGTATACCAAGAGACTCTGCTTAATGCCGTTAACGAAGTAGAAAATGCTATCGGTCAAGAAGGCTCGTTAACACTGCAACAAACACACCTTGATGATGCACTTTTAAGCGCTCAACGCAGTATCGTGAGTTACGAGCAAAAGTATCGCCAAGGCTTAGTTGATATTTTGGATTTACTCACTGTTCAGCAGCAATCCTACGATATTGAAGCAAAACTAACTAACACCACATACCAAAGATTATTGAACCGCATTGATTTAGGCCTTGCACTAGGTTTAGGAGTATCAGCATGAAACAAATCATTACCCGTAAATTAAAAAAGAATGCCTTAACGATTGCGATCACTTTAGCTGCTGCAGGTTCAATTTTTGTGGTTTCTGCTTACAACGGCAGCCAAATGGGGCCGGGGCCTGATAAAGGTAAAGAGCCTGCTTCAACCAAAGTTGCGCCACAACAAATGGTGCAAAAGACTGACAAACCTTCAGAAAGACTCGGGGCAAATGAACAAGCTAAAAAGACTGAGCCAGTGTCATTACTTTCGCAAGTGGCTGTTCAACCAACCCCTAGTGCCACTTACCAAGCAGAAGTGACGGGCTATGGTGAAACTAAGCCGCGTTTCGAGTTGACTTACACCAGTGAAATCAGTGGTCGAATTGAATGGCTTGCTGAAGCCTTCGAGTCAGGTCGCGTTGTTAAGGAAGGTGACTTATTGGCTAAACTTGATGACACTAATTTCCAGCAAGCAGTATCACAGGCAAAAGCTGATGTGGCCACTGCGCAACTTGAGTTACTAGAAGAGCAACGTCAAGGCGAGCAAGCGCGCAGCGAATGGGAACGTTCAGGATTATCTGGAGAACCAAGTTCACCACTTGTGTTAAGAGAACCACAACTTGCTAGTGCGGAAGCAGCGTTAGAAAACGCCCAAAAAACCTTAGAAAAAGCCGAGCGAGATCTTAATTATACAGATATTACAGCCCCATTTGATGGCGTGATTGTCAGTCGTAATGTGCAATTAGGTAGCTTTATCAATGTGGGAGGCGAAGTGGCAATGCTGTATAGCGTTGATCGCATCGAGATTGAAATTCCATTATCAGACAAACAATGGGCTAACTTGCCCCAAGCTGTAATCAATGTTGATGCGGCTAAAAATGACCAACTGACTCTTAATGAGAGCAATAAAAGCAATCATCAGTGGAGCGCAATCATTTCATCAGCAGGCAGTGATAGTGATAAGAGTCAGCAATGGACTGCTTATGTTGAGCGTACACATCAATATGTGGCACAAGACACGCGTCAGCGTTCATTGGTACTTGTAGTTGAAAATCCACTGCAACAGGAGACACCGCTTTATCCTGGTACTTTTGTGCAAGCTACCATTGAAGGTGTCACGATTGATTATCTTTGGGAGTTACCGTCTTCAGCGCGCTCGCAACAAGGTGAAATCTGGACGGTAGATAACGAAGGCTTATTACACAAGTCTGCAGCAAATACCTTGTTTGAACGTCAAAATAAAATTTATGTTACGCCTACGCAAGACGAGTCTTTAGTTCAGGTGGTTAAACGCCCCTTGAGCAACTTTAAAGCTGGTATGAAGGTTATGCCAACGGTTGAGGAATTGTAATGAGCAGCAATATCAATGACAAAGAACCGTTACCAAAAGGCATTATTTCATGGTTTGCCCAAAACTCAGTAGCGGCAAATCTACTGATGATGGGCGTAATCATTGTAGGCCTATTTTCATTCAATGATATCCGTAAAGAAGCGTTCCCGAGTTTAGAGCCAGACTTAGTCACAGTGTCGGTCACTTATGACAGTGGCGACCCTATTCGTGCTGAAGAAAGTATCGCAATGAAGATTGAAGAAGCCCTTGAAACCGTATCCGGTGTAAAGCGTATTACTTCAACTTCCGATGCTTCAGGCAGTCATGTGTCGATTGAGAAAGAAAGCAACTACAACTTAGATACTTTGCTGACGGATGTAAAAACCAAAGTCGATGCGATCAATAACTTGCCAAGCGAGGCTGACAACCCTGTTATTGATAAAGCGCGTCGTCAAGAGCACGCCATTTGGGTGCAGCTATATGGTGATGCTGACCGCAAAACCTTACAAGATTTAGCTGAGCAGCTTAAATCTGACTTGCTAAGTCAAAGTGCCATTCGTGATTTATCCATCAGTGCCACCTTAGACCCGATGATTTCAGTCGAGGTCAACGAGGTTAAGCTTCAAGCTTACGGACTCACCCTAACAGATGTGTCAAATGCCATTAATGCTGAATCATCAAGTAGCATAGTGACTAGCTTACGTAATGCCGATAAAACCGTGCGTTTAAAGGTGTCTGAACAGGCCTATGAAGTTGAAGATTTTAAAAACATATCAGTATTAACCTACGCCGATGGTAGCCATATCTTACTGTCTGATATTGCAGTGGTTAGCGACACTTTTGAAGAAGACACTTTTAGTTTATCTCGTTATAACGAGCAAAACTCAATGGGTATTCAGGTGGTCATGGATGAGTACAGCGATGTCGTCGATATTGTTGAGCAAGCCAAACAAGTGATAGAGAAATGGCGTAGTAGTAACTTATTACCTGAAAATGTCGAGATTGAAAGCTGGTACGACAAAAGTGACCTTATTACTGAGCGTCTATCATTGCTGGCTAAAAATGCGCTTTCAGGTATTGCATTAGTATTTATTATTTTGGCGATATTTTTAAATATCCGCGTTGCCTTTTGGGTCGCCGCCAGTTTGCCATTTGTGTTCAGCGGCACTTTATTTTTCATGACGGATACCTTTACGGGATTCACCTTAAATGAAATGACCACCTTTGGTTTTATCATGGCGCTGGGTATTGTGGTTGATGATGCGGTGGTGATTGGCGAAAGTATTTACACCACTCGTAAGCAAGAAGGCGACTCAATTAGAAGCACCATTATCGGCACACATAAAGTGGCCGCGCCGACTATTTTTGGGGTGTTAACCACTGTAGTTGCCTTTATGTCTATAGCAGCCATTGAAGGTAAGTTAGGCCAAATTTATGCGCAATTTGGCATGATTGTGACCATTTGTTTATTGTTGTCATTAGTAGAGTCTAAGTTAATTCTGCCTGCACATTTAGCGCACGTTAATACTCAGCGTAACGATAAAAAAAGCTTCTGGAATACCATTCAGCAAGCTGCAGATAATGGGCTTGATTGGTTTAACAATAACATTTACAAAAAGGTCATTGGCCAAGCGCTTAAATTGCGTTATGCGGTAGTGATGATATTTGTTGCCTTGTTTCTTTTAGTGATTGGTATGCCATTTACTGGCGGGGTGCGAGTTGCCTTTTTTCCTGAAATTGCTGGTGATACCGTTGTTGCTGATATTCGCATGTACAACGACAGCAGTTACGGCCAAACACAAACAAACTTAATGACACTGGAAGCTAACGCATTGGCGCTGGATAAAACCTTACGTGCTGACGCGGGTGAAACAGATGACGCTGAATCAGATATTAGCAGCATTCAGGTGACTGCTAGCGCAGATAAATCAGGTTCAGTGATTATCGAATTAGACAGTGATGCCGCTTATACCGCTCGTGATTTTGCTAATGCATGGTCAGATATGTCAGCGCAAATGGAAGGGGTAAGTAAGCTCAAAGTGATGTCGATGAAGGAGATGGTTGATAACTTTAAAGTTGAGTTAAAAGCCAATGACGACACGCTATTAACTGAGGCTGCTAATAAATTAAAGCAAGAACTGCAGACTATTGATGGTGTTAGCGGTATCGATGACAACCTAGATTTAGGTGAGCCTCAATATCGTTTTGAGTTAACTCCTCAAGGCCGTGCGTTAGGCATGGATACCGCAGATTTAGCTAAGCAAGTCTTGCAAGCGTTTGGTGGGGATATTGTTCAGCGTTTTCAACGTGGTAAAGACGAAGTGAAAGTGCGTGTTCGTTACCCAGAGGAAAATCGTCAGACCTTTGCCGATGTGACAACAGCCAATGTGAGAACGCCCGATGGTACTGTCGTGCCGCTAATCTCGGTAGCGAATGTGTTTTCAGATTATCAACAATCAGAAATTACTCGTATCGACAATCAGCGTGCGGTTTATATTACTGCGGTTGTGGATAAAGCGGTTATTGCTTCAAATGAGTTAGTGACGCAATTACAGCAAACCATGGTGCCGCAATTAAGTGCAGATTACCCAACGGTTAAAATCGATTTTACCGGTGAAGCAGAGCAGCAAAAAGAGTCGACAGATTCAATGCAATCGACTTTTGTACTTGCGCTAATTTTGATTTTTGCTTTACTGGCGATACCGCTTAAATCGTACGTACAGCCAGTGATCATTATGATTGCGATTCCATTTGGTATTGTTGGCGCGATTTTAGGACATTGGTGGAATGATTTAACTATTAGTATTTTATCGCTTAACGGTATCTTGGCATTGAGCGGCGTAGTGGTGAACGACAGTTTATTGTTAGTTTCACGTTTTAATGAGTTGGTACGCGAAAAACAAATGCCGATTAGTGAGGCGATTGAACAAGCGTGTACCGGTCGCTTGCGAGCAGTGCTGCTAACTTCGATTACGACATTTGCAGGTCTTGCACCACTGTTAAGTGAAACCTCTATGCAGGCGCAGTTCTTAATTCCAGCTGCAGCGGCTTTAGGTTACGGTATTTTATTTGCCACAGTGATTACCTTGGTATTAACGCCATCATTATTGATGATTCAAGCTGATGCTGGGCGTGGGATTGATAAGCTAAAGCAGTGTGTTTTTGGCCAAGAGAAACCAATACAAACTCAGTAATATCATATTGAAATGTAATGATTAGTTTGATTAGGCTAGACTGTGCTCTATTAGATTAATAGTGTGTCTTCAGTAGCAACAAGCTAATGCTGAAGCGCAATGGTTAAATAGAGTACGTTGAATCTAATATCCTGCAATGTACGCACTGAATTTGAGTTAATGAGGAAATACAATGTCTGATAATTTGCAGTTACTCTTGGTCGAAGATGATATTGACCTAGCAACAGCCATCATTGATTACCTTGAACTTGAAGATATTCAGTGCGATCACGCTGCCAATGGCGCGATTGGGCTTAATTTGATTGAAACGAATCAATACGATGTCGTAGTGCTTGATTTAAACATGCCGAAAATGAATGGCCTTGAAGTGTGTGAACGTATACGCGCTCAAGGGATTGATGTGCCAATACTGATGCTAACGGCACGAGATACCTTGGATGACAAACTGGTTGGCTTTTCAAAGGGGGCAGATGATTATTTGATAAAACCGTTTGCCATGGAAGAGCTGATTGTAAGGGCGCAAGTGCTGTCGCGCAGAAGGAGTGGTGAAGTCAGTAAGTTGATGGTATCTGACTTGGCTTTAGATTTACAAAGTAAAACAGCCACTCGAAAAGAGCAGATGCTTAAGCTGTCACCGACAGCCATTAAAATTCTTGAATGCTTACTACGTGACAGCCCCAAAGTGGTATCTAGAGAAAAGATAATGCAAAGCGTTTGGGGGGATGAACAGCCAGACAGCAATAGTTTAAAAGTGCATATGTTCAACTTGCGCAAAGCTGTTGATGGTGACTGTGAAGAAGCACAAAAGCTGATTCATACTATTACGGGACGGGGATTTGCTTTAAAACTTGAACCTGAAAATAGTGAGTCTGCCTCATGAATATAAGACCCAGTATTAAAATCTACTTTTTACTCGCAATGTTTTTGACTGGTACAGTTACGATTGTGGGAATGTCTGCCGTTGCTGTGAGTTATTTCTTCTCGGGTTTAGATGTTGCCATGACTAACTTTGTTCGCTCACAAGCGACAGAAATCACCTTAGATGGTGATAACCCTGTCACCATTGGCGAGTTAACCGTGGCTACCCGTTGGGAGGCATTACCTTTTCTTATTCAAAAGAACCTGAATAAAGATGACCTTGAGCCTAATGTGCTTATTAAAGAAATTGAAGGTATTCCAATCATAGATCATCCTAAGCGTGCATTTTTTGCGATGAAAGTTGTTTCTGGCAAAAAGGTGCGTTATGCAGGGGTTATTTTAGATAAGAAAGATAAAGTTAAACGAGATAATAAACCGCCGCAATTTTTATATATTTTGCTGGTGGCCTTTTTCGCCATGATACTGTTTGCAGTTGTATTGTTGTTGGTACTTCGAAAAATAGCTTCGCCTGTCGAAAAGCTTAAAGAGTGGGCTAAATCTCTGGATGAAGAGAAGCTTTCTCAGCCTAGGCCAAACTTCCATTACAGTGAACTTAATACCTTGGCTGATATCGTTCAAACCAGTTTAAGTTCTGTACAAGATAGCTTAGACAGGGAGAAACGCTTTTTAGGTTATGCCAGCCATGAATTGCGCACACCTATTGCTGTGAGCCGCACAAATGCAGAATTACTACGTAAAATGATTACTAAACAATTAGCCCAAGATAAGCAATTGGCGGTACTCGATAGAATTGAGCGAGCTGGCTTAACCATGACTGATTTAACCGAAACCTTATTATGGCTTAATCGTCAAGAAGGGAAATCATTACCCACTAGTGAAGTTGCCGTTGGCGAGTTAGCTGAGCAAATTGCTTCCGAATTACATTACCTACTACAAGGTAAAACGGTTGATGTTAGCCTAAGTACAGATGATACCCAGTTGACGATGTCAGCAGGTTTGTATCGGATCATCATTACCAACCTTATTCGTAATGCATTTCAGCACACTTTTAATGGTAAAGTCGTCATAGAGCAATCAAACGATCATTTATCGATTACTAATCAAAATTATGATGTTGACGAGCACAGCGAAACAGACGATTTAGGCTTTGGTTTAGGCTTAGAGTTAACTGAAAAGCTAGTTAGACAATATGGTTGGCGATACGAGGTCACGCCAACAGCTTATGGCCGAAAAGTTGAAGTGATTTTTTAGCATTGATGATTATGTAAACGACATTGAAGGTTGAAGGCTAGCAATAGTCTTCAACTTTTTTGCCATTTATTTGTGGGAATTTATTTGTTAAAGCGCTTCATATTAAGCACTTTAGCAATTAGCTCTTTTCTCAAATAGCTTTTTCTCAAATAGCCCTCCTCATAAGAATTTCTGTATAGCTTGTTAATCGGTAACGCTAGCTTTATCACTAAAATGTAAATTAAAACTGACGCTTAGCAATAGCCCTTGTTAGCCAGTTTTTAATCTACGTGATAGGTTATTTTTGTGTCGCAAATAATATTCAAATTTAGCGATGTTGAATCGATATGTAACTTAAGCCACTCAACGAAGGAGTTTTACATGGGCTGCCCACTTGGTCATAAGTCTGCACCACAGACTGATAACAACAAAAATAATGAGACCAAAGCTAACTTCAGAGAACTTGAAGATAGCATTCATACCGACTTTAAAGATGATATGTCCTATGGCGACTATCTAAATCTCGAGAAAATACTATCGGCGCAGCAGCCTTTGTCAGATCAACATGACGAGATGCTTTTTATAGTTATTCATCAAGCCAGTGAGCTTTGGTTAAAACTAGCAGGTCACGAGTTAACGTGTGCGATTGACAATATAAACACTGGCGATTTTGGCCACGCATTTAAAGTGATCTCTCGAGTTAAACAGATTTTGAATCAACTCACTCAGTCATGGAATATTCTCGCCACACTGACCCCTGTCGACTACCTTAAATTTCGCGATGCCTTAGGTCACTCGTCAGGTTTTCAGTCCTACGGTTATCGTAAAATTGAATTTTTATTAGGCAATAAAAATGCTGACTTACTTGGGGTTCATAAAAGTAACCCGGAAGTTTACCAAGAGCTAAACAGCCTATTGCATGCGCCGAGCTTATATGATGTCAGCATCAAGGTTTTGCAGCACAAAGGCTTGCTGGACGATGAGTCAGTATTAAGTCGAGATGTCAGCCAACCTTATCAAAGTCATCCTGCGGTATTAAATGCTTGGATTAATGTATACCAGCAAGCGGATCAACACTTTGAGCTTTATGAGTTGGCTGAAAAATTGGTGGATATAGAAGACAGTTTTCAGCAATGGCGTTTTAAACATATGTATACCGTACAGCGAATTATTGGTAACAAAGCGGGAACGGGCGGTTCATCTGGGGTAGAGTTTTTGAAAAAGTCACTGGATATTAGTTTTTTTCCAGAGCTATTTGAACTGCGTACTCATTTATAAGCTGTTTGATTAAGCGTATTTACGAGAACCACTTACCACTATGATTTTTAAGTTTGAATCCTTGATTTGAGAGACTCTACATGAATAAAAATATCGCCGCTCAACTTCAACCTTATTACGCAGATTTTAACGTTGAAAGTCGAATTTTATTGTCAGGTCATTCCCACCAAGCTTGGCCGGATGCCGCTAAAAAAGGCATGCTAGATTGTTATTATGATGCGGCAAAGCATGTCGATGAAAAGTGGGGCAATGCACTGGCTAAAGCTGACTGTGTCAGAGATTTTTATCGACACCTGATGGGCGAGCCTAATGGTCAAATCGCATTAGGTTCATCAACCCATGAACTCATTTTACGTTTTCTGTCAGATCTAAAATACTTTAAAACCTCACTTAATAGGCCATTGAAGATAGTCACCACAGATGGTGAGTTTCATTCTTTAAGGCGTCAGTTGCAACGCTTAAAAGAGCTCAATTGCACCATCGAAGTTGTGCCTGTTCATCCCAGTGACACCTTGGCTCAAAGACTGATGGATAAGATTGATGTCGATACCGATGCGATAATGTTGTCAGCGGTATTTTTTAATACAAGTGAAATTTTTGATGATGTGGGCTTAGTGGCGCAAGCGGCCAAGTCTTTGAACGTTCCATGTCTAGTTGATGCTTATCATGCGTTAAATGTGGTGCCGTTCAACCTTCAGAGATGGCAGATTGAGTCAGCTTTTGTGGTGGGCGGCGGTTATAAATATTGCCAAGCGGGTGAAGGTAATTGCATGATGCGCATTCCAGCAGACCACCAAGGCAGTCCGATTATTACGGGTTGGTACGCTGAGTTTGATGTGTTAAATCAAGCGCCTGGTAAGGTCGGTTACGGCGCAGGGCAGTCTGCGTTTGCGGGATCAACTTACGATCCTGTGAGTCATTATCGTGCTGTGGCAGTGTTTGATTTTTTTAAGCAACAACAATTAACCGATGTGTTCTTGCGTGATATTAATCAAAGGCAAATTGGTCGTTTATGGCAAGGGATTGAAGCTGTTGGTGAGCATCAATTAGGTTTGAAATTACCGGAGCATCACTTGCAAGCCAATGGCGGTTTTTTATCTTTGACTACCGATAAAGCCAGTGACTGGGTACAAAAACTCGGTGAGCATAACGTGTTGTGTGATAGTCGTGGTCATCAGTTAAGACTTGGTACCGCGCCTTATGTTAGTGATAAACAAATTGATCAGGCACTTAATATTATTGAAGATATTGCCAAGGTGATTTAACAGCTTAGTTGTATTAAGGAATGTATACGTTTATCAAAAATAGCTGCCATATCTGGGCAGCTATTTTTGTATATGCTTTTATCTATTTAATTCTGCAGGCAGCTTAATTTTTAGTCACGCTGGTTTAATCACTACTATTTTCAATATCAACCGCTTCTAGGGGATCGGGAGCACGCATTCTATCCCACCATTCAGGACTCGCATCAATTTGACCGTGTTCATCTATTGCAGGGTAAGGAATATTCTTACGACGGCACGCTTTCGCGTAAATCGGATGGCCTTGTTCAAATAATTTGGTTTGGCAATACTCATGAGTTAAACGTCTGTTGTTATACATGCCTGCTTCTTGGCGCTGGCGCTGAGCTTCATACATGATTAATGCCCCAGCAACCGACACGTTCAATGACTGCACCATGCCCACCATTGGAATAATGATGTGTTGATCAGCTGAGGCTATCGCTTCTGGGCTAACGCCATCTCGCTCGTTACCCAGCACGATAACCGTTGGCTTGGTATAGTCCACTTCACGAAAATCTATCGCAGAATCGGAAAAGGTGGTGGCTAACACTTGCATACCTTGGGCTTTAAATTGCTCATAGGCTTCTTGATAAGTCACATGCTTAACAGTATTGACCCAGCGGTGACTGCCCGACGAGGTATTGCCCGATACCCATAATGAGTCCTCTGGCATCACCGCATGAATTTGATGAACACCAACACTGTCGGCGGTGCGCACTGTCGCCGCGATATTATTGGTTTTATGCACTTTATCAAGACAAACCGTAAGGTCGACTTGGCGGTTATCAAGCATTTCGTTAATGCGGGCTAAACGTTCTGGCGTCATGGTGCTAATTCTACTTCTTTTAAAAGTGGGTTAAATCGTTGTCAGGTATTTTGCGCAGCGATTATAACGCTAAAATGGCACTAAACTCGACTTGTATGTCTTTAGAGATGGAATCGTAGCTGGGATTGAGTATTGCTGAAAGTAAAACGAGCAAGGCCAAAGGCACTTGCTCGCTATTGTTATCAAAATCTCGAGATTTAACTCTTACTCTTTTTCGATGATCAGTTTTCTGTGTGGGAATGGAATTTCAATACCAGCTTCATCCAGTGCTTTTTTGATTTGCTCAGGGATTGAATACAAGATATCGAAATAGTGCTCACCATGGCAGAAAGGACGGACTAAGAAATCCACTGAGCTGTCATTTAAGGTTTCAACTTCAACAAACGGAGCAGGGTCTTTTAAAATATGTGGATGTGCAGCTAGTACTGCATCAATCACCTTACGCACCTCATCGGTGTTTTCTTTGTAAGCCACTCCAAAATGCATATCCACACCACGAATATCATGGAATGAATGGTTAACGATTTGCGCACCCCAAATTTGGCTGTTCGGTACGATAATATGCTGATTATCGAAGGTTCTTAGAATAGTCGTGAACAAGTCAATTTCTTGAACATTACCGAAGCGATCTGCAGCGCTAATAAAATCACCGACTTTATAAGGGCGGAATAACAATAGCATCACGCCAGCAGCAAGGTTAGACAATGTTCCTTGTAATGCTAAACCAACAGCTAAACCTGCAGCACCTAGCAATGCAACAATAGAGGCTGTTTGCACCCCAAAACGATTTAATACCGCAATAGCAACAAAAGCGAGAATAATGTACTTGGCGACACTGCCTAAAAAGCGGAATAAAGTGTTGTCGAGCTTGTCGTACTTTTCACCAATTTTATTGATGATTGAGCTGGCTTTATTAGCGATATAAAGACCAACGATTAAAATTAGCGCAGCTAATAATACATTGATCCCTACATCAATAATGAGTGGTAGATATTGATTTATATCGATTTGATCTACGTAGTCTTGCATTTAATGCCTCCTGCATAAAAGGGATACTTGCCTTAGATTCAACGAATATTATGTATTGGATGATGGAGCAGCTTAACAGCTTGTTTAGCTGATTAATTTAGTCCAGTTACATGATATTGTTATTATCGAATTTAGCTTAGCACAACCTAGTGCAATATGTGATGACAACCGATTGAAGGTTCACATTAAAGGGATTGTTTTTGCTTAAGTTATCTAAGGTTTTTAAACATACTCATGAAAATTTCCATGTTGTTAGGGCCAATCAAAACTAAAGGATATCGAGATGAACATTTTGCTACTCACGATTGGCTCACGTGGTGATATAGAGCCTTTTATTGCTCTGGGAGTTAGCATACAGGCGCAAGGTCATCAGGTTTATGTTTGTACTCATGAACGATTTCAATCAATAGTTGAAAAGCATGGACTCAATTATCAATACCTGAGCAATGAGCTGTTCAAATTAATGGAAGGTGGCAGTGTTGAAAGCATGGGAAGTTTATTCAAAGGCATTAAAACCGCTATTAGGTTAATGAAACTGGCAAAACCAATAAATGAACAATTGATGGTTGATAGCATTAAAGCAGGCATTGAAGTGGAGCCTAAACTAGTGATTTATCACCCTAAGTGTATCGTTGCTCCCTCTATTGCAGAGAAGTTTAATGTGCCAGCGGTCATGGCACTATTACAACCAATGCTCGTTAAGACCAGTGACTTTCCTTTAATAGGCTTACCTAATATCAGTGGTATCACAAATCGCTTAAGCTATCGATTAGCGAGCTTGGGTTTTAAACCCTATTTGAAACAGCTGAATTTACTTCGGAAGGCGCTTTTACACTTGCCTGAATTGAGCCACAAAGCAGGTGTGCTTTCGATGAATACAGGTAAAGCCATTCCTGTATTACATGCCTTTAGTAAGCACATCGAGGCTCGCCCACAGGATTGGCCACAAAGCACAGCAATAACAGGTTATTGGTTTCTACAAAAACAGAACGATTACTCACCTGAAAAGACAATTACTGACTTTATGGCAGATGGTAAACCGCCTATTTATATCGGTTTTGGCAGCATGTCAGGTAAAGATCCAGTAAAAACCGCACGGTTGGTGATTGATGCCGTGATTAAAGCAAAGGTAAGAGCGATTATTGTCACTGGTTGGGGCGGGCTTGAGCTTGATGATGTTCCAAGCCAAGTGCTAGTTACTGACGCTGTGCCACATGACTGGCTATTTCCTCAAGTCGCTGCCGTGGTTCATCATGGCGGCGCTGGCACAACGGCCGCAGGGCTTAAAGCAGGTAAGCCAACTTTGATTTGTCCTTTCTTTGCTGACCAGCCTTTTTGGGGAGAAAAAGTTTATAAACAGGGTTTGGGGCCAAAACCGATTAAACAAAAGCATCTAACTGTAGATAATCTCGCTGAGGGGATTTTGCAAATGGTGACTGATCAACAAATGCAGCAACGAGCCCAACAAGTCGCTGAGCTATTATCTCAAGAAGACGGAATAGAGAATGCGATTAAGTGGCTAAAAAAGCAAGGAGTGTTAATTTAGTACCTAAGCTGAAATTGATATCAAGGGCAGGAGGTTTCTAGGGCGTTTATAAGTCGCCAGAGAATCAAAGTTAAAACTCATTTTGACAAAAACGTTTTAGAGCTAAATTCTAAAAGTGACTTTTGGTATTAGGGTAGATATGGCAATCGGATATACGGTAACGCTCCACTTAGCGGGAGCAGACTGCCCGGCTATAATCCGCGAGGCACGAGCGCAGCCGGGCTAGCTGAAATCCGCCTACAGTGCCTTGTTATGTTGCGAAACCTTGTTTTAATCTAGAAAAAATCACCCAGAAAAGCATCAAAGTCATTATAGCTATAGAAATCCATAAATTAGTGAAGCGTTCAATTAGCCCTATAATTGGCGCACTTATGCAGACGATCGAGACAAATATAGTATCTCTTTTCTTAAATCTTGGATCGGTAATACTCACCAAAATTAATACTACAGCCAATAAGATCGCTGAGTACAACGCAACATCCATTTAACGATGCTCCCTTTTGAATTGACTAGATTTACTTACGGACAATATTCAGCAAGCAACATAACGCACCACTTAGCGGGAGCAGACTGCCCGGCTATAATCCGCCAGGCACGAGCGCAGCCGGGCTGGCTGAAATCCGACTATAGTGCCTTGTTATGTTGCGAAACCTTGTTTTAATCTAGAAAAAATCACCCAGAAAAGCATCAAAGTCATTATAGCTATAGAAATCCATAAATTAGTGAAGCGTTCAATTAGCCCTATAATTGGCGCACTTATGCAGACGATCGAGACAAACATAGTATCTCTTTTCTTAAATCTTGGATCGGTAATACTCACCAAAATTAATACTACAGCCAATAAGATCGCTGAGTACAACGCAACATCCATTTAACGATGCTCCCTTTTGAATTGACTAGATTTACTTACGGACAATATTCAGCAAGCAACATAACGCCTTTAGCAACGGCGCAGCTTTGCTGCGTCCGATTGCCTAAACTTGTTCTGTGTTTCCAAGGTAATTTACCTTGCTTTGATACGTTTTGGATGCACTAACCAACGAAACTGTGCAAACACTACAATAATGATCGAGTTGACCATGTTTGAACTCGAAAACCATTTTTGCCGACTCAATATCTTGTGGCTCGAAACCTTCAGTTACTACCAAACCGTAGAATGTTTCTTTGAGTGAATTCAGTGCCAATCGCAGTGGCTCTATATGAAGGAACCTTGCTGGGCATGGCTCAGCTTCAGATACATAGATTTCTATAGAATCAAGGCCGGCTTTCTCACACGCTTGACCAAGATGCGGGTGCACAAAGGAAAGCGCACTCACTGCGTGGTGAGCCGTGCTTTGTACAACACTTTTTAGTCGCTTATGAGATGCCATGATTCTCCTGACACAGAACAGCTTATTATACGGCTCGCCTGATAAAGTCGGCCGTTTAAGTTATTGATTTATATCATCGTACATTTTCTATCTCTTTGATGTAAAGCAATAAAATGCTCTCAACATCATAAAACAAAACGGGCTTGCGCGATAATATCGTTCAAAAAACGATCTCTTAAGTTTATTTTTAATATTATCAATTAATTATAGTTTTCTAATTAAGTCAATGTTACGACTTTAGACTTACTTAATGAGTTGTTTGATTTAAATTAAGCCAAATCTCATTATACCTGTATATAAAACCAGTTCATTAGATTGTGCAATCTAGGCAGTAAGGATGGCAACTGTAAAAGAGCAATTTCAATTAAATGTTGTATGGAAAACGAAGATAAGCATTGTTAAATAGAGCTATGGTTCTAAATAACTTTGGGGCATAAACGTGTTATAACCACTAACTTTTCACTTCATTTATATTGGGTTTGTTAAAGAAGATCACTACTTCAATCTAATCCATTGCCTGCCGCTGGGATGTACAGGACGAACGAAATGTCGCGATCACATGGTCAATGATGTTCCATACATCATAAAGACATTTACCATATCCCTATGGTTCAGATGTGAAAGAACGACCTTATGTGCAGATACAACTGCGAGACGCTGGCTCTTGATTTAAAAGTAAGCATCCCTGTAAGCTCTGCCAAAACATCCATGTTTTGGAAGCTCGCTGCTGCATCTACATTGGGATTATTACTTCTTCGATTTAGCTTCATTTGTGTATCCAGTAGGCTTGAGAACATCAAGAGAATCGCGTGAGTCCTGACATGGCCTTTCTGGCACATCCAGGTGCTTTAAGGCATTTAGTGCATCCTGCACTTAAGATTCTGGCTAGTTTTCGAGGTGAAGGGATGCCCCCATCGGAAGCGTTAGTGATTTTTGAAGATGATCGAAGCTGAATACAAACGAAGTTTAAATCTGGATGATTTTCCGTTGGAAATTTTGCTTTTTTAATTTCGCCGGAGCTGCTGGGGAGATGCAAGAGGGGTGAGCAGTTTCACCCTTCTTGCTCTGGTGTGGGCGAAGCGCCACGACGTTAATCCAAACGGAGTTTGGAAATCCAGTGTGAAATCCATATGTCTTAACCTGATATTAACTAAGTACCAAGACGTAGAGTTTTCAAAATAGTAAACAAGGAATGGGGGCATAAATGAGTTACGAACAGCAACTATGTAATTCATTTATCCCTGCTCAACTATCGAAGACCATCACCTCAATCTAATCCATTGCTTGCCGCAGGCTTATGTGCAGACGCATCCAAGACACGCCGTAAACACATCCATGTGGGCTCTGCGAAAACAAATAACATCCATGTTAAACGACCAGTTCAGCATCCATGCCTCTCGCTCAGAGCGTTTCACACTATGAAACTTCGCCTTGTTTTCGAAGGTCTTGAACGCATCTACACTGGGGTTATTTTCTCTTCGATTTGACTGTAATTGTGACAACCTTAAAAGATAAAATGTTGAGAAACCTAACTAATCTATAAACGAATTTCAAAGCTGGATAATCCCCCGTTGGAAATCTTTCGTTTTCCAGAAAATTTCGCCGGGGCTGCTGGGGTGATGCAAGAGGGGTGAGCAGTTTCACCCTTCTTGCTCTGGTGTGGGCGAAGCGCCACGACTTTGATCTTGGTGTTATCTTTACTGAAGTGATTTAGTCTACAAACGAAGTTAAAACTGGATGGAATCCTTTGATGTTGCTTTATTTGTTGAAAATCGCCACGACGTTGTTTTTAAAATAGCTCACCGCTTTGTGGGGCATAAATGCGTTGCAGCTTCTGTTCTTTGCATACTTAAAGATTCAATATTTTAGTAAAAAAGGCTTATCACGGCTGAGTGACTGGCTGTTAGTACATTAAATAAAAAGCACTTATCTTTTAAATTATTATCAAATATAAATTGATAATAAGGTTTGGTACATTAATCATTACTGCATATGATTAATGCAGTTTCTAATAATCATGGTCAAATTATGCTTCTCGAAGATCTTCAGGTGATACTTAAAGTTGCCGAGTTTCGCAGTATTACTGCCGCAGCCACGAACTTAGATATGCGCACAGCGACAGCGAGTGCTGCAGTTAAACGTGTTGAAGCCTCGTTGGGCGCAGAATTGTTTGTCAGGACCACTCGCCACCTAAGGCTCTCCACTGCAGGAGAGCGTTATCTACCTCAATGTGAGCAAGCACTAAAAACGCTTGAACAAGCCAAGCTCAATATTCGTGAGGATTCAGGCATCATTGATGGTGAAATCCGCATTGCCTTATCATCTGATTTAGGTAGAAATCTAATCAACCCTTGGTTGGATGAGTTTCTAACTCAATATCCTAAGGTCGCGCTTCGAAGTAGTATCAGTGATAGCAACATTGATTTTTATCGTGATTCGGTGGATATGGCGCTGCGATATGGCTCACCTAATGATGCCACGATGTACGGTTTTAAGATTTGTGATGTGCCAAGGGTGATTTGTGCGAGTCCTGATTATGTCACTAAACAGGGAATGCCAAAGGATCCAAAAGCTCTTATGGAATGCAATGGTCTGCTTTATCAGCTGCAAGATATCTTGCAAGATGAATGGGTATTAACTCAAGATAACACTGAGCATAAAATTAAGTTGAGGGGTAATCGCGCTTCAAATGATGGCGATATCGTCAGGCGTTGGTGCGTTGCTGGGAAAGGTGTGGCAATTAAATCCTCCCTTGATATGTCTAGTGATTTGCTTGCTGGCAATGTCGTTAATCTTATGCCTGACTATAAACCTAAATCTACTGAGTTATGGCTAGTTTGTCCTAGTCGTCAGTCAATTACCCCTACTGTACGTTTATTAAGAGACATGTTCCGAGAAAAAACCGAAACAATACTTGCAACAATACGCAGCAAAGGTCTGATATAAAAGAGTAATGTTGATATGTAATAACAGTGATCTAGCCGTTAGTTGAAGCGCCCATTTTATCTTTTTTTCAGAGGTACAGTGAGTTTTTGCTGCTTGGTTTTTTTTGAAAATCGCACCAACATCGCAATGGTTGCAGATAGCATTAAACTCATGCTTACAATTAAAAATGCTTTGTTTAAGGTCTCTTGATAATCACTTAGAAGAGGGTTGTTCATCACCCATTGGCCTATTAAAAGAAGTGTTGTTGTCCATATCATTGCGCTGGTAAAACTCATTAATACAGTCCGTTTAACGCCGAGTTGTCTAACGCCCATAATCATTGGAGTTAATACTCTGACAAATGGGATAAAACGAGAGAAAAATAACGCTAAAAAGCCATACTTTTCAAGTAAGTTTGAGGCTCTTTCTAGGGTGTTCTCAGGTAAACCTTTTTCTATTTTACTCACTATAGGGTGATGCGAAAGCCACTTGCCTTGTATATATGCGATGCATGAACCGAGTCCAGCAGTGAAGGTTAATAGTAAAAAAGCATATTGCAGATCAACAACGCCTAATCCGACTAAGCCACCTACAAACAGTACTAATCCATCCCCAGGAAGTGGCAAGAAAACAAAGCTGGACTCTAAAAATAAAATTAGAGCTAACATCAGCATTAGATGATGAATTGAAACCGTTTCCAGTAAGGCGTCAAAGTCTTGATACCAAATTGAAAGCATTACATCAAACATTGAATATCCTCACACTAAATCTCTAGCTAAGATGATTAAACCAATAACCTTTGGCATTTCTATTAACTCTTTATTTGAATAGGATATCACTCAATATGACATTTTATTATTAATTAACAGTCATGTTTAGGAGGTGTATTTATTAACTAATGTGACAAATTGTTATTTCAACCTAAAGCTAATTTAGTGTTTTTTATTATATTATTTGCTAATTTTAAAGTTAAATATTATGAATTATTTTTAATTAATAATTAATTAAGGTTGAGTTAATGATATTGATCTAGTAAATGACTTTAAATTTATTTATTGATGTTTTCTACTTACTCAAAACTTGACGTGAATAGGGATTATATCTTTTTTGTGACATTGGAATATTAAGAATGTTACTAAGTTAAGATTCAGAAGATTAATTATTTTATATAAGTTTAAATTTTTAAGTTACTGTTTATTAGTGTTTTTATTGTTGCTCTTGTTTTTATTCAGCATAACGCTATCACAAAAGTGTGTAAATAAAACCTAGTTGGTTAAATGTCGAGCATTACCTGAGCATTTACAAGTAGAGCTACTACCCCTAAAGGGGTATTTCTTTTATGGGTAAAAGTTTGATGTGTGACAAGTAAATTAGGTTGGTTTGTATGGGGTCACATTAATAAAGTAAGCGCCTATCTCACCGTCCTTATTATGATAATAATTAGTTTAAATTTTTTAAATTATAAATTTAAAAATTCTCAAAAAGTAGTAGTTGCTTTCATGAGTTTACTAAAAATGTGTTTGGTAATTTGCAGGGGATATAAATTCCAACACAATAATAATCCTAATGAGGAATGATGATGAAATTAAGAAAACTAGCAGTTGCAGTGATGCTTACAACCGCATTTACCGGTTATAGCGTTGCTGGCGAAGTCGATTTATATAAAAGTGAAAACTGGCAAAAAACTTTCCCAGAGCAATATAAAACTTGGGCTGAAACAGAAGAAAGCACGCCAGCTTCAGGCAAGCTTGATGATTTACTTGCAAGCAACCCAAACTTAGTCAGTGCTTGGGCGGGTTATGGTTTCGCTAAAGACTACAATCGTGCTCGTGGGCATCACTTTGCGCTAACTGATATTATTAAAACCTTACGTGTAGGCCATCCAATGGTCGGTCATGACGGTAAAATGGTCGGTGAAGCAATGGCTGCAAGTTGTTGGTCATGTAAAACCCCTGATGTAGCACGCATGTATGATGAAGTTGGTGAAGGCAAGTTTTCAGACAATGCATGGTCTGCTTGGGGCCATGAAATGTCGAACACCATTGGTTGTGCTGATTGTCATGAATTAGGCAAAGAAGATGTGAGATTGAGCCGCCCTTATGCCGATCGTGCAATGAAAGAGATTGGCAAAGATTTCACTAAGCAAGACGCAACTATGCAAGCAAGTCAAACTTGTGCCCAATGTCATGTTGAGTACTACTTTGACGGTACTGATGACAAGAAAGTGAAATACCCATGGGATTACTGGGTGCCAGGTGTGAACACAGACTATAAAGAGTTTGTTGGATACAAAGGTACAGACGGTTTATATGAAGGTTTTGCTGCTGAAGCGCAACTTGCATACTTTGATAGCCGAAACTTTAAAGATTGGACCAATGCTGTATCTGGCGCGCCAATGATTAAAGCTCAGCATCCTGAGTTTGAAAACATGTTAGATCGTACTGAGCATGCGATGGATAGCCATTTAGAGTTTGGTTGTACGACTTGTCATATGCCTAAAGCTGAAAATGCCAAAGGCGGTGAGTATTCTAACCATAAAGTGACCTTCGAAGCGGCAACATTGCCTGATAATTGCCAAAGCTGTCATGAAGCCGAAGATTTCACTGAAATCCTAGATGAGCGTAAAGCTGAAATCAACAAGCTACGTTTTGAAGCTGACGGTACAGACCCTCGTTTGACTGAGGTTCATTTTAAAGCGCAAGCAATTTGGTCTGCAAATGGCATCAAAGGTCTTGAAGCAGGTAAAGGTATTGCTGAAGCAAAAGGTAATTACGAAGCTGCACTAAAAGCGAAAACGCCTTTAGCGGGCGAAATGAATAGCTTACTGACTAAAGTTAGAAATGCACAGTGGTTCTGGGATAGCGCAACAGCGTCACATGGTATCCATGCTCATAACCCTGCTGAAGCAATTCGTTTGTTAGAAAAATCAAACGGCATTTTAGATGCAGCAATTGTTGAAGCTGATGCGTTACTGAAAAAATACGCTCCAGAGTACAAATTCGATGCAACTAAGTACGACACTAAAGCTAAAGTTCAACCTCTTGTCGGTCTTGATTTAGAAGCAATGAAAGCGTCGAAAGAATTGTTCCTAGAAAAGCGTGTTGAAAAAGAATGGCCAGTAGAACTTAAGTAATTAAGTTTAAACAGTGTGATTTGAAAAAATAGACTCTCCACTATCACCGTTCAAATCAACTACTGTTACAGCCTAATGCCAGTCGATGTAAATTGACTGGCATTTTTATTGCTCAATATTTTTTCATTTTTTATTAGAGAAAAAGTGATTTGCGGGTTTATTCAAAACACTAGGCATTAATCCGCGATATTATCTTGCTGAACTGAATGAGGGGTAGCACCTGCGTAGTCTGAGAATGAATTACAAAGTAGTTGAGGTAAAGATATGACAGAGTTTGAAAAGATGACCCAAGGTCAGGCATTTAATGGTGGCGATAGAGAATTAAATGCTATGCGTGATGATGCAACCTTGAGGCTAGTAGAGCTTAATCAGACCGTTGATGATGCAAGTCGTGTTGGGCTATTTAAGCGCTTATTTGCTCACTTTGGTGAGGGCAGTGTCATTCGTTCACCTTTTTCATGTGAGTTTGGCAAAACGATTTCAATAGGTGATAACAGCTTTATTAATCTAAATGTCACCATGCTCGATGGCAGCTTTATTACCATTGGTGACAACGTCCTGATTGGACCTAATGCACAGTTTTATTCAGCAAGTCACGACCTAGACTATCGCCAGCGTAAGAACTGGGAAACCTACTGCTTACCGATCGTGATAGCAAACGATGTGTGGATTGGTGGCAATGTCATCATTAATCAAGGGGTCACTATTGGAGCGCGTTCAGTGATAGCAGCCAATTCTGTAGTGACAAAAGATGTGCCTGCAGACTGTCTTTACGGCGGTACTCCTGCTAAGTTGATTCGCCATTTAATAGAAAATGAATCATAAGGACATTAGCGCAATTTTATATGCATAAAGAGGCTATCACGATTGCTCTACCTTCACTTATTCATCGCATTGGTAGAGAAACAGCTAATCAAGCTAAAGCCATTGCCACTAAGCATGGTTGTGAACTCAAGCGCGTGCGCCGCTCACGTAATTGGAGTCTGGTAGGCGAGGCGATTAAGGTGCAGTCATTCAATAATCAACTTAAAACCTACGGTCAAGATGAATTAACTGAAATAAAACTCAGCTCAAGTGAGTTCAGGTATTTGATTCAAAAAATCGAAACCGCACTCTTAGGTCATGCTGATAAGTTAGAACCCTTAGAAGCAAAACTGATTCGTTTAATTACTGAAACCCCGAGTATTACATTGGCTGAACTCATTCAACTGACTCAATGCACTGAAGCGCAAGCCAGAACCGCGCGTTTTGAAGCGGATACTTGGTAGTGCTCTTTTGTAATAGTTCTTTGTAATAGTTCTTTGTAAAAGGTTTAAGGTAACGAATAGCTAGTTGCAGATATTCGCTCGCTTTAATAAACGTTTTCAGCTGTTTTTAAACGTTTTTATTAAATCATTCAAACCTTGTTGATATTCCCCTCTACACTTGTATTAATTGGAATGAGTTCTAGCGCAAAACCTTGTGCTGCTATTTCTCGTTAACTATTCATTCAAGAGAGCCAACATAGTGAACTTATCGTTAGTAGTAGGCGTGATACTGATTATGGTTAGCGCAAATACACATGGACGTTTTAATCCTTGGGAGCATGCAAAGCTCCCTTTTGAGGGTAGCCCTGCAGCGATTGGTGAGTACGCAAATGGCTGTTTATCTGGCGCAGAAGCTTTGCCCTTATCAGGCAAAGGGTTTCAAGTCATTAGACCGCAGCGACAACGCTATTATGGCCATCCTTATCTTGTGAGTTTTGTGCAGCAATTTGCTCAAGACATGCAAAAAAAAGGTGTTGAGCAAATCCTTGTTGGCGATATGTCGATGCCTCGAGGCGGGCAGTTCGACTACGGTCATAGTAGCCATCAAACTGGTTTAGATGTTGATATTTGGCTTAGATTAACTGCGCAGCCGCTTACAGCCAAAGAGTTAAAGTCTCCCCGTGCACTCACCGTTGTAGATAGCCAAGAATTCGCTCTAGATACTGCTGCATGGCAACCTCAGCATAAAGAGATGATTAAAACGGCGGCTCAAGATCCCCGCGTTGCCCGAATTTTTGTTAATGGCGCAATTAAACAGCAATTGTGCAATGAACGAAATGATGGTGATACTTGGCTACATAAAGTACGCCCTTGGTGGGGACATAGTGCGCATATGCATGTTCGCCTAACTTGTCCTGAGGCGAGTAGCGACTGCAAACCGCAACAACCTATTAAGCCTGGTGATGGTTGTGAAGATATTGAATGGTGGAAACAACAATTTTATATCGCAAAGTCGGCCCCTAAAAAAGCCGTTGATAACAATCAGCCTGCTAAACCCAAACCGTTAAAGGTTAAGCCACTACAATGTCAGCCGTTAACTTTGGCAGCGCCTCAGTAACTAAGACACAGATTAGAGCAGTGGCTAAGATATTTGTTATTGCAACGCTTATGCATCCAGGTTCATTTTAAAACTTCTTTTGTGCTCATATTTCCTGATTATTCCCCTATCTAATAAACTGCATAATCTGTATACTGCCGCGCTGCTTTTAAAGCTCATTAATTCGACTATTTACCCCGAGGGTTACCACTATCATTAGTACAAACAACATCACTATGCAGTTTGGCGCTGAGCCATTGTTTGAAAATATCTCCGCTAAATTTGGCCACGGCAACCGTTATGGTCTAATTGGTGCTAATGGTTGTGGTAAATCAACATTCATGAAAATCCTTAGCGGCGCGTTAGCACCGAGTTCAGGTAATGTCTCAATTACTCCCGGTTTGAAAGTCGGTACATTGAGCCAAGATCAGTTCGCATTCGAGCAGTACAGTGTGGTTGATACTGTGATCATGGGTGATGCAAAACTATGGGAAGTGAAGCAAGAGCGTGACCGCATTTACTCACTACCAGAAATGAGCGAAGAAGACGGCATGAAAGTGGCCGATCTTGAAAGTGAGTTTGCTGAGATGGATGGCTACAGTGCAGAGTCTCGCGCAGGTGAGATTTTACTAGAAGCAGGTATCGAAGAAAGCTTCCATTTTGGCTTGATGCAACAAGTTGCACCAGGCTGGAAATTAAGGGTATTACTGGCGCAAGCACTATTCTCAAATCCAGATATTTTGTTACTTGATGAACCTACCAACAACTTGGATATTCATACCATTTCTTGGTTAGCAGGTGAGCTTAACAAGCGTAAGTGCACCATGATTATCATTTCACATGATAGACATTTCTTGAATTCAGTATGTACGCACATGGCTGACATCGATTACGGTGAGTTGCGTATTTACCCAGGTAATTACGAATACTTCCTTGAAGCGGCGGGTCTTATTCAGGAGCAGTTATTAGCGGGCAACGCCAAGAAAAGTGCTGAAATGGCAGAGCTACAAGACTTCGTTAACCGTTTTGGTGCCAATGCATCTAAAGCGAAACAAGCAAGCTCACGTGCTAAAAAGCTGGACAAAATCAGTTTAGATGAAGTGAAGTCATCAAGCCGTATGACGCCTTCACTGCGTTTTGATGAAAGTAAAAAAATGCATCGTCAAGCTTTGGTATTAGAAGAACTGGGCCACGGCTTTGATGGCGAAAGCTTATTCGAAGGCGGTGACTTAATTTTAGAAGCGGGCGCTAAGCTTGCAGTTATTGGTGAAAACGGTGTCGGTAAAACCACATTACTGCGTTGTTTAGTTAATGAATTAGCAAACAATAACGGTACTATTAAGTGGTCTGAAAATGCAGCGATTGGTTACTGCCCACAGGACAGCAGCAAAGACTTTGATAATGACTTGTCTTTGTTTGATTGGATGTCGCAGTGGCGTACTCCTAAACATAACGACTTAATGGTTCGCGGTATGTTAGGGCGTTTGTTATTCACTGAAGACGATGCCAACAAGAAAGCCAAAAACTGTTCAGGTGGTGAGAAAAACCGTCTGTTATACGGCAAGTTAATGATGCAAGACGTTAACGTGTTAGTGATGGATGAACCAACCAACCACATGGATATGGAAGCGATTGAAGCGTTAAACAATGCCCTTAAACTGTTTGAAGGCACGTTAATTTTTGTCAGCCATGATCGTGAGTTTGTATCATCACTGGCTACGCACATTATTGATGTTAAAGATAAACAGTTAGTGAGCTTCCACGGTACTTTTGATGAGTACTTAGCAAGCCAAGCAGAAGCTGCGGCGCTCGCTAAAAAATAAAACTGATTCAAAAGGCAATAAGCCTAGCTAGTATCAATGCCGCTAACCTTATGGTTCGCGGCATTTTTTATGATTAATAATCACTTATTTAAATGAGCTATCAACCTTAATGACCAATACTGCCTAAATGTTGTATTAACATCATTCTTATTTCTGTTGGGGTTTCGCTATGCCAAAAACCACCAACATATGCCCAAAGTGGGATCATAAATAGTAATGACAGCAGTAATATTGTTAAGCCTCTGGCTGACATTTTAGTTCCCCAACGAGTGCTAAGATGCAGCGCCTCTTGTTTAGGGCAGGCGGAGATGCACTTCATACAGGCTTGGCACTCGTCGCTACGAATTGTCGTTTGAGTGTGAACGATAATGTTAGCTGGACAAGCGCGAGTACATTTATCGCACTTCATACCTTTGCCTTCAATTAAACATTGTTCAGTGGTGCGGCGTATTTTGAACGGACTTAAAAAACTGAGTAGCCCTAAAAATGCACCATAAGGGCAAATGTATCGGCAAAATCCTTGTTTCTTCCAAGCGGCAATACCAAGAATAATACTGAAACAGATAAGGCTTATGATGGTAGGTTTTAAGAAAAACAGCGCCATCTTTAAGTCCGCGACTTTGTGATAATAACCATCGAGGTAATTCGGGATACTGGCAAGTGGCATTGTGAAGACTAATATAATCAGCGCTGCCATTAGCAAGTATTTAAGCATGCGTAGTATCCAGTCTAACCAAGCTGGTGGAGCAAACTCTTGTTTGATGAACTTCTTTCTAAAGGCATAAAGGTAATCGCCAGCTAACCCAAGTGGGCATGCCCAGCCGCAAAAGGCGCGCTTACATAACAAGCCAGTGAGTAAAACCACTACTAACATGACGGCTGCAGAAGGGTGATTTTTATCCCATAACCCCAGCCCTAAAATGGCTTTTAGTTCTATTCCGCCTGCAATCGGTAAAAAGGCATCGCCAATATCTGGACGAACCAATATGGGTTCGACTCCGGCTTTAAGCATGGCGGAATTGATGGCAAATTGTACCCCAACAAGCAGCATAGATAACGCCAGTAAGTGCCTTATCATTTCTCGTAATTGGTTGGCTTTGTTATTGCCTCTTGAGCCTTCGCCAGCAGCAGCGCCGCCTTGGGCCAGTGCTGGTTGAAACTTATTTAACATTGTCACCGCAACCAGTGCCACGACTAGGCCGACAAATAACGGCCAATGGAGAGTCATTAACAGCGCAGAGCCAAGTAATGCAGCGCTAATAGCCGCGCCCCATTTTTGTTTACTCCAGTAAAGTAAACTGATGCTATAGACTAGCGCTAGCATTAAGGTGATTGATTCGATAGTACTCATAAGATGACTTATTTATTGTGTAAGTGCTTATGAGAGCCAAGCTCGCTAATCTAAGTTCGTTATCCCATTTCAGATTGTGAATGAGTTCGTAAATTTAATATAAAAACCACAAATAAAATGCGCAATATCACTAACCTGAAATTAACATTGTTAACAGGGGTAGTATTTTCAAATTGATTTGATAGGAGGGGGGAGCTTAGCTAAATAGGCTGACTTTATGATGAAAGCCCAATGTTCAACACGCTTGGGCTTTAGTGATTGCTTTAGCGATTATTTTAGTCGTGTTTTATGGTTGCCAAAGCGAGTGAGTTAGTTGCTTTACTCGCTGGTAGATATGGTTTGCATTCAGGTTTCGCTTAACAATCTTCATTGGCATCAATATTCATTGGCATCAATCTTCATTCGCATCAATCTTCATTCGCATCAATAATGCGCTGCAGTCTTTCTTGCTCTTCTTCCCGTGCTGCGTTGATTTCTTCAAGCACAGAGTCAACATCGGCTAAGTGTTCACTTTCTGCAAATTCACCTGTAAGTTCAGTGTCTGGCGTTAGTTCTCCTGCTTCAAATAATGCCCACATCTCTTTGGCGTATTGGGTGTTAGCAAGCTCTGGGGCAAACTGGCTGTAGTAGTTTGTCATGTTGTTCACATCTCGGGCGAACATCCATATTGCGTTGTTGTTGGCTGCAGCATCAACCGCTTGGGGCAAGTCGATAATTACCGGGCCTTTATCATCAACCAATACATTAAATTCTGATAGGTCACCGTGTATGAGCCCAGCACATAACATTAGTTTCGCGTATTCAATCATACTGGCGTGATCGCGAACCGCGTCCTCATGTGAGAACACGACATCGTTTAATCTTGGCGCGACAACGCCATCAGTGTCGGTGACGAGTTCCATCAGCAGTACACCAGAAAAACATCCATAAGGCTCAGGCACGCGAACGCCCGCAGCGGCTAATTTATATAGCGCATCAACTTCGGCGTTTTGCCAAGCTTCTTCTTGCTGATCTCGGCCGAACTTAGAGCCTTTCTCCATCGCTCGAGCACGGCGGCTATTGCGGACCTTTCGTCCTTCTTGGTATTGAACCGCTTGTTTAAAGCTGCGCTTATCAACATCTTTATAGACTTTGGCGCAGCGAATATCATCGCCGCAGCGCACAACATAAACACTGGCTTCCTTGCCGCTCATTAATTGGCGCAGGACGTCGTCGACTAAGCCTTCTTCAACCAGAGGTTGGATTCGTTTCGGGATTTTCATTGCGTCGTTATACCGTAATTAGTCACTATATGGAATGCTCAATCTATAGAATTGACATAAAAGATTAGCTTTGATTGATATTAAGCTTTTGAGCTTAAACATAGGCTTGTGATAGCTAAGCTAGGCGGTTGCTTGCTATCATTAGTGTATTAAATTGAAGTTAGTGATAATTAATGCCTGAATCGGCCAAAATGGTTAGATTTGTGACGGTTTATTGGATGAGCAAGCATTTATTTAGCTGACTATTATTATTTTCTTATTTGTTTCTTATTGGCATTATCGATACCGCATAGTCGGTTACTGGGATCTCTCATGATTGAATTACAACAAAATAACCCGCTGCATGGTTTAAAGTCAGAAACCATGGTGTCTGAGTTAGTGGACTTTTATGATTGGAAGATTTTGTACGCAGCATTGCGTTTAGAGTGTTTTAACAATAATCCTAGCTTAGAGTCATGCCTTAAGTTTTTAAAGAAAACCGAATGGGCCAGAGAGCGAGTTGAAAGCTTTTATCTGTATCGTTTTAAAAGCATGCCTAAAGGCAGTGCTGCCCAGTTTGAGCTAAAACCCCGTGAGCGTGGCTTTGCTGATGGCATCGTGCCACGTAAGCCGCAAGAGCTGACAGTTGAACTGATTGCAGAAATGCGTGAAAAGGCCACTGCTGATTACGAAGAAATGAAGCGTAATGATAGTCGCCCTAAAAAATACGGTAAAGATAAACCCAGAGCGCAAGATAACTATGCACAAAACAAGCGTAGTGATAAAAATCGGCCTGCACCGTCACAAGACCCGAGTAACCCTTGGGGTAAGTAGTTAGCCAGTTTAATGTATTATTAGTTTGTCGTTCAATTCGTTCGCTAAGGCATTAGTAAGCGAATTGAACTCAGTAAAATCACTGCCTTTTAAACCCACGCCAAGTGTCCAAATCTATTGTTCTACTCCCTACTTTTAAATATCTAATAAGTTGTATGGTAGTCGCTAAATTCAAACAAGAGCCATAATATTGGTAATGCAAGTCAATTTAAGATGAGTTGTTGGTCGCTTGCGGTTAGTATGAATTAAGGAAGCTAATATACCAAGGCCAGTGATGACAATTTCAAATGCAATGAGTGGACGTATTTGGGCGATGCTGATTGTGCTCTCCATATTATGGGGCGGGTCTTTTTTCTTTATTGGGGTTGTGGTTAATGAGTTGCCACCGCTTACCATCGTGACGTTACGAGTAGCCATTGCCGCAGTGACCTTATGGCTGATTGCGACCATTTTAGGCCATAAACCACCTAAAGCCCCCAGAATTTGGTTAGCATTTTTAGGGATGGGGTTACTTAATAACGCCATTCCTTTTGTGCTGATAGTATGGGGGCAAACCCAAATTGCCTCAGGGCTAGCTGCTATTTTAAATGCTGCTACGCCAATTTTTGCGGTCATAGTTGCCGGCTTTTTACTGCCAGATGAACGTCCGACAAGGCTTAAGCTGTTTGGTGTCGTTATTGGTTTTATAGGCGTGGTTGTAATGATTGGCATGCCAGCACTTGAAGGTGCGGAAAGTATATTAGCGCAACTTGCAGTGATAGGTGCTGCGCTGTCTTATGCCTTTGCTGGCGTTTATGGACGTCGGTTTAGAACGATGGCGGTAAGCCCAGTGATTACCGCAGCTGGTCAAGTGACTGCATCAAGTGTTGTGTTACTGCCCATTACATTGATGGTTGATGGTCCGATTGATATTACTGGTACTAGTATGCAAGCTTGGTCTGCAATAGCGGCATTAGCGATTGCTTCAACGGCAATTGCCTATGTGCTTTATTTTAAAATTCTCGAAATCGCTGGTGCCACCAATGTATTGTTAGTGACATTAATGGTGCCAGCTTCTGCCATTTTATTAGGCTCAGTATTTTTAAACGAATCGTTAGAGGCGATACATTTTGTTGGCATGCTGCTTATTGCATTGGGATTATCAGCTATTGATGGCAGGTTGTGGCAAAAATGCTAGTCTATAAATTCAAGCCAATACAAATTTATGAAAAGTAGCTTTTCTAGTATCATTCTCTGGAAAAGTAGGCTTAAGTGAGAAGTTTATATGGAAGAACATTGCACTATTACCTTATTAGTCTATGTAGGTGTGTTTGCTAATATATAATTATTTAAATCATAAGTTTATCTATATTCACTAAAATGATTAACACTTGTTAACGCTTTCATTTATGTGTAAATTTTGTGTTGCTCACTTCATGCGACAAGGATGCTATACCATGTTCTCCGGCCTTTCGATTACTCTGCAATATCGCCGCTTATACACAGTTATTATTGGCATTTTTTTAATGGTATTGTGCTCAGGTTTTTCTTTATCTCACGCTGAACCTCTTCCTGAAGCTTATAAACAACATTTGTCGAAAGGGGAGTTAAAAACCCTGACTACAGAGCTTAAGTATTATGATGAAATACTTACCTCATCAGTATTAAGTTACGCTTTTTCAGAGGACGAAAAGTGGCTTAATCGTTATCACGAAAATGAACCTAAGCTGGGCAAACTCATCAATGCGTTACTGTCTCGACAAAACCCCGAAGATGAACAGCTTATACTCAAACTGGAAAAAATTAACGACCGACTCGTAGCACTTGAAGCGCAAACTATTGCGTCAATTAAATCAGGTCAACGTAAACAAGCTATGGAGACGATTAACAGTGATGAATACCATGAGCTTAAACAAAACTTTTTAGCGTTACTATTGGAGTTTGCCGAAACTGTTCAGCAACGTACAGGTGCTTTGAGCACCACTGAACAGCCTTTTCTTACTGACGAAGAACAGGAATGGATTGACAATAATAAAGTGATTATTGCTATCGACAATTGGCCTCCGATGCTATTCATGCTTGAGGATGGCACCATTGGCGGATTGGCTGGTGCTATTGTTAATAAAATCGTCGCAAATACTGGCTTAAAACTTGATATCGTCGAAGGGGAATGGAACAGCAATATTGAATTGTTTAAGCAGGGAAAAGTCGATTTAATTCCCGATGCTTATATGGAAGAAGATCGTAAACAATTTGGTCAGTTCACCACGCCTTTCTTTTTAGTACGCGAGTTATTTCATGTCAAAGATAGTAACAGTCACTTTAAAGGCAGCCTTGATTTAATTAACGCTAAGGTGGCTGTTCCACAGGGATATACCTCTATTGGTAAGCTACAGAAGCTATACCCAGATATCACCATTGTTGAAACCATATCGATGGAAGACTCAATTAATAAAGTGCTTTTAGGTGAAGTGGATGCATTGCTCGATTCAGAGTTAGCAATTCAACATGCGATGAGTTTACGCAATGATTCTGAGACTCTGAGGTCAATTAACGAAGATATATTTCCGCCTACATCAGTACATTTATATAGTCATAACCAACATCCTTTATTGCATTCAATATTACAAAAAGGTTTAGACTCTCTGAAATTAAGGGATTTGATGTTGACCAAAAATGATTGGTTAACAACGGGGACAGAGGTGGAAGAAAACCAAGAGCCTAAGCTCATTGATTCGCTATTAACAGTGATATTTGTAGTAGTGGGACTCTTGGTATTAACAACACTTTTTAGTTCGCGTATTTTGAAAGCCAGCGATAAAGAATTAGCCAATAAATTTGGTTCGAATCACTTCAAAAGGGGCATTTATATTGGATTAACAGTGCTATCGATTGTGCTCATTGCCATCATCGCCATGATTTCAACCTATGTGGAAAAACTAAATCGCACTGAAGTGGAGTACAACTTAAATACTCTTCTGACTTCAACGCATCAGCGATTATTTTTTTGGGTAGATTATGAGTTAAATAGTCTGGAACAAGTCGGTAAAAATAAAGAACTCGTGTCAATGGTTGAACAACTACTGGTGATCCCAAGAAGCCGTGACTCGTTGTTGGAAGCACCGATTCAATCCCAAGTCAGGAAGTTTTTTAGTGATCGAGAAGGGGAGCCCGGTTCTTATGGTTTCTTTATTATTTCACCGGACATGATCAGCCTTTCTTCCCGTCGTAACTCTAATATTGGCGATATTAATCTTATCCAACAACATCGCCCAGAATTGTTACAACAAGTATTGGCAGGCGAAAATGTGTTTATTCCGCCTATTCGCTCTGATGTGTATTTTTCTGAGAACGTAAATAGCAGTGTGGATGATAAGCCTTCAACCATGTTTTTTGCTTCACCTGTGGTCAATAGTGACAATCAAGTGATTGCTATTTTAACTAAGCGAGTCAATTTTAAAGGGGTCTTTTCATCCATTCTCTCTGCTGGCTTCATCGGCCACAGTGGCGAAACCTATGCCGTAGATAAGACTGGGGTATTGTTATCGAATGTTCGATTTGCAAGTCAGTTAAAAGATATTGGGTTAATTGACGATAATCAACAGGCGTCTTTAAACATCAGAATTGCCGATCCAGTGATTAATTTATTAGAGGCAGACGAGAAAATTCCAGCTAATCCTAATTGGCTGCCCACTAAGATGGCGAGTGAAATTAGTAACAAAAACTCTGGATTTAACCTTGAGGGATACAATGACTATCGAGGCGTGAAAGTTGTAGGAAGCTGGCTATGGGATGAGCGCTTAAACATGGGCTTAGCTGCAGAGGTTGATTTTGATGAGTCATTTGCGCTGATTACGACATTTAAAAATACGCTTTGGGCAGTTGTATTTATCTCATTAACTTTACTACTTGGCAGTACCTTATTTACTCTTAGAGTAGGTACGCGGGCCACGCGGGCATTAACTCGTTCGCGTCATGAGTTAGAGAGCTTAGTAAAAGATCGTACAGAAGCACTGCAAGTGACTATGCTGCGTAACCGCACCATCATTGATAATGCCTCTGACGGTATTATTGTGGTTAATGAGCAAGGGCTTATCGAAGAGTTTAGTCCGGCAGCAGAGCAAATTTTTGGCTACTCTGCAAACGAACTCGTGCAAAGTAATATCGAAGCCATTATCCAACCACCATTCCAAACTCAATATTTACAAGACAAGCTTGAAGGTCATGAGCGTTCGATTTATGAATTAACAGGCATATGCAAAAACGGTATGGAAATCACTATTGAAGTAGCAATTGGTGAAGCCAATATCGAAAAGGAACATATCTTTACCGGAATCGTCAGGGACACGACTCAGCGTAAAGAAGCTGAACAAGTGTTAAAAGACGCAAAACAACGGGCCGAAGCGGCGACTCGTTCTTTAGCAGAGCAAATGAAACTGCAACAATTGCTGATTGATACAGTACCTATTCCATTATTTTTTAAAGATGCTGAAGGAAAATTCTTAGGATTTAACAAAGCTTATGAAGATATATTCGCTGTTAATTCGAAGGATCTTATCGGTCTGAAAGTGACTGACTTAGCTTACTTAAGCGAAGAAGACCGTCTTCAATACCATGCCGAAGATGTTGATATCATTGCGAACCAGAAAACCATTAAAAGAGAAGTGATGATGCCATTTGCTGATGGCAATATGCACGACACACTTTATTGGGTGACGGGATTTAAAGATAGCAATGATAACCCAGGTGGTTTAGTGGGTAACTTTATTGATATCACCAACGAAAAAGAGAATGCCAGAAAGCTCGAATTAGCGGTCAAAACAGCAGATGAAGCGACCCAAGCTAAAAGTGACTTTTTAGCTAATATGAGTCATGAAATTCGTACCCCAATGAATGCCATTATTGGCATGAGCTATTTGACTCAGCAAACAGAGCTGACCCGTAAACAATCTGATTATGTGAGAAAAATTCAAAATTCTGCAGAATCATTGCTGGGCATTATCAATGATATTTTAGACTTTTCTAAAATTGAAGCTGGCAAGTTAGAACTCGAGGTGACTCCTTTTAATCTTACTGAAAGTTTCGATAGTTTGGTGGAAATTATCTCTCATAAGATCCAGCAAAAAGGACTTGAATTACTCATCGATGTTGACCCTAATTTACCCGTGAGCTTAAAAGGTGATCCGCTCAGACTTGGTCAGGTGTTAATTAACTTGGCAAATAATGCCGTTAAGTTCACAGATTCTGGCGAAATTATTGTAAAAGCCAAGTTGCTTGAGAAGCAAGAGGATGAAATTTTTGTCGAGTTCTCAGTGAGAGACACTGGGATCGGTATGAGCCCTGAACAACAGGCTAAGTTGTTCAAGTCATTCAGTCAGGCCGATGCTTCGACGACGCGCAAATACGGTGGAACTGGTTTAGGGCTAACAATCAGTAAAACACTGACAGAAATGATGCAAGGTGATATCTGGGTTGAAAGTATACAAGGAGAAGGAAGCACATTTTTATTCACGGCTAAGTTCCTATTGTCTGACTCAAACAGCATTGTTCAGCCAGCTTCTTCGACAAGTCTTTTAAACCTTCCAGTGCTTATTGTTGATGACAGTGTCGCAGCTCGTGAAATTTTATTTACTTTATCTGAGAGTTTAGGTTTCTTACCCGATGTTGCAGCCTCTGGCCATGAAGCAATAGAAAAAATACAAGAAGCAGATGAGAAGGGGGCTCCATATCAGTTAGTGCTTGCTGATTGGAAAATGCCTCAAATGGACGGGTTAGACCTGTGTAGATCAATTAATACTAACGAGACTTTATCAGCCTTGCCTAAGATGGTGATAGTCACTGCCTACGATAGAGACGAGATGCTTAAAAAAGCCAGTGATATAGGCTTAGATAGTGCCATCACTAAACCGGTTAGTGCCTCTACATTATTAGATACCGTGATGAGTGTTATGGGGAAAAAGTCACTGATAAAACCGAAATCAAACAGTGACAAGTTGAATATTTCAGCGGCTAAAGACATTGTCGGTGCTCATGTACTATTGGTTGAAGATAATGATATTAACCAAGAGATTGCGATTGAACTGCTCAATATGGCAGGTATCAAGGTTTCTTCTGCATGGAATGGCGAAGAAGCGGTGTCAATGAGTCTAGCCTTTGAGTACGACGCTATTTTGATGGACATTCAAATGCCAGTTATGGATGGGTATGAAGCGACCAGAGCAATTAGGTTACAAGCGAATAGGCAATCTATCCCGATTATTGCAATGACAGCCAATGCAATGAGTGGAGATAAAGAAAAATGTACAGATGCAGGAATGAACGATCATATTCCGAAGCCAATAAACCCACAGGAAGTGTATAAAACCTTAGCTAAATGGATCGAACCGACAGGGAAAACATGGCAGGAAATAGCCACAGAAGAGCCATCAGATGCAGAGGCTTCAGCTGAAGTAAGTACGCTCGATTTACCTGATTTTGATGTTAGTGCAGCACTTGAACGTCTATCTGGGAATGAAAAAACTTACCGTAAAATGTTGAAAAAAGTCGCTGCCAGAGAGGCGGATGCGATTCAAAGAGTTGCTGATGCCATTGCTGAAAATGATATAACTTCCGCAATTATAGCAATCCATACGATTAAAGGGGTGGCTGGTAATATTGGGGCGAGTTTTGTTGTGCCGCCAGCAGCTAAACTTGAATCAGCCCTTAATGTGCAAAAACAAGATGATGAGTGTGCTCTTAATGAAGAAATAGAAAGGCTTATGAGTGAGTCTCAGATCCAAATCAGTAAGATGGTATCGACAATTGAAATGGCGATAACAGCACCAACATCAACAACAGAACACACCTTGTCGATTTCTAATGCGCAATTTGAGTTGCAGTGTGAAAAGTTAAGGGAGCAAATTGAGCTTCTAGATAGTACCGCAGTAGATCAATTAGATATGCTACTCGAGTCAACTAAAGGGCTTGAACAGCACTTTGGTTTGAAGCTACATGCTGCGTTATCAGAGTATGATTTTGATGAAGCTGAAGTCTTACTTGAACAATTTAAACAAGAAACCATTGAACAATTAACAGCTGAGAGTGGTGATATCAACACTGTGACAATGAGCTCTGAGGCTCTGCTTGAACCACTTAAAGCAATAGAAGCACAAATAGAAGATTTTGACGCCACCGTGGTAGACAGTGTTGAAACATTATTGGAAAAAGAGCTGAAAGCGAGCATAAATCAGCAGCTAGAGGCATTGCATAGCACGCTTGGCGAGTATGACTTTGAAGCAGCAGAAGCGCAAATTAAGCAGTTAATCGCTACATTAGAGCACTAATTTACGGATAAAGAAGCAATCAATATCGATAGGGATAGGGAAATGGTTGAAGTTAAAAAAGCAACAATACTTGCCGTTGATGATACAGCGACCAACATTGAAGTGGTAAAAGGGGTGCTATCGCAAGATTATCTTATACAAGCAGCATTAAGTGGCAAAGTTGCATTAAAAATTATCGAAAAACGAAAGCCTGACTTAATTCTACTTGATGTCATGATGCCTGAAATGGACGGTTACGAAGTCTGTAAGACATTAAAATCGAATGAAGAAACCCAAGATATACCTGTTATATTCTTAACCGCAAAAGTGCAAGAAGAAGATGAAACTAAAGGCCTAGCACTTGGCGCTGTGGATTATATTACCAAGCCCATTAGCCCTGCAATTTTGAAAGAGCGAGTGAAAAATCATTTACTGTTAAAAGCTTCCCGTGATCTCATGGCGCGTCAAAATGAAATCCTTGAGGAGCGTGTTATTGAACGCACTAAGCAATTAGCTGAAATACAAGATGTGGCGATGGTGGCGATGGGGGCATTAGCTGAATCGCGTGACCCTGAAACAGGCAACCATATTCGTCGTACCCAGCACTACGTCAGAGTACTGGCTAAACAATTGGCTAAAAAAGAAGGCTTTAGCGATATTCTAACACCGGAAGTTATAACTGCCATGTATAAGTCGGCACCGCTACACGATATCGGTAAAGTGGGCATTGAAGATAGCATCTTACTTAAACCAGGTAAGCTGACCGATGAAGAGTTTGAAATCATGAAGAAGCATACCACCTATGGTAGAGATGCTATTTCGGCGGCGGAGAAGTCCATGAATGTGGCTGATAACTTCTTAGTGTTTGCCAAAGAAATCGCCTATTCTCATCAAGAAAAATGGGATGGTTCAGGTTACCCAGAAGGGTTAGCAGGTGAAGCTATTCCGTTATCAGCAAGATTAATGGCTGTAGCGGATGTTTACGATGCACTGATTAGTAAACGGGTTTATAAACCTTCATTTACCCATGAAAAAGCAGTGAGTATCATTTTAGAAGGTAAAGGCAGCCATTTTGACCCAATTATGGTCGATTGCTTTATGGAAATCACTGATGAATTTAATGACATTGCAAAACAATTTTTTGATGAAGAGTCGTGAAGTGCAATTTAATAGCGACTCACGATAGGTGAGTCGCTTATTTATTTCGATCGTTTTAAGCGAACACTTAATGTTGTGCCACTTTGTAGATCACTGGTAAAAGCCACATCTCCGCCTTGGGCTTTTGCTGAAAGCATAGCTGAATAAGTGCCGATCCCCGTTCCGTTCGATTTACCTGAAGTCACAAATTTATCAAAAAAACGTTGCTGAATTCTTGCCGGAATTTCCCCATCATTATGGATATTAATTGTTAGCCAGTTTTCATCAGTTAATTGGGATAGATGAATTTTACTTTTCTCTGGTGCGGCTTCTATAGCATTAGCGAGGAGGTTATGAAACAAGTTTAAACTCAATACTTTATCGCCAATAAAATGTACGTCTGCGGCAATTTTCGTTGAGACAAAAACTTGGTGGCTTAGGCTTTTTGGCTTGAGCCCGAATAATACTTCATTGATTAATTTAAATGCGTTAATCGCCTCTGAATCACATTGAGCTGAGTTATTTTCAAGCTTGTAAATCAGCATATGATCATCGACCATTTTTTGTATAGAAGAAGCAGAGCTTTGCAATATCTCGACTTCTTCATTACAACCGACATTTTTACTGCCGATGATTTCTGTAGCAGCAACAATCGTTGATAGAGGCCCTTTTAAATCATGATGCATGATCCGCTCTATTTCATCTTTCAAACGGGCATTTTCAAGCAAAGTATCAAGCTGTTTACTGACATCTTTACGTTGTTCTACAAGGCGTATATGGGTGGCGACTCTTGCTTTAGTGATTTCTGGTGAAATAGGTTTAGTAATGTAATCAACAGCCCCTAAATTTAGACCTTTAATTACATCTTTATCTTGGGAAAGAGCCGAGATAAAAATAATCGGGATATGCTCTGTTAGCGGATCTGACTTGAGCTGTTTACACACTTCAAGTCCGTCCATGTCAGGCATCATAATATCAAGCAATATGAGGTCAGGTTTAACTTCTTGCTGGCAAATATCTAATGCCTTCTGCCCAGATAAACAAGCTTTTAATTTGTATTGGCTTTTCAGTAACTCAGTTAAAATAGCGACGTTATTAGCATTATCATCAACAATTAATAATGTGGATAAATCAGCCTTGATATCTTTGATTTTTTCAGCAGGCTTATCATTTACTGTTTTTACTGCAACTTGTCTGACTGGGCTATTGAACGCACTTGAAATCTTATCTTTGAGTGTAGACTGATTAAATGGCTTGATAAGATACTCTGTTACGCCAAGCTCGATAGCTTGTCTAACATCGTTATGATTTACATTGGCGGTAAGCATCATAAATGGCACATTACGATGTTCAGATTGGCCCTGACGAATCGCTTTTAAAAGTCCTAAGCCATTCAGTTTAGGCATATTCCAGTCTGAAATGATTAAGTCTACTTTTTCTTCTTCTAGTATTTGCAGCGCCTCTTTACCGTGGGCTGCTTTAATCACTTTTTTAAATCCTATGGAAATTAGCATGCTGCCAACGGTTTTCAACATGGCAGGAAAGTCATCGACAATTAGCACCGTTAATCCTGAATATTTATTGATAAGGTGAACAGGCTGCAAAGTATGACTCCTAGAATTCGAACGTTATTAGATAATACTCTGCTTTTATTTACTTTTCAGTAATCATTGTGAAACAAAGTGCAAATTAATTTGAGAGGAGATTTGTTGAGTTTGAAAGGTAAATTAAGCAAGCTTTGTCGGTCAAAAGTATTGAAATTGTTGTTATTAAGCATGACCGACAGACTATGCAAAAAACCATATTAATTAGGAAGTCGATTAATACTATTTGTAGATTTAAGACTATTCATATTGATTAATACTCTTCATATCGATTACTGCTTTATGCCTAAACGTTTAGCTAAGCGATGTAAGTTACCTGTATCTAAACCGAGTTCACGGGCTGTGGCAGACCAGTTTTGTTGATTTTGCTGGTAACTTTGTTGAATTAACTGCTTTTGAAATTCTTCGGTGGCCTGTTTGAAGTTTTGACAGCTGAAGTTTGCGCTGGCATCAGAAATGTTGCCAGCAGAGCTATTAGCATATGAGGCACTAGCATTTGAGACATTAGCATTTGAGCCTGAGCCATAGTCATTCGAGCTACTTTCATTCGAGCTACTTTCATTCGAGCTACTTTCATTCGAGCTATTATCATTCAAGCCGTGAGCACTCGAGCTTTGCAAATTAATATGCTCAATGTCGAGGGTGATTTGCTTAACCTTCTGTCTATTATCTGCAGTTAATGGCGCCTTACTACTTGCCTTTGCTAATACTGCAGCGCGGCTAATGAGGTGCTCAAGTTCGCGAATGTTTCCCGGCCAAGTGTAGTCTTTTAAGGTTTGAGTCAGCGACTCACTTAAACGAATGTTGCTAAGATTTAGCTTACGGCACATGCGCTCAGCAAAGAATCCTGCTAGTAGAATGACATCACCTTCACGTTCCCGAAGAGGTGGCACTGCGATGGGGAATACGCTTAAACGATGGTATAAATCGGCTCTAAATCTACCTGCTTTAACTTCTTCGTGCATGCTGCGATTGGTCGCTGCGACGATACGGGTATTAACCCTAATATGGCGGTCATCACCCACACGCTGGATGTCACCATATTGCAGTGCTCGCAATAATTTAGCTTGCAACGACAGTGATAACTCGCCGATTTCATCTAGAAACAAGGTGCCGCCATCGGCTTGTTCAAATTTACCTTTGCGGTTGCTGATAGCACCAGTAAACGCGCCTTTAACATGGCCAAATAACTCACTTTCAGCTACCGATTCAGGTAAAGCTGCACAGTTTAAATAAACTAGTTGATTGCTTGCACGGTTCGATTGCTGATGAATAGCACTGGCGACAAGCTCTTTACCAACACCGGTTTCCCCCATGATAAGTACAGTCAAATCGGTATTGGCCACGGCATTTATTTGCTCTTTTAGCGCTTGCATATTGGCTGACTGACCAATCATTTCAATTCTGTCGCCACGGCGTGAGGTGAGAGTTTGATTTTCAATTGCTGAAACACTGGTTTGTTTTTCTAATTGCTCAATGAGTAAAGCCGTGTGCAAGCCGCTGGCAGCAAGGGCACTAACAAAGCGTAAATCTTCGTTGCGCAGTAAATCGAACTGACCAGGGTCAAAGGCATCAATGGTAATTGCACCAATGAGGCGGTCATCAATCAGCAGTGGTAACCCAATACATGAATGCACCTGCAGCTTTTCATCATGGTTTGAGATTAAGCCATCATAAGGATCGGCAAGGTGGCTATCAGCTGGAAATCGAACGATATCGCCAGCGCGAGCTATGGCTTCAAGGCGAGGGTGATCATCGATGACAAAGCGGCGACCGAGTACATCATCCGCTAAGCCATTGATAGCTAATGGGGTGAATTGCTGATCTTGATACAATAAAAGCGCCGAGGCATCGCAATTTAACACCTGACGAATGGTGGCGAGTAAACGATCGAATCTATCGGGGGTTGTGAGCCCTGAGTTTAAGTCTTGGGTAATACTTTGCCATTGCACCATTAAAGAAATCATCAGCAGTACTCTTTCGCCCAGCGAGTTAATTGAAAGTTTGTCAATATGACAATTGTAGTGTCACTTTGACAAAAGTAAAGTTTGTCATTATGACATGGTTTGCTGGGATGGTATTTACCAATTCGTTATTTTTTAATGGTTTATACAATTGGCACGTCTAGTGCAATTACTCAAATAGGAAACGAAATAACAAATTATTTAACTCGATTACTATTTGAAGCACTAGGTATTAGATTATGACTATTCATGTAAAAAACAACATTCATTGGGTCGGACAACGTGACTGGGAAATTCAAGATTTTCACGGCACCGAATATAAAATGACCCGTGGCACCTCTTATAACAGCTATCTGATCCGTGAAGAAAAAACCGTTTTAATTGATACCGTCGATCATCGTTTTAGTCATCAGTTTATTCAAAACTTAGCAATGGAAATCGATTTAAATACTATCGACTACATTGTGATTAACCATGCTGAAGAAGATCACTCGGGTGCGTTATCAGCCTTAATGGAAAAAATTCCTAATACACCTATCTATTGTACAGAAGCGGCAATCGATTCGATTGTTGGGCATCATCATCACCCAGAATGGAACTTCAAGACCATTAAAACCGGTGAAAGCTTGGATATTGGTAATGGTAAACAACTGATATTTATTGAAGCGCCAATGCTGCATTGGCCTGACAGTATGATGACTTACATGACAGAAGATGCAGTGCTATTTAGTAACGATGCCTTTGGTCAGCACTATTGCGATGAGCATTTATTTAACGATGAAGTCGATCAAAATGAATTAAAAGAGCAGTGCTTACGCTACTACGCCAACATTCTTACCCCGTTTAGTAGCCTAGTAACGGCTAAAATCCATGAAGTATTAAGCTTTAATGTGCCAGTGGACATGATTGCTACTTCGCACGGCATTGTTTGGCGTGATAACCCAACGCAAATCATTCATCAATACCTTGAGTGGGCGGATAATTATCAAGAAGACAAAATCACCATTTTCTACGATTCCATGTCAAACAACACCCGCATGATGGCTGATGCCATTGCTCAAGGGATCCATGATGTAGACCCCGGAGTAGCGGTAAAAGTGTTTAATGTGTCAAAGCATGATAAGAATGAAATCTTATCGCATACCTTCCGTTCAAAAGGCGTATTAGTTGGCTCATCAACGATGAACAACGTAATGATGCCTAAGATTGCTGGCATGCTCGAAGAAATCACCGGCCTTCGCTTTAAAGAGAAAAAAGCAGCAGCCTTTGGTAGCTATGGCTGGAATGGCGGCGCTGTAGATCGCATTCATGCACGCTTAACTGATGCGGGTTTTGAAACTGCAATCAGTTTAAAAACCAAATGGCGCCCAGATGGCAAAGCCATGCGCGAGTGTCGTGAACATGGTCGCCAAATTGCTAAGCAGTGGGCTTTGCATGCGTTATCACCTGATGTGCAATCTGTTGAGGTTCAAAATGAAATGGCATTGTCAGAGTCAACAGCGCCTGAGCAACATCCTGCAGATTGTCAGTGCATGATTTGTACTGTGTGTAACTGGATTTATGATCCTGCCATCGGTGAGCCTAATCAAGGTGTTGAAGCGGGAACGCGTTGGGCGGATGTGCCTGATTACTTTCTCTGTCCTGAATGCAACTTAGGTAAAGATGTGTTTGCAGAGCATAACGCTTAATTCGCGTTTGTATTGATGAGTTACAGGTTGAGGATATCATGATGACAGCTCCAATTATCATCATTGGCAGTGGTTTTGCTGCCTATCAATTGATTAAAAATATTCGTAGACAAGATAACGAAGTGGCTATTCAGGTTTTTACTGGCGATAACGGTGATGAATATAACAAGCCCGATTTAAGTCATGTATTTACTAAAAAGCAAGATGCAGATGCCCTAGTACTTCAATCTGGAGCTGCATTTGCAAAGCAATACAAGGTCAGCTTATTTGCTAATACTTGGGTTGATGACATTGATACCCAAGCACAAAGTATTTTCGTTAATGGGCAAGCATACCCATATTCGAAACTGGTTTTCGCTACAGGCGCCAGCGCTTTTGTACCGCCAGTGTTAGGTGATGGCGCAGGAAAAGTGCTGACGTTAAATAGCCTTGCAGAATATAAACGATCTCAGGAGCAGATTAACTCAGCTAATGCTGTGTTGATTATGGGGGGAGGACTTATTGGTATTGAGCTTGCGATGGATTTACAAGCCAGTGGTAAGCAAGTGGTTGTAGTTGAACCCAATGGCAGAATATTGGCTAATGTCGCCCCTGATTTTGTTGCACTCAAACTTGAGCAGCAGCTACTGAGTGGTGGAGTGAGATTATCGTTAAATGATGCGGTTACCACTGTTCAGCTACAAGGCTATCTATCTGGCTCGAACAAACTGAATGTGGTGACTAAAACGGGTAAACAGTTTCAGGTTGATTGCGTGATATCTGCAGCAGGGCTTAGACCTAACACTCAGTTAGCTAAGCAAGCTGGTGTCGATGTTAATCGCGGCATTATGGTCAATAGCCAATTGATGACCTCAGATAGTCAGGTTTATGCTTTAGGTGATTGTGCGGAAATAAACGGCAAAGTCATGGCTTACTTACAACCGATAGTACTTAGCGCCAATGTCCTCGCTAAACAGCTTTTAGGACAAGAGTCTGAACTTAAATTACCGCCAATGATGGTGAAAGTGAAAACACCTTCATATCCGATTCAAGTGGGTGGTCAATTTAGTACTGATTCTGCTTGGAAGGTCAACTTTAATCAACAAAGTGTCAGTGCTGAAGCCTTTGATGAAAATGACAATATGACAGGGTTTGTGGTCACGAATAACCATGTGCAGCAGGCGTTTTCGTTATTGAGAAAAGTGCTAATTAATTAGTCGTCAATTTATGAGTGTTCAAACAGCTAATACTCAATTAATACTGAACTAGTGTAGGCGGTAAATAAGCCTGCTTATGAGGAGATTTATATGAGCCATCAACGTATTCCTAGCCATTGGAAAATCCAACGCTCAACGCCATTTTTTACCAAAGAAACGGTGCCAGCAGCATTATTGAGTCATCATAATACGGCCGCTGGTGTATTTGGGCAGTTATGCGTCATGGAAGGTGTGGTCACTTATTACGGTTTTGCCGATTCTGAGGCTACGGAACCAGAGGTCAAAGTGGTTATTCCTGCAGGCAGTTTTGCCACCAGTCCACCAGAGTATTGGCATCGTATTGAACTCAGTGATGATGCACAATTTAATATTAACTTTTGGTCTGATAAGGATAAGTCAGGCGAGAAAATGTTTAACGCAAAATAATGGCAATCACCTATCTTTGCTGGCAGTGAAGGCTTGGCCCGTTGGGACAAGCTTTGATTGTTGAGCGAGCTGTTTTTATCTGCGGTTTTTTGTAAGATGAGATAACCCCTGTCATTATCCCGCTAGATTTTATTATCAAGGACGTGAACGATGATAAAAAGCTCAACGTTAATAGTGATACTTAGAACTTGTATTTGTTGTGGCATTTGTCTGATTTTACTTGGTATTTATCTACATAACTTTAACCACACTGTTGAAGTGATGGGAGTAAAGGGGATTATTCTCAGCGCCATGTGTGTGGCATTTGGGATGGTGTTGTCATTGCCGACGAAAATGTATTTAACCCTAGTGCTGGTTAATCATGAAAACCATCAACGTGAACTTGAGCAGCAACAAAATGCCAGTCGCAAGTCTCACACCAAAGCGCAGCCCAACGATCCCTAACATCTCCCTTAGCTGTGAATCAAAAGCCATAGCAGAGCGACTTAAACCATAGCAGAGCGGCATAAGCCTTAGCAAAGCGGCATAAACTATCACAGAGCGACTTAAGCCTTAGCAAAGCGCTATAAACCATAGCAAAGCGGCATAAACTTTAGCAAAGCGGTATAAGTCTATTTGTTATTGTTCAGTACAGATCTTCCCACCTCTCAATTAGTTGTTCACTTTTCTAGTAAACCTTTCAGGTGTGCGCTTCGTATCAATAGCATGTTTGAATAATCTCTAGGGTGTGTTTTGTCAGACAATCGCTGCTTATTTGTGTTTACTCAAGACCTTCGCTTACACGACAACGTGGCGCTGAATTCGTTATTGCGTCACGCGCAATCAGTGCAGCATGGTGGTCGCTCAAACCAGCAAACGCCAAGTTTGGCTTTTGCCTATGTGTTTGATGAGCAATGGTTTACACCAAGATGTTACCAGCAGCAATCAATGGGGCCACACAAACTCAGTTTTTTACTGCAATCCTTGGCAGACCTTCAACAACAGCTCAGTGTATTAGGGCACTCATTGCAGTTATATTTTGGTAATCCTGTTGCAGTGGTTACTCAGTTGGCCGAACAAAACCGCATAAATGCGCTAGGTTACAGTAAATCAGTGGGCTGGGATGAAAGGCAATCTTGGCAGCAAATAGGTAAAAACCTGCCAGATGTCACTCTACTTGCACAGTGGAATAATGGTTTGTTCAATCAACAACAAATGACGCCTTATATTGATGCAATGAGCAGCTTCTCGCAGTTTCGCCGTAAAGTTGAAAAGGCGAAGTTAGCAGTGGAGTTACCTTGCGATACCTTCAATGGTATTTCGCCACACCCAATCACTTTAGTTAGCCAATATGAAACCGACTTCAGTCAGTTTCAAGCGCCATCTTCCGTTATATTTTCTGGCGGTGAAAAGGCGGCTAATAAGCATATTGAGCATTATTTTTCGAGTCACTACGCCAGCGACTATAAACAAACTCGTAATGCACTCGATGGCTTTGAACATTCGACTAAATTCAGTCCATTTCTTGCTATCGGTAATGTGTCGGCAAGGGCGTTATGGTCACAGCTAAAGCAATATGAGCGCATACATGGCGCGAATGAGTCTACATACTGGATAGGCTTTGAGCTGCTTTGGCGGGAGTATTTTCATTGGCTTGCTTGGCAACATGGCCCGCAGTTATTTCATTTTAAAGGCCAAGCAACAGTCAAGCCTCTGACGAGTTTTTTCCCTGAGCGATTTAAAAAATGGTGCTTAGGTAATACTCCTTATCCTTTGGTCAACGCTTGCATGAAACAGCTTAATACGACGGGTTACATGTCTAACCGCGGGCGACAGATTGTAGCCAGTTGTTTAGTGAATGAATTAGGCCTTGATTGGCGCTATGGCGCTGCCTATTTTGAGCAACAGTTGATTGATTATGATGTGGCATCTAACTGGGGAAACTGGCAGTACATTGCTGGCGTTGGTGTCGATCCAAGTGGTGGTCGCCATTTCAATATCGAAAAACAAACATCCATGTACGACCCTCAGCATGTTTTTATTCGCCATTGGTTGGGCGAGCAATGGCAGCAAGAGCTAGCGTTAAACTTAGATAGCCTTGATGCTGTCGATTGGCCACAAGAACATCAGGAGGCTGGCTAATGCCTATAGCGGTTGTGTGGCTTAAACGAGACTTACGCTTGTCTGATCACGCGCCTTTATTGGAGGCAATTAATTCGGGTTTGCCTGTATTACTTTTATATTGTTTTGAGCCCATAGTCGTTAACGACAAACACACTTCCGCTCGCCACTTACAGTTTATTAAGCAATCCTTGCAGGATATCGAGCACCGAGTCCCTCAAGGTGCGTTACGTTGCAGCCTTGATAACGTGACAGAAACCTTAACAGACTTACATCAGCAATTTGGTATATCGGCGTTATATTCACATCAAGAGGTGGGGCTTAATAGTACCTTTGAACGTGACATCGAAGTAGGGCAGTGGTGTGAGATTCAAGGCATTGATTGGCATGAAACACCCTATGCGGCAGTGATACGAGGTTTATCTGATAGGCAAAATTGGGACAAGCACTGGCAAAAGGTCATGCGTGCGCCCTTGGTAAATATTGATTTATCGGTAATTGATTGGCTGATTGATGATGAAGCGAAAGGTTCATTGAGTCGATGTGCTGCCTCGCTGCCCAACGCTATAGGCACATTTCAATATGGTGGCGAACAATCAGCTTGGCAAACGCTAACGTCGTTTTTTGAAGGGCGTGGCCAATCTTATGCCTACTCATTATCGAGCCCACTGTTAAGCCAAACCCACTGTTCACGCCTGTCGGCATATTTGGCGTGGGGCAATATAAGTTTGCGTCAGGTATACCAGCAACTTTTACAACACTGGAACACCAAAGGCTGGCGACGCAGTCTGGTGGCGTTAAGCTCAAGGCTGCACTGGCATTGCCATTTTATCCAAAAGTTTGAAAGTGAATCAGCAATGGAGTTTAGACCGGTCAATCGTGGCTACATTGATTTACCACGAGCCGAAGGGGTCGCTGCTATGCTCAAGTTAGAGGCTTGGAAAACCGGTAAAACAGGTATTCCTATGGTGGATGCGTGTATGCGATGTTTAATTCATACGGGCTATATCAACTTTAGAATGCGTGCCATGTTAGTGAGTTTTCTGACCCATCATTTACAGCTTGATTGGCGTTTAGGTGTGCAGCATCTTGCCCAGCTGTTTTTAGACTTTGAGCCAGGGATCCATTACAGCCAATTCCAAATGCAAGCTGGGGTTACTGGCATCAATACCATTCGGATTTATAACCCTGTAAAGCAAGGTATCGAAAAAGATTCTGATGGCGAGTTTGTCAAAAAGTGGTTACCTGAACTGGCAGATATTCCAGCTCCTTTAGTGCATTCACCTTGGATGTTGTCACCAATGGAGCAAATGATGCATCAAGTGCAACTCGGTATTGAATACCCTGAGCCAATCGTCGACCTAAGCCAAAGCTATAAAGCTGCGCAAAGCCTATTGTGGCAATGGCGCAGCCGACCTCAAGTCAAGCAAGAGGCCCAACGCTTGTTGCAGCGACATGTTAGGCAGGACTGATGAGAAAATCACAAGGGATAAAAAGAACCTTACCAAACAAAATATGTCTAGTGTGCCAGCGACCATTTAGTTGGCGTAAAAAATGGAAGCGGGATTGGCCTAATGTGAAGTACTGCTCTAAGCGCTGTGCGGGTGAAAGACGATAAGTCATTGTAAGCTCAGCGAAAACCGTACACTTGAATACAACACTTACTAAGGCTGAATTAGCTAATAAGCCATTAGTTAAAAGGGAAACGTCATGAAAACAGCCAATCGATTACGACTGATTTTAGGCGATCAACTTAATGCGTCACACTCTTGGTTTCGTCAGACCTGTCCAGAGACTTTATATGTTATTGCTGAGCTAAAACAAGAAACAAACTACACCCGTCATCATGGGCAAAAGGTATGTGCTTTTTTTGCGGCAATGGCCGCCTTTGCTAAGGCATTGCAGCAAGCTGGGCATCGTGTGTGCTATTTAACGTTAGATGACACTGCGTCATTTACAGATTTACCTGAATTATTTCATAGCCTGATTGAGCAATACCAAGTTACGCAGTTTGAGTATCAGTTGCCTGATGAGTATCGCCTGCGAGAGCAGTTAGCGAATGACATGAATTTCAACACAGGCGTTACGACTCAAGCCTACGAAACTGAACACTTTTATTTGTCTGATTCAGAGCTCAATGAGTACTTCAAAGCGGGTAAGAAACACCGTTTAGAGCACTTTTATCGCAAGATGCGTAAACGCGTTAATTTACTGATGGATGGAGACAATCCAGAAGGTGGGCAATGGAACTATGATGCTGAAAACAGGAAAAAGTTAACTCCTGCCGACTTTGAACATGTACCCGAAGCGTTAGTCTTTAGTCATGATGTTAGCGAAATAATTGCACGGCTAAAACGCCATGACATTCACACCATAGGTAAAATGTCACAGACCTTGCTTTGGCCAGTAACACGTCAGGAGGCACAGGATTTATTAGTGTATTTTTGTCGCGTTTGTTTAGTGCGTTTTGGCCAATTTCAAGATGCGATGACAGGCCAACTTGATACCTTGCTTTCTCAGCGACAATGGAGTCTATACCACTCTCGGTTATCCTTTGCCATTAATAGCAAAATGCTCAGTCCACAACATGTGGTCGACACCGCGATTGCATCTTATCGCCAAGCAGAGGGTGCCATCTCAATAGCTCAAATTGAAGGGTTTGTTCGTCAAATTTTAGGTTGGCGTGAATTTGTCCGTGGCGTGTATTGGGCCAATATGCCCGAGTATCAACAGTTAAACCATTTAGATGCTACCCAAGCTTTGCCTAGTTGGTTTTGGGACGCTAATACCAAGATGAATTGTCAACATCATGCCATTAAACAATCCCTCGATTATGCCTATGCTCATCATATTCAGCGTTTAATGGTCACGGGTAACTTTTGCCTGATTGCTGGCATTCATCCGGATGAAGTAGACCAGTGGTATTTAGGTATTTATATTGATGCGATTGAGTGGGTTGAAATGCCCAATACCCGAGGGATGAGCCAGTTTGCTGATGGTGGCATTGTTGGCTCAAAAGCCTATGCCGCTAGCGGTAACTATATTAAAAAAATGAGCGACTATTGCACAGACTGCCACTACAAGGTGAATCAAATTGACACAGAGGATGCGTGCCCGCTGAACTCGATGTATTGGCACTTTATGGATAAGCATCAACACAGTTTTAATGCCAACCCTCGCACTAGAATGGTGTATGCCAATTGGCTTAAAAAACCAGAAGCAGATAGGGCTCGTATACTTAAGCATGCCCACGGGTTATTAGCCAATTTAGATAATATCTAATGCTCAGTCTCAGTCTAATGCTCAGTCTCAATCTCAATCTCAGTCTCGACACATTGGCACCGAGAACTTTTACTTTAAATCAGGGCTAAGTCTCGCTTGGATTTATTTTACAACTTACAGGAAACGTCACCATATTATGGCAATTAAGCATTTCAGTTCAGCAGACATTAATGGCTTTGCAGATCGTCAACGAGCAAGGTTTATTAATAGCTTATCAGGGTTTAAAAGTGCCAATTTAGTGGCAACAATTGACGAGCAAGGCATCACTAATTTGGCGATGATAAGCTCGGTGTTTCACATTGGCGCATCACCTGCCTTAGTCGGTATGATCATTCGCCCAACCGCTGTGCAGCCTCCAGTAAAAAACACCCTCAAAAAAGCGAACATCAACGACGCTGATAATAAAGCTGTTCCCCGAAATACCTTAGCCAATATCAAACGCACTGGGGTTTACACCATCAACCACGTATCGGCAGATATTTATCAGCAGGCACACCAAACTTCGGCTAGGTACGATGATGCTATTTCAGAGTTTGATGCAGTAGGGCTTACAGAAACCTATATTGATGGAGTTGCTGCGCCATTTGTTCAACAAAGCCAGCTAAAGTTTTCGCTGTCAGTGCGGGAGATTACGCCGTTAACTATCAACAATACGATATTGGTGATTGGCGAAGTCAGCCATGTATTAGTGGATAACATTGCAGTGAAAGATGATGGTTATATTGATATCGAGTCGATAAATACCGCAGCAGTGTCGGGGCTTGATAGTTATCATACGACGACCAGATTATCACGCTTGAGCTATGCCAAAGTCGATAGGCCAGTACAAGCACTGGATATTTGATTGTAGCTGATGGCGGAAAATAGCGGATAATCAGCCACAATCGAGTTTTATTTTAATTAATCCAAGACTAATGGAGCAAAAACACCGATAATTCACCCCATTCGATAGATAGGCGCGATCGTTAGCGCTGATTTAAACATATTAGCTAAGCAAGTTGTGGGTGTATTCAATGGAAATCAAAGTTAACTTTCTCGATAACTTAAGGCTCGAAGCCAAGTTTGACGATTTTACGGTTACGGCCGATCAGCCTATTCGCTATAAAGGTGATGGTTCAGCGCCAAGTCCGTTTGATTACTTCCTTGCATCATCTGCGTTATGTGCGGCTTACTTCATCAAGGTTTATTGTAAAGCCCGTGATATTCCGACCGATAATATTCGCCTATCGCAAAACAACATTGTTGACCCTGAAGATCGTTACAACCAGATTTTTCAAATTCAAGTTGAACTGCCTGATGATATTTCAGAGAAAGATCGTACCGGCATATTACGTTCCATTGACCGTTGTACGGTAAAAAAGGTCGTGCAAACAGGCCCTGAATTTAAAATAGAAACGGTTGAAAACCTCGATAGTGATGCGAACGCCATGCTAATGGGGCAACCTGATGGTGATGAGTCTACCTACATTTTAGGTAAAGACTTACCGCTTGAAGAAACCATTAAAAATATGACCGGGATGCTGGCTGATCTTGGGATGAAAATTGAAATCTCATCGTGGCGCAACATCGTCCCTAACGTGTGGTCATTACATATTCGTGATGCAGCATCGCCAATGTGTTTTACCAATGGTAAAGGTGCAACCAAAGAAAGTGCATTATGCTCAGCGTTAGGCGAGTTCATTGAACGTTTAAACAATAACTTCTTCTATAACGATCAGTTTTTTGGCAACGAGATCGCCAACAGCGAGTTTGTTCATTACCCCAATGAAAAGTGGTTTGAACTTGAAGAAGACGATGCTTTACCACAAGGCATTTTAGACGAGTACACCCTTGAAATTTATAACCCAGATGAAGAGTTAAATGGCTCGCATTTGATTGATACTAACTCAGGCAATATTGAGCGCGGTATTTGCACGATTCCTTACACACGTCACAGCGATGGTGAAACGGTCTATTTCCCATCAAATCTGATTGAAAATTTATTTTTAAGTAACGGCATGAGCGCAGGTAATAACCTGCAAGAAGCCCAAGTGCAGTGCTTGTCTGAAATCTTTGAAAGAGCCATTAAACGCCAAATCATTGAGCAAGAAATTGTCCTTCCTGATGTACCAATGGCCGTATTAGAAAAGTATCCAAGCATTCTTGCGGGTATTAAAGGGTTAGAAGAGCAAGGTTTCCCTGTTGTGGTAAAAGATGCCTCACTTGGTGGTGAATTCCCAGTGATGTGCGTGACCTTAATGAACCCTAAAACGGGCGGCGTTTTTGCTTCATTTGGCGCACACCCAAGCTTTGAAGTGGCATTAGAGCGCAGCCTTACTGAGTTACTGCAAGGCCGCAGCTTTGAAGGCTTAAATGACGTGCCAAAGCCGACATTTAACAGCATGGCAGTGAGTGAGCCAGAGAACTTTGTTGAGCACTTTATTGACTCAACCGGTGTGGTTTCATGGCGATTCTTTAGCAGCAATTCAGAATATGAATTCTGTGAATGGGACTTCTCAGGTACATCTGAAGAAGAGGCAAACGGCTTATTCGGCATCTTAGAAGCCTTAGGTAAAGAGGTGTATACCGCTGAGTTTAACCAGTTAGGTGCATCAGCTTGTCGTATGTTGGTCCCTGATTTTTCTGAAGTTTACCCTGTGGAAGACCTGATTTGGGATAACACCAATAAAGCCTTAGATTATCGTGAAGATATTTTAAATCTGCATCGTTTATCTGATGAAGAGCTGGTGGATTTGGTTAACCGTTTAGATGAAAGTCAGCAAGATAACTACACTGACATTCGCACCATGATTGGTATTGTGTTTGATGAAAATACCGTCTGGGGACAGTTAACGATTATTGAGTTAAAAATCTTAATTTACCTTGCATTAGGTGCTCTTGAAGAAGCCCTTGAGTTAGTCGAAGACTTCCTGCAATTTAACGATAATACGGTTGAGCGTGGCTTATTCTATCAAGCTGTTAATGCTGTATTAGAAGTTGAGTTAGATGAAGAGCTGGAACTTGAGCACTTTATCCATAACTTTACCCGTATGTTCGGCGAAGAAGTGATGCAAAATGTGGTTGGTAGCGTAACAGGTGAAGTGAGATTCTATGGCCTAACTGAAACCAGCATCAACCTTGAAGGCATTGAGCCTCATTTACGCTTGATTGAAAGCTATAAGAAACTGCATCAAGCGCGTAAATTGGCTGCTAAGTTATAAGCTCAACGCTGCTTAATAATGCTAAATCGCGTTTTATTGAAATGAATTAAATGCCCGTTAGTGACTCACTAATGGGCATTTTTATTGTTATTTTAGCAAGTTATTGCTTCATTAATTTTCAGCATTCATTTCATTTGATTTCAGCTCAGCTCAGTTCATTCCCTTGCACTAACAAAAGCACTCTTTATCGTCAAAGCACTACTTATTCCCAAAGTACTATTTATCATGATTTACATCGGGTTGCGGTAATGTTCGTGTGTACTTTGAAGTTGTAACCTTGTTGTTCAACCATAGTGATTGCACAAATATACAATTGTTTGAGTAAGGTTTGCTGGTGGGTGTTATTTGATGGTTATGTTGATATTTTCTCTTTGTTTTTGTAACTAAGCTGTTGAATAAGAATGTTTTTAGCGGTTTTAGGCTTGTTTGTCATTCAGGTTGATTAACATGATGAGAAATAACAATAAACTCAAAATATTTCTTTCAGAGTGACATGATAATGACAAAGATAAAAGTGACGATGTTAGCTGCTTCAGTAGTGTTTTTACTGGGTTGTGATGATGTTGAGATCAATAATAACTACATTCAAAAAAGTCTAACCGCATCAAATGGCGCTTTATACGATCAAAACACCGCCTTTGAAGGTCGTGCGTATATGGACTACGACTTGCCAAGTATTAGTCCTCGTTTAGGCTATTGCTTCAATGGAAGCCTTGCTGTGCAAGTGTGTGCAGAGACATCATTTGATGGCCGAGTAGGGTACGATGAGGATTGGGTAGAAAACTATCAGGCGCTTGATTTAGATAATAAAACCGTGCGTTTTAAAACCTTCAATGAAGCCACAAACCCTGAACAAGATTTGATCCCATTGATTATTAATAAAGCCTATTCTTACAGCAGTGACTGGGAAAGCCGATTGATTGATTCTGCAAAACGTATTGAAAGCACAATTGGTCAGCGGATTTTTCAACGTGAAATACTGTATGTCGATATTCATGTAGAGGATGAATTCGCTGTTAGCCGAGATGATTTATATAACGGCAGCTATATGACGAATGACAGTAAGTTGAGTGCAGATGGTGTTGCTACCTCTTATAAACAACTGATTAAAGAGAATCCACATGTTGCAGGTGGCATTATTATGTCTGTTGGCTCCAATGTGGTTTACAAAAACTGTGGCGACTCTAAAGGTTCGGTGAGCTATGCACCTAAAACAAACTACATTCCATCACAAGTCATAGACTCAGAGGGTTATTTGAGTAATGAAGGCTTTGTGTGGGTCAATTTAGGCGTAGTATCGGGCACGTGCAATAACCTGAATAATGTCAGTAATAGCATTATTGATCATGAGTTGGGGCACTTGATCGGCCTTGCCGATCATTTTGAAGATTATGGTCATGGCGCAGCTTGGGGGGATGGAGCCAAAGCAGTGCTTAAAGCGTTATACAACAATCCGCTCGGCACGCCTTATGACTTAATTGAAAAACCATAAAACTGATATCATATCAATGTGAGTCACTAACAGTGGTGGCTAAATTAAGTTGTTGATTATGATTTGATTTTGTCACTGGCTTACATTAAAAAGCGAACCTCATGGTTCGCTTTTTAAGTTTATATAAATTCGTCGAGATCACGAATATTTTTTAAAAAACGCTCATAAATAATCGTTGTAATTTTTGAGCTAATGCGTCTTTTTGTTGTATTTTCATATCATGGCTTTTCTGAATATTAGTCTCTAGCATAGCAAGTACAAAGTCTTTGCCAGCTTTGTCTCGATCCTGTTGATTAGGGAAGAGCTCCCTAATTTTTGCGAGTTCATTATAGTCAAACCAAATCCCCCCACAGCCAGGACATTCATCCACTTCTACTTGATTTTTCGGACTGTAAAAATATCGGCGCATGACGATATCGGGACATTTCGGGCAATTAATTCTTTGGCTATAATCTATTGCAGATGGGGTAAATTGAGATAAATGCTCTACCAGCACCGAACCGCGCTTTTCATGTTCTTCGTCAAAATGCATCAGCTCATAATTGTCAAAAAAGACACCACCAGAGGCTTTGGAAAACTCGACCGTTATACCGCCGACTTTGATAGGTGTTAGTTCAGACGCCGTTCTTGGGCATTTCATGTCGTTACTCCTTTAACTGCTAGGTTTATATGCTTCATTATAAAGATTAATTTGCTGTTAAGTTACTTTTAATGGGTGTATTGGTAAAGCTTTAAAATAGAGTTAGGTTTAGCAAATTGACGATTAAGCTTTACAGCCATCAGTAGCATATTTTGCATAATTAAACGTGTCTAACCCAACAATTAGATCGCCAGTAAACTCATTTTAGTTTCATTCAAAAAACCTCTGCAGCAATTGATATTGCCTAAATAAACTTTTTACTTTCCCCAATATTTACATTGTCAATTATAGAGATGAGAGCCGTTGATGAAATACACTGCGTGATTAATGGCTTTTATTTAACCAGTGATTATGGATATAACGTGACGATACTTATCATTGAAGATGACCAAGAATTAAACAATCAACTGGCAGAGCTTCTTTGCCAAAAAGGATATGAAGTTGAGCAATGTTTTGATGGTGAAACAGGATTAATTAAAGCATCGTCAGATCATTATCAGCTTATTTTATTAGATGTCATGCTCCCTAAAAGAGATGGTTTTTCATTACTTAATATTTTACGAAAATCCTCTCAAACTCCAGTGATCATGGTGACGGCAAAGGGGGCTGAGCAAGAGCGGATTCAAGGCTTTAGTCAAGGCGCTGACGATTATGTGGCTAAACCTTTTAGCACCACAGAATTACTCTTTCGTATAGAGGCGTTATTAAGACGTAGCTCATCCGAAGACAGGGTTGTGTTATTGCAGCAAATGACCCTTGAAAACTTATTAGTTGATGCCAAATCGCAACAGGTTGCAGTAGATGGCCTGATCCTCGATTTTACCCCGATTCAATTTAAGCTTTTATGGGAATTGATGCTGAATCAAGGTGAAGTGCTCAGTAAAGCTTACCTGTATCAAAAAGTGCTAAATCGCAGTATTAGCGCTTATGACCGCAGTTTAGACATGCATTTAAGCCGTGTGCGAAAAAAAATTAATCAAGCTCAAGGCCCCGGCCAGCGTATTACCACCTGTCATGGAAAAGGATACTGCTGCATATGAATCGTCGATTATTTTGGAAGCTTTGCTTAGTCATTGCCACGGGCGTTGTTGCGCTGTTTTACTTAATTAACCATCTCACTACTCGAACAGAAGAAGGGATGAGTTTACTGGCGCTGCAAGATCGCCAGCAACTAACCCAGTGGGGAGAAAAAGCTGAACAGCTTTATCAAGCGGGCGATTTAGACAAATTAAACGTTTGGTTAAATGAGCTACAAACTCAAGAAAATACTTGGATTACCATTGCCAGCTATGACATCGAGCATATCGCCGGAAATAAGTTAAAAGAGCGTTTTTATACAGGGTATAACTTAGGGCGCAGCGTGGATTGGAAAATCCATTTATATTTTGAACAAAACCCAGTAATGGAGTTGCCATTTAGCCAAGGTCAAACGAGTTTACTGATCCAACTCCCTAATAGAATGCGACCCGGTACCTATTGGCAATATACAGAGGCTACAATGCAAATCATTGTGCCGACGATTTTATTAGCCTTATTGTCGTATTTTCTTTATCGCTACATCATGCGGCCGTTACAACAAATGCAATTAGCCACTCGTCATTTTAGTGCTGGTGATTATGATGTTAGAGCTGCGACCTTGATGGGAAACCGAAATGACGAGTTTGCTGATTTAGCTATTGCGTTTGATCAAATGGCCATTCGCATCGGGGAGCAATTAATTAGCCAGCGGCAACTTATTGCGGATTTATCCCATGAATTGCGCACCCCATTAACACGCTTAGATATTGCGCTAGCATCGGCCGAAACCTCAGCACCTTCGGCGCATTTTGATCGCATTAGCCGAGAATCGAAACATATTCGTAAGCTAGTAGAAGACACCTTAACCCTTGCATGGCTTGAGAATGAGCAGCCCAAACTTCAAAGTGAATCACTGGAGTTAACTGACTTACTTGATGTGGTCATTGATGATGCTAAGTTTGAATTCCCGAAAGTGGACATTCAATGTGAACTCCCCACAAGCGCATTGATTGAGCACTCAAGTCACCGCGCGGCAGGTCAGGCAATCGAGAATATTCTTCGTAATGCACTGCGCTATACGCCCAATGGAAAAAGTGTGATGGTGAAGCTTAAAGATGATGGATATCAATATCTAATCACTATTGAAGATCAAGGGCCTGGGGTTCCACACCATCTATTGAACACCATTTTTAATCCTTTTTTCAGAGTCGATAAATCACGAGAGCGTGATGGTAGCTCATTCGGGTTAGGTTTAGCCTTGGCTAAAAGGCAGCTATTGGCAATCAGAGGTCAAGTCACAGCAGATAATCGTATCGATGGTGGGCTTTGTATGACAGTTGTCTTACCTAAAGTGTAAAGCTTAAGCGCTAACGCTTTATGCATGCATTGTAGGAGCTAACGGCTCAGTTGTGGCTAAGTTATGGCTCAGTTATAACGAAGTGGATATTGTGCAAATGTAACAATTGTAAAAGTACTATCGTAAATGTTAGTAAATGATAATAATTCGCATTAACTTTTGGATGTAGATAAAGGCGAATTATGAAAAACACTAGATCACCAATGACGCTTAAACCATTGGTAGTAGCCGTTGCGCTAGCCACATTTGGCCCCCAAGCCATTGCGGTTGAATCTGAAGAGGAGCAAAGCTTAGCCTCGATAGAGAAAATGACAGTGGTAGGACAAACCACTAACACCGTCATTACACCGCAAGAACTAGAAAAGTTTCAAGCAAATGATCTTGCAGATATTTTTAGGCTTGTGCCTTCTGTATCTGTCGGTGGCTCAGTTGGGATTGCGCAAAAAATCTATATCCGTGGTCTTGAAGATACCTTACTCAATATTACCGTCGATGGTGCTCCTCAAACGGGAACACTATTTCATCACATAGGCCGTGTGGCTATTTCCCCTGAATTATTAAAAGAAGTCGATGTGCAAGCGGGCGCTGGTGAAGCGACCAGTGGTGCAGGAGCGATAGGTGGTGCCATTCGCTTTAAAACCAAAAATGTTGATGATCTACTTGCAGCTGATGAACGCTTTGGTGGCACAGTTAAAGGGGGTTATTTCACCAATGATGGTTATCAAGCCAGCGGGACTTTATATGGCAGATTGACGGATAACTGGGGCGCTATGGGGTCTTATGTTTATGTTGATCGAGAAAACATGGAAGACGGTGCTGGTAACGAGTTGTTTGGCACGGCAGCTGAGCAGCAATTAGGCTTTTTCAAACTGAATGGTGAGTTAACTGAAAATCAGCAACTGAGCATCAGTGTTGAGCAGCGTAATGAACAAGGTGACTTTGGCGCACGTCCAAACTGGCCGACATTAGAGGGCGACACTTTATTTCCTATCGAAGGTGATCGAACCACCTTTGTGCTGAACCATCAATTTAACCTTAACCGATATGTGAACCTTGAAACCAGCTTATACCATACCAGTGCTAGCGTTGAGCAAGACAGGTACGATCGCTGGGGGAAATACGGTGGAGACATGACGACCTATGGTTTTGATATTCGCAATGTATCGCTAGTTGGCAGTCATACCTTGACCTATGGATTTGAGCTGCGCCAAGACGAAGTCTCTAGTGAATACTTAGCAGAGGATGCTATCTGGCAAGATTGGGCATGGGATGCCAGTGTGGGAAAATTCGAAGAAGAAGGCCAAGTACTGGGTATTTACATCCAAGACCATTGGCAAATCACCGATGCCTTATTGTTGAGTGTGGGTGTACGTTACGATCAATATGACTTAGAGCAAACCACTTATCAAAATGAAACCGACAGTGACGGTGTTAGCCCAAATATTGGTTTGAATTATCAGTTTAATGATAATTGGTTATTAACTGTTGGTTATGCAGAAGCCATGCGCGGCAAAGAAGTCGGCGATGCCTTTACTTTAGAGCAAGCGCCAGATTGGGTATCAATAGATCCTGATTTAAAAGCGGAAGAAGTGGACAATACTGAAATAGGCTTAACCTACAGCGACAACCATTGGCAAGTCACTGCATCGGTTTATCAAAGTAATATTGATAATGTGATATTAGATCAAATTGGCCGTGGTGTATTTTATGAAAATGTCGGCGAACTTGAAATGCAGGGTTTTGAATTAAAAGCGAATTACTGGTATGACGGCCTGAATGTTGTTGCTAGTTACAGTGACAATGATTCTGAGCTTAATGGCAATACAGTAGAAGGTTACGAGCATATTGGTTTAGCCAATGCCCGTGGTGATACATGGGGATTAAATGTCAGCTACCTATTATCTGATAGCTGGGAGCTAGGCTGGAACTTCATGTATGTTGATGATCTGAACAATATCGAAGTGTTGCAACGAGGTGTTGAAATTGGCTGGATCGATCAAACACAGTTTATCGATAAACCAAGCTATGACGTTCATGATATTTATGTGCAATGGCTACCACTAGACAGTGATCAACTTAAAGTAAATCTTGCGGTTCAAAACCTATTTGATGAGCACTATCGTGACCATTCTAGTGTCGGCGATTATAACGATATTCCTGGCTGGGAAGGCGTAGCGGGTTTGTATGAAGCTGGTCGTGACATCAGAGTGTCGCTAAGTTATCAATTTTAATTTTGTTTAAATGACTGTCGCGGTTATGGCGCTTGCCATAACCGTTTTTTAGTTTGATAGGTGACAAGAATGAAAGCAAAAACACGATTGTTGTGGATGAAGTTACACGGTTATATAGCGTGTTTTTTTCTGCCCATTACCCTGATTTATATCATCACAGGTATGTTGTATTTTTTTGATATTAAAGGTGAAGTCAGCAAAGATATCGAATACTTTGTGCCAACAACTGAAGGCTGGCCTGATAACGAGCAAAGTGCTAAAAAGTTTGTGGTTAACTTCTTAAAAGGGAAGTCACATTTACCGCTGCCAGAAGACTATTATTGGGAAGGCGTGCACGATTGGTACGGACATCGACAAGAGGTGATTTTAGCCAAGACTGATGATCCGAATACTTTAGAAATTCACATCAAAGAACATGACTTTTTGATGCAATTATTAATTATTCATAAAGGGTTTGCTGGGTCTTTTTTCAAAGTATTTTCTATCCTATTTGGGATAAGTTTAGCATTTAGCATTATCAGTGGGGTGGTGATTACACTGCAGTTACCACAATTAAAAGTCCCATCACTCATTAGTATTGCAGCAGGAGCATTAGCCCTTTCTGTAGGGTTTATATTGTGATGAATCAACTTAATGAAACTGGCACTTTAGTGAATTTTTAAAACGGTTTAGCAGGATATATTGAGAGGTATTAGATTATGGTTAAACAGGATAACGGTTAATACTATCTGCGCTAGAATACTAGCTTTACTGAATACTAGCTTTACTGAATACTATCTTTACGAGAATACTAGCTTTACTGAATACTAGCTTTACGAAAATACTATCCTTACTGAATACTGTCCTTACAAGAATAGAACCCGCGCGAGCATAAGGGGGCTCGCGCGGGTAACTTAATCCAATAAATTATAAATCAAATCTATCGGCATTCATCACTTTGACCCATGCGGCAACAAAGTCATTGACGAACTTGGCTTTATTATCATCTTGCGCATAATGCTCACAATAAGCACGTAAGATGGAATTAGAACCAAAGACTAAGTCAACACGTGTCGCAGTCCATTTCTGAACCCCACTTTCTCGTTCAACAATATGATAGAGGTTGTTAGCAACAGGCTTCCAAGCGTAGTTCATATCAGTGAGATTAACGAAAAAGTCGTTAGTTAGCTTACCGACATTATCAGTGAACACGCCATGAGTTTCGCCGCCATAGTTGGTGCCTAATACTCGCATACCACCGATTAATACCGTCATTTCTGCTGCGGTGAGCCCCAATAACTGGCTGCGTTCTAACAATAACTCTTCAGCACTGACAACATAGTCAGACTTTAACCAGTTTCTAAAGCCATCATGAATGGGCTCAAGAACATCGAATGACTCAGCATCTGTCATTTCAGCGGTTGCATCACCTCGACCTTGGCTAAATGGCACTGACACATTAACGCCTGTTTGAGCGGCTGCGTGTTCAACAGCGCAGCTACCGGCTAACACAATCAAATCAGCCATAGAAATTGGCGAATTCTTTTGTGCTTTAATCGCTGCTAATGCCGCGAGAACTTTATTAAGCCGTTCAGGTTCATTGCCTTGCCATTGGTTTTGCGGCGCAAGTTGAATACGAGCGCCATTTGCACCACCACGTCTATCAGAACCACGATAGGTTCTGGCGCTATCCCATGCGGTAGTAATGAGTTCAGCCGCCGTTAACTCACTTTGTAAAATAGCCGCTTTAAGCCCATTAATTTCAGTTTCACTGAGAGTATGAGGATTACTAGGGATTGGGTCTTGCCAAATTAGCTCTTCATTTGGCACATCATTACCTAAGTAGCGAGCTTTAGGGCCAAGATCTCTGTGAGTAAGTTTAAACCAAGCTCGGGTGAACACTTTGGCAAAGTAGTCTGGGTCGTTATAAAAGCGCTCGGCAATTTTTCGATATTCAGGATCAAATTTTAATGCCATGTCGGCATCGGTCATGATCGGATTATGGCGCTTAGTTGGGTCTTCAACATCAACTGGCATATCTTCAGGTTTGATATTGACCGGTTCCCATTGCCATGCACCAGCTGGGCTCTTGGTTGTCCACCAATCGTAGTTTAATAACAGGTGAAAGTATCCGTTATCCCACTGGGTAGGATTTGTTGTCCAAGCGCCTTCAATACCACTGGTGACAGTGTCACTGCCGATCCCACGGTTTTGTTTATTGAGCCAACCAAAACCTTGATCTTCGATTTCAGCCGCTTCTGGCTCAGGGCCTAATTGCGCTGCATCGCCATTACCATGACATTTACCCACAGTGTGACCGCCAGCCGCTAAAGCGACGGTTTCTTCATCATTCATGGCCATACGCGCAAAGGTGATGCGAACATCATGTGCGGTTTTAATTGGATCTGGCTTACCGTCGACCCCTTCTGGGTTAACGTAAATCAGCCCCATCATGACCGCAGCTAATGGATTATCTAAATCTCGCTCGCCAGAATAACGGCTATTTTCGTTATCACTGGAGGCGAGCCATTCTTTTTCAGCGCCCCAGAAAATATCTTTCTCTGGACTCCAGATATCTTCCCGTCCGCCAGCAAAACCGTACATCTTAAGGCCCATTGACTCGTAAGCCATGTTACCAGCAAGAATCATTAAATCTGCCCAAGATAAACTGTCGCCATACTTCTTTTTAATTGGCCAAAGTAGGCGACGGGCTTTATCTAAATTGCCGTTATCAGGCCAGCTGTTCAAAGGAGCAAAGCGCTGGTTACCGCGGCTTGCGCCACCGCGCCCATCGGCAATACGGTATGTCCCAGCTGAGTGCCACGCCATGCGGATCATCAAGCCACCATAATGTCCCCAGTCGGCAGGCCACCAGGATTGTGAGCTGGTCATTAGCTCAATTAAATCTTGCTTAACTGCATCTAAATCTAATGCATTAAACGCATCGGCATAACTAAAACTGTTGGGCATAGGATCGGTTTTAGTATCGTGTTGATGCAAAATATCGAGGTTAAGCGACTTGGGCCACCATAGCTGATCTTGGCTTTGTTGATTGGTGTTGCCCCCATGCATGACAGGGCATTTTCCGGCTGACTTTGAGCTATCCATTACGCTATTTCCTTGCTGAGTGATGTGATAAACATAATCAAGAACTCCCACTAGACTGGGTGACTTCTTGATTGAACGTACTTAAATCGTTGTTACCATTAAAAAAGACAGAGAAATGAAACGGTTATATAGGCTTGGCTAGTTAACAGATGGCTGAGCCTACATGTTAAAGCGGACTTTGAAGCCGTACTTGCGTTATACCTTTTAGCGTGGGGTAAACACAGTAAGAAATATTTCAAAGCGGAATTATTGTATACGGCTGTTTTGACGTTTTATAAATCTAGATCAATATTTGGCCAATATCCTGTTGTTCTTTGCAATAATTTACATTGGCAAGTCTTTAATATCTAAAAACAGTAAGTTAACGGTTTAGTGATGTATTTAGAAAACTGCAAAATTTGCAAGGTAAACGAGATTAATCGCTAGTTTTCTCGTTGCTATGTTTCAGCTGTTGCTTATGAGTCGATATGAAGAGTTTGTCTTCTAATGCTGACAGTAAAGTTAATGCTTCGAGCCGATTGCAGTAATATTTGTAAAGTAAATTTGAAGGATACTGTTCACCTAGCCTAAATGATTAAGTAAGCTTGGTGGTATTAGCATGACTTTTTATAGGAACTTATTATGTCGACACATCCGTTTGATGCATTAACTTTAGATAACGGTGCTCAGCTGATTTTTACCCCTTGCCCTGGTACCAAAGAGGCGTCGTTGACTGACTCTGTTGCCACATTAAAGCAAGCTGGCACAGATATGTTACTGACACTGATGTTCGATAAAGAAATGGCTGTTAATAACGCTGAATCTTTACCTATTGTGTGCAGCGATAATAATATCGTTTGGGCGCAACTTCCGATCCTTGATGATGCAGCACCGAGTGATGATTTTGAAGCTGCATGGGCAACATATCGATCGCAAATTTTGGCGCTGATTGCCAATAAAGGTAAAATTGCTGTGCACTGTAAAGGCGGAACTGGCCGAACAGGTTTGGTCATTGGATTGATTTTATTAGCTCAAGGCTGGCCAGTAGGTAAAGTGGTTACTGAAGTGCAAAATATCAGACCGAAAGCCCTTAGAAATCCTGTCCAATTGGCTTATTTGCATGCCTATGCATAGCTGATTTATTCAAGCTTGCCCTTGGGCTATGTGAGCGCGGATTTAAGTAAAAAAGCGAACCCAATGGTTCGCTTTTTTTTGCGTGTAATATTCAGTGGCCAGTTCAAATAAGTCAATTTATCGAGTGGTTAAAAACCCTACATAAATGTCGAGCTGACAAATAATTAAACGTAATTAGCTCAATAGAGAACAGTAATCCAACAACGCTAGCGCATTAAAAAATCAGGTGACCGACCATCCTAATTAAATGACTGAAACCTAGTACTGGTAAGGGTTTGTGGCATAGTTTGTTATCTGAGCAATGAAGAGGGCACAGGCGAAATCAAGATAGATTAATGATTAATCTGTTGTAGCAAACCAAGATAAAGAATTACTTAATGCGGCTGACAGTTAGCTGATTGCCTTTGGCATTCTCATGAAAGATATCCGCTAAATACTTATCCAGTTCAGATTCTGCTAAATCGGCGGGGATCACCACATCATAAATCCTAGATCGCAATCCTGTTCCTGAATCTAAAAATAATTGCCATTCTTCGTTTTTACGCAGTACCGCCATGGGTTTGCCAAACACATCAAACGTTAAAAACATAAACCACTCCGATCTAAACCTTAGCTACAGTGTAGTGAAATGATCCCATGGGATCCATTGATATCGCAGGCACAATTTAAGTGATTCTTCCTGCTATTGAATGTCTCGTTTGATAACAAAAAATTATGATTATAAGAATAAATGCTAATTATATTTTTATATTCGATAGGCGTAAAATGATGTTATTCCCATTGAGGCACACTCAAGCAACAAGCTTAATGACTTTTGTTTGAGGCCAACTTTGTAAGGCAAATTATGAAATTTTTACACACAATGTTACGGGTCGCTGATCTTGATGCCTCTATCGAATTTTACACGAATGTGTTGGGTATGAAGGTACTTGAGCGTCACGAGAATAAAGACTATCGCTACACCTTAGTGTTTGTCGGTTATGAGCAAGGTGGCACCACAATCGAGTTAACCCATAATTGGGACACCAATGAATATGATATGGGTAATGCTTTTGGTCATTTAGCCTTAGGTGTTGATGATATTTATGCCGCTTGCGACAAGATTAAAACATTGGGCGGAAATGTCACTCGTGAGCCAGGCCCAGTTAAAGGCGGCGAAACTCATATCGCCTTTATTACAGATCCTGACAAATATCAGATTGAATTAATCCAATTAGATTAACGTCATCATATTTGCTTTCAGACTATTTTTGCCGTTTTCGATTTTAAGGAATTCCCATGAAAGACTCACTATTTCAAACGATACAGTTAGGTGAACATGCCCTAAATAATCGTATCGTCATGCCACCAATGACACGTTCACGTGCATCACAGCCAGGCAATGTCGCCAATGACATGATGGCGCAGTACTATGCTCAACGTGCGCAAGCAGGATTGATCGTCGCCGAAGGCACGCAAATTTCAGCAATGGGCCAAGGTTATGCGTGGACGCCGGGGATTTACTCAGCTGAGCAAATTGCTGGTTGGAAGAAAACCACTGACGCAGTACATGCTAAAGGCGGAGTGATATTCGCTCAGTTATGGCATGTAGGTCGTGTGACGCATCCTGAAAATATTGGTGGTCAGCAACCGATTTCATCGTCAGCGTTGAAAGCTGAAAATGTGAAAGTGTTTATTGATGATGGCACTAACGCACCAGGCTTTGTTGATGTGGTTGAGCCGCGTGCAATGACTAAAGCTGATATTGAAGCTGTTATTGCTGAGTACCGTCAAGCGGCGCTGAATGCGATTGAAGCAGGTTTTGATGGTATTGAACTGCATGCTGCGAATGGTTATTTGATTAATCAATTTATCGATTCAGAAGCCAACAACCGCACTGATGAATATGGTGGCTCGATTGAAAACCGCCTGCGCTTTTTAAGTGAAGTGGTTGCCGCCATGGTTGATGCTATCGGGGCTGATAAAGTGGGCGTGCGTTTAGCGCCGTTTACCTCGCTTAATGGCACCGTTGACGCAACACCTGTCGAGACTTACACCGCAGCAGCTGCATTATTAGAGACTCACAAAATTGTATATCTGCATATTGCCGAAGTTGACTGGGATGACGCGCCTGAAACGCCAATCGAATTTAGAATCGCGGTTCGTGAAGCTTATAAAGGGGTATTAATTTATGCGGGTAAGTATGATGCTGAAAAGGGCGGAGACGCCATTGAAGATGGCTTAGCTGACATGATTGGCTTTGGTCGTCCGTTTGTCTCAAACCCAGATTTACCGAATAGAATTAAGCATGGCTATCCGTTAGCGGCACACGACCCTGCTACCTTATTTGGCGGCGATGAAAAAGGCCTAACAGATTACCCTGAATACAGCCCATCATGAAAATTACTGGTTAGTTAACCCAGTCGTATTTAGGCTAACATAGACTAATAAATAGCAACCTTGCAGATGCAAGGTTGCTTTTTTATGTTTAATACGCCACACAATTACTGACAAATGAATTTACACAAACTCGATATAATTGTTGATTTCACAGTTTCTTGATTCATTGTTCGTCAGCTGAGTCTTTATCGTTTATAACAACCTCAGTTTATTATTCGTCACTAGGACCTGTTGAACTTTGCTGGTTAAGTTTTGTTCGAAATAAAAGTGTTTTAATTGAGATGGATGGATTGATGCCTTGATGCCTTGATGCATTGATGTTTAGATGCCTAGTCATCTAAGCACCTTTTATTCACAAAGATGCATCCAAAACTCGCAACAAAACAACCTTGAAAGATCAACAGCCCCAGCCATTAAGAGTCTTTTTATGCGCGGAGCATTGTTTTTATTTATCGCCACCTTGTTGGCAGCATTTGGCTGGATTGCCTCGAAAATTGTGGTCGCTGAAATGCCCGGTGAAAGTTTTATTGCGAGTCGTTTTTTGCTGGCAAGTCTAGTGCTGCTGCCATTTTGTTATAAAAGTTTATGGCGACTTAGGGCTAAGCAAGTTTTATTAGCCTGCGGTGTCGGCGTCTTTTTGGGGTTAGCTCTGCTGGTATGGGTACACGCGGTATCTGTGACTGCAAGTTTATCGGAAGGGGCATTTATCATGAGCCTAGCGATGATCATCGCACCGATGACAGCATGGCTATTGTTTAAGATTAAGCCCAACAAAGCCTTTTGGTACGCACTGCCACTCAGCGTAGTGGGGATGATGTTGATGACCTTGACCAATGGTTGGCAGGTGGATGAATCTCAGTGGTACTTTTTATTTGCATCAGCACTTTTATCGGTGCATTTTGTATTAAACAAAAAAATCAGTAGTCGTATAAAACCATTAGATTCTATTTGTTTACAGCTCTTTACCGTTGGTCTCGTGGGCGGTATTTATGTGCTCTTTACACAACCCGCCGCTTTTGAGCTAAACAGCACCTTACTGGCGTGGTTTGTTATATCGACAGTCTTTGCCACATCGATGCGTTATTTGCTGCAAACACTAGGACAATACTCGGTGAACATGGAAACAGCGGCACTCATCATGATCCTAGAGCCGATATGGACACTCATGCTGAGTGTAATGGTGCTTGGTGAAGCGATAGAAATTCAAAAACTGGCAGGTGGTTTGGTCATCTTTTTATCTTTGTTTATGTATATTAAGTTATCTAAACGACCCAATTGATGCCCGCTAAAAGGGTTAGTTTCAGTTTCTCGGCACACTTTCACTGCTTTGAAATTGAACCCACAGCTCACTCATAAGCGAGTAGTGGGTAAGGTAGAAGAGGGATATTACGAGCATTGCTAGCTAATCATTAAGTTTACTCTGGCTCCACTTATTTGATTGCATGGCCTTGTTATATTTTTATTTCTTTAAACTCCAAAGCAAAACGCCCATGAACCTTTACGGCTTCATACCACTTTATATGTTTCCATTCCGAGCCAGTGAGTAGAGTAATTAATGTTTGTCTATCTCGCTCCGGCATGCGCAAACCAAATGCGACGGAACGCACATCTTGCGGTTGAAACGTTGATACCCCCGACGTTGGCATTACCAACCTTGTTTCTCTTTCGTATGTCCAATACGTATATTTGGTTCGAATGATCTCATGGAGTGAGTTTGAATCAATAGTTCCTACTAAACCGTTATCTTCTTGTCGAAAGTGACCAATAACATTTGGCTGTGGTAAGTCTGCTTGATAAATTACGTCTATAGCTTTGATTACTGGCTCATTGTTTAGCAAGTTGCTTTCGTTGAACCCGATGCAAAACCCCTTATGCTCATCGGCATAATGGGCCCACATTAGCTGATTTTTTCGGGCGCGGCTAAATGAACAAACTCCGAGTGAATTGAACACATTCAATGCTAATTTTTTTTGCCTTTTGATTTCAGTATCTGAAAGTTGTGGAAGTTTATCTATACCGTCAAAAATATGCTCGGCATCAAAAGGACATTCAAATGGGTCATTCAAACTTTCAGGTTTGGCAAACCAAAGCTCTCGATTCACTAAAAGCTCAATAGACCCTTTATTGAATGCTCTAAATTTAAATAGAGAACGATTACTTCCCACTTAACTCTCCTAAAATATAACGCCGCAATAACTGGCGCGAGGTACGAGCGTCCGGCGCCGGAGGCGCGTAGTTGTTTTGCCTTGTTATAGCTTTGCATATTCTTTAGCTATTGTTTGATTAATTTCAGTTGCGAGCGTTTGAGCCTGACGCATAGTATTTTGCACCGACTCCCAGTTTGCCCAATGCTGCGCCCACTTTTCTTTGCCGACCACTGACTCAAAGTCAACTTTAGTTGGCTCTAACCAAGCCTCGTATTTATGCAGCTTATCAATGCGTTGGTTAAGATCTGACACACCTCTAGATTTTGGCGATAACTTTGCTGAGCTAGTAATCCAGATATGCCAAGGCTTATTACCCTTTGATTGGTTGCATTTTCCACAAGCCGGAACCAAATTATGGATTTCTGAAATATAGCCCGTTGGCTTTTTGTTAAGAACCAAAGGCCGCAAGTGATCCCACTCCGATACAGTGGCACCACAATAGGCGCATTGGAAGCTATCGTGATCCATGCCAAGAATTTCCAATGCTTCTCTCACTTGCTCATTTGTTGGAACAATTATTGGGATAATTGAATTAATAAATGAGTTCGTGATGCTCGACGATCGCCCCGTGATTTTCATTGGGGTTGGCATTCTGAATAGTGATAAGTAATCCATAACTCCCATTGGCTATAACGCCCTGTTAAGGGGTGAGCAACGCAATGTCGATGCTTCCGCATACCACTTTAAACACTAAACGCAACGCATAGTAAAAATGCCGCGCGTTGCGAATCCCTCTTAAACAGTTTGTTATGTGCTTGTTTTATTGATTTATTTAAGTTAATCGAAATCTTCTGTATGGTAGATGTCACGCACCATTTGCATAACCATCAACTCTTGCAGCTTATTAAACTCGGTCGGTGAAAATTGGCCGAGATCATGTTCTGTTAAACTATCAAGAGCTTCCCACGGATGAGCGCCGTCTGTTACCTTTTCTAATAAAAGATCGTAATTTAATTTCGGCCAAGTTTGAATAAACGAAGTAGAAACATATTCTGAGAAATTTTTCATATGCCCTCGGGATTCAGGACTAAAGAAAAAGATAGAGTATTGAATATGCGCAGTAAGATTGTCATATGCTAAACGGTATGCTTCTAGAGCATCAGCAGTACTTTTAATCGAGTATTTCCAAAGATCTTGTTTACTAAACTCTACAGCTCTTGACTCCAATTCCTCTTTACGCTCTGGAATCAGTTTTGCGAGCTCCAAATTTTTCCGAGAAATTTCAGGGCCAATGGAACCAAAATATTTAGCATACATGTAATTTTGATATGCCCTCTTATAATCGGCCAAGAGTTTATTAATTTGCTTAAAACTTTCCAACTTCTGATCTTGAAGTTTTTCATACATCACAACTTTACGTTGCATATGCCAATTTTTCTGTTCTTGTGTCAATTGGTAGTTGACACCAAAAATAGTCAAAATTGACGCAAGGATCGTTATAGCAACCTGAATCTTAAATTGTTTATTATCAGCTTTTGATACTTGTGTTTCTTCCGTATCAGTTTTCATGTTCTTCCTTCATACTTATTTAGCCAAATGCCCCACTTGTTAATAGAATCCGGCACATAACAGCTTATTATATAGCTGCTCGATAATGTTCCTGTTAAAATTCAACTTAGTAGCAAGGATACCAAGCCAACCGACTGTTTAGTAAAGATAAAACGAAAATTTAACACCTGTTTTATTAATATCAAGCCCGCAAAAGTGAGCGCTTTGATGTAGAGGTCTCTACAACCTTTTATCAATCATTTTAATTTCAATAAGTTATCAGGGAAATAGAATTTTATCGAGCATAAAGTACGCGATTTTTGCTCACTTTACTCGCAAGTCATTTGCGTACATTTATAACTGTATATCTTTCTAGTACTTTAAAGTCAGATCGAGTGCACAATACAGTAGAAAATATAAGGTGATATTTCCGCAAAGCGCCATGACTTTGATTTTTCAAAATAATAAAACAGACTTTGGGCACCAACTCGTTATAACTACAAACGAAGTTTAAAGCTGGATGATTCTCCGTTGGAAATTTTGCTGTTTAAATTTCGCCGGAGCTGCTGGGGAGATGCAAGAGGGGTGAGCAGTTTCACCCTTCTTGCTCTGGTGTGGGCGAAGCGCCACGACGTTAATCCAAACGGAGTTTGGAAATTCAGTGTGAAATCCCTATGCCTAAAACTGATATTAACTAAGTACCAAGACGTAGAGTTTTCAAAATAGTAAACAAGGAATGGGGCAGAAACACGTTAGAACTACAAACGAAGTTCAAAGCTGGATGATTCTCCGTTGGAAATTTTGCTGTTTAAATTTCGCCGGAGCTGCTGGGGAGATGCAAGAGGGGGTGAGCAGTTTCACCCTTCTTGCTCTGGTGTGGGCGAAGCGCCACGACGTTAATCCAAACGGAGTTTGGAAGCAGAGATAACCCCAAAAAGTTAATTTACCCTCTATCGCAAACAAACTTTTAAGCAAAATATGGTTCAAGTTGGCTTAGTGAATATCCCAAATGGCACAGAATGACGCGCTTTAGTAACTAAACCGCTACTAGGTTCTCCCCTGATAGTGATAAAATCTTTGCATCAGAATTAACGAGACACTCTATGTTTATCCATCATGTTAACGGCATCGACTGGCTGGTGATTACCGCTTTTGAAGAACTGAAAACGATGTTTATTGAAGACGCAGGTGCTATCCCATCTTGTTTCTCAAGCGCCAGCGAATTGAGCCTGATTGATCAAGCGAAGCGCAGTTATGGATATTTGCCTACATTCAGCGGCGTAATCACTGACACGGGAACCTTTCAAAGTCAGGATAACGAAGAAGATTTGAACCCACAGCTTGCCTGCATAGTTGAAGGGCGTGGTCGGGTGTTTATCTATCACGGCGGCTTTGTTGCTTTTGTGGATGACGAACACACGCTTATTACCCGAATGGACTAACCATGTGATGCAAACTCAGGGGTAAAGTACTTTTGTTGTAGTTGCTCTACGGTCAGCGGCTTATCGAAGTAATACCCTTGAATGAGGTCACAACGGTATGATTTTAACGTTAAGAACTGCCTTTTTTCTTCAACACCTTCAGCGACAACACTGATGTTGTAAGCTTCACTTATGGCAAAAATGGCTTTTACGAGTGCATTACTTTGCTTACTGCTATTAATATTATTAATAAAGCATCGATCAATTTTGATTTCAGTAATCGGTAACTCGTTTAAATAACTCAATGAAGAGTAGCCGGTGCCAAAGTCATCAAGGGAAATACCAAATTTTAGTGCCTTTAATTCATTTAAAATTATGGCGGTCATTTTTAAATCTTGAAGCACTAAGTTTTCAGTAATTTCTAAGGTAATACGATGAATATCAATACCCACTTCACTGACGATTTGGGTCACTGATTCTACGAAGTTGATATCCACTAATTGCTTAGGTGAGATATTGATTGAGACATTGATTGCACCGTGCCCATTGGGCGATGTTGCTAAGATATCTTCACAGGCTTTACGGAAAATAAATAAGCCAATATCAATAATCAGTCCTGTTCGTTCTGCAAGGTTAATGAACACGTCGGGTGAAATTGAACCAAGCTTTGGGTTATTCCAACGAGCAAGCGCTTCAACGCTTTGTATTTTCACATTGCGGGTATTGATTTGAGGTTGATACAAGACGCTAATTTCATTGTTGTCTAATGCCTCCCTTAGTTGCTCTTCAAGCTGATACTCATAACTGACCTGAGCATCGACTTCTGCATTAAAGAATGTGACTGAGCCGTTTAAATTGGTTTTAGATTTATAAAGTACGATGTCTGCTTTTCGGATTAAGCCTTCAGGATCTTGGCTGTCTGAGGGATACATACTAATACCAATACTGCACTTAATCATATGTTCAGTGTTATTTACCGTATAGGCTTTATTTAAGATCGTTTGTATTAGCGCAATTTTTTGATGAACTTGTTGGTTGTTATCTAAGTTAGGAAAGCAAAATGCAAACTCATCGCCACCAAAGCGTGCCAAGGTATCGATAGGTTCAATTGATTGCGATAGGGCTTGGCTTAATTTTTTAAGTAATTCATCTCCTGATGACTGGCCATAAATATCATTAACCTTTTTGAAGTTATCAATATCAATCAGCACCAGCGCGAGCTTTTTATGGTGTTTTTTAGCAGATTTAAGATCTTGGTTAATCTTGTCTAATAAACACATTCGATTAGGAAGCCCAGTTAATGCATCATGCATTGCCATATGTTTCATGGTGGCTTTTGAGTTGGCTAACTTAGTAAAATCCTTTTCGATACGGTGTTTAAACTTCTTGAATCGATTCGCAATAAGGTTACTTGCAAATAAACAGCCTCCCACCATAAGAAAAGTGGAGATGATACTTAATGTCAGTACCTTCATTAATTTCTCGTGGTTATTGAGCAGCAAGGCTTCTTGCTTGCTCATAAGGTAAGCTTCAAAGTCATGGGAATTGAAGTGAGAGCCAACAATCCAGCCCCATGGTTCAAACAGTTTGGCATAAGTGATTTCTACCGGGGTTAATGCAAACTCTGTTTGGCTCGATAAATCAAACTCCACCAAGTTACCTTCAGTGGTTACTTGGGAAAGTAGCTGTTTCACCATTTGTTGCGTTGTATCTTCATGGCGATCAATAAAAGCATGCTCGTTATGCGTGATAGGGTTAGCGAGTGAGTGACCTTGTTTGTCAATGACAAACAGGCGTTGATGATTACCGTAGTCGTATTCAGAAATCCAATTCAGTAAGGTTGCCTTCTCATCATTTTCAACATCGGCGATATACTCTCCAGTCCCGATAAACCAATTAAATGGGGTAAATTGTTTACCAAAGCCGACTTTTTCGAATTCTTGTGTGGCTGGGTACCCTGGTTTTTGGTACCACCAATGATAAAAGGCTTCACCTTGTTGGCGTTTTATTTTATTGATGTGCTCTTGCAGGATGAAAGTGCCGCGTAAATCTTGGGCATCCCATACTGAGGTGCCTTCCAGATGGGGCTTTAATCCATGTAGGATATTATTGCCCTGCATGTCAAAAATGAAAAAATACCCTCTGCCATCATTAAAGCGTATCGGCCTTAACGCATTGATAATCATTTTTATGACGTCTGATTTCGGCTTGTCAGGATTATTAACGAATATACTTTGCGCGATTGAGTGGGCTTCATCGACCCGTGATTTGGACTGCTGTTTTAGCTGTGATAATACCAGGTTGTTTTTGAATTGAATGACATTGATGACTTGATTTACTTGTTGATTAATCTCTTTTTTCTGACGAGAAATAACGTCTTCTCGAAGGGATAGGATGCTTTCATTTTCTTTTTGTTGGTTGTCATGAATGATGACCGCATTGATCACTATCATAAAAAAGCATACCGTTAGCGCAGGAGCATACTTGATTAAGTTAATCAGTTTTTGGTCATTCCATAGCAGCATAATCTTCCTTGAATATCCTTGTATTTCTGTTTTAGCTTAGACTAATCATAGAACAAAACTCAACGCCCCTTATTAAGATAAATAATATCGATATCAATTACTTTAGATTATGTGAGAATCATCAAGCTATTGATGGTATTTAATGAGGCTTGGTTGCTTTTTCATCAAGGTAAAGTGCTGAGTTAACATGTCCCATGATATTTCGATAAGTGTCGACCCACAGGATGTCTTGATTATCTGCTAAGTATTGTAATACCTCTTTATGGGCTTGATTGCTGACACCTCGTTACTAACGATTGTTGCGATGAGGAGCGCCAAATAAAATAGCGTTATCCGATATCATTCAACTTAAACTCTACTATATTTTTGGGTCGCTTTTTCAAGTTGGTTACGTAGCCATTTATGGCTTGGGTCATTGGTTCTTGATGAATGCCAGTACATGGCGACTTCCACTGGATCTTGTAAAAAACTGGCGTCGAGCTGTTTGAGGTTGAATACATCAACGTATTTATCGACTAATCGCTGCGGTAAAATGGAGATGTAATCACATTGCTCAATCACTGGAAGCATTTCAATAATACTGCTAGCTTGCCATGCGATTTGTCGTTTCCCTAAAGTGCTTTCATCTTTTAACCCACGTCCCATCAAATAACCGTCTTTTTGATCTAATTGAGAATGAATCACATGTTTTTCTGCGAGGAAAGATTCAATGGTGATTTTATTATCTTTGAACCTTGGATGCTCTTTACGACACATCACGCACAGGTTGTCTTTCATAATGACTTTAGAGCGTAAATCACTGTGTTGATTCGAGTGCGCCTCAATGACTAAGTCGCATTGTTGTGAACGCAGGATATTGGTGAGGTCATGGTTAAATAGCGGTTCGACTTTGACACTGGCTAATGGCGCTTCATGGCTCATTAAGGCTGCAAGCTCAGGGAGCAGGGTATAACCGAATACACTTAATGACGAAATAACAAATTGTTTGTCACATTTTAGCGGATCAAACTTTTTAAATTCGGGCATGGTATAGGCGATATTTTCCACCGCGCTTGCCAATGTTGGATAGATATCAAAAGCAAACTGAGTGGGTTCAACACCATGGCTGCTACGAATAAAAAGCGGGTCTTTAAAAACTTCTTTAAGCCTTGTCACGCCTTGGCTGACAGCCGATTGGCTAATGCCTAAACGCTTGGCTGCTTTGGTGTAACTTTTCTCTTCGACTATGGCTACAAAGGTCGGAATAAGACTGTAATCTGAATGCTTCATTTCTTAACTCAAGTGTCATTATTGCTCTTGATATAAGTTAACTTATATCATATATCAGCTAACTTCTGCAGTATTTATATACGATACCTCCATCAAATATTGATAATTATGAAACGAGGTTTATATGAAACGATCTGTCATTACGTTATCTGTTCTTTTAGCTACTTCTTTTTCAAGCACAACACTTGCAGCTGATGCACATCAACATAGGTTTGATGGTGTGAGTGTCGATATTCCAACGCTTTCTCATGATTATTACTTGGGGGAAAACTCAGGTGCCACTCATTTTTGGCACGGTGATACCCAAGATATGACTTTCATTCCAACTGGCGGCAATGACGCCTTTGACGCTGAATCTGACAAGGTTCACCCACAGTTAACTGCTCACTCAAAGAAAATGGACAAAGGCTTATTTGTTTATAAAGACAAATTTTATCAAGTCTATGGTTATGGCTTAACGTCGCCGATGATTGTTGATGGTGACAAGGGGTTATTGATTTTTGACCCTGTTGAGTCAGTGGACAAAATGCAAGCTGTAATGGCTGATTTTCGTAAAGTGACTGGCAACGAAAAACCTGTTGCAGCTGTGATGTATTCTCACTGGCATCCAGATCACTACGCTGGTGTTCGTGGTATTGAAGGTGTAGAAAACGCTAAAATTATTGCCCACGATACATTTATGAAAAACGTGGTTAAAGGCTCTATGGGCGGCACCGGCCCAGCACTTGGTTTCCGCGTTGATTATTCATTAGGCACTTTACTTAATGTTGAAGAAGGCGGCCGTATTAATGGCGGCTTAGGCCCTGACTTTGAAATCCGTGAGCACAGCTTAATTAAGCCAAATACCTTAGTTGAAGGAATGTTTGGTAAGTTAGAAATGGAAATTGAAGGGGTGAAAGTAGAATTTAAACATGTACCTTCAGAAGCTTCTGATGAAATCACTGCTTACTTCCCTGAATTTGACATGCTGTTTGGTTCTGAAGTCATCCAAGGTGAGAGTTTCCCGAACTTACACACAATTCGTGGCACCCAGTATCGCGACCCAAGTGTTTGGTTTCCAGGTGTTGATATGCTGCGTGAGTACAAAGCGAACACTATGATGTTATCTCACGGCCGCCCAGTTAATGGTGCTGCCCATGTAGATGACACTTTAACGTCTTATCGTGACGCGATTCAATTTACCTATGACCAATCTATCAAAGCCATTAACGATGGTGCGACACAGGAAGATTTAATCCGTCAAATCATCTTACCTGAGCACTTAGTTAACCATCCTTGGTTAGGTGACTTCTACGGATCTATTCGTCACGCAGCAAAACAAATCTTTGTTGGTGAAATGGGCTGGTTTGATGGTGACCCAACAACACTTAACCCAACTTACTCAGTTGAAGCATCTCAGCGTTATGTTGCGATGGTTGGCGGCAAAGACAAGATGATGGATTTTGCGGTTGATGCTTGTGATAACGGTGACTTCCAATGGTGTGCTGAATTAGCAACCCACGCCATTCGAATCGATTTGAACGATATGGAGCCTCGTGAGCTAAAAGCGATGGCGCTAAGAGAGTTAGGTTACAGAGAAACCAACAATAACTGGCGCAACTGGTACTTAACCTCAGCGCAAGAGTTGGATGGCACAATTGATTACTCGAAGAAGATTAACCTTCAAGCACCTGACTTAATGGCAGAGTTTGAGCCATCGCAGCTAGTGAATGCATTACGTTTCAGCTTGAACGCTGAGCGTAGCCAAGACAAACACTTTACGGTTGCATTTGAATTTGGCGATACCAATGAAACCCATGCTCTTGAAGTGCGTCGCAGTGTGGCTCAGTTCCACAAAGACTATCAAGGTGAGCCAAAGGCCACAGTTAAGTTAACTAAAACGGTGTTCTTAGGATTACTGGTCGGTAAGGTTGATTTTGTTAATGCGGTTCAACAAGGATATATCCAAGTGAGCGGCGATGCGACTGCGGTACCTGAGTTCTTCGGTTTATTTGATAAGCCTTTAGAATCACCAAAAATCACCCTTCGTTAGTCCTCGTTAAGGTTCATTAAGCTGAGTATGCCAGCAAATAGGTTGGCATACTCAAGCCCTAACGCTTATCAATGCACACTTAATTTGAGTCACAAGTAAGGAGCTAGATGATGAAAAACAGTTTATTGACCACGTCATTTTTGTTCGTTATCGGTGTATCTGCAATGCCATTGACTGTGAGCGCATGTGGTGGCGATGTCGATATGACTGTCCCGCATATTCATGACGAAAATGGCTTTATGATTGCGATTAAACAGGCTAATAACCAACCGTTAAAGCACATTGATATTAATCAGATTTTTGCTGGTGAGTTAGCCAATCATGATAGCCACGATAGCCATCAGCACCATGATCATAATCTCCACCATGAGCATAATCATCACCATGACGAACAACAGGTTAATCATCTACACGCACCAGAGTAATACCAAAGCAATTAGCTGAGTCATTACATTAGTCAATGAAATCAGAAGGCATTTTTCAATGTCGTCACATGGAAGTTCACTGATCTTCGCGACGTTATTAACACTTTCAGCCAACGAGCGTGAGTTGTTATTGACCTAACTTTTCAACATGTTTGCACCATGGTGAATGTTAAAGAGGAAAGGATATGAACGTTTTAAAAAGTATTTTCCGAGTAATATTTATTATATGTAAAGTATTACTGAAGTTTATGAGCTTTATGGCAGTTATGATTGCCGGCGCTTATCTGCTTGCCCCAATGGGCACAATCAATTCTAAAGATATCGATTTAACCCAATTCAGTAATACCCCTAATGACGCCATGATGATGATTTTTAACTCTGAGTATTTCAGTGGTTATCTGTTTTCGGTCACTATCGCGCTCGCCTTATTTGTTGCTTACTTATTGTGGGATCTTCATGAAGTCGCGGTACATAAAGCCGAAGAAAAGAAGAGTTCGCATATTCAATTAGTGTTTGCCTTGTCTCTTTGTGGCTTATTTGTCCATAAAGCTTGGTGGGTACTTGCCATCATTATCGCTTTTGCTAATTGGGAACAATTAGGAAAGTCACTCAGTAATATTATCCGTAATAGCCGCTTCGAAAAGGAGCGACAAGATGTTGTCGGTAATGCTGACAATGCAGCACTGGCACTTAATCAGTCTGAAACAAAAGTTGAGGTGAAGTCATGAAAGAAGTGATGATCCCGTACATTTTATTAATGTGGATTTTAGTCTCTACCGGTGCAATCAAATGGACATTGAAAAGTGCATTTTGGATAGTCTCTGGCGGGGTATTAATTCTGGTGTTATTAGGTGTGTTATCACGCTTATGGGCACCTGTGGATTTAACCTATTCATCGACCATTAAAGCTCCGCATTCTGTGCTTTCAACCGTACTTCGCGAGCAAATTGATGAGATCCATGTTGAGCATAACCAGTACGTCGAAAAAGGTGATGTGATTTATACCTTAATCGATACTAGCTCAAATGCTGACTTGGAAAATATCAATGCATCCATCGTGACTCAAGAAGAGTCTATCGCGCAGATGCTACGTGATATTAAGCGTGCTGAGATTTCTCCTGAAATCTTTAAAGAACGCGATATCGAGAGCTACCAATCGCAACTACGTATTGCTCGCTCAAGTTTAGTATCGCTGCATGCCGATTATAAGCGTGTTGAGTTTGAACAAGACAGAAAGACGGTTCGTGCGCCTTTTGATGGTCAAGTTGCAGTGGTCAATGTCGCTGATGGCAGCCGTATGGGTAATATGCATTTATATGATACTTCTCGTAAATTTTTAGAGATGCGCATACCAGATCAAACCTTTAGATATGTTGAAAAAGGCCAATTTGCTGAGTTTTATGTTGATGCATACCCAGGGGAAGTGTTCCGCGCCAAAGTACATAGCTTTACCGCGGGTACTGGTGAGTCATCTATCTCGCCACTTCAAGGCCCTCAAAGCGTCCGTCAACATGTTGGGGCAAACACTAGCTCTCACGGCCGCACTGTCATTTTAGAAATCTTTGAGCCTGAAGGGAAAATTATTCCAATTGGGGCGACCGGCTCGGCGTGGATTGCAGCGAAAAAGCCACATGCTTTCTTTGGTTTTATTGACGTAATTGGCGCTGCCACAGTCAGACTTCATTCTTATAAATCTTATCTCAACGCCATGTAATTGTGCTGGCTAGGTCTTCACTGGCATTAACTGAAACCTAGCCTACTCATCCATCAAAGATGACTCATTTGGAATAACCATGAAACAACATACTATTTCGATTATTGCGCTATCAATGTTAGTCGCAACCAACGCCAATGCTGGTGCTTATATGTTCCCAGAATTAGGAATGATGAGTAACAGCACAGCTGGAGCAGGAGCAGGAGCACAAGCAATTGCAGAAGGCGCAGAAACAGCTTTTGCTAACCCCGCAGCTATGTCTGAGTTTGATACGCCAGTGATGGCATTTAATATTCAAGGCATGGTATCGAGTATTGATTATACCGATAGCGGTTCAACGGGGGTTTTTGCTGGTGGCGATGATCAAACTGCCGCTGGTACTAGCATGCCTGTAGGTTCTTTTTATTATATTCAACCTATTAATGACAAATGGACTGCTGGTGTCGCTTTGGCTTCAAGTGGCGGTTCGCTGATTGACTACGGCCCTGATTATGCAGGCGCTTTATTACTACAAGATGCGCAGTTGCTGACTGTGCAACTTAACCCAAGTGTGTCATATAAAGTGAATGAACAGCTGTCATTTGGCGTTGGGTTAGTGTCTGAATTGGGTGTGTTAGAGCAGAATTTGGCTGGCAGCACCGATGGTATTATTCCGAAAATTGAAGTCACTGGTGACAGTCTAGATTTTGGTTATACCTTGAGTAGTTTTTATAAAATCGATGCTAATAACCAAATCGGTTTTACATATCGCTCGGAAATCGATCATGAATTAGATGGCGAAGTCACTGCCTTAGGTGCAAGTAACGACTCATCAATTAATGTGGTTATGCCGGCGATGGCATTATTAAGTGGTCATCATCAATTGACCGCAGACACAGCAATGATGTGGAGTCTAGGCTGGACTGATTTCAGTAAAATTGCTGAAACACCTGTGACACTAACCAATGCAAGCGGCGGCATTGCTCGCGATTGGAAAGATACCGTTTCAGCCAGTGTTGGGGTGCATTACCAGCTTAACAGTAAGTGGCGTTTAGAAAGTGGTGTTTATTATGAGACATCACCTCAAGATGATCCGACTTATCAGTACCCTGATGTACCAACAGGTGAAATTTGGAAGTTGGGTATGGGCGCAAGTTATGAGCTGAACTCACAATGGCGCTTACAGATGTATTATGAGTATTTATATGCAGGTCAATCGAGTATTGAATATACCTTGTTAGAAGGTTCGCCATTGGAGAGTACGCTACAAGGCGATTACGATATCGATTTACACTTTTTTGGCTTGTTGATGAATTATCGTTTCTAGTCATTTATGTTTTATCGCTAATTAGCGCTTAAAACAGAGTAGATACAGCCAGCGTAGAAAACGACTAGCCGCTATTTAAATAGCGGCTTTTTTATTTCTTGTATCGGTTATTTAATGGTTAATTTCGAGCAGATATTAATTGGCAATTGCTGTGCCGTGGGCAGTGGTACGCTGCTTTACATGCTGCATAATATTTAAATAGGTATCGACCCACAGTAAGTCTCGGTTATCGCTCAAATACTGCAGTAATTCATTGTGAGCTTGATTGCTGACGCTTAAGTAATCTTCTTCAATGCCGTGAAATAATATGTTGGCAATGCCCCCTTGTTGCTGGGCTTGCTTGACAAAATTAATCAAGGTTTCGCCATCTACATTTTCAGGCATTAATAGCAAATCGAACTTTGGAGCCAGTTGTGGGTTGTAACCTTTTATAGCGACAAAGTTTTCACGTATGGCATCAATATAATTACCATCTGCGGCATAAAAATCACCGCATGGCGGCGTAAAAGTACGCTCAGTTTGTTGGTCTATGGCTTGGAGGAAGGTATTGGCGGTTTCGATTTCTTGCTGCATTTGCGCCACGGTTTTAGTATCAATATTATTGTGAGGCTCGACCCACTCACGTCCTTCAATACTTTTACTGCAGGCATGGAATAAGGTGTGGTTGCCCAGTTCGTGGCCATCAGCGGCAATATCACGCCATCGCGCTAGAGCGGTTTGGGTACCAGAATTAGATAGCGTGAGATAAAAAGAGGCTTTAAAACCATGCTTATTTAACGCTGGAATTGCGTAGTTTAATTGACTGAGTAGTGCATCATCATAAGATAAACTCACCGCAGCTTGATAATGATTGGGCCAGTTAATATTCGCATGGTTTGTAGGTGCCTGGTTTGTTGCAGCTAGGTTTGTTGCAGCTAGGTTTGTTGCAGCATATGCAGTGCTAGTGATTTGTAAGATCGATAACGCCAAAAGGGTGATGGCTGATGCAAGATTTTGGCGCAACATAACTAATCCTTGTACTTGTAATGGTGTATTGAATTGTAATGGTGTATTGAATTGCTTTTTCAGCTTATAGCCATCAAGTTTCAACACCACTGACTGAAGCGGCTCATTAAGTAAAAAACTGGTTTCGTCTTAGTCGTCAGCGTGAACGTGTTTATAAAGTAACAATGCCAGCCATGAAAGCAATCAAATTTATGGCGTGTGGCTATTCATGTAATGAATGGGGCAAAGGGATATAACCAATGATGACTTTTGATATAAATGACTTTTGATATAAATGACTTTTGATACAAATAAATAGTGCCTAGAGATATAAATGACTTTTGATATAAATGAATGGTGCCTAGAGATATAAATAAATGATGCGCAATGAACACAGTAAAAAGGGGCGTTAATGCAATCATTAACGCCCCTATACGTTTTGTTGAGACCAATAAAACGCTTAGTTTCTTACCGCTTGACCTGGGTAGATATCTTTTAACACCACAGAGTCATTAACAATAACGGTACCGTTAATCAATACATAGGGAATACCCGTTGTTGGTAAACCAGCATCGGTTAACGTGGCGTTATCTGTTACGGTTGCAGGGTCAAAAATAGTAATATCTGCATCACTGTTCACTTGAATACGACCTTTATTTTCCATAGCTTGCACACCGTTTTCTTGTAAGTATTGCGCAGGCTTGTAGCTCATTTTAGAGATAGCGGTCATGAGTGGCATGATGTTTTGCTCACGCACTAAACGTAATACTTTGCCATGAGTTCCCGCCGCTCTTGGGTGACCTTGTAAGCCTTCATAAGGTGTATCGAAGTCAACAGCCATTTGCCCTGTTTCTGAAACGGTTAGTGGCATTGCATCACTGCCAACATGAACATTTGGATCCACTAACGCATCTAGCATGCCTTGCTTAGAAATGCCTGCAAAAATCACTGATGCACTTGGGTTGCTTGCCACTAACTCATCGTAACGCTCTTTAGTTAACGGTTTCATGGTTGCCACTTCAATAATGTCTTTATAAGTTCTCCCCATGTTTGGACCATAGTTATCAGGGTTGAGGTAATCTGCACTAGCAATGGTTGCGCCTTGATAGTATGGGTAAACTTCTGCTGAAACCTTTAGTCCAGCTTTACGCGCATCACCGATCATTTTTAATGCTTCAGGTGTTTTCTCTAAAGATTGTTGGTGGATATGTTGGATCAGTAAGCCGCCGCCATAAATACCTACATTTGAGATCATTTCTTGGAAGCCTAAAATGCCAGTCGTTGCCGGCTTTTGACTTGAGAAGCGGCCATGTAAATAGGTTGATGAACCATATTTAGCTGCGGTTTCTTGCCATGAAATGGTTTCTTCTGATGTCGTACCTACTGACATATAGCCTACAGGGACACCAACACCGATTGCGCCTTGCTTCATTTCTTCTTCAACCATTTGGTTGATCTGGCCAATTTGTTCTTTGTTAGGTAAGAAGGTGGCTACTGCCATATTGGCATGTGAATGCTCATGTTCATGCTGCTCAAATAAGTCAGTAACAAGTGATGCTGTGTTTGAGTGATATTCTGGGTTAATAATCGATTCACGTATGCCTGCGGGTGATACTGATGTGCCGTAGTTGGTCATCGACTTGCCTTCAAGTCGGTCGTAGAAAGTATTAACAGGGTAAGAGCCCATCTCTAAATCTAACGGGGTCGTTACACCGTCACGTAAGTGCAATTTTTGGCCAAATGGAATGTTTGATACGTGGGAGTGAGTGTCAATAAACCCAGGCGCAACCACTAAACCCTTGGCATTGATTGATTGCTTACCTTCGATGATGTCTTTGGTAATGCTTAAAATTTTACCATCTTTAATACCAATATTGGCGACTTGATCAAAACCTGTTTCAGGATCCATCACACGTCCTTCGTTGAGGACAATATCAAAGTCTTGTGCTTGAACTTGACCACCAATGAGTGCCATTGCGATAACCAATGGAGTGATTTTGCTGACTATTTTCATGATTATTCCTCGAGTTAGAAAGATGGACATTAAATCCATCGTATTCAGGCAGCGTGTTTGCCTGTTGAATGACGAGTAATTTACTGGCTAATTGTAAAAAAGTGATATCTCTTGGAGAGGACATGATCATCATCCTTGATGGTTTACTGACCATTTTGTGTAATTGAAAGGCTTTTATTCCCGAGTGGCTGGTTTTATTGTGCATGTTTTATCTGCATTGAAGCGTGTGATGATGGAATTGTCATCGCTTGGCGATTATCTGGATTTAAGAAGTGATTTTATTATCTCGGTTTACACCAATACCGGAGATGGCACTAATGAAACGATCGACCTTAGCTACACTTTTATTGAGCACACTATTGTTTACTGGCACTTATTCCTCGGCAATCGTTGCCGAAGAAAAACCTGAACATGACCCTTCTGATTTAACCAAAGCAACGACATCCGGCTACGCCGCGATGAGCAATAAAGGGGACTTGAAGGTGTCTATTTCAGGTTCGTTTAGTGTCAGTCCCACCCAAGAAGGAATGCTGACGCTAGAAGGGACGATGAACAATGAAGGTGAGTATAGCGACAGTCGTTTACAATACTTTCATGTGTTTGATTTAGAAAGTACAGCCGTACCTAAGGTCGCGATGTCATTGGATATGATTAACAATGATACTTTTACCACGGCGGCTATTGGCGGAATTGCATCGATTACGTTACCGAGTGACAAGGTTAATTTATTCGTAAGAGCAGGCGTGCTAGGTGGTGAATACAGTGATGATTTTGTCGAGATGATGGGGGAGTCAGACACGGCAACTTATGGGGCAACAGGCGATATCTTCTTGATTTTGAAAACGGGCAATGATGGCACCTATTTTATGATTAACCCTGAATATACCTACATGACAGGCAGTATTGAAACATCGGTGCTAAAAACCACATTAGAAGTCGCGACACCATTAAGCCAAGACAAAACTCGTTGGGGTCAGATTAAGATTGAAAATACGCTAGCAAGTACGTCATCAACTCATTTTGATTACTCAGCTGATGAGACTGTTGTTTGGGCGCTATACAAGGCTTATTTTTAATCGAGTGCCAATCTTATCTGGCGGCTGCTCACGATGTATGTGCGGTTTTTCCGTGTTGATTGTCGTGTTGATTACCGTGTTAATTGTCATGTAACTGATGTAAAAAAGCGACGTTGAGTCGCTTTTTTATTGCTTGTTTTTTATGACGAGCATGTTTTCAGTAAAGGTTTGCTATTGAACATGCTGGCCTAGTGATGTGTATCGATAAAACGCCTCTTTAATCGACTTTTTAACTTCAATAATGGGTTTTGTTTTTAAACTCCACAAAGCCAGTGGAACGTAATAGTCATCGCTAATTTGCGGACATTGTATTTGCAGTAGATTATTGGTGGCGTTGGCATGGTCTTGATGTTTTGGGAGTAACGCCCAGCCTAAATTATCGTTGACTAATTTGATGGCGAGCGACAATTGATCCACAACATCATAATGGGGTGACAAGGTGATTTTTTTTGCCATATTTTCATCTAAAAAAGATTTTAGAATAATTTGTTTTGATGATTGCAGCGCGGTGAACACTTCATTGCTATCGAGCTTGGCGATATCACTATTGCGATTAACATACGGAGCAAAAGGCATTTGGCCGAGTAAGACATAATCTAAGTTACTCATGGCGCTGGCATTTGTAATATTCACAATACCAAAATGAATCGACTCATCTTCAATTCCCGCTCGGATCTCTTGCTGAGTACGCACTAATAGACGTACCCGCATATTAGGAAAGTCAGAGGTGAGCTGTGCTCTGATCAATGACAAGGCTGTGTGTGGAATAAAGCTGTTATAAGCGATTGTTATTGAATCAAGTTCACCGTAGGAAAGACTAAGCGCGACTTTATCGAAAGTTTTGACTTGTTCTAAGGCTTGCTTAGCGTAATGGTACAGTAAACTGCCTTCGTGGGTTGGGGTGACTTTTCGAGCGCCTCGTTCAAATAAAATCACTGCTACTTGGTCTTCTAAATTGCTGATCACTTGTCCAACAGTCGTGCGGTGTTTATTGAGTTTGATTGCGGCTTTACTGATTGATTGTTCTTCATAAACAATCACGAAAGCTTGCAGCTGCTCTAGACTAAAATTCATTTACCGCTCCGAGGTTGGTTGCATCAGATTCCATATTATTATTAGCATAACTGAACTCAAGTGATGTTGCTGTTTGATTTTACGCTGTTTTCAATAAAAATGGCTGATGATGCAATGTCTGATGATGCAATGTCTGATGATGCAATGTCTGATGATGCAATGTCTGAAGATCGTAATGAGCTGCGTTAGCTTTAAAACGTCGTTGTATTTGATGGGGCAGATAAAAATAGGGCATAACATGGAAATGTTATGCCCTAAAATCGTGAACGGTAAAGATGCATTGCAGTATCAAGTTATAACTCTGACTCACCATCCATTTTTCTAAACAGCCAGTCGGGTAATTTATGCCAGCTTCCATAATTAGGATTGCTATTGAGTACCTTATCTTGACTTCGCCACTGGATATCCCCGTTTTCTTGTTGGGTTACATGCCAAAAAAGCGTGGCTTTTTGTTGTAAAAGGTACTGGTGTAGATGCTCGGCAAACTCAGTGCTGTGAACGAACAAGCCAAACTCTATGTTTAAGAAATCTGAGCGTGGGTCAAAATTTGATGACCCCACATAAGAGACGTGATTATCTAGAATAATGGTCTTGTTATGGTAGTAAGTATCACCATGGTAAAAATGATCGTCATTTTTGGCCGTGTCTTTATATTCATATATATCGACTCCCATATCCAATAAGGTTTGACGGTGCTTTTCATAATATGCCGGGATAAATAGCGAATCATTTGAGGCTGACGAGTTGGTCACTAACGTGACTTTAGATGCTTGGGCTGTCAGGTTTGCAATGACCGTAAACTCGTTATCTGTCGGCACAATATAAGGGGTTGAAATAACGACATCCTTGGCTTGCTGTAACTCTTCACTGACCGTCATTTCAGCTCGTGTTCTGAAGTAAGGTAAACGGTCATGCATTTTTTGTAGTGAATCGAAAACAGGTGACACTGTCACATCAATAAACGCTGGGTTTGTCATGTTATTGATTGTTAATTCAATGTTTTGTGTTATTTCTGGGTGCTTTTTTTGGGTTTTAGCTAAGGCTTTAGAAAAGTAGCGTGTGTCGCTAATATCCGCATTCACCTTAATTAATTCACTCACAGGGACAACAAAGTCACTTTGCCATTGCTGTTCATAATTGGTTGCAAATGGCGCAATAATATCGCCAGTGAACAGCACATCTAAGTCGAAAAAGTTAGCCTCTTTACTGTAACCAAAATACTCGTCGCCAATGTTTCTACCGCCGAGGATCATTTGCTGATGATCGACGTTAAAGTACTTTTCATGCAAACGATTATCTAGCACTTCTTGATGGATTTGGAAATCAAAAGCACGGCCAACCCAGCCCATTTTTCGCGAGTTAAATGGGTTGAAAATTTTGATTTGGACATTAGGGTGTTTGTCGACATCCGCCAGCCATTTTTCATTAAAAACCAGTAAGTCATCTAAGGTTAGCCTGACCTTCACGCCACGGTCAGCTGCGAGTTTGAGCTCATTAAGTAAGGTGAGGCCTAAGGTATCGCCATTCCACGAAAAATAGGTCATATCGATGCTTGATTGTGCTTTTCTGACCAAATCAATTCGACGGGCAAAGGCTTCATTTGCCGCTGGAATTAAGTAAGCCTGTGCTTGATAGTCACGTTTTACAAACTGGCTTTCAAATCCTTCAGGGACACTTGGGTTAGGTGTGGCGCAGCCTGTCAGTAACAATATGCCGCAAAGCAATGTCAGCAGTGACATATGTTTAATAGGGGTAATTGACTTAATAGGGTTAAACAGCTTCATGAGGTATCCGTTAATCGTCAAAAAACGTCATAAAAAAGGCCAGTGAACTGGCCTATTTTTGGGGAGTTGTTAGGTATGACTAACAAAGAGTGAAATCTTGTGCTTTGATAGCGCTAAGTCACTGCTTATAGGTAACCTAAGATCAGGTTTAAATCTTCAAGTCCTTGTAAGCGACCTTGTCTAAGCGCCGGATCCGTACCTGGCTGTTTGCTATCCCAGTCTGACTCGAATGTATTGATTCCGTCTTCGTCGATTAACAACACGCTGTCGTTGTTGTATTGGTAGTTTTCAAATAATGCATCGCTAAACCACAGGCGAGACATTTTATCCATTAACGCTTGGTCTTTGCTGCTAACAGAGACTGGTGAACCATCAAGTTTCAGTGCTTTGTTAAATACAAATGGCAGTTCAGAGCCATTACACGCACCACTTATACAGCTGATAGTTTTAATCACATCGCCGATATCAAGATTGCCATCTTCACCTTCTGTGTTGTATGTCCATACGTTGAAACTTGCATGGTAACCAAACTGATAGAAGGTGGCGTCTACGTTATTTTCTTGGGTTTCTCGTGCTTGTTTACGTGAAGGTCCAGCAAATAACATGTCATTTAGCATCATTTTAAATTGCTTCATGTTGGTTAAAGCGCCCGATAATTCACTTTCATTGTTTGGATAAAAGTCTGCTAAATCGAGTAATGCATTGGTGGTGTCACCGTTACCAAGACCAAAGTAAAACTTAACAATGGCTTCATAGGCGCTGCTCGGTAAGATATCACCTAGCTCCACTTGCGCTTTAATATCATCAGCGGTTAGTTGAGCAATTTCTTGTTCAACTAAAGCCATGTTTTTCTCGTCAGCAAGCCAAGTTAGCATGGCTTGATTGATGTCACCTTGTTCGATTAACTCTGGATCGAGATTATTCATTAAGTTAATAATCGTTGGGATCAAGAAGGTTAAGCTTGGCAACATCGCGAAAGTATTGGCTTCTTCCGTATTCGAACCTACAACTGTCGGTACGGTAAAATGATCCAATGAAGGCTGAGTGGTTAAGTGGTAGCCTTTAATGGTTGAACCAAACGTTGGCTTATAATATTCAACGTATGGTGCAAATGGCATTAGATTAGCCATTGGGCTTGCTTCACCTGATATTTTGCTGGTTAAGCATAATCCGCTACCCACAAGGTTATCCAGATCAACACAGCTAAGCCCAGTCCAATCACCGATGCGACCAATTGGCGAGTTCACTTTAGCCTGAAGTGTCATCAGCTGTTCTAAAGGCATCTCCGCTAAACTTAACTCACTGAGTTCTGGCATTTCAGCTCGGGTGTCTTCAATTCTAGTGGCAAAGCTTTTAGCCTGATTGTAAGTGCGATAATCAAATCCAGCGGGGTTACTTTGCATAATAGCGCGAGTAAAATACTCACCAGCCATCGGCTCTTCAGTTGCTTCTTGTTGTAAAATGCCTACCGACATTGCACCAGCGCCTTGACCGATTAGGGTGATGTTTTCAATATCACCGCCAAAGTCAGCAATATGGTTATTGACCCACTCTAAAGCGCGCTTTTGATCGCCAAGACCATAGTTGCCGCCTTGATTGTCTTTAAGCCAGTGGCTGCCTAACATGCCAAGGCGATAGTTAAGTGTCACGGTAATAAATGGGTTACCTTCAGCAGCACCTTGAGCAACAACCGTATCGCCATGAATCAATGGCTCAGAGCCTGCGCCGTATTCAAAATCACCACCATGGATAAATACATAAACCGGTAGTACCACATCCGTTGACAGATCTGCTGGACGCCAAATATTCAAATTTAAACAATCTTCAGATTGAGGTTGTGATGTTGTTTTAAGCTGTGGACATGCAAAGCCAAATTCTGTCGCATTGACCGTTTCGTCCATATCAAGTTGCGCACTATGGCTAAAACGCTCTGCTGTTGCGTAAGTAATGCCCTTGAATGTTTCGATACTGGCAAGTGATTTTTCACCTGTCACTGAGGTCACAACATGAGACTCTTTTAGGGCTTCAACCTGACTTTGGCCGATGGTTAACGTCACCTCTTCAGTCGGAAGTGGCGTGACTTCTGGTGGCGGTGGTGTCGGTGTTGTTTCGTTATTATCATCGCTGCCAGAACAAGCTGCTAATGTGAATGCGATTGAAACAGCAAGTATGGTTTTATTGAATATTGTCATTTTCGTGTCCTGTAATGGCCTTATCGTCCAAACGTAACCTGTTATTTGCTAATAAGGCTGATTGATTATTGTTAAGGCCTGATAGCTAGGTTGTCTGCGAATGTGGCTGTATATTAATTGTTCAGCGCCTACATGCGTAATCGGTTATGTAGGATGAAACCCTCATGAAAATTTAGCCCTGAATGTCAGCCTTACCCGTTGAGGTGCGTGCAAGGAGAAATGACTCACTCAACTTGATAGAGTGAGGTCATTTGTTTTCTCAGGTAGTGTTTTGGGTTACATCAAGTCAATTTAGAAGTGGTAACCGAAATTCAGTGTGACTGCATTACGGGTTTCGCCTTTGTTATACAGCACAGTTAAGTTGTAGTGCTTACCAAATTGTTTGTTAAAACCAACAAGGTAAGCCCACTTATCTAGGTCAACTCCTACGTTGTAGAAGAACTCTTCACCGCCGAGTTCAACGCCTTGGATAGACCCTTCCATGTTAGGTTTTAGGCCTTGATATTCAGCACCAACAAAGATTTGTGCGCGGTAATCTGCTAACTGGTAACCCAGCATTGGTTGAACAGTTAAAATACCGTCGCCCCACTTATCTGTTCCGACCATTCTTGTTCTCGAGTAGCTACCTGTAACAGAGGCAAAGAACTGCTTGTAACCAACTGATAAAGTTGTTCCAACCCCCATTAGGTCGTATTCAAGATGCAGAGGTACGCTTAAGGTGCCAGAGTTACATAGTGCAGATAGCTCATTACAGAATGCATTACCTAAACCAGGTAACTTGTTGTTTAACTTATCTTGTAACTGACGACCAATTTCACCTGTGTATTCAGCATCAACTTTGGCATCAACATTAATTTTTCCGACGTAACCAAATACATTCCAAAAAGGCAAAATATTCACGTCACCACGTAAACTTAAACTTTCTGCATTCACTTGAGCTATCGATTTAAATGGGTCAAATAGCTCATTTAAATTGGCGCCCATAATGTCAAAGTCACTAAAGCCAAAATTCATATCTTGATTACGGTAAGCAACGGACACGCCGAACGGTAAAGGCACATCAATACCTTGACGGCGGACTAAATCCCCCATTAATGGGAATACGCGGTCTAGCTTCACGCTTTCTTCTTTGTAGCGAGGGTCTGATACTTGAGACAGACGTGCTTGGTTAACAACGGTTGATTCCATGTCACCATCGTAAAAAGCCACAGGTTCAACGATGGTTGCGATGCTAACGGCTGTGCCTTTTGAATTTTCACCATTGGCTTCGATGCGCTTGTTTTTAACGCCAACGTTACCATTGTCAAAAGTTTCAAAATTGACCACTTGTTGATAGTCATTAATACGGTAATTTTGATATGCAAAGTCACGGGTATTTTTGATAATCATTTTTACAGGTTGATTATTCTCAACCGTGATTTTGACTCGCATAAAACGAAAGTAAGCAATATCTTGTGGTAAGCCAAACTTAGAATAATTGAATGCGATTTCTACTTGGCCATTACCAAGCTCTGTTGCGATAACAGAGTTCGGATCATAACTTTGCGCATAGTTACGTAAGCGATACTCAATTTTAGTATTCGCTTCGATTTCTTTAATGATGTCTTCATTATCGTCAAGCTTTGCTGGGTCATATTTGATGCGAAGGTCAATGTTGCCTTTTTCGTCAGTATTTTGAATTAAAAACACTTCGGATTTACGCTCTTCATCGCCGACTTTGGTGGTGCGTGTGACGTGCTCAACCAAGTGCTCACCTTGTACTAATGAATTCAACCCAAGCTTAGGTAAATCATCTGCAATGCCGTATTTTTTGAAGATGGCTTTACCTGTCAAAATTTGCTGTTTTTCGCTCTGTTCAACAGGTTGAAATTCTTCAGCTACTGCATTCATTGGGCAATTGAGCGCCATTAAACTGATGCCAATAGATAAAGCTTGCTTCGGGAAAGAGGTTATCCAGTTTTTAGTAAAACTCATGTTGTTGCTGCTCCTACTGAACCACAAAACTATGTGTATTCAATCGTTATTGATGTCGACTAACGCGTCATCGTCAGTCGTGAATCTCATACAAACCTCGCTAAAAAGATGGCGCTCTTTAGTGTGTCGCACACGCTTTTTTGCATTGATGAAACTGTGTTGGCGAGCATTCTAGGGAGAAAGATTAAATCTAGTTAATCGCGTTTGTAGGATGGAATCCTCAGGTTGATTTTTAGTCTTTTACTTCTATTTACATTGGAGTTAATCAGTAATAGTGAGAGAGGGCAGTTGTTTTAGTGTTGTACAAAAGAAGGTTCATATATTGAGTTGAGGGTTAATTAGGTATTTATTCAAGTAACCCTCACTTTCACTTTATTAAGTGAGGGTTTCATCCTGCAAACGTGATTCAAACGAATAATTGTTTATCTCTATAATGTCGGCATTCAACCTATTAATTAGCTTTTTATGATTCAATCTTGCTGATTTTAAAGGGTTATTTATTCATGGTTAACGCACTGTAACACCGTGATTATCATGATATTTGAATATAAAGAGAGAGAAGATGAATTATTTTAAGCAGATGGCAGCATTATTGTTGCTGACTTTACTGGTAGGTTGCAGCACAACTCACCCCCTTGAGAATCGTGTGCCTGAACAAGGTTATCAGCTTGCCAGTGTTGCCAACAAAGCCAAGCTGCACTCTAAAGAGCCGTTACGATTTTGGGCTGGTGAGCAGTCTGACTTTCTATATTCAGAATTAACACAATCAACCCCACTCAGTGTTAACGGTGATGCGTTAAATATTTTAGTGTTATCAGGAGGAGGAGCTAAAGGTGCGTTTGGTGCAGGTGTCGTTAATGGCTTATATGATCATGACCAACTCGAACAATACACAATAGTGACAGGCGTAAGTGCGGGTGCGTTAATCGCGCCGTTTGCGTTTTTAGGTGGCGATGAAGTACCTAGATTAAAGCAGGTCATGTTAGGCATTAATGATAAAAAAGTCATTGGCAGTCGTAATTTTTTAAATACCTTATTTAAAGATGCTTTTACCAATGGTGACAACATGCTTGAGTTTATTGCCAAGGTCTATAATCCTGAAATGATCGAACAAATAGCCAAGCAACATCAAGCTGGGCGTCGACTATTTATCGGTACCACTCATTTTGATTCAGGCCGTTTATCGATTTGGAATATTGGTCAAATCGCCGACAGTGATATTGAAAACAAAGTGGCATTCATTCATCAAATACTTGCTGCAAGTTCATCAATTCCTGGTGTGTTTCCTCCACAGTTTATTCAAGTTCAATATCAAGGCGAGCAATACGAAGAGCTACACGTGGATGGCGGAATGTCAGCGCAAATGTTTTTTGAACCCGTCACAACCGATTATGACAAAGTATCTAAAGCGCTAGGTTTAACTCAGCAGCCATATATTCATGCGATCCGAAATGGCATGTTAACTATGCCTTATGAAGTAATACCTGATAAAGGTTTGCCATTATTGACGCGCAGTTTAAAGAGCTTAACCGTGCTGCAAAGCCGTGGTGATTTATACAAAATGCTTTATGACAGTGAACGACAACACATCGATTTACGCTTCACCTATGTCGACAACGAATTTGATGCGCCAACAGGCAGTAAAGACATGTTTGATGCTGAATATATGCAAGCGCTTTATGGCTATGGCTATAACAAAGTGGTTAAGGGGACGGTGTGGACCCAAGCAGTACCCAATTAAGCGCTTCGACTTTACAAATATTCCAATAAGGCAATTGGCTAGAAAAAATAGAAATGAGAGAGCGTTACTGAATTATCAACCTACTCGTTGGTTACTGCCACTCGCCACCATGTATTGTGGTGTGTTGAACCGCACATTTGCTCAAGGGCATTTTTAGTAACCAGTGCACGGATGCAAACTGTTAACCGGACTTTATGTCCGGTTTTTTTTGGCTATCGGTTGAGCCAAGTGTCAGCGGCGTCAATCCCCATTTTATAACCTTGCTCCAATATTGTTTGGTCAGTGGTGAGCCTCCCGACGTTAAACTCTGAAGGGGGGGCGATGAGGTTCACTTTACAATCAGCAGGTGGGTTTTCAATAAAATCGATGGCTTGGTTATAACTATTGGCTCGATTTACCATCGCCTCTGCTAATTTCGGATGTGTTTTTAAAGCGCGCCTTATTAACCATGGTATTTTAGGCGATTTTTTGCGGTAACCTAGCGGCCTTGATAGCACCACAGTGATCTCTTTTGCGCCCATTTCATACGCTTTTATTACCGGAATGGAATCGGCAATTCCACCATCGGTCATGGGGGAATCTTGGTATTCAGGAAAGTCTCTAAAAGCAATTGGGACTGAACAAGATGCTTTTAAAATCAATTCAATATTGTCTGCGGTCGCCTTTGTATAAACTGCGGCACCTGTGTTTATGTTGGTTGTTACCACAAATAAAGGAATGGTTTGATGGACAAAAGTATCCATATCAAAATGACACTCTTTAGCGAGAATATCCCATAGCCAATTGAGTTCCAGCCAATGTCCACCTCGGACAAATCGACCAAAATCGATAAACTCAGGTAGGCAAGAGTAATGGGTGATAATACGATAATTACGCTGTTTTTGGCGAGACAACCAAGACGCTAAATTAGTGGAACCGGCAGATACGCCAATGCAGAAATCGAAAGGGCGGTATTGATGTTCAATAAACCTATCTAATACGCCCGATGCAAAGATTCCTCGCATAGCTCCCCCTTCAACCACTAAAGCATGAGAGTTTATTTCCATGTTATTTATAATTGCATCCGTTGCTGTTTCAACTGGGTTCATGGTTATTATCTGAGGTAAGTGATGGCTTTATCTTAATAGCCATAGAGTAAAGACTCAATATAAGCACTTAGGGTTTAGCAGAGTAGGATGGTTTATTGTGGATTAATATGTCCACAATGTTTGGTGGAAATAGCTATGTTTCATCTGGCTGGTATTGGCTAGTATTCTCCCAACGAATTAATTCAAATGAATAGTTCACCAAAATCGTTCATCGAAATAGCTTATTGAGGAAGTACATCATGTCTCATCAAATTATCCAAGACTTAAACAATCGTTACACCGCTAAAAAATATGATGCTTCAAAGCGCATTTCTGCAGAAGATATGAATGTATTAAAAGAAGCCATTCGTTTATCGGCTTCTTCGATTAATTCGCAACCTTGGAAGTTTATCGTACTTGAAACTGACGCAGCGAAAAAACGTTTCAGTGACACGTTTGCTAACATGCATCAGTTTAATCAACCGCATGCGACCGAAGCATCGCACGTTATTTTATTTGCCCATAATCCACATTACACCAAAGATGATTATCGTAAAGTGGTTGATTCAGAAGTGGCATCAGGTCATTTACCTGCAGAAATGTACGACAACATGCTTAATGGTGCATACGCTTTTGCCGACCTTAATACCGACGAAAGTGGTTTTAACGGTAACTGGACTAAAGCCCAAACCTATATCGCAATTGGTAATACTTTGCATGTACTTGCACGTTTAGGTATTGATTCAACACCAATGGAAGGGGTTGATCCTGAGTTAATTGGTGAAATTTTCAAAGATGAATTAAACGGTTATGAGTGTCAGTTTGCTTTGGCTATTGGTTACCATAAAGATGGTGAAGATTATAACCATGGTCTACCTAAAGCACGTTTACCTGAAGCTGATGTGATTACTGTTTTATAGTCGCATTGGTTTACTAAAAAAGCTCAAGCAATTGCTTGAGCTTTTTTGTATTTGCCACTATTTTTGCTGTCACTTATCGGCCTGAAAATAGGGCAGAACCTTTTTCATAAAACAGTCATAAAAACTGACAGAGTTACTTGTCAGCATTGGTTGAGCCAATTTTGTGAATGGCTAAATCAGCACCCATATATTCATCTTCTTGGCTTAAACGTAAGCTAGATATTTTATGAACAATACCGTAAACAATCACGCCGCCTACGATGGCAAAAGCAACACCCACAAGTGTGCCAACCAGTTGCGACATAATGCTTACACCACCAAGACCGCCTAAGCTCTGTTGTCCAAATATACCAGCAGCAACACCGCCCCAAACACCGCATAATCCATGCAAAGGCCAAACACCTAATACATCATCAATTTTGGTGCTGCGTTGAAGTTTAGTGAATACAAAAACAAATAAGCCACCGGCAACACCACCGACGACAAAAGCGCCAACCGGATGCATTAAATCAGAACCTGCACAAACAGCAACTAACCCAGCTAGTGGGCCATTATGGATAAACCCTGGATCATTTTTACCGACAATTAACGCGATAATCGTGCCGCCAACCATGGCCATTAAACTATTTAGTGCCACAAGGCCACTTATGCCATCTAAGGTTTGTGCTGACATGACATTAAAACCAAACCAGCCGACAATTAATATCCATGAACCTAATGCTAGAAAGGGAATGTTAGATGGGGCAAAGGCGACTCCGGGCTTACGGCCACCACGAACACCTAAAAAGTACACAGCAACTAATGCTAACCAACCGCCCATACCATGTACTACAACAGAGCCAGCAAAGTCATGAAACTCTGCGCCAAAGGTGTTGCCTAACCATGCTTGAAATCCATAGTTACCATTCCATATCATGCCCTCAAACAGTGGGTATACAAACGCCACAATCAATGCTGAGGCAAATAAGAAGGGGCGAAAGCTACCACGCTCAGCAATACCGCCAGAAACAATGGCGGGAATAGCGGCGGCAAAGGTGAGTAAGAAAAAGAACTTCACTAAGTCATAGCCATTATTGGCAGCTAATGTCTCTGCACTAACAAAGAAGTGGCTGCCGTAAGCGATTTGATAGCCAATGACAAAATAGGCAACGGCTGAAAAAGCAAAATCAGTTAAAATCTTAACTAATGCGTTCACTTGGTTTTTATGTCTAACAGTTCCCACTTCTAAAAATGCAAAACCTGCGTGCATCGCTAGCACCATAATTGCACCAAGAAGGATAAAAACGGTATCCGCACTTTGTGCAATTACCCCGATCGCGTCACTGATATTGTCCATTTATGCTCCCCAAAGCTATTCTCTTATTTATAATTCAGTCACTTAGTGAAGCAAGAATTATTCCTATGTTGTTAATTTGTTAAATGCTGGCGGGGCGAAAATGGTGCGGTTAGATAAAAATTCCATCATAACAATAAGTTCTATGATCGATATCGGTGCGATTTTTCTGCAGCTTTAGGTTGAGTGATTAAGTTCTGTTCAGTAAATGCGCACATTTTGTTTCATAATGGTGCGATGGCTGAGTCACCACAGTGCAGCGCGTTATCAAACAGTGCTGCGTTATCAAATAGTGTGGAGCGGTTTATTAAGGCCATTTAATTTGATGTGTTCTAATGCGCTAATAGCTTTTAAGATGCCATCTGAATTATCAACAGCGTTGAGATCAACATGGGTTTGTTGGCGGACTTGTTCTAGGATTACAGATCGGTTAACTCGATATTTTTCAGATACGCAAACGGCACAAGAGCGTGCACTCGATGCTCGATAAGCAATAGGACGGCTTGTATCTAATGCACGTTTACGGCTAGAGCTAAATGACATTGTTAACGGTATTTCATCGGCTTAGCTATGCCACTCATGGCTGAAGGTTCATCGCTAATGGCACTTTACTAAGAGTGCCAAGTTAGCTTGATGAGATATCGTTTATTGCTTTGTTTTACAGCAGTATTAATAACATTTACAAATGGCTTTTAGCCGTTTTTTCATCGAGGTCTAACAATCGTCAGTATATAAAGTGGTTTTAGCGGGATAAGTTGCTCCACGAGCATCAGTCCACTGGTGGCTGTATTGTACGAAGCAGTTGCCAGCCCCATCACCAATGGTAGGGTGGTCAGCAGGATGAATTCTCATGTTTACTTCATTGGTTTTTTCCATTTCCCATGCACTTGGGTCATCAATACCTTCGACAAACATCACTAAGCTTGTTTCATCAGACTGCATGCCGCCATATATGAGCGTTGCACCTGCATATTCTTCGCCAATCGCAGCAGCATCTATCGACGCTTCTTTTTCAACACCATTAATCGCAGACTTTGAGTAAACTAAACTGTTGGTGCTATCAATTGCACCCGCCATGGCTTCAACGGTAGCAGTATGGGCATCGCCTTTAAGATCGATAAATTTTGGTGCAGCCACGACAGACAAAATGCCCAGAATAATAATCACCACTACTAATTCAATCAGTGTAAAACCTTTATTGCGTTGCATTGTATGACCTCATCGTTAATGTGGTTGTATTATTAACCAATGAAAAAATAAAAGTTACCATTTGGTGCCAAATGCTGACATTAGCCATTACTGTTACGACTAGTTTTGAGAACGATCGCGCAAAATAGGTAAATGATCTTATAATTAAATTGTATTTATATAGACGATCGGTCTAATATGATTTTATGACAGAATCAATTGTAGAAAACATCACTAAACCACGACGTGGTAGGCCGCCCAAGCAGGCGAGAGACAGTCAAGATACTCGGGCGGAATTAATTCGAAGTGGTCTTGAGCAACTGACTGAGAATGGCTTTGCGTCGTCTGGCATTGATCAAATTCTGAAAAAGGTCGGTGTGCCGAAAGGTTCTTTTTACTATTACTTTGCCAGTAAAGAAGCGTTTGGACAGGCGGTGATTGAAAACTACGCCACGTATTTTGCTTACAAACTTGATAAGTGCTTGCTAAACGAGGCTTACTCAGCGCTTGAACGTATTGGCCTTTTTGTTGAAAGTGCTATGGATGGTATGGAGCGCTACCAATTTAAGCGTGGTTGTTTGGTTGGCAATTTAGGCCAAGAAGTGGATTTATTGCCTGAAAGCTACAGACAGCAATTGATTGATATATTTTTAGATTGGCAACAAAGATTAGCGACTTGTCTAGAGGCTGCCAAAGTTGAAGGCGAATTATCCCCTGAGGCTAATTGTTCATTATTAGCTGAGCATTTTTGGGTTGGCTGGGAAGGGGCGGTAAGCCGAGCAAAATTAGTGAAGAGCACGCAGCCATTACAAAATTACCTTGAATGTTTTATCGCAGGATTACCGCGATAAAATTTTTTAACTATTTATAGACGAGCGGTCTATATTGAGGAGTGACCATGTTTAACGGCTTATTAATTGAAAAAGATGACCAAGGATATCGCGCGGCAGTTAAGGAAATTGATGAGAGTGTTTTACCCGATGGCGATGTAAGCGTAAAAGTGATTTATAGCACGATAAACTATAAAGATGCATTGGCAATTACCGGTAAAGGTCCTGTGGTTAGGCAGTTTCCTATGGTGCCTGGTATTGATTTAGTGGGGCTTGTTGAAGCGTCCGACACTGATAAATTCAAAGTTGGCGATTACGTGCTACTCAATGGCTTTGGTGTTGGCGAAGTACATTGCGGTGGTCTTGCTGAGCGGGCGCGTTTAAAAAGTGAATGGTTGATCCCATTGCCTAATGCCTTTACACCAAAGCAAGCTATGGCGATTGGCACCGCAGGTTATACCGCAATGTTGAGTGTGATTGCGCTGGAGAAAAATGGCGTCACTCCTGAAAAAGGTGAAATTCTGGTGACAGGCGCTAATGGCGGTGTCGGCAGCTTTGCTATCGCCATTTTAGCCAAACTTGGCTATCAGGTTGTGGCATCAACAGGGCGAGCAGATCAAGCTGCTTATCTTGAAAAGCTTGGCGCTGCAGAAGTGATTGACCGTAACACCTTATCGGAGCCAGGTAGACCATTAGCCAGAGAGCGCTGGGCTGGGGCGATTGATTCTGTTGGTAGTCACACCTTAGCCAATATCTGCGCCAGTACAAAATATGGCGGCACTGTGGCGGCTTGTGGCTTGGCCCAAGGGATGGACTTTCCTTCTTCTGTCATGCCATTTATTTTACGTGGTGTGACGCTAGCGGGTATCGACAGTGTCATGCGTCCTCTTGAAGACAGACTTGAGGCATGGCAACGCTTAGCTGAGATTATTGAGCCACAAATGTTTGATGATATTTCAGCAGATATTGGCTTAGATGAAGTGATAAGTACGGCAGAAGCGTTAATGGCTGGTCAAGTTCGTGGCCGCGTTGTGGTCGATTTAACTAAGTAGAAAAGTACACTTTCATCTACTCATAAAAAAGCCAGTCAATTGACTGGCTTTTTATTTATCGGGTGATTGACCGATTACCAAATACGAACGCGTTGGTCTTCTGGTAAGTAAAGCTTGTCACCTGGTTTCACGTCAAACGCTTTGTACCATGCATCATGGTTACGTGGCGCAAGTGCGCGGTAACGGCCTGGTGCGTGAGTACCTGCACGCAGCTGACTTAACATGCTTTGCTCGGTGCGTTTTTCTTTCCACACTTGTGCCCATGCTAAGAAGAAACGTTGATCGCCCGTTAGGCCATCAATAATTGGTGCTTCTTTACCATTTAAGCTTAACTGGTATGCATGATAGGCCATGGCTAAACCACCCACATCACCAATATTTTCGCCTAAGCTGTTACGACCATTAACGAAGTTGTCCGGTAATGGCTCGTATTGACTGTATTGATCTGCAAGCATATCTGCTTTTGCCTCAAATGCAGCTCGGTCACTGTCGGTCCACCAGTTACGTTGAATACCGTTAGCATCAGATTTAGAGCCTTGGTCATCAAAGCCGTGTCCCATTTCATGACCAATCACAGCGCCAATGCCGCCATAGTTTACAGCAGGGTCAGCATTTGGATCGAAAAACGGAGGCTGTAAAATGGCTGCTGGGAACACAATCTCATTGAACGAGCTATTGTAGTATGCGTTGACGAATTGTGGCGTCATGCCCCAACGGTTACGGTCAGTCTTTTTCAATTCTTTAGCAACGCTATCGGCATGGAAGTATTGGCGTAAGTTTTGGATATTAGTGATTAAGTCTTTGTTGGTTAATGTTAGGCCATCGAATTCTTGCCATACATCTGGGTAACCAATCTTAGGTTTGAAGGCGGCAAGTTTAGCGTGGGCGTTTACCTTAGTTTCATCACCCATCCAATCAAGACCATCAATACGTTGACCTAACGCAGTGCGAAGATTTTCAACCAATTCAGCCATTTGCTGTTTTGATGACTCAGGGAAGTAACGCGCTACATACACTTTACCAATAGCAAAACCTAACGATTGGGTGCCAGACATTTCGGCTACGGCACGTTTCCAGCGCGGTTTAGGCTCTTCTTGTCCGCTTAGTTCTTTGCCATAAAAAGCAAAGCTTGCGTTGTAGATATCTTCAGATAGTAGGCCTGCATTGTTACTGACAGTGTGGAAGGTCAGGTAGTCTTGCCATACATTCAATGGCTCGTTATTGACTAGCTCAATCATGGCTTTGATCGGCTCAGGCTGAGACACGTTAAGTTGTGGGATTTGGTAACCTGATTGCTCAAAGAATAAGTCCCAGTTGAAGTTAGGGTACTCATTATTTAAGTCTGAACGTTTAACCTGATTTAAGGTTAAATCACGGTTACGGCGTTTCTCACGTGGCCATTGACCTTCAGCAATTTTAGTCTCTAACGCAAGAATAGCCTCTGCGCGAGCTTGGCCATCTTTAATGCCAGCAAAAGCAAGCATTTCAGCAATGTGGCTCACATAAGCGGTGCGAATTTTTACAAAACGCTCGCTGTCTTCTAGGTAGTATGAGCGATCAGGTAAGCCTAAACCGCCAGCACCGATAGACAGTTCATATTGGTTTGGATCTAAACGGTTGAACCACATGCCGCCAGAAATTGGCGATTCAGCATCGGTGAGCCACGCGTTACCAAATACCTTGGTTAAGTCATCAGTGTTTTTAACTGCGGTAATAGTATCTAATGTGCCTTGAATAGGGGTTATACCCAATTTATTGATGGTATCAGTATCCATGTAAGACTGATAAAAATCTGCAATTAACTGCTCTTCAGCATTAAGGTCGCTGCGGCTGCTAATGTCATCAATGATTTCTTTAACTTGTTTTTCGCTACGCTCACCAAGAGCGGTAAATGCACCATAGCGAGTTTTATCTGCTGGCATTTCAAAGTTGTCATACCAAGTGCCACTGGCATACATAAAGAAATCATCGCCAGGCTTTACCGCTTCATTTCGAGCGGTTAAATCAACGCCGAAATCGCCTAACTCAGCATGAGTAGAAACTGCTTTTACTGCTGGTGCTTCAGCTTTAGTCGTGTCGTTAACTTTGACATCTGAACTGCCGCAAGCACTCAAAAAGGTTGAGGCTAACGCAATTGCGAGTAATGTTTTTTTCATTGTGGTCTGCTTCCTTACAAAAAATGAGGCTCATTTTTGTTTTTATAATTTTATATTTTTATCTGATTAATCTTTAGCAATAAAGCCTAATAGCAAGATTGAATACTGCCACCATAGTCTAAGAATGAGTGAAAATGTCAATCTTATAATTGTTAGCAAATCTTGATACATACGTTGTGAATTGAATCCTAATACTTAGGTATTAACCCAAACTGAATCAATAAAGCCTGAAAATACGATGCAGGTGTAAGCGTTTAGTGTACGGCATGATGTTGGTGTGCAAGCGCTTTCTTTGTTCTGCACTTGTTAAATTTGTGTTTCTAATTTGTTTTATTCGTGGCTTTCAAAGCTAAATGTAACAAAATATTTGTCTATTCTTGTTTTGCGCGACTAGAGGTTAAAGAGCAACGAGAGTTGTATCACCTCTAAATCATACAAGGAATGTCTATGACGCCACAATATAGTGCTAACCACTCAATGTCTGAAAATAATACTCATATATTCAGTGAATTAAAGTCTTTAAACGAAAAGCAGGTTAACTATCCTAAATTGATAACTCAAGTGGGCATTTTGCTCATGGGAGGGATAATCACTTTGGGGTTATTTGTATTTATGGCTCAACTGGTTAAAAGTGATGCCGTGTTTGTGGACAGCATTGCCCCTACGCCCGTTATTGATTTTGTACAAAGACCAGAGGAAACGCTAAAGCCGATTAAAAAAATCAGGAGTCAGCCAGAAAAAATACCACCACTAGTGCAGCGCGATAGCATAGCCACTGATAACACCAGCACGACAGACTCTTTTAAAAATGTTGCGCCTGATATGACGGCGCCGACTCAAGAGAAGTTTGTCCCTGGGTTTAATAATGGAGATGCAATGCCTGTGGTACAAGTGTCGCCACAATATCCAATGGCTGCAGCGCGAGATGGCAAAGAAGGATACGTGATTGTAATGTTTGATATTACTGCCAGCGGCATTGTAACCAATGCACAAGTGGTTGAAGCTGAACCTAAGCGCACGTTTAATCGGGCGGCACTACAGGCTATTAATAATTGGAAGTACAAACCCAAAACCATTGATGGCGTCAGTGTGATACAAAGAAACCAGCAGGTCAGGTTAGATTTCACCATCGACAAGTGAGCTAAATAGCCAACGACTGACAAGGCTTATCCGCTTAGTTAATCTTTTTCAGCGCTTAATCAGAGCCAAAGTTAAGGCTCTGATTTTTATTTAGCTATCAATGTAAGCTGGCTATTTTCGCTGTGAAGGCGGTAAATTATGTTGAATCCAATCAAGAGTATAAGCAATGAAGCAAGCAAGTCTTGCTGACTGATGGATAAGCTGCGGATGAACCAGGTAAGTGGTTGATGACAACGTCTGCTCTCGCTGGAGTAACGGCCTTAATTGTCCTGATGTTAGTTCACGGTCCACCAAATATTCCGGAACCAGAATAACCCCTTCTCCTGCTAAGGCGAGCTCTTTGAGCATGTGATTATCATTGACACTCAATTGACTACTTACTTTTGTAGGTTCATGACCTATGTGCCAAACACTTTCCTCTGCAGCCGTTAAGCACTGATGCTGGTTTAAGTCTGCAATCGAGTTAGGTAAACCGTATTGTTGAATGTAGGTTGGCGATGCGCAGCATACATGCTGATATGAGAATAGCTTTTTAGCCACCATATTTTGGGGCGGCGTTTTAGTGGCCCTAATAGCAAGATCAAAGTCATTTTTAGTCAAATCATGGGTGGTATAACTACTGTCGAGGGTAAACTCAATCTCAGGATATTTCTGTTTAAAATCACGGCAGATATTAAGAAGGTACCGCTGGGTAAACTGACTTGGGGCTGTAATACGAATTCTGCCAGCAATATTGTCATTGTCGTGACGAATTTGTCTATCAAGCGTCAATAAAGACTGCTTAACTTGTCCCATACTGGTTAGAATTAGCTCCCCTTGAGGCGTCAATTTCACGCTACGAGTGCTGCGAATAAGCAGCGGTCTTCCAAACTCTTTTTCTAATTGGCGTATTTGCTCAGAAAGGTAACCGCGAGATATCCCGAGGATTGCCGCAGCTTCAGTAAAGCTGAGTTGTTTTGCCACTTCGCTAAACAGAAATAATCGCTCAAATTTTTTGTGTTCTCGGCTCACGCATTTTCCTACCTAGTTCGTGGTTTTTAGTTTAGCAGTGTGAATAAGTTAACCTGTCTTTATTGAGTTGTCCTCCATTATTTGCTCTATTTAAGTGCGCTCATGATTTTATTGGTAGTTATATCGAATAATGATTTTGGTTAATTGGGTTCCTCACTGGTAGGCAATATTGAGATTATGGTTTATCTCCTTATTGAAACAGTGAAGTATTAGATAATGAAATCTGCAATGGCGCCTGTCGGTGTTACCACAAGAGTATTGCCTTTAACTGAACACCTAAATGGTGTTAGCGATCTTGTTTATGGCTGTATGGGTTTAGGTGGTGGCTGGAATAGTAATCCTATTAGCGCAATCGAACTTGCTCAAGCCCACGATGTGGTGGATGCGGCATTAACTCAGGGGATTAATTACTTTGACCATGCCGATATTTATACCTTTGGCAAAGCCGAGCAGGTGTTTGGCCAAGTACTTGCTGCAAGACCTAAGCTGCGTGAGCAAATGTTTATTCAAAGCAAATGCGGTATTCGCTTACAAGATGACATAGGCCCTAAAAGGTATGATTTATCAGCGCAATGGATAAACCACAGTGTCGATAATAGTTTAAAGCAGCTACAAACAGATTACCTTGATGTATTGGTGCTTCATCGTCCTGATCCCTTAATGCAAGCAGCTGAAATTGCCGAGACTTACCATCGCTTGCGTGATGCGGGAAAAGTGCGCTTTTTAGGTGTATCTAACATGCAACAACACCAAATCAATGCCATTCAACAAGCTCTTGATACGCCATTGGTCGTTAACCAAGTTGAGCTGAGTTTGCATAAACAAGATTGGATAGATGAAACCGTTTATGCAGGAAATCAAGCTGGCGCATCCATTAATTTTACCCCTGGAATGCTGGAGTACTGTCTGCAGCAAAAGCTTCAAGTTCAGTCTTGGGGCAGCTTATGTCAGGGGCTTTATTCAGGTGTTACAGATACAAATGCCGTTTTAAGTACGGGTATTGACTTGAATGATAAGGCTTCGGCAGTACAACAAACTAGCATCTTAGTGAGTCAGCTTGCCAGTGAATATGGTGTCAGCAAAGAAGCGATTATCCTTGCTTGGTTAATGCAGCACCCTGCCAAGGTGCAACCTGTGATAGGCACTACCAATTTGCAACGAATTGCTGCCTGTAACCAAGCGGTAGGATTAACACTTGCCCGCGAGCATTGGTACGCATTATACGTTAGCGCGAAAGGTGAAGAGTTGCCTTAGTCACTTAGGGCAAACTTTATTGTACTTAATTGTTATTGATTAACTCGCCACTAGGTCTGGGAGTTATCTTAAATTAATGGAATATGAAGGTGTTATGAAACGCATATTATTAACCACATCAGCAGTATTTATTGGCATCAGTTTGATGCTATCTGGCTGTCAAACCAATGAGAAGGCAGAGGTTAAACCGCTCTCTTCTAAACCGCTTTTTTCTAAAGAGCCTGACGCAACAGCCCTATATCAGGATTATCTTAATCGCGATATTCGAGACGATATATTCTATTTTGTTCTGCCAGATCGCTTTAATAACGGCAATACAGCTAATGATAATGGCGCGACCTCAGGGATATCCCATGGCGGTTTAGATACCACTTCTGAGCGCGGTTTTCACGGTGGTGACATTAAAGGTATCGAGCAAAAATTAGATTATTTACAAAAGCTTGGGATCACTGCTATTTGGATGACGCCGTTGCTGCGTAATCAAGCGATTCAGAAAGATGGGATTGCTCACCATGGTTATTGGATTGTCGATTTTAGCGAAATCGATCCGCACTTTGGTTCTAATGATGAGCTAAAGCAGTTAATTGATGCTGCCCATCTGCGTGGGATGAAAGTCTTCTTTGATATTATTACGAATCACACCGCTGATATCATTCGTTACAAAGAGTGCCATCAAGATGATGGCCTTTATCAACAAAGGCTGACTCGATGTCAGTACAAGCCATTAAACACACCTGAAAGCGAGCGTTATTCGCCATTTATTTTAACCCAAGATGAAGCTGTTAAAGTTCCACACTGGTTGAACGACCCTCAGTATTATCATAATCAAGGTGACAGCACCTTTGAGGGAGAAAGTTCACTGAATGGTGATTTTAACGGCTTAGATGATCTTGATACTCAAAATCCACAAGTGCTAAACGGCATGATTGATATCTATCAGCAATTGATCACTGAATTTAAACCAGACGGTTTTCGCATTGATACCGTGCGTCATGTGGATTTATCATTTTGGCAAACCTTCAGTCCTGCCATTGTTGAATTTGCCAAGCAGCAGGGGATCCCTAACTTTCATGTATTTGGCGAAGTGTACGACAGCAACCCACAAAGCCTAAGTGTATTTACCACTGAGGGGAAGTTGCCATCAGTTCTGGATTTTGCCTTTCAAGATACGGCGGCTAAGATTTTCTATCAAGGCCAAAGTCCGCTGCTTGCCAAGCAATTATTTGAGCAAGATGATTTGTATAAAGATGAAGATAGCCAAGCAGATTTATTGATGACTTTTTTAAGTAATCACGACATGGGGCGAGCGGGTTACTTTATCAATGAAGCTGGCATTGCCAGCACAGAAGCAGAAAAATTACAGCGCAGCATTTTATCCCATGCCTTTATGTTTTTGTCTCGTGGTATTCCGGTGGTGTATTACGGCGACGAGCAAGGATTTACTGGAGACGGTAATGATATTGATGCCCGAGAAGACATGTTTGCTTCAAAAGTAGCAAGTTATAACGACAACACGCTATTAGGCACACATGCCACAACTGCTGATGACAACTTTGACACCTCACACCCTTTGTTTATCGCCATCTCAGCATTGAGTGAACTGCGTAAAAATAATCGAGTATTACGTCGAGGAGAGTATCAGGCGCGCTTTTATCAAGCTGACACAAGAGCTGAAAATGCAGCGATGTTTGCTTTTTCACGCATTGATAGAGAGACCGGCGAAGAGTGGCTGATGGTGTTTAATTCTGGCACTCAAATAGCGCAAATCTCAATACCGATGAAAGTGTCAAGTGCCGTTGCTGTAGTGGATACTCAGGCAGGTATTCAATCAAACAGCATCGAGGTAGCAGACACGCAGATATCTGTTTCATTACCAGGGTTAAGCTACGGGGTATATCAAATCACTCCAGAATCCTGAGCTTAGAAAAGTTTTAGGAGCCCCCCCTTCAGTTCGCTCCTTACCACTGCGTGATGCTGATGTCGGTGGTACTTTATAGGTCTAGCTTTAGTGAAGTTATTTATGATTCATTAAGCTCAGCGTTGGAAAGCCTGCTGAGCTTAATGATCCATGGAAAGCGTTGTGGGAGATGAACGCCTATGCATGGTAGATGGAAATAGCTAGCAATTATTTGCTAGAAACTAATGCGAGGAACTAATGTTAAGAGCTAATGTTAAGAGCTAATGTTAAGAGCTAATGTTAAGAGCTAATGTTAAGAGCTAAGCAAAAAAGTCATCGCCACCCATGTCACGCTTGAGTTGCTGGGCTTCAAGGTAATCCTCAAGGCGCCTTTTTACCTCGCGTCTGTGCAGCATATCTTCTTTTGCTTTTTGGTTAGATGGTTTCTCAAGCGCTTCAACTTCAGCGTCCATGAGTACAAGATCAATAATTTCAGCCATAAAATATCCTCATTATCGAATTGTCATCTCTTGCTTTAGCGATACCTTTAAGGCCGTTAATGATGTTCAAGAAAGACAATCAATATTAAACATAGAGACCAAACTACAAGCATTTAGTATTGGTAAAAATGACACTACATTAGTGTATGCTTAAGCTGGAATTTATCAGGAGTTTCAAAATAAAAATGCGATCCGCGTAACAATTTTATTTTAAAATTTCAAAAGGAGATATCCGTCATGTTTTTAGATAGATAGCAGCTTTTTGTGGCTATTAAATCTGACTATCAACAAGCTAAAAATTGCTAATTTACGTAAAGGTAAGCCCATTTTATAATGGCTATATAGATTTTGTTGATTATTTCGCTGAGCAATTTGGCCAAAAGCCTTATTGGGATTAAAGCATGGCCATGAATGTATCTTTAACTCCAACTGCGACTTCAGAGTAATTCCATATGACTGATAGAGCTGCTTTAACGTTAAGCCCGACTCAAGCTAGAAAGTTAGTTTTACTGTCTCAAGGTTTTCCGGTTAAATCCTCAAAGAACACCGCTAACTCAGCCACTTTGGCCGTAATAAGGCGCTTAGGCTATGTGCAAATCGATACTATTTCGGTGGTGCAAAGGGCGCATCATCACACGCTTTGGACTCGTAACCCACATTATCAACTCGATCATATCGATACGCTTATTGCTGATAAAAAAGTCTTTGAGTATTGGTCGCATGCAGCGGCTTACTTACCCATGCAAGATTATCGCTTTAGCTTACCAAGAAAGAATGCTTTAAAAGCTGGGGAGCAACAGCATTGGTTTAATAAAAATTTACCATTAATGGCTGAGGTCATGAGTCGAATTGAAGCGGAAGGGCCGCTAATGGCTAAAGACTTTGTGTCCAAAGGTTTAAAAAATAACGGTTGGGGAGCCAGTCCAACAAAACAGGCGCTAGAAAATTTGTATATGCAAGGTGATTTAATGATTACCGAGCGGCGAAACTTTCATAAGGTCTATGATTTAACCCAGCGAGTATTACCTAAAAATATTGATGATAGCGTGCCTACAGCACAGGAACATGGCCGATTTTTAGTGTTGCGATTTTTACGCGCTCAAGGCTTTGGTACTCTGGCTGAAATCATCTATTTACTCAAGCACGTTAAAGCTCATGCAAGTGCAGCTATAGATGAGCTTTATCACTCAAGTGAGATAGATAAAGTGCTGATTAACGGTGTGGAGTATTATGCTTGCCATGATGTTTTAGCATTACTAAACCGCAGAGTGAACAAGCAACAACTGAAAATACTGTCGCCGTTCGATAACTTACTGATCCAACGCAAACGCGCCAATGCGATATTTGATTTTGATTACTTGCTTGAGTGCTATGTCCCCGCCGCAAAACGCCAGTTCGGCTATTTTTGTTTGCCGATAATGTGGAATGCAACCTTAGTAGCAAGAGCGGACTGTAAAGCAGAAAAGCGAACAGGTACTTTGTATGTCATTCACTTAATCCTTGAGCCTTCAATAAAAGAGTTAAGTGAATTTATGACGGAGTTAGAATCGCAGTTGCAAGAATTTGCTCACTTTAATATGTGCGAAAGATATATTATTCAGAAGGTTAGTAAGATTTCTTAATCACTTTTAGTGAGTTCTATAAATAACCGCTACTTTATCATTCAGCATCTAAGCCTTTTCGTTTTCAATACGCAGTAATTCTAATTGTGTGCCATTTATGTCAAAGCTTAAAAGACTGTAAAGCTGCTAGTGATTAGTGCCTTGCTAGGGTTAAATAACCTTATTCAATATTTTTATGAATAGCCTATTATTAACCAACACACTTATTTGATTGACTGAAGGCCCTATGAAAAACGAATTGTTTAAAAACATCCTATTTTCAATTGGCGGTATCGTCATGATAGGAAGTACAGCGATGAGCTGTGCTTCTGATGATATTCAAATGCACCATAATGACTATCTCGGCTCAGGGAGTATTACCCAAGGCGCTGCGACTACCGTCGTCAGTAATTTGTTTACGTGTCAAAATGGTCGTAGCCGCGCTGCAGGTATAGGTGAGATTACTGATGCGCAGGGCGCAGTATGGACTGTACCAGGCAGTAATCAATTTAGCAGTGCGCCCAAAGCAATGGATTTATATGAACAATGCGCTGGTATTACCCCTAGAAATTTAGCCGAAGTTAATCAAGATGATGTTCCCGTGGTGACAGTTGACCCGCAAGGTGAGGTGATTACGGGGTATATTTTTGCAGATAATTACTTTGAACTTTATATCAATGGCAAATTAATCGCCGTTGATAGCGTGCCATTTACGCCATTTAATTCAAGTATTGTAAAATTTAAGGTCAGTAAACCTTATACCATTGCAGTTAAAGTCATTGATTGGGAAGAAAACCTAGGTTTAGGTTCTGAGAATAATAGAGGTAATGCATACCATGCTGGTGATGGGGGCTTTATTGCCAGCTTTAGTGATGGCACTGTGACAAATCGTGATTGGCAAGCGCAAACTTTTTATACCTCTCCAATTTTAGATTTAAGCTGCTTATCTGAAAAAGACGGCGCGAGATTATCTATTGACTGTGGTGTTACGGATGAGAAAAATGGACAACAAGCGTATGCCGTGCATTGGACGATGGCTAATAATTGGATGAATGAAGATTTTGATTCAAGTACTTGGCCGCAAGCAAGCTTATACTCAGATGATGAAATAGGAGTGAATAATAAAAAAGCCTACATGAATTTTATCGAAAAATTCAGTGGGGCGGGAGCCAGCTTTATTTGGTCTACTAATGTGGTGTTAGATAATGAGGTATTGCTACGGTATACCGTGAACTAATGCGTGGTTGATATGACATTCAGTAAAGTAAAAACAGTGGCTTAAATAATGGCAAAGTGTTGAGGGTGAATCCCAACACTTTGCAAGGTAATAGCTGTTAAATTAGCATGTTAGCCTACCAAGAAAACGTTTGAATGATGTCTTGTTTTGTCACTGGATTGGTTGCTATTTCATGCTCAATTCTATCTTTAAATGGCACTCTAGCTTGAGGTAACATGCCTCGCATTGGCGAGATATTATTACCGTGATCGCCCCAGTAATAGCAGTCAAAGTCCGCTAAATTTTCCAATAAGTATTTCTCTTCTTCCAGCACTTGTAATGGACTTGGCATAACAAATTCACCACGCAGTACTTGTTGTTCGAGTTCAGTTCCTGGCTGAATTGCAATGGCCATTGGCGCAATTTCTTCTGGCTGCATCATGTTTAAAATATCTGTAGTCGCTTTAATGTGCTCTTTTGAGCGATGACGGCCACCTAGGCCAAATATAAATGAAGCCAGCACTTTAATCCCTGCCTCTTTTGCCATCGCCATGCCTTCAATGGCATGTTCAGGTTTCATCGCCTTTTTGATGTTATCGAGGACAATAGGATCGCCAGACTCTAAACCTGCGTATGCCATTGTCAAACCCGCTGCCCGCATTTGTTTAAGTTCGTCTACCGTTTTACGGCGAAAATCATTAAAACCTGCATATAAAGCAATATTTTGAATTTCAGGGAAAGTCTCAGTAATTTTATTGAGAATCGCCAATAAAAATTCGGTTCTTACAGCCATGACATTGCCATCAATCAAAAAGATAGATTCAACGTGAGCGTGGATTTTTCTGGCCTGTTCAATATCACTAAAAATATCTTCTAGTTCACGAATTTTAAATCGTTTATCGCTGAACATATTGCAGAAAGTACATTGGTTGTTACTGCAACCTAATGTGGTCTGAATGAGGATGCTGTCAGCCTCGGGCCATGGACGATAAACTTTGCCTTCATAACGCATAACGTTTCCTTAAGACTGTCGTCTTATTTGAGAATACATCACCTAGAAGTGGAGACACTCTAGGTCAACGCTAGATGAAAAGACACCTAGCAATACAATGAAGGCGATCTTAGCAGTAGATATTTAGCTTGATAATTAAGCACTATATTGAATCAGTTTATCGATTTTGTTGATAATCGCTTTATTGCTAAGTCACAGGACTGTTATGCAACTCAGGGTTTTGCCGCGATGAAAAGGCGTTGTACTTATGCTGAAGATGACAGGTTTTATCAAAAGAATGAGTCATCGCAGGGCAATAAAAAAGCTAAAGGCACGGGCCATTAGCTTTTTTAATATTAAGGTTTTTGTAATTGAAGCTGAGCTTAATTATTAGCTTAGCTCTGTAAGAACTCGCTCAAGCACTGCAACCACTTTTGCGGTTTTAGCTACATCAAGTGCATCAGGGTGAGGTGATGCAAATTGGCCTCTGTCATTATCAAAATATTGCCCGGTTGCTTGAGCAAACTCTTCTGATAATGCCGCTCTGGTTAGAATATCTGCACCAATTGATAAATCCCCGCCAGCTACACCGTAAGCTTGTTTAACCATTTTACTGCCTAACATCGAAGCAGGATTGACTGAGACAATTATAGGTCCATGACCTTGAACTGATAAGGCTAAATCACGTGACCACATGGTCAGCGCAAGTTTACTTTGGGCATAGACAGTACTATCAGATAACTGACTTGGCTGTGCCATGTCGTTTGCTAAAAAAGCGGCTTGTGCAGCTGAAGATAAATTCACAATGCGGCCGCTATTATCCATGATCGGCATTAACAACTTACTGAGTAAATAAGGCGCAAAAGTGTTTACTGCATAGCGTGAATCTAAGCCGTCTGAGGTGACTAAAGTGGTTGGGTTATAAACTCCTGCATTGTTAATTAACACATCCAGTTTACTGTGATTTGCTTTAATGTTTGCTGCTAACTTTTTTACATCACTCATGCTGGATAAATCAGCGACATACGTTTCGATTTGTGCAGCTGAGGAGCTGTTAGTAAGCAGAGCTTCAACGTCGGCAAGTTTGTTAGGATTGCGACCGTGAAGTAACACTTTATGACCTTCAGCTAACAACATTTTTGCTGTTTCTAATCCAATTCCATCTGTAGAACCAGTAACAAGAATGATTTTTTGCATGATGTATTCCTAAAAATTAAATGCTATCGGGATGATATCCACGAACTTAATACAATAATATTAGCATTTAATAAATCATTGATAATGCCAGTATCTATAGAATCACTTTATCGATTTTGTTGATAATGCTCTGCTAAAAACTCAATAGTATCCGTTAAAAGCCAGTTTATTATTCCAATTCAGATTAAAAGATTAAAAGATTAAAAGATTAAAAGATTAAAAGATTAAAAGATGAAAGATGAGGGGTGAAAGATGAAAGGTGAAAGGTGAAAGGATAAGTTCCAAGGAGATTGCTTTTCAACGAGATAGTCTTATGCTACTTCAATTATTCCTATTGCTACTTTAATTATGACTACAGCCAAAAATTCAAATCTAGTGTCCATTGTCATTATCATTGGTTTGCTGATAACTGTCATTACTTCGGTAGTGATGATTAATCTATCAAACCAACATAAAGGCCCAGAAATCTGGAGCTCTTTTGTATATAAAAATGGTTATAACTCAGCCGCATATGAAATGGAAACCGACTTTACCAGTTACGAATCTTGTAAGGTTCATGCTCAAAGCATTTCAGCTCAATACAACAATGCGCCATGGCAGTGTGGCTCGCAATGTCGCTTTGACTCAATGCGCCAAGGCTTTGAATGCGAGTCGATGGTGAACGATTAATATAGCCAATACAGAATATAAATGTCCGCAACTATGTTAATTCTATAACCATTAACGATGATTAATATTAACGATTGTAAAGGTAAGCTTCAGTACAGGTTTTATGTCGTAAGATACTGCTATCAAACGTCATCTATCTTGAGGTCATAAAATGAAAAAAATATTAGTCTGTGGCGTGTTATTCGCATCAACTACAGCCATTGCTAGTCAGCCAGAAGCTTATACTGATACGGCGCTGATTAAACCAGCGGTTAAGCAAGCTGGTGGCTTTACTGGTCCTAGCCGTGGAGAAGTCTATACTGCGGCAAATGCGCTTGAAGCAAAAGATGATACACCAGCAGTTTTAACGGGTTATATTGTTGAGTCTTTAGGTGATGAGGAATATCGATTTAAAGATGAAAGTGGCGAGATCATTGTTGAAATTGATAACGATGATTGGAGAGGAATTAGTGCTACTCCAGATACCAAATTAACCTTGCTAGGTGAAATTGATACTGAATGGACATCGACGTCTATGGATGTCGATGTGGTGAGTCTAGCGGATTAATCATCTCAATCCAGTTTTGTGAGTAAGAGTATTTCGTACTTTAAAGTGAACCTCATTAAATCATCTAGCAGTGTGTTAGAACACGCTGCTAGATGCTTTGATATATAACTTATTGATTAAAAACGCGCGTTCATTTCTATACCAAGAAGTAACCCATCTTGAGCGCCGCCATCATCATTTAACAATTTACTGGCGCTAAATTTGGCAGAAAAATTGGCTGATATCTGCCACCAGTAAGCCGTGTTAAGACCGTAATTATTGACACTCTCAGAGAGTTCGATTGTTTCACCTTCAGGGGTGAAACTGCTGCTATTAAATTGCTTTTTATCAATATCTTGCCAAGCATATTGCGCGCCTATTGACCACGACTTATTGATGTAAAAATCAGCGGCTATAAAAATGTGGTTGAAGGTATTATCAATGTCAGTGGTGAAGTAGCGTTCTGGCATAAATCCATCTTGCGCGAGTCGATAATAATAATATTGACTCGCATCGGTGTACTGCCAACGTGCAAACAAATTCAGCCCATTAATTGACTCCATTGGAATATAACTCTGAGCCTCTAGGCCAAAGGTATCGGATTGGTTATCAAAATTAGCAGCGAGTAAGCCGATTTGGAAATTCTGGCCACTGCCACTAGTGTGTTGATAACTATCTGATCCACTTTGGTTTTGGTAAAAAATGGAGATTTGCGAGCTTTCGTTTAAGTAATAACCTAGCTTAAGACCATAAAGTGACTCGTCGTAATTATATGGCCAGGCAAAGGAGTCATCGTCATCATTTATTTGCTGATAATTTGCGCCAATGAACCAGTTTGATTCAAAAACATAAGTGCCATCGACTTGATAACTGCTGGATTCGGCTAGATCTGATTTTAGGTAGTTTACGCCGAAGTTTGAAGATTGAGCCAAGAAGGTATTTAGGGCCCAAGGACCTATTTCAGTACTGACGGCATCAAAATAATAACGATAACTGGCAAATAGATAAGCGTTGTCGCTGTTGTCTGTATCAGTGATATATGAAGCACTAGTATCGTGATGAAAACTGTTATTAGCTGATGCTAGCGTATCATTAGCTTGAGCAGAAAAAGCCACAAAGCTAATAGCAATCGCAGCGGTCAGTTTGAGTGGCTGAGAGTGGCATCGTTTCATATTTTACATCCTTGTCTGTTTACTGATTTAAATAACAACTTCAGCTGTTACTGTTTGGCAACACTTGTGTGAAAATGTATCAATTATTGTTATTTATCAATGGTTTATATTTTATTTAATTTATATAAAAGTGTGAGCGATGTAAAGACTGAAGTGATGAGGCTTGAATTGTGTGGTTTCGTTTATTAGCGAATTTAAGCTATTTATTGGCTTTGAATGGCAGTGAGATTACGTAAGCTATCAATTAGCCGTTATAATCGAGAGAAAATGAGCTTATATAGACGTTGATATGCAATTAAAACCGCTTGCGAAGGGAAGGTTTCGAGATCAGTGGCAGCAGCATCATGATTCGATTGAGAAGATCATGAGGCAATGTATTACAGAAACGAAAACCGTAGAGCGTCACTATAAATTAATGGAGCAAGGTCAGCAGGTGAATGAGCTGATTTATGTTCCAAGTGGCAGAATTTCTATGGGGTATACCGCCAGAAATGGTCGTAGTTTCCAACTAGGTACCATGACATGTGATTCGCAAATATTTGGCGAAATGGAGTTTTTTACTCAATATCTTTGTCAGTTGGATATTATTGCTGAAGAACCATTATCTATATCAATTATTAATGGCGATAAGTTACATGAGGCATTAGTTAAAACCCCACAGTTTGCATTATTTTTTGCCAGTGCAATTGCAATAGACTACCAAGATACCGTGGATATTTTGACTCGAAGAATGTTGTATCCCATTGCTTACAATATTGCCTACGATTTATATCATCAGTACCTGCATGACCAGCCCGTTGAAGGATTTAATCGGTGTTACTTAGAGGCCGAGCGCTTTGCTACCACTGACAGAGTATATCGAAGAGCAGTTAAAAAGCTGGAAGATTTAGCACTGATCAAGCGTGAAAAAGAAGGCATTATTATTCAAGACTTAGCTGGACTGAAAGCTTTTATAGAACAATAAAATGATTACATTAACGGTTTATATAAAAGCCTCTGTATCATTTTGATATCAGAGGCTTTTTTAATAATTTATTTTCCGTTTATGCTGTAGCTTTAGTCGCTAATGACGCTTGTTGGCGACGAGAAGCAATTAACATCATAATAATTAATGCGTAAATGACAGGGATAGCATACATCACAGTTTGCAGGCCAATGATACTTTCAAACATTGAACTAATCGCTGGGCTGAACATTGCGCCAGCACTACCACTGATTAAGATATAAGACACATTTTTGCTACTTGCTTGTTTGACGAATGATACGCCGTAAGCAATGAAAGCATTATACAGCGCCGCACAAGCAAAACCGTAGCCATAGGTTAAGTAGCCAATCCACTCTAAGTTAGTTGTCGTTACAATTAAGCTGGTAATGACTAACGCGAGGGAGATCATTCCCATAATAAAGTGCTGAATTTTAACTCGCGATACAATGGCTGTTGAGACTAACGCACCGATTAATGCTGCTGACCAGTACTGAGTAATAATATTGCCAGCTTCTTCAAATGGGATAGTAAATTTTTGCGACACAAATGTCGGTGCCCAAGTGAGGAAGGTATAGAGGCTCAGCATGCCCAGAAACAAGCCTACACCACCACTAATGATGCCAAGGTTCCATTCTGACTTTTCTTCAGCTTCATCGGTTGCAGATGTAGACTCACAGAGGTCAAAATTGGTTAGCAGCGCAATAGCAGCTGTAGCGAGTGCAACGATACCCACAGCTAAATAACTGTAACTCCAAGAGAGTGCATTGGTTAGGGCGTATGTGGTTATCATTGGGAAGATGACACCTGCAACATTGAAGGTGGCATCTTGTACTACAAGCATGGTGCTTTGAATTTTATCTTTCCAGACTGATACCACAATGGTGCCCGCGATACATAGCCCAACACCTCCACACAAACCAATCACTGTCATGGCAATCATGACAACGGATAGTGAACTGGTGAAATGCAGCGCTGCAGCACTTAATGCGATAGATACGTAACTGATCAGTGTGATGCGTTTGACGCCGATTTTTTCAATCAAAAAGAAAGCGGCGATGGTACCTGCTAATGCGCCGCCATTGAGTAATGAAAAAATAGAAGCTACTTCATTGATGTTAGCGGAAAACTTATTAGCAATTGGCTCGATTAGCATGCCAAATTGTGTAGCAAAACCTGCCATCACAAAGTTGGCTAAGAAACTGAGCAGAGTTAAGGATATTTTATTTTTCATAATTGGTGCCCTTTATGCTGTAACAACCCTAATGTTGTTTTATTGACTTGCTGTTTCTAATGCCAGCTTTATCATTTGGTTAAAGGTTAATTGTCTTGCTTCGGCGGTGGTTTCTTCGCCCGTTAAGCAGTGGTCTGATACTGTCAAAATCGCTAATGATTCAATTCCGTGTTGATGAGCTAACCCGTAAAGGCCTGCGACCTCCATATCGATGCCTAATACACCAAAACGTTCAAGTGCTGGGATCATATCTTCGTCTGGATCGTAATACAGATCGCCAGTGAAAATATTGCCCACCTTAACGTTAATCTGTTCTTGTTGAGCAATAGTGTAGGCTTTGTTTAATAGGCTGAACGTTGCCGATGTAGCCATTTGATAACCACTACTTCGTTTAGCGTTGGTTGGTGAGTCGGTGCCTGCTGCTTGGGCTAAAATGACGTCGTTAATTTTTACATCATGTTGCGTCGCACCTAAACTGCCTACTCGAATAATGCGCTTTACGCCAAAGTCATTTACTAATTCATGGGCATACAGCACCATCGACGGGATCCCCATCCCGTGTCCCATGACTGAAATTCTTTGGCCGTTATAAAAACCGGTATAACCCAACATGTTTCGAATGTTGGTCACTTCGACTGCATTGTCTAAGAAGGTTTCTGCAATGTATTTAGCGCGTAGCGGATCGCCCGGCATAATAATGGTTTCGGCAAAATCACCCAGTTTGCCATTGATGTGTGCGGTCATTGTATTTCCCCTTTTTTTAATTAACTCGATAATAAGTGGCGAGAACTTAAGCTGTGAGGACAAAAGTCCGCATAGATTGAAAGAGCAGCAAAAACTATCAGTGGATCACAAAATTGGCGTATGATGCGCCTTTTCAACTATTGTGATTCTCGTTACTTGCTTATGCGCCATTTAAAAACCACTCATCATCCCGATACCCCCATTGAATTTGTGAACGATACAAATAACGTCATGCTGACTCGACGAGCTGCAAGGGCGATTGTGCTACAAGGTCAGAAAATACTGATGTTGTATACCGCCCGCTATCATGATTACTCATTGCCAGGCGGTGGTGTTGATGATCACGAAGATATTGAGCAAGGCTTAGTCCGTGAGTTGAGTGAGGAAACGGGCGCGCGTGATATTCGAAATATTAACGAGTTTGGTTTATATGAAGAGTACCGCCCTTGGGCTAGGAATGGGGCAAACCTCATGCATATGCTGTCTTATTGTTATACCTGTGAAATAGATCAAGAGTTAGGTGATCCCCAATTTGAGCAGCATGAAATTAATAATGGCATGAAGCCTGTTTGGATGGACATTGATCAAGCCATTCAACATAACCTTGATACGATGGCCAATAGTGACAAGAAAGGCTTATCCATTGAGCGTGAGACCTTTTTGCTGAAGTTAATTCAACAAGAGCTACTGTAATACGCTGGATGTTTGATGGCTTAAAAGTACGACTTGTGTAACAAAAGCGTAATTCTACCAACAATTTAAAACCTTTTTGTTACGTATGTAGTGGTTGAGTTTACGGACTTCATATATGCTGCGGCTATTATTAATCTTATTGATTTTGATAGGGTTTGGCTTGTTTTAAACCTATTGAAATATCATGTTATTTGAGAAGTATTATGAGAAGCAGTTATTCACAACGTGGCTTTACGTTAATAGAACTTGTGGTCGTCATTATTATTTTAGGTGTGTTAGCTGTTGTGGCTGCACCTAAGTTTTTAAATCTGAAAACAGACGCAGTGACTGCCAACTTACAAAGCTTACAAGCGAGTTTACAATCGGCGAATTCACTGGTTTATTCAAAAGCGGCTATCGACTCGCAAACGAGTCTGGAGTCAGGTGAAGTTGAGGTTAACGGCGTAAAAATCGCAACGACAGTTGGCTACATTAGTGCGACTAAAGTGAATATACCTAAAGCTGTAGAAGGGGACTTTGCTGAGTTAGCCAGTCCAGCGGAAGCATTTACTCAAGATTGGGGGATCTATGATGTACCCAACTCTGGTGTGTACATTTTCCCACAAGGATACGATATCAATAGTAATTGTAACTTACGCTATAGCGTGACAGCGAATGCTGCAGAGCCTGCGTTTTATGATTTAACCGTTACGGGTTGTTAACTTCATCGAAAATGATAAAGCCTGAAATTTTTATTTCAGGCTTTTTTTTGGCTGTTTATATGCGGATTACATATTTTGTTAGCATAAAGCTAAAATCGATATTGGTTATTTAGCAAATTATATATGAGGTATCACTGAAAATACCTATTTCGAGGTATGCTAAATTAGTATTAGTTAATGATCTTGCTCACAATTATTGATACGTAATTGTAGTCTTTTTGTAACATTGTTTTAGATCAATATTTATAGTTTATTTCACCTATATAACATCACTCGAGATGATGAAATATAAGGATTACAATAAATGAAATTAACTACCCTCACATTAGCTGTTCTTGCCGGATTAGCGACATCTGCAGCTTACGCTGAATCAGAAAGCGTCGATCCATTAAAAAAAGCGTTTATCGATGACTCTTCAGTGAATGTGCAGTTTAGACTTCGCTATGAAGATGTCGATGTGGCGAATGTTGACCAGCAAAATCAAACCACATTACGTACTCGTTTAACTTATCAAACCGGTGATATTTATAATCTATTTGCTTTAGCAGAAGTTGACGATGTGCGTTCAACCGATAATGAACCTTTAATTGGTGATTACAAATATACTCAAATAAACCAAGGCTTTATTGGTTACAAAGGGCCTGCTGAAACCTTAGCTAAATTAGGCCGTCAACGCATTTTATTAGATAATCAGCGTTTTGTTGGTGGGGTTGGCTTCCGTCAAAATGAACAAACTTACGATGCGGTATCTGTTAAAAATACGGCGATTGAAAACCTCACTGCTTATTATGCGTATGTGGCCAATGTGAATCGTATTTTCCCAGAAGGCTCAGGTAAAGAAGAACACGAGAACGAAACCAGCTTAATCAATATCAATTACAAAGGACTCGAGTTTGTTAATTTAAGTGGTTACGGCTATTTGATTGATAATACTGATGTTGCTGCATTCTCAACTGATACCTTTGGTGTTCGTGCAACGGGTAATATTAAGTTAGATGCACTGAAAGTGAGCTATGAAGCTGAATATGCTCAGCAGTCTGAAGGCGGTGATAACCCAGTAAGTTACAGTGCTGATTATTACAAATTAGGTGCCGGTATTGATTTTGATGCTTTTGGCGCAAAAATTGGCTACGAAGTACTTGGTTCTGACAGCGGCAAAGCTGGCTTTATTACACCATTAGCAACATTACATGCCTTTAACGGTTGGACTGATAAGTTTTTATTTGGCGGTAAAGGTAACTGGGATAATGGTTTAGTTGATACCCATGTGATTGTAACGGGTAAAATTGCCGGCCTTAAACTTTTGGCTAAATACCACCAGTTTGAGTCAGATTATGGTGATATCGATATGGGTACTGAGTGGGGCGTTGCTGCTACATACCCATTTGCGAAGCATTATAGCCTAGGCGTTAAATATGCAAGCTTCAGTGGTGCTGACGAAGGTTATGATTTCTCAAATGATACCGATAAATTATGGCTGACATTCCAAGCTAACTACTAAGTTGTAAACATCTAACCAACGGCAGTTTAGGTGAGCTGTCGTTGTTGACGCTCCCCCACCTAGTTTGCAGGAATCGATTAGATTCCTGCTTTTTTATGCCATTACTTATACCGCTTTAGCGCGAAACTTCTCGCTCGGATTAACTAATTCATTTTGCGCAGCAATGGTTTGCAGTTCCCATTCTTGTCTTTGGTGAGTCTCTTTTAATACGCCGTAACAGGCATTAGTTGCATGCTCAAATGCATCGACTTCGCTCATGCCATTTAATAGTCCACCAGTGAATAAAGCGGAGATTAAGTCACCGACACCAACAGGTTGTTTATCAAATTCAAGTTGTGGGCGCTGGGTAATATAACAACCTGACTCAGTGGCGAGCATCATGGTAAAAGTGTCATCAGCAACAGAGTGCAGGTGTTTTACCAACACCATTTTAGGCCCCATCGATAACGCTTTTTGACAAGCCGCTTTGGCTTGCTCAAGGTTGTTGATTTCCATTTTGGTAAACTGAGTTAACTCAAATTGATTCGGCACAATCACATCTGCAATCGGCATCACTTCATTTATCAATTGCTCGGTAATACCATCTGCGAGAATGCAGCCCTTTTCAGGATCGCCCATCACAGGATCGCACACATAAAGTGCAGTAGGATTTTGCTGTTTGACAGTATTGACCGTGTTAATAATAGCTTGGCATTGTTCTGCGCTACCTTGGTAGCCTGATAATACCGCCTGACAGTCTGCTATTTTGCCTATATTGTCGATACCAGTGACTAGCTGATTGATATCATCTGCTGAAAAAGCGCGGCCTTTCCAGCCTTGTGAGTATTGGGTGTGATTTGAAAATTGTACCGTATGAATAGGCCAGACTTCCATTCCCATGCGTTGCAGCGGAAATACTGCAGAGCTATTGCCAGCATGGCCAAATACCACATGAGATTGAATTGAAATAATGCCTTTCATTTATGACCTACTTTTATTGAGTTGTTTGATGCAGTTATCGCTTGAATCGAGCTTAATACAACGCCTGATGTGCTGACTGAGCTATGAGCTTTTTACGTGTTATAAGTTTTAGCTTTTAAGATGCTAATTCATCGTTAGCTTATAGTCGCTTAGTATGGATATATCAATAATAGACATAGTAGTCTGTGATCTTGAAGTGTTTAAGCTACACATAAACCACAACTTAAGCGCTGAGTGCATGGCAAAACCTGCATGAATAAACGTAATAAAACGCCAATCTTATGATTGGCGTTTATCGTCATGCTAATAGATTAACTTATTAAATCAATTAAGCTTGAGCGGCTTGGTATTCAGTGAAGTAGTCATCTAAAACTGAGCGAGTTTCACGGCCAATTAACTCATATTCATAGTGAGTTAAATTAGCTAGAGAAACACGTACAGATGGATGAACAACATCAAAGCCTTTACCTGGTAGTAAAATCACGCCAGTTTTATGGGCTAAACGGAATAGGAAGTCTTTACCTTTACCGTGTTCTTTAAACCAGGTGACAAACGCGTCACCATAAAGCTTGCCACCTAAAGTATCTAGCTCAAGTAAGGTGTAGTAATCAACACGATCTTCGTTGTCTTCAACTTCAACACCCATGTTTTTATAGAGTGTGATGTAACGTTCACGAATAATACGTTTACAAGCCGCTTTGTAGTTATCTTCTAAGTCCATTAAACAGTTTAGAGAGAATAAGGCCATTTGCACTTGCTGTGGTAATGCTAAACCCGCAGTGTGGTTTAGTGCTACCGCGCGGCTATCTGCAACGATACGGTCGATAAATTTAATGCTACGTGGATCGGGCGTGATTGTTTTGTAACGGTTATCCAACTCTAGTTGATGTGCTTCAGGTAAGGCGCGCATAGCATCATCAAATACATTGCTGTGATGAATACCAATCGTACCTAAACGCCAGCCGGTTGCACCAAAGTATTTTGAGAATGAGTAAACACATAAAGTGTTGTATGGCAGTTTGGCAAACAAAGACACAAAGTTGTCGGCAAAAGTGCTATATACGTCATCAGTAATGATGAATAAGTCGCTACGTTGGGTGCTTACAAAGTCAGTTAAACGGTTAAGTGTATCGTTTGAAAACTTAACCGATGCTGGGTTAGCAGGGTTAACAACACATAATAGTTTGATGTCTGTATCCGCTAATTTTTCAATTTCTGACTGTGGTAACTGCCAAGTGGTTTCGTCTAGACGGATCTCAACAATTTCAAGGTCGTACTCAGCTAGCTCTGGGATCTCTAAGTAAGGCGTAAAGATTGGCGTGATTAACGCGATTTTATCGCCTTTCTTAAGTAAGCCATTGTTAGCCATTGTCGCAAAAGTATAGGTCATTGATGCTGTGCCACCTTCGGTAGAAAACAGGTCAAAGTTAGTGGTCATTGGCATATCGCCATACATTTCTTCACCGATGTACTGTTTTACTACTTTCTCGATGTTGGTTAGCATGCGTGAAGGGACAGGGTAGTTACAGGCTAAAAATGCGTTTACAAATTCGTGTAAGAAAGACTGCTTTTCAATGCCTAAGCGATCTTTTGCGTAGCTAATGGCTTTTTGTAAAAACTCAACGCCTTCTCTGCCTTGATTAGCTTTAGCAAACGTATCGAAACGTTCAACAACGCCTTCGCCATCAGGGATACCACCAAAGCCTTCATTTAAGTAAGAATAGCTGCGCTCTGACTCTTCTAATGCAAAGTCACCTAAGCGTAAAAATGCTTTACGTGGCAGGGTTGCTAGGAAGTTTGGGTTACCACGACCTGCATCTAATAAGGTGCGATCAGGTACTGTTTGTGCCACTTCAATCAACTTATCTTTTAGCTCAAATGGGCTTAAGTTAGCAAATTGGGTGAAATCGATAGCCATTGCTGTATCAGTGTGTTGGTTATTCATAATGTTTACCTGTTTATATTTAATAAAATTAATGTGTTGGCGAGTAAGTTGAGTTGAACTCACTCGCCGAATTCATGCTATTTAGTAGAAATTAATGAGTAGAAACTATTGAGTTGAAATGATGCCGACAATGATTGGGCCCCAAAGGGTGAGCAATACATTGGCAATGGCATAGGTCACGGTGAAAGCAAAAACCGGTGTTGCGTTACCTGCTTTTTCAAGTAAGGCTGCGAATGCTGGGTTTGCGCTTCGGCCACCAGATACACAAGCTAATGCTTCAATTGGGTTCTTAATTTTCAATACGTAGTAAGAAATAAAGAATGAAATGATTTGCGGAATAATGGTTACCGCCATACCCAAGAACAATAAAGTTAATCCATGTTCTTTAATGGTATTAATGGCTTCTGGCCCGGCTTGTAGGCCGACAATACCGACAAAGACTGCTAAACCAAAATCACGTAAGAAGTTAGACGCACCTAAAGGTAGAGAGCCTATTGCTGGTTTACGACTACGTAACCAACCGACGAATAAACCTGAGATTAAACAACCTGCACCAGAACCGATGGTGACCGGAATGCCAGCAATTTCGAAGCTGATTAGGCCAATTAACAGACCTGCAACCATACCTAGACCAAAGAAAATAAAGTCTGTAGCAAAGGCTGAACCCAAACGTTTACCGATAGATTTTTCAACACGGTTAATGTCTTTTGCGTTACCAGTTAGTTGGATGATGTCGTCTTTCGCTACGACGAAATCAGCACTGATAACTTGTGAATGACCACCACGGATAATATCGGTGATATACACACCACGGTATGTATCGATATTGGCTTGTGCTTTTATTTGCGCAATTGTTTTACCGACCAATTTGGCATCTTTAGCAATCAGTTGACGATTTTCTTCGATTAACACTGTGCCTGTCGGAATAGCGACTTCACTAGTGGCTGCACCCATATGACCCGCAATCGCTTCACGGCGACCCGTAACAATCACTATGTCACCGGCCTTGATTGAAACCGCTTTGTCGAGCTCTATGTCGCTGCCATCTCGAGCAATCATTTCGATAGCAATAGCAAGCATGTCTTTATTGATTTGCTGAATCGTTCTGCCAATAAATGGATTATTCTCATCAACTTTATAAGCACGTGAAACTAAATCAGTGATGGCGTTAAACTCACCAGGTGCCAGTTCAGGTTTACCCCCTGACATTGATTCAGCTAGTTTGATTGCTTCACCACGGATATCCCATTTCATAAAGGTAGGAATTAACCATGACACCATCAAAATTGGACCTAAAGAACCAAAAATGTAGGTAACGGCATAACCTACAGCCACATTGGTCTGCATCATTTGTTTGGCTTCTTCAGTGACATTACCTAACTGAGATATTGCATCACCAGCGGTACCAATGATGGCTGATTGAGTGAGACCACCTGCAGCAAGACCTGCGGCGGTGCCACTATCAAGATCAAACATCATTGCTGCAGCAAGTACACACAATAAGCCTGTTACAGTCATGACAACTGCTGATAGGAGGATATTAATGGTTCTAAAGTTGAGCGCACTGAAAAATTGTGGCCCGCCTTGATAACCGACGGCGTAGATAAATAACGCGAAAAAGATGGTTTTTACACCAGGATCTATTTGAACTCCGAATTGGCCAATTAGTACACCCATGATCAAGGTTCCTGCCACACCACCTAGCACAAAGCGGCCGATAGTGATTTTACCAATGAGGTAACCTAGAGCGAGTGTTATAAATAAAGCGATATAAGGAGATATGGCAAATAGTTGTTCGATAATGCTCATAGTATTTGCTGCCTTAAAAATTAATAGTTCTTTAGTGAATGTTCACTGATTTAGTTGAAACTCAAACCAATTCACCGAAGAACTGAACTTGTAAGTGAGGGGCGTGGTTTCGGCAGCAATGTTAGGGGGATAAATTAAACATGTTTAATCTTATATGAAGGATCAAACCCTCTATAAATTATTGGTAAATTTGATGAACAACTGGAAGTGATTTTTAAGCTAATGATTATAAGAGATAAAGTCTCTAACCTTGGTAAGGTCGCCGAAAATACATATTTAGAGTTTTTACTCAAATATATCCATTAAGAGATATAAAAAAAGCCAGATAAATATTGAAGATGACAAAAAAAGAGTGGATTTAGATAAAAAAAGACTGCAGCTTATCCGAAAATAAGCTGGTGCTAGAAATGGTGCTGAAAAGCTTAACCTTGGTAATTGGCGAATACCTTAACGATATTCTTTTTAATCGGTGCCACTTGTTTTGAGGGGGGGGACCACATTGCAATCGGGACGTTCAAATGGTCTTGTATTTCATCGCATTCAAAGGTTACGAGGTTCTCTTTAAAAAGTTGAGAGTTGATGACTGAACTCGGTAACACTGCCCAGCCAATATTCTGTTGCACAAATTTTATTACCAATGCCATTTGATCAATGGCTTCATAATCGGCAGATAAAACCACTTTTTCTTTCATGTCGTCATCAATCATCGACTTGAGCACGAGCTGTCGTGATGATTTCATCACAGATAAGGCTTTACTCTTTGGGGTTGTTGCTAAGGGGTGTTCTTTACCAGCATAGAGAAGAAACTGTAAATTTTTTAAAAACGTAAAGTCGATGCTATTAACGATTTTACTGCTATAAACGTTGACTATCGCAACATGGATAGTCCCATTTTCAATGCCTTTCTTAATTTCCGGTTTGGTTCGTACAACAAAGTGGACTTTCATATTCGGAAATTCAACATCAAGACTTTTACGTATTTCAGCTAATATCCCTTGGGGTAAAAAACTGCAATACGCAATAGTGATAGATTCAAGCCCACCATAAGATAAACTCAAGGCGACTTTATCAAAGGTCAGTGCTTGTTGAACTGTGGTTTTAGCGTATTGATAAAGTAACTCACCATCTTCAGTGGCTTCAACACTTCTACCAATTCGATGAAATAATTCTACTGCAACCTGATCTTCAAGATTAGTAATGACTTGTCCAATGGTGGTTCGATGTTTTTCAAGTTTGGCAGCAGCTTTACTAAAGGAGCGCAGCTCATATACTGCAACGAATGCGCGTAACTGCTCTAAGCTAAAATTCATTGGTTATTGGCTCCTATATCAATTAAGTACGCAAGTTTACGCAGCACTAGTTTTACGAGATTAAACACAAAGTTAATTAAGTTTTTACTCATCATTTCAGTGTAATCAAGCTTGAGACTAAATGATACCATTTGTCTATCACTATGCTGTGAACGGACTATTCTTTATCGGTTTGTGAACAGAGTGGGCGCGGTGTTAAGCAGCTTGTTTAGAGACTGTGTTACATCAGATTACGCATCCCTCACTAATAAGCGGCAGAAGGTAATGTTTAGCTTGAAGGGTCAAGTCCTCCCAAAGCGATTACGACGATGTCCCATAATCCCATAAAATAATGCCATTAATGAGTGAAATGACATTGTGTCCTCCGTTTTGCTCTTTCGTATATAACCTTATTGGTGACTCAGATGCCTCATGAATTTGCTATTGGAGAAGTGTATTTTCCGCCCCTGCTCATTACTGTGATGTTGGCTTATTTTATAACCGTCGCGTTGGTGTTTATTGCAAACAAACTCGGTTGGCAAAGAGTGATCGTTATGCCTGCTTTAGTCGAGCTTTGTCTGGTGGCGATTATCACCGTGTTATTAAGCAGATTTATTGCATTTACCTAATTCATCAGATTTTTGGAGTTTGTTATGTTTCGTATAATTACTACGCTGGTGATGGTTGCGATTGCTGCCGTTGCAGTGTTAAGCCAATACCAAGATTACAGTGCTAATCCGTGGACTCGAGATGGTCAGGTAAGAGCTCATATTATTCAGATAACCCCGAGAGTGACGGGACCTGTGACTCAGGTATTAGTGGAAGATAATAGCCAAGTAAAGAAAGGGCAATTGCTGTTTGAGATTGATCCTAGCCTTTACCGTGCAGAGTTAAGCAATGCTAAAGCAAAACAGTTGCAGGCTATGGCTTTATTAGATAAAGCTAAAAATGAGAATCACCGGGCTATGGCGCTTGAAAGTCGTAAGCACGGAACGGTTTCAGAACTTGATTTAAATAACTTTCAAAATGCTGTGCAAACCGCACAGGCTAATTTGGCCGCTGCAGATGCTGTTGTAGAACAGGCAGAACTCAATATGGCCTATACCCATGTCACAGCACCTACCGATGGCTTTATTACTAACCTTAATTTAAGACAGGGCGCCCAGGTTGTGGCAAACAATCCTGTTGTAGCCTTGATTGATCAAAATAGTTTTTGGATTGAAGGCTTCTTTAAAGAAACGGATTTACAAGGCGTCAATATTGGAGACAAGGCTCAAGTCACCTTAATGATGAATCCAAATAGCCCTATTAATGCTCAAGTAGAAAGTATTGGGTACGGTATCGCCAAATCAGATGGCAGCACGGGTAATACATTATTACCAAACGTGAACCCTAACTTTCAGTGGATCCGTCTCGCGCAGCGCATTCCTGTCAAAGTGCATCTAGAGCAAGTGCCTGAGAGTGTGCAACTGCGAGTGGGGACAACGGCATCTGTACAAATATATACCGGCGTTTAATTTCTGGTTAACCGAACCGTTTATATCGGTGAGTTGAGCTGCATGAGTTGGTTGTGATACTCACTGAAATTGGGGATAAAAAAATGTTAAGTCGCGCAATGAAAGAAGCGATTAAGGTTTCGTTAGCCTTTACCAGCGCAATTGTACTGGCAATATTTTTTGGCTGGGACAAACCCTATTGGGCGGCCATCACAGTCGTGACCTTAGCGTCAAATGAATCATTTAGCCACTCCATTAAAGCTGCGCATAACCGTATTTTAGGTACACTTGTTGGTGCCAGTATGGCGATTGGTTTGGTTGCTTTTTTTGCTCAAGATCGATTCCTGTTTATTGGTAGTTTTATACTACTGGCTGGCATATTTACTGCGATGTCTTATGACCGTAAGAATGGTTACTTTTTCAGAATCGCATTTATTGTCTGTGCATTAATAAGCTTTATGGGCAGCTTTGATGATGCAATATCAGTCAAGATTATCTTTTTAAGGCTACAAGAAACCATACTAGGAGTTGTTGTATTTTCATTGGTATATCAATTTTTATGGCCAATGAATTCAGAGGTAGAGTTTTACGAGCAGCAAAAAAGCACATCAAAGGGGCTACATGATTTGGTGGTGGAGTTGACCGAATGTGTCAGTGGTAAAAGAGCCTACACCCAAGAGACAGTAGCTGACTATCAAGCAAGATTATTGGCAATGTCGAATAACATTAAGTCTCACAGTTTAATTTTAGATTTACCTGCTGCAGGTAGCTATCAGCTGTCACAACAGCGTAAGCACTGGAGAAAACTGACTCTTGCTAGCGATGAAGCCATTGTTAAATTACAAGCTTGGTTAGACAAAGCGGCGCCATTAGTGAATAACACAGCGCTTCCATCTGACTCTGAACATCAACAGGGGAGCACTTTACTTAGTGAACTTGCGAATGAAGCCGTCATTATTGAACTGAATGAACAGCTAATTGAAATCAGTGACACGGTTAGTTTAATTAGAGAGGCAAGGCGTGAGCTGCACAAGTCAGCAGGCCAACTGAATCATTCTTTTGATGCAGTCGAAAAGATTAAAGTTACGAGTCATTGGCAACATGTTATTAAGCAATGGAATAATCCAACACCATTATCAATACGGCTTAAAGACTCGGCGATTGTGATGGTGTCGCTAATGGCCAGTTTTGCTTTATGGATATATTTGCCGCTGCCAAATGGTTATATGTTCCCCATGTTAGCGGCTGTATTCGCCATAAACCTTGTTACTATGCCAAAGTTCATTGTTAATCAAGCCTTGGTAGGGATGTGTGTATCAGGCACGTTAGTGCTACTACAATATACGTTCATCATGCCAGCATTGACTGAAATCTGGCAGCTTGCGGCATTCTATTTTATAAATTTACTGATTATTTGGCGGGTATGTTCAACGCCTGAATTGGCGGTTCAAAAAGTGATTGGAGCGAATTTATTAGTTGTATTAACCATGAGTGCATTGTATCTCACCCCGAGCTTCGATATTACCGCCTCACTTAATATGTTCGTACAGGTATTTTTAGCCTTAGGCGTGATTCGCTTTTTTATTGCTTGGTGCAAAGAGGGGTAAACAATTTGAAGAGTCTAGTGACTTAACAATCGCTAGGCTTATTTTGTCATTGGGCTAGAAACCCCCATAAAAGCTGACTTTTAAATGTTAATTTCAATTAATTGATTGCGTCATTAAGCTTGCGAGGATGTGATTGTTTATTGAGCTTAACTTTGCAAGGCTTAACAAAAAATCGTTTTACCTACGCTGCTTTTTTACACAGTTTACCCTCGGTTAACATTAAAGGTAATAACACTTTAATTCTCAAATTAGTCTTGTAGTATGCCAACAAATTATATTGTTCCTTCATTTTTTTCGTGAAAATGATGTGTGCTGAGTTGGGAATAACATCATGCTTATTGAGCATCAAACTGTTCGTTTACAAGTTGATAATGTACTAGTGCAGTATCATATTTTTGATACGAATGAACCTTTGATGGTGACTTTCCCCCCTAACTGCCAAGCTTTAACACAAGATCAAGTTGATGCCGATAAGCAGGCTTGGAGCTTTCAATTTTTTAGCAAGCGGAAAATGAATATTATCGCCTTTAATCATATTGGTGGGGACGATCATTATTTTGATTCTTTCATTTTTGCGCAATTTCTTCAAAAATTGTCACTCGCGCTGCAGCAATTCCCGAAAAGAATAGGCTATGGCGTGAGTAAAGGTGGATTTGCTACCGCCTTTCATGCCGACACGCTAAAGTTGGATAAAGCGTTACTGTTAATGCCGGTGAGTACCTATTGGCAGCCTTCAGCGCCTTGGGACCCTAAACTCGAGAAGCATTTTCAACTGCAAAAAGGCAATATGTCCCATCTCAATGCGAGTGAGTGCAAAACGCCTTTGACCATCATTTATGATCCTTTATACAAACCTGATGCTAATCATAAAGCCTGCTTTAAAAGCTGTAATGCTAGCTATCGTTTACCTGGTGTAGGACACCGAATAGCAAGAGCATTGGTTGATATAGGCTTATTAAAAGACATTATTCTAGCGTTCAGGGAAGGTGAAATTGATTCTGCTCGTTTTTACCAAGCGGCGCGCAAGAGAAGGTATTTATCTTATTACTTTCGTTCTCTTGATAAAGTGCATGTCGGAACCGTTTCCAAAAAACGTTTAGCAATAATCTACTTACACAAGTTTTATCGATATAAAGAACAAAGTATTGATCTTGATAAAATCAAAGCTAGATTACAAGAAAGTGTGTGTAAACGCCTAGATTATGTATGTTGCCTTGTACACGGGAAAAAAATACTTGCCATAAGAAATGTTGCAGCGGGGTCGGCATTGGTTTTCTGCTAACTCACTTTTACATCGATAGCATAAGAAGAAAACGAGCTTTGACTCGTTTTTTTATGCCTACATATTGATGAATTCAAGGTTGACGCCTTTTTTATTTACTTCCTTATTTACTTTCTTATTTACTTCCTTATTTACTTTCTTATTTACTTTCTTATTTACTTTCTTATTTACTTTCTTATTTACTTTCTTATTTACTTTCTTATTTACTTTCTTATTTACTTTCTTATTTACTTTCTTATTTACTTTCTTATTTACTTTCTTATTTACTTTCTTATTTACTTTCTTATTTACTTTCTTATTTACTTTCTTATTTACTTCCTTTCTTCCTTTCTTCCTTTCTTCTACTCGGTATATTTTTCATGATTGGTTGTTATTCATTTCTTGCAACGACGAAATAAATACAGTTGGCGCTTAATGGTAACTAATGTCAATTGAAATAGGTGATTATTTGTTCATCGAATACTTCGTTGAAAAGGAAATAACATGTTTACATTAACCAATAAGTCGCTAGTCCAATTTACTGGAATATTTTCGACTTTTGCTCTTGCTATAGCAATTAACTTTTCAACGGTGAACGACAGTTATGCAGCCCAGTATGTTTTTCCTCAGCAAAACCAAACCAGTGAACAGCAGGCTGTTGATGAAACGAGTTGCAACAGCTGGGCGGTATCTCAAACTGGCTATAACCCAAGCCAACCGCATACAGTAACAGTGGCTTCACAATCTCAAGCTGCACCTGATAACAGTGATTCGGCTGAACGAGGTTCTGGTATGCGCGGTGCAATGGCAGGCGCAGCGGCAGGAGCTATGATTGCTGAATTTGGGGATGATGACAGAAGTGATGCGGCGCAAAATGGTGCAGCCATTGGTGCAGTCGCTGCTAGACGTCAAAGTCGTCGCAGTAATATGCAACAAGCAGAGCAACAACAGGCGGCTGCTCAACAGGCAGCGCAGCAACAAGCTCAAGTACAAGCTGCAAATGTCGAAGGTGAACAGAATTATTATCAAGCTCGCGCAGCTTGCCTTGAAGGTAAAGGCTACAGCGTGAACTAATCTATTAACTCAATCCAATTATGAGCAAGGGTTATGATTCTATGCCATTACGTTGTAACTCTTGCTCCAATAACTGCCTGCCATTACTCTGAATATGTTCTAAAAATTGTTGTGCAATAACAGTTTGTCGTTTTGATTTAGACCAAACAAAAAACCATTTTGCATTTATCGGAAGCTCTTTAATTGGCAGACGAATTAAGTCATTTTGGCCGCCATATGTCAGCGTGTGAGCTGATAGAATCGAGATCCCTAACTTGGCCATCACACAATGTTTAATTGCTTCGTTACTTTCGATAGTCATCTTTACGTTTGGGTTTAGTTCATGCTCTTTAAAGAAAGCCTCAATCGCATGGCGGGTGCCTGAGCCTTTTTCTCTTATCAGAAACGGTGCTTGGCAAAGCTGTTTAAGGCTAACTTGTTTTTGTTGAGCAAGCGGGTGCGCTTGATGGGCAATGGCCACTAATGGGTTTTGTAACAGCTCAATGCTGTCAGAATCACTATCAATTGGCGGATGACTGAATACGTAAAAGTCATCAATACCTTGCTTTAAACGCTCAATGGTTTGTTCACGGTTACCTACATTTAATTGAATATCAATTTCAGGAAACTGCTCGCAAAAAGGGCCCAATAAATGCGGAATAAAGTATTTGGATGTGGTCACAACTGCAATACGTAATGTACCAGACTGACCTTGACGCATTTTACCCAGTGACATATCTAAACGAGCAAAACTGTCTAAGACTTCCACAGCTGTTTTGACCATTTCTAAGCCTGTTTCAGTAAAGACTAATTTTCGGTTAGTGAAACGGTAAATGGGTTCACCGACGGCTTCTGCAAGCTTTTTCATTTGAATTGAGACCGTAGGCTGAGTGAGGAATAATGCTTTAGCGGCTTCGTTTATGCCACCTTTATCATGAACAGCTAACAGAATTTCTAATTGCCTGATGGTGCCAATGTGGGCGTGTAATCTTGATTGCATGTTAACGACTCTTAGATGAACGATTACTTTTCGATTCAATTTACTTTGTGAGCTTACTTGAAAAATCAATATAGATACTAGTCTATTTGACCTATAGGTAATATCAATTTTTATCTATTTTATTCTGTTGTCATAATGCCGTCATAAATATCATTGAGCAGAGGTGAACATGATGGATAGGCAATGGGTGTTTTGTGTGGTGGTGGCAGTGTTAATGATGTTGCTTGGCGCTTGGGTCGCAAAATCAGACGCTGTTGGTCTAGGATTAATAGCTGCTGGGTTAGGCTTGTTTCTATTGAGCTTTTTTACTGCGTATTTAGGCCGAGATAAGCTAAAGACACCTGATTTAGTTCAGTCTGTTATAAAGGATAAAAACGAATTATGTTAATTAACATTGGTTTTTTCCTGTTGGGTGTTTTTGCTGTCTTGTCAGGAACCAAAATTGCTTTTCCTAAAAGTTTCTATCAAGCCTTAATGCTGTTTTTAATGATTGCCATTGGGTTAAAAGGGGGCGTGGCATTGGCTGAGCACGCGTCATGGACATTGTTTACCCAGTCTTTATACATATTAGCTTTTGGCTTGATACTACCGTTTATAGCCTTTGCTATTTTGTATTATATCGGTTTGTTTGAACGTCATGACGCCGCATCAATCGCTGCACATTATGGCTCGGTGAGTGTAGGCACATATGCTGTCGCCGTAGCGTATTTAGAAAGTCAGCAAATACGCTATGAAGCTTACATCCCTTTATTTGTCGTCCTACTCGAAATGCCTGCAATTGTGGTGGGTATTATGCTGGCTAAACCGAGTTTATTTAGGCAGAAAAAATCAATAGCCCAAGAGGAAAATGATAAACACGCTAGTAAGGCCTTATTACATGAAATGTTTTTCAATCAAGGGATAGTATTGATGGTGGGCAGTTTAGTGATTGGGTTTGTGGCTGCCGATGAGATTCAATCAATTACACCAGTATTTTTTAGTTTATTTAATGGTGTGTTGGCATTGTTTTTACTGGAAATGGGCATGGTTGCAGCAAGTCGTTTAGAAGATATTAAGCGAGCTGGAAGCTTTATTTTAGCCTATAGCATGGCAATGCCGCTCATTGGCGGTGTGTTAGGTTGTGGTTTAGGTGTGTTGATGGGGCTTTCAAGTGGCGGGGCGATTTTAATTGCAGTCTTGGGGGCAAGCGCGTCATATATTGCCGTACCCGCGGCGATGCGAGTCGCATTGCCACAAGCAAATCATAGTTTATCTATTAGTGCCTCTTTGGGGATTACGTTTCCGTTTAATGTGATGATTGGGATCCCTGTGTATACCGTGATGACGCTGTGGTTTGTCAATTAACGTTCCCATTACTGCGATGGCAGGGAAGCTGTTTAATGGGATGAAAGGCTGTTGCTAGATGAAACGATATCTTCACAGCCTTTTACATATAGGCGATAGAATTCTGCTTTAGTGAGCGGTTTTGAAAACATAAACCCTTGTAGATAATCACATGACAGTTGTTTTAATAACTGTTGCTGAGCAGGCGTTTCAATGCCCTCGGCGACGACTTTAACACCTATGTTATGTGCCATTGTCGTGATCGCTCTGACTAAGGCTGCGCTGCTCTCATTGGTGGTGATATTGGTGATAAAAGAACGATCAATTTTAATGATGTCGATATCGAGTTCTTGTAAATAGGCTAACGACGAATAACCTATGCCAAAATCGTCAATAGCGACTTTGATGCCATTGTTATTGAGCAGCTTTAATTGCTGCTTTATTGATGAGTCCGGTGTCATTAAGGTATTTTCAGTGACTTCAATGAGAAACGAGCCATGGGGTAGCTTGGACTTGTTACAGTCTAATATCCATTGGTCAATCCAGGTGCCAGAACGATCTATCTCGATAGGGGATGTATTGACACTAATTTGAATGACGTTTCCGCTGGTTTGATAAAACTCAATTGCATCGGCAATGGCTTGTTTACGCACCCAATTGCCGATGTCGACTATTAAGCCGTTTTCTTCTGCTAGAGGAATAAAATCATCGGGTTCTATTGTGCCTAGTTTAGGGTGCTGCCAGCGGATTAAGGCTTCGACTTTTTTGACTACAGAACCATTAATATCAAGGATAGGCTGATACATTAATAGGAATTGCTCTTCTTTTACAGCTTGTCTTAATTCCTCTGTTAATCGTCTTTTAGCAAGCGCTTGTTCTTCCATAGCGAACGAGAAAAACTCATAGCGATTACGTCCTTTATTTTTTGATAAATACATGGCCTGATCAGCATGTTTGACCACATCTTCTATGGTTTCCCCATCGTTTGGATAGAAAGTTAATCCGATACTGCTGGTAATATAAACCTGCTCATCTTTAATGGTGATTGGCTTCACTAAGCTGTTTTTTATGACCTCTGCAATTTCGCTAGCACGGCGCTGTTCATTGATGCCTTCGACAATTAATGTGAATTCATCGCCACCTAGGCGAGCGACAGTGTCATGGCCTCTTACACAGTTTTTCAAGCGTTTAGCGACTTGCTGTAATAGTAAGTCGCCATAGTCATGGCCAAGGGTATCGTTAATCTCTTTAAAGCCATCAAGGTCAATAAAGATTAATGCGAAAATCATATTGTCAGTGTCAATTAAGGACTGAAGTTTCTCATAAAAATAACGGCGATTAGGTAGGTCTGTTAAGCCATCTTGATAAGCATATTGGTGTAACTTTTCATTGGCGCTTTCAAGCTCTTCAGTGCGACTTTTTACTTGGCTTTCTAGGCGTTTGTCCCGTTGTTCAATGGTTTCAAGCATGTCGTTAAAGTGCGAGCTTAATTTTCCGACCTCGTCATCGGATAGCTCCTTCGCGCGTAAGCTATAGTCGTTAGAGTCAGACACTCGCTCTGCAATGGTGGCTAGATGTAAAATAGGGCTTAAAAAGCGTCGACGTAAAATTAACGATATTGAAAAACTGATCCCGAGTGCGAATATCAATAAAATAATAATAAATTGACCGTAAAACTTCACTCGGGTGTTGATGTAGCTGTCATCGGCTAATATTTGAATTTGGCCATATTCTTGTCCATCTAATGTCAGCGCATTACTAATTTGTGTCACATTTAGCGCAGTGCTGAGTATGCTATTGGAGTCATCGGTTTCTTGGCTGACAAAAGCAATGACGTTACCTTGGTTATCGGTCACAGTCACTGAAACAATGTCACCACGAAGCAAGATAGGTGTAATTAATTCATTGATGGCATCTTGATCATCAAATAATACCGCGGCAGTAATATTAGGAGACATCATCTTAGCTAATGTACTTAGCCCATCAATTTGTTCTCGTTTTGCGCTTGTTAATTCGTAAGCACTGAACACAAAAGTGACTGTGATAACGGAGGCGAATGACACCCCCATTAAAATCATGAGTAACTTTTTGCTGATGGTGTTCATTGAGAATAATTTAGTCATCACATCACCTTTCCAGCACGCGACCAAGTCGCAGTACTTTAGAACTCATAGTGATGCCGGATTGCTGTAATTGCTGCGGGGAGACTTCAAACCTGACTTTACCGCTAGCAATGAAAAAACGAATATGTCCGCCTGCCTCAATTAACCCCTTTGATTCGCCCACAACCATTGTGTTTTCAGCAATATAGTCTTGCTGTTTTTGCCAGCTTAACCAATCAGAAAGCGACGCAGATGAAATGAAAAGTAATTGGCATCGATTCACTTGCTCTAATTCAAATTGAATATGTCGAATAGTAATCGGGCGTTTATTGACTGAGCGTTGGTTTAATACTGACTTGGCGGTTTCTGTAAATGATGCATCAGGGCTACATATGACAAATTTATCAGGACTTAATGCGCTGTCATGCCATTCACCGTAACGGGCAAAATTATATAAAAAGCCCGCTTTAAGTGCGTATTCTTGCTCAGCAGCAGCTGCACTTTGGCTAGTTAATAGCAAAAATGAGAATAGTAATACATGCAGAAGCTGAGTGATTTTATGCATTAATTCATTTAAAAATTAGCTGTGACTTTGAACAGCACGCTTTCATCTATGTAGTTGGGGATTGTGTAGGTTTCTTGTCGGTTTGCATATTCAAGATGACTACCAGCAAATAAATTCTTCCCGGTGACTGATACTCCCCAATGCTGACTTACTGCCCAATTCCAGGTTAAATCTAACAAGGTGTAGTTTTCCGTAAGGTATGCATCGCTATTTTCTACTCTGACAGTGGCAAAGATATTATGGCTGTCAAATAGATGGACATCGGCTTTAGCAAAAATCTGTCGAGTCGTAGAGTCTCTGCCAATGGCGGGAAACGTATTTTCAGGAAGGTCGTACTCAAAGGTGTTATAGCTATAACCAAGTTCAGCGTTAAACATATCTGCAGGTACCCAAGATAAAACGATATCGCCACCTTGGGTTGTTAGGTCGGCAGTCGACACAATATCAAATTGAATTGTCGTTTGCGTTAAGGCTTGTAATGCTTGCTGTAATTGACCTGATTGAAATAGGGCAAGGGCCGGGTAAAACTGTTCAACATTAGGGTTGATATCAATAACGGCAACGTCTTCAGCCTCGGTATGATACAGCGAGACATCAAGGTTCCATGATTGCTGTGATAATCGATAACCTAACTCGTAAGATAACGATGTTTCAGCTTCAACGTCATCGTTACCGTTTAAATAGGTTTTAATATGGTATTCATCAATCGCTTCTATGCCTGTAGAAAAAGGCAAAACCTCACTGACTTTTTGACCATTAATCGCGTAATTGTCATTAAATTCAATTAAAGATGGAATACGAACGCTTTGAGATACTGCGCTCCATAGCACTTGGTTCTCTTGCGGTTTCCATAATAATCTTGCTAATGGTTGGTATTCCCAATCAGTTAAGTCATTGTGCTCGGCTCTCGTGCCGAGAACAAGGTCAAGCTCCTCTGGAATAAGAGCAAACTGAGCTTGTATAAAGCCACCATATTGCTGCAGATTATCGAACTCTTTGTCGCTATGCAGGAATAAACTGTCTTCAAAAGAAATGGTACTGTAGCGGTAATTTAAACCCCAATCGAGTTGTAATGCTTGATAAATAAAGTTCATCTGATAGTCGACATCAAATGATTCGAACTCTTCTTGTAGGTAAGTTTGCGAGCCAGATTGATTAAGCCAGGATACTTGTAGCATTTGATTCGCTGAGTCCGACATTCTGTTTTCAAGTCGCGCCATGACCCGTGAGTCTGTTCGCTCTAGTTTGTCGGTAAAAGTGATGTTTCGGTTAGTGTCATCAATCACACCACGATAATTTTGCCCCAATTTTGATTCAGTTATATCGCCTTGCACGAAACCTGACCAATGGTCGCTGGTTGAAAAATCCATCCTCCCACCAAACGAGTACTGCTGAGTGACATCATTAGGCTCTAGTACCAAGCCTTTTTCAGATGCGTCACCATCTTTTACATGACCATAAACCCGATAGCTGCCTATATCACTGATGTCATTGCCATAACGAATATTTGCATCAATATTAACTTGGCTGCCACTGGCGGCATCAGCATATAAGCCTCGTGTATCTAAACTGTTTTTGGTAATGATATTAATCACACCATTGTTGGCGTTACTGCTCCAAAGCTGTCCACCTTGGCCACGAATGACTTCAATGCGTTCAATATCATAAAGCGGTACGTTTAACGTTTCCCAGTACACCGCGGAAAACTGTGGCGTGTAAAGGCTTTGACCATCAATCATCACTAACATTTTACTGGAGAATCTTGATGCAACTCCGCGCGCTGAAATTGCCCACTGATTGTTATCAAGTTGACGTACAACGAGGCCGGGTACCATTTTTAATGCTTCTGGAATAGAGGTTGCGCCAGAGTGGGTAATTCGTTCTTTACTGAGGACATAAATTGAGGTGGCAGTGTCAAATGCGGATTGAGATCGTTTCATTGCAGATGTCACTTGAATGTCCATCGCCATCAGTGACTCTAAATCTAAATCATCGAGGGAGCCTGCGGCATAAGTCATTGGTGACAAAATCACTAGAGGCATTAAAAAAGGTAAATGTGTTCTCAATATTTCATCTCCGACAGTCTATATATGCACGAATTACTTCATGGCGCATTGTGTGCGGCTGTTACATTTTACTTTATCATGTTGAGAAAATGTTAGTGGTCTCGTCTGGTGAAATTATTTCCTTTTGCGATGTGGATCGGCTAAAACGTTGACCAAGCTGAACGTTTGAGTATTGTTGATGCTGACACCAATGTTGATGTTACCAATAAGTGTATATCAAACATCGTCTTTTTGCGTTTTCTTGAGGCGTGAATGTAATAAAAGCCAACAAATGATCTTGTCGGCTTTGATGATAAGACTATGACTGTGAATAAGTAAGCTTGACTCATTGAAGAAAGTAGTAATACGAACGTTCGAAGCCAGGGAGGACAGAGCGTTGGTATTGTTAAGCGAGTTTTGCCTTTCTATATGCTCGTTTTCTTAATGAGTCAGCTTTTAGACAGTCATCGATTAATAGGCATAGCCATTATGCTTATTGCTCAATTTATAAAATGTTGCTTGAACATAATCATCTGCGTCACCGGTATTATTTTGGTTATAAACACCTGCTTTGAAGTACATGTATTGCTCGCCTGCATCATAAGAACTGCCACTCATATTCACTTCTTCAACAACATCAGCCTTACCTTCGCGCATGATCGTTACGGTTAATGTATTACCCACTACTTTGACTTGGTAACTGAACTTTTCATCAAGGCTGATACCATCGGCAGGATCTGAAGCTGAGCTGCTACGAGACCCAATCATTTCATAGTATTGCTCCGATCCTGTAATGGGTTCATGAGCGATATAAATTGATCCTTTACTGTTAGATGGCAGTTTACGGTAGTAAAGACGTAATGGCTCATCATCGTTAGCATGAATTTGACCGACAATCACACGTCCCACTTGGCTACTATCACCTGTGGTGGTGACATAGTTAACGGCGAGTGTCGCTTCTAGGGTGCCATCAACACCGCCTGCTGCATTTTGATCTGATGAAGGTGCGCTACTAAATACCCAGTTGTTGCCCCCCACACCTTGAGTGCTATAACTGGTATCTCCGCGGCGTAACATTTCACGTAACTCAGTACGGGCGTAGCTGGTATTGGTTGAAGTTTTTGGGGCATCAATAGGGCATCTAAATACCATGCCACCATCTGCAGCAGTAAAGAAATATGGAGAACGGCTATAGCCACTCGATAACTCTATTTCTTTGATTGTGTCAGATTTTCCATCATTGTTTTCATCAACAGGGACACCTAGGGTCCAATCCACTAGTTCGAAATTTCCGGATGGTGGTAAGTCAGGATCTAAGTTACCGATAGGATTACTAGGTTCAGTAGGATCTGTAGGATCAGTTGGTGCAGAACCATCTGAGCAACCATTAATTTTGGTTTCAACAATACTATTCCAAGTATTAGATGAATTACCGTAACCCGTTATTCTAACTAACTGAGCACTGGTATCCGTTACATCGTACTCTTCTAGCCCTGCATTACTGCCACTTGATTGACCTGAGGATAGGACTGATGTCCAACTGCTACCATCTGCTGAGGTTTCCATATCAAAGTACGATGCACGCTCATTGCCTTTAAACCAAGCAACAGACACTGATTTCACTTCAGACTGAACGCCTAGGTCATAAGTAATGGTTTTACCTTCTCCATTAGATGACCAACGAGATTCAGTATCGTAGCTGTTATCAATGGTATTGCTCGGACCGTGACCATCATTAGTGCCGTTATCTGTTGCGGCTACAACGGATAGGGCGCTACTGCCTGTACAAGTGACAGGTGTAGTTGGCTCAGAAGGTTCAGTTGTGTCAGATGATGTTGTGAGTTCGAAAGAGTCAAAACGACCTTCATTACCAAAGTATTCCCCATATATGGTAACGCTAGTTGCTGAGCCACTATTAAATGATACGCTGGCCTGTTGCCAATCGCTGCTACTGATGTTGGTTGATTCGTTAAGACCGCTGCCCGATACTCCTAGCTTACCTCCACCTACAACGTAGGCAGTTAAAGTGTACGTAGTGTTGCTATCGATAGTGAGGCTTTGCTCAACTCTACCGTTACTGCCTGACATTTTTGCAGACTTACTGCCTTGATAAGCCACACCCGATACTGACGAAGGATCAATATCAGTCCAGCCCTCAAAGCTATTTTCGAAACTAGGGTTTGTAATATTGATAGTTTCAGCATTGATGAAACCGCTGGTTAAGCTGGTGGTGAGAGCGGTTGCTAGAATAGAAGCAAGCTTATGCTTTTTATGATGTTTTATCATTTTTATACCTTAGGTCGTTTCCCCATTTGAGTTAACAACTTATTCAGCAAGATCGACTGCTTTATCTCAGCAGTTTGATCTGATCATTCTATGACTAGTGAATGGCAACTGAATAAGCTGTTGCTGCCTAATACATAAAATGACCTCAGTAATGTAATACACTATTTGAAGCATTAGGTGTTATTGGTTATATGATCGTGTTACCAATTTGTAAAACTAATTCGTGAGTAAATAATGTAAATTGGTAATATTATTTTGACGCCAAAATCTTATTTGTAATATAAGCTCTATTAAGCTTTTGTATTTGTTTGAATATCTATGTAGTCAAATTTTAGTTGTTGGTCTGATTAATTCTTATACTTTTTTCATCTATCTATATAAGTATTAGCTAGGAATAAATGGGTTAACTGAAATATATTGCCTAAATTAAAATTGGTAAGGTAGCTTTTCATTTGTCGGTGATTCTTTGCAAGGAATCTTGATGTGAATAATTCAGGTATTAAAATTTGATGGCGATTTGGAATGACTTAACCAAGACTTATTCAGTCATGAACATTTATTTCATGTATGGCTCGAGGGAGAACTGTAAGAGATTAGTGATATTTACACTCTTTAAAGTATGAGCTTACCTCTCATTTTTGAACATCTATTAACAGGCTTGTAAATTTGTATCTCAGTGACAAAACTTACTGTTTTGAAAGTATTTTGTATTAACATTTCTCGTTTTTTTTTAGCTGAAATTTATGCAAGTTGTTAAAATGACTAATAAAATCAATCAATCTAGTTTATATCTCTGCTGTTTCTATAGTGGCCAAAATAAAACGGCTTTTAAGGGTTTACACTTATTTAACATCCCTCCTGCAATAGTGGTTTGAGGCTGGCAACCCCTACTTTGGTATAACACCTAGCACCTTGACCTAACCCACTAAGTGAATGACACTCAATGCTATTCAAATACCCTACAAAGTATGGATGACTATAAAAAATGTTAATTTTCTTTATTTGTATTGCGTTGTTAATCCTCGCTTACAAGTTCTACAGCCCTTTTGTAGAACGCCAAGCGGGCATTGACCCCAACGTAAAAACACCCCAAAAACGTTTCGAAGATGGGGTTGACTATGTCGAAGTCCATCCTGTGAAAGCGTATCTTATTCAATTTCTAAACGTTGCTGGTGTAGGTCCAATCTTTGGTCCTATTCTGGGCGCTTTGTATGGTCCAATCGCCTTAGTATGGATTGTGCTAGGTAATATTATCGGCGGCGCTGTACACGATTATTTCTCTGGTGTACTGAGTATTAAAAATGACGGTAAGAGTTTGCCCGAAATTGCAGGTCACTATTTTAATATTTACTTTAAAGGTGTGATGCTGATTTTCACCGCGATGTTACTGTTCTTCGTGGGTGTTGTATTTATCATGAGTCCAGCTGGACTATTAAGTAACCTTGATTATTTTGAAGGCACTATTTTTGCCAACAACGTATTCTGGGTGTTATTGATTTTAGGTTACTACTTCTTAGCAACCTTGCTGCCTATCGATAAAATTATCACTAAATTATATCCATTATTTGGTTTATTAATGATTGTGATGACCACTTCAATTGCAGTTGCTCTACTTATCAGTGCACCGCAATTGCCAGAAATGGGTGATATTTTTGCCTATTTCGACCACAGTCATTACAACAATGATTTACTTGAGCCTAATCCTGACGGATTGCCAGTTTGGCCATTACTATTTGTGACTATTACCTGTGGTGCAATCAGTGGTTTCCACTCCACACAAGCGCCAATTATGGCTCGTTGTTTAACTAACGAAAAATACGTTCGCCCTGTGTACTATGGCGCAATGATGTCAGAAGGTATTGTGGCTTGTGTTTGGGCATTAGCCGGTATTGCAGCCTTCCCTGGTGGTTACGTTGAGCTTAAGAGTATTCTTGATGCCGGCGGCCCTGGATTAGTTGTTAATCAAGTGGCGAGCACTTACTTAGGTGTCGCTGGTGGTATTATGGCGATTATTGCAGTAGCTATTTTCCCGATTACTTCAGGTGATACTGCGTTCCGTTCATTGCGTTTAACCATCATTGATGCGTTTAATATTCCACAAAATATGCGTAACCGTTTGTTAGTGGCAATTCCAATTTTGATTATCGCTTACTTCATGACTAAGATTGATTTCTCTCTTATCTGGCGTTACTTTGCGTTCTCAAACATGCTGCTTTCAACCAGTGTATTGTGGTTAGCAACTAAGTATTTATTTGACCGCGGTAGCTTCCATTGGATTGTGAGTTTACCGGCAATTATTGGTACTTGTGTAACTGTGTCATACATCATGACTGCCGGTATTGGCTTAGGCTTGCCACAGTCGATGAGCCAACCAGTTGGTATCGCAGTCGGCATTGTTTGTTTAGTCGGCCTTATCATTATGCATAATAAACGTAAGGCGGTAGCGCAATAATTATTGCCTATTAACTTAGTGTGAATAAAGGACTGCTTAGGCAGTCCTTTTTTGTGGAAGAGTTTAGGCTGATAAGCTTAAACCTAGTGATGCTACTTCAGTGATTCAATAAGATTGAAAGGGGTTATTTTGAAGGTGTACAAACCCCTGTGCCAGTTAATGCAATATGATTTAAGTTCTTTTTAATCACGTTTGACCCCACATCGTATGAGGATTCAGGGCGGCTGATAAGATATCCCTGTACACAATGGATACCGAGGTTTTTAACCAGTTCAAACTGTGAGGCGACTTCTACCCCTTCAGCAACCACTTTAAGGTTAAGGGTCTTACCTAAATCACTGATTGAATTTAAAATCTTTTCGTATTTTGGGTTGATGGTTGCTTGGTCGATAAATAGCTTATCAATTTTGATGATATCAACAGGTAAGTTGGCAAGTGTTGATAACGAACTAAAACCGGTGCCAAAATCATCTATGGCAATAAGTACGCCTTGTTTACGTAGATTTTCTAGATCTTCAATGATTTTGTTTGAGGCGTGAAATAAGCAGGACTCGGTGATTTCAAGAAGTAGAGCATTCGGTGGTAAACCTGTTTTTGTTAAGGTGTCCATTACCCAGTCGTAAATAGGCACATGCTTTAGCTGCACACCTGAGATGTTAACTGACATTCTAACTTTGTTCATGCCGGCGTTATACCAAGCTGACATTTGACGGCACGCTTCAAATAAAATCCAATTTCCTAATTCGAGTATAAGGTTTGAATCTTCTGCAATGGGAATAAATTCAACAGGTGAAATAGGGCCTTCAATGGGGTGATTCCAGCGGACTAAAGATTCAAAGTAATCGATACTGCAATCGTCAACATTGACGATTGGTTGGAAAGATAATGTAAAGCTTTGGCTAGCGATAGCCAAACGCATCTCCTCTAAAAGGTAATGGAAACGGCGAATTTTGCTGCCCATTTCAGGGGAATATACACGGAAGATACCTCTGCCATCAGTTTTGGCGCGGTACATGGCGACATCGGCCATTTGTAATAATGTATTAGGATTTGATGCACTATCAGGAAAAGTGGCGATACCAATACTGGCACCAATTTTAATCACCTTATTGCCCAGTACAAAATCACGTTCGATTTCTTGTAAGACATTTTTCGACACTTCAACAGCGCGTAAATTATCGGGAATATTTTCAATAAAAATAGAAAACTCATCACCACCTAAACGGGATAAGTTCAGTTCTAACTCAAATGACTCGCTGACTCTACTGAGCTGGTTATTACGGACAACGGTTTGGAGCCTATGAGCGACCTGAATGAGGATTTCATCACCAAAGCTGTGTCCAAATGAATCATTCACTTGTTTGAAGCCGTCTAAGTCAATGAAAAGTAGTGCTTGTCTAGTTCCGGCTTCTTCAGCTCTTTGCAGTTGTTTTTCAAGGTGTTCTAGATATGCATGCCTGTCTATAAGACCTGTAAGCTTATCTTGATAAATACTTAACTGAGTTTGTATATTTTGGGCTTTTACATGTTTGTTGAGCTCATTGAGGGCGATGCTTATCTGCGACAGGGTATTAGGCTGCTTACTTGGAGGTAATTGAATGTTAAAACTAGCCAGCAATTTGTCGGTTTCATTATTGATGAAATCTAGCGATGCATTGTTTTTACGAGCAATTCGAGACTTAATATAAAATGGAATAGCATAAGCTAATAACACCATCAACAATAACGGCATATTACTGAACATCATCATCTCGCTAAACACATCTTTAACGCGCACCACGTTTAAGTGCAGGTCCGTGCGTTCTAAAACAGCAAAGTAATGAAGTTCTGATTTTACAATATCACCTTCTAGAAACAGCAAAGCTTCCCAGCCAGCATTGGCATTAACCACATCGCTTACATCGATGGAGGTGATTTTATGGTGAAAATTATCACTATGAATTGTTTCTAAACCTTGGCTAAAGCTTATTACCAACAGTACATATAGCATCATTAAGAAACTTAATATGGTTAATAATAACTTAGAAATTCTAGTCATAAAATATCTTAATAAGTTGTTGGTTTGGGGTGTGATTTTTGTTTCATTTTTGTGAGCGGGATTATATGAGTAAAAAACATTGAACACAATAATAAATCAAGTGTTTATAGTTGTGAAAATGTCATTGTTTTATAGTGTTCTGTTAGCGTGAAATAATTTTTAGCGCTGCTTTTAAAAGGCATTGCAATAAGGTGGTAGAGGGCGCGTTTTAAATCTATAGAGTGTGATTAAATAACTGAATATATTTAAGCTATTTTCGATTAAGGCATCACTGAAAATGTTTGCAAAGGTATCAGGTTTAGATAAATCATTACATAAAAACTGGGATAACAGCTGGGGCAAGAATAAAGAACAACTCGCCTTATTACGACTAATCAACTGGTTGCTCAAGTTAGGGTTAATATTTTTTGGCACAGAGCTGTTTGATTTAACCCGTCCGCCAGTTGGGCTCACTTATGTATTTATCCTCGAATTAGTCTATGTGGCTTGTTGTTATCGCTTTCGGTTTCAATGTATAAATCGCCCTTCAATTTTATTAATGACATTAGTGCTTGATACGTTATTTTGGGCTATCTGGCTATTTTATACTGGCGGTGCGACGAATGCCTTTGTGTCATTGTTATTGCTCCCAGTTGCTATTGGTGCTGTGACATTGCCGAGATGGGCTCCATGGGTGCTGACTTTATTATCAACAGGAATGTATAGTTTGATGATGTTTACTATGCCTGAAAATCGAATTCGTCATCATGGCATGGACATGAGTTCGCATTACTTAGGCATGTGGTTTAATTTCGTCATTTCTGCCTTAGTGCTTACGGTAACCGTAGGCTATATTGCCAAACGTATCCGTCAGAAAAATGCTCAGCTTAGCTACCTTCGTGAAGCACAATTACGCCAAGAGAAACTATTAGCACTTGGCACTGTATCTGCGCAAATGGCCCACCAAATGGCCACACCGTTATCAACGTTAAGGCTATTAGTAGATGAATTAGCTGAAGAGGGTGTTGCTAACGATATTGAGCCAGAAATGCAGCAAGCGTTAATCCGTTGTGAAACAACATTGGCTGAACTGCGACTCGCTACCGAATCTATTCGTCAGCAAAAGTCTTATTCACTTAGTGTTGAAAAGTTGGTGCGCGATACACAAGAGCAAGTGCAATTATTAATGCCTGAAACTCAGTTAAATATTGAGGCTGAAAGCGAGGCTAGTGCAACTAGAGTTAAGGCTGATACTAGCTTATTGCCAGCGATATTGGCGTTAATTGAAAATGGTGCTAGAGCAAGTTTAGAGCACACATCAACGTCGAAGGTCAGTGTGTTTGTGTCAGCAGTTGAACCCAACAGTGTCAGCTTTACAATTAGAGACTATGGCTGTGGTATGGAGCCAAATCAGTTAACAGATTTAGGTAATAATATCGCTAACAATCCTAAAGGAATGGGGATTGGTGTGTTACTTAGCCATGCAAGCTTTGAGCGCTTAGGTGGCCAACTTAGTTTACGAGTCCACCCAAATGGCGGAATGATCGCCTCAGTGACGCTACCGGTAACTCAAAATGAATAAATTACTAATCATTGAAGACGATGCAGCATTGTCAGCAGCGTTAGCAAGGAGGCTAACTAAACAAGGGTTTGAGTGTGCTCAATGCGACGATGCCAGTGAAAGTTTACTAATGGCGAGGCAGTTTAATCCGAGTCATATTTTACTCGATATGAAAATAGCTGATCAAAATGGTTTGAAATTAATCAAGCCGTTAAGGCTACTTTTACCTAAAGTTAAGCTGGTGCTTCTAACGGGATACGCCAGCATTGCCACGGCGGTTGAAGCGATTAGATTAGGGGCGGATAATTATTTAGCAAAACCTGTTGATACTCAGACGTTAATGAATGCATTAAATGCACAAATTGAAGATGAAGACAGAGCTCAAACTGAATTTACCGAGCAACCATTAAGTCCGAAAAGGCTAGAATGGGAACATATTCAGCAGGTGCTGGTGAATAATAACGGCAATATCTCAGAAACTGCTCGGGTGCTGGGTATGCATCGACGCACATTGCAGCGTAAGTTACTTAAAAAGCCGGTAGCGGATAATCGATGTGCCTAATACGATTCTCCTTGCATTGCGCATTTTAATGGTCAATTTGGAAGTTGTTGTGTAAGTTTTGCTGGTTCATATAGTCCTTAATCAGCACCATAGCTCGTTCATAAACTGGACCTAATGGATGGCGACGACTAGACAAGCAATCGACAGTATTTATCCAACCGTTAGGTTCGTAATCAATATCGAGTTTGATGAGCTTACCCGCCTGAATGGGGCTGGTTACCATTTCTTCAGGTAATATTGCCCAACCAATTCCTTGCTGGGTTAGTTCATTGATGGTGTTGTGATTATTGGTGTACCACAGCTGCGAGCTAATTCCGTTACTAAACCATAACTCTTGACCAGCGGTTGCCCGCAAGACGACTTGGCGATGATGACGCAGGTCGATATCTTTAATTTTTGGTTTACTAGAAAGAGGGTGGTTTGGCGCTGCTACTGTGATAAATCGAGTATAACCAATGGTAGTAAAATCAACTTGATGATGGATTTTTCCGTCGGCATACACAATACCAATATGCGCGCAGCCTTCTTCAACTAGCTTGCCTATGTCTAAGGTGGACTCGGCAATGATTTCAATATTGGTGTTAGGAAATTCATCAGCAAGCAATGCCAGTTGTGCCAGCAGTGCAGGGCTAATTAGACTTTCTTCAATGGCGATAACTAACTCATGTTCATGTTGCTGCTCAAGCGAGGCAATTTTTTGTTCTAAATGGAGTTGTTGTAGCATCAGTGCTTTTACCACAGGTAAAAGTGCTTCACCTTCAGATGTCAGCTCTGGAACATTGCCGCTTCGGTCAAATAAGGTTTGATTGATACTAATTTCTAAATTAGCGATAGCTTGGCTAATGCCTGATTGAGCTCGGTTGAGTTTTCTTGCGGCAGCTGAAAATGAACCCGTTTCACATACTGTGATAAATATTCTAAGTTGCTCGAAACTATACATTGCCTGCTCCCAACCATTATCTCAATGCGGTAAAGGTATCACTAATCGTGATAGCTGTTAACTTTTGTTGATGGATTCAGCTTGCCATAATCTCGCTTGTTTTCAGCTATAGAACTGAATCTATAGCATCAGTTGAGGTTAATATGTCTACGTTAGAGCGTGTGTTTCATGCGGTGTTGTTTGAGTTTTTGGCCATAATTGGTTCAGTGATTGGATTGATGTTGTTTACTGAACATGAATTGGCTTCCCTTTCAGGAACCATGATAGCTATTGCGACTATCGCCATGGGCTGGAATTTTGTATTTAATCTTGGATTTGACCGTTTCTTTATTGGAGCTCGTGAAAAGAGAACCGTAAAACAGCGCATAATACAAATTGCCTTGTTTGAAAGCGGCCTATTGATACTGACCATTCCTGTGATGGCCTATATTATAGATATCAGTGTGATAGAGGCTTTTTGGCTTGATATCAGTGTGACCTTGTTTATCACAATTTATGCCTATGTTTACAATTATGCTTACGATCATATTCGCGCCAGCATCATCAGTAAACGGCAAGCACATGACAGTCTAGAGCTATCATGACATTGCCGCTTACTAACGCATGTGCATATTGCAGTTAGTCGTATGCGCTAAAGGTGTTACTTTGGCGTATCGGCTTTTTTACTCGCAACCACTTCAGAAGCCAGCTTAACAATAGGAACTAATGCAGCAATTCCTCCTTCACTAAAGGCTTTAATATCTTTGCCAATGCGCTGCATTCGCTCGACCGTAATGGTGACATCTTCAGCAGTGGTCGTGAGTTCCGTTTTGAGACTGTCAGCAAGTGCATCCCTAATTTCCATAGCAGCGGCATCAGGTTGATGATTTGAGTGGGCAAGCAGCAATAACCCAGGAATAACCGTAAAAGTGCCGTTCAAGGCCACTAACCACCATGCTTTTTGTGCATATATGCCTAAATCAGCAATGCTTAGATAAATAGCGACATTTAGCGCTAATACGGTTAAGGCAAAAAAAGACATGGCAATGGCCAGTAAAAAAGCGGCTTTGCGTTGATGTTTAAGCTCAGTTTTTAATAAGCTTTTTTCAAGGCTATACAGCATTTGAATTTTTTCAAAATCCATCTTCATGTTGAGTCCTTTTGGAAAATTCTGTTGCAAAAAATAAATGAAAATATTTAGTGAATTTAATTTGTTATGGCAATCAACTATAGCTGAGTATGGGGGAAATGTAACTTTACTCGCTGATTTGAGTCATTTAACCACCTGTTTTATTTGAAACATTCAACGGACTGCCAGTGTTTGTCATCAAGCTGTATTACTGCCTTAATAACCTTATGCCAAGGTGACAAAAGTAAGTTAAGTAGGCATAGGAAATGGGAAAATTTTCATTCGAGCATAGTTTTGAAATTGATACGCTTAAGCGGTTGATTGCCCATCATCAAGGCAAGTTTCGGCATCAATCCTTGCTTGATTTACATTACCGCGGTGAATCATTATCTGTCACAGCAATTGAATTAGGCCTGCAAGACAAGCCTTGCCCCACGGTGTTATTTGTAGGTGGGGTTCATGGGGTAGAGCGTATTGGCGCACAAGTCGTGTTGTCTTTTTTAGGTAGCTTACTTAATCGCTTACCTTGGGATAGGCATTTGCAAGCTTTATTAAAAGAAGTGCGGCTATCCTTTGTGCCAGTGGCTAACCCCGTGGGCTTTTTACAAGGCTCACGCAGTAATGGTAATCATGTTGATTTGATGCGCAATGCTCCTATCGATGCGGAAGAAAAAGTAACTTTTTTGGTGGGCGGTCACCGATTAACAAATAAACTGCCTTGGTACCGAGGTAAGAACGGCATGGAGACTGAAACTAAGGTGCTGGTGGATTATGTCCATGAGTTACAAAAAACCAGTACTAGTGTCACTGCATTAGATGCTCACTCTGGTTTTGGCTTAGCTGACCATATATGGTTTCCCTATGCTCATACTAAAAAGCCGTTTGAAGGTATGGGCTATATCTACCATTTAAAGCAATTGTTCGACCGTGGTTATCCGCATCATGGGCATTATAAAATTGCACCGCAAAGTCACTATTATCAAACCCACGGTGACATTTGGGATTATCTAGCCAAGGCCAATCCAAGTGACAGACCGTTTATTCCATTGACGTTAGAAATGGGTTCTTGGGCGTGGGTGAAGAAAAACCCAAGGCAAATTTTTAACTTTTCTGGTTATTTTAATCCGCAGAAAACCCATCGGCATCACCGTATTTTAAGGCGTCATGTGGTGTTAATGCAGTTCTTGATTGAAGCGGCTTATGCTAATGTTTTAGAAAACATCGACACTGAACAATTAGGCCGCTTACAAGTGGATGCCGAGCGGCATTGGGCGCGAAATCGATAAGACTAACAACTTGTATATTGCAGTTAACTTAACAGCAAACCACAGAGGTGTGTCATGGCAACTTGGGTATTATTACGTGGCTTAATGCGGGATAAACGTCATTGGTATGGTTTTGACGAACAGTTACGTCAAGCGGGCATAGATGTGATTACGCCTGACGCCTGCGGCAATGGCGTATTGTTAGGGCAAGCTAGCCCGTTAACCATAGGTAATTACTGCCAAGATATTTGGAATCAAATAGATACTGAATTAGTCGAAAAACAACATTATGATAGCCAATTAGTGATTGTTGGTGTGTCTATGGGTGGCATGATAGCCATTGAGATGGCCCGCCAAAGACAGCACCAAGTGCGGCATGTAGTACTTATTAATTCGAGTGCTGGAAATCTTTCACCTTGGTATCAACGTTTTCAACTTAAGTCCTTGCTCAAATCCATTTGGCAGCGTCATAAAGCGGCCAATTTAAGCTTGGTTGAATCCAGTGTTTTAAGCTATACCACCATGACTAAAGGCCATGATGAAACCGTTATTCGAGATTGGGGGAAGATGCGAGATGAAAAGCATACTTCTATTATTAATGGTGCAAGGCAAATTCTAGCGGCGGCTCGTTATCATTGCTCATCAACACACGATATTCCTGTAAGTGTGATTTGTGCGAATGAAGATAAACTGGCTAACCCGCAATGCAGTGAGGCACTAGCTAAGTATTATCAGACGCAATTATTCCGAGTTGGACATTGCGGTCATGATGCAACACTTGATCAACCCGAGCAAATACAGCAACTCATTGAAGATGCAATTATGAGTGAAGCACCAAAGTAGCGCGATTTAACTTATTGAATTGATTCTGACTTAGCGATAATAAATGCAAGTTCTGCAATATTATGCACCTGCATTTTTTGCATGACTTTTTGACGGTGCAATTCAATAGTGCGCTGGGCAATATTCAGCTCAGCTGCTATCACTTTATTTAATTTTCCTTCTAGAACCTTAAGCAAAACTTCGTGTTCACGGGCAGTTAGGCTGGCTAATCTTTGATTGATATCACTTTGTTGATTTAAGTGACTATATGCTGTTTCAGTTTCGTTTTGTGCGCGTTTTAAAAGCTGTAATAATTTGTCCCCATCTACAGGCTTTTCGATGAAGTCTATTGCACCTTGTTGGATGGCCTGAACTGCCATGGATATGGTGCCATGACCACTTAGCATGATGACACTCAATGGACTTTGAGAATGTTTGATATCATGAAGCAGTTCAATGCCGTCTTTTCCTGGCATTTGAATATCCAAGATAACAATACCTGCTTGGCTTAATTCTACTTGCTCTAAAAATGCTTCAGCAGAGGAGAAGCAGTGAGTTTTAATTCCTAAGCCATCGAGCATCCAACTGAGCGAGTCGAGTACATCTTGATCGTCATCGACCAGAAATAAATTAAACATGATTTTGCCTTTGGATCGGTATATTGATGATGATTGTAAGTCCTGTTGAATATAGCATCGCATGTTGAGTCACATTAATACCATAATCATGTGCTGATTCAGCAACATCGATATTATTCACTGCTTTAATTTTACCACCGTGCTCTTCGCAGATTCTTTTACATACGACCATGCCTAGCCCTAAACCATGGGGTTTTGATGTTTCGAATGGAAAAAACAATCGCTCTAACTTAGCTTCGCTGAGCCCAATACCATTATCCATGATAATCAGTTGAGCTTGCTCATTTACTTCAGTGACATTGATGAGTAACTGGGGTGAGTGACTATTTTCCATGGCATCTAAAGCGTTACGAATTAAGTTAACTAATACTTGCTGTAAAAGAGAAGCATCGGCATTAATGGTAACGTTATCTAGAGATAGCTTAGGTTGTAGTTTCAATCTATTAAAATCTGGTTTCATTAGATTCAGCGTATCGCTAATGAGCTCTGCTAAAGAGCATTGCTGGTATACGCTAGGCTGATGACAAAATTGCCTAAATTTTTTGATTGTGCTTTGCGCCCTGTCAACCTGTTCAATGGTTTTGTTCAATGCTGTGTGAAGCTCAGTTTGTTGCTCATCAAGCCGGTAAATACACCCTTGAGTTAAGTAGCGAATCCCTGCCAATGGTTGATTAAGTTCGTGAGCAATCCCAGAAGCCATTTCACCTGTCAGTAATACCCTTTGAGCTCTATAAAATTGTTGTTGTTGCTCAAATAATGCTTTTTGTGTGGCTTTGTGCTCCAGCATCTCATCGTGTAGCGCTTGAGTTCTCTTAACGACTAATTGCTTCACTCGTAAATGGTGTAAGTAACCTATAAATAGTCCGATGAAAATGGCAATCGCCCAGGGAGTTGCATCTTGTAGCAACCGAGTCCAGTTGGTGACGAATGGCCATCGCTTCAGTTTTTTCAATAATTCAAATACATGGCTGTCTTTCACAGGAACAGTCCAGTATTGGTATTTACCTGCAGAAGCTGCTTCATCTGAATTTTGTATACTCAATAAGGATTGAGCAATGATTTTGGCAGTTTCATGGTCGGTTTTACCCACCTTTGAAAAAGTATAATAAGGATATAACTCACTTGATACTTGGCAATGATAGTCTGAATAACTTCGGGGAAAAACCACCTGTAACTGTTCTGCAAGTTGAGGGTTATCTTGTATCGCAGCCTCTAATACACAGCTTGGTAAAATGGCGACATCGGCTTGATTATCGACTATGTATTGCAGTAACTTTCGCTGCGGAAAACCAACAAATTTTAACTGTTCAATATCTTTCTGTGGGTTGATACCTAGTTCTATTAACTGGCCCGCCATAATCTGAAAACCACCAAAAGCATTAAGATCTGTGGAAATGACCCTCATAGTGGTGATGTCTTGTATTTTTTTAATATTACTGTCTTTACGGGTAATTAAACTGGAGCCAATAGCATGCTCTGGATAGTCACTATTTTGCGGTAACAAGCTTAATAAATTACTGACTCCGTAGTCTTTTTTGAATGCGACAGTGATGAGGGCATTACTAATAATGAAATCTAATTGCTCATTCGCAACTTGTTGTACCATTTCATTGGGTGTTAAGGGGACTAAAACAAGATTTAGGCTTGTTTGAGTCGCAACATAATCAAGTGTGGGCTGCCAACGATTTAAAACAGTATTTCGAGAGTTAAAGTTAAGCACACCAATTCTAAATATTTTTTTTGGTGCCTCTAAGGTAGAAGTTGATGTTGTCGTGTTTGTGAAAGCTGAGCTGTCATTAGTGCTTTCTGGTAACGCGAAAGCGCTGAAAGCTATAAGACTCATCAACATAGCTAAAGTGGCATAAAAAGATTTAATCATTTATCACCCAATTAAATAGAATCATTCTATTATGTACTAGAGTACAAAAAATAATAATTTAATTATAGAGTAAAGTGATCTAATACACATAATGAATACCATTGCGGTTTTCCGCAATGGTATTAAAACTTCATATATGCTGTGTGATTATATTTGTTATTTATGTGCGTGCAATGGTTTGGTTGAGTTGTTATTTACTCACACTATTAAAGTTGTCTGACTTTATTTTATTTCCTTCTTCATCTAAATACCAAACAGCTTCAATAAAGCTGTTGTTATTGACATATTCTATAGCTTCTTCTAAAGGCATTAAAAATAATGTTGTCGAAAGTACATCAGCAAATATTTGATTGCCTTTTAAAACAACCGTGGTTGCTACCCCTTCAGGTTTGGGATAATTAGTTTTAGGATCAATTAAGTGATGATATTGTTTTCCGTTGACCTCAAAGTAACGCAAGTAGTTACCACTGGAAACTACGGTGATATTTTGTCCGGTAATTAGCTCATGGTACTGACCTTCAAAAGATGCACATTGCGGCAATTGGTATTGAGACTTTTTACATAGAGGGTCTTCTATGGCGGTTACAAATTGACGGTTTTCAGGGTGTAAGCCTAAATGTCTAATATTCCCACCCGCATTAATCATAAATTGGCTTGCGCCATCTAGTCTAAGTTGAGTAAACACTTTTTCGGTCATCCAGCCTTTAGCTATACCGCCTAAATCAAGGCTCATACCTGGCTTGATTACTATCGTTTTCTTGTCTGGATTATAATTTATTTGTTTAATATCAGTAAACTGTGAGGCATTGTCTAATGCGTTTTTAGTTGGGATAGAACAATCCTTCCCCTGATTTTTATCGCATTCAAAGCGCTTTTGACGCCATAAGTCAATAACGGGAGAAAGGGCAATATTAAAGTAACCATGGCTTTTTTCGTGCCAATCAATACTAGAAGCAATCAATTGAGAAAGTTGCGGGTCGATATGGTGCACTACATTAGGTGTGTTGTTAATTGTCTTAATATTTGTGACATGTGGATAGGTGGAATAGTTAGATGCTAGGTAGTGGTACTCTTGAATGACATTTAATGCATTACACAGCACTTGCTTTTCAGTTCCCTGTGGAAGATTAAATACGTCAATACTAATTGTTGTACCAAAATACTTGACCGTATGCAGTGTTGCTAGATTATCAGTAACAGTGATCATGGCATTGCTATCGCACTGATAAAACTCATTACGTATTTCATCTGAATATTTAGCAGCTATTTTGTCGGTAATTGATATGGCTTCATTTAAAATTTGTGAAGCACCAGTTGAATAACAAATATTGCTAGTGAGTAATCCACTTAATAATACTAATTTAAATATATTCATTTTATTTGCCGAAAATTGTTGCTTACTTCTATTGCGAGTGAAATAAACAAGGTGGTTATTACTTAAAAACTGTTAACTTGATCATAACTCTAAATTTTATTGATTAAACCTGCGGTTTTCCGCAATTGTCGTAATTTTTTATAAGAATATGCTGTATGTCATTAAATAAATGTTGAAGGCATTAGAAATGATAAATAGCAAAAGTTTTAAGAAGAGTTTTATTTATAGCGCAATCAGTCTTGCTTCATTAATGACGTTAGGCTGTGCAACATCAACACCTCAAGGTAAATATGTTGATGGTGTTCATGATGTACAAGCTAAGGGCAAAAAGAGTCAAATTGTTCTAGAAGTACATGTTAGTAATGGCAATATTACAGATATAAAAACCAAATCTCATAACGAAACTGAGTCTCTTTTCTTAAATGCTGAACGCTTACTGACAAAGGTGGTTGCAAACAATGGCCATGAAGGTATTGATGCTGTTTCAGGTGCAACCTACTCATCAAACGGCATTCTTGAAGCAATCAATAAACTTCCTAGAGCTGATGGCTCGACGCCAGCATATGAATCTGTCGGTTCTAAAGATGAGTCTGCTAACGATGACTTTAAACTCAAGTGGTCGATTCAGCCTAAGCTGGGCTTAATCAGTGGTGACTATTACTACGAAGAAGCACGTTTCCGTCAAGGTCATATGGGGAGCATGACGATCGTAACCAGTTCAGCTGATAAGAATGATGTCATTCTAGCTGAGTTTCAGGAGAGCGGTCGTCCTAACTACTACACCCGTATGTACCAAGATGTACCTAAGCGTATGTCTGAGTACAACTTCTCAATGGGTAAGAAAAAAGGTACTGCTTGGGTTCAGTCTGCATTGACCATGGAAAAAATGATGGTTGAACAAGACAAGTTAACCTTCGAATTAAACCCAGATTACGACCCTAAATTAGCTAATAAACTTAAGCAACCTAACCGTTTAAAGTATCAGGGTATTGATATTGTTGCAGGTGCATCTAACAGTATTCAGCAATCTATGATCCCGCTTACAGCTAAGATTTATGACCAAATTCAAGCGCAAAGTAGCCATTACAAGTTCTATCAGCATTCTGAAAAACTGTTGGATAAAAAAGGTCAATGGACTGGCGTAACAGCAATGCTTCGTTTAGTGGTAGATACCAATACTAAGCAAATTGTAAAAGGCCACTTTGATGAAATCTTTGCAGATGAAAAAGCGCAAATTAAAGATGCATCATTGAAGAAGTTTTACCGCCAGTCTAAATACGATTCAATTAATTATGTAGAGCCTGCGCGTATTGGTTTTAACGTGATGATAGATGGATTGAATGCGCATTTACAGCAAGGCGGTTCGCTATTTGATATCAATGACCTTCCAGCAACCGGTGACTCAGGAAGCTATGCTTCAACTGGCTTTACTAAGCGTTCTAATTCTTGGGATATATATCTAAGTCAAGCTGACATTCTATACAAACAAATGCGTGCTGATGACGTGATTGTAGAACACAAAAAACCGTAATTTATTGAGATGACGGTTCTACAATCAATGGTCAGGATCGTCATGTCTTTTCAAAATCGATGAAGAGAGATGCAAGATGAAAAAATGTGTATTAACAGCAGTAGCAATGGGTGTTCTTAGTTCGCCTGTTATGGCAGCAGATAGTTTTACTGATAGTCTAGATGTATATGGTCGTATTGACTATTCAATCACTAACTCAGACAGTGGTAGCGCCACTCATAACGGTAAAAGTGGCACAGTTTTAGAAAATAACTGGAGTCGTTTAGGGATAAAAGGCAGTACCGCGCTTAATCAAGATTTTAGTGTTTTTTATCAAATAGAAGTGGGTGTTAATGGTGGTTCTCAAGATAAAGGCAGCAATCCTTTTTCTTCTCGACCAACATTTTTAGGGATTAAACATTCATCATTTGGCCAACTTTCAGCAGGTCGTATTGACCCTGTATTTAAAATGGCCAAAGGTACAGCAGATGCTATGGACATGTATTCAATGAAGCATGACCGCCTATTTGCTGGTGATAAGCGTTGGGGCGACTCGCTTTTATATAGAACTGCAAAATGGAATAACCTGCAGTTTGGTGCGAGTTACATCATGGAGGACAATTACTATGAAGAAGGCGATATTCGTCGTGATAATGGTAATTACCAAGCTGTAGTAACCTATGGTGACAAGCATTTTAAAAGCAGTAACTTGTATCTAGCTGCTGCATATACCGATGGTGTTGAAGATATCAAAGGCTTCCGTGGTGTTGTGCAATACAAAATTAATAACTTAATGTTGGGGTCGATTTACCAAACATCTGAGTTAGTTAATCCAAATAAAGTTAACTGGGAACAACGTGATGGTGCGGGTTTTATTATCAGTGCTAAATACCAAATTGATAAGCTATTGCTTAAAGCGCAATACGGAACTGATGACTCTGGTACGGGTAAGATTGCAGGCCGAGTTTATGACTCATTAGGTGAAGCTGCTGATATTGTGCCAGAAGTAAGCCAATGGGCGATTGGCGCTGAATATCGCATTTCAAAATCGACGCGAGTTCATACAGAAATAGGTGAATTTGATGTGAAACAATACTCTGATTTTGATGACAGAATTGTCAGTATTGGTTTGCGTTACGATTTTTAAATCGTAATATATTCATTACTCCTCCCTTGTTCCACTCTCTTGCGCATAAGGATGTGTGCATTTACATTTTGACTCTTCTTTAAGCGCCTTATAAATTCATTATATTGCTGTGTGCTAGATAACGTTAAATTAATCAAAACACAGTATAATTATGGTGAATTAACAATAGGTGGATCTTAACGTGCTGACACAAATTTTAGTCACACTATTAGTAATAGTGGGTGCTTTTATGTATTTACGAAGTGGAAGAGGAAGTAAAGTAAGTCGCAGAGAAGCGCTTGCTGTTGAAAGCTCGCCATTTTTTAGTCGCGCTGTTATGTATGCGATGATCGCTGTGTCTATGCTCGCTTCTGCAGGCTTTTGGGGCTGGACTTGGTATGACGATAACACCATCGTTGAAGTCACGATTTCCTCTCCAGTTGAAGCCATGTCTGCTAGCTATCAAGTTCGCAAAAAAGACATTGAAGCCCAACGCATCACCACAGTTGATGGCATTCAAATTCGATTATCAAACCAAGAACGCGTAACTGTGAAAGCTGTTGAAGGCCAGTAGTCTTGTTCGAGACTTTGCTGAAAAGCTAATCTAAGCAGACAACCTAAGAGGTTAGTTTAAGCAGTTAATCTAAAAACTTATTTTTGACTGCGGGTGTTGGGAGCATGCAAGCGTCCTTTTTGCCAAAAAGACAGTAGCGATTTTTAGCTAATATACGATAAAAGTAATCCCTGAATCTGGCGGGTAATAGTTTAAATATCCAGAATAAATACCAAAAACCGGAGAGGTCTTTGGTAACTTCTAAAGCCGCATCACTTCGCAGTAAATATTCATTATCTTTTATCAAAATAAATGAATCAAAACCGACATCTTCAAGTTGATGCTTGCTTATTAGTTTTTGCGCTGTTTTACTCTGCATTGGTGTAAATACAAACAAATCTTTATGGTCGCGTTTGATGATGAAGTTGACAGCGCCATTGCAAAGGTTACATACACCATCGAAGATAATAATATGCTTTGAAATAAGCGATTCCTTATGGCATTTGTTGTAAGGGTGTTTGCTGGGACTTGAATACCGATCATATCGGTACTGTTGTTTTTATTGGTTACTTTTAGCACACTTAACTTAAAACTCAACTCTTGGTGTTCTAACAATTGAGATTTACTAAGTCTTAATTCACACTTCATCCACTGCCGATGAAAGGGAGCAACCGCATTGCCCTTTTTACTGATTTACATAAAAGCAAGTCAGCCAAACGAGGTGCTCACTCCCTACTAAATACTCTAATTAACCTCATAGCCAATATAAAAACAATAGCTATTTCTCCTTTCCCCAATCCACACAAAACTCCATGAACGTCTTTAGCAAAGGGCTTTGGTATTTATCTTTGTGGATCAATATCCAGAATTCTCTTGGCATATCAACGTCCACATTCAGTTTACTAACTCGCTGACTCTCTAGTGCGTACTTTGCTGCAATATTGGATAAGCAGCCAAATCCTAATCCAGCTGCGACTGAGTTAATTAACGCTTCTGTGGTATTGAGCTCAACGCTTTGGTGCCAGTGCTGAATATGAGGTGATAAGTTTTTCATAAAGCAGTCTCGTGAGCCCGAGCCTTGTTCTCGAAGCACCCACTGGCTTTGTTCAAGTTCAATAAGTTTAACAGTGCTTTGCATTGCTAAAGGGTGAGAAGGGGCGCTAATCACACACATTTGATCATGGCTAAAAGGGATAGAAATAATATCTGGGTGATGGTGTATGCCTTCAATTAGGGCAATGTCTAACTCAAAATCTAATAGCTTTTGGCAGATATGGGCTGAATTAGATACAAACAAACTTTGGGATGAGTGCTGATATTGCTTTCTAAAAGCGCTGAGAATATTCGGCGTTAAATGATTACCTACTGTATCACTGCTGCCGATCCGTAGTTGTCCCGTTATTTCTTGGTTGTCATTAAATACGCTATTGATGTGTGATAAGCGGTTAATTAACTCATCTGCAAGCGGCAATAGTTTCTGTCCTTCTTGATTCAAGATTAAGCGGTTATTTACTCGGTCAAATAACGGGTGACCGAGTTGTTTTTCTAGTTCGGCTAACGACAAACTGACAGCCGCTTTTGAGACAAATAATGTTTCAGCAGCAGCGGTGAGCGTTTTGTGCTGAGTAATCGCATTGAAAACATTGAGCTGTTTGAACGAGATATGTGCTGACATAACGCGAGCCTTAGAGGTTTATTAACCTTATTACTATAAATGTTAAGTATTACTTAACCTAGGTTTTAAATTGTTAGATATAAATAAACGTTTGGCAAGCGTAAGATCAACTTAATTGAAAAAGGCAGCTTGTTTGCTCCAACGTTTATTGAGCAAACAGATCAACGACATTGAGGTGATTATGTTACAAACCGCCAAAGTTAAATTACTGGCAGCACCCACCCCCATGGCAGGGCTTGCATTAGGCATTGCTAGTTTAGGCTGGAGTTGGGAAAGCCTTGCAGATATAAATGGCTACGGCCAATGGGTTAGTGCGATCATTGCCAGCATATTATTACTCGTTTTAGCGGTTAAGTTTTTGATCCACACACATACATTACGTGACGATTTAGCACATCCTGTAGTGGGTAGCGTAGTACCAACATTTGCTATGGCGACAATGATAGTATCGAGCTCACTCTGGCATTTTTCAGCATTTGCTGGAGATGCTTTATGGTTAATCGGTTTAGGGCTTCATATTGTATTTTTAGTGAGCTTTTTATATCACCGAGCTAAAGCTTTTGAGCTGCATCATATGGTACCAAGTTGGTTTGTGCCGCCTGTTGGGATAATAGTTGCTGATGTGTCGTTTTCAGGTAATCCGCATTTAGCCTTTTTAGCCCATATGGCATTGGTGTTTGGCATGTTTGCCTACGCGATTATGCTGCCTATGATGATCTATCGATTGATGTTCACCCATGAAGTCCCTGATGCAGCTAAGCCGACATTGGCAATTTTAGCCGCGCCAGCTAGCTTATCGCTTGCGGGATACTTAACAGTGACTGCTGAGCCTTCACCTGTGATTATTGCCTTGTTGTTCGGCATTGCAGTGTTAATGACCACGATTATTTATCTGGCATTTTTTAAGTTACTCAGATTACCGTTTAGCCCAGGCTATGCCGCCTTTACTTTTCCGATGGTGATTGGTGCTACAGCGTTATTTAAAATGGTTACTTGGATGGAAAGCATAGGTATGGCAGATGAGTATATTCAACAGGTGCGCTTACTGGCAGGAATTGAATTGGCTGTTGCAACGGTCGTAGTGAGCTATGTTGCCATAAGATACCTAAACTTTTACCTGCAGAGTCAAAGGTTAAGCGTTTAATGATAAACGTTAAAGAATAAGCGCTTAAAAAGTCAGTGCTTAAATAATCTATGCTTTGTTGGTATTGGATTAATTGATATTCGTTTGACAGTAATTAAAGACATTAAGCAACGAGTGAGTAGCTCATTGCTTAATGATAGTGTGAACCTGTTTAATTTAAGGTGCTTTAACATAAGGTGCTTTAATTTAAGGTGCTTTCATTTAAGGTGCTTTCATTTCTGTGTGGGTTAGCTTCACTTGATTATCTGTTAGCGGTTTTATCACTAATGTGTGTTCTATTTCAGTCGGTAATAACGGCGTGTGTTGCTGCTTTACGTACTGCTCAAAACCATTACGGTAATAAGGCGATAGTGGATGACCCGATTGTCCGCCAGGTATCGACATGATGGCGTCCTGTTCAGCCCCTGGCTGAACAATAAAGCGCTGCGATGCGCCAAAGGATTTACCTTGCACTGCTGGCATAAAGCTATCACCAAAGCCTTCGATTATTGGCATATCTAACCAGCGACTTAATTGTGGCAGCTGTTTTGAAAATGGATGTTGGATTTTTAACTGATTAACTTGGCCCCAGCGTAAATCAGCAAGCTTGCCTTTTGGGCTGTATTGCTCAAGTAAGCTTTGGATTGAAGTTTGATAAGCCGCGATTGAAAATGCTTGCCAGTCAGCATGCTCTTTAGGTAACCAACTTGCCGGCTTTTGCTCAAGTAATTGCCACATAGGAGTTTCTAAATAACGTTTTACTACCGATAAGCTGCTGTCACGTTGTTTAAGTTCGGTTTCAATTGGTGCAAAGGTTTGGTCTATTATAGCGGTTCTGAAATGTCTGACTAAGGTGTAACCTACAGAGTCTGCACAGGCACAATTGCCCCAGTTAGCAATTAGCTTAATATCTTCTGCGAACTTTTCTGGCTGTTCACTCAATACTTTAAGTAAGTATTGCTGCCAAGGGACTAAAAAGCGCGCTTCGTTATCTAGCTGTAGTTGGTAAAAATCATCTTCATTAAAACTGTCTTTTGCCATTAACCGGTCACGAATTTGAGCGGCTCTGGCGCCAAGGGCATAACCACCATCACCGAATCGTAATTGCTCCTGTGTGGATAGCACTCTTGAGTTAGCAGTCCAAATTCGTTGATTCTGAGGGTTTATCACTGTAGGCATAACGGCTTGCTGTTGCTGCCAATCAGCCATTTGGTAACCAGTAGTTGATTGGGCTGTATCTGATGGATTGTTACGTGATGGTACTGCACCTGCGATTTTCCACCCCGCACTACCTTTATTGTCTGCTAACAACATATTTTGTGCAGGAATACCTATTCGAGTGGCAAGCGCTGCTGCTTGCTCTACGCTGTCGACGGTTTCTAATGATAATAGCGCCATGTTGACGGCGTAATCTGTATGACCCACCCATGATAATGCGTAGTTAATTCCTGCAACGGTTTTTACTGGGCCATATTTTGATACTTGAACCGTATAGTTAATTTGGTCTTCAGGTAAGTCGATAGGCTCGTATTCCAACTCTATTTCAGTGTCAGAGCTAATTTCTATCCAATCAGCGGTATCGATATAGCTGTTGGTAAAGCCCCAAGCGAGTTTACCGTTAGAGCCAACAACAATAGCTGGAGCACCGGGTAATGACACGCCAGTGATTTGCTGCATTGTGTTGTTTTTTAATGCATCAGGATAATTCAGCTGAGCCCGATACCAAATGATCGGCACAGCAAATGATAAGTGCATGTCATCAGATAACATGGCTCGGCCAGACTCAGTTAACTTGCCCGTGACCGCCCAGTTATTACTACCAACTTCAAGCGGTTCTTCAATCTCTTGGATCTGGGCACTAATTAAAATCTGCTCTTCGAGTTCAGGGATACTGCCTTGATATAAGGTGATTTGACTGTCGTCTAATGCTGCTTGGTGATGACTTGGTTGGATTAAGAAGTCGACCATGTCGTTGCCAAAAGCTTGCTGTAATTGGGTTAATGCCATATCACGTTTTATGGTGTTGCCCTGTAAATCTAAGTACATGCTGTAAATAACCAATAAACTATCGGTTTCATGCCACTCGCGCGGTGAGGAGTTTGTCAGCAGGTACTCAAATGACAGCACTGTTTGATCTGCTAAAGCTTGGTTTACACCTTTAGCATATGCGCTTAAAGAAGCTCTATCTTGCTCTGGCAGTTGTTCATAAATACGTTGGGCACGTTTACGAAGTTGATGAAAACGTCTGCTTTTATCAAGCTCTAATGCGGCTTTTCCGAAAATTTCAGATAATTCACCAGCTGAGTTTCGGCGCAGTAAATCCATTTGAAAAAAACGGTCTTGGCTGTGCGCATAGCCCATGGCGTAGGAGGCATCAATACGGTTACTGGCGCTAATAATGGCTGTGCCTAAGGTATCGCGTTCAATGGTCACTGGCGATGCAATAGCATTGGTGGTTAATTTATCAGACAAGTTAGGCATACTGAGTCGTAAAACACAGTACACCGCCAATATAATTCCAGACGAAAATAAAAGTATGCTGGCAAGCGTGTACTTAGTGAGCTTAGATTGTAAAACCTTGGTAAGGCTGACAGACATGTTGAGTTACCCTATAAAATGACCTGTCTATCATAACCAAGGTTACTGAATTGTTAAAAGCTGTTTTTTTGAATAATGCATATGAAAGCAATGCAGAATGAATCAGTTAGTGCACTTAATGGTTTACTAGAAAGCGATTACCATAAACCATTACAAGAGTGCATTTACAAAAGTGCAGTCAACAGTATGCGGGTACTAATCACTAATCACTAATCACTAGTCGCAATGAGTCAGAATGAGTCACAATGATTGAGCGTATGTATGAGAATTTACTGCCAAGTCGGCTTAACCCAACACTAATAATGGTTAGTTTGGTGATGGGTTAGGGTAAGCAGTAATCAATTTAGGATAAGTAAAAGATTAAAGCTAAGGTTAATTAAAGCAGGGCTTATTGATTAATTTTAGCCTTAAATTTTGCTTTGGTGTCTTGGTTTGCTTTGTTATACCAGTAATCGAGCATTTCGCTGATTTCGGCTTGATCTTCCGCGATAGTTTTAGGTTTTACAACCACTGCTGGAATCGGAGCTACTTGAGTTTCAGTCACTAGTGTCGCTTGAGTTGTTGCTATTACAGGTGTGGCGGCTATTGGTGCCGTTACAACTGGTGCAAAAGCTGTCACAGACGCAGCGAGTTGGCTTTGGTTATAAATAGCCATTTCTTCAGGATAGTCTCGGCCTATTTGTAAGCCTTCTTTTACTAACACATCACTTTTAAAGCTAACTGATTTATCTTGGCTATTAGTTAGCGTCATGGCCGGTTGTTTATTGAATTTATTGGCTGCATTTTTATTGCGTATACTAGGTAATTCAAGTTCATATTGATCATTGTTAGCATCGAACGTTAGCACTACGGCGTTAGAATTAAATTGAGTTTGCATACCACTGTCGCGGTAATTCACCACATATCGAAATACGATTTGGTTAGTGCCTTCTGTCAGCGCGATATCGTCATCACCATCGTAAGTTTTACCATTGAGCATTTTTACTTCAACATTATTTGGAAGATCTAATATGCTGGCAGCAAATGACATTGGAGAAGTGATTAACAAGGCGAGGGCGATGAGCAAAGATTTTGAGTTCATTGTATTCTCATTTTGGCTAAACGTAGTGAGCGGACATGACGGCTAATTGTTTGACTGCTAATTAGTAGTCTAAGTTAAGTAAGTTATAGCAAAATGCGTGCAAGTTACATAATGACAAATGATTAATTTAATCAGCCTTTAAACCTGTAAACCTAATTGTTGATAGTCAAAAAATTTGCGATGTTCAGGACCTGCTAAATTGGTATTCACCTTATTTGGGTGCTTATACTCGCCCCAACTAGCCACATGAGTCCCGACATTAAGTACAGGGAAATCCTTTGTACCATGCAGGTTAATTTTGTCGTCACTTACACCGATAAACTGCAATAAGGTTTGCAAGCTATTGGGTTCGTTTAGCTTAATCGTGAGTAAATCATCTCTACCTGCAAAATAACTTAGTACTGCTTGTTGGTGGCTGAAATAACATTGCCTTAAACGAGCCTCATCCAATAAGTCATCAGCAGTTAAGTCGCCAAATGTCTGCTTAAAACAACGTTTTAGGATTGGGTGAAAGGTACCTGTTTTGTCAGCAAGGTTGGGTGCCATTTTTGTTAGAAGCATTTGTATTGAGCTGACCCAAGACTCGACAGGGCGGTCAATATAAACAAATTTAGCATCAGGAAATATCTTGTCTAATTGCGGGTAATCGCAAAAACACGGCACATCAGACACCACATCTGCCACTTCAAAAGCACGTTTAGTTAATCCGATATGCGCCACTTTAAATCCATGCTCAAGCAGTGCAACACTGACACTAGTTGTGCCAGTACGTGGCAAGCCAATAATAAATACTTTATTCATAGAAGCAGGATCAAGCCTTAAAGTGAGGAGAGTGCTTAGGTTTAGTAATTAAACTCAGTACTTAGGTTTAGTACTTAAACTAAGTGCTTAGATTAAGTGCAATAGAAAAATTAGGTACGGTATAAGACTTTAATTACATGCCAACCGAATTTGGTTTTTACAAGGTGTGGGATGATAAGCTCACCAGTAAAACAGACTTTATCAAACTGCGGCACCATTTGGCCTTTTTTGAATTCGCCAAGGTTACCACCATTTTTACCTGATGGGCATGAAGAGTGTTTTTTAGCGAGCACGTCAAATTTTGCACCTTTCTCAAGTTGTTTAATTAAATCTTCAGCTTGTTGTCTGTGTTTGACTAAAATGTGCAATGCTGCGGCTGTTCTGGCCATGTTGTTACTCTCCAATTATGTTGAGGTTAATTATAACGTGAATCCTTATTAGCAAGCTATAGCTAGCCATTAGTGAGCATGAGAGAGTGCGAATGATTTTTGTTTTAAAACGTTTTAGATAAGCTTAATGAGTTTTAACTTTGTAAAATGCGATAAGATAACTTAATGCATATAAATCGATAAGCGTAAGTTTAGAGAGGGTTTTCTTAACGGGTAGGCTGTTAAAAAATGAAAACAATAATAAAAATAATATTTTAAAGAGAGTAAGTTATGACTGATTCTGCACGGCTAATTTATGTTTACGATCCTATGTGTAGCTGGTGTTGGGGTTATCGACCTACATGGCTTGCTTTACAGCAGCAATTAACCGCGCAATTGCCTGAGTTAATTATCGAGTATCGTCTCGGTGGATTAGCGCCAGATTCTGATGTAGCTATGCCAAAAGAAATGCAACAATTTTTGTCGCAAACATGGCATAAGATAGCGTCGCAGCTGGGCACTGAGTTTAACTATGATTTTTGGCAAGACTGTCAGCCTAGGCGCTCAACATATCCTGCGTGTCGTGCGTGTTTAATTGCTCGTGAATATGGGCTTGAACAAGCGATGATTTTAGCTATTCAGCAAGCCTATTACTTGCAAGCCAAGAACCCATCCGATAATGATACATTGATTAATGCAGCGGTAAGTATTGGTATTGAGCAAGCGGCGTTTACAGAACGGCTATTATCTGAAGAAGTTAATCTGGATTTGATATCAGAATTAGAGGCTGTGCACCAACTGCCTGTTCGAGGGTTTCCTTCACTGGTGCTTAAAGTGAATGGTAAAGCTTTAGGTATTCCACTTGATTACCTGAACCCGCAAACGAGTTTAGATGCCGTGGTGAGTGCTTTAGGTTAGCTTTGTCTATGGTGCATTTTGTAACTTAAAAAACAGATACAAAAAAACCAGCTGAGCGATCAACTGGTTTTTTATTCTCTTACAGAGAGGTTAACGCTTGATTTAGTGAACTAGCTTGGCCAAATCTGGTAATGGTCAATCTGCAAATGCAGCGCTTAAATCAAGGTTAAAGGACTAAAATACCTTAAGGTATTAGTCTACACCGTGACAATCAGCACATTCAGTGATTGTTAGATCTGGTGTATGTAGATCTGTATCTAATTCGTGAGCGTCAGCAAAGCTGTGACAATCATTACACGTTTCGATGTTTGCTTCCATTTCAGCATGTTCTTCAACATTGATTGCTTCGTGACAATCAACACAATCAACAGCAAAAGCAGAACTTGCAAACATAAGTGCAGCAATCATAGCTAAATATTTCATAGTAACTCCATCATCAGTTAAGGGGCTGTATCGCCCATGTTAGGTTGAACCCTAACAACTCGCGCTGACTCAATGATCACATCTCTTAATGCAAATAAATCCGTTACTTAATAACTAAGGACACTGAATATTGGTTAGCACATTTTAAATTTAGTATTTGTAATGCAATCTTAAGCATGTAAGAGCGAACTCTTTAAGATACTTTAGCAGCTTTACTTAGATACCATTTTATTGATTTAGGTTAATTGGAACTTAAATTAGCTTTTAAAGCCACCTTTTTGCATTTTCTAACATAGATAATTCTCAAGGTTGTGATCTGCTTAATAAAATTCTAATTTTTTTAAAATGGATTTGACCATCGAAAATACACTGCATCATTGATGACCACACTCAGTATAAATGTCATAAGATGAACATAAGATGAACGCAATTTATAAATCTTAAACTGCTGATACCTTGATCCATTTATCAGGCAAAGCTTGCATTAATGGATTGAGCTGCTGAGGCTTGTCATTAAGCCAACTATCAATGGCGCTCGAAGGAATAAACAGGGGCATGCGATGATGATATTCTGCGCATTTTTCATTGGGAACAATCGTTAGCGTAACCAATTGCTGCTGCTCTGGATATATGATGCCAGCCATAAACAGTGGTTTATCGACGGCATGTGAAAAGCGGTACTTTTGTTTTTTAGTTTGACCTTCATCTCGCCATTCGAACCATGCACTACAAGGGATAATACAGCGGTGCTCACTAAAGGCGCTAGCAAATGTGGTTTTGTCGGCAACGGTTTCAGCTTGGGCGTTAATGATGAGTTTTTTAGACCATGTGGGTTGTATGCCCCAGCTTTGCTGAGTGGCCATAAGCTTGCCTTGTGAAGAGCTTAGGGTAGTAACTGGGTCAGAGGGTCTTAAATCAAGGTTTGTTTGAATACTTAAAGGTTCATCAAAGACTTGGTCAAGTAAGCCTTTCATTCCATCCAATAACACTTCCATTCTGCCGCACATATTAAGACCTTCTTCTTTATCAATTCTTTTATCAATTCTGGTTAGGTTTTTAAATCATGACAGATAAGCTTAGCTACAACAAAGTTAGCATTTTTAGTCGCCCTAATTGAATTCAAGTTAGTTTGAAATTGGACCTGAAATTGATGATTTTTTATTAAAATTCAAACGAGCGTATAAATTTTTAAATTATTTTTTGCTTCAGCGTACACGTGTAAGTTCATGAATTGACGATAATTATTTTTAAACACTGCTTTGTTACTGTAAATATTAGCTTTATTTCTTAATTAGAATATTTGATCTAATTTGTTTTTTGTGACGTAATGCACACTATTATTCTGGTCTGATGAGTGTATAACTATGAGCATAAGAACAACATTTAAAAAAGTTTTGCCGAGTATTTCAACGACTGAACAAGAAGCGCTTGATGCGGGTGATGTTTGGTTAGAAGGCTCAATTTATCAAGGTATTCCAGACTTTGCTGCGCTGCGTGATATTCCTAATGCAACGTTATCACTTGATGAACAAGCTTTCTTAGATGGTCCTGTGCAAACATTGATTGAAATGGTCGATGATTTTGATATTCAAAATGGTAAGCACTTGCCAGATGATGTATTGACCTTCCTTAAAGAAAATAAATTCTTCTCGCTTATTATTCCTAAGTCATACGGTGGTTTAGAGTTTAGTCCTTATGCTAACTCTACTATTGTAGCGACCATTGCCGCTAAAAGTTCTGCTGTAGCTGTAACGGTTATGGTACCTAACTCACTAGGCCCTGGTGAGTTATTGATGCATTACGGTTTAGATAGCCAACGTGATTTTTGGTTACCACGTTTAGCCAATGGCTTAGAGATCCCATGTTTTGCCCTAACAAGCCCAGAAGCAGGTTCTGACGCTGGCGGTATTCCTGATATCGGTACAGTGACAATGGGTGAGTACGAAGGTAAAGAAGTACTAGGTTTATCGGTCACTTGGGATAAGCGTTACATTACTTTAGCGCCTATTGCGACCGTATTAGGTTTGGCATTTAAGGTTGAAGATCCACAAGGTTTACTGGGTGGTAAAGAGCAACTTGGTATCACTTGTGCGTTAATCCCTAAAGCTCACCCAGGTGTGCAATTGGGTAACCGTCATGATCCTATGGGCTGTCGTTTTTATAACGGTACGACTCGTGGCGAAAACGTGTTTATCCCAATGGACTTTATTATTGGTGGCCAAGAAAAAATTGGTCGTGGCTGGCAAATGCTAGTGAGCTGTCTTGGCGCAGGCCGTGGTATCTCACTTCCGGCATTAGGTGTGTCAGTGAGCCAATGCTCATTTAAATCTTCTGCTGAATATGCAGCGGTACGTGAGCAGTTTGGTTTATCGATTGGTAAGTTTGAAGGTATTCAAGAAAAGCTTGCTGATATTGCTGGTAAAACTTACCTGCAAGAAGCGATGCGTGTATTAACCACAGAAGGCTTAGGTCTTGGCTTAAAACCGTCGGTTGTCACTGCGATTGCAAAATATCATATGACTGAACTTGGTCGTGACATTTTAGATTCAGCAATGGATATCCAAGCGGGTAAAGCGATTCAACGCGGCCCACAAAATACCTTAGCGTCAGGTTATGTTGCTCAGCCAATTGCGATTACAGTTGAAGGCGCAAACATTCTTACCCGTAACTTGATGATTTTTGGTCAAGGAGTAATGCGTTGTCATCCACATTTACAAAGCATGGTTGAATCTATCCATAGCGACGCAAGTGATGCAGATAAAACCTTTAATCGCATCTTTAGACAAACCATTGGTTACAGTGTAGGTAACAGCTTACGTGCATTTAAATTAGGCCTTTTGCCATTTACTGCACCAGCTCAGTCTACATTGCCTGAAGTGGTCGGTTATGAGAAATCAGTTCATAAATTGGCTTCAAAACTGGCAGTTTATGCTGACTTCTCACTATTGGTACTAGGTGGCAAGCTTAAACAAGCTGAAATGCTGTCGGCACGTTTAGGTGATGTAATGAGTTACCTATACGCAGCCATGGCATCGATTCGTTTCTACGAGCAAAAAGTGTCAGCGGGTGAACGCAGCCAAGCTAAACCATACTTTGAATACGCAACACGTTGGTCTTTATGTAAAGCAGAAGAAGCTATATTGGCGTTTTTAGAGAACTTCCCATCTGCACCTACGCGTCAGTTCATGCGTTTAATCACCATGACTTACTCAGGTAAAATGGTCAAAGTAAATGACGACTTGGTACGTGAATTAGCCGAGCAAGCTCAGCTAGACACTGCATTTAAAAAGCAGTTAACTCACTTAATCAAGCCTGTTGCTGGTGATGGTAACTACATCAATGAGCAAGCTTATTTAGCTAAGATGGCGTGTTTACCACTGCTTTCTAAAGTCAAAAAAGCACTTAAACAGCGTGTATTTAAAGCGGGTGTTCGCTTCTCAATTACACTGGATAATGCACTAGAAGCAAAAGTTGTGAGTGCTGATGAGCACAAGTTGCTGCAAGACTATAACCTAAAGCGTGAACGTGCTATCCGCGTAGATGAGTTCGATTTTGATTTAAACTTAATTTCAGATAAAGCCGATTTAAAAATTGCTAATTAAACGACAGTGATGCTTTGAAACTGACTTGAGCACAAATGTTGCTCATATCGTATTGATGACAAAAGCCGCTTCGAGCGGCTTTTTTGTGCCTGTTTGACATGGAATAAGGCGTGAAAGCTTTATTTAATGGCGGATTAAATTTTAAGCAGATCACAAATTCCGAACAATTTTACCTTTTGGGTATTTTATCAATTGGAATTTTGAGCTAAACGACATTTTTTCACCTTACTTCGGTAAATAATAAAGTAGTTATTGCTAAAGCCGGAGGATAAATGGCTCGATTTAGCTTGCTCAAAAACGTAATCGTGATGTGCTTATTTCCCGGTATTTCCTATGCTGCTGACACCATTGTAGGCGGAACAGTGGGGTATCAACACCATGGTAATTCGTCTGCTTCAGAGTTATCTAGTAGTCAAGAACGCGGCATAAATTATCAAATTAAAAATGGCTTAAAAATTAGCGACACTAGCCGTTTGTATGGTACTTACTCGTTTAACTCTGATGATATGAACCATCATCAAGGAGTACTCGTATCGTATGACCGATTGTTTTCTTTGGATGAAGCTAAACACGTGAGTTGGTTTATTGGCGGCTCAGCAGGGTTAAGTGATCATGAATTTCAATTCAATGACATTGACCAAATTTATCGAGACTCTAGCAGTTGTTATGTGTTTGGCGGTCAAACGGGGTTAATGTTCGATTTTGGCAACGCATTGACATCAGAGTTAGGCTTTCGCTATTTAAAGCATAATTTTACTTCATCAGATAAAGGCATGAATGCGACTTCGTTATCAGTGAATGATGCTGAGCAAGTATATTGGGGAATTGATTTTACTTTTTAAGCGGTGAGTTTCAGTATTTATCTGAGTTTAAGATAAATAAAAGGCTGCCAATATCATTAAGCAGCCTCAATTCTTATGCGATTTGAACTGTCATTACGACGCTTTAATCGCGTTACCTTCAGAATCTTTAAAGCTACCAACTGCAATCATAATGAAGTCGATAAGTGTCCATATACCTAAGCCACCTAATGTCAGTAACATTAATATGCCAGTACCAATTTTACCTGTGTAAAAACGATGAACACCTAATGAACCTAAAAAGAAACATAATAGTAAAGTTGGTACGAAACCTTTTTCGCTGATTTGTACTGGCGCTTCAGCAGTTTGAACTTCTGACATAAATAAATCCCTTAATTATATTTTTTGTCCCGGATAAGCAATTAATTTGCCTTTTCCATCTCTGTAGCTTCCAACGAGAAGCATAAATGTCACCACAACTGTGTGAATGACATCAATAAAAATAAGACCTGCACCGATCAGGGTGAGCGTAACGTCTTCAAACTGCAATAACGTAATGCCAACAATGGCTAGTGTTAAATCAAAAAAACCATGCAAAATTCGGCCACAATAGAAATGGTGAATTCCGAAAATCCCGAAAATTCCCGATAAAATAACTGCAATTGCATAATTTTTGTCAGATTTGACAGATTCAGTCACTTTCAACCTCCCTGATGAAAATCTTAAATGTTTTATATAGCAAAGGCTTAGGTTAATCAATTACAAATGTTAAATTTACTTATGTAATGTGCTCGAGATCTAGCAAGTTGGGTTTACTTGCTTTGCGGTTGAGTAAGGCTTAATCGATGTGTTGGTGGAGCGTTGATGTGAGGTCGTAGCTTGTTGCGAAGCTTGATGTTAAATAAAAATTTATTAGCAAGATTGTAAAGCGCCCTTAAGTTAGGCATGTTAATAACTTAGGACAATGAAACACATTCAGGGATTAATATGCCTCAAACAACGCGTAACGCTTCTATTTTAACGGGCTTGAAATCAACGCTTACGGCTTATAAAAAAGCAACTGGCAACGCAACTATTTTTTTATTGACCATTGGTATGTCTCCAGCAGCTTTTGCGGCGGACTATAAAGTGATTCATGCCGGTGAACTATTAACTGTAGCTGGTAAATCCACACTGAAAAATCATTCGGTTGTGGTTAAAGATGGCAAAATCTCTGCTGTCGAAAAAGGCTTTATACAAATAAACGACAATGAATTAACACCAGCTGACACGATTGAGTATGTCGATTTAAAACAGCAATTTGTTATGGCTGGCTTGATGGATATGCATGTGCACCTTCAAGGTGAACTTGGGCCCAATAATGACAGTGAATCTTTAAGAATGTCTGATGCCGACGTGGCGATGAGAAGTGCTTATTTTGCTAATAAAACCTTGATGGCTGGATTTACCACAGTACGAGATTTAGGTGCCAAACCTGAACAGATTTATGCCCTTAGAGATGCCATTAATAAAGGTTGGTTAGCTGGGCCTCGTATTGTTGCTTCTGGTGGTGTTTCGGTGACTGGCGGCCACGGTGATGTTGATGGGAAAAGCCCTGATTTGTTAGATATGCTGACATCAAAGACCATTTGCGATGGCCCTTATGATTGTCGCCGTGCGACTCGCCGCGCCATTAAATACGGTGCCGATGTCATTAAGATTACTTCTACAGGTGGTGTATTGTCTGATACCAATACTGGCACAGGCCAGCAAATGGCCAACGATGAATTAAAAGAAGTGATTGATGCTGCCCATGCTTTAGGTAGAAAAGTTGCCAGTCATGCCCATGCTGCAGAAGGGATTAATGCCGCTTTACGTGCTGGTGTAGACAGTATTGAGCACGGCAGTTATGCCAATAAAGAATCGATTAAGTTGTTTAAAAAATCAGGCGCCTATTTAGTACCGACATTACTTGCGGGTGACACTGTGGTACAAATGGCTAACTCAAAAGGTAATTTCATGTCTGATGCGATTAAAGCGAAAGCGATTCGTGTGGGCAATGACATGCAAAATAATTTTGCCAACGCTTACAAGCAAGGGGTCAAAATCGCATTTGGTACCGATAGCGGTGTTTCTCATCATGGTGATAATGCCAAAGAGGCTGTTTTGATGCATCAAGCAGGAATGTCGAATAAAGACATTTTAATTTCTGCTACCATAAATGGCGCTGATTTAATCGGCATGTCAGATAGTTTAGGTACGCTTGAGCAAGGTAAACAAGCTGATATTATTGCTATGAAGGTGAGTCCACTGACCCAAATCGATGCACTACTTGATGTACAGTTTGTGATGAAATCTGGCGCTATTCATAAACGATAAAGCTTGAGTTTATAGCGTTCATTCATTTTAAAAGGCTAATTCACTCATTAAGTTATGAGTGAATCAGCCTTTGTATCAGTTATGGTTGTAAGTATTAAAGGTATTTAGCTTAGTCAATTTATCTAGGTGCTTATTCTAGACTCTTATTTAAGTACCTAAGATAAGTACTTAATCTAATTATTTATCTTAGGTAAGCTGAGTGTAGCAATACAGCCTTTGGGCTGATTTTCCTCAAGGTTAAATAGCCAATTGTAGCGCTGACATAAGGTATCGATGATTACCAGTCCCAAACCATGACCTGCTAACTCAGTTCCTTGATGGCCTTTTTCTACTTCAGACAACCCTTGGCCATTATCTTCGATAACAATTCGATCGTCGAAAATACTAACCTTAATCCAACTTACTTCCTCTGCGGGCAAATTCTCGCTGCGGGCGTTAATGGCATTGTTAATTAGATTGGTTAACAGCATTTTTACCACCGCAGAATTAGGTTGTACTGTCGGTGTGCCATGCCAATTCATTATCACTTCAATGTCTTGTTGTTTAGCCTGATTAAGCGTTGTTTCAAGTGTTTGAGCTAATTCTAGCTCTGTTAATTGCCTCGGCGGGTTCGCATTAGCTGACTTTTCTTGTTTAACGATATTAAGTAACGCCTCGACCGTGTTTTGCATGTCTTGAGCTGCGCGGGTTATGCGCTCTCTTTGACGTAGCTGAAAATCTGCATCGGGCTTTTGGGCAAGCAGTTTTACAGAGCCTAAAACGATACTCAGTGGCGTACGCAATTCATGGCTGGCATACCTTGCAAATGCTTGCTCCTGTTTAATTAAAGTTTCAATTTGCTGGCGATAGTGGTTAAGACTATCAGTGAGAATACCAAATTCCTTAGTAGCGCTTTGGCTAACAGTAAACTCTGTTGGCGGTGAAGCTTGTCCAAGTTGCATACTTAATTGGTTAATTGGTGCGATTAAACGCCTAAAAAGTTTAAAAATAGCAAAACTAAATAACAGGATTAATCCGAACGTAAACACGATGATAAATCCACTTATTCCATTCCATTGTTCTTTGCTTAATTCAATATTTTCAGCTGGCATGGTGATAAACAGCTGAGTCATGCGGCCATTTAAAACAAATTCAGAACGATATAAAAATAACTCATCTGAGTCGTCATTAATCTCGCCATTAAAACCAAGTGGGTAATTTTGTAATTCACCGTAATTTGACGGAATAAAGTCAGTACTGTGAAATGCGGTTATGTTGGGCGGCAAGACTAATGGCTCGGGCGTACCATTTCGAAACTGTTTAATGACGTAAGGTGCGCTGTCTCGCAGATTATTTAAACTTACTTCATCTTCAACCCATTGCAACATGAAGATCATCATCAGGTAAATTAAGCCTGATGCCAGTACACCGATTAATACAAAGTACAGTGTCAGACGCCCTACAAAAGAGTGAGTTGAACTATTACTGGTTGTAGCATGGGATACTTGTGTTGCTAACCTTTCTGCAGCCAATGTTATTCTCCTTGGTCTAAACGTAAACCCACTTTAGGGATCGTTACTAACATAGGTTGCTCAAACGGCTTATCAAGCTGATTTCTCAATTGGTAAACATGACTTCGAAGAATGTCTTGCCCGGGAGGATGTTGGCCCCATATTTCTTCAATCAGTTGTTCGCGAGTGACCACGTTTGGCGCATTTTTGATTAACAATAATAAGATTTGGTAAGTCGTTGGTGTTAATGGGAGCTTCATGCCTCGGCGTTTAACTTGATGGCGTGCGATGTCTAACTCAAGTTCACCAAAACGCAATGTCGCTTGTGCCACATTCCCGCGATGCCTTTTTATTAAAGCTTTAATGCGGGCATCCAGTTCATCTAAATCGAAAGGTTTGCCTAGGTAGTCATCTGCGCCACTGTCAAAACCTGTCATTAAGTCGGCTTTATTATCTAATGCTGTCAGCATTAATACTGGAGTGGTGCAGCCTTGTTCTCGTAAAGTGCGGCATAAGCTTAAACCATCCAATTTAGGTAGCATGAGATCTAAAATAATAGCGTCAAAGTCTTGGGCAAGTGCGAGGCTTAATCCAAGCTCACCATTAGTGGCGTAATCAAGGTCAGCATCTTGAGCCTCAAAAAAGTCTCCCAAAATACCTGCAACATCGTGGTTATCTTCGATGATTAGTAATTTCATGTGCTGCGATTAGTCCTTGTGTGTTGATGCCTATATTGTCGCAAGTTTTTTGTCGAAAAAATGTCAATGACATTTCTTACACCGCTTATCCTTCAGGATGTTGGCATATTTTATTCTGAAGGAATAGTTAATGCGTCATTCAAATAACCTTAACCAACGAACAGAAATTTGTCTTTCGATAATTATCCCAATGTTCAATGAATCACAAAGTATCGATGTGTTGATGTCGAGGCTTAACTCTGTTGTCTCAACAATCAATGATCATTGTGAACTGGTATTTGTTGATGATGGTAGCACTGACAATACATGGGATTTGCTGCAGAAATTGAGCTTAAGTCATTGCGAACACCAATGCATAAAACTAAGCCGAAATTTTGGTAAAGAAGCGGCTATGTCAGCAGGGCTTGCTCAAGCGCGCGGGTTAGCCGTTATATTGCTTGATGCAGACTTACAAGATCCGCCAGAACTTATCCCACAAATGCTGCAAGCATGGCGGTCAGGCTTTGAAGTAGTCAACATGCGTCGTAAAAAACGCCTTGGAGAAACCTGGTTTAAACGTTTTTCTGCTGCCAGTTTTTATCGCTTAATGAACTGGATGTCTGATTCACCTGTTCCCGAGAATGTCGGCGACTTTAGACTGTTAAGCAGACAAGTTGTCGATCACATTAATGCTATGCCTGAACGTAACCGATTTATGAAAGGCATTTTAAGTTGGCCTGGTTTTACTCAAACCACCATAGAGTTTGACCGCGACCCTCGCTGTGTCGGTGAAACAAAGTGGAATTACGGTAAGTTAGTGGGCTTAGCAATGGATGGGATTACTTCGTTTAGCTTTAAACCACTGCGCTTAGCAACATGGTTTGGTGTCAGCATTGGCATGAGTGCATTTACCTATGGCATTTGGGTTGTGATTAAAACCTTAGTTTATGGCGAAGCTGTTGCTGGATATGCATCAATGATGGTGGTGCAACTGTTTTTAGCGGGCATTCAATTACTGGCATTAGGTTTGATTGGCGAATACTTAGGGCGCGTTTTTATGGAAGTAAAACAGCGACCTGTATTTATCGTTGAAGATGTTTATCACCAGCAAAGTGTGCCGCATACCGTGGTGAAATTTAAGCAGACAGCTAATGCTAAAAAGTCATCCAATACTAAAGAGTCAGCGAAGACAGTCCAACAAGCTGTATATCAGCAGCAAAAAGCGGTTGTAGATCAAAGCATTTTATTTAGTCGAAAAAATCAATTTGTTCAACTAAAAAGCTTTAGTCAATATCAATTTAGCTTGGAAAACGTCAAATGAAGTCAAAGTTATTATCAGCGCAATATTATCCTCATATTTTAATGCTACTTGTAAGTGCATTATTGATTCGCTTGGTTTCATTGGCTTTATATCCACTGATGGATACCACCGAAGCTCGCTACGGTGAAATGGCGCGATTGATGTCAGAAACAGGTAATTGGCTCACTCCGCAATTTGATTACGGTATACCGTTTTGGGGCAAACCCCCGTTGCAAAATTGGTTAAGTGCAAGCTTCATAGAACTGTTTGCAAATAATGAATTCTTTTTAAGGTTGCCGCATTTTTTAGTGGGTCTGTTGGTTTTATGTTTAGTGGTGAAGCTGGCCAAGAAATTCGCTATTAATGGCTTAACGGTTGCTACAATTTTGACTACCACCACCGTTTTTTACGTTTGCATGGGCACAGTAATGACCGACATGGGGTTATTACTGGGATTAACGCTAGCATTGGTAGGGTTTTACTTAGCTTGGCAAGGGCAATATTTGTGGGGTTATGCAGGTTTTGTTGGTCTCGCTATCGGGTTAATGGCCAAAGGGCCTGTAGCCGTCGCGATATTTGGTATTGCGACTTACTTGTGGATGGTTTGGGCAGTTGGCCCTGTCAAAATGTGGCGCCAATTGTGGCTGCGGGTGCCTTTGCTATCAGGGTTATTGCTATTACTGGCGCTGACTCTGCCTTGGTATGTTATGGCTGAACAAGCGACTCCAGGTTTTATCCAATACTTTATTGTAGGGGAGCATTGGTCTCGCTTTGTGGACAGTGGTTGGGAAGGGGACTTATATGGCACTGCACATGATGAAGTGCGCGGCACCATTTGGATTTATTTTGCAGTTGCGTGCGTACCTTGGTCAATATTTATCCCTCGCGGTTTGTATCGTATTTATCAAAACATTAATTCAACGAAAGTGGCTTATGCTAAAGCTGCATGCGCTACAGTGACCTTTGCTGAAGAAGAGCAAGAAGATGGTGAAAATAAAGGCTTTGATGACTTCACCAAGTTTTTACTATGTTGGATGGCTGCGCCGCTAATTTTATTTACTTTTGCTGGCAACATTTTACCTGCCTACGTATTACCAGCGTCGCCCGCATTGGCTTTATTAATTGCTTATGCTTGGCGAAATGCATCGATTAACCGCTTCATGATAATTGCGAACAGCATTCCTTTATTGTTGGTTATTGCGTTAGTAGTGCTAAATTCTGGGGTGAGTAAAGACAAAAGTGACAAATGGTTATTGAGCCAAAGAGTGTATGATTTGCCAGTATATTATTGGCTTAAACAGCCTTTCTCTTCAAGGTATTACAGCGAAGGTAAAGCGGTAATTGTCAACGATGAGCAGCAACTAGATCAGTTAAATCAGCAACCTTATTATATTGTTGTCAGCAAACATCAACTCACCGAACAAGGAAGCTTTGGTAGTTGTTATCTTGAGTCTGAAACTCGCAGTAAGGTGCTGATGCTGTGTGGTGAAAACTGATGCCGCAAGTGAGTTTGTTAAGGCGATCCAATAGGCTTCAATATCTGTTTACTCAGCATTTTCGTTTTAATACCTTTAGTTGCTTTTTATTGGTTGGAGGGGCGAGCTTTGTAGTGGATTTAACCGTTTATTTAATACTGTTAAATTGGGCTCAATGGGAGGCGATGATTGCACGGGGAGCGGCTTTTACTGTGGGATTGAGTTTAACTTGGTTAGGACATCGAAAGTTTACATTTCGCCATCGAAAGCAGCGCCAAACCCAAGAGCAAATATTATGGGTTATCTTGATAGCAGGTATTGCTGCTATAGCTAACTTAATTGGGTTTCAAATTGCTAGAGACTGGCTGCTTACTGTTACGCCTTTAGCAGCATTTTCTACACTAACTCAATCAGTCACTGCTGAAGTGTTAAGTCTATCGTTTGGAGTATTAATTGGGTTGGTTGTGAATTGGCTAGGCTCGAACTATCTTACTTTTAAAGCACAACCTCAGTGAGGATGAAATGGCATATATTCAATACCGTTGCTATTTACAGCAATTGATTTTTAACACGGCATTAGTTCATTACTATTCGTTAATAAAATAGCCGTACGTGTAGTGAGTTCTCACTCACTTGCTCATAGTCAATAAAAACAATGAGGTATAAAAAACCTTACTCACTGAGTAAGGTTTTTGGTTTCTAATTACTCACTTTACGAATATTACTCAATCCAGTGCAGTACATCTTTAGCCACTGACCAGCGCGGCTGTTTCGGTTGGGCGTTTTCGCCTAATATCCAATAACTATACAAAGTATCAATATAACCAGAGGATTGTTGAATCGATAACCAGCTGTTTAAAAAGATATGCAGAGAGTGATTACCTTTGGCTACAGCATAAGATGCCGGGAAGGATTTAATCTCTTCACGGTTATAAAGCGTGGTGTATTCGGGATATAAAATGGTCCACGTTTGTCCGGCTTCTAAACTGATCAGTAGCCCATCCCATGACTTACCATCATCTTCAAAGAAGATTTTATCTGAATCTATTGAGGTAAATTCGATATTATCAAACTTCTCCTCTAGGTGAGGGATAATTGAATAATCACCTACCGAAGCGACTCGAATTTTTTCAGCTTGATGGATTAACTCATCGTTTTGAAATTCGTCCGCTCGATAATCTTTTACTACAAATGAGTAATGTAGATTCAATACTGGGTTGGTAAAGTCGACAAAGCCAATACGGGTGGTGGTCATCTGTAAACCAGAAACCGTAATATCAAATAATCCGCTGTTAATCGACGCTAATACATTCTCGCTGGTGTAGGGAATAAAGGCGATTTTAAGCCCAAGTTCGGCAGCGAGTTTTTTCATTAATTCAATATCAAAGCCGACTAATTGCTTTTGGGCATTAAAAAAGGAGAAGGGAACTTGCACTGTGTTGTAACCGACTCTTAGCATACCGCTTTGTTTAATTTGCTCTATAGTGCGCGGTCCATTAACTTCTAATTCTTCAGACCAATTAAAGGTGGTGACTTCTTCTGGCACTTCAGCAGCAGAACTCATGTGGGCGACCACTTTATCCATGTTGTATTCAGTGTCGACGATGTTATTTAGCAGCCAACTGGTGGCTAATAGCGTGACACCAAAAACCACAGGCGTGATAGCGCTGCATAAAATCAGACGTTTCATACTGACCTTGGCAATACCTGCCAACATAGCCGTGCCACCAATGGCTAAAATAAAGATATTCATTGCCGCTAGTAGTGAAGTAAATCGGCTGGTAAATAAGCTAGAAACCATATAAAGCTGAAATAAATCAGATGATAGCTCTAATGAGTCCAGTAACATTGGAATCGTTAAATAAACACTGCCGAACAGACTAATTAGCCCGTTTACAGACATCGGGAAGTAACTGAGAAAATCGAGCTCTTTACCTGAAAACCATGCGGCGAAAAGCACGAATACAATCGTGAGCAACTTACCTAAATTCGGGAAGCTAAAAACCACAGGTATGATGATGTTGGCGTAGTCATCAGTTTGCGAATCGCCAATTTTATATTTGTGGAACAGCTCCTTAGTGCGTTGAATAAGCAGCGGTAAAATAATGAAAATATTACCTGCAGCAAAGGCGGTAATCATCGCATCTTTGGCGATACCAGTAATATCTCGATAGGAGAATGGGGTAATAACCATGATGATCGCGGGCAGCACCCAATAGGTTAGAATAATAGTCATCACCACATGGGCAACAAAGTAGACCTGTAGTTTTTGAAATTCATCAAAATCCATGGTGCCAGCTGTTGCAGCGGTCATTGCAAAAATACCAATAGGCATCAGCATCACAATACTTTGGGTGACCTTATTAAAAGACTCCCCGAGTAATTGCAGTGGGCGCATCAGCGACTCTTTGTCTTTAATCGAAATAAGTGCAATACCTGTCGCGACACAAAATAAAACAATGGCTGGTATATAGCTATTTGATAGCGAAAAGAATGGGTTAGAAGGAATGTATAAGTCGAGTAAGTTAACTGAATTTGGATCTTGAAGTGCAGTTAAACTGAAAAACTCGCCAGCTTGCCAATCAGGGAAGGTGTATTTAATTAAATACATGCTAAGTAAGCCAAATAGCCAAATAACCAACATCAATTTACCAACTTTAACCCCTAATGATTTGGCTTGTTCTAAGGTTAAACTGCCTAAACTGGAAATTAGCGATACGATAATATAAGGGATAATGGTCATCTGTAGTAGCTTGATAAAAGCGTCGCCTATCACAGACATCCAAGCCAGCATTTCACCGAAAAATAACCCAGCAATAATCCCGCCAGCAAAAGAGATTAATACCCAGCTAGACATACTGAGTTTTTTCTTTTTCGGCTCAGTTTGCGGCGGTTGTGTGTTCGCTTGCTCGTTTACGCCTTCCGATTTATCAGTCCCTGCATTGGCCGTTGCCATATGAATCCTTTTATATTTGTTTTTGAATTTTATCTAACAAGCGGTGGCGCTTTGTCCATGAATCGCCAGAGTTTGGTGGTAACAATCAAGGTATTGATTAATTTTAACTTCAGTATTGAATTGGCTCATTGCTCGCTCTCTACCAGCTTGGCCTAATTGATGTTGATAATCGGAGTTGGCAAGAATATGACTGATAGCGACAGCCATACCGTTGGCATCTTCTGGTGGGAGCATAAAGCCTGTAACCCCTTCATCAACGACTTCTGGTATACCGTCAACATTGCTACTAACGGTTGGCACTCCACAAGCCATCGCTTCTAGAATGACCATGCAAAACGATTCGCGGTAACTTGGCTGAATTAAACAATCTGCATTGGCAATAAAGCGTTCAACGTTTTTAACTGAGCCTGTAAAAGTGACTTTATCAAGTATATTTAGTTGCTGACATTGGGTTCTAATTTTATCAATATCAGGTCCGCTCCCAACCAAAACAAGCCTAACCTTTTCATCACAACTTAATTGGCTAAAAGCGTTAACCACCGTCTGGGTATTCTTTAATGCTCTGAAGTTTGAAACATGCATTAAGATCTTTTCGTCATCTGCTGCAAGGGATTGGCGGAGTGTTTTATCGATTAATGCAGGGGTGAAATCATCAGTATCAATAAAATTGTGTACGACATTGATGGGCTGATTAACCTCAAATTCTTGTTGAATATATTGGCGCTGAAAATTCGATACTGTGGTGATCAGGGTGCTTTGGTTCATGCTAAAGGTGTTAAGCCTTTTAATCGCGTCATCCTGTCCGACAATCGTGACATCAGTGCCGTGAATCGTGGTCACGATAGGGAAAGAGTATTTGCAGATATTACTGGCTAAAAAAGCACATAAAGAATGCGGAATGGAATAATGGGCGTGAACCAAGTCTAATTGGTATTGCTCAACAACTTCGACAATTTTAGCGGTTAAAGAATAGGTATGTAATGGCCCTTCAAATAGTGGATAGTTAACTTCATCGACTTCATGAAAGTAGATGTTCTCATGCTGGTTTATCAGCTTAAAAGGGCGTTTATGGGCAATAAAATGCACTTCGTGACCAAGGTTTGCCAGACCAATGCCTAACTGCGTTGCCACTAATCCTGAGCCACCAATGCTTGGATGGCAAACTATCCCGATACATAACTTATTCATCATTACTAACTAGTATCCTTACTAATTTGAGGGTAAAACATGAACTGATATTGATGAAAATTGAGTTTATAAAATATGAACTTAACCAATTATTTTTAGGCTAAGTTAATGAGTTTTGCAAACTTTTATCGTTATCAATTAGTCGTGTTCATGAAACAGAATGATAATAAATGTGCCATTTGAGCTGAAAGTCATAACTTTGTACTGTAAACAGGCAATATGACAATTTAACTTAATGGAAAAGGTCACAATGGTAGGGAGTTAGATAGGGATATAAAAAGCCTAATGAGATTAATTTCATTAGGCTTATAGGTGGTTTTTATAAGGGCTTTTTATAAGGACTTTTTATAAGGACTTTGTATAAGGCCCTTTATAAGGGCTGGGCCTAATCAACCCAATGTAAAACGTCTCGAATAATTGACCAACGTGGTTGAGGCGTTGTTGCGCCTTTACCCAACATCCAATAATCATAAAACTCTTGCTGGTGACCATCGACTTTACGCAGTTTTTGCCAATTATTAATATAGTTCAGTAATGACTGGTTTGACTGAGCCACCGCATACGCCACAGGATAACGATTTTTACCTTCTAAAATGGCAATGCCGTACCCTGGGAAAAATAGCGTCCAAGCAGAGCCAGCTTCAGCACTGATGACAACCGCATCATATTTATCTTTTTTCTGTCTGAAGAAGTCTTTATAGCCTTCAATTTTGACAAAAGTGAGGTGAGGCAACAGCTTTTTGGCCTCTTCAATTTTGTCGTCATGTTCTACATAAGCTACAGTGACATTTTCCATGGCCAATAATGACTCATTGGTTTTAAAGCTATTGACGCGATGATCTTTTGTGGCAATCGCAATATTAAGCTCAAGCACTGGGTCACTATAACTTAAGCGATCCATTTGCTTGATATCCATTGCTAGTCCCGACATTGCCACATCAAAAAAACCAGCTTGTAATGACACGGCCAGTTTATCTTTATGAAAAGGAATAAACTCAATATCAACTTTTAAATCTTCTGCCAGTTTGGTCGCCATTGCTGAGTCGAACCCGACCAATTGACCTGAATTATTGTAATAGCTAAACGGCACGTTACTTGGAATATAGCCAACCCTTAGCACGCCACGTTTGCGAATACTTTGCACATCAGCAATAGGCTGCGAAGGTGTTTTGCCTACTTCAGGAAATTGGCGATTCACTTTAGTGGGGACTTTATCTGCCACTTTCATATTGGCTATCACGCCACTGGTGATCTCTGGACTGGTAATAAATAACCCCATTCCAATTCGACATACCAATATCGTGACTACTGTACTGGCTAACAGGCCGCCAGACATTTTAATTAACTGCGGAGCTCGAATCTTAAGGCTGCCTTGGAATAGGCAAACGGTGAGTAATGTCAGTGCGAATAAGTTCATTACCGCTGCGATAGAATTAAACTTACCCGTAATGAAGCCTGACATAACAAACAGCTGGAATAAGTCAGAAGGTAAATGAACCAAATCGAGCATAAATGGAATAGCGACATAGACACTGCCAAACAGCGATAACAGGCCACTGACCGACAATGAAGGTATAGCGCTTAAATCGACAGGTGTGCCGTTAAACCAACCAGCAAAATAGACAAACAAAATAACGGTAAGTTTACCTATATTAGGGAAGGTAAATGCGATTGGCACAAGGATTTCAATCAGGGTTATACCATCTTCGCTGAGATTATTATGCTCGCGCATAATCTGTTTACATTCTTCAATAATCACTGGGATCACAATAAAGATGTTACCTGTAGCAAATGCGGTAACTAAGCTGGCCTTGGTTATCCGCACAGTTTGGGCGTAGGTGATAGGTGTTAACGAACAAACAATCCAAGGTAATATGACAAAAGTGAGCAATAAACACAGTACAAAGTAACTGATTAAATACACTTGCATACTGGCAAATTCATCAACGCCCATAGTACCCGCTGCTGCGGCTGACATGGCAAAAATACCAATAGGTAAAACTTTTACTAAGCCTTGGGTAATACGAGAAAAAGTCTCGGTTATGGTATGCATAAACGATAATACTTGCGCTTTGTTATCGCCTTCCATCCCTATTAATGCAAGCCCCATTGCAATACTAAATACCACCATCGCAGGTACGTAACCTGCCGCCATTGACTCAAATGGGTTTGAGGGTATATAAAGCTTAAAGTAATTAATGGGCTCGACGGGCTCAATAATACTGGTGCTGAAAAATGAAGCAGACTCTACAAACGGAAATGATAAAGGCATTAACGCTGTTAGCACTAACCCAACTAGCCATAGCAGCAACATAATGAGTCCAGCACGGCTAAAAATTAATATAGCAGTACTTTTTTGCAGTTTACCGATACCGCCAATCAGCGATACTACAATGTAAGGCAACACGGTCATTTGCATTAACAAGATGACGCCATTACCTATCGTGCTTAGCCAGCCGACTGATTCACCAAAAAAAATGCCCACAGCAAAACCAACAAACATGGCTATTAGCATTTGAGTCGAACTGGTCATCGCAAGTAATTTCTTAAACACGTTTCGTATCCATTTTGTCTGTTTTTATGCTGTTATTGATAGTGGTATCTCAGTGAACCCCATCGCTCCAATCACGCTTTGAGTACCATTTATAATGGTTGTTATAGCTTTGAGGATAATGAACAATAAAGTGATGAAGCTGTTAATTTATTTCAATATTAACAGTCTTGTAATTGATTAGGCATATTTTGTGGAATAATTTTTTAGCCTCACTAAGTTAGCAAGTGCTAATCAATATAAGGTGCTAGAGCTAACTTGATAGTAGTGATAACTGTGATATAGCTTAGGAAGGAATTTAACGCTGGGTTAGCTGAAGTGATGGTGATTAAAAAATAAAGCCAGCACAAATGATGTGTAGGCTTTATCGATGTCATAATTTAACGCTATAGAGGCTTCAATTTACCTTTTGCAGCATTAATGGTTAAGTAACCTTTATTTTGCATGAAGTCAGCAAGCTCTGTTTCAATTCGCTCAAAACAGCTTTCACCTTCTTTTTCAAAACAGGTGGCTATTTGAACCGCATCTGCGCCAGCGAGTAAGTATTCAAACGCATCGATACCAGTTTTAATTCCGCCCACACCAATGATTTGCACATCATCATCGAGTAATTCACGAAAGGCACGGACATTGGCTAAACCAATAGGTTTAATGTAATCACCGCATAAACCACCAAAACCGCCCTTAGGTTTGATAATGGGTTGCTCAGTATATGGGTCAATCACTAAGGTATTACCGATAGAGTTAATGCAAGTGATGAATTTAACGGGATACTTTTTAATGATATTGGCCGCAGCAATAAAATGTGACATATCAAAGTAGGGGGCTAACTTAATCCCGATTGGCTTATTGCCTAGCGCTGTAATAGCTGCAAGGGCTTTATCCGTTTGCTCAAAATCATAGGCAACTTGTGCTTTACCTGGGATGTTCGGGCATGAGAAGTTAACTTCAATTAAATCAACATCACTGTTTTGAAACGCACTGACCATTTCAATATTATCGTCAATACTGAAACCTGAAACGCTCACCACAACAGGTTTGCCTAAGGCTTTTAATTGCGGCACCATTTCTAAATAAGCTTTGTAACCTAAATTAGGCAATCCCATAGATTGGATAGAACCTAAAGGTAGGTTTTGGTATCTAGGCTCAGGGTTTCCTTCGCGTGATTCAATCGTGCAAGACTTTGTTACCACAGCAGCTGATGCTGAATGAGCAATAGTGTGCAGTTCATCCCAAGTAGTACATTTAGGGCCAGAGGCATTCATCAAATAACTGTCTAGCTGTATTCCAGCAATTTGAGTGGATAAATCGATTTTCATGAAGCGTCCTCTTGACTGAATTAGTATGGATAAAACAATACGACCGCTTTGTGGTGATAAGGGCTTATAGAAAGATTCACCGCCAAATTGCGCCATAGTTTATTCAGCAAGACAATAGAGACATTGATTAGAAACAAGAAAAAAGCAAAAGAGATAATAAAATTGTAATAGTGTTAACTAGAGCAAACAAACAAGATGGCCAGCATGGGCTAGGCCACCCTTTAATGTTGTTTAGGTGTGTTTATTAGCTATTTTAAACGATAAATAACCTCAACACGTTCTTGAACGCTGACCTCTCCGTATTGGTAGCTTTTAGCCATATCACTTTCCATAGCACTCATGCGCATCATGACAGGTTGGACTGGTCGTTGAGTTAAGTAACGGATTTCCCACACACCATCAAGTTCACGTTCAAAGCCTTGCGCTAATGATTGCGCCTTTTGTTTGGCATCTTTAATGGCAGCTTGTCTTGCTTGCTCAACGGCTTTGGTTTCATCTGATGATTTTAGGGCAATATTTTGCACTCGATTAATCCCTTCTTCTAAGGCGGAATCAAGAATGTCATTTAACTTAGCTAAATCTTTAACGCTTACGGTGACGTGCCTACTCGCATTATAACCTGTTAACTGTTTAGGTTGGTTTGATGGGTAGTGATATTGTGGCTGAATGTTTAGGTTAGCACTTTGAATATCTTGCTTATTTACCCCAGCTTGCTCTAAGCGTTTAATAAACTTAACCACTGCTTGATCAACTGCGGTTTTGGCTTCTTTGGCATTATCTTTACTTAAGTTCACTTGTACAGAAACTTCTGCCATATCGGGTGCGATATTGATTTGGCTAGTGCCAACGGTTTCTAAGTGTGGGAAATCATAATTAGCTGCAATGGCAGAATGGGTCGTTAAGCCAAAAAGAAGCCCTGATGCAAGCAAGGTGGTTAAGACAGTTTTTTTAAAAGAGTTGGCTTTAAATGAATAAGTCATAAATGCTCCAGCAATAATTGAAAGTGATTCGGTGTTATTGCTATAAACGGGAACAAATTTGGAAAGGGTTATTTATTTCATTTTTTATTTTAGTTTTTAACTAATAGATTCATCTAAGGACAAACAAGAGAGGGATGAGCCGACATAAGACTTAGCCTGTCGACTCATATAGGTAACTGTGTTGCCATGCCATCTTTTGAATAAGGAATGGTTTATGGATGATTATTGGCTGATTAATGGGTCGTTAATGGTTAGGTTAATACACTCGTTGGCCATTCACCCAAGTTTCACTGACCTTGGTTTTCCAAATATCTTCAGCAGGCACCGAAAAAATATCAGACTCGACTAAGATAAAGTCTGCTTTCATTCCAGGTATAAGTTGGCCAATCTCTTTGTCTTGATGAGCTGCAAAAGCGGCATTACTAGTAAAGCTGGCTAAGGCCTCAGTTAATGTCATGCTTTCTTTGCGATACCAGCCATCAAGCGGCTGATTATCATGATCTTGTCTGGTCACCGATGCATGTAAGCCATAAAAAGGGTTTGGCGATTCAATAGGGAAATCAGAGCCCGCAGCAATTACAGCGCCCGCATTAATGAGCTTTCTCCACGCATAAGCTCCTTCAATACGAGCGTTGCCAACTCTGTCTACCGCCATGTTTTTATCACTAGTAGCATGGGTTGCCTGCATTGAAGCAATAACATTAAGCTCTGAAAATCGTGAGATGTCACTGAGCTGCAACACTTGAGCATGTTCGATACGGTGACGTAAATGACGGCTTTTGCTGCTGGCAATTAACGATTGGTAATGGTCGAGTACAATCTGATTAGCATGATCGCCAATGGCATGGGTATTAACTTGAAAACCCGCTTTCATGGCCTTGTCAATGGTATCGCCAAGGGATTTTTTAGAATATAACAGCAATCCTTTATGGCCCTTTAAGTCGCTATAATCCTCAATTAATGCAGCGCCTCGGCTACCAAGTGCTCCATCGGCAGATATTTTTACACTGCTAATACGCAGTTTGTCAGTATTAATGCGATAAGGTCCAGCAGCCATCAATTGATCAAACTTTGCATCTTCGGCGTCTATCATGGCGTAAACTCGGATTGGTAATTTACTGCGTAAATCCAATGCTTGATACGCAGCTATAGTGTCAGATTGGATCCCTGCATCATGTACGCTGGTTAAGCCAAGTTTAGCTAACGAAATTAATGCCGTTTCTAATACGGTTTGTTGCTCTTCAATCGAAAGCTTTGGGATTTTATTTGTAATTAAACTCATCGCATTATCGATGAATACACCCGTTGGCTTACCATCTGCGTGACGCAGGATCTCACCACCTGCAGGGCTTACTGAATTGCTATTAATGCCTGCGATTTCCATTGCGGCTGTATTTGCCCAGCCTGCATGTCCATCAATTCGTACTAACCACACAGGTGTATTCGGGAAAACTTTGTCTAACGCATCAGCTGTTGGAAATTGCTTATTTGGCCATAGTACTTGGTTCCAGCCGCGACCTTGCACCCAGTTTAGTGACGATTGTTGCTGTCTAAATTTGTCAACGATACTCACAGCATCTTGCTCTGATTCACTGTCACGAAGTTGAGCTCGCATTAAGCTCAATCCATAACTCAATACATGTCCATGAGCATCAATTAAACCTGGTAACAAAGTGCGCCCTTGGCCATCAATATGTTGAATGTTGGCTTCGGTTTTATAAGGCAGGTTATCTTGCTCGGTATAAATTTTTTCGATGGTATCGTCATTAAATTGCAGCGCTCTGAATTGAACTAAGTTGCCATCTTGAAGGGTATAACCGTGAATGTTACTGATTAATTGGCTTTGGCTAAATGCAGGGGAACTAGCTAAACAGAAACAAGTGATAAGCAGCTTTTTGTAGGTATTTATCATGTTTTTAATCGGTCCATGTTCTTATTGTTTTGTCTTTCTTGTGTCGAACAATATCTAATTTTTGTTGTTGATTTTATGTTAACTGGTTTTTCAAATAAAAACGAGGGGCTAATTAATCGTGAGTTGAACAACATACGAGCTAGTAGAACGAAAGCAAATAGCTTTATAACTGCTACACTAAAATTCATAAAATACTGTGTGATTAAGCTGATATTCAAGTAAACATAGATTTTTTTAAAATAAAAATACTTTAGAGGTAAAGGTTGAATTGGAGAGGCTATGGATTTATTTGCATCAATATTAGTGCTCTTAGGCTTACTTGGGCTTTGCCTTGCTTTAAAGCCTGCTTACTTGATTTGTGCTTACTCTCAATTTAGTAGCAAAGGCTGGCTAACTTTACTGTTACTGATAACGCTGTTTATTGTGAGTTATTTAAGCTATTTATCATTACTGCTTAAAAACCAGGTAACGATTAACTTTATTCACTTGGTCGTGGCAGGGATCTTTTTTGCTGGTGGCTGGTTTGTTTATTTGGTCACTCATTTGAGTAAGCAAACCATTTCGAATATGGATATCTTACTGAAAGAGAAAAATCACCAAGCCAACCATGACTCACTTACAGGTTTACCCAATAGGCAGCAATATTATCGTCATATGGATAAAGTCATTGCCCAAAAGCCGGATTGTTTTTACTGCCTGATGCTCGATATTAATAATTTTAAAATGATTAACGACACCTTTGGGCATTCTGAGGGCGATCGAATTTTACAGATAGTGGCCGAACGGGTAGACAGTGTAATGCCAGAAGGTGCACTTGCTGCTCGGATTGGTGGAGATGAAATTGCGATTATTATTCCTGACCTAAAAGAGAAAGATATCTCCATTATTGCTAAAGATATAGAACAAGCCTTGTTAATCGATATTCCATGTTCAGGACATTTGATTGTTATTGGTGTCAGTATTGGTATTGCACAATATCCGAAAGATGGCCAAGACAGAAAGTCATTAATGAAAAATGCTGATATTGCGATGTATCATGCTAAGCGAAGCGAAATAGCCCACCAATATTACCAAGTCCATTTACCGTCATTACAAGTACCTCATTTATAGCTCGCAGCAGATGAAATATTCAGCTTGTCAATGAGTTGAACGATGAAATTGAGTGTAAATAAATAGAGGTTAACAAGAAACTATACAAGCGTTAATTCAGTTGTTATACAATGCGGTTCTCAAGTTTATTCAGAGATAATTATGACAACAGAACAGCGCTTACTGAATGCGGCAAAAGAGTTAATTAAAGAACAAGGTTTAATCAACTTTTCTATGTCGGACGTGCCAAGGGCTTGCGGATTATCTCGAGCTTGTTGTTATCAAAATTTTAGAGATAAAAACGAAATTCTAGCAGCGCTTTGTATTGAAGAAATTCAATTGAATATTCAAGTGATTAAAGAGCAGCGCTACCGTGATTTTGTCGGTACGTTTAGTATGGTTCTAAGACCAGTGATTTTTAATCATTTAAAAGTTAAAGATCAATTAGCGCTTGAGCATATTTTTGCTGAACTATTACTTTTGATAAACCAATTACCTGAAATTGAAGAGTTTAAGTTTTTAAAACGAGGTTGCGAGTTTATCGATATGGAAAGAATGCTGAACCCTCGCTAACTTTTGTTCAAGTATCTATAAGAAGCCTTATCCTGAAATTGCGATAAGGCTTTTTTATGCCTGCATATTTTGTGTTGGTTTCTTAGTATCGATTTGGCTCATTAGATTTACAGTCTCAAACAATTTTTCATGATGAATATTCTGTGTTTACTCATCTATTTCGTGACAAATGTTACATTGTTAATTTAAAGTAAAAGGCATAACGCAATGAATTGCCTGCTGTAAATTTGTTTTGTAGCTGTGCACCTATCGATAGCATTTCAAGTGTATCAATAGCAAGGAAGCAAAAGTTTAATGAGTGAGCAAGTCAAAAGTAGTGAAAGTGTAGCCAAGGAAACTGCTATAAAAGAAACGGCAATATTAGAAGAGCAAGCGCTAAATCAGCAAGCCGCCATTCAAGCCTCAAATGATGATCATCATCAACACCTATTAGGCCACTGTCATCACCATAATCAAATGCAACAACATCTAGATGATGTTAAGCAAGATGTTGCAGACGCTGTTGATGCTGTAGGCACAACGCTTAAAACCAACGCTGAACCAGAAATAGTATCTGAAATTGAACCCGCTAAAACTGCAACCCGCACAGTAAAATTACCCTTAGTAAATGTTTATGCCAAAGGTGGTTACTGCGTACAAATGCGCCTTGGCAGTGAAGGTAGCTTGGCTAATTTAATTGTTGATACCGGTAGCAGTACGCTTGTTGTAAAAAAGCAGGTGTATCAGCCCCATGAAGACCAATATCTACAATCTAGTCCTTTTGCCCAACAGGTCATATATGGCGCGGGTGGCTGGGATGGCCCATTAGTGCATACAAAGGTGAGTGTGAGTGAAGATGGTCTCAAGCACGACCCATTAGCTCAAGATTCTTTGGATGAAAATACCTCAACCCACGTCCCACATTTGAACTTAGCGCATCAGCCTTTATCACTTAACGATTGTCCTGTCGCGATTGTACCTTCATTACAGCAACAAAAAACGTTCGCAGATGCAGACGGTATTTTAGGTCTGGCGTATTATGGGCTTAATAAAAGCTATGATTTAACAGCCTACATCGAAAAACATAAAATTAAACCAGCCTCGACTTTTCCATGGCCTTTTTCAGAGCCAAACTCTGTGTGCCCAGCCCATTGCGAGCATGATGAAAAGAGCTGTGATGAAGCAGACGAGTCAGAGCGTTTTAGTGGCGAGGATTTAAAGCGTTTCAGAAAATTCTTGAAAAAACAGCCACAGCAGACCGTCGTACCTTATTTTACTCGCCTTAACAAAAATGGTTTAACGCACAATAAATTTGGCTTTTATTCAAAACGTTCGAGCATCCATATTGCTAAACAAGAGTATACCCAAGAGCAAATTGCAGCTGACCCACTTAACAAAGGCTGGTTAATATTGGGTGGGGGTAAAGAGCATACCGAGTTGTATCAGGGAAAGTTCAAAACCATCGATGTCATTCATAATCGTTATTACAACGTCAAACTGTATTCAATGCGGGTGGGTGAACAAGCAGAAGTAGAGGCTCCAGCATTACAAAGTCAGTATGTCGCATCCCATAAAAGTAACGCCATTATTGATACCGGCGTATCAGGTATTTTACTGACAGACTTGTTATACAAAGCCATGATGACTGGATTTAACAATGTTTCTAGTGACTTTGTAACGTTAGTCGAGCCATTCAAAGATATCAGTTTTCAAGAGAAAGGCATTGATATGGCCGAGCTATTTAAAGGCCGAGATATGACAGGCCATCATCCTGATGATTTAAGCCACTGGCCGACACTGCATTTTACATTTGACGGTGAAATCACCAACGAGTGCCCTGATTCAGAAAATGAAGTTATCGATAAAGCGATAACTGTCAGTTGTAAGCCAGAACATTATTGGCAACTCAACTCGCCAAGCCCAGGTAAAGCGTGTTTTAAAATAATAAGCCAGCTACCAAGCTGGCCAAATCAATGTTTATTAGGTTTACCGTTACTCAATGATTATTACGTGATATTTGACCGTTCAGCCCATGAAACTGGTGTAATCCGATTTGCAGAGCAAAAAAATTACTAATTCAATATTGGAGATGATTTTCAAATGCATGAATTTGAAACTGAAAGATTGTCTATGAGGTTGCTAAAAGCTGAAGATAAAGAGTTTTTTACAGGATTATATTGTGATCCTAAAACAATGAAACTTATAGCTAAACCTTTAACAGAAGAGCAATCTAATGTGATGTTTGAGAGGTCACTTACTCATATTGAAGGCGCGAATCCAAAAGAGTTAATTTGGGTAATAAGGGTGAAAGCAACGCAAGAGATAATTGGAATTCAAAATCTGTTTATTTTTGGTAAAAGCCCTGAAGATGCTGATGCAGGCTTAATTTTAACAAGAACCGCTCATGGAAAAGGTTATCCAAATGAGGCTACAGCTGCGGTTATGGATTATGGCTTAAAAAATTTAGGGATAAGAACTTTCCATACTAATTGTTCTGCTAGAAACTATGCGATCCAAAGAGTGATAAGAGCAATGGGATTTGTTGAGAGCACTGAGTCATCAGATGAACAAGTACACTATTTCAAAAACGTACAATAGAATTTTTTGTAATTGAATCACTTTCTGATACTAAGCCAAATAATTAGCTGGTTTACAATTTTAAAACCAAACCATAACTGTTATCTTACAGTTCGTTTGGAGTATATAATTAAATAGGGGACTTATGGCTGGAAGTTTGGCCTGTGTAGGTATTGGAATGACGCTAGGTGCACATATCTGCCCTTTAAGTAAAAGCTACATAGAACAAGCAGATGTCGTCTTTTCAGCCGTCTCCCATGGAATTACTGAGCTGTGGCTGCAAGAAATGCACCCTAATGTTCGTTCTTTACAGCAGTATTACCAAGAGGGGAAGTCGCGCCAAATAACCTACAACGAAATGGTTAATGCGATGATGACTGAAGTTAGGGCTGGTAAGAAAGTTGTGGGTGCTTTTTATGGTCACCCAGGGGTTTTTGCTCAGGCACCGCATAAGTCAATTGCAATGGCAAAAGCAGAAGGCTTTGCTGCAAAGATGATTCCAGGCATTTCAGCTGAAGATTGTTTGATTGCTGATTTAGGTATTGATCCTGGACGCTTTGGTTGTCAGCAATTTGAAGCCAGTCAGTTTATGTTTTATGAGCGTAAATATGACCCATCTTGTTATCTTATTTTGTGGCAAATAGGACTTGCTGGTGATCGCTCGTTGGCAAAGTTTTCAACGGGAGCTGCGCATCGACAAGTGCTAATTGAGTTGCTCGGCGAAGTTTACTCAATGGATCACCAAGTGATTCTGTATGAAGCAGCTGTATTACCAATTGATAAGATTCGAATAGAATCAGTTTCACTCAGTGACTTAAAACATGCTGATATTCACATGCATACCACTTTAGTGATCCCACCGAACCAAAAAATGAAGTTAAATGAAAAGCTTGTAGCACGTTTGGCTGAAATTGAGCAAGAATTAGCGCAGTAGGATATCGCGCAAATAAATAGTGTATTAGCATAAGTTTAATTGCTGCATTATAACTAAAATAACGTCGTTAAGTCGGCACTTTAGCAATCTTAAGGAGACAAGATGTCAAGTATTATCAAGTTATTAGAACGTATGGGGCAAGAATCAGGCTTAACAGAATCTGCAATCGAATTTGAAACAGCTATTACTGAGTCAAACTTAAATGAACAACTAAAACAAACTATGTTGAATAGAGATATTGTCGCTTTAGAAAAAGCGTTAGATATTTGCCCTGATGTTGTTTGTGTATTATTACCTGCTGATGAAGAGGAAGGTGAGGGCAATGAAGAAAAGCCATCTGAAGATAAGATAAAGATATCTGCTCAAGCGTAAAGTTAATATATATGATTAAATTGCTGTTAGTTTGTTTTTTTATTTCGTTTACTAGCCAAAGCCTAGCGAGTTCTGATGTCAAATTAGAAATTGATTCTTTACTAGCTAAGGCTGACGATCTGCGAAGTAAGGACCCACAGCAATTTAATGAATTAATTCTTAAATTAAATAGTTTAAATAATAATCTTTCTTCTAAACAAGAGGATTATCTCGAATACCTGAAAGGTTATCAATTAGCATTTAACGGTGACTTTAATCAAGCTGAATTAGTTTGGGAAAGAATAAGTGCTAAAGGCAGTACAACCGAAATTAAGTTTAGGTCTAATCTGTCCTTGATCAATATTTATGCATACACAAAAGAATGGAGCAAAGGGCTAAGCTTTTTAGAAGAAAACTTAAAAAATTTACATTTAATAAATAACCCTGAGTTAAGTCAATTAGGAATTTCAGCAGCAGCAATTTTTTATAATCAAATTGGCCAATATGAGTTAGGCTTAAAATTTGCGAATCAATTAGATAGTCTTATGCTAGAAGGCAGAAATCTATGTGTTGCTAGGCACCAAATTGCCGAGTCGAAGTTTCATTTGAAAATTTTGAAGCTTGGATCTGAAGATATAAATAACGCAATTGCTTCATGTTCATTAATCAATGAGCCTGTTTGGCAAAGTGCAATTCATACCTTTAGAGCTAGGTTAATGATAAATAATAAAGATTATAAATCGGCTTTAGAAGTTTTAACGAATAATGTTGTTGAAATTGAAAGAGTGAATTACATTCCAATTTTATCTCACTTCTATGCATTGATGGCCAAAGCCTATTTAGCAAATGATAATCAATTAAAAGCTAAAGTGTTCGGGCAAAAAAGCATTGAATTGACTGACGGTATGTCAAATACAGAATCTGAAGTAATTGCATATGATGTATTGTACAAAGTTTTACTAAATGAAGCTGATTACGAATCAGCTTTAATGTACTACATCAAGTTCGCAGAAGCTGACAAAGCTTACTTTGATGACCTAAAAACCAAATATCTCGCTTTCCAACTTGCGCAGCACAAAGCGGTTGAGCAAAAAGTCCAAATTGAATTGCTCAACAAACAGAATAAACTATTGCAAGCCAGTCAAAGACTATCGGAAAGTGAAACCGAGAATAACCGCTTGTTTATGGCGTTATTAATTATGGTCATCAGTTTGCTTGCTATTGCGGCCATTCGTTCAAACCGAAATCAGAAGCGCTTAAAACACTTAGCTGAGCATGATTCTCTCACTCAAATCTATAACCGTGGTCATTTCACCTCTGCCGCGCAAGATGCAATGCAAGCTTGCCAAATTAACCAAGATGATATTAGTTGTATCTTGTTTGATTTAGATAAATTTAAAACCATCAATGATAACTATGGCCATGCATGTGGTGATTGGGTGCTAAAAAATGTTGCCAGTACCTGTAAAAATATCGGCCGTAAAAATGACATTTTTGCCCGTCTTGGTGGTGAAGAGTTCTGTGTTATCTTGTCTCGGTGTGATGCGAATACAGCGATGAAAGTTGCAGAAGATTACCGGAAAGCGATTGCTGAGATTGATAGCGCGCCAAGTGGTAATACATTCCCGATAACAGCAAGTTTTGGGGTGACAGATAGTCGCCTGTCAGGTTACAGCCTAGAGGCGTTAACGGGACACGCTGATAATGCCATGTACCTTGCTAAAGATACTGGGCGTAATCAGGTGTGTAGCTACCGTGACGTGGTTGCAGCTGATGATTCAAATTCAGTGATAATTTAACGATGCAAATTTAGTCATTATTAAACTATGTATAGAGTTTGATTATGTAAAGCCAACCTTGACCCTGACTACTGTTCATAGATAAAGCGATTACGTTGAAAAGCGTCAATCGCTTTATTTTTGCTTAACAATCCTGTTGATGAACTGCTATTCTACTCATTCAAATATCTCGTTCGATTCTTGATCTCAATCATTCAAACATTTCGTTGTGGAGTATTCTTTTGGAAAAGTCAGCTTATTTAGATGCAATGGGTGTAACTCGTTGGCGTAGTGCTGATGCGAAAGGTAAACCCTATTTAATCATTCATGACAGTGACTCTGACATTAGCCAGAATCAATTAGTGTTAGCCGTTTTAGGCTTACTGGATATCGACGTTGCTGATTGTGATTTTGATACTGAAATGGTGAAAGGCATGCAAGTGGTTTGGGATATGCGTAAGTTACGAGTCCGCCCACGTGTCGCTTGGCTGGTGTCAACGCCTTTAACAGCGCTAGAAGTTAGCCATCAAGCTAAGCGTGAGTTATGGCAACAGATTTGTCAGCATAACGACAAGGTAGCGGCATAATGACAGATAATGGTTCGCTATTTTCTATTTCACCACTGACGCCTGAAAACGTTCAAGAGATGTATGCTGTCGAAAGCCAAGCGCATACTCACCCTTGGAGTTTAGTGAGCTTAGAAGGGTGTTTTGGTCACTTGTATCGGGTATTAGGTATTCATCAGCACAACAAGTTGTTAGGTTTTGCTATCGTGCAGCAGATAGTCGATGAAGCGACATTATTAGATATATGTGTTTCACCTATATCACAGGGGCAAGGTTTAGGAAAAAAGCTCCTGTTACAGGTACTTGCTGAAGCGAAAGCGTGTGATGCAGTCGTGATGATGCTTGAAGTGCGCGAGTCAAATATTGCTGCTAAATCCCTTTATGAAGCATTAGGTTTTGTGGAGTCTGGTAGACGTAAAAATTACTACCCTTGTGAGTTGAGTTTGAATGCTGCTGGCAAGGAAGATGCAATATTGATGGACTATTGCTGGCAAGATTAACGGAGTGCCGTTGGCAAGATTAACTTTATGGAGAGAAGCTGATTATTGCCTTGATGACGAGAGTCATGACTTCAATATTTAGACAATAAAAAACAGCGCCTAGGCGCTGTTTTTTTATTGGAAGAAGCTATCTAAATAGTTGCCAAAAGCATGAGTCTATTTAACTTCTTTACCTTGTGCTTGTAAGTCAGCATGGTAGCTAGAGCGAACAAGTGGGCCACAAGCTGCATGGGTAAAGCCAAGTTCATCAGCGAGTGCTTTTAATTCGTCAAATTCTGCTGGCGGTACATAACGTTCAACAGGTAAATGGAATTTAGATGGTTGTAAGTACTGGCCTAAAGTCAGCATTTCAACATCATGAGTTCGCAAGTCTCGTAGTACTTGAGCAATCTCTTCGTTGGTTTCACCCAAGCCCATCATTAAGCCCGATTTAGTCGGTACGTCTGGGTGACGCTCTTTAAAGCGTTTAAGCAAATCTAACGACCATTGATAGTTCGCACCTGGACGCGCTTTACGGTAATGCTTTGGCGCAGTCTCAAGGTTATGGTTGAACACATCTGGTGGCTCAGTGGCAATAATGTCTAAGGCAGCATCGATACGACCACGGAAATCAGGTACTAGAATCTCAATTTTGATATGCGGATTTAAAATACGGATTTCACGGATACAATCAGCAAAGTGCTGTGCGCCGCCATCACGTAAATCATCGCGGTCAACCGAGGTGATCACCACGTATTTAAGCTTCATGTCCTTGATGGTTTGGGCAAGCTTTTTAGGTTCTGCAGCATCAGGCTTGAGTGGGCGGCCGTGGGCAACGTCACAGAAAGGACAACGACGAGTACATATAGCACCTAAAATCATAAAGGTCGCTGTACCGTGGTTAAAACATTCAGCAAGGTTTGGGCAAGATGCCTCTTCACAAACTGAATGTAAGCCGTTTTTACGTAAAGCAGACTTAATTTCGGTAATACGCTGGTTTGATGCAGGTAACTTAACGCGTAACCAGTTTGGTTTGCGTAGCATGGTTTCTTTTTCAGAAGGAACCACTTTTACTGGAATACGTGCGACTTTTTCGGCATCACGCAGTTTTACGCCAGGTTGTAATCTTTCAGGCCTATTCATATTATTCTGCTAATCCTTGATGATGTACAAGTTCTTGGTAGCCCAATACTTTGCTTAATGTTTGAATCAGTTTTTCGCCAGCGTCTTCAACGGTTTGTGGGCCGCCTAATGCTTTGCATTGCACCATTTCAAGTCCTGCATAACCGCATGGGTTGATGCGCTGAAACGGTGCTAAATCCATATCGACATTGAGTGCGAGGCCGTGGAAAGAACAGCCTTTACGAATACGAAGTCCTAGAGAGGCAACTTTACGCTCATCAACATACACACCGGGTGCATCTGCTTTGGCGTAAGCGTTAACATCATACATTGCCAGCATATCAACAATACTTTGTTCAATATTGTTCACTAATTGTCTGACTCCGAGTTTACCGCGTTTTATGTCGATAAGTGGATAGACAACTAACTGGCCAGGTCCGTGGTAGGTCACTTGCCCGCCACGGTCGACTTGAATAACGGGAATATCACCAGGATTGAGGATGTGCTCGCTTTTGCCTGCTTGGCCTTGGGTGAATACGGGCGAGTGTTCAACAATCCATAATTCGTCGTTGCTGTCGCTGTCACGATTATCGGTATAAGCCTGCATGGCATGCCACACTGATTCGTAATCTTGACGGCCAAGATGTCTGATATGTAACGCTTGAGTTTGCAAGGGCAACCTCTCCCCTCAAAAAAGTTGGCTTATTATACGCACCTAACACCAAAATGACATCAAAGCGTTAGGTGGATCACATTTTATTGGTGATTAAAGTACGCGATTAACGCCTTCAATGGCAGCAAGGTCGGTATAAACTTTTTCGATATGCTCTTTGCTTGTCACTGTGATGCGGATTGAAATCGCATAATAAGTGCCTTTGCTTGAAGATTTTACAGTTGGTGCATAATCACCTGGAGCAAGTTGTTGAGCAACAGCGACAATGCGATCAGCAAGGGTATCATCTGCTGCGCCAATGACTTTGAATGGGCAAGAATTCGGAAATTCCATAAGTTCGCCAAAGTTTGTATTTAACATGTGTTTGCTCTCTGCAGTTGTAATATGTGCTATCTGTTCTATATGGGGTAATTATACTGTAATACAAGGCCTATAACACAGAGTCTGTGTATTTATCCTTAGCGCAAAAAATTAAAGCTACCCAAAGGTAGCTTTAATTATCTGATTAATCGCGGGTATAGCTTAACTAAACCAGCCTTCAAACATTTGCTTGAAGTAATCCATTAACTTACTGAACCAGCTACCTTCGTTAACTTCGTTAAGGGTAACCAGTGGGAACTCAGCAATGTCTTTTCCGTTAAGTTGGAAGAAGATACGGCCAACCGTTTCACCTTTAGCTAATGGTGCTGTTAGCGGCTTAGTTAACTCAAAGTTTGCTTCTAAGTTTTTAGCTTGACCACGATTGATAGTAATAGGCGTATCAGTAACCACACCTAAATCGACGGTTTCACGATCGCCATACCAGATTTTTTGAGTTACAAAGGTGTCACCCGCTTTATAAGGGGTAATGGTTTCGAAGAATCGGAATCCGTAGTTTAGTAGCTTTTTACTTTCAGCTTTACGAGCTGACTCACTGCCCGTACCCATAACAACAGTGATCAAACGCATGCCATCATTGGTTGCAGAAGAGACTAGGTTATATCCAGCGCCTGAAGTGTGGCCTGTTTTAATACCATCAACATTTAAACTGCTGTCCCATAGTAAGCCGTTACGGTTGTATTGTTTAATACCGTTAAAGGTAAATGATTTTTCAGAGTAAACACGGTATTCATCTGGCACGTCGCGGATTAAGGCTGCACCTAATAATGCCATGTCGTATGCGGTTGTTTTGTGGTTGTCAGAATCTAAACCATGTGAGTTTTCAAAATAACTTTGGGTCATACCAAGCTGTTTTGACCATGAGTTCATTAAATCAACAAAGCCATCTTCGGTACCGGCAATATGCTCAGCCATTGCAACACAGGCATCGTTACCTGATTGAATGATGATGCCTCGGTTAAGATCTTCAACGGTGACTTTTTTACCTACTTCGATAAACATTTTTGAAGAATCTGGGAAGTTTTTAGACCAAGCTTTTTTACTGATGGTCACTTCATCTTCTAATGAAATGTTACCGACCTTAACTTCATGGCCAATTACGTAGCTGGTCATCATTTTAGTTAAGCTGGCTGGGTTTAGAGATTCGTATGCATTGCTTTCAGCGATAACGCGGCCTGAGTTGTAATCCATCAAAACGTAAGCTTTAGCGGCTACTGTTGGCGCATTAGGCATAACCATGGGTGCGTTGGCTGCTTGAGAAGAAAAAGATACAGCGGAAAGCAGCAGCAAAGATTTAAGCGGAGTGTTTACAATATTCTTCATTGAGTTGCACATCTCTGGTTAGTCATGAAAGAGGTAAGTCGTTTATAAAATATTTAATGATATTACAGCGAGTTAAATAATAAGTAGCTAACTAGTTCAGCTGATTTACATAGTTAAACGACACAATTAAAAAGATTATATCATTAGTCGACCTCAATTTGGCATTAAGGTTCCTTAACACAGGCTATTTACTGGGGTCGACTGGTTATCTTTACATTCTTTTAGTTATGCTATTTAAGTCAACTAGCACAACTGAGCGATACAAGTTTAGCGGTTACTTTTTGGTTGGCGTCCTTAAGTAACTTTGTGGGTAGCCATCTTGTTTGATTTGCAGTAACAGTTTATTAGCTAGGTAGCTTTGACCGATTGGACCCAGTAATAAGCGATAAAAACCGTTAGCCGATTCAACAATGGCTGGCACGTTATATTTTGCTTCAAACTCTTTGGCTAACACATTGATCCTGACTTGATCTTTAGAGGCAACCACTTGAATAATATGCACACTGTCGTCTTTGAGCTCATCTAATGCCATCGACTCAGGTGATTCAATGTGGATTGTCTCAATGTTGACCTTTGCTGTACCACTGCCAAGCATATCTAGCTTATAAGCTGCGGCATAAGATAAGTCGATAATACGGCCTTCATGAAATGGGCCGCGGTCATTCACGCGAACGATAACTTGTTTGTTGTTTGCTTCATTAGTGACTTTGACATAACTAGGTAAAGGTAACGTTTTGTGGGCCGCTGACATTGAGTACATGTCATAGGTTTCGCCATTTGAGGTTAAGTGACCGTGAAACTTTGACCCATACCAAGATGCATAACCACTTTGGCTGAAGTCTTTTGCCGTTGGCATAACGGTATAAGATTTACCACGAACTGTGTAGGTGCGCTTATTACCTTGGCGGCTGTAAGGCTCGTATTTAGGATGTGCGTCTTCAACCTTGCTTACGTCGGGTGCACTTTGCGGCGCACGGTCATTTTTCATTTGATAACGATCATCTTGACTGGATGAAGGTGAACTTGAGCAGGCACTTAGTAGCCCAAGTACACTGACAACAGTCAAACCAATGGTGACTTTTTTCAGTTTCAGTTGCATTGATGAATTCATCACATTATTTAGCATGATATGCGGCTTCTAACTGTTGGCTGAATTGGTATACCGCCATCGCATATAACGGACTGCGGTTGTAGCGAGTAATGACATAAAAGTTATTTAAACCTAACCAGTATTCAGTGGCTTCTGGTTGTTCTAGTTTAACTAATAACGCTCGTTGGGAGGCGTCAATGTCTTTTGCTTTTGCTAAGCTCAATGTCGGCGATAATATGTCGGCAACGGTTTGAGTTGGTTTACCTTTAACCCAGACTTTCGCTTTAGGTGCTGTTTCAACAGTGTGGTTTAACTCTAAAGTGACTGGTGCGCCGCGTTGCCATCCATGTTGGTGGAAGTAGTTAGCGACACTGCCGATGGCATCTTCTTTGTTATTGAGTAAATCACGGCGACCGTCACCACTGAAGTCAACAGCGTAATGGCGGTAGCTTGATGGAATAAATTGACCAAAGCCCATAGCACCGGCGTATGAGCCTTTTAAACTGTCGTTATCTAATTGTTCTTCTTTGACCAATGACATTAAGTTGCCAAACTCACTGCGGAAAAACGTCGCTCTTGGCGGGTAATAAAATCCGAGTGTATACAAAGCATCTTGAACTTTGTAGTTGCCCATATAGCCACCGTAATAGGTTTCGATACCGATAATGGCAACAATAATTTGTGGATCAACTTGAAACTTATCGGCAGCCTTTTTAATCGTTTCTGCATTGTCATGCCAAAAAGCTAAACCTTTTTCTAAGCGTTTGTCGGTCAGAAATATTGGATAATACTGGTGCCAAGGTTTGGCTTCCCAAGGCTTTGAAATGGCATCTAATACCGCTTGATTATGGTTAGCTGTTTGCAGAAATTCAGTGACTTCTTTTTCTGAGAAGCCTTTGCCGACTTGTTCTGTAATGAATGCTTGCTTAAGTGCGGTAACTTCAGGGCTGTCTGCTGAGTTTGTTTCGGCTGCTTGAATACTAGAGCAACTTAATAATAAGGCTAAACCTGCAGCGAATGTCGTTTTTAAATGCATTAACAATCCTTTTGTTATCTTTGGTTTCATTATTTTAGTTTCATTATCTGAGCTTTATTTTAGCTCTTTATTGAAAGAGCCAATTCAGAATATACAGGGTAATACTTAACGGTCTATGAAACGCCTATGAGTATGAATACTCATTAATATGCCAAAGCCTATCATCAGAGTCATCATCGATGTTCCACCATAACTGACTAATGGCAGTGGTACACCTACAACGGGTAATAAGCCTGAGACCATTCCAATGTTCACGAATATATAAACGAAGAAGGTCAAGGTAATACTGCCAGCTAGTAATCGTGCAAAACTGGTTTGTGCGCGCGAGGCAATGACTAAGCCGCGACCAATAATATACATGTACAAAGCAAGTAGGATTAAGCTTCCAATCAAACCAAACTCTTCACCAATCACGGCAAAAATAAAGTCGGTGTGCCTTTCTGGCAAAAACTCTAACTGAGACTGCGAGCCTTGTAGCCAACCTTTACCCCATAAGCCGCCTGAACCAATCGCGATTTTAGATTGAATAATATGATAACCAGCGCCGAGCGGGTCGCGCTCAGGATCGAACAAAGTCATTACTCGTGTTCGTTGATAATCATGCATTAAGAAAAACCATAATATCGGCAGTAATGCCAACACTGCAGCTACACAGGAACCGACAATGACCCAGCTCATACCTGATAAAAACAGCACAAAAACACCTGAGGCGGCAACCAAAATAGATGTACCTAAATCAGGTTGTTTAGCAATTAATAGGGTAGGGATTAATAGGATAATTAATCCCCCTGCTAAATGGCGTTTTTTAGGCGGCAGTGGGAATTTACTGATATACCACGCCATGGTGATAGGGAATGCCAGTTTAATCAACTCCGATGGCTGAAACTCCATAAACCCAAGGTTTAACCAGCGTTGCGCCCCTTTATTAATGGTGCCAAAAAAGTGCACCCCAAGTAATAGTATGATGCCTGCAATATAGATAGGCAGTGCCCACCGCCTGAGGATTTCAGGGTTAATTTGGGCAAACACAAACATGACACACAGCGATAAGCTTAAGCGAACAAGCTGCCTTTCCATCATGGCGGCATCTTCGCCACTGGCTGAATAAATGACAAACAGGCCAAATACCATTAAAGCCAGTAAGCCTAATAGCAGCGGCAAGTCTATGTGTAGCTTTTGCCAAATGTTCTTTTTATGGGGGTGGTGTGATGCATTCATTCTGCCACCAACCATTCGTCACGTAACATATATTCGTCCAGTAAAGCGCGGGCAACAGGGCCTGCGTTAACGCCACCCCAACCCGCATTTTCTAATACTACTGCGAGTACAATTTTGGGGTTTTCGTATGGGGCGTAAGCAATAATTAATGCGTTATCTCGTAAATGCTCGGCAACGGTTTCTGAGTCATATTTTGCATCTTGAGCAACACTGAATACCTGAGCAGTACCGGTTTTCATTGCCGCAGTATAGGATGCATCAGTAAAGCGAGATTTGTCGGCAGTGCGGCGCATGGCTTCGTTGATGATTTCCCAGTTGTTATCGTCATTGAGTTTGATGGGCTCTCGTTCATCGATTGGCGTTTCGATTTTAGAGGTTTCATCTTTGAATGATTTTAATAAATGAGGCGTAAAGCGCTGACCATGGTTAGCTAAAATAGTGGCAGCATTGGTAAGCTGTAGTGGCGTTGTGGTCCAATAACCTTGTCCAATACCCACTGAAATCGTATCACCAATATACCAAGGTTGGTTGTAACGCATGCGTTTCCAATCTTTGGACGGCATGATGCCATTAGCTTCTTCATAAATGTCGATACCACTTGACTCACCAAAGCCAAACTTGGACATAAAGGCTGCCATTTTATCGACACCTACTTTATAAGCTAAGTCGTAAAAGAAAGTATCGCAGGAATCCATAATTGAGCTGTAAACATCAACCCAGCCGTGCCCCCAACGCTTCCAGTCTCGGTATTTACGTTCTACGTTAGGAATTTGCCAAAAACCAGGGTCCCAAATACGGGTCTTTTCGGTAATGGTTTTCTCTTCGAGTCCTAGTAACGCAACATGCGGTTTAATGGTTGATGCTGGCGAATATTGGCCTTGTGTAGCTCGGTTAATTAGCGGTCTAGATTTGTCATTTAGTAGGGCGCTATAGGCTTTAGAGCTAATACCATGAACAAAGAGGTTAGGGTCGTAAGTCGGACTTGATACCATGGCTAATACGCCACCATCTTGGGGATCGATAGCGACAACAGAGCCGCGGCGACCATCTAATAGCTCCATGGCTTTTTGCTGCAGTTTTAAATCTAAGGTGAGGTAAATGTCTTGCCCAGGCGTTGGCGGAGTCGCTTTTAATGTGCGAATGACACGGCCGCGGTTATTGACCTCTTCTTCTAAGTGGCCAGGTTTGCCTAGCAATAAGGACTCATAAAACTTTTCAATGCCCTGCTTACCAATGTCATTGGTGGCAGCGTAATTTTTCCATTGACCAGATTTTTCAAGCGAGGTTCTGTCACGGGCATTAATTTTACCGACATAGCCGAGCACATGGGTCATGAGCCCTTCGTAAGGGTAATGTCGCTTTAGGCCTGCTTCGACTCTAAAACCTGGGAACTGGTGCTGATTAACACTAAAGGTCGCCACTTGTTCTTCAGTTAAGCGAGATTTAATCGTCAAAGGTTTGAAGCGCCGGTGGTATCGAAGCCTTTCGGTAATGGTTTCACGCTCATCTGCACTTAACTCAATATACTCGTTAAGCTTGTCTAGCGATGCGCTAATGTCTTCGGTTTTTTCAGGAATGACTTCAAGAGTATAAAATGGCTGGTTTTCTGCGAGTAATTGCCCGTGACGGTCATAAATGAGCCCACGACTTGGCGCGACAGGTACTACACGGATACGGTTATCGTTTGAGCGAGTTTCATAATCTTGAAACGAGACGACTTGCAACTGATACAAGTTGGAAAGCAAGATACTGATTAGAATAAACACGCACAGGAAAGTAAACAAAGCACGACGTTTGAATAGCGACGCCTCGGCAGCGTGGTCGTGCATGGCAATGCGCTTTTTTGGCGACACTTGAGCTTTCTCCGATAGGGTTCAGGCTGACAAATTCAGCTTAGCTATATTAGCTGAATTAACTTCACTTTTACCAGAGGTTTACCATTAAGGGTTATTCTCTGTGGTAGGGATGGTTGTTATTTATGCTCCAAGCACGATAAAGGCTTTCGGCAACCAAAACTCTTACTAATGGATGGGGGAGCGTAAGGGCTGATAAACACCAACTTTGACTAGCGGCGGCTTTGCAATCTGGTGCAAGACCTTCAGGACCGCCAATCAATAAACTGACATCGCGGCCATCAAGTTGCCATTTACTGAGCTGCTGAGCAAGCTGGGGTGTTTCCCAGTTCTTGCCTGGCAAGTCTAGGCTTACAATGTGATTGCCTTTGGGTACAGCTGCTAGCATGAGTTCGCCTTCTTTTTGAAGAATGCGTGCTATATCAGCATTTTTACCGCGCTTTCCTGCTGGGATCTCTATAAGTTCTAACGCCATATCTCGAGGAAATCGGCGTTGGTACTCTTCAAACCCGCGGGTGACCCAATCTGGCATCTTAGTGCCAACAGCAATCAGTTGTAACTTCATTAGGCGTCGTTTTCAGTCCATAGCTTTTCTAGGTCATAAAATTCGCGTGTTTGCTGCTGCATCACGTGTAAAATTACGCCACCTAGATCAACGAGTACCCATTCACTGCTATCACGGCCTTCAACACCTAAAGGTTGGTTGCCAGCAGTTTTAGCTTCAACAATCATGTTTTCGGCGATTGCACGAACATGAGTTTTTGATGTACCAGAACAAATTACCATGTAATCAGTAATGTGTGATTGGTTTGCCACGTCTAATACCACAACGTCTTTGGCTTTTAGGTCGTCAATCTTATCGACAACAAAATCTTTTAATTCCGTGCTCTGCACGTCACTTACCTCAATATGTAAAAATAACGGAGCATTATACGCAAAATACCCTAGCTAGCGCAATTGAAGCCGTGTTCAATTAAGCATCTAAAATCGGTTTTACTTATTTTGATACAGATGATGTTCGAAAATGTACTCTTGGATCACATTTGGCACCATGTGAGAGATTTCTGAAATGTTTGTCGTTTCTGCTGCGGGAGTAGAACTCAAATTTCTTTGCCCACCTTGATAGAGGATATGTCGAATTTCAGTTGATGAGATGTCTTGCAAACTAACGTCGATAGGAAAAATTTTGCCTGTCTTGGCCAACGTTGAAACAGCCATGTTTTGCTCGAGTATTTCTGCCATCGGACTGGTTTTATCTAATTGCCAACCTGGGCGCTGGCATACAACTATATTGCACAATTTCAATATTGACTGCCATTGGTACCATGATTGAAATTGGATAAATGAGTCTGTACCCATGATGAAATAAAACTGGTGCAGTGGATATTGCTCACTAAGTATCTGTAAGGTTGTAGCACTGTAGGAGGGCATATCACGATTAATTTCTATATCGCATACTTCAAATTCGTCATACTGCTGACTAATCAATTCCACCATGGTAAGTCGATGCTGGCTGCTGACTTGGGTGGTTTGTTTGTGCGGTGGAATATGATTCGGCATTAACCAGATTTTATCGAGCTCTAGGCGTTGCTGAACTTCTAAAGCGGGTTTGATATGGCCATAGTGAATCGGGTCAAAGGTGCCACCGAGCAAACCAATTTTCATGTTTGAAGCTCGATATGGGCTAAACGTCGGTGTGCATTTGGGTCAAACAATAAACATAAATGGCTCATGGCTGTCCAATCTTCGATGCCATGCTGTTTTAGATTCATTTCCATTTTTGAAGCAAATGCCAGCATGTGTTCGATTTGATTAAGGGTTAAGCGTGTTAGTGCCGCTTGATATAAAGGTTTACGTTTATCCCAAATGCGATGTTGTTGCCATAAGCTATTTAGCTGGGCGCCTTGCTTAACAGCAGTTTTTAGATTCAACATTACATTGAGTTCTTTAAACAATGCCCACATTAAAATTGGCATGGCTGTGCCTTCACCATTTAGCTGCACAATCATGTGTTGTGCATGTTTTTGATGATTAGCCAGTAACGCGTCGGTGAGCTGGAAAACGGTAAAGCGTGATTGGTCTTCAAAGTAATCGGTTAAATTGTCACTATGAATGGGCTCATTGGGGCTTAATAATTGCAGTAACTGCAATGCTTGCTCTGCAGCTAACAAGTTACCTTCAAACAAGTTAAACAGCATGGCTTTAGCGTCCATCTGCACGTGTAACTTGTAATGCTGAATTCGATTGTCTAACCAGCGCTGAAATTGCTTCCCTTCAGGGGTAGTACATGGCAAATAAATACCCGCTGCATCAAGCGTTTTAAACCATTTACTTTTGGTTTCGGCTGAAAGCTTTGGGCCATGGATTAACAAAATGATGTCAGGATTCGGATTTTGCATCATTGAAATAAATGCGGCCGAGCCCTCAGTGCCTGGTTTTGCTTGAGGTAAGGTCAGTTCAATAATGCGACGGCTGGCAAACAAGCTCATTGATTGCCATTCTTGAATTAAGTCGTTCCAGCTAAACCCGGTTTCTTGGGTTAAATGAACGCGTTCATCAAAGCCATGCTTTTTAGCGGCTGCTAAGATTTGGCCTTTACAGTTTTCAATAAGCCAAGGGTCATCGCCAAATAACAGATAGCAACCTTGCGGATTTTTTAAGTGTTGGCTTATTTGGTCTGGATAAACCCGCATTAATCCACCTCAATAGAGGCCAGAGTTTGAATGATATTGTCAGCGGCTTGAATGCGCATTTCTTTTACCAACATATCCATTTCACGACTTTTTGCTAAAGCTGTTCGGGGATCGTCTTGGTAGTCGCGACGGATCTCTGTTTGGAATGTTTGTGGTTCAGACCCAGGCAATGTGACGGAGTAATTAACCAAGTAGATTAATTCATATTCAGCGACGTTACCTGTTGGATACAAAGACAAGGTCGCACGCTCAAGTGAGTCGTTTACAAGTCTGAGTGTTGGAGTGGTATCAGATGCGGCAACGGTTGAAATGGCATGAATACGCAATCTGTCATTCACTAGTCGAGAAAGCTCACTGTATTGATCGTTAGTGCTTAAGTGTAATTCTTCAAGCTCTGCCGGAATAGAATAACTGCGTTGTAATTTAAAGCCGCAACCTGCAGTGGTTAGAATAACCAGCGCCATCATTGCCAAGCTAATGCGTTTTACTAGCATCACTGTTATTGGCATCCTTTTACTTAAGTTTTAAATTGAAATTAATTGCTGAAGCAACCCTGAAGTTAGATTACAGGGAAATAAGTAAGGTTGCTAATCAATAGCAACCTTACAGTCTACTTAAGCAATTTGTTGAGCATTTATCATCATCTCAAAGGTAGTGATAAATGCATCAATATCGTTTATTTAGCAACGATATTTAATAGCTTACCAGGAACGTAAATTACTTTACGTACTGTTACACCATCAACAAACTTTTGCACGTTTTCATCGGCTAAACCGAGCGCTTCTACTTCTTCTTTAGAAGCGTCTGCAGCGACAGTGATTTTAGCACGAAGTTTACCGTTTACTTGAACGATGATGAGCTTGCTGTCTTCAACCAATGCTGATTCATCAACGGTTGGCCATAAGCTATCTTCGATATCTGTAGTGTTACCTAATGCAGTCCACAAGCTAAAGCTAGTGTGCGGAATGATTGGGTAAAGTAAACGAGTCACGGCAGTCAATGCTTCTTGCATTAGGGCACGGTCTTGCTCGTTAGCAGACGGCGCTTTTTGCAATTTGTTCATTAATTCCATGATTGCAGCAATGGCTGTGTTGAACATTTGACGACGCTCAATGTCATCGCTGACTTTAGCAATAGTCTTATGTAGTTCACGGCGTAGTGCTTTTTGATTGTTGTCTAGCGCTTTAGGGTCTAATGCAACCACTTCGCCTTGGGCAACATGATCATGTGCTGTTTTCCAGAAACGCTTAATGAAACGGTGCGCGCCTTCAACACTTGACTCTTGCCACTCAAGAGTTAACTCAGGTGGCGCTGCAAACATCATGAATAAACGTACGGTGTCGGCACCGTATTTATCAACCATTTCTTGCGGGTCAATACCGTTATTCTTAGATTTAGACATTTTGCTCATGCCAGTGTAAACCACTTCATGGCCTTCATTGTCGACAGCCTTGACTACACGGCCTTTGTCATCTGTTTCTTGAACAGTAACATCAGCAGGTGAAACCCAAACACGTGCGCCTTTCTCGTTGTTATAGTAATAAGCATCAGCTAGAACCATACCTTGAGTTAATAAGCGTTTTGCAGGTTCATTTGAATCAACTAAACCGATATCACGCAACAATTTATGGAAGAAGCGGAAGTACAATAGGTGCATACAAGCGTGCTCGATACCACCGATGTATTGATCCACTGGCAGCCAGTAGTTTGCTTTAGCAGGGTCAAGCATTTGATCAGCATGTGGACTACAGTAACGCGCATAATACCAAGATGATTCCATAAAGGTATCGAAGGTATCTGTTTCGCGAAGAGCAGGTTGACCGTTAACTTCGGTTTTAGCCCACTCTTTGTCTGCCTTGATTGGGCTTTGAATACCATCCATTACCACATCTTCAGGTAAAATAACCGGAAGTTGCTCAGCTGGAGTCGGCATTACAGTACCATCTTCAAGCGTAACCATTGGGATAGGCGCGCCCCAGTAACGCTGACGCGATACACCCCAGTCACGTAGACGGAAGTTAACTTGACGCTTACCTTTGCCTTCAGCAGTTAGTTTGGCATCAATCGCATCAAATGCAGCTTGGAATTCTAGACCATCGAATTCTGCAGAGTTAAACAACACACCTTTATCGGTATATGCTGCTTCACTGATGTCTACTTCGCTGTCAACTGGCTTGATCACAGCTTCAATTGCTAAGTTATATTTTTTAGCGAACTCATAGTCACGTTGATCGTGAGCTGGTACAGACATGACTGCGCCAGTACCGTAGTTCATTAATACAAAGTTACCTACCCAGATTGGCACTTCTTTGCCAGTCAGTGGGTGAACGGCATTAAGACCTGTAGCAACACCTTTCTTTTCCATTACAGCCATCGCTGCTTCGGTAGTATCAACGTTTTTACATTCTTCAATGAATGCCGCTAATTCAGGGTTATTCTTGGCAGCTTGCTCAGCTAATGGGTGACCACTTGCAATTGCAACATACGTCACGCCCATTACGGTATCTGGACGTGTTGTGTAGATATCGAACGTCTCGTCGCTACCCGCAACATTAAAGGTCATTTCGATACCTTCGCTGCGGCCAATCCAGTTACGCTGCATTGACTTAACCTGTTCAGGCCATTCGTCTAGCTGATCGATATCATTTAACAGCTCTTCAGCGTAATCGGTAATTTTGATGAACCACTGAGGGATTTCTTTTTGAACCACCTCAGTGTCACAGCGCCAACAGCAACCGTCTTGTACTTGCTCATTCGCGAGTACGGTTTCATCGTTTGGACACCAGTTAACTGACGCAGTCTTTTTGTAGACTAAGCCTTTTTCGTAAAGCTGAGTGAAGAACCATTGCTCCCACTGGTAGTACTCTGGCGTACATGTGGCGATTTCACGGCTCCAATCATAACCAAAACCTAATAACTTAAGTTGGTTCTTCATGTAGTCGATATTTTCGTATGTCCACGGTGCTGGGGCAGTCTTATTATTGATTGCCGCATTTTCAGCAGGTAGGCCGAATGAGTCCCAACCAATAGGTTGTAATACATTTTTACCTTGCAAACGTTGGTAACGAGCAACAACATCACCTATGGTGTAGTTACGGACGTGTCCCATGTGAAGTCGGCCAGATGGATAAGGGAACATAGAGAGACAGTAGAATTTCTCTTTGTTTTCATCTTCTGTTACTTCGAAGGTTTTTTTGTCTTCCCAGTGCTTTTGCACTAGGGCTTCAATTTCTGAGGGATTATATTGCTCTTGCATCAATCTATTCCGGCCTATGCCGCCCATTGTTTGATCTAACGCTAAAAAGCGCGAGTGAGATCTGCATAGAATAAACTAGAAGTGATGCATTAAAAAGGTTCAGATGAAGGAGTATTTTTTATGAGTGGACGAAGTTCAGCGTTATTAGCGCTTTATCACACGCTTTTCGAACAAGTTAAGCAGCGTTATGATGAAGATAACTCATTGACTGCAAAGAGCCTTTTTGCATCAGTAACCCAGTGTAAAGATTATTTGCAATTGAAGTCAGAAGCCGAAGCAGAAGAGTTAGCTTTAGTAGAAGAATTTTTAAAGCGTGACATTGCAAGTTACCTAAAAGACGAAAATGCCGATAATCTCAGTTATAGCCCGACTGTGATCACCCTAGAAAACACCCTTTGGCATTGGCTAGGGGAAATTACTGACCGCAGCCAAGTTGAGTGGCATGAAATTGCTCAAGACTTTAAGCATAAGGGTTTTTATATGGCGGGTGAGGTGATTAATCAAGGTAAGGTGATTTGTACTGAATGTAATCATGAAATGAGTATCGAATTTCCGAGCTTAATCCCTGATTGCCCACAATGCGATAATGAAATGTTTACCCGTGAGTCTTTGGCGCCTTAAGCAAGCTTAGCTGTTTGAACGAAGTGTTTAGGGTTATCTTGGAAGAGTACTGTCTTGCTAGCTGCGTCAGAGCGGCTAGCAACCTGTTGTGACATTATTATATTCGGGAGGGGTGTTGGCATTGCTCGCTTGGACATAATGAAAATAGCAATTGTCGTCTAACACTTTGCCGTCACCACTTAGGTCATAACCGATAAAGGTATCAGCAATACCGCGATACTCGATAGTGAAGCCGTCATCAAGAATAAGCCAATCTTCGATATCGGTATTATCTAAATAGCCCCATTTAAGGCGCGTATTAAAACTGCCGTCACCTTCTAAATCAATATCTAACAAATCATCACGATTTCCCACCGCTTGAGTCGAAAAGCTACTCATCTGCGAGCGAGCATAAACAAGATTATTCGCTGTTTTAGCACTGGCATTGAGCTGTGCAAGGCCACTGACTCTCGCCTCTGTAGAGAAAGTGATAAACTTTGGAGCCGCGACAATAGCCAGTATGGCCAAAATAATTATCACCACCACAAGCTCTATTAAGGTAAACCCTTGATTAAGTTGTTTGAAGCTCAATCGCGATGGCCTTTTTTCCAAAGAATGATTTGTTGAGTTAAACCAATCAAAAATAGCAATCCGCAGAGTAAAAGTAACGGCGTTTGACCAATGCGTTTAAACCAAGTTTCACCGTCATATAACGGTACATCTGCAACTAATACGCCTTCTTGAAATTGGGGTATTTTATGGGTGATTCGACCATGAATATCGACAACGGCTGTGACACCATTGTTAGTCGCACGAACCAGTGGACGACCTAATTCAATTGAGCGCATTTGGGCGATTTCCATGTGCTGGAGTGGGCCAATTGAGTCGCCAAACCATGCATCATTTGACACGGTAAGCAGTAAATCAGTGTCAGCATGAGTATTGGCACGTAACTGTTCTGGAAAGACGATTTCGTAGCATAGTGCTGGGGCGATTTGATACCCCATGGCGTTTAAATTTTTCTGCTGAAAATCTCCCCTAGCAAATGATGACATTGGCAGATTGAAAAACGGCGCTAATGGTCTTAATAGGCTCTCAAACGGGACGAATTCACCGATAGGCAGTAAGTGGTGTTTTTTGTAATCATTAGTGCCATTGCCTTGATAATCACCATGAGATTGAACAGGCTGGTTAGCATTACCCATTACAATGAGTGAATTATAAAATTCTTGCTGTTGTAAGCTAATAATACCGGTGATGATGGCGCTATTATTCATATTAGCGACTTTGTCGGTGTTATGCAGAAAGTCACCCACCATAGATTCTGGTGCTGGTACTGCAGCTTCTGGCCATACGACAATATCGGCATCAAAGTTTGGGCGGCTTAAGTCCATGTACTTAAGCAGTGTTGGCCATAGTGCATCTGGCTCCCACTTCATGCTTTGTTCGATATTACCTTGCACTAAAGCTACTCTAACGGTTTCGCCGCGAGGGCTAATATTAGAGGTCAATGGCGTAATGAGAGTCGCGATGATAATGATAGCGGTGATTACCGCTGCACTGATAAAACGTTTTTTTAAGACTAAAACAATACTGCCGCAAAACAGAGCGATGAGATAACTTAACCCTAGCGCACCAATAACGCTGCCAAGTTCAGAAATTGGTCCTTGAGTTTGACTGTAACCAGCCCATAACCAAGGAAACCCTGTTAGCACCCAGCCACGCATCCATTCAGTTAATACCCATAGAGCAGGGAATAAACCGAGATACTGAAATGGATGATGCCAATGTTTAAAATGGGGGAATTGACTGAGCTTGGCGGTGAGATACCCCGCTAGTGCTGGATATAGCGCTAAATACAGTGCTAGTAAGCCCATTAAGCCCATTGAGACGATTAATGGTAAACCGCCAAAAGTGTCGATGCTGACGTGAACCCAACTGATCCCGAAAGCAAAACAACCAAAACCGAAACTTAACCAATGAAAGAAGTTTTCTTTAGGGGTTAAGTGTCGACTTTGATAGAGAACAAATATCATTGCCGCAGGGTAGAAAGCCCAAATTGCGTAAGGAGCAAAAGCGAGAGTGGTACTTGCGCCCGCAGCAAAAGCCGTCACCATCCTTAACAGTGATGACTTAGAGATATTTAGTTTTTTAAGCACAGTGTTAGTCGTCGTTATCTTCTTGAAGTTTAGGATCAGGTAACTTAACACTCAGTTGAATTAACCGTCTTGTATCAGCGTTTGTGACTTTAAACTCGATATTATCGATTAGGACACTTTCATTACGCTCTGGTAAATGACCAAAGGCGTGTGACACAAGGCCGCCGACAGTATCAAATTCTTCATCGCTGAATTGAGTACCACAAGCTTCGTTAAATTCATCAATAGGGGTGCGTGCTTTAATCATAAACACGGTGTTACTGATCTTTTTGATTTCCGTATCTTCTACTGAACTATGGTCGAACTCATCTTCGATTTCACCGACGATTTCTTCCAAGATATCTTCAATAGTAACAAGACCGGATACCCCACCATATTCATCGACCACAATGGCCATATGATAACGTTGGGAGCGGAATTCTTTGAGTAGCACATCGACGCGTTTGCTTTCAGGTACCACTACAGCAGGCCTAATGACTTGGTGCAGCGAGAAAGGCTGGTCTGATTGCTTGAAGCCATATTTAAGCAAGTCTTTTGCAAGCAAAATGCCTTCGATATGGTCTTTATCTTCGTTTACTACAGGGAAACGAGAGTGAGCAGATTCAATGACTGTTTCCAGTAATTCATCAACTGTGCTATCGATTTGCAGTGTGACAATTTGGCTTCGAGGTATCATGATATCGCGTACCCGCAATCCTGATACTTCTAATACGCCATTCATCATTTCGCGTGTATCTTCAGTAATTAAGTCGCGCTCTTCGGCGCCCGCAATGACTTCAACAAGATCTTCGCGATTTTGAGGTTCGCCCTGAAACAACTGACCTATTTTGTCAATCCAGTTTTTTTTACGGGCGTTGGTACTCGGTGGGATGTCGTCACTCATAATATTTTACTAAATCATCGGAGGCACATTCATGCAATCCTTTGACTTATTTATGCTTCCTTATAGGGATTTGAAAAACCTAAGCCTTCAATGAGTTGAGTCTCTAATGACTCCATTTCTTCAGCTTCGTTGTCGATAATATGGTCATAACCCAGCAAATGCAAGCAGCCGTGAATAACCATGTGGGCCCAATGTGCTACAAGGGGCTTATTCTGTTGTTTTGCTTCGAGTTCTACGACTTCAGCAGCGATGATTAAATCACCTAAAAGTGGTAATTCAATCCCTGGAGGCGCCTCGAAAGGAAAAGATAACACGTTGGTCGGTTTATCTTTACCGCGGTAAGTATGGTTTAGCTGCTGACTTTCAGTATTTTCAACGATACGAATGGTCAGTTCAGCTGTTTCCATAGTATTACCTAATGCCGTTTTGACCCATAATTCGAACTCTTGTTGAGTCGGAATACTTTGTGGGTCATCCACTGCAATTTGTAAGTCTAGGTCCAGTTCTAAGTTTGAACTTAATTTTGAATCTAAGCCTGATTTATTGCTTAGCTGGGGGTCAAGCGTCATTGTTTACGACTCCCGTAGCTTTGACGTCTTCATTAGTCATTTGTTCATTAAATGCGTTTTGTCGCTGTTTGTATTGACGCTCTTTTTCAGCTTTTAAGGCGCTTTCTTTTGAATCAAAGGCTTCATAAGCTTCAACAATGCGGGCAACAATAGGGTGACGAACCACATCTTGAGACATAAAGAAGTTAAAGCTGATGTCGTTGACTTCGCTAAGCACTTCAATGGCCTGTCGAAGTCCAGATTTTTGACTGCGAGGCAAATCGATTTGAGTGATGTCGCCAGTAATGACAGCCCTAGAGTTAAAACCAATACGGGTTAAGAACATTTTCATTTGCTCAACCGTGGTGTTTTGGCTTTCATCTAAAATCACAAAGGCATCATTTAATGTTCGGCCGCGCATGTAAGCCAATGGAGCGATTTCAATGATGTTGCGCTCAAGCAGTTTTTCAACTTTCTCAAAGCCTAGCATTTCAAACAATGCATCATAAAGCGGACGTAAATACGGGTCGACTTTTTGGCTTAAATCCCCCGGCAAGAAGCCGAGTTTTTCGCCAGCTTCAACCGCAGGGCGAGTCAATAATATACGGCGTACTTCTTGACGCTCTAATGCATCGACAGCAGCTGCAACGGCTAGAAAGGTTTTGCCGGTACCTGCTGGCCCAATACCAAAGGTAATATCATGTTTAGCAATGTTTGCTACATAGTTAGCTTGGTTTGGGTTTCGTGGCTTGATAATGCCGCGCTTCGTTTTAATGTGCAGAGTATCGTCTTCAGCTGAAGATTCAGCTTCCAGATTTATCACTTCTTGAATGGCTAAATGGACTCTTTCAGGCTCAAGATCAGGCGTGCTGCCTTTGATGGTTTGGGTCTCAATGTAGAGTTGTTTCAATAAATTATTAACGTTAAAGGCATTACGAGGCAAACCAACAATTTTGAAGTGGTTATTCTTGTGCACAATTTCAACACCTAGGCGGCGTTCAAGTTGCTTAATGTTGTCATCATAAGGGCCACATAATGAGGCGATTCTTCGAGTCTCTGCAGGCTCGAGATACAAATTCATGGTTGTAACTTTAGTGGACAAAAATAATGCTCCAAAAACGGTATGTTTATTAACAATGAGTCTACGAGTGTTGCACTTAAAATACCACGGTATTAGGGCAAAAGCACAATAAAGGCGGCATATAGCCGCCTTTATTAACTAAAATTTATGACTGATTTTAATCTTTAGTTAGGAGTAAACTGAGTTACGCCTAAATCATCATCAGTTTTGTGTTTAGCTAAAATGTCTGACGGACGTAAACTACGACGTAAATCCATTTCATCTTCAGCACGAACAAACACGCCACGAAGAGAGTTGGTGTATACGTCAACGATTTCAACGTCAACAAATCCGCCGATGCTCTTAGGATTACCTTCGAAATTCACCACGCGGTTATTTTCAGTACGACCACGAAGCTCCATTGGATTCTTTACAGAAGGACCTTCTACTAAAATACGTTGCACAGTCCCTAACATTTGGCGGCTATAACGCATTGCCTGCTGGGTAATGCGGTCTTGTAAAATAGCCAAGCGCTGCTTTTTCTCAACCATAGTCACATCATCTGGTAAATCTGCTGCAGGCGTGCCAGGGCGGGCGCTGTAAATAAAGCTGAAACTATGGTCAAAGCTGACATCTTCAATCAGCTTCATTGTGTCTTCAAAATCAGCTTGGCTTTCGCCTGGAAAACCAATAATGAAGTCAGAGCTGATATGGATATCTGGGCGAGCTTTGCGTAAACGGCGAATAATTGATTTATATTCAATCGCCATGTGGCCGCGCTTCATGTTCGTCAGAATTCGGTCTGAACCTGATTGAACAGGAAGATGTAAGAAGCTCACTAATTCAGGTGTATCTTCATAGACATCAATAATGTCTTGTGAAAACTCGATAGGGTGACTGGTAGTAAAGCGGATACGGTCGATGCCATCAATCGAGGCTACTAAACGTAATAACTCAGCAAAAGTACAGATTTCATCGTCGTGTGTAGGGCCGCGAAAAGCGTTAACGTTTTGACCTAACAAGTTAACTTCTCGTACACCTTGTTCAGCGAGTTGCGCGACTTCTAAAATCACGTCATCGACTGGACGGCTAACTTCTTCACCACGGGTATAAGGTACAACACAGAATGAGCAGTATTTACTGCAACCTTCCATAATTGACACGAACGCAGTTGGACCATCAGCTTTGGGCTCTGGTAAACGGTCAAATTTTTCTATTTCAGGAAAGCTCACATCGATAACCGCTTTATCGCCGTTATTAATTTGAGTGATCATTTCAGGTAAGCGGTGTAAGGTTTGTGGGCCGAAAATGATATCAACACATTGGGCACGCTCTTTAATTGCTTTACCTTCTTGGGAAGCAACACAGCCACCAACACCAATAATTAAATTAGGATTTTTATCTTTTAAGGTTTTCCAGCGACCAAGCTGATGAAACACTTTTTCCTGTGCTTTTTCACGAATCGAGCATGTGTTAAGCAGCAGTACGTCTGCTTCTTCAGCATCCTCAGTCAAGGTGTAACCTTGATAATCGTCCAGCAAGTCAGCCATTTTAGATGAATCATATTCATTCATCTGACAGCCCCAGGTTTTTATGTGTAGTTTTTTACTCATCAGATACGCCGTTCTATATACCACAGAAAAATAGCCGCATATTTTAACCGCACAAAGGCTCGCTGGCTAGCCTTTGTGCACATCTAGTGAGCTTTATTCTGAAAAGCTTAATACCCGTAGTTTTTCAGGGTATTTATCTGCGTTAGCTAACTCGTTTGATTGATTGGTAAAAAAGCCTAATTGTTTGGCCATTTTTTGATTATCTGCACGAGCATTAGCTATCAAGTTTTGTTGCAGTTCATCGGCATTATATTCAAACGACACTAATTCGTTAGCTTCTTGGATTAAGAAACCGAACTCCTTAGCCATTGCCACATTATCTTGACGTGCTCTAGCAATATTTTTTTGTGGTAGCTCTCGATTAAAGCGTGTGAGCATTTCCGTGGTTTGTTGATATAAGGCATAATCAAACGAAGAACGGTAAATTACAGTAACTGTTTCCATTGGCTGTATCTGTGCGTGTGATTGAGCTGAAAACAATGCTGCAGTGGCAAGCAGACCTGTTACTAAGGCTTGAGCGATTTTTTTGGCTTTTTGCGCAAGTGGCAGTCTCAAATTAGTGGTGCTAATTTTTGTAGAATGTACGACCGTGCTGTGACTAGACATAGTATCCTCTCTTACCTTGGCATGGCGGATTTGCTGCAAGGTGTTTTCATTAGACAGTCTCAGTATAAGAAGAGGTTTACCGGTTAATGTGTCACCATTGTAAGCAGGTGTTGCTCAAAGATTATCTAGAAACATATCGACACGATTAAGCGATTATAGACACGTTTGTACATATTTTGACCGTTAGGGCTATTTGCTAATAATAAGTACAAAGTGCAATGAGAAGGGTTCAACAATGCAAGATGAAGTAAATCAAGCAGGCCAAAATAAACCAATCCAGCATGATGTAGTGATTGTGGGGGGAGGTATGGTTGGCGCTGCGGTTGCGGTTGGTTTAGGTCAGTTAGGTTTAGATATTGGCATGATAGAAGCCTATCAACCAAAATCTTATGAGCCAGAACAAGCTTTAGATTTACGTGTTTCTGCTATAAGTGTTGCTTCTGAGCAATTACTTGAACGTCTTGGAGTAATGGATAAGTTGCTTTCTTTACGTCACGTAGCCTATAAAGGCCTAGAAACATGGGAAATGGAAAATTGCATCACCCAATTTCATGCTGATCAAATAGATGAACCGCATCTAGGATATTTTTTTGAAAACCGTCTGATCCAGCTTTGTTTGTGGCAGCAACTCGATACCATGGACAATATCACCCGTTATTGTCCTGATAGTGTGAACCACTTCGAGCGTATAAATGCCGACGAACAACAGCAAATAAAAGTCACTTTACAATCAGGGGTTGAACTACAAAGTAAATTAATTGTTGGTGCCGATGGTGCTAATTCTCAAGTTCGTCAGTGGGCGGGCATTGGCATTACCGGTTGGGATTATGCGCAATCTGCGATGTTGATTAATGTGAGCACGGCGACTGCGCAACAAGATATTACTTGGCAACAGTTTACCCCAGCAGGTCCTCGCTCTTTATTACCTCTTCCTGGCAATAATGCTTCGTTAGTTTGGTATGACAGTCGCAGCCGTATTAAACAGTTAATGCAGCTAAATCATCAACAATTAGCCGAGCAAATCAGGCAACATTTCCCGCAGCGATTAGACAGTGACTTTACTGTGATTGATCGTGGCAGCTTTCCGTTAACTCGCCGTCATGCACAATCTTATTGCCAAGACAATGTGGTGATATTAGGCGATGCTGCCCACACGATTAACCCGCTTGCTGGTCAGGGAGTGAATATAGGCTTTAAAGATGTTGATGTATTAATTGCCACAATCGCAGATGCCGTTGGCAATGATCATCCTTGGTGGAAAGCTACGACCCTAAAGCAATACCAATGTAAGCGTTACAGCGACAATTTATTAATGATGTCTGCTATGGATGCGTTTTATGCTGGTTTTAGTAATGACTTACTGCCAATTAAACTGCTGCGCAATGGAATGTTGAAGATTGCAAATCACGACAACCCTATCAAAAAGAAAGTCCTTAAATACGCATTAGGCTTAGCATGAAACAGATATTCTGACTATAAATGATGCAGGGTATTTGTTGAGTTCAGTTTTGAGTGTTAAAATGCCGCGCTTTAGCGCCTTCAATTCGTAAATCGATACTTTTATATCGAAGAATTGAGGTAAGCGCGGTCATATTTTTCGCTAAAAAATGAGTGCTAATGAGTCAAATAAAACTAATTGTTGGTCTTGCCAATCCTGGTGCTGAATACGCACAAACTCGTCATAACGCCGGAGCATGGTATGTGCAGGAATTAGCGCGCTTATGCGGCGCAACGCTAGTACCTGACAGTAAATACTTTGGCCTAACTGCCAGAGTGACGATTGACGGTAAAGACGTACGATTATTAATACCAACGACTTTCATGAACCTTAGCGGTAAGTCTGTTGGAGCACTCGCCAATTTCTTTCGAATTACGCCGGAAGAGATATTAGTCGCTCATGATGAGCTTGATATGGAACCCGGCGTGGCTAAGTTTAAACTTGGTGGCGGTCATGGTGGTCATAATGGTTTAAAAGACATTATTGCGAAAATGGCCAATGACAAAGGATTCCATCGTCTACGTATAGGCATTGGCCATCCTGGTGACAAAAATCGTGTCAGCGGTTATGTCCTTGGAAAAGCGCCTGCCAGTGAACAAGAAAAGATGGATGCAGTGATCGACGAAGCAGTCCGTTCAACTGAAATATTATTTAAGCAAGACATGGCGAAAGCCATGAACAGGCTACATACTTTTAAAGCGGTTTAACTATTACTACTTATATTAAGCAGTAACATTATTCGTTTCAAAACAACTATTGATATTCACTGCCTCAGTTTTGATGCAGTTCAACATATATAAAGGTAACAAATATGGGTTTTAAATGCGGCATTGTTGGTTTGCCAAACGTAGGTAAGTCAACACTATTTAATGCATTAACAGAAGCAGGAATTGAAGCAGCTAACTTCCCGTTTTGTACCATTGAGCCAAACACAGGTGTTGTTCCTGTACCGGATTCTCGTTTAGATAAGTTAGCAGCGATTGTTAACCCAGAGCGTATTTTACCAACAACGATGGAATTCGTTGATATTGCTGGTTTGGTTGCAGGTGCGTCTAAAGGTGAAGGTTTAGGAAACAAATTCCTTGCTAACATCCGTGAAACTGATGCTATTGGCCATGTTGTTCGTTGTTTTGAAGATCCAAACATCGTTCACGTTGCTAACAAGGTTGACCCTGCTGGCGATATCGAAGTGATTAACACTGAATTAGCCCTCGCTGACTTAGATAGCTTAGAACGAGCTATCTTCCGTCAACAAAAGCGTGCTAAAGGTGGCGACCAAGAAGCTAAATTTGAAGTTGAAGTATTAGAAAAAATGCGTCCAACTTTAGATGAAGGCCAAATGTTGCGTTCATTAGAGTTAAGCAAAGAAGAAATCGCCGCAGTTGCGTACCTTAACTTCTTAACGCTTAAGCCTACTATGTACATTGCTAACGTTCCTGAAGATGGTTTTGAAGATAACCCGCATTTAGATGCTGTTAAAGCGATTGCTGATACAGAAAATGCTGTGGTTGTTGCAGTTTGTGCTGCAATAGAATCAGAACTTGCAGAAATGGATGCAGATGACCGCGTTGAGTTTATGGCTGACCTTGGCCTTGAAGAGTCTGGTCTTGATCGCGTTATTCGTGCAGGTTACGACTTACTCGATTTACAAACTTACTTCACAGCAGGCGTAAAAGAAGTTCGCGCTTGGACTGTTTCAGTAGGCGCAAGTGCACCACAAGCTGCTGGTGTTATCCATACTGACTTTGAACGTGGTTTTATTCGTGCTCAAGTAATGAGCTATGATGACTTTATCGAGTTTAAAGGTGAAGCCGGCGCTAAAGATGCGGGTAAATTACGTGTCGAAGGTAAAGGTTATATCGTTAAAGATGGCGATGTTATGCATTTCCTATTTAACGTTTAGTCGGTATTTTCAAACTATAATAGTCTGAAGATCACCGATAAAGAGTATTGAGGTTAGCTTTATTGGGATATTTTGTCGATTTGACGCTCAGTTTGGTGAACTTATAGCCGAACAACAACAATTGATGAAAATAGCTAAAAAAAGCAGTTGACCTCGATACTCTGAATAAGCATAATACGCCCCGTCCTCACGACGAGGGCAAGTAAGAATGAAGTGGCAATGTAGCTCAGCTGGTTAGAGCACAGCACTCATAATGCTGGGGTCGCAGGTTCAAGTCCCGCCATTGCTACCATCTTCTCAAGATGTAAAAGATGAGATTTGCTAGTTAGTTAAAATCAGTTTGATTTTAGAAATATGACTGGCTACCTTCTCAAGGTTAAATGAGCATCGTGTTCTGGATGTTAAACAGAGTCAGTGCGGGAGTGGTGGAATTGGTAGACACGCCAGATTTAGGTTCTGGTGCCGTAAGGTGTGAGAGTTCAAGTCTCTCTTCCCGTACCATTATTAAGAAAGCTGGCTTATAGCGGGTTTTTTAAAAAGCTTTAGATTGGGATATCGCCAAGTGGTAAGGCACCGGGTTTTGATCTCGGCATCCCCAGGTTCGAATCCTGGTATCCCAGCCATTTTAAAGTAAGTAGTAAAAGATTATTGGGATATCGCCAAGTGGTAAGGCACCGGGTTTTGATCTCGGCATCCCCAGGTTCGAATCCTGGTATCCCAGCCATCTTCGGCAATGTAGCTCAGCTGGTTAGAGCACAGCACTCATAATGCTGGGGTCGCAGGTTCAAGTCCCGCCATTGCTACCATATTTTGAAGGTAGAATAGAGGGTCATCCTTTTACTACTTAGTTAGAAAAGAGCAAGAAACAGAGTTTACTCATGATGTAAATGAGTTTATTCTGGTAAAAATTTGATGCGGGAGTGGTGGAATTGGTAGACACGCCAGATTTAGGTTCTGGTGCCGTAAGGTGTGAGAGTTCAAGTCTCTCTTCCCGTACCATCAAATTTTTCTTCAATATGTACATCTTCCTAGTTTAAGTTATACATATCCAAATTTTGGGATATCGCCAAGTGGTAAGGCACCGGGTTTTGATCTCGGCATCCCCAGGTTCGAATCCTGGTATCCCAGCCAAATTTAGCCTCACGGTTAAAGCAAAAGCCCGTCTTATGACGGGCTTTTTGTTGCTTAAAATTTAGTATCAGCGTTATGCTTGAAGCACTCTAGTACTTAACAATGGCGCTTTGATTATTCAGAGCCCTAACGGCGTTTGTTATTAGCGAGCTATCTTTAGAGAATGTGATGCAGATAAACAAGATTGAACCATCAATGTGGCAAGCGATTTTTGAGTTACAGTGTCAGGTCTATACTGAGATTGAGCCAGAAAGTTTGCAGGTGTTAAGAGGCAAGTGGCTACATTCGCCTCACTGCTGTTTTGTACTGCAAGATAAAGCGGATAACATCCTTGCTTACTTGCTCGCTCACGAATGGCACGATGAAACGCCTCCTAAGCTTTATCAGCCTCTTTTAAATGAAAATAAAGGGGATAGGCTGTTCTTACATGATTTAGCAGTTTCTAAAGCACTTAAAGGCAAAGGCGCTGGTAAAAAAATGGTAACCCAGTTAATTGATATTGCTAAAGCTGGTCATTACCAACACATTCAATTAGTCGCGATTCAGCATTCAGTGCCATTTTGGCAGAAAATGGGCTTTAGCATTGATGTAAATAATGTCGCCAGTGAGACTTATGGCGACAATGCGCAAGTGATGGTGCTAACCCTATAAAAAATACGGCCTATTGGCCGTATTTTTGTTTGTCGTTAATGCGATTAACTAGCTGGGTAAGAAGTCTATGGCCCAAATTGTCGTCATGGTCGCTACATCCTCAGCAGGAAAGCTGATTGAACGTAAAACAACCTTTAATTGGCGTTCTAATTTCGGGTTATTTAATTGGCTCGATTGAATATCGACACGACTAATGCTGCCGTTTGGTTGAATTTCAATTTCGAACATGACTTTACCTTTAAGAAAAGGATCTTTTCTCAAGGCACGGTTATACAGTGCATACAATCGTGCTTTGTTGGCCTCAAGGGTACGTCTTAACGCCGCTTCAGAACGTTGACCTGCAGAACTTGCCTCACGATCAATTTCTGCATTCGCCCCTGCGACAGCTAATACCTCTTCTTCAGCTAACCGTATTTGCTGGGTATTTTTAGTGCTAATCGCATCAGATACCACGGTTTGTTGCACGGTCGAAGTCGATAAGCTTTCACTTTGTGTATTAGCCGCTGCGGCAAGTAATTTGCGTTTTACTTTCACTTCTTGGGCTTGGTTTTGCTCAAGGTTACTTTGCGCTGCAGGTTTAACATCAAAAGCTTCACGCATCGAAAAAAGCTCATCTTTCATGGCTGCAAGGCCTGACTTTTGTGCTTTCTCTTTTGCTGCCTCTCGAGTTGTTGGTTGCACCTTCGGTGGTTCTTCCACTTTCTCGACAGGTTTTTCTTCGAGTTTTTCTGGTTCGGGTTCTGGGATAGGTTCCTCTTTTGGCTTTTCAGGTACTGGAAGTTGTTTTTCTTTCAGCATGATTTTGGCCAGTTGAGGTGGCAATTGCTCTTTGACTTCCCTTGGCACTTCCACTTGTTTTAAAAAAGGGACACCAACACCAAAGATGACATAAACCACCAGTAACAAAATTAAGATTTGTTTGAATAATCTATCTTGTCTACTTGGTTTAAACATATCACCGATATCAGAAAAGCTATTATCACTGCTATGAGTAAGGCTTACTGTGGTCATATTAGCCCTCACTCTGTGTTTTACTGGCTTGTTGCTCAACAGCGAGTGACATATTGCGATAGCCTGTTTCAGCACATGCAGCCATAATTTGTTTCAACACCAGGTAAGGCGTGTCAGAGCCTCCTATGATGGTGACCGCTCGTCCTTTTTCCTTTTCGGACTCTGTCAATTCAACACGCTTGCTAGCTTGATAGGTCAGCTCTGTGGTGATAGCGGCAATAAATTGCGCATTTTCTTGTTCGCTAAAATTGGGTTTATCGTCAGAGTTTTGCCACACTGCACGCTCTTGAATGAGCACAGTGTCTGGCAATACAGTGATAACCAGGTTCTCAACAGGCAGTTCTTCGGCAATCGATATTGGCAATTTTATCTTTTCGATATTTTGCAATACCCGCACTTCTGATTGGTTCACAATCAAAAAGAAAACCAAGATTGTGAAAATATCCATTAATGCGACAAGATTAAGTTTACCGCCAGCTTTAAAGCGCTTGTGGTGCTTTGCAAGACGCTTAGCTCTTGAAGATTGCTTCATGGCTGGCCTCCTGCGGTTGTACTGCTTGCACTTTGCTCAAGGCTATTTTCTGGGGCGTCGCCTAATGAAATAAGCGGAAATAACTCAGCATCCACTAAATTGGCGGCAACCACAGCTTTATATGACCTAACGGTATCCATTGTCGTGACGATGGTTTGGTAATCGACATTGGGCTCAAGCAACAACACGATATCTTTTTTCTCAATGGCTTGTTGTTGAAATGTCAGCTTCAAATCTTGTAAATATACAGATAATGCCTTGAAGTCATAGCCTTCGTCAGTTATTTCAAAACGTTTAAGTAAAATACCCGCAGGGTAGTTAAGGGTTAAGTGATTCGAGGTGATCACCAGCTCAAGTACCTTAGGTTCTTGATCTTCATCAGCTTGCTGAGATTCTGCAGACACAGGTAGTTGCAGATTTAAAATCCGCACTTGTGAAAACACTAAACTAAGCAGCAATACTGGCACTAACACGATCATCAAGTTCATAAACGAAGTGATATCGAGTTCAGCGTCTTCGGTATTGGGGCGACGACGGCGTCTCATAGTATTAGCCTCGATCAGAATCCGTATGCTTATTAAATGACAAAGAGTTAAGTAACTTAATGCCTGCCATTTCAATTGAATCTACAATCGTTGCTGTTTTCGTTTGTAGGGTTGAGTGGAATAAAATCAGTGGGATAGCTGTGATCAAGCCAAATGCTGTGGTGTTCATTGCAACTGAGATACTTGATGATAATAGATTGGCTTTTTCTGCTGGATCGGCACTTGCCACAGCAGAGAATGCAGCGATTAGGCCCATAATGGTACCGAGAAGACCGAGTAAGGTGGCGATATTGGCTAAAGTTGCAATAAATGGTGTGCGCTTTTCTAGCCTCAGCATGTATTCCATGATGGTTTCTTCCATCGCATATTCCACATCTTCACGACGATCAGCTTGAGAGATACGAACAATCCCTGATTGGAGGACGTCAAATACTGGCGCTTTATTGTTTTGTGCATGCTGGCTGATGGTTGCAACGTCGCCTTTTTTTAATGCCTCTTTAATCAGTGCAAAGGCTTTTTGATTAGTGCGATGTGCTGAACTTAAATATAACCAGCGTTCAATCGTGATCGCTAAACCTACCACGAGCACTAATGCGATAGGGTAAATGAATGGGCCGCCATTTTGTAAAAATGCAATGATATGGTCGGTAAAACTCATGATATTTTCCTTTTTATTGAGTTGAACGAATAGTTCTTATTAACTCGTCCTAATTGTTTTGAATCGTTAGTTACGTGTTTTCGGGTAAATTTTTATTATTGATTAATCGTTATTGGTCTTACTCTTGTTAAGGCTGAACTCTCTTACTTGTTGTTGAAACTGCTTCGGATGTATCGGGTTAAATTCAGGTAAGGTGACTTGCATGTCAGTATCCTGAATCGCAACGGGATTTGTAATCCCTTGCCAAGGCATGATGTAGAGAACTTTGGGTTGCTCTTGCGTGCCGGTCACCTTGGTTTCAATCAGTACGGGGTTATTGGGCGAGCTAGCAGGTTCGGCCGCATGTGTTTGAATTGCTGATAGGCAAAAAATACAAAACAATCCACCATTACGCAGCATTGAGCTGACAAAGCGCTTGAGTGTTGCTGAAGGAATAAATGTCGACATATTAACTTTCTCCTTCAGGCAAGGTTAAACCTGCACGCTGAATTTTAATTTCTAAGCCTGCCAACCAACGCTGAGCAAGTTGATCATCTGGTTTTAAGCGTAAATAAGATTGGTAATAGTGGCGAGCATCTAGCAATTTGCCTCTATAAAGCTCCAGTAAAACCGCAAGGTTAACTTGCGCTTCTGGGTAATTAGGCCAAATTTCAAGTGCCGTTAAGTAACCTTGTTCAGCTTGTTCAAACTTGCCTTGGGTTTTGGCTATGTTAGCTTTGATTTGATGGGCATAAGGGTTAGTTGGGTTGGCACTAATGGCATTGGCTAAATGTCCGTTAGCTTTATCTAACTGGTTTTGATTGAGGGCAATAATAGCTTGGTTAACATAGGCACCTGACAGTTGTGGTTCTGCGTTAATGATTACAGAAAACATCGCATCCGCTTGTTGCCACTCTTGTTGCTTCATTAACGCTATCGCCTGCTGATATTGCTCTAATACAGAGGCTGGAACGTTTGCCAGCTTTTGCTTAGCCTCTGCTTCATAAGCATTCACTTGGCTTGTTGCTGAGCTTGTTTGTAATGATGACTCTATCGATGCTTGGGCACCATTTGTGGTGTCTACTAGCTCAACTAATGCTGCCGAATCACTTTCTAACTCAGTGATGTTGTCGTTTTGGTTTTCTGCAACTTGAGTGTTGCTACATCCTTGTATTAAAGCAAAAAAGCTTAACCATAGACTTTTTCTAGTCATACAAATAAGCGGCGCTTTAATGAATCGCTTCAATAACATCATGAGTTACCTCCGGTTTGTTATATAAGGCGGGGGATAATTCAGTGAGTGTGGCAAAGCTTTTACCTACCCATTGGTCGTATATATTTTGCCAAGCACGTTGCGAGTTACTGATGTGGATCTCAATCGCTTTTTCTTCAAATGGGTAGGCCAATTCTTCTAACAAGATTTCATATTCTTCTAGTGCCAGTTCATCTAAATCTGATGGGCGCTCAGAGTCCATAACATCGGCCGCCAGTTGACGATACATCTCTGCAAGTTCATAAGTGGCTTGGGGCACATATTGTGCTTGCTGGAAATCTAATACTTGCTGGTAATAGTTAATTGCAAGTTTCATTTCATCTTGTTTACGTTTTAACGTCTTGTTGAGCGGCGCTGTTAGCTTAATGGTTTTAAATGTTTGCTGATGAGCTTTGGCAAGCGAAATTGCAGCAATGGAAGCGATAACGACCTCACGATTGCCAATAGCTATAGCTTGTTGGCGCTGTGTTTTGTCGGCGCTGAGAATTTGGCGATACCAATAGTATTCTTTGTTCGGTTCATTGGATACTTGGTAAAACCCACTCATTTTTAGGCGTACTTCTTGGGCTAAATCAAACGGCTTAGGGTAAGTTCTAGCGTAGGTTCTGAAGGTTAAACGGGCTTTTTCGGTATTGCCTGCCTTTAGGTAATACTCTGCAGCTGTGTACTGGGCTTCACGTTTTAATTCTGTTGAGGGCTGATTAGCAACGATAATCAGCAACTGCTCTGCGGCAAGCTCCCATTCTTCTAATGCTTCGTAAGATTGCGCCAATTTAGCGGGGATCGTGGCGCTAAATTCATGGTTTGGATATCGCTGCTGAAAGGGCACTAAGACCTCAATAGCTTGTTGCCATTTTTGTTGGGAAAGCAAAATATTGGCAGCCTCAAATTGGCCGTTTATCGCATATGGTGACTCTGGCACTCTGGTACTGATCCGTTTCAAATCCATCACGGCTAAAGCTGGGTTTTCCGCCTTATTGGCTTGGGCTTGAAAGTAGATACTGGATGCCAATAAATTGCGCATTTCTGTTTTGGCTTTATGCTGCTGTGGCTTTAGATTTGTGCTGGCATTGAGGTAATTCAGGGCGATGTCGTAAGCCGATTCTGCCTGAATATAGTGTGATTGTTGGTACAAACTATGGGCATACAGTTGGCTGACAACTTGTACTTGTGTTAATGCAACACTTGATAAGGCTTGCCCGTGACGCAAGTGATTACTGACTTGGGAGTTATCGTAACGAATAAGCCTGCTCTCTGGCTCGTTTCCAGCTTGTTGATTTACCGCTAGCGCAGCATGCGCATTTTCTTCGCTGTCATTTTTGTTGCTGGTATTACTATTGCTATTTGCCTGATTAATCACTTTGTGGCGCAGTAATACAAATTGACTGAACTGGATTAAATCATCAAATTGCTTGGCGTTAAATGCATACTGTGCGCCATCGGTAGCAAGCTCTAACGCGCGTTTATCAAGTGGGTGGTTGGCAATAAATAGCTTATCTAAGCGGGTTCGCTCCGAGATGATGGATTGTCTTTTTGACTGACTTATTGGTGTTATTTCATCGCCTTTTACCACTGACTCATCATGTTGTGACAATATGGCTCGGATGGTCAACGTGGTCGCAAATGCCGCTTTTTGCTGTAAGGCAAGTTGCTCTGCAGGTAGGGCGAGCGCATCTTTTTGTGCATAAGCGATAGCCTCATAACTGATTAAGGCTTGTTTAAATTGCTGCGCTTCATAGTTTGCATCAGCAAATAGATACTCGTCACCGTGAATAGGTTTGGTCAGTAAAGATTGAGCTTGTGGCAACTTAGCAAGTTGTAAGTAAACACTTAAAGCACTTGCAGCGGTTTTAAATCCATCTATGCGAGCTTGCCCTGGTGGAAGTTGTTGTGCACTGGCATACAGGCGACGACTGTGCTCGTCACTGAAGGCTAATAAATGCGGTAACACTTCTTGCTGCTGTGCGGTATTAGCGTGAGTCCAAAATTGGCTAGATAAGCCATATTGTTCAACGTACTGATTTTTAAGACGGTGCATCGAGGCGAACTTGCCTTGCTGTTGATATAAATCCAGCAAAGCTAATGAGTAACGCGCAGCCCAAATGTTATTTTTGTCAAATTCAATATAAGTTTGATAAGTCAGCTCTGCGTCATGCTGTAGCTCTTTTTTAAGTAAAAATTTGGCCAAATTATCAAACAGTACATGTTGATATATCGTCAGGTAAGGGGATGACTTTTGTTGGTTTACCAAGTTAAGCAGTGAGCGAGATTGCTCTTGTTGAGACAATGAAATACTCAGTACGCGTTGCGCATCGATAGCCAGATTTTGGTAGCGGCTTGCTAACTTGTTAAATTCAAAACTGGTTTGGGTTAACTGTTCATTATCAGTACTAATTAATTCTTCGTTTGCCGCAATGATGTTATCAAACACCTGCAAAAATCTTGCATCCGCTTCGGGTAATCGATTGAGCTTAAATAGCGCCCAACCCGACATGTAAATACTATTGATGAGATATTTGTCATTGTCGTTTGCCGACTCTACTTGCTGATAAGCTTGAATCGCAGCAGGGTAATCTTGCAAGTTGTAATAAATCTCACCACGGCGGAAGTTGAGTTCTGCCCGATATTGAGTATTAGGGTAGCGAGTCAGTAATGACTCCATTTCGATTAAGCTTGCATCTATCTCACCCTGCACATCGAGTGCTTTCGCAAGTTGGTACTGCAAGTGTTCATTCTCGGCTCTATCCGGGTAACGGTTCAGTAATACTTGGTATTCTGCAATAAGCTTATCGAGCTGTTGATCATTGTGTTTTAGCTGAGTTAACGCCAGCTGCTCAGCTTCTTGCGGTGACATGTCAGTCTGTTGACTGGCAACTTCATCAAAGGCTTCGCCAAACATTTGTTCTTCTAAATGTTCTGATTTGATTTGAACTAAGCGATATTCAACATGAGTTCGCACTTCTGGATCTGGCTCTAACGTCAGTAGTTGCTGGTAAATTAATGCTAACTTCGCTTTTCGCTGAGCTTGGCTTAATTGCTGTTTTTCATAGTTTACTTGAGGCTGGCTATTGGCTAAATCTGTCAATGTTGGTCGCTGTTGTTTGCTTGACGTTGGCGACTCATCGGTTAGCTGGCAACCCGCTAGACTGATTAACACTAAGCAACTTACCAATCGTGATACACCAAAGCGTTTAGGAAGAGTTAAGGCCACATTGCTACCAAGGCTTGAAACATTGCTAGTGTCAGAGTTGTTGGCTTGTAAAGCGAGTGGGTTAGTGCGCTGCATAATGCTTCTCCACTTGCTTGAAATGAGCGGTCAATGAACTCAGTGGAGAATGTTCCTGACGGGGCATGAGCTTAGTTGTGTTCAAGTTATCAGAGGTAATAGCTTTGCTCGGTGTTATATCTTGCTGGCTCATTCTTTCCAGTACCGCTGCCATTTCATGGCGTGAAGTCAGCAGTAACTGCGTTAGCTGTTGACGTTGATTTTGGGTAAATAGGCGCAGCTTTTGCTGAATCGTTAGCTGTGTTTTGTCACTTGCTTGCTTGATATCACGCGTAATATCTTCGATTTGTTTGGCTAAATTCTGCTGACGGATATCATACTCAGTGGCACCTTGTTGAGATTGCGAGACTGATTTAAAACGAACATATTGAGCATTTAATACTTGTAATTGGGTGTCGATGTCTTTTAATAGCTTTTTGTGTTGCCATAAACGTGGAATAAAAGATTGTTGTAGCTGCCAATTCAGCGCGCCTTCTACTCGTGTTAGTCGGAGTAAATCATCTTCTGTGTCACGTGTTGAGGCAATGTTAGCAAGTGCTTGTTTGCTTGATTCAATCCGCTGTAACCATGCTTGTTCGGTACTATTGGCAAACAGTTGCATTTGCTGGAAGGTAATTTCATCGACAGGAACATCGACAGCTTGGATCTGTTTGCTAAGTTGCTGCTTGCGTTCGGTTAGTTGGCTAATAAGATTTTCATAATCGCTTAATTGCTGTTGAGATAACCTTTTTTCTCTACGCTGCTTATTTAAATCGATAGTCTCAGCGAGCCAGTCACTTTTACGTTGTTGCTGAGTAAGGTTCTGTTCCAATAGGGATAAACTGGCTAATGTCGTAAAGTCATTTTTCAATGCATTGTCTGTTAGCGCTTTTTCAAGCCAAGGCTGCTTTTCGAGTGCTTCAGGACTTAACCCTTGCGGGGTTAATGCGCTTTGCATTATTAGGCTTGTGTTAAAGCGAGTTTCTAGTACTGCTTCAAAAGCGTCTAATTGTGCTAATTGTTCAAGATAAAGTGCTTCTGCGTCTTGGTAGCTTGTTAGACTTTGTTCAAGGCTTTGTTGCTCTCGAACCTGAGCGGCCAGTAATATTGCCGATTGCCAACCCATCAAAGAATAAGGATATTGGCGTTTTAGTAGATCCAATAGCGCTAATGAAATGGGATATTGCTGCAATTGCTGTGCTGAAAATGCATATAAAAATAACGCTGATTCGGTATAAGGGCTCTGTTGGGGAAAGTCTTTTAATTGTGTAAATGCTGCTTGAAATTGACCTTGTTTGACATACGACTGCGCTAATAACAGTTGCGCATAATCATTGATCGCTTGCTGCTGTACTTGCTGATCAGATTCTTGGGCTGTAACGCTTTTTTGGCTGTTTTCGATATTTTCAGCTGTCATTGGAGCGGTAAGTTCTGAAGGCGTTTTTTCAGTGAACAAGCTTTGCCAAAAGCCCGTTTCAGTTTCAGCTAAAGGCATATTTTTTATTGTAATGAGCAGGGTTTCAGCTTGTTGATACTGCTTTTGTTCAATGAAATGCAGCGCTTGGTTTAGCATAACGTAAGCCGATAACGATGAAGAAGCTGACTGGTTATCAGTTGGGTTATCGTGATTGATAGAAGCAGATGCATTAACACCACCCGCAATCTTTGCCATTATGGCAGGCTCGTTAGGCCAATAAGCCAGTTGGTTAAGAATGTGGTATTGCTCAATATAGCTGTTAGGGACTTGGGTAATACGCTGCAACGTTTGCTGAGCTTGGTATGGCTGACCTTGCTCTATTTGCTGCTCTGATAATTGCAATAATGCAACTAACTTGAGTTCAGCGGGTGAAGTATTTTTTTGAGACTGAGAAGAAGTTTGATTGGCTTGGTTTTTGTTGCCAGTTAACGCTTGCTCAATTGCCAATGTTTGCTCAAATGAAGATAAGGTACGAGTCGCTTTTTGATGAAGACCAACTGATACTTGCAGCCCAGCTTCAAACAATTGACTTTTAGCAGTATCGGCATCAAATCGTTGTCGGTTAATGCTGACTTGCCTTAACGCTGCTTGATAATCGCCTTCAAAGTAGTAATACAAGGCTTGGCGATAAAGTTTATTGCGCAGTACTTGGTTTGCTTGAGTCGTGACTTCAGTATTAGCAGTGGTCACAGTGCTTACTTCAGTTGCTGAAACACTGTTGCTGAAACCAATAGCGAATGTCATCAGACACAGTAGCGACAAAAACTTCGTTTTAGCTGGTTTATCTCGCTCTGAATGACGATATTGTTTACTAACATCGCCGGCTTGGGTTCGTTGAAGCACTGGTATCATCTGTTATAAAACCCATTCTTCAACGCTAACATCAGCTCGGTAACTTGATTCGCTGTCTTCAAGCTTTAATTCAACCATGATGGTTTCATCTGTCTTTTCAAAAGGGTGGTTGACTGCTCTTTGTATCGTGCGTCCTTCTGCATCAATGCCGGTGAATATTGCTGTTAATTGATGCTGGCCAGTTTTTAAATTGCCCATATATAGTTTTTGAATGCCGCCTTTTTCAAGCGCGCGGCGCTGACGCTGGGTATATAAAAATCCAGCCACATCTTGGTTATTTATTTTTAGCTCGACGCTATCTAAGGTAAAAAAACGTCCAACATCCACAGAGACAAAGACCGCTATTTGCGTGCTGGCAGGGAAAAGTAAATCCTCTTCTAAAATAAACAAATCACGATTGAGTTGAATGACCTGGCTTTTAATATCTTCAAGTTCGCTACCAATACCGCTTTGCGCTTGTGAGGCATCTGCCGCGACGACTGGCGATACTGAGATACATAAGCTCAAAAAGAGCGCGTACAGTGCTCGTTGAGATAAGCTGAAAAATTGTTGTGTTCGTTTCATATTATTGCCTTGGACGCAGCGTTGAATTGCGTACTACTAAAAATAAATACTGTAAAAAGCACGAATGACATTGGCTGAAAAGCTATAGAATGGCTCATTACCGACACCACCTTCAGCGGTAGGATCTCTGAAGTTGCTATAGTCAAAGGTAATGTAATCCCATTGCAGGCTGGCCTCTGAGCGGTTATCTCCAAAGGACAGGCTTTCAGGCATTAAATAAGTCACGCCTAAACCTAAGGTTAAGTCATTAAAATCACTAAGCTCTTTATCTCGAGCGAGATAATTCTGGGCATCTTGATAAGGGAACAGATCACTATAAAACTCAGCTTGAGTTTGTTGGTAATAGCGCACTTTAAACTCCAGCTCTAAGTAGTCACCAATCGGGTGACGATAGCCAAGCTCCACATCATTGGCATTGATTTCCCAGCTATCATTAAAGTATCGGTAGTGAAAAAATAGCGCTGCACGATAGGGAAGAAAGTAACTGGCTGACAATTTACTCGAAAAGGAGTTACGGGTTTCAGGGTACACTTCGGATTGATAGCCTACCCCTGAAGGGCTGGTAGTATCGATAAAACGTACTGTTCTATATGGGTTATTAAGGTAGCCTTCATCGGCAATTGCTTCAAAATTAAGTTGTGCAGTTAAGTTACGGGTTAAAATCTGACTGATGCCCGCACGAATTCGATATTGTTGGCTTTGCTCTTCAAATAGGTCATCACCGTTTCGGCGAATTTCATTGTCACCGTAAGACACTCCGAGACTAAGATTGGTTAAGTCGCCAAAGGTATCTTGCGAAACGTTAATACTAAAAGACTGGGCAAGGTAATCGTCTTCGTCACTTTGCCTAGCATTAAACGTCATTAGGGTTTTGTCATTTAGGTATTCAACACCAATTTGACCTTCATGACGTTTTTCAGTGTAAGGGCTGGCAGTACTGAGTACATCCACTGACGCAGAAGAAATACTGTCTAGATAATAATAACCTGTGAAAGCTAATGACTCGGAGGCCTTCTTTCGCAGCAGCACAGAAGGACCGTCAATTTTCATCCCGCCGCCTTCGTAACTATGATAAAGCGCATCGGCTCTATCTGGCTCTAAAACAGCCGCCCATGATAAAGGGACATTTATGCTAACGAGCAGCAATGTGATTAGCTTACATACTGTAAGGTTCATTATTCTAGTTACAGCCACAACCACCGCCTCCCGTACCTTCAGCGCCTCTTGCTGATTCACGCGCTTCAAGCACATGAGCTACATGCATATTGGCAATTGGGTGGCGACCAAAACGCATAATAGGGTCGGCTAAGTTTTGGCGCTCGTAAGGTTTTACCCAAGGCTCTATATCAAGACTAGAGCAAGCTGAGAGCGTTAATAATGAGCTTAATCCCGCACTTAACATGATGAGCTTTGTCATAGAAGACTTCATAGCGTTACTCTCTGATTAGTTTCTTGATAGCTGCGGCGTACTTTTTCTCATAGCCGTCTTGATAACCTAAGAAAACGTATCGTACGACACCATCACGATCGACCATCACAGTGGTTGGCATAGCTTTCACGTCATAGGTTTCTGAAAGGGAGTTAGTTTCATCAAAAAAGATAGCAAAGCTTAAATCTAAGTCTGCTAGGAAGTCTTTACCGGCTTGGTTTTCTTGCTCGACATTAATCCCCCAAACTGCGACACCTAAGTCTTGGTACTTATCTTGTAATTTTTGCAGTACGGGCATTTCTTTACGACAAGGTCCACACCAAGATGCCCAGAAGTTAATTAAGATAATATTGCCACGCTGCTCAGACAGCTTTTGGTTTTCGCCTTGCATATTTTTAAGGGTAAAATCTGGCGAAACTTGCCCGGTTGTCACCGCATTTGCTTGCGCGGTAAGTCCCAGCGTCGCAGCCAATACTAAGCTTTTAAGGCTCTGATTTAATTTAAACATTAATAATCCTTTATTGTTTTTATTCTGTCTTTCACTGCCTGTTATTGTTCGTTACTCAGTTGCTTATTGCGCTATGTAAACAATAACCTCAGGTTAAAAGTAAACGGCTATGCCGGTTGCAAAGGTCAAGTTATGAGTCGTTTTACTTGAGCCAGTGATTTGGGTGTCAAAAATGTAGTCACTCATGGCCAGATCCCAAGCAACCCAATCAGTTAAAAATACTCGATAGTTAGCAGTTAAGTTGACAGTAAACTGTTCATCACCAGCAAACTCAGTGCTGCCGCCACCTAATTCAAATGAAAAGACACTGTTGAACACTAAGTCTTCACTGAAAAAGATTTCGCCAGGTAGAAAGTTATACCCAATATTCAGCCCGTAATAGCGCATTTCACGTTCTTCATCTGTCAACAGTGGGGCTGTATTAGCTAGCTTTTCAAAACTGGTATCACCGCCTTCAGCTATGGCGTAACGGGCTTTGACATAAAAGTGTTCACTGATGTGGTAGCCTAAATGTGCACTAATCCAAGGGCTATTTTCGAAGTCTTCAATCGACATTAAGCCGCCTTGTAAACCGATCTCGAAATTTTCGGTATCTAATACATCGTCCAACACTTCACGACGCTCAACATCGGCTTTAACACCAACACTGTTTGGGTTTTCTTGAGCTAAGGCTCCAGCGCTGAAACTGAGCCCTAGTGCCAGCAAGCAATAAGTGAATCGGCTTTTCAAAGCGGTTTTAGCACGGCTTGTTATTGTTGTTTTCATTGCTACCTTCATGACGACTTTGATGTTAATTAATATGTTTAGAAAAATACGCTAAAACCGAGTTGCCAAGATTGCAGTTGCTCATTTTCATCTCGGTCGGTTAATGCCAGAGAAAACTTATATTCAGCCCGTAAAATAAAGTTACGGCCTAAGTGATATTTAAGGCCTGCTGCCGCACTCATTAAGGTGTTTTCACGTGATTGTGAATCTGCAATAACACTGTGAGGGCTAGTTTTAATAATGCCACCGCCAACACCAATATATGGACTAACTACCCATTCAGGAAAAGGATGGCTAATTAACATGGCTTCGAATAAATCACTGTCAGATATACTGCCAAGTGCTTTACCAGCTGATATTTCAGCGCTAAATACAGGGGTAAATACATAGCCGAGTTGGATGGTGTAAAGGTTTGCACCTTCAAAATCGCCGTACATTACCCCGGCTTCCCAATCTCGATTAAGGTATGCATCAGTCCCGAGCTGTGTTTGTTCAACGGCTTGTCCATGTTGACTAAAACCGAACAAATCATCTTCGTGAAACCAACCTTCAACCCCACGTTTGTCACGCACTTTTATCCAAGCCGTTCGCTTGACTAACACGGTCACTTCTTCACTTTGTTCTACCACATGCACTACAGGGTAGCCTGCGCTTGGGCCTGAATGTAGCTCGATAAAAGGCACGTCTATGGTCAATGTTGCTGCTGTATTTGTGTCTTGGTATGAATCGACTGTGGTGTCACGTTCAGGAATGGAAGTAGGCTCAGCCGCAAGGGCATAGCAAGGAAGCATCATTGCCATAGACAATAATATTGGGCTTAACCACTTCATGGTAAATGGATAATTAAACATGGTTTCCTTGTTGTAACATCATCATTCCTTTATGTGCTGTTGTCAGTGTTTACTACTCTTGTGTATAAAAAGGGGTGTTGTAATATTGCGCCCCAATATCTATCCACTCAGCGATTAATTTGAGTTCGTCGGCAGACAGCATGTTTTGATGAGTGACATCATTCATGGTGTCAAAAAAGTTGCTGCTAGCGCTTGCGCCGTTAGTTGACATGATGGCTGGCACATTTACTGTCGTCATAACCGGAATTGGGTTACCTTCAGCATCAAGAATAAGCTCACCTTCGCTATCAACTTGATAGACAATATTGCCATCAGCGTCGAGAACCACGACTAAGCGATCGACGATAATGCCATCAATGTCTTCTTGTTCGACATCATTGAAAAACAATTCTCGATAGCTAGTAAAGTGTGCAGGTTGGTCAGTGGACGGCGTTGCTATTAATTCAAGCTGCCCAGCTGGTACTTGGGCAAGGTTATTGTCATCAACAATGCTATGGCAGCCAGTGCAGGTGTTATCTGCAAGAACAGCTAAGGTCGTTTCATTTATTGCAAGGCGCTGCAAATCCCACAATGGTTGTATATGTTCTTCATAATTAATCTGAATTCGGCAATAAGCATTCCAATTGTTAAAGCACTCACTACCATTTGGCGCTGGTGTAGCAAGGTTTTGGTAGGAATAATCTGTACTGGGATTAACCGTAGACAATGCGGGGTTGGTCCAGCGATCTTCGTAGGTTAAGTTAACCGATAACTCGGCGATACCATTAACCATCGCATCAGCTTGAGCCATGGTTTGCCCTTGAGTGGGAATGATGTTTTGTGTGGCGTTTGTAAAAGCAGCGCCGCCCGTTGCTCCGGGGTTAATTGATTCAGCTTGCGCATCATAACGGCCGTGGGGTAATTGACTGTTTGCAGTATGACAGCCTTTACATTGCAGTGTTTCACCCGGCTTTAAACTAATCCATTGGCTATGACGCCCACCAATACGTTGACCTGATGCATCCAATACGCTGATAGCTAAAGGAACATTAGCTGGGACTTTAATTTTTACAGAGCCATCAGGTTGTATTGGCGTGTAACCAATAATTTCACGCATTAGCTGATTGCGACTACGACCAAAATCTGTATTAGGAATATCTCTGACTTCATCTGATGGCATAGGCACGCCACGAACCACTTTTAAAAAACGTGCAGGTAGCTCAGTTGCACGTGTTTGGGTTGGATCGCTGAGTTGGCTAATCCCGCCTAAATTGGCACTACTGTCTTGACCGTCAAAGTCATACACACTGCGAATATCAATGGCTGCTGCCAGCTCTTCGTGTAGTTGCGCATCAAGTTCATTGCCGATCACTTTATTGGCTATAAATGTTTTTGGCTGTGAACTCGGTTGCATGACTAAGGCTTCAGTAATCACTTTTCCTTCTTCACTATCAGCGACTAATTGCTGAGTTCCATCGGCATCATTTAATAGCCAAAGCTCGTACAAGGGATCGGCAAGTTCAAGTGTGGGATCCAATAACTGTTCATCAGTTAGCTGGCCGCAAGCACGAATTTGCTCTTCAATCACGACACGACATAAATCCCAACTTAATAAATAGCGCTGACTATTATCAGGTAGCGGCGTTAAATGGGTTAATCGTCCAGAAGGAGAAAGGTTATCTGAGAAGTTAAAGTTAAACTCGAAACTGAATGCTAAATCGTTAATGGCACTATCGTTAGCACCAGACGCAAAGGTTGGCTGTTGGTTATCAGTAAACTCTTCGATATTAATCACCACAGGGCGCTTTTGGTAGCTGGTTTCGTCTTGTGAAGAGAGTAAAAGTAAGATCTCACCATTCGGCAGCTGTTGTGGTTTAACAAATTCGATAAGTTCATCTTGCTGATCGAAGGCTACTTGATGTGAATGCCAGCCAAACATCAACTGATTATCGGTGCCATCAGGGGTCATTTCATACAGGTTTATGCCCTTATTGCCGCCCATATTATCCCAGCGACTGTACAAAATTTTACCGCTTTGCAGCACTAATGGGTGTGTGTCGTGGCTTAAATTAAAACTCAATTGCTCAATACTGCTACCATCGGCATTCATCACATGAATATTGAAGGTTTCATTATCTCGGCTTTCATCTAGGGCGGTGTATTGGGGCTTACCTTCATCTAATAAAATCGCTCTAGATAAACGCTGGCGAGTCGAAGCAAAAATGATGCGGCCGTCAGGTAAAAACGATGCCATGAGATCGTCACCTTGCTCAGCAGTGGTATCGCTGACAATCACTCGTTCAAGAGTTTGTGTTGCAAGTTGATAACGCCAAATATTCCAACTCGGTTGGTCCATTTCTTCCGCATCTTCAATTTCAGGCGCTCGAATTGACACTAAAAATTGTTGGCCATCATCTGAAACTGACAAATCTCGAATATCAATAGCCTGGATGGTGTCAGCAGGTGCATCTTCTGGCAGTAAATCAGCAAATAACTGGGCTGATATGTTAGTAACAGGGGAGTCGCTAAAGGCATTTCGTTTGACGAAAAGCTGCGCGCCGGGATTAAACTGAGCAGGGTGGCGAGAATCAAAACTGGCAGATTGAGCACCTTCATCGCCATCTAAAGCGACAAGATCTCGTTGAATATAAATAACAGGGTATTCAACTAAAACAGGATCAGCTTGCTCATCCTTAATGGCTGTATCGGTATTACATCCTGTAAGATAAAAGAAGGCCAGAATGATATAGACGCACTTCCCTGCATAGCCCCAAATTGGCCTCATTTATTACCCTTAATACGCAATTGTTATTATTGTTATTGTTACATAGTAAAAATGTAATAATTCTTGACATTATTGCCGCCTAGTCTCAGTGTTTCAATACTTTTTAGCAAAAATTATTTTGCCAAGTAAAAAATAAAGTTAACAAAATAAAAACAACAAGCTTTATGATTTTAGAATACTCGATCATTGTCTGCGTTTTTATCTTATTGCTACTAAAGCAATTGTTAGCTAAGAACAATGACAAGGAGACAGTATGAAGTTGCAACTTTATACGCTTAAAAGTCGGCATTTTTTGAATGGAATTGATGTATCCCAGCTTAAAGTTCAACAAGGTATTACTCTGCTTTTGTTGTCATGCTTGACTATTTTTTCAGCAAACACCTCTGCTGGTACATTAGAGCAAGCCAAACAGTTACATGACAGAATCGCTGGTGTCCCAGCATCAGAGCAAACACTCAATGAGATGTATGTATTGCTCAGTGACAGTAAGCCAATTGAAGCGGCTTATTTAGCAATGGAAAACCCCGCTTTTTATTCGACTACGCTTAAATTATTTGCCACTCCATGGACCAATATTGATCAAGATAGCTTTGCACCATTAAATGATTACAGCGCTACTGTGATTGGTGCGGTTCGAGATGATGTGGATTTTAGGCAGTTACTTCAAGCTGATATGGTTTATGTGGGCGATAACAGTCTAAACCTTCCCGCTTATAGCACCCGTGATAATGCTCATTATCAGGCACTTGAAGATCAATTCATTGATTTAAAGTCAGGCCTAGAGCGAACCAGTCAATCCAGTGTTAACGGCTTACCTAGCGATGCAACAGCCGGGGTGCTTACAAGTCGCGCCGCGGCAAAAGCATTTTTCTATTTAGGCACTAACAGAGCGATGGTGCGCTTTACCTTGATGAATCACCTTTGTACTGATTTAGAGCCTTTAAAAGATAATACTCGCTCACCTGACAGAATTCGCCAAGATGTGAGCCGCAGCCCTGGTGGTGATAGCCGGTTATTTATCAATAACTGTTTGGCTTGCCATAGTGGAATGGATCCCCTTGCTCAAGGATTTGCATATTATCAATATGACTTTGATGTTGAGAGCGACCCTGATGGTGATAGTGGGGCAATTACCTATAACCAAAGCGGTCAAATAGATCCTGACACTGGCACCAGAGTACAGGGGAAATACCATATTAACTCCACCAGTTTCCCCTATGGTTACGTGACAGAAGACGATGAATGGCAAAATTATTGGCGTGAAGGTGTTAATCAAAAGCTTGGGTGGGACGAATCACTCAACGGTAAAGGTTTTGGGGCTAAATCATTAGGCCAAGAGTTTGCTAACAGCCAAGCATTCGCCCAATGCCAAGTTAAAAAAGTATTTAAAACCGTATGTTTAAGAGATGCAGAGTCAACTGAAGACATTAATCAGATTGCTGCTACAACTGCATCTTTTCAACAAAACTCATATCAACTCAAGCGTGTGTTTGCTGAAGTTGGCAATTATTGTATGGGAGAATAACGGTGATATTACCTCATAAAAACCTAACTTTACTCTCTGCTATTTGTTTGCTATTAACTTTATCCGCTTGTGGTGGGGGAGATGTCGAAAGCAATCCACCTCAACAGCAAGATCCTGGCTCAGATGCCTACACAGGTCCTGCGCCTGCTACAGAAGACATTCAAAAATATAAAGTGTCGCTGTGGGATAATATTTCAGGGCAAAATCGATGCGGAGCATGTCATACCGAAGGTAATCAAGCGCCGTATTTCGCCAGTCGAGAAAACGTCAACGACGCCTACGCTGCGACTAACCCATTAGTAGACTTAACAGATCCTGCGGCATCTCGTTTAGTTGAAAAAGTCGCTGGTGGCCATAATTGCTGGTTAGACAGTGATAGTGCCTGCGGTGAAACCATGACTTCATGGATCAAGCTGTGGGCTGATGAGCGAGTCAGCAGCGCCAATACCATTGAGCTGACATCACCAGTCATACGAGAACCAGGAGCCAGTAAAAGCTTTCCCGATGATAGCGGCTTATTTAGTCAGCATGTCTATCCTATCGTAAGCCAGTATTGCAGTGACTGTCATAATGAATCAGCAACGTTTGCCCAGTCGCCATTTTTTGCCAGCAATGACATTAATCAAGCTTATGAATCAGCCAAAAATGTCATCAATATTGATGAGCCAACCCAATCACGTTTAGTGGTTCGTTTGGGTAGCGAGTTTCATAATTGCTGGACTAACTGTCAGGAAAACAGCAATGAAATGCTTGCTGCGATTACAGCAATGAGTGATGCCATTGAAGTCGATGAAATTTCACCTGATATGGTGGTATCAAAGTCATTACTTTTAACTGACGGTATTACCGCATCCAGTGGCGGCCGTTTTGAAACTGATGTGATTGCGCTTTATCAATTTAAGACGGGTGAAGGTGCCATTGCTTATGACACATCTGGCATAGCACCAGAAGCCAATTTATCACTAACAGGTGATGTTGAGTGGCTAGGCAGCTGGGGATTATCTTTTACTAACGGCAAAGCGCAAGCCAGTACCGCAAATAGTAAGAAACTGCATGACCTTATTACCTCAACGGGTGAGTTTTCTATCGAGGCTTGGGTGACTCCAAACAATGTTACCCAAGAAGGCCCAGCAAGAATCGTCACCTATTCTGCAGGTGATGATGCGCGTAACTTCACGTTAGGTCAGACACAATATAACTATGACTTTATGTTGCGCACAGAAAGCTCAACAGTAAACGGTGAGCCTGGGTTAAGTACGCCTGATGCTGATGAAGTGCTACAAGCAACATTGCAGCATGTGGTACTGACCTACAATGCAACTCAAGGGCGACGTATTTATGTTAATGGCAACCTTATTGACGCCATTGACGAAGATATTGCGCCGCTTGCATCATGGGATGACAGCTTTGCATTAATACTAGGTCGTGAAGCCTCAAACCAGCATGTATGGCAAGGAGATATTCGTTTATTAGCGATTTATAACCGTGTACTCGAGCAAGAACAAATTAGCCAAAACTACGATGTTGGAGTTGGTGAGAAATTTTTCTTACTGTTTTCAGTCAGTCATTTAATTGATTTACCCGAAACCTACGTCATGTTCGAAGTCAGTCAGTTTGATAATTATAGCTACTTATTTACTGGTGCATCACTGGTGAATATTAATGGCACGCCTGTGGCGGACAATTTTGATATGCGCGGGATCCGCCTTGGCATTAACGGCAAAGAAAGCGCTCAGGGCCAGGCATACTCTAATGTCGATTTAACCATAGACAGTGGTCAAGAAATTGCAGAACCAATACCAATTTCGGCACTCGGCACGATTATTGGCCTTGAAAAAGGTGCCAGCCAAGATGAGTTTTTCTTAACTTTCGAGCAAATCGGTGAGCACGAAAATGTTCGCGTACCGGGTGTTGTCATCACACCAGAAGAACTCCCAGCCAGCACAGAAACATCGCATATTGGTCTACGTAATTTTGCTGAAATTAACCACTCAATGAGTGTACTGACAGGTGTTGCGCAAGATACCGCCAAAGTGTTCACGACTTATGATTTGGTTAAGCGTCAGTTGCCGAGTATTGAAAATATCGACACCTTTATTTCAGCGCAGCAAATGGGGGTAACGCAACTGGCCATTGCTTATTGTGATGTTGCTATTGACGACAACACGATTCGCACGGCTTGGTTTCCTGATGTCGACTTTAGCCTTGCACCTGCTGACGCATTAAATGCAGCGCAACGCCCAGCATTGCTTAATCCGCTCATTAATCAATTAATGCCGTTGAGTCTTGCAACCCAGCCAGATGCAACTGCTGTGTATGATGAACTGGACTCTTTGGTAAGCCACTTATCAGTTTGTGGTACAAACTGTAATGCAGAACGCACCCAAACGATTGCTAAAGCCTCTTGTGCTGCAGTGCTCGCTAGTGCTGTTATGTTGATTCAATAGGAGAGTAATAATGATAAAACAGCAACTGAATATTACTTCTCATTCAAGATTGAAACTGGTCAATGTGGCAAGTGTATTAGCCTGTTCAAAAGGATTTCAACATGACTAAACCAAAGCATCTTCATCCGGATACGCCATTATTGTTTTCTGATCACCGCAAGCCAATGACACGCCGTGAGTTTATCTCAACAGGCTTAGTTAAAGGTGGTCAAGCGGTGGCTGGGCTGTCACTAATGAGCATGTTTGCTAATCCAAACCAAGCTAATGCAGCATTGTCTTCTGATTTAGAAGCACTGCGAGACTCTTGTGGCATTAGTGTTCAAGGCGCAGGCAAAATTCCTTTTATTAGTTTTGATTTAGCGGGTGGAGCCAATATTGCTGGCTCAAACGTACTAGTTGGCGGTGCTGGCGGACAGCAAGATTTCTTATCAACCGCTGGCTATAACAAACTGGGATTACCTGGTGATATGGCGCCATCAATTGCTAACCCTGATGTGGGCATGTCTGATTTTATCAATACGGATTTAGGTTTGGCTTTTCATTCTGACTCTGCATTTTTACGGGGCATATTAGAAAAAGTCTCAGCAGATACGGCATCACGTATAAATGGTGCCGTTATCCCATGTCGCTCTGACAATGACACCGGTAATAACCCGCATAACCCAATGTATGCCATTGCTGCAGCTGGTGCGAATGGTTCACTGATGCCGTTGGTTGGCTCTCGCAGCACAGATTCTGGTGGCAATTCTATGGCGCCGAATAACTTTATTGATTTAAGTATGCGCCCGACTAAGATTGATCGTCCGTCAGATGTGACGGGCTTAGTCGATGTGGGGGACTTATTTAGCTTATTGTCGCAGCGCGATGCCGTCACTGTGATGGAAAGTATTCAGCGTATCAGTGCTCAGAAAATGGCTTCAGTGAATACTCAAGTCACCCGTGACGATGTGATTAAAGATTTAGTCAATTGTGGTTATGTAAAAAGTGCTGATTTAGCAGATAGATTTGGCGATCCTTCAACCTTAAACCCGGTACTCGATCCTGATATTGTAGGCCCGAGCGGCATATTTACCATTAACGAATTTGATTCTGAATCAGAGTTTCAAAAAACCGCATCGATTATGAAGCTAGTGGTTAATGGTTTTTCTGGTGCGGGTACCGTCACTATGGGCGGTTTTGACTACCACACCGGTGAGCGTGGCACGGGAGAGCTTCGAGATTTACGCGCAGGCCGCTGTATGGGCGCCTGTTTAGAGTACGCAGCAAGGCGCAATCAACCATTAATGATGTATGTGTTCAGTGATGGCTCAGTTGCCAGTAACGGCCGCATTGATGAATCAATGGAAGGGCGAGGCAAGGGTGAATGGACTGGTGATAACTCATCAACTGGTGCATCGTTTTTCTTAGTATATAACCCTTCAGGTAAACCACAGTTGATGGGAGCTAATGCGGATCAAATGGCGCAAAACCAACAGATTGGTTTTATGCGCTCAGACGCCTCAGTGGATACCGCATCAGCACCATCGGCCAATAACGTTAACTTATTGGTTGATACTGTATTGCTTAACTACATGGCACTGCATGGTGAACAAGGACAGTTTAATACAGTAGCCCCAAGACAAGGTTTGGGGAACAGCACAATGCTGGATTCGCTGACAGCGTTTCAACCGATTGTTTGATTGAGATATAGGTTTATTTTGCTGGTTAAATTGAAAAGCTCAGAGGTTTTCCTCTGAGCTTTTTGTTTTTAAATTTGTCTTTAAGTTTAAGGTTAAAGGCAAAATCAGAATCAAAGTCGTGGCGCTTCGCCCACACCCGACGAAAGGGAAACAACAGCATTTCCCTTTTCGATATCCCTTGCCGCTCCGACGAAGTGTTATTCCTCATGCTATAGAGCGAATTTACTACCGCCTCAGACTCGCCATCCATGGCTCAACTGAGGCTATGTCGGCGTCCTGCCTCCATCACGCAAATTAGCTCAACGCATTCGGACACTTCCAACGGAGATTATTGAGCCTGCAATTTCATTTGTTGTTATAGAGCTCATTCTGTAAAGGTTTAAAATTGCTTTTGATTTTCTATGAATGATCCATTTGAATTGAGGTAAGCAAGAAAATTGTGTGAGCCCAGACAGGGATGTCTGGCTAGTTTTCGAGGGGAAGGGACGCCCCATCGTAAGCGTTAGTGATTTTTGCAGCTTGCTGAAGAAGATAACAAAGGAGTTTAAAGCTATAAGAGTTCCCATTGAAATCTTTCGCTTCTTAGAAAACCTCGTAGGGACGGCGGGGTGTTCCAAGAGGGGATTGCTGTTGATACCCTTTTGGTCGGGTGTGGGTGGAAAACCCACGATGTTAATCCAAACGAAGTTTGGAAATGAAGCAATGAAATTGGCCATTACCTGAAATGTTTATAACCCAATATGGATACTCGTATATCTAACTGAAATCTAGTAAAGTAATTATTAATCAATAGCTTTGATATGGTAGGGCGGTCAGAAAGAACTCAAAATTTAATTTTTCCAGTTTCAATGAATCTTACAGAAGCCAACGCATTAAGATTCAACAAGGTGCTAAAAACATTTGCTATGAATATTGTCTTGTAGCACATGCTTTAATTATTAGGAAGGTTTTATACAACAAGGAAGTATGGACGGAATGTTCAAACAAAATAGTGTTAATTTAGTTTGCTCTACTCTGGCAATTTTATGCGCTTACTATATCGAAGTAGTAAGTGTTTTATTTTGGTTTGGTGGGCTTCTAGTCATTCCAGCAATTGCAATTTGGTATCAGTTTAAGTTTGCTCTGGGTAACTTTATATTACGCCTCAGTGTTGCTATTTTACCTTGGTTAGTTCTTTGCGTTATTGGTCTATTTTGGGCATCAAAAACAGAGCATGACGGCCAGAGAGCCATGAATATGTTCTTTTTTGAAATGCCATTATATTCTGTTGCAGTTGGAACTGTTGTGGTGACAGTATATTTTTTCTTTAAAAAAGCTAGACTTTCTAGTTAGTTACTTTATAAGCAAGTTATCAGAAAGAGCGTACAACATATGGCTTGCGCTTTTTCGTCGCTTATTTAAATCAACTAAAATTTACCACTATTTTAGTCATTAGGTGCATCTTTCTAAATTTTACAGATGTGTGGGAGACACGGTCCAAACTGCTCCCAACTTACCCTTTAATCTAATTCTCCTGTAACCCTCTTGATACATGTAAGGTCTGCTGATTATCAATAATAATCGCTTCGTATTCTGGCAGCTTGTTAATCAGCGCCATGCCTTCTTGTAAGCCTTTAACAAACACTGCGGTAGACAGGGCATCTACATAAGTTGAGTTCTTGCCAATGATAGATACGCTAACCACTTTTCTGGCTGAGTCACCGGTTTTGGGGTTAATGATGTGATGGTAGCGTACGCCATCTTCAATAAAGTAACGCTCATAATCCCCTGATGTTGAGATGGACTCATCGCTTAACGGTAATTGCACTGCTGTTTTTTCAGCGGCGCGAGGATGTTTAATCCCCACAAACCAAGGGCGGCCGCGTCTGTCGCCTAATAATCCTGTGTCTCCGCCTGCACTAACAAGGGCATGTTCGACACCAGCGGCTTTGAGTATGGCTAGGCACTGCTTTACTGCGTGACCTTTGGCTATACCGCCTAGATCTATTCTGACATCTTGGTTTTTGAATTTAACGCTAGATTGCTGTTTATCTAATATCACTGCGCGGTAATCAATGGCATCAAGCGCTTGGCTGATGTCGGACTTAGCTGGTTTTTGACCTTGACGATAATCATATTGGTAACCGATAGAAGCGTAGGTGATATCAAATGTGCCTTGGGTTAACTCTGCTATTTGGCGTGAATCAAGCAGTAAATTAAACAGTTCTTGGTTTACCTTAACTGGGGCTATTCCAGCTTGTTGATTAATATGACTCAGTTGACTATTTGGCTTGTAAGGACTCATTAACCTGTCGATGCGGTGCATCTCTTGTTCGACCTTTTCAATAAGCTGGGCTGGCGAGTCTGAGATGCTAGAGTGTTCATTTTGCTCAAGCCAAAACTCGACATGTGCTTGAGTTCCCATGACTTGAAAAGTTTTTTGGTGCCATTGGGCGATTGCATGGGAAGGGAAAGCGAGTGTGATAAAACACAAACTGATAAAGGAGCAGCGCTTGAGCATGGAATTGAATACTTATTGTTAGATATTTTTATAACCAATAGGGTACTGAGTTATGAAGGATTTATCTACAGAGTATTCTGACTCGTGGCTTGAGTCGATTTCTAGCCAATAAAAAACGCACTCAATTGAGTGCGTTTAATCTATCCTGTTTCACTATTGCTAGTGAGTTAGAATATTAGTGACGGAACATTGCAGAGATAGACTCTTCGTTGCTTACGCGACGAATCGCTTCAGCCAGTACCGCTGACATAGTCAGTTGGGTCACTTTTTCCACTTTTAACATTTCTGGGCTTAATGGCACAGTATCGGTGACGATAACTTCATCAATAACTGATTCAGCAATGTTAGCTGCTGCGTTGCCTGAAAATACTGGGTGCGTTGCGTAAGCAAAAACACGGTTTGCGCCATGTTCTTTTAAAGCTTCAGCCGCTTTACAAAGTGTGCCGCCGGTATCGATCATGTCATCTACGATGATACAGTCACGACCTTGTACATCACCAATGATATGCATTACCTGAGCAACGTTCGCTTGTGGGCGACGCTTATCGATAATGGCTAAGTCAGAATCATCAAGTAGTTTAGCTACGGCGCGAGCACGAACTACACCACCAATGTCTGGAGAAACCACCACTGGGTTATCAAGTTCTTTACCTAACATGTCTTCTAATAGCACTGGGCTACCAAACACGTTATCAACAGGCACATCAAAGAAACCTTGAATTTGCTCTGCGTGTAAATCACAAGTCAGTACGCGGTCAACACCAACACTTGAAAGGAAGTCTGCAACTACTTTTGCTGTAATTGGTACACGAGCACTACGTACACGACGGTCTTGACGAGCGTAACCGAAGTAAGGAATAACGGCTGTGATACGGCCAGCTGATGCACGGCGTAACGCGTCAACCATAACGATAAGTTCCATTAGGTTGTCGTTAGTCGGTGCACAAGTAGACTGAATGATGAATACATCAGCACCACGTACGTTTTCATTGATTTGAACACTGATTTCACCGTCGCTGAAACGGCCTACTACTGCATCGCCAAGTTTGCAAAATAAACGGTCGGCTATTTTTTTGGCTAGTTTAGGGGTAGCGTTACCAGCAAAGAGCTTGATATCGGGCACTTTATGAACCTCAGGTGTTGGCTTGAATGTTAGTGGCTAAAAATGTTGATAAATTACTGTGAACTGAACAGTAAACATTATCGTAATACACTTTTAGAAATATTTTAGCTTTGGCTTAATCGGGTCACTAAAGGTGACTGATTCAAGCCTTTAGCAACAAAACCTTGCATAGATTTAGGCAGTTTTGCCAGAGCATCTAACGCTGTTTGTTGCTGTTCGAACTCACCGAAGACGCATGCGCCAGTTCCGGTCATTCTTGACGGCGCATATTCTACCAGCCAGCTCAATGCATTGGCAACTTGAGGGTGCTTTTCTGCGACCAACTTCTGACAATCATTTGACCAATTTTTCTGCATTAATGTATCAATAGCTAATTTAGGGGTGTTACGAGGCAACAATGGATCTTGGAAAATAGCTTGAGTAGATACATGTACATCAGGGACGATAACTAAATAATAGAATTCAGTGGGTTCAACAGGTAATAGTTGCTCGCCAACACCTTCGGCGAAAGCTGAAAAACCATTAATAAAAACAGGGACATCCGCGCCCAGCTTTAGACCAATTTCAGCTAAAGTTTGTTGCGTTAAATTTAAATTCCACAGCTTGTTTAAGGCTATTAATGTGGTTGCGGCATCGGAAGAACCACCTCCTAAACCACCACCCATTGGCAAGTTTTTACGTAACCAAATTTCTGCACCGCCTTGATAATTGCAATATTCTTGTAAAGATTTTGCGGCTTTTAGAATTAAGTTATCTTTTTCTGCGACAACTTTAGATAATTCTGAATGTAACTTAAGTGTTTTATTTTCGGTCGGTAAAAAATCCAAAAAGTCACATTGATCGATAAACTGAAATAATGTCTGCAATTCATGGTAACCATCAGCTCGTTGACCAGTAATGTGCAGAAAAAGGTTTAACTTTGCAGGTGCTGGCCAGTTTGCAGAAATTGCAGCTTGAGTATCATGAGTGTTCAAGGTCGCTGTGGTCATAGAAGTGCTTCTTTATTTAATAGTAATAAGTTAACGAATAATAAATGGACAATCATTAGCTATCGACTTTAGTGACTTAATTGTTGGTGAAATTAAAGGTTGTCAGTTATGGGCGTTAAAGCTTGCCATTGATTAATCTGAATTTTAATTTGCACGTCAGCTCGGTCTATCTGTAATAACCTAGGCACACTAGCGCCGCTTCGCTGCTGATAGCTGATGAACTTCACTTGCCAGTCTTCACCGATATCTTTGCTGGTAAAGGCTTTTATTGTGCCGTCCGAGTTATATTCTAAAACCTCATCGTCTGGAGTTACTTGCCCGGTAATCCATAACGGCAGTTTGTTGAGTGGTATTTGCATGCCACTGACTCGCGAGATAAGTTGTTGCGGGTCTCTATCGGTATAGGTTTTACCTTGAACATCGATACTAGTAAGGCCGTATTGAGAAGTCAGTGACAAGACGGTAGTGCCAATAACAGTAGTGAGCTTTAAGTCATCATGAGGTTGGTTAAAAGTATTGTCGTGAAACCAAAATAAATTAGTGCTGAATTTATCGGTATTCGAGCGAAATGCCAGTTTACCTTGAATCTCCCAGGCGTTTGCTTCACTGGCTTGACTGACGTCAATATCGGTGAGCTTATGGGGAGGTTTAACTGAACACGCTGCCAAAAAAAGACAACAAAGTAGCATCACGCGCTGTAGGGAAGATGTTAAATATCGCAAAAGATTTCGCTACCTATATATAGTGGTACTTTATGATACTGACCTAAGCGGCTATTGTAAAAATGCTTTTTGATTTTTGCATTTTTATTAGCCAATTGAAGTAAATATAGTAAGAAAGCTTTGCTTGTTAAGTGTTTATAGGCATCATAAAGTTTAAATGAATGGGTCTACTTTCCTATCTTTTTGTTAACAAGATAGAATTTTTAGAAAAAATATAGACAATTATTCGGTTTTGTTAAGCCAATTGTGTTTTTAGTTTTGGCAATTAAGTAGAATAGCCTAATTAATGATCCCGCGAAGAACTTAAAACGAGTCACATGAGCCTAGTAGCAATCGGAATAAATCATAAAACCGCCACGGTCGACCTTCGTGAGAAAGTCGCCTTTTCGCCTGACAAAATTCATGACGCCATGAAGAGTCTGGCCAGCCGCACCAGCTCTGGTGAAGCCGTGATCGTGTCGACATGTAATCGCACCGAACTCTATTGTAATAATGGATCTAAAGCAGACATTATTGAGTGGCTTGAGGATTACCATAGCTTGACGCATGAAGAGCTAATGCCATGTATCTACAGCTATGAGAATCAAGAGTGCGTAAAACATTTAATGCGCGTGTCTTCTGGACTTGATTCACTGGTATTAGGTGAGCCGCAAATTTTAGGTCAAGTGAAGCAAGCTTTCGTTAAAGCCAAAGAAGCGGGCACCACAGCGGTCACTATCGACCGTTTGTTTCAAAATACCTTCTCTGTTGCGAAAAAAGTGCGCACCGAAACTGAAATCGGCGCCGCAGCTGTGTCAGTTGCATTTGCCGCTGTTAGCATGGCCAAACATATTTTCTCGTCACTAAGCACAACTAACGTATTGTTGATTGGCGCTGGTGAAACTATCGAATTGGTTGCTAAGCATTTAAAAGACAATGAAGTCGCTGGCATTGTGGTTGCTAATCGTACGGTTGAGCGTGCTCAAGCCATGTGTGAAGAGTTTGATGCCACAGCAATTACACTGCAAGAGATACCTGACTATCTACCTAAAGCCGATATCGTGATATCCTCTACCGCCAGTCCATTACCTATATTAGGTAAAGGCATGGTTGAAAAGGCGCTGAAACAACGCCGTCATCAACCAATGTTATTAGTTGATATTGCCGTTCCACGAGATATTGAAGCAGAAGTTGGCGAATTAGACGATGCTTTCCTTTATACTGTGGACGATTTGCACAGCATCATTGAACAGAACATGGCTTCACGTAAAGAAGCCGCCGAGCAGGCAGAGATAATTGCCGATGAGCAAGCCCATGTATTTATGGAATGGGTGAGATCGTTAGAGTCTGTAGATAGTATTCGAGAATACCGTAGCCAAAGTTTGGCAATTAAAGATGAATTAGTAGAACGCGCCTTGAATAAATTGACTCAAGGTGGTGACAATGAACAAGTGATTTTAGAGCTAGCGAACCGCCTAACCAATCGCCTTATTCATGCGCCAACACAAGCGTTAACTTCTGCTAGTCGTCAAGGAGACTTGAATACCTTAGGCCAATTACGCGTCACGCTTGGTTTAGATAAAATTTAAGGTAACAACGTTAAATGAAAGAGTCGGTTATTCGCAAGCTGGAAGGCTTGCTTGAACGTAATGAAGAAGTGTTAGCATTACTGAGTGATGCACAAGTTATTGCGGATCAAGACCGCTTTCGCACCTTATCAAAAGAATTTTCTCAGCTTGAAGACATCGTAAAAAGCTTCACTTCGTTCCAAGAGGCGCAAGAGAACCTTGAGTCTGCTAACGAAATGTTAGCAGAAGACGACGCTGAAATGCGCGAAATGGCGCAAGAAGAAATTAAAGAAGCAAAATCAGAAATTGCACGTCTTGAAGACGAATTGCAGATTTTACTGCTGCCTAAAGATCCTAACGATGATCGTAATGCCTTTATCGAAATTCGCGCAGGTGCGGGTGGTGATGAAGCCGCGATTTTTGCGGGTGACTTATTCCGTATGTATTCACGTTACTGCGAGTCGAACAAGTGGCAAATGGAAGTCATGAACGCGAACGAAGGCGAGCATGGTGGATTTAAAGAGCTGATTGTTCAAGTGAGCGGTGAAGGTGTTTACGGCAAGCTTAAGTTTGAGTCAGGTGGACACCGTGTTCAACGTGTACCAGAAACTGAATCACAAGGTCGCGTACATACCTCTGCAGTTACTGTTGTGGTATTGCCTGAAGTGCCAGAAGCTGAACAAATTTCAATTAATCCAGCAGACTTGAAAGTGGATACCTTCCGCGCATCAGGTGCCGGTGGTCAGCACGTCAACAAAACCGATTCCGCAATCCGTATTACTCACGTACCTTCAGGTATTGTGGTGGAATGTCAGGATCAGCGCTCGCAGCATAAGAACCGTGCCCAAGCAATGAGTGTTCTTTCTGCTCGCCTGCAAGCTGTTGAAGATGAGAAACGCCGTAGTGAAGAAGAATCTACTCGTCGTAACTTAGTGGCAAGTGGCGATCGCTCTGAACGTATTCGTACTTATAACTTCCCTCAGGGGCGTATGAGCGAACACCGCATTAATTTAACGCTTTACCGCTTAAATGAAATTATGGAAGGCGATTTAAACTCCATCATTGAGCCATTGATGCAAGAAGAACAAGCTGATCTGCTTGCAGCATTAGCTGACGATTAATTTCAAAAACTTATTTTAATAGCTCTTTTTAATAGCTAGTTTTAATAGCTAGTTTCAATGGCTATTAAAATGACTAAGGAACGACGTTGCCACAGTCTTCTTTTTCTACCATTGCGGAATCTTTGCAATGGGCTTATAGCCAGTTGGTCGACTCATCTGAGTCGGCTAATATTGATGCAGAAGCCTTGCTTCTGCATTGTCTTAATAAGCAGCGCAGTTATCTCTACACTTGGCCTGAAAAGGTACTCACTGCTGACCAATTTAAATCGTTTCAAACCATGATTGAAAAGCGTAAGCAGGGCATGCCTGTTGCTCATATTATTGGTGAACGTGAGTTTTGGTCTCTGCCATTTATTGTTAATGCCACCACACTTATTCCACGCCCTGATACAGAAATATTAGTCGAAACAGCACTTAATTTGCCGTTAGATAACAATGCAAAAGTATTGGATTTAGGTACAGGAACCGGCGCTATTGCCTTGTCTTTAGCCTCTGAACGTCCTGAGTGGCAGATGACAGCCATCGACAAAGTAGATGATGCGGTTGAATTAGCAAAAGCCAATCGTGAAAACTTAAATCTTGCTCATGTTGAAATACTACAATCTGACTGGTTCAGTGCTGTAGAACATCAAGATTTTAATTTGATTGTGTCCAACCCTCCTTATATTGATGAAACCGATGTGCATCTTGATTTAGGTGATGTTCGTTTTGAGCCATCAAGTGCTTTAACAGCCGCAGAACAAGGTTTTGCTGATTTATTTCATATTGCCCAACACGCGACTAAACATTTATCTCAAGGTGGATACTTGTTGTTAGAACATGGTTTTGAGCAAGCGTTAGTGGTTAGGCAAAAACTGATTGAGCTTGGGTATGACAATGTGGCTACAGTGCGTGACTTTGGCAGCAATGACCGCTGCACACTAGGACAATGGCAAGGCACATTAAAAGACTAGTTACACAACATTCACCTTTGTAAAATCAGTGTTTTTCTTAAAATTGCTATAGAGCCGCTTGATCGAGTAAACTAGCGGCCATTTTATCTGTAGCTCAAAGAGAAAAACAATAATGGAAACCTTTTACAGTTTATATCCTGCTGTTAAGCACACGCACTTAACTTTCATCTTTTTAAGTGTGGTATTCTTTATTACTCGCTTTGTACTGCATATGCGTCAATCTCCAGTGATGGACAAGAAGTTTATTAAGATTGCACCGCATGTAATTGATACCTTCTTATTATTGTCAGGACTGACATTGTGCTTCATGATCAAGCAGTATCCTTTTGTGGATGCGTGGATGACAGAGAAGTTACTTGCAGTACTTGCTTACATCGGTTTAGGTGTAATGGCACTGAAAGGTGACCGCAATAAATTCTTCAAAATCTTTGCCTTTTTAGGCGCTATTGGATGGCTCGTATTGGCTGCCAGGCTGGCTCATTTTAAACAAGTTGTATTAATGGGTTAATAGAGTTTCATGGCTAAACATCAAATGAATGATGCAGTGAAGATCCCAGACACTGCATTCGAAATTACGCAGCATTTAGGTTTTTCTCAAGAGAAAAAAGCGTTATGGGCTTGGTATGAAATTGCTGGGTCGGTAATGAGCTTGCATGTTGAGGATCCACAGCAACGCTTTGACGGTTTGCTTCGTTGGTTTTATACCGACTTAGGCTTTTGTGCACGTGAAGATTACTTCAGTGTTGAAGCCGCCGATTTAGGTCGTTGCATTATGAGTCGTCAAGGCAATAGCACCACATTGGCGACTGTGATGATCTTACTGGCTAAGCAGCTTGATATTACCCTTGATGCGGTATTACTACCGGGACAAACGGTTGTGCGTTCGCGCATTAACGACAGCATCGTTTATATCGATCCGTTAACAGGGCAAGAATTAACCCGTCGCCAGCTGCATCTTTTAGTGCGCGGTGAGTTGGGTAACTCGGCATTGTTAAAGCCAAAGTACCTCAAAACGGCATCATTAAAACGCTTAATTACTCGCATGATCCATGAGCTAAAAGCAGGTTGTATTGTCACTCATCAATTTGAGCAGGCAATGGAGTGTTGTAACTTGTTACTGCAATGGCATCCTGACGACGTTAATTTAAATCGTGAACGTGCTTTTATAGCTCAGCAATTAGGTTGTATTAAAGTGGCGATTTCTGATTTACAGCATTTTATTGATAGCAGTCCTCATGATCCTGTGACTGAAATTGTCAAAATGCAGTTGAAGGAACTTAGCGACCAACCGCAGACTTACCACTAATTTGATTTAGTTTATTAAACAATTCAGGCTCATTTTATGGGCCTGAATTTTTTATTATGACTTGTTTGAATTTTATCAGTGAGGGTGTTCAAGCAAATAAAAGATAACTGCTGCCTATCGAGACAATTTCGATTACATTACCATGTTAAATTTAAAAATGACCAAAAAGTCATAACAATAAGTACTGCTAAAAGTACAAAACAACAATAAAAATAATTCACTTTGACATGCATTCACAAGGAAGATTTTAATGACATCCAGTCCTATGGTCACTAATGATGCTACTGCATTAGGCCTACTAGCCGTAATTCTCGGTTTCGTTTTTTACACCAGTTCTTCACCACATCCATTTTGGCAAAAATTCTATAAATTTATACCTGCATTATTGCTGTGTTACTTCTTGCCGTCATTGCTCAATACATTTGGGATAGTTGATGGGGATACTTCTAAACTTTATTACGTGGCATCGCGCTATCTATTGCCAGCATGTTTAGTGTTACTGATTTTAAGTGTCGACTTAAAAGCCATTTTAAGTTTAGGCCCTAAAGCGATTGTGATGTTTTTAACTGGCACCGTAGGCATAGTGATTGGTGGCCCCATCGCGCTGTTAATTATTTCAGCTATCAATCCTGATGTATTAGGTGGAAACGGCCCAGATGCCGTTTGGCGTGGTATGACAACTCTTGCGGGGAGTTGGATTGGTGGCGGCGCGAATCAAGCCTCGATGAAAGAGATCTATGAAGCAGGTGGTAGTATCTTCTCGGTGATGGTGACGGTAGATGTCATCGTTGCCAACATTTGGATGGCTGTGCTGTTATTAATGGCGTCACGAGCAAAACAAATCGATGCTAAAACTGGTGCAGATACCACTGCTTTAGAAGCATTAAAAGCGAAAGTTGAAAAGTATCATGCTGAGCATGCGCGCATTCCTTCGCTACGTGATTTAATGCTGATTGTGGCTATTGGTTTTGGTGTTACTGGCCTTGCGCATTTTGCCGCAGACTTTTTAGGGCCGTTTTTTGAAACGAATTACCCTTGGACACGAGATTACAGCCTAACCTCAAAGTTCTTCTGGTTAGTGGTACTGGTGACCTCAATTGGTCTCGCATTATCATTTAGTCCGGTAAAACAATTAGAAGCTGCTGGAGCATCGAAAGTGGCTTCGGCATTTTTATATATCTTAGTGGCAACCATTGGTCTTCATATGGATGTCTCAAAGCTCGCTGACGAGCAAAACCTTTGGTACTTTGCTATTGGTATCATTTGGATGATTGTTCATGCGAGCTTTATGCTGATTGTCGCTAAACTAATTAAGGCACCGTTATTTTATATGGCTGTTGGTAGCCAAGCCAATGTTGGCGGCGCAGCTTCTGCACCAGTGGTTGCGGCAGCATTCCACCCAGCGCTAGCCCCAGTAGGCGTGTTATTGGCCGTGTTAGGTTATGCTGTAGGTACATATATGGCGTGGTTATGTGGCCAGTTGCTACAAATTATTGCTGTTTAGCCCCGTTTTTATGTCGCGTTAAGTGGTTAACGCGACGATATTGATAAAAGAGAAATGACTATGGAACAAAAAATCATTGGTTTGAACGAACTTGAAATTGCAAATGACAAACCGTTTGTTTTATTTGGCGGCATGAACGTGCTTGAGTCTCGTGATCTGGCCATGTCGATTGCCGAGCATTATGTTGAAGTAACGCAAAAGCTAGGCATTCCGTATGTATTTAAAGCCTCTTTTGATAAAGCTAATCGCTCATCGGTTAATTCATACCGTGGCCCAGGCATGGAAGAAGGCTTGAAGATTTTTGAAGAAATTAAATCAACCTTCAATGTACCAATCATCACAGATGTTCACGAAATCCACCAATGTCAGCCAGTGGCTGATGTAGTTGATATTATCCAACTACCTGCATTTCTAGCGCGTCAAACTGACTTGGTTGTAGCTATGGCGGCGACAGGCTCAATCATTAACGTGAAAAAACCGCAGTTTTTAGCACCACATGAAATGCGTCATATCATTAAAAAGTTTAATGAAGCCGGTAACGACAACATCATTCTTTGTGAGCGTGGTTCAAGCTTTGGTTATAACAACCTTGTTGTTGATATGCTCGGTATGGATGAAATGAAGCAGTCGGGTTACCCAGTAATCTTTGATGCAACGCATGCACTGCAGCGTCCAGGTGGACGTACAGATAGCGCTGGTGGACGTCGCGCACAGGCTACAGAACTTGCCCGTAGTGGCATGGCGTTAGGTTTGGCTGGTTTGTTCATTGAAGCGCATCCAGATCCTGATAACGCTAAGTGTGATGGCCCATGTGCATTACCGCTAAATCAGTTAGAAAATTACTTAACCCAAATGAAAGCGGTAGACGACTTAGTTAAATCGTTTGACCCAATTGATACCAGTAAGTAGTTTATCGTTCTCAATAAAAAGCCCAACTTAATGTTGGGCTTTTTTGTTGCTGCTTATCAAGCATTCAGTAAGTTAGTTTTTATTGTCTGCAGTTTCTGTAATCGCATCATCTTGATTAACTTTTTCGCTCTCCTGAGACGGCGGCGGATATCGCTGTAACAAACTAATGAGTAGCAACACTGGAAAGCCGATTAAACTGGCCGCAATAAAGAAGTTAACGTAGCCATAGGCATTAACATAAACCCCGGAAAAACCGGCGATAAATTTAGGGAATAGCAGCATGATGGAAGATAACAATGCATATTGACTGGCGCTATAACCACTGCTGGTAAGGCTGGATAAATAAGCGATAAACGCTGCGGTGGCGATCCCTGCGCTAAAGTTGTCCACCGAAATTGCGAAGGTTAAGAACGGCACGTTGTAGCCAATATAGGCTTGCCAAGCAAATAATAAATTAGTGACAGCAACCAAGAGTGCACCAACAAACAGAATTTTCATGGTGCCGTAGCGCATGATTAAAATCCCGCCAGTTCCAGCTCCTAACAAGGTCATGATTAAGCCATAGACCTTACTTAAAAAAGCGATTTCTTCTTTACTAAACCCCATATCAACATAAAACACATTGGCCATGATCCCCATGACAATATCGGAAATGCGGTAGCAAGAAATCAGCAGTAAAATCAGGATGGCTGACTTGCCGTAACGCTTAAAAAAATCAACGAAAGGCAAGACACTCGCGCTATATAACCACGCCATTGCGCTGGCAACTTTAGTGGGGTATTTTTCTGCAAACTTTGCTTTGAGTTGACGCTCTTTTTCATCTGCATCTTTGGTATCAACTTCGGGCTCTTTACTAAAAAAGGTGGTGATGAGTCCAATAGACATTAGCATGGCCATGGCTAGGTAGGCGGTTTGCCATGCTTCTAAGTTGTACTCGGTATTACCAGGGTCTACCCAAGCGGCAATGGTTAATGCCCCAGCTGTTGCGACAATCATCGCGCCGCGGTAGCCCACTTGGTATGCCGCAGCGAGTGCCGCTTGCATGTCTTGAGGGGCAGATTCTATTCGAAAAGCATCGATGACAATATCTTGGGTGGCTGAAGCAAAAGCCAGAATAAGTGCAAATATCGCAAGTTGCTCTAAATCGACTAACGGATCACTTTGGGCCATGCCTAAAATGGCCGCGACCAGTCCAAGCTGGGCGAATATCATCCAGCCACGTCGACGACCGAACAAGCGCGTAAATATGGGTAAGGACATGCGATCGACAAGAGGAGACCATGCCCATTTAAAGGCGTAAGTTAATGCAATCCAACTGAAGTAACCGATAGCGGCTCGATCGACTCCCGCTTCACGAAGCCAGAAGCTCAACGTTGAGAAAACTAACATAAGTGGCAGGCCTGCAGAAAAGCCCAGTAATAACATGATGAGTACACGTTTGTGATAATAAACAGATAAGGCTTCACGGGTACGAATTAGCAGTTCTGACATTGAGGCAACTGATTGAAGGAGAATGGCTCTAGCTTATGTCGCGTAGCTGATTGGTTCAAGCCATTCTGATTGGAAATTTAATCGAGTGTTAAACAAAAGCATTGTAATTGAACATATGGGTCAAACTGTGGGCCTGATCCCGATACATCCGTGGGGGATATCGCCGCCAATATTGATGTAATCACAACAGTCATGAATTTGTTGTCTGAGGTATTGGTTACCTCTAATGACAATATCTGGCCATTCATCAAAACAGTGGAGTAAGTGCCAAAATACCTTTTCTGTGTCTGTGGGTGAAGGGGAGTTATCGCTAGTGTCTACACTGATACTTTGCCATTCCTCTAGTACATCCCACATGTATAGTTTAATTTCTTTATGCTCCAATTGGTTATCTAAAAATGCCTTACCATAATAGGCCAATTGCGGCGCTTTGGTTTCTATGAAGTCATTTGGGGTCATTGATGACATCCTTTTTTATTGCTTTCCATTGACTAAGACGGAACTAAAATTAACTGAAATTATTTATCGAATAAGACAAGGTTAATAAGCTGCGGGTGGTTCATCATTCGATAAATAATGCTCTAAACACGAAAAGCCGCAACTTAAAGGTAAATTAAGTATAGTCAGGATTGTGGAATAATTACTCAAGTTTACAAAGTAAGAGCAAATTTAGAGGCTTTAACTAGTCTTGAAAGTAACAGCGCCACAAATAGCTAAAAAAAGTGGAATGAAATCAATATTTCACTCCACTTTTAAATTTAATTTGTGCTTTAGCCAAAAAATGTAAATTTAAATAATTTACATTTATCTGTTTTCTAGGCTTGTTGTTTGGCTTTGTTGTTTGGCTTTGTTGTTTGGCTTTGTTTATTGAGCTTGTCGTACTACTAATTGTTAAACTGCGAGTTGATTATTTGGCAAGAAGCGTTGCTTTGTTTAACAGGATTTCTTTAACCGGAAAATCAGGCCAATTAAGGTGGTCATTATGCTGAGTTGGCACATATGACATCGCTTCTAACACTGCCATGCCTTCGACTACTTCACCAAATACGGCATAACCCCAACGACGTTTTGATGGGTTGAGGTTTTTGTTGTCACCGACATTAAAATAGAACTGACGTGTTGCTGAATGTGGGTCATTATCACGCGCCATGGCAATGGTCCCCATACTATTGGATAAGCCATTCCCTGATTCATTAAACAGAGGGTCCATTGATTCACGTTCTTCTAGCTCTGGATTTAATCCACCACCTTGAACCACAAAATCAGCAATTACGCGATGAAAAATCGTGTTGTCATATTCACCTTTCACTACATAAGTCAGAAAGTTATCGACAGTCAGAGGGGCACGTGTTCGGTCCAATTCAACGATGATTTTTCCCATAGTCGTATCAAACTCGACTTTTGGGTAAAGGGTATTTGGTTGAATATCGACGGCGGCATTGGCCATCATTGACGAAAATAACAATACACTGGCTACAATCCGTTTAAACATAAGGTTTTCCTAATCTATTGTATATGGTTGATGACTATTTGTTTCTGTTCTATGGCCGCTTAAACTCACCGAAATGAATTAACCTTGCAAAAAATGATGTAACTCAGGGTCATTAATGATTTTAGTAGTGAGTTCATCAATCAACTTATTCATATCAAGTTCTAAGGTGGCAAAGTCTGGACTAAAGGGGCCTTTTAATAAGCCTTTACCGTTATAAATTTTAGTGAATTCTTGGGTTTGATTTTTAGCAATGACATTGATGGTTAAATCTGTTTTTGCTTCGAAGCCAAAAGTCGACTCAGTGACATCCGTTAAAAGATAATCTAACTGGAACTCAACAGTGTTACTGGCAGCTGGATCCACTTGGTATCCTGCATTACTCATCGACTTTTTAAATACGCTATCAAGTTGTTGTCTGATAGGTTCGCTTGGGCTGACAAGCTGCGCTGCTTCATCACCTTTGTTAAAACGGACGATAAAATTTGCTTTACGCACATCAATAGTACTGACAGCGACAGTATCATAGCGATCTATTTTATTAACGACGTTAGGCACATTTGGATTAAGTGCAATATGAGTCGGAGTATGGCTAGCACAAGCTGATAAAAATAACGCGGAACACAAGAATAATGGCAATGATTTCATAGCTAAAGACAATAAAAAATGGTGCGCTCAGAATAACAGATTTCTAGTACCTTTCCAGTCCCAATAACTGAGTTAATTAGTTGGTCTAAATATAGTGATTAGCCTGCAAAAGGTATAGATGTTCGGCTTGATTTTTAATTTTAATTGAACACTATGCGTTGACATATGTTGATAATTTATCCACGTTAGAGTTAGAACTTTAAAGTAAACGGATTCAGCTTTAGGCAATCAAGTTGAATTTCAGCGGTTTATTTATATTGTTCTCTCTAATGAGTATGACGATTAACGACAAAAACATGGAAGCAGTATGTCATTGAATCATTTACAACTTGCGCCAGACAAGCTAATGAACTCTGAAGGTCAGCCTATTTATGGACACTTTGATGGTGTAGTAGGTGACTTAGCAATAAAGCAGTTTAACTATTTCAATGAGATGGATAAGCCTTGCTCTTGGTTTGCTAAGTATTTCGACTATAAGCAATTTCAATTTATCAATATCACCACACCGAGATACATTATCGGTGTAGCCATTGCTGATATCCGCTATGTGGGCAGTAGCTTTTGTTATTTGTACGATATTGAAAAGAATAAACTAACTGAAACGCAGGCATTAAAGCCATTATCTTTGGGGATGTCTGTTTCTCATTCGCCACAGCAGGGTAAAGCACAAATAAAGCATCGCCAAGGTAAAATCGAGTTCTCGATTAAAGACTCACAATGGCAGCTAAGTATTAAGACTGATGACATTAAGGCTGAGCTGGAGTTGTCGCCGCCGCCATTAAGTTTACCCATGAGTTTGTGTACACCAACAGGTTACAGCGGTTGGACTTATACTCAAAAGCACAATGGTCTCAAAGTTAACGGCAGTTTAATAATAAAAGATGAGCCTCAACCCCTTAACGCAGCCCTTGGAGGTTATGATTTTTCTGCAGGTTATATGCGCCGTGAAACAAGCTGGCGCTGGGCGTCGATAAACACACATGTTGAAGCGGGTGTTTTAGGCTTAAACCTTGCGGCAGGTGTTAACGAAACGGGCGCCACTGAAAATGTATTATGGATTAATGGTGAGCGCCATTTATTGCCTAGTGTGAAATTCGACTTTAACCGCCATTTGAGCAATGACTATTGGCACATTAGTGCTGATTTTGGTAAAGGCCCAACTACTGGCGAAATTGATTTAACGTTTAAAGCGCTAAATTGTCGCAGTGAGAAGCTTAATTTGGGTTTCTTAAAGAGTAACTTTAGACAATATATTGGATATTTTAGCGGTCATATTATTGATAATAATGGTCATAAACATCTGCTACATAATCAGCTTGGATTAACAGAAGATCATTTTGCTAAGTGGTAGCAGTTAAATAACCCGTATAAGATTTTTAATAGAATAATAATATTAGGTTTTCAATGGATTTGAACTCAATCATCAATCACCCTGAAATGTTGTTACTGGTCTTGGCACCAGTGTTTTTCGTTTGTATTTTTCTTGAATGGTACTTAGGGGATAAACGCCAAAAACTCCCTCAGTCTGCTCGTTATCACAAAGCCGAAGTGTTTTGTAATATGTGCTTAGCGGGTATGCACCAGGTAACCGATATTCTAGCTGGGTTGTTAATTGCTAAAGTGTATTTAGTGCTATTTGGCTGGAAGCTTTTTGATATTCAAATGGGCGTGTTAAGTTTTATCATCCTAATGGTGCTGCAAGATTTTTTCTATTATTGGTTTCATCGTGCAAGTCATCGTATACGCTGGATGTGGGCTGCCCATGTAGTACATCACAGTTCAGAGAATATGAATTTTAGTACTGCTTTTAGGCAAAGCTTAATGTATCCATTGGCGGGAATGTGGTTGTTTTGGGTACCGTTAGTGATTATAGGTTTTGACCCTAATTGGGTGGTATTTGTTGTGCTGCTTAACCTAGGTTTACAGTTTTTCGTACATACCCAAGCGATAAAGTCGTTAGGTCCATTTGAGCTTATTTTCAATACGCCATCACATCATCGAGTTCATCATGGTCAGAATCCTCAATATATTGATAAAAACTATGCTGGCGTACTGATTATTTGGGATAAGCTATTTGGTACTTTTGAAGCCGAAAAAGAAACCGTGATTTACGGTATCACTAAACCTGTAAATAGCTTTAACCCTTTCACTGTTAGTTTTGCTGAGTGGCGGGATATGTTGAGTGATGTGACCCAGTCAGGCTTAAGCTTAAAGCAAAGGTTTACAGTGTTGTTTTCGCCACCAGCTCAAGCTGACAAGTCAGCTAAAACTGGGAAAGCAAGCTAAAGCAGGTATGCTTTATTCTGATAAATAGAACATTCAACTTAGGCATAACCATAGATAAACCAGAGATAAAATTTGTGCGCTAAAGGCAGGTATGAATTGAAAGTGTAAAGCTGAACCTTTTGAGGTGAACATTTAGACACTTGCTGAAGATGAGATAAAGAAAGGTTTAACCTACTTAACAGATACTCGGAAGGGGTTGAGTATATGCTAAGTAGGTCTCACCAAATAAAAAAGGGCTCTTTGGGTACAGCCCCAGCTTAAATTATCAATATAAAGCCAATCACCTTATTCAATAAAACTAACTGAGCAATGAGTAGTTTTCAGTTAATCTATCAACATAGCGAAAGACTTTTTCGTTAAAGATAATGTCTTGCTAAATCGTTTAAAAATACTACTTATTTGTTTATTTATATGCTTACTTACTTTTCGGGCTAACAGGCTCTATTTTAGGTATCAAAATCCAGACTGATGCTATGGCAATAACCGCAAGTGATGCACCAATAACGAATGCTGGGGTATAGTTACCGTTAGCTGTTAGATATGGCACTAATGCTGTTAAACCTAATGCACCTAATTTTGCCGCCATTCCAGATAAACCAGCTAATGTTCCAACCGCTTTTTTGCCAAATAAATCGCTTGGCAATGTTTGCACATTTCCGATGGCGGTTTGGAATCCAAATAAGATAACCGCCATGATAATAACGGCGGTTGTTGGCCCACCTGGGTTCGCCATGGATAACAGTGCTGGCAACATAATTAAACAACCTAAGGTTATCGTCAGTTTGCGCGTTTTATTGGTGTCCCAGCCTGCTTTTAAGCGGTTTTGTGCCAATAGACCACCGAACCATGCACCTAACATAGCGCCTACATAAGGAACCCAGCCGTATATGCCAATAGATTTAACATCCATGGCGTAGACTTCGTTAAGATAAATTGGAATCCAGAAAACAAATAACCACCAGATAGGATCTATCGCTGCAGAGGCAATAATCACGCCCCAACTTTGCTTATGAGAAAGCAACTCACTCGTTGTAGGGTTGTACTCTTTAGCGTCAGCTTCATCGTCTGGTTTAGCCGTTTTTTGGCCTGTTAGAATGTATTCACGTTCTTCTTCAGTGATCCAAGGGTGAGACTTAGGCGGTGCTTTGACTAAAATAATCCAAGGGATTAACCAGAGTAAACCCACTAAACCAATGACCACGAAAACCATTTGCCAGCTAAAGTAAACAGTCATATAAGCGATAAGTGGAATCGAGATAATGCCACCAATAGCAGCGCCTGAGTTGAAGATCCCTTGAGCTAGCGCGCGTTCTTTTGTGGGGAACCAATCTGCATTACTTTTGGCTGCACCTGGCCAGTTACCAGCTTCTGCGACACCTAAAATGGCTCTAAAGATACTGAAACTGAGCATTCCTTGGGCAAAAGCATGGGCTGCAGTAGCAAGTGACCAAACACCGATAGAAAGTACGAAGCCTAGTCGGGTGCCTATCCAGTCAAATATTTTGCCAAATATCGCCTGGCCAAATGCGTAAGATAATATGAAAACAATAGAGATATTTGCATATATTTGTTTGCGCTCTAACGCTGACTCATCAGGGAATATATCTTCAACAATGTCGGGCCAAAGCACACTAAGCGCAGAGCGATCGATATAATTAATTACGGTCGCTAATGCGATGAGTAAAATGACCCACCATCGAAGATTGTTTATTTTCATTTTAATCCCTCAATGAAATCTTCCCTTGCAGGGCTAAAGGTATCTATCAAAATACCGCCAGTAGGGCATGTTGCACCGTGGTCGGCATGAGGAGGGATCATGCAGCTGTCACCAGCTCTTAAAATCTTAGTGACGCCGTCAATATTAAAATGAAACTCGCCCTCTACAACGTAAGTGACTTGAGAGTGTCTGTGGGCATGGTTATAACCAATTGCGCCTTTTTCAAACCAAATTTTTACCGCCATTAACTCTTCATTAAACCCAAGCATTTGTCGCTTTAGGCCGCCGCCGATATCTTCAATTTCCGTTTCATTGCCAAATGAGAAATGTGCACTCTGTTTCATTGTTTACTCCTACTGCGTAATGGTTAATAACTGGTATCTTCCGCTGAAGCTGTAAGGCTTTTTAAGGTAAGAAAAGTTATTGGTTGTGGTTTGTTTTTTTGGATTTTTGGTGTTGTTTTTCAAACTGTCGTCAGCCTGTTTATGTGACACGGCTAATACGAATGGCAGCGCTGCATCGGTGTCAGTTTTTAAGCTAAAACCGATAATACTGATGTCACCTTGACGTTCATATGTCATTGATTGCAATTTGCTGGTGGCATTTAAGGTGTATTCAGCTGATGGGTTGTATTCGCCATGGGGCTCTAACACGCTAACAAATCGATGTTGCTTACTGTTTGTCACACGTTGAATAAAGCTGCTTTCATTGCGAAGATTATCGTTAGGATCATTAGCGCCCAGTTGAGTAAATAACACTTGAATCGCACCATCATTAATACTGCTGTGAGTATAAAAATGGCCGTTTTTATTTAACCAAGTGACTTTTTGCAAGGCGCTACCAGCTGACATTTCACTGCTCTGAGGCTGGGATGTCGCCGTAAGCCATAAGTGCTGATAACCAGAGTTTTTACCTAATGGCTTAAGTTGATTAATAAATGACTGACGCTGGAAATTGGTATCAATGAACTGCCCTTGATAATGGACTGGGAGGTCATATTGATGCGGATTTGCGCTATTTACATCAAATACATCGAACACTAGCGGATATTCAACACCATTAGCATTAACGGATATCAATGCCATAGTACGAGTAAAACTGACGTCTTCATACGCCGTATTGATGCTTGCTGAAGCGAATGTCGCTTGTTTATCGTTATGGTAGAAAAGCAAATCTGGATGGTGCTTATTCCCTGTTCGGGTATTGCCATTAAAGTGACTGGTTTCATCAACGACTAGGGTATTGTGAGCAATGGTTTGTTTAGCCCAAGTTTTGTTTTCAGGTAAATAGCCACCACCGGACTTAGCTTCGATATTCAGAAACCTTGCTGCGCCATAATCAGCAACAATCTCTTTGCCATCATCGTAAAATTGCCAATTTAGTTTATCGAAATGCCCATGGCCTAAACCTTGCGCAGTAGCCTTGAATACTAAAGCTTGGCTGCGAACACCTTGCTTAGGTTTATGATTATTGCTGGTAGTTTGACGGCGCATAAGAACCAGTGCGCCTTCATTACCCTCTTTCCCGTCACGCAGTACCATAGATGAAAATGGGTAACGGCTTGCTAGCTTGGTAGATTTTTTTTCTGCATCTATTGCCTGAGCAAGTTTGAGACCATCGCCTGTGAGTAAAATACGATTTTGTTGTCGGGCAATATCGATGAGGCCAATGCGAGTATTAAGAGAGTTAGTATCAAGAGAATTAGCATTAAGGCTATTAGCATTGAGACCATAGGCAATACTGACGGCAATCACTAGCTCCATGGTATCGATGCCTTTGCTTTTAATTGCATCATTTAACGGGAAGAATAAGCCGTTATAGCTTAAATCAATCGTGCTATAGATTGCTTTTAATAAGATACCATTACGGTAGTTAAAGATTTTTCTCTCAGGCTGATTCTGCTCAATGGCTTTAGCAAATGTCACGAAAGGGAGTAGGGCAAAACGCTGATAATATGGGCCTTCGTTATAATAGCCGTCTGGTGAAAATAGCTCGTCCAACTGTTTGAGAAACCCGCCTTTACCAGATTTGTTTAAATCTAATAGTGCTATTTCAATCAGTTCTGGCTTATCTAATACAAAGCCTGTCATTCCCACAGCAGCGGTTGCCCATGTGCCATGATTATGAACTTTATTAAAGGTGTGCGGTGATTGGACTGAAATAAAGTCTGCCACGGGTAAAATAATGCCAGTTTCTATTGTTTTCCTGTCTTTATCGGATAAAGAGTCAATAATAAAATCGTAAGCCTGAATGGTATAAACAAGCCACATTGCTTCGTTAAGCCCTTGCCAAAATAGCTTGCCTTCATTTTTACTTTTACGTTTTGGGTGGCGGGGTAAGGTAGGGTAAAGCTCGGCATATTCCAGCAACATATCACGAACGAAATGCGAATATTTAAGCTCTTGGGTTAGCTGATACATGATGCCTGCATCATGCATGTGCTGATAGTTTTTCTTATGGCGCTCATGGGTGTAACCACCGCCACCATCAACGGGAACAGGCACAATAATCTCTTGCTCTATGAAGCGGTCAACTTCAGCTTTTTGGGCCTCAAAAGTCTGACTAAATACACCTGGTGATTGAATTGCTAGCCGCATACTTTTCACATCTTGCTGATTAATCACCAACCTAGGGTGGCTCAATGTTGCAGCCTGGGATGAAACTGAAAACAGAGTAATAAGTAATATCGCTACGAGCGAGAAAGTGATGGCTTGGTTGAGATTGTGTATTAAAGTTTTTTTCATCATTACAGCGCTTTCTTATCTGACAGGGTAACGAGGTTATTTGTCAGCTTGGCGGTTGATTCGCCAACAGTGTAAAGCTCAGTGACATTAGGTTTTTCAGTGTCGATAAACTGATTGTGTGTCACTTGGGTGATAGGTTCCCCTGTTGTGTGTTCAATATTGATATAAGCACTGTTAGCAAAACGATTTTTATTGATGTCAGTCACTTGAACACCATGAATATATAAGCTGGCTTTAGTCTTATTGCGCTTACTATTACCAACATTGATAAGGTCGTTATTATTAAAGCTGAAGTGCGGGCCAAAGGTGCTCTCATCAGTGCCACCGCGATAAAGCTTCACTAATGCTCCATCGATGTCATTAAACTGGTTGTTATTGATAGTGAGGTATTCAGCATTATAAATACCGCGATCATCAGTTTCTTTATTGAGCCTAAATAAATCACCTGAAATTAAGCTAAAACGGTTATTGATAATTTCAATCTTATTGGCAAATGCGCGCGCACCAGAGTCAAAAAAATGAAACGAGTGGTTAATGTTTAATTGGCTAATATCACTGTTAAACATACTAAATCGATAGTTGGTTAGCATGCCCGATTTACGGGTTCTGATGACGGTGTTACCTGATGAATCGGGGCTGTTTATCCCAGTTATGGCAAGGCCATCGAGTTTCAAACTTCCGCCGTTTTGTATCTCAAATAAACTGGCGCGGTTAAAGTTGATTATGGGCTTTTGTAGTGACTGGGCGATAACCGAAATGGTGTTATTAATCTCAATGATTTTTTCAATCAGATATTCACCAGCTTGTAGTGAAATGATATCGCCATCATTGGCATTACTTATCGCGTTGATTAGTTCATTTGATGTCGATACTGGGTGGGTTTTACCTGAATCAAAGATGGTTTCAGGTTCATTTTTAGGGTACCAAGTGACGCCCGTTTGATCTTTCAGAGTTGGGGAAATCTTTTTGGACGCGCCATAGTTGGCATTAACTTTATTAACTGGGTAAAGCAGACCATTAGCAGCTCGCTTTAGGGCTATCTTAGTTGGTTTTATCCCCTGAGAGATTTGGTTGTTAGTCAGCTCATTCGATAAGTTATTGGCAAATTGAATCCCTGAAATATCATCAAAGATTGAAAATGGAGCTTGTTGGTTGTTATTAACAAATAAGTTGTCATTGACGGTTGAATCTTTTGGAATTGCAGAGCGTTCTTTATCACTGCCCGCAGCCAAATGAATATGGTCAACGTCAATAAAGCTGTTGTGATTAACTTTGGCATTAATCACTTGATGATAGCGATTGAGTGGCGAGTTTGGCACACCGTTCATGATGGTAAAACCACTACCGAAACGATACCCTTTTAAGCCTTCTAGGTAGTTGTTGGTGATGGTTTGATCTCGATTAATAATTCGAATACCACCCGTGTGGTCAACACCGTTACCTAAAAACACGTTGCTGTCGATGTTATTGCCGTTACCGTGCCGCATGGTTAATGTGCCACGGGATTCAAAGAAAGTGTTGTTGCGAACTATGTTTCTGCCTGCTTTAATTGAGATAATTTCTACTTCACCATCACAGCGATCAAAATAGTTGTTTTCGATAACGGTGTAGGAATCTGTCATTGAATAGTGGCTGGTGCCAATACGGATGGTTTCCCCGCCGTTAGAGCCTAATGTTGGGCGCGGGCCAAAATAGTTATGATCGATTTGATGATGGTTCTGTTGGCTTGCTTCGCTGCGAAGTCTAACTGTTAATGTCACACCTTTATTGCGTTTTCCAATCAGATGATTATGGTCAAAACGGTTATGTTTGCCGTACAGCGCGACCCAAAAGTCTGATTTGTGACGATCTGGGTTATTAAAATTATCAATAACGACTTCAGTTACACGGGAGTGGTTGGCAAGCTCATCATTAGCTGTACGAAAGGAGATGACTGAATTACTTGGAGTATAACCGTCTTTAAAGACTAAGCCTGACACCTGTAAATATGCACCAGACATTTGTAGATTTGATTGGCCTGTTAATATCACTTTACCTTTGGTTTGTGCTGAAAGGGTAATAGGGGCATCTTTGGTGCCTTGGCCAGTAAACTTCATTTCAAAGTCTTGCCAAACTCCGTCAGTGAGTATGATGTCATCACCAGCGGTTAACTTGTTCACGGCCTGATTAAACTCTGCTTGGTTACTTACCATATAACTTGCTGCATTGAGCTGGTATGAGGCTAATAGCATTCCAAATACGAATACTGACTTTAAAGAAACAGAGAACATCTTGTCATAGTGTTTTGAGCTATGTATTGCTTTGAATGAAAAACTCATCATGACTCTCTTTATCGTTATTATTGTCAAATTTGTTCATTAAACCTGTTTTTACAGGCTTGATACTGCATCTGATTAAATTAAATAACTCCTACCTCAATAATTAAGGTAGGAGCTGCACGACTAAGTTTTACTTAAGGCTAAAACTTAACTTTTGCACCAAGGAAATATTTAGAACCAGAACGCGAGTAGTTCGAAACCATTGTGTCGTTACCACGCGTCATAATTTGCGGTTCGTCTAACAAGTTCAGCGCTTTAAGTGATAGTGATAAGTAATCTGTCACTTTGAAGTTAGCTGAGAAATCTAAATAGCTTGAGTCCTGCACATAGCGATGTGAACGTGTAGGGAACGGTAAGTTATTTGGTTGGAAGTACTGTTCACGATACTTATAAAGTATGCGGAACGTTGCCCAATCACCTTCCCAGTAGACTGACGCCAGATTAATTGTTTAATTAAATGTGAACACAATCCTTTAAACACGATCTTTAAATACAACTTTGCGTCAAATAGAAACTAACCAACGGTCAACCACTTTGTCAACCAATTTATGTTACCGCAAAGCTATAAAGTATGTGCTATTGTTATTACCAATAACATTCACTTAACTAAATCAGGACTTATATGAAATTTGTTCTGGTTAAACAAATTTGTTAAATAGGATTTGCGTTGACTAGCTAAATAGATATCATGTTAGTAATACAAGAAAATTGGTTTTAACAATTGAAGGACCAGAGATGAAAAGTAGGCGTATGTTTTGGCGCATCGTAGAAGAGATCGAAGCGTCTATTGCTAGCGGCGAATATACTCCTGGAAGTCGTTTACCTCCAGAAAGGGAGTTGGCTGAAAAGTTTGATGTTAGTCGACCAACAGTTCGTGAAGCAATTATTGCACTGGAAGTGCGTGAGAAAATCGAAGTTAAAACTGGCTCTGGTGTTTATGTCTTACAGTCTGCCAATAAAGCTGATCAAACTAATAAGATTAATGCGTTTGAACTGACGCAAGCTCGTGCTTTAGTTGAAGGTGAAATTGCCGCTCTTGCTGCAAATACCATTACTAAAGAAGAATTGGTCGAACTAAATAAAACATTGATTATGATGGAAAATAAATCATACGTTGAAGAAGCAGATGAGATGTTTCATCAGATAATCGCTAATTCCACTCGAAATGGTGCCTTAATTAAATCGTTTCAAAATTTGTGGGCATTAAGGGCGTCGAGTCAAAAGATTATTACTGACTATGCCAGTGTATGTAGCAAGGATAATAAGAAAACCCTTGATGAACATACCTCCATTTATGAAGCACTATTAGCAAATGACGCTTCAGAAGCAAGGCTTGCAATGCATAGACATTTTAATCGTTTGATTAATGTTTTATTTGATACTGTTGAGGCGCAATCATTAGAAGAAGTGCGTCGTAAGAACAGTGAAAAACGTGACTTATACTCTATTGATAACTTAGTTAACCGCTTAAGCTAACGTATTTTCACTTCCTTTAGTGAGTGTTAACTCAGGTGAATAAGTAACCGTTTTAATTAAAGCCTTTCAATATGAAAGGTTTTTTTGTCTTTATTTTTATGGATTCATGCTTACGTAAAACTTAAGCTGTTATTGTATTCTATTGATAGTAAAAGTCTTTTTTTATTTTTAAAAGTAAAAAAGGCCTCTCATAATGAGAGGCCTTTTACTTCGCTCCAAACGAGGGGGAATGATTTGGAACGAAATTACTCGATTTAAACATCAAAACTGAATGATTTTAATCATAGGTTTCACTAAATTTGACTACCTTCTTGCTAAGGTATTGATTATTCACATCAAGATTTCTAACAGCTAAACAAGCCAGCAAAACTGATTTATCAGCTTTACCTGAGTTTTAAACAAAGCCTTAATAATAAAATCAATCTTCAATTTGAAATGAAATTAATACAAATCGAGCTTGCCTGAGTGAATTTTATTAAAATTTGGTCAGCTCTTTAGCCTTTTTTCTGCACTAAAAATAATCTAAATTAATTTGATTGTTAACTATTTGTGAACCCGTTTCACTGGTTTGAATTCTGATTTCTACGCAGTATTAATGAAACAATAGTGGTAGCAACTCTATTTTGTCAACCGGGTTTTGTTTTTTGTATTACCAATTTGTGGATTAATAATGAGATTTATATGCGATCTATTAGCTTGGTTAAACTAATAGGTTATCGCTACGACAACGAGTCTTTAGTAAGCAAATACAAGTAAATGGCATCGTGTTGTATGTCTTGGGAGTAAGCCTGCGTTAATGTTTTATCAGTAAGCTTCTATCAGTAAGGTTTTACCAGAAAGGCTTTAGGGGGGAAGTTTAATTAATTAGTTAGTTTTTTATGTGTAAGTTTTTAGCTTAGATGATTAGCGATGCGCTAGTAAAAACTAACTCATCGCCAATATCTATTATTTATAGCAATGCTTAAATCTATGGTCAGTATCGCTATCACTAGCTTGGTTTTACGCACTAGTGCTGGACACAATTTAGTAGAATTCAATAACGGTAGACTCAACTAAGTATGGCATGTTTAAAACAATTATTAGCTTTATGTGGTTATTTACGGGCCTGTAAAATAACGAATTTACCGTTGGATGCCACTGTTTTACAGTTTTTAAATATCCGCTGAAGCTTAATGTGATAAGACAGATGACGGTTACCGACAACCTGCAATAAGCCGCCTGGGGCAAGCCTTCTTCGAGCATCAAGAAACATTTGCCATGCGATATGATCGGTGATGGCTTCACCTTGGTGAAACGGCGGGTTACACAATATTAAGTCCGCACTAATTTCTTCATCCAAATGCGTTAAACAATCATCCCAATGAAAGTGGCCGAGCTCGATTGGTAATTGGTTTATTTCCCAATTATGTTGGCTAGAGGCCACAGCCATTTCAGAATCATCTACAAAATGTATATTGGCATTGTTATAAAGCTGCGCAGCATGCAAACCTAAAATCCCGTTGCCACAGCCTAAATCTATGACAGTATTAAATTCACCTTTAGGCATGTTTTCAAGCATAATCCGTGCGCCAATATCTAGTTTGTTGGCAGCAAATACATTACTCAAATTACTGATAGTTAGCTTTAAATGCTCAACTGGCCAAGTCACTTGAACAAGGTTTTTACGCAGCTTACCGTCAGTGATACAGCTTATAACGCGCGTTTTCTTCCAAGTTAAACTCGCAGAAGCTGGACCGAGGTTTTGCTCAATAATTGCAAGTAGCGACTTATTGATACTTTTTGCTTTAGCGCCAATAAGTACTTGGGTACCTGCAGGTAAAACCTGAGATAAACGTTGTAATTGGTGGGCAAAGTAGGTCAGGTTTTTAGGCAGTTTTATAAGTACAAGTTGAGTGTCTGTAGGCAACAAGTCACGACTATTAAAGTGGCTAATATTGGTTTGCGCTAAATGATTGTCTTCAAGGTTCTGTTTTGCCCCTAATAAACTGGTTTTAGCATCAGTTTCAACAAATAATGGCCAAGTTGGTTCTCGTTTGGTTAAGGCGCATTGTAAGGCTCCAAAACTGTCATTAATGATAGCAGTTTTTTTCGCGGTGATTTCGTGCTCTACAATGTGCTTAATAAGGTGTTCATCAGCAGCATCCCATGCTTGAAGATTCGATTCTTGTTGTTTGGGATAGCGGTATAAATCTAATTCGATACCTGCACATGAAAACTGACTAACAATCATTATTTTTTACCTAAAACCATCACGACGAATAGCCAGTAATTATCGCAGATTAGCTAGAGTTGTGCGAGGGAAGTTGTTTCAGAGATCTGTTTTCCTTCGATTACTGATACAGTTTATTACTCAGCACTATTAAGCTGAGGTTTGCTATTGCTGTGACCAATCAGTACCATCAAGTAATTGATAACTTCATTTTTTACAAAGGATTTGTATGAACGGTGCAGGTGGTACCTCTGGCGGTATTGGATCATTTTTTATCGGTTTAATCATGATGTGTGGCGGCTTTTATATGCTACTGAAGGCGATAAAAGTAACCAGCTCATTTGGTTTTAGCCATAGCCTTTATAATGTTGGTGGAGTTAGCTTAACCAGCGGCATGATTATGATCCCATTCATGTTCGGTATCGGGCTTATGTTTTATAACGCTAAGAACATCTTAGGCTGGATCCTGACATTTGGTTCTTTAGTGGGGTTGATATTCGGTGTGATTAGTTCGATTAATTTCCGTTTCAGCCATATGAGCGCGTTTGATTTGATTGTTATTCTAGTGCTCAGTGTGGGTGGTTTAGGGATATTTTTACGTTCATTAAAAACGATTGAATCGAGCGTTAAAGAGTCATAATCCAGGTAATCAGTTACTCGATTTTAAACGCTAATATTGTAAATTTTAGCGTTTTTTTAGTTTTAGTTACTTGTAGATGAACTGCACTTGATTGATTAAGTATACTATTACCAAAGTGACTATTATTTAAGCACGTTATTATCTAGAACATCATTACCTAAATATATTGTTACCAACGAAAACCTAGCTGTTCCTGCTAATTGACAGTTATGAAAAATCGAAACCAAATCGCTTTAACGTCAACTGTCAGTTTATTGGTATCATGGCTGGCATAACGCGTTCACGAGAATTCATTTTGACAACACAAACTTCCCAGCTAGATGCAGATACTCAATTGACTACTTCACCTCAATATTCTGTTTTATCTTGGATCATGTCCTTTTTAAAACCTTATCAAATGAAAGTCGTGGCAGCGATTATCTTTTTGTTTATTGGCTCGTTCGCTTGGTTATCCCTTGGCCAAGGGGTGAAAATGATGGTTGATGAAGGTTTTGTTGCTGACAATGCCGAGCGTTTAAATGAAATTGTTTTATTCATTTTAGGTATTACTGCTATCAGTGGTAGTGCGGTTTTTTGTCGTTTTTATTTAATGACTTGGCTTGGTGAGCGTGTGATAGCTGATATTCGTTTAACGGTTTATAACCACCTCTTAAATCTCTCACCTGCGTTTTTTGCTGAACAAAGAACGGGGGAGGTGATATCGCGATTTACTGCTGACAGTACTTTATTACAAAGTGTTGTGGGTAGCAGTTTATCGATGGCATTTCGCTCGACAGTGACAGTTTTTGGCGCGATGGTGATGATGGCTATTACCAGTCTTAAACTGACGGGTTTGGTGCTTCTTGCAGTGCCAATGGTGTTTATCCCTGTGATATTTTTAGGTAAAAAAGTTCGTCAATACTCACGTAAAAGCCAAGATAAAATCGGTGACTTAGGGGCGTATATCGATGAGACTTTGCATGAAATCCATACGGTGCAAGCTTACGGCCACGAGAGTAAAGACAGAACAGTATTCAACCTCCAAGTTGAATCAGTTATGACGGCGGCAAAAGCACGTATTTTATATCGCTCAATTTTAATCTCTTCAGTGATGTTTTTAAGTATTGCAGCTATAGCGGTAGTGCTTTGGGTTGGAGCCCAGGATGTTATGCAAAATAATATCAGTGCAGGTGAACTATCTGCCTTTATGTTTTATGCCGTTATGGCTGCCGGCTCGGTTGCTACTATTAGTGAAGTTTTCAGTGAAATTCAGCGTGCTTCTGGCGCGGCAGAAAGACTGATTGAGTTAGTGCATACGCCAATTGATATTCCACAAGATTCAACACCTATTGTGTTACCTGAAAAAATTAACGGCAATCTGAGCCTTGAAGCGCTTCGTTTTGCTTACCCTAGTAATAAAGAGGATGTCATAAAAGGCATTACGCTTAATATCAATGCAGGTGAAAGAGTGGCGTTAGTGGGTGAGAGTGGCGCAGGAAAAAGTACCTTGTTTGAATTGCTACTGCGTTTTTATCAACCCAAAGCCGGGCTAGTAAAGTTAGATGATATTGACGTGTCCAAACTGAGCTTACAACAACTGAGAGAGCAATATGCTTTAGTGCCTCAAGAGTCGGTTATTTTTGCCACCAATGTATTTGAAAATGTGCGTTATGGTCGCGTGGATGCAACTAAGGAAGAAGTCATTAAAGCGTGTATAACTGCAAAAGCAGATGAGTTCATTCAAGAGTTATCAGACGGTTATGATACTTACCTTGGCGAGAGAGGAGTAAAACTCTCTGGTGGTCAAAAACAACGTATTGCCATTGCGAGGGCTATTCTTGCCGATAGACCTATTTTGTTATTAGATGAAGCTACCAGTGCGTTAGATGCGGTTAGTGAAGTCAAAGTTAAGCAAGGATTAGATAACTTAATGCACGGGCGTACTACGCTGATTATTGCTCATAGGCTGGCTACCGTGATTAATGCTGATCGGATTATTGTACTTGAAAAGGGCCAAGTCGTTGCTCAAGGTACACATCAAGAGTTGATGTTAACCAGTGAGGTGTACAAAGAGTTTGCCAGTTTACAGTTACTGACTGAGCAGAGTTAATTGCCTTGAGAATGTGGTTCAGCTCTTTTAATAAAACGCCGTTGTCAGATAAGTGATAACGGCGTTTAATTTAAGTGGATTTTTTAGTGGCTGCTTACTTCCTAAGCTCTCGTCGTAAAATTTTACCTACAGTGCTTTTAGGTAATTGCGGAGTGAATTCAATAATACGAGGAATTTTATAAGCCGTTAATTGGCGGCGACAATAATCGGAGATTTGCTGCTTAGTCTCTGCTTCATTAGTCGTTTCTTCTTTCAGCACAATTACTGCTTTAACAGCTTCACCAGACTTATCATCTGCTACGCCCACTACGGCGCACTCTAGTACTAACTCATTTTGAGATAACACGTCTTCGACTTCATTAGGGTATACATTAAAACCCGATACAATAATCATATCTTTCTTACGATCGACAATTTTATGGAAGCCTTCTTCGGTCGCAACCGCAATGTCGCCAGTTTTAAAGTAGCCATCTGCTGTCATCACTTTTGCCGTTTCTTCAGGCTTTTGCCAGTAACCTTGCATGACTTGCGGTCCTTTAACTGCAAGTTCTCCTGCACCGCCTAATGGCACTTCTTCATCGTTAATATCCAAAATTTTTACGTCAGTATTCAGGACTGGTTTACCTATGGTGCCGAGTTGCTGGTAGCCAGGGGCGTTTAAGCTCACAACAGGTGACGTTTCCGATAAACCATAACCTTCCGAGATCATGCAACCAGTCGTTTTTTGCCAAACACCAGCTGCTGCGCTTGTTAGAGCGGTTCCGCCAGAGATAGTGATGGTTAACTTACTGAAATCTAATGCTTGAAATTCAGGTTGATGACATAAGCCAACGAATAAGGTGTTAAGGCCAGCAAAACCAGTAAAAGGGTAACTTGCCATAGTCTTAATTAACCCACCAATATCTCGCGGGTTCGGGATTAATACTGAGCAACTGCCAGATTCGAAGTAAAGTACTAGATTCACCATAAAGGCATAGATGTGGTAAATCGGCAGTGGTGCGACAAAAATATCTTTCCCCGGTGTCATGGTGCTGGCAATACGAGATTTTACTTGAGCTGAGTTGGCTAACATATTGCGATGAGACAGCATGGCGCCTTTAGATAAACCAGTTGTGCCGCCTGTATATTGCAGGGCTGCTAAATCAGTTTGTTGTGGCTTAACAGGGGTATAATTGGTTTGTGCACCAAGTGATAGCAGCTGATTAAATTCCACTTTATCAAATGGTGTTTCAGCTTGCGGTTGTGGGTTAATCAAATCTAATGCGTGGGTACTAATGACCAAAGAAACATCGGTTTTATCTATGACGTTGTTTAAGGTCGGTAATAAATCAGACAGCACAACTAAAGCTTTTGCGCCTGAATCATTAAATTGGTGGATAAGCTCTCGCTCAGTATATAACGGGTTAGTATTAACGATGATAAGCCCTGCTCGAATAGCCCCATAAGCCGCGATGACAAATTGAGTAATATTTGGCAGTTGAATTGCGATGCGGTCCCCAGCGCTTAAATCACTGTGGTTTTGGATGTAGGCTGCAAAATGACGCGAAGCGATTTCGATTTCACTAAAAGTGGTTTGTTGGCCTAAACAAGCATAAGCCACATTATCCCCATAACGCTTGCAAGTTTGTTCAATCAAGTCCACCAGAGATTGATACTGGTTGAGATCAAGCTGTGTATCTGCATCGTAAGCCATGCTTACCACCTTTGTTATTTTATATTTTTTAGGTAATCAAACGAGCGTTTAGATTAGTGCTGTTTTGTATAAAAGGTCAACATAATTATTAATTATCATCTTAATTAATATAGAGTTTTTACTCCATTTTGTTGCTAAAGATCTCTGTACAACTAAAGTGGTAATGATGGTTTTTTGAACTGAAATTAGTCGGTTCTCTAGGTTTATCTAGTTAAGTGGTTGCTAATAGTTGGTTGATTTAACTGTTATTTGTCTGATTTCCCTTCTGTTTTGGTTTAATTATCTAAATTTAAGTGTTAAACACGTTGATTGTTTTGACTAATAATAGAAATTGTTAGCAATTAGGTTCTATTTGTTATAGAAATGTAAATGTGAATGAAGTTATTTCATTTTGGGAGAGACGATTTTTACTCGTTCAGGCGATTAAAACATCTGTCACAAACACATAAATATAATAAATAATGAGACACAAATGATGACTAATCTAAAGAAAAGGAAGTTTGGCTTAAATTCGTTAAGTCTTGCGGTAACAGTTGCTTTGGCCGGTTCTGTTATGTCGACACAAGCAATGGCTGAAGACGAAGAAGTCGCAGAAAACGTAGAAAAAATTGCCGTAGTCGGTAGCCGAGCCGCACCCCGATCAGTGGGTGAATCTCCTGTCCCCGTTGATATTATTAGTGCTGATGACCTAAGAAAAAATGGTTCTACTGACATGATTGATATGTTAGTGACATCTGTCCCCTCATTTAATTCACGAGCTCAACCAATTAGTGATGCTGCCACGCTGGTACGCCCAGTAAATTTACGTGGCTTACCATCAGACAGTACTTTGATCCTTGTCAATGGTAAGCGTCGTCATCGTGCTTCAGTCATTGCTTTCCAAGGCGGTGGTATTAATGACGGTGCTCAAGGACCTGATATTTCGGTTATTCCGAGTATTGCGTTAAAACAAGTAGAAGTACTTCGGGATGGCGCTGCAGCACAATACGGCTCTGACGCTATTGCTGGTGTGATGAATTTCCAATTAAAAGATAGTGCTGAAGGCGGTTCAATCAGTATCAGTCAGGGCGAGTACTATGAAGGTGATGGTGCTACAACGACTATCGATGGCAACATTGGCTTACCACTTACCGATGCTGGCTTTGTTAACATTAGTGCGCAGTATAAAACCGCAGATGCCACTAGCCGAAGTGTTCAGCGTCCTGATGCTGCAAACTTAATCGAACAAGGCAATACTTACGTTAATGATCCTGCGCAAGTTTGGGGGAATCCAGAAATTAATGATGATTACACCGTATTTGTTAATGCTGGATTTGATTTAAATGATAAGCACCGTATTTATGCTTTTGGTAATGTATCGTCACGTGAAGCGATTGGTGGGTTCTACTACCGTAACCCACATAACCGTGGCAATGTTTACTCAGTTGATGGTGGTGAAAACTTATTAGTGGGTGCTGTTAACGGCGACCAATCAACCTGTGCTCCAGTGCCAATCCCAAAAAATGCTGATGGTTCGGATGGCAACGTTTTAGACACTGCGGCATATCAAGCAATGGTTGCTGATGCTAATTGTTTCTCTATGAACCAAGTTCGCCCAGGTGGTTATACTCCTCAATTTGCTGGCACGATTGAAGATATGTCTTTCTTCGCTGGTATTGAAGGTGAATTAGGCGAGTGGATGTATGACGCTAGTGCTGGTACGGGTTCGAACAAATCTAGTTTTAGTTTGTACAACTCTTTAAACCCTTCACTTGGTTTAGCGGCTAACCCAGAAGATACACAAACTGACTTTGATACCGGTGCCTATGAGCAAGTTGAAACAACCGTTAACCTTGATTTTTCTCGTTACTTTACCTTAGGTTCGATTGAAGACATTAGCTTTGCAACCGGTTTTGAGTGGCGCGAAGAATCATTTGAAATTACTCAAGGTGAAGAAGCATCTTGGATAGCGGGTCCATATGCAGATCAAGGTTTCAATATTGGTTCTCATGGCTTTAAAGGTTTTGGTCCAGAAGCTGCGGGTAAGAATGACCGTAGTAATATCGGTATTTACGCAGATGTTGAAGCTTACTTAACGGATGATTGGTTGTTAGGCGTGGCACTTCGTTATGAAGATTTCTCTACCTTTGGCGATACATTAAATTATAAGATTTCAACTCAATATTCATTTACTGATTACCTATCAGTACGTGCATCTCACAGTACAGGGTTCAGAGCGCCAACAGTTGGACAAGAAAATGTTGTTAATACACAAACATCAATCGTCAATGGCGATCTAATTCAGACCTTTATTGCTCCTCCTACAGATCCATTAGCTGCATTTTATGGCGGTGAAGTGTTAGAGCCAGAAGAATCTGTGAACTATGCCATTGGTACTGTGTTTGAGTATGAAGATTTCTTCTTAACCGTTGATTACTACAATATTGAAGTTACAGGTCGTATTGCTCAATCAAGCCAAATTGAAGTTAAAGCAGAAGATTATGACGATTTACGAGATGCTGGAGTGGAGTTCCCTGAACTTATTTCTGCAGTAACGTATTACACCAATGATTTTGACACCACCACACAAGGTGTTGATATTGTCGGTTCTTATGAAACGGAGTTATTGGCGGGTGATACTATGTTCAGCCTTGCTTATGGCTGGACTGACACGAGTGTTGATAAATTCGACCCGAATACAACAGATGAAGGTAAGGTTCGTCGTTTAGAAGATGGTATTCCAGCTCATCGTGCAACACTAACTTGGGGTCAAACTTGGGATGACTTAAGCGTATCACTGCGCGGTAATTACTTTGGTGAGTACTATGCAACTCATGCTGATGATACTTCAGACTGGGGTTCTGAAACGGCTGATTCCGCTGTTACTGTCGATTTGGAAGTTAGCTACACTATGTTTGAACAGCTAACTTTGTCTGTCGGTGCTAACAACTTGTTTGACCAAGAAGCACAAGAACTTAAAGATGGCACTCAAGGAGCATTAGGTGCAGTCTATTATGAAAGTGGTCCATTTGATTACAATGGTGGGTTTTACTACGGTAAGCTGAGCTATTCATTTTAAGTTTTTTTAGTTTGAAAGCAAAAAAGACTGCCTTGGCAGTCTTTTTTATTACAAAAAATACAATTATTTCGCAGCAGCGAGAGCTTGAAAAACAGCATTGATTGTTAACTCAACGGGAAGCACGATGCCTTGTGGGTGACTAGGGCCGTAAACTTTATTAAATGGTGTACCCATACCGCCCTCCATGCCCACATAGTTTTCTATCATGGCATTAGGTTCACTCCAATTACCTTTCATCAGCACTATGTTGTCTGCTTCTAGCGCGATAACGACCTTTTCGCGATGAGTAACATTGGCTTTATTCGCGCGACACGGTAGACACCAGTCAGCATCTACATCAACAAATACGGTATAACCCTGCTCAACTAAAGGATCAATTTGGGCGGGGTTTAATGGCTTCCACTGCAGGCGCTGATAGGCATTATAATCTTCAGTTTTATTGAGAAAAGAGTATACCCCGGTAAAACATAAGGTCATAAAACCCAGTAGAAATATAATAGCAGTGGGTATGTTCTTGCCTTTAATTTTCAAAAAAATAAGCAAAGCGATTCCGGCAAGTAAAAGCCCGAGTAGTAACGGAAGCATCAATGTCATTGTTTATAATCTCTTGCAAAATGAAATGAGTAATTTAGCTCACTATATCAAGCTTTGCTTAAGCTGAGGTTAAATGAATGTTGTTATCCTAAAATCATGATAACGTACGCCTTTAAAATTTCCTTCGATGCTTAGGTGATATCTGCATTAATGAGTAAAAGGGGTTAACAATGGCATTGAGTACTTGGCTAGGTTTATTAGCCATTTGTTGTTTGGGCGCAATGTCGCCAGGGCCGAGTTTAGCGATGGTGTTAAGGCATACATTATCGGGTGGCCGATTACATGGCGTGGTTTGTGCGTGGGCGCATTCAATAGGTATCGGCGTATACGCATTGGTGACCCTGTTAGGCTTGGCTGTTGTGTTAGAAAAGTCGCCAATTGTTTTCAATGGTATTGCTATTTTGGGGGCTCTATATCTTGCTTGGATGGGGCTACAAGCACTGCAGTCAAAAGGTGGGATGGAGCAAAAACTTCAATCTGGAGAGTCGAGCAGTTTATTACAAGCAGCTCGCGATGGATTAGCGATTTCGCTATTTAACCCTAAAATACTGTTATTCTTTTTGGCTTTATTCAGTCAGTTTGTTATGGCTGCAGAAACATCAACTGGCCAAGCACTGATTGTACTGACACCGCTGGTGATTGATGGACTGTGGTATACGATTATCGCGGTTGTTTTATCCCATGGGCCGATACTATCCCGTTTAAGGGATAAAGCAGCTTTAATAGATAAACTGTCGGGAATCGTACTCATTTTGCTGGCTATCAGAGTGATAGTGAACTTGTTTTAGGGGTTAAACTGCCAAACTAAGTTTAAAAATGTCAGTTAGAAAAGTAAAAAGCCATCGAGAGATGGCTTTTTATATGACGCTAAGTATTATTTAGTTTTTAAATACTTGCACAGAGTCATCAGCTTTTTCTTCAGTGGCTTTTTGTCCGCCTGGAGGATTCTTAATGTGGTCGTTTAAATTCTCATTCAACATGCCTTTGTATTCATCAGAGAACCAGTTTAAAGCATTTTCTTTTTCAGCTTCTAAGTCAGCTGATTTGATTGCGGCTTCGAATGCGTTATAACGAGCAGCTGCAAAGCGTAAGGCTGTGCCAACTTTACCAATGTCATTTTCAGTTTGACCAAGCTGGTTTGCTAATGCAATAAATTGATCAGCTAGCTGATACATGGTTGTTTCTGTTTTTTCTTCAGACATGAAAATCTTCTCATAATGATTTAAAAATTAGCCAAGAGTCTACCTACTTTAGCGACAGAATAAAGAGTCAATTACGAATTAGGATCAGAATCTGTGATCACTTGGCCGTTACGGGAGTCATAATAAATCGATAGCGCGGGCAAAGGATTATAAAAGTAACGGCATTGATCAGGATTGATGTAGGTGGCTAGGTAGAGTGTATCTTCAGGAGCTGCGGTATCAGATATCGAAGGAGCATCTTGTAAAATGGTTTCCCACACTGACATGCAATCATTCTCATTATTTAGTCGAGGTGAAGCCTCAAATGGTGGCCAGTTTTGCGCAGGAAATCCCCATTGATTGATATCGAGTTGACCATCAGCGCCAGCATTTGGGTAAATTTGTAAATTGTCCGCAGGGCCTGAATTACCTAAAGCTGCCCACTTAACGTTAGCCAGTGAGATACCACTCGAAAAAGCGCCCCCAGTACCTTGTACTGTTGAAATCTCAGCATCTTGTTTAATATTGATAAACTTAGGTAACGCTATTACTGCAATCACACCGAGTATTATAATGACTACGACTAATTCGATTAGGGTAAAGCCTGAAACTCTGTTGGTGTTCAATTTCTGCATGGTAAATGAACATCCTTTTTTATCCTTGTTGTAATTAAATTTTAATGTAAATGATGTGTTTGTGCGAGTTGTTGTATTTTGAATGAGGTAAATAACCAGATGAATAGTTGGAAAGAGTTCATAACATTAGAAAAAGCTAAGCCGTATTTCAAAGCATTAACACTTTTTTTGGAAAATCAAAAACAGCTTGATAAAGTGATATATCCGCCTACGGAGGAAATATATAGTGCATTTGAGTTAACGCCTTTAGATAAAGTAAAAGTCGTCATTCTCGGTCAAGACCCTTATCACGGGGCTGGTCAGGCTCATGGTTTATGTTTTTCTGTAAAAACGGGAGTTAAAACGCCACCTTCACTGGTTAATATGTATAAAGAATTGCATCAAGACATCGATGGGTTTGATATTCCAACACATGGAAATTTAACTCAATGGGCAGAGCAGGGCGTGCTGTTATTAAATACCGTTCTTACTGTTGAGGAAAGTAAGGCTCATTCGCATTCAAAAGCTGGCTGGGAGACTTTTACTGATAACGTAATGCAATGCCTCAATGAGCGAGAGGAACCGCTGATATTTGTGTTCTGGGGAGCCCATGCTATTAAAAAGGGCAAGCTTATTGATACCGTTAAACATCATGTTTTGACAGGGCCTCATCCTTCGCCTCTATCGGCATATCGTGGCTTTTTCGGTTGCCAGCATTTTTCAAAAGTGAATCAGCTTTTGAAGCAACAAGGCGATAAAACGATTAATTGGCAGGTGTAGTGCCAATTATTACGTGAAATCAGGCTAGGACCTTTTGAACTTTTATGGCTGTTTTTGCCAACTAAACGCTGTCCTAAAGGGGGGCGATTAATAACACTTTTTGTTGAGTGAATTTAGCTTAAATGACGAGGTAGCAATTCACTTTCCTCGATTAAAATGACTTTACTTCGAACGAAATCTAAACTGTAAAGTTAAGCGGCACTCTATTGATGAATAAAAAAATGCACTTGGCTAATTAAAGGCAAGTGCATTTTTATTGTAAGCAGGAGTGGTGATTGCCATTTCTGCTTTAGGCTCAGACTAATGAAAACATTAGTTGTTACGCTTAACAGAAATCTTAGCTAAAGAAATCAATGCCTCTTTATACTCACTATCGGCAATTGGCGCTAAAGCAGCAATCGCTTTATCTGCTTCTTGATCAGCTTTTTGCTTAGTGTATTCAAGTGCACCAGACTCTTTTAGTGCCGCAACAATTTCATCGATTGCTTTAGTGCCATCACCTTTTTCAATCGCTTCTTTAATTAAGGCCTTCGCGGTGTCATTACCGTGAGCCATTGCATAAATCAAAGGTAAGGTTGGTTTACCTTCTGCTAAATCATCACCGATGTTTTTGCCAAGCTCATCGGCATCAGCGGTGTAATCTAATAAATCATCAGTCAACTGGAATGCGGTGCCAAGGAATTTACCGTACTCACCTAATGCGGTTTGTTGCTCCTTACTCACATCTGCAATCACACCTGTGAGTAAGGTCGCGGCTTCGAATAATTTAGCTGTTTTACAGTAAATCACTCGCATATAATTCTCTTCAGTGGTTTCTGGGTCATTACAATTCATTAATTGTAAGACTTCACCTTCTGCAAGAATATTTGTGGTGTCAGCTAAAACTCTGAGCACTTTCATGCTATCGAGCTCTGTCATCATTTGGAATGAACGGGTATATAAGAAGTCACCCACAAGGACACTGGCGCTGTTACCAAATAAAGCATTGGCTGTTTTACGACCGCGTCTTAGTGTTGATTCATCAACTACATCATCATGTAATAGAGAAGCGGTATGGATGAATTCAATGATGGCAGCTAACTTAAGATGCTCTTCACCTTTATAGTCGATTGCACGTGCTGCTAATACTGAAAGTAGTGGGCGAAGTCTTTTACCACCACCATTGATAATGTAAAAACCTAGTTGGTTTATTAGTGCAACATCAGACTCAAGTTGTTTGTAAATTAACTGATTGACGGCTTGCATGTCATTATCAGCTAGTTGACGAATGGCGTTCAAATCCATAATGGTCTCTAGTTATTAGGCTGTCAGGCAAATTATATTGCCCACTATATAAGGTTCAAATTGTATATTAACAAATTTTAACTAATTTTCATGCCTTAGACAGCTTTTGTTCTTAGATAGTGAGAGTTAAACCGAGCTTTTTTTATTGATTCAAATTTAACGCTTGCCAGACTGCAAATCTTCCCGTAGAATCCGCGCCCATTGTCATTAAAAGTTTTTAGCACCCGATATCTACAATTATGAATCGGAGTGTTAGTCCATTTGGAGTGAAATAGCTATGTACGCTGTTTTTCAAAGTGGCGGAAAGCAACACCGTGTTGCTGAAGGTCATACAGTTCGTTTAGAAAAAATTGAAGTTGCTACTGGTGAAACTGTAGAGTTTGATCAAGTATTATTGGTTGCTGATGGTGAGAACGTTCACGTAGGTACTCCTCTAGTTGCTAGTGGTAAAGTTGTTGCTGAAGTGGTTAGCCACGGTCGCGGTGAGAAAGTAACTATTCAAAAGTTCAATCGTCGTAAGCATCACGAAAAGAAAATGGGCCATCGTCAATGGTTCACTGAAGTTAAAATCACTGCGATCAGCGCATAATTTAGGAGTCTAACTCATGGCACATAAAAAAGCTGGCGGTTCTACTCGTAACGGCCGCGATTCAGAAAGTAAACGTCTTGGTGTTAAGCGTTTCGGTGGTGAATCAGTTGTTGCTGGTAACATCATCGTACGTCAACGTGGTACTAAATTCCACGCTGGTGTAAACGTAGGTATTGGTCGTGACCATACTTTGTTTGCATTAACAGACGGTAAAGTTAAGTTTCAAGTAAAAGGTCCTAATAACCGTAAGTTTATTAGCATCGAAGCTTAATTCTAGACTCTAATCAGTCTTTGAAAGCCCCGCCTTCTGGCGGGGCTTTTGTGTTTATTACCTCATTGTTGAATTTAGTTAACTAAACTTCAATGAAGTATTTCGATGCATAGCATTGATAGTTATTTTTTTGCAGTAAGCGATTTATGGTGATTGTATCTTCTACGCTTCCCTGCACATCTCAGTCTTTTGAGGTTATAATTGGCACATTAAGTGGTGTCAGGAGTATGTATGAAGTTTATAGATGAGGCTAAAATCAAAGTTGAAGCGGGTAACGGTGGCAGTGGCTGCGTTAGCTTCAGACGTGAGAAATATGTGCCAGACGGCGGCCCAGATGGTGGTGACGGCGGTGACGGCGGTAGCGTATTTTTAGTCGCAGACGAAAACATGAACACGCTTATTGATTTTCGATTTGTACGTTCTTATATTGCTGAGCGCGGTAAGAATGGTCGTGGCCGTGACTGTACTGGTCATGGTGGCGAAGACACGTTATTAAAAGTTCCAGTTGGAACGCGTGCAATGGATTTTGAAACTGAAGAACTATTAGGTGATTTAACAACCCACGGCCAAAAATTACTTGTGGCTAAAGGTGGTTTCCATGGTTTAGGTAACACTCGTTTTAAGAGTAGTACTAACCGTGCACCAAGACAGAAAACGCTTGGTACAGCAGGCGAAGTTCGCATGCTTAAGCTCGAACTATTGTTACTAGCTGATGTGGGCTTATTGGGCTTACCAAATGCGGGTAAATCAACCTTCATTCGTTCAGTTTCTCGTGCAACGCCAAAAGTTGCTGACTATCCGTTTACAACCTTAGTACCGAATTTAGGTGTGGTTAGCCCACGTCCAGGTCAAAGCTTTGTTATTGCGGATATTCCAGGTTTGATTGAAGGTGCTTCAGACGGTGCGGGTCTTGGTATTCGTTTCTTGAAGCATTTAGAACGCTGTCGGGTATTACTACACATCATTGATATTGATCCAATCGATGGTAGTGATCCTGTTGAGTCTGCACGTTCAATTGTGGCTGAGTTAGAGAAGTATTCACCAAAGCTGGCATCTAAGCCTCGCTGGTTAGTCTTTAACAAAATCGACTTACTTCAAGAAGATGAGCTTGCTGAAAAAATGGAGCACATCGTTAAGGAAATCGATTGGAAAGGCGACATTTACACTATGTCGGCATTCAACCGTACCAATACTGAGGATTTGAGTCTTAAATTATTAGACTTTATTTCTGCACTTCCTGCGGTAGATGAATCAACTAGTCCTGAAGATGAAGTTGAATTCAAGTGGGATAATTATCATCAAGCAAATGTTGAATCTGTAAATGAAGATTACGACGATGATTTTGATGACGATTTTGACGAAGATGATTACGATGTAGAAATCATTTATCAACGCTAAAATTGTGAGATAAATTGCACTCGATTATCATTGAGTCAATAACAGAGTAATGAAGAGAGATCAGTGTACGCAGAAACTCAAAATGATATCACTCGTCTTGTGGTACGCAGTGCGCAATTACTCTTAGCTTATGGTGCTGAATCTGATCTTGTTGAAGAGATCAGTCAGCGCCTAGGCAAAGCTCTTGGCCTAGCCAGTGTTGAACTTTCCATATCATCAAATTCCCTCGTATTAACCAGCCTAGTTCATGGCCGCTGTATTACTACCACAAGACGTATTCGAGAACACGGCATCAATATGATGATTGTGTGTGAAGTTCAGCGAATCTGTTTATTGGCAGAAAAGGGCATTTATAATGCCAAGCAAGTTAAACGGCGTTTAGAAAAAATAGAACCTAAAAGTTATCCAGCTAAATATGTCATTGGCATGATTGGCTTGTCTTGTGCAAGTTTCTGTCACTTATTTGGTGGCGATATTGCATCTTGTATGATTACCTTTATTGCATCATCAATTGGAATGACGGTTAGGCTTTCTTTAGTTAAAAAACATTTTAACTTATTGATCATTTTCTCGATTACCGCGTTTATTACCACGATGATTGCTCAACTGGGTTATGTGATTGATGTCACCCAGACGCCCAAAACAGCTATGGCGGCCAGCGTGTTAATGCTGGTGCCAGGTTTTCCGCTGATTAATGCTATTTCAGATATGGTGAAAGGCCATATGAATGTTGGAATTTCTCGCTGGGGACACGCAACTCTACTCACTTTGGCCACTGTAATTGGGATAACCCTTGCGATGGCACTAGGAGGGAGTTTATTTCTATGAATCTCATTTTAGAATTATTGCATGACGCATTTTTCTCAGCGATTCCAGCAATAGGTTTTGCAATGGTGTTTAATGTTCCAAGGCGATTTTTAATTTATTGCGGAATAGCTGGTGCAATAGGGCATAGCTTTCGAACGTTATTAATGCATTTTGACATGCCAATCGAGTGGGCAACTTTTACCGCTGCAGCATTAGTTGGGGTGATTACCATTCGATTTGCCAAAAAACATTTAGCACCACCATTGATGTACTCAGTAGCTGCCATCATTCCTATGGTGCCAGGAACTTACGCGTACAATACTTTAATTTCAATTGTGCAATTGAGTGTACAAGATCAAATTAGCAGTGATTTAACATCATTAGTTATTTTTAATGGTTTAAAAACTGTATTTATTCTAGGAGCTTTAGCTGTAGGTTTAGCAATGCCTTCACTAGTATATTATCGCACTAGACCCATTATTTAATTTCTTAAGCATCTATAAGGATTTTACATGCGCATCGCAATGATCGCCGCTATGGCAAACAATCGTGTAATCGGTAAAGACAATAAAATGCCTTGGCATTTACCTGAAGACCTAAAACACTTTAAAGCCATGACGTTAGGAAAGCCAGTAGTGATGGGACGTAAGACATTTGAATCGATAGGAAGACCACTCCCAGGGCGACATAATATTGTTATTACTCGTCAGAGTGATTATCAACCTGACGGTGTTAGTTGCGTGAACTCCTTTGGGGCGGCAAAAGATCTAGTTAGTGATTGTGATGAATTAGTTGTAATAGGAGGCGGGCAACTCTATAAAGAAATTCTACCCGTGGCCGATATCTTATATCTAACCTTTATAGATTTAACTGTTGATGGAGATACCTTTTTTCCTGAGTGGGATGATGGTAATTGGAAGTTAACAGAGAAGGTTGTAGAGATAAACGAATCACAATTGCAATATAGCTTTAACACTTTGGTTAAATAATGTTAAATTGTGTCCTGTGTTACCCTGAATAGATACTTACCCTTGATGGTAGGTACAAAATAAAAATACCTAAAAAGGAGTGTCAGATGCGTTTACTGCCAGTGGCCATAGCAGCCCTAATAGCAGCATCTTTTGTGTCAACCCCTGCCGAAGCAAATACTGAACAGCTTGTCGCAAACATTTGTGATTATGTAAAATCTAATGACAAAAACCGTTTACGTAAAAAGTTGAAAGAAAGCCGCGTAAAATTACGTAATATTTACACTGGTATTTCTTGCGAAGGTAATAGTTTATTAAGAACTGCTTATAACTCTAATTCATTAGAAGTTGGTGAGTATATTGCCAAGCGTCTTCCTGCAGGTGATTTAAATTCACCTGAAGCAGATGGAAAAAGCATTCTTGATTGGGCAAATGCTAACGGTCATAGCGGAAGTGCTATTACTGCTGCAGTGCAAGATAGAATTAACAGTGGTGAGTAAGCATTACGCTTAGTATTGTTCCCTGTTATGTTGAGGTGTAACTAGTTCGTTTGGTTAGTTACACCATAACAAGCAAGACCAAATTGTTAATTTACGCCTTTTGTTAGTACAAATAACAATTCGTCTAAAAACCGCCTAAATGGCGGTTTTTTTATGGAGTAGTTTTAAGTCATAAATCTTATAAACGCTAATTGCTGCAAATAAAATTAAATAATCGGCAGCGGTTATTGATAAATATAAAAAATATCTTTGTCGACTTTAGGTCATTTTAGACAGTAATTTGAACGCCAAAAGTTCATTTAATACAGCCCAGTCTCATTCTACTCCATACGAACTATACAATTTGGGTCATGATTAAGCGACGTTAACTTTGTTTGCTAACTTTAGGGCATTAAAAAAGGCTCCTAAGAGCCTTTTTATTAAAAGTGTTACCTTTATGTATTTAGACTTTAAATTCGCCCACAGAGCTTTGTAGCTCTTCAGATAGTACAGCAACTTGGTGGCTAGATTGTGCTGTTTGATCTGCGCCTGTTGCTGTTTCTTCAGAAATTGCAGCAATATGCTCCAACATCTCAGATACTTGCTGGCTAACAAGGTTTTGCTCTTGCGCAGCTTGAGCAATGTGATTACCAGAATCATAAGCTTTATGGACAGATTGGCTAATAGTTTCAAGAGCTAAGTTAGCTTGTTCTGTTTTATCAACACAACTGGTTGCTTGACTGCGGCCTAGTTCCATTACTGATACCGCTTGCTGTGCACCTTGCTGTAGCATTTCAATCATTTGTTGAATTTCGCTAGTCGACTCTTGTGTTCTTGACGCTAGACTTCGAACTTCATCTGCAACGACTGCGAAACCACGACCTTGCTCACCAGCTCGTGCAGCTTCAATGGCCGCATTTAATGCTAGTAAGTTTGTTTGTTCTGCAATACCACGAATAACATCAAGGATTGAACCAATAGAAGCACTGTCAGAGTGGACCTTATTAATGACTTGGCCAGCTTTAGCTACTTCATCAGCAAGAGCTAGGATAGTCACCTTATTTTCTTCAGCAAGTGTACGCATGTGCTGAGTTTCTTCATCAGCTTGCTTGATCTGCTCTAGTGCTTGGTCTGCACTCATAGAAACTTGTTGTGCGCTTGAACTTAATTGTGTTGTTGCGGTGGCAACTTGATCCACTTGGCTCTTCTGTTCTTGAATTCCGCTTGTTGTTTGGGTAGTAATTGCTGAAGTTTCTTCAGCTGCGGCAGCAAGTTGGTTTGATCTATCTAGGATGCCAACAATAAGATTGCGTAAACTATCAACTAAGCTATTGCAATTTTTAGCTAATTCAGCAAATTCATCGTGACCAGAGTCGTCAAGTTTATGTGTCAAATCACCTGAAGCCAGAATATTTAATGCTTGATTCACTTTTGCTAACGAGCGTGTTAATGGTTTAACTACAGCAATACTGACAACGATTGAAACCAAAATAGCAAGTATAACTACAAACATGGTTTTTAAACTTGCAGAGTCGATATTCTCAATTGCACTATCACTGATTTGTCCGGTGAAGCCTTCAATATTAGTTGCCAAATTAATCATCTTAGCATTAACTTCTAATCGATCTTTATCTGTTGCAGCTAGCATTTGCTCAGCTTGTTGAGCATGAGTTAATTGCTGACCTTTTAAAGCAACAATCGTATTACTGTCATTGATTAGCTTAAACACCGCTTCACTTTCTGTATTAAGGTTATTTAGCGTATTGTCGCTGATGATGCCTTGACCTTGGCGATTGATATGCTCAATTTTGACACGGGTATCACTGACCATGTAGTCGAGTTCGTTAACGATGACGTTATATTTGCTATTATCTTTAGCTGCGACTAGGTCATAAACGGTGGTGATAATATTAATAAAAGTACTGTCTACAACGCCAGCTGTTGCTGCAATACTCTGTTCTGTAGGGTCGTCACTCATTTCTAAATCAATGAGGTCTAATAAGATGGACGATGCTTCATCTGCACTATCTTCTAAGTCACCACGAAGCTGGATTAGTTTTTCATGTTTAACCAATGCATTTTCATGCTCTTCTAACATCAAACGGCTATTTTTTTCAAAACTTGTATAACTCGTTTTTAATTGCGACAGGTTTGAAGAGAATTCTTGTCGGTCTGAAATGAGGCTCGATAGTTTATTGAGCGTTTTAGTGAACTCAGCAGACTCAGTTTTGATCTTTTTCTCAACTGCAGGAATTTGGGCAGACTCGTCGGTGTAATAACCAAATAGTATTTGAATTTGCTGCGCGCTTAAATTTTGTGTCAACTCACCTGTTGCAGTGAGCGCTGGGAGGCTAATTTTTTGCAACGTTGTGGTGCTATCTTTAATTGAGCTATTGGTGAGCAGAGATACGCCTCCCAACACAATTAAAAGTAGTGTTACAACAGTAAAACCGCCAATGACTCTGGTGGCAACATTAATTTTCATAGCATACTCCGGCTGTTATTATTTTATCCCGAATTTGTCTCTTGATCGCTCAGGGTAGTGTGATCACGTGAGATCTATTAGCTTTATCGGCTAAGGTTTTTATAAGTTTAACAATTTATTAATTATTTTAGTTTTAACTGAATTATCTTTTCATTGGTTTCAGCATGCCAAAGTGTCATATGTTCCCCCCAACAGCAGCCTGTATCTAACGCTAACACATTCGCTTGATTAGTGACCCCCATTAGGGCGGCCCAATGGCCAAACACCAAAGTGTGGGTTTTCTTTAGTTCAGAATCGAACTCAAACCAGGGGGTAAGGCCTACAGATTTATCTTTAAGAGGTTTCTTGCACGCAAAATCTAAACTGCCATCATCGAGTAAATAGCGCATTCGAGTCAGTGCGTTAATGCAATATCTTAATCGCGGTAAGCCTGTTGAATGACTATCCCATAAATCAGGGGCTTCTGTGTACATTTTTGCGATAAGCGCAGAAAGGTAGTTATCTTTTTTAAGAGCCTCACTGACAGCTAGTGCTTCAGATTCAAGCGTTGCTAAATCCCATTGTGGTGGCACACCAGCATGAGTCATGATGATATTATGTGATGGTAAAGTTTGCACCAAGGGTTGTTGTCTTAACCAGTCAATGAGATGGGATATATCTTCTGCTGCAAGTAATTCAGCAAGGTTATCTTTGGGATTGGCTTTTTTGATTTTACCGTGAAGTGCAAGTAAATGAAGATCGTGATTGCCAAGCGTTATTTTGGCACTGCCTTCTAAAGATTTAAGGTAACGTAAAGTTTGTAGCGAGCCTTGTCCTCGAGCAACTAAATCACCCACAGCCCAAAGCTCATCCTTTGCAGGGTTGAAATCAACCTTTGCTAATAATAATTGCAGCTCGTCGAAACAGCCTTGTATATCGCCAACGAAATAATGTGCCATAGGTTTATTGCAAAATACCTGGAATGGCTAATCTGAATGTTGGGATCTCAGCTTTAAAAGGCTCGCCTTGTGCAGTCACCATGCCGTAGCTGCCTTCCATGAAACCAACAGGTGTTTCCATAACCGTACCACTAGAGTATTGATAAGCGGTATCAGGATCAATCGTTGGGGTTTCACCTACCACACCAGGCCCTTTAACTTCACTGGTATCGCCGTTGGCATTAGTAATAATCCAATGACGGTCTTTTAGTGTAATTGAGATTTCACTGAGATTGATAATGGTGATGGTATAACTGAACAAATACTTTTCATCTTCGGTTGATGATTGTTCTTCAAGGTATTTGGTTTCAACTTTTATTTTGACGTTAGCAGCTACTGAGGTCATTAAACTTCCTAAAAAGAAAGGGCACTTTCATTAAAAATGCCCTTGAAAATACTAACTCTTATCACAAACCAAATTGGCTAGCGCGACATATTGCTCAACGCTTATTTGCTCAGGTCTTAGAGTTGAATCAATGTTTAGTTGAGTAAACTCTTCATCAGTGATCATTTGCTTTAAGTTATTTCTTAAAGTTTTACGACGCATATTGAACGCGGTAGTACATAAATGACGTAAAACATTCACATCTTTACATGGAAAAGGCTTCACATCGTAAGGCAATAAACGTACAACAGCAGAATCCACTTTTGGTGCAGGTTTGAAGCTTTCAGGCGGTACTTCTAACACAGGCACGACTTTACAAAAATACTGAGCCATTACCGTTAAGCGGCCATAGGCTTTTGTGCCAGGGCTTGCTGAAAGACGTAACACTACTTCTTTTTGTAGCATAAAATGCATAGTTTCAATAATTTCGGCAAATTCGAAAAGGTGAAACATTAACGGGGTAGAGATGTTATATGGCAAGTTGCCAAATACTTTCATCTTTTTGCCGTCTTGCTGAAGTTGGCTAAAATCAAAATTAAGCGCATCACCTTGATTGATGGTTAATTTATTTTTTAATTCCGGATGGTTTTGTAAACGTTCAACAAGATCTTTATCTAGCTCAACAACCGTTAAGTTATCCACTGCATCTGCAACGGGTTCGGTTAATGCACCAAGACCTGGGCCGATTTCAACCATGACGTGATCATTGTCAGGAGAGATAGCGCCCACAATTCTGCTGATGACACTTTCATCAGTTAAAAAGTTCTGTCCGAAACGTTTTCTGGCCGTGTGGCCTAAATGTACTTTATTGCTACTCATTGGAAAATTATTTACTTACTTTTGTGGCCAATTCAATGGCTTTATTTAATGCACAGGTAAAACTACCGCAATCTGCTTCACCAGTGCCTGCAAGTTCTAATGCAGTGCCATGATCGACAGAGGTTCTAATATACGGAAGACCTAAGGTGATGTTAACCGATTTTCCAAAACCTAATGATTTAAGTACTGGAAGTCCTTGGTCGTGATACATAGCAAGAACCACATCTGCTTCTTGTAAGTATTTAGGTTGGAAGAGTGTATCAGCAGGCAGTGGCCCAACAATATCGATTCCCTGATCACGTAGCTCATTGAGCGCTGGGATCATGATATCAATTTCTTCTCGTCCTAAGTGTCCATCTTCACCAGCATGGGGGTTTAAGCCACATACATAAATTTTAGGTGAAGTGATGCCAAATTTTTGCACTAATTCGCTATGCAAAATCTGGATGATATGGTGTAAACGCTCTCGCGTAATAGCCTTTGCAACATAAGCTAAAGGGATATGAGTGGTCATCAATGCCACTTGCAATCCTGGTGCGGCAAGCATCATGACCACATCTTGGCAATTCGCTTGCAGTGCAAAAAACTCGGTATGGCCACTGAATGGAATACCCGCTTGGTTAATAATTCCCTTATGAACAGGGCCAGTAACTACAGCGGCAAACTCATTACTCATGTTTTTTTCACCTGCATAACGCAAGGTATCTACTACATAAGCACTGTTTAGCTCGTTTAACTTGCCACATTCAACTTCAGCTGCAAGTGTAAACGGCGCTATCGTCAAGGTTCCGGCCTCTTGAGGTTTAGCTTCAAGTGTTGGCTGGTATGGACGTAAGCTCAGTGGCAGGCCAAGCATTTTAGCCCGGCTGGTTAATAATTCTGGATCTGCACAAACAACTAACTCAGCAGGCCAAGCCTGCTGAGCAAGTTTAATAACTATATCTGGGCCGATACTCGCCGGTTCACCCGGCGTAATCGCAATTCTTTGTGTCATTAAGTTAGCTTAACCTCGAGTACTCTCTGGTTCAAAAACTTCAATGTAAGCTTCTGTACGCATTTCATCTAACCAGTTTTGTAGTTCTTCGTTAAATTTACGACGATAGATTAACTGGTGAGCACGGTTACTATTAAACTGATCGGTTGCATCAGTTGTGCGTTTTTCTTCAAGCTGAGCAATGTGCCATCCGTGAGTGGTGCGGAATGGTTCACTGATTTCATAAATTTCTAAACTGTTAAGTGTTTGTGCGAACTCTGGGACATAAACTGATGGTTCTGCCCAACCTAATTCACCACCTTTTGCTCCAGATCCTGGATCTTCTGAATACTGGCGAGCAAGGTCGGCAAAGTCTGCTTCACCTGAACGAATTTGAGATAAGAAGCTTTCTAACATCGCTTTAGCGCGGTCTTCAGAAAGGATCGGTGAAGGCTTTAACAAAATGTGGCGTGAGCGTACCTCACTGATTTCCTGAGTTTGTAAACCTCGGGCATCCATAATTTTGATGATATGAAAACCTGAACCACTTTTAATTGGGCCAATAACATCGCCATTTTTCGCATCTGTAACCACTTCAGCGAATAGAGTTGGCATTTCATTAATGCTCATGTAATCCCAAATACCACCTTCAAGTGCTTTTGGTCCTGAAGAAGAGGCAATCGCTGTACGTCTAAAGTCTTCACCGTCTTTTAAACGTTCGAGTACGATGTTTGCACGCTTGCTTGACGCTTCAAGTTGTTCACTTGTTGGGTTGCTAGGCACTTCAATCAAAATATGACCAATTTGGAACTCGACGTCTTTCAAGCCTTGTTCTTGGATCATTTTGACTAAGTTATTAATTTCTTGAGGAGATACTTGAATACGACGTTGAACTTGAATACGTTGAATTTCACCAATGGTGATTTCTTCACGTAATTGTTCACGGTATTGTCCAAAGCTCATACCTTCGCTTTCGATTTGCTGCTGCATTTGACTCACAGTCAGTTGCTGTTCTTTAGCAATATTTTCGATGGTTTGATCTAATTGTAAATCACCAATTGATAAGCCGATGCGCTCAGCCATTTGTAATTGTAAATGAGTTAAAATTAAACGTTCTATTACCTGAGTACGCAAGGCATTATCAGAAGGTAAACCTTGGCCTGCTTTTTCTGCATTGGTTTTAACCGAAGTGACCATATGGCTGATTTCGCTTTCAAGTATGATACCTTCATTTATTTGCACGGCAACGCTGTCTAATGGCACGGGAGCGGCTATCGATACTTGGCTTGCTGCCAGAGTAAATAAAGCAAAAATCATTTTCTTACAGTGTTTCATCCACAGAATCCTTGGCACTTAAATTTCTAATTATTGTTGGCGCTATCGCCAAAATAGTGTTGTTAATGTTTAATAGGACTATTTGTTTTCCACTAGGTTCAGCAATCTATCATAAATGATGCATAAATGATGGCTAATTGCTTAAGTAAAGTGGTTTACGATAGTTAAATAATCCTTCGTTTAGCATATCTTCAACACCGAGAGGACCTGAACCACCTAAACCTTTAATAATAAAGTTGAGGTATACGCCACTCTCAAATTGTTCTCTAGTATCAAGACTAGGGTTTAAATCGTCATCATAGTTGGTTTTAATGCGGTAATGATAACTTAAACGCATGGCCCAACAGCATGACTCGTATTGAACGCCAGTATAGGTTTCAATACTGCGAGACTCGTTAAGGTCGTAATAAAAATTACCCACAAAATACAAGTCATCGCTAATTGGCCATGATGTACGCATACCGACTTGTGAAATATCAACTCGGTCGTTGGTATTGGTATTCAATAAATCGGGTACATAGCGATAACTGAACTGAAGCAATTTATCATTACTTGGACGAAAATCTAATGTCACTTCACTTTTCTTTGTTTCGCCATGCTCGGTATCAAATTGCACTGCGCCGCTAATAAACCAATCTTGGTAAACATTAGCATCGACTTCTGCGGCTAACACTGATGTTGATGGCGCAGCCTCAACATTTTCATCAGTAAAATTAATTTTACTGTCTTGGAAATAAATGATTTGACCAATACTGACTTTAAGTTTTTCAATGTTAGCATCGTCAAATAAACGAGTCGTTACACCTAAAGTCATTTGGTTTGCATCTGCAATTCTATCAAGACCTGAGTAACGTCTGTCTCTGAATAGGCCAAAGTAATCTTCTTGAAGTTGAGCTGAATCATATATACCAATACCATCTTGGTTTTCATACCCAACATAAAGATATTGGAATTGAGGCTCTAAAGTTTGTCTGAAGTCAGCATCAAATAAGTGTGTTTCACGCTCGAAGTTAATTTGCCCGTGCAAGCGTACTTGGGGAATAGTACGACTGACAGAGTCTTCAAGTTCACTGTCATCATCGAAATTAGTTTGCCAGTATTGAGTTTGCAGTAATTTAACTTCACTGGTTAACGAGCCAGCAGGCCCTTGAATAGGCAAAGTGATGCTTGGCTCCATATGGAGACGAGTTGCAGTGTTATATTCGTTTTCTTTATGCTCAAAATTAGTCAATTCAGAATTAAACTTAAAATCTAATCCTTCCCAGAAATCATTAGTTTGATAATTAAAGTTAAGTTGAGGCATTACCTGATAAGGGACTTCATCTTCACCTAGTACTTTTATATCTTGGACTTTCATACCGAAATCCCAATCTTTCTCAAAGTAACTAATTTCACCTACACGGGATAACTGGTTGTCGGTAGAGCGATTGACGTCAGAGCTTAAATCGTTGAAATAGTTATTATCTGAAACATCAGTAAAGTTTGCCTGTACTCGCCAATTCTCATTAATTGAGCCTTGATGACGCCAGTGATAAAGGTAACGGTCTGGACTGTTGTCGAGTTTGTCATCATTGGCTAAATATTCTAGGTTTAGTTGACCATCTTGGTCTTCTCCCGCTAAATATCTAAACTCTGTTTTAGCGTAAAAACCACGTGATGACATATAAGTCGGCGTAAACGTTAAGTCGTACTCTGGTGCAATGTTCCAATAATATGGCGTACTGACTTCAACACCATTCGTGGTGCTGGTACTAAAGTCCGGGAATAAAAATCCAGATTTGCGTTTATCTGATACTGGAATTGTCATATAAGGAACATACATTACAGGTACGCCTGCAATGCGAATTTTAGCTTCCCAAATCTCTCCCCACTCTTCTGTACTATCGATACGGATTTCTTTCGCTTCTAATAGCCAAGAATCATCGCCCACTGGACAAGTGGTGAAGTTGGTATTTCGTAATTCGAGATTATTTTGTTCTGTGATTTTGAGCTGTTCAGCATCGCCATGTATTTGCTGGCCATGTAGCCAATACTTAGCACCATTTAGGGTCGCGCTATTGGAAATCATCTGCGCATTAAGTGAGTCAGCGGTAACGGTGAACATCTCATCAGAAAAAATGAGATTACCATTTGCATCTAGCTGCTCATTCTTTTGGTCTAAGATAGCTTCGTCAGCACTAATGTGACGAGATCCTTGACTGAAACTAACATTACCAGAGAAATGCGCTTTATCGCCCATTGCAGCTTCAGAGCGATCTGAAATAATCACAATATCTTCTGCTGTTAAATTAGGAACTTGTTGACGTTCGTCAATAGAACTAGAAACCGGAAGGTTTATCACACAATGAAGCTCAACCGCTTCTGTGTCAGAGGGTTCTTGTGCCGAGACTAGGTTAGGTAATAGGCTCAATGCCAGAAAATAGCGGATCTGCATTTTAATTAATGATTATGAATTCTTAGTCTTGACAAAATGAATCGAAAAAAGCCGCAGCTAACAACTTATCTTTAGCTGTTTCCAAATGTTATGTTGGCTATAATAAAGCAATTTTCCCATAAGAGCCATTGAGATGAGTTTATCTGATACAAGATTTATTTTACTAAGGAACTGGTTAAGTCAATATTTCAAGACAGAAGTGTCTATTGAGCTTATTTGTGGGGATGCTAGTTTCCGTCGTTATTTTCGGGTCAAACATTTAACAAACTCTTATATAGTCTCTGATTCACCCATTAAACTGGTGCCTATCTTACCTTTCATCTATATGGCACAAGCCTATAACGAGGCTGGTTTGATTGCTCCGAAAATCATAGCCCAAGATGATGAGAATGGTTTTGTTCTGCAGTCAGATTTAGGCAATGAGCAGCTTTTAAATCAATTAAATGAACAAACTGTGACGGACTTTTATCGACAAGCCCTGTCTTTATTGCCTCAAGTAGCAAAGGTTACAGCAACTGAAGAGGGCACATTACCTATTTATGATCGAGCGTTTGTTGAAAGGGAACTCGAGATATTTATCGAATGGTTACTAATAAAGCATCTAGATCTTACCTTAACTCAAGAAGATAAAACACTTATCCAGAATGCATTTAATGTACTAGCTTCAAGTGCACTTGAACAACCAAGCGTTGGTATGCACCGTGATTTTCATAGTCGCAATATTTTAGTGGTAGAAAATGGTTTAGGGTTAATTGATTTTCAGGATGCGGTAATAGGGCCTGTTACATACGATGCGGTGTCGCTGCTTAGAGATTGTTATATTAAGTGGCCCACTGAAATCATTGATGTATTAAAACGTGAACATTTTAATTTGTGCCAGCAACACGCCTTGATTTCTGAGGACGTAACTTTCAATCAATATCAGACTTGGTTTGACTTAATGGGCATACAGCGACACGTTAAAGCTGCAGGTATATTTGCTCGGTTAAATCATCGTGATGGAAAATCAGGATATTTAAAAGATATTCCGTTAACCCTAACTTATATCATTGAAGTTTCGGCTTTGTCCCCACAACTTGAAGCCTTTGGTCAATGGGTTGAGCTAAATGTGCTAAGCAAAATATCTGAGGTTTAATAGAAAGCTTGCTTCGCTTCTTTCTTGCGTAAACCCAAAGACAATAAAATTATCAGTACATTAATCACTATATTAATCGATTTCAAAAGAGGTCATCAATGAAAGCCATGATCTTGGCTGCGGGGCGTGGTGAGCGCCTAAGGCCATTAACAGATTCGGTACCCAAACCTCTGGTTAAGGCCGGGGATAAAGCGTTAATTGTCTACCATTTAGAAAAGTTGGCAGCGGCAGGTTTTAAAGACGTCATTATTAACAGTGCTTGGTTAGGTCATAAGTTACCTGAAGCTTTAGGTGATGGCAATCAGTGGGGGTTAAGTATTCAATATAGCGTTGAAGAAACAGCCTTAGAAACTGCAGGCGGAATAAAACAAGCTATATCCTTACTTGGCACTGAGCCTTTTTTAGTGATTAATGGCGACATTTATATCGATGAACTACCAGGTTTAGAGCATGCTAAAACAGTAATGAAGCGTAATTCAGAATTAGATGCTTTTTTATGGTTAGTTGATAATCCACAGCATAATCCTGACGGAGATTTTGCTATTATTGATAATCAGTTAACAGAATCTACTGAGAATAAGCTTACTTATTCGGGCATGGGAATATACCATCCGAAAATGTTTGTTGATATTGCGCCTGGTAAAAGCGCCTTAGGGCCGATATTAAGGCAAAAAATATCGCAACATAAAATCGCTGGAGGCTATAGTGCTTCTTACTGGTGTGATGTCGGCACGGTTGAGCGTTTAGAGAAGTTAACAGATTATATTGAAAGCCTTTAGCGGTTATTAAAAAACCTTAGAGTTAATAAAAGCCTTTAGCGGCTTTTAAAGTCATTAATGAATTCATTTAACCAAGATGCCATTATTATATGAATGTCTTGGTGTTATTTAGTGGGAAGTTTGATGCGTATTTGGGGCAAGTTTTTTGGTTCTCTCATTGGTTTTATGTTTGGCAGGTTTTTTGGAGCCCTCATCGGACTATGGTTAGGACATTTATTTGATAAGCGCGCTGGCTTTGCTGACATGCTGCGTAAAGGCCAAGAAAGGCAAGCTCAGTTTTTTAATACTACATTTACCGTGATGGGCCATGTCGCAAAAGCTTCAGGTCATGTTACCGATGTGGATATTCGCATCGCGTCAATGTTAATGGATCAAATGAAGTTAACCGGTGATGCAAGAAGAGATGCGCAAGCCGCTTTTAGAAAAGGCCGTGATGCTGATTTTGATTTAGTACTAACTCTTCGAGAATTTCGTGCGATGACCCAAGGTCGAAATGAAATTCTACAAATGTTTTTGGAAATTCAAATTCAAACTGCCTTGTCTGATGGCGAATTACACAGTAAAGAAAAACAAATATTATCTACAGTTGCCAAAGAGTTAGGATTGGGGCAAGCTCATTTAGATGCGCTTCTTAATCGATGGCAAGCCGAGTTTCATCATCACCAATCTGGTCGTGGAAATACCATGCAACTTGATGATGCTTATTCGATGTTGGGTAAGCAAGAATCGTCTAGTGATCAAGAAATTAAACGGGCTTATCGTAAACTGATGAATGAACATCATCCAGATAAGCTAGTTGCTAAAGGTCTCCCTGAAGAAATGATGGAGCTAGCTAAAGCCAAGGCACAAGACATTCAGTCTGCTTATGAAACAGTTAAAACGTCTAGAGGGATGCGTTAAAGGGTTTTTCAATCTTAAAAATATCAAATAGCTCGAAGAATATAACTCGAGCTATTTCAATGATGATTGTTTGTTGTATATGGAGTTACACATGAAATTAACCGCTATTGCCAGTTTCGTTACTGTTGTCACTACTGTCGCTTTTTCCCTTTCTACCCAAGCTGAAATTTATGTCGCACCATTTGGAGGTTATAGTTTTGGCAGCAGTGAATTCGATATTTCAAATCCTAGTACCGATGAAAGCGGTAAGTTAAAAATCTCAGAGTCAGAACACTATGGCGTGATGATTGGTACCACTACAAAAGATCCTGGCAATATCTATTTTCTTTACAGTACCCAAGCAACTGATCTGAGAGACGGTGCTTTTAGTGATGAAATTTTTAATGAACTCGATGTCGATTATTTTCATGTCGGTGGCAGTTTATATTTCCCCAACGGTAAATTTAAACCGTATGTGACTGTCAGTGTGGGCGCTACTCATATGCGTCCTAGTGGAAATTATTCATCAGAAACGCGTTTCTCTATGGCTTTTGGCGGTGGTGCGGCATTTGAAATTACTCCGCAAGTGGCATTATTTGCCGATGTTAGAGGCTATGCGACATTTGTGAATTCAGATAATACATTCTTTTGTGGCCCTAACGAATGTGTTTGGAACATCTCAGCCGATGTCATGTGGCAAGGACAAGCCAATGTCGGTTTAGAGGTTAAATTTTAAATAGGTGACCGAGCATGAAAATAGTTGTACTTGATGGCTATACCTTAAACCCTGGAGACCTAAATTGGGCGGCATTATCAAAGCTAGGTGATGTTGAGGTTTTTGAGCATAGCCATCATGAGCAAATCATTTCTCGCTGTGAACAAGCGGATATTATTCTCACCAATAAAGCATTAATTACTAATACGGTTATGCAGCAGTGCCCGAAGCTTAAGTATATTGGTGTAACTGCTACAGGCACCAATGTTGTTGATATGAAAGCGGCAACAGCGCGTAATATTGTGGTGACCAATGTGCCTGCTTATGGCCCTGATGCCGTAGCACAGATGGTATTTGCTTTAATCCTTCAACATGCCCAACAAGTGTCTTTGCATGACAGCGCGGTTAAGCAAGGTCAATGGACAAGAACCCGGGATTTTTGTTTCACTTTATCTCCTTTAATGTCGCTCAAAGGAAAAACCATTGGCATTGTGGGCTACGGTGATATTGGTCAACAAGTGACTAAATTAGCACTCGCGTTCAATATGAAGGTGATTATTACTAGTGGTCGAGAAAAGACAGGGTTACCAGATAATGTGACTTGGCTGTCACTTAAGGGGTTGCTGGCACAATCAGATATCATCTCATTACATTGCCCGTTAAATGAGGCCACCGAGAAGATGATAAATGGTGATAGCCTATCTTTGTTAAAAATGGGCGCTTTGCTAGTGAACACTGCACGTGGTGGTCTGATTGATGAAGCGGCATTAGCACAAGCGTTGAATCAGCATCAATTATTCGCCGCTGTTGATGTGCTGTCTACTGAGCCGCCTAGCGATGACAATCCATTATTATCTGCTGATAATATCGTGATTACGCCACACATAGCGTGGGCGACTATTGAGGCTAGACAGAACCTTTTGAATATAGCAGTTGATAATGTGCAGCAATTTTTAAACCATTCACCAGTGAATCAGGTTAACTAGCTATGTCATTGCCAATGTAATTAAAATTAGCAAAAAAGCCTAACGTTAACCGTTAGGCTTTTTACCTTATAAGTACTAGTTTTTAAGACGTAAAGTTAACTTAAAAAATAACCTTAATTTTAGTCGCCGAGCGTTTGGCTTTGGCAATTGATGAATCGATGTCTTTATCTCTTGCAAGTGCAACACCTAATCTTCTGCGCCCATCTATGTCAGGTTTTCCAAATAACTTTATTTGGGTGTCTGATTCTATTAACGCACTTTCAACGCCCTGATATCGAATGTTTTTTGATTGACCTTCAGCTAGAATCACTGCTGAAGCACTGGCGCCGTGTTGTCTAATATCGGCAATAGGCAAACCTAAAATAGCTCTAACATGGAGGGCAAACTCAGAGATATCCTGACTTATTAGCGTTACTAGCCCAGTGTCATGTGGTCGTGGCGATACTTCTGAGAAGTAAACATCATCGCCTTTAATAAATAATTCAACTCCAAATAGACCAAATCCACCTAAAGCTTCAACGACTTGCTCACCAATTTGTTGTGCTTTAGCTATGGCTTTGTTGGACATTGCCTGTGGCTGCCAAGATTCACGGTAATCCCCATCTTCTTGACGGTGGCCAATAGGATCGCAATAGTGAATGCCGTTGACTGCACTAATGGTGAGTAGGGTAATTTCATAGTCAAAATCAATAAAGCCTTCAACAATGACACGTCCACCACCTGCGCGCCCACCTTCTTGGGCATATTGCCAAGCTTGTTCTATTTGTTGCTCGGTCTTAATAACGCTTTGGCCTTTGCCTGATGAGCTCATGACTGGTTTAACAACACAAGGTAGACCAATTTGTTTAATTGCCGTTTTAAACTCAGTTAATGTATCGCAGAAAAAGTATGGTGACGTTGGGATCCCTAAGGTTTCTGCAGCAAGGCGTCTGATACCTTCTCGGTCCATTGTCAGCTGAGTCGCTTTGGCTGTTGGAATAATATTTATGCCAGTTGCTTCAAGTTCTAGGAGGGCTTGGGTCGCGATAGCTTCAATTTCTGGGATCACCATATGTGGTTTTTCGAGTTCAATAACAGCCTTCAAAGCGACTTCATCAAGCATGTTAATCACATGGAATCGATGGGCAACTTGCATTGCTGGCGCATTGGGATAACGGTCAACTCCAATGACTTCAATGCCGAAACGTTGTAGTTCTATGGCAACTTCTTTTCCGAGTTCGCCGCAACCTAGGAGCATCGCTTTAATAGAGCCTTTAGTACCAGCAGTACCAAAGTTGAAAGGAGTATGAGCGTTCATTGTTTTACCTTGTTGGGAAGCTTGTAGGGATTACACTCAAATATTTTATCTTTTATTCGCAGTTGATTGATTAGCAAAGCCTATAAATGTGTAAAGGATCACGTGAAAAGAGTTATTTTTTCAGCGAATAAACAGTGTTTTACAGTTATTTTATTGATGTTCGTATGTTATCTTGAGGTTGTGTTTATGTTTCTTTGTTTGCGATGGAGATGTTTTTAGTTTAAGGCGCTTTTATTTTCAAATGCCATACCTTTAATAGGAGAGTTATATGTTTTTGGATTATTTTGCATTAGGACTACTTTTTTTTGTAGCACTAGTGATTTTTTACGGTGTGATTGCAATTCATGATATTCCCTACGAAATTGCTAAAAAGCGTAATCACCCTCAACAAGATGCATTGCATATTGCTGGCTGGGTTAGTCTTTTTACCATGCATGCTATTTGGCCATTTTTATGGATTTGGGCAACCTTGTATCGTGAAGATAGAGGGTGGGGATTTAGTAATGGTAAAAAGCGAGAGTTAATTCTTGAAGGTGAGGTACGCGAATTAATGGAAAAGGTTGAAGATTTAAATCAGCGCCTAGCCTTTATTGAGACGCCAAAAGCTGACAAGGTTTCAGAAACCACTCCAGATCAACAACCTAAGCAAGAGGTGTAGTCATGGATCTACTACTGATTTTAACTTACACCGCGTTTTGTGTAGCAATATTCAAGATATTTAAGATCCCATTAACCAAATGGACAGTACCGACAGCCGTTTTAGGTGGGATAGTATTAATTGGTACGCTATTGGTATTGATGAACTATAACCATCCATATACCCGTTTTGCGCGTGAATACTTTGTTTCAATTCCTATCAATCCAGCTGTGCGAGGTTTAGTTGTCGAAGTAAATGTTAAGCCGAATGTTCCTGTCAAAAAAGGCGATGTATTATTTAGAATTGACCCAACGCCATTCATTGCTGCAGTGAAGCAAAAGCAAGCTGCTTTAGAAGACGCCAAACAAGCTGTGCCGCAACTAAAGGCTGCATGGGATAGTGCTATTGCAAAAGTCACTCAAGCTGAAGCTAATCGTGATAGAGCAAAGTCTGCCTATGAACGTTATGATGAAGGTAAACGTAAAGGTGGTAAGAACTCACCGTTTTCAGAACTTGAGTTAGACAACAAGCGTCAAACCTACCTTTCTGCTGAAGCACAATTTAAAGCTGCAGAAGCTGATGAGATTCGATACCGCCTTGCTTATGAATCAAATATCGATGGAGTGAATACTGACGTTGCTGTTATTCAGGCAGAACTTGATGAAGCTCAATTTAACCTTGAACGAACAGAAGTAACAGCACCCGTTGATGGTGTTGTCACTCAGATGGCCTTGCGTCCTGGTGTGATGGCTGTGCCTATCCCACTGCGTCCAGCTATGACGTTTATACCTGATGAAGATCGTTATTTTGCGGGAGCATTCTGGCAAAACTCTCTACTGCGATTAAAAGAAGGTGATGAAGCAGAGTTAATTTTAGATGCGATGCCTGGGGTTGTTCATAAAGGTCGCGTTGTAAAAGTATTACCAGCAATGGCGGAAGGTGAACTGCAATTTGGCGGTTCACTGCGTTCTTCAAATGACTTGTTCAACCGTGGTAGGGCGTTAGTGCTTATTGAACTGGAGGATGAAAACGAATTACTTAGAACATTGCCAGCTGGTGTTGCAGGGCAATCGGCTATTTATACCGAGCACTTCACCCATGTATCGATTATTCGAAAAGTCTTATTGCGCATGCAAGGCTGGTTAAATTACTTATTTGCCGAAGGTCATTAGTGAGCCTTTATCTTTATAAGCGTTTGCATTTATAAGTCTTAAGTCATGGGTTTAAGATACAAAAAAGTCCGCACTAAGCGGACTTTTTATTTCAGCGTCATTTATATCAACGACCGTCAGTATAGTAGCTCAAGCTATTTCGCTTTAGGTACAGGTGGGAATTGTGCCAATATATTACTGATTGTTTTACTTGTTTGGGCAACTTTTTCATCGCCTCCCGATTCAAAATCAAACTCGTCTGTACCACGCCAAATTAACCGATTTTCTTTAGCATCAATAATATCAACCTGGATCACTTGAATTTTAGCGCTATCGCTGCCGATTGGAATTCCCATACTTGTACCGACTCCGACACCACCATGACTACCACTAGTCCCTGTGCCTAGACCGATAGAAAGCCCGGAACTTTTTGGTTTATCCTTAGTTAAAAATGCATAGCTAACTAAGAAATCACTTTGTTCTTGTTGTTCAACAAATCCTTTAGTTGTGAGTGTGGTTCTAATGTTAGCGCGAATACGTTCTGCACTGAGTTGATCGCCTTGATCTGGAGTATCAATAAAATGAAAGCTTTCAAGTTGGCTGAAATCATATTTGGTATCGTAGTCAGAATTACTGTTAGTACTCTTACAAGCGTTTAAGCAAACTATGACCATAAACAACATGAGTAATCTTATTAGCATGGCAATCTCCGTGTGTGGCTGAGTTCATCAAAAATATTCACTGTGGCAATAGATGGCTGATGTTCTGCAACGTTTTAAAGCAGCAAATTGATTATAAATTTAAGGGTATAGCTGCGGGTAGTTTAAATAGCTTAATGTAATTTTGTCGGCTAAATCAATCTTAACAGATCTTACATACTGATTTATTTGATAAATCAGTAAAGATGAATATGCCTTTTTGACAATTTAATGCTAAGTTAGAATAATAAATAACCAATAAATAGTGGGGATATGGAACAGCTCAGTTTTCTCGAAGTACCCAGTCCGTGTATAGGCGTGTGTCAAACTGATGCGCGTGGATATTGTGCGGGTTGTCTTCGAAATAGAGATGAGCGATTTAATTGGCTGCACTTTAGTGATGCACAAAAGCATAATATCATCCGCCTTTGCTTACAGCGTAAGCGTCGTAGGCAATATGCAAAATATAAAGCTCATCAAATTGCAATTAAAGAACAACAGGCTGAAGTTAATCCGCAATTGGATTTTGAACAAGGATCAGAAAAAGAAGAGAAACTCGATTTAGGGGATTTTTCTTTAGATTAAATATCAATTCACCATGTCAGCTATTTTTCATTTAACTTTTCCCGAATGTTTAATTCGATTCTAAGTCTAGCTTTGCTTTTACAAACAAATGTTCCCGAGGCCAAATTAAGGTGAATGAAGTATTATTTTCATCACTAACCAGACTCACTCTGCCTTTATGACGATGCATAATCCGCTTGATAATGGCTAAACCTAAACCATGGCCTTTATTGCCTTTATGTTGGGATTTACTGCGATAAAAAGGTTCAAAAAGTTTCTGTTGATCTTCTTGAGGTATTTCTTCGCCGTCATTGACTACCGATAAAAAAACTAATCTCTCATCAAAACTTAAATATAATTCAATACTGGTTTGAGTATAACGTTGAGCATTAGTAACAAGGTTCTGAATCGCACGTTCGACTAATGACGGCTCAGCCATGATGATCATTTCGTCTTGAGAGTAATGGAAATTAATAGGTTTATCACTGAGTGGCATTAAACGGGAAGTGAGCTCTTTTGTCATGCTAATCAGATCGCATTTTTCTAGGGTAGGTTCTTGCTGAACTTCAAGGCTTGCATAGGTAAGCAGCTCTTGCAGTAAGGTTTCCATTTCTTTGATATCGAGTTGCATCTCATCAAGAAATTCTTGTGTCCGTTGGTCGTCACTTTTAGGCTGACAGTACTGGGGTAACAAGGCGAGAGCAAATTTTAATCTGGCCAAGGGGGTTCTTATTTCATGGGAAACCGCATTAGATAAATGTTTTTGGTTCTCAATTAAATCACTAATATGCTGCGCCATATCATTAAAGGTATTAGCCAGCGGAGCGACCTGTGAACTGGCGTTAAGCTCTATTCGAGTATTCCATTTTGCTTCGCCAAAATTTTGGGTGGCTTTCTTTAAGGTTTTTAAATCTTTTGATAGTGGCCAAACCCAAATCAATGCAACAAAGGCTAATGACAAATAAAAGCCTATGGTGAATATGCTTCGTAACTGACCGCGAGGATCGATATCAACAGGGCCTGCCATTAGTACTTGATCGCCTACAGCTATGAATTGTAGTTCATGGCTTTTATCGGCAGTGGTAGTAATGATTTGATTGTTTGAAAATACCACATCACCGCTTAAGGCAATTTCATTCTGTTCGAATAATTGTAATGGGTAGGGGTATTGTTTATTGATGAGCTTTAAGTGATCTTGGCGATCTGCTTTAGGTTGCTGTGCAAGGAGTAATGCAAAAGCAATCAAAGGTGAGTCAATATTATCGTTATCTTCGACTTGTTGTTGCCAGAGGCTATCTAATGTCCAGCCTATACCTAAAAAGCTTAAGCTTAGTAATAGGTATAGGCTGATGAAGAGTCTTTTCAAAGTCTTCTATAACCCGATTAATTATTCCACGCTTCCGGCGCGAATAAGTAACCTTGTCCCCAAACAGTTTTAATTCTGAATGGTGTTTCGATGCTATCGCCTAATTTTTTACGTAAGCGAGAAATACGCACATCAATTTTTCTATCTTTACCATCAAAATCGATGTTAAGCAGGTATTGATATATATATTGGCGGCTTAACACTTGTCCAGCTTGTGATGCTAATAACCACAATAATTCAAACTCGTGGCTTGTAAGGTCGACCTCTGTATTACCTAAGCGAATTGCTTGAGTGTGTGGATCGATGCTTAATTTACCAAAGCTTAAGCAGTGAGACTCAGGTTTTGAAGGTTGAGCCTGACGACGTAGTAAATTATTGATACGAGCGACTAATAAGCTAGGATCTACTGGCTTAACTACGTAATCATCAGCACCTAACTCTAAGCCTTTGATTTGATCTTCAGGAGAACCTAAAGCGCTCATTAATAAAATTGGACCTGCAAAATAGTCAGGTAATTTTTCACACAGGCTTAATCCATCAAGTCCAGGTAGCATGATATCAAGTAAGATGATGTCAGGCTTGTAACTAATTAATCGTGTTAAAACGGTATCGCCACGTCGTTCGACTTCAACGTGCATATCGTGTGACTTAAGGTAGTCCACAATTAAGTTGGCAAGACGAATGTCATCTTCGACCAACAAAACTCTATGAGTTGATGGGGGGGTAGCCATTAAAATAAACTCCAAGGGTTACGGTAACGTCTGCGAACTTTACGTTCAGACGTTGTGGTGATTTTTAGGATTACGTCCGCCAATTCATTATTATTATTTTTATTTATTAAGACAAAATGAATGTCTTTATTTGTTTTTACTGATATTTGCAATGAGTGTTCATCAGTTGAATCACTACACCACCGAGTCAAAGGTTGGTAATTTGATGTAATACAAACCAACTCCTCAGTTTCGACCTGCCAATTTAGCTCAATGTCAATTTCACATATGTTGCCACCTGCATCAATAAGACATAAACGAGGGGTAGCCGAAAGCTGTGCTTGCCCGATAAGCGTATCAGCTTTGGCAAAGAAAGCACTAAAAATCAGTATTAATATACCGAAAAGGTGATAGACCCTATGTTCTTTAAGGAACAAGTTTAGAACCTATATGCAGCTCCAACGAAATAGGAGCTAGAATAATCTTCATTAATAATTGGGCTGTCGATAATTTCATCAGCTAATTGAGTGTAACGTGCAGCAATTAATAGGTCCCAACGTGCCGAAAGGCTGTAACGCGTCGTGAGTTCTACTGCACTACTCCAACCTGAATCTGGTTGATATTCTTCGCTCCAGTATGCATTTTCACTGGCTCGAACACCATAGTAATAATCAATAACTTCTGAACTTTTCCACTCTGATTTTAAGGTGAAATCAAAGCGCCAATCACTGATCGCGAGCGAATAGTTCCAACTAACATTCACTTCTTGTCCATTGTGGACGTTTAATAAGTCATGGGCAGCGGCAAGTTTTAGAACACCAAACTTGCCATACCAGAAAAGCTCTGCACCACCATATACGGTGAAGTTTCTACTTTCAAGTTCATTTAAAACAATAGGTTGGCTAACGTCTTGTATTCCGAACCCCCCAATAGTAGGTAGGTCAGTGTGAGCGTCAACATTTGCCGATTGTGGCAAGAAAATATTAGATGGATCCCAGCGATAGAAAAAAGCACGCTCGTCGCTGTAACTTGTCGCTAGATTTATCGTAAAACTCTCTTGTTCGGTTAAAGTGTAACCAAAATTGAAATTATCAAAAAACCAGCTTTCACCGTAATAAGCTATTGATGGGATTACATAAAGAGGGATATCGTCATAGTCAGTAATGGGGTTGGTTTTGTTGCCGTAGCCGAAAGCGATACTGATATCCCATTCTCCGACGACAACGCAATCGCCATTCTCTTGGCAAGGCTCGTCTGCCATTACAGGTGTAATGAGTAAAAATAACACTAAAAAGACGACAAAAATTCGATACATCAAAGACCAGCAACCTATTTATATCAACATTAAAACAGCTAATAACTGCGACTTTATCACTAAATCGAGGTTGGAAAAATTGCTTTAATTAATTTGATACAAACTGATACTTATGGTTCTTGAATGTTATGAGTGTTGTTGGGTGTATTGTTTTTGGCTAAATTAATGTTTTTAAAGGTTATAGGTTGTCTTTGGTTAATTCTGTTTTCGCTAGCGAGTGCTGTCGTTGATATCCCATTTCGATTAATTGAGCATTGACGCAATCAGATACAAATTGTTGCTTCTCAATGGGGTCAATCTGTTCTTCTGCTGCGATTTTACTGCAAGAGTCAGTCAAAGAAATTAGGGTATCTTTCGGTGCTTCAATTCCATTTGCATGAGCCAAGGTGGTGAATAAAGCCGCTGAGAGTACTACAGCGTATAAAGTGGTTAACAATAATGAATGTTTCATAGCGCGTCCTTTAAGAGAACTTATTATTAATATTACTTGGATTTAAACTTGCTCAGTCAGTGACTTTTATATTTGCCTACAAACTGAGCAGTTTATTAGTCTTGTACGAAGAAAATTAGTTCACTTTTAATTTAATAAATTCTATTGCAGCCTCATTTAAACAGCGCTTTGATACATAATGTTTAAGTTTTTCAGTGGTTAATAAGAAACCTTGCTCAGTTTCTTGACCACGATATATTTCGGTCCACTTAAGTAAATGATCAATATAAGCTGACTTAGAATGAATGCCTTGCTCATTAATTGTAATTGTCACAGGGTTATTGGCAGACTTACTGATAAGTTGTCTCATTAACCACCAAGCACGATTAAACCTTACTTGAAGCCCTTCAACAGCTCCTAGGCCGATAAAGAAGTATGCAAGGTAAGGAGTGACATCAGTTTGAGTCATTAAAAAACCTGCCACTATAAATACTGCAGCTTTTACATATCGTTTTGGGCTGTGACTAATAACAACTGACTGGTCAAATGTTTCAGCAAAGTGAGACTTATCTAGAATATATTCTTTAGAAAAACTAAAACCGATATCAGTTAAGTTATCGGTTTTTGATGAAGGGCTTGTATTGCTAGCAGACATATCGCGCTCATTATCAACTTTAATGAAGCAATTATAATGTCGAAGTGATCGATTTGACTAATTTTTCCTGCAACTCAATTTGTTCAAGCTCGGTTAATTGTGAGCCATGTTGGTTGGATAAAGCAAAAACATTATCTGCACGTTCACCTACGGTACTGATAGCTGCAGAGTGGATATTAAGGTCCAGGGTTCTAAATGCACTGGCAATTTGTCCCATAAACTCATGGGTTTCCAACGCTAAAATATGCACTAGAGTCCGATCGGCCTTTTTGGAGTGGATAAACTCAATAGTCGGTTTATTGTCAAAGTTTTTAGTGTGCCTTGAAGGGCGATTTTTAGGTGGTGACATATTGTCATCTAAAATTTGGCGTAACTTTTTAGTGACCTGCTTACGTCTTTGGGCACTAAAAATAGGCTTGCCATCAAAGTCGAGCACTTTAAAGGCTTCTACAACATAACCATCTTTCGTTTTTGAGATTTGTGCTTGGTTAACGGAAATTTTTAGAGTCGATAAGGTGTTGAACAAAGAAATAAATAATCCAGGTCTATCCTTAGTGTACACAAACACATCACTACAGCCTTTTACACTACTGTCGTCGAGTAAAATGAGTGAAGGAGGTTCGCTAGCTTCATCTTGTGTCGTTAACTGGTGCTCGTGCTCCAACTCGTGAGCTAGAATCCCAAGGGTATACTTGGCAATTTCAGTGGGAATAGCATTACTGAAAAAGGACAATGGCAAACGTTTCCATAACTTATTAATGGCGACGAGTTGAGCGTCATTGGGATCTATTAAACCTAGGGCTTCTTGTTTGTGCTCTCTGACAACGGTTCTGAGCTGTAGTACATTTTCAAGACCATTACGTAGCGCTTTACGCGTCGCAAAGTATAAGTCAGTCAGTAAACTCGCTTTCCAATCATTCCACAAATCATCATTGGTGGCTTGGATATCTGCCACAGTCAAACAGTAGAGTGCATCAAGCTTGGTAATACTGCCAACGGATTTAGCGAAGGTTTTAACCACTTCAGGGTCGTGAATATCCATCCGCTGAGAGGTAATCGACATTAATAAGTGCTGCTCAACTAACCAGCTGATTAATTGTTGTTGCGATGTTTTCAGGCCATGGAACTTGGCAAACAATTTGGCATCGACTGCACCTAGTTCGCTGTGATCTCCTCCGCGACCTTTAGCGAGGTCATGAAACAATGCGGCAAACAGAATCGATTCTTTAGCCTGAAAACGCTCAAAAATATCAGCCGCCAATTTTTGATCCGCTGAGACATTATCTTGAGTGAGCTTATAAAGGTTTTTGAGCAATTTATGGGTATGCTCATCGACTGTATAGGCATGAAATAAATCAAATTGCATTTGACCGACAACTTCACGCCACTGAGGTAAATATGAGGCTAAGATACCATGTTGGTGCATCAAGGTGATGGCCAAACCCATGCCGTGTGGGTGTTTAAACAGGCTAACCAATAGTTCTCTGCAGACTTGGTAATCTTGTAAGTCACCCATTAATCGACGACGTACTTGTCTTAATAAACGTAGTGTTTCCGGTGTGATACCAGTGACTTTTTCATGGTGAATTGCAATGTAATTAAACATCGACATAATTTGTGAGCGGTCAATAAAAACATCTTGATTTTCAGCGTGAATTTGGCCGTTATATATTTGGAAATTCTCATTAATTTCGATAATGTCTGGTTTTTTCTGCGGTACAATTTCACGCTCGAAATAAGCCATTAGCATTAGGTTTAATTCACGGATACGTTTCATTGCTCTGAACAATTGACGCATCATTTTTTCAATGGCGATATTTCCGCTATCACCAAAACCTTGCAGGCGTGCAACCTCAGCTTGATGTTGAAGCAATAAACGGTTTTCTGAACGATTAGATGCTTGATGAAGGGCAAAGCGCACTCGCCAAATGAAGTTCTGACACTCCATTAATTCGGCATATTCATCGTCAGTAAGGAATTTAAGTCGGCGTAAATCTTTTAAATCATCAATGGAGAAATGCTTTCTGGCTATCCAAGTGATGGTTTGGATGTCTCGCATGCCACCGGGGCTATTTTTTAAATTGGGTTCAATATTAAAGGCAGTGCCTTGGGCCTTATTATGACGAACCTTTTGTTCATCATATTTGGCAATAAAAAAAGCCTCGCTTGACCAAACTGTTTCACCATAAAGCTTACTAATCACCTGATGTTGATGGTTTTCGTGGCCACAGATATGTCTTATTTCTAGCAATGTTGTAGCAATGGTGACGTCTTCGGTACATGCAAGGTAAGTATCATCTAAGCGTCTAACTGCGTGACCTAAATCTAAGCCTAAGTCCCATAATTGGGTTAAAAAATCACTTAAGGTGCTAGCATCGGTTGCGGACAAATCTGCATCGTGAATAATACAAATATCAATATCGGAAAAGGGGTGAAGGGTTTTACGGCCATAGCCGCCAACGGCATTAAGGGAAATAGTGTCTGTTTCAAACTGAAATGCTTGCCAGAGATGATTAAGTAATATGTCGAAAAACTGCGCTCGATGCTGCAGAATTTCAGCGATAGAACAACTGCTGATTTGCTGTTCTAACCAGGTATCAAACTCAGCAATGGCCTGTTTAAGTTCTACGATGGTCATTTCTGGCTGTAAAATCGGATAAGCTGGTTGCAAAGACATGTTACTCCTTATTGTTTTGCTCACAAACAGAGTATTCGATCTAGTTTGGTAACTCAAACGATGCCTTAAAATGATTATGAATAAGTTAATTCTTTTAACTAGTTAAATGAGAATAAATTATTAATGCGCAGTAAAAGAAGCCGATTAGACCAGTTCATTGCACAGAAACTGCAGATCTCTAAAAAAGCGGTTCGCCAGCTATTGCTTGCAAATAGAGTTGAGCTTGATGGGCAGATTTGTAAGTCCGTGGATCAGCAGATTAATGAGTTCAGCCAAATTTGCTTTGATGGCAATTGGTTGCAGCGTAATAAACGCCAGTATTATATGTTGAATAAACCCATAGGGGTGGTCAGTGCCACTAAAGATGATATTCACCCTACGGCGTTATCTTTACTTTATGGCATAGAGCCTGAACTACTTCATATTGCGGGGCGATTAGACTTAAATTCAACTGGGCTGCTATTAATCACTAATGACAGTCAATGGTCGCAAGCTTTAATGGCGCCTGAGACCAAAGTAGACAAACAATACCTAGTGACATTAGCTAACCCGATTGATGATACTTATGTCAGTGCTTTTGCTGAAGGTATGTACTTTGGTTATGAAGATATAACGACTAAGCCCGCAAGACTAGAGCCTGTTAATGATTTTCAGGCAAGAGTGACTTTACAGGAAGGTAAATATCATCAAATAAAACGTATGTTTGGTCGCTTTCGCAATCCTGTAGTAGGCCTTCATAGGGAGTCTATTGGTGATATTATTTTAGACTCGACATTAAAGTCTGGAGAGTATCGTCATTTAAATAAAAAAGAGGTTTAAATGAAATAAAGCTGTTAACTTAAGCTTAATTGAAACTGAAGAATGCAGAGTTAGATCAAATTACTGTGTAAATTTTCATGCTACCTTCTATTGAATTAATCATTTTTAGGTATTGGCATGGATATAAAAGCCTTAAAAAAGATCAGTGAATTGGATGTATTCAGTTTATTAGTGTTTAAAATTATCTATGAAACTGGCTTTGCTAATCTTGCCGCCAAAGAACTCAGTGTATCGGCGCCCAAAATAAGCCGCTGCTTAACGTCTTTGAGACTGACCTTTGACGACGAATTGTTTTATCGTCGCCAACAAGGCTTAAAACCGACCGCACTTGCTGAGCATTTATATCTCCCGATTTGTGAATTTTGTGAATCTGCCTCAAATATAGAAAGAATAGCTTGTGCAGGTAATAAAACTAATTCATCTAATGTGCTTAATATTGCAGTGACGCCAATTATCATGACGTCACTTGCTATGTCATTAGGCCGTGAAGAAGTTATGGATGTATTAGGTAAGGTTAGGGTACATCTGTGGAATGAAAACTCAGAAGAAAAAATTCACCAAGGGGATATTGATCTTGGCATTAATTTCGGCGCAGCTTGCGCGACAGAGTTAGAATCAGAAATCATCGGTGTATCAGAGTCAACTTCGATAGTTGCCCGTCGTAACCACCCCATTTGGGAAAGTGGGCATATAAGTTTGGAAGACATAGCCAATCATCCTTTCTTGATACTTGAAGGCAAAGGTTTTAATGATAAATTAGACCCTTTTCAGATTTACTGTCGTCAATCTGGAATTGAACCCCCAAGTATCAGTAGAGCGACCTCGATTTCAGAGTGGTTTTGTCATTTACTCACTATGAGAAGCTTTAGTTTTATGTCTACCGCAGAATCACAGATATTGGCAAAAATTGAAGAAATTAGAGTAGAAAAACTGCCTGCTTATGAAAGGCAAAAACTTGTAGGAAAGTGTTTAGTACCTGAATATAACCTTATTGAACGCTCAACGCCGTATCGTCGGTATTGTGAGAAAAGCAGAGCGATTATTGTGGAATCTTTGAAGCAGATAATTAGCTTATAATTTTCTATCACGTTTTATTGATATTAAGGTTTCTTTAATTTTCTCTATTAAAACACTATTTTTTAGCTAAACCATAGTCGTATTTACGAGTTGATAAATTAGAGCGAAGGCATATTGCCTTCGCTTTTTTTATTTCAATTTTAAATGTGAAAAAAGATAAATTGATCTCAATCAATTTAATAAAACCATATAGTTATGTAAATTTCACATTTGAAAATTACCAACCTCGAATTGTAAAATTCTGTGTCAAGAATCTTCAAATTTCAATCACAAATGTAGCACAATATTAATACATCTAAAGAGGTATCTTTTATATTTGAACGACTGCGAACGCAGAGTCAAATACCTTAAAAAATGGGATACGATGATGAAAAATTATAAAAAGTCGATACTTGCAGCGGCATTGATGACAGCCGTTGGGCTAACAGGCTGTAGTGATGGCGAAGATGGGCAAGATGGACAAGATGGTGCTCCTGGGCAAGATGGCGAACCAGGTACATCCATTGGTAATGTCGTTGATACAGTTGATGCAGCTACTGATTTTGTGCTGACAGTTTCACCAGAAGATATCGTGGTTGTAGGCAGTGAAGATTTTGCAGTTAAATTTACCGCAACAGGTAAAAATGCGAAAGGTGAAGAATTACCTTTTACCGGATTAGATCAAGTAGCGTTTTATGTGATGAATCAAGCGGCTAATGATACCGATACCGGTGCACCCATTTTATGGGAAAGCAATGGTTTAGCGAATGACTTTAGCTATAGCATGTATTGTACGCTTACCGGTACTGCTGATTCTTGGGGGACAGAGGTTGATGCCTGTACTTTAGTTGAAGATGAAGCCAATCCTGGTACATACACCGGTACTTGGGAGCATGATGGCAATGCACCGATAGTACTTGAAAACGGTGATGCAAATAGCCTTCATCGCGTCATGGTTCGTACCTACAATGTTGTAGATAGTTCAGGTACTGCTATTTCAGACAAATTACTTTCTACTCCAATTGACTTCATTCCTGCAACTGGTGAGATTGCGATTTCAGAAAAAGATTCTGTATCTAATGCTGCATGTATTAAGTGTCATGGCCAATTAGACGGTTATGATGATGCTGACGCACGTATAGGTAATATTGATGCTCATCATAACTACCAAAAAGTAGAGAATTGTGTTGCGTGTCATAACCCTGCTTATGCTGGTGGCGAAGATGACCCAACAGTGGGTTGGAATGCTAACTGGAATGCAATGATCCATACACTTCATGCTGGTCATCATCTTGATCTTGAAGGTGAAGCTGAAGAAATGTTTGGTGAAATTGGTTTCCCTGCTGAGCTGAATGAATGTACTACATGTCATGACAGTGGTACTCAGTGGAATGATAATGTCTACGCTGAAGCGTGTGTGTCTTGTCATACAGATGTTGACTTTGAAACAGGTGATGGTCACTTAGGTATTGTGCCTGAAAGTGATGCGGCTTGTTCTGGTTGTCATGGTGCGGGTAGCTTAAGCCCACTGGAAGCTCATGGTGTCGGTGATAGAGCTGTGTTATCTGATAAATTCATCATTGATATCCAATCTGCAGTTGTTGAAGATTCTGAAGTTGATGGCATGAGCACATTAGTTGTTACCTCTGAAGTGAGCATGAATGGCGAGCTACTGGACGCAACAACATACGCTGCAATGGCTGACTACATGACTAACAGTGGACGTGGTCTGTTAATTGGTACTCTTAATGCCGATACTGGTGCACTTACCCATGGTTATGGCGCTGATGGTGGCTTTAAGATGGACTTTGTTGGCGGCGTAATGAGCGCTGATGGCATTGTAGTCAACGAGGCTGAATTTGCTACTGACTTATTAGTAGGGCCAATTTACGCGACTGCTGAAGTACAGTTATGTGGCGCTGATGGCGAAATTGTTACGTGTACAACCGATGACGATGGCAACATTGAAGAAACCGGTGTCGCTAACCAAGCTGAAACTAAGTACTTTAACTTAACAGATGGTGACGCTGCGGTTGAAATGCGCCTTGCAGATGCTGATCGCACATCAATTAGCGAAGCTAAGTGTAATGCTTGTCATGGTAACCTGACTCATGTGAAAAGTACTCACGGTGTAACTGAGTTTACCCAATGTGCTTATTGTCATAGTGAGAACTTAGGTGGCTCTCCAAGCTATCATCCAACTGCAGTTTATAAGACGGATGAAGTTGATGCTGACGGTAATGCTATATGGGGCACAGTTGAAGGGTTATCTTTTGCTAACCGTGATCTTGTAACCGTATCTCACCGCTTCCATGCTGGTTATTTTGATGGCACACCTGCAATTTACCGTGATGCCGATGGCGAACTAAATGGTTACTCAGCGCCTTTAAATAACTGTAATTCATGTCATAAAGACGATAGCACATTATTTGCTGCTGACGGTGGATTGACATCTGGTAAGCGCTCTGTTGAAACTGACGCAGGCTTTATCTCTCCAATCTCTGAAGCTTGTCGTAGTTGTCACGTTAGCGCTTCTGCTTTAGCTCACTTCAAGAGTAATGGCGCATACGTTCAAGACGAACCAGGTTCAGTTGTTGATTTACCTGTTGAATCTTGTTCAACCTGTCACGCTGAAGGTAAGACTTATGGTGTAGATGTCATGCACTCAGGCACTAGTCATTAATCAATCGCGTTTTGTAAGCGTTAGCATTTCCTGTTATTCCTGGAAGAGGCAGTGAAATGTAAAAAGGAGCCGTAAGGCTCCTTTTTTATTTACATAAATTAAACCTTTATTGATGATTACTATCAAACCACCATGGATTTATTGCATTAATAAATGGCAGGAAATGTAATCAGTAACTTTTCATTTCTGATGTTCATTTTTGTGATTAAGTACAAGAATCGTCACTCATGGCTTCACTTATTTAGGGGGGTCTAAACTAGTTAAGTACATATATCTGTAACAGGTGTCACGATTTATTTAATTTAGTGATAACAAGCAAGTATTGGCATCAGTTGCTTGGTTGTTTGCGCACGTTAATATGCAAGTTATTGAATTTAATGTGTATAAATTTCTATTTGTTTACCTTGGTTCTATAGGTTATTCATCGTTTAAAAGTCATTGATTTGCTTGTCACAATGGGCCTCGATTAAAATCAGCGCCGTAAAGATTAACCATCGTTAATCTAAACGGCGTAGGCTTTCTACAGCGTTGCTTTGTAACTGACTCAAATGGGCAGTTTAACGAGGGAGGGTTGGCGTTTTGTTTTCGCCGTGACTGACTTAATTGTCATTTCCAGCAGGAATATTCCATGTCGACACCATTAGCCCACTCAACATCATCAGTTCATTCAACGCCTCTGGCCAACCCAGCACCATTAGGTTTAATGGGATTTGGTATGACAACGATTTTACTTAATATCCATAATGCAGGTTTTTTCCCTATCGATGCGATGATCCTTGCCATGGGTATTTTTTATGGCGGTATTGGCCAAGTGATCGTTGGCATGATGTGTTTCAAGCGTGGTGACACTTTTGGAACCACTGCATTTACGTCATATGGCTTATTTTGGTTAACCTTAGTGGGTTTGTTAGTTATGCCTGAAATGGGTATTTCACAAGCAAGTCCTGCAAGCTTTATGGGCTGGTACTTAGGATTATGGGGCGTATTCACTGCGTTTATGTTCGTTGGTTCATTGCGCTACCCTCGTGCTAAACAAGTAGTATTTGGTTCGCTAACAGTATTGTTCTTCTTATTGGCTGCACGTGATTTCACTGGCTCTGAACTGATAGGTACTATTGCGGGCTTTGAAGGCATTTTCTGTGGTGCCAGTGCAATTTACTTCGCTATGGCCCAGGTACTGAACGCTGAATATGGTCGCGTTATTTTGCCTATTGGTGAGCTAAAGCAAGTTGGTACAGCAGTTAATACAGACGTTGACTCAAGCGCAATTTTAAAGGCAGCGTAGTAGTTTAAATTAAATCCTTTGGTTTTATTTCATTAGGTTTAAGGCAAAAAAAAAGTTGACATCACTGTCAGCTTTTTATTAACAAGCATTAAATTGGCTTGTATTAACTCTGCTGTAATCGATACAGCCATTTTCCATAAAGGAAAATACCAACCGCAGAAATCGTACCAATAGCTGCAATGATATACCACGCCATACCGATGTTATGGCTGTTATAAAGTAAGGTCGTTAACTCTTGTGCTGGCTCTCCAGTAAAGGTGACTAGAGTGGTAAAAGCTTCACCTTGTGGGATTGCATCAATCTTAGTCGCATTCATGCCACGTTCAGCAAGGAGTTGCAATGAGAACACTTCTTTCGACGCATACATTTCATATAGCTTAGGACCAAAGTAACCTTCTAGTGTCCAGCCTATCCCCTGAGGTAACATCACAAAGCCTAGATACATGGCTTTTTTACCTTCAGGAGCAATATTCCCCATAAACTCGTTTTTCTTTGGGCTTATCATCATTTCGCCAAACGAGAACATCGCAATTGCCAGAACTATCATCCATGCGGCATTAGTTGCACCAATAAACACAAAGGCAAGGATACTTAACAAGCAGCCACCGAGCATTGCAGTAGTAATACGGTATTTAGCAGTAAGTGCCGCCACCAAGAAACAAGTCGTCATGATCATGCCAGCATTAAGGTTAAGCATGCCTTCTGGCATCACCTTAGTACCCGTATTATCAAGTCCTAACCAAAACTGGAAAAAGCCATTGGACGTGCCTTCAGGACCAAATAGCGAGGTCACAATCACGCTGGTATCAACCCATTCGGCAATGTGAATCGGCAAGACATCGAATAGGGCGTTAAATAAGAACCAGAAGCCTGCAAACACCAACATGTAGTAAATAACCACAGGCTTTTTAAGCTCGTTTAATGCATCGCGCCACAAAGCTTCTTGCTTAATTTCGCCAGATTTAATTTTACGATTACGTTCTAAACGTTCTTCTTTACCTGGCTCTTTATAGGCCAGTAAAAATAGGAAGTTAAATGAAATGATTGCCGCACAAGCGTAAAACACGTTGTCCCACGAAAGCTGACGCATGTGAACAGCGACTAATGGACCAAGGAAACCACCAATATTAACCACTTGGTAGAATATCCCCCAAGCCATTGAAGTATTTTGTCTTCCGGTTGAGAGGACTAAGGTTCCTTGTATGCCGGGTTTAAAGATCCCGGTACCCGCAGCCAACAAGATGGCACCGAACAAGAAGCCATAAAAACTTGGGAATAGGGCCATCACTAAGTAGCCAGCGATTTTGATAATCGTTGAGGCAAAAATCGTTTCTTTGTAGCCTACACGATCTGAAATACCGCCAGTAAACACGGGAATAAAGGTTTGCATAAATGCCCAAATAGCGATGATGACACCATAATCGCTAAGGCTAATACCTAGACCACCTTCAGAAGTTGGCGCTTTCGCATAAAGGCCTGCACTGGCTTTTACGCCATAGTAAGCGATACGTTCAACCAGCTCCATGCCGCCGACGATCCAAAAAATATAACTGAGACTGGCGATCGATGCCCACATTCCCAGCTGTTTAACTTCACTTAGGTCGTTGCCTGAGTGTGAATTATCACTCATATTTCACCCTTTATTATAATTATTATTAACAATAAGCTGGCAGACACTTTACCTAATTTGAAACAAAATACAAAAGAACTGTGATAAAAATTGCACTTTATGACGAATGTTAAAATTTTGGACGGATATTTGCCGCGAAGAAATACTTAGATAACTGAAATGTCGATGTATTATCAGTCAAGTTGATGCTTTTTTGATTTTGGATAACCGTTCTTCAGATTTTAATTTAACCAGTTAAACCTCAGCAGTAGATGAATTTAACATTCAGCGCAGTGTCAAAGCCTCAGTCATGATTTAAGCAAAAATAGGCCGACTAGATTAGGAAAACAAGCGGCTCATTAAAAATACCAACGAGTGGCTAGTTGCCATTGTTGTTCAAGTAGCTCTTGTGGTAAACCTTGTTCAACTTTTGCATCGCGAGTAGAGTCAATTCGATTGTATTCTGCTTGGATAAACCAGCTTTTTTGCAAGCGATATTGATAAGACAAAGTAAGGGCATTGCCTTGTTCATTGTTGTTATCGTCAAGGGTGGCATCATTGTCCGATACTTCAAAATCTTCAGCTCGAACACTAACACGATGTTTATCCCAGCGTTTGCTTATTAGAATAAATGCGGCTTGATAATCATTGTTGACGACATCAATACCGTCAGGCGACTGCATTAATGTACTGCCGAGCATTAATTGGCTAATTAACTCAATGTTATAAGGTAAACGCCATTTAAGACCCGCATGTGAGAACTGAGTTAGCCAAGCGTATTGGCCATCTTTTACGATACGAGTATTGGCATTATTATCATAATAACCTAGTGATACCTCGCCATTCCCTTTCATTTTCCATTGGCCATGTATGTGATAACCAAAGCGATTATCTAGCTCAATAAAGGGATCTGACTCTTTGGCTTGTTCATCTAAGCTGCCTCCTTCAAGGCTAGGCATATTGCTTAATGGCAATGACTCATGCAGCAAAGTTTGACGGGAACTGACAGTCCAGCCATGCCAGGCAAGCATGGCTCCTGCAGTGTCATTGTGTTGAAACACTGATGCAGATAAAGCTAAATCATGTTTAGATGAATGAAATTTCCCTAAACGCTCAAGGGTGACTTCAGCGCCAAGGTGACGAAACTCCTCACCTAACCAGCTGTTGATGGCTGAATAACTTAAGGTATAAGGCGATGACCAAGCTGTAGCGATATTTTCTAATGAAATGTCTGGGTACATTAGGCCTAATCTGGTTTTTATTCTTAAACCATTTTCCCAAGGTAAACTTCGATAATTTATAAAAGCTTCAGTAATCCCAACACTATTTCGGTTACCATCGACATAACCATTAGCGGTAACATGTGCTGAGAGAGCATTTTCCCAATCTACTTTATAGGTAAGGCCAACTTGGGAAAGTGATAGTTGGCTACCATCATCAAATCGAAACTTTCCTAAGCCACCGTCGACATAAGATTGAGTTCCGTCAGTGTAACTGGCTCTTACATCAATGATGCCAGATATATGATGATCTGCAGCTATAGCGCCATAGCTGCTTAAACATAATATCAAAATCCATTTTTTCATCCGTGAACCTTATTATTTTAAATTATTACGGACTTGCCTAGTTAGCTGTAACTAGACTGAGTTAACCACTGAGTCAACCGAGTAGCATCGACTGGTTTTGAAAGATAAAAACCCTGTCCCATTTCACAGCCACGCTGCGTTAACCATTTTAGTGAACCCTCATCTTCAATCCCTTCTGCCACGACTTTTAGCCCTAAATTATGGGCAAGCTGTAGTGTTGAGTTAACAATGATTTGATCGTCTTCATTAATCATAAGGTTTTGCACAAATGACTTATCAATTTTGAGTTCATCAACAGGTAACTGTTTAAGTTGCGCTAATGAAGAATAACCCGTGCCATAATCATCAATAGACAGTTTTAGACCGTGTTGCTTAAGCTCTGTTAATTGTTTGATGGCATGCTCAGGATCGGCAACAACCGCATCTTCGGTGATTTCCAGTGTGAGCGCCTCAATCGGCACGCGTTTATCTTTTATGGTCTGTAATACGTAATCACAGAACTGATTATCTTTTAAATTTTCAGGTGAAATATTCACTGCGATAGCAAGCTCAATGCCTTGCTGTTGCCAACGAAGGTATTGATCCAATGCTTCATTAATCACCCACTGTGTTAAGGCATTCATTTGACCCATTTGTTCTGCGATGGAAATAAAGCTATCTGGGGGGATCATGCCTCTGACAGGGTGTTGCCAGCGAACTAATGCTTCAACATGAGTGACTTTATTCAGTGTTAAGTCGAGTTTAGGTTGGTAGAACAGCACTAGCTCATCTTGTTCGATAGCAGGTTTTAAATCATTAACTAACTGAAGCCTGTCTAAGGTATTAACATCTATTTGCTGGTGGTAGATTTGTAGGTGTAAACGATTTTTCTTGGCATGTTGAAGCGCGGTATCAGCTTGGCGTAATAAGGTTTCAAGATCGCTAGGGTAATAAACAAAGCTGATCCCTATGGTGGTTTGTAAGTGCAAAGAGATATCTTGATAGCAAAACTCAGTTTCAACGCTTCGCTGGATTTTTTTAATTAATGCTGTCAGTGTTTTTTGTTCTGTATGTTCGATAGCCAGTACAAATTCATCTCCACTTAAACGACACACTAAATCAATTTCATCAAAGCTTGCTAAACGTCGTCCAATTTCTTTGATGACAACATCGCCAACGATATGACCTAAAGTACCGTTTATTTCTGTCATTCTGCGAATGTTGATTAAACAGATAGCGATAGGCGACTTATCTTCAAACCAATTTGAAGTGACTCGTATAAGCTCGTTTTTGTTGCCAAGACTTGTAAGAGGGTCATGATAGGCCTGAAAAGTAATTTTGTTTTCTCGACTTAATATGGCCTGTTGCATCGCGGTAATTTCTTCTGCTAGCTCGTGCATCTCCGCGCTGCTACCAACCTCGACTTTAGAATTATAATTCCCCTTGGCAATGAACCTTGCTTGTTTAATGAGTAGCGTAAGGGGTTTAGTTACGCCTCTAGCGATAACAAATGCAACAAATAAAGAAATTGGTAACATCAGTAGAATAAGTAAAACTTGTTGAAACCAATGTTTTTGCGCTGATTCTAGTGCATCACTGCGACTTAAAAACATGAAAGCATGTAGTTGGCGTTCATCATTGTCTTTTAGGCTGACTTCACCTAAATCAGATTGCCATAAAATATAATCATCATGGGGTTGATTTTGCTTAATAAAATCGGATATGACTTGGTTGTCTGTTTTAGAAAAACTTGAACTTGATAGGCTGATTAACTGATTAGTGTACTGCTCAGCAGTGAGTACGAATCCTGTGTTTAGACCTGTTTGTTGTGATAGTGACTGAGTTAACTCATCACCGATGACATAACCAAATCCCACCCAACCTATGATGTTTGAAGCTCCACTGGTTAATGGCGAGAAACGTAGCTGATAAACATGGTTCTCGAGAGGGTATAAAGGGCTAATAGTCTCAAATTCCGTCGCCAATGACATACGGAATGCTTTGTCTTGCTCAGGGCCAACCTTTACTTTTCCCTGATTTGGCCCATCTGGGGTAGTGAGTAATTGACCGATGACTTTTCCTTCAATATCAACGGCAATGGCAAGATCTGCATTGATGCGTTTTCGATGATTGTTTAATGCGACGAGAAAGCTACGGCTGTCATCGTCAATAAAGACATCTTTAAGGCCAAAATCTTTCGCTGCAGTTTCCGCAAAAGCAGATAAATAATAATTTCGATTGTCGTATTCAGACTTAAAAACTAACTCTGCCACAGAAAGTTGGTTTGCAAGTTGGTGCTGCTCTAGGCGCTTATTAGTGTAATAAGTAATGGCAAACGAGATTGCCTGCACTGCGATTAAAAGCACCATAAAAAAGGCAAAAATGCGAGTTTGAATACTGTTGAACGATTTAAGCATTTTTAGCATTAGTACCCTTCCAGAAAGTCAAAGTCATCTAAACTTTGTTGACTAGGAATGTCATCCATAGAGGCATTTATTTGTATTGTTAGGGCTTCAGGTAATGGGGTGCTAACTGTTTGGCTATATTTATTATCTTCAATTTGTAATTGAGGATGCCAGATGTTGAGCTGATATTCATTATCAGGGACAGAGTCAAACTCGACATGACCTAGATTATTGGTGACAGCATAAAATGGTGTGTCGACCACTAATACGTGACCACTCATCCAGTCATGTATATTACAGCCCATCGAAATATGACCTGCTTGATCGAACACCATATCTTTTTGGGCATTATCTTTACGTAGTTTAAACGAGAATCGCTTTGGCCCTGAAGCTGAATAAATATGGTGGGTAATATCATCGTCATTAACAAACTTGAGCTGGTAACCTTTTTGGATAACGGTGATATAGGGGCTAAATTGTTTGTTTTGTTGATGTACTTCAACAGGGGGCCTAGCAGGTAATAGGGCGTCAGCAGGTTTTGGTGTCATGGGGGTAAGATAGACCACCATATTTGCCATAGGAGAAGTATTGGCATCAACTAAAAGAAATTGCTGACTCATTGTTGGTAAGCTGACTAGGGTGCTGATTGTTGCACTTATTAATGCGCTAAACTTTATGTTTGTTGTTATTAGCGACTTTACTGCTATGACTGTGTTCACTTTGACCCCTAGTATCACTTTGGTTGAGATATCTAACCTGCTGATAAAAGTGTTGCCCTTTACCAAGCACACTATGACTTAGCAAAATAAGAACGGAATTAAGCTTATAATATTTCACAAATTAAAGATGTTTTCATAACAAAAATAAATCGAAGCCAAATATTATTTAGCTTCGATTTTTATTGTTTGCTTCTATGAGAGACTGGTGCTGAGTGGCACCTTTACACAGGAGGGTTTATATTGAGCGGGAAAACGCTTTAGTGATGGGATTAACCACAACACTTCTTATATTTTTTGCCACTACCACAAGTGCATGGATCGTTGCGGTTTATTTTTGCTTCAGCAATGACTGCTTTGGGTTTATTTAAAATCCCTTCTAATTGCAGGATATCTTCGGCAACTTCTGGGTTAATTGTGATATTAGCCAATAACTTATGCTGCTCAACTATGAGCTGAACTTCATGCATACGGCTTTCATTTTGCACGGTTAATTTCAGCGGGTTGGTAGCGGTTCCAATTTTAGCTTGGCGTTTAGTGTTGTAGCCACTTTCGCCGTAGGCAGGTTTTGGCGTTTGACGGCCTTTAAAGAAAAATTTGTCTGACATATTCGTATCTGCCTATCGGTAAAAAGTAAAAGTTAACTATCAATTAGCGCGGTATCATATGGATTAAGTCGTTAGCCAAATTCCACAAAAATTGAAAAATATTCTAGAGGCGATGCTTATACAGCAAATCGTTGCTGTTGACTAATAAAACAGCCTTAAATCATCTTTTTATGTTGATATTGCTACATGAACTCTAAAATTCGACTCAGTGCAAGTAAAGCTGCTTATTGGTAATTAACTTCAATTGTGTAACTGACTTGTTGAAGTCCTGTCAGTTTGTCATCAATGACATCTACTTTTCCGCCAACTTCAATTACGGTTGTGGAATCTGATAAAGAAAATGACTGTTGTTGGGTGCCATTGGGTAAAATTGGGGTAAAGGCGATATTGGCATTATCACTTGGGTATACCACAACATTAATCAATGCTTGTTCGTGACCGCTAATAGCAAACTGGCCTAATTGATTGTCAGAGCTAATACAACCAGAACCTTGGCGGGAAAACTGATCGAGCTGACAGTTAACGCTGATTTGATTGCTAATTATTCCTAGGTTTATTGCTTGAGTTTGCTCGATTGCAATTGGAGACACGAGGGTAAAGTGAGCTTGGGCTATAGCTGTTGTTAAGATAAATAAGGACACAAGCTTTTCCCAATCGGTGCGATAGATTAATTGTAGTCGTTGGTGGATATATACGCAGTATATTGTTGTTATTTAGATTCTCGCTTGAGTGTTTGTGTGGGGAAGGTCACATATTCGCCTGGCGCGAGCGTAATGGATTGCGATTGTCGTTGTTTGTTTATTTCTATTTGATATTCACCTGGCACCAATTGCTCAAAGATAAAGACTCCGTCATATTCTACTCGCGCATGATATTTAGCCTCTTGTTTATCGATAAGGGTGATAGGTATTCCTTTGGCAGCGACACCGTCATCATAGAACACTTCGCCGTCTAACTCTGCTGTAAACAACACGGGGAAAAGCACTTCCGCAACATTGCCCGGATGGGCTTGAATTATTAAAGTACTGTTAAGGGGTAATAAAAAAGGATCGGGCAGTGAACGTTCATTTAGTACAAGTTTATGAGGTCTTGATGTTTGAATATGGGTTATGAGAAGTTGACCATTATCATCGGTTTCACTATCAGCATTGGTGTGACCGGAAAATTGCAGTCCACTCATGGCCAGTTCATTGTCATCGAATAGGCCATTATTATTATCATCCTGAAAGGCAATTATTTTAACACTCCCCGTATTTAAATGGCTTACTCGATCCAATAGCCAAGTATTATCGGCTGCGATTAACAGCGCGGAGCTACTCCATTTGAATTGTGCAAACCAGTCGCCTTCAGAGTCATTTTCAACAGAAAACCTAAGGGTGCTTGCATCTAAAAAGTAAGATAAAGAATTCTTAACAGTGACTTCTGCGCTAGCCATAGGTTGATAGCGAACTTCAAATTGATAGTTACTGCTGTCGGTAAATGAAGTGCTGACATTGGATACGAGCTGAGTTAATTCTGTATCTGGTATCAGAGCAAGATCTGCGTAGCTTCGTAAATACCAATCATCAATCCGACCTGAAAGCGCAAGTCTGTTTGCCCACACCTCACTGCTAGCGATATTTTGCCAACTCAATTCATTGCTTAATGATAGGTGCTGCAATTGGCCTGCAACCGTAGCCGCAATAAACAAACTATCGCTACCTAGGTTTTGGTCTTGCCAGCGGCCACTGAGCGCCCAGCTCATGTTTGTGTGCTCTAAGTTACCACTTAAATTAACGCTGGCGAGTTGTTTTAGCTGATTGTCTTGATTATCCCAAGATTCAAAATCATTATATTTTGCCCATTCTGTTTGCCAGTCAATTAACTCGTTACTGCCTTGGGCGATGAGGTTGGCCGCTGTACCCGTTTTATTACCCGTGAGGTTAAGCTGCCATACACTATTATCTGTCAAAAGATTTAGAGTGACAGTCGGATTGAAAAGCCATTTATCTTTTGATATCTGTTGCTCAATGATGGCAAGCCCAGCTGTAAAATTATCTGTAACCGCCCAGTTTGCACTAGCATAAACTTGCTTTAAATTATCTTGTTCACGCTGCATTGCCCCAAAATTCATTCCAAAGCTATTGGCTTTCATTTGCGAAGGGTCTAGTAACTTACTGAAAGATTCTGTGCGGGTTTCGCCATTGGGGCCGAAAAAACGAAGTTGATATTGGTTTAAGCCAATATAATAGGGGACTTGTTCAAATCGGTATTGGCCGTTATCCGTAATTCGTTGTACGCCAATTAAACCGCCATTTCGATAAAGTTCTACATCCCAACCTGGTTCTAACTCGCCATCAATGACGAGGTATCGAATATCATCAGTAAAAGCATCGCCAGCATTAATAACGACACCCTCACCAGTGTTTGAACTGGAAACAAGTGCTAAGTTATGGGAGTCGATACTGCCAAGTCTATAATAGTTAACCCAAGTATCAGCCATTTGTTTTTCAATATAAGCATTCAGACTTTCTCCATAGTCTGACCATGAATACCCTGCGTAGGCGCTGTGACCTAAAAGATGAGTACGAGCTTGGATGAAACCATCAAATCTGGGTTCTTGTGTGTCTGTTTGTTTACGTTGGGATACACCTAAATCAGCATGCAGCGCTAAATCACCCAAGTTAGCGTATTGGGTGTTAATGTGGCGTTGATTTGTTGGTGTGTTCGCTTTTTGCTGGTCGTTGAATTGTTGATAGCGTTTTTGTCGAGCGAGTAATTGGCTTAAAGGGACTAGCGTGTTTTCAGTTATTTCGAGCATTTGTCTTGCGTGATCAAATTTAATCTCTAATCCTGTTATCTGCTTAACCACAGAAATATCTAGATATAAATCCCAATCATCAAAATACACTTGAGTTGCGCTGTGTTCGCAATCGCTATTTTGGGCTGTAAAGCGCATAAGCCCCTGGTTAATTTCCACAGGGTTATCTGTTGTTAAATACCAACCGGTCAAACTGAGTGGATACATTTCTGTTTGTAACGGCATCATCAGGATATCTGCTAAAAATTGCATGGGCAGATATACAACTCCATCGTTTTGATAAATGAACATTTCATCACTTAAGCGTTCACTACCATAGTTAAATTGACTGACAAGAAATTGCTCTTCATTTGCAGCAGATGAAATGTAGGTTCGATTAATTAATCCTGAGCAAGTTAATTCATTTACTTTAGGGCTAGCCACTTCAGGTGTAGAAATGGGCTGCTTTGGAATAGGCTGTTTAGAAATAGAGTCTTGAGAAATAGCGTGTTTAGTACTAGTTTCTTCTGGATGAATAGCTAACGAACTCGATGGCTGTGACGAAAGATAAATAGGGGCGGTTACTGTACTTACGGCCATATTTTGTTGTGTAAGATTGGATGAGTGGGGCGTCTTGATGCTTTGAGTTTGAACATTGTTATGTTCTGCTTCAATTAATTTTCTATTGTCTAATTTGTTGATTGTTTCTTGCGGCATTCCAGTGGAAAAAGCAGACTTACTGACCACTTGTGCTGGGGTTATTTGATTTTCATTATCTGTATTGTCAGCGTTATTACTAACGACACTATTATTAATGGCAATATCATTAATTGCACTATCACTTTTTGCGTGATAACTCCTAGCTATAGACGGATTTAGAATGATTTCCTTTATAGCTTCAGGCTCATGAATTTTTCTAGCTCTTGTTATTTGTTGCGATGGAGGAGGGAGCTCAAGTGATGATAAAAAAGTGTGTTGATCTGACTTCCAGGGCTTTAAAGACTCAAGCCCTGGATTGACTAATTCGATATAAAACAAAAGTAAGCTAATGGCTAAAGCATATTTTGCTAATCGATTTATCTTCCGTTTGATCACGGTAGGATTAATCAGTTAAGAGTTATTATCAATGAATGTCCTTTTTAAACATTAAAAATTAACGGTTTGCTCAACCGTTTTTGCTTCAAATAAACCATCATTTTCGATGTATTTTACCAATAGTTTGGTATTGGGTTTTAGAGGTTCATTCAGTGTAATTGCAAAAGAACGACGTTCATTCTCAGTATAAATAGACGCATTTTTCAAACTACCCAAAAGTTCGTTAGTATCAGCATCAAACACCTCTACATCACCATAACTGCTTCTTTGTCCTTCACGGACGATTTCGACAATTAACTGCTGTTTATCGTCTTGAATATTGAGACCGTTAGACTCGATAGTGAGTTCAGCTGTTAACTGCCCTACACGCATGATCACAGGAATAGCAATACGTAAGTAGGCAGTAACCGATAGTTTCATTGTGTCAGATGGCTTACTTGCTTCTGATTCAGTGGTAGAAGCAAGTGGAATTTGATGAAACACAATGTAGCTTCGATATTCTCCTGATTTAATATCTTTTGGTGGTCTTACAGCAAGACGGACTCGGGTACCTTGCTCGGGTGACAAACTGACTCTCCTTGGTGAATAGCGAGTAAAAGGGGTCAAGGATGTAGAGGGAACCTCAGATTCGAGCAGTTCAAACTCACCAGAATCTAATAACCGTTTATCTTCAAGGTAAATTTCATAGCGTGAAGTTTCACTGCTTTTGTTAACCAATGAAAACACGGCACTCTTATCGCGTTTATTATCGAGTTCAACGCGTGTGGGGGTAACTAAAAGGTTTGCATACACACTTGGAACTAAAAAGAGAACCAAAGTGGCAAGAAGGAATATTTTTTTCATGGCAATGCCCAGCTAAATTTATATGCAACATGTTGCAATTATTATAATTTTTTATTGTTAGCTTACTTCGAGCTTGTTTTGTAAATCAGTTGAGATATAAGAATTAAATCCCGTAAAACCACTACGGGATTTAGTTTACGTTTTCTTAAATAGATTAACCACCTATTTGTAAGTTACTAATATTAAAAATCAATAATATTAGTAGGTTACTGAAAGCGTATAAGTTAGTGCGTGTGTACCTGGAGCAGCACTTGCTGCAACAATATCCAATGTACCACCTACGTCAACAGCAAGTGTGTTACTAGCCACAGTACCAGTTGCACTAGCAAGTGTTGGCGTGAAAGTGACACCAGATACAGAAGTATCTGCAGCTGAAAGCGATAAGTTAACCGTGCCATCTGCAGCTGTTACTGTGAATAAACCGGTATTGGCAGTATTACCACCTGCAACACAAGCTGCGCCAGAAGTGGTGTCTGAATAATCTAAAGCACATTGTCCATCAGCTGCAATAGATACGTCGCCGAATTCCATTTGCTCAGTTTGAGCGACTGTGATTGGGTAAACTAAGTTGAAATTTGCTGTGCCTGTCGCATCTTCTGCACCGGCTTGAGTAGAAAGAAGTAATGTTGAAGCTATAACTGTAGATAATAGTATTTTTTTAGTCATTTTTATGTTCCAAGGTAAAATATTATAGTTTTAATAGCCCATACTTTTTGTGCGGATAATTATCGTATTTAAACAACGACTTATTTGCAGGGCAAAGTCAAAGTAACATTGTTGAAATATTTTGCAACACTTTGATTACAATTTCAGGGTGTACTTTTGATGTAACTGAAAGTTCTAATTTATAACCTAGGTGAATATGGGGTGAATAGTTAAAAAGTATTAGATTTCAAACTAGTGTTTAACTTGCTGAAAATCAAAACTATAAACCATAGGTTTTGAGGTTTTTAAATACAGCTTTTAGTGCGGGCAGTTCTATAAATACACTGTTTATGTATGTTTTATGCGTAATGTTAAACTTTTATGACAGTGATTGTGTGGTTGTTTTTTAATCTGTTGTGTGCGCTTTTAAAACTGAATTTGTATTGTATAGTGACTTTATTTGTATCGACTGAATTGATAAAAGAACAATGCCAAATTACTTTGATTGTTGATTTTTTATGATTAGATTGAGAAGATGTTGAAGTTTGTACAAAGTGATACATTCAGAAGGTTTGTATTAATGTGCTGTTGGGGCTTACTTTTACCTTAAATCGGTTTTTTTGATCCTTAGGTTTCTAATGTGTTGATAATAAAAATAAATTTACACGGGCAATATATTTATGCGGTTTACTGATTGTGTTATTAAACCATTTGACGCTTTAAAATTATGTTTGTTAGCTTTGTGCTCGAGCTTAATAAGCTTGACCGCCTCAGCACAAATAGCCATCACTGAAATTCAACCAATAAAATTTCCCACAGTTCTACAAAATAGCGGTTCTAGCACTACTGTAGTCGTGAATTGGAAAGGCGCAATTGGTAATTCAACTAATTCTACTTTGCTGGATAATGACTATTATCAAGGCCGATATTTTATTACCTCTGATGGTTCTTCTCCCATTGATATCAACTTTATGAGTTTAGATAATGAACCATTAATCCAACTCAAAAACTTTAAGATCCGTTATAAAAACACCACTTATAAAACATTTCCTGTATTGGGGTTAGATAATCCTGGGATAGCTGGAGAGTACATAGATATTGGGGCAAAGGTGGTGGCAAATAAGAAGTCGAGTCAAGGGTTTAAGTATCCCCAATATACCTTGAGTGTGAATGAGCAATAATGGGTTAGCTGTTTAGAGTCGATTAACGCTTAACACCCAATAAAAAAGCCATCAACGGACATTGATGGCTTTTTAACGCTGCTATTTATTCACGATTTTGTGAATTAGTTAGCCTTCTAATTTAGCAAGTTCAGCCTTCTGCTCAGTAAGCTTTTCAATATCACGTTGATATTCAGCTTGCTTAGCACGTTCTTTCTCAATTACGGCAGCAGGCGCTTTAGCAACAAATCCTTGATTAGATAACTTGCCTTCGATGCGCTTAAATTCACCTGCAGCTTTTTCAAGTAACTTGTCAATGCGAGCCACTTCCTTAGCGACATCAATTAAACCTGCCATAGGAATCAGTAATTCCATGTCACCCACAAGTTGTGTGGTAGACATTGGCGCAGTTTCACCATCAGCTAGAACAGTCATTGACTCAAGTTTGGCTAGTGTTTTGAAGAAGGTTTGATTCGCTTCAAGACGAGCCTTGTCTTGCTCAGTTACGCCACGTAGTAAAGCATTAAGTGGTTTAGAAGGCGCAATGTTTAATTCGGCACGAATGTTACGGACCGCGGTAATCACTTGCTTAACCCACTCAAGGTCTTCCATTGCTTCGGCATCAACTTTAGCTGCATCAAATTCTGGGAATTGAGCCAGCATCAATGTCTCACCTTCAACACCAGCAAGCGGTTTTACACGCTGCCAAATGGTTTCAGTAAGGTAAGGCATCATTGGATGCATTAAGCGCTGCATTTGCTCTAATACTGTAACCAGAGTATGGCGAGTACCGCGAAGCTGAGCTTCAGTGCCACTTTGCATAACAGGCTTAGTTAGCTCTAAGTACCAGTCACAGAATTGGTTCCAAGTGAACTCGTAAATAGTGTTAGCAGCAAGATCAAAACGGTAGTTAGCCATGTGATCGTCATAAGCTTTAACGGTTTGATTAAACAAGCCGATAATCCAGCGATCAGCAAGTGATAGCTCCATTTCACCTTGTTTGCCATCAACTAATAGTTGACCACAATCTAACGCTTCACCAATAGCATCTTCATCAGCACCTTCAGTTTGAACCTCGGTGTTCATTAATACGTAGCGTGAAGCATTCCAAATTTTGTTACAGAAGCTGCGATAACCATCTAGGCGTTTCATGTCCCAGTTAATGTCGCGACCCGTTGATGCCATAGAGGCTAATGTAAAACGAAGGGCATCGGTGCCGTGTGCTTCTATGCCTTCGCTAAATTCTTTACGGGTACTTTTTTCAATTTTAGCGGCCATTTTAGGCTGCATCATATTACCAGTACGCTTTTCAACTAGTGACTCAAGGTCGATGCCGTCAATCATGTCTAGTGGATCAAGAACATTACCTTTAGATTTAGACATCTTATTACCGGCTTCATCACGGATAAGTCCAGTGACATAAACCGTTTTGAAAGGCACTTGAGGTTTACCATTTTCATCTTTGATGAAATGCATGGTCATCATGATCATGCGGGCAACCCAGAAGAAGATAATATCAAAACCAGTCACCAACACATCTGTTGGATGGAATGCCTTTAGCTCTTCAGTATTTTTCGGCCAACCTAAAGTTGAGAATGTCCATAACGCTGAGCTAAACCAAGTATCTAATACATCGTTGTCTTGGCGTAATACCACAGAATCATCTAATTTATGCTTAGTACGAACTTCTGCTTCGTCACGGCCAACATACACTTTACCTGACTCGTCATACCAAGCTGGGATACGGTGTCCCCACCAAAGTTGACGCGAAATACACCAGTCTTGAATATCGCGCATCCAAGAGTTGTACATGTTCTCGTATTGTTGAGGCACAAACTTGATATCACCGTTATCTACGGCTTCCATAGCTGTTTTCGCCATAGGTGCAACTGATACATACCATTGGTCGGTCAGTAATGGCTCGATTACCACGCCAGAACGATCGCCGTATGGCACTTTTAATCCGTGAGGGTCGATTTTACCTAATAAACCTAGTGTCTCGAACTCTTCAACAATGGCTTTACGTGCTGCAAAGCGCTCAAGACCGGCATAACGCTCAGGTAAGCTGTTATCTAGCTCGTTGTTTGCAGTGCCATCAGTGTTGACGACTTCAGCCTGACTGCGAATGTCTGCATTGATGGTTAATATGTTAAACATAGGCAGGGCATGACGTTTACCGACTTCATAATCGTTAAAGTCATGAGCTGGAGTGATTTTCACACAACCTGTACCAAACTCCATGTCAACATAGTCATCAGCAACAACTGGAATGCGGCGGTTTACAATTGGCAGCAAAATGAATTTGCCAATTAATGATTGGTATCGTTCGTCATCAGGATGAACTGCAACGGCGCTGTCACCTAACATGGTCTCTGGACGAGTGGTGGCCACTTCTAAGTAGTCTTTACCGTCAGCAGTTAGTGCGCCGTCAGCTAGCGGGTAGCGGAAATGCCACATGCTGCCTTGCTTTTCTTTATTTTCAACTTCGAGATCAGAAATTGCGGTGTGCAGTTTAGGATCCCAGTTTACTAGTCGCTTACCACGGTAAATCAATTCATCATCATATAAGCGTACAAACACTTCTTGTACGGCTTCTGACATGCCTTCATCCATAGTAAAACGTTCACGTTCCCAATCTACCGATGCGCCAAGGCGACGTAGTTGTTTTGTGATGGTTCCACCAGACTCTTTTTTCCAGTCCCAGATACGGTCGATGAAGTTTTCACGACCTAAATCGTGACGGCCTAAGCCTTCTTCTGCAAAAACTTTACGCTCAACCAGCATTTGAGTTGCGATACCTGCGTGATCGGTACCCACTTGCCAAAGGGTGTTTTTACCTTTCATACGCTGGTAACGAGTCAACGTATCCATAATGGTGTCTTGGAATGCATGACCCATGTGCAAACTCCCCGTCACGTTTGGTGGCGGGATCATGATGCAATAATTACCTTTTGACTCATCGCCATGTGGTTTGAAGTAGCCTTGCTCTTCCCAGTTTTGGTAAAGAGATTGCTCTATTGACTGCGGATTATATGTTTTTTCCATGGGATTTTTGTTTTCTCAATCTAAATTAATAGTTGGTATTGTTAACGAATCAACTGACTTAAACGCCAGTGAACTCAGTTGTTGTGAGCTCAATGCCTAGTTGCTTGTACTCTCGATAGCGAGCACGCGCAATGTGTTTAAGCGCATCATCATTAGCAACAAAATCGATAATATGCGGAAAGTTAACCGCAAATGATGGCACTTGTTCTGCAAGATTGATGAGTAATTGACGACTTTTATTAGCGCCTAACTTATCAAAACCAATCTCAACTGGTGAGCCCGTTACCGGTCCTTCCCCTTTTAAATTGTGGGGAACAAAAGCCGTTGGCTCAAATTGCCAAAGTAATTCGTCAATGGCGTATGCCTGCTGCTTGTCTTGGCAATGAATATAAATTAGTTGCTGCTGACGATAATGCTTTTCTGCTAATTGGCAGGCACTTAACAATACACTTTCGATAGCACTTGGCTGTGTATTGATGGTGGGCATTAAGTAAAACAGAGTCTTTGGCATGCTTTTACTATATTTGACGAAGTAAAGACGGATTTTACACTAAAAGCAACTCTTGGGGCTAGGGCGTACAGGGGTTAAATTAACAATTAGACGTGTTTGTTATTTAATTCATTTAGAAAAATAAAAAAGGTGAAGAAACACTTCTTCACCTTTTATTAGAAAGCTCAATATATCGGCTTGTGTAAATAAGGCTTATTCGCCTTGATCTACGCCTGCACGATTAATAAGGAATTGGCTTAAGATTGGTACCGGGCGACCCGTTGAGCCTTTATTTGCACCACTGTTCCAAGCAGTACCAGCAACATCAAGATGTGCCCAGTTATATTTCTTAGTAAAGCGAGATAAGAAACATGCTGCAGTAATAGACCCTGCTGGACGACCACCTAAGTTAGTCATGTCAGCAAATGGGCTTTCTAGCATTTCTTGGTATTCATCCCAAATCGGCATACGCCATGCACGGTCACCAGATTGTTCACCCGCATTCAATAGCTCGTGAGCTAATGGGTTATGAGATGAGAATAAACCTGATGCATGTTTGCCTAGAGCAATAACACAAGCGCCAGTTAAGGTGGCTGTATCAATAACGAGTTCAGGGTCGAAACGTTCAACATAGGTCAACACATCACACAACACTAAACGGCCTTCAGCATCAGTATTAAGTACTTCAACAGTTTGACCTGACATTGTGGTTAGAATGTCACCCGGGCGGTAAGCATCGCCCGCAGGCATGTTTTCACAACCCGCAAGTATACCGATAACATTGATTGGCAAGTTCATTTCACATAGCGCTTTCATTGCGCCGATAACACCAGCTGCACCGCCCATGTCATATTTCATCTCATCCATGCCATCGCCTGGTTTTAATGAAATTCCGCCTGAATCGAATGTTAGACCTTTACCGACAAGTACAATTGGCTTTTCAGTTTCATCTACTGCGCCTTTGTACTCCATCACAGTCATGATTGATTCATTAGCACTTGCACGGCCAACCGCTAAGTATGAGTTCATACCCAGTTTAGCCATTTGCTCTTCGCCAATGGTGGTCACGGTTAAATTGTCATGAACTTCGCCAATTTGACGGGCTTGTGAAGCAAGGTAAGCAGGATTACAGATGTTTGGTGGCATGTTTGCCACATCACGACACAAGTCCATACCAGCAGCAACGGCCATTCCGTGATCGATTGCGCGTTCACCAATGGTTAGCTCACGACGCGTTGGCACATTGAATACCATTTTACGTAATGGACGACGAGTTTCACCTTTTCGGGTTTTTAAAGTATCAAAGCTATATAAACTGTTATAAGTTGTTTCAACAGCTTGGCGTACTTTCCAATAAGTGTCGCGACCTTTAACGTGCAGTTCTGTTAAGAAGCAGACTGCTTCCATAGAACCTGTTTCGTTTAAGGTGTTAATGGTTTTAGTTATGATTTGTTTGTATTGGCGTTCATCTAGTTCACGCTCTTTGCCACAACCAACTAACAAAACGCGCTCACTGAGTACGTTTGGTACATGATGCAATAAAAGCATCTGTCCAGGTTTGCCTTCTAAATCACCGCGTCGAAGTAGGTTACTGATATAACCTTCACTGATTTTATCCAATTGCTCCGCGATACCAGATAAACGACGTGGTTCGTATACACCGACAACGATACAAGCTGAACGTTGTTTCTCGGGGCTGCCGCTCTTTACGCTAAACTCCATGAGCACTCCTAGATTATTAAAGACAAATTTTTATATTTATTAGATAATGTTTTAATTAGGCCTGTTAGGCCATATTTACAAACCTTTAAGGAAATAAATCCTTGGTAATTTTCTGCTATGCAGCTAAATGAATTACACTTAAGGAAGCTCACGAGCTGGTCAGAAAACTATCAATAACTGCTGAAAGCAGACATTTTATAGTGAACTTACTCTGATACTAGCAAAAAGACAAGTTTAGACAGTGGATCCTACCTGTGATTGTATTTAGATACTTGATCGTTGAAGTTTTAAAAGCCCAATTTGCGATACTTTTGGTGCTGTTAACTATTTTTATTAGCCAACAATTTGTGCGTGTCTTAGGGGATGCCTCAAATGGCGAGTTCCCAGCATCTTTAGTGCTCACATTATTAGGGCTAAATTTACCGCAGCTTACTGTGCTGGTGTTGCCGTTGAGTTTTTTCTTAGCGATATTACTTGCTCATGGGCGAATGTATGCCGAAAACGAAATGGTGGTACTCCATGGCGTTGGGATCAGTGAATGGTATGTGACTAGGGTAACCTTACTCATTGCAGTTGCGAATCTGGTATTTACTGGTGTGTTATCTGTTTATGTTGGCCCTTGGGCTGAAGAGAAACAAAACCAAGTATTAGAGCAGGCGCAATCTGAAGCAGGTTTAGCAGCTATCACCCAAGGACGATTCCAAGCAAGCCCCAATGGTCGTGCAGTATTGTTTGTTGAGAAAATATCAAAATCTAATGAGTTACAAAATGTATTTGTGGCGCAACTCCCTGATCCTGAAGATGAAGAAGGCCTCACCAATGTGGTGGTGTCTGAACAAGGTCGAGTCGTAGAAGATCGCTTTGGCAGCCAGCAATTACAACTGGATAATGGTATTAGATATCAAGGTAGTGCCCAACATCTTGATTACCAAATGATTGAATTTGGTGGCTATCGGATGGAAATTAAAGAACAGGAAGTAGATGAAAGGCGAAGAAAATTATCGGCTTTACCTGTGAATGAACTGCTTAGCACACCAGGTCCTGAAGCCGTAGCTGAGTTTCAATGGCGCTTGGCTTTACCATTAGCCATTCCATTAATGACCTTAATTGCTGTGCCGTTAGCACGGGTAAATGTGAGGCAGGGTAAGTTTGCCAAGATGTTCCCTGCTATTTTACTGTATTTAGGCTATTTCGGTTTGATGGTTGCAGGACGTAAAGCATTAGAAGATGAAGTGATTCCATTAGCGTTAGGTATGTGGTGGATCCATGGCTCTGCGCTGATAATGGGCTTGTTTTTGTTAGGTAAAGAACGTCCAAGTGGTGCCAAGTTATTGCAAGTGTTTAAACGCAAGCAGGTGGCATCATGAAGATATTAGATCTCTATATAGCTCGCGTTATCATTAGTACATCAGCTTTGTGCCTGCTTATCTTGACCGGTTTATCTGGGATTATTAAGTGGGTTGATCAATTGCGTGTAGTAGGGCGCGGCGCATACACCATGCTAGATGCGATGATTTATGTGATTTTCCTGATCCCGCGTGATATCGAAATGTTTTTTCCTATTGCGGTATTACTCGGTGCATTAATCGGTATGGGAATGTTGGCATCAAACTCAGAGTTAGTTGTGATGCAGGCGTCGGGTATGTCACGTTTGCAAATCACTATTTCTGCGATGAAGACGGCTATTCCTTTAATGATTATTGTGATGGCTTTGGGAGAGTGGGGCGCACCTGTTGCAGAGCGCAGCGCTAAAGAGTTACAAGCAACCAAAGTATCAGGCGGGAGTTTAATTAAATCTCACCGAGGGGTTTGGGCGCGTGATGGCGATTTGTTTGTGAATATTGGCGAGGTTGAGACAATTAACACCTTAAATAACATCACTTTTTATGAATTTGATGACGATTTAAAGTTAAAAACCATGACGCAAGCAATGCGAGCTAATTTTGCGAATGGTGTGTGGCGATTATTGGATGTTAAAAACACCCACATCACAGAAGATAAAATCACCTTAGAGTATCAAGAAGAACGGGTTTGGAATTCGACATTGACCCCTGACAAACTCAGTGTGGTGTCTGTTAAACCTGAAGCATTGAGTATTCAAGGCTTAATAGGATATTTAGATTATCTCAAAGTGAATCAACAAGATCCCAGCCGTTACGAATTGGCATTATGGCGTAAGATAATGCAGCCAGTGACAGTGGCAGTTATGATATTAGTAGCATTGTCATTTGTATTTGGTCCATTAAGAACTGTGACCATGGGAGCAAGAGTATTGCTCGGTGTAGTGGCAGGATTTAGTTTTTATATTTGTAGTGAAATATTTGGTCCGCTGAGTATTGTTTATGGCTTACCTGCTTATATCAGTGCAAGTATGCCTGCCTTGCTATTTAGTGCCGGGGCGCTTTACTTTATTAGGAAGTAACCTAACGTAGAAATAAGCATTAGGAACAAGCACTAGCGCGACAAAAATATAGCTGCACGTGATAGTGATGATTAAAACCAGCCTCTTTGTTATTCAGAGTGGCTGGTTTTTTTATGGCTGCTAACTGGCTATTTTAGGATGAACACTATCTCTGCCATGTTCTTTAGCATAGTAAAGGTGTTCATCGGCTTGAGATATCGCAGAGTCTACTGAATGCGTGATGTCAGCTTTACCAATACCGATACTGACAGTAATTGGGATGGTGATATTTTCATAAATAATAGGATTATTACGAATGGTTTGTCTGATTTTTTCAGCCACCTCATAAGCATCATTAAAAGGTGTTTGGGGCAGTAATATTAAAAACTCTTCTCCTCCCCAGCGAGAGATCATGTCTTGTTTACGAAGAGTTCCAGTAAAAAGTTTTGCTAATTTAACCAGAACCTCATCCCCATAAGAATGGCCATATTGATCATTCACCTGCTTAAAAAAGTCCACATCAACAAGTAAGATACTCATAGCATGTTGATTGCGCAGCACTCTGGCATACTCATAATTGAGCTGTTCCATCATAGCTCGGCGGTTAGGAATATCAGTGAGGTGATCGCGAAGCGCTTGTTGCTCAAACTTCTCACTGAGCTGCTTCACGTGTAAAAAAGACTGGTGACGGGAATACTCATAATAACCAGATAAAAACGTTAAGGTTAGTAACGAGTAGAGCACCCGTGTTTTAAATTCATAGGTATAAGTCGCTAGTAATAGTTGGTCATTGGGATAAAACATAATGATGCAATAGCAAGTTATAAAGCCGAGAGTATTTCGTAAGCCGCCTTTTAAACCACCAAAAAACATCATTACGGGAGGCACTAAGAATATCCACAAAGGCCCAGTATTATTGGCTCCACCACTATAGACAAGGTAGATCATTAAGGTCAGTAAACTGAGCTGAATTAAGGTGCCAGAAGCTTCAAAACGGTATTGCTTTAGGAAAAGCCAATGATTCTGTAGGGAAAGAAAAAATAACACGCAGGACAATAATAGAACGATTGATAAACTACTATTATTTTCAAAATAGGCATTGATGCCCAATATAAAAGTAATGGAAAAACCAACCATGCCAAACCAGTTGATAATTAGAATCTTATGACGTTTTTCGGGTTCGTCATAAAGCTCTGTACCGCGGTTCAGATAATTTAATAGCAATTTTTTAATCGCAATCAATGTATTCAAAACTTTTGTTCGTCCCTTTACGTAAATATTCCTTAAATAAGCTGAAACAGTCGCGTTATTTCAACGCCTTAAAGTTGAATTTTTCATCTTATAGTCTTATTAAGATACTCCAGTATGCTTGTATCGCCAAGTAACATTCGTATGCTAGTGTATGTCATTAATATCTATAGATTTACTATCGACACTTTCTTAAATGAGTGTGAGGTATTTAGCAATAAAAAAGCCAATTGACAGTGCAATTGGCTTTGATGGGTATTCCTATACGTAATAGTAGGAAATGAAAGTGGACTCTATGCGCCGCGCCAATTTCTCATCTGGTTCGCTTCTACTGATAATACAACGACTTCTGAACGGGTCATTTTATCTTGTAAGGCTAACTTGTCAGGATTAATTAGAATAAATAAATTGCCGATCCCTGCAAAAGACCAAACCACACGTGCTACAGCAGTAATGAAACTTAGGTTTTGTCCATTTGGATGTTGAACTTTTAAGCGCCAAGCTCGCATGCCTAAGGTTTGACCGCCGCGGCTCCAAAAAATGGCATAAAAGCCTGCAACACATACCACTAACCAAAGCTGATAAAAACCCTGATAAAGTGGAGTTTGATTCAGTAGATCTGAAACGTGTTCATGGCCATTCATGCTGATTACACCGGTACTTGTTAGGCCAAAAAAAAGTCCGAATCCAATCACACCAGCAACCATATAAACGGCTACTGCAAGTAAAGCGTCATAAATCATAGCGCCACAGCGTTTAATAAAGCTGGCTCTAGGAAAGTTAGCGTGTTCTGTATTAATCATGATAGCCCTATTGAATTAGCTAGTCGTTGTCTCTTCGTCGTCTTCTCTGACAAATTTGATACTGGTAAACCCAAAGCGAGCAAACTCAGTTTTACGGAATTCTTTTTCTGCTTTAGCGCCTTTTTTAGAGGTCATTGCCACTTGTTGTTCCATTGCTAAGAAGCCTGTTAAATCGATTCCTTCAGCTTCTGCTGCGGCTTCGTATAAGTCGTGATGAACATCATAGCTAAATGGGATAACTTTGGTTTTACCTTTAAAGATATAAATGACTTGGCGAGCCATGGAAACTCCTAAAATCGGATTCTGAGGTATGAGTAAAATAGATTCATACGGCTAAATAAACATGCTGCATTTCTCATGCTGACACAGCAGCAATAAGTTGGCTATTATAACCAAAGCTGATGGCGCAAGATAGCACTGATGGTTATGCTTTTAGTGTCAGTTATCACCAGCTAATTAAGTTTTAATGCAAACTTTAAATTGGGGTAAATTTTTCTGATAACTTAGATAAATAAAAGGTGCATTGCGCTTCGTTTGCTATTCATAGTGGAAAATCAATCGTGTGATGACATAAATAAGGAATGTCCATGTCTGCAAGAGTTAAGCTCGGTGTTATTGGTGTTATTGGTGTTATAGGAATCGTGTTAATTGGTTTTATGCTGCCAGTTCAGGCAGGAATGGAGGTATTCAAGAATGGCACAGCAATTAAAGGTTACGGCAAAATAGCCGCAGTCGATTCTCAGCTTTCAATACCGCAAAATACGGTGTTTAAAGTGGTGTTTGATATGAGTAAAGCTGCTAATGCTGGAGAGGTTAATCGCAATTTAAATACCCTAGCGAGATTTATTAATATGCATGTGGCTGCGGGTGTAAAGCCCGAAAATATCCAATTAGCCATGGTGGTTCACGGCGCATCGGTAGCTGATTTAGCCAATGATGAATTTTACGATCAATTTTACCTAGCTAAGCAAAGTAAACAAGGGCAGCAATTAAATCAAACTAACAAATCTACAAAGACCGCAGACACAAGAGTTTCAACCGTTAATGAAGCAAAATTTGCTAATGCCAATAAAGATTTGGTGAGTCAGCTAGTTAACCACGGAGTGAAAATCTATATTTGTGGTCAGAGCGCGGCTTATTATGAATTAAATAATACATCGCTATTACCTGGTGTGGATATGGCGTTATCGGCGATGACAGCTCATGCAATATTAGCGCAGCAAGGATATAGCCTAAATCCTTTTTAGTATTGAAGTTGAAAAAGAGGTGGCTGAAAGTAATAGCTGATTCCGATCGCTTTAGCAGCTAGGGGGAATTGTTTATTAATCCTCTTCGAGACGCATTGCTTCTTTTATCTCGTCGCTACCAAAGCCTTTTCGGGATAAATAGGCGTAAGCTTTCGATTTTTCTTTGTAGTCTGATAAGTCGTAACGTTTTTTATCTAGTTGGGTTTTACAGCTCTGATAAAAGTCTATTTCTTCAGTAAGACTTAATTGATATACCGTGTCTTCAAAGTCACTGACATCTATTAAGCGCTGTTTTAACTCTTGTAAAATGACCTTCTCACCTTTGCCTTTGTTATAAAGCTTAATAATTTCAGTTTTTAAGTCTGACTTGTCAGCCTTAATAGATAATTTACTCCGCAGCGTGTCTCGTTGTGGGTGATGAGCTAAAGCGTGATCGGTTTCAGCACGAGAGAAGCCTTTGGTACTCATTTGAGCGTAAACTTTTTCTTTGTTGGTGCTGTAAAAGGTTTCAAACTTATTAAGTAATCTTGAAGCCGCCATTTCATATGTATCAACGTTTTGATTTTCGATAACTTGCTCAATCGCCTGTTCAATTTCAGAGGCCGAAACACCACGTTGTTGTAACTTTCTTTTAATCGCGCCAGTACCTATTTCATTATGAAAAGCGAGTTCGCAGTAGCGAACGGCAAAATCCTGATTGCTTTTTAGATAACCACTTTCGATAAGCTTAGCTATTACAGTGTCAATCCACTGTTGATTATCAGTTTTTCGCTCAAGTTTGCTGCGGATTTCACTAATGGTGAAATCCTGTTGGCTTAAATGCCAATAGGCACTATTAAAAACATTATCAATGGTCTTAGCTTTGCGAAGGGGTTGGCGCTGCATAACGAAATTATCTTATAAAAAGAATTCAATGGAGTGTAGCAGAACAGCGCTGTGAAGAGCACTGCCGCTAGATATGAAACTTGCTTTTCTTGGCGCTAATTATTATTTAGCTTCGCTTTTAAAATGGGATATTCCCCAGAATAAAATGCCGGTACCAGAACAAGATAAGAAAAAGAATAAACCTAAGCCGACGGGAGAGCCCCAAGACATAACAGTGTAAAGCACTTCCATGTTTCGTTTCCTTTATTGCGATAATAACTAGATTGAAGAGGATTTTTTCGATATTAATGAAATCAGTATAAGCGAGTGAATCCACAAATCCAGACTAAAAAATCAAAATCAACTTTGAAGCTGAAGTTTTAAAAAGCATGAGAAGCAAGTGGGAAAAGTTTACTAGGTGAAATAGGTGGGCTAAAAACTAGAAAGGTCGCGGATATGTAGCCACGACCTTATGGGTCAAAAGTAACTTTAATGATTTAAATATCAATACTTAATAAAGCTACTTAACTAATACTATTTATCTTAAATTACTGAACTAGAAAACAAAGCGCTTTAAGTTGGTTGTTAGGTGCAATGATATAGGTTTTATGGTGTTTGATTAGACTGGTCTTTTTGTTACCAGGGCTGACTAATAAACCTTTTTCTAGGGCTTTGGCTGCAAAATGGTTTTCATCGCCACGCACATAAATAGGCAAAGGTTTAATTAGCTTTTCACCATCAAAATGGCTTTGAAGCTGTAACTCACATACGACTAAGCTAGACTGCCCATTACCTGCCAGCTTGAGTTTAGTACTACTGTTATCTGAAAAGGCACTGTCTGAGATGACAAACCAATCTTCGTTTTCAAGTTCCGTCAGTAATTGAGTCACGCTTTGTAGTTGGGTTAACTCAGCTTGTTCAACTAGGCGATATTGCTTTGCGATACGTTCAAACAGTTGCGGCAACATAGCGCCAGCACCTTGGCTGCGAGCCATTCTTATCCAAGCTGAAATATCATCGGCGACAATTTTAGAAAAACGTTTTATTCGAAATGACTCAACCAACCATGCACATAAAAAATGGCTCTCTTGAGCAGGAGTGCGGGTGGCTTTTTGATTTTCAGCAGAATCTTGCAGAGCTTTAATGCCAGCTTCTGCAACGTCTAAAATGGCTTGGTTGTATGTTTGGGTTTGCACTATTTTTGGCACCGTTTTATTAAATTACTCCATCACGGAAGTCATCTATGATGGAGCATTGCGACTAATCTATTTTCGATGAATGTATTGTAGCAGAGGAGGTTTAATTGCCGCTACAAACTTAACTCAATGCTGATGTATATGCCGCTTAATAACGATGAACTACAGCTTATTGCTGCTGAAGTAATTTAGCTGCAGTTAAAATTAATTCAGGTGCAGGACGAACTTTGTAGTTTGGATTAATGTACTGGAAATGAACCAGTCCAGATTTGTCTGCCACGTAAACGGCAGGAACAGGAAGCACTAAACGTTTGTCACCTTCAGGTGTTGTCCATAGCGGGTTATCAACGCTTAACTTAGCTTGATACATAGAGGTTACTTTTTCGCTGGTATAAAACGCGATGCCAAATGCTTGAGATGCTGCCATTTTTTCATCGGATAATAGCAAGTAATCTAGCTCGTTATCATTGATTGATGCTTTAAGTTTCGCAGGTGAGTCAGGTGAGATACCCACTAATTGAAAACCCATTTCGATGAGTTTTGGTTCAATAGCTTTTAGCTGACCCATTTGTACATTACAAAAAGGACACCAGCCGCCACGGTAGAAAAAGAAGATAGTCGGCTTTTTAGCTGTAAGCTCTTCTAAGTTTACTTTATTGCCTTCAACATCGTGCAGATCAACGTTGGGAATTTGCTGGCCATTCATCAATGGCATAACGTGGTATTCATCACTTGCAATGGGTTTAGCCATTGAAGGGGTGCTAAATAAAGCCACTGCGGCGACTAACATAAGTTTTTTTAACATGCTGAAATCCATATTCAATTAAAAGGGATGATCTGATTGAATGTCCTAAATAGACATTTCTTATGGTTGAGCGTTACGCATCGTTCAAATTCGCTTTAACAGCGACTAGGGTCTATTGTCTTTGCTGGTTGAGTTTTGTTCGAGTTAAAACGTTTTTAGCCGAACCTTTCGGGCAGCGTATGTTGGCCATTTTTACTGCGTTATCGACTTTTTATGTAGAATAACTACACCACAAAGTCTCTACCTTGTATAAGTGGCCACAATTCGCTGCCAAAACAACCTTGAAAGATCATCAGACACTAATACTAGACCCGAGCATAGCAGTTTTTATTTCATCGAATTCGGATAAAAGTGAATGTGGATTTACTTTTTGTTATTAAGGATAAAAGCATGCAATAAAAAAGGCGCTATTAGCGCCTTTAATGAAGTCAAAACTCAAATAGAGATTACTTAAGCTTTTTGTATTTTACTGTGCTGCTAGATTTACCTACGGTAACACGGCGACCTTCCATGTTGCGCTCTGCGGCAACTTGAGCACCAGCACTATCTGAGCGCTGTTGTTTCTTAGCGAAGCTGCGACGTTTTTGAATTTGCTTGAGCAATAATTCACGACTTCCCACTTCATAGCCTGCCACTGTAATACGGCGAATTGGCTGACCGATTAGCTTTTCGATATCAGCTAAAGTGCGCTCTTCTTCACGACTTACAAATGAAATTGCAGTACCTGATTTACCCGCACGGCCGGTACGACCAATACGGTGAACATAATCTTCTGCAAGGAACGGTAAGTCGTAGTTAACGACGTAGCCAAGATTTTGAATATCTAAACCACGAGCAGCCACTTCAGTTGCGACTAACACGCGAACTTTACCTTCAACAAATTCACGTAAAGCACGGCGACGGCTACCTTGGGCTTTTTCGCCATGAACAACCGCAGATGGAATCCCATCTAAGTTTAATTCTTTGACCAATACATCTGCTGCATCACGAGTTGCTGTGAAGACGAGAACCTGCTGCCAGTTTTTAGTACCAATTAATTCAGATAACAGCTCACGTTTACGACGCTGCTCTACGGGGTAAACCACTTGGCTTACTGTTGCTGCTGTAGTGTTTTGCTTATCAGCAGTAATCACTTTTGGCTTATCAAGCATTTCGTTAGCCAGCTTTTTAACTGACGTTGAAAAGGTTGCTGAGAATAATAAGTTTTGACGCTTCTTATTAACTGCTTGGAGTATTTTTTGAATGTCAGTGCTAAAACCCATGTCTAACATACGGTCAGCTTCATCCAACACTAAAAATTCAACGTTTGAAAGGCTTAGGTTACAAGCAAGAAGATGTTCTAATAAACGGCCCGGTGTGGCGACAATAATGTCTGCACCACGTTTTAGCTTTTGCGCTTGAGTTGCAACCTTAACACCACCGTAAATGGTCAGTACTTCAATATTGATATTTTTACTGTAGTCGTTAATGTTTTCGGCAACTTGAGCGGCTAATTCGCGTGTTGGGGTAAGAATTAATGCACGAGTATTTGAATGCTGAAGTTCACGTGGATTTTCAACCATTTTTTGTAGCATAGGTAATACAAACGCTGCTGTTTTACCTGTACCGGTTTGAGCACTTGCTAGTACATCTTCACCACGACGAATTGCCGGGATAGCTTGCTGCTGAACAGGTGTCATAGTTTTATAACCGCAATCAGCGATCGCACTTAATATTTCTGGGGCGAAGCTAAAAGATTCAAATTTCATCGGTAGATATTCCTATGGTAATCACGTTATTCAACAGTTTAAATGCTTGCCGATTGTAGATAGAAGTATAACGGCTATTACAAGCGGCGGCGGAGTATAACAAATAAAATTGATTAATTCTTAACTTAATTTTTAACAAACTGGTTTAGTTGATTAATCAGGGTTTTAATTATGCTTTGTTCGGTTAGAAATCACCTCAAATGTTGGCATAAAAAAGCCAAGCTTTAACTAGCTTGGCTCTCTAAATGGTTAACTTTTATTTACTGAACTCAGTTCAGCAGTGATTAAATGGCTTGAGTCACTTGAGTTAGCCACTCTAAATCTTTGCCTTGCATCAATGGCGAAATCGTTTTGAATACTAGAGCGTGATACTGATTAAACCAATTAATTTCAGCTTCAGTGAGTAATGATTTATCAACTAAGCGCTTATCCATTGGGATAAGTGTAAGTGCATCAAACTCCATCATTTCTCTTTCAGAATTTACAAGCTTCGACGGCACGATGGCAACTAAGTTTTCAATACGGATCCCAAACTCATCTGCGCGGTAGTAACCTGGCTCGTTTGACAGCACCATACCAGGTACCAATGCCACGTTATTAACATTCTTACCGATACGTTGCGGGCCTTCATGAACACTTAAGAAGTGTCCAACACCATGACCTGTACCATGGTCATAATCAAAACCATGTTGCCATAAGTACTGGCGAGCAAAGCCATCAAGCTGTTGACCTGACGTGCCTTTAGGAAATTTTGCTTGGTCTAATGCAATATGACCTTTTAATACCAGAGTGAACATTTTTTGTTGCTCAGCAGTGACATGGCCAATCGCCACTGTACGGGTCACGTCTGTTGTACCATCAATATATTGTGCGCCTGAATCAACAAGGTAAATGCTGTCCATGGCCATTTTACTTGGGGTGCCATCAAGGTGATTGTAATGGCACATAGCGCCATTGCCACCAGTGGCTGAAATGGTGTCAAAGCTTGGCTCACGATAAAGCGGGTCAGTTAAACGAAATGATTCAAGTTTGTCAGCAAGCTCAGCTTCGTCATGCATGACATTGGCAGCCACTTCTCGGTCAAGCCACGCAAGGAAACGGCTGACGGCAACGCCATCTCTAACATGGCTTTCACGCATACCATTAAGCTCGGCCGCATTTTTTTGTGCCTTAGGTAGTGCCACAGGATCGCTACCAGCAATCAAGATTGCCCCGGCGTTTTGGGCTGTGAGTTGGCTCCAAGCGTTGGCGGTATTAGGGTCTGCAAGTAATTTAACCCCTTCTAACTGCGCAAGCGCATCGGCAAGTAATGACTCATCTTTAAACTCAACACCAGTGCCAACATGTTCTTTAAAACCTTCAGGCAGTTTATTAATGTCAGCAAATAAGGTTGTATCGCCATTAGCTGATAACAATGCACAACCTAAAGTGACAGGTAATCTAGGTACATCGCTACCGCGAATATTCAATAACCAGCAAAATGAATCTAATGCCGATATCAGCGCCATGTCTGCGCCTTCTTTCTCAACCAATTTTCCAATTTGCTGGCGTTTATCTAAACTGTTGCGACCAGCGCCTTCATGACTAAACAAGGTAATCAGTTCACTTGAAAGAGTGGGGCGGTCATGCCAATGGATATCAATCGGGTTTTCATCAACACAAACTAAGCTTAAGTTGGCTTTAGTGAGTTTTTGCTCAGCTTGTTGATACCAAGCTAAAGTGTGTAAACGACTGTCGATGCCGACTCTTTTTCCTTCGCCCAGTTGCTCAATCAACCACTCGATTTGCGGTGTATCATATAAGCTTTGGTAGCTAAATAATTCGCCATTTACTTGCTGTTTAACTTGAACCGTGTAGCGACCGTCAATGAAGATTGCAGCACTGTCTTTTAATACGATGGCCATGCCAGCAGAACCGGTAAAATCAGTAGCCCAAAGTAAGCGTTCGTTACGCTCAGGAACATATTCACCGAGGTATTCATCAGCTCTAGGAATAATGAATGCATCTAGATTGTTTTTAGTAAGCTCTTGACGAATAGCGTTAAGGCGCTGGTTAATGATCTCTGACATGATGACTCCATGAAGGTTGCTGATTGGCTCAGTCTTATTAAGGAAGGGCGATTATCGCAATTGCGTTAGGCTATTTGCAAGTAAAGAACTTGCAAGCAGTTCTGTTACTGTACTGATAATCTTGTAAACATATTTTATAACTTTATATTGTATACATTTTTGATTTGCAGTTTACACTATGACAAATATCTCTTCATTACTTAACTTTTTTGGAGTCATTTATGACCATCGGTGTCGGTATTCAAACCCCAGAACAAGCGTTAGCCAGTTTGTCTGATATGACCACAGATGTTGCCAGCATTGGGTTGCATGAATTTGAACAACGTATTGCTAAAGCCCAAAGCTTAATGCAGCAACAAGGTATTGCAGCAATCTATATTAATGCTGGTACTAATTTGTACTATTTCACCGGTACTAAATGGTACGCCAGCGAGCGTGTTGTGGGTGCGATTATCCCTGCAAATGGTGATGTTGAGTACATTGCACCTGCTTTTGAGCTAGATACCTTAGAAGGCTATATGGCGATTAAAGGCAAGGTTAATACGTGGCAAGAAGACGAAAGCCCATATGATTTATTTGCTCAAACTCTAACAAATATGGGCATTGAATCAGGTAAAATTGGCATAGATGAATCCACCGCCTTTTTTATCTTTGATGGAATGCGACTTGCTAACGACAAGCTAAATTACATTAATGCCAAAAGCATCACTGCTGGCTGCCGAATGATTAAATCAGCAGCTGAAATTGCTTTACTTCAACGCGCTAAAGATATGACCTTAGCGGTACATGTGGCTGCGGCGAGCATGCTTTATGAAGGGATTACGACTGCAGAGGTGGAAGCCTTTATCCATGAAGCGCATAAACGTGTTGGCGCACCTGCAGGCTCATATTTCTGTATTGTGTTATTTGGCGAAGATACCGCATACCCGCATGGGGTTAAATCACCTAAAACCCTCGATAAAAATGACACAGTATTGATTGATACAGGTTGTCAGTTAGGTGGTTATAACTCAGATATTACTCGTACTTATGTGTTTGGTGAGCCAAGTGAACGTCAGCGCAACTTATGGGTACTTGAGCAACAAGCACAACTCGCTGGGTTTGCTGCAGCGCAAATTGGCCAAACGTGTGCCAGCGTTGATAAAGCTGCTAGAGCAGTGATAGTAGATGCGGGTTTTGGTCCAGGATACGATGTACCAGGTTTACCTCATCGCACAGGGCATGGCGTTGGTTTGGACATTCATGAGTGGCCTTATCTTGTATTAAATGATCAAACGCCACTTGAAGCAGGTATGTGTTTCAGCAATGAGCCCATGTTATGTGTACCCGGGGAGTTTGGTGTACGCCATGAAGATCATTTCTATATGACTGAGTCTGGCCCAGTGTGGTTTACCCAGCCAGCTAAATCGATTGATGACCCTTTTTATTTAGGCTGATTTATTGCAGACTTTGTATTTAAATAAGAGGTTAGATTTAAATAAGAAAGTAGATTTGAGCAAACCACAGTCATAAAAATGCCCGATTGGTTAAGCCAATCGGGCATTTTCATTAAGTAGAATAATTGATTAGTTAATGGCTAAAAGCTCAACTTCAAAAATCAGTACAGAACCGCCTTCAATTTTACCTGCAGCGCGATTGCCGTAAGCTAATGTGCTTGGTACAAAAAACTTAAATTTGTCGCCTACATTCATTAACTGTACGCCTTCAGTCCAGCCAGGGATTACGCGATTAAGCGGGAAATCAATACTTTCACCACGGTCAACCGAGCTATCAAAAATCGTCCCATCGATTAATGTGCCATGATAATGAACGGTAACAGTATCAGTAGCTTTAGGGTATTCACTACCTTCGCCTTTATGCATCACAAGATACTGCAAGCCAGAAAGCGTGGTGATAACCCCTTCTTTTTCTTGGTTCTCAAGTAAGAAAGCATTGCCTTTAGTTATGTTTTCTTGGGCTGCTTTTTTATTGTTTGATTGAGTGAAAAAGTAAAAAATGAGTCCTGCTATCACGCATACTGCCAAAACGACTTTCATAGTATTGATTCCTATGTATATTTTTATGTTTATATCGCTGAAAAGCTAAAGGTTGTAGCTGAGCTACCAGTGAGCTTGCTTGTATTATTAGCTTTCGATATAAACGCTTGTAGATAATCTAGTTATGCATGTTACTGATTGAATTTAGCAGGGTAAAGCGAAAGCTTGAAATCTTGTGCTTAGGTTTTATCAGACCGTGAATTTATTAGCGGAATGTGACATTATTGAGTGAAAAAGGTGATGTAAGCCATCAAGGATGCGAAAGAAAAATTCAGTAAAATCATCAAGCGGTAAATCCATTTAAAAGGTGTTTTTTGGGTTTTATGACGAAACACTTCCTGAGCCACAATCCCAGCTGGCCATCCACCAATAAGTGCAAATCCATGGAGTGTTTGTTCCTGAATACGCCATTTTTGCTTACTGGCGGCACGTTTATCACGCCAAGTGATGAAGGCACTGATAACGTTAACTGCTACTAAGTAGTAACCTAAATTAATTGAAACCATAAAACCAACCACTAACATGATGGTTAAACTAATAAGACCGAAAATTTTCATATTGGGTTCTTCATTTTATTTTCTAAACTAATTTTCTAAGGAATAGCCTCTAAAAGCTAGTCTGAACTTTTAAAATGACACAATAGTTGATTAAAGCTACTTTAAAAACTCAGCATAAATCTCTAAATCGATTTCATCACCGACAATAGGAATATAACTGCTCATACCAAAGTCAGATCGTTTTATTTGTCCAACAGCACTAAAGCCAACGGTATACTTTCCTGTCATCCAGTTATCAGCGCCGCCATGAAATGTTGCTTTAAACGTGACTGGCTTTGTCACTCCACGCAAGGTTAAATCGCCGCTGAAGTTAAAACTGGTATCAGAGATAGGTGTAACGGTGTGGCTTGTAAATACAGCTTGAGGGAACTTGGCACTGTAAAACCAAGTGTCTTCTTGTAATGTCTCGGCTAAGTCAGGATTATTAATATCGATAGAGTTTATTTCAACAACAGCGTTGAGAGTGGCAGCTGCCATATTGTTAGGGTCAAAGTTAAGCTCAGCGTCAAATTGATTAAAGCGGCCCACATAGGTTGATAAACCAAGGTGCTGGATTTTAAATATTAACGCAGCGTGGTTTTCATCTAATTGATATTCACCAGATTGCAGTTCTACTAACTCAGACTCAACGCTAGGCGCAACCCAGCTCACACAGCTAGTTAAAGATAATAGTGCAATACCGGTTATCAATAATTTTGTTAATGGATTCATGCGCCTTCCTTGATATAGTTATTCGCTATGTATATCAACTTACAGATTATTGACGAACAGCATTGTTCATCACCAGCTTGCGCCATAACGCTTCTAACGGACCTTGTGTAAAGTAACGAAGATACATTGGCGCTAACACTAACTGTAACAGTGTTATGACCATTGCGATAAGGAAATAGTCGACTCTATTCAATGTCATATATAAGTCGGCTGAATAATGATTGATGCCATATCGAAATATCGCCACGCCAATTAGAGATTGTAGGATATAACAGCTAAAGGCGAGTTTACCTACGGCTTGAAACGAAGAGAGGGCGTGATGACTGTTTTGGCAGACCTTTACCACCAAATGAATGTAAATGAGTGCCATAGCGAATGCACTTAGCATCATTAATACAGACGAAAACTCGACTAGAACAGGACTTGCTGAAAAGCTCAATACTGAGTCAATACTTGATAAAATGACCGTCACTAAAATACACTTTAAAATTGTATTTTTATCTAAGCCATATTCAAACACACCTTGCTGATACAGTGCCATTCCCCACATCATTAACCCAGCAGCAAACCACATTAGAGTAAGTGGAATAATCAGCAACATAAAGCCTACTTGCATCAATTGCAGTAACACAATATCCATATAACCTGATGACCAGTCGTTGAGTTGCTGCAGGTGTAATTCTGAGCCTCTAAAATATTGCTCATCTTCTATCGCTAAACTAAATAACGCCACCAAAGCTAATGCGGCAAAGATGAACTGGCTGGCGCGTTTTTTAATCGTGTTTATATCTGAATTGATATAATTAAGTGCTAAAAATGCGCTGATACCATAAGTCAGTAAGATATCGCCACCCCAGATGAAAACTCCATGGAGTAACCCAAACACTATTAGCCATTTTAAGCGCTTTTTAATTAATGGATAAGCGGGTAATCCATTTGCTTCAAAGCGGCGGTATTGAATTAATAACCCTGCTCCAAACAATATTGATAGTAAGCTTAAAAACCGTCCTTCAAGGAAGAAGTTACTAAATATCTCTAGTATTTTGTCAGATTGAATTTGTGGTAAATGAGGTGCGTAGCCGTAAAAACTGTCATTCATGAAAAAGATATTCATGAATAAGATACCCAATATGGCAATGCCTCTAAGTGCATCTATATTGGTATTACGATTGCCATGACTTTCGTTAATCGTATTAGTTCGTTGGTTAAATGGGTCAGCAGTTATATTTGCTGCTGTACTAGGACTTTTATTAGTGATTGTATTGGAGGTTGTATTAGTTTTAGCAGCAACAGAGGGCTTACTAATATGAGCTGCAGAATCCTTTTCGCTAATCATATCTTTATTTTTATTATGTTTTTTAAGTGGTAGTAAACAGAAAGCCTAACAGCCTGAGATTAAAAAAGATACAGGGTTAAGCTTTCGGAAAGGGGTGAAGTTTCAGGTTGTCTGAGTTACTTTTGTGGTTTTTCAGAAATCCATAATTTGATGGTGCCTTTTACCACGACATTACCGTCAGTATCGTATGCATTTACTGGGACTAATAAGTCACCGACTTGCCATTGCTCAGGAGTTACTTCAGCGACACATAAAATATCACTGCCTGCTTTAGCTGTGTAATCCACAGACATCCCTTTAGGTATCCAACGAAGATGTTTTGGTACTGAAGCTTCAGCCATAACCCCCATTGCCATTTCTAAGCCGTTACAAATCGCAATCACATGTACGGTTTGAATGTGGTTATGAACTGCTTTGCGCTTTTTAATTAAACAAGCACAGCGATTTTCTTTAAGTTCGGTCACAAGTGGTTTTACGGTGGCAAAGTAGGGCGCCATTCTCGAGACCATGATTGAAAAAATCTTATGCCCAAAAGGGTACTTAGTGACTTTATTGTATAAAGCTAATACGTGGTTGGGTTTTGTGCTGCTCATATCAATCCTTCTCTTATTAGAATTATTTTAACATCTGGTCTGATGAGTTGTTTGGGCTTTAGCTTAACATTCTTGTAACCGATTGCACATAAGCGAATTAAATTGAAAAAAGATTAATTAGTTTCAGGCAAAGTTGCAGGTATAATTCGGCTAAACACTTTTGGCACTTCTGACATTTTTGCTTGTCACAACACCAGATATTTAAAATTTAGTTTCAGATGTTTGATTAAGGATTGGCTTTGCAGCAACTATTAAATTATTTCAAGGGAATGGCGATGGGGGCAGCTGATGTTGTGCCAGGTGTATCGGGCGGCACAATTGCGTTTATTACTGGGATTTTAGAGCCTTTATTAGATGGGATTAAAAAGATTAATCCGTCGCTATTCGGCATTGTAAAACAACAAGGCGTAAAAGCGGCATTTATGCACATTAATGGCCCATTTTTGGTGGCCGTATTTGGCGGGATCCTCACCAGCATATTTAGCCTTGCTAAGCTTATTTCATGGTTATTAACTAATCACCCTGTACCAGTTTGGTCGTTCTTTTTTGGCTTAATCTTGTTTTCTGTTATTCACATGCTCAAACAAGTCAAAAGCATCAACCTATTGCGTTGTGTCTTATTCGTTTTAGGTGTTGCCTTTGCATGGTTTATTACGGTGTTAAATCCAATAGAATTGGATGCTGGTTACCTTAATTTCTTCTTTGCTGGTTGTATCGCGATTTGTGCGATGATTTTACCGGGCATCTCCGGCAGCTTCATTTTATTACTGTTAGGGCTATACCCAGCGGTGCTAGCAGCAGCAAGAAGCTTTGATATCTTGCTACTTGCATGTTTTGCTCTTGGTTGTGTCGTCGGTCTACTAAGCTTCAGCCATGTGTTATCTGCCATGTTACGTAAATTCCATGATGAAACCTTGTTGTTTCTAACGGGGCTAATGCTAGGAACACTTGGTAAAATTTGGCCTTGGAAAGAAGTGCTCACTTGGCGCGAAAACTCTAAAGGTGAGCAAGTGCCTTTACTGGAGCACAATATTTCTCCGATGCAATTTGAGCAATTAACAGGTCATTCATCGCAATTAACTACTGCCATCGTGTGTCTATTGTTGGGAATAGGCTTAGTTTGGGGCTTAGAGAAATTTGGTGAGCATTCAGCTCAAAAAGAGTCTTAATTCATCTTCACTTATTTCAAACTCCATACTTACTGGCTTTAACGAGCCAGTAAATTCTATTGTGATTAATGCTGCATCCCCCTTAAACCATTCTTCAAATTCAATCATTTCAAGATAACAAAATAAAAATATTTCTTTTTATTAAAATTTAATGAGTTAAAGGCTAATATCAATAGACATTAGTGATCTTAAAAACATTGCAACACGTAATGTTGTTTAAGCCACAAGGAGTCGTATCGTGAATAAAGAAGTCTTTAATCCAGAAAAAATACAAATCGGTATCAGCAGCTGCCTTTTAGGTCAAAAAGTACGTTTTGACGGCGGCCATAAAAACTCAAATTACTGCAATATCGACCTCGCTCCATTTTTTGACTACATCAGTGTTTGTCCGGAAATGGCTATAGGTATGGGTGCTCCGCGTAAGACTATTCGTCAAGAGCTCGACGGCGATAAAATTTATTTAAAAAGCGCCGATGGCAGTATTGATGTAACCGATAAGCTTGAAGAGTATAGCCAAAAACGCGTTGGTGAACTCGATTTTATTGGTGGTTACATTCTTTGTGCTAAGTCCCCAACTTGTGGAATGGAGCGGGTGATTGAATACAAGTACGGTACCAATAATGGTACCAAAAGTGGCGTGGGTGTATTTGCAAAAAAATTAATGGATACCTACCCAGAGTTGCCTGTGGAAGAAGAGGGCCGCTTGCATGACCCAGTAATTAAAGAAAATTTTATCACTCGAGTATATGCGTATCATGAGTGGCATACCTTGCAAGCTGAAGGCTGGACCAAGCATAAACTAATGCAGTTTCATGCGCGTTATAAGTACCTTTTAATGGCTCATAGTCCTCAATGGTATCGTGATTTAGGGCCGATATTAGCGAATATTGATGATCTTGATGCCACTGCGCAAACCTATTTTGTAGGTTTTATGACGGCGTTAAAGATTAAAGCGACCCGTAAAAATCACACCAGCACTCTGCAGCATATTCAAGGGTACTTTAAAAAGCACCTGTCAAAAGAGCAGAAGCAAGAGCTGACTGAATCAATCATGAAGTATCGTGAAGGACTACTGCCTTTACTTGTGCCTATCACGCTGATTAACCATTATTTACGAGAATATCCGACCCCGTATATTGAAGGGCAGGTTTATCTTAATCCACATCCTGAAGCGCTAAGACTTCGTTACGCTTACTAGTTAAGTTTATTACTCAGCCTAAAACTTAGTGATGCAGATAGACGTTGATAAACAGCAACGTCTATCTGTAAACCTGTTGATATATTTTTTGTTGATAAGTATTTGTTAATAAATATTGCTGTTATTAAGGTTGCAATGATGAAAACTCTGATTTGGTTTAGACAAGATTTACGCCTTGCTGACAATCTAGCTGTTTGTGAAGCTTTTGAATTTGCACTGCGACAATCAGCGTCACAAGAGAAATCTTCTGCTCAAGTCGAGGCTTTATACATAGTCAGCCCTCTGCAATGGCAAAGTCATGATGTAGCGGCAATTCAAATAGATTTTATTGAACGCCATGTGAATATTTTGGCGCAAGGATTAGCCGCTCTTGGGGTCAAACTCAATGTGGTTACATTACCTTGGTTTGATGATGTAATGGATTGGATGCCAAGTTTTTTGGCCGAAAATCAGATTGAGCAAGTCTTTGCCACCCAAGAGCCTGAATTTAATGAGCGCAAACGAGATCAGCAATTGCTGGATATTGGTTTGCCCATCACCTTTGTTGCTCAAGATTGCATTATTAATGCAGGTGAGGTGAACAATCTATCAGGGCAGATGTATAAAGTGTTCACGCCATTTTCTAAAAAGTGGCGTGAGATAGTAGCAAGTAAAATGATTGTACCTTTATCAGTACCTACCCCTATCGGTGCTGCGCTTGCAACTCCTGCTGCTATCAAATTTGATGCAGATAAACGTTCAAGTAAATTGTGGCGAGCCGGTGAAGGCGAAGCGAAACGAATACTCGCTCAATTTTGCCAGAACCATATTCAAGATTATCAGCTCGATAGGGATTTCCCTGCGCTAGACAATACCAGTAAATTATCACCTTACTTAGCGATTGGCGTGATTAGTGCTAAGCAATGTTTAGCCGCTGCGTTAAACCATTATCCTGATGTGCTGGTGGACGACACTAGTCCTGCTAAAACTTGGATCAATGAACTAGCGTGGCGAGAGTTTTATCGTCATTTGTTAGTCGCTTTTCCGCGCCTTTCAAAAGGTAAAAGCTTCAATGAAAAAGGCGACTATGTACTATGGCGAAACGATAAAACTGAATTTGCGGCATGGTGTGAAGGGCGCACGGGTTATCCAATCGTTGATGCCGCGATGAGGCAGCTTAATCAAACGGGTTGGATGCACAATCGTTTAAGAATGGTCGTAGCGAGTTTTCTGACTAAACACTTGCTGATTGATTGGCGCTGGGGTGAAAAATATTTTAGACAACAATTAATTGATGGTGATTTAGCGGCCAACAACGGTGGCTGGCAATGGTCTGCTGGCACAGGCTGCGACGCTCAACCTTATTTTAGAGTGTTTAACCCGATGAATCAGAGTAGTAAATTTGATCCAGATGCCAGCTTTATTAAACGATTTGTTCCCGAGTTATCGAATCAACCGCTAAAAGCCATTCACCAGCCGCTATTTGTTGAAGGAGCTGATGATTCAGCACTCGATACGATGGACTTATTTTCTGTAGACTCTATAGAGGTCGGCTTTGGAGCTGATAGCGCTGTAAGCAACAGTTCAGCTGAGGCTTCAACTGTTGCGTATCCATCACCGATTGTAGAGCATAGCTCTGCACGAAAACGCGCTATTGAGGTGTTAAGTTCGTTAAAGCGATAACGCTATGAATATTAACTGACAAGTCACAGTTGTTTTGATATGGCAGATTTTCCCAAGTCGCCTTATTCGAACGACCTTACTCAAACCACCTTAGGGTGGTTTTTTATTGAACTATTTTTGATGACATACTTTGCGAGAGATCACAGATTCAGCTAGGTTAATAAGACTATTCATTTTTTATGATTGCTGGATGAGAGATAACAACATACAATAAACATATATTTTAAATGCATCTTTTGTTTTTTATTAAAAAGGCTTGATAACTATGCTAAATATTGATGATCCAGCTGAAACTGAAAAAACCGCTGCAATATGGCGATTAGCATTCAGACCTTTCTTCTTAGGTGGTGCAGCTTTGGCGATGTTGTACATCCCACTATGGTTAATGGGCTGGTATACACCTGAGTACAGTTTATTTAACAGTAACTTTTGGTCAAATGTATTGCCGCTATGGTGGCATCCTCATGAGTTACTATTTGGTTTCGCTATGGCGATTGTGTGCGGCTTCTTACTCACAGCAGTACAAACCTGGACTAATCAACCTAGTCTAAAAGGTCCCACTCTTGCCATCACATTTAGTAGTTGGTTGTTAGCAAGGCTGTTACTCCTGCTGCCTTTTGATATTCCATTATATTTTCCTGCACTATTTGACAGTATATTTTTAGGCATTGCTGCTTTTACGATGTGGCGTTGTGTTTATCGTGTTAAGCAATGGCAAAATATCGGTTTTTCGATCATGCTTACAGTAGCCCTGATTGTTAATCTTGTGAGTTATTACGCATTACAAGAACGTAATTTCATTTTAGCTAATCAAATATGGCAAGGAATGTTATTTTGGCTGGCGCTGTTGATTACCATTGTGGGAGGAAGAGTTATTCCTTTCTTTACTGCAATGCGAGTTAAGCAAACCAAAGCCGAACCGATTTTTGCACTAGAAAAAAGCCTATTAGTATTAATGATTACACTGGTTGTGCAAGCCATTTTTAAAGTTTTACCTATGGCAGTTGAACAAGTGTTATTGATTAGCGCTGGTATATTGCATTTGATTCGAATAAGTCGCTGGTTGCCTCATAAAACATTGAAAGAGCCAATGCTGTGGTCGCTGCATTTATCATATTTATCTTTACCCATCGCTTTGTTGGGCTTAGGTTGGTTCATTAATAATGAATTTGCTTACCGAAGTTTATTACACTTATTTGCCATAGGTTGCTTAGCTTCATTGTGTTTATCAATGATTTCTAGAGTATCTCTTGGGCATACCAGCAGAAATATATATCAAGGCCCGAATATGGTATTGGCTTTTGCCAGTTTACCTATTGCAGCTTTATTGCGTGCGGTAATGCCGTTGATATTTCCGGCGCAAACCCAAACTTGGTTATGGTTAGCGGGTGGATTTTGGTTTTTAGCTTTTGGACTTTTTGTTTGGCATTACAGTCCAATTTTATCGCGTCCTCGAATTGATGGACGTCCAGGTTGATAACAACATTATGTTCTCGAACCATTTTTTGATGATTTTTAAAGGAAGAGTTGTGAATATGCAATTAGCATTGTTTGCTAAAAAACACATAGCAGTTAGCCGATTAAGCAAGCGTGTTAGCACTATCTTAATTTCTATTTTAGGTGCTACAACCTGTGCAACAGCCATTGCCAAAGCTGACGTTAACGAAGCTAAGTTTCCAGACCAATTTAAAACTTGGGCTGAAACTGAAGAGCAAACAGAACGCGAAGATATGCTTGCTAGTTACCCTGCCAATATTATTTTATGGGCGGGCTCTTCTTTTGCTAAAGAATATCACAGCCCTCGTGGTCACCAATTTGCAGTGGCGGATGTCACTCAAACATTACGAACTGGCGTGCCACCAAAAGAGGGCGAAAAGGGCACTTCAGCCAGTTGTTGGACTTGTAAAACACCTGATGCACCTCGTCTAATTAAAGAAATGGGTTTTGAAGGATACTCAGCATCTAACTTTACTGATTTAGGCACTGAAATTAACAGTGTGGTTTATTGTACAGACTGTCATGTAGACGGAAGTGCTGACTTAGCTTTACCACGTCCTCATGCACAAAATGCAATGAAAAAAACTGGGATACCTTTTGATAAACAAGATGTGTCGATGCAAGGTGCACAAGTGTGTGGCCAATGTCATGTGACCTATTATTTTCAGCCAGAAAAAAGCAATGTGGTTAACATGCCGTGGATTTTCGGCAGCGACACTGACAATATCCTGAAGTACTACGATACCCGCCGTTTTTACGAGTGGATCCACCCAATTTCGAAAACGCCAATATTAAAAGCGCGTCATCCTGAGTTTGAGCATTGGAGCCGCAGTAAGCATGCTGAAGCGAATGTGACCTGTATTACCTGTCATATGCCCGTTGAAGAAAATGCCAAAGGCGAAGAATTTACCAACCATAAAGTTGATAAAGCACTGCCGCATTTCGATAAAACCTGTATCGGGTGTCACGATAGCAAAGAAGAGGTTACTGCCAAGCTAGATGCTGACAAGCATGAAATTGAAACAATGGCACGTGAAGTTGAAGGCTTATTGGTTAAAGCTCACTATGAAGCTAAGGCGGCATGGGATGCAGGTGCTAACTGGGAGCAAATGAACAGTGCAATTATGGCTATTCGTCATGGCCAATGGCATTGGGACTTCGCTATGGCATCTCACGGACTATATGCACATAATCCAGATGAAGGTCGTATGTTACTCACTCGAGCCACATCACAAGCCAAAATGGCGCGAGCCGTGTTAGCTCAAGTGTTAGAAGGTTTAAAAGTGACTAAGGTTGAATACCCAGATATTAGCTCTAAAGAGTCTGCACATGCAGCTGTGGGTATTAATGAAGCAAAACTGTCTGAAGCTAAGCAAATGTTCATTAAGGATGAAGTTGAAAAACACTGGAATCCAATTGCTGTAAGAGGTTACAAGTAACTATCAGTTAAGACATTGTTAGATGATAATGCTGTCATTGAACAATAATTAGCGGTTTAGTATTTGAAAAAGCGTATAGAGCAATCTATACGCTTTTTTTTGATCTGTAGCTAACGAATAGGCGTATTGACCGTTAAATACATTATTTAATTTTTGTTTGATTATTTTTAAGACAAATTCCTCAACTAAGATTAATATTAATAGATAACTACTCGTTTTTATTGTTAAAAGTAAAAGTGACAAGCTTGTTGAGTAACGATAAAAAATAAACAAGATGTTTAAAGAGATGGTTCAAGGAGAGTTAAATGCACAGTAGCACTAATCTTGTTAGTGAAATGCCTGAGCCGATGAGCTTCGATGAGTATACGCAGCCACAAATCATTGATGACTTCATTAGCATGTACCAGCGGCTTAACAAGGATACTCTGCACCTTTTAAGTCAGGTATACAGTAATAATATTGTGTTCCAAGACCCTTTGCACAAAGTAGAAGGGCTAGCTAATCTGACGAATTATTTTGCCAATCTCTATGAAAACGTTGATTCGATATCATTTGATATACAGCAAGTGAATGTTTCCCAGTCACTGTCTCAATCCCAATCCCAATTACAAGCAAAATCACAGTCGCAACTAGAAGCAGAACAAAAGTCACAAGCCTCAATATTCTGGAAAATGACTTACAGCCATAGCAAGCTTAATAGCGGGCGTGATATTCATGTGGAAGGTATGAGCCACCTTATTTTCAATGACAAAATTACTTCTCATCGTGATTACTTTGACCTAGGTCAGATGCTTTATGAACCGTTTCCTATATTGGGCAAGCTTATTCAAATGGTTAAGTCTAAGGCATCCTCATGACAGCTGATATTCAAGCCAAAACCAAAAAAACGAGTCACGTATCGAACTCTAAAATTGCGGTACTAATAACTGGAGCAAGTTCTGGTATCGGTCTAGCACTAGCAATGAAGTACGTTGATCAAGGCTATCAGGTGTTTGCTTGTGGACGTAATGAGCAATCACTGCAAAATATCAAAGGAGCTTATCCGCTTGTTTTTGATATTAATGATAAAACTCAAATTGAAAATGCTGCCCAGCTACTTAAAGCAGCGTTGATTAAATCTCAATCCAGCCTAAACTCTGTGGTACTGAATGCTGGCAGTTGTGAGTATATCGATGATCCAGTTCAGTTCGATGGGGCTTTATTTGAACGGGTAATTCAGACCAATGTCATTTCAATGGGCTATTGCTTACAGCACTTTTTACCCTTAATTGCGACAAACGGCAGGGTGGGGTTAATGAGTTCAAGCGCAACATATTTACCTTTTCCAAGAGCTGAAGCCTACGGAGCATCCAAGGCTGCAGTTAACTATCTTGCCAGCAGTCTACGTTTAGACTTGAAAGCTCACAATATTGGCGTAAGTGTAATTTGTCCTGGTTTTGTGAAAACACCATTAACAGACAAAAATGACTTTGCTATGCCGATGCAGATTAGTGCCGATAATGCCGCTGACGAAATCATTTATGGCATGAAGATAGGCCGAAATGAAATACATTTTCCAAAGCGCTTTACCTTGATACTGAAGTTTTTATCTTGCTTGCCTAACGTGATAGTTAACAGCTTACTCAGCCCAAAACCAAATAATTAAACAGAGTGAAAATCGTAAACGAAGCTAATATAACGATAATAATTATAAAAATAACAACCTGAAGGATTAATATGAAAAAAATTGCCGTAGTCGGATCAGGGATCTCAGGATTAACATGCGCCCATTTACTTAGCGAGTTGCATGAGGTGACTGTATTTGAAGCTAATGATTACATTGGTGGTCACACAGCAACAATTGATGTTGAAGTTGCAGGAAAACCTTATGCTATTGATAGCGGGTTTATAGTGTTTAATGACCGAACCTATCCAAGATTTCAAAAGCTAATGGCACGCTTGGATATTAAGTCATTACCGACTGAAATGAGCTTTAGTGTACAAAATACTAAAACGGGGCTTGAGTATAATGGCCACACTCTTTGGAGCATGTTCGCTCAACGCCGTAACTTATTAAAACCTGATTTTTATCGTTTTTTAGCAGAGATCGTTAAATTTAATAATCAATGCAAAGGAATTTATGAAGCTGAAGATTATCAAATTGAAACCTTGGGTGAGTTTTTAGATAAAGAAGGGTTTTCTGACTTCTTTAGTGAACATTATATTTTGCCAATGGGCGCAGCAATATGGTCTGCCAGCATCAATGATATGCGCGCGTTTTCACTGCGATTCTTTATTCGTTTCTTCCACCACCATGGTTTGCTCAATATTAGCGACCGCCCGCAATGGTATGTCCTTGAAGGCGGCTCACGAAGCTACATTCCTGCCCTTATCAAGCCGTTTAAAGAACGACTGTTTTTAAACTCAGGGGTGACTTCCATTGAGCGCAAAGCAGATGGGGTTAATATCCGAATAAATAATGGTGAAGTGCAATATTTTGACGAGGTAGTACTGGCTTGTCACAGTGATCAAGCATTAGCCATGTTAACTGATGCCTCAGAAGATGAGCTGCAAGTATTAGGTGCTATGGCTTATCAAAACAATGAAGTGGTTTTACACACCGATGTGGGATTATTACCAAAAAGAAAAGCAGCTTGGGCCAGTTGGAATTATCGTCTCGAAGGTACTGACGCAGAAGATATTGCCAATAAACCTGCTAGCGTGACTTATAACATGAATATTTTACAGCGTTTGCCAAAAGACGCGCCTACATTTTGTGTCACCCTTAATCAGACTGACCTGATTGATAGCAGCAAGATATTACGTAAATTTAATTATGCCCATCCAGTATTCAATGAAGCCAGTATGAATGCCCAAAAAGAACGATCGCGGATTTGTGGTGTGAGGCACACACATTTTGCGGGTGCTTATTGGTATAACGGCTTCCATGAGGATGGCGTACGCAGTGGCTTAGATGTCTGTAATAACTTTGGCATCAGCTTATGATTGCAGACTTAAGTGATTGCTCTAGCCAATTTAGCAGTGGCATTTATCAAGGGGAAGTGAGTCACAGACGCTTCACTCCCAAATCTCATAGCTTTAGCTATGACATGGCACTGATGGCGATAAATCTTGATGAAATCAGCCAACTTGAAAAAGTAAGCCGGTTATTTGGCATGTCAAAATGGTCGTTACTTAAATTTAACCCGCAAGATTACCTAAATTGCTTAGCTAGTCAGTTTGAGGAGCAAGCTGTTGAACAATTAGAAACTGATAACAGCATATTGTCCCCAGCATCAGCGCTTAAGCAACGGGTGATGTGGACCATTAAGCAACTTGGAGCCAAGTTTGATTGCGATGAAGTTATATTTGCTGGTCAAATTAGGCATTTCGGCTTTTATTTTAGTCCTGTTAACTTCTATTTTTGTTATCAAGCTGGCCAGCCGATATATATGCTGGCGGAAGTCAGTAATACTCCTTGGGATCAACGCCATTGTTATTTAGTTGATATTCAAGATACTCAAACCACAGACAAAGTATTTCATGTTTCACCTTTTTTAAACCTCGACATGCATTATCAATGGAAAATTGTCCCCCCTAGTAAACGCCTTAATGTCACTATTCAAAATCGCGATGATGATAATAAAAAGCTGTTTGATGCAAGCTTACATTTACAGCGTAAGCCGTTTAGCTCGGCTAATGTCAGGCAGATGCTGACAGCTTTTCCTGTGATGACAATGAAGATTATGTGGGGTATTTACTGGCAGGCATTTAAGTTATTTGTCAAAAAAATTCCTTTTGTTGCACACCCTCAAACTTAAATTAAACCAAAAGACATCTTGTTACGTACTGAAAACTAATCGATACAGAAGCATTAAGTAGGAAGCGGAGAGATACATGGAAAATACAGCAACGAATGCAAGCTTAGTACAAGCGACTATCTCAGACGGTTTTGCAAAGAAGATTTTATTACGTGCATTACAACATCTCTCTGGTGGCTATTTAACAATAGTTAGTTCTAACGGCAAAGCCGCTGCAGAGCAAAGCCTTTCTTTTGGTGATTTTGAATCCGATTTACATGCAACGATACAAGTCTCTCATCCAAGTTTTTATAAACAGATTATTTGGGGCGGCTCTATTGGAGCAGGTGAAGCTTACATCCAAGGTCATTGGTCTAGTCCTGATTTGACTAAAGTGGTGCAGTTGTTTGCACGTAATCTTGCTTTGCTGGATAACATTGAGCGTTACTTTTCATGGTTTAGCGTTGGAATGAACCGACTGACTCATGTTTTTAATCGCAACTCTGCAGCTGGGTCTAAGCGCAACATTTTGGCCCACTATGATTTGGGTAATACGATGTATGAGCAGTTTTTAGATAAAGAAATGCTTTATTCAAGTGCACTATATCCGCACAGCGGAGCAAGCCTAGAAGAAGCGCAGCTGCATAAACTACATACCATTTGTGAACGTTTAGATTTAAAACCCGGTCAAACTTTGTTAGAAGTCGGTACAGGTTGGGGCGCTTTAGCAATATATGCTGCCAAGCATTTTGATGTTGATGTAACAACCACAACCATATCAGATGCACAGTACGACTATGCTGTTGCGAGAGTGGAGCAAGAAGGCCTTGGCAATAAAGTCACCCTGTTAAAAGAAGATTACCGTTTGTTGACGGGCGAATATGACAGAGTGGTTTCAATTGAAATGATTGAAGCGGTTGGGCATGAATACTTACCTGGATTTTTTAAAAAACTAGAGACATTGTTAAAACCAAATGGCCGCATGCTAATTCAAGCTATTACCATAGCGGATCAACGCTACGACAGTTACCGTAAAAGCGTTGATTTTATTCAACGCTATATATTCCCTGGTGGTTGTTTACCGTCGGTGAGTGAGATGAATAAGCATATCGCCAAGCAGACCGATATGGTGGTTTGGTCCATTGACGATATGGGCAAAGATTATGCACAAACCCTCAATCAGTGGCATGAACGTTTTGATAAGGCGCAACAACAGATTAAGCAGTTAGGCTATGGTGATGATTTCATCCGCATGTGGAAATTTTATTTGAGTTACTGTGAAGGTGGATTCTTAGAACGTACCACCAGCACTGTGCACCTTGTTGCGGTGCGACCACAATATCGCACAACTTTAGCAAGCGGTGCTTAAATCATGCTTCTATCTGGCCATACAAACATCATTAACGCTTGTGCCTTTCAAGTGATTTGGTGGGCCGGAGTGCTTGCTGGAAATCAATTAGTTATTATTCCAGCCTTACTGATTGTTTGGCATTTTGTTGTCAGTAAACAAAAAAGGCATGACGTAAAAGTATTGTTTATTTGTGGTTTGCTAGGTGTACTTGTTGACTCTTTACTGACAATGTCAGGCTTTTTTGAGTTTGCAGTATTCCCTTTATGGCTCGGGCTACTTTGGGGCTATTTTGCGATTTCATTGAACTACAGCTTGGGGTTATTTAATCATTTACCCATCGCTGCACAGTCTTTGTTGGGCGGGATTTTTGGCAGTTTGAGTTACATTGGTGGAGCTAATCTCGGCGCCGTTGACTTACCACATGGGTTGCTGGTTTCGGCTCTAGGTTTATTTATCATTTGGAGCTTACTATTTCCGATGTTTCTACACTTAGCCAACATTATTGGTTTGAAGCATTCTAGAACAGTATTTGAAAAGAGTATTTAGTATGAGTTTTAGTGAAGACATTACTCTAATTGGGGAAAACGATATGCTGAATAGTCATGAGTTGCTAAGCAAGGTTAAATTATCTTTTAGTAGGTTGTTAAGCTCATTAAAGTTAACAAGATTACTAGTTGTGACTAGTTCAATGGTTTTTATTACACCAATTACTTTTGCTGAAAATATTGCAGACATTTCTCCGATAACCGAACCGCAAGGTATTGATTTACCAACTAACACTTCATCAGAAAGTCGTTCTCCAATAAATAATTCACTAATAAAAAGCGACACACTCAGCCAAACACAACTCCACAGCTCTACTCAGATTGAAGCTTCATTCGATACTATGCAAATGGTGGGTGAGGCCGATATGGATTTACTTTGGTTTTCAATTTACAGCGCCAAGTTGATGTCCGTAGATGGTGAATATCAGCAGAACCAATTTCCGTTGAAACTTGAGATCGAGTATCACCGTGATATCGAAGCCGAAGATTTAATTGAAGCCACTGTAGACCAGTGGCAACACATAGGCATCGATAATCAAGATATAGCAAGATTGCAACAACAAATTGAGCAAGCATGGCCTGATGTTAAAGAAGGCGATAAGTTGAGCTTTATGATGCACAACCAAAATTTAGGGCAATTTTATTTCAATGACCAAGCTCTACCTATTATCCAAGAGCCGGGTTTTGCTGCAGCATTTTTAGATATTTGGTTATCTGAGCAAACAAGCAGACCGGAACTTCGTCAAGAATTGATTGGAGCCACTAAATAATGAAAAAATTCAGCCAAATTAAATCCTATTGCTTGGTGGCGTTAGCTGCATTGACATTAATGTCTTGCTCTTCAGCATCTATAGAGGATTATGACAAAACCACGCCAATATTAAACCTACAGACATTCTTCGACGGCAATCTAACGGCTGCAGGTATCGTACAGGATTACTCTGGCACAGTAACACGCAAGTTTACGGTTACTATGGAAGCGAGTTGGCAAGGCAATAAAGGAATCATCGATGAGCGTTTTATTTACGATGATGGCGAGAAGCAAACACGTATTTGGCACATTACCGACTTAGGCGACGGTAAGTATGAAGGTACGGCCAATGATATTACTGGCATCGCCACAGGTGAAGCAAAGGGGAGTGCACTTCGCTGGGCTTACGAGATGAATTTAGTCGTGGATGATTCAGAATACGAAGTCTATTTCGATGATTGGATGTTTTTAGTCGATGACAATACCATCATTAATAAAAGTGACATCATTAAGTTTGGTGTGACAGTGGCGCAAGTTACCTTAGTGATTCAAAAACAGCCTTGAGGTAACGAGCGCTAGATTATCTGAGTGATGTTTGGTTGCCAGCCTGTAAGTTAGCCTTTTAACTTAGAGTTATCAGGTTGTTTTTTATCGTAATACTCAAACGGGAATACGTTCCTAATACGCTGGGTCAATTTATCACCCACGTTAGCCGAAACATGTAATCTGACATCACCTAACTTTTCAGCTCTGATAGTACATGTTAGCTTTTCCGCTTTGGCGATAGCTTTACACTCACGAGAGAAACGTTCAGGGATTTTTCCTGAATGTCTATTGAGTTTTCCATCCTTAAAATGCATCTCAAATATTTTTAACCCTCGAGAACCTGAAAAAATAAGTTTGTAGGCTATAACGAAAAAAACCAGTACAAAGAATACTTTAAAACCCATTTCAACCATGCTTAATTCCTTCTATAAAACAACTTCTTCAATATTTAAGATACTCTGCTATCTCAAGAATGCAATTTTATTTGTAGCTTTCAAACCCAGTTCACACTTGTTAATTCTATCTCGAAACTGAAATCGAGTTTGGTGGACTTATAATCGTTAAACACCGCAATGTTGGTTAATATAAAAGGCTTAACTTAAGCTAGTGCTGAGCTTATTATTAGCCAATATACATTCGTTAGTAGATTTAACACTAGGGACAGATGCGATGACATCACTACATGATATATCGATTTTTCGACAACAAGCCTTTATCAATGGTGAGTGGTGTGATGCTAATTCTGCGCAGACCGAACAAGTTATTAATCCCGCGACTAACGAGGTCATTGGCTCGGTGCCACAAATGGGCGTTAAAGAAACGAATCAAGCAGTTATAGCAGCCCAAGCTGCATTAGCACCTTGGCAAGATCTAACGGCTAAAGAGCGCCAAGCTGTACTAATGAAATGGCATGCACTTATTCAAGCTCACACTGAAGAGCTCGCACTGATTATGACGCTAGAGCAAGGCAAACCTCTTGCTGAAGCTAAAGGCGAGGTGGCATATGGCGCTTCGTTTATTGAATGGTTTGCTGAAGAAGCAAAACGCATTTACGGTGAAACTATCCCTGGGCACCAGCCTGATAAAAGGATTTCGGTAATTAAACAAGCAGTTGGTGTTACCGCTGCAATTACGCCATGGAATTTCCCCCTTGCCATGATAACTCGTAAGGTAGCACCTGCTTTGGCCGCAGGTTGCACCATGATAGTCAAACCTGCCCCTGATACGCCTTTTACCGCTCTGGCATTAGCGGTACTTGCTCAAAGAGCAGGAATTCCTGCTGGTGTGTTCAATGTCATTACGGGTGATGCTAAGTTAATTGGTGAGGTCCTGTGTAGTAGTAAAGTGGTCAGAAAGCTGTCTTTTACTGGCTCAACAGCTGTGGGGGTAAAATTAATGCAACAATGCGCCCCTACAATCAAAAAGCTGTCTTTAGAGTTAGGTGGCAATGCGCCATTTATTGTTTTTAATGATGCCGATATTGATGCGGCGGTTATCGGTGCTATTCAAGCTAAGTATCGAAATGCAGGGCAAACTTGTGTTTGTGCCAACCGAATTTATGTTCAGTCAGGTGTGATTAAGGAATTTACCGAGAAGTTTGTTGATGCGGTTACTAAATTAAGAGTAGGTAATGGGGTCGATGATGACAGTGTTATAGGCCCATTAATTAACCAAGCAGCGGTTGATAAAGTGCTTTCGCATATTCAAGATGCAGTGGCTTTAGGTGGTGAAGTGCTTTTAGGTGGTAAAAGGCATGAGCTTGGTAAACATTTCTTTGAACCAACAATCATTGGTAATGCTAATCAGCAAATGAAGTTAGCAGCAGAAGAAACCTTTGGGCCAGTAGCGCCTATTTTTGAGTTTGATGATGAAGCACAAGCGATAGAAATGGCCAATGATACTGACTTTGGTTTAGCGGCTTATTTTTATGGCAGAGATATCGGCTTGGTTTATCGAGTGTCTGAAGCTTTAGAGTTTGGCATGGTGGGAGTGAACACTGGCTTAATTTCTACAGAAGTTGCACCATTTGGCGGAATAAAGTCATCTGGTATCGGCCGAGAAGGTTCAAGACATGGATTAGAGGAGTATTTAGAGATGAAGTACGTTTGTTTATCGATTTAGGCACTTGGTTTAAACTCTTGATTTAGCCTCTTAATTTAGCCTCTTAATTTAGCCTCTTAATTTAGCCTCTTAATTTAGTCCCTTAATTTAGTCCCTTAATTTAGAGGCTTGATTTAAAGATTGAGTAGATGTGTATTTTTGAAAAAGTACGTCTAATTTCTCAATCGCTATTTATGCCTTATGCGATGTGATGCATAATTAACCATACTTGAAATAATACATTGAGAACTATGCTTTTTTCCTTACTCGATATTTTAGCGTTAACGTGCTTTTTTTCTTGCTGGATGGGCTACACCATATTTGCCCGTAAGAAAGCTAAAAACACTAACTGCATTGCTCGCTGCTTGCACCAACATCGCATTCATTGGATGTCTGAGGTCATGAAAAAAGAAATTCGAGTGGGTGAAGCATCGCTGCTGGCAAACTTAGAACGCAATATTGCCTTTTTTGCTTCAACTACCTTACTGGTTTTAGCGGGTGTATTAACGCTTTTTGCGCAAGTTGAGCGACTTGAGGATGTGATCAGCTCAATCCCATTTGCCGCAGAGCCAAACCATGCGTTAGTTCAGGTTAAATTAGCACTGCTTGCGGGTATTTTCGTATTAGCGTTTTTTCAATTTACTTGGTCAATGCGTCAATATGGTTTTTTAAATGTGATGATAGGTGCTGCGCCGATTGATCCAACTGGAATGGATAAAAATTTAGCTGCTTACTCGCGCCAAATGGCTACTGTGGGCGATCAAGCCGCTCACTCATACAATTATGGCCTTAGAAGCTATTACTTCTCTATGGCGGCTTTGTGTTGGTTTTGGAATCCATTATTACTTATTGTTGCCAGCTTGCTGGTGGTATATACCTTGTATCGACGTGAATTTAAATCTCGTGCTGTAAGAGCTATTACAGCGGCACAAACACATTTAGAGATTGCTCAATCATTGAAAGAGAAACAGCATCAAAATTAAATTAACTACTGCTAAAATTAATCACTGTTAGTTTTGCTTTTTAATTTATAACCATAGCTTTGAGATGGTATGAATCTAAACACAACTTCGAGTTAAATTGAGGAATAGGCTACTGGAAATTAATTCTTGTCTATTAAGTTTATAGGAAACAAAGCTACGGCGTTTTCCTTGATACTTTGCGCCTTGCATTTTTTCAGTAAGGGTTTCACCTAAAGAAACAACTTCACCGCTTAAAAAGTCCATTAACTTAACGCCGATATCAGAGCGAGCCTTGTAGCCAAAAGCAATGTTGGTTTCTGTCTTTGCCAATGTAACAAGTAATTGTGAAAGAAAGTCTTCGGTTACGTGTTTGCCTCCCAAGTAAGTACTAAGCATATAAAGGCAACCTGGTAGATATTCATCGATTAAGTGATCAGGTGTTAGCTGACTATCTTTAAGAGAATTATCGGACAGTTTTGTAAAGGTATCTTCGCTGACTTTTACTATAAAGATATGCCCAGCCAGTATTCCGTTAACTAAATAAAAAGATACTTCAGTTGACTCAACTTCGGCTAAAGCTTTGATAAAGTCTTGAGTCCAGTACTCGCGACCTTTGGTCAAGTTAGAGTGGTAATTGGCTATCCAGCCATACATTTGCTCAGCCTCATCAGCTTGCTTGCAGAGCTTATCGAAACTGACAGTATCTTGTGAGATATAAGGGTGGGCACCCATTACATGGTTGTAATGGAATTGCTGTTCGATCATTTTATTAAAGCTATCTAAAGAAGGAAGTTGCTTTAACTCAAAAGCTGCGTCGCACAATAATTGTTGAGGTTGATCGTTAAAATACTCTATTAGTGCCACTTGTCTTCTAAGATTAGGGCTTATCTTTGCACGTTCCCAACGGCTGATTGTGAGTGCATCGACATTTTCAAACAAAGAGTCGTATTCTGCGAGCTTTAAAGCAAGGGATTCCTGTGAATCTCCGGCCTCGTTGCGTCGCTGCAAGATATATTCTGCAATATCGCTAAAACTCTGAACAGTCATCGTATTCCTTAAGTTAGCTTATAGCCTTGTGAAATCACCCAGTGAAATAATTCTTTGAGAAAGCGCTTTGAAAAAGCCCTTGAAATAGCCCTTGGAATTAGCCCTTTGAATGCTACTCATTAAATTATCATCTACTAGAGTTCATTATCTAGGCATTGGGTAAATTTTTTTTCCGCATCATGCCCTCATTTAATCATGTTGCATTTGTTCTAATGACAAACATTAAACAAGCAGCAACATTTTTTGAGGTAAAACCATGAACAAATCAGCAAAAGTTTTAGTGTTAGTGGCAAGTGTGTCATTCCTGAGTGGTTGCGCAAGCAGTGGTGCAGTAAATGAAGATGGTAGCGGCAATAATCGCGGCTTAAAAACAGGAGCTGCGGGTGGCGCTATTTTAGGACTTGCTATGGGCGCTGCAGCAGGTGATGCGAGCTTAGCGTTAAAAGGTGCCGCTATAGGAGGTGCTGCAGGTGGTTTGGCTGGGGCAAGTGCTGATTATGCTAATGATAGAGAAGATTACCGCAATGAAAATGGTAATAAAAATATCAATATTAATGGACTCCCTCAAAGTAAAGTGAGTGACGCCCAAACGGCTGTAAAATCTACACCGCAATCTTGGGACAAACTTGATCATTTTAGCGGGGAGTGGCAAGTCAATATTTGGGCGCTAAATGATGAAGGGAACAGAGTCGAAGCCTCAGCGAGTGCAAATGGTGCACTTTTAAAAACAACAAAAACACAATTGAGTGTAGATAATGTCCAAATGAACGGAGAAGTACAGTCCTTAAGTGGCAAAGTCGATTTAGCGTTTAGTCCAGAAGACGGTTATCAGATTATGACAGAGTTTAACGGTAACGAAAATATGAGGTTTGTCGGTGAAGTCGATGACCAAGGCCGTTATAGCTATTACCCTGTTGGGGTAAATGGCTCTACCTATTCTGGTAATGAGCGTTCTACAATGAGACTTGAGCTAAGATTTGTTGGAAAAGATGTTTTTCTAGTAGACAGTTTTATTCAATCGAAAGGTGAAGAGGTTCAAATCCAATCATATCGTTTTACACGTCAAAGCTAATTTAGCTGAACTAAATATTGAAGCGTTAAACCAATTTTTAGATATGAAAAAGCCGCTTAAATTTCTTTAAGCGGCTTATCAAAATTGGTGGCCCCTCCCAGACTCGAACTGGGGACCTGACGATTATGAGTCGTATGCTCTAACCAACTGAGCTAAGGGGCCGACTTAAGACAGTCGTCACTATCAAAAGCGGAGGGAAGTATACGAAGTTTATTACTGCTTGTCACCACTGAATTTGCTAGAAACTCACTTCTTGGAGCTGTTTGGTTATCTGTTAATCAATCTTGAGTTCATTAGTGCCAGAGTTCTCTGATTTTTAACAATAAAAAGCCCGCTATTAGCGGGCCTTTTGTTTGAGCTCTATTTCTGACTTACTCGTCTTTTTTGGACTTACTCGTCTAAGAACGATTTTAAGATTTCAGAGCGAGAAGGGTGACGTAGTTTACGTAACGCTTTCGCTTCAATTTGACGAATACGTTCACGTGTTACGTCAAACTGCTTGCCTACTTCTTCAAGAGTATGGTCGGTGTTCATATCGATACCAAAACGCATACGCAATACTTTAGCTTCACGAGCAGTTAGGCCTGCTAAGACTTCGTGAGTCGCATTCTTTAAACTTTCGCTTGTAGCTGAGTCTAAAGGAAGCTCTAAAGTATTATCCTCAATGAAGTCACCTAAGTGCGAATCTTCATCATCACCAATTGGTGTTTCCATTGAAATCGGCTCTTTAGCGATCTTCAACACTTTAAGGATCTTATCTTCAGGCATTAACATGCGCTCAGATAACTCTTCTGGTGTTGGTTCGCGACCCATTTCTTGTAGCATTTGACGTGAAATACGATTTAGTTTGTTAATCGTTTCAATCATATGTACTGGAATACGGATAGTACGTGCTTGGTCAGCAATAGAACGAGTAATTGCTTGACGGATCCACCATGTTGCATAAGTCGAGAACTTATAACCACGACGGTATTCAAACTTATCTACTGCTTTCATCAAACCAATGTTACCTTCTTGAATCAAATCCAAGAACTGTAAGCCACGGTTGGTGTACTTTTTAGCAATAGAAATTACTAGACGTAAGTTTGCTTCAACCATTTCTTTCTTCGCACGACGAGCTCTTGCCTCACCGATTGACATACGACGGTTGATGTCTTTAATTGCACGGATGATTAAGCCGGTTTCTTCTTCGATTGCAGCGAGTTTAGTGCTGCAACGAACAACGTCTTCTTCAACCATTCTTAAGCCTTCAGCATAAGGCTTATTGCTATCTTTTTCTGCATGGAACCAAGCTAAATCGGTTTCGTTGCCAGTGAAGAACTTAACAAAGTTTTTCTTAGGCATTTTAGCTTGTTCAACGCATAATTTAAGAATCAAACGCTCTTGAACACGTACGCGATCCATCATGGTGCGCATGCTTTTAACTAAGCGATCAAACTGTTTTGGAATTAAACGGAATTCTTTAAAGAGTTCGCCGATAACAAACAAAGCACCAATAGCTTCAGGATGGTCACGACCTTTCTTCTCAATAACTAACAGACCTTTTTCATAAGTCTCACGTAATTGAGTAAACTTCTCTTTAGCTTCTTCAGGACATGGACCTTTTGGGCCTTCCTCTTCTTCATCGTCCTCGTCGCCGTCATCATCTTCATCTTCAAGTTCTTCTTCAGATAACTCAGAACCAACGTGTGTAGCTGTAGGGGCTACATCGTCGTCATCTGGGTTAACGAAACCTGCAATGATGTCAGTTAAACGAAGCTCATCCGCTTCATACTTATCAAACTGTTCGAGAATCATCGCAATGGCTTGCGGATATTCTGAAACAGAACTTTGAACCGTATTAATACCTTCTTCAATACGTTTTGCGATGACGATTTCGCCTTCGCGGGTCAATAGTTCAACCGTTCCCATTTCACGCATGTACATACGTACTGGATCGGTTGTACGACCTAATTCGCTCTCTACCGTTGCAAGTGCTGCTGCTGCTTCTTCTGCTGCATCTTCATCGGTGTTGTCCTCAGACATCATGATATCATCGGCATCTGGCGCTTGTTCGTAAACGCGGATGCCCATGTCATTGATCATCTGGACAATATCTTCAATCTGATCTGAATCGACCATGTCAGCTGGCAAGTGGTCATTGACTTCAGCATAGGTTAAATAACCTTGCTCTTTACCTTTAGCAAGCAACAATTTAAGTTGCGACTGCGGAGTATGCTCCATAGATATCATCCAAGTTGGGGAAACTGAAATAACGACTGGACACCTGCCGAAGCATAAGTGTCAAGCAAATCGTCAATTATAGCTGTATGAACTAAAGTACGCTAGTCCATGACATTGCTTAACTGAACATTTTTAAAATAAAAAATGCAGTTATGCGATGCCTTTCATTATTGAAATCAGCTTCGTTAGCTGAATTTTTTCAGCTTTCGTTAGAGTTTGTTTAAGACTCAATTCCTGATAACGCTGCTCAATATATTGATTGTTCAACCAGATCAGGGTTTGTTTAAACTCTTGAACTAAGTTTTCATCCGCCACTTGGTGGTCCCATTGGGCCAATTTAATCAAGGCACCTTTTTGCTCGTGCTCTCGATATATCTCAAGTAGTTGTGCGCTGTTAAACTGTTGTTCGCGAGTTAAATTTAACAAATCAATTAGCAAATCAATGCCAGCAATTTGTATGTGAGCTAATGCAGGTTGGGCACCTAAGCCATAACCTAAATCAGGTCGCTGTACTAACAAAGCAATGGCTAATCGCAATGGAGTTCCGCGGCCTTGTAAGCCCTTTTTATTCATAGGTTGTTGTTTTACGGCAAAACCTAATTTTTTCTTTAAATCATCTGCGCTGTTCATACCGATCTTGTGCGCAAGATTTTCTAACAATAAATTCTGTAAAACAGTATCTTGTACTCGTTCAATAAGCGACATGGCTTCTTTAGCCAGAGCACTTTTGTCGGTACCGTATTGATTGGTTAATGTCTCAAATAAAAATGCAGGTAAATCAAGCGCATCGAGCATTAACTTTTCAAAACCTTCTTTACTGACTTGGCGAACCATAGTATCTGGATCTTCACCTTGTGGTAAAAACATAAATCTAACAACATCACCAGGCTTTAATAAAGGCAGGGCAGTTTCTAATGCACGCCATGCCGCCTTTTTGCCAGCTTTATCGCCGTCATAACAACAAATGACTTCTTTTGCACTACGTACTAATAGCTGGAATTGTTCAGCTGTAGTGGCAGTACCTAAGGATGCAACTGCGTAATCAACGTCGAATTGCGCTAGCGCAACTACATCCATATAACCTTCAACAATCAATACTTGTTGAGGGTCTCTATGTCTTTGCTTCAATTCATAAAGGCCGTAAAGCTCATTACCCTTATGAAATATGGGCGTTTCTGGAGAATTCAAGTATTTCGGTGTTCCATCGCCTAAAACTCGACCACCGAAGCCAACTACACGACCACGACGGTCACGAATAGGGAACATTAATCGATCGCGAAAGCGGTCGTAACGTTTGCCGTTATCGTTGGCAATTAACATGCCTGCTGTAAGTAGCTTGTCTTGCGCTGATTGGTTTTGGCGGTAACGACTAAGTAATCCGTCCCAGCCGTCAGGCGCAAAACCTATTCCAAAGTGTTCAACCACATTGGCTGAAAGTCCTCTGAAATCTAAATAATCTAATACTTTTTGTTTGTCTGAGTGCTGACGTAACTGGCTTTGATAAAAGAGATTAGCTTCTTCCATCAATTGGTATAAGTCGCGACTCAAACCTTGATCTTTTTTAGGACCAGTACCTTGTTCTCTTGGTACATCTAATCCTAATTTACCTGCGAGTTCTTCGATGGCGTCAACGAATTCAAGCCTATCGTATTCCATAATGAAATCGATGGCGTTGCCATGGGCACCACAACCAAAGCAGTGATAAAACTGTTTATCTCGACTGACAGTAAAAGAAGGAGATTTTTCGCTATGAAAAGGACAACATGCAGAGTGATTTTTCCCTGCTTTTTTCAAAGGAACACGATGATCAATTAGATCAACAATGTCTGTGCGAGCTATAAGCTCATTGATAAAGTCACGAGGTATCGCCATATATGCTATAGGTCTCGCATTACCAAGTAGATAAAACAAACAAGCCGCGCAAAATGCACGGCTTATTCAACACTAAAATTCTATTAGTTTAATTTAGCACGAATTTGGCCGCCAATGGCACCCATATCTGCACGTCCTTGAACCTTAGATTTTAATGCTCCCATTACTTTGCCCATATCCGCCATGGTTGATGCTCCTACCTTAGAGATAGCTTCATCAATGATTGCGGCAACTTCTTCTTCTGTTAAAGGAGAAGGCAAGAAAGTTTCAATAACTTGAATCTCTGCTGCTTCAGTTGCTGCTAACTCCGGGCGACCTGCTGACTCGTATTGAGTAATAGAATCGCGACGTTGTTTCACCATTTTGGTTAAAACGGCTATTGTCTGTTCATCGGTCAGAGTTTCGCGGGTATCCACTTCAATCTGTTTAACGGCAGACAATGCCATACGAATAGTCCCCAAACGTGCCTTATCTTTGGCACGCATGGCTTCTTTCATCTGGTCTTTTAGCTGTTCAACTAGGCTCATAATGAGATTAGTATAAACGTACGCGACGTGCGTTTTCGCGAGAAAGCTTCTTAGCTAGACGCTTAACAGCGGCAGCTTTTGCGCGCTTACGTGCAGAAGTTGGCTTCTCGTAGAATTCACGAGCGCGAACATCAGCTAAGATACCAGCTTTTTCACAAGAGCGCTTGAAACGACGAAGAGCTACGTCGAATGGTTCGTTTTCACGTACTTTAATAATTGGCATACGCCATCACCCCTTAGGTGTAGTTAATTTGGCACTACCATTAAAGGTAGATTAACCAAGGCTATTTAATAAAATGGTGCGGAATTCTACACCGAGATATGTGCGTTTGTAAACCCCCTTTATAACTGAGTTTGTGTAATTCGCTTGTCATATTTTTGCAGATAGTCGAGCTTTACTGGAATAACGCTGCATCAACAGGTAGAATTGCCGCCCTTACAATTTTAGGAATATGAGCTGCTATGCGGGTTTTAGGTATTGAAACGTCTTGTGATGAAACTGGAATTGCCGTTTTTGATGATGAGCAAGGGTTGTTGTCACATGCATTATATAGCCAAGTAAAATTACATGCTGACTATGGTGGCGTGGTACCAGAGCTAGCATCTCGTGACCATGTTCGAAAAATTGTACCTTTGATTAAGCAAGCTTTAAAAGAAGCGAATTCAACGGTTGATGATATTGATGGTATTGCTTTTACCAAAGGCCCAGGTTTAATTGGTGCATTATTGGTGGGGGCGTGTGTTGGCCGTTCTTTAGCATATTCATGGGATAAACCTGCTATTGGGGTGCATCACATGGAAGGGCATTTATTAGCGCCAATGCTTGAAGATGATTCACCAGAGTTTCCTTTCTTAGCCTTATTAGTATCTGGCGGCCACTCAATGTTGGTTAAAGTGAATGGTATTGGCCAATACGAAGTTTTAGGTGAGTCAGTCGATGATGCGGCAGGTGAAGCTTTTGACAAAACCGCTAAGTTAATGGGCTTAGATTACCCAGGAGGCCCAAGACTTGCCAAGCTAGCTTCAAAGGGAGTAGAAGCAGGTTACAAGTTCCCACGGCCTATGACTGACAAACCAGGGCTTAATTTTAGTTTTTCTGGTTTGAAAACATTTACCGCAAATACCATTGCCGCAGAACCTGATGATGAACAAACTCGCGCTAATATTGCTCGTGCGTTTGAAGAAGCCGTTGTAGATACCTTAGCGATTAAATGCAAACGTGCATTAAAACAAACTGGCTATAACCGTTTAGTGGTTGCAGGTGGAGTCAGCGCTAATAGCCGTTTAAGAGAAAACCTTGCTGAAATGATGCAACAACTAAATGGTGAAGTGTTTTATCCTCGTGGTGAGTTTTGTACTGATAATGGTGCGATGATCGCTTATGCTGGTTTACAGCGCTTAAAGGCGGGTCAAACAGAAGATCTTGAAGTTAAAGGTCAACCACGCTGGCCATTAGATACCTTAGCAGCGGTATAACGATAGATATAAAGACAAAAACCTAAGCCATGGCTTAGGTTTTTTCGTTTAAGCTGATAACTACCGTAAAGGTACTATCTTCAATCAATCGCTTAATCAGCTTTGTTCATTATTGGTCTTCTTTTTGCGTGACAGCTTACTTTCTTCACCAATCCTTAAACGTTTAATATTATCTTTGTGCCTTATGACAATTAACAAAGATAGCATAGCGACAGGAATGATAAATCTGTCATCTAGCCACCATGTATAAATAGGGGCAAGCATTGCGGTCAGAATAGCTGCAAGAGATGAATAACGTGTCACTAAGACAAACACAATCCAAGTAACTATTAATGATAGCGCTAAATCTCCACCAATGGGGGCCATGGCACCAAAAGCCGTAGCGACACCTTTACCACCTTGAAAATTAAAGAAGATAGGGAAAATGTGACCAAGACAAGCTGCGATGGCAATTAAGCCAAGTGAAACTGCGTCTTGGCCTAAAAGATAGCCACAATAACTAGGCGCTGCGCCTTTTAGCATGTCAAAAAATAACACTAAACCTGCAGAACTGGCACCACCAATCCTAAGCACATTAGTTGCCCCTGGGTTTCCTGAGCCTTCTAAACGCGGGTCCGGCAATCCTCGTAATTTGCATACAAGAATGGCACTTGAAATTGAACCGGCTAAGTAGGCGGTTATAATCATCAGAATCGTGATTGTAACAGCGCTCAAATTGGTTTCCTTACTCGTCTTAGGGTATTATCGCCCATTCATTAATTTCATAAGAGATTAATTGTAATTACAGGGTTAATAAGCTCTTTTAAACTATCTGATATTGCTAAGTGCAGCCGCTATCCTACTGCTTTAATTGCTCAGGAAAAAGGCTAAAACTATAATAACTGCTATTTGATGTGATTTTCAGCCCTTTAAGCTGAAATTTTTATGATAAGAAGTGTAAAGCGTGGAGTTCACATGGACAAAGTTTTAATTCGCGAGCTAAAAGTAGAAACAGTAATTGGTATTTATGAATGGGAAAAGCAAATTCATCAAACCTTACTTATCGATCTTGATATGGCGTGGGACAATAAGCTTGCTGCTGCGTCAGACGATTATCAACATGCACTTTGCTACGAGACAGTTTCAAATCGGTTAACGGCATTAATCACAGAAAAACCAATAGAACTTATAGAAACAGTCGCAGAGATGACTGCTGAGTGTTTAATGTCTGAATTTAATGTTTTATGGGTTAAGGTCGCTGTTATGAAACCAGGAGCGGTACCAACGGCAAAATCAGTTGGCGTTGTCATTGAACGTGGTCATATTTAGTACAGTTTTATATCGTGGTGAGGTCTGAAAGTCCATCATCACATTTAATTGACAGTTTCCATGCTTCAATTAATCAACTTTTCATATTTACTCTGTATATTACCGGATTAGTTAATGGCACGTATTTATATCAGTTTGGGAACCAACATTGATCCTGTGGAACATATGCATTCAGGGTTAGTGGATTTACATCAATATTTTGGCAAGCTTACGCTATCAAGAATGTTCGAAAGTGAAGCGGTTGGTTTTCAAGGTACAAATTTCTTAAATATGGTTGCTGCAGCGGATACTGATATGAGTATTACTGACGTTGTTGCCACATTTAAGCGAATTGAAAAACAAAATGGACGTATTCGGGGCGAGAAAAAGTTTAGCCCTCGGAGTTTGGATATAGATTTACTGCTTTACGATGATGAGGTTTGTCATCAGCCTATTGAGCTTCCTCGAGGTGAGATTCTTTATAATGCATTTGTATTATGGCCATTATCCGAGATTGCCCCGTTGCTGGCACACCCTATCACACAACAGTCGTATCAAGACCTATGGGATAGCTATGATAAGTCGAGTCAGAATATCTGGCCGATCGAGTTCGCCTTTCCGCAACTAGTTTCTAAATAGCTCGTCAATTATTTAGTCGGATACGCCTATTTCGCGATAGCGAGCAAAAATCAGCTCACTTTCAATATATTATTTAAATAATAAGTACATTTTTAAAGGAACACCATGGACACGCTTCAGGTCATTATATTAGCTCTTATTCAAGGGCTTACTGAATTTTTACCTATTTCAAGCTCAGCACATTTAATTTTACCTTCACAAATTTTAGGTTGGGAAGATCAAGGGTTAGCTTTTGATGTTGCCGTGCATATTGGTTCGTTGTTGGCCGTAGTTATTTATTTTAGAAAAGAAATATGGGCGATGTTAACCGCATGGATTAACAGTATATTTAAAGGTGTGCATACCCAAGACAGTAAATTAGCTTGGTGGATTATTTTAGCGACATTGCCAGCGGTATTTTTTGGTTTTATGGCGAAAGATTTAATCGAAACATACTTACGTGGACCTGGTGTTATTGCTATCACCACTGTTATCTTCGGCTTAATGCTTTGGGTAGGTGATAAAATGGCGCGAAATGAATTAACAGAGTACCAAACTGGCTGGCGCAAAGCTTTGCTTATTGGCTTTGCCCAAGCAATGGCAATCATCCCAGGGACGTCACGTTCAGGTATCACGATTACAGCGGCATTAATGCTAGGGCTTAATCGTGACGCTGCTGCACGTTTTTCTTTTTTAATGTCGATTCCGGTGATTTTAGGCGCGGCAATATTGATGAGTAAAGATGCTTTAGCGGGCGATGTTGTTTTTAACTACACTGAGATTCTACTTGGTATTGCAGTTTCATTTGTCGCCGCTTATACCTGTATTTTCTTCTTCTTGAAAATCATCAGTAAAATTGGTATGACGCCATTTGTGCTGTATCGCTTAATGCTAGGTGCTGTATTATGTGGTTTTATTTTCCTGTAAAATAAACGTTCAGTCAGACCAAAAAAACGGGTATTTTACCCGTTTTTTATTTTGTTTAATTTATCTTTTTTGATGATAGTAATAACCCCAAAGGAAGTCTGCTCGCTATGAACTCAATCCTGAATTGCCCAACCTGCGCTGCAAAGCTTCACTTTCATGAGTCATCAAAGGGCTATTACTGTGATAATAAACATCATTTTGATAAAAACGCTCAAGGATACTGGTCGTTTGTAACGTCACCAAAGTTTAAAGGCTCAAGTGAGAGTCGTGATCAATTACGTTCAAAACGCTTTTTAATGGCTTCAGGTATTTTTGCACCTTTAACTGAGCAGCTGTCAGCCGTTTTTAATAAGGCTATTAAGGGTATAAAAGATGTGAACCATCTGAACTATCAGTGTGCTGACGGTTTTTATTTACGTTCAATAGCCCAAAGTGCTGATAACGATGAAATCACTCATTGGGGTGTTTCAGAAGCAAATAATGCGCTTTTTGCCGCGAGTAAAGATAATACACCTGCAAATTTATTATTGAGTCCGTTTAAGAAACTACCTTTCTCTGATCAATCACTAGATGTGGTTACCTTATTTGATGCGCAACTGAAAGGAAAAGAGTGTTTAAGGATCCTTAAAAAAGAGGGTGTTTTATTAATGCTGGTTCCTGCACCAAGGCACTTGTGGCAATTAAAGCAAAAAATTTATGACAACTTATCTGAAAAACCTCAGCAATTAAATTTACCTAAAGATATTGAATTAATAGAATCAACATCGATTAATTTTACGGCAGATGTCACAGGTGAACAAGCAATGACATTATTAGACATGAATAATCTGGGCTGGCGAATTAACGACGAACTCAAACATGACATTAAACAAAAGCCCGTGACAGGTTTGGAATTTGATTACTTGTTACTTACGGCAAAAGTAAAATAGTATTGTTTGTTGTATTGGAAACTGTTGCTTCTAAAATTTGTTAACTGAAATATTACAGTATCGAAGGCAAAGGTGGGTTATTGGTCTTTTAGTTCAATGTGACTGGTTTAAAGGCTTAGGCTAAAAGAGGTTGGGTGTAATAGAAATGAGTTTAATAAAGCCTAAAAACAATTAAGGCTTGAAATGGTAATAAACACTTAGTGCTATTACTATTATCAAGCCCTAATAATCAACCTATATAAATAAGCTAATTTTCATGTATTCTTACTTTTTGTAAGAAGAAGCCATGTTGTCGATACGGTCGTTAGCACGTGACGCTTCAGCTTGTGCGTCCATAGCTGCAGCTTTAGTATCTTTAACATCAGCAGCAAGTTTGCTTTGATCAGACTTTAAAGAGCTAACTTCAGCAGATAGTTGATCTACTTTGTTACCTAGATTAGCAACACTTTCTTCTAAAGCAGTAGTGTTTGCACAGCCACCTAAAAGAGCAGTCATAGCAACACCAGCAATCATTAGTACTTTCTTGTTCATGGAAAATCCCTTCATTATAGGTTGTAATAAATTGCTGAAGCATATTGCTCAGCAGCGCTTTAATTATGTCACAGCTTTTAGATTTTGCTATACCAAAAACCAATAAATATGACAAAAAACTTCGTAAATCTAATAGATTGAAGCAAATTTCTTCATAAATTTATCAATTAATCCTCAAAGAGGTGTTTATTTATTAGTCTGAGGTTTAACAGAATTAACATCCGTTAGTACTATTTCTATTAAATAATGCCAAACTCTTTTTCGACCATTGATTATTGAATACTCAAACTTTAGTTATAGATTGCTTATATAAGCCTATAGCTTCCACTCTACGAGTTGATAATTGCTGTTTTATTTCAGCGCCTCTAAATCCTTCAGAAATAACTTGCTGTACATCTATATCTTTGGCGAGTTGGTAACACTGTTTTAAATAATCACTTTGTGGATATTCAACTGCTTCAAATCCTGTTCTACCGCGAATATCTGCATGGCAACAAATAAGTAAATCATCTAAACGTTGTGGCTTTCGCCAAAAGTCGCCTTTATCGAATATTTTTATGATGGTTTCAGGTCTTAATTCTTGGGCATTATGAATGTTCTGATGTTGATCGCTACAGAGTAAAGAAAGCTCCTTGAACTCGTTAGGAACTTTAATTCGTTGGCATAGCTTCTTAATTACAGGTAAACCTTTTTGCCCATGACCATGGTGTTTAGGCCACAACTCTTTTGGGGTGATTGCTTTTCCTAAGTCATGAACTAATGCTGCAAAACGAATCGTTTTTTTATCTGTTAGCTGAGTTGCAGACTGCAGCACCATCATAGTGTGGATCCCTGAATCGATTTCAGGGTGCCATTTCTCTGGCTGTGGTACACCAAATAGCGCATCAATTTCAGGGAAAAGCACTTTTAATGCGCCGCACTTTCTCAATTGTTGAAAAAACACTTCGGGGTTTTCTGTGCTGAGGGCTTTATCTAGCTCTTGCCAAACACGCTCTGGCGTTAAGTAATCTAGCTCTCCTGAATCACTTATTTGTCTCATTAGTTCAATGGTTTCATCAGCAATATCAAAGCCAAGATGGGCAAATCGAGCTGCAAAGCGGGCAACTCTTAATACCCTTAACGGATCTTCAACAAACGCATCAGAAACATGACGCAACAAACGTAATTTAAGGTCTCGCTGGCCATTATAAGGATCAAAAATTGTGCCCTCATCATCTTGAGCCATAGCATTAATCGTAAGGTCTCGTCTAAGTAGGTCTTGTTCTAGTGTGACTTCTTTGTTGGCTTCACAGCTAAAGCCGCCATATCCTTGACCGCTTTTTCGTTCTGTACGGGCGAGGGCATATTCTTGTTGTGTTTTAGGGTGTAAAAATACAGGAAAGTCTCTGCCTACTTGGCTATAGCCCAAATCAAACATTTCTTCTGTTGAGCCACCTACGACCATATAGTCTTTATCTTTTATGGGTAAAGATAAAAGAGCGTCTCGAACTGCACCGCCCACTAGATAGATTTTCATAAACGTCTTTACCCTGATCGAATTAATTCATAAAGTTTATATTTTAGTATCAATCAATATTGCAGGTGGTTAACTACAGTACAAATTGAAGTTTATTAATGTAAATCTTAGCACGAGTAACATTTCTGCTGCTAAATTTTGACAAGCACTACAGCAAGATATAACTTGAGCCGTCAGTTTTAAATAAGGATTTTTGGCCAGATGTATAAAGCATTTTATGGATTGAATGATAATCCATTTTCAATCGCGCCCAACCCGCATTATTTATTTCTCAGTGACCGTCACCGAGAAGCATTAGCTCATTTAACCTATGGCTTAGGTGAAACGGGCGGCTTTGTACTATTAACTGGTGAGGTAGGTACGGGTAAAACTACAGTATCTCGTTGTTTACTTAAACAATTGCCAGATAATACCGATACTGCTTTTATTCTTAATCCTTCTTTAACTGAACAAGAATTACTGGCAACGCTTTGTGATGAATTAGGTATCGAATATGGCGAGTCACCGTCCATTAAACAGCTCACCGATCTTATCAGCCAATATCTGCTGAACAATCATAAGAATGATCGTAATACCGTACTTATCATTGATGAAGCCCAGCACCTTCGTCCTGAAGTGCTTGAGCAGTTACGATTATTGACTAATTTAGAAACCGACACTAAAAAGTTACTGCAAGTTATTTTAATTGGTCAACCTGAACTACAGCAATTATTGAAGCGCCAAGAGTTAAGACAACTAGCGCAGCGAATTACCGCGCGTTATCACTTGCTGCCGCTGACAGTTGAGGAAATTCAACTATATGTTCAGCATCGACTTCAAGTTGCAGGACGTTTCGAGCCTTTATTCACTAAAAAAGCCTGTAAAGCATTACACAAATTCAGTGGCGGCATTCCAAGACTAACCAACCTATTGTGTGAGCGAGCATTAATGGCTGGTTATGGCCAATCTAAAGTGCCAATCGATCATCATATGATTAAGCAAGCAGCTGCAGAAGTATTAGGTGATATTCCTGTTGAGTCTAATAATAAATGGCCATTAACTATTGCGGCGTCGTTAATTGTCGCTTTTGGTGTGTCGTTTTATCTATTTTTTCCTGAGTCTCAATCTGAACAAGCGAAAGAAAGTCAATTACCGGTTCAAGCAGAGCAAAAAGCCAATTTGAGCAAATCAAATGGAAGTCAGGGGATTGTTCGCTCGGCGATGGCACAAAGTCGCAGTATCGATAATGCATTCGCCGGACTTTTTGCTTTATGGGATAAACAACCCATTATTGGTTTAACTGCATGCCAGGCGGCAAAACAGCAAGGTTTGTTATGTCATCAACAACAAGGAAACTGGAACAGTATTGCTCGATTAAACTATCCAGCAGTGGTGTACTTAGAAGATCAACAAGCCAACCAGTTTTACGGCGTAGTGGTTGCAAGAGAAGGTGAGCAGATTTTGCTTCAGCTTAGTGAGCAACAACTTTGGGTGAACAAAGATTGGTTTAATCGCCATTTTAGCGGCACCTTTGAATTACTTTGGAAAGCGGCTGGAGAAATTCCAAGAGAAATTAGCCGCACATCTAATTTGTCGCAGATACAATGGTTGGAAAATAGTTTAGCGACAATAGAGCAACGCTCATCAAGATTATTGAATTCGTTCGATAGTCAATTAGAGCAAGAGCTAATGGCATTTCAACGTCAACACGGACTTAAGTCTGATGGTATCGCGGGTAATCAAACGCTGGTACAAATTAACTTATACCTCAATCAGCAAGGTCCGAGATTGAGCCAACAAGCAGGTCGTAGTTAATGTCGATTTTGTTAGATGCGGTAACCAAAGAAAAGCAGCAGCAAATGGGCGAACTACCCGATGCTGTGCTCACACCTAGAGCTAATTACCAGCAAGTGGCTAGCCATGCTTGGCTTAAGTATCTGGTGTTAGCTGGGGTGATTATTGCGGGCGTGGCATCAGCTTGGGGATTATCAAAATTAATCGATCCAAGCTCTTCAGTGAAAGATACCATTGAGTCTCAAGCTACTTATACTAGTGTAAGGAATGAAAACTCAAATCAAAACTCCACAACTGAAGATATCAATACTGAGCCTTCAAGTGAAGTTCGAATTGCAAGCAAAGTGGCTTTACCTATTGCGAAGCCTTTATCACAGGTGAACGGTTCAACTCAGTTTGTATCAAGAGCTGAGCAGCAACCAGCTAATGATGTGGTATACGATTATCGTTTAAATAATAATCGTGGTGAAGTGACAGCTAATAATCAGCCTAAAGAGCAAAGCTATTCTCAATCAAGCTATTCGTCAGGGAACGCGAGCAATCAACAAACTCGCTCAAATACTGCGTCTGTAAATGACTATTCTAACTTTGATTCAACTAATACAGGATCAAGTAATTCTAGATCAAATAATAGCGAACCCAAATCATCTAGCGAGCGACAGTTAACAGCTGCAGAGCTACAAGCTTTATATGGAGATGAAGCGATAATTTTGGGGGCGAATTCCAATTACAGAAAACCATCAGATCTTGATGCACTTCGGATGAAAGTCAGCGCAGCTGCTAGCGATGTAAATTACGAACAGCAAAGCCAGCGAGCGCCAACAGAGCCTACAAATAAACCGGTGGTTGATAACTCTAATAATTTAATGGCAGCATTTGAAGCGGCTTTGAAAGAGGTTGAATATGAAAATTCAGCCAATGCGCCAGTAACAGCTGAAAAGCTCGACCCTATCCCGACGACACCTAAGCAAGACGAGATACCACCTTACGGTCAACTACCAGCAAGTGTGCAACTGCAAGTGCCTGAATTTAATATACAAGCTCATGTGTATTCTTCTGCAGCCGAAAACCGTTGGTTAAATGTTGATGGTAAAGAGCTTCAAGAGGGAGATACGATTAAAGGTAAACTTGAGATTATTGAAATTAGGCCAAGAGATGTGGTGCTGGAAATCGATGGCTCAAAATTTAAAGTGCCTGCAATATAAATACCCTGAATCAAATACTTTAAGTTCTAATTACTCGTGAACTTGTTGAGAGTCCTGATTTGGTGAAAAGCTTGGCTAATGGATTTAGTAAGTAGGTTCAGTGGATAGCTTTAGTAGATAAGAACATTGAATTAATACATTAAACTTCATATAAAAAGGCGCTTTGAGCGCCTTTTTGCAGCCTGTCTATATAAACAAGCAATAAAAAGGACTGATGATAACCAGTCCTTTTTACATTTTCGTATTTTAACTTGCCACTGAGTTATTTTACAGCTAACTCATTAACAAGTTAAAGTGCTTTTAAAGCTGCAAATGCTTTATCAGCTGCTGCAAGCGTTAGCTCAAGTTCTTCTTCACCATGAGCCATTGATAAGAAGCCTGCTTCATAAGCGCTTGGCGCTAAGTAAACACCTTCATCTAGCATTAAGTGATAGAAGTTACGGAAGTGATCCATGTTGCATTGAGTCACTTGGTCGAAGCTGGTGATTGGGTTTGTGTCTTCAGTAAAGAAGAAACCGAACATGCCGCCAACTTGGTTAATGCTTAATGGGATGCCGTGCTTATCAGCAGCGGCTTTGAAGCCATCAGCGATACGCTTAGTTTTAGCACTTAGCTCTTCATAAAGGCCTGGCTGACATAAAGCGTCCATTTGCGCTAAACCAGCAGTCATAGCAATTGGATTACCCGATAACGTACCTGCTTGGTATACAGGGCCTGTAGGAGCAATAAACTGCATCACATCTTTACGACCACCAAAAGCACCTACTGGCATGCCGCCACCGATAACTTTACCTAATGTCGTTAAGTCAGGCTTAACATTGTAATGGCCTTGTGCACCGCTTTTAGAAACGCGGAAACCTGTCATTACTTCATCAATGATCATTAGTGCACCGAACTCATCACAGATAGCACGAAGACCTTCAAGGAAACCTTCAACTGGCGGGATACAGTTCATGTTGCCAGCAACAGGCTCAAGAATGATACAAGAGATAGCTTCTGGGTGCTCTTCGAAGATAGCGCGCACTGAATCAAGGTCGTTATAAACCGCTGTCAGTGTGTGCTTAGCAAAATCTTCAGGAATACCAGGAGAGCTTGGTTGCCCAAGAGTCAATGCACCTGAACCAGCTTTAACTAACAAACAGTCAGCATGGCCGTGGTAACAACCTTCAAACTTTAAGATTTTGTCACGATTAGTGAAGCCACGTGCTAAACGAATTGCACTCATTGTTGCTTCAGTACCAGAACTAACCATACGAACTTGTTCGATTGATGGCACCATTTCAATGACTTTCTCAGCCATTTTCACTTCAAGTTCAGTTGGCGCACCAAATGATAAACCGTTCTCAACCGCTTCTAATACCGCTTGACGAATTTGTGGATTATTGTGACCTAAAATCATCGGGCCCCAAGAACCAACATAATCGATATATTTTTTGCCATCAGCATCGTAAATATAAGCACCATCTGCTTTTTCGATGAAAAGTGGTGAACCACCTACACCGTTAAAGGCACGAACTGGCGAGTTTACGCCACCAGGAATGGTTTGTTTTGCTTGTTCAAAAAGCGCTTCTGAGCGGGTCATGTGAAATCCTTCTAAAAAATCGTTAGCTGACTATCTATCAGCTTTTCGTGAATACCAATTAACAGGGCACTCATGCTGTTGTAGCTCGTTTTCAACACCAAGCGTTAACGCAAAAAGTGCCATCCGAATAAGTAAGCCATTATCAGCCTGTCTGAAGATTGCCAGGCTAGGGTGGCTATTTAAATCATTATCCAATTCATTTGCTTGCGCACGTGAATCACGCGGTAGTGGATGCATAATCACAGTATTAGATTTGCAATGTTGCGTATAAATACTGTGGTTCAGCCTAAACTTGCCACGATACTTGTCTGCTTCATCTTGTGAAGCAAATCGTTCTTCCTGAATTCGAGTCAGATAGAGTATATCAGCTTGATGTAAATTACCTTCTAACTGATCAGTTATTGTGATCTTATGACCAGCATTTTCAATGTCATTGATCACATAGTCAGGCATTGCTAGGTCAGATGGTGAAATTAATGTAAATTGAATGTCTTTATACATACACAATAAACGAGATAGCGAATGCACTGTACGACCATGTTTTAGGTCGCCTACCATTGCGATATGCATACCGCTAATATCTTGTCCGTGATGACTCAATTCTTTTTGAATGGTAAATAAGTCCAGTAATGCTTGGGTAGGATGCTCGTTTGAGCCGTCACCGCCATTGATTACAGGAACACGGCTACCTTCAGCAAACTCTTTGACTGAAAAAGGGTCTGGGTGACGCATTGCAATAACGTCTGAATATGTCGATAACACACGAGCGGTATCATAAAGAGACTCGCCTTTAGACAATGACGATGACCCCATACCGACAGTTTCTCTGACATTACCGCCTAGCAAATTAAAGGCGCAGCCAAAGCTCACTCTGGTTCGTGTACTTGGTTCAAAAAAGAGGTTACCTAAAATCGCACCGTCGAGTACCTTAGTGCGCTTTTCACGCAGGGCATAAGGCGTCATATCTTCGGCGACATTAAAAATGGTGTTAATTGCATCAAGATCCAGTTGATTAACTGAAAGGATGTGAGAACCGCTAAACTGTGTCATCAGCCTGATTTCCAATTATTAGGAGAGTAAATAAGGGCTATTTACCCTGTGGTTATGTAGGGTGGCTGAGGCGAGATTTTAACAGAGAGTTGATGAATATTAAATCTCGCTAATGATTATTTATCGCTTTTTAGACATAACACTGATTAGCGAAATGAGAACAATGCTAAATTCCTTAAAAGTGGAGTTTTATCGTCTCAAAAACATTGAAACTTACACTTGGCCAGAGCGTATTTCTTGCCATAATGTCGCCCAGCTAATAACGCCGACAATATTATTGGTATTGCCATGGTAAATATACACTTCACCACGTCGCTTAATCGCCAATAACTCGTAAACTTCATTTAATGTGGCTGTATCAGAAAAACCTTCCATTGGCTGACGTGATAATGTTGTGGAGTTTTCAAATGATTGCATTTCAATACTGAGCATTTCGATTTGAGATTCAGAGTTACGTACCATTACTGGTCGCCCTTCAGCGCGTTTCATCACTTCAAGTAACAACTCATCATTATCATTTACGATGACAAAGCGCTTATCCATGATGGCTCGAACGCCTTTCTTTTGCAGTCCTTGGTTAACAGGTGGCACCTTGTATCCAAGCCCCATAATATCGAGCTGTTTTAAAAAGACTGAGCTGGTATTAAAACCTTGATAGGCAATCAAGAAAGCCGGAATAGTAACAAACATCGCAGGTAGTATAATTGACGCGTCATTGGTTAACTCAAGTAGAGCTACCAGTGCCGCCAGTGGCGCACTTAAACAGACACCCATCATTGCAGTCATACCTATGACAGTATACAAACCTACATATGGGGCTATAGACGGGAAAAACATGGCGCTTACTAAGGCTAATATTGCGCCGATTAATGCGCCAATACCATAAAGCGGACCGATTAATCCACCTGGAATGCCAAAGCCAATGGCTGCAATGGTCGCTATAATTTTGCCGATTAATAATGCCAACAAGAACATTAAGCTGGGGCTGTCGATAATGGTTGCTTGAATCGCTAAATCACCAGAGCCCAGCGCTTGGGGTAAAAATAACCCCACTAAGGTAGTGATGCTTGCAGCTATCATGAGCCGATAAATCAGCGGCCAGTGTTGGCCTATTGCAGTCATTTTTAACAGTGAATGATTAAACCCTGCAGCAGCGCAGCCCAGCACAATACCGCCAATGGCAAGAATAGGGTAATGATCCAGTGGGATCCGCGTTACGGTAATTAAGTCATATTCGTGAATGTTACCAAACACTAATTGACTCGATAACGCTCCACATATAGCCGATAACATTATCGGGAAAAAGTAGTGGATTTTGTATTCGCGGACGATAACTTCAAATACAAAAAGTACCGCAGCAAGTGGTGCATTAAAAATCGCTGCAATACCTGCTGCAATGCCACTGGCGCACATAACACGGACACTATTGTCTGGTAATTTAAACTTTTCAGCTAAATAACTGGCGCTGACGGCGCCGAGATGAATTGCGGGTCCTTCTTTACCAACAGAAAAGTTAGCGATTAACGCAATTAACGCTTGAAAGAACTGACCTGGTGCGGACTGCAGTGGCACTTTACCGTAATGCAGCTTAAATCGATGCATGACATAGGCTATTCCCATGCGTCGATAACGTTTGGAACCGAGGCCTGCAAACAGCCAAATGAGAATAGCGCCAACAATTGGCAAGTAAGTACGCCAGTCGCTGACGGCACTGGCAAAATTGGTCGCTTCAGGAATGGTGTGAACTTGCGCCCAACTCAGTAATAGTCTGAATAAGATGATGACGCTTGAGGCTATTATGGCAAATAACAGTGCTAAAGCGCAAAGTTGCACACTAATCTTCGACTGAGAAAGTTTATCTCTCAATTCATTACGAAGATATTTGCGTGTAGCTGCTTTGGTGTGAATAATAGCGGCTTTATTTATCTTAATTTGCACTGTATTGCCTAAGATCCATATTTGGGCGATTTGTTGTCATTGTATTTTATTAAGGGCTTGTTACCTAATGCTAAATTATCATCGCATGCTTGACCGCTTGCAAGTTCAAGAACGTAAACTTCGTTCATCGGGATTATATTTATCAGCGTTAATTATTATCAGTTTTGTGGTTGGGGTTTTAAGTCATACTGTTTTCATTTCTGAAGTCGTTGAACCAGAACATGAAGCTGCTGAAATAACCGCGCTTAAGACTGAACTTAAGCAACAATCTCATGTTGTTTCCCGTCTTGATATGGCACTTTCAATTGAAAAAGAAGCTAATGCCAACATGAAACAAATGTTTGGTAAACAAATTCAACAACAAAAAACACTTGAACAAGAATTAGCATTTTACCGCAGTCTAGTGTCACCAGAAAAAGAGATTGATGGTGTTGCTATTCATGGTCTTGAACTATCGAAAGGTTTATTGCCTGATAGCTACCAAATGCGATTGATTTTAACCCAACTGCAAAAACGAAAAAGCATTGTTAAAGGGGTCGCCGACATTGTTTTAGTAGGAGTGCAAAATGAAAAACAAGTGGAGATTTCGTTAAGCGACTTAGAGATTGAGCAGTTTAATTTTGGCTTTAGATACTTTCAAATGTTCGATGCTGAAATAAGTTTGCCACAAGGGTTTGATTTACAGAGAATTAAAGCGGTTGTTCAAGTTAGCGCTAGTCGTGGTGTTAAAGGTGGACGCATTGAGCAAACGTTCGAGATCTCAGAGTTACTAGAAAGCTAAAAAAGAACTAAGAGTAATACTTGAACAAATTAGTCAGGTAATAGATAATTCCGACCTGAAACTGAAGTTAGAGGTAGTAATGACTGAACAAACAGATGCAGCAATGCCAATTCAATTTACCGATGCTGCGGCAACCAAAGTGAAGGGACTGCTAGAAGAAGAGCAGAACCCAGAATTAAAACTTCGTGTGTACGTTACAGGTGGTGGTTGTTCAGGTTTCCAATATGGTTTTACTTTCGACGAAAAAGTTAATGAAGGTGATTTCACTATTGAAAAGCAAGGTGTTCAATTGGTTGTTGACCCTATGAGTTTACAATATCTTGTCGGCGGCGAAGTAGATTACACTTCTGGACTTGAAGGTTCTCGCTTCTTTGTTAAGAATCCAAATGCCACAACAACCTGTGGTTGTGGTGCAAGCTTCTCTGTTTAATTCAGCTTATTGAATGATGACATAGAAAATAAAAAAGCCGTCGAATGACGGCTTTTTTGTATCTAAAATTGGTTTAACTCATGATATTAAAGTTCATTCTTGGCTTAAACCATTTAAACACTGCTTTATTAAAGCTAATCCATACCTGCACTAAAGCCAAAGCAATTAACACACTGAAAATAACCCAGTCAGGTAGCACCATTTGCATAAAGCCAAAATCTACCGTGGTCGGTCCTGCAACAATATTATCAGGGTCATACATGATAATAGGCAGCATGCTGTATAAGCCTAATTGTAAGATGCCATAGGCCCGTAACATGTAAAGTGCCGCTTTTTGTCTACCTGCTACACCCAATACCATCATTAAAGTTAATGCACATAATAAGACGCCTTGTTGCGCCATTAATCCACTTACAGAAGTAATGACGTACACTACCATTAATGCGATTAATCGTTTCGGAAATACTGCTTTTTCAGTGTTAGGTAAAATAACAGCTTCATTTTCTGCTTCGACAATATTTATCTTTTCAGCATCTTGCTGCGGTAAATTTTTATCAGTCATAATGCCTTAACTTTTAGCTTGAGTGTAAGTAGCAAATATATAAGCTATCTTGTTTTTATTAATGTTTAGCTTGTTTCTTTGGAGTTAAACGTGAGTCAAGCTCATACGGTGGGATAACCACACCTAAGTCTTCTTGAACTGGGAACACTGCGACAAATAAGTCATCTTCCGACATGCCACTTACCCAACGTTCTTGAAACTCATTTAATGGGATTGAAAGGGGTTCACAATCCTTCCACTCATCAACAGCCCATAGCTTGGCAGCTTCTTCTGAAGGCCACATTGGGATGCAGTCTTCATCCTCTGTGGTCAGCATCACACAACCATCTTGGTCTTGCAGACTCCAAATTGATTGTTCTTGTTTAACTTGCTCAACAAGGTAATCGTAGCGTGCTTCAGGTGTCATGTTTAATTGGTCTTCGATTGATTTTGGTTTACTGCTCATGGTGAACTCTCATTACAAAAAGGAACTGATTTGGCGCTTAATTACGCGAATATGGCATGATAACATTGACTGTTACTTTTAAAAAAGAAAAGAGCACTTTGCGTGCTCTAATGATAAAGCATATATATGTGACTAGCTTTCAGGTGGGGTATCAAAAAAGCGATAAATCATGCCAGCCAGAATTGCTCCGGCGATGGGAGCGACCCAGAATAGCCATAATTGTGAAATAGCCCAATCTCCAACAAACAAAGCTGGACCTGTGCTTCTTGCTGGGTTTACCGATGTGTTAGATACCGGAATACTGATTAAATGAATCAAGGTGAGCCCTAAACCAATAGCAATAGGCGCAAAGCCCGCTGGCGCGCGCTGATCTGTCGCGCCAAGAATAATTAATAAAAAGAATAAGGTCATTACGACTTCACATATTAACACCGACATCATGCTATAACCGCCAGGTGAGTGCTGTGCATAGCCATTTGATGCAAACCCACCAGTGAGACTGAAGCCGTCTTGTCCACTGGCAATTAAAAACAAAATGCCCGCACCAGCAATACCACCAGCCACTTGAGCAATGATATATGGGGCTAGCTCACGGGTCGGAAAACGCCCACCAGCCCAAAGACCAAAAGATACCGCAGGGTTTAAATGGCAACCTGAAATGTGACCTATTGCGAAAGCCATAGTTAGTACGGTTAAACCAAATGCTAAAGCGACACCGAGTAAGCCTATTCCAACTTCAGGGAAGGCTGCTGCGATTACTGCACTACCACAACCTCCTAAAACCAACCATAAAGTACCAATAAACTCTGCTAACATTTTTTGCTGAATACTCATTTAACTGTCCTTATTAAATTTGAATACTGCTTAAGTTAATTGCTAATTAGTTTTCCCAACTATCGCTTATAAATAAATCACTTAGAAATTGTTTAAAGATAGCACTCAAAAGAGTTAAGCAGTAAAAGTGAATTAATTCAATGATGCTAATATGAATTTTAGATGGTTTAAGGTGTGAATTGAATATGGAAAGATGATGCAACAAGGATTGCATAAAAGGAAAGTAAAGAAGAGGTGACTAAATAGAGGTCCATAAAGAAGAGATAATCAGGAATAATAAGAAAGATTAGCCAAGAAAGGATTACGTCGAAGTATGTAGACTACAGAGCCGTAGCTCATAGCTGTACTTAATGCATCGTAGTCATTCGGTTGGCTATTGGGGGCGTATTAACGCTTTTAAGCGCGATATAAGCTTCCTAGCACCGCAAAACGACTTGCACCTGTAACTACTGGCAGGTTACCGCTTAAACCATGATGGTTACGCATGGCTAACCAAGCAAAAGCGATTCCTTCTACCCATTTGGGATCCATGCCAATGTTACTAGTGGTCGATAGAGTCCAATTAGGGAGTAATAGGCTTAAGCGCTCCATTAGGGTTTTATTAAACGCACCGCCGCCACAAACAAATACATTACCTTTATCAGATAAGCTGTTTATGTCATTTGCAATACTATGACAGGTTAGATCAAGCAAAGTGGATTGAATATCAGCAAGGTTTAAATGTGAAAAGTTGGCTTTTTGCTGTTCTAACCAAGCTTGGTTAAACAATTCACGCCCTGTGCTTTTTGGGTATGTCATGGCAAAGTATGGGTGAGAAAGTAGATGCTGTAAGAAATCATCGTCAGTCGTGCCAGAAGCAGCCCATTTGCCTGACTCGTCGAATGGGAGTTGTTGCTCTTGCAGAATAAATGCATCCATTAAGGTATTACCTGGGCCGGTATCAAAACCAATGACCTGCTCATCGCTGTTTTGAACCGCATTGTCAGATTGTGAGCCTGAACTATTTGGCAGGTAAGTGATATTGGCTATGCCGCCAATATTGAGGATAACCCTTGGAGCTTTATTATCTGCAAACATAGCATGATGAAACGCAGGGACTAATGGCGCCCCTTGCCCACCTAACGCGACATCTTTTCTGCGAAAATCAGCAATGACATTAATTCCTGTCTCAACAGCAATGGTTTCAGGATCGCCAATTTGTAATGTAAAACCATGTTCAAGATTCGGCATGTGCCTAATTGTTTGTCCGTGGCTACCAATGGCGATGATATCAGTTTTATCAATTTTCGCTTTAGCAAGTAACTCATTAATAGCTTGAGCAAACAACAAACCCATTGCGCGATCCATTCGTCCCATGATATTGATTTCATCGGTATTAGGGGAACATAAACGGTGCAATTGATTCAATATATGTTGAGGAATGTCAACGGTATGACTGGCAACTAACTGACTTTTATTGTCTGCAAAATCTACCAAAACAGCGTCAATACCATCCATGCTGGTGCCAGACATTAAACCGATGAAATAGTGATGTTTGTTTGTAGGTGCAGTCATAGTGGGTTGCTCAAATTAACGAAATGTAGAAACACATTGAACACGAAATACAAAAGGTATGAGCGAGTTGATGAAACACTCATACCTGTTTGGGTAACTCTTGCTTAATTATTGGCGTATTGTAGTTGTTTATTTTTTTCAATTTTAGTCATGAGCTGTTTACTCAATGCGGTAAATTGGCTCTTTTCTTTTTTATCAATCGGATTCGATTGTGGCAGCTTTATGGTTCTTGGGTTGCGGTGAACGCCATTTACGATGAACTCATAATGTAAATGTGCGCCAGTGACGCGCCCTGTTTTACCGAGGGTTCCGATAATTTCGCCTTGTTTAACCGTGTCGCCACGTTTTACTTTGCGCTTGTTTAAGTGCAGGTATTTGGTGGTGTAGGTATCATTGTGTTTAATGAAAACATAATTACCGTTGTATTTGTTGTAGCTCGCTTCAATGACTTTACCTCGGCCTGCAGCTTTAATTGGAGTGCCAATTGCAGCAACATAATCTACACCTCTATGGGCTCTTACTTGCCCTGTAACCGGGTGTAAGCGACGCGGGTTAAAGCTTGAACTGACGTATTTGAAATCAACAGGTGAGCGTAAAAAAGCTTTTCGCATACTGTTGCCTGATTCTGAGTAGTATTCGCCATCGGTATAACGCACTGCAGTATAACGTTCGCCTTGGTTATAAAATTCAGCCGCTAAGATGTTGCCCGTACCAATAAACTGTCCGTCAACAAATTCTTCCTCAAACATTAGCGAGAAGCTGTCATCCTTGCGAATGTCTAATGCAAAATCGATATCCCAACCAAAAATGTTAGCCAGTTGCATAATATGGTTAGCAGATAAACCTGCCGTTGCTGCTGCATTCCAGAAGTTGCTACTGATATTAGCGGTTATAAATTTATTTTCGAGGGTAATGGTTTTAACATTGACCTTTTCTTCAAATTTATCGTCATGTTTACTGATCAACAAAGTAGAAATCTTATCCATCTGATAACTGATCTGGGTTATTTCATCCTGGCCATCTTTAGTGACGATGATTTCTTCGCCGGGCATGATTTTAAGCAGATTCTTTTTTGATTTAGGCAGGCGAGTGATTTGGTAAACATCTCTTGGGCTTAATCCTGCACGATTTGCCAATCCACCAAATGTATCCCCTTTGGCCACCTTAAAGGTTTTATGAGACAGCAAATCAGCTTCACGGTAAGGCACGGCATTTTCGACATCATTTTCAGCGCTAAGTAGGGTATTTTGAGATGTCGTTAATGGATCTAAATCAGCAATCGGGCTGCTATCCTTTGAAGGAGTCAGTGGGTGTTGCTTTTGTATTGATTGATTGGCTTGCTGTTGGGTTTGTCCCGGTGGTGTTGGGGTACGAAAAGCTAATGGTACAGAGTACTCAGATTGTTTATTTGGGAACTGTGTTTCGCTGTCATCAGTGCTACTATTTTGTAAAGCATTGATACGATCAGAGATATCGACAGTGCCGACTTGGGCTTGTTTGGATGCTTTAGCGTCATCAGAGGGGAATAACACGATAATCATCGTGAAAATAACTAATAAACTCAGTGCAATTTGATGCGCTTTTGGCAGTAATTTAATTAAAGTGATTAGCTTTGCCATCGACCTATGTACCAGTTTCTCTTTTTCGTTGTAATCCCCTTAGTGTACACACTTTCAATTACCGTGGCTAACAAGTAACATAGGCCTCTTATTTTTTTATCAAAGCTGCAGGAGTAGGTGCCGAAATGGCTGATTTAGACCAAGTGTTAGCAGAAATTAAACGTGGAACCGACGAAATTTTAGTCGAATCTGATCTGCTAGAAAAACTTAAAGAAGGACGTCCTTTAAGAATTAAGCTAGGTGCAGATCCAACCGCTCCAGATATTCACTTAGGCCACACTGTAATTTTGAACAAGCTTCGTACTTTTCAAGAGCTCGGTCATGAAGTGATTTTCTTGATTGGCGATTTCACCGGTATGGTTGGTGATCCAAGTGGTAAAAACAGTACTCGTCCTCCGTTAACTCGTGAAGATGTACTGGCCAATGCTGAAACTTATAAAGAGCAAGTGTATAAAATTCTAGATCCTGCGAAAACTCGTATCGAATTTAACTCAAGCTGGTTAGAGCCCTTAGGTGCAGCTGGGATGATCCGTTTAGGCTCAAAACAAACCGTTGCTCGTATGATGGAACGTGATGACTTTAAAAAACGTTATGCATCAGGACAAGCCATTGCTATTCATGAGTTCATGTACCCACTTTTACAAGGTTATGATTCAGTTGCGCTAAATGCCGATGTAGAGCTGGGCGGCACGGATCAAAAGTTCAATCTATTAATGGGTCGTGAGTTACAAAAAGCTGAAGGTCAAAAACCACAAACGGTTATCATGATGCCTTTATTAGTAGGTTTAGATGGCGTGAAGAAAATGTCTAAGTCTGCTCATAACTATATTGGTGTCAGTGAGCCTGCTAACGAAATGTTTGGTAAAATCATGTCAATTTCAGATGATTTGATGTGGAGTTACTTTGAGCTATTGTCATTCCGTCCATTAGCTGAAATTGCGCAATTCAAAGAAGACATTGCCAATGGTCAAAACCCACGCGATGTGAAAATTGCTTTAGCAAAAGAAATCATTGCAAGATTCCACGACCAAGAACAAGCTGATGCGGCTCATCAAGAATTCATCAATCGTTTCCAAAAAGGTGCAATGCCGGATGATATTGAAGAGATGGAGTTTGAAGCAGGTGAAGGGCTAGCGATTGCTAACTTACTTAAGACTGCGGGTTTAGTTGGTTCTACATCTGACGGCATGCGTATGATTAAGCAAGGCGCTGTGAAGATGGACGGTGAAAAGCTTGCCGATACACGTCAGGTTTTTGAAGCGGGTGTTTCGGCGGTATTCCAAGTGGGTAAACGTAAGTTTGCTAAAATCACTTTGGTGTAACAAGTTCTGATTTAACAGGCTGTTTAAACCGACATAAAAAACGACTCAATTGAGTCGTTTTTTATTGTCTACGTGTTAGCTATTTAACTTGTTTTAGAAATCTAACCAGTTATTGCGTTTGAAGTTGGTCTGACATGGTTTGATAATCCATCAAGTCGACTTGTTCAGTCATCCTTTCAGTATTCATATCAAATTTAAGTGTCGTGACACCGGGGATTGCTATCTCAATAATTTTTCCCGGTTTCCCAAATTGCTCACCTGGGCCACGAAGGTGATAATTACCAATCATCACCACTAATGAGCCCGTATTAAACATGTGCTCAATATTGAACTTGTATTCTAAAACGCCTTCATGAGCGCGTTCGAAGAAATCAATAATATGCCTGCCGCCTTGATAGGTGACATTGGCTGTTTTATCGTAAAACACACTATCTCGGTTATAAAAACGTCTGAGAGAGCGATAGTCATGATCGGTCAATGCTTGCATGTATTGGACTGCCATCTGTTGCTCTTTTGGCATATCACCAACAGCGGCATTACTGCTTACACTCAATAAACTGCAAAAAATACCACATAACAAACCAATAATTCGCACTTAGGGCCTCTTACTTTTTAAATCAAACGCGGGTAGAGATAGATGCCAGCGTATTGCACTTAGACGAATAATCAAGGTACTAAACATAGCAAAAAATAATGCATTAATGCTATCCATTCCTACTTCGATACTTAAGGTGTAGCAGATACCGCCGACAATAGATGCTGTGGCATAGATCTCTGTTCGTAATACCATTGGAACTTGGCGACAAAGTAAGTCGCGGATTATACCACCACCTACACCAGTAATGAGGCCCATAATAACAGCTGACATACCGGATAGTCCTAACATCAGTGCTTTTTCAGCGCCAATAACAGTAAATAATGCAAGCCCAAGAGCATCGGCAATAGGTAAGGTCAACTTTGGTAGTTTATGTGGTTTCCTTACGAGAATAAAACAAGCAAACACCGTGGCTAAGATGACGATAATGTAATTAGCATCGCTAATCCAAAATACGGGGGTTGCGCCCGTTAGAGCGTCACGTATGCTGCCACCACCAACGGCGGTAACTGAAGCAAGTACTATCACTCCAAATGGGTCCATGCGATGTTTACCTGCTGCTAAGGCGCCCGAAAGGGCAAACACTGCAGTACCACAGAGATCAAAAAAGTAAATCCATTCAAAGTTAATCATTGGCTTGCTCATCGCTGCTTAAGCTTTGTTCCGTTAAAACTCTTTTGCAATGCTGCTGAGAGCTTAACTCTTTAATGTGAATATTCAGCGCATCGACTGAAATTCTGATCTCAATGACAGATAAAATGAGTGAATAAAGTAAAAATAATAAACTGACACCAAATACTACAGAACCAGTATGAAAGAAGCCTAAGTAGATGAATATCATACTGATAACACAAATGGCAAAGCTAACGACACCTGCTTCTTGCATACGCCTTATGATGCTAATACGTTGTCTTAAGTTTTTGATTTGTTCGTTATCTACAGGTTTACCAGAAGCGCTTAAGTTCCTTATCAACGCAGCCAAAGAGAAAAAGCGGTTGGTATAAGCTAACAACAACAATGAAATTGCAGGAAATAATAAACCGGGTGTAGTTAATGAAATTTGAATGTTATCTAACAAGACACTTTGCCTCAAATGGAACGGTATACATTATTTAGCTGATTATAATAACTCTTTTGCAAATAAAGTTACATTGCTTGTATCCACCTTAACGCTGTCCATAAAATAGGAATAGCGATGGTAAAGGATACCCAAAAGGTCATAGCCCAAGAGGTTAGGCTGATGGCATTATTGATATCGTTTATTCCCGGCATTCTAGAAGGATTGATTTTGATTACATCAACTCGTTGCTCTTTTTGGTTAATGGTGAATTTCTGTGGGCCGCCGAGCTCAACTTGTAAGATTTTACTGCCGATAAACAAACTCGAATAACCGTATATTCCACTGTTATGAGAAGGTTGTTTGAATAGAATGCCGATGTTTTTAAGCCCACCTTGTAGCACTAAGGTAAAGTTCCATAACCAGATAGGTATTGCATAAATGAAACGATTGAGAAAATATATCGGTGCACTAAAAAAGCGATATTGCGGGACATAGTTTGGCCAGCAATGTTCTAGTTGTTTTAGTAATTGAAGCAGTAATACCAGTGGTGTGCCGCCAATCGCATAAAATAAAATGGTAGCCACAGTGCCATAGCTTGGTGAAATTAACAGCCGTTCAATTGTTGCTTTGCTGATGCCAATTTCAGATAAACTATTTGTTTGCTGTATAAGCCAAGGTGACAAGTAGGATTTCGCTAACCCTTTCTGCCCATGTTCAAGTGAGCTTACTACATCTTTTGCTACAGGTTTGAATCCTGCATCGCTAATGCAAAAGTACAATAAAACAAAATCGAAAAACCAAGGGTAGGCTGCGAGCGAGAGAATAAAGTAAGTTGTAAACCAGATTGGAACAACGAGTAATATGCTTGCGAGTAAACCCGCGGTAAGCTGCTGTTTTGGGGCGCGTTGTGAGTGGTTCACTTTCTGGCTGAGTAGAATAGCTAATTGATGAAACCAAACAATGGGATGATATTTTCTTGAAATAGGCGCCACACGCGAAATCAGCAACGCCATAAATAACACTAAGCAACTCTGTAATAAGTTGCCATCTATTCGAATTAGTTGTTCGTAAAAAGTGCTATCAATCAATTTTAAATAACCATCCCACTATTGACCATTTCCGTTGTCATTTCTTGCATTGAGGCTAAATTATAGCTGCTTTAATAATGCTATCACCATTAATGCTGAGTAATGGCCAGCTTTGACAATGTAAGAGTCAAAGTCTACAGCAGAATCATTATTAGCATTATCAGAAAGTGAACGGATAACCACGAATGGGACTTCAAACTGATGACACACTTGGGCAATTGCAGCCGCTTCCATTTCACAGGCTGCCATTGTAGGGAAGTTATTGAGCATTGCTTTAGTACGCTCAGGATCGCAAATGAAGCTGTCGCCAGTAGCAATTAAGCCTTCAATTACCTGCGCTTCTCCTAACGATGAAATAGCCGCTTTTGCAGCTTCAACTAATTTAGTGTCAGGGATGAACGCAGCAGGTTGAGAGGCCATTTGGCCAATTTCGTAACCAAAAGCAGTCACATCAACATCGTGATGACGTACTTCAGATGAGATAACGATATCACCAATATTCAAGCTATCGACAAAACCGCCAGCTGAACCTGTGTTGATAACTGCATCTACTTTGAAGTTGTTGATCACCAATGTAGTTGCAATACTTGCCGCGACTTTACCAATACCTGAGCGAGTGACCACAACATCTTGACCCGATAACTGGCCTTCAACAAATTCGATGCCGGCAATTTTTGAATGAACTGGATTGCTCATGGTTTCAATTAGGTGAGCAACTTCAGGTTCCATTGCACCGATAATAGCGATTTTCATAAACTTATTCTCATTGATTAGTAAGCTAGCTTGTGAGCCTTGGCATTAATGTCACTAAGTTAGATTGTTTTACTTGCTTGCTATAAGCAAATGATAACTCAGTGGCAAATTTGGCGGATAATATACCACAGATGGCTAAATCAGAACTGAGAGGGGGATAAATTTTATCGACAAAAAAAGCGCATTTTTCAATGCGCTTTTGGTTTACTCTTTAGGCTTTGCTTAACGCTAAGTCTTTAAGGCGTTCGCGTTAGTAATTAAGCATCTTCAAAAGAATTCAAAATTCCTTGGGCTGCATCACGACCTTCAGCAATGGCGGTAACCACTAAGTCAGAGCCGCGGACCATATCGCCACCTGCAAACACTTTAGGATTGGTGGTTTGAAATGGATTATCGTCAAATTTACTGGCTTTGACTAAGCCCCATTCGTTGGTTTCAATACCAAAGTCATCAAACCAAGGAGCAGGGCTTGCTTGGAAACCGAAGGCAATGATAATAGCATCAGCTTCTAGCACTTGTTCGCTGCCAGCAATGACTTCCGCTTTTTTACGGCCAGATTCTTCTGCTTCACCCATTTGGGTTTCAACGCATTCTATGCCAGTTACAACGCCATCTAGTTCTTTAATCGCTACAGGTTGACGGTTAAATAGGAAGTTAACGCCTTCTTCGCGCGCATTTTGCACTTCACGACGTGAACCTGGCATATTGGCTTCATCACGACGATAAGCACAAGTCACACTTTTAGCGCCTTGTCTTACAGCTGTGCGAACGCAATCCATAGCAGTATCACCGCCACCTAAAACTACCACATCTTTACCTTCAAGGCTTAAATATGGATTGTCTTGGCACTGGCTGCCCATCAACTCATGGGTGTTTCCAATAAGGTACGGCAGCGCTTGAATAACACCTTGGCTATCCTCACCAGGAAGACGGGCTTTCATTGCTGTATATGTTCCCATACCTAAGAACACAGCGTCGTATTCATTAAGCAGAGACTGAAACGCAATGTCTTTACCGACAGTCACGCCCATTTTAAATTCAATGCCCATACCTTCAAGGACATTGCGACGTGTTTGCATCACATCTTTATCAAGCTTGAAAGACGGAATACCGTATGTCAGTAGACCACCGATTTGTGGGTATTTGTCATAAACAACAGCTTTTACGCCATTTCGACTAAGAATGTCCGCACAACCTAAACCAGCGGGACCAGCACCAATAATCGCTACTCTTTCTTTTCGAGGAGTAACGGTACTCATGTCTGGTCGCCATCCTTGGCTAATCGCGGTATCAGTAATGTATTTTTCAACATTACCAATAGTAACAGCCCCAAAATCATCATTAAGGGTACAAGCACCTTCACATAATCTGTCTTGTGGACAAACGCGTCCACAAATTTCAGGCAGGGTGTTTGTTTCGTGAACTAAATCAGCAGCCTCAAGAATACGCCCTTGTTCAGCTAGCTTTAACCAGTTTGGAATATAGTTATGCAGTGGACACTTCCACTCACAATATGGGTTACCACAATCTAAACAACGGTCAGCTTGCTCTGCCACTTGAGGTTGAGAAAATGGCTGATAGATTTCGATAAACTGAGTTGAGCGCTCAGCTGCAGAATGCTTGGTTGGATCCTTACGATCCACTTCGATAAATTGAAAATCATTACTCATCTAAATTACCCCGCCTTCACAGCTAATTCCGGGCTTTTTTGCTCTATCTTGAGCAAGTCGGCAACGGCAATATTTTTAGGCTTAACTAATACAAAACAGTCTAACCAGTTTTCAAAATCACTTAGGATCATTTTGGCATGTTCACTACCTGTCGCTTCAACATGCGCTTCAATCAGTTCCTTAAGGTGTTGTTGCTGAATTTTTGATTCTAACTTTTGCGTATCAACAAGCTCTGTATTTACACGACGACTAAAGTGATTAAATCTATCGAAGATGTAAGCAAAGCCACCAGTCATACCTGCGCCAAAGTTAACACCAGTTTGACCCAGTACCACGACAATGCCACCAGTCATGTATTCACAACCGTTATCACCCACACCCTCAACGACAGCAATCGCGCCTGAGTTACGAACAGCGAAACGCTCACCAGCTTGACCAGCAGCATATACACGGCCACCGGTAGCGCCATATAGACAGGTGTTACCCATAATGGCACTTTGTTCGCTTTGGAAAGGGCTACCAACAGGTGGGTTAATGATAATTCGACCGCCAGACATCCCTTTGCCGACGTAATCATTTGCATCGCCGACTAATTTCATTTCAAGACCAGGGCTATTCCAGACACCGAAACTTTGACCCGCACTACCATTAAATTGCAGTGAAATTGGTTCTTTAGCGCCAGTCACACCAACATTAGTGGCAATGTAGCCTGAAAGCGAAGCACCAATTGAACGGTTAGTGTTGTTAATGGCGTATTGCTTAGTGAAAGCTTTACCTGCAAGCACAGCTTGAGCGGTGTCAGTGACAATCTGCAGGTTAAGCTCACCTTTGTCTGAAGGTGGATTTAACTCTTTCCAAGTTATTGCACTGCCTTCTGCCACTTTTGGTTGGTACAGAATTGGCGCAAAATCTAAACCGAGTTGCTTACCTGTTTGACCTTCAAGGGCATATAACCAATCAGTTCGACCCACTAAATCTTCAAACTTAGTCACACCCAGCGCTGCCATTGATTCACGTACTTCTTGAGCGACGAACTCGAAATAGGTAATGACACGCTCTGGCAGACCGTGGTAATGATTATCACGTAAGTTTTTATCTTGTGTGGCGACACCAGTAGCACAGTTATTTAAGTGACAAATACGTAAGTATTTACACCCAAGTGCAATCATAGGCACAGTACCGAAGCCGAAGCTTTCAGCACCTAACAAAGCAGCTTTAACAATATCTAACCCAGTTTTTAGTCCACCATCCACTTGTAAACGGATTTTATGACGTAAGCCATTTTCAACTAATGATTGATGGACTTCAGCAAGGCCAAGTTCCCAAGGAGAACCTGCGTATTTGACTGAGGTTATAGGACTTGCAGCGGTGCCACCGTCATAACCAGATATCGTTATCATGTCAGCGTAGGCTTTTGCCACACCTGTAGCAATTGTGCCGACACCAGGTTCTGAAACCAGTTTGACCGAAACTAACGCTTTAGGATTAACCTGCTTTAAATCGAAAATTAACTGTGATAAATCCTCAATAGAATAAATATCGTGATGCGGCGGCGGGGAAATTAATGTGACGCCAGGGCGTGCATGACGCAAACCAGCAATTTCAACACTTACTTTGTGACCTGGTAGTTGACCACCTTCACCCGGTTTTGCACCTTGAGCTATTTTAATCTGTAATACATCTGCATTAACAAGGTAATGTGCAGTAACACCAAAACGGCCTGAAGCAATTTGCTTAATCGCCGAATTACGCTCGCTGTTAAATCGGCTAGCGTCTTCTCCACCTTCACCTGAATTTGAACGACCGCCAATACGGTTCATTGCAACGGCTAACGCTTCGTGAGCTTCAGGGCTTAATGCACCGATACTCATAGCCGCACTGTCGAAACGAGAGAATAAATTTTCTGCAGCCTCGACCTTTGACTCATCAATGGCTGGATTTGTGCCTTTAACACCAATCAAATCACGTAATGTTGCAATTGGGCGATCATCAACTAAAGCGGCAAATTTTTTGTATTTTGGATAATCTTGTTCAACAAGGCTTTGCTGTAAGGTATTGACGACATCAGGATTAAAGCTGTGATATTCACCACCTTCAACATATTTTAATAAACCACCTTGCGGTAAAGGCACATGAGCACGGTAAGCCGCTGTGTGGAGTCGTTTTTGGTCTGCTGCCAAATGATCAAAATCAGCACCTTCAATACGACTAATCACGCCTTTAAAGCACAGTTCAATCACATCAGAAGACAAGCCGACAGCTTCAAACTGTTGGCTACAACGGTATGAACCTACAGTGCTGATACCCATCTTAGACATGATCTTACGTAGACCTTTTTCGATACCTTGGCGGAAGTTGAGCATCAATATGCTGTCATCTTCGATTAGATTTTTCTTCGCCATGGCTGAAATTGATTCGTAGGCTAAGTACGGATAAATCGCGGTAGCACCAAATCCAAGCAATACAGCAAAATGATGTGGATCTCTTGCCGATGCCGTTTCAACAATAATGTTGGTATCACAACGTAAACTCTTATCAACAAGACGCTGCTGTACAGCTCCTACAGCCATAGCTGCTGGAATAACTTGAACATTTTTTGCAGTTGCGCGATCCGATAAAATCAGTAACGTTGTGCCACTTCTAGCTAAACGCTCTGCATCATCAGTGATACGTTCAATTGCTTGTTGTAAGGTTTCGTGTGCATCGTAATTTAGATCAACAGTATTGGCACGATAGTAAGTGCTATCCAACCCAAGCAATTGATTAAAGTCACTGAATAACAGCACTGGAGATTCAAACATTACACGATAAGCTACACCGGTTGTTTCACAAAATAGATTCTGTTCACGCCCTACACATGTCGTTAATGACATCACGTGTTTTTCACGTAATGGATCGATTGGTGGGTTAGTGACTTGAGCAAACTTTTGACGGAAATAGTCGTATAGCGAGCGAGACTTTTTAGACAATACAGCCATTGGCGTATCGTCGCCCATAGAGCCAGTAGCTTCTTCGCCTTTACTTGCTAGTGCCCAGATGACTTGTTCAAGTTCTTCTCGGCTGTAACCAAAATGCTTTTGATACTGAAGCAATACATCAGCAGAAAAGTTGCTTGCACCTTGCTGTGCAGAGTCAATATTGCTTGCCGGAACAAGTGTACGGCTGTTTTTAGACATCCACTCTTTATATGGATGACGACGTTTTAAATCGTTATCAATTTCAAAAGAAGAATAAAGACGACCATTCATGGTATCTAAAACAAGGAGCTCACCAGGGCCGACACGGCCTTTTTCAACAACTTCATCAGCAGAATAATCCCAAATACCGACTTCAGACGCCAAGGTTAAGATTCTATCTTTAGTGATAACGTAACGAGAAGGGCGCAGACCATTACGGTCGACAGCACACGCTGCGTGACGACCATTACTCATTACGATGCCAGCAGGACCATCCCACGGCTCCATATGCATGGAGTTAAAATCATAAAATGCTTTTAACTCGTCATCCATTTCTGGGTTACTTTGCCAAGCTGGTGGAATAAGCAAACGCATAGCACGGTAAAGATCCATACCACCCGATAACAGCATTTCTAGCATATTATCTAAAGACGATGAGTCTGAACCTGTTTCATTCACAAAAGGTGCTGCTTGTTGTAAATCAGGTAATAGTGGCGAATTAAATTTGTATGCACGGGCACGAGCCCACTGACGGTTACCCGTAATAGTATTGATTTCACCATTATGAGCTAAAAATCTAAACGGTTGTGCCAACGGCCACTTTGGTGATGTATTAGTAGAAAAACGTTGATGGAACAGACAAATAGTACTTTTTAAACGGATATCAGCAAGATCTGTATAAAAAGAAGGTAAGTCTGCAGGCATCATTAAGCCTTTATAGACAATTACTTGCCCTGACAGACTGGCCACATAAAAATCTTTGTCATCGACGATTTGTTGTTCTAAACGACGTCTCGCCATATATAGACGGCGTTCTAAGTCTTTCTCGCGCCAACCTACAGGTGCATTAATAAGTACCTGATAAATTTGTGGTAAACTTTTACGACCGATTTCACCTAGTACGTCAGGATTAACTGGGACTTTTCTCCAGCCTGCAACACTTAAGGTTTCACGTTGTAGTTCTTTTTCTAAAATTGTTTTTGATGTTTCTGCTTTTACTGGATCTTGGCTTAGAAACAACATACCCACTGCAAACTTACGGCTTAGGTGCCAATCATTTTCGGTTGCAACGGCTGCAAAAAATTCTTTAGGCATCGACATTAACAGTCCACAGCCATCACCTGTGCGACCATCCGATGCAATACCACCACGGTGTTTCATTCTGTCTAACCCGTGTATAGCTGTGCGGACAATGCGATGGCTTGCATCGCCATCCATTTGGGCTATTAAACCGAAACCACAATTGTCCCGCTCAAAGCTGGGATGATATAAGCTCATACAAAAACTCCCTAAACCTAACTTAATACGACTCGGATAATGCGGAGAAGTTCTCATAGATATGCACCCGAACCACCCAAATTAGCCCGATAATGAATAAAGGTCAAACTTAAATTACTCAACAAAATGAATTGTTATTGTCATTACACTTGTTAAAAAAAAACACCTTTACGTTAACGTAAACTGTGTTTTGCTTCGTATAACCTTATGAATAAAAAGAATTTTAAAAAAACGAAAAAAGCTTTGTTACTTTTTTTTAACACTTAAGTCTAATTGATTTAGATTTATAAATAGTGAATTTATTTTCAAGTACAGTGCTAATTAACTATTTGGTTATTTTGAATATAAATTCACTCATGATGAACCAGTTTGAAACTAGGATATTCATATTTGTGACTTAAAACATTAGTAGTGGATAATTTAATCAATTTATCTATCGATTTATTGATATAGCACCAAGTTTTATTTGCTTAAGACGATTAATATCTGCCACTTTTTCAAATTTGAGGATCCATTGTGGGTTTAGATGATTACGTAAATACATTCGGTGCCGTTTGTAAGAAGCAATATGGTGGCAGGATCAGAAAGCTCACAATTGATGCTAAATTTACCTGTCCAAATAGAGATGGCACGTTAGGTAAAGGTGGTTGCACATTTTGTAACGTATCTTCTTTTAGCTATGAGCAAGGTACTGAAGCCAGCATTTCAGATCAATTAGTGCAAGGTAAGCACCGTTCTGTATTAGCGAACGCACCCGCGTCTACCTCTAAATATATAGCTTACTTTCAAGCTTACACAAGTACCTATGATGAATACCAGGTTTTAAAGCAAAAATACGATGAAGCAGTTAAAGATGCGGATATCGTTGGTCTCCATATTGGCACTCGTCCTGATTGCGTACCTGATGACATACTCGACTTACTTGTTAGTTATCAGGACAAAGGAATTGAAGTATGGCTAGAGCTCGGATTACAAACATCGAATAACGACACATTAAAAAAAATCAATCGCGGACATGATTTCCTTGCTTATCAAGACACCGTCAAAAGAGCCAGAGATAAAGGTATTAAGGTCTGCGCTCATTTGATTTTAGGCTTACCTGGCGAAAACTATAATGATTATTTACATAGTCTGAAGCAAGTTATTGAAACAGGTGTGGATGGAATTAAGTTGCATCCGTTGCATATTGTTGAAGGCAGTGTGATGGCAAAAATATGGCTACATAAGGGAATGGAGCTGTTGTCGCAAGAAGATTATGCCCATTATGCTAGTGAGTTGATTAGGAATACACCGAAAGAGATAGTGTTTCATCGTGTAACAGCTTACGCTAAAAAACCAATGTTACTGGCACCTGACTGGTGCGCATTTCGCTGGGATGGACTGGTATCAATTGTCAAAAATTTAGCGGAAAATGGCGGCCAAGGGCATTATGTTCCAACTGGAACAGTTTAAAAAGTAACCGTATCGCATGTTTCTTAGTGTTTTATATGGGTGTATTTTAATTTTTTGTTAATTATTTGTGGTTATTTCTCTAAATTTAGACTTGAAAAGCGCTGAGTTGTTGCATAGGCAATTATTGCGAGTATTATTAATTCCAATTTAACAGTAATGATTAGAAAGAGGTGCCACAATGGCCACAGTTCAGCTAGAGTCTATCTTAGATCTCAATACTTTAGAGCAATATTGTAGTGCTATTGGTGCAGGTACTTTATTAAAAAGCGTCGTATTATTCGAGCAGTTAATGCCTGAATATGTGGGTAGCTTAGTAAAAGCGAACGAAGTAAATGATAAAGATACTTTATGCGCAGAAGCACACAAGTTTAAAGGTGCTGCCGGTTCTGTTGGTTTAAAGCGTATTCAACAATTTGCTCAACTATTACAGCACGGTGAAGAACCAAGTTGGGAAACTGAGCATAACTCTTGGTTAGCAGAGATTGTTAAGCATGCGAGCACAGACTTACAACAGTTAAAAGAATTTCTTGAAGCTAAAGCGTAAACGCTTTAATTGTATTAAAAGTCCCGTAAGGGACTTTTTTTTGGTCTTTTTTTAATTATTGTTTAATTTGAGCCTTGGATCATGTACTGGAGATTGTTATTTCAACTTACTTAATTCATTATTTAAATGAAATCTTAATACGGTAATCGATTAAATGAAAAACCTGCCGAGTCTTAAAAACCTGTTTTATCTGGTCAACTTGCACCAAGAACAAAACTTTAATCGCGCTGCGAAGTCTTGCTTTGTTAGTCAATCCACCTTATCAAGTGGAATACAGAATCTTGAAGAACAATTAGGTTATCAGCTTATTGAACGAGATCATAAATCGTTCATGTTCACTGCTATTGGTGAGGAAGTTGTTGAAAGAGCGAGAAAATTACTTACTGATGTAGATGATCTGGTTGAGTTGGTTAAAAACCAAGGTGAACCAATGACAGGTGAAATACGTCTTGGTTGTATTCCTACCATTGCACCATTTCTATTAAGTAGGGTCGTTAAGCAATGCCAACTTGATTACCCTCAATTGAGTCTGCTATTAAAAGAAGATACCACTGACAGCTTATTGGATTCACTTGGAAAAGGTGAATTGGATTTGCTTATACTCGCTTTACCCGTGGACACAACGGGTTTCCACAGTATGAAAGTGGGTATAGATCCATTTAAAATGGTAGTTCATGAAGAGCTTTCTGGCGGAATTGTGAACCCGATTGATTACCAACAAATGCCGGATGAAAGTATTTTTTTACTGCAAAGTGAGCATTGTATTACTGGCCATGCAATTACGGCTTGCCAATTAGGTAATAGTGCTAAAATCAACCCTTTTGCCGCCACGAGTTTACATACGCTAGTACAGATGGTGGATAGTAAATTAGGGACGACCTTTTTACCGCAAATGGCCATTGATGCTGGTATATTAAATGATACTGAACTCAATATTATGAATCCACCGGGTGAAGCACCATACCGAGATATTGGCTTAGTTTGGCGTCAGACGACTAGCCGAATCAGCACCTTTAGAACATTAGGCTTAATGCTTGAATCGATTCTGAGTGATAAAAAGTAGTAAAGCAATTAACGGTGGCATGGATGTAAAGTAACAGGTGAAAAACACTGAAACTATTGATTCATAAATGCTGTTTAAAGCCTTGAAACTCTGTTTCAAGGCTTTTTTAATGGCAAGTTCTTGTTTGTGAGCTTTGCTAGCATAGGAAAAAAGATGCTAGCTTTTGTTAATAATTGATATGGGAGTTCACTAGCCCATACGGCTTTATATAAAGCGGTAAGTATATGTGGGACTAGACTTTTAATTAACCTAGCGGCGGTACTTTTTTAGGCGTAACGCCGTATACTTCAATTTCGTGCTGTTTTCCTTTTAACTTCATAGCACCAAGATCTGCCAAATCGAACTGACTACCTTGTCTTTCTAGGCGGTGTGCAACCTCACCTGAGATCAACATACGTTGTCCCAATGGATTACATTGATCTTGAAGCCTTGCTAGGGTATTTATCACATCACTGAAGAAACTAATTTCTTGTTTTTGGACACCAACGACAGCTGCAACAACTTGCCCACAATGAGCAGCGGCTTTGAATTTAGGTACAAAGCCATAGTGCTCTTCAAAATAAGGGCGATGCCAATTGAGTTGCTGACTGAATTCATAATAGATATTCATGCAGCGATCTTCCTTAATCCCTTCCTCCAAAGGCCAATGGATTAAGACTGCATCTCCCATATAACGATAAATTTCAGCATCATTATTCGTTACAGTGTCAGCTAGCATACTAAAGCTATCTTGGATCAAGCGGCTGAATCGGTAATCGCCTAATGTCTCAGCATGGGACGTTGATGACACCATATCAACAAATAAGAATAGTCTGTGTTCGTAGCGAGGTTGGTGATATTTACCTAGGCCAATGTTAAGTAAGACACGAGGGCCAACTAGTAATGCCATTTGTTCAACAAATGCGAGTCCAACTCTGACGGCGACTAAATAAATCACTAAAGCTTGAAAAGAGGGACTATATAATATGTGCGCTGTGAGCATTTGCCTTAAAGTGACTAGATGATTCTCAATAGCCCACATATTTAAAAATTGAGTGACATAGGCAAGTGTCATAGCACCAAGTAATAAAAATAGACCTTTGAATATGACGGAGAATATATAGGGGAGTCGGCTGATAGCACTAAAATCAGCAATAAGGTTAGACATCCAGTGCAAACAACCAAAAACAAAGCCCATAAAAATCGCTAGCGTTGCTAGATCTGATTTTCCAATGGCCCATTGAGGTAGTTCAGGAGCTTGTGAATATCGAAAAAATACAAATGCTCCCATGGCTGCACACCATGCGATGATAGCAAAAAGTAATTTTCTCGTCTGGCGACGTGCTTTCACTGGTTTATATCTAATCCGTTGATATTTGAAGACAGGCTAGTTTATAGAAAATTCCCATACTTGTCATAGTGGTATTTTAATTAGTTTTGATTTCGCATTTGTATGTTGTGTAAATGTAACCCTAATTGAAGGCGTTTGTTAGTATTTGGTGGGTAAAGTTGATCTTTAAATAGAAACCGCGAGGGTTAGACAGTTTTACTGATCCATCTTCAGCAATAGATTCGGTTAGAGCTTTGCTGTTTGCAGCTTTGGGCCTTAATTGTAAAACTTCACCATGTCGAGCTGTTACCTTATCTACTTTACCTATTGCGATAAACTCCATTATCTCTTCCCAGTCTTGTTGCAATGCATTAGTCTCAGCAGCATTGGGTTGCCATAAAACAGGTGAACCAATTCTTCTCTCTTTAACAGGAATTCTTCTGTCTCCTTCGATAGGTATCCAAAGAACCCGACTTAGTTTGTGACAGACTAGGCTCTTTTCCCATGTCAAACCTTGAATATTGGTCAACGGAGCAACTGTTACGTAAGTGGTTTCAATAGGGCGTCCGTTAGCATCAATAGGAATCGTTTTTAGCTCTACACCTAAATGCAAAAAATCTTGTTGAGGTTTTGAACCCGCAGTTGCACCTAACTCCATTTCTATTAGTTGACCAATCCACCCTTTATCTCTTTTTAGATTATCCGGGACTGTGACTTGATGCTCCATTGCAATATCGCCCAAGGTTACTCCTGCCATATCATTGGCTCTTTGCATTAATTCTTCAATGGAGTTGGGCTGGCTATTCATCATAAAGTGTCTAGTGGTTTATATAATAATGGAAACGAAAGTGTACTTGGTTATTGATTTATACGCAGCTTTTGTTATTGCCTAAAAAACACACAAAGTATTTTCTTGGAGTTATTCACCGGGATAAATTTTATTAATTTTATGAAAATTAACAGCTTTTTGATTAATTGGTTAATAATATTTACCTTTAAGAAAAGTTACTCTCGTTTTGCTCTCGTCTTTCGCACACACTTATCCACAGATTTGATGAATAACTTTATAAAAGTAATGCTTAGCGGATATAAAATTGTTCGTCAATGGCTATAAATCGCTTTATTTTAATATTTTTAAAATATTTTTCTTGTTTTTTGTGTATAACTTAAAACCTAAACGAAACCATAAATCACAAAAATGATGGCTGTATAAAAAGTAACCGTGTTAATGGTTTTCAAATTTGCACATTACTTGATTAATATCTATTGTATTGATTATAAAGGTTTTTATGTGGTTAATGTAAGCGTGTAAAAATTAGGTTTAAGCTGTTTTATCTGTTCTGATAATAGTTATTTTAGAGTTTCGAACAGAGATATCCACAGATTTTGTGGATAATGTGGATGACTTGAGTTTTCTTCTGTTGATAAAAGACTAAAACTTAATGTTTTATCCAAGGTAGTGCCTTAAATCCTTGTTTGCCCGTAGGCAAGCTTTGTGAAACAATCTAGTCATTAATTTGTAGTGTAATTGGAGTCCATGTGATTGATAGCGACGGCTTTCGCGCAAATGTGGGCATTATTATCTGTAACAAATATGGTCAAGTAATGTGGGCCAGACGGTTTGGGCAACATTCATGGCAATTTCCTCAAGGTGGCGTAGATGATGGTGAAAGCCCAGAACAAGCTATGTATCGAGAATTGTATGAAGAAGTGGGTCTGAAACCTGAAAATGTGCAAATTTTAACGTCAACACGTTCATGGTTAAGATATCGTTTACCTAAAAGACTGATCAGACAGGAAAGCAAACCTGTGTGTATCGGACAAAAACAAAAGTGGTACTTATTACAGCTAAAAGATAGCGATGACAGTATTAATTTAAACTCTTGCGGCCATCCAGAGTTTGATGACTGGCGTTGGGTGAGTTATTGGTATCCTGTTAGGCAGGTTGTTTCATTTAAGCGAGATGTTTATCGAAAAGTAATGAAAGAATTTGCATTTACCACATTGGCATTTCAAGGGCGTGAGCCAAGCCGAAAAAGAGGTAGACACCGTAATTAACTCGTTTTTATAGAGGGCAGGGAAAGTGTTAAACACGCTCAGGGATATAACCCAGGCTGTTGCAGGAGCAAGCAGCCTTGACTCAGCATTAAATGTGTTAGTATCGCAAACAAAGTTAGCGATGCAAACACAATGCTGCTCAATCTATATTCTTGAGCAACAGCACCTTGTTCTTTCGGCGTCAAATGGCCTAGCGAGTGCTGCAATTAATAACGTCAAGATGCCTTTGACTGAAGGCTTAGTTGGGTTAGCTGCTGAAAAGGAAGAAGCAGTTAATCTTGCAGATGCAAAATCACATCCCCGTTTTAAGTTTTTCCCCGAAGTTGAAGAAGAGGAGTATCGCGCTTTTCTTGCGGTGCCGATCATTTTTCAAAAGCAAGTTGTGGGCGTTATTGTGGTTCAGCAACCACAGCCGAGACAATTCAGTGAGAACGAAGAAGCCTTTTTAATGACGCTTGCTGCACAACTTGCAGTCGTTGTTCGTAGCTTAAAAAATAAAGCGGCAATTAGTAATGTTCAGCAACAAGTGGTTTTTAAAGGGACAAGCGCATCTAAGGGCATTGCTATTGCTGACGCGTTTGTTTTAGGCGGTGAGATAGCATTAGTTCAAGAAGAACGCCAATGCAATGATATCGATGAAGAAATTGTTAGATTAAAAACGGCTATGCAAAGGTGTAGTGATGTTATTAGCACTTTATCGCAACGGTTTGATCGTGAAAAAGTCGATGACATTGCCTCTATTTTTTCTGCCTTACAATTACTGTTAAATGAAGCCAGTCTAGGTGGTGAATACTTACGAGAAGTCGAACAAGGTTGGCTTTCTGAATCCGCTGTAAGTCGTGTATCGATGCGTTATATCGAGCAGTTTATGGCAATGGAAGATCCATATCTTAAAGAGCGTGCGAGTGACATCCGTGAATTAGGCCAAAAAGTTCTTAGGCAACTTATCGAGCCAGATAAATTAGATTTAGCCCCTGTAAAACCAGTTATTTTAGTTGCTAAAGAAGTTGATGCAACTCTACTCGCTGAATTCCCGCGAGGAAAGCTAGCTGGTATTGTGACTGAACTGGGGGGCGTTAATGCACACGCTGCCATTCTTGCTAGGGCATTGGGGGTTCCTGCAATAGTGGGGGTAGATCAGGTTCTAGCTGCTAACATTGATGATAAGAAATTAGTGTTAAATGCCAACAATGGTCAGCTGTTGGTTGATCCTTCAGATGCAGTGCTTCACGAATATAATACGTTAATATCAGAAAGTCAGGCACAGCAACGTCAGTTTTCTGCTGAACTGTCATTACCTGCTCAAACCATCGATGGTCACCGTATCCAGTTGTACCTTAATGCTGGGTTATTAAGTGGTTTGAGTACCGATATGGCAGAAGGTGCTGATGGTATTGGTCTTTATCGAACAGAAATACCTTTTATGTTACATCAGCGCTTTCCTAGTGAAATAGAACAGGTCCATGTTTATAAGCAAGTTTTATCTGCTGCGCGCGATAGACCTGTCGTTATGCGTACATTAGATGTGGGCGGCGATAAACCACTACCTTATTTCCCTATTAACGAAGACAACCCGTTTCTAGGATGGCGTGGAATACGGTTATCGTTAGATCATCCTGAATTATTCTTAATGCAATTAAGGGCGATGCTCACGGCGAACGCGGATTCAGCTCAGCTACAAATCTTACTGCCTATGGTGAGTAACCTTGATGAGATTGATCGCACTCTTTTGTATTTAGACCAAGCTTATAATGAACTCATTGAAGAATTAAATCGAAACATTCCAAAGCCAAAAATTGGTGTGATGTTAGAAGTCCCTTCGCTGTTATTTCAGTTAGAAGATGTCGCTAAACGGGTTGATTTTGTGTCAGTGGGAAGTAACGATTTAACTCAGTATTTACTGGCTGTCGATAGAAACAACCCTAGTGTTAGTCCTTTGTTTGATAGTTTTCATCCAGGGGTGTTGAGAGCGTTAAAATGGACCATTACCGATTGTAATCGCTATCAGTTAGATGCCAGTATTTGTGGTGAATTGGCGGGTGAGCCGATGGGAGCATTATTGCTAGTTGCCATGGGATACCAAAAACTAAGTATGAACCAAGGTAGCATTGCTCGAATCAATTATCTGCTAAGACGGATAGACAAGCAATCTCTTGAGAGATTGTTAGATAAAGCACTGACACTGTCAAATGGTGAACAAGTTCGCCACTTATTAAATGAATACCTTAATAAACACGATTTAATATCAATTTTGCATTAAGGTCGTAAATCTACGCACGGATAAGGTTGTACTGTGGATAATATTTTACTGGTTTTTTCTATTTGCTTAATGCTTGGTGCTTTTGTTGGCTTTATAGCTGGGCTTTTAGGGATTGGCGGCGGATTAATCATTGTTCCAGCTCTCATATATTTATTGCCGTGGGTTGGAGTGGAATCTACACAAATAACCCATGTAGCGATTGCGACTTCTCTTGCTTCAATCATTCTTACTTCATTTTCTTCAGCATCTGCGCACCACAAGCGGGGTAATGTACCTTGGGAGTTATTTAAGCCCATGTTGCCAGGTATCCTCATTGGTGCGTTGGCATCGGGTTTCATTTCAGAAAAAATTGCATCAGATCATTTACAACAAGCCTTTGCGGCCTTTGTGGTGTTAATGGCAATTCAAATGGCATTTCCTTTTAAGCCCAAAGCGAATGAACAAATTCCAGGTTTTGTGGTTTTATTGGGAGTTTCTACTTTAATTGCAATTATTGCAGGGCTTATGGGGATTGGTGGAGGAGTCTTACTAGTGCCGTTTTTAACTTTTTGTGGTTTACAGATGAAACAAGCTGTTGGCTTCGCATCGGTGACAGGTTGTTTGATTGCTATTTCAGGGACCATTGGTTACGTCATTGCAGGGTTAAACGCGACCGATTTACCTGACGGCACAATTGGTTTTATTTATTTGCCAGCACTTGCAGGCATTATTGTAAGCTCCATGCTCATGGCGCCATTGGGCGTTAAAGCTGCTAGCAGTTGGCCAACGCCAGTTTTAAGACGTGCATTTGCTGCACTCCTCATGATTGTCGGTTTGAAAATGGCCCTATCTGTATAATATTTTTTTGGTATCATGACAGCTAGAACTTCAACCTGAATGCTAACATCTGGTTTTAAACGGTGATTTAGCATAGTTTTACCATCGCCCGAACACATCTTATTGACTTGCAATGACTGAAAGAGCACTTATTAAACAGTGTTAGTGAGTTGAAACTTATAATAATAGGAATGAATAATGCGCCAGTATTTAGATCTTTGTCAGAACATCGTCGATAACGGTCATTGGATTGAAAATGAACGAACTGGCAAACGTTGTTTAACCGTGATTAATGCTGATTTGCAGTATGACGTAAAAAATAACCAATTTCCTATCATTACTACGCGTAAAAGTTACTGGAAATCCGCTATTGCTGAGCTAATTGGCTACATAAGAGGATATGATAATGCCGCTGATTTTCGTGCTTTAGGAACGAAGACTTGGGACATGAACTCAAATGATAATCAAAGCTGGTTAGCTAACCCACATCGTAAAGGTGTTGATGATATGGGGCGTGTATATGGTGTTCAAGGCCGTCGTTGGCAGAAAACATCTGGTGGAACTGTCGATCAGTTAGCAAAAATAGTGGATAACTTATCAAAAGGCGTTGATGACCGTGGTGAAATCATTACTTTTTATAATCCTGGTGAATTTGACATGGGCTGTTTACGCCCGTGTATGCACACTCATACCTTTTCTTTACTAGGTGACACACTGTATTTGACCAGTTACCAGCGTTCTTGCGATGTTCCTTTAGGCCTTAATTTTAATCAAATTCAAGTGTATACCTTCCTTGCTTTGATGGCTCAGATCACGGGTAATAAACCTGGTTTGGCTTATCATAAAATTATTAATGCTCATATTTATGAAGATCAATTAGATTTGATGAAGAATGAACAGCTCACTCGCGAGCCATTTCCTTCTCCGCAATTAAAAATCAATCCAGATATTAAAAGTCTTAAAGATTTGGAAACTTGGGTCACTATGGATGACTTTGAAGTGGTGGGTTATCAGCACCATGAAGCTATAAAATACCCTTTTTCAGTTTAACTGATTGAGATAATTTGATTCTGTGGTTTGAAACGATAACTCTGCATGTTCGAGACTAAAACAGCAAGTTAACATTAGCTAATGGGTTATGTATAAATAGCTCATTAGTTACTCTATTTATATCAACACTAATTAGGCTAATTCCTTCTTAAATAACACCCAATCTCTTTCATCAATTCGTAAAAAGTAGCCCACAATACATTTTTAATTCAAGTGTAACTATTAAAAGATTTACCTTGAATATTTTAAGCAGATCTCTCATCGTTTATTCCGTAATTGAACGATAAAAATGTCTTAACCATTTATTCAGTTTCCTTAATATTTATGCAGTTTATACTTGCTACGATTACCTGACGATTAAAATTTTGAACAGTTATAAATGAGATAAATAATCTTGTACTAAAAACAAACTAGCGTATTGTTAGTTTATCGCTAAATAAATTAGTTAATCGTATTATATTTCACCAGAAGTTTGTTTATTGTTCGATTAAATAAATATGCGCTTATTTGTATTTTATGTGCAAACTTCTGCACAAATGTAGATCTACGTCTCAATCTAACTGTTTTGCGTGATCGGACTCGCTTTAGCTTGATTGATACATCGGAAAAACCGAGGTTTTAGAGCGAAACTAACGATTATGATTGTTTGAAAAATTCAGATAGTATTAATCTAATTGTTTTTTTTGGAGTAAAATATGGAACGTGCAATTAAGAATTTCTTAAGTCAAGAATCTGCAGGGGGTATCATTTTGATGATCTCTGTAGCACTGGCTATGTTAATGGCAAATTCGCCATTAGCAGGTTTATACAGTGGTTTTCTTGATACAGAAGTCCAAGTACGTGTGGGTACATTAGATATTGATAAGCCATTATTATTATGGATTAACGATGGACTGATGGCTCTTTTCTTCTTACTTATTGGTTTAGAAGTAAAACGTGAATTATTAGAAGGCGCACTATCGAGTGTTGCCAAAGCATCATTACCTACCTTTGCTGCCGTTGGTGGTATGGTATTCCCTGCTTTATTTTATCTAGCATTCAACTACTCAGACCCTGTTACACAGGTTGGGTGGGCTATTCCTGCTGCAACTGATATAGCATTTGCATTAGGTATTATGGCATTGCTCGGTAGCCGTGTGCCTGTAGCACTTAAAGTGTTCTTATTGGCACTAGCAATTATGGACGACTTAGGTGTTATTGTGATTATCGCTCTGTTCTACAGTGCTGATTTATCAATAACGAGTTTAATCGTTGCGGCAATATCTATTACATTAATGGTTGTGTTAAACCGCAAAGGTGTGAGCTCTTTAATTCCTTATGGTTTACTCGGTGTGATCCTGTGGGTCGCAGTACTAAAATCAGGTGTGCACGCTACATTAGCTGGTGTAATTATCGCATTCTGTATACCTTTACGCGCTAAAGATGGCTCTTCGCCTTCAGAGCATTTAGAGCATAGTTTGCACCCTTGGAGCACATTCTTCATATTACCAGTGTTCGCATTCGCTAACGCAGGTCTATCGTTATCAGGAATGAGCATCACTTCTTTAGCTGAGCCTGTAACAATCGGTATTATCTTAGGTCTACTTCTTGGTAAGCCTGTAGGTGTATTACTGTTTAGCTTTGTTGCAGTAAAACTGAAGTTAGCTGAATTACCTCCTGGTATTGGCTGGAACCAGATTATTCCGGTATCAATTATGTGTGGTATTGGTTTTACTATGTCAGTGTTTATTTCTTCACTCGCATTTGAAACTGCACCTGAACAAATAGGTGACTTTGCCCGCTTAGGTATTCTTATGGGCTCAATGCTCGCCGCAATTATTGGTTATGTATGGCTTAATAAAGTACTTCCTAAAGCTGAAGCAAAGTAAAGCTGGAGCAATAAATGAAACCAAAACTGTTAATGTTAGCCCTAACAATGGGGTTGGTAAGTATGCCAGCCCTAGCGACTTCTTTTAATGTTTGTCAATCAAACGTTGAATCAAGTGAATGTAAGAGTTACTTAGATGGCATTGTAGATGGCGCATTGATGTATCACACCGATGCGTCAGGCAATCGCCTAGAGGAAGCCGAAGGGTATGAGTCTCGTGCACTTAAGTATCGTGCAGGTAAGCGCTATCAAGAGGCTAATCGCAGTTTTTGTGCTGACAGAAGTCCACATAAAGATGAAATCGTTTTAGCTATTCAAGAGCAAACAGTAGCTAAAAATGTTAATAATCTGGATGAACTATCAATATTAATAGATAGCTTGTTGGACTGTCAGCGATTAAAATAAATCATCTTTCTTAGCTGGTTTATATGAATGCAACATTTAAATTATAACCATCTATATTATTTTTGGATGGTTAGAAAAAAAGGTTCGGTGGCTAAGGCCGCCGAAGCTTTATGCCTCGCTCCTCAAACTATTACTGGTCAAATCCGCGCTTTAGAAGAACGACTTCACGGTAGTTTATTTAAACGTGTCGGTCGATCGCTTGAGCCCACCGAGCTTGGCGAGTTAGTTTTTCGTTATACTGATAAAATGTTCAGCCTCAGTTATGAGATGTTAGATTTATTAGCCTATCAAAAAGATGAATCCATTTTATTTGAAGTCGGTTTTGCTGCTGCGTTATCAAAAGCATTAGCCAGTCGCGTATTGTTAACGGTCATACCCAATGATGGTTCAATGCATTTGAGTTGCTATGAATCTACTCATGAAAACTTAATACAACGTCTTCGCGAACATAAGTTAGATATGATTCTGTCTGATTCTGCAGGTGAATCGCTTAAATACCCTGAAATTTTATCTAAAAAACTCGGTGAATGTGGCATTAGCTTTTTTGCAGCTTCTAAACCCTCGTTAGATTTTCCCGCTTGTTTAGAGCAAGAAAAGCTGTTGATACCAGGTAAGCGAACCTCTCTTGGGCAGCAATTACACCGATGGTTTGCTGAGAAAAATCTCGAAGTCAGTATTTTAGGTGAGTTTGACGATGCAGCGATGATGAAAGCGTTTGGGTTATTCAAACGTGGTATTTTTGTTGCTCCATCAATTTATCGACATGATATACTCTCTCAAGGTATGGTTTTAATTGGTGAAACTGACGATATTAAAGAAGAATATCATGTCATGTTCGCTGAAAGGATGATTCAACATCCGGCAGTGCAGCGGTTACTTGAAACTGATTTTACTGACTTGTTTGCTGGTGTGGATCCTGAGATACAAGATGTAGAACATCGTAGTTCACATCAAAGATAAAATATCCTTAGAAGATGTTAGGAGAATAGCGTTGGAATTAATGAATATTGCCAGAGTTCGCTGGGCTTGTCGTAGAGGAATGCTAGAGTTAGATGTCCTTTTTCAGCCGTTTGTAGATGCACATTACGAAGCGCTTTCTGATACTGATAAGCAAACTTTTATCGATTTACTAGCCTGTGAAGATCCTGAATTGTTTGCATGGTTTATGGGGCATGAAGTGTGTCCAAATAACGCGATGCGTGAAATGGTAAATACGGTTCGTGGTCGACCTCAACCTTAATTTATTTATTCTTAATAGGGTTTCCCAATACCTAATCTGCTTGATGTCATATCAAGTTCAAAGTGGCGCTTAACGTATGCATGTCAGTTTAAGTGCCTCTTTTAATCAATTTCTTTCCCATATCGTTCTTATCTGTTTGTGCTTAACAAGCTTTTTGTTGTGGCCTCAAGTTAACGCCCTCGCTTTAACAATACTTTATTGGTTGGTGATAATTGCTGTGGTTACTTTCTTTAGCTGGCATTTAATTAAGCTTAAACATTGGCACTATGATATCTACTTGAGTGATATCTATGAGGGGAAGCTTAATCAACAGTTGTTTTGTTTTTGGCGTGAGCCCATAGTGACTGTTTTTGCTTGTATGATGTTTATTGAGCTAGATTCAACATCCGATAAGAAGAAAAAGGTATTACTGATAGTATGGAGTGATATGTTATCTGATAAGGATTATCGTCAACTTTGTCGATTACTGATTAAGCTTAAAAATCAATAATCATAAATCTTGTAATGTTTCAATTTTACCTTTTATAAAACTGATACCGTTAAAATATCTGATTTAAACAGTATCAGTCAGTGTACTTATCTAGGTTTGCTTTTAACAAATCACCTTTCCGATTGTAAAATTGTTGGCTGTGGATTGTCCAGTTGCTCTGGATAATCGGCATTATAATGTAAGCCTCGACTTTCTTTACGTTCCATCGCGCATCGAATGATAAGCTCAGCAACTTGAACTAAATTTCTTAACTCTAATAAGTTGTTACTGACGCGGAAATTACTGTAATACTCTTGAATTTCCTGCTGGAGCATAGCGCAGCGACGCAGTGCACGCTCTAAGCGCTTATCGGTCCTTACAATGCCTACGTAATCCCACATGAATAACCTCAATTCATGCCAGTTATGGGCAATGACAACTTCTTCATCGGAATTACTCACCTGACTTTCATCCCAATGAGGAACTTGGCCTGGTGTTGGGATTTTTGAAAGTAAACTTTCAATATCTTGCGCAGCAGCGCGGGCAAAAACAAGACACTCTAATAATGAATTACTGGCAAGACGGTTTGCCCCATGAAGCCCAGTGTAAGCAACTTCCCCAATAGCGTATAAGCCATTAATATCAGTTTGACCATGTAAATCCGTCATTACGCCACCACAAGTATAGTGGGCTGCAGGTACTACTGGGATCGGGTCGGTGGTGATATCAATACCAAACTCTAGACAGCGTTGATGAATGGTTGGAAAATGTTTTATCACGAAATCGGCAGGTTTATGGCTGATATCAAGATATAAACAATCAGCACCTAAACGTTTCATTTCGTAATCTATTGCTCGAGCTACAATGTCACGTGGAGCAAGCTCTGCACGTTCATCAAACTCTGGCATAAATCGAGTGCCGTCAGGGCGCTTAAGATAGGCGCCTTCGCCGCGTAATGCCTCTGTTAATAGATAATTTCGCGCATCTGCATGGTATAAACAGGTTGGGTGGAATTGATTAAATTCCATATTCGCGACGCGACATCCTGCGCGCCAAGCCATGGCGATACCATCTCCACTGGCAATATCAGGATTAGAAGTATATTGATAGACTTTGGAACTACCACCTGTTGCGATTGCAACAAATTTTGCGGTGACGGTTTCTACGTGTTCGGCATCACGATTCCAAACATATGCACCCACGACTCGATTTCCCGGTCTATTGAGTTTGCGAGTGGTGATTAGATCAATCGCATTATAACGCTCTAGTACTTGAATGTTTGGGTGAGCTAGGGCTTGGTCTTGTAAAGTCGTTTGTACTGCTTTACCTGTGGCATCAGCAGAATGTAAAATGCGGCGATGACTATGACCACCTTCTCGAGTGAGGTGATAAGGTGCGTTACTTTGGTCACCATCTGCTGTTTCTTCTTTATCGAAGGCCACACCGCATTCAATCAACCATTTCATAGACGCTTTGGCATTTTCAGCTGTATAAGTCACGACTTCTTTGTCGCAAAGTCCCGCACCAGCGATAAGTGTATCGCTTACGTGAGACTCAATAGTGTCTGATTCATCGAAAACAGAGGCTATTCCGCCTTGGGCATAATAGGTTGAGCCTTCTGCTAAAGGGCCTTTAGATAAAAGAATAACTTTAGACTTTTCAGCTAGATGGAGTGCTAGGGTTAACCCTGCAGCACCACTACCAATAACCAAAATATCAGATTGGTGTTCAACTGCTTGTTTCATAAGGTATCATGGGTGACTTAATATGGTTTCTCAATGGTAAAACAAAACCGCTTTTTTGGGTACTGAGACATCGCTATTAAGCGATATTTAGCCATTAATTATAAAAAATTAAATTTTTTTCATTCAATATCGAACTTTTTCAAAGCATACGAGTCTACTTTATTGTGAATATGATTCGAGCGACTGAGAAATCAGTATTATAGATTTAGGAGTAGTCGGCTCGGATGAGTGGACAAATAAGTGATCAACAGTTAGTTGAACGTGTACAACGTGGTGACAAAAACGCATTTAATCTGTTAGTTCAGAAGTACCAAAATAAAGTAATGAGCTTGATCTCACGTTACATTAGAAATCAAGCTGACATCGCCGATGTAGCACAAGAAGCGTTTATAAAAGCTTATCGTGCATTACCTAATTTTCGTGGTGAAAGTGCGTTTTACACATGGTTGTACCGAATTGCAGTAAACACTGCAAAAAACCATTTGGTTTCTCAAAGCAGAAAAACACCGGCTAACAGTGTTGATGCAGAAGAAGCTGAATACTACGAAGGTAGCGATGCGTTAAAAGAATTTGCATCTCCAGAACGTTTAGTTTTGTCAGATGAAATTAACAAGGTGATTTTTGAAACCTTAGAAACGTTGCCAGAAGAATTGAAGATAGCAATATCATTGCGTGAACTTGACGGTATGAGTTACGAAGATATTGCCAATATCATGGATTGTCCTGTTGGAACGGTAAGATCGAGAATCTTCCGAGCTAGGGAATCAATCGATAAGAAACTCCAGCCTTTGCTGGAACAGTAATAGTCTTAATTGACACAGGTGAAAAATGCTTAAATCAGGTCAAGAATGGGTTTCATCAGCAGTTGATGGCGAAGTTGATGCTAAGACATTAGCGGAACTATCAGCAGACGAAGGCTCACATAAGCAGTGGCAAAACTATCATATGATTGGTGATGCTATGCGTGGTGAATTACCGCAGACAATTGATTTAGATCTAACTGCAAACATTGCAGCTGCCATTGAGTTAGAGCCAGCGATAATGGCGCCTCAAACAGAAACAGTATCAACTCATGATACTGCGACTGCAGCGGCTAATACTGACACCACACAAACCAAGAAAGATAATGTTGTGCCTTTCTTTAAGCAATTTGGCCAATACGCTATTGCTGCTACTGTTGCTATGGTTGCAATCGTTGGTGTGCAAAACTATGGTCAAGAGCAAGACGCTGAATCGCCATTACCTGTACTAAATACTCGTCCATTAGTGGGTACGGCTTCACCTGTGAGTTTGCAAACTGGTGCAGTTCAAAACCAATCTAACGTTAACAATGACAATGTTGTTGAGCAGCGCCGTAGAATTAATTCTTATATTCAAGACCATATGCTACAACAAAGGTTGAATTCAGGTGTAGTTGTGCAGCACAATGACGGTATTGATAACAACGTTAATAATTAATTCGGAGTTAGCTTGCGTCTAATCCTGTTAGCCCTTGTTGTATTGGCATTTCCTACTTTTGCCAATAGTAATACTGAAAGTATTGCCGAAGAAGAAATGTCTGCAAAAGCTTGGCTTGAAAGTATGAGCCAAGCGCTACAAACCAAACAGTACAAATCCTCTATTATTCAACTTCAAGCGGACCATATTCGTCCTCTTGTTTACCTGCACGGTACTGTGAACAACAAAGAAGTCGCTTTCTTAGAATATCTCAATGGCCCGCCTAAAAATGCCGTAAGAGTTGCAGATACAGTGACTTTTATTGAGCATGATCAACCCGCTTACAGTATTACTGCGCCGCGCATTCAAGGTGTTTGGCCTACTATTTTTGCAACCGATTTGAGCTCTTTAGAAGAGGGATATCAGTTTATATTAGGTGGCCGTAGCCGTATTGCTGGGCGTCCAGGGCAAATGATCCGCATAATGCCAGTCGACGATAACCGCTTTATGTCACAAGTGTGGATTGATATGGATACGCGCCTTCCATTGCGCTATGACATGATTAATCAAGACAAGCAACTCATCGAACAAATGATGGTTATTGAGCTATTAGAGTTGAATGAGCCTGCAAAGATTCTGGTCGAAGCTGAAAAGCAAGGTTTGCCACCGGTTATGAACCCAGCTGAGCGAATTAAAGGTCAGAACTGGGAATTTAGTTGGCTGCCTGCTGGTTTTCATATGGTCGTTAAAGACCACCATCGTTTAATAGGTAGCGATGAGTCTGTTGAATACATTGCACTGAGTGATGGATTAGTTAATATTTCTGTCTATGTTGCACGAATGGGTGATAGCCCAATGCCTGATGAACTTATTACTCGTAATGGCTTATCTATGATTGTTGAACAAGTTGGCAATGTAGAAGTGGTTGCTGTGGGTAAAGTGCCAGCTGAAACTTTAAATCGTATTGCTAAAAGCCTTATCTTAAAGTAAACCCAACCATGTCGGAACCTTCCTCGCACAAGCCTGAACAACAGCCAGCATTGAGTAAATCAATGCTGGAGGAAGTTGCGACTGTTACAGCTTACAACCCAGATGGCTGGGTTACGGTCGAAATTGAACTTAAGAGTGCCTGTAATCATTGTTCAAGTAGTGATAATTGCGGAACTTCCACTGTGGCGAAAGCTTTTTCAGTAAAACGTCAGCGATTTTCATTAATGAGTGAAAAGCCATGTGAAGTTGGCGACTTGCTCAAGCTCGCTTTACCTGAAAGTGTCATTATTAAAGCTGCTATGTTGGTTTATATTGTGCCTTTAATTGGACTATTTGCTGGAGCTGCTTTGGGTTTATGGCTTGGCGACTTGTTAAGCGTTAACGCTGATTACACTTCAATGATATTTGCTTGTATTGGTGGGGTTAGTGCTTGGTTTGCCGGAAAACGACAAGCTGCCAAATTAGAAAAGTCTTCAACACCGATAATAACAGCTTATTTAGGTCAAGCTGTGAGTTTGCATCGCGGCTAAAACGCTAAAATCTTCCATATAAACCGCCTATTTTTACATTGATTTCCATTGGTCTATTGATTCTGATTGGTATTAACCCCTTATTCAGGTACAATTTGGCACCATTATTTTCATCATTTTAGTAGTAGTCATTTCATCCAAATGAAACACATTAGAAACTTCTCAGTTATTGCTCATATCGATCACGGCAAATCAACCTTGTCAGATCGCCTTATCCAATTTTGTGGTGGTTTATCAGACCGTGAAATGGCCGCTCAAGTTCTTGATTCTATGGATATCGAGCGTGAGCGTGGTATTACCATTAAAGCACAGAGTGTTACACTCGATTATAAAGCTGAAGATGGCGAAACCTATCAGTTAAACTTCATTGACACGCCTGGTCACGTTGATTTCTCGTATGAGGTATCTCGTTCGCTTGCTGCGTGTGAAGGCGCATTGTTGGTTGTTGATGCGGGGCAAGGCGTAGAAGCACAAACACTTGCTAACTGTTATACCGCGCTTGAAATGGACCTTGATGTGGTACCAATCTTAAACAAGATTGATTTGCCACAAGCAGACCCTGATCGCGTCGCAGCTGAAATTGAAGACATTGTTGGTATTGACGCCATGGATGCCGTTCGTTGTTCAGCTAAAACCGGAATCGGTATTAAAGATGTATTAGAAACAATCGTTTCTGATATTCCGCCACCTGAAGGTGATGTTGATGCTCCACTGCAAGCATTGATTATTGATTCCTGGTTCGACAGCTATTTAGGCGTCGTGTCTTTAGTTCGTATTAAACATGGCGTACTAAAGAAAGGCGACAAATTTAAAGTGATGTCGACAGGTCAGAACTACAATGCTGACCGAGTTGGTATTTTTACGCCGAAACAAACAGATACACCTGACTTAAAAGCTGGTGAAGTTGGTTTTGTTATCTCTGGTATTAAAGAGATCCACGGCGCACCAGTAGGTGATACGCTCACACACGCTAAAAATGGTGCAGAAGAGCCACTTCCTGGTTTTAAAAAGGTGACTCCGCAGGTTTACGCGGGTGTTTTCCCAATCTCTACCGATGAATTTGAAAACTTCCGTGAGGCATTGAATAAGCTGAGTTTGAATGACGCTTCATTATTCTTCGAGCCTGAATCATCGTCTGCGCTAGGTTTTGGTTTCCGCATTGGTTACCTTGGCTTACTGCACATGGAAATCATTCAAGAACGTTTAGAGCGTGAATACAATCTTGATTTGATTACCACAGCGCCTACTGTAGTTTACGAAGTTGAAATGACTAGTGGCGAAGTTTTGTATGTCGATAACCCATCAGGTTTACCTGCGATAAACAATATCGAAGAAATTCGTGAACCAATTGTTGAAGCTAACATGTTGGTACCAAAAGAATACTTAGGTAACGTCATTACCTTATGTGTTGAAAAACGTGGTGTTCAAACCAATATGGTTTATCACGGTAATCAAGTATCTGTGACTTACGAACTGCCAATGGCAGAAGTTGTGATGGATTTCTTTGACCGTCTAAAATCTACCAGTCGCGGTTATGCATCATTAGAGTATAACTTTGTTCGTTTTGAAGCTGCTGACATGGTTCGCTTAGATATCTTGATTAATGGTGATCGCGTCGATGCTTTAGCAATGGTTATTCACCGTTCAAACATCCGTCATCGCGGTTTAGCACTTGTTGATAAGATGAAAGAGCTTATTCCAAGACAAATGTTTGATATTGCTATTCAAGCAGCAGTTGGTAGCCAGATTATTGCGCGTTCAAATATTAAAGCGATGCGTAAAGACGTAACAGCAAAATGTTATGGTGGCGATGTTTCTCGTAAGAAGAAATTATTACAGAAGCAAAAAGACGGTAAAAAACGTATGAAGCAGGTAGGTAATGTTGAAGTACCTCAAGAAGCGTTTTTAGCCGTATTGAAGCTAAATGACTAAGCTCTTAATCAATAAGCCTTACTGAGGCTTTTAATAAGAGTAAAGATAACGCCGCAGTTTGCGGCGTTGTTATTCCTAAAAGTCATTTTTATACGTTTTTTGAAAAATTTATGAGCAAAAGTTAATTTTGCAAACGAAGTGATTTTGTATACTTTGTAACATTACAGACAGTGATTCTGAATGACCTACACAGGATACTTATTAAGCAGTTTAAATCACTGAATCCATTTTAAAGTGTAAGGCAGGAGCTTAATACCCAATGGCAGCCCATTTTTCTCTTATTTTAGTTATAGTCACTCTCGTGAGTGGTTTGATTTGGCTCGTCGATGTTATCGCGTTTGCGCCAAAGCGCCGCGAAAAGCTTGCAATTGCAGAAGCAAAACAATCAGATTTGAGTGACGAAGCAAAAGAAGTCATCACTCGTGAGCCTGTGGTAGTTGAATTTGCCCATTCAATATTCCCAGTGATTGCCTTCGTATTGATTTTACGTTCTTTCATTTATGAGCCTTTTCAAATTCCTTCGGGTTCAATGAAACCAACGCTGCTTGTTGGTGACTTTATTCTCGTTGAGAAATTTAGCTATGGATTACGCGACCCAGTTTGGCGCAGCAAATTAGTTGAAACGGGCGAGCCTGAGCGTGGTGATGTGTTCGTATTCAAATATCCAGAAAACCCACAAATAGACTATATTAAAAGAGTTATCGGTTTGCCTGGCGACCGAATCGTTTATCAAAATAAGCAATTTTTAATTGAACCAAAGTGTGAAGAAGGAACCAATTGTCCCCCAGCCAAAGCTATTAAGTTAAGTAATGTCAATCGTGGTGAGTTTTCACAGGAAGGCATTCCATTATCTCGTTACACAGAGCAACTTGGTGACGTAGCACATGACATTCTAATTAACCCGTCACGTCCAGACTTTAGTAATCATTTTTACGAACAAGCTGGCACCGCGGTAGGTGAGTTTATTGTTCCTGAAGGGGAATACTTTGCAATTGGTGATAACCGCGATAACAGTACTGACAGTCGTTTTTGGGGATTTGTCCCTGAAGCTAACTTAGTCGGTAAAGCGGTTGCCATTTGGATTAGTTTTGAATTTGAACGTCCAGCTAGCAGCTGGTTGCCAACTTGGGTACCAACAGGTGTTCGTTTTGACAGAGTAGGTGCAATTAAGTAATGGAACCAATAAAGAATTTACCTCGTTTATGCGGAACGCTGGGTTATGAGTTTACTAACGTGGATTTGTTAACTCAGGCATTAACGCACCGAAGCGCTGCCTCAAAGCATAACGAACGTCTTGAGTTTTTAGGTGATTCGATTCTATCAATCATTATTTCAGATGCGCTATATCACCAATTTCCAAAAGTGACCGAAGGTGATTTAAGCCGTATGCGCTCTACGTTAGTAAAAGGTGAAACCCTTACCGTAATAGCGAAAGAGTTCAAGTTAGGTGATTACCTTTATTTAGGCCCTGGTGAACTAAAAAGTGGTGGGTTTAGACGTGAATCGATCCTTGCTGATGCGGTTGAAGCCATTATTGGCGCAATTTATCTAGACGCTGATATTGAGACTTGCCGTGGCTTATTACTGACTTGGTATAAGCAACGTTTAGCAGAAATTAAACCGGGTATTAATCAAAAGGATCCTAAAACGATTCTTCAAGAATACTTACAAGGTTATAAAAAGCCGTTACCTGAATATCAAGTTGTTGATGTTAAAGGTGATGCACACAACCAGACATTCACGGTTGAATGTCGCATTTCAGAAATTGATAAAGTAGTGACAGGTGTCAGTACTTCAAGAAGAAAAGCTGAACAGCTAGCAGCTGCTCAGGTATTGGAGCTAATTAATAAATGACCAAAAAAACAGACTTGCCAGAAAGCTCGCCAGTAGAGCCAAGCTTGGATGAATTATTGGCAAGGATGAATGGCGCTGCACCCGCTGCTGAAGCTAAATACGAAGTGACTTTTTGTGGCATGGTTGCCATTGTCGGCCGCCCTAATGTAGGTAAGTCGACTTTATTGAATAAGTTGCTTGGGCAAAAAGTTAGTATTACTTCTAAAAAGCCGCAGACCACACGTCATCGTATTATGGGTATTCATACTGATGAAGCGAAACAAATCATCTTTATTGATACTCCAGGTCTTCATATTGATGAGAAACGCGCTATTAACCGTTTAATGAACCGTGCTGCTGCCAGTTCATTAGCTGATGTTTCTATGGTTGTGTTTGTTGTTGACGGTATGACATGGACTGAAGATGACGAAATGGTGCTTAACAAACTGCAACAGGGCAGTGGAAAGCGTAAAACGGTTTTAGCCATTAACAAAGTCGATAATATTAAAGATAAAGAAGCGTTATTTCCTTATCTAGCTGAGCTGTCTGAAAAGTTCACCTTTGATGAAATTTTGCCAATTTCAGCAACTAAAGGCACTAACGTTCAGCGAATTTTAGATTTAGCCCAAGAGTCATTACCTGAAGGGCAATTTTATTTTCCTGAAGACTATGTGACTGACCGTTCTCAGCGCTTTATGGCTTCTGAAATTGTGCGCGAAAAACTCATGCGTTTCTTAGGTGATGAACTACCTTACGATGCTACCGTTGAAATCGAACAATTTAAAATGATGGATAATGGGGTTTATCAAATCAATGCCTTGATTTTGGTCGAACGTACAGGTCAAAAGCGCATGGTAATTGGTAATAAAGGTGAACGTATTAGAACCATTGCTACCCAAGCTCGCCTTGATATGGAAACCTTATTTGATAATAAAGTTTTCTTAGAGGTGTGGGTAAAAGTTAAATCGGGTTGGGCTGATGATGAACGTGCGCTGCGCAGCTTAGGTTATGGCGAAGACTAACGCTATGTCAGTCTCGTGCTTATCCATTAGCCGTTAGGCGTCGCTCTGATGCTGCGCGGCTATATACTCCACCATCGTCCTTACAGAGAATCAAGTGTGATTGTTAATCTGTTAGTCGATGGTGTAGGTCGCCTTGATGCCTTAGTCAGGGTGGGTAGCGGAAAAAAATCCATTAAAAGTATCATTCAGCCTTTTCAGCCGCTGATATTTCAGTTCAATAACAAGTCAGACTCTACTGATACCTCACTTAAATTTATTACTCAAATTGAGCCAGCCGCACCAGCATTACCGTTAAAGTCTAATAGTTTATATTCTGCGATGTACCTCAATGAACTTCTGGTTAGAGTACTTAATGCCGGCCAGCATGCTGAAGGCTTGTTTTTACATTACCATCGCAGTTTAATGGCACTTGCTAGTGAGTTTGACTCTCAACATTTACGTTACTTTGAAATGGAATTGCTGAATGAATTAGGCGCTTTACCATCCCTTGAATATGACACTCAAGGTGAAAATATAACTGCTGAGACTAGCTATCGAATTATTGCAGATGAAGGTTTTTTACCTGTGGCTCAGCAGGCATCGGCAAACGTGACAAATAGCCGACATTTATTATCAGGTGAGATGCTAATTAACTTAAAATCCAAACAACTTGCTGAAAATAATTTAGTGCAAGCTAAAGGCTTAATGAGGTTACTATTATCTCCTTTGCTAGGTGGGAAGCCATTATTGAGTAGAAAGTTATTCATTAAAAATCCCCCAAAAAACAACAGTGAATAGCAAGTAAAGGACTATGGCAATAGTTTGACCTAGATTTCATGCCTAATGAACATTTTAAAAAGTAGTTTCTCTGTAGATTTCTTTATAAAGTGTTCATAAAAACTAATTGAGTATTGATGTCAAAACTGACATCAGGCGATAAAAATATAAAGGAGCCCACAGTGAGTGGAATTTTATTAGGAATTAACATCGACCATATTGCTACTTTACGTCAGGCTCGTGGTACTGAGTACCCCGATCCTGTTCATGCAGCAGCAGTGGCAGAGCACGCAGGCGCTGATGGTATTACTATCCATTTACGTGAAGACCGCAGACACATTGTTGACCGCGATGTTTATTTACTCGCTAAAACATTAAAAACAAGAATGAACTTTGAGTTTGCTGTTACTGAAGAAATGATTTCAATCGCTTGTGATGTAAAGCCAGCTTACGCATGTCTTGTTCCTGAAAAGCGTGAAGAACTGACGACAGAAGGCGGTTTAGATGTTGCTGGTCAGCTCGATAAAATAACTCAAGCTGTCAAACGTTTAGCGGCAGAAGGTATTAAAGTGTCTTTATTCATAGATGCTGATAAAACTCAAATTGATGCCGCCGTTGCTTCAGGCGCTCCATATATTGAAATTCATACAGGTTGTTATGCTGATGCCAAAACAGATGCTGAGCAGTCACTAGAATTAGCCCGAATTACCGAAATGGCAAAGTATGCCCATGGAAAAGGTTTAATCGTTAATGCGGGGCATGGTTTGCATTACCATAACGTAAAGCCTATCGCAGCAATTCCAGAGTTATATGAGTTGAATATTGGTCATGCAGTTATTGCTCGTGCTGCAATTGATGGTTTAGCTGTAGCGGTAAAAGATATGAAGCAACTGATGCAAGAAGGTCGTAGAGGCGAGTAATGGCAATAATTGGTTTAGGGACTGATATTGTCGAAATAGCGCGAATAGAGACTCAGTATGAGCGTCTTGGCGATAAGTTAGCTAAACGTGTATTAACGCCTGTGGAACTCGAGATTTATCAAGTATCTAAAGTTCCACATCGTTACCTTGCTAAGCGATTTTCAGCGAAAGAAGCGGCTGCTAAAGCGCTTGGGACTGGGATTGGACGTGGTGTATCGTTTCAGCACATTCATATCAGCAATAATGATAATGGTGCTCCGCAGATAAGTTTCACCGATGGTGCTTTAGCGAGAATGAATGAGTTGGGTGCTACCTGTGCGCACATTACTATTGCTGACGAACTGCATTATGCTGTGTCGACGGTCATCATAGAATCCTAGTTTTATCGCTCTTTATCCCCTTGAAAATTATAAAGGCGCTTATGCGCCTTTTTTATTGCGCTTTATAAGCCTATGTATGCAGCAGTTAGACTGTATTTTATTATTCCTGATTCAAACAGTTGTTTATCTAGAGCTTGAGCTCCATCGCTGAAATAGGGTAAGTTAATGGGGTGTTACATTATAAAAATAACAAGGACTCCTAATGAAAACGGCTGTGGAACAACTCGCAACTTATAAAAGTGTGCATTTAAATCCTAAAAATATCAGAACACACTTTGTAGGCGTACCACTCATCATTTGGTCAGTATTTTTGTTACTGAATTTGATACCAATCAATTTTGTATTCTTAGCTGAAGATGGCTTAAAAATTAATATCGCCACTATTTTTGCTATAGGCACACTCATTTATTACTTCATTTTGCATAAAGGTTTAGCGCTGGGATTAACGATTTTTATTATTCCAGTGCTCATTACATCATCAATGGTAGCAACGCTTAATGGTGCTTGGGCTATTGGTGTAGGGGTATTTTTTGTTGGTTGGGTGATTCAGTTCATTGGTCATAAATATGAAAAAGCTAAACCCGCTTTTATTGATGACTTAAATCAATTACTCATTGGTCCTTTTTTCTTGATGGCAGAGTTATATTTTATGCTAGGTATAAACAAACCTTTAGAGGCAGAGATAACCCCGATTGCCCGTGATAAACGTAGAGCCCTTGAAGCAAAAAGAAAACAAGCTGGATAACATTAAATTTAACATTATTAGTAAACAAAAAGGCGCATGATGCGCCTTTTTTGATGTTAATTATCAATACTGAATAGAGACAAGCTTGTGCTAATCCGTATCTTCTTCAGGTTCTTCAATTAGCCCTGGGATAACTTTAACGGCCTTGATCATGTTGTCGGATACTTCAATTACTTCAATATCATAATGATCTATTTTCAGCTTTGTGCCAGCATCAGGGATATCTTCAAGGTATTCAATAATTAAGCCATTGAGCGTCTTAGGGCCATCTATTGAAAAGTTCCACTTCATCTCTTTATTCAAATCACGGATGTTAATTGTTGCATCAATGACAAAGCTACCGTCTTGCTGAATATCAATATCTTCACTGGCTGTGGTGATCATTGAGGTAGTAAAGTCACCGACAATTTCTTCAAGAATATCTTCTAGGGTGACTAAGCCTTGAATATCACCGTACTCATCAACTACTAAGCCAAAGCGTTCTTTGTTCTGTTGAAAGTTCGATAGTTGAACCGTTAGAGGTGTGCCTTCGGGAATAAAATACAGCTCTTTTACAGCTCGAAGAAGAGACGATTTACTAAACTCTTCCTTAGACTGTAACCGCAAAGCATCACGTAAATGAATAAAGCCAACCGCATCATCGATGTTATCACGATAAACTAATACGCGAGTATGAGGGCTTTGAGTAACTTGTTTATTAATCAGTTTGAATTCGTCATTAACGTTAATTGCATAGATATCCGAGCGAGGGATCATGATATCTTCAACTGTGACCTTTTCTAAGTCGAGGATCGACAGCAACATTTCTTGATGTCGTTGTGGAATAAGGGCGCCAGCCTCATGGACTACAGTACGCAACTCTTCCTGACTTAATGCATCATTGACGCTGATATTTTTAATACCTAATAGACGCAAAAAACCTGATGTGATGAGGTTAATGACCTTAACTAATGGCCATAATACTGAAAGTAACCCACGCAGTAAAAAACTCGATGGGAAAGCAATACGTTCAGGGTGGAGGGCTGCAACGGTTTTAGGAGTGACTTCTGCAAAAATTAACACCACTAATGTCAGCACGCCGGTAGCTATCGCTACGCCGACATCACCAAACAAGCGCATACCAATGATAGTGGCAATAGCAGAGGCTAAAATGTTGACTAAGTTATTGCCAATCAAGATTAAGCCAATCAATCTGTCTGGTCTTTCAAGCATTTTTAATGCGCGTTGCGCACCCTTATGGCCGCTAGCAGCAAGGTGACGAAGACGATAGCGATTTAACGTCATCATAGCTGTCTCTGAACCTGAAAAGTAGGCTGAGATCAGGATTAACACCAGTAAAGAGAGAAGAAGTGTGCTGGTAGAAATGGCGTCCAAAAAGGGCTCCAGTTGACTTAGTAAAATTTACAGTAAAAAAAAGACGAATGATGAGTATCAATCATTCGTCATGAGTGTCAAGTCTGAGAGGGGGTACCTGCCAGATTTGTAGTTTATCTTAAAATGATTTCAGTCACTATTCGAGCGCCAAAATAAGCTAAAGACAATAATGTTGCCCCTGATAATGTGTAAATAACAGCAGTGCGGACTCTACAACCAATGGCATAGTTCTGCCAAAGCATCGCACCATAAACTAACCAAGCTAAGATTGATAAAATAGCTTTGTGACCTTTTCCGTCTTCAAACATATCTTCTAAAAAGATAAAACCAGTGGCTAAGGATAGGGTCAGTAGAATCATGCCGATAGTCACTAAATGATAAAGTTGTTTTTCAACTGTCATTAAAGGTGGCATGCCAGGGCTCATCATTGCTTTTTTGTTTTTGAGTTTGTTCTGAATCAACAACAATTGAATTGCATAAAGTGCGGCAATCATTAATGCACTGTATGCCATCAGAGAAAGCACAATGTGGGCTAAAATCTCTGGATGAATATCAAAATGGATAATGTACTGAGGTGGAATTAACCACAAAACAGCTACTGAGATCACCGAGCAAGCATAAACCACTGGGACCACCACAATTACTTTTAAGCGATGCATGATGATGGTAAAGCTGAATGCGATAATCCAGTTAACCAATGATATTACATTGGTTAAACTAAAGTTCTGCCCATCAGCGGTGAAAATCGTTTGCGAAAGTGCGATACCGTGCAGCACAACTGCAATTGATGCAAAAATGGCCACTAATCTACGATTAGGACCTTCTGCATGGAATAATCGACTCGTTACTAGAACAAGTGCAATGCAATAAAACAACATAGCCGAAGCTGAAAAAATGACCATCTGGAATAAACCTATCAAGTTATGAGTGCAGGTTGTTTTTAAAAATAAAATCAGCACATCTATATTTATCTTAGATTAACATGAACCCTACCCATTAGGGCAGTGACCCAAGACTCAAAATTTAACAGTTTCCACCATTTAACTCCAAATAATTTACGAATAATGACCTACATCAATAGTCAGGCTTAAGGCTAATCTCGCATCTTTAAGTAGTTTGGGTATAATAGGCGCCAATTATCGAATCGTTTAAGGTAAACAGCAGAGCATGTTTGAGAATCTAACCGACAGACTGTCACGAACCCTCAAGAATATTAGTGGTCGTGGTCGCTTAACCGAAGACAACATTAAAGAAACCTTACGTGAAGTGCGCATGGCACTACTTGAGGCTGATGTTGCTTTGCCCGTTGTACGCCAATTTGTAAACAGCGTAAAAGAACGTGCAGTCGGTCAAGAAGTCTCTAAAAGTTTAAGTCCAGGACAAGCATTCATTAAGATTGTCCAAAATGAACTTGAAAAAGCGATGGGCGAAGCTAATGAAGCATTAGATTTAGCCAGTCAGCCTCCAGCAGTATTAATGATGGCAGGTTTGCAAGGTGCGGGTAAAACCACCAGTGTTGCAAAACTTGCGAAATTCTTACGTGAGCGTGAGAAAAAATCTGTTTTAGTTGTGAGTGCTGATGTTTATCGCCCAGCTGCGATTAAGCAATTGGAAACCTTGGCTGAAGAAGTTGAAGTCGAGTTTTTCCCATCAGATGTTAGTCAAAAGCCAATTGATATTGCTACTGCAGCAATTGCACACGCGAAATTAAAGTTCATTGATGTTGTTATTGTCGATACGGCAGGTCGTTTGCACGTTGACGAAGCCATGATGGATGAGATTAAAGATCTCCATGCGGCTGTGACCCCTGTAGAAACTTTATTTGTTGTTGATGCTATGACAGGTCAAGATGCGGCTAATACAGCAAAATCATTTAACGAAGCGTTACCTTTAACCGGTGTTATTTTAACAAAGGTTGATGGTGATGCTCGTGGTGGTGCAGCGTTATCAATACGCAACATTACTGGAAAACCAATTAAGTTCTTAGGTGTTGGTGAAAAAACTGATGCGTTAGAGCCTTTCCACCCTGAACGTATCGCTTCACGAATTCTTGGCATGGGTGACGTATTGTCACTGATTGAAGAAGTAGAACGTGGCGTTGATAAAGATAAGGCCATGAAGCTTGCTTCAAAGGTGAAATCTGGTGGTGGATTCGATCTTGAAGATTTTCGTGAACAACTGCAGCAAATGAAAAACATGGGCGGCATGATGGGCATGATTGAAAAGTTACCAGGAGTAGGGCAACTTCCTCCAGAAGCATTAGCTCAAGTTCAAGATGGCAAGATGACCAATCAAATGGAAGCTATCATCAACTCAATGACGCCTGGCGAACGCCAACGTCCTGACATTATCAAAGGCTCGCGTAAGCGCCGTATTGCATTAGGTTCTGGTACTCAAATTCAAGACGTTAACCGTCTTTTGAAGCAATTTACCCAAATGCAAAAAATGATGAAAAAGATGTCAGGTAAAGGTGGCATGAAGAAAATGATGCGTAGCATGGGCGGAATGATGCCTCCAGGAATGAAATTTCCGGGGCGTTAATTAGCTTTAGAACTTCAAAATATTTATCAACTTCAGTTCGTAAGATTGATTCTTAACTATGCAGCTAATGTTCCCTTAGTTTTTAAAACAACGGATTTGGTTGCAATAGTTGAAAAATCAGGTAAAATCTTGCGGCTTTCTCTGGGGCCCTTCGCGAACACGGAGTCCCAGTTTTTATTTTTGCTTACTAGCAAATCATTAGAGGAATAAAACGCATGGTTACCATTCGTTTAGCTCGTGGCGGCGCAAAAAAGCGTCCATTTTACAATATCGTTGTTGCTGATAGCCGCAATGCTCGTGACGGTCGTTTCATCGAACGTGTTGGTTTTTTCAATCCTTTAGCTAAAGGCCAAGAAGAAACTCTACGTTTAGATCTTGATCGTGTTGATCACTGGGTTGGTACTGGTGCAGCAACTTCAGAACGCGTAGCGAAATTGATCAAAGACGCTCGTAAAGCTGTTGCTTAATAGCGTTAAGGTATAAATAGATGAGTAGTAACCAACAACCAATCGTACTAGGCAAAATTGGCTCTAGTCATGGTATTAAAGGTTGGATGAAAATCACTTCTTATACCGATTCTGTTGAAGGTATTTTTGATTATTCACCTTGGTTCATTAAAGAACAAGGCGAATGGCGTGAAGTAAAAGTCGCTCAGTGGCGTTTTCAAGGGAAAGCACTTGTTGCTTGTCTTGAAGGTATAGATACACGTGAGGATGCGCAACAACTTACAAATTGTGAGATTGCAATTCAGGCTGACCAAATTAAAGACTTGTCAGAAGATGAATTCTACTGGAGAGACTTGATTGGTTGTACTGTGACCAATACTAAAGGCTACAACATGGGGGAAGTTGAACAGATCGTGGAAACAGGATCTAACGACGTACTTCTTGTTAAAGCTAACGTAAAAGATGCATTCGGCAAAGCGGAACGTATGATCCCCTTTGTCCCTGAGCAGTTCGTCCTAGAGGTGAACGTGCAAAGTAAACAGATATTAGTGGATTGGGATCCAGACTTTTAAGTCGAGGTACAACATATGTGGTTAGGGGTAGTAACCCTGTTTCCTGAGATGTTTCGTGCTGTTACAGACTTTGGAGTTACGGGTCGAGCCGTTAAAAACGGCCTGTTAGAGTTGCAAACGTGGAATCCTCGTGATTTTACGAATGATCGACATAATACTGTTGATGACCGTCCTTACGGTGGTGGTCCAGGTATGTTGATGATGGTGCAACCGTTACGCGATGCTATTCATGCAGCGAAAGCTGCGGCAGGTGACGGTGCGAAGGTGATTTATTTATCGCCTCAAGGACGCAAGCTGGATCAGCAAGGCGTCAGTGAGTTAAGTAAATCATCTAGTTTGGTATTGGTATGTGGTCGATACGAAGGTGTTGACGAACGTATCATCCAATCTGAAGTTGATGAAGAGTGGTCGATTGGTGATTATGTGCTTTCGGGCGGAGAACTACCAGCAATGACTCTTATTGATTCAGTTGCAAGGTTAGTACCTGGTGTACTAGGTAAGCAAGCGTCAGCAGAGCAAGATTCTTTCTCTGATGGCTTATTGGATTGTCCACACTATACTCGCCCTGAAAACTTAGATGGTGTCGGTGTTCCAGCAGTGTTGTTAAGCGGTGACCACGAAAAAATTAGACTCTGGCGGTTACAACAAAGTCTTGGTAGGACTTTTTTGAGACGACCAGAATTATTTGAAAATCTAGCTCTGACTGGCGAACAAAAGACTCTTTTAGCAGAGTTTGTTTCAAACATGGACAAGCCTGTTTAGTCGAAGCTCAGTTAATCCTAGAACGGAGTAAGTTATGAACAATATCATTAAAATGCTCAACGATGAGCAAATGAAAACTGACGTACCTGAATTTGGTGCTGGTGATACAGTAGTAGTTCAAGTACGTGTTAAAGAAGGTGAAAAAGAGCGTCTACAGGCGTTTGAAGGTGTGGTAATCGCTAAGCGTAACCGTGGTCTTCACTCTGCATTCACTGTACGTAAAATCTCTAATGGCGAAGGTGTTGAGCGTGGTTTCCAAACTCACAGCCCACTAGTAGCTAGCATCGAAGTTAAGCGTCGCGGCCGTGTTCGTCGTGCTAAGCTTTACTACCTACGTGAGCGTTCAGGTAAATCTGCACGTATCCGTGAGAAGTTGGCAACTAAGTAATAGTTACCTGCTTGAAAAATTAGATGCAGTGTTCGCACAACAACCCGCCTATATGGCGGGTTTTTGTTTATTTGGAGAAAATTGTATTTATGGGTTGCTAAGACTCATTGAAAAAGGCATAGTTAGCTCAAGTTTGTAATGGTGTAGCGTTACACTAATATTTTTAAAGTGTTGTTTAGTGATAAACCGATAAGAAGTGAGTAATGAGCATGCAACAAGATACGATTAATAACGTCCATATTAGTTCTGAAAAAGTGCTGGTGACCCCAGCTGAGTTAAAAAAAGAGTTACCGTTATCTGATCATGCTTATCAGTATATTTTAGATGCACGCCAAACCGTGGCCGATATTGTGCATAAGCGTGATAATCGCGTGTTAATCGTTACAGGTCCTTGCTCTATTCACGATATCGATGCCGCTAAAGAATACGCTTTAAAACTTAAAAAGCTTCATGATGAGTTAAGCGGCGAGTTTTACATCTTAATGCGAGTCTATTTCGAAAAACCACGCACAACAGTAGGCTGGAAAGGACTAATCAATGATCCAGATATGAATGAATCATTTGATGTAGAAAAAGGCTTAAGAATGGCACGTGAGCTGATGATTTGGCTTGCAGAATTAGAGTTACCTGTAGCCACAGAAGCACTCGATCCAATTAGTCCACAATATATGTCAGAACTTGTTACTTGGTCAGCCATTGGTGCACGTACAACTGAATCGCAAACTCACCGTGAAATGGCTTCGGGGTTATCTATGCCCGTCGGATTCAAAAATGGCACAGATGGCAAACTTGATGTGGCCATTAATGCATTAAAATCTGCAGCGAGTAGCCATAGATTTATGGGGATAAATCAGCAGGGGCAAGTATCATTACTGCAAACAGCAGGTAACCCAGATGGTCACGTGATTTTACGAGGTGGTAAAACACCGAATTATGATGCACAAAGTGTCGCAACATGCGAAGAGCAGTTACATAATGCTAAGCTCAATGCCCGATTAATCATTGATTGTAGTCATGGTAATTCATCGAAAGACTATACAAGACAGACCATAGTTTGCGAGGATGTATTTCAGCAAATAAATAACGGTAATCGTTCAGTGATTGGTGTCATGTTAGAAAGTCATTTGAATGAAGGTAATCAATCATCTGATAAGCCTTTACCAGAACTTGCATACGGCGTTTCTGTTACTGATTCATGTATTAATTGGGCAACAACAGAGTCATTATTACGTCGAAATGCCGATTTATTAAAAAACATATTACCGAATCGCTTTGCTGATTAACTAATGAGTAAGTCGTGCGATAGATGGATATAAGCTATGAATGAAAAAACCACATTAGATTTAGAAAACTTGCGCGACTTGATAGATGGCGTTGACCAACAACTACTAAACCTACTCCGCAAGCGTCTCGACCTTGTTGCGCAAGTCGGTACGGTAAAACACGCTGCAGGTGTGCCGATTTATGCACCGCAACGTGAAGCCTCGATGCTTGCAAAGCGCCGTAAAGAAGCCAGTGATATGGATATTTCTCCTCAATTAATTGAGGACATCCTTAGACGGTTAATGCGCGAATCTTACCTGAATGAAAAAGATGTCGGCTTTAAACAGGTTAAAACTGACCTTGGGCATATCGTTATTGTGGGTGGTGAAGGTCAGTTAGGTGGTTTATTCAGTCAAATGCTGACACTTTCAGGATATCAAGTTAAAAGCTTAGATAAAGACGATTGGCATCGAGCTGATGAGTTATTTGACGGTGCTGGTATGGTAATTGTTACTGTACCTATCAATGTCACTTGTGAGGTGATTCGTAGCAAGTTAAATCATTTACCTGAACAATGTATCTTAGCCGACCTTACCTCAATCAAATCTGAGCCACTAAAGGCGATGCTAGAAGCGCATAGTGGACCTGTAGTGGGTTTACACCCAATGTTTGGCCCAGATGTAGGTAGTTTAGCTAAACAAGTTGTAGTGGTGTGTGATGGCCGAGATTCAGATAAGTACCAATGGTTTTTAGAGCAAATTACTATTTGGGGAGCGCGCATAGTTAATGAAGATGCCGAACGTCATGATAAAGCAATGCAACTAGTGCAAGCCATGCGACATTTCTCAAGCTTTGTTTACGGGGTTAACCTATGCAAAGAAGAAGCTGATATAGAAAGCTTATTACAGTTCAGCTCACCTATTTATCGACTTGAACTTGCCATGGTAGGGCGTTTATTTGCTCAAGATCCTGAACTATATGCCGATATTATTTTTGCACAAGAAGGTAGCCAAGTGGCTATTAGTGATTACCTTGATAACTACCGTGATGCATTAGATTTACTGAAAAGTGGTAATAGGGAAGCATTTGTCGCGCAATTTAGAGATGTTGCTAAATGGTTTGGTGATTTTGCGCCGCAATTTCAGCACGAGAGTCGCGCTATGTTGCAGTCAGTGAATGATATGAAGACCAATTAGAGCAATTTTTCGGGTTAACGCTGCAAAAGATTGCGAAATATACAATCTAGGATTATTGTTATAAGGGAGTTGCGATAAGTAACTCCCTTAATTTTAACGTAATAGGAGTGAAATCTGATGACAGAGACAGAGGTGTATACTGCAGAAGATTTATCACTCGGGCATTTTTTATATGCGTTATTGAGTGCATTTCCGCTATTTTTCTTACCTGTTTTTTTCAGTTTAATTATTAATATTTCACAGACCAATATTGCTGCTAACTCTTTATTGTCATCTCATTTGCGCTGGCAACGTAACAGTATCACAGGATTAGTGCCGTTATTAATGATTGGTTACTTTTTACCACAGCTGTGGTTAAGTATACCGGTATTCATATTTGCATTAGTCTGGTTTAGTTATCGGGTTTTCAAAGGTTGGTTAGGTTTAAACGACAGTGTCAGTATGTATTAAGTGCTTGCTGGAGCTTATTTTTAGCCAAAGAGAACTGCAATAAACATAAAAAAACCGAACTCATCAGTTCGGTTTTTTGTTTTAGCGAGATATAAAAAATTACTGATGAAGTTGATGCAATAACTCAGCTTGTTGTTCCGAACATGTCAGTTGCTTTTCATTAATAATCAAGCCACTCGAACCTAGTTGCTTGATTGCGTTGGCTTGTTGGTTAATGAGCTTATCTTCGACGGCGTAACTCGTATTACCTAGCACTGGTAGATGACTTTCAGATATTATTTCAATGAGTCCGGCAAGATCTAAAGCAAGCTGCTCAGGGTTACTAAAGCTTCTAATTCCTGCTTCCACTAAAATAAGCTGTTGGTTACCTTGAGTCAGTATTTTGTTCGCTGATGCTAACCAATCGGCTGTACTTGCCATGGTATTTCGCTCTAACAATACAGGGGTACTTACAGAGCCAGCTATGGTGAGCAATTCATCATTGTACATTTCTTTGCCCGCGATATAGACCATGTCAGCGACTTTCACGGTTTCGTTAAAGTTAGTCACCGAATCTATCTGCACCGCGCTTGCTAATCCAGCCTGAGCAATCAAATGGCAATAGCCTTTTATATCCAGTGTACTCAAGTTTGCAGATGTAGGGTTGAGCAATAAGACAGCTTGAAATCCTGACTCTTTAATCTGTTTTACTTTGGTGGCAAATACATCAGTACTAATCGGCAGTGTTAATTGCTGCATTGCCGCAAAATCATCGCCGCCTACGTTAAATTGGTTAACCTCAATTAAAGTATTTTGTTGGCGGTATAGTTTTGAATACTTTGGCGCATCGTTATCTTGCGATGGCGTCTCTACTTTTTCCTTTGAGCTGATTGGTTCAATGAGTAATTGGCTATTGTTCAATTGAGTAGGCTTTACCGTTTCACAAGGGTAGCAACCTAATACTTTAATAAAGCGTGTTAGTCGCTCTAACTCTTTTAATGCCTGTTGAAGCTCGTTGGTTGCTAAATTAGCGTCAACATCTAGATAAAACATCTCTTCCCAAGGGGTTCCTGGTATTGGGCGAGACTCAAGTTTACTCATATTAATGTTATGTGCTTTGAGCACTAGAAGGGTTTCTACTAGTGCACCAGGTTTTTGCCCTGTCGCCATAATTAAGGTGGTTTTAGCTGGCAGTTGTGAAGGCACAGCGACAGCTTTTCTCGCCACAACAATGAAACGGCTTTGGTTAATTTTTTGATTAGCTAAGCCATTTTCAGCAGCGCTTAACTGGTATAGAGCACCACCCTCAGCACTACCGATAGCCGCAACACTGTTATCTTCAGCATCAATTACTTTTTGCATTGCCTCAGCACTGCTTGAGCAATATGCCAGAGTCAGATTAGGGTGTTGCGATAACCAATGGCTGCATTGGCTAATTGGCTGGGGATGAGCAAACACGGTTTTAATGCTATCTAAACTCGCGCCATCTTTAGTTAATAGACAATGCCCAACCTCTATAGTGGTTTCGCCAACAATAGACAATGAAGTGTGTTGTAGTACATCGTAAACTTCATTGATTGAACCTGATGAGGTATTTTCTATTGGCAGAAAGCCTAAATCAGCATGACCCAGCTCAACAGACTTAATAATTTCATCAAAGCTTTGGCAACCTAGGTCAACCATCTCTACTTGGCGGCGCTGACAAAAACGACTAGCAGCTAAATAAGAGTAGGAACCGCGAGCACCGAGATAAGCAATTGTCGATTGTTGTTGCTGTATTTCAGGGTTAGCTCTGCCATGTAAATACGCTTGTTGATTTAAAACTGAGTCTTCAATAATGCTTTGGTATAAAGAAATAACAAAATGCGCATCTAAACCGTGCTCACGTCCTTGCTCGACCAATCTAGCGAGTAATTCTTTTTCTCTTTGAGTATCGCGTATAGGTCTTACATCGACTTCTTTGCTGCGAGCAACATCTAAGCTTAAATTACGACGTTTAGACAATAAGGAAAGCAGCTCTTTATCTAAGGCGGTGATTTGTTTGCGGGTTTGGTTTAACTCTGGCGCTTTGTTCATATTTGCCTCAATGACGACTGCTTAGCTGACATACCTGTTTAACAGATAGCATTTAAAAATTAATAATAAAAAGCCCCCCGAGTGGGAGGCTTTATATTTCATTTTCGTTTTTACACAAAAATTCCGCCTCAATATGGGGGCTGCATAAAAAAGAAAATAAAATCGATATAGGTAAATTTGTTCATCTCATTAAAACTAAAGGGATGAAGGGAAAGTGTCAATCAAATTATGCTGAAGATTGCTCATAATCTTTCGTATGGCAAGGTTATGGGAATGATAAAGACTTATCTGACAAAATTTGAGCATTAAAAAGCGCACCCGAGGATGCGCTCTTGGTTAAACGTTAAATAAATCGTCAAGCTGCGGTTTCCTCCTTATAGTCATACTCAAAATCATTATCCGTTTCAGCTGTTGGCGAAACGTGACGTTGAGCTTGGGGCTTATGAGTCAGGCGATTTAGCTGTTTCTCCAGCTTTTTACCCATTGCAGTAATTGCTGCGTAAAGGTTCTCGTTTTTCGCCTGGGCAAATAGTTCTCCACTTGGCAAGCCTACAGAAGACTCGATCTTAAAGTTCTGCTTTTCCTGAGTAATGATAACGTGCGGGTTTATTAATTGAATATCGTGTCGTGCTAGTTTTTCAAATTGTCCTTCGATGCGTTCAAGAATTAGTGCAGTGACTTCAAGTTGCTTGCTAGTGATTTTCAGCATATTTCGAACCTTCTGTTGTTTGCTTAAATTCAGATTACCAAGCTTACAGACAAAAATCGTGATCTAAATCACATTTTGATAGGTGTTTTAGTCTGTTTGATTCATATTTGATCGCTTAGACAAAATGGATAAAAAAGTCACCAAAAATCCTTGTAATCTCTTTTTATTAAGCTCATATTGGAATGGATAACAATGTATGTGATTTATAAACTTCTGTTAATCATGCTTAAAATTTGCACAGATTATTAAGCTTCCAATACATCTAAATCTTCCTGTTTGTCCTTTTTTGCTAGTGTTTGAATAATCTCATATCGAAAAAGTTAACGCTTGTGGCTTGAATGCAAACTCGCTTACAAATCTCATATCAATTTAAACTCATAATTTGCTTGATCTTGATCTAAAACTTTTCGATTATATCGCCGTGAAATAAATTGTCGTAAAAGGCATAGCTTGTTAAAAACTGCGAAATTACCGCACATAACTTACCTTTCTTTACGTTTCTAATCTATCAGGGTGAGTTTAGTGCCTTTATAATCGAACAGAGTAAACACTATCGATTATTTACACATTAATAGTATTTACGGTGAATTATATGAGTATAGAACAAAAAAAAATTAAGGTATGGGATATACCCACTCGTTTATTTCATTGGCTCACTGTTGGCTTGTTAGTTTCACTTTGGTGGACGGCTGATAGTGGAGAAATGGAGTGGCATCAAATATGCGCTTATAGTCTGATGGTGTTAGTGATTTCAAGACTTTTATGGGGAATTGTTGGCAGCGAGACTTCTCGCTTTACTGATTTTGTAGCTGGCCCCAAAAAAGTACTGAATTACCTGACGGGAAAGCACTCATCAACAGTAGTCGGCCATAATCCATTAGGCGGTTACATGGTGCTATTTATGTTAACCGTGTTGAGTTTACAGTTGCTTAGTGGCTTATTTTCTAGTGATGATGTTTTTACTGAAGGTCCATTGTATTCGATGGTTTCATCTGAGCTTGGAGCTTGGTTTACCTGGCTTCATAAAGTTAACTTCAATGTCATTCTAGGCTGCATTATTTTGCATGTTTCGGTCATTTTGCTTTATGCAATAAAGGGGAATAACTTGGTGACGGCGATGATTTCTGGAAATAAAAAATTAACTGATGAAGAATACAAAATGCTTTCTAAAGAACCCAAAATGACTTCATCACTGATAGCAATGATGATTGTTGCATTAATTGGTTTGGTGGTTGGTTATTGGTTAATTGCGCCTATTGTAGCGTACCTATAATGATTAAGTGGCGTAACTTTAGTTATTAATAGTCCAGTGTTTGTATAGCGGTTAGTCAATTAACTAGAACAGCATTTTCAAAGTCTAAAAAAGCCCACTTTAATGTGGGCTTTTTATTGGTTACTACATCATCTATCGAATCATCGAATCATCGAATCACCGAATCACCGAATCACCGAAGCTAGAGATAATGATTAGTCTTTTTTGTACATATCATGGCAACCTTTACAGCTTTTGCCAGTATTCCCAAAAGCTTGTTTTATTTGCTTTTTGTCACCGGTTTGCGCTGCAATATTTAATTTAGCTGCATTTTCTTGGAACGTAGTCATTTTTTCGTCAAAGTCAGCTTTATTGTTCCATATTTTTGCAAGAGCTTCAGTGTTACCTTTGTCAGACCCGTCGATAAAGCCTTCATGAGGGATCTTAGAAAGAGCGGCAAGGTTTGCTGCACGTGTTTGGAACACGTTTAAGTCAAAATCCTTTTTCCCTTTCAACATCGCACCCATATCTCCAAACTGGTAGCGGATCAGGCTGAAACCAGATTTACGATAATCAATCGCATCATCAGTATCTTCAAAGTTATGTGCATTGACAGTAGGGATAAGTAATGCGCTCGCAGCAATTGCAAAAATTATGCTTTTCATAAGTTTTCTCTTATTTTCTAATTATATGGCTAGTGGTTTAAGTCACATTTTACACATAAATTTGAACTGAGTGCGAGACTTGTTTGTGTCTATTTGTAAGTAAAGTGACAAAAACAGCTAACAACGAAATAAATTACAAATTTACTTTTTGCTAGGTGTGAATTATTGGTACACTTTGTACTGTTGAGGCATTACTAAAAGAGAGTGTTATGCGAGCTGATTGGGATTGTGTTGTCGAGAAAGTGTTGAGTTATCCGAACTCTGATGAATTAGGCATTTTATTTCAACTATTACTGACAGAGGAAGAACGCAGTGCGGTCGCAGGTCGTTTGAAGGTTTTTCAATTGCTATTGGAAGGCGACTTGAGTCAGCGCCAAATTTCAGCTGATTATCAAGTTAGTATCGCAACGATCACTCGCTGTTCAAATTACTTAAAAAACATGCAACCTGCACAGAAGCAAAAAATCCAGCAATTACTGCTGGATTAATGAAATCAATCTAAAATTTAGACGGTGAGTCTAAGTTTGTTAGTTAAATTTGGCCTTGGTTTGTACCGTCGGAATTTTATGGTGACGATAGCTTATTCTGCGTAATAGAACGTAAGCACCATAGGTAAATAGGCATATCGATATCACTACACCAGAGTCTTTTGGTAGAAAGCGGAAAATTAATCCTGCTGACATGATGTAGATAAAAGGCAGATACCCATATATAGACTCGGGAAGTATCCCATCAATACGTTTTCTTTTGCGGTCTGTTCTGCGGTTTTTAGAACGTTGGTTCCAGATATGAGCACCATAAAAAAACACCAACAATGAAGCTAATATGGCGTATGGCTCTTTCAGCAGTGCAACACTTCCCGCTCCTACAATCATGTATGTAAGGGGCAAGATTTCATAAATCGGTTTAATTAACATAAGCACTCCGTCGCTTGTGATTAATCATGGGTAGGTTTTTTCAGGTTAAGTCTATGACCTCAGCAATTCCCTACCGTTACTAAACACCTGACCCATTAAATGCGTTTCCAAATTTAATCATAGTCAGTTAATTCATATTTAGTTTTGTAAATGTTCTTTAACTAATATGAATAATAACGCAAAAAAAATACGTTACCCAATTTATTGGCTAACGTATCTTTGAATTCAAACTTTAGGTTTAGGGTTATATAGCTAACTCATTGAAATAAGCATAATGAGCTTAGTTATTTGACTCTAATTAATGGCAACCACAGCCGCCATTACCATCACAACCTGGTTTTTCTGTATCACATTGCTCATGTTCGTGAGCATGATCGTGTCCACAACCACCAGCAGTATGAATATGGCCGTGAGCGATTTCTTCAGCTGTCGCTTCGCGCACGTCCATCACTTCAACACTAAAATTTAATGCTTGACCTGCTAAAGGGTGATTGCCATCAACGACAACAACAGTATCTTTCACTTCAGTGACTTGAACTGGACGTTGGCCCATTTCGGTTTCAGCGATAAAACGCATACCCGGAACGATATCTTCTACATCACCGAATGCTTCTAAAGGCACTTCTTGCTTAAGGCCTTCATGGTATTCACCATATGCTTGCTCAGTAGGTATGTTGGCATCAAACTTATCACCAATGACTTTGCCTTCAAGTTCACTTTCTAAGCCTGGAATTAGGCCCTCAGTACCATGAAGATATGCCATAGGCTCTGCTTCAAATGAGCTTTCAATAAGTTGGCCATCTTGGTCTGTTAAACGGTAGTGAATAGTCACTGCTGAATGTTTTGTGATTTTCATAACGACTCCAATTCATAATGTGGCCGCATGATAATACTTTTTATAGTAGGGGGGAATGATCAGTATCAGCTTTTGCTTATTCAATCACATGTTTTGTAAATTCAGTTAGATGAATCAATTTCATCTTGGATAACATAGCTGAGATTGATAAAACTGGTTGTTTGTCGAGGTTGGATGTTTTTATAAGGTGTAAGCCCAACAATTATTGGTTAGTGGTTTATATTTAAGCTTGTGGCTGTTTAGGTTTATGTTTTATATGAATTTTAATTAACTTGAGGTTTTGGTGTTACGTTAACGTAAACATCCATAATAGCCTTTTTGTCTGGTATATATTGTATAAAATATGATGTTTGATTGTTCTAATCGCTATTTTAGACTGATGTGGAATATGTGCTTTTAAATAAAGCTATAGTTAAGGGTTGACAACAGACACGTAAAAAAGCAATTCTATTATTAATTCAAAACAAACACATAAAAATTAGTCGAGTGTCATGATGAAAATCCAGTTCCATGTTGTAGCTACCATTATTACAACCACCACAATTAACATTGTGGGGGCGGGCTGAGTACACCCTAAAGAATTTTTACAACAAGCCCGCTTCCCACAAAGAAGCGGGCTTTTTGTTTTCAGGCTTTAAAATATTTCGATTTAAAATTTAACTTAGCGCTAGCGAGTCAAGGGAGTAGAAAATGAAAGTAATGAAATTTGGTGGGACCTCGTTAGCCAACTGGCAACGTTTCTTAATGGCTGCGGACATCATCGAGCAATCAGCAAAATCTGAATCGATTGCCACAGTATTATCAGCCCCAGCCACTGTGACCAACGGATTGCTTGAACTTGTTGATTTAGCGCAGCGTGGTGAGGACTATTCAGCAGTAATAAGCCATATTGAAACGGTATTTAATGGCTTGTTTGAACATGCTGCCGATCAATTAATATCGGCACAACAGAAAAGTTTATTAGAGGCAAAGCTTGCTGCACAGCTTGTTGATTGGAACGATAAACTTACAGGTATTAAGTTACTTAATGAATGTCCTGATCATGTACAGGCACAAGTCGTTGTATCTGGTGAGCGCTTATCTGCTGCGTTAATGGAACAAGTGATGCTGGCTAAATCACTTACGGCAGCTCAGTTCGATCCAACTCAGTTATTTGTAGCCCATGGTAAAGCCTTAGAGTCAGTGGTTGATATCAGTGTCAGTAAACCGCGTTTTGCAGCACTCGCATTAAATGAAGCAAGAGTGTGGATAATGCCAGGTTTTACCGCAGCCAACGAGCAAGGTAAAACAGTGACGTTAGGGCGTAATGGCTCTGACTACTCAGCGGCAGTTTTAGCTGCTTGTTTAGATGCGTCTAGCTGTGAGATTTGGACTGATGTTGATGGTGTTTATAACACCGATCCACGTGTTGTAACTGATGCAAAGCTTTTAGAGCAACTTAGCTATCAAGAAGCGATGGAACTGTCATATTTTGGTGCTAAAGTGCTGCATCCTAAAACGATTGCACCTATTGCGCAGTATCATATACCTTGCTACATCAAAAACAGCTTTAATCCTTCAGCACCTGGTACTTTAGTATCCAATGAAGTGGACAAAACTGGCCTACAAGTTAAAGCGATTTCTAATCTTGATAATCAAACCATGTTTAATATTTCAGGCCCCGGCATGAAAGGTATGGTTGGTATGGCAAGTCGTACATTGGAAGCTATTTCAAGAAGCGGAATTTCAGTCTCGTTAATTACTCAAAGTTCATCTGAATACAGTATTAGCTTCTGTGTTAACACTGACGAAGCAGAAAAAGCTAAGCAAGCACTTGAACTTGAATTTGAATTAGAGATTCAGTCCGAGCTATTAGAGCCTATTGAGTTAAGACAAGACTTAGCTATTGTGTCGTTAATTGGCGATGGAATGAAAACTCATAAAGGCGCAGCAGCTAAGTTCTTTAGTGCTTTAGCTAAAGCGAGTGTCAATATTGTTGCGATTGCACAAGGTTCGTCAGAACGTTCTATTTCAACTGTTATTCAACAGCGTAAAACAAAACATGCGATCAGTGCCTGTCATCAAGCTTTCTTTGATGTGCAGCAATACCTTGATGTGTTTTTAGTTGGTGCAGGTAATGTAGGTGCAGGATTGTTAGAGCAAATCAAACAACAAGCTGCAATGCTGAAAGAACAACATATCACCATGAGAGTATGTGGTGTAGCAAATTCACGCAAAATGCTGCTTAACAGTGATGGAGTCGATTTAGCTAATTGGCAGGCATTGCTCGCAGATTGTGATATGCAATATGATTTAACAGAGTTATTTGCATGGGGTAAGGAACAACAGTTGTTGAACCCCGTACTCGTTGACTGTACTTCAAGTGAATTGGTGTCAGACCGATACGTTGATGCGATGAACTCAGGGTTTCATGTTGTTACGCCTAATAAGAAAGCTAATACCCGCGATTATCAATATTATCAGCAGCTTCGCAGCACTGCGCTATTGCAACGTCGTCAGTTTTTATATGAAACAACTGTAGGTGCTGGCCTTCCGGTAATTGATAACTTGAAAAAGTTACTTTATGCAGGTGATAAGCTTCAACGTTTCAATGGTATTTTATCGGGTTCACTCTCTTATATCTTTGGTATGTTAGATGAAGGGATGAGCTTATCTGCTGCAACATCGATAGCCCGTGAAAAGTGCTTTACTGAACCGGATCCTCGTGAAGACTTAAGTGGTATGGATGTCGCGCGTAAAGTGCTGATCTTAGCCCGTGAAGTTGGCATGGAATTAGAGCTTGAAGACATTAACGTTGAGTCAGTTTTACCTAGCTCATTTGATGACTCTGGTGACATTGATACCTTTTTGGCTAATTTACCAAAACTTGATGCTGAAGTTAGCGCTCGAGTCGAAGCTGCCAAAGCTGAAGGTAAAGTGTTGCGTTATGTAGGACAAATTGAGTCTGGCAAGTGTTATGTGCGCATTGCTGAAGTTGATGCAAGCGACCCTTTATACAGTGTTAAAGGTGGCGAGAATGCATTAGCGTTTTACAGTCGTTACTATCAACCAATTCCATTTGTATTAAGAGGCTACGGCGCAGGTACTGATGTGACCGCAGCTGGCGCATTTGCTGATGTATTAAGAACACTTAATTGGACTCGTGAGGTAGGATTATGAGCATAACGGTTTATGCCCCAGCCTCAATGGGAAATGTCGGTGTAGGCTACGATTTACTTGGCGCAGCGTTAGCGCCAATTGATGGCAGCTTATTAGGTGATAGAGTAATGATTGAAGCAGCAGATAGCGGCGTACATTATTCACAATCTGGCCCGTGGGCTCATAAATTACCTGAAGATGGTAAGCAAAATATTGTTTATCAATGTGCTGAGTTTTTCCTAGAAAAGCTTAATAGCACTCAAGGAGTTGCTATTGGTTTAGAGAAAAACTTACCTGTTGGTAGCGGCTTAGGTTCGAGCGCAAGCTCGGTAGTCGCCGCACTTTACGCACTTAACGAACATTTTGAACAACCATTTGATGAACAAGCGTTGTTACTTCTAATGGGCGAGTTCGAGGGAATGATTTCTGGTAGTGTGCATTTTGATAATGTTGCGCCATGTTACTTGGGCGGTATGCAGCTAATGCTAAACACCCCTAAACAAGTGTGCGCGGCCATTCCAAGCTTCAAGCAATGGTATTGGGTTGTTGCTTACCCAGGCATTTCATTGTCGACTGCCAAAATGCGTGAGCTGTTACCGAGTCAATATGACAAGTCGGTGGCAATTGATTTTGCGCGTCATTTAAGTGCATTTGTTCACGCCAGCTATCAGCAAGATGCAGAGCTTGCGATATCTGTACTGAAAGATGTTATGGCTGAGCCTTATCGAGCAGCAGCTATACCGGGTTATACAAATGCTCGTGACGAACTTGAAAGAATTGGCATGTTAACCACTGGTATTTCTGGCAGTGGTCCAACGCTATTTTCTATTACTGACTCACTTGAAACAGCACAAGCAGCTCAATTATGGTTAGAGCAACACTATTTATCTCAGGCTGGTGGTTTTGCCCATGTCTGTAAACTGGATGAGTCTGGTACTCGTCGGGTTTAATACTGAATTAATTTATTAAGGCGTTAAAAATGGAATTATATAATTTAAAGCATCCATCACAAGTGGTGAGTTTCAGCGAAGCAGTGCAGTTAGGGTTAGGTAAAGATCGCGGTTTGTTTTTTCCTAAGTCTATACCAGTGTTAGATAATATGGATGAGCTGCTTGATCTTCCTTTTGCTGAACGTAGTAAACGTATTTTAGGCGCTTGGCTAGCAAGTGAAATAGGCCAAGAAAATGTTGATAAGCTAGTTGATAATGCGTTTACCTTTGACGCACCATTAGTTAAAGCTGATGACAAACGTGCTTGTTTAGAGTTATTCCATGGCCCTACATTAGCTTTTAAAGATTTTGGTGCACGATTTATGGCGCAGTGCGTCAACTTACTTGCTGGCGATAAAAAACTGACTATTTTAACTGCGACCTCTGGTGATACTGGCGCTGCAGTAGCAGATGCATTTTATGGGTTAGAGTCTGTTCAAGTAGTCGTGATGTATCCGAAAGGAAAAATCAGTGAATTACAGGAAAAGATGTTTACTACTTTAGGTAAGAACATTCACACTGTTGCCGTAACTTCTGATTTTGATGACTGCCAAACACTTGTTAAGCAAGCTTTTGATGACAGCGATGTACGAGACGGCTTGCATTTAAATTCAGCTAACTCAATCAACATAAGTCGTCTGTTAGCTCAGATTTGTTATTACTTTGAAGCTGTTGCGCAGGCTAAACAAAATAGTGATGAAGAAATTGTAGTATCAGTACCGAGTGGTAATTTTGGTAATTTAACTGCGGGCTTATTTGCTAAGGCTATGGGGTTACCAATTAAGCGTTTTATTGCGGCGACTAATTCAAATGACACAGTACCGCGTTACCTATCTGCAGGCGATTGGGCCCCCAATGCCACTGTTGCGACAATGTCTAATGCGATGGATGTCTCTGAGCCTTCAAATTGGCCACGTGTTGAAGCCATTTGTGAAGTGATGAAATGGCCTTTATCTTCAATTACAGGGTTAGCATTGACTGAAGCGCAAACAGCTAAAGCGCTAAATGAGTTATACCAATTAGGTTATCAATCAGAGCCTCACGCAGCGATTGCCGCTCAAGGGTTATCTGACGAGCTTAAAGAAGGGGAGACAGGGATATTCTTAGGTACAGCTCACCCTGCTAAATTCAAAGATGTGGTCGATGCTCAATTAAATATCAGTTTATCACTGCCTGCAGAACTTGAAGCCGTAGTGAATAAACCTATTTTATCGGCAGAACTTGATGCGGATTTTGAGCAACTTAAAGCTCATTTATTTAAAACACTCGCCTAATCATTTGTCGTTCTATTTGTGAGTATAGAAAGCACCTTTGGGTGCTTTTTTATTACTGCAATTTTGTTCGTCATTGTTTTAAATCACTTTTTTGACAATTTATAATTTTATGATCTTCGTCATAACATCATTAATAGCACTAGTGTAGATTGGATATATTCAATGTTTGCTTAATCTTTATACGTGAAGGAATGGTGATAATGGATAAGATGATACTGAAAAGGCTTATGAATGATCATAAGCATATTGCTATTTTGCTTGATGTATTAGCTAAGAAAAACATTAAGCTGTCAGAAGGTGAAGCAGTAAACTTTGCCTTGATAAGAGACGTTGTAGAGTATATGCAAGTCTATGCTGAACATAGCCATCACCCTTTAGAAGACATTACATACGATTACTTTGTGAAAAAGTTTTCAAGTCCTTGTAATACCCAATTGCATGAAGAACATAGCCGACTTGCTGAATATTCTGGCGCCTTAATGTATAGCTTGAATTTGATTTTATCAGATGTAGTGATTTCTAGAGAGAAGCTAGTCACAGATCTACAAGCCTATGTAGAAATTCAACAAAAGCATATGGAATATGAAGAGACCGAGTTGTTTCCTTTATTTGCCAAACAACTTCAAGCTGAAGATTGGCAAGCGATTAAATCTCAGTGTGAAAAGCAATTAGTTGAAGATCCATTATTTAGTGATAATGATGAAACTATATTCGAAGAGTTAAAAGAGCATATTTCACATGTAGATAAAAGGTGATTTAACATTTTAGATACAAAAAGAGCGCCAAAGGCGCTCTTTTTTATTTTGAAATTTGAATAACTATTCAATTAGTCATTAATACCTAAAGAGGCATTGTTTCAAAATCAAAATCAAAACTAGTATCGATGTCTTGAAGTTCTTTGAGTAGACGCTGTTTGTCCTTTAACGCTTCTATCTCCCGCCATTTACGTTTTTTATTTGAGCTTTTTGAGCGAGTTGGTCTTTCAACAACTTGGTCTAGCGCACCACCATAGTCTAAACGATCCATGGTAAACCTCCCTTGTTATTATGATGTCTCTATGCAAATAAGTATCATATTTCTTCGCTATTGTGCAATAGCCATGTTTCATTTTTGTTAACTTGAGCTGACAAGTTAATGAAGGTTAACTGGACTATTTAGAGACTTGTGCTACCGAGTTGATTGAAGTGCTAATAAAAAAGCCAGCTTGCGCTGGCTTTTTTAGTGTTTATATCTGACCTTGTCGATACAAATTAATTAATGCATTACTAGAAGAATCTAACTCAGTTGCCGCACTTTCAGCGCCAATCCGGTCCAGTACATCATTTCCAAGTAATTTGCCTAACTCTACACCCCATTGGTCAAACGAATTTATTTGCCATATAGCACCTTGAACGAAGGTTCTATGCTCATAAAGGGCAATGAGTGATCCTAAAGTAGTTGGAGTCAGTTTATCCATTAATAACGTATTGCTTGGTTTATTACCTGTCATCACTTTATGTTGCGAAATAAGCGTTTTATCAGAATCAGGTAAGTCTTTACCTGATAACTCAGCTAATGCTTCATCAAAAGTTCGGCCTTGCATTAATGCTTGCGTTTGGCCAAAGCAGTTTGATGCAAGTTGATTATGATGCTCGCCTAATGGATTGTGACTTTGCAGTGGCATAATGAAATCAGCAGGAATTAATGCAGTTCCTTGATGCAATAACTGATGGTAAGCATGTTGGCCATTGGTGCCTTCACCGCCCCAAATGACAGGCCCTGTGCTGAAATCGACTTCAGTGCCATCTAACATGACCGATTTTCCGTTACTTTCCATATCAAGTTGCTGGAAGTAAGCTGGTAAACCACGCAGGTAATGATCGTAGGTCAGTACAACATGTGACTGAGCATTATGGAAGTTGCCGTACAATACTGACATCATGCCCATAATGACAGGCATGTTTTGCTCCAGCGGTGTATTGGCAAAATGGTTATCCATTTGGTGAGCACCATCAAGCAATTGCTTGAAGTTATCCATTCCCACAAGAAGCGCGATAGGTAAACCAATTGCTGACCATAATGAATAACGGCCGCCAACCCAGTCCCACATAGGGAAGATGTTTGTAGCATCAATACCAAACTCTGTGGCCTTAGCAACGTTTGAAGTTACTGCGACAAAATGCTTAGCAACGTCAGTTTGTAAGCCGCCATTTGCTAAAAACCATTCTTTTGCGCTTAAGGTGTTTGTTAATGTTTCTTGAGTGCCAAATGACTTAGAAGACATCACAAATAAGGTTGTTTCAGCGTCTAAATTCTTTAACTTTTCACAAATAGAGCTAGCATCAACATTGGCCACGAAATGACAATTTAGACCTTTAACCCAGTATGGTCGAAGTGCCTGTGAAACAATCTTAGGACCTAAGAAAGAGCCGCCAATACCAATACTGACGATGTCTGTAATGGTTTTACCGGTATAGCCTTTCCATTCGCCTTGTTGTACTGATTCAACAAACTGTGCCATCTTAGCTAAAGTTTGCTGAATTTCAGGAACAATATTATTGCCTTCAGCCATGATGACCTGCTCAGGCTTACTGCGAAGTGCCGTATGCAGTACTGCGCGTCCTTCAGTATTGTTAATAATATCGCCGTTAAACATAGCCGCAATTTTATTACTTAAATCAGCTTCTTTAGCTAACTTAAATAGTAAGCTTAAAGTTTCATCATCAACTCGGTTTTTAGAATAATCTAATAACAAACCGCAATCTTTAACACTTAATTGCTCAAATCTCGAAGGGTTTTGGGCAAATAATTCACGCATATGTGGTAATGCTGCTGCATTTTGAGATAACTGCTGCCAGGTATTACTCTGAGTTAAATGTGTCATGCAAATCACTCCATTGAATTTGGATTTAGCCAAGTTTCTCGTTTAACATGACCTCTAATTTTCCTTGGTCAATGGCAAAATTTCGAATACCTTCAGCAAGTTTATCAACTGCCATAGGGTCTTGGTTATATTCCCAGCGGAACTGTGCTTCAGTTAGCGGCGTTGGCGCAGCTTTGATTGATGTTGCAGGCTTAAGCTTTTGCGTGATTGCTACATCACTGTTAGCAAGTTCTTCAAGTAATGCAGGGCCAATTGTAAGACGGTCACAACCCGCAAGCTCGATAATTTCACCGATATTACGGAAACTTGCACCCATAACGACAGTGCTATATCCATGACGTTTGTAGTAATCATAAATGTCTGTCACTGATACAACGCCAGGGTCAGTTTCTGCAGTATAATCTTGGCCTGTATCTTTTTTATACCAATCTAAAATACGACCAACGAATGGAGAAATTAGGTATACGCCAGCTTCAGCACACGCGCGTGCTTGGGCAAAGCTGAATAATAAAGTTAAGTTACAATTAATGCCTTCTTGTTCTAATTGCTTTGCTGCGCAAATACCTTCCCAAGTAGAAGCCAGTTTAATCAGGATACGAGATTTATCGATGCCAGCTTCTTTATATAGCTGAATAAGCTTGTGCGCTTTTTCAATTGAACCTGCTTTGTCAAACGAAAGACGTGCGTCAACTTCTGTTGAAATACGGCCAGGAACAATTTTTAAAATTTCCACGCCAATATTGACCGCTAATTTATCGCCAGCATCTTCAACTTGTTGTGCAACATCACTTGATTGGCCTTTTGCCCATGCAATGGCGTCATCAATTAGAGGTGCATATTCTGGAATTTGTGCTGCTTTTAGGATCAGAGAAGGGTTGGTGGTCGCATCTTCAGGTTGGTAACGTTTAATTGCTTCGATGTCGCCAGTGTCTGCAACAATGGTTGTTAGTGCTTTAAGTTGAGCTAACGTGTTCGCCATGGAAATTTCCCTCTCAAGTAACAAAGTTATTTTGTTCAGTGCGGTTATTAGAAGCGATTTTACTGTATTTTCCAACAATTTTTGTAAAAAAATTACATAAAAATTGCCATTTAGAGCGTTTTAACGGAAAAACTTGTTATTTAATATCTGATTCTTTAGTTATTTAACAAATTTACCCGCTTGTTAAAAAATTTGTTACCGATAACAACCTTGTGGTTGTAAGGGTTTCTTTATTCTGTTTGTTAAAATTCAAATGAAAGTTTTAAAATAAAAAGTCGCTGCAAGCAGCGACTTTATTATTTCAATTAAGCTTAGTACTTATTGTATTTTATTTTAGTACAGGACGCTTTTCTGCACCACTGACTACAGCTTCAATACGACGGTTTTGCTTGTTAGCTTCCGCTGAAGTGCCTTCTATGATTGGGCGATCTTCACCAAATCCAACAGCTTTTAAACGAGTAGCATCAATACCGTAGTCATTAACTAGTGCATCTACAACTGCTTGAGCTCGTTTCTCTGATAATTCCATATTGTAATCAGAATTACCAACGTGCGAGGCATGTCCTTCAATAACCACTGATGTATGTGGGTTGTCTTTTAAGTACTTCGCTGCTTTGTCCATACGCGGTTTTGATTCAGGTTTTAAAACTGCAGAATCATTATCGAATAATAGGCCTTCTAAGCGTGAAGAAATTGGTGCGTCTTCATAAATAGTACAACCTTGTGCATCAACTTTATGGGTCGAAGGTGTATCAGGGCATTTATCTAAATCATCTGTTACACCATCATTATCTGAATCTATTGGTGCAGCAACAACGGGAGCAACGACAGGTGCTGGCTTATCTACGCCGAAGCGGTAGCTAAGTTCAAGTCCCCAATAGTTACTTTCCATATCGAGCGTATTGTATTTATCATCATCTAGGTTTTCATAACGACGATATTTAGCTTGTAGCTTTAGATTTTGGGTAAAGTTGTAACCAAAGCCAACACCAACATAAGGTGCTATGCCGCTGTCACTATAATATTCAGTATTATAGTTTTTCTTATTAGAAATAAGGTAGTTCATTGCACCAGCTTCAGCTGAAAAACTCCACTTTTCGCTAATAGGTAAAAATGCTGCTAAACCTAACGTCATGCCTCTAGCGCCAACATCGTTACGTTTGTTGCTGTAGTCGGTCCATTCTGCGCGACCTAAGTCACGGTAGCCTAGCTCGACACCAAAGTAATCGTTAAATAAGTAACCACCGAAAACATCCCATGCATATGGGTCATCTTCACCGCACACTTTCATTGTTTTCTGATCGCAGTTAGGTTCATAGTTATTAATACCTAAACCACCACCTACGTACCACGGTGTTAGCTCTTGTTCTGCTGAAGCAGCAAAAGGTAACATAGAGGTGAGTAATACTACTTTTAATGTGTTCTTCATCATGTATAAGTCCATTGTTATTTTACTCCACCATAACGCATGCAAGTTAATAGTTTGTTGCATGTGTCGCTGACGCTTATGTGGTGTTCCTATTATGCTTTTGTCAGCAACGTAATTATCGTCGTAAATTCAATGGTTTTCCATAGTAAGAAAGATTAATGTTTCTATTAATTAGAATATCTTTGTTATTTAAGTTGTGCTGGTGTTGTTTATTTGGTTTTTATGCGGGCGTTTAAGGCATTAAAAAAGCGCCCTAGGGCGCTTTTTATTTAATCGAATGTGTATTGATAATCTCAGTTAACGAGTCCAGACCCAGTTTTCAATCTCTTGTGGGTCAACACCATTTGCTTTGATGTAGTTACGGTGCTCAACTAATCGCTGCAACATATCAGTAGTGATAGCCACATGCTGAGTTTCATCAATAACACCTTGTTGGAACAGTTTGTATGCCATATCAATCACTAAATGATAGCGTGATGTGCCATTTCGAACGCCCATATCGAATGGTGTGGTTGTTGAACCTTCTTCTTCATAACCTTTAATTCGAAAACGGCGGCTACCTTTATAGTCAAATACGAGCTTTTTAATCGTATTAGGGTAGCCATGATAGTTAAATACTACGCCTTTATCTTCGGTAAAGATTTCATCCATCATCCAAGGTTTTGCTTGGAAATCTCGGCTACCTAGACCATTACTGTTTAATTCTGTGACACTGACAAATCGAATGCGTACTCTTGGCAGTAATTCGCGAATTAGTACTAGTGAAGCCATACATTCCTGCGTGACGTAATCGCCACAACCTGCAAGTACAACATCTGGGTTTTCGTCTGAGGCGAAATCCCACACCATAACACCATCTTCTGTTTGCTTGCGAGATTCATCAAGTGATAGCCATTGAGGTAAATCTTTTTTACCTGCAACGAGAATATTTAACTTGTCACGGTCTTCATAAGCACGTTCAGTGTAAGTAAGAGTGGTGTTGCCGTCTGCTGGTAAATACGCAGAGATAATGTCAGGGTGTTTCTCGAGCATTGCCCCTAAGAAAGAAGGGTTTTGATGAGAGTAGCCATTGTGATCTTGACGCTCTAGTAATGAAGACAGCACCACATTACAAGAAGGTACAGGTTTACGGAAATGAACCCCTTGGCTTGCATATACATATTTACAGTATTGGTCAGCCATTGATGAAACGACTTGAGAGAAAGCTTCGTAGGTCGGGAACATTGCATGGCGACCTGTGACAGTGTAACCGTGCATCATACCAAAGAGTAAGTTCTCTGAGAGTAGCTCAATCACACGGCCGTCACGAGCCATGTCTTGATCCCAACTCTTTATTGGCCATTGCCAAGCACGGTCAGTTTCTTCGAAGACCGCTTGCAATTGATTAGAGTATGTTTCGTCTGGGCTGAAAATACGAAGGTTGCGTTGATCGCGGTTTAATTTAAATGCATCGCGCATCCATTCGCCCATCTTATACATTGAAACACCGCGAGTACCGCGAGGAGTTTCAGGGCCATAACTTAGTTTTTTAAGATCAGGCTGAGCAAGAGCGCGAACGACTTCACCGCCGTAGCTTAAATGTTGGCGACCGCAGCATAAGTGCTTAGGTGGAATAAGTGATTGGATATCTTTATCAAAGGTAATTTGACCTTCAGTATTGATTTCACACAATTCGTCAAACTTATAACTGTCTAACCATTCGTTTAACGCGGTTAAATGACTTGCGTCAGTGGCGCACTTATTAACGATAACTTGATGTGATTCGCAGTTACCTTCTAGTTTTTTACCGCCATGTTCTGCTGTACCAGTCCAACCTTTAGCTGTACGCATTAAAATAACAGGCCAGCGAGGTTTACAAACATCTTCGCCATTGCGAGCACGAGTTTGAATGTCGTTGATCATTTCGTAAGACAAGTCCATCGCATTCGACATTTGGACGAACACATCTTCTTCAAGCTCATCATCAACAATAATTGGGTGGTAGCCTAAGCCGCGGAATTCAAGATCGAGTTCTTCATGATCCATACGTCCCATTCGAGTCGGGCCAGAAATTTTATAACCATTAATGTGAACGATTGGCAGTACTGCACCATTAGTAGCTGGGTCTACTAAACGATTTGCATACCATGAAGCTGCTAATGGCCCAGTTTCTGACTCACCATCACCTACCAGACAAGCCGCAATTAAATTTGGGTTATCAAGTACAGCACCCCAAGCAACAGAAAGTGAGTAACCTAATTCACCTCCTTCAAGAATTTGCCCCGGCGCTTCAGGGTTTGCATGAGAAGGGTAACCGTAAGCTGCAGAGAACTTTTTACAAATATCCTCAATGCCAGCTTCATTATATGGAATGGTTTCTGGATAGAAGTGACTTAATGAACCTTCAACAAATAAGTTAGCTTGAACTGCAGGGAAACCATGGCCAGGACCTACAAGATAAATGAAGTCTCTTTGATGTTTGACGATGAGGCGATTAACGTTAGCGTAGACAAAGTTTATCCCAGGGCAGGTTCCCCAATGACCAAGTAGTCTTGGCTTAATATCTTCGTGTTTCAAATCTCTTTTGAATAATACATTTTGTTTTAGGTAGATTTGAGAAGTGGCGAGAAAGTTTGTAGCTCGAACAAATTTCTTTAGCGACGTGATTTCATTTTCATGCGTCATAATTGACCTCAATGTTTAAAGTAAAATTTATTTAACCTTTAATGAGAACACTGTATTCTTAAAACGGTTGCAATAATGTGGTCTTTGTCTAAGTTTTTATTAAATCTTTTTATTAAAAAAATGGGTGTAGGTTGATTTGATGTTAATTCTTTTACGATTAAGGGCGTAAGATTGTTATTTGAGATGAGGGTTAAGGCTGGTAATTAGATAAGTGTGATCAAGATCACCTGACGCTTCAGATCATCTATGCTAATTTTTTGCTCCGAAAAAACAGAGATAATGAATTGAGAAAGTTTGCTAGGCATTCGTGCTTAAAAAAAGTAAAGTTAACTCGATCAAATCCTAAATAATAAATAACTAATATTTTCGCTCACTAAACTCAATGTCATCAGATAGCCTTAGTGGGTTGTTGACTTAGAACTTGAGTGTTTTTATTAAAATAATACGATAATTTTATTTTGTTTGAAGCAACAAGCCTTTGGGGTAATTCAATACAGGCTGTCTTTTTGCAAAATAAAGTTATTCCAAGGAATAAATAAAGCATGGCAATGTTAGAAACGATTGTGAATTTCATGAACGATTTACTCTGGGGTAAATTGTTAGTTTACGGGCTGGTTGGTGCAGGTTTATTTTTTACTGTACGTTTAGGTTTCATTCAAATAGCTCACTTTACACACGGCATCAAAATTTTAGCGATTAGCCGTCGTCCTGGCCGTCATGGTCTATCTTCCTTCCAAGTATTTTGTACCAGTATGGCTGCGCGTGTTGGCGCGGGTAACATGGCTGGTGTTGCTGTCGCTATCGGAATGGCAGGCCCTGGTGCTGTCTTCTGGATGTGGGCAATTGCTGTATTAGGTATGGCAACTGCTATGATTGAATCTACTTTAGCGCAAGTCTATAAAGTGAAAGATTCTGATGGTCAATACCGCGGCGGCCCTTCTTACTATATGGAAAAAGGTTTGGGTCAGCGTTGGATGGGGATCCTGTTCTCAATCTTGCTGATTATCTGTTTCGGTTTAGTATTTAATGCGGTTCAAGCAAATACTATTACTGGTGCAATGACGGCTGTATTTGGTTTTGACCCAGTTTATGTGGGTATTGCTATCGCTATATTAAGTGGTGTAGTGATTATGGGTGGCCTTAAGAAGGTTGCTAAAGTGTCTGAGGTTATCGTACCTATCATGGCGCTAGCCTACATTGCGATTGCATTTGTCGTTGTCTTGATGAATGTTGAGCAATTACCAGCAGTCTTCACTTTGGTTATTAAAAGTGCATTTGGCTGGCAAGAAGCCGCTGGTGGTGCGGTTGCTTACAGTATCGCTCAAGCTATGCAAGCAGGTATTGCACGTGGTCTGTTCTCAAACGAAGCGGGTATGGGTAGTGCTGCCAATATTGCGGCGAGTGCTTCACCAAATCCAAATCACCCGGCATCACAAGGTTATATGCAAATGATGGGTGTTTTCTTTGACACTATTGTAATTTGTACTGCAACCGCTGCGATTATTCTATTGTCTGGCGATGCTGCCGGTAGTGGTGATGGTATTGGGATGACAATTAATGCGTTATCTTCCCATGTTGGTGATTGGGGCGGTGCGTTCATTGCTTTTGCCATTTTACTGTTCTGTTTCACTTCTATTATTGCTAACTATTCATACGCAGAAACCAACGTAATGTATCTTTCTGGCAATAAGAAAGGTGCATTACCGTTATTCCGCTTAGCGGTTTTAGGTATGGTGATGTTTGGTGCTATTGCAAAAATTAATATCGTATGGAACCTAGCAGATGTATCTATGGGCTTAATGGCACTGGTGAATGTCATTGCCTTACTATTATTATCTGGTCTAGCAGTTCGAGTGATTAACGATTATCGCCAACAAGTTAAAGCTGGAGAAGAACCAGTTTTCGATACAGATAAGTTCCCTGAGCTTGCTGAACAGCTTGAAGATGGCATCTGGAAAAATAAGCCAGTTGAATCTGACAAGTAGATTAAAAGGATTGATAGAGTCCACTTTAATGAGTGAACACTAAACTCTATTAGTACAATCTAAAAAACCATGCATTTATTGCATGGTTTTTTTTATTCAGCCCAGTATCATAGGAAGTATTAAAGTTGAATACTGTATGGCTTAATAGGATAGTTAACGATGTTAGTATTAGTTTCTCCAGCAAAAACCTTAGATTTCGATACCGCAGCTAAGACCTCGTCATTTACTCAACCCACTTTATTAGATCATAGTCAGCAATTGATTGAAGTTTGTCGCGAACTTACACCAGTAGATATTGCTTCATTAATGAAAGTCAGTGATAAGATTGCAGGCTTAAATGCGGCAAGGTTTAGTGAATGGCAACCTAACTTCAACCTTGATAACGCCAAGCAAGCCATGTTTGCATTTAGAGGGGATGTTTATACTGGGCTTGATGCTGACTCAATGACAGAGCAGCAAATTAATAAAGCTCAGCAACATCTACGCATTCTTTCTGGTTTATACGGGCTGTTAAAGCCGCTTGATTTAATGCAGGCATACCGCTTAGAAATGGGCACCAGTTTAGCTAACTCAAAAGGTAAAAACCTTTATGCATTTTGGGGCGAGGTTATCACTGACGAAATTAATGCCGCGGTTACAGAGCAATCTGACGACATTATTGTAAATTTAGCCTCAAACGAATATTTTAAAGCTGTAAAATCAAAGCAATTAAAAGCGACATTAATCACCCCGGCTTTTAAAGACTGTAAAAATGGTCAATATAAGGTAATTAGTTTTTATGCTAAAAAAGCCCGCGGCCTAATGGCGAGATATTTAATTGATAATGACATTAATACGTTAGCTGGGATTCAACAATTTGACGCCGATGGTTATTATTATAGTGAAGAGCTATCGACGCCTGCTTCTCCAGTTTTTTTACGTGAAGAAAGAAACCAGTAGGTTAATTTTTTTACAGAAAAGAATAGGTTTGAAAACCGAATAAAAAAAAGCAGCTTATTAGCTGCTTTTTGTATACTTTAAGTAAAGTGAGCTTTGCTACTTTTTATCTTCTTTTTTAGCTAGCGGACGCAAATCTAATTCTGACTGCGCCATGATATAAGCGAATTGCGCATAGGCTGCGACATTTTGCGCTAACGCTTTAGGATCAATTTTATCTAGCGTGTCATTCGGCGTGTGATGATAGTCGAAGTAATCCGTACCGTCTTGTCTTAGTGATGCAACAGGGACACCTAATGAAGGCATCATTGATACGTCAGGGCCGCCAGTTGCTTTATTATTACCAAGCTTAACGCCATTGATTGTCATCGCACTGTGTTCGGCCTTTACTTGCTCGAACACTGCAGGATTGACATTAAAGTCTATTTGATAAATTTCTCCAGCGCCAAAATCTGACTCTGCAGCGATATAGTGCTTAGTTAATTCATTCGCGTGCTGCTTTGCGTAAGCTTTACCGCCCACGAGTCCGACCTCTTCAGCTGCATATAACACCACTCTGATTGTTCTAGCCGGCTTTAGTGGCAGATCTTGAATTAGTTTAGCTGCAGCGGTGACGATTGCGATGCCTGCACCATCATCAATTGCGCCAGTCCCTTCATCCCAAGAATCAAGATGAGCACCAATTAACACTACTTCATCTGGCTTATTGCTTCCGGTGACTTCAGCTATCACATTATATGAAGTGGCAACGCCTAAATTTTTAGAGCTTAAGTTTAAAGATAACGTGATGTTGCTATCACGCTTTAGCATTGAATTGATCATGTCAGCATCGGGTGCTGAAAGCGCTGCAGCGGGAATTTTAGCAACACCTTCTTTGTAACGCATCATGCCAGTATGGGCCATACGGTCATGATCTGTTCCAATTGAGCGAATGACTACGGCCACAGCCCCTTTTTCAGCAGCGGCTACAGCGCCTCTTGAACGTCCGCCTACGGATTGACCATAACCCTTACCGCTGATATGCCTTTCTGTTTTATGGTCAATAAAAGCAATTTTGCCTTTTACAGCTTCAGGATCTGCAGCTTGTAAATCAGCGAGGGTATCAAACCTAATAATTTGGGCTTCTAAGCCATCTGTTGGTGTCGCGACACTACCACCCAAGGCACTGATAACAAGAGGTTGCTCAAAAGGGGCTATAATTGATGCTTTGGCGCTGCCACGAGACCAAGCTGGTACTTGAACAGATTCTTTGTAAACTTTATCAAACCCTAAAGATTCTAGTTTATTCATTGCCCAGTTAACCGCAATGATATCTTTCTCTGAACCCGCCAATCTAGGACCGACTTCTACAGTTAATGACTCAACAATGTCATAACCCAATGAAGAAGCTAAAGCTTTTTGAGCTAACGTTTGACTAATTTGATTGTTGTTAGTGTTTTCTACATTAGTTGCATTTGTTACTTGTGTATCATTTGTATAGTTCTGACAACCTGATATTGCTGTAAAAATCGTCGCAGCGCAGAGAGTCTTATTGTAGTTTTTCATGAGTTTCCTTCATTTTTATTAGCTAAGTCTCACTTTTAAAAACAATCTACCAAAAAGTGTGCTTCATGTCGCTGCCCTATTTGTTAGGGAAGGCTATATTAGCCAAGGAGATGATTGAGGAGAACCAAGCGCGTGATGAATATTGAATTAATGCAACAGCGTGCAGATCATGCTGTAGTAATGCTGAAAGCACTAGCAAATGAACGTCGTCTGTTTATTTTGTGTCATTTGCTTAATGAAGGTGAAATGTGCGTTGGTGAGATGAACAAAAAACTAGGTCTAAGCCAATCTGCATTATCGCAGCATTTAGCTTGGCTAAGAAAAGACAATCTCGTTTGTACACGTAAAGAAGCCCAAACTGTTTTCTATTCGCTGAAAAGTGAAGAAGTACGTGAGTTAATCAAAGTATTGGACAACTTATACTGCCACTAATGGCAAAGTTGGGCATGCTAAAAGCGTCTTAATTATGCTTACACTATGTAAGTAATGATTAAGGCGTTTTTTTTGTTAAATCTTTAATGAATCGCTTGGGGTTGAATCTGAACTTAGGTGAGAGTTTGAAGATAGGCAGGGATTGCTAGACTGAGACAAATTTCAGACATAAAAAAACCGGCCTAAGCCGGTTTTTTAAAGACTAAATCACAAAATTAAGCAGCGATTGCTTTGATTCTTGTGTTTAGACGTGCCTTTTGACGAGCAGCTTTATTCTTGTGAATAAGGCCTTTAGTCGCCATACGGTCAACAATTGGTTGTGCTTCTGCGAATGCTTCTGTAGCCGCTTTGTGGTCACCGCTCTGGATAGCAGCGATAACACGTTTAACGTATGTACGTAACATTGAACGACGACTAGCATTATGCTGACGACGTTTTTCAGATTGAAGCGCGCGCTTCTTTGCAGACTTGCTATTAGCCAAGGTGCAACTCCTAAAACTGGGATTAATACTTTGAGGGCGAGGAATATGCCTGCTTTTATTCATTTTGTCAATGAATATGGCAGAAATATCCTCAAAAAGACAAATAAAACTACCTTGCTCGGTTATCTTCAACCCAACTCGTGTAAGATGTGGCGCATTCTACCAGTTCTTGTATTGCATAAACAGCATTAGAATTGAAAAATTGAGATATATCCGCGTTTAATAATTCATTAGCAAACTGCTTTGGAGGGGTGCTTGAGTAAAAAGCTATTAAAATCAGGTGCAATTGTCAGTGTGATGACATTGGTATCAAGAGTATTAGGCCTGATAAGAGATGTGGTAATAGCAAACTTGATGGGCGCAGGTAGTAGCGCTGATGTGTTTATTTTTGCCAATAAAATCCCCAATTTTTTACGTCGACTGTTTGCTGAAGGTGCATTTGCACAGGCGTTTGTGCCTGTGCTCACTGAATATCAACAAAAAAACACCCCTGAAGAAACCAGAGAGTTACTCGCTAAAGTTGCAGGTACGCTTGGGGGCATTGTCAGCGTGGTTACTTTATTAGGTGTAATTGCCTCGCCCATTCTTGCAGCGCTATTTGCAGGTGGTTGGTTTTATGACTGGCTAAATGATGGCCCTGATGCTGACAAGTTTGAGCTTGCATCATTAATGCTTAAAATTACTTTTCCGTATTTATGGTTTATTACATTGACCGCTTTAGCAGGTTCAATTCTGAATACCCGTGGCAAATTTGCAGTATCTGCTTTTACACCTGTTTTTTTAAACATTACGATTATTGTTGCAGCACTTTTTTTTGCGCCAGCAATGCAACAACCTGAGCTGGCATTAGCGTGGGGCGTATTTACAGGTGGTTTAGTGCAGTTTTTATTTCAGCTGCCATTTTTATTACGCGAAAATGCGTTAGTTAAACCTTCTTGGGGATGGAATCACCCTGGCGTTGTAAAAATTAGAACGCTAATGATACCTGCATTATTCGGGGTGTCGGTTTCTCAAATTAACTTACTGTTCGATACCTTTATTGCCTCATTCTTGATGACAGGCTCAATAAGTTGGCTTTATTACTCAGACAGGTTGCTCGAGTTCCCATTAGGGTTGTTTGGTATTGCTATTGCAACGGTTATATTACCGGCATTATCTAAAAAGCATGTTGATGCAAAGGGAACAGATTTTAGCGATACCATGGACTGGGGCGTTAGAGCGATTTTACTACTTGGCGCGCCAGCTATGTTAGGGTTAATTATTTTAGCTCAGCCGATGCTTATGGTGTTATTTATGCGCGGTGCCTTTTCAGTGACAGATGTTGAAATGGCCTCATTCAGTTTAGTTGCATATGGTTGTGGCTTACTTAGCTTTATGATGATCAAAGTTTTAGCTCCGGGATATTTTTCACGTCAGGATACTAAAACTCCAGTTAAATACGGCATTATCGCCATGATTAGCAATATGGTGTTTAACATTATTTTCGCCATCCCTTTTGGTTATGTTGGTCTTGCTATTGCGACTTCTATGTCTGCTTTACTCAATGCGGTTTTATTATATCGAGGACTTCATATTGCAGGAGTGTACCGATTTAGTCGTGCCACATTAGTATTTTTCTTAAAGATAGTGCTTGCTACCGCGATAATGGCTGTAATGCTTATTTATACTTTACCCGCGCAATTATTGTGGCTAGAAATGTCGATGATGGTCAAAGTGGTAACCCTGCTTAAACTCATCGGTTCAGGGGCTGGTGTTTATTTATTGAGCTTGGTATTAATGGGGCTGAGACCTTGGAAGATGAAACGTCAATCATGAATGCTGATTATCGAATCTATCTAGTATATAATCAGCCGATTTACAGTAGCAGTTAATTGGCGTAATGGAACTAATCCGCGGTATACACAATATTTTACCTTCGCATCATGGGTGCGTGCTCACTATTGGTAACTTTGATGGTGTGCATCGTGGTCATGCGCAAGTGCTTAATAACTTAGTTAATAAGGCAAAGCATTTTCAGCTACCTGCTGTAGTGATGACGTTTGAACCTCAACCACAAGAGCTTTTCCGTCAGCAAGATGCCCCAGCAAGAATTAGTTTGCTACGGGATAAAATTACTTTACTTGATGAGCTCAATATTGATCGCCTGCTTTGTGTTAATTTTAATAGTCATTTTGCCAATCAACCTGCTGAGCAGTTTATTGAAGATTTACTCGTTAAAAAACTCGGCGTTAAGTATTTAGTTGTTGGGGATGATTTTTGCTTTGGCAAAAACAGAACTGGCACTTTTGAAATGCTGGTAGCCGCAGGTAAAAAGTTTGGATTTACGGTTGTTAGCACACAGAGCTTTATTTTAGGCTCTATAAGAGTGAGCTCAACAGCGGTAAGAGAACAACTTGCTTTAGGTAATTTAGAGCATGCAAGAAGATTATTAGGCCACCCCTTTGTGTTAACAGGCCGTGTTGCTCACGGTCAAAAGTTAGGAAGAACCATAGGTTTTCCAACAGCAAATATTGCCTTGAAACGTAAGGTCTCACCTGTTCGCGGTGTGTTTGCAGTTAAAATGTATTGGGATGACAGTGATATTTATGAGGGCGTTGCCAATGTTGGGTTTAGACCAACAGTTGATGGGCAAGTCTGCCAGCTAGAAGTGCACTTATTTGATTTCGACGGTGACTTATACAGTAAACGTGTTGAAGTAGAATTGGTGGCAAAAATCCGTGATGAACATCCGTTCGAATCATTGGAAGCACTGAAAAAACAAATTTTGAATGATGCAAATGAAGCAAAAGCTTTATTTGGCAATGATGCAGGTTGAAATAAATCAGCCCAATTAATGGTATAGGATCAATGACCGACTATAAATCTACGTTGAATTTGCCGGAAACAGATTTTCCGATGCGCGGTAATCTGGCTAATCGTGAGCCAGAAATGTTAAACCGTTGGACTCAAAACGAACTTTACCAAAAGATTCGTGATAGTCGTATTGGACGAAAACCATTCATTTTACATGATGGCCCTCCGTACGCGAATGGCAATATCCATATCGGTCACTCAGTAAACAAAATTTTAAAAGACATCATCATCAAATCTAAAACGATGGCAGGCTTTGACGCGCCATACGTTCCAGGTTGGGATTGTCACGGTTTACCGATCGAATTGATGGTAGAGAAAAAAGTAGGTAAGCCAGGCCAGAAGATTTCAGCTGCTGAGTTCCGCGCTGAATGCCGTAAGTATGCCGCTAAACAAGTTGACGGTCAGCGTGATGACTTTATTCGTTTAGGCGTATTAGGTGACTGGCATAACCCATATTTAACGATGGATTACAGCACTGAAGCGAACATTGTTCGTTCACTTTCAAAAGTTATCGATAGTGGCCATTTACACAAAGGTGTAAAGCCTGTTCATTGGTGTACTGACTGTGGTTCAGCTCTTGCTGAAGCAGAAGTTGAATACGAAGACAAAACATCACCAGCAATCGATGTTGCTTTTGATGCGGTAGAGCCTACTGCAGTTGCTGCCAAGTTTGGTGTTGAAGGTTATACATCAACTATTTCAGCTGTAATTTGGACAACGACGCCTTGGACTATTCCAGCTAACCGCGCGTTATGCCTAAGCCCTGAGCTTGATTATAGTTTGGTTGAATTTGTTAAAGATGGCGTGACTAAAACTCTCATTTTAGCTGAAGTGTTAGTTGAGTCGTGTTTGGCTCGATTTGAAGCTGAAAGCCATACCGTTATTGGTACAGCCAAAGGCGCTGAACTTGAGCTGCTCCGCTTTAACCATCCTTTGTCAGCATTTGATGTGCCGGCAATTTTAGGTGACCACGTAACAACTGAAGCAGGTACTGGTGTTGTTCATACCGCTCCTGGCCACGGTCAAGACGATTACGTTGTTGGTCAAAAGTATGGATTAGAAGTTGCCAATCCAGTTGGTGATAACGGTGTATACAAAGCTGATACTGAATTCTTTGCTGGTCAACACGTATTTAAAGCGAACAAGAGTGTTGTTGAGCTGTTAGAAGAAAAAGGTCAACTATTACATCATGTGGCTTATCGCCATAGTTACCCGCACTGTTGGCGCCACAAAACCCCCATTATTTTCCGCGCTACACCGCAATGGTTTATCTCGATGGATAACCATGGTTTACGTAAGCAAGCATTGGGTGAAATTGAGCAAACTCAATGGATCCCTGATTGGGGTCAAAGCCGTATTGAAAAAATGGTTGAGAACCGTCCTGACTGGTGTATTTCACGCCAACGTACTTGGGGCGTACCAATCACATTATTGGTTAACCGTGAAACCGATGAGTTACACCCTGATAGCGTTGCTATTATGGAACGTGTTGCCCATCGCATTGAGCAAGAAGGCATCCAAGCGTGGTGGGATCTTGAAATCAGTGAGCTGATTGGCGATGAAGCTGAGCAATACCGTAAAGTAACTGATACTTTAGACGTTTGGTATGACTCTGGTTCAACTTTCTCATCAGTTGTTGCATCACGACCTGAATTCCAAGGCCATGACATTGATTTATACCTTGAAGGTAGCGATCAACATCGTGGTTGGTTTATGTCTTCACTCATGATTTCTACTGCTATGAATGGTAAAGCACCATACAAGCAAGTATTAACCCATGGTTTTACCGTTGATGGTAAAGGCCGCAAGATGTCGAAATCTGTTGGTAACGTCATCGCGCCACTTCAAGTGATCAATAAACTTGGTGCAGACATTCTACGTTTATGGGTCGCCGCGACTGATTACAGTGGTGAAATGACGGTTTCGGATGAAATCCTAAATCGTAGTGCTGATTCATATCGTCGTATTCGTAACACCGCGCGTTTCTTATTAGCTAACTTGAATGGCTTTAATCCAGAAACTGACATGATTGCGACTGAAGATATGGTATCACTTGATCGCTGGGTTGTACGTCGTGCAGCCGCGCTTCAAAGTGAAATCATTGAAGCTTACGAGCAATATAACTTCCACTCAGTGACTCAGAAGTTAATGCAATTCTGTTCAGTTGAGTTAGGTAGCTTTTACTTAGATATTATTAAAGATCGCCAGTACACAGCGAAGCAAGATGGTCACGCTCGTCGTAGCTGTCAATCAGCGCTTTACCATATTGCTGAAGCGATGGTTCGTTGGATTGCGCCAGTACTAAGCTTTACTGCTGATGAAATCTGGAAATTATTACCAGGCGAACGAACTGAGTTTGTATTCACTGAAGAATGGTATCAAGGGCTTGAATCAGTCACATTAGATGGCGATTTAAGTGATGATTACTGGCAGCAGTTACTGACTGTTCGTAATGAAGTGAACAAAGTGCTTGAGCAAGCCCGTCGTGACAAACGTATTGGTGGCTCTTTAGAAGCTGAAGTGACCTTATATGCTGATAGCGAATTAGCTGCTCAGTTAGCAAAAGTTGATAATGAATTACGCTTTGTATTACTGACTTCAAAAACAGATGTTGAAACACTAGAAAGTGCACCGACTGATGCGATTGAAACAGAGCTTGCTTCACTTAAGTTAATGGTTGCGAAAAGCAGTGCACAGAAGTGTGACCGCTGTTGGCACTACAGTGAAGATGTCGGCACTATCGAGTCACATTCCACATTATGTGGACGCTGCGTAACAAACATTGAAGGCGATGGCGAACATCGTGACTTTGCTTAAGGACTAATAATGCCTCTTACTTGGAAAGAAAGTGGCATTCGTTGGTATTGGGTAGCTGTATTAGTATTTTTTGCTGATCAGCTATCTAAGCAATGGGTGTTATTAAATTTCGAGCTGTATGAATCCATACAGCTTTTACCTTTTTTCAACTTTACCTATGTCCGTAATTACGGCGCTGCTTTTAGCTTTTTAAGTGAAGCGGGTGGCTGGCAACGATGGTTATTTACTATTATTGCTATTGGCTTTAGTACACTTCTGACCGTTTGGTTACGTAAGCAATCATCTTCGCTTTGGCGAACCAATTTAGCCTATACCCTGATCATTGGTGGCGCTATTGGTAACTTAGTTGATCGCTTAATGCATGGCTATGTTGTCGATTTTATTGATTTCTATTGGAATACTAGCCATTACCCAGCGTTTAATATTGCGGACGCAGGTATTTTTATTGGTGCGGTGTTGATTATTTGGGATTCATTTAAGCCAGAACAGCCAGCGAAAGAAAGTTAGGGAGAATTACTTTGTCAGAACAACAAGCTTCATCTCGTTCAATTCTATGTCATATGAATATTATTCTTGAAGATGGTTCTACTGCTGATAGCACTAAGTCATCTGGCAAACCAGCAAGGTTTAACGTCGGTGATGGTAGCTTAAGCCCTGCATTTGAAGCCGAGATTATTGCATTACAACTTGGTGATAAACACAATTTTACTTTGGAACCTGCAGATGCGTTCGGTGAATCAAATCCAGATGCGATTCATCACATGGATAGAAGTCGTTTTCCTGCAGATATGGAACTTGAGCCGGGAGTAATTGTTAGTTTTGGCGGCCCTGGCGGTAGCGAAATACCTGGTATGGTGCGAGAAATAGCTGGTGATTCAATTACTGTTGATTTAAATCATCCATTAGCAGGCCAGAAAGTCACTTTCGAACTCGATGTGGTAGAGGTACTTTAAGATGCTTAAAGTTGATCCGACGTCTCCTGAACTTAATATTTTACTTGCTAACCCAAGAGGTTTTTGTGCGGGTGTGGACCGTGCAATTAGCATTGTTGAGCGGGCTTTAGAGTTATTTGAACCGCCAATATATGTGCGTCATGAGGTTGTACATAACCGATATGTAGTTGAAAACTTAAAAGATCGCGGCGCTATTTTTGTCGATGAGCTTGAGCAAGTCCCTGACGATAGTATTGTAATATTTAGCGCTCATGGTGTGTCTCAGGCTGTGCGTAAAGAAGCGAAAGCCCGTGGTTTAAAGGTTTTTGATGCAACTTGTCCTTTAGTGACAAAAGTGCACTTACAAGTCACTCGAGCAAGCAGAAAGGGAATCGAATGTATTCTGATTGGTCATGAAGGGCATCCGGAAGTTGAAGGGACGATGGGCCAATATGACAATGCGGAAGGTGGGGTTTATTTAGTGGAGTCGCCAGAAAGTGTCGCTAAACTAGAAGTTAACAACCCTGAAAACTTATGCTTTGTTACTCAGACGACATTATCTGTTGATGACACGTTAGATATTATTGAAGCATTAAAGGCTAAGTTCCCGTCTATTGAGGGGCCACGTAAAGATGATATTTGTTACGCAACACAAAACCGTCAAGATGCTGTAAGAACTATGTCTTCTGACGCAGACTTGTTTATTGTTGTTGGGTCTAAAAACAGCTCTAACTCAAACCGATTACGAGAGTTAGCAGAAAAAACAGATACTAAAGCTTACCTTGTTGATACTGCTGCAGATGTCGAAGATACATGGTTTGACGGGGTCGCAAAAGTTGCTGTGACTGCAGGAGCTTCAGCACCTGAAGTTTTGGTGCAACAAGTTGTCGATGCTATCGCTAAATTTGAGCCTTCAGTAATAACTGAAGTAGAAGGGCGAAAAGAAGATACAGTATTTGCAGTACCTGCTGAGTTAAGGTAGCAATATTTGATAGCTTAAAACTAAAGCTTAAACTAAAGCTTAAATCTAAACCGTAAACCTCTAGGTTTGCGGTTTTTTTATGTCTGCAACTAATGGACTATTTATTAGACTATACTTTAGAGATTGCCAAATTTAATGTTCAGCTAATATTTAGTATACAATGGTTAACCATTTGGTTACATCTTGCTCGACTAATACTAATGATTATAGTATTTTGTATCTAAGTTTAGGATTTAAAACAAATATTTTTAAATTTCGTGTCATAAAAGTGACAGTTAATGGAGGTTTGACACTCATGTCAGCAAAAAGGAATGGATTTTCCTTAATTGAAGTGATGGTTTCTTTAGTCATCTTAACTATTGGTTTAGTAGGAATTTTTAATCTACATATCGTTGCTAAACGAGGCAGTTTTGAGTCTTTTCAGCAAACTCAAGCTTCTTACTATGCTAATGATATTATTAACCGAATGCGAATGAACCGTTCTGAACTGATTAACTATCAAGGGTCATACTCTGGCACTACTTCAGCTCCTGCTAAAGCATGTGATGTTAATGTCGGTGGTAATAGTATATGTACAAGTGTAGAAACAAGAGTTTGGGACTTATATCAATGGGAAAGGATGTTCCAAGGAGATAGTGAGCAGTCTTCAGGTACAAACGTAGGTGGATTAGATTCTTCAGTTGCTTGTATTGATATAAATGGCCGTGATGTCACTGTTGTTATGACTTGGCGTGGTGTCAGAGCATCTTCAGATGGATTATCTGAAGCTAGTTCATTCGCAAAAAGCTGCGGCACTTCAAATGATAGACGTCGAGCTTTAGTGATCGAAACAGCCATTATATAAGGGAAAATAATGCCGATAAAAACAAAATTACAGGCAGGTTTATCACTCGTTGAATTAATGGTTACGATGGTGATTAGCTTATTTCTAACATTGGGTATTTTTACAATGTTTAGCATGTCATCAAGTAATGTTTCTACGACAAGTCAATTTAATCAATTACAAGAAAATGGACGGATTGCGCTTGCAATCATTGAGAGAGATCTTAGCCAACTTGGTTTTACAGCAGATATTACAGGAACTGATCTAAATTTTGGCGTTAATACTCGGGTCTCGGCCACTGCTGTTGCAAATGATTGCATAGGAGCTGGAGCTAATAATGCAACTTTTCCGAATAATCAACCTGCTCACTTTAGACGTTTATGGGGTTATGAAGCAGGAGTTAGTGCAGAAAGTTTAGCTTGTATAACGCCTAAATCTAACACTGATGTTGTCCAAATGAAGCGCTTACTGGGCCCTTCAGTTTTAGCCGCTAATATGAATTCAACTCGCTATTACGCAGCGTCGACGTCTAATGAAATAGAGTTTTTCAATGGTAACGTTGCACCGCCTTCATTATTAAATAGTCGCATATGGGAGTATCAGCATCATGTTTATTACATAGAAGATGATGGATCTATTCCTATATTAAAACGCCGTACTTTATCTATTGGTAACGGAATGAATAATGATGAACAGTTAGTTGAAGGTATTGATAATATGAGAATCCTGTACGGATTCGACAGCAATGGCGATGATACAGCGGATAGCTATATGCCTGTGCAAAATGTGACTACGCTTATGTGGGATAACGCTTTCTTTCAAAGGTTAGTCTCATTAAGAGTGTTTTTACTTGTACGAACGGCTAATGTAGACAATAGCTATACTAATGATGTGACGTATCAATTAGGCGATAAAACAATTGGACCATTAAATGATAATTTCCGTCGGAAGGTTGTTTCTACAACCATTGTTTTAGAAAACCCGGTATTAATAAGAAATTAGGATTTAAGCAAGGGAATTTATTTAGGTGAGCAAATGCAATACTCAATAAAAAAACAACAAGGAGTAGTACTATTTTTCTCATTAATAGTGCTAGTTATAATGACTGTAATCGGTGTTGCTCTAGCTGTTAACTCGACTCAATCATTACGGATGTCCGGTGCTGGTACTGAAAGAATTGAAGCTATGGTTTCAGCTCAAGGTGCGCAAGAAAAAATGATTGCAGATAATAGTGGTGCGACGATGGCGAATATGGTCGCAGAAACTGTGATGAATGATGGCGATTTGGGCGTTGTCAATACAGTGACACCGATGACTAATGGAGTTGGTGATGACGACTGCCAAAGAACAACAAAAGCGAATTCTGGCAATATCATTAAGTGTAAACGGCTCGAAGTATCGAGTTCAGCGAGTTTTGGTCGAAGTAATTTAGGTCAAGTCACTATCGTTCTAGGTTTTGAGCAAGAAGTGTTGTCTGGGAGTTAACAATGAATAGATTTATATTAAGTACATTACTCTTCACTGCTATAGGCTTTAGTGCTGATAGCATAGCAGATGACACTGAATTATATGTTTTTGAGTCTACTGCTCGTTCAGGTTCAAGACCTCAGGTATTAATTATATTTGATACATCAGGAAGCATGGGGACTAACTTTACGACAGATGTACCCTATGAACGTGGTGATGAAAACTTAGACAGTGGTGGGTCTTTGTCACAGGATACAAAACTCTTCTTTAGTCGAAGCAGTACTGACATACCAACAGCCTCGAGTAATCAATACTTCTTACACGGTGTAAATGGCTGTGATGTTGGTGAGCAGTATTTAGAAGATTATGGCATGTTTACTGGTTATATTCGCGAGCATAAATATATTGGTGAAAATGGTACCTGGTCTGAATTACCTTTAACAGATGGTTCCGGTATTAAGCAAATAGATTGTTATGAAGATATTGCTGAAGGCGTATACTACAACAATAATACAAATTTTTGGGGGTTTCCGGTTGATGGGTTAGGTACTAGTGCTGAACCAATACGTTACACCGCTGCTGACAATAGCTCTTCAGATGCAGAAATTGAATCTGCAATTGAAATAGCTAAATTAACCAACTTTGGTATTGGACAACCGATAACCTTATATACAGAGAAATATATCAATTGGTATCACAGCACAAAATCACAACAAAGCTATTCCAGAATGGATATTGCCCAACGAGTCATTGAGGACACCATTGTTACTACACCTGGAGTTGATTTTGGTTTATCTGTCTTTAACAAAAACAATAGAGATGGTTCAAAAAGTGGGGGCCGAATTGTCTATGGTATTTCTCCGACAACAGAAGCCACAAAAGGAACTTTACTTTCAACCATTGGTGATTTGAATGCAGATGGTTACACACCACTTTGTGAAAATTTATATGAAGCTTATCGTTATTTTAGTGGCCAAAGTGTTTTGTTTGGTGATGATGACCCAAATAGAATACCACTTCGAGATACGACTATAGAAACTAATGGAAGTTACGACTCTCCTTTTGTCGGTAAGCAATGTCAAGATAAAGCTTATGTCATCTATGTGACAGATGGGGAGCCTACTCGTGATAACAATGCCGACTCTCAAGTACTCGCTTTATCTGGAGTGACGACAGGTGATATATATGATGGTAATTATCTCCCAGCATTAGCAGGTTGGATTAGTGACAATGATGTCAATACCAGTTTAGACGGTACCCAAACTGTTAATACATACACTATTGGATTTAGTTCTGGGGCTGCAAGTGCAGCGCCGATACTCAAAGAAACAGCTTTGCGTGGTAATGGTGCTTATTACTCAGCAGATGATGCGCAAAAGCTTCAAGAAGCATTACAGACTATTTTTTCTAATATTCTAGAAACCAATTCTAGTTTCACTTCCCCTTCAATTTCGAGTAACAACTTTGATAGGACTCAAACTCTGGATTCTGTTTACTACGCAATGTTCTTGCCTAATAAAGGACCGCGTTGGTTTGGTAATCTTAAAAAATTCAAAGTAACTGGTTCTGGTGACGTAGTTGACCAAGATGGCAATAACGCTATTGGAGATGATGGAAATTTAAAAACTTCAGCCTGTTCATATTGGACGGCGAAATCCGTTTGTGAAGCTACTAGTGGTGGTGGTGATGGTAATGATGTTGCTATTGGTGGTGCAGCATTAATGCTTCAAAACACTTCAAGTAGAACCTTATATGGTAATTTTGGTTCAAATGGCGAGATCCAAGCATTTACAAAGGCTAATGCGAGTAATAGCCCGGGGATTTCTGGGGATGATGAACTTGCACTATTTATGGGTGTTGATGAATCTGAATTGACTAAATTGTTCGACTGGGCAAAAGGCATAGATGTCGATGATGAGAATACTGATAATTCAACTTCTGATAAACGTCCAGACATCATGGGAGATCCTCTGCACTCCAAGCCATTAGCAATTAACTACGGAACTGACGGCTCACCGGATGTTAGAGTTATAATGGGAACCAATCAAGGTTTTTTACACATGTTCAAAGATAAAGGCGATACAGTTGAAGAAACCTGGGCCTTTATGCCGCAAGAATTATTGCCAAATTTGAGAGAACTTAGGGCTAACGTGCCAACAGGAGTCCACTCAGTCTACGGAATGGATAGTTCCCCTGTCGCTCACGTTGAGCGAACAGCAAGCGGCGCTGTTGAGAAAGCGTGGTTATATGTAGGAATGCGACGTGGTGGTAAGTCTTATTATGCACTTGATATTACTAACCCTGATTCACCAGTATTTTTATGGAAAGTAGATCCTGATTCGCAAGGTATGTCTCAAATGGGGCAGTCATGGTCAGAACCAGTGATAACTTATATTCCAGGTTTCCCATCAGGTAACACTTCCGCCGATACCGCTTTGCCTGTAGTTATCATTGGTGGAGGTTATAACCCTTCATCAAAGGATGGAGAAGGTGTGGGAAGTGATGATACTAGTGGTCGAAGTGTCTATGTATTAAATGCTGCTACAGGAGCCTTAGTACATGAGTTTGGTGTAAGTGCAGGAACAAACAAAACAAAGCTGGATGGGATTGTTGATAGCATCCCAAATAGTATTGCATTGCTAGATAGTAATAACGACAGATTAACAGATAGATTATATGCAACAGATACAGGTGCTAATATTTGGCGAATGGATTTACCTAGCGCTTCACCTGATGATTCTACTTCTCCTTGGACTGCACATAAATTTGCCAGTTTAGGAGGTTCATCGCAAAGTAATGACAGACGCTTTTTTGCTGAACCTGCCGTTGCCCAAACTGTTTTTACTAATATTTCAGATGTTACAGTGACTGATTCAGGTGGAAACTCAACGGTTATTCGTTCTTATCAAAATGTTCCCTACGATGCAGTTACAGTTGGTACAGGTCATAGACCTCATCCTCTAGATACAAGTCGTGCTGATAAATTTTTTGTTTTACAAGATCGTAATGTAGTAACAAAATCTTTTACTGGCGTTACAGGTAGCGAGATACCAGAAGCTTTAGATTTATCAAATTTATATGATGTTTCGAGTGCAGCACCAGAAACTGAAGATGAAAATATCGCATTCGGAAAAAAACGAGGTTGGTATTTTAGTTTTGGTGGAACAGGTGAAAAAAGCCTATCAGCTTCGACCATAGTGCAAGGACGAGTATTCTTCACATCTTATGTGCCCGGAGTAGCGTCGTCTGCTAATCAGTGCTTAGTTTCTGGAGCAGGGCGTTTATACGGGTTTGATTTGCATAAAGGTACTCGTTCTTATACAGAAGAGTATTTAGAAATGGGTGATCGTGTTCCGGATACCCCGCAGCTAGTCGTTCCTCCCAATGGAGATGACGAAAGCTATATGTACCTTATTGGTATTGGGGCTGCAGGGGATGATATGAAAAAAGCCGATGATCCTAGTGATGATGGTTGTCCACCTGGTGACGATAAGTGTATTGGCGGTGGTTTAGGCGTAAATAAAATTTATTACCATATAGACGAGTAATTAAATGAAAAATAAAAATGGTTTTACGTTAATTGAGGTCATGATAGCAGTAGTTATTGTTGGTATTTTATCAGCTATTGCATACCCAAGTTATACTCAGTTCGTCGCAAAAGGTGCAAGAGCTGATGGTTTAGCTGGTTTAATGGATATTGCAAACAGACAAGAACAATTTTATTTAGATAATCGTAAATATACAGCAGATATGACTAAATTAGGGTTAGCTGCTGACCCTTGGGTTGTTGATAATGGCTACTATTCAATTGATGCTGTAGTGACAAACAACGCTGATTTTACCATTACTGCATCGGCTAAAGGGACTCAAATAACCCGAGACCCTAATTGTACTGCTATAACTTTGAATGCGACTGGTGCTAAATTGCCAAAGGAGTGTTGGGAATGATTCGATTAATGATCTGCGTTTTGTGTTTATTATTTAGTCTTTCACTTTTTGCTGCTGAAGAGGAAGAGTTAACAAGTACTTACAAGTGCTATATAGAAACTAATTATGGAAATGATATCGCAATGTTTACTTGGCTCCCAAGTAAACAGGTAGAATCACAAGCATCTATTTTAACCCAAAAAGTTAGTACAGCCTCTGGTAAACGCGCTGTGGTGAGGGGAGTTGAACAATGTGTTCTAACCAGCGTAGATTTTAAGTCGAAAAGTGCTCAAAAATTAGATGAAGAAATTAGCACATATTAAATTCATGTATTTGATTTTGAATTTTTTGGATTTAATTTTTTAGTTAGCAATATATAGAATGGAAACGCCTTTCCGATATTTTCATAGGAAAGGCGTTTTTATTAATGATATATAAGTTTTTACTGGCATGTGACAGAAGTTTCTATCGTCGAGATACGCCCAGAGACTCCGATAGTAAAACCTTTTGAGTCGGGGTTGGTTTTTTCGCCAGGGCAATAAATGATGTTTCCTGTTTGACTAAGGTTCATCAAACCGTCAGCGTTAAAAGTATAACGGCTTAGAGATGAAGTAATAAAGTCCTCACTATCAAAGCTATCTACTGTTCTTAATATTGTATCTTGGATCCCGTTAGTGGTATCTAAAGTCCCTAATGTTCCGTTATCGATAAACACACTGAATCCCTTTGTCCAGTTAGTGTCACAGCTAGTCCCATTAAAAGGGCATACAGATACTCTGCTACCGTAACTAACTGCTTGGCTTCTGGCAAACTGAATACTTGAATGAATTTTACTAATATTACTGTTTGCTCGATGGCCTTCGTAAAGAGAGGTTAGTGAAGGAACGCCCACAGTCAACAATATAGCTGCAACGGCAACAGTAACCATTAGTTCAACAAGCGTAAATCCTTTCAATTCAAGTTTCATTTTTATTATCCTTGGTTATGTTTGTTTAGTATAACCAAGAGAGTAAATAAAATCAGCGAATTGTTAAATTTACTGTATAGTTGTTATGGCTTGCAGGTGATGTTCTTTTTAGTTGAATATCTCACTCTACCAGCTTGATTAATAACAAGCGCTCTTGAGTATGGGCTATCTATGGTTTGTGGGCAGTATGTTAACGTTCCATTAGTTCCGGAAGCTAGACCATCTGGTTGATAGCGAAGTGCTAGCCGATTATATTGGATAATATCTTCTTCATGAAATTGACTCACCTCAAGCATAATTACGTCACTACTATTAACTTGATTTGTAGTGCCCGAGTCTGTAAATACTGAAAACCCTTGTTCCCAGTCTCTACCACACTTTCCATTTACTAGCGGACAAACTGTGACTCTAGTACCATAATTAATCGCTATATTACGAGCAAATTGCATAGAGTTCTGTATCGTTCTTAAATTACTATCAACTCTAAATTGTTGTTGAAGAGATTTAAATGAAGGGAAAGCAATAGTTGAAAGTAAACCGAAAATTGTTATTGAGGTCATTAACTCAACTAAGTTAAAGCCACAATTGTGCTTATAGGTAATCATTTCTCATCCTTGATTTATAAAATACCGCATCCTGCAGTTTCGAGATTAACTATAGTTCTATAATTGGTTCTTTTCTGAAAATAAAATAATTTAAAGTTGAAGCTGTAAGTTAGCTCTCTTTCAAGTAGTATTAAACGAATTGAGATTTAGATAAAACTCTCAAAGTTACATAGCCTTAAATAGCTAACTTTAAGAATAACCAGGAGTGATTGATGAAAAAAGTAGAAGCCATTATTAAACCATTCAAACTTGATGATGTGCGTGAGTCACTTGCGGAAATTGGTATCACTGGCATGACAGTGTCAGAAGTTAAAGGCTTTGGTCGTCAAAAAGGTCATACTGAGCTTTATCGTGGTGCAGAATATATGGTCGACTTTCTTCCTAAAGTTAAAATCGAATTGGTTATTCAGGATGAGCAATTAGATCAGGCTATTGAAGTGATTGTTGATACTGCTCGAACAGGTAAAATTGGTGATGGTAAGATTTTCGTCACTGATATTGAACGCGTTATCCGTATTCGGACTGGTGAAGAGAATGAAGAAGCGGTGTAAAGCATTTCGTTTCTAGCCCCAAGCTAAACCCAGATAATAGAAAAGCCTCTAACATTTATTGTTTAGAGGCTTTTTTGTTGCAGTGTCACTTTTCAGTAAAAGGTTTGGCTTTTTGTTAACGATTCGCTGAAGAGTCCCGAATAACAGGCTCTGGGGTAAACACCATTGATTTCTGTTCTACAGTTGCTTTGCTATTTGCAATAAGCAACTCAGTTGCTACCTTGGCAATTTTAACATTGGGCTGATGCACAGTGGTGAGTTTTGGCCAAGTTTGGCGAGAGAAAGGGCTATCCTCGAAGCCAACGATTGAAAGGTCTTTAGGTATATCTAACCCAGCTAACCTTGCCGCAAACAAGGCTCCTGCAGCGATTTCATCGTTACATGCGACAATTGCAGTGGGGCGCTTAGATAAGTTAATTAATTTATTTGCACCTTCCACGCCAGATTCAAAAGAATACTGCCCGTCTAATATCCAGTCATTAACGACAGATAATTGGTTTTGAGTTAATGCGTCCTTAAAGCCTGTTAGACGTTCCTTGGTTGATTCATGGTGCTGATCACCACTAAGAAACCCTATGTCTGAATGCCCAATATCAATAAGGTGCTGGGTGATTTCTAGTGCGCCATGCTTATCATTAACTAAGACAGTTAAGCCGTTTTCTGATTCAGTGTTTTCACCTGCAATAATACGGACATAATTAGCATCAATTTTATCTAATGCAGCAAGGATTTTTGGATCTTCAGACATAGGTGGTGTCAGGACTAGGCCAGATAAACGTGAATGCTTGACCATTTGGGTGAGCTCTTCACAAATATCTATAGATTTTGCATCACAAGGGTGGATGAGCAGTTCATAACCTTTATCTTGGCAAGCTGACAAAATACCTTTCTGCATATCAATGACATAGTAAGCATTGGGATTATCATAGATAAAACCAATGACATATGATTTTGTACTCGCTAAATTTCTAGCAGCTAGATTAGGTTGGTAGTTGAGTTCGCTAATTGCAGCGTTAACTTTATCAATTGTTGCCTGTCTTACAGATGACTCTTTGTTGGTCACTCGTGAAACAGTTTTGATCGAAACGCCTGCATGCTTGGCGACATCATTGATGGTTACTTTCATTATAATTTTGCTCTTTGATTCAGGCGACTAACTTAGCAGATATTTATCTCTATTTGATGACATTTATCCCCCAATAAATTGTGATCAAAGCGTCTATTAGATGAAATCAGATAAGTTGAATATGCCTAATAGTGCTTATTTTTGACGAAATAGGCAATGGCCGATTGTCTTTCTGGTTGGATGAGTACCTTTAGAAAAATAAATGTAGCAAAAATGATGCAGGAAACGTTTTTTATAAACCACTGATTTTCTTAATTTATGTGAAAAATGTAATACTAGTCATTACTGTTTTTTGAACAGAAATATCGCGCTTAAGTTATTTTGTTGTGGCAAGCCTGTTAATAATTGTGTAATGTTTGTTCTAGACATGACAGCGTTGTCATTCCAGTTGGAATGGTTATGTATCCAAAAACGATAATAAAGTTATGGAAGGGAAATGAAGATGCGACCTATTAATTTTAAGAAAAATGTTTTAGCAACTAACATTGCTATCTTACTTGGCAGTATGGTTTCAGTTGGTGCTTTAGCAGCCGATGCTGAAACTGCAGATGAAAACATCGAAAAAATTGAAGTTAAAGGCATGCGTGCCTCGATGAAGGCTTCAGTTAATGATAAACGTTTTTCTAACGCTGTAGTTGATGCCGTTACTGCTGAAGATATTGGTAAATTTCCTGATGGTGACGTGGGTGAGTCATTAGGACGTATACCTGGTGTTGCGGTTAGTCGTCAGTTTGGTCAAGGGCAAGGTGTTTCAATTCGTGGCGCTTCAAGCAGCTTGACTCGTACCTTATTAAATGGCCATTCAGTTGCTTCAACTGGTTGGTTTGACCAACAGTCTATTGACAGAAGCTTTAACTACAGTTTATTACCATCAGAAATGGTGGGTGGTATTGAGGTGTACAAATCGTCTCAGGCTGATTTACCTGAAGGCGGTATCGGTGGCACAGTCATCGTTAAAACGCGTAAACCATTAGATTTAGATGCAAACTCTGTATTCGTTAGTGCTAAAGCAGACTACGGAAGTGTTTCTGAAGAGACTGATCCTGAGTTGTCAGGCTTATATAGCTGGAAAAATGAGAACGAGAACTTTGGTTTCCTACTTTCAGCGGCAGTATCAGAAACAAGTTATCAACGTAATGGCATTGAGTCATTAGTTGGTTGGGGCGATATTGTTCCTACTACATTTGAACAAGACCGTGAACGAACAGCAATTAACGGTGCATTACAATATAGCCCAACAGATAACTTAAATTTTGGTCTAGATTTCATGAGTCTGGATATGAAAGCAAATAATGCCAATACGTCATTATTTGTTATGTTCCCAGATGATAAAGATGAAGCTTGTGAACAGCGTAATTCTTTAGGAACTTGTACTTTCTATCGTCGTGATGGCAATGGCGCAAATCCGGGTTGGGCACAAACTTGGGCTCGTCAAGCTAGCATGGACTCAAATACTTATGATTTTAATTTCGATTATGAAAATGATAACTTCAAAGTAGAAGGTCGTGTTGGTAATACTAAATCTGAAGGTGGTACAGAATTAACCTCTAACTACGGTTTCTGGTTAGGTACAGCTGCAGATTATGCCGGTACATATGATGCCACTGGTGAAGTCATTAATATTGATGTCGCTAATAAAAACTTCACCGCTGAAGACTTTGGCGGTCAATTGTCTCCTGCAGGTTGGGCGCTTAAAAAGCAACCAAACTCTGATGAAGAAACATACGCACAAGTCGACTTTACAATACCAACAGATTTAGGTGCAATCACCGCATTCAAAACGGGTATTCGTTATGCAGACCATGATGTTAGCATGCTGACTTTACCTGCTAATGTTAGATCTGATATCACTGCAAAAGATGCATCTGCTTACTACAGCGGTCAAATCTCGTCGGGTGCTGGTTATACCTTACCTAAGCCTAATATGGATGCCATGCTAAAGGATGCAAAAGCAGCTATTGATGGTTTCTCAACTGAAGGTCCAGTATATAAGTCAGGTTACGGTACCATCAACGAAGAAAACTTATCTTTATATTTAATGGCTAATTTTGAAGCTGACGGCATGCGTGGTAACTTCGGTTTACGTTATATCTCGACTGATGCAACTTCTGATTACTTTGCATTACAAGCTGATGGTTCATATGCTGATAATTTAAGTACAGCAGATGCAAGCTACAGCGATGTACTACCAAGTGTGAACATTGCCTTTGACGTTGCACCAGACGTTATTATTCGTACTTCTGCATCGCAGGTGATTTCACGTCCTAATTATGCTGATATGTTTGCTTCATCTTCTTTAGTGGGTTATCAAGATGGCACAGCAGGTAACGAAGTAGTCAATACTGGTAATATTGCTCTTGAGCCATTTAAAGCCACTCAAGCAGATTTAGGTGTTGAATGGTACTTTAGTCCTGATGGATTAATGAGTGCAGCATACTTCATTAAAGATGTTAGCTCGTTTGTTACTTCTGAACAAAAGTTAGATGAAAGCATCGGCATTACTGACCCTGATTCAGGCGAAGATAGTTGGACTGTATCGAGTAAGAAAAATGGTACAGGTGGTCAAATCCAAGGTATCGAGTTGCAAATCCAAGACGGTTTCGATAACGGTTTCGGTTACTCTGCGAACTATACTTTTGCAGATTCAGATGCTTCTGCTGAGAACTATCCTGATGAAGTGAGTGTTTTCTCAGACTCTTCAAAGCACACTGTTAACTTAGTGGGTTATTACGAGATGGAAGACTTCTCTGCACGTGTTGCTTACAACTGGCGTAGTGAATACATGATGCGTGAATTACCAGGTTTCTACGGTAACCGTGAACATCAAGATTTTGGCACACTTGACTTAAGTGCAAATTACAACATCACAGAATACTTAGGTATCACTTTTGAAGTTGTAAATTTACTCGAAGAAGACAGTGTTCAATTAGGTGTTGCGCCTGATGATGCTGAAGTTAAACCTGAACTTAAAGGTGGATACCCTGCATGGAGCTTCGAAGGTGAAGCACGTTACAAAGTGGGTTTAAACTTACGCTTCTAAACACTATTTAGTATTGATAAGTTGATAAAAAGCCTAGCTAATTGCTAGGCTTTTTAATGTAAGATGCTAAATAAACTAATAATAAAAATGAAAGCTAACAATTTGAGGTCGATATGATTGAGGTCGATAAGGTCAATAAAGAAGTACAGCGTATTGTCATTATTGGTGGCGGCACAGCTGGGTGGCTAGCGGCTAACCATATTGGCAAAGCGGCTCAATTACTGCCTAATGTTACCGTGACACTAATCGAGTCTCCTGATATTCCAACCATTGGTGTAGGAGAGGGGACTGTTCCAGCGATTAAGCAATCTCTGCAAAGCTTTGGCATTCGTGAAACAGACTTTATTCGAGACTGTGATGTAAGTTTTAAGCAATCTATCAAATTCTGCAATTGGTTAGATAAAACCAAGCACGGAGAGAATAATAGTTATCATCACTTATTTGATGTGCCAAGCCCGTTAGGGGCTGATTTAACGCCACAGTGGCTTCATCAGCAAGCAACTCATTCAAACTCATCAACGTCCTATTCGCAAAATGTTTCCCCGCAACATTATATCTGTGAAGCGTTAAAAGCGCCGAAATTAATCACTACGCCAGAGTATGGCGGTAAAGTCAGTTACGCTTATCATCTTAATGCTGCTAAATTTGCCAAATTACTCGCCAGTAATGCAACCAGTAAATTGGGGGTTCAGCATCTACAAGCAAATGTGCTTGATGCTGATATTGATGATGAAGGCAATCTGACTCAACTTAAAACCGATAAGCTTGGAGAATTGGCATTTGATTTTTTTATCGACTGTAGCGGTTTTGAGTCGATTCTATTAACTAAAAAGCTTCAAGTTCCGTTTGTCGATAAGTCTAAACAATTATTTGTTAATAAGGCTATTGTCGCTCAGGTTCCTATCACTGAAGAGTATGCTATTCCTCCTTATACTATTGCCACAGCTCACCAAGCTGGTTGGGTGTGGGATATTGCTTTACCTGAGCGCCGTGGTACTGGGTTTGTTTACTCAGATAATCACATGACATCTTCAGAAGCTGAACAAAAGTTTGATCGTTACCTTGGTGGTAAGTTAGCTAGCTTAGCTTCGAGGGAAATTCCGATGAAGGTAGGGTATAGAGAAAAGTTTTGGTTTAAAAACTGTGTGGCATTAGGCCTTGCGCAAGGTTTTTTAGAGCCCATAGAGGCGACTTCTATACTGCTTACTGATTTTGCAGCAGGTTATCTTGCTAAACGTTTACCGCAGACCATGGCGCAAATGCCAGCATTATCTGAACGTTTCAATAACACCATGACGTATGCATGGGAGCGAGTCGTTGAATTTGCCAAGCTGCATTATTGTATTTCTGATAGAACTGACTCTGACTTTTGGATTGATAACCGCCATCCAGAGTCTATTCCTGAGCCATTAAAGCACAAAATGGCGCTATGGCAGAATTACAGCCCTCTTACTGATGATTTATTTTCCCGTTTCGAAGTATTCAACATCGATAATTACCTTTACGTGCTTTATGGGATGAAATATCAAACTAAAGCCGCTAATTTATCGGAGTCATATCATCACATAGCACAGCAACAAATAGCTCAGATTGAAAAGATCGGTAAAGGCTTAGCTGCTGAATTGCCAGAGCATAGAGCATTATTAAATAAAATTAAGCAATTTGGCTTGAAAACAATCTAATACACCCCAATAAAACTAGTAAGCTGGTGGTACTTTATTTCTCAATACGGTAACGTTAGCAACAGATAAATGATAGTGAATGGTTCACATAGGCATTCACTAAGTCGCTATTCATGCAGCATCATTTAAAAATTGTGGAATTACATTTTAATCTGCAAGCGAAATTGTAATACGGAAAATTAAACTAAAAGGGATTTGAATCCCAATTTATATTTTTATTGATTAGAAGCGCCTGAAGGAGCCAAGATGTCTAACCAAATTACGTTACTTGAACATGCAAAGCACGGTGATTTAAAAATCACTCCAACAAGCTATAACCATGTTGCAGATCAGCATATTGTTCCAGTAACTTTGCACGAAATTGGTCGTGCAGCAACTGAATACCCGATTGTATTCGTAAAAAATAGTGACAATGGTGAGTTTCAAGCTGTTGCTATGCTAGGCCTTAAGCCTGGTCAGAATTTAAGTGTTAAAGATGGCAAATGGCAAGGGCTTTATATCCCGGCTGTCGTGCGTGACTATCCACTTGGTTTAGTATTAAACCCTGATGTAAAAGATAAAGTTTGGATTGGTATTCGCGAAGAAGCAGCTGAAGTAAGTAAAACTGAAGGCCAAGCATTATTCGAAGGTGAGAAAGAAACTGAATACCTAGAAAACCGCAAGAAAGCACTAATTGCTCATTTTGAACAAGATCAAGCCAGCCGTAACATCTTAGGTTTCTTAGCCGAAAAAGAATTACTGACTACTCAAACGCTTACAGTTGATGTAGCGGGTGAGAAGCGTAACATCAATGGTCTATATTTAATTGATGAAGCTAAGCTTAACGAATTATCTGATGAAGATTATTTAGAGCTTAGAAAACGTGGTTTATTAGGTCCTATTTATGGCCACCTTTCATCATTGAACCAAGTTAATCGTTTGGCACGTACAGAGATTATGTCTAAAGCATAATCTTGGGGGGACTGATAGCCCCTTAAGGCCGACTCAAGTAAACTTGATGGTCAAATAAAGGCATTATTCGCATGGTATAAATTACCTTATCGCGATTAATGCCTTTTTTATTGTCGCTAATTTTAAGATTAACCTCTGGTATACATCACTTTTCTTAACATGGTTCAGTTTATTTTAAGAATGGCGGAATGGTTAACTGTCTGTTTTATAGCGTAAATAATTAACATTGTTAATTATCTGTGGCTAAAGATTAAAAAAGTGTAGAAATCCAAAACATTATTCTGTAGATTATAAATGACAGCGTTGTCATGGCTTGTGTGATTCGTTGTTTTAAGGTCCGCATGGGTAAGGAAGAGGTCTTTTATCCATGTCATTGATTGTGCTTCGGTCGGGCGAGGCACAATTGATTTTATACTTTTAGTCTCTCCCCAGAAACGAGTATAAGCTGGGTTCATCCTATGGTTCCCAGCTATTTTTTTGTCTTTTTTATTCAAAATCTTTATACCAGCTTGTTTATTCTGATAAAAAATAAAGAGATAGTTAAAAGTCATTTTTTACCACTAATTTCAAATACACTGAACTGTTAGCGTTAGTAATAACAAGGAATAAACTGAGGAACATATGAATAAGACTATCATCGCATCAGCATTATTATTGTCGTTAGGGGTTGCTGGTTGTCAGCATTCATCTTCAGAAAATCAAGCCCAAGTTAAGATAGACTCAAGCTCAGAGAGTCAACCATCGTTGAAAACTGAAAGTACAACTCATAGTTGGACTCAAGCTGCGCTTAATCAATTCGCTGAGCAACTGAATGTGACTTATCGTATGGTGAGCAATGTCCCGCAAGAAGCCTGCGCAGAAGATCAGCAAGATCAACGTTGCTTTATTGCTGAAATAGATTTTACTAGCGCTCAGAATATTTCAGATAGAAATTGGTCAATTTTTTACAGCCAAATGCGCCCAGTTCAGCAAGTGTTAAACCCCGAGTTTGAGATTAAGCGAGTACAAGGTGATTTACACCAAATTACACCAACCAAAAATTTTACTGGTTTTAAAGCTGGTGAGACTAAAACGCTCAACTTTAGAGGTGAGTTATGGCAGTTATCTGAAACCGATCCTATGCCTAACTACTACATTGTTGTCGAAGGCTTAACACCTGCAGTCATTGATAGCACTAAAGTGACCATCGATACTGAAACAGGAATGGAGCAGCGTCCATATGTTGAAGCTTTCACTGATGCTAAAAGACAATATCGCCGCACTGAAAAAGATCAGCTTGTTTGGGCGAAAGCTGAAGTATTATTTGATGCAAACCAAAATATATCGTTTAGTCACGCTCTAGCTGAAAACCGAATAATTCCTACTCCAGATAGTATTTCTGTCACCTCATCAGACAAAGTGGTTGATTTAACAAAAGGGATTAATGTTAGTTATAATCAAGTAAACCCTGAAGCGGTTGCAGCGGCTCTGGCAAGATTATCCCGCATAGGGGTTGCATCAAATAACAGTGGTTTAGCATTACAGTTAGTCACTGATTCACAAATTAGAGTTGGTGGGAGCTATCAGCTTGAACTAGCAGCGGATGAAATTACCATAACTGCTGCAGATGAAGCAGGATTCTCTTACGGTATCGCATCGATTGCGGCGTTAATTACACCAGATGAGTTGTCACTCAATGCCCTACAAATAAAAGACAGCCCGCGTTATGACTTTCGTGGCATGCATGTGGATGTCGCTCGAAACTTCCATAGCAAACAAATGATCTTAGATTTAATCGACCAAATGGCTGCTTATAAGCTCAATAAATTGCATTTACATATGGCTGATGATGAAGGTTGGCGTTTAGAAATTGACGGATTACCAGAATTAACAGATATCGGTAGTAAACGTTGTCATGATTTAACCGAAACAACCTGTCTTATCCCACAGTTAGGTAGTGGCCCTTTTGCTGATAGTAAAGTTAACGGTTATTACAGTAAAGCCGACTATATTGAAATACTACAATATGCCACAGCCCGTCAGGTCGAAGTGATTCCATCAATGGATATGCCTGGGCATTCTCGAGCGGCAATAAAGTCTATGGATGCACGATATCGCCAATTTATGGCAGCAGGAAATGAAGTTGCTGCTAATGAATATTTATTGTCAGACGCTGAGGATAAAACCGTTTATTCATCAGTACAATATTACAGTGACAATACATTGAATGTTTGTATGGAGTCGACATTCCATTTTGTAGATAAAGTGATTAGCGAAATAGCAAAGCTGCATCAGCAAGCAAACCATACGCTACATCGTTACCATATCGGCGCAGATGAAACCGCTGGGGCATGGAAGCAATCACCACAGTGTTTGGCATTTGTTGCAAGTAATGACAGAGGCGTGTCTTCGGTTGATGATTTAGGCGCATACTTTATTGAGCGATTATCAAACTCGATTGCAGCCAAAGGTATTGAACCTGCTGGGTGGAGCGATGGCATGAGCCATACTAACCCTTCAAATATGCCAGCTAAAAGTCAAAGTAATGTTTGGGATGTAATATCTCATGATGGCTATAAGCGTGCCCATAAACAGGCAAATCTTGGCTGGGATGCGGTGCTTTCAAATCCTGAAGTACTTTATTTTGACTTCCCTTATGAAGCAGACCCAAAAGAGCACGGTTATTATTGGGCAGGTCGAGCACTAAATAGCCAAAAGATTTTCAGCTTTATGCCAGATAATTTACCAGCTAATGCTGAGCAGTGGCAGGACATCGAAGGCAATGATTTCGTTGCAGATGATAGGGTTAAAAAGGATGACAAGGGTAACTTAATATCTGGCCCTTTAGAGAAAGGAAAAGGCTTTAGCGGCATACAAGGTCAAATTTGGAGTGAAACCATACGTAGTGATGATGTTGCTGAATATATGATGTACCCAAGAGTATTAATGCTAGCAGAGAAAGCTTGGCATAAGGCTAAATGGGAAGTGCCTTATCAATATAATGGCGTTTTATACGATGCTAACTCAGGTTTCTTTACGGCGGAATTACGCAATAAACAACAGCGACAATGGAATGAGCTGGCCAATACACTTGGACAGAAAGAATTAGCCAAGCTGGATATAGCCAATATTGCTTATCGATTACCAACAGTGGGTGCAAAGATTATTAACGGTAAGCTACATGCCAACGTTGCTTTTCCTGGTTTGCAGATTGAATATCGCGATGACAATGCAGTCTGGACTCGCTATGAGCAGCCTATTGAAGTGTCTGGCACAGTTGAGGTTCGTTCAGTCGCACCAGATGGAAACAGAAAAGGCAGAAGTTTGAGCTTATAAATAGATAACGTATTAATAAACTCAGTTTGATAGGTAAAGCAAAAATTCTAATTAAACAGCTGAATCTATTCAAAAACAATATTAGGCGTTAAACACTATGTTAACGCCTTTTTTATATTCAAAATAACAATGAAATTCATATTTAGATATTTATTTTAAGCTTAGTATTCATTTTAAAACAATACGTTAGTGATTGTTTGTAAGTGATTTGATCAAGATGTCTAAAAATTAAATGACAACGCTGTCATTTTTGGTGTAACATAAAGTTAACTTATTCAATAAGCCAGCAATAGCGTGAGTTTTATTCGAATATCAACGTTATTTTAAAGTTCATTATCACGGCTTAAATAGAAGAGATAAGAGGGATGTCATGGGCGTTAATATGCAATCTGAATCACAGCTTTTTATTGGCATCGACGGCGGTGGCAGTAAATGCCGCGCTACAATTTTTTGTCCCAACAAAGGTGTTCTCGGAACGGGAGTCGCAGGACGAGCCAATCCATTGCATGGCTTAGAGCAAACTTTTGAATCTATTCTTGCTTCGACTGAACTGGCTATCGCAGACGCCAAACTCACCTCTGAAGATGTTAACTCCTTGATTGCTGGTCTTGGACTTGCTGGGGTAAATGTTCCGCGTTTATTTAAATTAGTGACTCAATGGCAGCACCCATTCGCAAAAATGTACCTTACCACTGATTTACATACTGCCTGTATCGGCGCCCATGAAGGTAACGATGGTGCAGTGATTATCACAGGTACCGGCTCTTGCGGGTATGCTCATGTAGGTGAACAAAGTTTGTTAATTGGTGGGCATGGTTTTGCGTTGGGTGATAAAGGCAGCGGAGCATGGCTAGGTCAGCAAGCAGCTGAGCATGTGTTATTGAATCTTGATGGCTTTGCCCAAGACACAGGCTTAACTCAGCCTATTTTAAATCATTTTAATGTGTCAGATGCGATGGGGATTGTAGAAAACCTAGCGGGTCAGTCTTCTAGTACTTATGCCAAGTTAGCACGAATTGTATTACAGCAAGCAGAGCAGGGCGACGAAGTAGCGACATTAATTGTAAAACAAGGCGCTCAATATATTAGTGATATGGCTCGTAAACTATTTGCAATTAACCCTACTCGTTTTTCGATGATCGGTGGCTTAGCTGAGCCTTTATGTAAATGGCTAGACGAAGATGTCGCTGCCCGGGTTGAGCTTGCTATGTCTCCACCGGAAATCGGTGCCATTTTGTTTGCTCAGCAAGAGTTTGCCAAACAGCTTTCTCAATAACAATTTGCGCAATAATCATTGAAGTAAGCACAACTGATTAAGTAAAAAAGCCTCTATAAAAGGTTTGTTTGCTAAAAGAAACGTTTAAATACTAATTAATCAGGAAGGGTTTCGTCGAGTCGCACTTGGAAAACCTAACTCAACTATTTTATCCAAACATCAGTGAGTTGCAATTTTGCATCTTAACTAACAACATTTAATAGGGTTAAACCGATGACAGATACAATTATGGAGCTAGAAGCTCGCTCTGCACCACAAAAAATTGCTGAACAACTTGCTGCTAATGCAGGTTTAACAAAAGAGCTGGGTGAAAAGCTACGAGCTTTTAAGCCTAAGTTTGTGATGATTGTTGGCCGTGGTTCTTCAGATCATGCAGGTGTTTTTGCCAAGTATTTGTTTGAGATTGAAGTGGGCATTCCTACTTTTGCTGCTGCACCGTCAGTTGCCAGTGTATATGGTAAGTCATTACAACTTGAAGGTGGTTTAGTCATTGTTATTTCTCAATCAGGTCGTAGCCCTGATATTTTAGCGCAAGCGAGAATGGCTAAAAATGCAGGTGCATTTTGTGTTGCACTTGTGAATGATGAAACTGCGCCAATTAAAGATATCGTCGATGTGGTATTGCCACTTCGTGCAGGAGAAGAAAAAGCAGTTGCTGCTACCAAAAGTTATTTAGCAACCCTCTCTGCTATTGTGCAATTAACAGCAGAGTGGACACAAAGTGAATCACTTGCAACTGCAGTAGACTCTATGCCTAAAGCATTACAAGTTGCTGTAGATTCAGCGCCTCAATTAACACCAGAGTCATTAGAGGGTGTTAACAACCTAGTGGTACTAGGTCGTGGTTTAGGTTATGCGGTAACTAAAGAAATTGCGTTAAAAATGAAAGAGGTGTGCTCTATTCATGCCGAGTCTTTCAGCAGCGCAGAGTTTTTACATGGCCCAGTAACATTAGTTGAGAAAAAGCTCGCTATTGTTGATGCCTGCATTAATGATGAGTCTTATGAAAGTCATATCGAACAAATTGAAAATGTGAAGCAGCGTGGTGCAGATTTAGTTCATTTAAATCAAACATCAACTGAGATCCATCCACGTGTTGCCCCATTAGCGCTATTACAACGTTTTTATATCGATGTTGCGGCAGTTGCGGTTGCACGTGGTATTGACCCAGATCAGCCTGAAGGGCTTAAAAAGGTCACTCAAACTTTGTAATTGATAAAAAAATCAGATATTTAAAAAGACAGTTAAACAAAATATATAAAGCCTTAAAGAGACACATTATGAAGCAAACTCTGATTGTAGATAAATATTTTGATGGCGAGCAATTCATGCCTCGAGCTGCAATAACAGTCGATAATGGCGTGATTTCAGCTATCAACCTAATAGCCGAAAAAGGCTTGGATCTTCAATTGGTAGACAAGTATGAGCTTGAAAACGTGACTCATTTACAAGGTACATTAGTGCCAGGCTTTGTTGATGTGCAAGTTAATGGCGGTGGCGGGGCATTATTCAATGCTCAGCCAACGTTAAATTGTATTAAAACCATAGGTGCAGCGCATTCACGCTTTGGTACCACAGGTTTTTTACCTACTCTTATTACCGATCAAGTTGAAGTTATGGCTCAGGCTGCTGACGCAGTAGCAGAAGCCATCGCATCAAAAACTGCTGGCGTTTTAGGAATACACTTTGAGGGCCCGCATTTAAGTGTGCCCAAAAAAGGTGTCCACCCTCAGTCATTTATTCGCAGTATTTCAGATGAAGAACTCAGCATATTTTCTCGTAAAGATTTAGGCATTAAAGTCGTAACGTTAGCACCAGAAAACGTATCAGCTGAGGTCATTAAAACCTTAGTCGCTAATGACGTTAAGGTTTGCTTAGGTCATTCAAATGCCGATTACGCTACGGTTGTTGCAGCATTAGAAGCTGGGGCTGACGGATTTACTCATTTATTTAATGCAATGTCAGGTTTCGGTTCAAGAGAGCCTGGCATGGTGGGGGCGGCATTAGAAAGTGAACAAGCTTGGTGCGGATTAATTGTAGATGGTCATCATGTTCACAGCGCTACAGCAAAAGTAGCAATTAAAGCCAAGCCACAAGGCAAAGTCATGCTAGTAACCGATGCCATGCCTCCAGTCGGTATGGATGATAATGCCAGTTTCGAATTGTTTGGTACTGAAGTTATCAGGCAAGGTGATAGGCTGAATGCAAAATCGGGTGAGCTTGCTGGATGCGTATTGGACATGGTTGGCGCAGTTAATAACAGTGTCAGTATGTTAGGTTTAAGCCATGAAGAGGCGTTAAGAATGGCATCATTGTATCCTGCTCAATATCTGGATAAGCAGAATTTAGGAACAATTACAGTCGGTCAACAAGCCGATTTTGTTTTGCTAAATAATAAAAATACAGTAAGCCAAACGTATATCAATGGCGAGTTAGTCTTTTCAGAGACATCCGACTCACAGCAAGAGGCTTAACAGGATGTCCAATGAAGCATCAAATGCTGTTGGTATGTCTGGCAGCACCTCTAAGATTACTGCAAGAGAATCAAAACCGATTAAGAAACGTCTTATGTCTCTAGATGCACTTCGTGGTTTTGATATGTTTTGGATATTGGGTGGTGAAGGACTGTTTGTAGCACTACTGCTTTTAACTGGTTGGAGTGGATGGCAGTGGTTTGATGGTCAAATGCATCACAGTCAATGGCATGGCTTTACTTTCTACGATGTTATTTTTCCGTTATTCATCTTTTTATCGGGTGTTGCCCTAGGCTTATCACCGAAAAGGTTAGATAAGCTACCTTTAGCTCAGCGCATGCCTCTTTATCGTCACGCTATAAAGCGCTTAGGGTTATTGATTATTTTAGGTGTGCTTTATAACCACGGTTGGGGCACAGGCGCTCCTGTTGACCCTGAACAAGTAAGGTATGCAAGTGTATTAGCAAGAATTGGTTTTGCTTGGTTTATTGGTGCAATGCTGGTTTGGCACACAAGCATGCGAACTCAAATTATTAGCGCCATAACAATATTAATCGGTTATGGATTGCTGCAATTATATGTGCCATTTCCTAATGGTCAGGCTGGGCAGTTTACTCAGGCTGGAAGTATTAATGCATATATCGATACTTTATTGCTTCCTGGTATTTCATACCAAAACCGTCCATTAGACCCTGAAGGTATTTTATCAACCATACCAGCAGTGGTTAATGGCTTAATAGGCGTATTTGTTGGGCAATATTTAGTAAAAGAGCAGGCCGCTATAAGTAAGTTTTCTGGTGAATGGGTTAAGGTCATTTCTCTAGTGTTATTTGGTGCTTTATTTTTAGCTTTAGGCTGGCAGGTGGATGTAGTCATTCCTGTTAATAAAGATTTATGGACCAGTAGCTTTGTTTTAGTCACCTCAGGCTGGAGCATAATTTTACTAGCTGTCTTTTATAGCCTAGTTGACGTGCTTAAATGGCAAAGATGGTCATTTGTTTTTGTGGTGATAGGTACTAATGCCATCATTATATATCTTGCATCTAGCTTGATGAATTGGCATTACTTTGCGCAAAGTTTATTTGGCGGGGCAGTCAATGCCGCTCCCCAGAGTTGGCAGCAATTACTTGCTGTTATTAGTTTACTAGCTGTGCAATGGTTAGCATTGTTGTGGCTATATCAACGTAAAATATTTATTAGAATTTAGGACCTGTTGTTCTTTGCTGGTTAAGTTTCGTTCGAAATGAAAGCGTTTTAATTGAGACGGATGGATTGATGCCTAGTCATCTAAGCACCTCTTTATTCACAAAGACTCATCCAACAAAGAGTCAAACGCTTTTAGTCGAACCCTTTGGGCAGAGTTTGTTAGCGATTTTTACTGCATTATCGACTTTTTATGTAGGTGTAACTACACCACAAAGTCTCTGCCTTGTATAAGTGGCCAACAACTCTGTGCTAAAACAAACTTGAAAGAACAACAGATCCTAGTTTACCGATTGACCGCGTAGTTTTAAGTGTTTGGCTTGATGGAAGTTTTTAAAGCCTGATTTTTCACTTGTTATGGTTGTACCAGTTAATGGAATGACAGCGTTGTCTTTGGGGTGTTTATGTTTTAACATGAATCGCGTAATTACTATGAAATGAATTAACAATTCGGCATCATGGTAGTGCTAAAAACCTCAATAACAATAAGACTCATATGGGGCAATAATCTTAGATTAATGCCAGTTATTAATGATAATAAGAAGCAGGTTTATGGAAACTACAATGAACAACAGTCAGCAAAAAAGCAGTTTACTGCCAATGGCGATTGTCGCTATTCTCTTTTTCGTTCTAGGTTTTGCGACTTGGCTAAACGGCTCTTTGATGCCGTATCTAAAACAAATTCTTCAACTCACTCCGTTTCAAGCTTCACTTATCTTGTTCTCATTTTATATTGCAGTGACCTTTACAGCGCTACCTTCTGCTTGGGTTATTCGTAAAGTGGGTTATAAGTCTGGAATGGCATTGGGTATGGGGATCATGATGGTCGCTGGTTTAATGTTTATACCAGCCGCTAAGACCCAAATATTTCCATTGTTTTTGTTAGCGCAGTTGGTGATGGGAACAGGGCAGACGTTATTACAAACCGCAGTTAATCCATATGTGGTTCGTTTAGGTCCTGAAGAGTCTGCAGCAGCCCGTGTGAGTGTAATGGGGATTTTGAATAAAGGTGCAGGAGTTATTGCGCCTATGGTATTTACCGCACTCATTCTTGATAGTTTTAAAGATCGCGTCGGCACTACGCTAACTCAAATTCAGATTGATGAGATGGCCAACAGCTTGATTCTTCCTTACTTAGGCATGGCAATATTCATAGGTGTGTTAGCTTTTGCTGTTAAGAAGTCTCCTTTACCAGAATTAGAGCAAGAAGCTGAAGAAGCATCAGGCAAAGGCCAAATTAAAGAAGCGTTAGCACGACCTAACCTTGCTTTAGGTGTGGTTGCATTGTTTGTTTATGTGGCGGTTGAAGTTATTGCTGGCGACACTATCGGCACATACGCATTAACCTTAGGTGTTGAAAATTATGGTGTGATGACGTCATACACTATGGTTTGTATGGTAATTGGTTATAGCTTGGGGATTATCTGTATTCCACGATTTATATCTCAACCAAATGCCTTGTTAATAAGTGCTGTGCTGGGTGTTATCTTATCGCTTGGTATTGTGTTTGGTGATAGCGAGTCCTTCACGATTGCTAACATTATATTGGTGCCATTTGGCGGTGCTCAATTACCAGATACCTTATTGATGATTGCTTTCTTAGGTTTAGCTAACGCGATTGTTTGGCCTGCAGTATGGCCATTGGCATTATCGGGTATGGGTAAGTTAACCAGCACAGGTTCTGCACTATTAATTATGGGTATTGCTGGTGGTGCATTCGGGCCTGTATTTTGGGGGTTAACAAGTTCTGCAACCTCTCTAGGAATGCAAGGTGGCTATTTAGTGATGATCCCATGTTACTTGTTTATCTTATTCTACGCTGTCAAAGGTTATAAGATGACAAGCTGGGGCAAATAGTTGCCAACAAAGTTGCTATGCGCGACGTGATAAAACCTTTGTTAACACCTTCAAATCACTTGATTTGAAGGTGTTTTTGTATAGAGATTGGAGTCTTTCAAAGGCACAAAAATTAAATTCTTGCTTCATTCGCTTTGTTGAACATATTTATCACCCCCCAGTCTCTTGCAAACAGGTAACTCACTTTCTTATCGATATCTGACCTGTCACCAACTTTTACTGTTGATGAGGTAAACTGTCATATGAAATCAATGAGCTTTACTGAGAGTCGTAAGTAGAGCTTATAAGCCATTATTTCGCTTTTAAGTCCTAGCCTATTAATCTAACTTCGATTCACTGCTCAAAGCAGCGATATATCACCTCTTTAGCTGTCATGTTTTTGCATCATACAAAATGTAACAAGCTTTTTTTGACTGACTCATCATTTTTTTAAGATTATTTTCAGTAAATATTTAACTAATACATGCCAAGTGTTGGATGATAATCGCTCGGTTTTAGTTTGTTTTTTAAACGGTTGCATTAGATTTATATAATTTACATATTATTCACTTTTAGTATTTCGTAAATTTTTTTTAAATTTAACTTTCCTTGTTTTTTATAACTATCAGTTTTTACGTTAAATTTAAATTAATCATTTGCACCTTGTTTTATTTTTAGAACAATTAATGAGTAATAGTTTAGATGTTACTTATTTTGTTTTCTGCTTATACAAAATAAACACTTCTGTTTAGTCGTTAACAGTGTGACCTCAAATTGTAACTTGCCATAATTAAGCTGCTTACATATTATTGTAAAGTTGATTTATATGGTCTTTTTGTGACAAAAAAGTAAAGGCTTTACGTTTCCCTATCTTTTGTTAGGGGCTTATTTAGTCGTTGAATTGATTTATTTATGATCAGGTTATTATTCAAGTTTAGTTTTGAGTTTAGATTTGGTTTTATAAAAATTATTTTAATAAGTTTGTTTGCTTTTAAATTTTGCCACTTAACATCTTTATAACTTTTAAGAGTCTTTAGCGTTCACTATTTAATTTTTTGATGGTGTCCGACTTTCTTACGTTCCAATAAATTAACTTCACATAATTAATTATAAAGTCCGAATTCAGCCAATTAAAAAGGGCTGTACTTTACTAATGGAAATAAACGCGATGCTTAAAAAAACAACCGTTGCAATCGCCCTTGCCTCACTTTTTTGTGTTAATGCTGCCAGTGCCGTGACATTACATGAAGAGGACAATGGAGATTATATTAGCTTGTATGGTGAAGTGGGTGTTGGTGGTCATTTTGGTACCAATGCAGATTACAACCATGATGAGTTTTACGATACCAAAGGGTATGTAGATGACAGCTTTGCTACTTTAGGGGTTAAAGGGCAAAGACAGAAATATATCTATCGTTTAGAGCTCGATTATCAGCGTAGGAACTGGCTTGGTGGCGATGGTGAGTTTGAACTTGCCATCGACAAAATGTATGTCGGCTATGTATTTGATGACAACCATTGGATAGAGCTTGGTTTAACTGATACTGCATTTGATGAATATGATCATTATGGTGATTTCACATTCAATAAATCTGTTGAAACAGGTGAAGCAGGAGATCAGGAAAACACAGTTAAGTACGAAGCTAAGTTTGAAAATTTATTTTATGGATTTTCATATTCTTACGAAGGTGAGCATAAGAATGGCTCTCCACAAGGTGACATCGTAAACGGTTATGTCGGCTGGAAGACTGATTTTATTTCAGTTGTAGCGGGTGTTGAAACACGTGGCGGCTCAGAAGGTGAGTCTAAATATGGTGAACAAAAACTTGCAGGTTTAGGCATGCGAGTAAATATCACTTCAGATTTAGCTATTGGCTTCAATGGCTTCATTGAAGATGAAGACCTTTCTACTCGTGAAAGTGGCGATGTTCATTTAGCTTATGAAACTTTCCGCAATTACGGTCTTACCCTCAGTAGTAAATATGATCTCACAGAATCTTGGGAAATTATCGCATCAGTTAACCATGAAGAATATGAAGGTTGGGATGTAGAGAGTCCTAACTATGACTATACCGAGTTACCTGCTGAGTATGGCAAAGATCGACGCTGGGGCAGTGTTGGTTTTAATTACCGTCCAGCAAGAGACATCGTATTGTCCGTTGAAGGCCGTGTTGGTGAAGCGCCAGAAGCAGCTTACGCCTACGCTCGCATGTACTTCTAGTTTCATTCTAAGTTGAATAATTAATCGAGTTTACTATGAAGAAAAGTTTCCTCTCGCTAGCTATCGCTAGCATTATCAGTACTGGCGCGAGCGCCGCGGTCAATGACTTACTGATCACCGAAATGGTGCAAAAAGATTACGGAGCCGAATTAGGTTCTGTTGAAATTACCAATACTCACGCAACTGAAGCATTTACTTTTACAGATGATACCGCTGCGTTTATGTGGGGTAATGGTAAGTACGAAAACCAAATGTTAAATGCCAGTGGCCAACCTATTTTAACAGGTTTTGTTATTGAGCCTGGCAAGTCTTTAGTTGTAATAAACAGCGCAGCAAGTGATGAGTATAAGCAAACCATTACCGACAATGGTGGTGCTTATGTCATTGGCGAAGGCGATCCTAATACCAGTTATACCGATTTTTACTTAAGCGGTAATGATGGTTTTTACATTAAAAACGGTAATGACATTATCGACCGTGTCGGCGCAGCTGATAACACTAGTGTTTGGGCGCCAGATACGACTTTACGTCGTCGAATGGATACTGAAGGTAATGCTCCAGCACCGAGTGCTAGTTTTAATGCTTCACAATGGGAAGTGATCAGCCCACTAGATACTTCTACTGTAGGTATGCCAAATCTAGCTGAATCTTACGTACCATTTGTTTGTGCTGACTTAAAGATGATCAGTGAAATTCAAGGTACAGGTAGCTCTTCTCCTTTAGTTGGTGAAAGTGTTGCAGTACAGGGTGTTGTAACTGCAGTTGTAAGCTTACCTAAAAAAGGTTTCTACTTACGGGATGAAGTTGCTGACGGTAACCCGTTAACATCAGACGGTATATTTGTTGAAAGTGGTAGTGCAGATAGTCAGCTTGTTGGTCGTACTGTGTGCTTGGGCAGTGAAGTTGCTGAAAGCTACGGTCAAACGCAATTAGCAGCAGATACTTGGGAAGTAACCAACAGCGAATATACGCCAACTGTAGCGACTAATATTGAAGTGCTTGAGTCTGATAATGGCTCTTTTGCAACTACGCTTGAGCGTTATGAAGGCATGCTAGTTAACTTACCAGAAGATATGAATCAGCTGGAGGAAGGTGAGCAAAACATGCGTGTTTCGCGCAGCTTCAGCTTTAACTATGATAGCTTCCGTAATAACATGACTTTGGCTTATATGCGTCCAAATATGCAGCCAAATCAGCTAAATGTCGCAGGGAGCCCTGAGTCCGTCGCCGCAGCTGAGCAAAATGATGATTACCGTTTAGTGATTGAAAGCTCATCTTCAGCAGCTAACGGGGAAATTCCGTATTACCCTAATTTTGGCATCGCACCTGAAAACAATTACATCCGAATTGATGACACTGTAATTGGAATGGAAGGGGTAATTAATTACAGTTTTGGTGATTACAGCTTAACGGTAACTAATGAGCTAACCAGCGATAACTTTGTCCATAATCTCCCAAGAACCGATAGCCCTGACCTAGATGAAACGGTAGCAGAAGATCACTTTGCTATTCGTGTAGCAAGCCAAAACTTGTTCAACTACTTTAACTCTCCGTTTGGTGGTGATCAGAACCAATTTGGCCAAAGTCGTGGTGCTGATACCTATGACGAGTTTATACAGCAAAAAACCAAATTAGTCGAAGCAATCCGTGCACTTGATGCTGATGTGGTTGGTTTGATGGAAATGGAGAATAATGGTTTCGGTCTGAAAAGCGCGATAGCTGATCTCGTTAATGAAGTGAACGTTTACTATAACGATGAGTATGCAGATAACTTTGATAAGCCATATTCAACTGAGAATCGTTATGTGTTTGTAGGTTTCGATCACAATGGCAACCAAGTTCTTGATGAGCTTGATTCATTGGGGTCTGATGCAATTGCGACAGGTATTATTTATCGTCCAAGTAAGTTAAGCATTGAAAGAACACGTGTTGTGACTATGCCACAACAAAAAGCACCGACTATTGTTAACGACAATAATGAGGTAATTAAAGACAATAATGATGAAATCTTAGAAAGTGGCCAGAACTACCATCGTGATGCATTAGTTGCTACTTTCTTCGTTAATCAAACGGGTAAGCGATTAACCTTAGCGGTTAACCATTTCAAATCTAAAGGCTCAACTTGTTGGGAAGACTGGCAGGGTGTTGAGTTCGGTGATGCGACTAAATGGACTGAAGATGCTCCAGATCTTGATTTCCAAGGTTCATGTGCAGAGTTCCGTATTTCTGGCGCGGTGCAATTGGGCGAAGAATTAAAATCAGTACAAGGTGATTCGATCATCTTAGGTGATTTAAATGCTTATGCTCAAGAAGATCCATTGTTAGTCTTAACTGAAAACCCACGTAACAAGACACTTACCACCGCGAGTCATACCTTTATCGGTAGTAAACCACAGTTCAACACTGATGGTTCGCCTACATCAATTACTCATAGCTACGGTTACATCGATATCGTATCGAAAGTATTTGCAGAGAAGGGTAAAACGCCTTGGAGTTATTCATTTAATGATGAGGTTGGTTCTTTGGACCATATCCTAATTTCACCATCACTTGAAAATCGTGTGGTTGATGCGGCCGATTGGCACATCAATGCTGCCGAGTCGAACCTTTTCGATTACAACAATGAGTATAAAGGTGATTACGACAACTTAGTTAATAAGTTCTACGCAGAAGATCACTTCCGCTCGTCAGATCATGATCCAGCATTAGTCTCGCTTAGCTACCTACCTGGCGAGGTTGATTCAGGCGTTCCTGTTTATCTAACCAAGTTAAACAAACTCGCTAAAGTGCCGTATCAAATCCCAGAAGCTGCAGGTTCAATGATGGGCGATATCGCCACTATCAAACTGACCCCAAAAGACAGTGATGCCCAGCTTGATTTAAGTCAGCTAGTAGAACCTAACGTGGTCTTAACACAAGACGGACAAAGTCTAGTGACCTTTGAAGTGTTTGGTGCGCCATCAGCACGCTACAGCGCCAAAGTGATGATAGAGCGCGATGGTCAAGTGGTTGATGGTTCTTCAATGTCATTTGAGCTAGAGATTGCAAATCGTGACTCGCTTGTAGCTGAAATCACAGAAGAAAAACACGATGGCAGTGGTGGAACAACAGGGATATTAAGTTTGTTATCTCTACTTGGTTTATCGGCATTACGTCGCCGTAATCGTAAATAAGTTGAACTCAAATGAGGTGTTAGCTTCGGCTTCACCTCATTAATAAACATAAAGATACGACTATGAATAATAAAATAAGTACCCTAGCTAAAGCAGCCAGCCTGTTATTAGCAACTGCGTCGACTGCGGCTAACGCCGATCTTGTGATCACCGAATACGTTGAAGGTGGTGGTAACAATAAAGCAGTAGAAATCTCCAATCTGGGCGCTAACAGCGTTGATTTAGATGCTGCTCAATATGTGCTAGCTCTTTATTCTAATGGCGGAACAGATGCCGGTAACAGTGAAACGTTAACCGGAACTTTAGCTGCAGGTAGCAGCATTGTTTTCCATAATGCTAGTGCAGATGACCTGTTTAAAGTTGGCATTGAGTCAACTGTCACTTATTTCAATGGTGATGATGCTTTAGTATTAACTAAAGACAACGTAGTGATTGACCGTTTTGGTAAGTTAGGTGAAGACCCAGGTTCAGAGTGGACAGATCCTAACGATGCTAACTTTTCGACTAAAGATAAAACCTTAAGACGCAAAGCAAGTATTACTACTGGTGAAACCGATGCAGCTGCCGATTTCCCTGGAACTGATAATCAATGGGTTGTGTTTGATAAAGACACGGGTGATGGACTAGGTTGCCCTGGTGAGGGAACATGTACAGTTGAGCCTGGTGTATTACTAATTACCGAATACATTGAAGGAAGCAGTAGCAATAAAGCAGTTGAGTTATCCAATGTGGGTGGCAGCACACTAGATCTTGATGCAAATACTTATACGTTGACTATGTTTAGCAACGGCTCAAGTGAAATTCAAGATGATAGAACTGAAACACTTTCGGGCTCTTTAGCTCCAGGCGAAACGATTGTGTTCCATAATTCAAGTGCATGGGATGAGTTTAAAGTCGGTACAGAATCAAGTGTCACTTGGTTCAATGGTGACGATGCGCTAGTTCTTTACAAAGACGGTATTGTGATTGATCGCTTTGGTGTTCTAGGAGAAGATCCTGGCTCTGAGTGGTTAGACGCAAATGACCCTGATTTTTCGACAAAGGATAAAACTCTACGTCGTAAAAATAATGTCGTTGTTGGCGATACTGTTGCAACAGCTCCGTTTCCAGGTGATGACAACCAATGGGCTGTTTTTGATAAAGATACTTCAGATGGCTTAGGTTGTTCTGGTGAAGAAGCCTGTCCTGAAATTCCTGTTTGTGAAAATTGCCCTGATTTAGATCCTGTTGCAGATCCTGATGCTTATAACCGTGACGAGTACTACTCAGATGTGATTAACGGTAGTTTTGATACACCAGAAGCAATGAAACAAGCTATTTCTGTGGTTATTGCCGATGGTCATCAACAACTAAGTTATAGTGAAGTTTGGACTGTAGTAACACATTCGGATGAAGATCCAAGTGATAGTATGAACGTTCTTGAACTATATACCGGTAACTCAATTGCTAAAAACAGTAATGCTGGTAATGGAGGTAGTTGGAATCGTGAACACGTTTGGGCTAAAAGCCATGGCTTCCCAAGTGAGTCACAACTTGGTTATACCGATGCGCATCACTTGCGCCCAACTAACGACCGCGTAAATTCAACTCGTAGTAACTATGACTTCGATGAATGTAGTGATACTGGCGTTGAATTAGAAACTGCACCAGGTAACTACCTTGATACGGAAAAACGTTGTTTTGAACCAAGAGATGCTGTTAAAGGTGACGTAGCCCGCATGATTATGTACATGGATACTCGCTATCAAGGTAACGACAGCAATATGCCAGATTTGGTTGCCGTTGATTACATTACAACAGCAGAAGAAGTTTCAGCTAATGCCCCTTTGATTGGTAAGCTTTGTACTATGTATAACTGGCATCAACAAGATCCAGTTAGCGAGGCTGATATCCAAAGAAATAATGCTGTTTATACTTATCAGGGTAACCGTAATCCGTACATTGATAATCCAGAGTGGGTTCAAGCCGTGTATGGGGAAGCGTGTGGTCCTAAGTTAGATGTTGATTTCATCATTACTGCGCCTGAAATGGTTAATGAAACTGATGCTTTTGTTTTGGATGCATCAGCAACCGTTGCTGAAGAGGGAACTGAGTTAAGTTTTATCTGGGAACAAACTAGTGGACCTGAGTTAACGTTTGACGCTACAAGTGCAGTTTTATCGCTAACAGCGCCAGAAGTGACAGCCGATACTGCATTAGAGTTTGTGCTTACGGTAAGTGATGGTTCATTGGAAGCGACTCAAACCGTTGCTGTGACAGTAGTTAATGTGCCTTTATCATTTGATATTAGTTTTAGTGGTAATACTGAACTAGCACAAGGTGAAGCAACAGTTATTACTGCTTCAATTGCTGATGAACCAGAAGGTTTAACATATAGCTGGAGCCAAACTTCTGGCCAAACAGCTGACTACTCAGCAAGTGGTCTAGTGCTTAATCTAACTGCGCCAGAAGTATCAGTGGATCAAGCCTTAGTATTCCAACTTGTTGTTACAGATGGCGAAGAGCAATTTGTTAGCTCTGTAAGTGTTAACGTTAAAAACGAAACTGAAAGTGGCTGGACTAAGCCTGATGGTGCAGGCAGTTTAGGTGGAGGCTTATTGATGCTATTACCATTGGTATGGCGTCGCAGAATGGGTCGTGTGAATAGCTAGTTAAAAGCTAGTACACTTTAAACCTGTTGAATAGCCAATAAAAAGCCACTCTGTTGAGTGGCTTTTTTATTATCTTGAAAGCTAATTTATACCATTAATGATTCGATGGTTGTTCTAGCTTTTCCATAACCTGTTTTAAGCTGAAGCTTGCGGCTTTTTGTCTTGGTGGGTATTCCTTAAATGTCTCTAAGAATGTCGCCACATACGCCTGTGCTGGAACTAACAGATATGCTCGGTCGATTAACCAATCATAATAAGTGTTAGAGGTGCGGTCAGCTGTTTCGTATGGATCCATACGAAGATTGAAAATCTTAGGTAAACGAAGTTCAACAAAAGGTTCTGCCCAAATCTGTAGAGTGCCTGTGACGCGTTGCTCTAAGAAAACAGCTTTCCAGTTTTTATAGCGAAGTGCCGCTAAATCACCATCATCAGTGAAGTAGAATATCTCTTCACGTGGACCAGCTTTCTCTTTACCTGTTAGGTAAGGGAGGAAGTTATAGCCATCAAGGTGGTTTTTAAACTTTTTACCGTTGGCGCTGTAGCCTTTAAGGAGTTTATCTTTGATTTTAGTATCACCTGCTGCCGCTGCAAATGTTGGCAGCCAATCCATGTGATGCATTATTTCATTCGAAACGCTGCCGGGCTCAATATTACCTGGCCATCTCACCATTGCTGGTACGCGGAATGCACCTTCCCAACTGGTGTTTTTCTCACTTCTAAATGGTGTTAAACCAGCATCTGGCCAAGTATTCATGTGTGGGCCATTATCAGTTGAGTAAAATACGATGGTATTATCTTTGATGCCTAAATCATCGACTTTTTTAAGCAGCTGACCAACATGGTTATCATGTTCAACCATACCATCGGCGTAATTACTTAAGCCACTTGAGCCTTGTAGTTCAGGTTTAATATGAGTACGGAAATGCATACGTGTGCCATTCCACCATACGAAAAATGGTTTTTTAGACTTAACGCTTTTCTCCATAAAGTCGATAGCTGCTGAAACAGTTTCATCGTCAATGGTTTCCATTCTCTTTTTATTGAGAGGACCTGTATCTTCAATCTTTCCATCTGCTGATGATTTAATCACCCCGCGAGGACCAAATCGTTTTAGGAATTCAGGGTCTTTTGGATAATCTATATTTTCTGGCTCTTCCTCAGCATTGAGGTGATAAAGGTTACCTAAAAACTCATCAAATCCATGGGCTGTTGGTAAAAATTCATCTTTATCACCAAGGTGATTTTTACCGAATTGGCCAGTGGCATACCCTAGTGGTTTTAATACCTCTGCAATGGTTGCATCTTCGGCCTGTAAACCTATATCAGCACCAGGAAGGCCAACTTTACTAAGGCCTGTTCTGAATACACTTTGTCCTGTAATGAAGGTTGAGCGACCAGCTGTACATGATTGTTCCCCATAATAGTCGGTGAACATCATGCCTTCTTTAGCGATGCTATCGATACTTGGGGTTTGATAACCCATTAAACCAAATGTGTATGCACTGACATTAGCTTGCCCAATATCGTCGCCCCAAATAACTAAAATGTTCGGTTTACTCGCAGCAGCTGCGCTGGCGGATAGTAAACCTAAGGTAACTGCAGCAGTTACGCCTAGGAACTTCTTCATTCTAACCATGTTTATTTCCCTATATGACTGAAGATTCAAATGTGGTGAATAAAAATACACCTGTTACTAACTTAACAGCTAAATTAGTGATTTAACAAGTAGCCGAAAGGCTCGTTTACATTAGTAACGTCGTTTTCAGTATAGACACTGACTCAGTGATTGCTTGAAACTAAACCAACTTAATCAATAACTAATACAGTGATATGACAGGTAAGGATCAAAGTTTCTGATCAGTGGGGAGGAGTTGAGGTTATTATTAGGCAACTATAAGGAAGTCTTTAGTGAATTTTAGACACAAAAAAGCCACTCTATTGAGTGGCTGTTCTGTATATGGTGCCGGCACCAAGAGTCGAACTCGGGACCTACTGATTACAAGTCAGTTGCTCTACCAACTGAGCTATGCCGGCTAAATATGGTGCCCGAACCCGGAATCGAACCAGGGACACGAGGATTTTCAATCCTCTGCTCTACCGACTGAGCTATTCGGGCAACTAAACTAAGCGTTAGTTTGCTACTTCAAACTAGATGCTAACATTACTTATTACTAAGTTGTTAGAGCCTATGTCGTTTGGAGTGCGCACATAGTATAGAGATGGTTTTGATCGCGCAAGTGCTTTTTTAGCTTTTATTGCGAATGGATAACTGCATGTTGCATTAGTGAGCAATTATAAGGTTATCGTAAACTTATTCGCAGGATTTTTGACTCTTTAACTGAAAATAAGACACAAAAAAGCCACTCTATTGAGTGGCTGTTCTGTATATGGTGCCGGCACCAAGAGTCGAACTCGGGACCTACTGATTACAAGTCAGTTGCTCTACCAACTGAGCTATGCCGGCTAAATATGGTGCCCGAACCCGGAATCGAACCAGGGACACGAGGATTTTCAATCCTCTGCTCTACCGACTGAGCTATTCGGGCAACTAAACTAAGCGTTAGTTTGCTACTTCAAACTAGATGCTAACGTTACTTATTGCTAAGTTGTTAGAGCCTGTGTCGTTTGGAGTGCGCACATATTATAGGGATGGTTTTAATCGCGCAAGTGCTTTTTTAGATCTTTTTAGTTGTTCGGCTAGTTAGTATCCAAAATGGGTGTTTTTTAACGTTATAAACTAGGTTAAACGCTTTTATGCTGCGATTTGGAGCCACTATTACACATTTAAAGCTTGCTGGAGCTGTTTATTGGCGGTGTTTACTTGTCCATTTGGGCTCGGAAGTTACAACGTCAGGGTTAATAGCTACAGTTATTGCTGTTGTTTTGTTCTGTTATCCAACAGTAATCACATTAAATCCAAGGTCGATGTTAGCCTCTTGGTGAGGCATAAATTAAACCTTTCTATTAAATCGAAAGATTTTGACTTAATTTTGCGATTTTATTTTATTATTTGATCTATAAAATCAATTCCATATTAATCAAAGGGACAAGCTTGATGTTAGCAAACTCGAAAATGGGATATGGGTTAATAAGTATCCTAATTCATTGGATTAGTGCATTAACGGTAATTGGTTTATTTAGCCTAGGTTTGTGGATGGTTGATTTGACTTACTACAGTAGTTGGTACAAAACAGCGCCAGATATCCATAAGAGTGTAGGTATTTTACTGTTTGGTTTGACTTTGTTGAGGTTAGTTTGGCGTTTCATTTCAGTTAAACCTCAAGCGGATTCTGCTCATAAGCCATGGGAACAGCAAAGTGCAAAATGGGCTCATCGAGGGATATACCTGTTAATGCTAGCCATTATGGCGAGTGGTTTTCTTATTTCAACGGCTGATGGTCGCGGGATTATGGTTTTTGATTGGTTTGAAGTGCCTTCATTAGGGAGCTTTATAACTAATCAAGAAGATATTGCAGGGCTTGTTCATGAGTATCTAGCTTACAGTCTAATTGGGTTGGTGATAATCCATGGGGCTGGAGCAATTAAGCATCAATTTATCGATAAAGATAACACCTTAGTTAAAATGATAAAGCCAGTACGAAAATAGATATTAAAGCTTTAAGTGGCTAAGAATTAACAATCTAGATTATACGTTTTATTTAAGATTTACCCATTACCAAAACTTACTGACAAAGTGAATTTAATAAGGAAATACCAAATGAAAAAGCAACTTATCGCTACCTTAATCGGTTCTGCACTGTTAATGCCGTTAAGCGCCAATGCTGCCGACTATGTTATTGATACTCAGGGTGCTCACGCTTCAATTCAGTTTAAAGTTAACCATTTAGGTTATAGCTTTGTCGCTGGTCGTTTTAATGATTTTGGCGGTAACTTCAGCTACGATGCTGACAAAGTTACCGATGCAAAAATTAATGTCACTATTAATACCACGAGTGTTGACTCTAACCACGCCGAACGCGATAAGCACTTACGTGGTAGTGACTTTTTAAATACAGGCAAATTCCCTGAGGCTAATTTCGTATCAACGGGCGTTGAGGATAAAGGTAATGGTCAATTTGTATTGAATGGCAATTTAACGTTAAACGGTGTGACTAAACCAGTAGCAATAGACGCTGAGTTTATTGGAGAAGGTAAAGATCCTTGGGGGGGCTACCGTGCTGGTTTTGCTGGAACAACGGAATTTGCTATGAAAGATTTCGGCATAAAAATGGACTTAGGGCCTGCTTCTGCCAATGTGACTCTAGATCTTATTGTTGAAGGTATAAAGCAATAGGTTTGAGATTGATGCCATAAGCCGACCGCTATCTGGCTATAAAATAATGCCGCTTAACTTTACCTAAAACAGTAAACCTAAAACAGTAAAGTAATAGCGGTATTTTTGTGTCTGTTATAGATATTTAAAATACCAGATAACAGCTATTTAATCAGTTTGATTTTACCGAATACGTCAGCATTTTTATAACCTCGATTCATATCACCATCAACTGCTTTTATTGGATGAGAGCCGATAAAATTCTCTCTTTGTTTAGAACCGTCATTGTCACAATAAGCCAGCATGAACCCCATGACTTTACCCGCAGATAACTTAACCGGCGATACTTGGTTAGCTTGCTCATGCTTAAGAGGGAAGGCACTTAGACTATCATCATAGTTGTCGGGAAAGATGTGAATAGCCATTTCCCAGTATATTTTTTTAGGATCAATAGCATCACGAGCCCAAACTGTTTCAATATGTTCATTAAAGGTCACGGCTTGTTTAAGAGTTGAGAAGTCTGCGACTTGTCTATCTAACGCCACGTGGTATGCAAAAGCATTATGATTAAATTGATGTTCGCCACCTGAGGCATCTTCATCTAAAAAAACTTCAACCGTATCATCGTCCCAATAAAGCACTGTAGGATCTGCAGTTTGGTCATATAAAACATCATCTACGATTTCAGTGAGTAAATAGAGTTGGTCTTCTCGCCATAGCAGCTTGTAACGACCACTAAAATCATTAGCTGAAACTTCAGGGCCTAAAATCATGTGATCTATCGGGTGCCAATTCGCCTGCTGCCAATCGGCTTCATCAGGTTTACCATCAATAATTATGTCATTAGCCACGTAGTTGACTTCAATTGTCTCATGTTGATGCTCAACATGTTTTGAATCTTCCGCTGCTATAGCTGGATCACTAAACATTGCCGACATGATAAGCACTGTCATTAATGGTTTAGCCTGACGAAGTTTAAAGCTTAAAAGCTGTTGCGTTTTTATAGGTAAACCATGCGATATCTCTTTGAACCATTCCTTAGCCATTTTCACTCCAATATGGATTTTACTTAATATTTATTGACTACCTCAAGAGCTATAACTCACGCTATAACTGCAGCAATAGGTAGCTTATGAAATGTGTAATCTCGGTACTATGCAAGTTTGTCTAAAGTAGCAGTATAAGCTAGGAGTCTATAGCCAATTATTTTCACGTCGTTAAAATGACATGTATTTGCAATGTTGCTTTTATTGACAGTACTGCTGAGTTTATTTACTAAACAATTTACTCATAAAAAAGACTTAACCTGCAGGCAATAACACCTGTACTTGATAAATCTTGTTAGCTTCAACCGCTAATACAAACTCACCTCGTTGATCCTGTTTTAGTGAAATACCATCTATCAAGACTTGCAGACTCGAAACTGACTTACTTCGTTTTATTGTCAATTCGATGGTAGCTTTGCGAAATTGACGAGTAACTTCGATACCGTTTAATGATTGAGGCAAATGTGGCTTTATTAATAGTCCGTTACTAACGCCCTTTAAGCCAACTAATTGCTCTATGATAATACGATATATCCAAGCTACAGTACCTGTATTGAATAACTGGCTTGATTTACCTGCTTCCTCTGGATATTGAAAATAAGCGCCGCGATAATAATTGGGGATAAATACTGGCAGTTGTCCGCGAGTGAGGGCGTCTGTTTCAGATTCGGCGCAAATCATGGTATGTAATAACTCAAATGCCGCTTCTGTCTCGCCACGTTCGAAAAGGGCATAAATGTAGAAAGCACCAGCATGATTATAAACAGAACCATTTTCTCCAGTACCTGGAAATTTTTGAGTTAGTCTGCCGACTTCTTCATGCATATGGGTATAACTTGGCGCAAGCATCATCATCCCAAATGGGGTTTGCAGTTGTTGTTTAATTTGCGGCTTCATTAATTGCCATTGTTGCTCGGTTATGGCGCCAGATAACATCGAGAAACTTTGAGGGTTTAAGTAAATTCGACCTTCTTCATTATCACTGACGCCAAAACACTTGCCTGTATCAGTAATCCCTCTTGCAAACCATTGACCGTCCCAGCAGTGCTGATTGACATCTTTATTGAGAGTTTGAGCTTGGCTTATTTGCTTATCTGCATCGGCATTATGGCCAGTTATAAAGCAAATTTTTGACCACAAGTTCATGGCATAGGCACTGGCCAAACTTAGCCAACTTGATACACCTTTACCTTGATAACCGACCATGTTCATCGGATCGCACCAATCTCCTTGATTGATGTAATTAAGCCCTCGGTTATCACGTTGAGACCATAAAAAATCTAATGCTAGATTAATATGTTCAAAAACACTGAGGCCAATTTCATCATCAATAAAAACTATCTGTTGTTTTAAAAAATCAAAGTCAGCAGTCTCATTCAAATAAGCATCTATACATATCACTAACCATACACAATGATCGGTATGGGGAATTTGGTTAATGTATTTAAACTCTGAATCTGGATTGAGCAATATGCCATCAGGCATTTCGCCACTTTTATGTTGCTGCGATAGTGCTTTAATGAAGGCTGCTTTGGTTTTTTCAGGGGCGATATACATCATCCCCATAGCATCTTGCAGGTAATTGCGGGTTTGTGGGTCGGTACTTAAGCGATTTACATCACCATGGTAAAACACCTGTCTGGGGAGCCAGTGATTTACGAAGTTATCAAAGGCTTGAGTACCTGTTTTGATTTTAAGCTGGTAGTCAGCTTGAGCTATGTACTGTTGATAATCCTGTTTAGCATCGCTTAATGCTTGAGGTGAAACTAAGTACTTTTGTTTTAGGAAGGCAGCCTCATTGGCATCTTTTACTGGTGCAAAAACAAAATTAGCTTCAATTGACTCATTGGCCGTTAGGGCAATCGCAAACTGCATAACTGCTGCAGGTGTTTGGTAATGTGCGGGTTTAGAATCAAGTTGTGAACTTTTAATGGCATCAGGATTATTGAGTCCACCTTCACCTTCAAATACCGCTTGCCTGGTTTCAAAACTTATCGGGGTTAAATCACTGAGTAATACCGTGGTGTCTTTGAAGTCTTGTTGAATAAAATATTGTTCAACTTTTTGATAGGGCGTTACTGACTCACATAAAATGGCATTTAAGCTTTCATCAAAACGAGCAGATTGATTCATCCACGACATATAACCAACGGGAAAATAACTATAAACACTTAAGTCGCGTTTTTTGCTGCCTTGATTATTTACCTTAAGTTGCCAAAGCTCAGCGGTATCATTGGTACTTAATGATAGTGATAGCTCACATACTAAATCTAAGTGATTTATTTTCCAGCTAATTTTATGTTTATCTACGATGAACTCAAAGCTTGTCGGCATTTGCTTTACAGGAGCGTAGGGCAGTGAAAACAACTCGCCAGTTTGATTGTCTTTGATGTAAAAGAAACGCCCTGGGTGATGACTAAAGTAAGCATGTTCTGGCTGCATAAAAGTCTTAGCTTCAAGGGCAGGTCCATGAGCATATTTTGCTGGTTCAGGCTGCATAAACTGCGCAACTGCATACCCACGACAATTCATTTGAATCATCATGTTTTTATTCCACAAAAAACCGCATGCATTTGGCATGCTAGTTGGACTATTTAGGCTTACAGCGCCATTTTGCTGATGGTAAGTGATCACTATCTTATTCCTGAACTTGTGTCTGATATGAGCAATTTAATTGTGTATTTGGATTGTTATTTATGAATACTATTTTTGGCTATTAGTTACTGGCTCTGCCACATTCGTTGGATACAAACTTTGATTGATGTGCTGCATTTTTTGCTCATCTAGGCTGTAGTGTTTAACAACCCATACTGCTAATAGTGCGAATGCGGCAGGGATGAGAGTGTTAAGCAATAAAATCCCCATCAATGAATCGGGAGACTGTTGCTGGTTTGCCACATAACCCATTGACGACAGTAGCCAACCAATCATGGCGCCAGCAAATGCACCGCCTAGTTTTTGTGAGAATGCTGCAGCAGAGAAAATCATTGCGGTAGCCCGGCGGCCATTTTTATACTGCGAGTAATCAGCGGTATCAGCGTACATTGAAAATACCAATGGCGATTTGGGGCCAAGGCAAAAACCAATCAATGCTTGCATGATAAACATCATGGTTAAATTATTAGGTGGGATTAAGTAAAAGCCTGCGGAGAATAATGCCACTAGGCTCATTAAGCCTATCAATAAACTGCGTTTATCAAAGTAGCGGCTCAGTAATGGAGTAGAGGCGGCGCCTATTGCCAGCGAAATCATATATACCGCAGTGAAAGTGCCGATTAGGTCTTCACGGCCGACATAATATTTGAAATAAAATGTGCCCGTGCTGGCTCTAAGGGTGATGGTAAACATGATAATCAACGCCAGTGAAAACAATATAAGCCAAGGCTTATTTTTTGTTAAATCCATAATGTCTTGCTTGATGCTGGTTTGCTGATTTTTCGGCGGTGCGATACGTTCTTTAGTGGCTAAAAAGGTTAGTGTGAAAAGCACTGCTGAAATTAAACCATAGCATGTCATTGTTAGCTGCCAACCTAAGGCTTCATTGCCGTTGCCAAGCATGTTTACCAGCTCTGGTGTCATGTAAGCAACTAAGGTACCGCCAGAAAAGGCCCCGATAAAACGGAAACTGGTTAAGGTGGTGCGCTCTTGGTTATCGGCTGTGACAACGCCTAGTAATGCACCGTATGGGACGTTAATGAATGTATAAGCTAACATCATAAAAATGTAAGTACCGTAAGCCCAGATTAATTTTCCATCATCACCTAAATCTGGAACGGTAAAGGTTAGCACTCCCGCTGCGGCAATCGGTAAGATACCCAGTAAAAGGTAAGGCCTGAATTTACCAAAACGTGTTGTGGTTCTATCTGCTAATGCGCCCATTAAAGGATCTGATACGGCATCAATAATTCGAGTCACTAGCATCATGGTACCGACAGCTGCGGCAGAAATACCAAATACATCGGTATAAAAGATGAAAAGGAACACGTCAAACACTCGCCAATAAAAATTAGATGCCACGTCCCCAAGGGCATATCCCACTTTTTCTTTTAGCGATAATTTTTCAGATAGTGGTGTTGCAGGTGACATTTTTGGTTCTTGAGCCATTGTTACTATTACCTTAGTTGATTCCATCCAATTGGGTATTTATGGCGACTTTCCAGCTAACTGATTTTTATCGGCATTTATATTTAACAATTAGTGTAAGCGCTTACATTGTTGTTAGAATGTAAATGATTAATCATTTTTTGACCAGTATTAATTTAATTATGATTCAATTTGAAACAGGTTTATTGAAGAGTAGAAACTAGAAAGAAAGCTAAACTTTAGCCAATAAAAAGCCCCGCAAATTGCTCTGTGGGGCGTTTTGTAAAACTTTTAGCCGTGTTTAATTAAAGTATTTACTTGAGCATTTCTTGCAGGCGGATAACTTGAGCGCGATAGCCTGTAGCAAACATATCGTGGCTATTAATATTAATCCGCACAGCAGGTTTGGATTCGCCATAACGATGTTCAACTAAAATTGACTGCACTTTGCCTGTGGTGTCATCCATTTTAAGGTTACCGTAGCCACCACCTAACCCGAACAAGCCTGCAGAAGCAAAATAGCTCATCATGCTGTCTTTGTCTTGTTGATACTTAACAATAGAGGTGACTGGAGAATAGCCTTCATAACCCAGCTCATCTTTACCGTATTCCCACACTTGTTGCACCGTTAGGTTTTGCTCATCAATTTTGTATTCGACTGAGCGAGAATACTTTTCGCTAGCAAACATTGGTTGACCTAAATGACGGCCATCACCATTATCAAAAACGGTTAAGGTACCTTTTTCAGGCACTAAATACGCAGTGTGTGAGGTGTAAGAGAAATCAAAGTCAGTGCCGCGACAAAGGCCTTTTTCATTACAGTTTAGCTTGTTACCTTTATTATCTACTGGTGTTAGCAGTTTATCGGTAAACTTTTCAGACCAGCCTTGTGATGGGCTTAAAATCCATTTCACTTGCTTGTCACGACCAATTTTAATTACGGCGGATTGGTGACGTGAACTGATGATAATACTGTCGTCAGTGGCATCATAGTCAATGGAGTTTACATGGATCCAATTACGGCCTGTTTCGACACCATGGATGTCGCCATAAGGAGCATTTTGTAAGTCTTCTAAGGTTGTTTGGTGTCCAGCTTGTGCTGCATTGATATTAAGGCATACAGCGCCAGCATCCAGCGACAACAAGGCGTCATCGCGCATAGGATCTAAAATGCTATTTAAGTCCCAGTAATCAACAAGTTTTCCTGTAGTATCGACTTCGATAATTTGGTCACGGATGGTGTTAACTAACTTACCATCTGGGCGGCGATAATCTTTGGCAGCTGCGCGAATAAAGATATTGCCGTTTGCGCCTTCAATACCTTCATGTGATGCATCAATAAAATTACCGGGCAGGCTATGCTCAGAAATCATTCTGCCCATCAGAGACATCTTTTTCCAGCCTTGGCCTTGCACCCAAACCATGTTGCCATCTTCGGTGACGTTCATCCCCATGGCGTAACCCGCATTATCAAAAGATTTTGAATCGTGGGTGGTGTAAGGGTTTAAATACCAGCGGATATCACCAGCAGTATCTATGATAAAAAATCCAGGCTTACCATCCCAAGAAAATGCCCCCGGTGCATCAGGGTTATTATGGGCAAGCTGGCCAGTTTTACCGTCCGGATTCGTCCAGTTTAGAAAATATAGGCGGTCTGTAAAGTCGGCATCAACATGCTTAACTTCGACAAGGGGCGCTTTAGCCCATTGGCTTTCTGAAAAGCCCATGTCGATGTCAGGGGTTAGCATTTGGTAATCATGGCTATGTTGCTTGCCATTTTCTGTCCAATTAACCGTGAAGTGATTCATGAGAGCAGGGTATAGGCCAAAAATCGGGACGCCACCTTCACTCATTACGCGCATATCATCAACTTGATAGTGAATGCTTACACCTGTGTCGTCTTTGGCATGAACAGTTACTTCAACATTTGAAATTGTGTGGCCATCTAAAGTGACTAATGCTGTTAGTGGTGCGTTTTCATAAGGGTTATGAACTAGGTAGCCTAAAGGTGCATCAGGTATCGGAAAGGGTTTCATTCCAAGTGGATCTGCACTAACCATAGGGATTGATACACTAAGGCTTACTGCCAATATGGTGTAAATGAGTGGCTTAATCATCAGTATTCTCTGTTGAAACAATTGCGATGAGTATAATCGTTATCTTTTTTTATTATTGTTGCTTAGCTAACAAAGAACTGACTATATTTCTGATTTTTAAGAAGAGTCACGAATATGAAATATCTGTCAAAATTCGGGAACTTTTTGAATGTTTAACTTAAATAATCAGATGTTATCTTTAGGCAAGGCAGCTATCAGATGTATGCTTTCAGGATACAAAAATAGCCCGTCATCAATAATCTGCACTAAATAAAGTTAGGCGATATAACGATGATACGAGCTATTCAAGAGAAGCTGAGTCAGGTTGAATATTAACTCATGCTTTGTTTTACTTTTATTCGTCTTCTGCAGGTGGGACGTAACCTTCAATTTCTACGTCTTTACCTTCAAATAAAAAGTTAACCATTTGCTCTTCAAGAAATTTTCGGTCATCAACATTCATCATGTTGAGTTTATTTTCATTAATTAGCATGGTTTGCTTTTTCTGCCAAAGTCCCCAAGCTTCTTTACTAATAGTATCAAAAATTCGCTTGCCAACTTCACCTGGGTAAAGTTGAAAATCTAAACCTGGTGCTTCTTTATTTAAATATGCGCAATTAACATTACGAGCCATGATGTTTCCTTAACGGGACCCTAAATAGGATCTGCTGCTGAAAGTGCGACTAAGTGAGATAAAATCCGCTCGGTTGCTGCGGCTAATCCGACTTTAGCTGGATGATGTATGTTATACCAGAGAGTCTGGTTTTGTTCCATTACACTGGTTTCAAATTCTGCTAAATCTTGTGTTGATTCAATATCAATCAACATTGGCTGAATGTCTAAGTGGAAATGGCTGAAGGTATGCCTAAAGCCTGCGAGCCATTCAGTTTCTGTGTGTGTTATTTTCTTATCGTTAAACTCTGATGAAACATGGGCATGTAGCTCAGCTTCAGTTTCAAACTGAGGGAAACACCAAAGCCCGCCCCAAATGCCCGCTGGTGGTCGTTTATTTAATACAACTTGACCATCTTGTTTGACGACTAACATCCAAGCAGACTTTGTTGGAATAGTCTTTTTAGGTTTTTTACCAGGGAATTCAGATTGTCTGCCAGCAAGTTGCGCTTTACAGTCAATAGCAACGGGGCATTCATCGCAACGTGGTTTACTGCGAGTGCAAACGGCAGAGCCGATATCCATCATTGCCTGGTTAAACTTGCGGACATTGGCTTTTGGCGTTAGGGAATCAGTTAGTGTCCATAACTTTTGCTCAACAAGTTTCTGCCCCGGCCAGCCTTCAATTGCATCATGTCTTGCAAGCACTCGCTTAACGTTGCCATCTAATATGGAATGATGTTGTCCAAGTGCTAGTGACAGTATTGCGCCAGCAGTTGAACGGCCAATACCTGGTAATGCAATCACTTCATCTAAAGATTCAGGAAATTGTCCCTTATGTTGCTCACACACTGCTTTGGCTGCTTTATGTAGGTTTCTGGCGCGGGCGTAATAACCTAGCCCAGTCCAATGGTGCAGAACATCATCTTCACTCGCATTTGCTAAGACTTCGATGGATGGAAAGCTTGCCATGAATTTTTCATAATAAGGGATGACGGTTGCTACTTGTGTTTGTTGCAGCATGATCTCAGAAACCCATACTCTATATGGGGTTTTATTCATTTGCCAAGGTAATGTTTTGCGGCCATGAACATCGTACCAAGCGACGATACGCTCGGAAAAGGAGTTAACTTTTTTCATTGGCGCAGTGTATATGGCAAGGGGGGGATTAACAAGTCAGCTATATTGTGGCTGCGCTATTTACGTTTAAGAATTACATGCTAAATAAATGGATAATTTAATCTGATTTAAAACAGGTATTGAGTTAAATACATTCATCTTGGAGTAAAAAAAGTAAATATGCGCAACAAACTTTACTTCAAGTTGTGTTAACTACTTTAGTCAGGCTGAATTTGCGATATACTTACCGACTATTTTATGAATTTGAAGTGAAACATTGGGTCACTTTTATAAAGCACCCAATTGATGAGGCAAACATGAGCGACGTGACTACCGCTGAATTTAACGAAGATGGTAAATATATTCGTAAGATTAGAAGCTTTGTATTGAGAGAAGGACGCCTAACAAAAGGCCAAGCTCAAGCAATTGAATCATACTGGCCAACGATGGGATTAGATTACACTCCTGAGGCGATTAATCTTACTGAAGTATTTAATCGTGAGGCTGACACTGTATTAGAAATCGGCTTTGGTATGGGCGCTTCATTAGTTGAAATGGCGCAAGCTGCCCCAGAATTAAATTATATTGGTATTGAAGTTCATAAGCCGGGTGTTGGTGCTTGTCTTGTTGATGCAGGTAAAGCGGAAGTGACTAACCTACGTGTTTATCACCATGATGCAATGGAAGTGCTTGAAAACAGCATTGCAGATGGTTCACTGAGTCGTGTGCAATTGTTCTTCCCAGATCCATGGCATAAAAAGCGTCATCATAAACGTCGTATCGTCCAAGCTGAATTTGCTGAACTTATTCGTCGTAAGCTTAAAATTGGTGGTGTTTTCCATATGGCAACAGACTGGGAAAACTACAGTGAACATATGCTTGAAGTGATGTCTGGTGCAGAAGGTTATAAAAACCAATCTGAAACCAATACAGTGGTTGAACGCCCTGAACATCGCCCATTAACAAAATTTGAAGCACGTGGTCACCGTTTAGGCCATGGCGTTTGGGATTTAATGTTTGAAAGAGTAAGCTAAGATAGTTTACTGTTGATTTTACATAATAATTTTTAAACGATAATACAAACTAGGATATAAACATGGCTAAGAATCGTACTCGCCGTTTACGTAAAAAATTACGCGTTGATGAGTTCCAAGAACTTGGTTTTGATGTGGTCTGGACTTTTGAAGAGTCAATCTCTGAAGAAGACATTGATAAAACTGTTGATGAGTTTATCGATCAAGTTATCGAGCCTCGTAACTTAGGTTTCCACGGTGGTGGCCACAAAATGTGGGAAGGCATCATTGCTACACAGCAAATTGGTAAATGTACCGAAGAAGATGTTGCTGCTGTTAAAGCATTTTGGGAAGCAAAGAAAGTTTCTGAACTTGAAGTCAGTGCATTATATGACATCTGGTGGGGCTAATTCAGCCAATGCCTGAGCAGATATTGCTTGAAGAAGTGGTCGACAAAGTTCGGCCACTTATTGGTTCTGGGAAGGTCGCAAACTACATTCCAGCACTTGGAAATGTCGATCCTAATAAAATTGCGATTGCTGTTACTACCGCTGATGGTCAAACCATGGGCGCTGGTGATTACCTAGAGCCATTTTCAATTCAAAGTATTTCTAAGGTTTTCAGCCTTACGCTAGCGCTTAGCCTATATAGTGATGACGAAATTTGGAGCAGAGTGGGCAAAGAACCATCTGGTCAGTCTTTTAACTCGCTAGTTCAAGTTGAGTTAGAGCGCGGTATTCCTCGTAATCCCTTTATCAATGCTGGCGCGTTAGTGATTGCTGATCTAATTCAGGCAAGGCAAAGTGCGCCTAAGCACCGCATGCTTGAAGAGGTTAGAAAACTCAGTGGTAATTCACATATATGTTTTGACAAAAATGTGGCGAATTCAGAGTTTAAATTTAGTGCCAGAAACGCATCCATTGCATACCTGATGAAATCATTTGGTAATTTTAATGGCAATGTCGATACGGTATTAAAAAGCTATTTTCACTACTGCTCGTTGAAGATGAATTGCGCTGATTTATCAAAGGCAATGTTCTATTTAGCTAATCGTGGTAAGACACTGCAAAATGAGCAATTAATCACGCCAGTTCAAACCAGACAGTTGAATGCATTATTGGCTACTTCTGGCTTATATGATGGTGCTGGTGAGTTTGCTTATCGAGTTGGTATGCCAGGAAAAAGTGGAGTAGGTGGCGGTATTATTGCGGTAATACCAGGTGATATGTCTATTTGTGTGTGGTCTCCTGAGCTAGACCAAAATGGCAACTCTTTGGCTGGTACTCGTATGCTTGAGTATTTATCACAGTCTTTAGGTCGTTCGATTTTTTAACCGCTTGCTTTATTAGTAGCCCAGCAAGTTTCTAATGTGAGCAACTAACGTAAGCAACTCAGTTAGTCGTTCAGTCTCTCCAGTTTTTAAACTCTTCTTTTCAGAATATTACCAATGAGTGAAATACACCACTTTGTTGTTTATTTCACTCATAGTCGGTTAACTTTTTAATTTTATACTGTTCTCTATTTAGGATTAATCCTACTTATTTACTGAAATAAAAGGCTTTTTCATTGTTGGCGCGATCTGTGCTTTATCTAGTGTAAGTTTTACAAAGAACACAATTGATAACCAAATTAAAAATTCAGTCTATACATTAATGACTGGCTTTATTAACAGCTAAGGAAGAGCTAATGAAAACTCAAACTAATTTCACCAGCGGATTGATTAAAGGTATTGCTTTGTCAGGGCTTATTTTTACAGCAGGTGCTATGTCACCTGCTATGGCAAAGCTGTCTATCGATGATGAAGAATGTAATGTCACTTTAAACTATGACGTAACCGTCGAACCCAAAAAACTGCTTATTAGCGAAAAGGGCGAAGAGTTATATCGAGTTGAGATGGGCGAGCTGTATGTTGAAGGTAGTAAGATCAAATTAGACAGTAAGCAAAGCAAACTGTTAAACGACTATTCAGAAGAGTTATCTCAACAAGTTCCAGAAATTATTGACCTAGTAAATGAAGTGGTGGTGCTTGCCACTGACGCCGTTAGTTTAGCCTTAACTCCAATCTTTGGTGACGCAACAGGCGCCAAGTTAGATGAATTACTAACAGGTATTCAATCTCGAGTAGATGAAGCGGCTTATCAGCAAGGCGACAAGTTTTATTTAGGTGCTACTGAGTCTTCAATTGAAGACGCATTTAATGAAGACTTTGAAAAAGAAATGGAAGCGATGATAGCTAATTCGATGGGCAGTTTCATGATGGCAATTGGCGCTGAAATGATGTCATCAGAAGGTGGAAGTTTCGAAGAGAAGATTGAAGCATTTTCTACCAAAATGGAAAAAGTAGGTGAAGATATTGAGCTTCAAATTGCCGACCAATCGCAAGCTATTGAAGAAAAGGCCGAAAAAATCTGTGCTGACTTTGAGGAGCTTATGGTTCTAGAATCTGAAGTTCGTCAGTCAATCCCTGAGCTTTCTTCGTTCGAATTAGCAACACTTGATAACCGTTACGAATAAGTGGTCTTAGTAAATTTAGTTGAATTGAGCTCAATGATTGTTTTTGAGTCTAAAGCTAACAGGTAATGGTATTAGTTTAGTAAAAGTAACCCCCTATTTATTATTACTAAACTCATTATCTCGATTGTTCAATTTCTAGCATTGTCAAAATGCACCTGACCTTCCCCTGTATCTATATGCAGGGGCTTTTTCGTTTTTAATGCCCTTAAAATCCTAATTCAACTGTATTTATGAATAACTAATGATTTGTTCTGATAAAAAAATTGTATATTATAAATATAGAGCCATTTGTGATTTTTTTGGTATACTCCATAAAATTATAAAACTGCATAGCTAATTTGATTAACTTATTGTTTTAGTTTTGATTGGTTATACAGGATAACGGACTATCACAATTTAATTTCTTTTTTGGTAAATAGTGCATTCATTTTTGCACCGTTATATCGCTTAAATCTTGTTCGGTTTTGTTTCGAGGAGGTTACAGTGATTGGCATTCCAAAAACTATTTTTAATGTCGTAAACAGCTTAAGGCGACTCCCATGTTAGAACTGTTAGAACCTATTGCTATTTTTACTCATGTTGCCCGCGCAGGAAGTTTTAGCGCCGCAGCCAGAAGATTGAGTATATCTAAGTCGAAAGTAAGTACTCAGGTCGCTGATCTTGAACATAAACTTGGGGTTCAACTTATTCAACGTACTACGCGTAGTTTGAGTCTGACAGAAGCAGGTAACTTGCTTTATATTCAAGGTGAAGAGTTGCTTCGCGATGCTGAACAAGCTGTCGCAAGTGTTCATAACTTAAATGATGCCACTCGCGGTGTATTGAAAGTGGGTATTTCCCAGTCTTTCGGTACTATGCACATCATTCCAGCTTTACCTGAGTTTATGGCTAAGCACCCTGAACTTGAGCTACAAGTAAGCTTACTTGATCATAAAGTTGATGTAGTAAGTGAAGGCTTAGATTTATTATTAACTATGTCTGAGCAATTGCCTCTAGGCATGGTGGCTCGTCCATTGATGAAGTGTCAATTTTTACTTGCGGCATCGCCTGAATATATTGCCCAAAATGGCACTATTTCACGTCCTGAGCAGCTAGTAGATCATAACTGTCTTGTGTATCAAGGCGAATGGCATGAACACAGCATGTGGCAGTTTAAGAAAGGCGAAGACTACTGCGAAATTGGTGTATCAGGTAACTTCCGTGTCGATAATGCACCAGCGCTGAAATCAGCAGCTGTTAGTGGACTGGGTATTGCGTATCTAGCCAGTTACTTGATGGAAGATGAAATCGAACAAGGAACTTTAGTTCCCTTGTTGCCGGATTGGCAGTTAACCAATAACTTGCCGCTTCAAGCGGTTTACCCTCGCCGTAAGCATCTTGCACCCAAAGTGAGTTCGTTCATTGACTTCATTAAAGGGCATATTGGTAGTACTCCATATTGGGATACTAAATATGACCATTTATACAAATTGCGTAAATAATTACCACTGTATGTCGTTAAATACGTAAGAATATATGGAAACATTGTTCAAATTTTAAAACAAAACCGCATTTATATATGCGGTTTTTTTATTTGTTTAATTAATACAAAGGGTTAATTGTTTGTGGTTGAAAATTGTTCAGGCTGAGTTTGTCTTAGAATAAAAACAATCAATGAAATGCATCTTGAACTATGTTCTGAAATCAATACAATAGATTTCAGTTGATTCGGAATGGTTTGAGTCACGCATCTTGTTGAGAAATGACCCCTTTTCATCAAAATGTGCAAACCAGCAACTTCGCAAATTTTGAATCACTGCTGGCAACGGTTTTAAAACTAGAACAATGCCGGCTTTGAAACCATCATCCTAGTTTATATTGGTTTACCCCAGACACTGTTCTGGGGTTATTTTTATCTCAAATAAAAAACCGCCGTATCGAATTGTTTGTTGATTTCAGATCTTTGCTTATGGACTATGGCTTAAATTGCAATGGTTCCAATTTAGTTTTTCCCCCTCTATTCCTACCCAGAATATACGTTTGATATGAACGATATCTGCTTATGTTTTGTTAGTGCCACGATGACAATTAGCATTGGCGAACACCTTTAAGTAGATACAAAAAAGCCACTGGTTACAGTGGCTTTTTTAATCTTAGAGATATGAAATCACTTAACAGCTATAAATTAACTGGGATAACTTAATTTTGATTATTTAGTCGCGTTAACCCATTCAGTGACTTTATCCTCTAAAACATCTAAAGGCAGTGGGCCGTTTTCTAATATAAGCGTGTGGAACTGGCGAATATCAAACTTATCACCTAATTGCTTTTTAGCATCTTCACGTAATTCTAGAATCTTAATCATACCGACTTTATAAGCGGTTGCTTGACCTGGCATGACAATATGACGCTCAACCATTTTCACAGCGTCAGATTCAGCATTTGGGGTATTATCAACGTAGTATTGAATACCTTGCTCACGGGTCCACTTTTCAGAATGAATACCAGTATCAACTACTAAGCGACAAGCGCGCCATAACTCCATCGCTAAACGACCAAAGTCAGAGTAAGGATCGGCATACAAGCCCATCTCTTTAGGGAAGTATTCAGTGTATAAGCCCCAACCTTCAATATAAGCGGTATAGCCGCCATATTTACGGAACTTAGGAATACCTTCAAGCTCTTGTGCAATGGCAATTTGCATATGATGACCCGGAATACCCTCATGGTATGCTAACGCTTCCATTTGGTATGTAGGCATGGCTTTCATGTCATAAAGGTTAGCGTAGTAAGTACCAGGGCGTGATCCATCAGGTGCAGGGGCATCGTAGAACGCTTTACCAGCTGACTTTTCACGGAATGCTTCGACTTGTTTAACAATAAGCTGCGCTTTTGGCTTGATGTTGAATACTTCATCAAGACGAGACTCCATGTTGTCAATTAAGTCTTTGGCTTCAGTCATATATCGAGTTTTACCTGCATCAGTTGCAGGGTAGTAAAACTGCTCGTCATCACGCATAAATGCCATGAATTCTTGTAAATTACCTTCAAACTTCACTTTCTTCATGATGTCACGCATTTCATCATGAATACGTGCCACTTCTGATAGACCTAATTTGTGAATAGTTTCGGAGCTCATGTCCGTTGTGGTGACACGGCTTAAACGCATGTTAAAGAAATCATCACCTTCTGGTAATTTCCATACACCGTCACGGGTATCGGCTTTTTTCTCAAGCTCGTTTAGGTAAGCGATTAGATCGTTATATGCTGGTTGTACGCTGTTGATTAATGCTTTTTTTGCATCAGCAAGAAGTTCATCTTTCTTTGCTTGTGGGGCATCTAACGCAGCGACTTTTTTATTGATATCGGCCCAAAGAGTGCTTTTTTCTTCAGTGTCACTAAAAGGTGCGCCGGTGATGATATTTTGGCTGTCAGATATGACATAAGGGAACACAAACTTAGGTGCAATAATACCTTTATCAGCGCGCAGTTTTAATCCATCTACAAGTTGCTTACTGGCAAGCTTAACGCCATTTAAACGACTAATGTAAGCTTCTGCATCACTAACACTCGAAACTTGGTGTTGGTTAATTAAGAATGTCGCAATAAAAGTATGGCTACCGTACATTTGATTTACTGGATAAGTGTGGTGACGCCATTTGTCATCAGCAATATCTTGTTCTAAACCTTGCTTCATTAGCTTGTAGCTTAATGCGGTTTGCACATCTAACTTACTAACATCAATAGATTCAAGTTGCTTTAGGTGCTTCTTAGCGCGTGCTAAATCTTCATCTTCAGCTTTTTCACTAAAGTCACCCCATTTGTCGTAATCAGTTTTGATACGCATGTAGGTTTGCGAAATTGGGCTTGCCATAACATTTTCCATGAAAATGTTCTCAAATAATTCATTGGCTTTTTCTGATTCAGTGGTGGCTTTTTGACTTGCTTCAGTTGTGGTTTCTGTCATTTGTCCATGTGAACTATGAGCGATAACAGAAGTTGATAATAAGCTTGATAACGCTACGGCTATTAATGTCGTTTTAGTTTTTAGTCGCATACTTGATTCCGTTTGCAGGGTGAAATTAAAAATCTTGTTAAAAATATTGATTGATATCCTAATAGAGCGAGATAAAAAAAGGTAAAGTGAAATGTTAGCAATTGTGTATTAATTGTTGCTGAAGCGAAGGGCAAAGCTAGTCAGTAAAAGCTAATTGATTACTTGTAACGGAATGCGCTGATCTTTAGGTAATAAAAAGCCACGACTCAGATAGAGTAATGGCTTAAATATAACTGTTAAAAGAGCGTGGCTCTTAAGGATTAGAATAGGAGTAAATATTCCTAGTCAATCATTACTCGATGAACTGAGACAATAAATCATTGACGAACATGTGGCCTTTTGATGTTAACTGCCAGTGGTTCTCTGACTCAGTCAACAAGCCTCTTGAGATAGATTTTTTCATTCCTTCAGCTAGTACATCAGCTGATAAACCTGTGCGCTGCTCAAACTCAGCTTTTGGAATTGGCGTCATGAGACGTAAACGATTCATTAAATATTCAAGCGCTCGGTCTTCAGGTAATACCTCAGAGGTTTCAAAGGTGTAATCTTGAGTATTTAAGTAACCTTTAGGGTGCTTAATCTTAACTGTTCGCGTTATGACATTTTGTTCTGGTTGAGTAATTTTTCCGTGAGCACCGCAGCCAATGCCCAAGTAATCACCGAATTGCCAATAATTGAGGTTATGACGACATTGAAACCCAGGTTTTGCATACGCTGATATCTCATATTGCTCATAGCCCAATGCCGCTAATTTTTTTTGCCCTTGTTCATAAATATGCCAAAGGTTTTCATCGTCAGGTAATTGTGGCGGTTTTGAGTGAAAAAGCGTATTGGGCTCAATAGTGAGTTGATACCAAGACATGTGCGGCGGCATTAATTCCGCAGCGGTATCGATATCAGCCATTGCTTCATCGAAGCTTTGATTTGGTAGTCCATGCATTAAGTCTAAATTAAAGCTGTTATAACCTGCCTTTGAAGCGCTATTGGCGGCTGTAACAGCTTCATTCTCGTCATGGATACGCCCAAGTAGATTGAGTTTATCTTTTGAGAAACTTTGCACTCCAATGGATAAACGAGTCACCCCCGCAGCTTGGTAAGCTGCAAAGTCGTCATGCTCTAACGTTCCAGGATTAGCCTCCATGGTGATTTCAATATCTTGTTCAAACCCAATCGTATCTCTTGCGCCATCAAGAATTCGCTTTATTTGTTTGGCTTCAAATAGAGAAGGGGTTCCACCACCAATGAAAATACTGTGTAATTTGCGATTTTGAACATAAGCCAAGTCATTATGTAAATCTTGCAGTAAGGCTTCGACATATTGCTCTTGAGGCAGCTCGCCTTGCTGTCCATGAGAGTTAAAATCACAATATGGACATTTTTGAACACACCAAGGTATGTGAATATAAAGACTAAGGGGTGGCAGGGTTAACATAGTGACTAAATAATCCCTTTTGCTTTTAAAGCATCAGCTAACAAGTTAAGCGCTAAACCACGATGGCTTAACTGATTTTTTTGCTCACTGCTAAGTTCTGCAGCTGAGCAATTAAAGCCCTGTGGAATGAATACGGGGTCGTAACCGTGGCCTTGCTCACCCTGTGGCGTTGTACCAATTTTACCTTCCCAAGCTGCTTGGCACACAATAGGAGTCGGATCTTTTGCATGGCGCATATAAACCAATACACATTGAAAACGAGCACTGCGATTAGTTTGTCCTTCAAGAGCGTTAAGCAGTTTAAGGTAACGGTCTTTCTCACTAGCGTCTTCACCGCCATAACGAGCAGAGTAAATACCTGGTGCACCTTGAAGCGCATCGACTTCTAAACCTGAGTCATCAGCTATAGCTGCTTTACCAGTAATTTCAGCTGTATGCCTTGCCTTGATAATCGCATTTTCTATAAATGTAGTGCCAGTTTCAGCCACTTCAGGCACATTGAATTGGTTTTGCGGTAATACTTGAATATTAAATTGTGACAACATTTGGTCGAACTCTTTAAGCTTACCTTTGTTACCGCTGGCTAATACAATTTGTTGCATGGGAATACCTTAGTGGATGAAAAATGGTACTTGAAAATTTGGCTAATGATACCTAAGCGATAAGATGATAGATAGCATCAATAGGCGATAATCGGTGATGGTTTATGAACTGCTAAAAATAAAGCCAAATCTTAATAGAATTGGCTTTATAGCATATTTTATTCGGCGCGGTTATTACTATTCCACATAGAATTTTTGCTTAAATTTAAGCGAGGTATTGAGTTGATTTCCGTGTTTAACCGCGATGTTGAAGTTAATCTCTTGGTCATCTCGATAGGGGACTTGTGCAATATAGTAAATTGCTTTGCCTTCTCGAATCTCTTTAAAATCTAAGGTAATTCTTGCATCAAGTAAGTTGTTCGCCACCCCTGAGATTTCAATCGCTACAGGCGGGTTACCTTCTTTACTTGTATCTAATACTGCAATATTTACGATGCCATTATAATTGCTTCGTTCAATACCGTAGGTTTTGGCAATGCTAGGCGTAATAAACGTGCTGCTCAATGCCATGTAATGGATATCAAAATTGCCCACTTGCTGTTTTTGCTCTGCTTGAGCTGTACTTGTTAGTCCAAATGAAAGTCCTACAACAAGTAACAAATTTAAAATGATAGTGCGAAACATAATCAGGATCCTTGATCGACTCTTGCAAGAGGTGATTCACTAATGGAGTGTAGGGTTAAGTATAGGGAATTTTAATCAAACTCACCTTAATTTTATACAAAACTAAACAAGTTTAATGAGTTAACTTTGAATTCTCTAGTTTACAGTAATTAGTATACAGCTAATGGGTTTACAGTAATTGATTTACAGTAAGCGGGACACTTCAGTAGGAATGTGTTTAGGCATGGATATTTTGACTTGTTTATGACGTCCTTGCATGCCTTTTAAGATAACAACATCCGCGTTAGTGACTTTAAATGCTTTTGATAAATATTTAACTAAGAGGCTATTAGCTTTGCCATCGACTGGCGGTGCGGTAATGGCTATTTTAAACTCGTCACCATGCATGCCAAAAATCTTATCTCGGCTGCTTAGGGCCTGTTGAATCTTTCAAGGTTGTTTTTGCAGCGAATTGTTGGCCAGTTTATCAAGGCAGAGGCTTTGTAATGTAGTCATACTACATAAATAGCCGACAACGTAGTATAAAATGGTCAACAAACTCTGCCCGGAGGGTTAGGCCAAAAGCGTTTTACTCATTGTTGAGCGAACTTTGCTTAGGTGACTAGGCTGCCATTCACTCGCCTCGATTAAATCGCTTTTGTCTCAAACAAAAATCTTACCTGCAAAGATAAACAGACACTAGGCTGGATATATAAATTCAGCAACAGATCGTTCTGCTGCTGAATGATACCGCTCATTCTGGTAAATCCCAGTACTGAGGGTTAAACCGCACTCCAAAATGGAATGTACTGAGCAAATAAGATGTTGATGAAGTTCATTGCAATTAATACCAGCATTACTGATAAATCTAGGCCACCCATTGGCGGTAAAATCTTACGTACCGGACGTAAAAATGGCTCGGTTAACTGATCCATTACCATCACAATTGGGTTGTGCCCTTGATTAAACCAGCTGAGTAATGCGCGGATGATTAACACCCAAAACAGCAGTACACCCGCTTCTTTAAGTACTGATACCAGTGACAAGATGATTAACGAAACCGCATCTAGTTTAAAGTCTACGATTAACGTTAAAGCAAGGAATTTAACCATGACCACAATGATTGCAAGCACAATTGATGCAGTATCAATCACACCTATTGACGGCAATACACGGCGCATTGGCGCAATGATTGGTTGTGTTGCTTTTACTACAAACTGGCTAAATGGGTTGTAGAAGTCAGCCCTAGCGAGTTGAAGCCAAAAACGTAAAATTACCACCATAAGGTACAGGTCAAATATCGTGGTAACGAGAAAGTGCATTGCATTCATTATTAAGTGCCTTGTTTGGTTGGTGCGTAAAACATGTCATTAATTATGACAGTGTCGCTGAATCAGTATAGTTTTAAAATGTTTTTGCCATTTCTTCTGCTCGTTTTATGCAGTTCGTCATTGCTTGGTCAACTAACCCACGTAAATCGCCTTCTTCAAGAGTCTCAACTGCGCGAGCAGTGGTGCCACCTTTAGACATAACATTGGTACGTAACTTTTCTAATGATAGCTGAGGATTTTGCACGACCATTTGCGCAGCACCTAATGCAGCTTGTTGTGCTAAAGCTCGAGCCGTTTGCTCATCAAGCCCTGTTTTAATGCCGTGTTGGATCATTGACTCTATAAACAAGAAGAAATAAGCAGGTGAGCTGCCAGCTAACGCGATAACTTGATTAAGCTCGTCTTCAGTTTTTACCCAAACAACTTCGCCACCAGTTTTCATGAGGGTTTCACAAATTAGTTTATGCTCAGCTGAAATTGAATCGTCAGCAAATAATCCAGTCATACCCACACCAATTTGAGTCGGTGTATTTGGCATAGTGCGAATAAGTTTAATTGGCTGCTTAAAGTAATCTTGATAACGAGCTGCAGGAATGCCTGCAGCGATAGTAACTAATAACTTATTGGATAAATCTAAATGACTTAGTTGCTCACACACCATTTGCATGAGCTGCGGTTTTACGCTGAGTACTATCACGTCTGCATCATCTGCTGCGGCTACATTGTCATGAGAAACTTGAATGCCAAAATCTGCTTTGAGTGCATCTAACTTGCCGACACTCGGATTCGTTGCGTGAACTTTATCGGCAGGGTACCCATTGGTCACTAAACCGCTAATGATAGCTCGCGGCATGTTGCCTGCACCGATAAAACATACTTTTGCTTGAGTCATAAGGTTAAATCACTTTTAATTTTATGTACTCGTTGAGTACGTGTAGGAGTTATTATTAAAGGTTATATTTGGGCTTTTATGGCTCATTACAAGGCTGGCATTATAAATTATCCTTCATGAATAACAGCTTAAAAACCTAGCCAGTATTTGATAAAAGAGCGTAAGCCTGAGTGAAAGAATATGAGTAACTCAGGCTTTAAAATCTTAAGCTCTTGAACCAAAAATTCCCGTACCAATTCTTACCATGGTTGAACCGTGTTCAATAGCAATAGCTAAGTCGCTGCTCATGCCCATCGAGAGTGTGTCTACACTAGGGTATTGCAGTTTAAGTTCAAGGTATAAGTTTTCAAGTTGAGCAAATTCTCGGCTTTGTAAGTTTACATCTTCAGTTGCGGTTGGAATGGCCATTAAGCCGCGCAAGGTAAGATGAGGTAACTCAGCAATTATTTGTGCAAGTTTATTGACCTCTTCAGGGCTTACGCCTGATTTACTGGCTTCGTTACTGATGTTGACTTGAATACAAACCTTTAAAGGGGACTTATCTTTAGGTCGTTGCTCATTCAGTCGCTTAGCAATTTTGTCACGGCTAAGGGTATGCATCCAATCAAAGTGTTCAGCAATAATACGTGATTTGTTAGATTGTAATGGTCCGATAAAATGCCATTCAATATCATTGTAATCCTGCTTCAGCGCAATGACTTTCTCTTCACCTTCTTGCACATAATTCTCTCCAAAACAGCGCTGACCCGCTTGATAGGCTTCGATGATATCGCTGATGGGTTTAGTTTTACTTACTGCAAGTAAAGTGACTTCTTCACTGTTACGTGAACAATTTTGCGCCGCTTGTGCAATTTGGCTCTGGGCGATTGATATTCGGTCTGCTATTGTTGTCATATTGTTTTTATTTGTTTAAATGGATGTCATTGACCATGGAAATAACTGAGTTACTTGCCTTTAGTGTAAAGCACAATGCCTCGGATCTACATCTTTCAGCAGGCGTTTCGCCAATGATCCGTGTAGATGGTGAAGTAAGAAAAATTAATTTACCAGCATTAGATCATCAGGCCGTACACGGTTTAGTGTATGACATCATGAACGATAAACAGCGTAAAGACTTCGAAGAACACTTAGAAATCGATTTCTCGTTCGAAGTACCTAACCTTGCTCGTTTCCGTGTGAATGCTTTCAATCAGTCACGTGGTGCTGGTGCGGTTTTCCGTACGATTCCTAGTGAGATTTTATCATTAGAGCAACTTGGCGCTCCAGAAATCTTTAAAACTATCTCAAGTTTCCCGCGTGGCCTTGTGTTGGTAACAGGTCCTACTGGCTCGGGTAAGTCGACAACACTAGCTGCGATGGTTGATTACATCAATAACGAGCGACACGACCATATTCTAACCATTGAAGACCCGATAGAATTCGTGCATCAAAATAAACAATGTTTGGTTAACCAACGTGAAGTACATAAGCATACTCATGGGTTTGATGCGGCGCTTCGAAGCGCGCTTCGTGAAGATCCCGATGTTATTCTTGTCGGTGAGATGCGTGACCTTGAAACCATTCGATTAGCAATGACAGCTGCAGAAACGGGTCACTTAGTATTTGGTACTTTGCATACCACCTCAGCGGCAAAAACCGTCGACCGTATTGTAGATGTATTCCCAGCAGGTGAGAAAGACATGGTGCGCACCATGTTATCTGAATCATTACAGGCTGTTATTTCACAAACCTTAATCAAAAAAGTGGGCGGCGGCCGAGTTGCAGCCCATGAAATCATGATGGGAACCCCGGCAATTCGTAACCTTATTCGTGAAGATAAAGTCGCGCAAATGTATTCAGCTATTCAAACGGGTATGGCTCATGGTATGCAAACACTTGAGCAATGCTTACAGAACTTAGTGAATCGTGGCTTAATCACTCGTGACGATGCAATGTCTAAGAGTTCAAATAAGCAAGCTAACTTTTAAGGGGTAATTGAATGGATGTACGTCCTTTTTTAAAGGTCATGGTTGACCGTAAAGCCTCTGATTTATTTGTTACAGCGGGCTTTCCGCCGAGTGCAAAAATTGATGGTGAATTAAGACCGCTTTCTGAGTCTAGCTTTAACCCTGAACAGTCGTTAGATTTTGTTGAATCGCTAATGACTGATGTTCAAAAACAAGAGTTTCATGACACTCGAGAATGTAATTTTGCATTTGCAGCAAAAGAGTTAGGCCGTTTTCGTGTCAGTGCCTTTTGGCAGCGTGAATCTCCTGGTTGCGTAATGCGTCGTATTGAAACCAAAATTCCTGAAGTAGAAGATTTAAAACTACCTCCAATTTTGAAAGATTTGGTGATGAGTAAGCGCGGTCTTATTATCATGGTCGGTGGTACGGGTACGGGTAAATCTACATCATTGGCATCTTTAGTCGGTTATCGTAATGCGCACGCGCGTGGGCATATTTTAACCATTGAAGACCCTGTGGAATTTGTTCATAACCACCGTAAAAGCATTATTACTCAGCGCGAAGTTGGTATTGATACCGACTCATTTGATGCGGCACTTAAAAGCTCGCTGCGTCAAGCGCCAGATGTTATTTTGATTGGTGAGATTCGAACTCAAGAGACCATGGAGTTTGCGTTATCTTTTGCTGAAACTGGTCATTTATGTATGGCAACACTTCATGCTAACAACGCTAACCAAGCATTAGATCGTATTATGCATTTAGTACCTGAAAGTAAACATAACCAGTTATTATTTGATTTGTCACTTAACTTACGCGGTATTGTCGCGCAGCAATTAGTGCCTAAATCCGATGGTTCAGGTCGTCGTGCGGCGATTGAAGTACTCATTAATACCCCTCGTGTAGCCAGCTTAATAGCGAAAAATGAATTGCACTTACTCAAAGAAACGATGAGTAAATCACGCGAACAAGGCATGCAGACCTTTGATCAAGCATTATTAGATTTATATTTGGAAAAAGAAATTACCTATGCAGATGCATTGCATCATGCTGATTCTCCGAATGACTTACGTCTAATGATTAAGCTTCAAAATAATGAAACCAGTGGTTCAGGTTTAATGGATGGCGTGACATTAGATTTAGGCTAATTGGGTTTGTAAATTAGTAAGCTGAAAGATTTAAAAAAACCAAAGTGGCAGCACTTTGGTTTTTTTTATGCTTGTGCATTAAATAATCTTTACTCAAGTTTTTCGTGACTTATCTGAAATTTACTCTAGATAAGAAGTGTATATTAATCAGCCCTTTGAACCGCTAACCGTGATGAATTCACTAGCATTAGTCACGCTATTGACGTGTTAGTTTGTCGCGTAAATTCGTGTTGTTTTCAGCGAAAATTCCATTTTGATTGGCTGCGATTGAATATCTTAAATTTGCATCTCACTTATTCATATTTAAACCGAGTGAGATTAAATAGAAAAACGAATCGATTATTTACATAATTGATGATCTGCTTTTATTAGAACAACGTATAATCAGTTTAATAACTTAAGTGACAAAAACACAATAACTCGATACTCATTTAACATGAATTAAGTCGAAAGGAATCAATATGAAAAAGCTTCTACTAACTGCTGGATTACTTACTTTAAGTAACGCTCTATTGCCGTCAACAGCTATCGCAAATAGCTGCCCTGATTACCTCAATGTAGAAGCAAGAAAACTACATTCAGACGAAGTAGTAGACTTGTGTGAAGTCACTAATGGTAAGCCCGTACTGATTGTTAACACTGCGAGTAATTGTGGTTTTACACCACAATTTGAAGCGTTAGAAGCATTGCACAAAGAATATGAAGATGATCTAGTGGTGATTGGTTTTCCATCAGATGATTTCTTTCAAGAAGAAGATGACGAAGCGAAAACCGCTGATGTTTGTTTTGTTAATTACGGGGTGACTTTTACTATGGTGTCAACATCTGCGGTTCGTGGCAGTGATGTTAACTCTGTATTTGCGTACTTAGGCGATAAAACAGCAGCCCCGAAATGGAACTTTTACAAGTACTTAGTCAGTGCAGATGGTGAAAGTGTGCAGCAATTCAACTCTCGAGTAAAACCGGATAGCGAAGAACTGAAAAAAGCGATAGAGTCTGTGCTATAAATTATCCATCGTTCATAAAACTAATTGTTTACAATCTAATCACTTAGGCAGTGGCTTAATATTTGTGATAAAAGCCAATGATAGTTTTAGCGCGTGACAGACTTTAAGATTGGAGTGAGTTTGTATTCTCATTCGATGATTAAACTTTTCGGAGACAGTTTTGTATAAATTTTCTGGTTTAAGTAAAGAAGACGGCCATAAGACACGCGGTAAAACAGGCGTGTTATTAATGAACTTAGGTACCCCTGATGAGCCAACACCTTCTGCAGTAAGACGATATTTGGCTGAGTTCTTGGCTGACCCTAGGGTTGTTGAAATTCCGAAGCTAGTTTGGATGTGTATTCTTCATGGCATCATCTTGCGTGTTCGACCAGCGAAATCAGCTGCCTTATACAAAGAAGTATGGACTAAAGATGGTTCACCATTAATGGATATCAGCTTGCGTCAACAAAGCAAGTTGGCAACGTTATTTGCTGAAAATGACGTAGACGCATCTGTTCATTTAGCAATGCGTTATGGCAATCCATCAACGCCCTCAGTGCTGCAAGCAATGCACAAGGATGGCATAGATAGAATCGTTGTTTTGCCTTTGTATCCTCAATACGCAGCGCCAACGACAGCATCTGCCTTTGATGCAATAGCAAAAGAGTTGTGTAAGTGGCGTTACATTCCAGCACTGCATTTTATTAATACCTATCATGACGATCCTACATTCATCGATGCATTAGCCCAATCAATTCAGGCTGACTTTGATGCTAATGGTAAACCTGAAAAACTGGTTTTGTCATACCATGGTATGCCAGAGCGTAACTTACACTTGGGCGACCCATATTATTGTTTCTGTGTTAAAACCACGCGATTAGTGGTTGAGAAACTCGGTTTAGATGAAAAAGAATACGTGATGACATTCCAATCTCGTTTTGGTAAAGCTAAATGGTTGCAGCCGTATACTGATGCCACTATGGAAGCGTTACCAGGTGAGGGTATTAATGATATCGCCGTCATTTGTCCCGCGTTTAGTGCAGATTGCCTAGAAACACTGGAAGAAATTAAAGGTGAGAACCGAGAAGTGTTTGAACAAGCTGGTGGCAAGAAGTTTCGCTATATTGAGTGCTTGAACGATAATGATGCTCATATCAATATGATGGCAAATTTAGTTAAACCTTATTTATAAGGTCTATTGCTCGGATAGCAATAGTTTGGCGAGTAAAAGTTCAGCTAGCAAAAGCTAGCCAATAAAAAAGGAGTCTCAAGGACTCCTTTTTTATACTCAAAACTTAATATATTGGCCAATTTAATCAGCAAATTGATTTTCGAAATAGCTTTCGATAATTAACACAGCTGACACCGCATCCACTTGGCCTTTAGTGAGTTTCTTATAACCACCTAGCTCGAAAAGTCGAGCTTTTGCATCTGTGGTCGTCAGTCTCTCATCTTGGGTTGCGACTTTAACCCCAAAGCGGCCACTTATACGATTCGCGAACTTTCTGGCTCGTTGAGTCATTTCTTGCTCTGTACCATCCATATTAAGCGGAAGACCAACGACGACCAGATCGGGTTGCCATTCTTTTATTACAGCTTCGATTTCATCCCAATTAGGAATACCATCATTGGCTTTAATTGCTGAAACTGGCGCGGCGCTGGCAGTAACTTCTTGTCCAACTGCGACACCAATACTTTTTGTGCCAAAATCAAACCCTAAAACGGTTTTGGATTGCATTAATTTTTACCTTAAAAGCCTTCATAAAAGGCATTTGGATATGACTTAGTTAACGTGAACATTATCTTTTTAGACACTTACAACTGAAGTGACAAAGGTCAACTAAAAGTGAATCGTATCAATAGTGACTAACTCGACAAAAACTAGCTTTAAAAAGACTAGCTTAAAAAGAGCTGGGCAGTAATAACGAGATCAGGAATGACCGACTTGGGAAGAAATTTGCCAAATATCAAACCCTAGCCTTTTGGTCGCTTCAGTCCAGAGTTCATCAATATCTTGGCCAAATAATAACTCAGATGTAGCGGGTATCGTTAACCAGGTATTATCAGCTAATTCTTGTTCAAGTTGATCTTTACTCCAACCCGAGTAACCCAGTGCTACCACAAACTGTTTTGGTGATTCTTTGGTTCCTAATGAGTTAAGCACGTCACGAGAAGTGGTTAGCATACAAAAGTCACTTATAGACTCACTATTAACCCATTGCTCTTGCGGTGTGTGCAGCACAAAACCGCGGTCAGTATCTACTGGGCCGCCAAGTAACACTGGGCCTTCAAGGTCTAAACTTAATTCAGACTCATTGGTTAAGCCAATTTGATCAAGTAACTCGTCAATAACAATATTGGTCGCACGGTTGATCATAACGCCCATAGCGCCTTTATCGTTATGTTCACAGATATAGATAACAGAACGCTCAAAGAAGGTATCTTCTAATGAGGGCATAGCAATTAATAAATGACCTTGTAAGCTATCCATAATAAATCCTTGTGCTAATACGTAAATTGGATGCTGTTAATAGCAAGGTATACGTTTGATGCATCAATAAAGTGCAGATTATCCGCCAGCGAGCTTTACGGTATATTTTTGTTTTTCTAAAAGTACTTTAATCTTTTCTCTATCATCTGTTTGAACTTCAATGTCGAAGTCTTTTACTGTTCCGCCGCAGCCGCATTGTTTTTTAAGCTTTTGCGCAAGGGCTTTTAGTTCCTTAGGGGCTAAGCCTAAGCCTTTTATCACACTGACGCCTTTGCCTTTTCGGCCTTTACTGTCTTTGTGAATCCTGACGATACCATCACCTTCAGGGATGACTGCTTCAGCTTTAGGCTGGTCAATTTTACCGCCATCGGTGCTATAAACTAAGGATATATTCGGATCAATTCTCATAAAACAACAAAGTAAGAAAGTGTTATCAATAGTCTAGCAAACTAAATCACAGCGCTAAAGGCTGATAATGGCTAACTTATAAGGCGATGAATTGAAAAGACATCATTACTGGGTAATACATAGTAAAAAAGCTGAGCTAACTTCTAATAGTGAGACACATTTTGTTTATATTATCAGTTGATGATTAAGACTTACCTAGGTAAGCTGAATATTAATCGAGATAGAATCATTAAATAGTAAATAAAAACAACTTGTTTGCTAGTTACCGTTTGGAGTTAATATGAAAAAGCTTTTAGTTGCAGCCGCAGTTTTAGCATTAAGTGCCTGTAGTTCATTAAAAACAAGTAGTGACTACGATCCAGCTGTTTCGTTTGAACAGTACAAAAGTTTCGCTTGGGTAGAAAAGAAAAACGAAGATAGTACTTACCATTTAGATGGATTGATGGACCAACGTGTTAGAGATGCGGTTAATTCGCAGCTAACCCAAAAAGGTTTGTCGCAAGTAGATGCTGAACAAGCTGACTTATTAGTTAACTATCTAACCAAGGTTGATAAGAAAATTAATGTAGATACCTTCAATACAAGCTACGGCTACTACCCATATTACGGTCGTCGTGGCTGGGGTGGAGCAGGGATGAACACACAAACCACAGTACGCGAATACGAAGTAGGAACTTTGATTGTCGACTTAGTTGATAAAGAGAGCGGCAATTTAGTATGGCGTGGCAGTGTTGCAGATACCATTCGCGACCAAAACACTCCTGAAGAACGTGTTGAAATCATTAACCACGCAATTGGTGAAGTGATGATGAACTTTCCGCCAAAGCCAGAAACTAAGTAATATTAGTTTCGTTGTTAAAAGCAGCAGCTTTGTGCTGGTAAACTTGTAAGTTAGTAATTACTACTTTAAAACCACCTTACTTATGAGGTGGTTTTTTGTTTTGTATTCTAAAGTAATGATGTATCTTGAAGTTTTATTGAGTTTTTAACCATGCATTTGTATCAATTTTCATCAAATAGGGGCATAAACTCTAAAAGCCATTTCTTTACAAAAATAGCTTTGCTAAAATTAATAAATTGGTGATAACGGAAGTCACCACTGGATGATATAAGAGTAATCAAAGATGAAGTCATGGTATTTGTTATATTGTAAGCCGCGTAATGAACGACGTGCTCAACAAAATTTAGCCATGCAACAAATTGAAAGTTATTTACCCATTGTTCAAGAAGAGAAAACCTCTCAAGGAAAAACCAAGCTTTTCGAAGTCCCTTTGTTCCCTTGTTACCTGTTTATTTATTTTGATCCAACTGAAGTGAGCGTTAGTCGCATTCACTCGACTCGTGGTGCTTCAAGGATTATTGGTTGTGGTGAGAACATGACTGCAATTGATGAAAGAATTATTCAAAGTATTAAGAATAGAGTTATGCGGCATAAACCAGATATTACTCAAGGTTTACAAGCTGGCGATAAAGTAACGTTTACCGAAGGACCATTTGTTGATCTAGAGGCTATTTTCGAAGAAAAAAATACTGAAAAAAGATGTTTTGTATTACTCAGCATAATGGGACAACAAAAAAGACTGAATATAAACAGTGACTCTTTACGTAAGGTTAGTTAGTCAGAAAGCTACATTACTGAGATATAATGTAGCTTTCGAAGTTTAAAATTAGTATTGATAGGTAGTATTTTAAATGAGTTTAACGAACATTGTACCGAACGTGTAACTTAGCTAAAAAGTGTCTGCTTCAAATAAATTAGGAATTTTGAGTATTCAAAGGGCAATATGGAAGCCGTAATCTATGGGCGGTAGCGTGTTTAAATTTTTTTTAATTATATGGTAGAGACTGAATAATGGATTATTTTCTCCCTCTTTTAAGTAGTTTTTTGATTTCATTTATTACAATTCGATTGAGTAAACCTATTGCTGTTAAGGCGGGGTTAGTCGACTTTCCAAATAGCAGAAAAATGCATGTTGGTGCAATTCCATTAGTCGGTGGAATTGGTATTTATATCTCAATTCTGACTGCTTCAATGATTTTTATCGAACATAGCAAAGAGTTAAATTTATACCTCGTTGCGGCGGCACTTGTGTTGTTTCTTGGTGGCTTAGATGACCGTTATGATTTAAGTGTAAAAGTAAGATTGGTTTCGCAAGTCATCGTTGCATCATTAATGATATTTGGCACCGAACAGTACTTTACTTCTCTAGGAGGCATTCTTGGGCCCTTTGAAGTATATCTAGGGCTTTTCGGAACCTTGTTTACTGTCATAGCGATTATTGGCGGCATTAATGCTATCAATATGATGGATGGTATTGATGGTCTAGCTGGGTCTGTTAGTTTAATTACTTTCGTGAGTTTAGCTTTTTTACTCAATAGAGCAGGCAGTGATTGGGTATTATTGCCTATTTTGTTTATTGCTGCATTACTGGCCTACTTGATGTTTAATTTAGGTTGGCACCGTTCTCTCACCAAAGTGTTCATGGGAGATGCCGGCAATATGTTTATAGGGCTTACCATTGTTTGGCTAATGGTAATCGGCACAGACTCTTCAAGTAACCAAGCGTTTAGACCTGTCACAGCACTATATTTGATGGCGATTCCTTTGATGGATATGGCAGCTATTATGTATAGACGAATTAAAAAGGGACATTCTCCCTTTAAGGCAGATAGAGAACATTTGCATCATATTTTTGAGCGTGCGGGCTTGAGCAGAAAGCAAACCTTATTTTTTATTTCTGCCATTAGTGTTGTTTTTGCTGTTGTGGGCTGCTGGTCTGAAATTATGCAAGTAAGCGAATGGGTTATGTTTGCTGTCTTTATAACCATTTTTATTAGTTATAATTGGACGTTACAAAATATTTGGAAAATTTTAAAAAAGCTAAAAAGTCGCTAATATTATTAAGCCTATTCAGGGTTTTAGAGTTGTATTTAAGAGTAAATAAGATAATGAAATTATTGCTAAAAATTGCATTTGTATCTTTTGTTGGGACTATAGTTGCGGGTTGTAGTTCTGCCCCTCCGAGTGTTCAGGCGAGTAGGCCATTAGTAGAAAAAGTCATTCCAACAGCATCTAAAACTGAAGTGCCAGTACAGTTATGGAATAGTCTATCTAGCGAAGCACCTGGTAATGTTGTTGAGTATGAAAAGCTGCAGGTAACCCTTGGATTGGCATATTACTCAGGCTTAGGTGAATTGTGTCGAAAAGTAGAAATTAAGCCACTTGAAAATACACCAGACAATATCAACAGTTATTCAGTAGAGAATCGGATTGTTTGTCTTCAAGAATCATCAAATAAGTGGATGTTAATCCCCGTTGTTATTGATGAACAAAGCGCTACACGAGGTTTCAACTAGTGATGAAAATAATAAACGCTAGCTCTTTAATTTTTTCTTTTCTTTTTTGTGTTGCGACATCTGCTAATGCGGTTGGAACGAATGACATTAACGGCCAATTAGAATCACTTGGTGGCGAACAGGCTGCATTGTCAAACTCTGCAATGGAAAATGGCAGTTTTAATAAGCAAAACAGAAATAACCTTTTATTACCAGGTGAGGCAAGTGCGGAAGAATTACTACCTGTATCTGAGGCTGGTCTCCCACCGCCTTATGGTGCCAACTTATTTGCGGGTGGTTATGAAAGTGAGCGTTTAGACGGGCTTAATGAAGATTATTCTATTGCAGCTGGCGATAAAGTTTCAATTTGGCTTTGGGGCGCAGTTAATCAATCTGAAGTGCTGACGGTTGATAATCAGGGAAATCTATTTATTACCAATGTTGGCCCTATAAATGTAGCAGGGGTTAAAGCAAGTCAGCTTAATACTGTTGTTTCAACAAAAATCAAACAAACATACAAATCAAGTGTAAACATATACGTAAACCTATTAACTGCCACTCCAGTAAGTGTTTACATCAGCGGCAGCATTATTCGCCCTGGGCAATATGCTGGCGTTGCATCAGACAGTATTCTTTACTATCTCAAAAGAGCTGGCGGAATAGATTCGGAGCGAGGAAGCTACCGCTCGATTAAAGTCATAAGAAGTAATCAAGTTATACAAGAGATAGATTTATATGACTTTATGCTCAATGGTTACTTACCAAAGGTTACTTTTAAAGATGGCGATGTCATCTTAGTTGAAAGACAAAAGGCGACGGTTGTTGTTACAGGTAGTGTTCGAAACCCATTTAGATTTGAATTTAAAGGCGAGAAGCCTCAAGGCAGTGAATTAATCCATTATGCACGCCCATATTCAAAAGTTAGCCATGTCGGTGTTGTTGGCGATAGGGAGTTTGGTCCATTTTCACTCTATTTACCTTTTGGTGAATTTAAAGGTTTTGACTTAAGTGACGGTGATAGACTGTTTTTTAATGATGATATTAGAGCCCAAGTCTTTGATATTCAAGTTGCAGGTAGTTATAAAGGGCCATCGTATTTTGCGGTTAAAAAAGAAACCCGTTTACATGATTTACTCGCCAACATTGAAATTGACAAAGATTTAGCTAACTATCAAGCCATTTATGTTCAACGAAAAAGTGTGGCAATAAAGCAAAAAGAAATGATTGACCAGTCGTTAGAGCGATTAGAGCGAAGTGTATTCACTGCTCCTGCATCGTCAGATGGCGAAGCTAGAATAAGAGCTGAAGAAGGCAAGATGATCCTTGAATTTACCGAACGTGCTCGGAAAATTATCCCTCTGGGTAAGGTTATCGTTTCGGATAACGGTAAAGTTGCCAATATCAGATTAGAGCAAGGCGATATTGTACATATTCCAGCGAGAAGTGATCTAATTCATGTGGGGGGCGAAGTCATTATGCCTCAAGCTGTTGTTTATAATAGCCAAGCGGTTGTTGAAGACTATGTCGCTTGGGCTGGCGGTTATAGTGAAAGAGCTAACTATGAACAAATAATGATCATACATCCCAATGGAATGATTAGCTTAAATGCTACTGGTGCGTTAAACCCTGGCGACCAGTTATTAGTGCTACCTAAAGTGGATGCTAAAATCATGCAAGCCGTTAAAGATGTCACACAAATCATCTACCAGATAGCCGTTGCTGCAAATGCGATAAATTAATATGTCAGTAATTATTAAACGTAATAGGTGGCAAATATGGCGTGATGTCATTTTTGCTCTTTTCGTTCGCGAAATCAGAACAAATTTTAATGACAAATTTGGTATAGCTTGGTCTGTAGTAAGCCCATTGGCATTTATATTTATTTTATCCTTTATTCGCGGCAAAATGTCAGGAGAAGATATTCATTCCGTGCCTACTTTTGCCTTCATGGTTTATGGGTTGCTCAACATACAGTTTTTTTTAGAAACATTACAAAATACGTCTATGGCGATTCAAAAAAATAAAGCATTATTTGCTTTTCGCCAAGTACAACCAATTAGCAGTATTCTAGCAACTGGCCTATTTTCATTTTTAGTGAAGTTAACCGTTTACCTTTTTGTTTTGATGGTTATGTATTTTATTGGTATCGAAATCCATATAGATAACCCTTTAATGTTATTTTTTGTGTTTGTGTTGCTTTGGATTCTGGCTGTTTCGCTGGGCTGTATTTTAGCTGTCGCTAAGTTGTATATTAGAGAAATAGGTAAAATCCAATCCTTAGCAACAAGACCACTTTTTTTCATATCAGGAACATTTTTTTCTTTACAAGATATGCCAAGAGAATATTGGGTATATTTCAATTGGAATCCAATTTTACATGCAATAGAGTTATCGAGGTACGCAGCTTATGAAACTTATGGAACAAATGGAGTAAGTCTGCTTTTTTTAGCTGGTGTAACGCTGGCGACTCTTACCTTATCACTCGCTTTTTATTTTTCAAATTGGAAACAGGCAATTAGTCAATAGTATGATAAAAATCAGTGGATTGACAAAGTATTATCCTTCTAAACTTGGACGACAATACGTTTTTGATAAACTAAGTTTTGAAATTCCATCTAATAGAAATATAGCGATACTTGGTTCAAATGGAGCGGGTAAATCGACACTTTTTAGAATGCTAGCAGGGAGTGAATATCCGAACTCTGGCTCAATTACAACTGATCTAAACCTTTCTTGGCCAGTTGCTTTAGCTACAGGAATACACCCGCAAATGACTGGGAGTGAAAATACTCGGTTTATAGGAAAAATTAACGGTATTTCTAATTTAGATATTTACGAATCTAAAGTTAGAAAGTTTTCGGAATTAGGTAAAAAGTTTGACCTTCCGGTGCAAACATACTCCAGCGGTATGAGAACTAGACTTGCTTTTGCGTGTTCTTTATCCATTGATTTTGATGTATACCTCATCGATGAAGTCACTTCTGTAGGTGATGCGAAATTCAGAGAGAAAGCGAAAAAGTCTTTGTTAGAAAGGAGCCTTTCAGCCAATATCATTATGGTTAGTCACGAAATGGATGAACTCAGAAATTTCTGCGACAGTGCTATTGTCCTCAATAAGGGCGAGCTGAAGTTTTATGATGACATCGAACAAGCTATTACAATCTATCAGGCGTTATAACATGAACAATTTTTCGAAAAATCTAAATGATAGATTTATTGATTTAAAAAATTCTATTAGTGAAGAAAAGTGGCAAAGCAGTACTTCCCAATATGCACTGGCTCAACAACTTGCTGAAAGTGATAAAAAATTAGCTCAACGAGTTATGCAACGAGTTTGCAATATGAATCCTAAAAATGAAGAATATAAGCAGTTTTATAATCTTTTAACGAGCGAAATAAATAGTAAAAATTACAATGTGAGTAAAATAATAAAAAAAATTAAAGTTCCAACAGGTAAATTTGATGCTAAAAAGGTCAAAGTTTTTATCGTAAAACCTTTCATAATGTTTGTATGTATACCTTTCTTAATATTTGCATTTTATCAAATTTTTATTGCAACCGAACGTTATGAAAGTCAGTCGCAGTTGACAGTCCAACAACCTGATAGTGCAGCCACAATGGATGCAACCATGGCTCTTCTTAGTGGTTTTTCTATAGGAGGTAGTTCTAACGTTGATACTGAATTAGTTAAAGCATTTATTTTTTCAAAAGACATGCTCAATTATTTGGATTCTAAAGTTAACTTAAAAGCACATTATGAAAGCAATAATGTTGACTTCTTTACTCGTTTAAATGAAGACTCTTCCGATGAGGACTTTCTTGAGTTTTATCAAAAATATACTGAAGTGCTAATAGATGAAAAATCAGGTGTTATAACTCTAAAAACACAAGCATATACACCTGAATTCTCGCAAAGAATAAACCAAGCAATTGTTGTACATGCAGAGTGGTATATAAATTCAATTAGCCATCAATTAGCTGAAGCTCAAGTGACGTTTATTAATGATGAACATTTAAAAATCACCAGCAGATTAGAATTGGCAAAGAAAAATCTTCTGACTTTTCAACAACGAAATAACCTTCTAGATCCAGAAGCAGAAGGATTAGCATTTCAACAGATTACATATGGGCTCGAGTCTCAGATTGCTACCACTAGTGCTGAGTTAAAGTCATTAAAAGCGATAATGACAGACAAGGCGCCACAAGTAATGGTACTTGAGTCAACACTATCGGCTTTATATCAACAATTAGAGATAGAAAGAAATAGATTATCAGAACAGGGTGATAGCAGTAACAATCAATCAGCTGTAAGTGAAGTGTTAACACAATTTTCAGAGTTTAAAATTGCTTTAGAGATTGCTCTACAGTCATACACATCATCAGAGATTTCATTACAAAAGGCTAAAGTAGAAGCTTACAGGAAATTGAAGTTTCTTGTTGTTGTCGAAACTTCAACGTTACCTCAAGATGGCAAGTATCCAAAGATTTTTTATAATACTTCGTTATTTGCAGTGCTCCTATTGATGTTATTTGGAGTTGGAAGAATAGTGATTGCAACAGCTAAAGAGCTTGGATAATAAAATGTCTAGAACAAAATTAATTAATAAACATAAAAATGCAAAAACAAAAAAAGGCATTGTACTAGCGGGTGGTTCAGGAACAAGGCTCTATCCTTTAACTAAAGTAGTTAGTAAGCAGCTTATGCCTGTTTACGATAAACCTATGATTTATTATCCAATATCAATTTTAATGATGGCAGGAATAAAAGACATACTCATCATTACAACACCAGAAGAATTGTCTAAATTTAAATCATTATTGGGAACAGGTGCTGATTGGGGGGTTAGCTTCAGTTATGAAGTACAAGCTGAGCCAAATGGCTTAGCAGAAGCTTTTATAATCGCAGAGGACTTCATTGGTGATGATTCGGTCTGTTTAGTCTTAGGCGATAACTTATTTTATGGACATGACCTTACTCCACAATTAACGGAAGCTGCTAATGCACCATTTGGCGCAACAGTGTTTGGGTATCATGTTTCTAATCCTCAAGACTATGGCGTAATTGAGTTCGATGCTAACAGAAAAGCTAAAAAAATTATTGAGAAGCCGACTAGCCCAATATCTAACTACGCTATTCCGGGATTATATTTCTTTAACAGTGACGTAGTTAAAATTTCAAAATCTTTATTGCCCTCTTCTAGGGGAGAATTAGAGATAGCTGATGTTATAAATACATATCTGAATAACAATGATTTAAATGTTTTAGTTATGGGGCGAGGAACAGCTTGGCTTGATACCGGTACTCATGACAGTTTGTTAAGAGCTGCAGAATTTATCGAGACGGTTGAAAAGAGGCAAGGGTTGAAAATTTGTTGCCCAGAAGAAATTGCATTTAGGAAAGGTTTCATTACTGATTCACAATTGAGATCTTTAGCTGAGCCCTTGAAGAAATCAGGATATGGGCAATATCTAATAAATCTTTTAAAGCATGATACTTTTTAGCTTGTTAATTTTACAAGTTGTTGTCGGTAGTAATTTTAAGAGGTCAAATGAAGTTTATTGAAACAGGTATTCCGGACGTAAAGATAATTGAACCACAAGTTTTTCGTGATGACAGAGGCTATTTTCTTGAAACTTTTAGACAAGATTTATTTGATGAAAATATAGGTCAAACTATATTTGTACAAGAAAATCAAAGCCGCTCTTCCAAAGGAACCTTGCGTGGTCTTCATTACCAAACTTCTAATACGCAAGGTAAGTTAGTGAGAGTAACCCGTGGTGAAGTATTTGATGTAGCAGTAGATATGCGCCAAGACTCACTTAGTTTTGGAAAATGGGTTGGCGTAATATTGTCAGAACAAAATATGCGTCAATTATGGGTGCCACCAGGTTTTGCTCATGGTTTTTATGTTACCTCAGAAATTGCAGATTTAGCCTATAAATGCACAGACAAATATAATTCTGAAGCTGAAATATCGGTGCTTTGGAATGATAAAGATATCAAAATAGAATGGCCTTTTTGTGAAAACATTGAATTAACACTTTCCGATAAAGATAAAAAGGGTTCAAGTTTTAAGCAAGCTCCTAAATTTAAAGGATACTTTTGTGGTTAGAGTACTAGTGACAGGCAAAGGGGGACAGTTAGCGACTGAACTAAGTATTTCTATTCCCAATTTTGTTGAGTTTTTGTGTCTGTCGAGTGATGAATTAAATATTTGTGATTCTGATGAAGTTGATGAAGTCATTACGAGTTTTAATCCTGATGTTGTGGTCAATGCTGCTGCGTATACTCGTGTTGATCTAGCGGAGAATAACTCTGCACAGTCTTTTTTAGTTAACGAGCAGGGGGTAAAAAATCTTGCCAAAGCTTGCCAAAACATTAACGCGCAACTGATCCATATTTCAACGGATTATGTTTACGATGGTACTGGTAATAAGCCTTATAAAACCACTGAACAAGTTAGTCCAGTCAATGTTTACGGACATTCAAAGTTAGCTGGTGAAAATGCGCTAAAAGCTTTTCCGGAGCTCTCTAAAATGGTAATTAGAACATCTTGGGTGTATTCAAAGTATGGAAATAACTTTGTAAAGACAATTTTAAATTTGTTGAAGTCAAAGCAAAGTGTTTCAGTTATTTATGATCAGATAGGCACGCCAACTTGGGCTGCAGGCTTAGCGGATACAATTTGGGAAACAATTGCTAAACAATTTGATTCTTCAACACAGACTTTTTGTCCCACAAGTAGCTTGCTTTCTACAGAAAGCGATAAAGAGTTAGCAGTATATCATTGGACGGATGCAGGTGTCGCTTCTTGGTATGATTTTGCAGAATCAATACAAGACTTGGCTTTTGAGAAAGGTCTAATCGAAAAAAAAATCCCGATCATTCCAATCCCTGATAGTGACTTTCCTACCATAGCAAGGCGACCAAGATATAGTGTGTTATGTAAAGCTGAAACAGAAAGCTTTTTGGGGAAGCAGACCCAACACTGGCGAAAACAATTGTCATTAATGTTAGATGAATTAAAAATCGAGAGTGAGACAACTTAAATGAATCCAAGAAATATTCTTGTGACTGGTGGTGCAGGCTTTATTGGTGCAAGTTTTACCCATTATTGGTTGAATAAATTTAAAAATGACAGAATCATAGTTTTAGATTTGCTCACGTATGCAGGAAATATGAGTAACCTAAGTCAATGTTACGAAAATAACAGGTTTGAATTTATTTGGGGTGATATTGGAAATTCAGATCTTGTTGAGTCCATTCTAGTCAAGCATTCGATTGATACAATCGTACACTTTGCTGCTGAATCACATGTAGATAGATCAATATTATCACCTGATGCTTTTATTCAAACTAATATCAATGGCACATTTAGTTTATTAAATGCGGCAAAAAAAGTATGGATTGACACCCCTAAAGAAAACAATCAACCAGTGATAAAACATCGATTTCATCATGTCTCAACTGATGAGGTTTATGGTTCATTATTACCTAATGAAGCAGCGTTTACTGAATTAACACCTTACTCACCTAATTCACCTTATTCAGCAAGTAAGGCGGCAAGTGATCACTTAGTGAGATCATATCTACATACATATGGCCTACAGGTAACGACATCTAATTGCTCTAATAATTACGGTTCTTTCCATTTTCCTGAAAAGCTAATTCCTTTAGTGATTACTAATGTACTGCAGAATAAATCAATTCCGATATACGGAGATGGTAAGCAAATTAGAGACTGGTTATACGTTGATGATCACGCATTAGGGATTGAATTGGTATTAAATAAAGGCAAGGTAGGTGAAACTTATAATATTGGTGGCAATAATGAATGGACCAATATAGACATTGTTAAATTAATATGCTCGCAAATTGATTTAAAATTTGCTGAAAACTCTTATCTGAGGGAAAAATATCCTCAAGCTTTTGCTGCATTATCTGGCGACTCTGCCTCATTGGTAAGATTTGTTACCGATAGGCCTGGACATGATAAACGTTATGCAATTGATGCGAGCAAATCTGAAAGTGAATTAAATTATCGTCCAACTAAAACCTTCGAAGAGGGGATTGTAATGACGTTGGACTGGTATTTAACAAACGACGATTGGTGGCAATCCATTATTGATGGAAGCTATTTAGAAACAAACTCAAAATATATGATTATTTAAAACGGAACTTATACATGAAGCTTACTCCAGTAATTATGGCCGGTGGTTCAGGCACTCGTTTATGGCCACTAAGTCGGTCACTTTTTCCAAAGCAGTTTCTTGCATTAGCATCCAGTGTCAGCATGCTACAACAGACTGTACAAAGAACAGAAGGCCTACCTGCAGGTAAGAGTGTTTTACTTTGTAATGATGAGCATCGTTTTTTAGTTGCAGAGCAACTACGTGCATTAAATTATCAAGGTGCAAGAATTATGTTGGAGCCCGCTGGCAGAAATACGGCTCCGGCTATAGCATTAGCGGCATTTGATATTGTAGAACAGCAGAGTGATGCTTTAATGATGGTGATGGCAGCTGATCATGTCATAGAGAATCAACAGGCTTTCGAATCTTCAGTACTAAGTGCTATCGAATTGGCAAAAACTGATAAGTTAGTGACTTTTGGTATCGTCCCAAATGCACCAGAAACTGGTTATGGATATATCAAGAGAGGCGCATCAATAGAAAGCAATGCTTACACTGTAAGTGCCTTTGTTGAAAAGCCAAACCTTTCCACAGCAAATGAGTACCTTGATAGTGGAGAGTATTACTGGAATAGTGGCATGTTTATGTTTAAAGCCAGTATTTACTTAGCTGAACTTAAAAAATATGCTCCAGCCATTTATGAAGCATGCGAAAAAGCCTATACAGACAAATCTGAAGACTTAGACTTTATTCGAGCTGGTAGTGAAGCATTCCTTAGTTCGCCAGATGATTCAATTGACTACGCCATTATGGAACATACAGCCGATGCGGTTGTTGTCCCAATGGATGCAGGTTGGAGTGATTTAGGATCTTGGTCTGCACTTTGGGATATAGATACTAAAGATGATAACCACAATGCGACTAATGGCGATGTTATCCTGCATAATACTAAAGGCTCGCTAGTACATGCTACTAGCCGTTTGGTCAGTACTGTAGGTATCGAAGATATCATTATTGTTGAAACTAAAGATGCAGTATTAGTTGCTTCAAAAAATGAAGTCCAAGATGTCAAAGAAATCGTCAATAAACTTAAAGCTGAAGGACGAACTGAGTTTAAACATCACCGAGAAGTTTATCGTCCTTGGGGTAAGTATGATTCGATCGATAATGGTGAGCGTTATCAAGTTAAGCGTATTACTGTAAAACCTGGTGCCAAACTGAGTGTACAAATGCACCATCACCGTGCTGAACATTGGATTGTGGTATCAGGAACAGCAAAAGTGACCAACGGCGATAAAGATATATTGCTAACGGAAAATCAATCAACTTATATTCCAGTTGGCGTTATTCATGCTTTGGAAAATCCGGGTAAAGTGGATCTAGAATTGATTGAAGTTCAATCAGGTAGCTACCTAGGTGAAGACGACATAGTGCGTTTTGAAGACCGTTATGGCAGGGTGGGTAAATAATTATGATAAACACAACACTCATCAGCTCACAAGTATTAGCAACCAGTGGTGTCCAATTTGGTACTAGTGGTGCCCGTGGGTTGGTGGTTGACTTTACAGCTAATGTTTGTGGTGCTTTTACTGCAGCCTTTATCAAGGTTATGCAGCAAAATCACTCGTTTAATACCATTGCTATCGCCATTGATAACCGACCAAGCAGTGAAAGCATGGCAGCGGCCATTGCTGCAACGGCTAAACAACTGAATATTGATGTCGTCTATTATGGGGTTATCCCAACGCCAGCCTTGGCTTATGCTGCTATGCAGCAATCTATACCTTGTATCATGGTGACAGGAAGTCACATACCATTTGACCGTAATGGCCTAAAGTTTTACCGCCCCGACGGTGAAATTACTAAACAAGATGAAGTTTCAATCTTGAATAGTGATTGCCAATATCAATCAATTGAAGTGCTTGATGACTTACTCGTTAACGATAGCGCTGCAAATTTATATGTTGAGCGCTATACCCGTATGTTTAGCGATAAGCCTTTGAGTGGTAAATGTATTGGTATTTACGAGCATTCAAGTGCAGGTAGAGATCTATACCCTCAGGTATTTGAACAGTTAGGTGCTGAAGTTATTTCTTTAGAGCGAACAGACACATTTGTGCCTATCGATACCGAAGCTGTATCGGATGAGGATTGCCAAAAAGCGATTAACTGGTCGGCAGAATTAAAATTAGACGCCATATTTTCGACTGATGGTGATGGTGATAGACCGCTAATTTCCGATGAAAATGGCCACTGGCTTAGGGGCGATATTTTAGGTCTTTTGTGCGCAGAAGCCTTGAAGATTGAAGCCCTTGCTGTTCCCGTAAGTTGTAATACAGCAATTGAGTTATCGAGTAAGTTTGCTAAGGTTTCACGTACTAAAATTGGTTCACCTTATGTAATAGCTGAATTCTCAGCATTAGCTACTGAATTTAATACATTTGCAGGGTTTGAGGCTAATGGCGGCTTTATTTTGGGAAGTGACATCAAAGTTAATGATACTTTAACGAAAAGTTTACCTACGCGAGATGCCTTATTACCCGCAATTGTGGTGCTAGTTGCTGCGTCAAAGGTAAACCTGTCAACGCTCGTAAAACAACTGCCAAATCGAGTGACAGCCAGCGATAGAATTAAGAATTTTGCAACACAAAGAAGCCAACAAATCATATCTAAAGGGGTAGAAAATCCACAGCAGTTGTTAGCTCAATTAGGATTTACTGAACAGCTTGTAAGTTGTACAGATACAACAGATGGACTAAGGATGACGCTGCAAAATAATGACATTATTCATTTAAGACCTTCAGGAAATGCTCCGGAACTTCGTTGTTATGCAGAGTCTAGCGCTGAAACAGCGGCAAAAGGTTATGTATCACGAGTATTGGGTAAAGTAACATCGTTGTAATTAAACGGCATAACGACATCATTAATGGTGTTGTTATGCTTTTAATTAATTATATAAAATGTACGGCTAAATTGGGGTTGACTATGCAATTACTGGCCGTAAATAATATCTTTAAAATGCTTTTCATAATGCGTTAAAAACAAATAGAGAATAATATGTCATTATTAATTTGTACTGGCTTAGTTAATTCATCCTGGGAACAGCTTTCACAACAACTTTTAGCTTCAGGGATATCAAATATTAACGATAACAATGAAGTTGAAGGACTTGTTAGCCAGTTAAATACGACACAAACAACAAAAAGAGTGGTTTCACTTTTGCGTAAAATTGCGTCTTTGTGTGTTCAAAATGACTATTTGCTCTCTTTACCGCTAGAGGTGATTAATTGTGATTTGGTTTATACCATGTCCTCAACTGATAAGTTTGATATAAAATGGTTACTATTTTACTGTAGGCCAACTCAATCGTTAGCAAGCCAACCAATTGAGTCGATAACCCCTAATGAACTTCAGTTACATTTTGCTGAATGGCATGAACAAGTTACCAAGCTGAATAACATTTCGTGTCAAACACCTCAATCAACCCGATTATTAAATATTGTTGAATGCGCGACTCAACCACAAGCTTTTGTTGAGAATGCAGCTGAATTTTTAAATAAGCCACTTGATGTTGAGAATATTAACGGCCTCACTTTCAATCAATCATTACTAGAACAGCTTACCGCTCATTATTGTGAAATTGCTTTTCCAGAGTCAGAGCAATTTGAGCAACTAGAAGAACTGTATGATGATATAAAATTACGAACGCATTTTAATAAATCTTTGTCTGAATTTAATATAATAGAGCAAACAACACTTAGTAATGCACTTGTTGAAATTCAGAAAAATGTTAACTCCATTGTTAAACAAGATGAAAACCTCACTCTAGTATTACAAGAGAAAAAAATTGAAGTTGAACGTCTACATTCCAAATTGATTGCCGTTGAGAGAGAATTGAACAACACCAAATTGGCGAATGAAAAATTAGAACAAACTACTCAAAAATACCAAGATATAATATCTGAAAAAAATAACAAACTCGATGAACTAACTAGTGAAAAAGAACTATTTGGCCTTCATGCTAATCAGTTACAAGAAGAGCTTGAGACAACTCATGCGAGTAATGTAAGTGTCAATAAACAGTTGGAACAGTTAACCGAAAGTCTTGCTGTAAGTCAAAATGAATTAATATTTGAGCGTGAGCATAAGGTTAAGATTAAAGCTGAATATGTCGATTCAGCGGCAAAGTATGAGCAGATAATAGCAGAACGAGAAATATTACAAGGCTCATTGCATTCAGTTAACGAACAAAATGAAATATTACAGACCGAGATACTTGAAAAGCAACAGCAAATAAATAATTCGACTCAACTGGTTGAAAAAACATTAGGTGAAAACAACATCGCTTTATTGCAAATAAGTCAACTTCAAGATGAACTTGAAATTACAATTAGTGAAAAGCAAGAACTAGTCGAAAAAGTAGCAAGTCAGAGTAATCAATTAAAAAATGCATCACAGTTAGAATTAAACATAACTGATGAAAATGAAATAGCTTTATTGCAAATAAATCAACTTCAAGAAGAACTTGAAATCATATTCACTGAAAAGCAAGCTCTTGCTAACCAAGTGTTAGATTTAGGTGAACAGCTACAAAGTGCTTTAGAGGTGAAGGCGAACACTTTATCTGAAAATGAAATAGCCTTATTACAGATAAATCAATTACAAGAAGAACTAGAGTTTTATTTTCAAAAATTTATAGAACAGGAAAAATTAATGAGTAATTCAATCTCCAATAATGTTGCCAAAAACGAGAAAATATTTAATTGCATTTCTATAAATACTATTGAATTACTAGGGCAATACGATACAGAAGGCTATCACGAGTTAAAAATACAATTAAATAATGTAGCATTAGCTGATGGGCGCTTTTTTGAAAGCTTACGTTGCAAATTAGTCGATAAATCTGGTTGTTTAGGTATTGAATTTAGACCTAATGACGAATTGGTTGATTATTTGCAGTGGTATGAAAAATACAATGATGAGTATGGTTCTTATGTTGTTTATTTACCCCAACCATCCGCTGAATTAAAAGATGAGCAAGAGTTTTTATTTGAACGCTTAAATACAAGTGACCGAATTTTAATAAATAGTATCGCTAAAAATTTAGCTAGTTATTTAGCAACCGACGACGCAATTATAAATCTAGCTGAACTATCAGCCACTTCATTAAGACAATGGCGAGTCAATGCATATCAGTTAGCATCTCAAATCAGTAATGTACAAGATTGGATGAGTTTTGATTCGGTAATGCTTAAAGAGGAAATGCGCACCGAAGGTTATGAACATCTTTGGCTTACATTTGACAACTTGCTTATTGGTGAACGCTATTTTGAACAATTTAATATAAAAGCATCAGTGACTGATATAACTGATGATGCGGTATTTGCGAATCAGTTTATGATTGAGCTTAGAGAATTACCAAATGGTATGGCACCTTTACAAGCATGGCCACCAGAAACATCTGATGAATTTGGCTATAAATTAAATCTAATTATCAATACACAAAGCGATGTATTAGAAATACAAGGTTTAGAAAGCTTATCTGTTGCAGATAAATTATTAGTCGGCCATTTTATTAATAATTTTGCTGGATTTGTGAATAAACTACATGAACAGCAGGTTGAATTTGATAGACCTTGGCAGCAGTGGGAAGGTATAGGTAATCGATTATACTCATTAAAGCATCAGTTGACTCAAGGTGCTGAAATGCAAGAACATCCAGATGTTCAACTCGATGAGAGTGAATTTGCAGATGACGCTGTTCAAAATGGTGAACCTACCATTGTAGAACAAAGTGAAGATAAACAATAATATATAACAACAGAGCGTATCATTACTATGCCATATAAGTTGGTTGTTATTGACCCCGGGTTAATGGAACTCGGAGGTCATCATGCTGGATTTGCAACAACACTTAAGTTTTTGGCTAGCCAAACAGGCTCTAATCAGCCCACTGCTATCAAACTATATGCCAACAAATCGATAGACCAGCGTTTGCTTAAACAGTTGGAGCTATCGAATGGTGATAACGTGTTAAGCATGGAGGTAGAAGCCGCTTTTACAACAAACTTTTATCAATTATTTGAAAAGCAAAATACCATTGCTGATGCTAACTCATTTATTAATATTTTAGCACGTGAATATTATCAAGCCTTGTTGTCTTTTTATGTTGAATTCCCATATCAATCTGAAAACCCAAAATCAGCTGATAAAGTTGTCTTTTTTTATCCCTGCCTAAGTTGGGAGCACGCCAATGCTTTAGCAATTGCATTAACGATGCTTGATGGCAATGAACAAGTTGCAAAAATTAAAAACGAAAACCTAATTAATGCTCAACATGTTGTTTGTGCAATGTATAACCCAGGGATAAACCATAATGGTATAACAGTTAGTATAAGCCATAGGTTAAAGTTTTATCATGGATTTCAGAGGTTAGTTAGGCATGCATCAACAACAATCTATACAAGCGATAAAGAGTTAGCAAGTCAATATCAACAGTTATTACACCTGCAAGAGCCGTTTGAAATTCATCCATGCTACTTACATGATTGGGCACATTTAATTCCTAATAAAAGCACACAAGGTAAGCTTAATCGTGTGCCTACGGTATTACTTTACAATGGTGATGCCAAAGAGAATAAAGGGATTAATTTACTGCCTACAATTATTGATTCATTATTAAGCCTAAATAACAAAACGCATAACCAACAACCAATACAATTAACAGTACAATATACCTTAAGTTGGCAATACCCTGAGATAGCCGATACCTTGGTTAAATTAGACCAACTGGCTGAAAAATATAATAATGTCAGTCTGTATAAACATTTTTGGAGTCAAACTGAATTAATTCAACATTTGGTTAATGCTGACGTAGTGTTGTTACCTTACAATGCAGAGGTTTATAGTGATAAAAGTTCAGGTTTTTTATGGTTATGTGCAGCATTAAATAAGCCAGTAGTCATAATTGGGAAATCCTGGTTATCAAGAGAAGCTCAAAGGTTAGGTCTCCAATTTAAAATAGTACCAGCATTAATGAAAGAGGATGTTGAGAAAGGTTTACTCAAAGAGCATTTTGATAGAGTTGCCAGTGGTATTATAGATGTGCTGACTGATGAGCAAAGTAATACGGCCAATAAATCGAAAGACACTATGTTAAAGCAAAGTCAAAGCAACCAAACGGAGGCATTGAATGGCATTACTCAGTACCGAGCTCAGTTATTTGGCCCAATTTTCGATTGGTTTAATGGTCAGTGAAAGTAGCATAAAAACAGTTTATGCCAATAAAAGTCAGTAGATAAGGAAGAAGAATAATGCTTAGCTATTTACAGCATTTACTTGTTGAACCTAAAACCAAGCTAGCTAATGTTCTGCATTTAGGGGCTGGGCGTTTTAGTGAGTGGACAACGATAGCGCCAATGTCACCGGAAAAAGTAGTACTTGTTGATGCGCACCGTCCTTACTGCGATAAGTTAAGCAAAAAGTTTAAAGCTATTGCAAATGTTAGTGTGTTAAATTTACTCGTCAAAACAGATGATTCAACATCAAATGAATTTAATCATTGTAATAATCCGCGTTATAGTTCTTCACTTTTACCGAGTAAAATTATTGATTTTTTGCCTAATCTAGCGGTAACAGAGCAAACTAAAATTAGCGAAACTAAATCGTTAAACTCCATTATCAACGAGTTAAATTTTAGCGCTTGTGAACCTGAAAGTTCATTTGTAAATTTGTTAATAATCGAAACGTTAGGAGTTGAGAGTGATGTTTTAGCTGATACATCTTATGAGTATCTAAGTAAGTTTGATGTTATTGCTGTGCGCAGTAATGATGAACAAATGTATGAAAATGGCAGTAAGGCAAATGAAGTTATTTCAACATTAACGAATAAGTGTTTTGATTGCGTTTATCGTGGCGAGCCTGACAATGGTTTTGTTGAGTTAGTATTTAAAAAAAATAGTCACTATATTAAAGCCCTTGAGCAGTTAAAGATTCTTCAACAAGAAATTGTAGATTCTGATAGTAAGCTAAAATCCGAACAACAAAATAATATAGCTAAACAACAACACATTGCTGAGTTACAACAAGCGCAAGAAGAGTATCAAAACATAGTAACAGAAGAATTTGGTAGAATAAGTGCTGAAGTTAGTCATATAGAAAATGACCTTAATCAAAAACAAATTCAATCCGCTGATTTAACGATAGAAAAAGAGAAACTCCAGAAACAAAATTGCCAGATTCAAGATAAACACCAGCAAGATGTTGAAATGCTACAGCAAAAATTGAGCGATATAAATCAAACTGCTGAACAGCAAAAGCAGCAGCATAAAGATGAAAGGGTAATGCTTCAAAACCAATTGAAGAAAATTACCAATCAAAAAGGTGTTTTGCAGGCTGAGTTTGATCAATTTAAAGCATCGAATCAGCAGTTGCTGGAAAGTATCGAACTTGAAAACCTGCAACTTCAAGCTCGCACTTCAGAGCTTGAAAGCCAAGTTCAACATGTCACGACAAAGCATGAAGCTTTACAGGTTGAGCTAGACCAATTTACTGCGACGAATAACCAACTATTGAAAAGCAGTAAGACTGCTTCGGCGCAGTTGCAAGAACAGCTATCCGAGCAAGCCAACAAACTTAAACAAGCTAAAACGCAGTATGAAGCATTAGTGGTTGAGCATACTGAATTAAAGCAGTCTAATAACCAACTATTGGAAAGCAGTAAGACTGCTACGACACAGTTGCAAGCGCAAGTATCCGAGCAAGCTAACAAACTTAAACAAGCTAAAACGCAGTATGAAGCATTAGTGGTTGAGCATACTGAATTAAAGCAGTCTAATAGCCAATTATTAGATTACAGTGAAGCTGAAAAGGCTCAACTAGAGTCAAAACTAACTGAACTTGAGACGCTAGAGGGCAATTTAAGATCAGAAATAGCCAACCTAACGACAGCTAATCAGCAATTAACGAACCAATTTAATGACGCACAACAACAGTGCTCAGAGTTATCCACTAAATTAGATGAACAAACTCATTGGCACCATGAGAATAAAAAATGGGCAGAGGCATTAGTGGTTCAGGTGGAAGATGGTAAGCGACAATTGCAAGAACGCCAAAGAAGTGCTGATTTAGGCTTGAAACTTCAAGCAAAAGCACAAATTGATTTGGATGACCTACGTCAAAAATATCAGCAAAAACATCACAACGAACAGCAACTAGTTGATTTAGTGAGAGAGTTGCGTATTAAGCTGCAGCAGGCAGCCAATTATTATCAACAATTGCAATTACAAAGTTCTGAGTTTGCAGATGAAGTTGTTGACGTCAATAAAGCAACAAAATCAGAAAGATTGCTTTCACCCAGTGCTGAACCTATAGAATCTGAACAAAACAACAGTGGCTTGGTAGACAATATTGAAAACGATAAAAATGTTAACCGCAAATCAGTAAAAACTAAGTCAAAAAAGCGCAGTAATAAAAGTAAATTAGAGGCGAAGTGATGTCTGAACGACAGTTAAATGCTTTATTACAGGAGCTTGAGAATTCACTCACATTACTTGATGAGACGAGGGTAATTGACGTTGCAGATTTTGATTTATCTTTGAAGCATACCGACTCTGATCTTTTTTCATTTAGCCAGCCTGACTCATTACTAGCTAAGTGTGAGCAGGTATGTGCAGAATACAGTATAAATAAGCCTAAACTACGTACTATTCACCATTTAGCCTGCAGTGGTGGCTCGTTAATTACAAAGTGTTTTTCTGTTATGCCTAATACATATCTACTGAGTGAGGTGCATCCTCATTCTTATCGTCACTTACCGAAGGATAATGCTGAATTCCTTCCGTCAGATATTGCAACTTTAGCAAAGCAGGCAAACTTCCCTAATTCAGATATATTAGCAAAAAAAATATTTGCTCATGCAATAACTGATGCCTATGAGCACGTAACTCGGTTGGGCGGCATTTTGATATTACGGGATCACAGTCATTCAGATTTCTGCGTAGGTGATGATATTGCATCTAAATCAACAGTTAAAACGACATTAGAGCCAGATTTTGAAATTCGTTCTATTGTTACATTAAGGAATCCGATAGATGCATATGCATCATTAAAGTCAAATTTTTGGTTGCATTTTGAACCATCAAGTTTTGATGATTATTGTGGTAGGGTATTGGCTTTTTTATCTGAGTTTGAACATTCACAAATTTTTTTCTATGAAGACTTTGTCAACCAACCTGAATTTGAATTAGAAAAGATGTGTCTATTTCTGGATATACCTTATGTCAATGGCTCTAGTTCTTTATTTGATATGTTTAAGGTGACAGGTGATAGCGGTCGCAAAGGTGAAATTATTGAAGCAAGACAGAGAAGAACGATTGAAAATTATTTGCTAGAAGAAATTAAGCAATCAGAAAAATTCAAATTATTATGTGAAGTATATCGAAAGGATTACAATATTTTTTAGGCCGCTACTTTATGTAAGTATTTAAAGTCGTGTGTTAAGAATGAAGTGAAAAATTAATATGAGTAAATTAATATATAAACAGATCGAAGAGTTAAAGAAAAATTTAAAAGTAGGTGATTTTGAAACTGCTAAGGTTCAATTACAAGCGTTATTCTTGCAGCAAAATTCATTTGGCATTGCAACGCTAGAGTTAGTTAATGCATTGTGCAAACACTACGGCACAACGACTGAGACATTACTTGAGAAGCCTCCTAAACAACAAAATAAAATTGACTTAAGTACAATAAAAAAGCTTTCTCAGCTAGATGAAATAAAACCCAAACAAGGCATTAGTATTGTTAGTTGTTGCATGAATCGCAATGATAATTTAAAAAAAGGCTTATTAACTTGGCTTAAGTTAGATGTAGATGAGATAGTTATTGTTGATTGGTCATCTACCACTCCAGTATCTGAAACATTGTCAGATATTAATGATCCACGTATCAAGATAGTTAGAGTTGAGAACGAACCCAAATGGATTTTAACCTATGGTTTTAATGTAGGTTTGCGTTTTGCCTCCTATGAAAAAATCTTCAAGTTAGATGCAGATATTGAAGTGAGCCCAAATTTTCTTCAATTGAATGATTTTGTGGATAATGAATTTGTTCGGGGCCATTGGAAGTCTGCTTTAGATAATGGTCAAGATGATCAAGTATACGTTAATGGTTCATTTGGTTGTTATAAGGAACATTTGTTAAATATCGGATTTTATAATGAATTCATTCGAACTTATGGTTGGGACGATTCTGATATTTATTCGCGACTATCTAACGAATGTGGTTTAGCTACAAAATATTTATCTTTTGATTCCATAGTGCATATGGAACAAGATGAAAGTGAGAGGATAGTAAATCAAGATATATTAGATTCATATTTTATGGGAGAAATAGCACCAACTGAGTTCAATAATCAGCGCAATAAGTATTTAGTTAAATTGTTAGATATTTGGGCTAAATGGCATCTGCAAGATTACGAATTACTATCATCAAATCAAAGGGTCATTATATTAAAACGAATAAGTACTGATTTCCCAATTCAGAAACATATCTATTCTGATTCAGCTTGTTACGCAGTGTTATTACTACTTGGTTGGAAATATTCTGAACTTAGTTGGCGAGTAAAAGATCCAAAAGTTTTGGGGCAAGCGATATACGATTTATATCTAGATAAAGTTGACTTTTCAGAGACAAAGGCATTATTAGGCTTAAGTGATGATTATAAGGTTGCATTTGCTGAAGGTAATGTATATCAGATAATCAATGCATACTCTGAGCTACACAAGAAAAGTAAGAAGAAATATAAAGTCACAATTTATAGATGCTGTCCAGAGTCAAAAATTTTAAGTAGAGAAATACTGAATTCAAGTGCTGGTACATTTATTATCACTACATTACCAAGTCAACGCTATTTAATGTTGGAAGAGATATACAAAAACCTCAATGACAATGCCTATATTGATAATATTAATTCTAAAGTAACCGAGCATAAAGTATTTGCAACCTCTGTCTATGATGAAAGTGAGCCTCATAGACTGGCCGAATATATGACGTGTGTAACCCAAAATCTGTCACTTTTTGACAGTGTTGTTCTTTTTTACGAAGAAGGTGATGGAAAGTTTAAACAAGAGGTTACAGATCAAATTCGCGCATTAAACTTGGATGAGTTCGAATATAAATTAATATTTATAAACATTGACCAACGACCAAGTTTTAAGTTTATTTTTAATTCAATGGACCGAAATTTTAATGGTGCTCAAATATTCGTTTCCAATGCAGATATTGTTTTTGATAAAACTATTTCTAGAATTAACAAAGCACATTTTGATGGAAACTTTCTTGTACTTAGTCGAAAAGAGGTTCTGCCAGAAACTTTAGAGGATCACGGTTTTATTATGAGTCAATTTGGTTTGCCGAATACTTTTTCTGCTGATGTTTGGGCATATCAATCACCATTGGCTTTTGATTTTCGTGCGGAATTTGGCATCGGTACTTTCCACTGTGATTCCTTCTTAAATTATCATATTAGCCGTTCAGGCTACAGATTATATAACCCTTGTTTAGATATACTTAATTACCATATTCATGATGCAAAGTTTAATTCATCAGAAGAAAAGGAAATAGTTCAAGCAGATAAAATTCAGAAATCTTTATATGCAGAAATTGATTTGTGTGGTGGAGAACTGCCTTTAAAAGGGGTTCAATGGTGCCGTTTAGCCGACACATTAATACCTCAACGTGCTAACCAGTTGGTAGATTGGAGCGATGTAATAATAAATATTGATGTTAAAGTTGATGGTTCAAACCTTATCACAGCAATGCTTCAAGCGCTTATGGCATTGAAAATCAATAGCTCCGTTGCAGGAGGCAGAAGTGTTTGGTTACGTGTTCCTTCGGATGAGGTTCATTCGAATGTTACAGATATCTTGTTTATGTTTAAAGAAAAACTGGGGCATAAAGATTTATTGATAGCTGTTGATAATAAAAAAGATGAATTATTTGCAAAAGATCTCCCAGGTTACCATAAAACAAAAGTCAGCCCTCAACACTTGTTAGAAACTTATCAAGCAGTATTAAGGCAAACTCCTTGTGAACTATTTAGTGTTAGTCATATTAAAGCGAGAATCTCACCGTATTTTGGTGTACACGAAAAAACTCACTTACTTTGTGATGTAGAATCATATGATTGTGATGACCTAATCACCTATGCATTGTTAAAAACACTGTCAAAACAGGACAAGCAATATTTCAAGTATGTCACCAGTCAATTGATAGATGCAGGTTTTACAGAGTTTTTACCGTTTAAAGAAGACATTTTATTAGTAAGTGATATAGACGGTGATTTATCTACATATCGTGGATTATTTGATAAAACTTTACACCCTGAAAATACAATACCGCAAATGAGCTTTGTCACATCTATATTCAAAGGCGACGAATTTTTTTGGGGATTTCTCGCTAATACCGCAGCAGCATTATTAGAATGTAATGGTGAAGCAATATTAGTAGATGCTGCTTCACCTGGTGATGAACAGCTAATATTTGACCGATTTATAACGCAATATCCTGGGTTGAGTTGTCGAATGCAATATATTCGTCTAGAAGCTGATCCAGGATTGTATAATTGCTGGCAATTAGGTATACAAACCGCTAAAGCACAGTGGGTCGGTAATGCTAATTTGGATGATCGCCGTAGTCCTTTTCAGGCGCGTGCGATGTTAGATGAGTTGGTACTACACCCTGCTTATAAAGGAGCTGCATCTGCTATTAGAGCCACTTGTGCGAGAAATACGGGCTGGTTTGAAATAACAGATAATGAATATTGGTTTAATAATGGCTTTGATCAGACTATTAGCTTTGATAAACTTTATACACAAGATGCCAATGGGTTAGTTAAATCGCAAAATATTATGCATTGTATGCCAATTTGGCATAAATCTTTGCATGAAAAGTATGGTTTCTTTAACGAAGAAAAATATGGCACCAGTGCTGATTGGGCATTTTGGCTAGAATGTACTCAGAATGGTGAAGTGTTTTGCTTAGTTCCTCAGGTTTTATCACAGTATTATATTAATGAACAATCACATAACCGAGTTAATGATCCGAATGGGATTAAAGAGAACAGGATAGTTAAAGACTATTTGGATGTATCTCAAACAAATTTTGAGCAGCAATAAAATATTTAATAAATAGGATAGATTACAGTGAAAGATTTTTTTAATTTCATTTATATGGAGAAGCAAAGCTTTATTTTTGCTTATAACCCAAAAGTTGCTTGTACAAATTGGAAATGCATAATGCGTTACCTTAATGGTGCTGAGGATTATTTAAAACCTGCTTTAGCGCATAATAGAGTAGAAAGCGGCTTATCTTTTGTTTCAGATCAAGCTAACCCCATAGGGTTAATAGATGATAACTCAATACCTAAATATGCCTTTGTAAGAAACCCATATACAAGAATATTATCGGCTTATCTAAATAAAATTGAACCTTATGCCGAAGGTGTAAGAGGTCTAAATGATGATAATAGTTATTTTTACAAAGTATTTACAGAAGTTGATGAATATCGTTGTAAAGAATTGCCATTAGAGTCGAAAGTTAACTTTTATTGTTTTCTATCTTGGCTAACTAACGTTAATGATGTACATACTCGAAATGAACACTGGCTTCCACAAGTAGAACTGCTTAAAGTAGATCGCGTTGATTATACGTTTATAGGTAAGCTTGAGAATCTAGTTAAAGATGCACCAACACTGTTGCAGAATATAGGATGTGATATTGATTTTCCGAGCCAGAAAAAAGTGAGCTTTGCACCTACAAATGCAACTAGTAAAATCGAAAAATATTACACTGAACAAGAGTTCAAGTTAGTGAGTGCTTTGTATTTACCCGATTTTAAAAGTTTTGGTTATGATTTGATAACAGATGCTTTGGAGTTATAATGTTAGTCTTATCAAATGGTATCCCAAAGAGTGGTAGTTCCTATCTTTTTAAATTAACACGTGATTTGCTAAAAACTAGCATTAATGCTGAAAATGCCGTTCGAGAGGCGATTTTAAAAGGGGAGCTCGAAGGGAGTGATCTATTTGTTAGTAATTTGAATGATAAATCATTACTTTTATTGGATAGCATATCTAAAGAATTCGGGCCATTAGCTGTGAAAGTTCATGAAAAAAACTTGGATCGCTTTAGTTGCTTTTTGACCCAAGAAAAGATATTCACTCCGTTCACATATAGAGATCCTAGAGATTGTATATTATCATCATTAGATCATAGAGCTAGAACAAATGGAGAGGTTTTTCAAAATTATGGCAATGTCTCAGATGCAATACCTAATGTTAAGTCATGGGCAAAGTCAGCAGTACTTTATTTAAAAAGTGATTGTTGTGCTATAAAATATGAGAGTTTGATAGAGTTTCCTGAACAGCAGTTGATGAAATTAGCTGGGTATTTTGGTATTTCAGTAACACAGGCTCAGGCGGAAAAAATCTGTTTAGATGAGCTCGAAAGCCGTAAAAAAGGAACAAGACAATTTAATACAGGATTGAAAAACAGATATATTCATGAAATGACTTCTTCTGATATTGATAAATGCAATATAGAAATGAGGGATGTTATTTTAACATTAGGCTACTCACTAAGTTAAATACTTTTTAAATTCTAATAAAGAGGTATCATGATTTTTATTTGTTACGGAATGCAAAAGTCGGCATCGAGTTTTGCTTGGTCAATTGTCAAGGATCTTACTGAAGAGTTAGGCCATAATCAGAATTTATTAAGAAAGACTTATATTGATGATAAAAACTTTAGAGTGGAATATCAAAATATATTTAATATCGAAGAATACGAATATTTTAATGAACGTATTCCTCAAAATGAGATTCTGGTCATTAAAAGCCATGCGCCGATCTCAGCAGAACTAGGGGAACACATTCAAAGTCAAGGTGGTTGCGCTATTGCTACTTATAGAGATCCTCTTGATATAGCAATATCGCTATTAGACGTTGGAGTTACAGAACGCCTTAAACCAATTGAGAAACAGCGCACCGGTTTTGCTAGTATCAAATGTTTGGATGATGCCGTTCAACGGTTACCTAAAACAGTTGAAATAGCTGAAAGTTGGCTCAATTTTGATTTTATAACTCATATACATTATGAGCAGCTATGCTACAACACAAACACTGCAGTTGATAATATCGTCTCGTCTTTTAAGTCGGTGGGGGTTGAGGTGCCCGACGAAATTGTTGTAGATGTGTTGACAAGGTATTCGAGTAAAAGTAATCCAGTTATACCAGAGTTTAATGTTGGTGGTGTTGGTCGTTATAATGAAAGAATGTCGTCGACTGATATAAATGCTCTAAAAAGTAAATATTCTAGCTTCAGAAATAAGATTGAGTCACTAATTTAAAGTTTAAAATTTTAAAGTTTAGGAATTGGAAATGAAAAAAGCGTTAATTACCGGTGTTACCGGGCAAGATGGTTCTTATTTAGCTGAGTTTTTATTGGAAAAAGGTTATGAGGTTCATGGAATAAAACGCCGTGCCTCTTTGTTTAATACTGGTCGTGTTGATCATATCTATCAAGATCGTCATGAAGAAAGCCCGCGTTTCTTTTTGCATTACGGGGATTTGACCGATAGCTCTAATTTGACCCGTATTTTGAAAGAAGTGCAGCCAGACGAAGTGTACAATTTAGGTGCGCAGTCTCATGTAGCTGTATCGTTTGAAGCGCCTGAATACACTGCCGATGTTGATGCGATGGGAACGCTTCGCTTACTTGAAGCTATCCGTTTCTTGGGTATGGAAAAAACCACTAAATTTTATCAAGCGTCGACTTCAGAGCTTTATGGTGAGGTTCAAGAAATTCCGCAAACGGAAACCACACCTTTCCACCCGCGTTCACCTTATGCAGTAGCGAAAATGTATGCCTACTGGATTGTGGTTAACTACCGTGAATCTTATGGGATGCACGCTTGTAATGGTATTTTATTTAACCATGAGTCACCACGCCGTGGTGAAACCTTTGTAACTCGCAAAATTACTCGTGCTGTGGCTAATATTGCCCAAGGGTTAGAGAAGTGCTTATTCCTTGGCAACATGGATGCATTACGTGACTGGGGTCATGCTAAAGATTACGTGCGCATGCAGTGGATGATGTTGCAACAAGATACTGCTGAAGATTTTGTTATTGCTACAGGTAAGCAAATTTCGGTACGTGAGTTTGTCCGCATGTCAGCAGCCGAAGCCGGTATAGAGCTTGAGTTCAGCGGCGAAGGTGTTGACGAAATTGCCACTGTCGTGGCGATTTCAGGTGATGATGCACCTGGTGTAAACATTGGCGATGTGATTGTTAAAGTTGATACTCGCTACTTCCGCCCAGCAGAAGTTGAAACTTTGCTCGGTAACCCTGCTAAAGCTAAAGAAAAACTTGGTTGGACACCAGAAATCACTGTTGAAGAAATGTGTGCAGAAATGGTTCAGTTTGACCTTAGTAAGGCTAAACAGCATGCGCTGCTTGAAAAACATGGTTTTGACGTAGCAGTAGCCAAAGAATAAAAAAATTTTATAGTGTAAAATGCCAACATCACTGTTGGCATTTTTTTTATCGGATGCATTATGCTTGTCAGTCATCGTAAGAACTTTATTTATTTAAAAACTGTTAAAACGGCAAGTACTTCTTTAGAATCATATTTTGAAAAGTATTGTATGCCTGAGGGCGATTGGGAAGAACTGCATCATCGGGAAGAGTACTCCTCTGATGCTGGTGTTATTGGTTGCCGAGGACCAAATTGCAAAGGCAGCCATTTTTATAATCACATTCCTGCAAATATATTAAAAGGCCGTCTTGATATTGATATTTGGAATAGTTATTTTAAATTTTGTTCAATTAGAAACCCTTTTGATAAGTTAGTGTCTGCTTATTACCACTTTGTGAAGTCAAAAAATCAGAAGTTAATTAACCAGTCTGATGATATTCAAGCATTCAGGCATTGGTTGCAAGCTGGTAAACTTGTTAACGATAAACCTGTTTATTGCATTGACTCAATTCCTGTAATGGATTTCTTTATACGATACGAGCATTTATCTAATGATGTAGAACACGTTTGTAATATTCTAGACATTCCATATTTAGAAAGTGAAATCCCCTCATTTAAGCGAGGATTTAGAAATAATGACATTGAGCTTGTAGACTTTTATGATGTTAACTCACTTGAAATAGTTAAAAGCTTTTATGGATTCGAATTAGAATATTTCAATTATTCGTTAAAAGGATGATTTTTTGCTATCAATTAAACATCAGTTTTTATTCATTCACCTGCCTAAAACTGCCGGTAATAGTATACAAAATGTGCTTTGTGAATACTCTGAAGATAACAAAGTGTGCTTGAATGCGATACAAGATGGAGTAGAAAGGTTCGAGATAAGGAGTAATGATCCCTCGCTTCATAAGCATTCTAGTTTACAGCAGTATAGAGATGCATTAGCACCCAATTTATTTGATAAATTATTCGTATTTACTACTGTTAGAAATCCGTGGGAGAGAATGATATCGTTTTATTTTTCACCTCATCGTCAAATGACTGAATGGAATAAAGATAGTTTCATTCAATTAGTCAACTCTGTAGCGACATTACCCGAATTATTATCGCTAAAAGAAAGTAGAGTTTGGAGTGAAAATGTCAATAAAGTTATGCGCTTTGAGCATTTGCAGCACGATTTTGATTCAGTTTGCCATGATATAGGCATTCCTTGTGCTCCACTTTATGTTCGTAATAAGTCAACCAGAGCTGATTACATAACTTATTATGATGCAGAATTAATCTCACTTGTGAGAGAAAAGTTTTCAGAAGAAATCGCCTTTGGTGATTACCATTTTAGTCAGAATATTTGTTAGGTATTAATATGAAAAAAGTATTTGTTGCGGGCCATCGTGGCATGGTTGGCTCGGCCATTGTAAGGCAACTTCAATCACAAGGTGCTGTTGAGGTTATCACTCGTAGTCGTTCAGAGTTAGATTTGACTAATCAGCAATCGGTAGCTGATTTTTTTGCTAAAGCCAAAATTGATGAAGTTTATTTAGCAGCCGCTAAAGTCGGTGGTATTCACGCTAATAATACGTATCCAGCTGATTTCATTTATGAAAATTTAATGATTGAATGCAACATTATTAATAGTGCATTTAACGCTGGCGTGACCAAACTACTTTTTTTAGGGTCTTCTTGTATTTACCCTAAACTTGCCCCGCAACCTATGCAGGAAACGGCCTTATTAACAGGCATGCTTGAAGAAACCAATGAGCCTTATGCCATTGCAAAAATCGCCGGAATAAAACTGTGTGAATCTTATAATCGCCAACATGGTGTCGATTACCGTAGTGTTATGCCAACAAACCTCTATGGTCCACATGACAACTTCCATCCTGAAAATTCACACGTTATCCCTGCATTATTACGCCGTTTTCATGAGGCTGCACAGCGTGGCGATAGCGAGGTGGTTGCTTGGGGCAGCGGTAAGCCTATGCGTGAATTTTTACACGTTGATGATATGGCTGCTGCATCCATTCATGTTATGGAACTCGACAAAGGGAGCTATGAGGCAAATACCGAGCCAATGTTGAGCCACATTAACGTAGGTACCGGTGTTGATTGTACCATTCGTGAGTTAGTGGAAACGGTAGCTAAAGTGACCCAGTTTAAAGGTAAGATTATTTGGGATAGCTCTAAGCCTGATGGTGCCCCACGTAAATTAATGAATGTGGATAGACTAGCTGCTTTAGGTTGGCAATATTCATATGATTTAGAAGCGGGTTTACAAGATGCTTATCAATGGTTTTTAGCCAACCAAGATAGTTTTAGAGGTTAGTTAAATCGTTTTTGGTACAGTTCGTTTCTGTATCACGTTTTATAGGTATCAATTTATGTATTTATCTGAAGATGTTTTTACTCAAGTTATTGACTCCACTCCGCTGGTTTCAATAGATTTATTGATTGAAAACAGCCAAGGACAAGTGTTGTTAGGATTAAGAACTAACCGCCCAGCTAAAGGAATGTGGTTTGTGCCAGGCGGGCGTATTTTAAAAAATGAGTCTTTAGATATGGCATTTAGCCGTTTATGTGAACAAGAACTGGGGATTATTGCTCATAGAAAGCAAGCTAGTTTAATTGGTCCGTTTGAGCATTTTTATGATGACTGTGTGTTCAGCAATGCAGTGTCTACTCATTATGTGGTGCTTGGATATAAGCTTATTGTTGATGTTAATATTGATGAGTTACCCACGGCGCAACACGGCCATTACAAATGGTTTAGCAAGCGTGAAATACTGCAAGATACAACGGTACATAAACACAGTAAGTGGTACATAGAAGCAGAGGGTATTTTTTAAATGAGAAATATCATAGTTTCTGCGGGTTTAAAAATACTTCCATCTAAACTGCAATATAACGCGTTAATTAAAGCGCTAAATTTTTTGTTTTCGTCAAATAATCAACTAACACTATCAGATATTAGCTTAGTATTACGCATTGATGATTTAGATAAACAGTGGGCATTTAGGCACTCAAATAATGTGTTTACTCCCTTAATTGAAATATCTGACTCAATCTCTGCTGTGAGTTTGTCTGCTGATTTAAATATATTTTTAACCAGCGTGTCAAAGTTTGACTTAATTCGTCACATTGAAAAGGGTGACATTAAACTAAGCGGCAATAATTCAAACATTAACAAGGTTAATGAGGCTATTCGTGGCATTTCACACCAAGATTTTGAACGATTGATTGAGCAGTTTTATCAAGTATTTAGAGCTAATAGACCTGACTCTCCTAGGTTAGATGTGAATCAGCTTTCAGCATCAGATATTAAAAATGATAGTGACTTAGAGTATATACGAGACGAGGCTTTACGTTTAGAGACGATTAATTTGTCCGCTGCTCATAAGCTAATGTGTATTGCCAAGCAGTTTAGGCCAGACGGTCCTTTAATCAATCAAAAAGTAGAAGAGTATAGTGCGAAACTTAGTTAACCTTGATTACACTGCTTGAATAAGTTCCATAAAAAAACCAGCCTAAACAGGCTGGTTTTTGTTTGTTAGATTAGTTTAATGCTTTTTCAAGCTTCTCTAATCTTTGCTCTAAATCAGCAATTTTCTTCTCTTTTTGATTATTTAGCTCAAGTAAAGCCTTTGCTGCAGCAAGGGACACACCTGCTGAATCGATAGCTGAAATATGTTTTTCACTATCACCTAAACCAAACAAGTCATAAAACTGTTGAGCCATCGGCCCAATATGTTGAGTGTTCTCAGATTCTGACTTATAGTTCCATTTGGAAATGCTCAATTGAGCAATAGCATTTAGTATTGCTGTTGAGTCAACACTCAAGAAGTTTTCTTTTTTATTAACATCCGAAGTGAGTAACACATTATTTGCTGTTACTTGTCCTTTAAGAGTTAAATTTCCATCTTCATCTAAAGTAAATTCAGGAAGACCGTCATTGGTTTTTTCATTAATAACGAATGTTTGTTGAAAATTAGATAATTGCCAGTCAGAAGGATAGCTGGTGTTGGTTTCTTTAAATGTGACTCTTGATGCGCCGGCTCTTTCTAAGTTAATCAAAGTTGTGTTATAACTTGAACTACTGTTTGCAACTTCTAAAACACCATTTGTAATTTTTACATTCCCACTTTCAATATCTAAAGCGGCATCTGGAGTTTGATCTCCAATACCTACATTACCACTTGCTGAAACTACTAATGAGTTTGTTGGTGCATTTGGCATAATTTTAAAAGGTAGTTTAGAGCCATTACTTACATCACGTACAAAAAAGTTAGTTTCATTCCCCGCAAGATCCCACGTTTGGGCGGTAAAACCTGAACTGCCATTTTGTTCTAATCGTAAAGTTGGGCTATCACCGTTAACAACATGCATTTCTACAATTGGATTTGAAGTACCTAGGCCAACACTACCACTAGCATCTACATATAATGAGTGACTCGGAGCTGACGCCTCTATAGTAAAAGGGGTTTTACTACCTGTTACATCATCGATTGAAAACTTGTTTGCACCACCATTTTCACTGTCATTGGCGGTTATTTGCCAATCGTTACTTGGGAAACTCGCACTAGTACTGGTGTCTTGAAATTTTATTCTTAGGTTGTTTTCTTTAAGTCTTAATGTATCGAAACCGAAAGATTCACCATTAACACAATCTTGACCAATACAAGCACTTTGAGTAACAATTAAATCATCTAAAATTTGATTATCTGCAACTGCAGAATTTGTCATCATGACTGGTAATGACAAAAACGCTAACGCGCTATACTTAGTTATTTTCATTTTATTTCCTTGATTAAAATTTAATATGTACTGCGCTTGCTTAATTATTGCTGATAAAAGGAGGCTCTGTTTCTGATTGTGCATCAACAAATTCTCCATTTAGAATATTGAAATGTCCCCAGTGCGTGACTACTTCACCAACATTTCGATAAACGTTATCTCTTCCTGTTTTTCTATCTGATACTTTTTCAATTCCATTATTCTTTGTGTAAAGAATTTCATATTTATAGTGACCTTCTGCTAAATGACCTAAACGTTCAAAATCAAGTTGTGAGTCTTTAGCGTCTAATTGCGCTTGATAACGATAGTCATTTGGACCTGTAATAGTGACGGTCGCAAAATCATAATTTAATTCTTCTGCTTCAATATCAAGCTCAGTTGCGCTAACTACAATGCTTTGTGTTTCAGCTTTAACTACAGCGCAAAATAACAATGAAGATAAATAAAGAGCTTTGTATATATTTTTGTTCATTTTTATACCCTTTAGTATGTGTTTATTTATTTTAACTACTTTTTAACAAAAGTGAAAGGTGGGTGTCAAAATTATGGCGCTGGTAGAACCTGTTAGTCCCGTTAAAGTTGATGTCTATTTATTTTAATTCTGAGTCTGAAGTTAATAGCTCTTAAAAACAATGCTTTGTGTGATTTCTTTGTAAGTGGACTATATTAGGGTGACAAAGTGTGTATGTTTTTTTGATAATATTTTGATGTGTTACTTTTGTGAACTAGTGTTATTATTGTGTTACTCGATAGGAGAGTTTCATTCAAAAAGGAAATTTGGTGCCCTTATGCCATTAGAACAAAAAAAAGAACATAATAAATTCCTGTCTAACCTCTTTTCATTTTGTTTGTTATTTATTTTTATTATACCCATAGAGGCTAATGCTTCTGGCACTGATTTAGCTTTAACTGCTGAGTTAAGTAGTGAAAGCGTCTCAAGTGGAAGTGCTTCAACATTAACTTATACCTTGAATAATAATTCAGCAGATACAAATGCTTCGAATATTGACTTCACAGTAAATTTGCCAGTTGATGTTGTGATATCCAATCAAGCTAATTTTTCCACTTCTTGTGCTAATGGTTCTGGAAGTGTCAACAGCGGAAGCAATTCGGCCAGTTTTACAAGTTATGAATTAAGTTTTGCTCAAAGTTGTCAAATTTCATTTGACGTATTTTCCGATTCAGCAACTGATCAAGTATTAAGCATTACTACGAGTGGTTTTAGCTCCAGTTTAGGCTCTGGAACTAATATTTCTAAAGACATTACCGTATCTACTAGTTCAATATCTGCAAATTTAGATTTTTCCGATAGTGTTATTAAGTATCAAGACTCAACAACGTTAACGCTAACGCTAACTAGTAACTCAGCAGGTTTCGCATATAATTTCCTTGGTTCAATTGAATTGCCTTCAGGCCTTACTTTTGGTGATGATGCTGCAACCAATAATTGTGGGCAATATTTTACTGCAACTAAACAAAATGATTCGACGTTAAATTTGAGTTCATACAACTTGAACAATGCTATTGTGGCTTTTGTTTCAGGTATTGGAAGTTCATGCTCAGTCACTGTAACGATTAATAGTGATTCTGGAGGTGAGTATGATGTTATAACCACTGACTTGAGCTACTCTGAAAGTAATGTTGCAATTAATATAGGTAAAGTCGGGGATTCATTAACTGTTAATGGAATAGGTTTTGTTGATTTAGCTTTTTCTCCTAAAATAGTCCAACCAGGTGAATTAGTTGACTTAGTCGTCACTCTATCTAACTTTGACCGCAGTAACGCTGCTGAAAATGCAACATTTACCAATGACCTCAGTGCATCGTTATCGGGTCTTGCTGCAGTAGGACTTCCGCTAAATGATGTTTGTGGGGTTGGTTCGTCAATTTCTGGTACGAGTATAATTACCCTCAACAACGGGGTAGTACCAGCCTCTGGAAATTGTTCATTTACTATATCGGTACAAGTACCTGCTAATGCTTCTAGCGGCTCTTACGTTAACACTGCAACCAATATTTCTTCATCATTAAATAATGCATATGATGATGTGATTAATTCGTTTACAGTTTCCAATGCTCCGACCATGCAGATGTCAGTGGTTGAAAGCGGTTTGTCTGCTGGTGAAGATTTAACATTACGCTATACATTGACGAATGTGGATGCTGTTAATCAAGCAACAGCAGTTTCATTTACAACACTGGTGGGCTCTCCTTCTTTTGTTTCAGTAAAAACCTTACCAGGCAGTAATTTTTGTAATATTTCAGGAAGTAGCCTTACAACAGTCGATTTAGACTTATTCACCTTAAACATTTCCAATGTCACTCTTGATGCTGGCGTAAGCTGTTCTTTTGATTTAATTCTTACACTCAATGATGCTGTTGTACCTGGAAACTATATTTTTGAATCTAGTAATATAAGTGCAAGTATTAATGGTGATATCGTTTCGGGGATTTCTCCTTCTGCTTTTGTTTCATTCGATGTAGATGCTGCACCAACGTTAACCTTTGAGTTTGCGGATAACGTGCTAATACCGGGGGCTACTAGCTCGATAAATGTAAAGTTAAATCATCATGCAAATTCAAGTACTGATGCAACGGGTGTAGGTTTTACTTTAGATTTAGACGCTGGGTTAACTGGACTAGTGGCCACTGGTTTACCACTCAATGATATTTGTGGTGTTGGTTCAGTTGCGAGTGGCACTTCATTAATAACACTAAGCGGCGGCGTATTAACTGCTGGGAATGATTGCCAATTCTCTATTCCAGTTCAATTACCTGCAGATACTGTTGGTAGCGGGTTTACATTTACTAGCTCAGAAGTAAGTGCAACAGTAAACGGAAGTACAGTAACCAATATTGCAGCGAGTAATAGTGTTGACGTCTCAGGGTTAACGTTTAGTAAGGACTTTGACTCAAGTTCTCTTAGAGTTGGTGCTGGCGGTGCTCAAATTGATTTAACTTATACTATTAGCAACCTGGCTGGCGCTGGAGATGTTACTGAATTAAGCTTTAGTGAAAACTTTAATAACTTTATTTCTGGTGCAACGATAAGTTCGGTTGATCAAACAGGCTTTTGTGGCGCTAGCTCCTCAGCGACAACCGCGATTAATTATTTTTTAACGGTTGCGCAAATCGAAGTGGTGAACGGAGAGCAATGCAGTTTACAAATTACTTTATCGATTCCGGACTCTGTTGCTGTAGGCTCATATACTGCTCAATCTACAGGTGTTTCTGCTAAAGTCGATGGAATCGTCACTGCGTTTGAGAATATAAATAGTAATTTATTGATAAATGAGTTGTCAGTGGTAACTAGTATTGATGTCACTAGTCCAACTTCTGCACCAATAGTCAATATGGGAATTGTTTTTTCCGATTCAGTCACTGGATTTGATATTAGTGGTATTGCAGTTTCAAATGGTACTGCTGATAACTTCAGTGGATCAGGTAGCAGTTATAACGTTGAAATAACACCAACTTTAGATGGTGATGTAACGTTAACTGTTAATGCTGGTGTTGCTGTTGATGCCTTAGATCCTAATGTAACCAATATTGCAGCTTCACCTTTATCATTTGTTTACGAGTCGACACCTTTAATCCCTACGCCTAGCATAAACGTTAGTTCACCTTCGCAGGCAATCATAAGTTCTGGTACTGTAATTTATGACGTTACTTATACCGATGTAGAGCAAGTGAACCTAACGGTATCAGATATTTCTTTAATCAATAGCGGAACAGCAACAGCAGATATTTCGATTATTAATGGTGATACTAGTTCACCGCAAATTAGCTTAACTAATTTTTCTGGCAATGGGTCTATAGCTGTCAGTATTGCTGAGGGAACTGCAAGATATTCAGTTAATACAGCACCGACAGTAGGACCTTCAGAATCATTTGTTGTTGATACACATAAACCTACAGTGGCACTTAGTTCTAGTGCATCTAACCAAGTCGATGACTTTACTGTTGACATTGTTTTTGAAGAAAATGTTACTGGGTTCGATGTTTCTGATATCGATATAACAAATGGTTCATTATCTAATTTTCAAATGATTGACGAAAAATCTTATTCAGTAGTCGTTAGTGCAACTGGAGAAGTTTTAATTGCAGTGTCTCTTCCTGATAGTGCTGGCTTTGATGCTGCTGGTAATGGTAATAGCAGTTCTAACAGTTTAAGCATTACCTATGATGACGTATCGCCAATAGTTACTATTTCTGGTCCAGCAAGTCCGGTTATAACCAGTTTTACTGCAACAATTAACTTTAGTGAAGCCGTTACAGGGTTTGATATTAATGACTTACAAGGGACAAATGCGAGTTTTTCAAATTTCATAGAGGTTAACGGCGCCAAATACACAGTGGCAGTAGCGCCAATTGCTCAAACTACAGTTTCAATAAATATCGATGCTGATGCTGCAATTGATATACTAGGAAACGGAAATATAGCTGCAACTGGCTATTCAGTACTATATGACTTTAATGACGCGCCAGTGTTATCGGGCAGTCCAGTGACGTCGGTGAGTGAAGACAGTGCGTATAGCTTTATTCCAAGTGTCAGCGATGACGATACGGGTGACACGTTAAGCTTCAGCATTACCAACAAACCATCTTGGGCAAGTTTCAGTGCATCCAATGGCGCCTTAACGGGTACGCCAACCAATGCGGATGTGGGCACCAGTGCAGGTATTGTGATTTCAGTGAATGACGGCACCGACACGGTGAGTTTAGCGGCGTTTAGTATTACTGTGAGTAACACCAATGACGCGCCAGTGTTATCGGGCAGTCCTGCAACCACGGTGAGTGAAGACAGTGCGTATAGCTTTATTCCAAGTGTCAGCGATGACGATACGGGTGACACGTTAAGCTTCAGCATTACCAACAAACCATCTTGGGCAAGTTTCAGCGCAGCCAATGGCGCCTTAACGGGTACGCCAACCAATGCGGATGTGGGCACCAGTGCAGGTATTGTGATTTCAGTGAATGACGGCACCGACACGGTGAGTTTAGCGGCGTTCAGTATTACTGTGAGTAACACCAATGACGCGCCAGTGTTATCGGGCAGTCCTGCAACCACGGTGAGTGAAGACAGTGCGTATAGCTTTATTCCAAGTGTCAGCGATGACGATACGGGTGACACGTTAACCTTCAGCATTACCAACAAACCATCTTGGGCAAGTTTCAGCGCAGCCAATGGCGCCTTAACGGGTACGCCAACCAATGCGGATGTGGGCACCAGTGCAGGTATTGTGATTTCAGTGAATGACGGCACCGACACGGTGAGTTTAGCGGCGTTCAGTATTACAGTTACTAACACTAACGATGCACCTGTATTAACAGGCTCGCCAGCGACAACCGTGAATGAAGACAGTGCTTACAGCTTTACGCCAGCGGTCAGTGATGATGATGCAGGCGATACGTTAACCTTCAGCATTACCAACAAACCATCTTGGGCAAGTTTCAGTGCAGCCAATGGCGCCTTAACGGGTACGCCAACCAATGCGGATGTGGGCACCAGTGCAGGTATTGTGATTTCAGTGAATGACGGCTCCGACACGGTGAGTTTAGCGGCGTTCAGTATTACTGTGAGTAACACCAATGACGCGCCAGTGTTATCGGGCAGTCCTGCAACCACGGTGAGTGAAGACAGTGCGTATAGCTTTACGCCAGCGGTCAGTGATGATGATGCAGGCGATACGTTAACCTTCAGCATTACCAACAAACCATCTTGGGCAAGTTTCAGTGCAGCCAATGGCGCCTTAACGGGTACGCCAACCAATGCGGATGTGGGCACCAGTGCAGGTATTGTGATTTCAGTGAATGACGGCTCCGACACGGTGAGTTTAGCGGCGTTCAGTATTACTGTGAGTAACACCAATGACGCGCCAGTGTTATCGGGCAGTCCTGCAACCACGGTGAGTGAAGACAGTGCGTATAGCTTTATTCCAAGTGTCAGCGATGACGATACGGGTGACACGTTAAGCTTCAGCATTACCAACAAACCATCTTGGGCAAGTTTCAGCGCAGCCAATGGCGCCTTAACGGGTACGCCAACCAATGCGGATGTGGGCACCAGTGCAGGTATTGTGATTTCAGTGAATGACGGCACCGACACGGTGAGTTTAGCGGCGTTCAGTATTACAGTGACTAACACTAACGATGCACCTGTATTAACAGGCTCGCCAGCGACAACCGTGAATGAAGACAGTGCGTATAGCTTTACGCCAGCGGTCAGTGATGATGATGCAGGCGATACGTTAACCTTCAGCATTACCAACAAACCATCTTGGGCAAGTTTCAGAGCAGCCAATGGCGCCTTAACGGGTACGCCAACCAATGCGGATGTGGGCACCAGTGCAGGTATTGTGATTTCAGTGAATGACGGCACCGACACGGTGAGTTTAGCGGCGTTCAGTATTACTGTGAGTAACACCAATGACGCGCCAGTGTTATCGGGCAGTCCTGCAACCACGGTGAGTGAAGACAGTGCTTACAGCTTTACGCCAGCGGTCAGTGATGATGATGCAGGCGATACGTTAACCTTCAGCATTACCAACAAACCATCTTGGGCAAGTTTCAGTGCAGCCAATGGCGCCTTAACGGGTACGCCAACCAATGCGGATGTGGGCACCAGTGCAGGTATTGTGATTTCAGTGAATGACGGCACCGACACGGTGAGTTTAGCGGCGTTCAGTATTACTGTGAGTAACACCAATGACGCGCCAGTGTTATCGGGCAGTCCTGCAACCACGGTGAGTGAAGACAGTGCGTATAGCTTTATTCCAAGTGTCAGCGATGACGATACGGGTGACACGTTAAGCTTCAGCATTACCAACAAACCATCTTGGGCAAGTTTCAGTGCAGCCAATGGCGCCTTAACGGGTACGCCAACCAATGCGGATGTGGGCACCAGTGCAGGTATTGTGATTTCAGTGAATGACGGCACCGACACGGTGAGTTTAGCGGCGTTTAGTATTACTGTGAGTAACACCAATGACGCGCCAGTGTTATCGGGCAGTCCTGCAACCACGGTGAGTGAAGACAGTGCGTATAGCTTTATTCCAAGTGTCAGCGATGACGATACGGGTGACACGTTAAGCTTCAGCATTACCAACAAACCATCTTGGGCAAGTTTCAGCGCAGCCAATGGCGCCTTAACGGGTACGCCAACCAATGCGGATGTGGGCACCAGTGCAGGTATTGTGATTTCAGTGAATGACGGCACCGACACGGTGAGTTTAGCGGCGTTCAGTATTACTGTGAGTAACACCAATGACGCGCCAGTGTTATCGGGCAGTCCTGCAACCACGGTGAGTGAAGACAGTGCGTATAGCTTTATTCCAAGTGTCAGCGATGACGATACGGGTGACACGTTAACCTTCAGCATTACCAACAAACCATCTTGGGCAAGTTTCAGCGCAGCCAATGGCGCCTTAACGGGTACGCCAACCAATGCGGATGTGGGCACCAGTGCAGGTATTGTGATTTCAGTGAATGACGGCACCGACACGGTGAGTTTAGCGGCGTTCAGTATTACAGTGACTAACACTAACGATGCACCTGTATTAACAGGCTCGCCAGCGACAACCGTGAATGAAGACAGTGCTTACAGCTTTACGCCATCGGTCAGTGATGATGACGCAGGCGATACGTTAACCTTCAGCATTACTAATAAACCGACATGGGCATCCTTCAGTACTAGCAATGGTCAATTATCTGGTACACCAACTAATGCTGACTTAGGCACCACGTCTGGTATCGTGATTTCCGTATCAGATGGTGCAGACACTGTGAGCTTGGCAGCGTTTAGCATTGAAGTGACTAACACTAACGATGCACCTGTATTAACAGGCTCACCAGCGACAACAGTGAATGAAGACAGTGCGTATAGCTTTATCCCAAGTGTCAGCGATGACGATACGGGCGACACGTTAACCTTCAGCATTACTAACAAACCGACATGGGCATCCTTCAGTACTAGCAATGGTCAACTGTCAGGTACACCTACTAATGCTGACTTAGGCACCACGTCTGGTATCGTGATTTCCGTATCAGATGGTACAGACACTGTGAGCTTGGCAGCGTTTAGCATTGAAGTGACTAACACTAACGATGCACCTGTATTAACAGGCTCGCCAGCGACAACCGTGAATGAAGACAGTGCTTACAGCTTTACGCCATCGGTCAGTGATGATGACGCAGGCGATACGTTAACCTTCAGCATTACTAATAAACCGACATGGGCATCCTTCAGTACTAGCAATGGTCAATTATCTGGTACACCAACTAATGCTGACTTAGGCACCACGTCTGGTATCGTGATTTCCGTATCAGATGGTGCAGACACTGTGAGCTTGGCAGCGTTTAGCATTGAAGTGACTAACACTAACGATGCACCTGTATTAACAGGCTCGCCAGCTACAACCGTGAATGAAGACAGTGCTTACAGCTTTACGCCATCGGTCAGTGATGATGATGCAGGCGATACGTTAACCTTCAGCATTACTAACAAACCGACATGGGCATCCTTCAGTACTAGCAATGGTCAACTGTCAGGTACGCCTACTAATACGGATGTAGGCACGACATCGGGTATTGTCATTTCCGTATCAGATGGTACAGACACTGTGAGCTTGGCAGCGTTTAGCATTGAAGTGATGAATGTTAATGATGTACCAGTGTTTTCTGGCTCAGCTATTCTGACTATAAACCAAGATGAAATATACAGTTATACACCAACAGTCGTTGACGATGATGAAACAGATACTCTGAGTTTTACTATTACTAATCAGCCTGATTGGCTGGAGTTTAGTGAAATGGATGGTTCATTGAATGGTACGCCAAAAAATGGTGATGTTGGTATTTTCGAAAGTGTTTCTATTTCAGTAACTGATGGAACCATTCAAGTCGATTTTCCTGCTTTTGATATTGAAGTCATTAATGTAAATGATGCTCCAACGTTTGAATCTGAACCCGTTGTAGATGCTAAAGCATTAACTCCTTACCTCTATGACATTGAAATAGAGGATATTGATGCCGACGATACTTTATCACTATCTGTAGTGACAGCCCCAGTCTGGCTGAGCATAAACGAAGTTAATCAACTTGTTGGAACGCCGCCTGTAGATAGCATCGGTCAAGATTTTGTTATAGAAATAGGGCTAACTGATAGCGTGATAGAAGATCTGATAATTCAAGAGTTTATTATCAATGTTTCTGAGCCGACTGATACAGATTTAGCTGTCGAGGTCTCATTATCTCCAGCGCCTGCGACTTTAAATGACAAGGTTACTTTATCAGTCAATATAGCCAACTTAGGCTATGTAGAAGCTAAAGATGTGGTTTACACGGTTGAGTTCGCTAGCGAATTAGAAATTGTTGCGTTAGGCAGTGATTGTGCTGACTTATCGTCGAATACATTTGAATGTTTAGTTCAAGAAGATATTGCGGTAGAAACTGATATTGCAAGTCATTTTGAATTTGATGTGATGACGATTGATTCAGGTCATACATATGTGTCGGTCAGTGTTGAAGGCGCGAATATTAATGGGGCGATAATCAATGAACAGAGTCACATTTTGTTAGCCCAAAATGTTGCTGATTTACCTGGTTTAGTACTAACGAGTAAAACTGCTGAAATTGGCTATATTGCAGACATTAATAATGATTTCTATCGTGACTTGTTAATTTACGATGAATCGCTGAGCAGTATTGATATTTATATCAATAATGGTGCTGGAGGATTGATTTTAGATAGTTCAATTGAATTGCAAATGCATGCCACTGGCATAGTGGTTGCTGATATTAACCTTGATGGTTATCAAGATATTGTAACTACGGGCGGACAAGAGCACGGTAATAGAGTTTATTATTTAGGTGATGCTTTCGAACTATTGAGTGTTGAGATGCTTGATGATGTTAAAGCTGATATTGCAGTGGTGATTGATCTTGATAGCGATGGTTCACCAGAAATGATATTAGGTGGACTTTATCAAAGTGAAATTGCAATTTATTCATACTTAGGCACAGGTAATACTGTAACGACACTATTAAATCTTAATCTGCAAAATAATATTCAAGAAATAGCTGCAAAAGAAAGTTCATCTGCTAACTCTGTAGTAGATAGCGAAGTCATTGTCGAAGTAAATGATGACACTCGTTATTCTGAGTCAGATGCGGTAAATACAGATGTGGTTGGTGTTTCTGATATTGCTGTTATTGAAGCCCGTGATAGTAATGACTTAATTGTTTCTCGAGATGGAGCTGATTCAGTGATAGTTAGTTATGATGCTGAACAATGGACGATTGAACTTGCTCCATTTTTATCTAATTCAATAGCTTCTATAATTCCAGGCGATGTTAATAATGATGGTTTAATTGATGCCATGATACGTAGAGAAAATAGGTGGTATTTGGTCTTGGATATGTTGAATGAAGCCTTAGAGTCAACAGTTTCTTTCCCATTGGCTGAAGATGTATTGATTGCTGATATAGAGCAAGATGGAGTGACTGATATTGTATTTATACAGCCTCACGGAGTTAGTATTTGGCACTTTTATGGTATAGATGATATTAGGCCAAACGACTTTGCCATTGATGGTCTGAACATAGTTTCAGTGCAACTAATTGACCTCAATAACAATAGTTATTCTGAGCTTGTTACGTTAGATAGTGAATCTGGAGTATCAATTTGGTATCTCAGTGAAAGTGGCGCAATTGGAGTTGAAGATGTTGATCTTTCAGTTCATGCCATTGGACCGAGTTTTCCTCAACAAAATCAAGAGACATCTATAAATTGGATGATAACAAATCATACTAATGCTTTAGCTCGGGATGTGAAGTTGACTATGTCAGTAGCTGATGACTTAATTCTGAGTGCACTACCTGCTAATTGTAGTAATACGAATCAGAAAGTTATCTGTCATATCGGTGATGTTAATGCGCAAGAAACCGTTTATGTGAAGATTAGTATGACGCCTCAGCGTAGTGGTGAATTTATGTTAATTGGGGTAGTTAGCAGTGAAGAGTTTGATTTAGATGAAACCAATAATCGTGATAAACCAAGGTTTACTGTTGAGGCTTTACCTGATGGCGGTAGTTTGTCTCTGTGGGTGATTCTTGTAATGCTATTGATGGCTTACCAAGTTCGTCGAAGAAATTTTTATAATAAAAATTAATGCAGCACAAAGTCTGCATGTTGATTTATTTTGCCAGCTTCGATGATTGAAGCTGGCCATTTGCTTTAAGGGTTGTATCTATGTTGGCTTTTTCTAAATGGTCTAAAGTCGTTAGCTTAAATGTGCTTATTACTTTAAGTTGTACTTCATTAAACGTATACAGTAATGAAACTGTATTTGATTCCCTTCCGAACAAGTCTTCATTGCTCGAATTAATGGGTAAATTAGAGTCAACGAAAGATCCTAAGTGTCATGCAACAGCGACACGTCTTGAAGGGCTTATATACGGCACTCCTTTATCTGAAGAAGCCCGTTACGCCAAAACTAAATACCAAAAATCCTTAGTGCGTACGATATGGGAATTAGCAGCGACCCAAAACCCAAGTGTTGAGATATTAACAAAAGAGCAGGTGTATAAAGCGTCTCAGTCTCTGTTTTCTGTCGAACAAACTCAAATTAATGATAAACCTGGTTGGCGTGTCAGTGTTGATGATATTCGAGAGGAAATAACAGCAAGAGACCAGCAGCATTATGGTTCGATTGCTTATACATTAAGAGCAATGTTGGCAGTTGAGCAAGAGGTGTTACTTGATTTTGATGTAGAACTACCTAGCCTTTCCAATTCAGCCGCTGAAGAAGTTACTCATTTAGTTGACTTGATGACGTTAACGTTATTAAAAATATCTGACATTACTGCGCGTACATCAGATGAATATCAAATTACTGCATCTGTCGTTAATGATGTAAGTCATACTCTTCTACCTAATATACAACTTAATCAAGTTTCTTCGACTGAACTTACATCTTCAGCTTCTAGAAAAGCTGTTAGTTCAGGTCTATTTATGGGACTTATAGACAAGAAAATTGCAGCTTTTAATCAATATAACGATGTTAATCAAACTCTTTTTGCGCGTAATCTTCAAGTTTACTTTGCTAAATTATCAATGCCAAAAGATGAAGCAGAAGCTAAGGCATTCAAGCAGTATTTTACTGAAGCAATGATCGCATTTTCTGGCACTTTATACTTAGATGCACAATCTAAAGCTGATTCAAGTGTGATCATCGGTGAAAGTGATGTCGCAGCTTCAATTCATGCTTTATTGCCACATGACGTTAATGAATATGAAGACGTCATTTTTTACCCCAATTATCCTAAAGAGCAGCAGGTGATTATAGAGTCTTACGATATGGATGCGTTTAGAGACTCAGGTTTGCATTGGACTTTCTTAAAAGAAGCATTAGTTGATGCTGCCGACCTTGTTAAGCTAGAAGCAGACCCGTTTGCTGCAGAGCTACTCAGTGAAGCGATTGCACATTATGGTGTTTTGTTATTACGTAAATCTGGGGAAATGGGCAAAGAGTTAGGAATTAAAGAATTAAATTCGACATTAATCGCTAAGACTTATGAAGAGCTTAATCAAGATATTATCAATTATGCTGCATATAAGCCTAGTAATGTTGCTCAAGCTCAAATTATTTCAGCTGATAGCGAGAAGCTGACTTCATCAGAACGTTACTTTAATAATGTTACTGTCAGTAAAGGTGTTTTATCTGAACATCGTTCATCAGATTGGTTAAGCCGTCAACTCAGAAGCTATCTAGATAAAGATGAGCAAACCGGCATTATTACTATACCGCCTGCTTTCGGGGGCAGTGGTGTTGCTGCTGAAGATATTAATGGTGATGGTCTTACTGATATTTTAATTTTAAGTGGCTTAGGTAATAAATTATTTCTTAATCGTGGTGATAACTTTGAAGATGTTACCGACCAAGCGGGATTACTAAATGTTAGCCGCCGCGAAGGAAGTGAAAAAAGTGCAGGGGAGCCAAGACAACCATTAATTGCTGATTTAGATAATGATGGCGACCAAGATATTATTATTACTTATGTTGATGAACTACATCATGTGTATCGTAATGATGGCGATGGTAAATTTACCGAGGTAAGCTCGCTTTCTAACCTTGGCGGTGTAGGTATGGTCGGTGGCCCTGCAACGATATTTGATGTGAATAATGATGGTTTATTAGATATTTACATTCAATATTTCGGTAACTATCTTAAAGGCGACTTACCTACATTAAAAAGGCGCAATGATAATGGTGGAAAAAATGTCCTCTTTATCAATAAAGGTGACTTTAAGTTTGAAGAAGCTAAAAATGCCTTAGGCGCAGATAATAATGGTTGGGGCCAGGCTGTTATACATACTGATTTGAACTTAGATGGATGGCAAGATTTGATTGTAGGCAACGATTTTGGTGTTAATGCTTATTATATTAATAATCAAGGAAATGCTTTTGTAGACTATTCATCTAAAATAGGCACAGATAAGCCTTCATATACTATGAACCTTAGTTTAAGTGACTTAAATCGTGATGGAATACCTGACATTTATGTATCGAACATTGTAACGATGAATAAGGATCAAAAATACGTTTTACCTAGTCAGGACACTCAAGCCGAGTTTAATCCTACTAAACTTGCCAATATGCGGGTGGTCGAAGGTAATGATTTATTTTTGTCGACTAAAAATGCGAAGGGAGCATTAAATTATCAACACAGTGATCTTGTTGGGCGTGGCTATTCCTCAACAGGATGGGCTTGGGATGCAGATTTCTTTGACGTTGATAATGATAGCGATGATGATTTATACGTGCTGAATGGCATGAATGATTATTACGTATATTCGACAGATAACCCTTATTATGCTGATCCTCAGTCCGGCGAATCAATGAATGTTCAATTTCCTGATGCAGCTAAAGCAAGTAATGTCTTTTTCTTAAATAGTGGCGGGAAATTAGATAATGTATCTGCTATGAGTGGACTAGATATTATTGCTAATTCACGTTCTGCTTCATATTTAGACTTTGATAACGATGGAGACTTAGATATTGTCATTAATAATTATCATGATTCTGCACAACTTTTCGAAAATCAGGCTCAAAAGCTAGAAAATAATTGGCTTAAAATTAAGCTAAAAGGCGCGCCCGAAGCTGGAGTAAATCTAGATGGTATTGGTGCTCAAATAATCGTTGGTAACAATGAGAATAGCTATACTTGGCGTCAGGTTAGTGGTAGTCAAGGTTATATGTCTGTTCACCCAAAAGAGCAACACTTTGGACTTGCCAAAGGTGATAATGCCAAAGTTTTAGTAATTTGGCCAAATGGTGAACGCCAATTCTTTGAGAATGTTCTGGCAAATCGCAGTTATACAATACGTTATGCAAAACAAGACAAGTAATTTAGCATTTATTTAAATGCATTTAGCAGTTTCAGAGAGAATGAAATGATTTATCGTTTGATTATGATTGTTTACACCTTAGTGGCCAGTATAGGTTTAGTTTATGGGCAACAATCAGTCAATGATTTGGTTTTTGATAAAGCGTCATTGAATGCATTTGAAACTAGAAAAGAATGGTTAATTTCGCAAGGAGTCATTACCAAAGATATTAGCCCTAGTTATATAAATGAATTAATTCATGCTGATTCACCATATCTTCTTAGTCATGCATTACAACCAATAGATTGGGTTCCATGGGTTAATGCTTTTGAACAAGGCCATATTGATAAGTCGAAGTTAATTTTTATATCTATTGGCTATTCAACTTGCCATTGGTGCCATGTAATGGCACAAGAAACATTTTCAGACCCCATGATTGGTCAAGAGCTTAATCTAAACTACATTAGTGTCAAAGTGGATAGAGAACAATGGCCATTAGTGGATAACCGATTTAAAACAGCGCTAGAGGTGTTAAAAGGTGAAGCTGGCTGGCCAATCAATGTCGTGCTTACTCCTGATGGAGATATTATTTGGATTGACTCGTACTTGAGTAAAGCCAAATTTAATAAGATTATTACTAGCCTGTCGAAACGTTGGAAGCAATCTACACAAACTGTTCTAGCTGTTTCTGAGCGTATAGAACACGAACTCTATAAAAACTCGTTTCAAGTAGGAAAAGATAAAATTAATAGGGCATCATTTGCTCAGTTAAAAGAAGAGTTACCAAAGCAACATGAACTTATTTTAAATCTTCTGCAAAAAGAGTCTACTCAATCTGGGCCGAGATTTTTACGTGCGAATTGGTCTTTAGGTCTGCTTGATGAATATTTAAGAACAGGGAATGAAAAATATCTAGATATCGTTGAGTCTCAAGTCAGAAGTATTTTATTAAGTCCTACTTACGATTCCATTGAAGGTGGATTTCACCGCTACGCTGTCGATGGTAACTGGCAACAACCTCATTATGAGAAAATGCTGTATACCCAAGCAAATATGATAAGAGTATTATCAAGATTGTACGCAATTACTGCAAAAAAGGAATATTTCACTGCCTTGGAGCAAACAAATAACTGGGTAGAGAAATGGTTAAAGCAGCAGTATGGATATGCTTCAGCTGTCTCAGCACTCTCTGGCGGAGTAGAAGGGGCGTATTATCAATTACCCCAAGGAATAATTAAACGAGACAGTAAATCAAAGGAGTATTTTGGATACGATACTATTCAGCTAGTAGCTCCTAATAGTAGCCTAATATTTTTGAAGAAGTTACCTGATGATTGGAGAACTTTGAATTTTGTTTCAGAAGTTCAATCTTATAGACAAATCGCGAGTAAGCCCCTTGTAGATGAAAAAGTATTGGTTAGTTGGAATGCGTTATATGCGATAGCATTATTGGACGCATTTACTGTTACTCATGATAAAAAATTCTACACTCAAGCACTGCTCTTAATTAATCATTTGTGGGACAACTTTTACATAGGTGAACAATTATATCGAAGTGAATTTCTTGGAAAAGTGAGTATAGAAGCTCAATTTGATGATTATGCTTTGCTTGCTATAGCATTATTAAAATTATCATTCTATGAATCTTGGTCTGAATCTAGGAAAGCATCGAGTTTTCAAGTTCGAGCTAACACTCTCCTGATGGATTTACAAATTATATTAAATTCAAAGACTAAGTTTAAAGCATTAATGGATTTAAATCATGATAGTGAGCTTGCTTCAATTAAGTCAGATGTTTACCAAGCTTTTGCTGAAGGCTATAAACTACTTAAAGAGCCAAGTTATAATAAGTTATCAAGAAGAATATCCAGCTTCGATAAAGAACAACTACATTTATTAGTAAATGAATATACTTTGTCAAATCAACTTTCTGCAAAGGTTAAGCAGATTAATGTTGGACAAACATTTTTTGCGAATGGCCATGGTAAAGTTATTGTAACTCAAGATGAAAATAGTATTATTGCGAATATAGATTTAGAACCAGGCTGGCATATCAATGCCGATTCGGTAATTGATGAACGATATCACGCTACTCAAGTCACTGTAGAAAATATAGCTGAGTTTAATAAGGTATTTACGAGAGTAACTTATCCAAAAGCAAAGTTGCAATCACTCAGTTTTTCAAAGAACCCACTGAAACTATTCGAAGGTAATTTTGATATTAAAATGAATACGAATAGCTTAAAGAGCAATAATAAACATAATGTCATCATTAATCTGCAGTCTTGTTCCGATAAATTATGTTTATTACCAGAAACGCTAAATTTATATCCTACCACCTCTCTCTAGCGTATATGCCATGATTGATTAACACCCTTGCTACTCAGTAGTTGCTTTAAGGAAAGTTTTTGACATAAATTGGCTTCTTGTTCTGGGATAGCGTTTTTATTTATACTTATAAATGACATAATTGTGTCATTGCAAAGATAAATAGAAGGTTTAGGATCGAATGAGTAAGCTAAAGCAGTTAGTTAAAGGGTTATTAGGAAAAAGTGCGGTGAGCTTTAACGTTGATGTTATGCAACCAGATTTGATCAGTGGTTGGGCATGTGATGCAGCGCGACCAAACCATACGTGTAAGATTGAGCTCAAAGAAGGCAATGTCGTTGTTGCTAATTGCGAAGCTAATGTCATGAGAGAAGATTTACTGGTTGCAGGGATTGGTTCAGGTAACCATGGTTTTAGCTTTGACCCTGGCCTAAGTGTATTTGATGTCGCTCCTAGAAAATTAGATTTATATATCGATGGAAAATTGCAAACCTCGCAAAACGTGACCATAAGGCAACAACCTGACAAAATTTTACAAGAGTTTGGCCAAGAAATGGAAAAACGTGTAGATGCTCTGTTAGCGCTTCATAGAGAAAAGCTAACTCGAGAAATGGAACAGATTGTCAAAGTAGATAAGAAATAGATTATGTTGTTTAATAACAATGAAAATAAGATAGTAGTATTTTGTCCACTTCCTCCTAAACCAAATGGAATTGCAGATTATTTTTTAGAGCAGGTTCCTTACTTTTCTCAAAATCATAACTTAAACATTGTTATTGAAGATAATCACCCCGAACCGATCGGAGTGCCAAGTTATGTAACGGTTATTCGATTAACTGAGTATTTGCAAAACCGAATAGAATTTAGTCATGCTAAACATGTTTACCATGTTGGTAATAATCATGACACACAATACTTGCTACCCGTTTTATTATCCACTCCTGGCGTGGTGATCGTACATGATTTAAATTTACATCACTTGATAGGCTTAACCACATTAAGTTGTGATAGTAAGCCATCCTATACCGAGGCTTTAGCTTATCAATATGGTCGGTTGGGGAAACTCTTGGGTCAACAACTTGAAAGTTTTGGTTGGAAAGGCAGTTTTTCACCTGAAGAGCTTGAATTGAATGCGAGTGTTTTAGATTCAGCTAGCCAAATTATTGTTCATTCTCAGTATTCTGCCGATCGAATTATGGCAAGAGGTAACACAAATGTCAGTGTTATTCCTCACCACTTAGCCCCAACTATCGCTCATTATCCTAGAAAGCTAAAAAATGAGTACAGAAACCAACTTGGCTTACCACAAGATAAATTAATTTTCACCTCGATGGGCTTTATTGCCAAGGCTAAGCAAATTAAGGCAGTATTAACCGCGTTAATCGAACTTGATAAGAGCGGCATTGACTTTGTTTATGTTCTAGCTGGTCAATGCAAGCCACATGAGTATGACGTCTATGCCGATATTCAAGCAGCTGGGTTGCGAGATAAAGTCATTGTAACTGGCTTTTTAAATGAGCAAGAGTTCTACCAACATATAGGCGCCACCGACTTAATTATTAACTTACGTTACCCAACAGGTGGTGAAAGCTCTGGCACACTAACACGAGCGCTTGGAATGGGAGTCTGTTGCTTAGTGGTCAATATTGGTCCTTTTGCAGAACTTCCTGATGACGTAGCTTGCAAATTAGACTATGACGATTCGTTTCAGGTTTTATTAACGGAGTCATTATTGAAGCTCGCCAATAATAGCGATGAAAGAACTGCATATGGCATCAAGGCAAAAGGCTGGATTGAAAGAACGCATCATATTGAAGTAACAACAAAACAATACCTTGAAGTCATTGCGAGCTCTACCGCACCTAGCATAAAACATAGTTGTGCATTTAGTGAGCAGTTAAATGTAACCGATAATTATTTTTTGCCTAAGGCTCTTTTGAAGCAAAAACTAGAGCATGAAACGGATGCTAATCTCGGGCTTGCTTGGCGAGAATCGTTGATTCCTCTTGGGGTAAGCGGACAAGACACATTACTGCTAAACACAGCAAAGGATGAAGAAGCGCTTTTCAGTTCGGTTTTGCAATATGGTACTACCGATATTACCGCTGTTGATTTTGATTCACTTGCCGAAGATAATTATTTTCAACATTGGCATAAATATAAAGTGGTCTATGCCATTTTCCCCATTGCTACGTTTATTGACGATCCCGTTTATTTGTTAGCGATACTTAATGGGCTGTGTAATACAGCATCAACTCTAGTACTAACCATTAAAATAGATCATCAAGACGTTGATTCTGCTGTGCCGTTAAATCAACAAGTTTTCATTGAATATCTTGAGGCTGCTGGCTTTAAAGTAACTAATGTTGAAACGGCTGAAAAAGACATCAACTTTGAAAGAGTTGAACAGCTATACCATCAATCACAATGGTGTTTTACAGGGCAATTAATTAGTCGTATGGTTGACCGTTACCCTTTGCCACAATATCCACAAGCTAATTCTGAAGCAATCCTTTTGACCCAAAAAGGAATGAAGTCAATGTCTCCTAAGTGTGGAATTGATTATATGATGGAGCCGTTATAATGAGCTTGAAACATAGTAGCACCAGCTTTGCCGACCGCTATCCTATAAGGCAACGTAGCCTCCTGTATGGCTTACTTTGTCAAAGATTCAAAACCGCAACTAGGGCGATTTTTATTGATGTTCCGGCATCACTGCCATATGAATTAGCAACATCTTATGATTTAGATGTATTTTTCTTTAATTCATTATCAGTTGTTCAAAAATTTGGCCCTTGGTGTTTTGATACTTCAAAAGCAACAAGTGAAGTCTATAAACATAACTACATTCTTGGTGCAGAAGATGTTGACTGGCATACAAATCAATCCTCCAAGGGGGGAGCAGCAGACAACTTAGGGGAAAAAATAATTATTCCAATTAGAAAGGTTGATACTGTATTTGCTGGTCTTAAGTCTTTAGGTTGGCTGCATATCAATGACTCGGATAACGTGGTTGAGTTATTACGTGGAGCATCACAAGTGATTGCAGCAACCAAGCCATTAATTACTATTATTGTACCACCTGCATACTCTATATCGCGTATTACCGATTTAATTGCGCTTTGTGAACAACTGGGATTAAACCTTTATAATAATCGCGGTGAGTTGATTGATCAGTTACCCGAGCAATCTAGTATCACCATGGACATGTTCGCTTTAGCTAAAACTGAACAACTAGAACAGAGTTTTACAAGATTATTGAATCAAGTTTCACCAAGTGATTATCGTCCTGACATTGCTGTATACAAAGAGCAATGTGATTTAGCATTGGCATCGACTCGTTCGTTAAATTCAAGTCAATTTATAGACTTTTTAAGAGGGCAGCAACAGCATTTTTCAGTGCCTTCTGTGCTAGCTAAAAACGTTTATCCTTTAGAAGAATATGATGGTGTATCTTATAATTGGACTGGGCCTAACACTACAACTGCATTTATTTTACCATTGCCAAGTTTTGGGCAATACCATTTACAAATAAAACTCTATGCAGTCCAAGATGCAGCAAAAAGTCGCTCGGCTCGCTTGTTTATCGAAGGCCAGTCTTCCTGTGAATGCGAGTTAACGGAAAATAGTGCGGTAGAACACGACTTTTATGTCAGTAAAGAAGACTATCAGGGAAGCATCGTTATAAATCTGAGCCTTGCTGGTGTGAGTCATATCCCAGAATCTGGGCGGCATATAGGTGTCGCTATCGAACAGCTAAGTTTATATTGGCAGGAGAATTAATAATGAAACAAATATTAGTTGTTTCGCCAATTCCTTCGCATCCTCAAAATCAAGGAAACAGCGCTAGAATATTTCACCTATGCAAAATGTGGCAGGGCTTAGGTTATCAAGTGCATTTTGTTTATTTTGGGCTAGAAGGGTTAAGTCCACAGCAAAGTCACCAAATGACACAATGCTGGGAACATTTTTATTATGTACAGCCACAAGGGCCCGCAGCAGAGCCGTCATTTGAAGAGTACTTTCATGTTGATGACTGGTATGATGACCGAGTTAGCCAATTAGTCTCAGAGCTATGTAGGGTATGGGATTTCTCACATTGTGTGGTCAATTATGTCTGGTTTTCTAAAGTACTCGATATTGTTCCTCAAAGCGTGACAAAGATAATTGATACTCATGATGTGTTTGGTGACCGGCACCTTGTAGCAAAAGCGGCGGGGATGGAACCTGTTTGGTTTTACACTTCAAAAGAATTAGAGTCATTTGCATTAGCAAGAGCAGATATAGTACTTGCTATTCAAGATGAAGAAGCGGAATACTTTAAAACCATTACTGATTCACGGGTTGAAGTCGTAGGGTATGTTGTGCCTTCTGAGGTATTGTTACCAGCGCCTAAGGGTAAAAATGGTAAATTAAGAGTGGGCTACATAGGAAGTGGTAACCCATTTAACACAGCTTCAATAGCGGCGTTTCAACAGCAAATTATCGCCTCTGATGTCGATCTTTCTAAGGTAGAATTTCATTTAGCTGGCACGGTATGTCGTGCTCTAGGCACTAATACAGTACCATTTATTGTACATGGTCTGGTTGACAGCTTGAGTGAGTTTTACCGAGAAATGGATGTCATGGTTAACCCTATGATTGGTGGCACAGGACTCAAAATTAAATCAATTGAAGCACTTGCCTTTGGCCGGCCACTTATTGCAACCGTTGACGCAATGGTTGGAATAGAAACGAATAATAGACATCAAACATTAACGACTATGAAAGACGTGATAGGTAGTTGTAATCAGCTACTAGAACACCGTGAACTTGCTCAATTAGAGCAAGATTCAAAAAAAGTGTTGAGCCAATATAACGGTAGATTTATTGCATCATTTAAGAAATTATTTAGTTAATTATTAGGTAAAGAGATTTTAACATGTCAGATATTAAGCTGAGTGAAGTAGAAAAAAAACATAAACTTGATAGTTTTTTTAACCGTGTCATTTTAAAAAAAGGCGTAATGACTAGTTACTATCGTATGTTTAACGTTTTTCAGGATGTTTTATTAAAAAATGGAATTGAGTTCTTTGCTCATTCTGGAACGATGCTTGGTTGCGTAAGACATAAAGGTATAATTCCGTGGGATGATGACTTAGATGTGATGATTGAAGAGACTTTTGAACAAAAACTGCTTGATATTTCTCCTCAACTGGAAAAGGCTGGAATTACATTAAAAGAATCAGAGCATAATGGTCTTTATCAGTTTTACTGTACAAGTAAAACTATTTGCCCTCAAAAAATATATATGCAAATAGATGTATTCGTTGGTCAGCGACTATTAATTGATGGCGAATTAAGATTGCATTATAAGAGTGACAGTTTTAGAAAGTGGTTTCCTAAACGTTCAATCAAGGTTACTGACCTTTATCCGTTGAAAGATTATAATTTTGGCCCACTAATCATAAAAGGTATTGGCGATTTCCATGACTACTTTAGCCGCAGTGGTTTTGATGTAAGTGAAGCTATCGTCGCAAGGCATATGAACTTTGAATCTTTTTTGCCCGAAATCGAAGAGTTAAAAACGATTGGTGTTTATCCTATAACCCAACCAGAAATACTAAATTATAGGCATGAAATATCACTAGAAGATCTAATAATAAAACCTGTTAATACCGAATCTAGACCAAGAAAAACCGTATTAACATACGGTACTTTTGACTTGTTTCATGTTGGACATGCTCGTTTGCTAAAACGCTTAAGGCAATTGGGAGACCGCTTAGTCGTTGGCGTTTCAAGCGATGAGTTTAACGCTAGTAAAGGTAAAAAATCTTTTTGTTCATTTGAAGAGCGAGCCGAAATTCTATTAGCAACTGAATTTGTTGATGAAGTGTTTGCTGAGGACTCTTGGGAGCAAAAGAGAAAAGATATCAAGCGCTTCAATGCTGACATATTTGGTATGGGAAGTGATTGGTCTGGAAAATTTGACGACTTAAACGACTGTTGCGAAGTCATATACCTTGATAGAACGCAAGATGTATCGACTACTGATATTAAAAAAGCTCTTGCCAAAATATCTGCTGAGGATGTGATTCAGCTAGAATCATCGTTGCATGCAGCACTGGATATTGTCGTTAACTTGGCATCTTCTGTGGGCAATACTAAATAATGAAGAAGAAAAAACTTATTATACACGGTGGGATGCACAAAACTGGGAGCACAGCACTTCAGGATGCGTTACTTGCCCATCGAGAACTGAATCAAGAATGTGGAGTCTTGTATCCTGATACTGGTTTGCGCCATGATTATGGGGTAGGTTCGCGTCATTTTTATATTCGAGAGACGTTGTTTAATACACACCATAAAGAAAACAATATATGGGCTAAACTATACTCTGAATCAGAGTCAAAAAATTGTAATGTATTAGTTTTATCGCATGAGAACTTTTTATCACCAGATAAAATGGATCTAAGTGAAATAAATGAAGTAAATAAATATTTTGAGGTTTCATTTATTGTTTACATAAGGGATGCAATTTCTTATTACAATACAAAATATAAAGAATGGGTTAGGAGACAGGCATTTGCAGGCGAATCAGCTGAGTTTGTTTTTGAGCAATTAAAGTACCTTGATGTCGAGAAAATGTTAACACCTTGGATAGGGCTTTGTGAGAAAGGTAATGTTTTCGCAATACCGTTCAATAGAGATAAACTAGAAAATGGATCGGTTGTTGATGATTTCTCTTCTGTTTTATCAAAAAAACTAGGTGTAAATATTAATTTGTGTAAGGTTACCGGGGAGCCCTCAAATCGCTCTTATAATAATCATCAAACACTTGCTTGTCTTATAAGAAATCAATATTTTGGTGGTCATGCAGGTTTGACTATAAATCAAAGAAAAGCATTTGCTCAATATATTTGTGAGTTAGAGCCTTTCCTTGAAGATGGGCTATTATTAACAAAGGGTGTGTGTGTTCAATTAAAGTCGAGGAGCTGGCACTCAGACCATTTTTTAAAAATGAAATGTAATTGCGTTATTGAGCAACCAAAAATAAGTGAACTTAATTTTTGTAATACATACAGTTTACCTTCCATTAGAGATAAGTTAATTAAAGAAATGTCTATGATTTTTAATCAACAACCTGTATTTTTATAGGAAAGTAAACTAGTCAGCCCCCAGCGTTTTATTTCAATAAGAGGTTATAAGGCTGCTTAATTTGGTTAAGACTTATTAGATGTAATATGACTTCAGGATATTTAATGAATATAAATGCTTGGTGAGAAATTATCAAGTATTTTTATTTTGGACAATATAGTAACCCACTATTGTCATATAGGCTTAGTTTTTATTATTAATTAGCTGAACAAAATTTTAGTCATGGATTAATTATTTTTCTAACTTTTAATGTTATTAAATCTACATTTGTTTGAAAGTAAATCTGTGTTAACGGATATTTTATAGCTAAAAATTCGAGACTGATTTTATTAGCATATTGAAGTGTTCTTTCTAAATGTAGATAATAAATATTTTAGACTTATTATTTCAAATCTAAGGAGGGCAATAAGCAATTTTAACTGCTAGGTTTGATATATAATATATTATAAATTCGTTTGAAATTCGGTAAAATACAATTAAAGCATGGCTTTTTGTGCGTGGAGTTGACAAAGCAATATTGTATTTGATATTAAATTGAAAAAATGATTTTTATCAATGGGTAAACATTACAAGTTTTAGATGCAGTAAAGTTAATTGAAAATTATTTGAGATAAAAATAAGAGTCTGAATTAGCTAAAACTCAAATGTTCGTTTAATTCTGAAAGAATATTTTCCATCCCCTAAGCAGTAATTTCTATAAGCCTACACTAGAAATAAATTTCAATCGGAAGGTAAAGTATTATTCAGCTTGATAATATTGTCATTTAAGTCACAGACTTTAAGCTGTTGATATATGGCTAAATGATTCGAAATATACTTTTCGATGCTTATAGGAACGTTTTTTATTTTTAAATCATAGCAATTTTTAACTTTAATGTGCTTAAGCACTGATGCGTAGATCGGTAAGCTTGATTCATTTAGGTGCTGAAACTTACCTATAATTGCATTTTCTTCAAGACTAAGCTTTGTAATGACCCGTCTAGTTAATTCATTCAATACAGTTCTACTAGGGTGGTTCATTGAAAAAAACAGTAGTTCTTCTTTCCAATGCTGTTCGATAAAGTCAGACAATCGAATATCAAGTTTTTCTTCTCTACGTTTTAGTTCAGTAAGACTATCTGCAGCATTTTTGTTGATAAATTGTTCTGAATAGTAGGTAGGGTCATTGATGGCCTTATTACTCTTTTCATATGCAGTTTCTGGCTGCTCAATATATCGTTGTATAAGATTTTGATCGTGGTAGTCACTAAATTCATTCGCTTTTTTATCTATATGCCTTAAATAGCAAATTTCTGGGTGGTAGCCGGTAAAATAGATGCTTGGAAATGAAATGGTTTCACTACCTGGTTTCATCAATGTTTTGAGGTGACTGGTATTAAATCGTGGACCAAATGCATTGCTAATGTCTTGGTGAATGAATAGATCAATTTGCTCTAACACGTTTTTAACTGATTCATAATCAGCCTGTTGCAGCATATAGGCTGGTTTTGGCATTTTTATGTATTGGTAGTGGGCAGCAAAACTTGGCTGTCTCATTAGTATGTCGGCGAGTGGGGCTGCTTGGCAGTTACCTAAAACAGTGAAAGTCTTCATTTTGTCTCATTTCTGCTTTCTAATTATAATCGCTTTGGATTTTAACAAAAATTGTGCACTTTCCAACGTTTTTTATCAAAGAGGCATAGTGTTGACACTAAAGGTTCATATTTCTTAATTAATATTATGGTGAATTTAGTGGTGAGAAAAGTATGAAATACCAAAATCCAGAACAGTTTCAGAAATTTAAAAAACATCTTAAGCAATGGGCTCACCAAGAGGAGATTGTTTTTGTCATTGGTTCAGAAAGAAGTGGAACCAGCCTGATGTTTCAACAAGTGTGCCAAGCGTCAAATTTCTATGATTTAGCTGAAGCAACCGTTGAAACTTTTTGTTTTGCAAAACCTTGGTTACTACTTGAAAAAGCCTCTGATGAAAATTATGAAATGCGAAGATATTTAGGGGATGCTGAGCAGTTTAGAACATTTCAGCAATCGATTATTCCGCTAGTTGAGCGCAATTTGAGTATTGATTCAACAGTTTTAAACTACGAATATGATGACTATAAAACAACTAATAAGATTTGGTATGAGCGAAGGTATAAACATGTACTTAGAGCATATTTTTATCATGTATCACAAAACTCAGGTTTGAAAAGGCTAGTGGAAAAAACACCTGCTCATATCAGGTATGCGAATAGGATAATAGAAGCATTTCCGAAAGCAAAATTATTGGTTACCAAGCGCTCACATGCGGAGGTAATAGCATCCCATAGAAAGCGTTACCAAAAAGAAATTGCTCTTGGTAAGTCAGCATCTGATCCGTCACTCAGTTGGCTCAACAAGCCTATTGAAGAGTATATTAATTACTTAAACGGTATTGATCGCAAAATTAATTCCTTACTCAAACAATACCCAGAACAGACAAAAGTTATTAACTATAATGATTTATCGCAGGAGCCAGATATTACCTTGCGTGGCATAGAGGTGTTTCTTGGTGAGAATCTTACCTCAAAAGTAGCGAAGATCGCACGAGCCGATCAAGCTTGGGACCCTTTACTTAATAAACCGCCAACCAAAAACACAATCGACGTAAATAATTTTTTGACTAGAGATGAGTTGGCGCTTTTGTTTAAGTTCAACTAAAGAGTTGTAAGAGCTACTTAAGAGGAAAACTTAATAATCACATATTGCTATTTTTTTTTTCTTGAGTATATTCGGTCTATTTGATGGGATCATTTTGATTGCTTCACTTACTTCTTATTTTAAAAAGTTACCTTTAAAACGGACTGATATCACTGTCCTTAGACGGCGATCAGAGCAGGTTTTTTTTCAATGGTGCTTGTTTGAAGGCTTGCCGCTTTATGGTGGCTATGAGCATGTTTCACCTGAACTACAAACGTATTTACAATGCAGTAATAAAGTTTTAAGTCCTAAAAGCGCTGTCACTAATTTGATGGTATTGGCTTACCAGTATGCCTTTCAAGTTCGATTAAATAAAAAGGGGGGGCTGACTGCTGAGCAATTGATAGAATGGTTTTTCGATACTGCAATTTCACGGTTTAGTTTGTCGCCATTTTTATCCCCAAAGGGGTTACTTCCATATACTGAGGCTCATAAAAGAATTAGATTTAATTCTTGTACAACTACTTTTGGCGTGAATATAGTTGGTTATGCTAACAGTGCTACAGGCTTAGGTGAGGATTTAAGAAATCTATGTTTGCTATTTGATGAAAATCGAATACCTTATAGTGTTATCTCACTACCGCACAGTGCAGATAATTCCAGTACGCAGCGGCAGTTTAAACCATTTAAATCAGGACGCTTGGTTTATCCAATTACTCTATTTTGTATTAGTCCACTGGCAGTGAGTGAAGTCAAAGAGTATTATGATGGTGCGCTTTTCAATAGTATATACAACGTGGGTATTTTGCCTTGGGAATTACCCCTCTGGCCTAAAGATAGTGCTTTAGAACTGAGTTGTTTTGATGAGTTATGGGGGGTGTCTGAATTTTGTACTCAAGCTTTCAAAGGTGTTGTTGAAAATGTGATGACGATACCTTCGATTATTGACTCCTCAGCATTAGTTACTGCTGAACAATCTTCTGTATCTCATCAAAGTGCTCTTCACAAACCTGTGTTTAGATTTTTATCAATTTTTGATGCAAATTCATACTTAAACCGTAAAAATCCCATTTCTACTATTAAGGCATTTTTATCTGTATTTAAACAAAATGAAAATGTTGAATTAGTATTTAAAGTTAATGCTGTTGAAAGGGCTGAAAAACAATGGCAAGAAGTTGAGCTGTTATGCCGTGGTCATAATAATATCAAGTTCATTTTTGGCATTATTTCAACACAAAATATGATGCGCTTATATCAAGGTTGTGATTGTTATATCTCTCTCCATAGGAGTGAAGGCTTGGGTAGGCCAATAGCTGAAGCTATGTTGCATGAAAAGGTGGTTATTGCAACTAACTGGTCAGGTTCTAGTGATATTCTAAACACTGAAGTTGGCTTTCCAGTCGATTATAAGTTGGTTGCATTGAGTGAGGAAGATTATCCTCATGCAGAATACTGCCAATGGGCTGAGCCTTCAATTGATCATGCTGCTTTTTTGATGAAGCAAGTGGTGAGCCTTAGCCTTAAACAAAGGTTAACCATTGGTAGTAAAGCTAGAGTAGCGTTATGTAAAACGAGAGGTGTGACAGCGCTAAGTGATACTTATCTACAGCGTCTTCACAATATTTACAAAGTGAAAGTTAAAAAGGGTCATAAATAGACTTTTTTTTGCTTTTACCGTATAACCTCGTAGTAATTGGCTAGACCATCTGATTAGGCACTGAATTTGTAGAGTGTTGTATATTTTTTTTCGGTAGGAAATATGACCAAAAGAGTTGTAATACATGCAGGCCCCGGCAAAACAGGTACTTCTGTTATACAAAATTGGCTTGTAAATAACACAGAAGTACTTGCTCAAAACAAGGTCTTTTATCCTAACCATGGCTTGGATGCCAATGGTGTAAGCAGTGGCAATATTTATGCTGTCCTTTCAAAGGATTGCGATAATAAATTTTTTGTCGATGAGCAAAAAGTAAATCGTTTACTGAGTGATTTTGAGGCGTCACCGTATGAGGTGCTGTTACTTTCATCGGAGTTTTTCTTTTATAAAATATCAGAACTAAAGCAATACTTTAACAACGCAACGTTCATTATTTATTTACGTAACCCTTTAGAACTTCTTGAGTCAAATTATAATCAATCGGTCAAAAGGCATACAAAAAAAGAACGATTTAGTATGCCTTATGGGTTCAAGTTTCAATTGCTTGATGATTTGGACAAATTATTAGCAGATAGAATTGATCTTGTTATTCGTCCATATGACACAAGTCTATTTTATCATGGCAACATTGTTTCAGATTTACTTAATGTTTTCGATGTTGATATAAAAGTTGATGAGCTTCGTAGGGTAAACCCTTCATATGTTTATCAATCTTTGGAGTTTAAACGATTACTGAATCATTTTCCTCTTCAAGAAGTCGAGTCAGAAATAGATAGGGTCATGCAATCATATTCTCATGGTGATAGTGCCTACTCATTAATCCCTCCTAAGCTGTATGATAATAAGCTATCTGAACTTGTAATTAGGGTTAATCAATTCATTGGGTTACACGAGTTATCACAATTAACACCTTGGATCGAAAATATTACCAATAATGAACGAAATCCTTACTTTAGTAGAGAATTAACAGCTGATGAGCTTTTAGGCGTTGCCGCTTTTCTTGAATTGGAGTCGCCTGCTATCTTTGAGCACATAAGAAGGGCCGTTTTAGCTCACCCTGATTTGTTTGTTTCTAACTCGCTAATTTATGATTGTTTCAATGTGATGCAGGTAAAAAAAGTAGAAACGAACCATTTTACTGAAATTTCTTCGTTATCGAAAATATTACTCTCGAACACTGTAAGTGACCCTGCTGAGGTCACGCGTGAAATAGCTCTGTATTTTGAGAGGATTGGTGATGTGAAAACTGCACGCGAATTTATGGCAGCAGCTCATATTTTTAGGCCGAATGGTCCTCAAATTAAGTTGAAATTAAATCACTATAATACAACTTTGCGTAGTATCCCCCCTCTTGATACACCAGCCAAAGGCAGGACATTGTTTTCAAAAATGATAAAAACATGGGTTAGTAGGAGAGGGAAGTGAGCACAATTCGAAAAATCTTTGGTGATAGGCTCATTAACATCCTTAAGAGTGTTGAGCCATTGTATATTGCATATTATTGGTATCGCAATAAAATTTATAATCGGATTTTCGGTAAATCTGCAAAGAAGGCTTACACGAATTGGATAAAACATATTGAGCCGAATTTGTGGTGTGAGATTCTGCCCCTAATAAAGCAACCTAAAATCTCTATCATTGTGCCAGTGTATAACCCACCCATTAAATTTCTACAAGAGTGCGTAAATTCCGTCATTTCGCAAACTTATAGTAATTGGGAAATGGTTATTGTTGATGATGCATCGACGTGCCCTGTAGTTAAAAAATACCTCTCTGAACTGAGTGGTATGGAACATCGAGTTTTGGTTGTATTTTCAGATATTAATCAACATATTTCTAAAACGACAAATTTAGGTATTACCGAGGCGACTGGTGAGTACATTGCATTTTTAGATCATGATGATGTGTTATCTCCTCATGCTTTAAATGAAACTGCAAGTGTGTTTGTTACCAATAAATCCATTCAATGGGTCTACAGTGATGAAGACTTTATTGGTCTTGATGGTAAACGTACTTCTCCTCATTTTAAATCTGATTGGAACTTGTTTTTACTGCGGTCGCATAATTATATAACTCATTTTTGTGCTTATGAAACTAGATTCTTACGTAAACTAGGTGGTTGTAGAGAAGGGGCTGAAGGTGCTCAAGATTATGATCTGGCTTTAAGAGCAGCGAATGAATTATGCGATGACCAGATTGGTCATGTTTCTAAAATTTTATATCATTGGAGAATTCATCCAGAATCGACTTCAATGTCTTCAAATGCAAAATCATATACCGTTGAAGCTGGACGGAAAGCATTAAAAGAACATCTCGATTCTGCAAAAATTAGCTATAAGTTGGATAGTACTGCTGTTGACAACTTTTATCACGTAAAATATATGCCGAGTATTGAATCTACAGCGTCAATAATAATACCAACTCGCAATCAATATGATTTATTGAAAGCTTGTGTCGATAGTATCATTAGCAAGACTAGTTTCAAAAAATATGAAATTATTATTGTAGATAACCAGACCGATTGCGCACAGACTCTTGCTTACTTATCCTCTTTAAGCAAAACCTCAAATGTAAAGGTTTTAGGATATAACAAACCATTTAATTACTCTGAAATTAATAATTTTGCAGTAAAACATGCAACAGGTGATGTTGTGGTTTTGCTGAATAATGATACTGAGGTAATTAGCGCTGAGTGGTTAACAGATATGGTAGGGTTAGCTGTACTGCCTGAAGTAGGTTGCGTTGGTGCTAAGTTACTATATGAAGATAACAGTATACAGCATGCTGGTGTGATAATGGGACTTGGCGGTTATGCTGCTCATTCGCATCGAGGGATGAACAATGCTCACCCTGGTTACTTTTATCGTCCTCATATTAATCAGCAACTCTCAGCAGTTACTGCAGCCTGTCTTGCAGTAAAGAAAGAACTCTACGATTTAGTAGATGGTTTAGATGAAGCATTTTGTGTCGCTTATAATGATGTGGATTTTTGTCTACGTGTTGAAAAGCAAGGTTATAAAAATGTTTACTGCGCAACAGCTGAGTTGTTCCACTATGAATCTAAATCGCGTGGTTTAGATATATCGTTAGAAAAACAGAAACGATTTGACCAAGAAAAAGCCCTTCTCGAGAGTCGGTGGTCTACAGTTATTGATTGTGACCCTTTTTATAATGTTCATTTAACGAGATCTAGAGAAGATTTTTCATTTAGGTACCTTTAGTTGATGGCAAATTGTTCAATGATGGTGAGTTTATAAATTATGATGGTTTTCAGATGTATTGTCATTGATTCACCTGTATTATGTGGGCTCATTTGTGTATATCAAAAGAAGTGTGAATGGAAAAACGCAATTTGAAAGATGATAATTTTATTGTTCAGAACTCGCATGAGTTGCCTAGAAACATTTTCTCGGTTTGCGGGATGTCTGTTTACAAAATGGATAAGTTAAATTGGGTTGAGCAGGCTGTAAACAGTATCTTAACTCAAACCTTATCCCCATCATTATTCGTCATTGTGATTGACGGTGATGTTGATGAAAACATTTCCTTATACCTTAATAATATTGAAAGAAAGAATAAGCATGTCATATTGATTCATGGCTTGAAAAACCTTGGTTTAAGTACTTGCATGAATTTTATTATTGGCTGGACGCTCCCACTAAACCCAACCTATTTTTTTCGAATGGATTCTGATGATATTAGTATTCCCCATCGATTTGAAAAGCAAATTCAACTTTTAGAAAAACACAAAGACATTGATGTTCTCGGCTCAGCTTTATGGGAAATTGATGCTGATGGAAATAAGCTTGGTATGCGTTGCTTACCAACTAAACACACTGTATTGATTAAGTCTTTATCCAGAAGATGCCCAATAAATCACCCAACAGTTGTAATGCGATATACGATCTTTGAAAAAGGGTTTCGATATCTGAAAGATATGAGAAACACAGAGGATTATTTTTTCTGGATAACATTAGCTCATGCAGGATTCAAGTTTGCCAATATTAGAGAACCGTTACTTAATTTTAGGCGTTTAGGATACTTTTATGAACGCAGAGGCCGTAGCTTGTCTATTAATGAATTTAGAGCACGTCTACTTGCTATGAAACTTTTAAATCAAAGAAGCGCAAGAAACTACTTATACGCCAATGTTGTTTTAGTTTTACGTTTTATGCCTGCGCCAATAATAAAATTAGCTTACAAGATAGATCGGTTCTTACTTAAAACAATAATAGGACATGATTAAAAATGAATGGTGCTATTATTGTTGTTTACCAACCAGATCTTAGTATGGTTGAAAGATTACTTACGCGTGTTTACAATCAAGTTGAACATGTTGTAATTATTGATAATAGCCCTACTAAGCATGATTTTAATTTGATCATTTCTTCATATCATTATGTTCACTTTCCTGAAAATGTTGGTATTGCTAAAGGGCACAATCATGGGTTGAGATTGTTACTGTCTTTGGGGTGCGAATATGGACTTTTACTCGATCAAGACAGTTTAATCCCTGAAGATATGGTTTTTAGACTATCAAGCCTTTTGGAAGCTTCAAAAGCGCTAAAACATCACTTTGCGGCAATTGGACCCAGTATAAGATGTTCATTTACTGATCGCAGTGAGAGAGCTAGATACCAAAGAGATATTTTCGAATATGATGAATTAGTGGGAGTTAATCAAATAATTGCTTCTGGCATGCTAATAGATCTTGGTTCGCTAGATGAGGTGGGTTACAAAGATGAATCATTGTTTATTGATGGTGTTGACCATGAATGGTGTTGGCGAGCTAAGAGTAAAGGTTTAAACGTTGCCAGAGCTAAGCATGTTGAGATGGTGCATAGGTTGGGTGACTCTAGAAGTAAGTTTGTAGGTGTTACCTATCGAGTCGGCTCTCCTATTAGATTGTATTATCAATTTAGGAATATCTTGATTCTTTCAAGACGACCTTACGTACCAACATATTGGAAAGTAAGGTGCATTGTATTAATGCCAATTAAATTTATTCTAAACTCTGTGATGCAAAAGCAAAGAAAACAGCGTTGTTTATTTATGGTTCAAGGCATTGCTGATGGGGTTTTGGGTAAACGTAATTGTTATGAAGAAAATTGGTCATCACACCAGTGACTGTTTATATGTTATAAAAAAATAAAAGCTCAATTAAATCATGTGGTTAAAAGGTTTTTTTAAAGGAAAGGAATAATTCTTACAGATGCTAAAGCAGTGTCTTGGTTGATGTGATAAAATCCTGCCTAATCAAGAGTTAGTGCCCAACTTAATATTGTGCTGATATAGAGTTAAACAAGTATTAATCAATTTAATTTGACGTTAGTGAATTATCACTGCATTAAAGTATTTAAATTAGGATAATAGAATACCATGAACGAAGAAAGATTAACCCACCTAAGAGCATTGGAAGCTGAGTCTATTCATATTATGCGTGAAGTCGCTGCTGAATTTGATAATCCTGTGATGCTGTATTCTGTAGGTAAGGACTCATCTGTATTGTTACACCTTGCGCGAAAAGCGTTTTACCCTGGTAAAATTCCTTTTCCCCTAATGCATGTGGATACTAACTGGAAGTTCAAAGAAATGATCCAGTTTCGTGATCAAATGGCTGAAAAATATGACTTTGATTTAATTGTTCATAAAAACCCTCGTGGTATGGAAATGAATATCAGCCCTTTTACTCATGGTAGCGCAAAACATACCGATATTATGAAAACTGAAGGCCTTAAGCAGGCACTTGACATGCATGGGTTTGATGCAGCTTTCGGTGGTGCTCGACGTGACGAAGAAAAATCGCGAGCGAAGGAGCGAGTTTATTCTTTCAGAGATAATAAGCATCGTTGGGACCCAAAAAATCAACGTCCAGAATTATGGAATATCTATAATAGTAAAGTCGATAAAGGTGAAAGTATTCGTGTATTTCCTTTGTCGAATTGGACAGAGTTAGATATCTGGCAATATATCTATTTAGAAGGCATTGAGATTCCTTCACTATACTTCGCTAAAGAACGACCAGTAGTAGAGCGTGATGGCACTTTAATCATGGTAGATGATGAGCGAATGGAGTTACAAGAAGGCGAAACCACAGAAAATAAGATGGTTCGTTTCAGAACATTGGGCTGTTACCCATTAACTGGTGCGGTAGATTCAGTTGCTCAAACATTACCTGAAATTATTCAAGAAATGTTGTTATGTACCACTTCTGAGCGACAAGGACGAGTTATTGATAATGACTCTGCTGGCTCGATGGAAAAGAAAAAAATGGAAGGTTACTTCTAATTTCTCTCATATCTACGGTAGTTTGATTATAATTTGCACGCTTGACAGTGCAGGTGAAGCTTAGAATTTAAGGAAAGATTGATGTCTAATAGTACGTCTCTTATTGCTTCTGATATTGAAGCATATTTAAAAGTCCACGAAAATAAAGATATGCTACGTATTTTAACGTGTGGCAGTGTTGATGATGGTAAATCTACTCTTATTGGTCGTTTATTATTTGATAGTAAAATGATATTTGAAGACCAAATGGCTGCAATTGAGAAAGATTCAAAACGTTTTAATACAACAGATGATTCTTTTGACTTAGCGTTGTTAGTTGATGGCCTTCAATCAGAGCGTGAGCAAGGCATTACTATTGATGTCGCTTATCGATACTTTGCTACGGAGCAACGTAAATTTATTATTGCGGATACTCCTGGTCATGAGCAATATACTCGTAATATGGCTACAGGTGCTTCAACGGCTGACTTAGCAATTATTTTGATTGATGCTCGTCACGGTGTTCAAGTTCAAACTCGCCGTCACAGCTTCATTTGTTCTCAACTTGGTATTAAGCATGTCATTATTGCGATTAACAAAATGGATGCTGTTGATTACGACCAATCTGTATATCAAAATATCAAGAAAGAATATCGTGAGTTTGCCGAGAACCTTTCTTTTGAAGATGTTCGCTTTGTGCCTATTTCAGCTTTGAAGGGTGACAATGTTGTTAACGAAAGTGAAAACATGTCTTGGTACCCTGGTTCGACGATGATGAAGTTGCTGAATACAGTTTCAATCAATCGTGCTAAATCGAGCTCATTCAGAATGCAAGTTCAGTATGTTAATCGTCCAAACCTAGATTTTCGTGGTTTTTGTGGCACAGTTGCTTCTGGTGATATTCGTGTTGGTGATACGGTCAAAACACTTCCTTCAGGAAAAGAAAGCAAAGTAAAATCGATTGTGACATTTGATGGCGATATCGAAAAAGCCACAGCGGGTATGGCAATAACGATTACACTAGAAGATGAAATTGATATTAGTCGAGGGGACATGTTAGTTCGGCCTCACGAGTTGACATCTTCAGCAAGCCATTTTGAAGCTGACGTCGTGTGGATGACTGAAGAGGCCTTACACGTTGATCGTGAGTATGCAATAAAAGTAGGCAGCAAGTCTGTATATGGTTATGTCGAATCAGTTAATCACCGTGTGGATGTCAATACTCTAGAAGTGTTTCCTGCAACTCAACTTGAGTTAAATGAAATGGGAAGTTGTAACTTTGCAGTCAATGCCCCTATTCAATTTGATGCTTATGATTCAAACCGAACTACCGGTGCATTTATCATTATCGACAGACTGACTAACGTAACCGTTGGTGCAGGGATGATCAGAAATGAAATCACAGGTAAAGAAGCTAAAGCTAGTTCTGAATATTCAGCATTCGAAGTTGAATTTAATGCTTTAGTTAGAAAGCATTACCCTCATTGGGGTGCTAAAGTCATAGGCTAATTTTATTAGTAATGATGATGTAATACGGCTGCGATGCAAATTTATGCTTGCAGCCTTTTTTTTATATTCTTATATTTTTATATTGATTAAGTTATGTCTATAGAAGCTTATCTAACAATAGCTATTTTTTTATTAACAATCGTAGGATTGTTAAAGTTTCAGAGCCGTCCAGCAGCTGTATTTGGTGTAACACTTCTTTCGCTTGTTGCAAGTGGTTTAGTGACAAGAACACAATTACTTTCAAGTATTGCCAACCCAGGTTTAATAACTCTTATTTTATTGATTGTGTGCTCTTTTGCATTAGAGAAAACCAGACTACTGCGGTTTATTGCTTCAAAAGTTATTTTAGTTAGTTATAAAGGAACATTTGCGCGATTATTTGCCATTACGGCTGCTTGCTCTGCATTATTAAATAATACTGCAGTGGTCGCGACTTTATTATCTCCTATCCGAAATAATCCACATCATTTTGCCAGTAAGTTACTACTTCCATTATCCTATGCTGCCATCCTAGGCGGGACCTTAACGTTAATTGGTACTTCTACAAATCTTATTGTCAATAGCTTATATATTGATGCAGAAGGGGGCTCTTTACCATTTTTCTCATTTACAGCTATTGGTTTAATGTTAGTGACTGGTTGTGGCGCAGTGCTTGCTCTTTTGGTTAAGTTTCTTCCTGAAAATGAACCTCAAACTGATGGGAAGCAAGAGTATTTTATTGATGCCAAAATAGCTGGAAATTCAGAGCTAATAAATCGTTCAGTAGAAGACAATGGTTTAAGGCATTTAGAATCTTTATTTTTGGTTGAAGTCGTTAGGGATGGTCATTTAATCAGCCCTGTGGCTCCTTCAGAAATATTACATGAAAATGATAGGTTAATTTTCAGTGGAGATATCACTAAAGTTGGTCAATTGAGTCAATTTTCGGGCCTGATGACATTTGCCCATAAGAGCGAGCTAAAAGACTCTAACCTAACTGAGGTTGTAGTTAGGCAAGAAAGCATACTTGTTAGAAAAACGCTCAAAAACATTGGATTTAGGGCGTTGTTTGATGCGGCCGTTGTTGCTATTCGAAGAGATGGTGAGCAGGTATCTGGTAAACTCGGTGATATTGAAATAAAGGCCGGTGATTTCTTAGTTTTAGCTGTTGGGGATGATTTTAAGTCCCGACGAAATATCAGTAAAAACTTCATTGTATTAACAGGAGTCGAGACTGAGGTCAGGCTAAGTGGCTGGAAAGCGTGGCTTTCGGTTGGCGGCTTTGTGGCAACAATAGCTTTTGCTGCTTTTGGTTTTATCGATTTATTGCAAGGGTTGGTTATCTTGCTTGGCTTGCTGCTATTTAGCCGTTCAGTCAATGTGAATGAAATAATGAGAAGGCTACCTGTGGATATTTGGTTAATTGTATCTTCAGCCATTTTATTATCTCATGCTTTAGTCAATGCCGGAGTTGTTGATCATCTCGGTGATTTTGTTAATCATAGTATTGATAAAGAACATGCTTATTTGGCACTAATCATAATATATTTACTTACCTGGTTGATGACTGAATTAGTGACTAATAATGCGGCAGCAGCTTTGATGTTTCCTATTGCATATAGTTTAGCTCTAGGTTTTGGTGTTGATGTTATGCCTTTTGTTATGACAGTCGCATTTGCAGCTAGTGGAAGTTTCGTTAGTCCTTATGGATACCAAACCAACTTAATGGTGTTCAATGCAGGGCAATATAGAATTAAAGATTTTATTAAAGTAGGCCTACCAATCAGTATTGTATATGGTTTGATAGTCATTATAGCTGTGCCTATTTTTTTCCCATTTTAATAATCGAGATGAAGTAAACATCTCTTACAGGATAACTCATGTCACAGACACCATATAAAGAAGTTGATGTACAAGGTGAGAAGTCATCAGATGTCATTTGGCATAATGCTAGCGTATCAGCTTCAGATCGTATTAAACAAAATGGCCACAAGCCTGCAGTATTATGGTTTACAGGATTAAGTGGCTCTGGTAAATCAACTGTAGCGAATGCCGTTGATAAAATGCTTCATGACTTAAACTGTAAAACTTACGTGCTCGACGGTGACAATGTTCGCCATGGTTTGAATGGTGATTTAAGCTTTTCAGATGAAGATAGAATTGAAAATATTCGTAGAATTGGTGAAGTTTCTAAGTTATTTGTTGATGCTGGGTTAATCGTGAGTACGGCGTTTATTTCTCCTTTCCTTAAAGATAGAGAGATGGTCCGCACGCAGCTCACTAAAGGCCAATTTATTGAAGTGTTTATTGATACTCCAATAGCGGTATGCGAACAACGTGATCCTAAAGGCTTATATAAGAAGGCCCGTGCAGGCGAGATAAAAAACTTCACTGGAATCGACTCCTCATATGATGTTCCTTTAACTCCAGAGGTGCATGTTAAAACCGCTGAAAAGGATATTAAAGCCTGCGCAGAGCAAGTAGTCGAGTATTTAACTGCAAACCATTATATTTAATTAGGAATTTAAAATATGAACTTTGATGTTTTTAATGGTGATGCTGACGGTATAATTTCATTAATACAATTACGCTTGGAAAAACCAATCGAAAGTGAATTAGTTACCGGAGTCAAACGGGATATACAACTATTAGCTGATGTTAACGCTAGTGAGGGCGATAAAGTAACAGCTCTTGATATTTCAATGGAAAAAAATACAGATGCGCTTTGTGGTTTATTAGACGCTGATGTTGAAGTTTTTTATGCAGATCATCATAGAAGTGGCACTATTCCGGAAAGTGACCATTTAGACGCGCATATTGATTTAGATCCAAATACTTGTACTGCTTTGATAATCGATAATTTGTTAGGCGGAAAGTATCATTTATGGGCAATAACGGCTGCCTACGGCGATAATCTTATTGCTAAAGCGGACGAGCTGAGTCAACAAGCAGAATTAACAGGTGAACAGTCTGAATTACTTAAAGAGCTAGGTACTCTGATTAATTATAACGGCTATGGTGCTAGTGTCTCTGATTTACATTTTCATCCAGCGGAACTTTACTTAGCGCTTGTAAAGTATGCTGATCCATTTGATGTGATAAAGGATACTCACTCTCCGTTCTATCGATTAAGAGATGCTTACGCTGAGGATATGGCTCGTGCCAAAGCGATTTCCGTAACTGAGAGTAATGAGTTTGTAGCCATATTTGAACTGCCAAACGAGGCTTGGTCTAAAAGAGTAAGCGGTGTTTATGGTAACTATTTAGCTAATAGTAATGTAAATGTTGCGCACGCTGTATTAACAGATAACCAAGATGATACTTACATGGTGTCATTGAGAGCACCACTATCAAATAAGCATGGTGCCGGTGATATCTGTAGTCAATTTAAAACTGGCGGTGGTCGTTCTGCTGCTGCTGGAATCAATAATTTACCTAAGTCGGAATTAGGTCACTTTGTTGATGCAGTTACTCGATATTATCAATTGTAGAAATATGTTAGTTGATAGATTAAAGGCAGCTTTAACTCATACTGTAAGCGAAGTTCACGCAAGCATAAAGTCACCTTTTAAACTTGCTGATTTAGAGACGTTATTTTTTGAACACATGGTCAATGAGTTAGACCATATAGGTTTTGATTATCCAGTTTGGAATTCGAGTTTATCTAGCCAACATAAAGGTAGGATGGGGGTTCACTGGGTGATTATTAACCCTTTTTTTTGCAACGATTGTGATTCTGATCTTCGTTGCGGTGTTGAACTATATGTCAATCACAGTTGTGAAATAGCTGTTTATCAAAATTTTGAAATATTAATTAGGATGGATTAATGAAAGTAGTAATACCTGTAGCAGGTCTTGGGACTAGGATGTTACCAGCAACAAAAGCAATTCCAAAAGAAATGCTTCCTATTGTAGATAAACCGCTTATTCAATATATTGTTAATGAGTGTGTATCTGCTGGAATAAAGGAAATAGTATTAGTTACTCATGCGAGTAAAAATGCTATTGAAAATCACTTTGATACTTCCTATGAGCTTGAGTCAACACTTGAAAAGCGTGTTAAGCGCCAACTTCTTGAAGAAGTTCAGTCTATTTGTCCTCGAGATGTGACGATAATGCATGTTCGTCAAGGTGAAGCTAAAGGTTTAGGTCATGCTGTTTTATGTGCTAAACCGTGCATTGGGAGTGAACCTTTTGCTGTTGTTTTGCCTGATGTAATTTTGGACGAGTACACTGCTAACCAAAACACAGATAATCTAGCTGCGATGATAGCACGCTATAAAACGAGTTTTGCTAGCCAAATCATGGTTGCTCCAGTTCCTGAAAATGAAGTTAATAAGTATGGTATTGCAGATTGTGATGGTGAAGAAATTGTCGCAGGGGAGTCAGCGAAAATTACTGCCATGGTAGAAAAACCTGCCATTGGTAACGCACCTTCCAACCTTGCGGTAGTTGGCCGTTACGTATTATCTGAAAAGATATGGGGCTTACTTGCAAAAACTCCAGCAGGCGCAGGTGATGAAATTCAATTAACTGATGCGATAGATATGTTAATTGAACAAGACAGAGTTGAAGCTTTTAATATGACAGGTAAATCGCATGATTGTGGTGATAAATTAGGCTATATGAAGGCGTTTGTTGAATATGGTCTTCGCGATAAAAAGCTTGGAAATAAGTTTGCTGAAATAGTGAAAAATTTACTTTAGTTGCTTAATAATAACAAAAAACCACCTCTTTTGAGTTGGTTTTTTTAGTTTAAAAAGGTTGTTAGATCTATTTAATTATAATTGAGCTAAATAATTACTATATAATTTATAAATAAATTTTGGGCTCATTTAGGTAAAACCAAAGAGATAATTGGTTTTTGGAGTAACTATGTCTCGTAAGTATTTTGGCACTGACGGTGTACGAGGAAAGGTCGGTGATTTTCCGATTAATCCTTCTTTTGCGATGAAATTAGGTTGGGCTGCTGGTACGGTTTTAGCGTCTACAGGCACCAAAGAAGTGATCATTGGTAAAGATACCCGTATTAGTGGTTATATGCTTGAAACTGCGATGCAAGCTGGATTTTCTGCTGCGGGTATTAACTGTGCGCTAGTTGGCCCAATGCCAACACCCGCTATTGCATATTTAACATCGACATTTAGAGCCGATGCGGGCGTGGTGATCAGTGCATCCCACAATCCCTATTATGATAATGGTATTAAGTTATTTTCAAATTCAGGTACCAAACTAACTGATGCTCAAGAGTTAGAGATTGAATTTTTGTTAGACCAAGCTATTTACCATAATGCAATGACATGTGTGGATTCAGCTAAATTGGGGAAATTACGCCGTATCAGTGATGCCGCAGGTCGCTATATTGAGTTCTGTAAAGGAACGTTCGATAAAGATAAGTCACTTACAGGGCTTAAAATTGTTGTAGATTCTGCCAATGGCGCGGCTTATCACATCGCCAAAGAAGTGTATGCAGAACTTGGCGCAGAAGTGATTAGTATTAATGACAAGCCAGATGGTCTTAATATTAATGAGCGTTGTGGCGCAACCCATTTAGATAGCCTGCAAACCGCAGTGATGGTTCATGAAGCAGACCTTGGTATTGCTTTAGATGGTGATGCCGATAGAGTCTTATTTGTTGATCATAATGGCCATGCCGTTGATGGCGATGAAATATTGTTTATTCTTGCTCAAGCGGCCCAAGCTAAAGGCGAATTACAAGGTGGCGTAGTAGGCACCTTAATGTCTAACTTAGGTCTTGAGTTAGCGCTAAAAGAGATGGATATTCCTTTTGTTCGTGCCAAAGTGGGCGACCGTTATGTGGTTGAGCAATTAAAACAGACTGGCTGGCAATTGGGCGGTGAAGGCTCGGGTCATATCTTAAGCTTAAAACACACCACCACAGGTGATGGTGTTGTTGCATCACTTCAAGTACTTGAAGCGGTTATTGAGTCAGGAAAAAGCTTAGCGGATGTTAAGTCAGTAATGACTAAACTACCTCAAGTACTGATTAATGTGCGCTTAAATGCTAATAATGCCGATGAGATTATCGCTGCTGAATCAGTCAAGCAGTCAGTGTTAGCTGCTGAGGCGTTTATGGGCGAAAGAGGCAGAGTATTATTACGTAAATCAGGTACTGAGCCACTTATTCGAGTGATGGTTGAATCTACTTGCGCTGAAATGACCCAAACTCAAGCACAAAGTATTGCTGATGCAGTTAAACTTGCAAGCTCATAATTTGTATTAGCTTTTTTACCTTTTTAATAGAAAACGCCAGCATTAACACGCTGGCGTTTTTGTTTGTTAAATACATTTTGTACAAAATGTATTTATCGCTTTACCATTTTCGCGACAAACATGCCGTCACTATTAGCCTCGTAAGGCCATACTGTCAGCATGGTGTTTTGTTGCTGGGTAAATGGATGAGTAATGGTTTCAAGTGAAAACTCTTTATTATTCGCTAAAAACTCATCAACCACGGCTTCATTTTCAAGTGGTGATAAAGAGCAGGTGGCATAAACTAAACTTGCACCTGATTTAACCGCTTTAGCGCTGCGAGTGAGAATGTCTAACTGCAGGGCAGGTTTGTCTTCGACACAGCTTCTGTCATCTATCCAGCGCATGTCAGGGTTTCTGCGCCAAGTGCCTGTGCAGCTGCATGGTGCGTCAACCAATACGCCATCAAAATGATTAGCTTCAACCGGTAATGCTTCTGATTTCCAACGCGAAATTGAGATGTTGTTAAAACCTGCTCTTTTGGCACGCTTGTTTAGCTCTTCTAATGCTTTAGAGCGAATGTCGGATGATATTACGCTGCCATTAGATGATGCTTTTACTGCATCTTGCATCATCAATGATCTAAGCTGTAAGGTTTTACCACCTGCGCCGCTACAGGTATCCCACCAGTTTTCGTCGGTTTTAGGCTGACAAATATTACCTATGACTTGTGAGGCTAAATCTTGTATTTCTAACAGGCCATTTTTATACAGTTTTACTTCATTCAAGTTAATACTTTTACTGCCTAAGCTAATCGCATCATTAAAAAATTCACTTGGGGTCGCATCAATTTGAGCTTGTTGAAGCTCAGCTAATGCCATCTGAGTGTCTTGACCTTGTACTCTAGCCCAAATAGGCGGTCTAGAGCTCATGGCTTCTATTAGCTGTATTTGTGTCTTACCGTCTTCAACAGGGCAAACTTCCCAGAACCATTCAGGTAGTAACTGGGTTTCTGTGAATTCAAAATTTGTGAATAGCTTTTTGAGTAGCAGGTTTTTAGCAACCACGGAGTCTGTGTTTGCTATCTCATCGGTGGCAATATTAGCAGTTATTATCTCTACTTGAGCATCTGATAGCCCTGCAAATATTTGCCAAGCATCAGCAAAACTGCGCCAGCTATGTTGCTCTAATAATGCACATGAACTGAGCATTTTGAACCAAGTTTGCTCGTCATGTTGTGAGCCTAATTGCTTAAGCCAACCCCACCATCTAAATAGACCAAATAAGGTTTCGCGGATCACGCGTCTGTCTTTCGAACCGTGCTTTTTATGTTCACGGAAATAATTAGCCACAATCCTGTCTGCAGGCATCTTAGTGTCCAATACTTCATCAAATAGTTTTTTGATGGTACTAGAGTAACTAAGCGCTCTTTTTTCTGCAGGTGTATTAGCGATAATGGTAGATTGTGGTGCTGATGACATGGTGAACTCAAGAGTGGCTGTGATCACAATACTTGTTTGTGATCTTAAAAAGTAATGCGCTATTTTAGCATGTCTTTAATTTGGGTTGAATATGTATAAGTGTTCATCGACGAAATGTGTGCTCCCCCTCTTTATAGGGGAGCCGTTATTATATAAAAGTAGCTATGACATTAAAAAGGGTGATCAACCATGACCCAAGCATTGGTGCTTTCATCAGATGTGGCTACATCAAGCCTGACTACAATCCCAGCAGTTAATGCTCTTAGAGACACTCCATAATCGTATTTAATGTCAGTTAATAGCTCATTGGCGGTATAGGACTCACCAACACGTCCAGCTTCAACAAAACCCACTAGTTGGAACCAATCTAAACGCAAAAACTTAAGCCAACTTACATCTTCTATGGGGTTATACTTTAGGGTGTAACGGTATTCTGCGGTAGCGTAGATTGATGCTTTATCATGAAAGCGATTGTTTTCGAAACCGCGCATTCTATAAAAGCCCCCCAATGAAGCTCCTTCACTGTATGGCGCGTTATTATTAACTTTTCTACCGCCTTGTTCATCGTATTCAAGTTCCCAAGAAGGGGAGTAACCTGTCCAAAAGTTCAACGCCAAAATCCGTTGTGAAGCGTAATCAGATTGCCCAAATGAAAAGTATTTACTGGCTTCAAACTCTAAGAAAGTCCAAGATTGCTCAGACTCAAACCAGCCAGCATCGTGTGAGATTGATAAATACTGCTTACTACCAAAACTTGGATTTACTGAAAAGTCGGTATTGTCGTAAAGGAGCCCTAGCTCAATAGCGTGAACGGCGCCATCGAGTTCATCATCATCAAACTCATAACTCTCATAACGATTAAATTGTCTGAGTACGGCTACAGTTGCACCTGATTCAAATGGGTTCCATTTATCTCCGCCGGAAGGCTTTGACGTCAGTAAGCCATTAGTTAACTCGTAAGTGACTTGGCCTTTATCACGTGTAGCGCCTATTGGTAGGGCGTATTCAAGTTTCATTTCCCACCAGTTTGATGAACCATCTGCTTGCAAAAACTGTTCATTCGACGAGTCATTGCTACCAGGTAAAGGTGTATCAGCCGGGATAAAATTACTAGCGCCACCAGCGTATGCCTTTTGTTGTGGGTAATAGCCTAAAAAACCGTATACACTTAAAAAGAACCGCTCAGTTTTAGGGATTTTATAATTCCAGACACCACCACCCGCGCCATAACTGACATCCCCGCCATACACGGTACCGCCAACAGTCATCTGCTCTTGATAATAACCACTGACCATCGCACCTAGACCAATATTAACGCCCATTGAGTCTGTACTGAAAACATAAGGTAAAAGCAGCTTCTCGGTGCCAGTATCAGGTGTTTCACTTCGGTTTACAGAAGATTTTACATGGGCTGAAGCAGCAGTTGATGATTGGCTATAAAGGGATAACGAGGCGGCAATGAATACAGTTAAGGGAATTAAGCCTTTAAAGGCGGGGGTAGCAACTTTTTTAGGGTATTTATTCATCATCAGCAAGCCTTGTCATTACATTGAGTTCAAGGGGATGTTTGTAGTTTATTTGTTGGTATTTTATTGAATAATATAGGTTGTCTAGTGGGAAAGGTACAGTGATTAAATGATTTTATACTTGTTGAAGCTTGTTGAAGCTTGTTGAAGCTTGTTGAAGCTTGTTGAAGCTTGTTGAAGCTTGTTGAAGCTTGTTGAAGCTTGTTGAAGCTTGTTGAAGCTTGTTGAAGCTTGTTGAAGCTTGTTGAAGCTTGTTGAAGCTTGTTGAAGCTTGTTGAAGCTTGTTGGGAATAGGTGTGAAATACACACTGTAAATCCTCTACCAAAAACGCCAACTATTTTGTTAGCGTTATTTGGAGTTTCAAATCACTTTTATTGGGGCGGATGTTTACGAACACATATAAAGTTGAATTAGATATTTGTAAACTTGGAGGCTAAAAGTTCAAGTTTGATAATGGTACATGTTTTAAAAGCCGAAGCTTTCTAAAAATCCAATTAAAAATCCAATTAAAAATCTAAATCGAGAGCGAAACAAAGGTATCCCATCAATTGTGTCGTTTTTTCGAACTCTTTAGCGCAATACTCTACAAAGTCCTTATCACAAACTTGCTCAATCGTTATTGGTTTAATGGCGATAAAATCTTTTCGTTTTAATTCTTCTATTAGTGGGTGCTCTTTATCAAAACCCCGAGGAGGCCTTACTAGGCTATCACCTGATAATTCAAACCCAGCTTTATCTAATGCAATTAACGCCTTTTTGTAACCATTAGGGTTTTCATCAATACAGTGGCGAATTGCATTTAAGGCTTTAGATTCAGGATGCCAGATACCTGCAGCGATAAAACAGCCATCATTAGCTAAATGTAGATAAAGCCCTGGAGCATGGACATCTTTGCCCTGAAAGTGTCTGAACTGAATACCAACATTTAACTTATAAGGGCTTTTATCTTTACTGAAACGACTGTCTCTTTGCGGTCGCATCATGCTGCCACCTACCTTTTTAGGCACTGCAGTAAGGCGAGGTGATATATTTAAGATTGGTCCTTGCATCGCTTCAATAAATTTTAATGTCGGCGTTCTAACCCTATCTTCGTAATCTTGTTGGTTAGCTTTAAACCACTCGCGATCGTTGTTATTGGCAAGTAGGGTTAAGAAGTCAAAACTTTGCTGAGTATACATAACAGATCCTAAAAAAGGTGAGCCTAAAGTGTGCCATAAAAGCCGACTACCTTTAATCAAAAATGTTAAAAACTCAGCTTGGAATGTACGACTTATTTGATTACTAATAATACAAAGCTCAGTGGTTAACATATAATCATCTTTTATACTTGTCTCAAACAAATTATTTTGTGTGTTAAAACGTCAATTTTCATTTGTTTTACGGTTTTTATTGCTTTTATCTAGAGTTAATTGTTGTTTTTGGCTGTTTGGAAATGCAGTGTTGATAAGGTTATTGATTGTTGCTGGTGGTTTTTTTTAAATTTTATGTTTTTTTTAGTAGTGTTTTTAAACTTTAGGAGTATTATGCGCTTCCAAACTGATTGAGGGTAAGTTTTCAACTTGTTATTAACTCAATTAAAGTGTTGTTTTGGCTAAAGTTGATACATTTATATGGCTGCAATATTGTCAAAAGCAGTCTTATTAATTCCTTTATGCCTGTCAATTTAACGATATTAAACGAAGTAAGGTTTTGTGAAAAAGGCTTAAACATGACAAAAAATGCATTAAAAATTCTTGGCTGGTGTGAATGGGCGACGTTTCCTGAACTTGGCAATGAACGGGTCAATATGAAAATTGATACCGGTGCTAAGACGTCATGTTTACACGCTTTTAGAATTAAACCGTTTATTAAAGATGATCAAGATTGGATCAGAGTATGGATCCATCCTGAGCAAGAATCAGACAGAGAAATCGTTCAAGAGTTTGCTGTATTTGATCGCCGACACGTAAAAGATTCTGGTGGGCATATTACTAATCGCTATGTGGTTAAAACCCCCATTATTATTGGCGATGCTCAGTTTGATATTGAACTTACCCTTACACAACGTGACAACATGCAGTTTAGAATGCTTTTAGGTCGCCGAGCACTAGCAGGGCGTTTTTTAGTGGATTCATCAGCAGCACATTTAACAGGAGCTTAAGGTTATGCGCATTGCAATTATGTCTAGAAATAAAGACTTATATTCTACTCGTCGTATTCAAGAAGCGGCGATAGCTCGAGGTCATGAAGTACAAATTATTGACCCGCTAGCGTGTTACATGAACATCAATATGATGGCTCCTAGTATTCATATGCGCGGTGAAGAGTTACCGACATTTGATGCTGTTGTACCTCGTATTGGCGCTTCGGTAACCTTTTATGGTACTGCGGTTTTACGTCAGTTTGAGATGATGGGTGTACACCCATTAAATGAATCTGTAGCGATTTCGCGTTCAAGGGATAAATTACGTTCATTACAGTTATTGTCACGCAAAAATATCGGTTTACCTGTTACTGGTTTTGCTAATAAGCCAGCTGATGTGCCAGATCTTTTGGACATGGTAGGCGGCGCACCTTGTGTGATTAAGCTACTTGAAGGTACCCAAGGAATTGGTGTGGTGTTAGCTGAAACTCGTAAAGCGGCTGAAAGTGTTATTGAGGCATTCATGGGCTTAAAAGCGAATATCATGGTGCAAGAGTATATCGCTGAAGCTGGTGGTGCTGATATTCGTTGTTTTGTGATTGGTGACAAAGTGATTGCTGCGATGAAGCGTCAAGGTGCTGAAGGCGAGTTTCGCTCAAACCTTCACCGTGGTGGTACAGCAACAATTGTGAAGTTGACCCCAGAAGAACGCTCTACGGCATTGCGCGCAGCTAAAACTATGGGGCTTAATGTTGCAGGTGTGGATATTTTACGTTCGAAGCATGGTCCTTTAGTGATGGAGGTGAATTCATCTCCGGGTCTTGAAGGAATTGAGCAGTCTACTGGTATTGATGTGGCTGAAAAAATTATTCAGTTTATTGAAAAAAATGCTAAACCAAATAGCACTAAAACCAAGGGTGTGGGTTAATGGCACCTATGCGTGAAGCGTTTGCAATTGGTGAGTTTAGTATTGAAGCTGGCAGTCGTGCCAGCATCAAACTGCCCGCAGCAAAATTGTATAACGACACGCCGTTAGAGCTGCATGTTGAGGTGTTTCATAGTAAAAAGCCTGGGCCTGTATTATTAGTGTGCGCTGCAATTCATGGTGACGAGCTAAATGGCATCGAAATATGTCGTCGCTTGATTGATAAGGTGAACATGAAAACCTTAACTGGAACCTTGGTGGTTGTACCTATTGTGAATGTGTTTGGTTTTATTCATCAATCACGTTATTTACCTGACAGACGCGATTTAAATCGTTGTTTCCCTGGCAGTGCAAAAGGCGCATTAGCGAGTCGCTTAGCTCATTTGTTTTCTAATGAGTTATTAAAAAAAGCAACTCATATTGTTGATTTGCATACTGGGGCTATTCATCGTGATAACTTCCCGCAGATCCGTTGTGATACTGATGATGAAGTCATGATGGCAATGGCTACGGCTTTCGGGGCTCCGGTGATTATGGACTCAAAGTCTGTAAAAGGCTCTATGCGTGGCTACGCTAATGAAAAAGGCATCGCATGTATTTTATATGAAGCAGGTGAAGCCCTAAGGTTTAGTGAGTTGTCGATAAAGTCTGGTGTCACAGGTGTACTGAATGTGATGCGCTATTTAGGGATGCTGAATAGTAAACTAAAACCAACAGCGTCTATTAATGCGAGCCGCAGTTATTGGTTACGAAGTGAAGCAGATGGATTGGTGAATGTGAAACGCAAAATAGGGGCTCGTGTGAGCAAAGGATGCTTACTTGCCAATGTGGTCAATCCACTGGGTGGAGAAGTTACCGAGTTACGTTCTCCAACCGATGGCATTATTATTGGCTTAACCAATATTCCAGTCGCTAACGAAGGTGAAGCGTTATTTCATATCGCTCAGTTTGTTGGCGATGACATTGAAATTGCCAATGAGCATTTAGACGAGTTTATCTCAACATATGCTTAGACTTGAGTTTTAATGGCTTGTACACGAGATGAAAGTCACTGCATGGTATCGCAGTGACTTTTTTATGTATTTTTAAAATATTATTACAACATGTTCAAGTGATGCCTTTTAATGAGTCCAGTGTGGACTCATTAAGAATGAGCTATTTTTCGTCAAACACTTAACCGTGCGGTCATTCACTCTTTTAGGGCTCATTGAACATTTAAAAAAGCATACTCGAAGTGACTTTTATCTCCGAGCACTTCAACTGCAACCTTGTACTTATAAGTTCGAGCGTCCCAATTGACGTCATCAGCGACGAGTTCATAACGTCCATCTTTTTGCTCTTCGATATTCATTAAACACTCAGTGGTATTAATACACTTCACTTGCAGAGCTTCATGAGATTGCAACTGGTATTTTGATGGGTTGTTATATAGGTATCCCAAAAATAGCAGGTTAAAGTTGTGAGCGCCTGTAACGGGTAAATTATTATCACCCTTAAGGCTAATATTGACTTTCCCATATTCAGCATCAACTTCATTTAATTCAACTGTTAAAGTTTCAGTTTGATTAATATCTATGCTTGTCGAAGCAGTCTTATCATCACTGCTATTACAGCCTAGCAGTAACAATGAACATAATAAGGTGACTAGACAATAAGTAACTTTATTCATTAGATAAGCTCCTTTATTGATGTCCGCCATGACAAGAGTCACAGGCGATGTTAGCTCTAACGCTAGGGGCAAACGTAGATGATTCTGTATGGCACGACTGACAAGTGGCTACCGTTTCTGAAACTGGGTGGTCGGTGATTGTATGACCATCAAATGCTTTATTGAGCAAAATAACAAGTTCGTGGACTATTGATGCTGACAGCTGTCGGCACCTAACACCTTTATCTTTTGCTGTTTTGTTGTTTACATTTGCCCATAAGCTAATTGAAGTATGACAGAGAACACTTCGTGCAATTGTTGGCTTGCCAACTAATTCAAGTGTTTCTGCTTTATCTGCTCCAATTCCTTCTAAGAACACATCAGATTGATAGGGTAAGGTTTCATTTTCATAGAATCGCATGATTGGCCCAAGTATATCGTTGGCTTTCTCACCGTTTATATTGAGCATATTAAGTAACATAGCTGCACCATTCATGTTGCCGCAAATTGTACCTTCACCCATCATTCCAGAATATCCATATACTGATAATGCTGTTTGAACCTGGCTGAATTTTTCTGCATCAGGTGAATTTGACTTAGCAAGATAGTAAATAATGCTGTCAAATACTGCGTACATGCAGCCATGATTCATTCTGGCATCTAAGTATGAGTAATGCGCAACTTCCATCGGGTCGAGCCTGGCATACTCTAAACGCTCGCCGGGTTGTAGTTTCCAATTGCCGTTATCATCAGCAATTGCTGCAATTACCGGGTTTGCAACTAATGCACCGCCAGCAGTTGCTGCTGTAATACCTACAATTCGATTGAGTGCTTGTCTTCTATTTAGTTTATTCATCATGACCTTCTTTTTACTCTATTCATTGCAGACATCATCTAAGTTGTTGCGAGTAGCCTGCTATTGCAGGTTTCGATATTGATGATGTTTGCATTGCCCTTGTTTGTGGTTAGATAAATCATGACAGCTTGCAGGAATCTGAATGAGACCTAACTCATAGTAATAGGGGAGGTATAATTACAGACTGAAAAAGGCAAAAGAGTTAACTAAAAGTCATAGAAACTGACTTTGAAATTACCTTTTGTGGTGATATCTACCGATTGTCAGCTTAAATAAAGATTATAATGCTTATTACGGGTTATTATTTTTGATATTACTCTGATGTTGGTGTGATCTACATCGAGATTTAAAAAGTTGGGTTAACAACAAAGGGGCACTTAGGTACAAAATTGGCGACTTATTGCAGCGTTCAGTTGAGTAAAAAGCTATGAGCTTCTCAGTAAAAATATCAGCGTTTAAAATATCGACTTTGGCGTATGTTATTTTAGGGCAATGGTAAAGTGTGATGTATATGTAAGTTAATGAAGTTTAACTAATGTAAGATAAATTTAACCATTCGAATCAAGGGGTCTTATGAAGTTTAACGTGTTTGAGTTCGATGTGAGTAATCGTCTGCTCATAAACACTCAAACTGAAACTGAATATAGTTTAACTAGAACCGAAACCCAGGTGTTAGAGCAACTGATTAAACACCCTAATACTGTGATTACGAAAGGGCAGTTGGCGTGTGCAGGTTCTTTTGAAACAGTAATGAGTGAGTCTGCAGTCGCCAAAGCTGTTTTTACTATCAGAAAATACCTCGGTGAGGATTACAGTGAACTCATCGAGACTATGCCTAAAAAAGGGTATCGACTTAATATTTCCCCACCTTTACCTGAGTGGCGTCAAGTAAAGACAAAACGTGAAAAACAGACAAGAATTGTATTTGGCTGGGTATGCGCTTTTGCTCTTTTAGTGGGGGTAGTGATGCATCAATATGTTTGGGTTACCACTCCAGTGAGTTTTATTAGAGATAGCCACACCATTTCGATAAATAACCGTGAACACATAGAATATACTTGGTTGAATTCGCCCCAAATGTCAGCAGAGCATATCGCTCATCTTGAGCAAAGGCTGAGTAAAGCTTTGAGTATGTGTGAATCCATTCCATGGAAACAGGTATTCTTCACTTTTTCTAGTGATAGTCAGGTGCTTAACTTGGTGCTTGAAGGTGTTATGCCTAATGGTGATACAAGAGTTAGAAATATCAAAACGAGCGATTTCAGCTTAAAGCCAGAGTTTCTATCTAATGCCTGGCTACAAGAGGTATCACTTTGTGACTAAAATGACTAAGTACATTATTGCAGGGGGGCTATTTATATTAATCACTGCAGCGACAGTTTATTTACACATAAAAGAACCTCTTGTGGATATGGTTATGACTTGCCGTATTGAATTAGTAGAGAACGATCGTCAATTGCAAAACGTCAATAAGCATATATTACTTACTGACTTAACTTTCCAACAACGCAACGTCAGCTTCAGCTATCGATATTTCACCGAACTGGGCAAGCCCATTGCGACATTTCATGTTCAAGGGGAGGTATTAAAAGCCCAGAAAGTGCATGGTACTTACACACTCAATATTTTAAATTCTCAATTAGATATTCACGATAAATCGGTTGATTTACCTCTACATGCTGATCACATAAAAGCATTTACAGATAGAAATATTGAAAAGCAGGGGGTGCAAAATTTAACGTTAAAAGTAATAAAAGAAGATAAGGAACAACAATTAGCTTTTTTATATTTTTTACCAAGTTCGAATATAGCAGCTTGCCACTTAACCCATCTAAAGGAGTGACATTTTTATTTGGGTAACCAATCTATTTATGACGCCTTGATTGCTCCTTTAATTTACTTTATATGTTTGATTCGATTTAACTAAATCAATATGCTGATAGGAATTGATATCTAGAGGCTTAAGCAAATGTTAAACACAATTCAATATGACTCAAATAGTGAAGCGACGTCACCGTCTAAAATTATCTGTATTGGTCGTAATTATGTGGATCATATCCATGAACTGGGTAATGAGGTGCCTTCAGATATGGTGGTTTTTTTAAAACCTAACTCTGCGATTTCCACGCAGCTGACCTCATTTCATCAAGAGCCGATTCATTTTGAAACAGAGCTATGTTTTTCAGTGCGTAATGGGATGTTTCATGGGGTAGGGGTGGGATTAGACCTAACCAAGAGAGAATTGCAGTCCAAACTTAAATCACAGCAGCTACCATGGGAGCGAGCTAAGGCATTTGATGGCTCAGCTCTATTTAGTGATTTTGTCAGTTTATCTTCATTGTCGTTAACTGCCGGAGCTACATTTTGCTTTCAATTGACAATCGATGGTGAAGTCAGGCAACTCGGTCATAGCTATTTAATGATGTACAGTGCTGACGATATTCTAGCTTCGGTGAATGAATTTATGACGTTAGTGGATGGCGACATTGTGATGACAGGTACACCTAAAGGCGTTGGCCAGGTTGCTTTAGGGGCGGTGTTTGAGGTTAAGCTTTGGGCTAATGTCGATTATTCATCACATGTGCAGTTAGCTGAGCAAGTATCCCAAATAAAGCCGTGTATCGAACATAGATGGACAGCGGTTTAATGCATTTATTAGCGACATTGTTTTGAGCTAAATGAGAGGCAAACAGGCAATTACGTAAACAGGGTCTATAATCATAGTAGTTTTGCTGATTCATTTTGCTAAAGGGAAAGTTAGTTGCGTAAGTGACTGATGGTTAGCTTGAACAAAGTGGCTAATCAATTATGACGTTTCCAAATAAGCGAATTGAAAAATATTTTACGCTTTATCAAGAGCTATTAAGCTTTTCTGGTGTTTCCTGGTGGCTAATAGACTTAGAAGATAATAGTAATGTTTTTTACTGCAACAGTAACATGCGTGACATGTTCTCTTTAGACTCAAGTACCCTCCAACATTCTGTTAGTAAGACTTGTCCTATTGCTGGGGATTACAATAAAAATATTGCGGTAAAAGATGCCCATAAAGCTAAGCGAATTTTTGACGATTACTGTGACTTGCGCTTAGGGCGTATCGATGAATACCATAATCGTTTTCCTTATTATGACGCTAGCCAAGGTGAGATCCTTTACTTTACGAGTAAAGCAAGAGCAATACTTCGAGACGATTGCGGAAATGCACAATTACTTTTTGGGATTATTGAGCGTGAACGTACGAGTGCCAAATTGTTTAAGCTTTCAAAGCTTGATGCATTAACAGGGCTGAACAATCGCAGAGAATTCGACTCTCAATTGGACTTTATTATCAATTTAGCACGAAGAGAGCGACAATTAGTGTCATTAATCATGTGTGATATTGATTGTTTTAAAGCTTATAACGATTTCTTAGGCCACTACCAAGGAGATCAATGTTTAATACAAGTATCGCAAGCAATAGCTGACGTATGTGTGCGTTCAACCGATGTGGTATGCCGTTATGGCGGTGAAGAGTTTGCTATTATTTGTTACGGCCAGCAAGAAAGTGTGTCGCAACTCGCTGAAGATATTCGTTTGAAAATTGCCGAACTCGGCATCCCGCACCCAAGATCTAAAAGTAAAATCGTCACCTTGAGCTTAGGCTTTGCTTCTTGCATACCTAGCAACTTCACCTCAGCGAAAGAGATTATTCAAAAAGCGGATTTGGCCCTATATCAAGCTAAAACTTATGGTAAAAATCAGTGTGTTGCTTTCGATAATCAGCTTGTTGAACAAGAAAGCCAACTAACACAGCAAGGCTAGTTTGTGCGTATATTCAATAAGGTTTATCGTCACTTACCTGAGATTTGTCAGGTAAGTGGCTCCGTGATTTATATCGTTTAGGCAAAATCATTCATGGGCATTAGAGAAAATTTGACTGAAAGAAGGCCGTTGATGTATTTCAATTGGCTGATTAAGCTTTCTTGCTAAATCACTTGCGGCAATTAACCCTCTGATATGATGTAAATTCTGATCAATTACTAACATGTGATGTAAATTGTTTTCCTGCAATAGCCTGACTATATCACTGACTTTTGCAGTAGCAATTTGGTTGTAATCAAATGCTTGTAGTTCTTCTCTAGGCACCATCACTTCAGTGACTAATAACTCATCAATGGTCAAAGTTAATCGCTTAGCGGTAAGCATTAGGTTGTGATGCGATAATTCTCGCTGGGTGATAATACCAAGAAACCTATCATTTTTATCAACAACTAAACGCATATAAGCATGGGTTTTTTCCATGATTTTAGCTGTACCTACCGCACTGGTTGAGGCATCAACAATGATGGGTCTGGACACATCAAAATCAGTAAAAATATCTAAAGCTGATGAGTCTAAACTCGGTGTTAATGGTTTTGATGACCATAAAAGGTGATCGATAGATGCAGTACTAAATAGTTCTAAGTTTCTCATGGTGAAAACTCCGTTACAGTATTGAATAGCTAAGGGCACTGAACATAGCTTTGGTTGGCTGTATTATCGATAGCATCAATTAGAAAATATATAAGTTCATCGATAATACTCATGGTGCTTAACTTAAGTGTTGCATCAATAAAGCCTTAACCTTGTATATTCACCATAGACCTGTAGATGCAATCGATGCAAGTAGATGAATAACAATTAATTAAGGTTAAGCTGTTGTGTTAGTTGTTAATATTTGTGCTAGTCTTTCTGAGGTTGAAAGTGAAATAGGGAAGTTAAATGCCAACTAAACAAGTCGATACAAAACAAGGTTTGTCGAAAGAGTTCAAATTTTTATTAGCTGGGACTCCTGTTAACATTGATATCGTCAGTCCAGCAGGGCAAAAAGGGCGCTTTAGAACCATTTTTATAGGCTACCTACCTGAGCAATTTTTACTAATTCAATTTCCTGAGTCGAATAAATTAGGTAACTTCGGCCAATATTTTGTACAAGGAAGTGAAGTCATTGTTAGAGGGCTAATTGAAGGCCACGAAGCATCTGTAATTGCATTTTCATCAATAATAAGACAAACCTTGAGCACGCCAACAAGAATGATGGCACTTAACTTTCCAAGTAAAATAATCATTCATAATTTGCGTTCGACTAAACGTGTGTTAACAGAGCTAACCGCAAGCATAAAAGTAAAAGAAGACTCTTGGCATGCAAAGTTAACAGATGTCTCACTGACAGGTTGTCATATAGAGGCCTGTAAAGAGGAGCAAGATGCACTTGTCGAAGGTGAAACTATTACTATCTCAATTGAGGTGGATGAAAACCAAATTTCACTCAAAGCCCGTATTTGTAACGCAAAAGCTTCTGAAGAAGGACTTAAATTAGGCTGCCAGTTTATTAGCGATCAAGATGAACTGGTAGAAAAAATTGTTCGTATGGCGTTATTAGCCGAAAAATAGTCTATTAACCTTAAATTCTACAGATTGAGTAAAATCGATGTTTGTTCCTTTTTAGGCATCTTACTGACTACCAACATAAAAGAGTTATCGATAATTCTTTCTAATTCCCCATTTGGAACAATGCTAATTGGTCGTGTTTCACTATTGCTTGAACCTTCGGTTTTTATCTGATTTGCAATACTATTTGGGTAATAAACTGAAATCCAGTGTTTCTTGTCCATGTGGTAACCAGTGGTAATTGAGTTGAAAATATCCCGTAATGCACAAGACTCATCTGGATCGCACTTAAGGTTAATCATTAAGGCATTTTTACGCCATGCAACTAAAGCAAACATTTTAGATTTCACTTTAAATACATGCGTATCTTCACCAAAAGGAAAGCTTTCTGTGGTGAAAGGTTTTGCGAGTAAGTATTTTCTGACTTGATCAAATTCCATAACATATTCCACTAAATTAACTGATGGATTCATTTTCTAAGTGAGATATCACCACTTATCACATTAAGTTGAACACCGTTTATCGTAACCAGTTTAGCTTCAATATGCATCGACATAGGAAAATTGATATCAGGTTGTTTTATTAGCACCTGTGCGTAGGTTCGGTAATGATTAGAGAGCATGTAAAACTTGTCTTCTACTTCACAATCTAGGTAGAAGTTCTTTTCACTTAAATTAATATTTTCTAACAGGTTATTCGAGCTAAACATATGTTCTTCTGTAGTGATGATACTGCAGATGTTGTCACTATTTTTACTGGAAAATTTAAATGTTAGTGCTGGTTTTCCAGCAAGTTCAGCGCTATATCCTCCTAAATATTTTTCAAGGTTGATGGTTGTCCCAAACGCAATATTTGAATGAATAGAAGATAGTAAAATCATCAATTTTAGTGGGGAGTTCAAGTCGAGAGGAGTTTTGTTTAAGCGATTCCCTTTATTGGAACACATGAAATTCATAAAGCTTAATTTTAAGCGTGTTACTTGCTTCATAAGATACTCCTTTCCTTACTAAATCAGCATCATAGCCTTATCTTAAAACACCTCTAAGTTTACTCACAATGCGCCTACAAACTCAATAAATCAACAATTATTAAAATAGCTAAGCGCTTTTATTAGTATTCGGTACGGTTTACTTTGTTGTTTAGTTTGAGTAAAATCCAGCAAAGGTTCATGAAGGAGCAAATTGATGGGTAAATTCTTAGTGTCCAACATAGCAAATCGTAGGCATAACAAAATATATAGTGTGTTAGGCAACGGAGCTTTTTTTGATTTACAGCCTTCTCAGCACGGGTGGGAAGCTTATTCATCCATTAGTGAGGGTGATAAAGTTTTCGTGATCAATCACAACAGAAAGATCCCTGTTGTTTATGAGGTGCAATAAATTCTTGAAGAGGTAGCGTTAGAGGATGATTCTGAGTTTGGCAGTCGAGTCGCATCGGCGATTGGAGGCAATACTCGTGTGCTATTTGGTAAACCAATTGAGAGAGTTGATATGTTCTACAGCCAATTTATAACTACAAATGGTATTAAAAGTTCAAAGTTAACTGAGGAAGGTCAGATGTATCAGGGATTTAACTGTGTAGGGTTTAGCTAATGACAGCATTTCGTATGGGAAGTATTGAATTTAATCATATCGCTAATATCAGCTTGTCAAAAGCTTGGTTAGCTAATCGCAATAGTGAGACTTATGGTTTATATGATTTTGATGGTAATGAATATGCAACCAGAAAGCATTGGTTTAGTTTGATGCCGCGTGAAACCACAGGTGTTTATTACTTTAAAAAAGGTGATGATGTGCTCTATGTCGGTGAAAGTGGCTTGTTAGGTAAGCGCATTTGGTCCCATGGAACAGCCGGAAAATTAGTAAAAGAAGAGCAATTTAGGGATATGGAGTTATGGGTAGCGACAGACGTGACAGTCCCGAGCCCGTTAAATGGTGAACCTGTTTGTGTTAGAGGCGCTGTCGAAGCACAATTAATGAAAATGTACTCCCCTAAATATAATCGCAAAGAAGAGCGTTGCTAATGAAAAATATGTTTTTATTTGTAGGTTGTAACAACTCCCTTAATCAAGGGGATTTATGCCCACATTGTGGTTTCATCATTACGTTACCGCCAGATATGCAGCCTGAGTGTTTGTGTTGTGGAAAGAAGCTTGAAGAATAAAGAGGTAACAAAGTGAATGTACTTGTTACCTCTGTAATATAAGAGATTATGCTTTGGGTTTTAAGTTAAGAACCTTATCAATATCTTCGGCGCTATGACGGTTCGCTAGTTGTTCCCACTCTTCTCCCCAAGTTCGATTAATGATTCTGCCTCGTGCGACAGCTGGACGTTGTTCAATGTCTTTTGCCCAGCGCATTAGGTTAGGGTAGCTTTCAACATCTAAAAACTCTGCTGCTTCATATAGGTTTCCAAGGACCAAATTTCCGTACCAAGGCCATGTCGCAATATCTGCAATACTATACTCATCCCCCCCCAGGAAGCGGTGTTTAGCTAATTGCTTGTCAAGTACATCAAGTTGACGCTTGGCCTCCATAGAGAACCTGTCGATAGGGTATTTAAACTTTTCAGGGGCGTAAGCATAAAAGTGACCAAAGCCTCCGCCTAAATAAGGAGCCGAGCCTTGCAGCCAAAATAACCAATTCATGACTTGGGTTTTAGCAGCTAAATCAGTTGGTAAGAATCGGCCAAACCTTTCAGCGAGGTAAAGTAAAATAGCGCCTGACTCAAATACATTAATTGGCGTTGAGGTGCTGTTATCTAATAATGCCGGTATTTTTGAATTTGGATTAACGCTAACAAAACCTGATGAGAATTGATCGCTATCACCAATACTAATCAAGTGAGCATCATATTCTGCGTCAGTGATCCCTGCAGCTAACAGCTCTTCCAACATAATCGTGACTTTTTGGCCGTTAGGGGTGCCCATAGAGTAAAGCTGTAGTGCATGCTTCCCAACCGGTAAATCTTTATCGTAGCGCGCACCAGAGTCAGGACGGTTTATACTGGCAAACTTGCCGCCATTTTCTTCTTCCATTATCCATTTTTTAGGTGGAATAAATTCGTTTGTCATTGTGTATCCTCACTTTGAATCGCTTTAAACGGCTTTATAAGCATGGCTTAACTTTACTGTATATATGATATTAGGGCATTTTAAAAATTAAAAAGTCTTATCAAAAAATAAACTGTCACAACAGGAAAAAATGACAACCAGGAAGAGGGCGCAATAGTCAATCAGCCGCTAAATCTCTCGTCATCTGCAAACATAGGGAAGTGGCTAATCAGTGTTTAGCAAGATTGCGTCATAATCGACATGCAGGCTATGACGCTTAGGGTAATATTGGAGGTAATTATTTGGTGCGCTCGATTGTTTGTGTCCAAAATTGTCTCGATAAATGACGAGTTTTATTGGCTAATCGGCTCATTTGTTCACACTTATTTTGGGTGTCATCGGTTTGAATTAAGGTAAGTTTTGAAAGCTCATCGATTTGTAAAATTGAGCGACTGATTTCTTCTGCAACAGTGGTTTGCTGGTTCATAGCTGCAGCATTTAACTCAGCCATTTCCTGAATTCGATTTATTGATGCCAGTAGCTGATCAAATGCTCCGTCAGCCTCTTCTGCTAGTGCGACGGAAGTGTCAGCTTGTCGTTGTCCCGCTTCCATGGATTCAGTGGCTTTTTTAGTACTTTGCTGAAAATTAGACACTATATTTTCTATTTCAGCGGTGGACTCACTGGTTCTTTTTGATAACTGTCTGACTTCATCGGCAACTACAGCAAATCCTCTACCACTTTCACCGGCTCTTGCTGCCTCAATGGCTGCGTTTAAGGCCAGTAAGTTTGTTTGCTCAGCAATACCTTTGATTTCTCCTAGCACACTGGCAATGGACTTACTGTCGCGCTCGATAGTATCAACGACAGTTGAAAAGTGAACCACTTCCTTACGTAGCTCGCCAATTGAACTCACCACTTTGACCATGCTGTTATGGCCTAAATTAGCTGCTGTATGACTTGTGGTGATTTCTTGGGCAGTTTGTCGAGTGTTCTCGTTTACTTCAGCAAAGCTGGTGGTCATCTCTTCCATTGCTGTTGCGGCTTGGCTAGTTTGCTGTGTTTGTTCCTGAACTCTTTCACGGGTGTTAGCAATCGTTTCATTTAGCTGCTGACTTTCTTCACTAATTGATGAGGCTGAATCAGCCATACGCCCAACTACACCGCCCATTTCCGTGACGAGGTAATTTAGTGCTAAATCAATTTTGCCGATTTCATTTTGAGTTGACGAAAAAATGCCGCAGGCAATGGGATCATCAATAATGTTGGTTGCTTTGTTCTCAAGTTCTTTTAGTGGACGCGTTAGGAAGTAAATTCCAAAACCCGCCAATAAAGGGATGAAAAATGCAGCGACGAGTGTCGGCATTATTAGTGAAGAGACAACTCCTATTAGCGAGATAAGCACTGCCCATAAGCATAATGCTCCAGTAAAACTGAATAGAGGTGGAGTGATTGCAGCAGGCTCTTTACCTTCGTTGAGTTGCTGGTAAATGTTCTCCGCTGAGGCGATATGCTCACGACTAGGTTTACGCCTTACAGATTGCAGCTCATGTAAGCGGCCATTTTCAAATACTGGTGAGATATAGGCATTCACCCAATAGTATTTACCGGTTTTAGTTTTATTTTTAACGATGCCGCACCAAGGTTTTCCGTCTTTGACCCGTTGCCACAAGGATTCAAAAGCGGCTTTAGGCATATCAGGGTGACGAACTATATTGTGTGGTTTTCCGTGGAGTTCATCTGTCGTGAACTCAGAGATATCTGCAAAGGCTTGATTGGCGTATTTGATATTACCATTCAAATCAGTGGTAGAAAGTAAAATGCACTCGTCCGTCAGTGGTTGTTCTATGTTGTTTGCCTTGATATCACTCATTGGAAATAACCAAACTTAAAAATAAAGAGGCATAGTGCCTTAGCTTTTTCACATTATGTTTGATTTAGGTCAATGACTTGTTAAGGTGTTATTTTTTAATAAGAAAGTGTGCGCTAGTAAACGGTTTTGAATTGATAGCAACAAAAACGAAAGTAGCCAGTGCTGCTTTCGTTTTCATTGTATCTGCAAAATGACAGAAAAAATCTACAACCTATTGCGTGTTTAAGTAATCGATTACGGCGTCTGTTCGACTTTCAGCATGTTCAGATAAATCATCAACTGCTTGAAAAAAGTCATTTGCAGACTCTAAAAATGAGTAACCTGTTAACTCTGTTGTGGCATAAGGCTCTATTAATGCTGAGTAACTGTCATAAATTGCCTGCATTTTATTGGTTTCATAGCTATCGCTAATAACGTCAGATAAATACTGGTTATAGCGTTCCCGGTATGTGTCATCAGCATAGATTTTGGCTATCAATGGCCAAGAATTTGAGTCTAAATCAGAGAAATCAAGTTCTAATGCACCGCCCATTTTACCCGTTTGTAATGCCTCATTATTATCCCATGGGATCCAAGTTAATTTGTTTGTGTCTGGATCGTTGTAAAGATAATAATTATGGGGCATTAATCCGTAAGTATCCCAGTTTTGAATTACGCCATTCACTGCGAGATATTTCAAGAACACATCAACATCAAATATAGCTTCAAGGTTTTCACGCCAAGTAACAGGATCGGAAGTCGCTGTATCATCATGTAATGCGTCGAATAAAGCTAAAATATCTGACCAATCTTCATCATCTTCATTGGTTTTCTTTTCAAAACTGTCTTCACTGAAAGATCCTTCAATAAAGGTCGCACCATCATCCTCAGGCTTATATAAGTTACCATCATCACTGCTAAATTGAGTATCAATTACCGTGTCATCGACTTCTTCCACAAGGGTATATAAGCCAAAGTATTCAGGGCCATCACCATGGTCGATATATAAAGTATAAAAAGCGGTGTGAGAGACGGCTAAACCTGCATCTTTAAATACATCGGCGGCAACTTTTTCACGTAACTGCGACTCATCATCGTAATTATTTTTAAGACTTAACTTTTTAAAGCCATAAAATCGTTGATTGTCGATTTGTGGGTAGTAGTCTTCAAACTCATCAAAATCTAACTTAAAAGATAACTTGAGTACGCCTTGTTGCCAGCTGGTTTGCAGTGACGAGTTTCCCTTAAAACGGATGCCTACTCGATACCATTGTTTATCTTCGTAATAAATATCAGCTGGCACCATAATGGGGTTGTCATCTGTATCTACAAGGTTGTTTGAATTAGTCGTTGTACCAAAAGTGCCATAAGTATCAGTCATATCGTTAAGCATGATGGTCCAGCGATCTTCAGTGACCACCACATCAAGGCGTTTTACTTCATTGTCAGCAAATACTTCATCAAAGTTGGCATCTGCACTTTTGCTATGGGTGTCATCGGTCCAATCGCTTGCTTCAAAATCAGTATCGTTATACTCCTCAACCGGTGTTTCAATTTCAGTGTCAGGTACTGTTATTACAGTCTCTTCGCTGCTGGTATCATCTGAGCTATCACAAGCAGTTAATAGGCATAAGCTAGTAAGCGGTATAATTAATAGTTGCCGAAATGGTTTACATCCCGTTTGAAAAAGCGAATAGAGAAGGGGACTGAACATAAGTAAACTCCTAAGTTAACCCGTAGTTGATAATGGCTAATATGAGTTTTTAATGTTATGTGATTAAAGTGCAGAAACCGTGCAGGAACCGTGAAGCAATGAAGTATATTTTAATTACCTAATTTGAACCGTATCAGTAACAGCATTCCCCAAACCCACAATTCTAAATTCACTATTCAGACTAACTTATTTGGTGAGTGATTAGGTAAGTTGTCACTTGATAAAGTGGTCAATTAATTGCATTAAAAAAGGCATCTTTCGATGCCTTTTTTAAATGGTAATGATGAAATAATCTATGGGTTATTTCATCGTATTACTTTAAAAGTGCCACTGCTTCCATATCCAGTTCAATATCTGTGCAGCCTTTTGCGCAGTATATCCCGGGTGCTTTTTCTGCAGGTTTGGCATTTTTAGTATTGGGCGGTAATTGCAGCGTTAGTGGCTTGTTACATTCAGCACATGTTGCGCTATTGCCTTTTAGCATACGTTTAATCAGATTTTTTTGTTGGTTGAACGACTCAAGTGTTGTGCCATTAACCGCTGAAAAATCAAGTTTTTGTGTTTCGCTCATTACCGCTACCTATATCAAAATGACTTAGCTTGATGACGCTTTTACAGGCTTATTTAACCTGATCAAGCGGGCTCCAACGCTGTAATTCTACAGGTAGTGCTACCCCTTGAGCGGTAAGTAAGTTTACACGCGCTTGATAAGCTGCGCCGTGCATCAAGTGTTTTGCTAAGTCTACCGCATTTCGCTGGGTATAATCATCTAAATAGCTGCCTTTTGCCCATTCGTTGAACGCGCCAAGTGCGGGGCCAGCCCAAATTTGGTAATCCATTTCACGGCCAGCTTCACCAGAATTAGACCAACGGCTTGATAAACCTAAATACCAACGGAAGATAAGCGCCATTTTACGCTTAGGGTTACCTTCTGCACGTTCGATTTGCTTTGGATCACGCTCGTTAAAGTGAGCCACAGTGCCGGCCCAAATATCATCAAGGGTTGAACGGAATACTTGTTTTTCAAGTTTTTCACGTTCTTCGGCAGGGATGGCTTCAATCGACTCATAACGGGTATAAATCTCATAAAGTTTATTAGCACGCATAGGGAATAAGGTGCCACGTTTTACCACTTGTAGCTTAACGCCCATTTCGAACATATCAGCAGCAGGTGCCATGGTGACATCGGCCATTTCTGTAGTGGCAAGTAACTTACGAGTGTGTTCACTGGCGCCCGCTTCAACACAAGCTTGGTTGATTGAGCCTGTCACAATATACGCAGCGCCCATATTAAAGGTTGCTAATGCTGCACCAGGGGTACCGACACCGCCGCCACAACCCACACGAATAGGTGTTTTGTATTGGTACTCGGCTTGGATTTTGTCTTTAAGCGCCAAAATTGTTGGTAATAGCGTGACTAACGGACGGTTATCAGTATGGCCGCCAGAATCAGCCTCGGCAGTCACGTCATCAGCCATAGGAATAAGCTGTGCGAGCTCCATTTGCTCAGGTGTGATTAAGCCTTCATCAACCAGTTTTTGCAGCATTTTAGCAGGAGCTGGTTGCATAAACTTACTCGCCACTTCTGTGCGGCTCACTTTGGCAATAACCTTGTTGGCAATTACCACTTCACCTTGGGCATCACGGCTTAAACCAGCAGCGCGGTAATAGACAATTTGCGGGGTTAAGCCTAAAAATGCAGAAGCTTCTACCGTGCGCACTTTATGTTTTAAAAACAGCTCAACACTGCCACGCTCAAGCGCAGGTTCACTTGGACTATGGATTAAGTTAAACATGTACGGGCCATTTGGAAGTGCGGTTTGAATGCGGTTAATGGCTTGTTCAACGCGTGATGGAATTAAGCCAGCTGCGCCGAACGAGCATAAAATGCCTGCTTGACCTAATGCAATCACTAACTCTTCAGATGAAATACCATTGGCCATCGCACCAGCATAATAGGCGTATTTAACACCGTGAACGCGGCGGAAGTTACTGTCGCCTAGGCTTTGAGTGCCGAGTGCTGGCGCAAATGCACTGACAGGTAAATCCTGTTGGCTGTTTATGCTTTCAGTCATTACTTGTGCGTTTTGCGAAATACCTAAGCCTTTTTCAGGGTGGTTAACTAGATAACACGCCTGAGACAATTCTTTTAATTTTTTACCGATAGCGGCATTATCAAAGCTGGCATCACTTGGGGCTACTTGCCAAGGCCATGGAGAAAGCTTTTCGTTTTGAGTGCTAATAGTCATTATTATTCCTTTATGCCTCTTCGATACAGATAGCGATATCTTTTACTTCGTAAATGCGTAACCCGTCTTTACTCAGGTTTGCGTCACCTACGATGATGCGTTTGCCGTTTTCATCTTTGACTGCACTGATGTGCACATCTAACGACATTTGCTTATTCAATGGGTTAATTTGGCCACGGTACTTCCATTTGATATCAGATAAAATCTGGCCAAATTTAGGATTAGTGAAGCCTTTGCCTAAGTCTTTACTGATGGCGTAAGTTTGCATTAACTCGATAATAGCTTCAACGCCTAATGAACCTGGCATTACAGGGTCTTGATGGAAGTGGAATTGGAAGAACCAATCACTTGGATCAATCGTGCGTGAGGCCGACAAGTAACCTAAGCCATTTTTACCACCTTTATCAACAATTTCAGCCCTGTCGATAAAGTTAAGCTGACCGCCAGCTAAACGATAATGTGGTTGATTGGCCGGTGCATGGAATACACGTGATTGCTTATCCAGTAAATCCACTGTGATATCAGCAGGGACGTTATTATCAATGTGCCAAGGCTGAGTGATCCGGCCATTATCAATACCCAATTGGTTTTTAAGTGCATCGCCTTTGAAGTAACCAAATACTGCGCTACCTGTGTAGAAAGGTTCGCCATCGACACTTAAGTCAAAGCTAAAGCTTTGGATGATGTTACTTCCGGCAATAACGGTAGATAACAGCTTAGAATCATTGACAATGGTTTTGCCGCGTAAATCAACGTCACGCAATAATTCACCGCTACCATCAAGGTTACGGAAGAATAGCTCTTGCCCTGGGAAGCCAAGGGTTGTGCCCATGTAACCTGAGATAAATCCGTTGGGTTGCAGTGATATTTCCATTAATACCGAGTAAGGCATAACTGAAGCGTGGCTGTTTTTAGCAAAATACCACGCATCTGTTGGTACTTCATATTCAGCGATACACGATGACGTTTTTTTAAGTTCGCCACGTTTGCCTTGAATATCAACAACACGGGTTGTTAGCTGCAGGTCACCACATGGCGTACGCGGCGGGATAAAACCACGGTAAATACTAAAGTCTGGGCCAAAACAGTTTTCAATGTCACCAGTTGCAAACTCAAACATATGGTACGCAGTGAATGGAAGCGTATCAGGAGTACGATTTGGATAATCAGGTAAAACAGGTGCTTCAACATGTTGCAGTGGGATAACACCTTTATTGGTTGGTGCGTTTAAGTCTGGTAATTGAGCCATTAACGGTGCATTTAATGATGCAGGCGTGTTGTGGCTATTGTTCTTTTGGACTGTGCCTGAGGTTGTATGTGTTTCAGAAGAGTCGGCAGTGTAACGGGTACATTCACTTTCTTCTTTAATCATCACCCCGAGGTTTTGGAAGTCTACGACCGCTTTACCATTGAGCAATATTTCAATATTAGCTTTAGCATATGGGCGAGGGTGAGTACCAATTTCAGTAACTTCCATGCGGTAAGTCAGCTCACCATGTTGTGGCAAGACTTGGCCACGACAACGTACTTTTTGTGAAGCATTCTCTAAAGGCTGGAAGCGACCATTTTCAACCAAGCTGTGCATACCAATGTGCAGCATAAAGAACTGCAATAATTGGCCACAACCTTCAGCCATTAATGAACCTGCCATCACTTGGTCACCTTGGAAGTGACAAGGGAAGTACCAATGATCAGGTGCTAATTGTTTATGACCTTCAATAAAGCCTAAGCCCCAAGCGCCGCCATGGACATCTAAATTGCCTACTTGCTCAATCATCAAGAATTTTTCAGAGGCAAAACATAATGAGTCTTGCTTACCTGATGCTTGCTGGTGGTTATGGTGCTCGCCAGTAAAACAACTGCCGATATCACCATTGAGTAAGTGATGAATTTGACCATAGTCAAACTGGGTCTGAGCACAATGCAATAGTGGTTCAAAACGCGGTTTGTTCGGTGTATTTAACGCCGCTTCACGAGTTTTAATTTCATCTTCGGTGTAAATAACCCCTTTACCGTCATCTAACTCTTGATCGGTAAAGAAGCCAGCGCAGCCGCCATCCATTTTTAATACCATCTTATCGCCGACGAAACATTCGTAAGAGAAGAAGAATAATAATGTCTCGCCATTTTTAGCGAAGTTGTTGATTTTAATGTCGTAACGTAATGTGTCGCCGCCACGAGGTAAATCGCCTAAGAAAGTAAGCGTACAATCAAGTAAACGGTAAACACGCTCACCTTTGTTTTCAAAATCAATGCCTAAATAACTGATAAGCATTAAATCGCATTGACCTGATTCAACGGCCACCGCCCATGGGATTTGGCCATCGACTAAGTAAGGTGCATCTTCAGGGATGTCATACTCGGTGGTCATGCTACAAGGCTTATATTGGTTCATCGTTGCATCTAACTTAGTGACACGAGATACCAATAAGTAATCAGTTGTCGGAAGACGTACGCGGCGAGAGTAGTTATCAATCACGGCGTAATCTGGGCCAAATACTTTTGCAATATCACCTTCGGCATATTCTACTAAATCAGCGTAGTTCCAAATACATGGCTTTTCCGCTGGAATAGGCGCTGTGTACGGCGGCACATTTGCATGATCCGGACGCAAGATTGGCGCAGAGGCTAATGGCTGAGCTAATACATTTTCAGCTTGGACGGGCGCTACAGCTTGTGCAGCCGATTGGGCAATATAAGGCTGACCATTTGCTTGTGCTACCTGCTGTTTTAAAAGCGCATCAGCGACTTTTAAGCCTTGCTCACGGCTCTTTAAAAATGCTAGTTGTGCTTGATGTGCTAACCATTGGTTTTGCTCAAAAGCGCTTAAATGCGCAGGCGGCACTTGGCTAACGGTTGCAGCAGAGCTCGTCACTAAAGACGTTTGAGCTGACAGAGCTGACAGAGCTGCTTGAGCAGTAGGCGTAGCCACCTTGGGTGTAGGGTTAAACTGGGTTGAACGATCAGAAAACGGCATAGAAGTCTCTGTAGTCATTGAATTATTGTTAGCGGACATAGGCGCTGAATTGGCATGAGCTGGGGCGATAAATTGGCCACGGTCATGTAGGTTCATCACAGTAGTAGGTGCAACAGGGTTAAGCTTGGCAACTTTCGCTCGAATACTGTCAATGTTATCCAGTGGCGCATCAACAATATGCTGGTAGATGTCACGACCACCTAAACTGACTTGCTTCACTAGGCTCAATTTCTTGGCCGTTTGCGCTTGTATATCAGTGTTCATACGAGTGCTCATCGCACTTGCTTGTTCAGCATTTTGGCTGATAAGAAGTTGTGAACATTGGTTTTCGCTCAAGGTAGCGATAATGGCCTTTTGGTTGGGCTTATTACTCAGTTGGTTATCCGAGTGAGCGTTCTGTACAGAAGCATTCAATCGAGTTCTCAATAAGCCATGCAATAAGCTGGCAATACCGGAAGCGGCAAAAGTGTGTCCGATACAAGATTGCGCTTTGCTGGTGGCCGATTGGCTAAAAAGCTGCGATAGCATTTGCGCATTATCAATATTGAGCAAGTCAGGTGCTTGGTTTAGCTCTAATAAATCAATATCAGTTGCGGCTAATCCAACAGGGGTTAACACGTCATCGCTAATGGTTGAAAGTTGATCAGTATGACCAAATGCCAAACTGTCGATGGTGCCATAACTGTGAGTGCTTGCTGAATCAAGAGTATCTAACGCCCCTAAACCTTGATGTATTAGGTCGCAGTGCTCGCTATCAATCGCGGCTGCTTGCAACACTATTGCACCAGCACCTTCACCAATGTTAAGTGCTTCATTTGAGCCTACTTTATCAATGCTCGCCGTTTTAAGGACAATATTTTCAATACTGCCAGATAAATCCACTGCGGCAATAATCACTGCATCTAGAGGCTCTTGACGAGACTCCATTGCTAATAAATTTTGCGCCACATCAATACAACGATTTACCGACTGCTCGCCTGCTGAAATCGTAAAGGCTGGGCCATTAAAATCCCATAACGATGAGATTCGTGACGCCATAATATTACCAATAAAGCTGGTATATTGGTTTAACTTAGCGGCATCTAACACACTGTCCATAGATATGGTTTCAAGCGCTTGATATTCACTCTCTGACAAGCTTACGCCATGGGCATTTAAGCTTGCTGCAATTTGAGTATGCAGATTAACGCGGCCACGGAACTGATGTAATTCAAGTTCTGTTTCCATCGCGACTAGAACAGCCACTTTGCTGCCAGATTCAAGCTTGGCGTCATGAATGGCTTCATCAGCCACTTTCATTAATAACAATTGCTGTGAGATTAAGCGGTCATCTTCATTAGGTGGCACTTTAAAGCGTAAGAAGTCGAAATCAAAGTTATCAATATAAGCGCCCATTGGTGCACTATGTGCTAAACCAAATTGCTGCAACAACTCAGGGTGTTTGTCTAAGCCTTTCCAGCGTTTAGTTGGCAATGTGGTAAATGCGGTTTGATTGTTATTTACCGCATCGGCAAACGCATTAACCGTCGACAGTGAACCAAAATGCGATGCCATACCTGTAATGTGCATCGGTATTTGCGCATTGATGGTTGTTACACTTGCCTTATTGGGAGTGTTGAGCGCAGTATCAGTTGACTGGCCATGACTCTTAGCAAAGTATGACTCAACCAATAAATGGGCATTACAACCACCAAAACCAAATACTGACACACCAGCATGACGAGCCGTATTACCTGCTTTATCTGGCCAAGGTAGAACATCATTTGGCAAGGTTGCAGGGCCAAACATTTCTGATGGTGATGCAATCGGTGCGCTGATGTTAATACTTGGCGGCAGAACACCTTGGCGCATTGCAAAAATCATTTTCATGATCCCTGGCATACCTGCAGCAGTAAGCAAATGGCCTAAGTTAGACTTAGCTGAACCAATTAACGGCGTTTTACTGCCATTGAGTTTGTCGCTGAAAAAGCGCTCCATTGAAGTCAACTCAACTTTGTCACCTAATGGCGTACCTGTTGCGTGACACTCAAGCACCTCAATGTTATCTGGGCCAAAGTTTTCATCGTGCATAGCAGCATCAGCATAAGCACGTTCGAACGCTTTAACTTGGCCATCACTGTTTGGGCTCAGTACAAATTGGCCTTTACCATCATTTGATAAACCTATACCGCTAACGAGTGCGTAAATATGGTCGCCATCACGTTCAGCATCTTCAAGGCGTTTAAGGACTAAAACACCAGCACCTTCACCAGCAAACAAGCCTTTTGAATTACTATCAAATGGCGCTGAAATACCATGGTCAGGGTAGGCATGGAAAATGGAAAAACCCATGTTAATAAAGAATGGGTCAGCGCCAGAGACTGCACCAGCAAGCATCATGTCAGCTTTACCTGTATGCAGGTAATCACAGGCAAGTTTTAATGAGTAAACCGAGCTTGCACAAGCAGCATCAAGGCTTAATTGCGCAGCACCTAAGCCTAGAGCGTCGGCCACTAGTTTTGATGCATTGTGAGCAATGGCGCCGTTAGACAAAGAAGCTGGCGTTGTTTGCTCGCTAAATCCTTCACTATCAAATGGCTGCAATGTGAAACTTGGTTGTTGTAGCTTATCTTGCAACGCTTTTTCTACTGCACTGTGATAAAGCGGCACAAACAACTCATTGGACTTAGCCGTTGGAAACGATAGGGTTCCCATGATAATGCCGGTGCGGTTTAATGCGCCATTGTTTTGTGGGTTTGTTATATCAACACCAGCATCATTCAATGCTTTACGTGCTGTATCGGTTGCCCATAAAAAACTGTCATCAAGGCCGCTAAATTGCTCGGCAGGAATACGATAGCCATTTGCATCAAAACTGAAGTTTTGAATATAGCCGCCTTTATCACAATAAAAACGGTCAGACTCACCTTGCACACCTTGATAGTCAGCTGGGTTTGCATTGAGCTTTTGGCTGCTAATTGTGCTTCGAGAGTCTTTTTTGTCTAATAAGTTTTGCCAAAATTTAGCGGGCGTATCCGCATCGGGATACTGAGTTGCTAAACCTACAATGGCAATCTTGGGGACTGTTGTATTTAGATTAGTTGATTGAGAACTCAAGATTGTTCTCCTTCTAATTGAGGGGCCAACATATTGTCTGTGTGGTGATTACTTCGTTTTTCTGCCGCCAATGTTGTCGTCAGTAAACTCGATAAGGTCTCAATAAGATAATCGAGCGAAATTGGGGCTTTATGAGTAATCAGTTGAGCAATACATTTAAGTAGCGCCGTTTGGTCATCGCCTTTTGCATTCACTGAAATGGCTTGGCATGTTTGCGCCATTTCAGAGGTGCGAGATATTTTGTCAATCAGTGTTGTCGTTTGTCTGTCAGCGCCGATTTCGACAAAAAGCGATGCGCCCAGTTGACGTGCATTATTGACTAACTGTGTAAAATCTAACGGCTGACAGAAGGTATCAGCAATGGATGTTGCAATCGCTTCACTAGTTAAACTAATCGGCAATTGGCTGGCAGCGCTGATAAATTTAATTTGGCTTGCGAAAGGTGCAATAACATCTTGCTCATGTAAAGGCTGCTGATAAAAGGCTTGTACGTTATCGCGAATAAGCATCGCAGGTTTGGTGTGCATTGCAGTCACTCGATTCGCTGCTATGCCGCGCTTACCAATTTGTTTAAGCAGCGCTTTACAGCTTTCTTCACAGCCTGCAAGCACACAAGTATCACCTTGGGTGATGGCAAGATAAGCTCGGGGGAAATCAGCTAATACTTTTTCGATATCAGCAGGAGTTGCACGAACCACAAAGCTATTCCAAACAATGTCTTCACCGTGCTCAAGTTGCCATGCTTGACGCACGCAATCTAGGCGGCCAGAAATGTCTGTGGTGAAAATACTGTTAGTCTGCGTTGCTTCAATCATATTGTGGGGTGTTTTCCACACATCAAGACTGGCCCACATAGACGCTTCACCCATTGAGTAACCCATGGCAAAGTTAGGCTTAATGCCGAAATGCTCAGTGAGCACTTTGGTTAGGATGTAACTTGCGCCTACACCTGCAATAGCCAGTTCACCTAAGCTCATGTCGGCGGTTTTAGCATTTTCAGCATAAATGCTATCAGCTTGCAGCATGGCTTTGACATCACCATCGCGCTCTAGTTGTGCAAATAAAGCTGGAAAGTAGCGCGGTAGTTGAGCAAACATTTGCGGGTATACCGTACCCACGCCAGGGTAAACAAAACACAGGCCATTATTGCCAATTACTTTATCTGAAGTGAGATGAAAGCAGCTTCCTGACGGGGTTTTGTGTTCAATGCTTAAGTTGCTTTTAGCTTGAACTTTAACTTCATTTTCCGCAGTGGTCTCAGCTTTATCAATCGCGCTAAGCATGACATTGATTTCACTTACTGCATTAGTCACTGAATTTGCCATAACGACAGCCGATAAAGGCTGGGTCTGATCAAATTGCTTTAGCTGGCTAAGCATGAAGGAGATAGCTGTGCTGCTACTCTTGTCATTGTGATCAGGCAGCGCTGCCAATTGAGTGCTTAATTTTTGCAGCAGCTGTTTCATCGACCCAAGGTCATTGGCTGATACAGGCAAAAATAGTCGATTTTCATCTACCAATGAACTTGCTTGAGCAAGCTCAGTGCCTTGGACAAAGACTGCACAGTGTTGCTTAATACCTTCACTAAAATTAAAGCTGGCAACGCGATTTTGGTGCATTTCAGTAAACCAGTATTGAGCATCAGTTGGCTGATTTGCTGAAACTGCATTTGGCACACTGCGAGTTGCAATGCTGCCTATCAGCATAACCAACTGGGCAAACTTATCTTTATAACAAGTTAATTGAGTCGCATCGACCTGAGTAGGTTTAATGTGTGCACGCTTGGCTTGAGCTAAAGCCGCATTTATTGCACTTGGCATATCATCAGCTTCACCCATACCAGTTAAGTAGGCATGAGGATGACAACGATGTTTAGCCGCCACAATCGCTGGCATCATTAATAAGCGATACGGTAATTCAGGGTGACTGAGTAAAACCGTATGTTGTTGCTCGATATGGATGATGGCTTGAGCAAAATAGTCATTAAAGCTCAGTGCTGTATTAACAGAACTTTCACTAACAACATGTTCACTCAAACTCGCATCTAAGCTTGATACATCGATATCAAGATCAATTGCTGAAGCGCCAATGACTTCAGCTAAAGAGCAAGGCTTAATCGCTACAAAGTTATTGGCACTAAAATCATTGCCTGAAGATGTTGCGAATGAGACTTGCTCATTCGCAACTAGCTTTAAAGCAATTCGCATGCTTTTAATGGCAGACGTTGAAGGAGACAGTTGATTACTCACACAGACTCCTGCAAATCAGCTAATGCTTTAGCTGGGGCTAAAAAGGCCTCATTCAAGCTTTTGCTGATGGTCGTTTTTGCGCTTAGCATAGTGCAGCTTAAGCGGCCATCTTGGTGATAAAGTGCAATATCAGCCGTTAACGAGCGGCTGGTACTTTTAAGCACATTCAACACTAAATAACCTTTATCGCCTGAGGCGAATGGGGCGTAAGTGGTTAACTCACCAATGGTTGACGGTAAGCTTGCAGCATCGTGTTTGATACGCGCCCACACTAACATGGCTTGTAAAAGTAAGTCTTCAGCAAAAGCCTGACTGCCACCTAACGCTAGTTGCGGTGTAAAGCTTGCGCAATCTAAAGCGTTAATTTGAGGCAACTCAACAGAACAAACCAATTGTTCATCGTTGGCAATTAACAACTGCTTTATTCCTTGTAGGCGAGGGCCGTGGAATAAACTGCCATTGCTATACAATTCACTATCAGTGCTAATGACTTTGTCTGAGTTTGCTAATTGCTGCGCATTTTTTGCTGCTGTTGGTAGCGTGGTTGAAACCGCTTCTTTAGCAACTTTCTCATTAATAACCTTCTCATTAACAATCAGGTTTGCTTGATACTGAGGTCTTAGCAAGCTATCAAGGGCGTCACTTTGCATACGACTAGCAATCAGTGCTTTTAAGCCTGATTCAGTTTGCGTCAATGTCAGCGTTAATACTTGTGGTTCTTTAGTCTCGAAAATAATGCCTTTCAGCAATTTATAATCTTGAACCGTCACAGGCAGGCCACACAATTGTTGCGCTGTTTCACGCATCCATTGTATGGCGCACACTGTCGGTAGTACTGGGTTACCCGCGATGCAATGATCTTCAAGGAAGGGCATTGCAACTGGGTTTAGTACACGTTCAACAGTAACCGCGTTGTTGGCAACACGGTTATCAGGAGTAGTAAAAGAAAGAATCAGCGAACCCTCGGCATTAAGCGAAGAGTCCGCATTAAGCTTTTTTACAGCTGCGCCTGTTTTATCTGCTGAGCTTGAGCCCTGCATACTTGAACCAATTAATAGCTGTACGCCCGACTCAGACAATAGGCTGTGAGCAAACAAGTTTGCGCCTTTATCGAGTGGAATAACGTATACGCCGCGCTCAACAAACATTTTCTTCAATGCTGAACTGACCATTCCGCCATCCCAAGGGCCCCAGTTAAAGCTCATGACTTTAGCTTGCGGGTAGTTAGCTGCAAGTTGAAGTGCTGTCTTGTTGAGAATCTCATTAGACATTGAGTAGTCACTTTGGCCAGTATTGCCATAGAAACCGGCTGCTGATGAGAACATAGCAACCAGTTTTAACTTGCTTGCATCAATCGCATTGATGATGCCTGCAAAGCCCGACACTTTAGTGCCATATACACGGCCTAACTCAGCTAAGGTTTTGTCTTGAATATGTTTATCAGCGAGTACACCAGCACCATGAATGATGCCTCTAATCGGTTTAACACCTGCAAGAGATTGCTTGATGGCTGCATCTGAGCTGACATCCATGCTGATGTACTCAGCACTTGCACCGACAGCTTTAAATGCTGCTAATGAGCGATCAATTTCTAAACTGCTGTTAATCGGCCAAACTAAGGCATCAATTTGCTTAGGTGTTGGCTTGTTACCTTGAGATTGAATAAATCCGATTGCTGCTGCTTTTAATTCTTTAGCCTGTTTGCCTTGAGCCCAAGTCGGTAAATTACCGGCTAAATGCTCACTGCGACCCGCTAAAATAAAGTGCGACTGAGTTTGTTTGGCAAGAGTAAGGGCACATTCAAATGTGACGCCTTTAGCACCGCCAGTCACCAGCACTGTATCTTCATTGTTTAATGATGTGGTTTGGTAACGGGTTTGAGCAGTTGCCGTAGCTGATAAAGTATGACGACCTTGGTCGCTAATACCCACTTCAGCTGTTGCTGTATCAACATCAAATAACTCTGCAATAACGGCTTGTGCTAACTCGACAGCTTCAAAGCTTGGGGTAATATCCAATGCTCTACAGAACACAGTTGGCCACTCATGACCTAATGTTTTAGTTAAACCTGATAATGCAGCTTGGTTTAGCTCAGCCTTTGCAAGCTCGTTACTGTTTAAGTAACCGAATCCACCATCAATGCGGCTAACAGTCATAAAGCTTACGCGCTCAGTTTTAGCCAGTTCAGCAAATGATTGCTGAAGGTGTTTAGCCATCAAGAAAGCTTGCTCTACAGCTACAAAACCAGCATCACTTAAAGGCAAAGCTCCTTGTGCTGTTAGTTGAGGTTGTAGGTGAACAAAACCGGCGATCTTATGCTGCTTGCTAATTTGAGCAATGACATCGCTAATCGCGTCGTCATTGACCGCAGATAAAGTGAAGCTGGCAATATCACTGCTAAGCGGTGATTGCGCAGATGTCACTGACTCAGGGCTACGAATAACGGCGACGGTTAGGCCTGTTGCTACTAATTTTTCAGCTAAAACACCTGCGTTATGGCCGTCATCATTGATAACGATACAGGCGTCTTTTGAAAAACCGTCAACTAACTTATCCGCCGCTGGTAGCTTTTTTAGCGCAACTTCCTGATGAGGAGGTAAGTCAGTTGCTAACTCAGCTGTGGCAGGTGAAGTGTCAGTTGAGCTTAGCGTTGGCTGAGAGCCTTCAGCTGCACTTGTTGAAAGTTTAGAGCCTTCAGCAGGTAGCTTAGAGTTCATGTAGCTAACGATTTCGCCTAGGGTGCGACACTCTGCTAAATCTTCAGGATTTAATTCAGGTAAGCCCGGAAGCTCGTCTTGAACCGTCCCTAAAATTTCAACACGCTTGATTGAATCGATGCCTAAATCCGCTTCCATATCCATGCTTAATTCAAGCATTTCAGTCGGGTAACCGGTTTTTTCAGCAACCACAGTCATCATTGTGCTTTGAACTTCTTGCGCACTTAACCCCGTTGCTACTTGAGAAGCGCCTGCTGCGGCCTGTGTATTAGCGCCTGCGGCCGGTAGTTTACTCCCCATATAAGATACGATTTCACCTAGTGTACGACACTCAGCTAAATCTTCTGGGTTAAGTTCTGGTAGCGTCGGAAGTTCATCTTGAACTGTACCTAAGATCTCAACACGTTTGATTGAATCGATGCCTAAATCTGCTTCCATATCCATGCTTAATTCAAGCATTTCAGTCGGGTAACCGGTCTTCTCAGCAACCACAGTCATCATAGTGCTTTGAACTTGTTCCGCACTTAAACCTGATGTTTGAGTAGCAGCTACTTGAGCAGCGCCTGCGGCAGCCTGTGTATTAGCGCCTTCAGCAGGAAGCTTAGTGTTCATAGCGCCTGCGGCGGGTAGTTTACTCCCCATATAAGATACGATTTCGCCAAGAGTACGACACTCAGCTAAATCTTCAGGACTTAGCTCAGGGAGTGTTGGTAATTCGTCTTGAACTGTACCTAGAATTTCAACACGTTTGATTGAATCGATGCCTAAATCCGCTTCCATATCCATGCTTAATTCAAGCATTTCAGTTGGGTAACCGGTTTTTTCAGCAACCACAGTCATCATAGTGCTTTGAACTTCTTGTGCGCTTAAACCTGATGCTTGAGCAGCTGGTGCTGCTACTTGAGAAGCGCCTGCTGCGGCCGGTGTATTAGCGCCTGCAGCTGAAGTTGTAGGAAGCTTAGAATTCATATAGTCAACAATTTCACCAAGTGTACGACACTCAGCTAAATCTTCAGGACTTAGTTCAGGCAGTGTTGGCAGTTCGTCTTGAACAGTACCTAAAATTTCAACACGCTTGATTGAATCGATGCCTAAATCCGCTTCCATATCCATGCTTAATTCAAGCATTTCAGTTGGGTAACCGGTTTTTTCAGCAACAACAGTCATCATAGTGCTTTGTACTTGTTCAGCACTTAAACCTGATGTTTGAGTAGCTGCTACTTGAGCCGCGCCTGCAGCGGAGCTTGTAGGAAGCTTAGTGTTCATAGCGCCTGCGGCGGGTAGTTTACTACCCATATAAGATACGATTTCGCCAAGCGTGCGACATTCAGCTAAATCTTCAGGGCTTAGCTCTGGCAGTGTTGGCAGTTCGTCTTGAACTGTACCTAAGATCTCAACTCGTTTGATGGAATCGATGCCAAGGTCAGCTTCCATATCCATGCTTAATTCCAGCATTTCAGTTGGGTAACCTGTTTTTTCTGCAACCACTTCAAGCATAGTGTTGAGTACTGTTTCTGCGCTAAGACCTGAAGCAGCAGGGGCGGAAACGGCTGTGTGAGTTGCATTTGCAGTGTCGCTGTTCATAGCGCCTGCGGCCGGTAGTTTACTACCCATATAGTCAACGATTTCACCCAGGGTACGACACTCGGCTAAATCTTCAGGGCTTAGCTCTGGCAGTGTTGGAAGTTCGTCTTGAACAGTACCTAAGATCTCTACACGTTTGATAGAATCAATACCGAGATCTGCTTCCATATCCATGCTGAGTTCAAGCATTTCAGTTGGGTAACCTGTTTTTTCTGCAACCACTTCTAACATAGTATCCAGAACTTTTTGTGAGCTCAGGGCTGTTTGTGCGCTTTGAGCTGTTCCTGCGCTTAAGCCAGCAGGAGCAGTTACTGCAGAAGCTGTTACTACAGGATCGGCTACAGGAGCAGGTGCTTTAACTGGTTCAATACGTGGCGCTGGAGCAGCCATCGCGGCAGCTTGAGCTACAGGTGTGGCTTTTGCTACTGGGGTAATAACCGTAGGAGCTTGCACTGGAGCCGCTACTTTCACCGTTTCAACTACTGGCGCTGCAATCATTGGAGTCGCAACGACAGGTTTGGCTGATACAGGCGCGTTAACAACAGGTGTTTTGCCTGTCAGCATGCTTAATGCATTTTGGCTAGATTGCGCTTGTTGCTCAAGGAACAAAGTATGGCTTTGTAATGTTTGCGCTTGATGCTGGTGGAATAGCTCCATTGAGCGCTGTAGGCTCTCAGGAATAGCGTGTCCTGCGGCGGCCATCTTACTTTGCTCTGCCATTAGGTGAGTAAAAGTCTCGCCATATTGTTGCGGAATCGCTAAGAACTGCTGATGTAGATCGGCAGCTTGTTGTTGCGCGTTAAAGAAGGCTTCTAAGCTGCCAGCCGCCGGCGCTGTTTGAGCTTGAGGTGCTTTTGTTTGAGCAGCTATTGACTGAGTAGACTGGCTAGCAGGTGCTGCAGCATTGGATACTGTTGTTGTGCCAGATGCGGCAACTTCAACGTATTCAGTTTTAATGACTTCTTTCTCCACAATTTTCTCTACTACTTTTTCAACTGGTTTCTCGATAACTTTCTCTACAATCGTTTCAACAACTTGAGAAGTTACTTGGCCTGTTGCTAATGACTTTTCCATTTTGGCGCGAGTTGGCGCACTAATATGGTTGGTTGCATTGAGTTTAACGTTCATGCCTTTTGGCACAGCAGGGGCTGCTATTTCGGCTTGATAAGGGTCAACTTCAGTGAGCGGAGCACCTAAAACGTTAAGTTGCATTGCTGCAACGCGTAATTGCACATCACTATTGCCCTTTGGATTAGGGTTAATACTGATAACTGATACTGCCTCAGTTTTATTACCTAATGTCGCTTCTACCAATTTATGGAGTATGTTCTTAGGTCCAAATTCAACAAATACACGCGCACCAGCATCATACATATTGTTCAGTTGGTCAGTAAAACGAACTGACTGCAACATGTGCTGTTTGAAAGCGGCTTTAATTGATTTTGCATCTTTAGGGTGTTTTTCGCCCGTTGCATTTGAGAACAAATCGACTTTGCTTGCAGTAAATTTAGCTTTATCAATTGCCTTGGCAAAAGGTTTTTGCGCATGACCTACAAGCGGGGTGTGGAAAGCACCTGATACTGGCAATGCAATGGCTTTAAAGCCTAAAGCGCTAATGGCTTTAGCTGCATTTGCACAAGAGTCAGTTGGGCCAGCAATCACTAATTGAGTCGCAGAGTTATAGTTAGCGACTTTAACACCATCAAACTCACTGATGCATGTTTCTAGTTTGGCGATATTATCGCTATTTGCTGCATCTGCATCGTTAGCTGGCAAGATAATGGCGTACATGGTGCCTTTATCTAATTCGTTACCGTCTTTATCGACTGCTGATGAAGCCATAGCTGCACCACGAGCAAATGATAATTGGTAGTAATCATCATTTGAAATTACACCTGCAGCACATAATGCTGACAGCTCACCAAAGCTGTGACCTGCAAACATATCAGCGCTGAAGCCAGATTGAGTAAACAGTTGGTATTGGCTCATGCTCATTACACCAATGGCGCTTTGCGCGTTATCAGTGCTGGTGAGTAAAGCTGCTTGCGCATCTTTATCTGCTTTTTCAAAGGCTGGAATAGGGAACATGACTTGCGATAATGGCGTTTTATCAAAGCTTGCAAATACTTTATCGGCCTTGATTAATTGCTGACGCATTTCAGGGAAATGACAAGCGACTTCAATACCCATGTTGACGTACTGAGAGCCTTGACCTGCAAACAATGCCGCAACTTTCGGTGTGTTAGCCGCTTTTTTACCTTTAGTCGTCTTTTGGTTTGCATTAGTCGTGATGAGTGCAGATGAGCGATAGCTCGTGCCAGATGGCAGTTGCCATGCATCAACATCATTATTAAGCTGCTTTAACGATAAACCAAGTTGGGTGGTTAATTCATTAAGGCTTGATACCACAAGGCCTAAACGCGCAGCTGAGTCATCGAGAGTACGCACTGCATAAAGCTTGGCGATGCGAGTGAGCTCTGCTTGTTCAATGCTGCTATTGTCAGTCCCTTTTAGGCTACTGATTTCAGCGTTAAGCTTGTTAACTTCTGCAATTAAGGCAGCTTTGTTATCAGCGCTAATTAGTAAGCTTTGTGCTACTTGGCGTTGACGGTATTTCTCATCACGGCTGTGCTCTGGGCTGTATTCTTCCAATACTAAATGGAAGTTTGTGCCACCAAAACCAAATGAGCTTATACCAGCACGGCGAGGAGTGCCATCTGGACGAGGCATCCAAGGGCGTGTTTCGGTATTAACGAAAAACGGTGAATCCTCAACATTAAGCTTAGGGTTTGGTTTAGAGACGTTAATGGTCGGTGGGAGTACTTTATGGTGCAGAGCAAGGGCTGCTTTAATGACACCAGCAGTACCTGCAGTTGATTTAGTGTGACCCACTTGAGACTTCACTGAACCTAAAGCAATGTGTTGCTTGGTTGGATCGTTTTCACCAAATACAGACTTAAGACCGTTAAACTCGGCAACATCACCAGCAGCAGTACCTGTGCCGTGCGCTTCAATTAAGCCAACTGTTTCAGGGGCAAAACCAGCGTCATCATAAGCACGTTTTAATGCTTTTGCTTGGCCTTCAGGACGCGGAGCGTAAATACTCTTAAATTTACCGTCTGATGAAGCGCCGACACCTTTAATTACAGAATAAATACGGTCGCCATCACGCTCTGCATCTTCAAGGCGCTTAAGTGCTACCATGCCGATACCTTCACCAATCATCATGCCTTTTGAGTCGATATCAAATGGCTGAATGGTTTCATTGGTGGTGAACGCAGGCGTTTTTGAGAAACTCATGTACATAGAAGGTGAGTTATCGGTACACACACCGCCTGTGATCATCATTTCACTGCGACCCTCAACAAGCTCAGTCAGTGCCATACGCATTGCTGCAAGAGAACCTGCACATGCAGCATCTACCACACAGTTCATGCCACCTAGGTCGAAGCGATTAGCAATACGACCAGCAATCACGTTGCCTAGCGAACCTGGGAATGAGTTTTCTTCCCAGTGAATGTATTGGTCTTGGAATTTTTTTATCAGCATATCGCTGTCAGCATCACTTAAACCGCTGCTCTTAAATACTTTTTTAAGTACAGGATATTGTAGACGTGCCGTTAAGCTTGCATTGATCTTTTGACCGCCACCCACACCCAGCGTAATACCGATTTTGTCGGTGTCGTACTCTGATGTTACACCTGCGTCAGCTAAGACTTCTTTGGCGATAACCAATGAAAGTAATTGAGACGTATCTGTCAGTTCTAAGATATTTGGCGGCAGGCCAAACTCCATTGGGTTGAAGTCAACTTCTGGGATAAATCCACCACGCTTACAGTAGCTTTTATCTGGGGTGCTTTTATCTGCATCAAAATAATCTTCTGGACGCCAGTGCGACTCAGGGACTTCAGTAATCGCATCAATCTTTTCACTGATTAAGTCCCAAAACTTATTCAGGTAACGAGAGTTTGCAAAGATACTCGCCATGCCGACGATGGCAATTGGCATATCTTTAAGACGCTTGTTCAGTCTAGTATCTTCTTGCGATTGACTGTTATCTTGAGAGGGCGTCTCAGGATTAGTAGGGGTTTGGCTCATTTTGAGTCTCCAATGTTCAGCTCTGTGACGGCTGAATGATAATTTTGCATGCGGTTTATGGTGTCCAATTGAATTGGAGTACCAGGAAATCGTGCTAAAAAGCTGTGGTAATTCTTAACAAGCAGTTTGCGTAAGTGGAATGGCCCATCTTTAAGAACACTTTCCATATAACGCTCAGTAGCTTGGGTGTGACTGTCTTGGTAGATATCGAGGTAAATCCAGTCGGACTTTAAGTCGACACCTAACATAATGTTGTAATTTTTAGCCTCAGTGAGATGAGGTGGAATTGTTAACGACACAACCTGAACCACATTGATGTTGGTGGACTCAGGTGATTCAAGGGTTTTTGATAGCGTTTCTGGGTTTAGTGTATAAGTCGCTACATCTGTACCCTGAACAATAGGTAACTGGTTAAAGTAACGCTCAGGAACATAAGGGCTTTCAAACTCATCGAGTTTCGATACTCCGTAGCGTTTTAAGCAGCGGGCAAGACCTGAACGAGAGACGTTTTTATTAATAAACTGTTGAGTGACTTTAAGTAGCCTGTCTAAAGGCATTTTTAGTTGATAGCGCAGTCCCACCACAACGTATTCTTCCATTGGTGAAAGAGTGGTTTTTAAGTGATGTGGAGTATTAGGCGTATCGGTGATGGAGTCACGTTTGCGCCACTTTCTTACTGTCGCTTCAGAGATATTGAGGATTTTAGCTAACTGGCTGACACTAAAGTCGGAAGCTTGAATGAATTGACGCATTTCTGGGGTCGTCGTTGCATTGCGATGGCGCACAGGCGTGCTTGCAACATCACAATCGGAAGGTATTTTTTTGCTCACAGTTTTAGTGGCTGATTTAGCTTGTCGGTTTGCTGTCATTTAAGGACGGCCATAGCAGAATGAACACTCCGTACAATCTATTGGGACTCTCTAAAAAATACTGAAGATTAACGTTTGTTCATCTTCATTATTAGCGTTTTAGCATAATCGAGCATGCAGAGTACCTGAGGTTTCGGGTCGATACAATCACCCGAAACTAATTAATCACTGATTCGACCAGAACGAGCTAACACTTGTAAGCTGAATGGGTGATTTTGTTATAAAAAACGTTGCGGGTGTAAAGAGTGATCTGAGTCAATTATTCAACATTGTTACCGATCTATACTGAATTTATGGGTGTTTTATCTCCAACTGTAAACATAGTAAGACAAAGATATGGATAGTTTAATAATGTGAACAAAGGAGGCCATCATGGCTGAGTTTACCACTGAGCAAATCCGCAATCTGGCAGTGCTCGGACACACAGGCGCAGGTAAGTCCTCGTTATTAGAGGCGTTACTGTTTAGTGCCGATGCTATTAGCGCTAAAGGCAGGGTCGATAAGGGCACAAATCACGCAGATTTCACTGCCCAAGAAAAATCTCACCGACACAGTTTAGAACCTTCATTTTTAAACCTTGATTACCAATTCCACCACATCAACTTCATCGATACTCCCGGATTACCTGACTTTTTTGGTCGTGCACTATTACCGCTACCAGGTGTTGAGTCTGTATTGCTGGTGGTTAATGCCAGTGTAGGTATTGAATCTGTCACTAAACGCGCCTTTGAGGCAGCCCGTAGCCAAGGTAAAGCTGTAATCATTGCGATTAATCACATGGATGGTAATGAGGCTAAAGTGTCTGATGTGATGATGGATATTCAACATCAGTTTGGCCACCGCTGCTTGCCGGTAAATCTGCCTAATGTCACCGCTGATGGTCAAGTCGATGATGTGGTTGACTGCTACTTACATTGTGATGAAACCTTCAATACTTTGTTTAGTCATGCCGCAACAGCAAGAGACGAACTGGTTGATACAGTGCTTGAAGAAGATGAAGCCTTAATGGAGCTTTATTTAGAACAAGGCGAGTCACTGACGCCTGAGCAATTACACGCACCATTAGAAACAGCACTAAGAATGGGCCATTTGGTACCAGTGTGCTTTACCAGTGCAGAACAAGATATCGGTATTAGCTCTCTGTTAGAAGTGCTGATAAAGCTAATGCCTAGCCCGCTTGAAGCAAATCCACCACAATTTATTAAAGGTTTCGGTGAGGATGCGAAGCCCATCGACGTGACTCAAAAAGCCACAGACCATGTATTAGCCCATGTATTTAGAGTGGCGATTGATCCTTTCTTCGGGCGAATGGGCGTTTTTCGTTTATACCAAGGAAAGATTACTGTCGGGATGAAGTTGTTTATTGGTAGTGGCCGTAAGCCCTTCAAAGTATCACATTTAATGAAGCTTCAAGGTGATAAACAAATTAATGTCAATCAAGCTTTGCCGGGGGATATTTGTGCTATCGCCAAACTTGAAGAACTATCAGTTGGCGCAGTGCTGCACGACAGTCACGACGAAGATGAGTTTCACTTGCCTGAGCTTAAATTCCCACAGCCCATATTTGGTTTAGCTGTATCGGCTAAGTGCCGCGGTGATGAGCAAAAAATATCAGAAGTATTGAATAAACTAGTGGCGGAAGATCCTAGTTTACACATCAGCCGCAATGAAGCAGAAGGGCAAACGGTACTGCAAGGTCAAGGAGATTTGCATCTGCAAATCGCCTTAGAAAAAGCGCAAAACTTATTTAATGTTGATATGGAAACCGATACGCCAGCAGTGGCTTATCGTGAAACTATTATGGGTGAGGCGGAATATCGCTATCGCCACAAAAAACAGTCTGGCGGTTCTGGTCAATTTGGTGAGGTTGAATTAAAAGTTGAACCATTAGCTCGCGGTCAGGGGTTTGAGTTTGTTTCTAAAGTGGTGGGAGGTTCAGTTCCGAGCCAATACATTCCTGCAGTTGAAAAGGGCGTGCGCGAAGCCATGTTAGTGGGTGAATTAGGCGGGTACCCACTTCAAGATGTCAAAGTGACTGTGCTTGATGGCAAACACCACAGTGTCGATTCGAAAGAAATTGCTTTTGTGATGGCAGGGAAAAAAGCCTTTATGGAAGCGGTGAAATTAGCCCAGCCGGTGATTTTAGAGCCGATTGTTGATATGCAAATACATGTTGCTCAAAGCCATGTGGGTGAAATCACAGGTGATATTAGCTCATCACGAGGCATTGTGTGCGGAACGCAAGCCAACAGCAAGGGCGGCGTTGAGGTTAGTGTCGAAGCGCCTTTAGCAAACGTGAGTAATTATTCAACTCGGCTTAAGTCAATGACAGGTGGCGAAGGTCAATTTTCAATGCATTTTAGCCGGTACGATGTATTACCGAAAAAAGCTGTAAAGGAATTGGCTGAATAAACTTTAAATAAGTGATACAACCTTAGAGTAAAGGGTTGGGTTTAGCTTTACTAACTCAGCCCTTTTTAACTCGTCAACTCCAATCGTTTTACTCAATTAACTTGTTTATTGAATTAGTCACCTAAAACAAGCGACAATAGTCCATTGTCATTTTTGTGTGAGCCGAGTTTGAAACCTTCAACCATTCAATTATTTTTCTGTCCTTTAAACATTGATTTATTAGATGAACTTAGTACATCTACTGTGCGTTCATGGCTACCAGAAAATGAAGTCAAAAAGGTGGATCGCTTTATTCAGCAAACAGCTAGAGATCAAGGGTTGATGGTACGAGGCTATTTGCGCGCCGTATTATCTCACTTTGCAGATATTGAGCCGCAGCAATGGCAGTTTGAATACGGTGAAAAAGGTAAGCCTAGGCTATCTGATGATCAGTTTTCGCAGACGGGGTTGCACTTTAACCTCAGTCATAGCGGGGACTGGCTGTTAATTGGAGTCATAAAAACCAATGGTACGGCTGAACAGAAAACAGAGTTTGAGCTCGGAGTGGATGTTGAACGACGCCGTGAAAGCACTAATATTCATTCTATTTTGAATCATTACTTTTCACCGCCTGAAGAAAGCGCATTACTGGCATTGCCTGAAGATAAGCATAGAGAACGATTTTTCGATTTATGGGCACTTAAAGAGTCATACATAAAAGCCAAAGGCTTAGGACTTTCGTTATCGCTTAAGTCATTCGCTTTTAATTTATCTTCGCCAAGTTATAAAGAGTTGTTAGTTGGCGATGAGACAATAACAATTCAGCAGAATATCCCGTTAAGTCTGCTTGCCTCTGATAAGTCTGATGCTGATAAAGTGAGATTTGAAACCGCGCCACAATGGCAGTGCTATTTAGGCCAACTTAATGAATTATACCGATTTGCAGTTAGTGTTGGTGAAGCACAGTGTAGCTCACGCAAAGTAAAATTAGAATTTACCCTACAAGCTCAAAAAATCAGTTGGTCTGAACTGTTACAAACCAACTGATCACTACAACTATTTCAGTAGAATTATTTCAGTGGAACTATTTCAAAGTCAGGTTTAAATTGCACCAGTGTTGATACTATTTTCGCGAAGGCTTGTTTATCGCCTTCCATATTTGCAGCACCTTTTTCTATCAAGGTTTTCATGTTGGCTTTACCCAACAAAATACCGACAACATCAGCTTTATTAATCCTAAGCGTGGCATCGGCTTTTTTCGGTGCATCAACAGTAATATTACTTAAATTACCGTTACTCAATTCAACAAATAAAGTGTCTGTTTGATTACCGTTATGAGTCACTACATTTAAAGTGATATTACCAAGTTCAGCAGCTTTTATACTGTCAACTTTAACCGCAAGGAAATCGAACAAGGTCGACATATCCATTTCGCTGATAACATCTGCTGATGCTGATTTTGGGGCGCCAGGCTTGATCCCCATTCGCAGTTCTTGAGCGCCAGTTAAATAAATATTGCGCCAACCCGCACCTTCTGCCTGATACCCCATTTGCTCATAGGTGTCAGCCAGTAATTCCCTTGCTTCAGAGTGTTGTGGCTCCGCCATAACCACTTTGTTAAGTGCAGTAGCGACAAAGCGATATTCGCCTTGGTTAAAGTCTTGTTTTGATTTTTGCACTACATTGTCAGCGCCGCCCATATACTCAACAAACTTTGTGGCTTCTGCTTTGGTCGTTAATGGATTTAAATTAGCTGGGTTCATATCAAAATAACCCAAGTACATGTTGTAAACCGCTTTTGCGTTATGGCTATATGTACCGTGATAACCTTTGGTGTACCACTCGTCTCTAACGTTTTGTGGAATAGTCTCTATGATAGCGTCACCGATATCTTGAATAACCACGCCATTATTGGCCAAACGTAGCGACTGATTATGGACTAAGCCATAATTATCACGTTGCATGCGCAGGTAATGATTAACCTCTTTATTGCCCCAAACAGGCGCTGAATGTGAAGCAAATAAAACGTTTACCTCTTCACCGAAGGCGTTGATCATCTCGTTAATGTCTTTAGACCATTTCAAAGAATCACGCACTTTAGCGCCCCTTAAAGTATAGACATTGTGCATACCATCATAGGTCAATTCACCCGACCATAATGCCTTCATTGAGGGGATATAAGTGACCATCTCACTGGCCGCTTCTGTACCAGAGGCATCCATAAATACCATTTCAAGGCCATCAATGGTTAATGTCTCCCATTTACCTTTATGGTTGAGTTCATAATCAGGTTTCACGAAGGTGATTTCACCTTTTGATAAACCTTTAGCTAGTGCAGCATCAACAATGCCATGATCATGTTTGCCAAGAGAAACACCATATTGATAGGCTGCGCGGCGACTCATTACATTGCCCGCCAAGACATTCTCATCGACAATTTCAGAAGTGATATTGTTAGAACCGTATACTTTCACATCAGGATAAAGCGCTTGCACGCCTCGCGCTCCACCAAAATGATCTGCATGACTATGAGAGTAAATCATCGCGACAATGGGTAAATTGTTACCTTCGGGTAAATTGGCAAAGGCAAACTTTAATGACTGCTGCACCGCTTCTTTAGTCAGTAGCACGTCGTATGCAATCCAGCCTGTTTTACCACGAATTAGGGTTAGGTTAGATAAGTCAGTACCGCGAACTTGGTAAATGCCGTCGGTGACTTTATATAGTCCATTAGGCACCATATTAAGTTGTGCTTGGCGATATAATGATGGATTAACTGAGTCGGGTAGCTCTTCACTGATAAAGCTAAATTCAGCTCTTAATATTTTTGCGGTGGCTTCATCAAATGATGCGATTTTGTTTTTACTAAATCGCTCAAAAGCCGCTTTATCATCAAAATTTAAGGTTTTTGCCACTGCCTTATTATGCGCTGCAGTAATAGGGGTTGCGGGCTTACCATGGTAGTCAACTGTGATGTGGTCATGTTCATGTTGAGCTGCAAAAGCTTGGGTGGTAAACGTTAAGGTAATCGCTAAACCAAGTAATGTTTTTCTCATGTGAGCCTCGGGTAGTTATTTTTATAAGTATTGTTGTTAAATCTAGGTTAACAACAATACTTATAAAGATAACTATAGCTAACAAGGGTTATTGTATTTATTGTATGAATGTATTGGTTGAATATTACATCGTTTGAGTATCAGATTAAGGGAATGCATTTGAAGCCATTATCAGAGCAGTTGCAAACGGAACCTCTAGCGTTAGCGAAAGAGCAACAAGTTCGACATAAATTAGATCTTAATCTTGTTAGAGTGTTTTGCTGCGTATGTGACTACCAATCCATTACGCTTGCGGCGGAGCATCTTTGTTTAACCCAATCTTCTGTGAGCAATGCCATTAATCGTTTTAAAATTCTGGTAGATGCAGAAGTTTTTGTTAGGCAAGGGAGGGGAATTGCGTTAACGGCTATAGGTCAACACTTGCATCAAACCTTGAGTCCTTCTCTAATTGATATAGAGCAGTGTATTAACAGCGTTAAAGTATTTGATCCTTCAAAGTCGAAGAGAGTTTTTCATGTGAGTGCGAATGAGTCGATAATTGATTTAATCGAAGCGGACATAGAAAAAGCTGTGGCTGATAAAGGGGTTGAAATCATTTTTACTGAGGCGATAATCGAACAAGAGAACTTGTATCAAGCGTTGAAAAAACAGCAAATTGATTTGGCTTTAGACATTGTTCCGCCAACTGAGGCCGCTTTTTCGAGTCTACAAATCGCCACTGAAAAGTTGGTTTGTGTAGCAAGGGCTAACCACCCACAATTTAAGCATGGTATAGACGAAGCCTCTTATTTTGCTGCGAAACATTTATTCTATCGCTTACATAGACACAACCAGCGGGTTGCAGAAATCATTTCAACTGATCATTTACCTGAGCGACACATGTATGGCGAGAAATCTTCGCTTCTCACTATGTTATCAGGGGTGAGTAAGTCCGATGCAATTTGTATTGCGCCTTATACCTACGCCAAAAGTTACCAAGCAACCTTTGATTTAACCTTGATGGACTTACCATTCGAAAGTCAGTTGATTTCGATTTACAGTATTTGGCCAACTCGCAATCAGCAAGACCCTGCGACAATCTGGCTTCGGAAGTTAATTGAGACTACGATGGAAAAAGTGTATTTGGCCAGCTCTGATAGCTAGCTTTAAGAACTAATTAAAACGGCTAACTCAAGCCGCTAATTTTAGTAACTAAATATAAAAGCTTGCTCTTAAAGCTCGAAAGCAAGCCATTATATGGTAGATTTTCATTAGCTTTATTTGGGTTGATTTTTAAGTGCTGCATCAAAATTACAAAGTGAAATGACATCGCCGGCTTGCATATCATCAATATGAATATCGCCAATTCTGACTCTTACTAACCTTAATGTGGCAAAACCTACTGCCGCAGTCATTTTCCTAATCTGGCGGTTTTTTCCTTCACATAAGGTGATTGATATCCAGCTTGTAGGTCCATGTCTTGGATCGCGAATTTTTTTACCGCGTGAGGGAAGCATTGGCTCTGCGTTTAGCTTGAATGCTTTACAGGGCAGAGTGAGATATTTTGTGCCATTAATGCCAATCTCAACTCCGTTTTGTAATAGTGATACCGCCTTGTCATCGATATCGCCATCGACTTGCACGTAATACTCTTTCTCTATGCCTTTGCTTCTTACTTTATGGCTCATCATGCCATCTGTTGTGAGTAACAGTAGCCCTTCAGAGTCATGATCTAGGCGACCAATTGCCATGGTTTTATCAGGGAAGTCATAGAGTTCTGCCAGCAGATGTTTTTTCTTACGTGTTTCGGGCACAAACTGACTTAAAAAACCAAACGGTTTAAAGATTTTGAAGTGCTGGTGGCAGAGTTCATCAGTAAGTTGCGGTTTACAGGTTAGATTTGTTGGCATTACTCGAACTCTTATATTTATCTATAAAATGAAACCTGAAAACTAAAAAGTAATAAAGCCAGCAAGAGCAGGCTTTATTGTTGGTGGGATTCAGTACTAACACAATTACTGTCTTGCTAAGCGATGGGTCTCTGGAGGTTGCTCAAAGTCACTTCTAAATGGATTAATATCTAAGCCGCCACGACGGGTATATCGGGCATAAACCGTTAATTTAGTACAATTACAGTAACGCTTTAAGTCAGTAAAAATACGTTCAACACATTGCTCGTGGAATTCGTTATGCTGACGGAAAGAAATCAAATAGCGTAGTAGTTTTTCATGATCAATCTTTGGCCCTTGATAACGGACCATTACGCTACCCCAATCAGGTTGAGACGTGATCAGGCAATTTGATTTGAGTAAATTTGACGTTAAGGTTTCGACGACATTTTTATCTTCAGTACTATCTTGAAGGTACTCAGGGTTAAACTCGTAGTCGCTCACTTCAATATCAAGCTCGTCAATGCAATTGCCTGGCAGTTCAACAATACGCTGGTTGTTAAAATGCTTTGGCTCAATCACTTTGACTGTCACAGTGCCGTTAGCGCATTTGCTTAAATCAGTCGTTAAAGTCTGTTGCACTTGTTCTACACTATCAAATCGCGTTTGATTAAAGCTGTTGAGATACAGCTTAAACGATTTTGATTCGATTAAATTATCACTTTCAATAGCAAGGTAAACTTCAATAATTGCGACCATAGGTTTGCCTTTAGCATTAAGCCAAGACAATTCATAACCCGTCCAGATGTCCGCCCCTTGAAAAGGTAAGGTATCTGTTAATTCAATAGCATCACGATTAAGTTTACGAGGTACCCCTTGCAGCAGTGAAGCATCATATTCTGCTTGATATTGCGTAGTTTGACCTAAAGTGAGTCCTTTAAGTGCATCTGCATCACTATAGGGGTCGTGATTGTGTGTCATCTAGTCTGTTTCCGTGTCAAAATAGACTTTTATTATAACCCAAAACTGGAGCATCTTAAGTGTCTTGTTCAACTTCATTGGATCATTTTTCTAGCCGTTATATTCAAGCTTATCAGGATGTATTAGGCGAGTACCCCCGTTATTTCCCACTTGGGCAAGGATCCGCCTGTATTGAAGGTAAGTATGATCTTGAATCAGATGATGCTGTATTTTGGAAAGCGGTAAAACGTAAAAACAGTTCAGATTTCAGTAATGTAGAACACGCATTAGAAATTAAACTTCATCAAGATATTAATGCTTTTTATGGTGAGTATTTTTCAGCGCCTTTATATTTTGATTCTTCTTGGGGAGAGGGTGAGTTACTGCAAGTCTGGAATCAGCAAGACTATGAATCTTTGCAACAAAATGTGATTGGTCACTTGATGATGAAGAAAAAGCTTAAGCAAGAGCCAACCTGGTTTGTTGGTGTTTTAGGCGATGGCGATCAAATGCTTACTGTAGATAATGAAGATGGCAGCGTGTGGATTGAAATTCCAGGTGATAGACCAAAAGAAAAACTTGCTGATAGTTTAGCTGAATTCATTGATGCATTAACACCAAGAGTTATGCCGCCAGTTGAGCCCATTGTTGAAGATAATTATGTTGCCCATCCTGGAATTTGGCAGCGGATGAAAATGATGTGGAATGATTTAGTGAAAGGTAAAAAATAGCCCTTCGTTTTAAATCTAAAAAAGCCAGACCTTGTCTATCAGGTCTGGCTTTTTAATTTTCATTTAAATGGCAATAACAAGTAAACCTATTATGAAACCATTGAACTGTTACTGATGATCCCATGAGATGTTGGATACGATTCTGCAAGGCTCACATCTAAAATGAAACATATCTAACAGTGGTTCATCTAAACGCCACTCCTTTGAGCCGCAACGCGGGCAAGCGCGTTCTTTTTCAATCGCAAGACTTTCACCGCCGACTCGGTAAAGATAATAGTAGGTTGGAATTTTAGTAATAAACTCCACTCTGCCGCGAATATCCCAACCACGTCTGAATAAGTCACTTTTATGGCTGGTTATCTCATTTAGTGCAGCAAACTCAGCTTGTGTTGCTGCGGCCATTTGCAGTTCATCACATGCTTGCCACTCAGTCTGCCAACGGATAACTCGCTTATGATCGCCATTAAAAGTGGCTGGGATTTGATACAGCGGTATAGGGAGTAAGTTATCTCCACTTCTTAATGGCGAGCACATATGTACGAAGCTGGTATAAAGCACCTGCCAACTTGGTGCTTCTTCATTACTTTGTTCAGAATTAATGTCTTGGCCAATGTACTTCTCACGTGGTGCAAGTAACTTAGCTTCAGTCAATTGCAGTAAAGCTTGTTTCGTCCATGGGCTGTTATGGCGGCTCGATAAGCTAGTTTTTTCCGGCATTAATAATCGAACTTTAAATTCGCCTTCGTTGAAAGCTACAGCAAATTCTCTTCCCAATATTTGACCGTTTGCTCGTAAAGATTCGAGGTAGTGGTTAATGGCTTTCTCGGCTGCTGTGATGGTGGTATCCGCAAAACATTCAAATCTTAGCTCTGTGACAAACATGGGGTTTCCGTTTAGCTTTTAGGGTTATAAGCGAGATGCGCCTGCGTTATTAAACAATGAATAATTGTGCTAGTGGTCAATTCTGCAAATGATCAATAGCACTAACGGCAGTTATTCATCTTTTACGCTTCGTTTTCAAGTTGGGTAATGCGCTTTTCCAATAACGAGATTTTGCTCTCAAATTCGGTTTTCATTTGCTGCATTTGAGTCAGTAGTTTTTGTTCTATGAGCTGCGTATCTGTGTTTGCTGCAGGCTTATTTGACTCAAGTGCATCACCTAAGTCGGGCAGAGTTTGCCATTGGTCTTTAGGAATGGCTTTAAATTGTTGTAATCCTTGGATAAGCAAAGGCATAGGAACTTTACCGCCTAACTTGCCTTTAACTAATGCCATTGTGGGCGTGTGACCATTCATTGCAATGGTTTTAGCCGCTGCGAGGACTTGTTCGATTGGGCTCATAATTGGTGAAAATCCTCATTATTGATTAGTGAAAATACTCAATTAGTTATTGTTGATTAATAAAAGTTAATAAAATCAGTGATATAAAAACTGGCACACTTTTAGCTTATTGATAACTGACAACATTATAACGTATCTCAAAAACAGTTTGAGTAGAAATTACGTGAGAATCATTTTAATAATAAGGAAGTATCATGAAAGCAAAATTGGGTTTAGCATTTTTAATGGCAGCAACTAGCCTTTCATTAAGTGGTTGTGTATTTCATGTAGGTGGCAGTGAAGGTAAGCACAGTGATTCTTATTGGGAAACACAGCAACAAACTAACAGAGCCAATTTATCAAAACTCACTATGGGTATGGCGCGAGATCAAGTCACTATATTGATGGGAACTGCTGATTTCAGTGAGGCATACGTTACTCAAGCAGACGCTGAAAGTCCGAAAAAAGAAGTTAACGTACTCTTTTATCGAACTCAGTGGAGTAAAGGCGACGGCAAGACCACTAAAGATGAATGTACCCCAGTGGTCATTAGTGACAATAAATTAGTTGGTTGGGGCGACACTGCATATCAAAAAATTTAATCTTTACTGACGTAAAAGCACGTCCAGTTGGTCGATTAACTCTGACCACTGGGCGTCTTCAGCCAAACTCTCTTCTAAAAAAGCTTTTTGAGCATGATTCCAAAAATCAGCATCGATTATTTTAGTATTGCCAGTAATAGTATGTTGCGAAAGAAACTGTTTTATTGCTGATTGTGACGAATCCAGTCCAAGCTGTTCAAACAAGTGAGAAAGCGTCGCAGAGGTCGTGTCCATATTGTTCACCAATTTAAAGTTGAATTTGGTTGCTAAGCCAAGTTTAAGCGTAGGTGACAGCGTTAAAATTGCAATATGTTTCAAACTTGTTAAGTTGTAACTATTAACTTGGCTTAGTAAAGAGTGTAAACATGGAACAGAACACGTTAGAAAAGCATAAAGCTGTTTATTTAACCGCAGAAGATTTACGCGTTGCAGCGTCAATAATTTATAACGCCTACCATGATGATCCTTTCTTTATTGAAGCTTTAGCAACCACCAATCAAGCGAGTTATGAGCAAAAGCTGCGAGCTGCAATTCGTGAAGAACTTACTGAGCTTTGGCAACAAGAGCAACCATTGATTGGTTGGTTTGATGATGAAAGGCTGATTGGAGTCGCCTGTGTGATCACTCATCAAGTGCCATTAGGTGAAAGCCGATATTGGCATTGGCGTTTAAAAATGGTGCTGGGCACCGGTTGGAATTCTACTCAAGCTTTAATTAAAAAAGAGCATAGCATTTTAGAAAGTTTGCCGAGTAAGCAATACGGTATTTTGCAGTTTATTGCTTTATCCCCGATTGAACAGAGTAAAGGTAATGGCTCTAAATTAATACAAGCAGTATTAAGTTGGTGTGATGAACAGCCGGAATTAGACGGTATTGGCGTATTTGTTAATAATGCAAAGCATGCTGAATTATTTACTCGAGAAGGTTTTAATCATTTATCTGAACTGGCAATTGGCAGTGTTGATGGTGAAATTTTAATTTATCCAAGTAAGTAAAGCGAGATAAGGTAATGAGTGACAAAAAATATCAAGATTTCAAATCATTTTATCCTTTCTATTTATCTCAGCATCAAGACCCGACATGCAGAAGACTGCACTATGTCGGCAGTGGCTTAATCATTGGGTTAATCATCTTCACGCTGATTAATCAGCAATGGTGGCAATTACTGTTATTGCCCGTTATTGGATATGGTTTTGCATGGGTAGGTCACTTTGTGTTTGAAAAAAATAGGCCTGCTACTTTTGAGTATCCATTATATAGCTTACTGGCGGACTGGGTGATGTTTGCGAAAATGTTAAAAAAACGACTTAACTTGGGTTCTTCGTCAAGCTAACTGTTACTTTTACTTGTAAGACTTATCTCACAATGGTGTAGGTTTTCGTGTGTTAGAGACTATCATATTTCTCTTTGATTTCTATTTATTTGCATTTAAACAATAACTTATGTTTCTTGGTTGATTATTCGTTTGTGAATTATTTGTTTCATCACGTTTTTGACTCATTTCGACCCCATCTATTGATTACAATGAACTCATTAAGCAATCAGTTAAATAATGTTGTGAGCTACAGGAAGTAATCACAATAAAGTTATTAAACGAGTTAACTAACTAAATGCAGTTAAAGTGAATATTATTGCTTAAAGTGGATAATGATATTTATCTTGAAGTTCAGGATAAGTAACACTCAATTCAGGATGAAGCTAGGACACGCTCAAGGAATGGGCATGAGCTCAGTTAATGATTAACTGAAATAAGGATGACCCTCATCAGGATGATGAAGGATTGCAGGAAGCACATACCAGGATGGTATATTTAGGAGCAAGATTTTCAGTCAAACGGATAGACTGATTCAAAGGAATGAAAACTCAAGTACTGCTTAATATGAGCAATACAAGGAAATTGAGTGCTAAAGGATAAATGGAGCAGGGAGCATAGATAGTCGCATGGATGGAGCAGGGAGCACAATTTAGCAGGAAAGCTAACAAAGAGTAAAATGAGCGCAATCTTGTTTATAAGGTTGCGCTTTTTTATGCATAATTCAAATCAATATTTATGCGTTCAACGGTGCAATTCAGCTATGCAAATGTTAAATATGTGAATCACCCAAAAGGCTTATCTTCTCTCTTTTCTATTGGTCTTGTGAGATATATCTCACAAGCGATGTAAGATTAAGCGCTTTTAACTGAGGTGCTTTAGGCTGTTCTGTTTTAAGTTGTTGTATAATATTGGTTTATTTAAGTTACCCCTAAAGCTGTTTGTTGTTTGGGTGTTAAATTGGTGTTTGATGCATATTTATTTACTCACATATCGATTAAAATAAGTCACAAGGAAGCAAATAAACACAGGATGTGTTTTAGCAGAGTGAAGTTAGTCTGCAGCTTATTAGGATTTTAGCGAGTGGCTGTAACAAAAGATTATTGCAATAGTTTGTTGTGATGGCTCACCAAGGATAAACCTTAGTTATTGTTGTTGCTCATCAGGATGATGACTATAAACACTTTAATTAGGTAGACGATAAAGCCTCGTTAAGGATAACGACAGTGTTAAAGGATGACACTGACATCAGCAATGATGAATGACTTTATGGTGAAATGGATTTTAAATTTGGACATCAATTAAATGGATTTGCGCTGTTATGGATAACAGTGATTGCGATGGATGCAATAGATTGAATCATGGATGTCATGGAAGAAAACCAAGGATGAATTAAAGGACACGCTTAAGGATTTGAGCAGGCTCGGTCAAAGGATAATCGAGTAAGAGGGACAGTACTTAATTGTACATGGAACATCAAGGATCGAATACGGATAGCGCACGGAGCAAGTTAGACGCATGGATGGTGCAGGGAGCACAGAAATAGCTGGATGGCTTAACAAAAGTACAAGAGACCGCGACGATTTATTATTGCCGCGGTCTTTCTTTTGCTTAAATAAAGTTAATAAGCTTGAATTTCCTATTTAAAATATTCGCCTTTAAACAAAGCCAATAAAAAACGCCATCAAGAGTAATGCTCTTAATGACGTTTAATAGTTTGCTTAACTTGGCAGTATCAACTGAATCAAGTTAACGGTTAAGTATCTGTATTCATTACTTGAAACTCACCCCAATAAATACGCAGGTATTAACGACATTTACCTGAGTTGCAACTTGATGCTCCGCCACAACCACCGAACTTACCTTTTGCCGTGGGTGCATCCATCCATTCAGGCTCTGGAAAGATTGGCCAGTTAATCTTCTCTATTTTTTTGCTGTGCATATTAATATGACCGCGATATTGATTCATACCGTCAGTGCTGAATTCAAACATAAATTTTGCACGCCAGCATAAGCCTGTTGAACCGCCTATGCTGGGCCGAGCAGACTCCATAGCAATAGCAAGCAACTGTACTTTTTGATTGGCACATGATCTTTCAGCATATCGACGACTGATTTCAGCCATTTGACGTAACTGCCAAAAAAACGCTGCTACAACCACAACAGCGACGATTAAAATAAAATCTGACATCATTGGCTAACGGCCCTAAATAACCCGCCGATGGCGGAAGAAAGTTTTTCACTACGATCAGCGCTTCTTAAATCTAGAAGCAGCGAATCTCGTAGGCTTGGAATAGCTACGATATCAGCAAAAACTTGATTAAAGAAGTTTTGTGGTTGGTTGGCTAACACTTCAAGATAAAGTTTGCGGGTTGCATCATCTTTTAATGCTGTCCAACTTCTTGCTGCAATAGTGATTAATAAGTTTTCATCAAGTTGCTGATAATTTACTAACTGTTTAATCGCTTTTTGTGTCAACTCTGGCTGAGAAGCCAATGCTCTAAGGTAGATATGTTTATGTTCAATTTCTGCGGCAGACAACTTATCGAATAAGGTTTCGGCTAACGGGTTTGAAATCGTAACATGCTCTAAACATTGGCAAATTGCTGCCTGTACTTCTAATGGCGCAAGTGAAATTGCTGCATTGATATTCTTATCATGATCGAACTTATCCAAGCGAACACATACATCAGCAATACCCTGTAAACCCAGTTGCTGCCAGCAGTCATTATCGGCATTAGTTTCGTTTAGATTTGAAAAATACTGCGCTGCATATTCGTATTGCGCTGACGCTTGCTGGCTTAATTGTTTTTTCACCAGGGCATTAAATAAAGCGAGTTTTTCCTGGCTAGGCTTGAAGCTGAACGGATGGTTTGCATAACGCTCTTGTTCTTCATCTGATAAGGCTTTGGTCGGATCGCGGCCTAAAGCTTCAAGAATCATTTTAATAAACTGACTACGTTGAGCTGGAGAAAGTAAACCTTGCTCATCAAGAGGCAGCTTTAAAAACCAAATAAATGGTGGCTGATCTTCGCGCCAAAACACAATGGCAAATTGGGCATGGCCTTGAATTGGAAAAGGATAAGGGGTATTCAATGCTTCAATTTGGTTGAATAACACTGGATCAATGTTTTCAACTCTACGGCCTAAATCATAAACCTGAAATTGAGTGTTAGCGGTGTCTAGGAATTGGCTTAAGGTTTCAAGTTGTGTCATGGGAGCTTATTTATCGCGATAATCTTGCCGCTATTATAGGGTTAACTGCCGTCTGATGATATGATTAGTCGCACAAACAATAGTGATTATTCAAACCGTTTAAGCGAAAACCTGCCGTTATGCCTCATATTCAAACCGCTCAATTTTTAAATCAGTTAGAACAACAACTCAAGCAAAGTGCTTTATGGTCCGAAAATGCACCAAGCGATTTTGCTCTAACTAGTACAGCGCCATTTGCCTGTGACACACTACGTTTTGAACAATGGCTGCAGTTTATATTCATTCCTAAGATGAGTCAGATGATAGCTCAAGGCTTGCCATTGCCGACACAAATCTCTTTAACACCAATGGCTGAGCAAGCATGGATAAATCATAAAGACCTTACCAAATTAGCGACTTTGCTAGAGCAGATAGATGACTTTTTAACACGTCAGTAAAAGGTAAATACAATGACTGAAGAGAAATATATCAGCCCATTTGCTGAAGATGAGTATTTCGATACTAATGATGTTGATGTCAACAGTACTGATAGTGAGATTAATTCAGCTGATGTGGAAGGAAGCGATGAAATCGCCCCCGAGCTTGAAATTTTGTTTGAAGATGAGCATATCGTAGCAATCCATAAACCTGCGGGGTTATTGGTTCATCGCTCTTATTTAGCAAGAAAGGAACGTTTTTTTGCGATGCAACTGACGCGTGATTTAGTCGGCTGTCATGTATTTCCTGTTCACCGCTTAGATAGACCTACATCAGGTGTACTTGTTTTCGCTAAAAGCAGTGAAGTCGCGCGAGATTTATGTCAGCAGTTTGAACAGCATCAAATTGAAAAAACATACCTCGCATTAGTACGAGGCAATATGCACGAAGCTGCGAGACTTGATTATGCGCTTAAAGTAGAACTTGACGATGTGGCGGATAAGAAATCACGTAAGGATAAACCTGCTCAAGATGCAGTAACGGATTATGCTCCGCTTTTAAATGCTGAAATTCCCTTTAGTTCAGGAAGATACCCTTCAAGTCGTTTTTGTTTAATTAAGTTATCTCCGCAAACAGGGCGTAAACATCAGTTACGTCGCCATATGGCGCATTTACGCCACCCTATTATTGGTGACACTACCCATGGTGATGGTAAACAGAATAAGTTTTTCCGATCTCACTTTGAGGTTAATCGCTTGTGGTTAATAGCAAAGTCGATTCGATTTACTCATCCAGTGACCAAGCAATTAATGCATATTGAGGCTGAACTAGAACAAGAGTGGCTGACTATATTTGAACAATTCGGTTGGCAGGAAGAGCTTGATAATGCCAGTACGATAGACATTGCTTAACTGAGTCATGCTGTAAAAAATGTGAACTTGAGCGAAGATAAAGAGATATCTATTTAGGTATCTCTTTTTTATAGTTGTTTAAAAACATTCAAGCCGACGATACAGCTATCTGCGAAGATATGATTATCGACGATATCTTTACCGATGACATTTACCGACGACTATTAGCTAAAATAACGCGGTAGATATTAACTGGCTTTTAGCGGTGCTTTGGTATGTGCTAATAAAACTGATTTAAGTTTTTCAAACTCTTCAATTTTAGCTAGGGGTTCACTGGTATCTTGTTGTTCACAACGAAAATAGAAATTACGTCTAATGTGGGCTGATTTATGTTGCAGTTTAAACAATCTGTGCCTGTTGGCCTGACGCATAACAGTAACCTTAACGATTGGGTAAGTTATTACTTTTGTTTGTATTTCATACTTGCAGCCTAGCATTAGAATACAGTATGGTGAAGTTATCAACCTCATAAAGCAGCAGTACTGCTAAATGAATTATAGAAGTCAGTTAACTTAAAGAGAAGTATATCATGGAAAAAGTTAATTTAGTGTTCGGCACGGTATATGGTAGTGCGCAATTTGTTGCCGAAACACTGAACGATAAAATTGCCGAATTAGAATATTCAGTTAACTTACTGCAACCTACAGATCTCGCTGGCTATGTCCCAAGTGAAGATGAGCTACTGATTATAGTCACGTCTACAACCGGTCAAGGCGATTTACCTGATGATATCGCCCAATGGTTTGCTGAACTTAAATCTGTGGCGCCATACTTACCTAAATTACAATACAGTATCATTGGACTTGGTGATTCAAGTTACGAAACGTTTTGTGGCGCAGCTAAACAGTTTAATGAATTATTTATTGAACTTGGCGCTAAAAGCATCACCAAAATGTTAGAGATTGATGCATGTGAAACCATGGAACCTGAAACTGAAGCGACACAATGGATACCAGCTTGGCACGCAGCGGTTCAATCTCTCGCCAGTTAAGAAGGCTTAGCCAGCAATGGTTTAAATTTGCCCAGCGCCTTAGTCAGGCGCTGCTTATTCCTATTGCGATTTTACCGGCTGCCGGCGTCATGCTCGGCTTATCATTTAACCCCTTACCATTTATCCCTCCTGAACTTGCTACCGTTTTTTTGGCAGTGGGTAACCTCATTTTTACCATGATGCCGTTATTGTTTGCGATAGCTATCGCTATAGGCTTTTGTAAAGATCAAGGTATAGCTGCATTCGTTGCAGTATTTGGTTTTGGCGTCTTCATTTCTAGTTTGGGAGCGTTCACTGCTATTTACGACTTAAACTCGCGACCAATATGGGGGCTTGAAACCATAGATACAGGGATAGCGGGTGGTATATTAGTCGGAGGGTTAACCTGTTTTGTGGTTAGGTTAAGTCAGGATGTAAAATTGCCCGCCATGTTGTCATTTTTTGAGGGGCAACGAAGTGCGGCGCTCATCATCATTCCATTCGCCATTGCTTTGGCTTTTGTACTTGCCCATATTTGGCCTACGTTCGCTTATTACATTGATTCATTATCCCTTTGGGCGGTATACCAAGATCCTGCAATAGCCTTTGGGGTTTATGGCACGATTGAGCGCTTTTTAATTCCACTAGGTTTACATCATATTTGGAACGCGCCTTTCTATCTTGAAGTAGGTCAATACTTTCATGAAGGTAAAATGGTGCGTGGGGAAATAGCGAGGTACCTTGCAGGCGATCCTTTAGCTGGAAATTTAGCTGGCGGTTATTTAATTAAAATGTGGGGATTACCTGCAGCCGCTTTGGCGATTTGGCGCTGCGCTGATAAGTCAGAGCAAAACCGGGTCGCAGGTATTATGTTATCGGCTGCTGCAACAAGTTGGCTTACAGGTATCACGGAGCCCATTGAATTTGCGTTTATGTTTGTTGCGCCTGTTTTGTTTGTTATTCATGCAATTTTAACAGGGCTTGCTTATACCGTCTGTATTTTACTTGATGTTAACCATAGTGTGGTTTTTTCCCATGGATTAATTGATTTTAGTCTGCTGTTTGCTCAATCAAGTAATACCAGTTGGTTTTGGTTTCTAGGGCCATTAACCGCTTTTATCTATTACCTAATTTTTAGAGTAAGCATTTTAGCGTTTAATTTAAAAACGCCAGGCCGTTTGGAGTCAGATGAAGAAGGTAATAAAGAAAGCTTAAGGTCGATGATAAGTGCTTTAGGTGGGCCTGAAAATATCGTTGAGCTCAATGCCTGCTTAACTCGGTTAAGGATTGCGGTGGTAGATCCCAAGCTGGTAGATAAGCCTAGATTAATGAGACTAGGAGCAAAAGGGGTGATAAAAGTAGGCAAGGGTGTCCAAGTGGTATTTGGCACTAAAGCTGAAAGCCTCAGAAAACTGTTACAGAAGTACCTAGATACTCGTATTTAACCTCTTAACCTTCCTAAAGTTACTTAACCTTCCTAATTTAAGCAAACTGCTTATTTGAGTAACTTTATCCATTGATATTGTAGAATTGTCATCATTTTCTACATAATTTTATAAATACTACAAAGCATTTTACTTTAATCGACTGTAATCGTAAAAACAATGCTATCAACAGTTACTTTCTATACGGCTGTGTTATTAATGAATTCGTAAATGCGTTTTTAATTATTGATATGAGTAGTTTATTTATGAAAAACACACAGGTTAGTCAAAAAAGTGATGCCGATTTAACACCAATACCTCGCAAAATCTTAATTACAGATTGTGAAGATGCCCAAGGGTTAATCGCCAAGATCACTGGAGTGTGTTTTGCGCATCAGCTGAATATTATTAAGAACACCGAATTTGTTGACCATCAGCAAGGCCGTTTTTTTATGCGTACGGTGCTGGAGGGTAAGATTAATGATGAGGAGTTATTAGCTGATTTACGTGATGTTTTACCAGAGCAGAATCATATGAAATTGGTTAATGCAGGTAAAAAACGAATTGTGGTGCTGGTTACCAAAGAAGCGCACTGCTTAGGTGATATCCTGATGAAATCCTATTACGGTGGTTTAGATGTTGAAATCGCTGCAGTCATCGGAAACTACGATATCTTACAAGGTTTAACTGAAAAATTTGATATTCCATTCCATCATGTCTGTCATCAAGGTTTGGATAGGCAGCAACATGAACAAGCGATGCTTGAGAAAATTAAGTTGTACTCTCCAGACTATATCGTTCTCGCTAAATTTATGCGTATTTTAACGCCTGAGTTTGTTGCTGAATTCCCTAATACTATTATCAACATCCACCATTCATTTTTACCGGCCTTTATTGGTGCTTCACCTTATCGTCAAGCGTGGGAAAGGGGAGTTAAAATTATTGGCGCGACAGCCCATTTTGTGAATAACTGTTTAGACGAAGGGCCTATCATCAAACAAGATGTAATTAATGTGGATCATAGCTTTAGCGCGGAAGAAATGGCTCACAATGGTCGTGATGTTGAAAAGAGCGTATTAAGTAAAGCTTTGCAACTGGTACTTGAAGAACAAGTAGTGGTTTATGGTAATAAGACAGTCGTATTCTGAAATTAACACAACTCTGCACTTAAGATAATACCGCTTATAAAAAAGGCTCAGTAAGAATACTGAGCCTTTTACGTTTATAGAGTAAGCTAGATGAAAGAACATCTACTCATTCTTAATAAAACGTATTAATCAACGATACGTAAAAGTTCGTTAATGCCCACTTTACCGCGAGTTTTAGCATCGACTTTCTTAACGATGATTGCAGCGTATAGGCTGTATGTACCACATTTAGAAGGTAAGTTACCTGATACAACCACTGAACCTGCAGGTACACGGCCGTAATGAACTTCGCCAGTTTCACGGTCAAAAATACGTGTGCTTTGGCCAATGTATACGCCCATTGAGATTACGCTGCCTTCTTCAACAACAACGCCTTCAACAATTTCACTACGTGCGCCAATGAAACAGTTATCTTCAATGATGGTTGGGCCAGCTTGTAATGGCTCAAGTACACCACCAATGCCAACACCACCTGATAAATGAACGTTCTTACCGATTTGAGCACAAGACCCTACTGTTGCCCATGTATCAACCATAGTGCCTTCATCAACGAATGCGCCTAGGTTTACGTAAGATGGCATTAATACGGTGTTCTTACCGATAAATGAGCCTTTACGAACGGTTGCTGGTGGAACCACACGAATGGCTTCTTCTTTAAAGCGTTCAGCTGTGTAGTCAGAGAATTTTTGTGGCACTTTATCAAAGTACTTAGTGTCACCACCTTCAACAACTTCGTTGTCGAAAATACGGAAAGAAAGTAAAACGGCTTTCTTTAACCACTGATGTACATGCCATTCGCCATCAATCTTCTCTGCTACGCGAGCTTGACCTTTATCAAGCATGCTAATAACAGTTTCGATATCTGCACGAACACTTGGCTCTACCGTGCTAGGTGTGATGTCCTGACGAGCCTCAAATGCAGCTTCTATGCGTTGGCGTAATGCCTCCATTACTTTCTCCCAAATTGTATTTATTGATGTAAAGGTTGAGTCAGCGCTTCTAAAAGCGCTTCAGATAATTGTGATTGTTGTTCATCGCTAAGAGCTTGGCCGAGCGCAGTCTGTAAAATAAAGAAATCTTCGGCGCGCTCACCAATGGTGGTAATTTTTGCTGATAATAATGTGATATCGCAGCGGTAAAGCACATCACCCACTTTTGCTAGCAGTCCTGGGCTGTCTAACGCAATTAGCTCCATCATACTTGTATCATGCTTCGCACCCGGTAAGAAACTCACTTGTGTGCGAACGTTAAAAGGTTTCATGATCCGTGACATCTTTCTAAACTTTGGTGGTTTAGACTTTTGTGTCGCCAATCTCTTTTCAAGCGACTTTTTAATCGACTGGATACGTGAAAGTTGGCTGATTGGTTCGCCGTCTTGCTCTAAAATAACGAAAGTATCTAAAGCGTAATCATCGTTTGATGTCATGATGTTAGCATCATGAACATTTATGTTTTTGTTATCTAACACTGTCATAACAGTGGCGAATAACTTGGGTTTGTCTTTAGCGTAAACAAATAACTCGCTGCCACCACGGGTTGTGTGTTTTGAGATGAGCACTAATGGTTTTTGTTTATCATGTTTAAGCAGTGCTTCAGTGTGCCAAGAAACTTGATTGGGTTGATGACGTAAAAAATAGTCATCTTTAAAGCGGCTCCAAAGTTCATTAATGGCTTTTTGCTTCACACCACGTCTTAATAGTTCTTTTTGTGCTTTTTGTTGGACTTCTAAAACCCTATCTGCAACGTCAATAGGCTTTTCTTTGCCTCGAGATAACACGCGTTGGGTGGAAAAATATAAATCTCGTAATAATGAGCCTTTCCAGTTATTCCATGCTTTGTGGTTAGTAGCGCAGATATCAGCCACGGTAAGGCAATATAAGTAACTTAAATGCACTGCATCCTGCACTTGATCTGCAAATTTGGCTACCACTTCAGGATCTGAAATATCACGGCGCTGAGCGGTAACCGACATCACCAAATGATTTTCCACTAACCATGCAACAAGTCGCCCGTCATGATCGCTTAAACCATGCAGCTTACAAAAATCTAATGCATCGGTAGCACCTAATTTACTGTGGTCGCCACCTCGTCCTTTGGCAATATCATGAAAGATAGCCCCAAGCACCAATAAGCCTTTTTTAGGTAACTGATTAATTAGGATAGCGCCAAGTGGAAACTCATCTTTTTGATCTGGTTGTGCAAACCGGTCAATATTCAGCAGTAATCTATGGGTGTGCTCATCGACTGTATAAGCATGGAATAAGTCAAACTGCATTTGACCTTCAATTTTTCGCCACGCCGGAAAATATGAAGATAAAATCCCATGTTTGTGCATGAGTGATAATGCAGCAATACCACGAGGGTGCTTTAAGATTGCCATAAAATACTTACGGCATTCAGGGTTATCTTGCAGTGGCGCTTTTAACCTGCGCCTTGCTTGTCTAAGTAAACGCAATGTTGGCGCGTATATACGTCTAACATTAGAGTTCTTGGCAACTAGAAAAAACAAATTAATGATTTGTTCAGGGTGTTGTTCAAATAATTGGTCATCTAAGACTTCAATATATCGGCCACGGCGCTGGTAATGTTCACTAATTGGATAGATAGTCAATGATGAAGACATGCTCAATGTTGCGCGCTTAAACAGCTGAAGCAGCATTTCGTTAAGCTCCATCACACGCCTGACTGTGCGATAGTAGCGTTTCATCATTTGTTCGACAGCGAGTTGTGTCTCATCTTCATAACCCATCATGCTGGCGACTTGTCTTTGTAAATCAAACAACAAACGGTTTTCGTTTCGCCCAGCAATCATGTGTAAACAAAAGCGTAGTTGCCATAAAAAGTCTTGGCACTCTAATAGCTCTTTTAGCTCCACAGGCTCTAAAAAGTCATGGTCGACGAGTTCTGCTAGGGTCGCAGCATCAAAATGTCGCATGGCAACCCATGCAACAGTTTGAATATCACGCAGTCCACCAGGGCATGACTTTAAGTTTGGCTCTAAATCGAAAGCATTGGCTTTGAGGTGACGTTGATGTTGCTCTTCTATTTTTCCGAGGAAAAAAGTATTCGACGGCCAAAAACCTTCTTGTCTAATAGCATTATAAAGTTCATCAAATAATGATTCTTGACCAATTAGTAGTCTTGCTTCGAGGAGGTTAGTCGCAGTGGTGATATCTTGCTGACCTTGAACTAAGGTTTCTTCGATAGTGCGAACACTATGACCAAGTTCTAGGCCTGAATCCCATAAGTAAGTGATAAATTCACTAATGGCATCTTTGGCTTGTTGGCTGACAATGTCTGATTGAGCTAATAAAAGAAGATCAATATCTGAATGTGGGTGAAGTTCGCCGCGGCCATATCCACCAACGGCAATCAAGCTTATTTGAAAATTGTTTAATTCAAACTTACGCCAACTTTCAAGTAAAAGGTCATCAACAAACTTGCAGCGCTGCTGAACAAGTTCAGTTATTGGTTGTTTAGCAGTAAATTGCTCCAATAAACGCTGGTTAAATTCAATAAGCGTGTTTTTAGCTACCAGCGCAGTGTTCATTGACGTCCTTTATTTACGTTAAAATTTATACAGTTCTAGGGAAGTCTTCTTCGCCACGTAATGTGAGTACTTCTACACCTGTTTCAGTAACCAATAGTGTGTGTTCCCACTGAGCTGATTTTTTACCATCTGAAGTGGTCACTGTCCAGTTATCTTCTTTATCTAAAACAGTCGTGTAACGTCCAGCATTAATCATTGGCTCAATAGTGAAACACATACCCGCTTTTAATACTGTGTTGTCATTATTTTTATAATGCACAACTTGAGGTTCTTCATGGAAGCCTTCGCCAATACCGTGACCGCAATAGTCTTGCACGATTGAGTATTTATCTAAGCCAGATTTACTTGCTTTAATAAACTTTTCGATAGCAGTCCCAATTTCACCCAATTTAACACCTGGACGAACTTTCTTAATCGCTAGGTATAAGCTTTCTTGTGCAATTCGTGCAAGCCTTCTGTCTTTTGGACTTACATCACCAATTAAAAACATTTTAGATGTATCGCCATGGAACCCATCTTTGATTACTGTGATATCGATATTCAAAATATCGCCATTTTTTAATTGGTAACCACTTGGGATACCGTGACAGACAACCTCATTAACAGAAGTACAAATTGATTTAGGGAAACCATGGTAGTTAAGCGGCGCAGATATAGCGTCATGCTCTTCAGTAAACTTTGCACAAATGTCATTTAGCTCATCTGTGGTTACACCAACTTTTACATGGGGTGCAATCATTTCTAGTACTTCAGCAGCCAATTTGCCTGCTGCACGCATTTTTTCGATTTGTTCTGCTGTCTTGATGACTATGCTCATGAATGTTCTCTTACCGTTATATCAGTCAAAAAAGGCGCAAATAAATTTGGCAAAATTTGTGCTTTTTACCTAGTTATGGTATAAAGCGCGCCGTTATGTTTAAGTCTTAATGAAGCTGTAATTTGAATAAAGTATAAATACTTTCTTCACTTACTGTTCCACTAAGCGTAAAATATGGCGGCCATTATACATGTTATAGTTGGCAATTTAACTAAATACTAAATCACACACGTATCGGCACATTCTTCGGGGTGCTCTTAGTGGGCTATTTTAGCAAACGAGAGTCGAAGGTATGGGATTCGTGGAGGTCTAACCCCCCAAATTAAGGTATATAAAATGACTACTGTTTCAATGCGCGACATGCTTCAAGCTGGTGTTCACTTCGGTCACCAAACTCGTTACTGGAATCCTAAGATGAAGCCTTTCATCTTCGGTGCTCGTAATGGTGTTCACATCATCAACCTTGAGCACACTGTGCCAATGTTTAACGAAGCATTAGCGTTCATCAGCAACGTTGCTTCTAAGAAAGGTAAAATCCTTTTTGTTGGTACTAAGCGCGCTGCTGGCGAAGCTATCAAAGAAGCTGCAATTTCTTGTGACCAGTACTACGTTGATCACCGCTGGTTAGGTGGCATGTTGACTAACTGGAAAACTGTTCGTCAGTCAATCAAACGTCTTAAAGAGCTAGAAAGCCAGTCAGTTGACGGTACTTTCGACAAGCTTACTAAGAAAGAAGCATTAATGCGTACTCGCGAGCTAGAGAAGTTAGAAAAATCTTTAGGCGGTATCAAAAACATGGGCGGCTTACCTGACGTATTATTCGTTATCGGTGCTGACCATGAGCATATTGCTATTAAAGAAGCTAACAACTTAGGTATCCCAGTTGTTGCTGTTGTTGATACTAACTCTGCTCCAGACGGCGTTAACTACATCGTTCCTGGTAACGATGATGCTATGCGTTCTATCCGTTTGTACACTTCTTCTGTTGCTGCAGCTGCTAACTCAGGCCGTGGTCAAGATTTAGCTGTTCAAGCTGAGCAAGACGGTTTCGTAGAAACTGTTTAATAAGGTGTGATGGTTTCCATCTCCCTTATTGACCAATAAAAAATTGGTGAGCAGGGGCCTTATGGCCCCTGTTTTTAAATGCAAAATTAGACGAATTTAAATAGAGGATTTAACAATGGCAATTACTGCTGCCCAAGTTAAAGAACTTCGTGACCGCACTGGCGCTGGCATGATGGACTGTAAAAAAGCATTGACTGAAACTAACGGTGATATCGAGCTTGCTATCGATAACATGCGTAAAAGTGGTGCTGCTAAAGCTGCTAAAAAAGCAGGTAACATTGCTGCTGAAGGTACTATCCTTATTCAAAGTGGCGAAGGTTACACAGCTTTATTAGAAGTTAACTGTCAAACTGACTTCGTTGCTAAAGATGGCAACTTCTTAGCATTTGCTAACGAAGTACTAGCTGTTGCAGCTGCTTCTAAAGTAAGCATCGAAGAGCTTAAAGCACAATTCGAAGAAACTCGTGTTGCGCTTGTTGCTAAAATTGGTGAAAACATCAACGTTCGTCGCGTTGAGTACATCGATGGTGCTGAGCAAGCTTCTTACCGTCACGGCGACCGTATCGGTGTTGTTGTAACTGGTGAAGCTGACGCTGAAACTCTTAAGCACATTGCTATGCATGTTGCTGCTTCTAAGCCTGAATTCGTTAATCCTACAGATGTACCTGCTGATGTTGTTGCTCGTGAGCAAGCACTTCAAGTAGAAATCGCGATGAACGAAGGTAAGCCTCAAGAAATCGCTGAGAAAATGGTTATCGGTCGTATGAAGAAGTTTACTGGTGAGATCTCTCTTACTGGCCAAGCTTATATCATGGAACCAAAGAAAACTGTTGGCGACATTCTTAAAGAGAAAGGCGCTTCAGTAACTAACTTCATTCGTTTAGAAGTTGGTGAAGGTATCGAGAAGAAAGAAGAAGATTTCGCTGCAGAAGTTGCTGCGCAAATTGCTGCTACTAAAAAAGCGTAATTAAACATCTCTTCATACCCTAAAGCCGCAGCAACCGCTGCGGTTTTGTTATAATTAGGAAAAAATTATGAGCACCAATCCAAAACCTGCATTTAGACGCGTTCTTTTAAAGTTAAGCGGCGAAGCGTTAATGGGCGAAGAAGGCTTCGGTATTGACCCTAAAGTTCTTGACCGTATGGCTCAAGAAGTTAAAGAGTTAGTTGAACTTGGTATTCAAGTTGGGGTTGTAATTGGTGGTGGTAATCTATTCCGTGGTGAAGGCTTAGCACAAGCTGGTATGAATCGTGTTGTTGGTGACCATATGGGTATGCTTGCAACTGTGATGAATGGCTTAGCAATGCGTGATGCGCTACACCGTGCCTATGTTAATGCTCGTTTGATGTCAGCTATACCTTTAAAGGGTGTGTGTGACGACTACAACTGGGCTGAGGCCATTAGTTTATTAAAATCTGGCCGAGTGGTAATTTTTGCTGCTGGTACAGGTAATCCATTTTGTACCACCGATTCTGCTGCATGTTTACGTGGTATTGAAATTGAAGCTGAAGTGGTTCTGAAAGGGACAAAAGTTGATGGTGTTTACTCAGCTGATCCAATGAAAGATCCTGAAGCTGTAAAATATGACTCATTAACTTATGATGAAGTTTTAGAAAATGAATTTAAGGTGATGGATCTAGCAGCCTTTACGCTAGCCCGTGACCATAACATGCCTATCTTAGTTTTCAACATGAATAAACCTGGTGCCTTACGTCGTGTTATCATGGGTGAAGAAGAAGGCACTCACATTAAAAACTAATTAACCTTAACGGTTAGTTTGTTTAATGCCTGAAAATTTTCATTTGAACGACTATCGACATAGAAAAATCTATGTGCCATTCTCAGATAATCGTTCAAGTAATAAGTATTTGTGACCAAAAGGATATTTATCGTGATTGATACAATTAAAGAAGATGCTCAAGAACGTATGAGCAAGTGTGTTGAAGCTACTAAAAACCAAATGGCGAAAGTACGTACTGGTCGTGCTCACCCAAGTTTACTTGATTCAATTCAAGTGTCTTATTACGGTTCAATGACACCACTTAAGCAAGTTGCAAATATTGGTATCGAAGATTCACGTACCTTAAATGTAACTGTATTTGATGCTACTATGGTTCAAGCTGTTGAAAAAGCGATCATGAGTTCAGATCTAGGTCTTAACCCAATGACTGCTGGTAACGCTATGCGTATCCCGCTACCAGCACTAACTGAAGAACGTCGTAAAGACTTCATCAAAGTAGTACGTGGTGAAGCTGAAAATGGCCGTGTTGCCGTTCGTAATGTACGTCGTGACGCAATTAGCGAAGTTAAAAAGCTTGAAAAAGCAAAAGAGTGTACTGAAGATGATGTTCGTCGTAGTGAAGATGAAGTTCAGAAGTTCACTGATGCAAGTATCAAGAATATTGATGGAATTTTAGCTGCTAAAGAAAAAGAATTGATGGAAGTCTAATTCTCGACCTAGCAAAGCTAGAGTTAAAGCGCCGTGTAAGGTTATACTACACGGCGTTTGTCTATTTGAAAGGGTTGTAATAGATGTCATCCACTGTTGGATATGAGTCAGAAACAGAATCGAATGCTGAACTAGAAACATCGGAAATTTTGCCTAGTCAACTTTCTGATGTTGTAAAGCAGTCGCTTCCTAAGCATGTCGCTATTATTATGGACGGTAATGGTCGCTGGGCTCAGTTACAAGGGAAACCAAGAGTGTTTGGCCATAAGGCTGGAGTTAAAACAGTACGTCGTGCTGTGAGCCTCGCGAGCCAGCTCGGAATCGAGTCATTAACTTTGTTCGCTTTTTCTAGCGAAAACTGGCGTAGACCAGATAAAGAAGTCAGTTTATTAATGGAATTATTTTTCTCGGTTTTACAAAGAGAAATAAAGCTACTCCACAACAATCAAGTTCGCTTAAATATCATTGGTGATATCAGTCGTTTTTCTGCGCGTTTACAAAAACAGATCCATAAAGCACAACAACAAACTGCAGATAATACTGGGCTGGTACTTAATGTTGCAGCTAATTATGGTGGCCGTTGGGATATTTTGCAGGCTGCTCAAAAGCTGGCTGACAAAGTGGCTCAAGGTGAGTTAGCGTCTAGTGAATTAACCGAAGAAGCATTAAATCAACAACTTTGTATGAACGAGCAAAATGAAGTTGATTTAATGATACGTACTGGCGGTGATTACCGCATCAGTAACTTTATTTTATGGCAGGCTGCATACGCTGAATTAGTCTTTACTGAGACTTTGTGGCCAGATTTCAATGAGCAAGCATTTAAAGATGCCCTTGCCATTTTTGCCAGCAGGCAACGTAGATTCGGTTTGACAGGGTGTCAAATTGAAGAAATACGTGCTATTTAAGAATATTTAAGAGGCTTTTGCTTTGTTAAAACAACGAATTATAACAGTTTTATGGTTACTCCCTTTAGTGATAGGGGCCATATTCTTTTTACCCGCAGAATACTTTGCTTGGGCACTTATCCCTGTCTTTATGATTGGTGCTAAAGAGTGGGGCAGTTTTATTGACCCACAATGTACCGCGACCCAGTGGACCTTTACAGCCACAGTGACAATAATTTTAGTGTCATTGAATATATTTGTTCCTGTTGAGGCTTTGTGGCTTAAAGGCCAAGTCCACCCAATCTTTTTAGCTATTATAACCATCGGTTTATTCTGGTGGATTATTAGTACATTACTGATTTTTACTTTTCCAAAGAGTAGTGTGACTTGGAAAAACAGCCCGATGTTAAAGTCGATGTTTGGTCAATTAACTTTAATCCCGTGTTTTGTATCGTTAATTACTCTTAAATCAATTAGTAGTAATGTTGACCCATACTTTGGTGGTGCATTGGTATTCTTGGTGATGCTCATTGTTTGGGCTGCTGACACAGGTGCCTATTTTGCTGGACGCTCGATTGGTAAACATAAATTGATGCCAAATGTGAGCCCTAATAAAACCTTAGAAGGTTTGGGCGGAGGCTTAGTTGCGACCATGGCAGTCGTGTTTGGTGTGATGTATTACTCACCAGAACAAGAGCTTGGGTTAGTGATAGCTGTAACACTTATCACAGCTGTGGCTTCTGCATTTGGCGATCTTTCTGAGAGTATGTTCAAACGCGCAGCTAACATCAAAGACTCAGGTAAAATTTTACCTGGCCATGGCGGTGTATTAGATCGCATGGACAGTCTTACGGCTGCATTACCCGTATTTACCTTTATTTACCTAGCGTTCTGGATTTAATTCGCCATGCAAAATATGGTCATTCTCGGAGCCACTGGCTCTATTGGTAATAGTACTTTAAGTGTTATTAGTCATAATCCTGAACAATATAATGTTTATGGATTAGTGGCTAATTCCAGTGTTGAAAAAATGCTGGCGCTTTGTATTGAGCATAAACCGCGTTATGCCCATATGGTTAACGCTGATGCGGCCAAAGCGCTTAAAGCTATCATGCCAGCAGCGTTAACGACTGAAGTACTCACAGGTGAAGACGAACTAATTGATTTAGTGACATCATCCGCTGTGGATACCGTTATGGCGGCAATTGTTGGCGCTGCTGGTTTAACTTCTACTTTTGCAGCGGTCAAAGCGGGCAAAAGAGTCTTGTTAGCCAATAAAGAAGCGCTGGTGATGTCCGGTGAGCTATTTATGAATGCGACTCGTGACAGTGGTGCAACCTTGCTTCCTGTTGATAGTGAACACAATGCAATTTTTCAATGTATGCCAACTGAAGTGCAGTCAAATTTAGGTGATTGCGACCTTGCTGCATCGGGGATTTCTCATATTTTATTAACAGGTTCTGGTGGTCCTTTCTTAACGGCTGATTTAGCCAGCTTAAATGCAATGACGCCAACACAAGCTTGTAATCATCCTAATTGGTCAATGGGGCCTAAAATTTCAGTAGATTCAGCAACGATGATGAACAAAGGGCTGGAATTTATCGAAGCTCGCTGGCTGTTTAATACTAATGCAGAACAACTAAAGGTTGTTATTCATCCTCAAAGTGTCATTCATTCAATGGTACAGTACTTAGATGGCTCCGTTATAGCGCAAATGGGTAACCCAGATATGCGTACACCGATTGCGCATTGTATGTCTTTCCCTGAAAGAATTTACGCTGGAGTTGAACCTTTAGACTTTTTCAAACTCAGAGAATTAAGCTTCTGTGAACCAGACTATGGTCGTTTCCCATGTTTAGCGCTTGCGATGCAAGCTTGTGATAAAGGGCAGGAAGCAACAACAGTTTTAAATGCTGCCAATGAAATAGCTGTGGATGCATTTTTAAAGCAACAAATTAACTTTACCGATATTGCTAGAGTGAATGAGATTAGTTTGGAAAAAACACCACAATCGTCATTAAGCACTATCGAAGATATTATGAATTTAGACGCTCAAGCTCGCGTTATCGCACGAGAAGCTATTAAAGCAATTAACTAGTTCGTAGGAGAACGATGTTCGATTTTTTATGGAACCTGGGGTCATTTATTGTCGCACTGGGTATTTTGATTACTGCGCATGAGTACGGACATTTTTGGGTAGCACGTCGTTGTGGTATCAAAGTAGAACGTTTTTCTATTGGTTTTGGTAAAGCCATTTGGCGAAAAGTTGGCAAAGATGGCACTGAATATGTTGTCGCAATGCTACCTTTAGGCGGTTATGTCAAAATGCTCGATGAGCGTGTTGAAGACGTTCCTGATGAGTTAAAAGACCAAGCGTTTAATCGTAAAACGGTTTGGCAACGTATTGCAGTGGTTTCAGCAGGACCAATTGCTAACTTCCTGTTTGCGATTGTTGCATTGTATTTAATGTATCTAATCGGCGTGCCATCACTTAAGCCAGTTATTGATACTACTAGAGCAAACACACCAGCTGCTCAAATAGAGCTGCAAGAGCCGATGCAAATTGTGTCTGTTTCTGGTCAAAAAGTCAGAAACTGGGAAGAAGTTAATCTGGCTCTGGTGAGTCATATCGGTGGTCGTGAACTTGATATTAGTTTAAAACCATTATCTTCATCTAGCACAGATCAAGCACCGCTAAAAACTTATACGCTGGATATTCGCCAGTGGCAATTTGACCCAGATAAAGAATCACCTATTACAGCTATGGGCTTAGGCATTTACCGGCCCGGTATTGAACCTGTTATTGCTTTAGTCAGTAAAGGCAGTGCAGCTGAGGTTGCAGGATTGGCGTTAGGTGATGAAATTATTAAGATAAATCGTACACCTTATCAAGATTGGAATGCTTTTGTGGATGTGATACAAACATCAGCAGACAAAGACGTAGAGCTAACTGTTCTGCGCGATAATAAACAACAGACCTTAATTGTGACTCCGCAAGCGCAAACCAATGCTAATGGAGAAACAATTGGTGTAGTAGGTGTGAGTCCGACTCAAATTGATTGGCCTGAAAGTATGCGCTTCCAGCTTGAGTATGGCATAGTAGATTCCTTTGCTGCTGCGGCAGATAAAACATGGCAACTGGTCGTTGTCAGCTTTAAGATGATTGGAAAACTGTTTACCGGCGATGTGTCGGTGAAAAACTTGAGCGGTCCGATTTCTATAGCCCAAGGTGCTGGTACCAGTGCTGACTATGGATTGGTGTATTTTCTCGGGTTTATCGCACTCATCAGTGTGAACTTAGGCATAATTAATTTATTGCCTTTGCCAGTACTCGATGGGGGACACTTGCTGTATTACTTTATCGAAGTGATTACGGGTAAGCCTGTGCCAGAGAAGGTACAGGATATAGGATTCAGGTTTGGTGCAGCTATGTTGCTGTTGTTGATGAGTATTGCACTCTTTAACGATTTTTCCAGACTCTGAGCAGGGAACACAAATAATTAGAAGTGCTCTATGAGATTGAATAAACTTTTTGCCTCGATGATTTTAGTCGGTGCGTCATTTTCAGGCAATGGTGTGGCTGAACCTTTCCAACCATTTGAAGTGACCGACATCCAGATTGATGGTTTACAACGAGTTGCACTCGGTGCTGCCTTGTTAAGTCTCCCCGTCAAAGTGGGTGATACTGTTGACCAAATTAAATTACAACAAGCGATAAAAAGCTTATATGCCTCAACCAACTTTGAAACAATCAGTGTAGCCCACGAAGGTGGTATATTGATTGTCAATGTTAAAGAGCGTGCAACAATCAGTGCTGTTACCTTTGAAGGTAACAAAGATATTAAAGATGAGCAGCTCCAAGAAAGTTTGGATGGCTCAGGCATTAAAATCGGTGAGTCACTTGATAGAACCATGCTGTCTGGTATTGAAAAAGGCCTGCAAGATTTTTATTACGGTGTAGGTAAATACGGTGCAAAAGTTGAAGCGGAAGTGATCAACTTACCTCGTAACCGTGTTGAACTTAAATTTAACTTTACTGAAGGCTTAGCGGCTGAAATTCGCCAAATTAACGTAGTAGGAAATACGGTTTTTTCTGATGCAGAACTTATCGGTTTACTTGAGTTAAAAGACTATGTTGCTTGGTGGGATTTATTCGGTGAACGTCGTTACCAAAAGCAAAAGTTACAAGCCGACTTAGAGACGGTTAAAACTTATTATCATAATCAGGGTTATATTCGCTTTGAAGTCACCTCGACTCAAGTTGCGATGACACCTGATAGAAAAGGCTTATATATCACCATCAATGTTGATGAAGGTGAAAAATATAAAGTGTCTGAAGTTAACCTGACTGGCGAGTTAATGGGCCGTGAAAAGTTAATGAAAGCCATTTTGCCAATCAAAGAAGGCGATATGTATAACGGTGGTGATGTGACATTCACCGAAGAAATGTACAGTAAATATTTAGGCCGCTTTGGTTACGCATATCCTGAAGTAAAAACGTTCCCTGAAATTAACGACGAAACCAAGGAAGTTGCATTAAATATTAATGTAAATCCTGGTAAGCGTGTTTATGTTCGCTCAATTAACTTTAGTGGCAATGCGGTGACTAAAGATGAAGTGATGCGTCGTGAACTACGTCAAATGGAAGGTGCATGGTTGAACTCTGCGCAAGTTGAGCAATCAAAAGCACGTTTAAACCGTTTGGGTTACTTCGAAACCGTCGACACTGAAACAGTTCAAGTACCAGGCAGTGACGATCTTGTTGATGTCGCCTTTAACGTTAAAGAGCAGCCTTCTGGCTCATTTAACGCTGGTGTTGGCTATGGTACCGAATCAGGTTTAAGTCTTCAGTTTGGTGTTCAGCAAAGTAACTTCTTAGGCACGGGTAACCAAGCAGGTGTTAGCTTAAATACCAATAAATACTCTAAGAACGTTAACTTCTCGTACACTGACCCTTACTTTACTAAAGACGGAGTAAGTTTAGGTGGCAGTATTTACTGGAATGAATTTGATGCGAATGAGGCTAACCTTGAGCGCTATAAAAACAAATCATACGGTATTGCGTTAAATTCTGGTTTCCCAATTAATGAATACAACCGTTTAAACGGTGGTATTGGTTACCGTCATAACTCGATTTCTGAAATTTCAGCTTACGAGCAAGCTTTACGGTTTTATAATGTATATCGTGAATCTGACGATCCTAATGCAGATTTAAGTTTTGATAACTTTGAGCTTAACGGTGGTTGGTCTCGCAGCACATTAAACCGTGGTACTTTCCCAACCGACGGTTCATCACAGCGTTTCAGTGCTAAGGCGACGATTCCTGGTTCAGATTTACAGTATTTTAAAACCGATTTAGATACTAATTTCTACTTACCTTTAACTCGTAACCATGGTTTCGTGTTGTTAACACGTGCTCGTTTAGGTTATGCGAATGGTTATGGTCAGTTTAACGACAATGACCAAATTCTTCCTTTCTGGGAGAACTACTATTCAGGTGGTAGCAGTTCATTACGTGGTTTCTCGTCTAACTCAGTTGGCCCACGTTCGTTCTATCTATACCGTGGTAGTGAGCCATGTTCGCCGGATCCTTCTGGTGATAGCTGTTCATTACCTGGTGAGCCGAATCAAATTCAAGTAAGTTCAGGTCGTTCGATTGGTGGTAATGCTATCGCGACAGCGAGTATGGAAATGATTGTTCCTACTCCATTCTTGGATGAGGCTTATTCTAATTCAGTACGTACTAGTTTCTTCGTTGACGCTGGTAACGTATGGGATACCGAGTTTGATTATGACTCGTATAGATATCTTCCAGCCGATGAGTTTGATAAATTGGAAGATTATAGTGACCCAAGTCGAATCCGTGCCTCTTGGGGTATGAGTGTTCAATGGTTATCACCGATGGGACCTATGGTGTTTAGCTTGGCTTGGCCGATTAAAGAATACGAAGATGATGAAACAGAGATCTTTTCGTTCAATATTGGCAAAACGTTCTAAAACAAATAAACTCGGCAAGTTTTGCTGATAATAACAAGGAGTCTATTTTGAAAAAGATGGTAAATCGCGCGTTAGTAACAATGGCATTTTTAAGTGCACCTATGATGGCACATGCTGAAAAAATTGCTGTGGTTGACATGGGCGAAGTATTTGAGCAACTGCCACAACGTGAACAAATTTCACAATCTCTAAAAACTGAGTTTGGTGATCGTGTTGCTGACGTACAAAAAATGCAAGAAGAAATGCGTATTATGGTTGAGAAGCAGCAACGTGATGGTGCGTTGATGAGCGAAAGCCAAAAAACAGATCTTGTACGTAAAATGGAATCACTAAAATCTGATTTCCAACTAAAAGGCAAAGCACTTGATGAAGACATGCGTCGTCGTCAAGGTGAAGAGCAAAACAAGCTTTTAGTTAAAGTACAAGAAGCTATCAACACAATCGCTGAAAAAGAGTCTTACGATATCGTTCTTCAACGTGGTGCCGTTATCTTCGTTAAGCCTGATGCAGACATCAGCAACAAAGTTGTTCAAGCGTTAAGTAAAGGCAACTAATGAAAACTGTGACTTTAAAAGAGCTTGGTCAGCTGTTGGGCGCATTAGTTAAAGGTGATGAAACATTGGAAATTACCAGTGTAGCCACTTTAGAGGATGCGACCCAAGATCAACTTTCTTTTTTAGCCAATAGTAAGTACCGTGCACAGCTTGAGAACTCTCAAGCTGGTGCGGTGTTATTGAGTGAAAAAGATGCTGAAGATTACCAAGGTAATGCTTTAGTTTTGAAAGATCCCTATGTCGGCTTTGCCCGAATTGCACAACTTCTCGATACCACTCCTAAAGTAACTTCAGGTATCCATCCTTCAGCACAAATTGACCCTACTGCACAGTTAGGGGAAAACGTCGCTATTGCTGCCAATGCTGTGGTAGGTGCGAATGTTATTCTTGGTAATGATGTGCAAATTGGAGCCGGTTCAGTTGTTGGTGAACAGTCTATTATTGGTTCAGGTACATGCTTAAAAGCAAATGTGACTGTGTACCATAATGTGGTTGTAGGCCAAGATTGTATATTCCACTCTGCCAGTGTTATTGGTTCTGATGGCTTTGGTTATGCCAATGAAAAAGGCAATTGGATCAAAATACCTCAAACCGGTGGCGTTAGAATTGGCGATAATGTAGAGATTGGTGCAGGAACAACTATCGATTGTGGTGCACTTTCACCGACAGAAATTCATGACGGTGTCATTATCGATAACCAAGTACAAATAGCGCATAACTGTGTTATTGGGCAAAATACTGCGATTGCTGGTGCCACATTTATTGCTGGTAGTACAACAATTGGTAAGTATTGTATTTTGGGTGGTGGCTGCGGTATAGCAGGTCATTTAAAAATCATTGATGGAACCCACGTATCTGGTAGTACCAATATAACCAGTGAAATACGTAAACCAGGTCTGTATTCATCTGCTACAATTGCTATGGATAACAAGACGTGGCGAAGAAATACTGTTCGTTTCCGCCATTTAGACGAATTATTTAATCGTGTTAAAACGATTGAAAAGAAAATCAAAGATTAGAAGTCATGGCTCACTAGTAGCCATTGCGAGGACTTAAGCGTGTCAAACCAATTAAATACAATGGATATTGAAGAAATTCTTCAGTATCTTCCTCATAGATATCCATTTTTGTTAGTTGACCGTGTATTAGATTATACCGTTGGTGAATCTTTACATGCGATTAAAAACGTGACGTTTAATGAACCATTTTTCCAAGGTCATTTCCCTGTAAAACCTGTTATGCCTGGTGTATTGATTATCGAAGCCATGGCACAAGCTACAGGTTTATTGGCATTTAAGACCATGAGCCCTGAGCCTTCACCAGATGTATTATATTTACTTGCTGGTGTTGATAAAGCACGTTTTAAACGTGTCGTTTCTCCAGGTGACCAAGTTCATTTCCATGTCAAAATGATTAAAGAACGCCGAGGGATTGGTGTATTTGAAGGACAAGCATTCGTCGATGGCGAATTAGCGTGTTCTGCCGAAATTATGTGTGCACGTAGAGAGATCAACAAGTGATTGATAAGTTAGCATTCGTACATCCTGACGCAAAAATCGGCAACAATGTCACTATTGGCCCTTGGAGCTATATTGGCGCTGATGTAGAAATTGGTGACGATACATGGGTCAGCTCTCATGTGGTGATCAAAGGCCCAAGTGTCATTGGTAAAGGTAACCGCTTTTTTCAGTTCTCTTCCATTGGTGAAGAGTGTCAAGATAAAAAATATGCAGGTGAACCAACCACATTGATCATGGGTGATAATAATATTGTCCGCGAAAATGTGACTATTCACCGTGGCACGATTCAAGATAATAGTGAAACACGCATTGGTTCAAATAACCTATTGATGGCTTATGTTCACATCGCTCACGATTGTGTTTTAGGCGATAACATTATCATGGCAAACAATGCATCTATTGCTGGTCATGTACATGTGGGTGACTGGGCTATTTTAGGCGGCATGACTGGGGTTCATCAGTTTGTGCATATTGGTGCTCATGCCTTTACTGCTGGATCGTCAACTATTTTCCAAGATGTGCCGCCATTTGTTATGGCTGCGGGGAGTCCTGCAATTCCGCGCGGTTTAAATGCTGAAGGCTTAAAACGTCGTGGCTTTACCAAAGAGACACAACACGCGATTCGTCGTACTTATAAGTCACTGTACCGTAAAAACTTAACGATTGAGGAAGCATTAGCTGAAATCTCAGAAGATGCTGAATCCGATGAATACGTTAAAGGTATGGTTGAATTTATCAATAGCTCATCTCGTGGGATCATTCGATAAAATAAACAATGACAAATAATACCCCTCGTATATTTGCAATGGTCGCCGGAGAACTCTCCGGCGATATTTTAGGTGCTGGATTAATTAAGTCCTTGCAAAAGCAATATCCTGATGCCCAGTTTATCGGTATCGGCGGCCCTCAAATGGAAGCGCTTGGCTTTGAAAGTTTCTTTTCATACGAAGAGCTCGCAGTGATGGGGATAGTTGAGGTTTTAGGCCGACTACCTAGACTACTCAAAGTTAGAGCTACGCTGATTGAAAAAATTTGTCAGGCTAAACCTGATTGCTTTATCGGCATCGATGCGCCAGATTTTAATATCGGTCTTGAGTTAAAGCTCAAAAACAAAGGTGTTAAAACCGTTCATTATGTCAGCCCATCTGTGTGGGCTTGGCGTCCAAAGCGTATCTTTAAAATTGCAAAAGCAACCAATATGGTGCTATCGCTACTGCCTTTTGAAAAAGCCTTTTACGATAAATATCAAGTTCCTTGTACCTTTGTTGGTCATACATTGGCTGATGATATACCAATGGAAAGTGATAAATTAGCTGCTAGAGAATTACTGGGCTTAGATCCTCATGCTGAATATTTAGCAGTATTACCGGGTTCTCGCGGAAGTGAGCTTAAGCAACTTGCTGAACCTTTCATCAAAGCGATTGTGATTGTTAAACAAAAATATCCTGATATTAAGTTTGTCACTCCACTAGTGAACGAAGCACGTAGACTGCAGTTTGTTGCAGCTCTTAAAGAGTTCGCCCCAGATTTAGAAATTGAGCTGATTGAAGGTCAATCTCGCGAAGTGATGGCAGCATCAGATGCCATACTTTTAGCCTCAGGTACCGCTGCTTTAGAAGCAATGTTAGTTAAACGTCCGACAGTCATGTCATATAGAGTGAACGGGCTGACATACAGTATCGCTAAAAGATTGATGAGCCTTGAACACTATTCGTTACCTAATTTATTAGCTGATCGCGCGATAATTCCTGAAATTGTGCAAGACGAGTGTAATGAGCACAATATTGCAGCTGCTGTAATTGAACAATTGAACATTGATTTCGCACCTTTGAAAGCTGAGTTTGAAAAGATGCATCTTACACTTCGTTGTAATGCAAGTGACCGTGCTGCGGAAGCAGTAATCAAAGTTATCAACGAGCAATAACGAAGCAGTATCCCAAATAAACCACCCATCACAAGAGAATGTGTAATGAGCCGAATTCCTGCGGTAATTAAAGGTATCACGCCTGAACAAGTAGAATACATTAGCCGTGGTGTTGTTGCAGGTGTCGATGAAGTTGGTCGTGGCCCATTAGTGGGTGATGTTGTGACGGCAGCTGTCATATTAGATCCTAGCAATCCTATTACTGGTTTAAACGATTCTAAAAAGCTTACAGAGAAACGTCGTGAAGCTTTGTATATTGAAATTATCGATAAAGCATTAGCTATCAGTGTTGGCCGAGCGTCTCCCACCGAAATTGATAAAATTAATATCCTTCACGCTACAATGCTTGCGATGCAAAGAGCTGTTAGTGGTTTATCTATTCAGCCTGAGCGGGTATTAGTTGATGGGAACCGTTCACCTGATTTTGGAATTCAAAGTCATGCCATTATCAAAGGCGATGGCTTAGTTGCTGCAATCAGTGCCGCATCAATCATCGCTAAAGTGACTCGTGACAGAGAAATGGCAGAACTTGATGCTCGATACCCGCAATATGGCTTTGCTAATCACAAAGGTTACCCAACAAAAGCACACTTTGAGGCTCTTGAGACTCATGGGGTGTTAGATGAACATCGCAAAAGTTTTAAGCCGGTTATGGCGCTTTTAGATAGAAGTTAATTCTTACTATAGAGCTTGAATCGGTTACGGCACCAAAGAGATGTCAGTAACAGCGTTACCTTCGATATTACAGAAAAATAAGGTAACGTTTCCCTAAGCCTGTGTGCATATTTTAAAATCATTAATGACATCGTAATATTGATTATTCACTATTATAAATTAGGTTAGTTTGCTAATCTGGTCAGCGGTTTTTTCCTTTTAATCAAGCATTCCAAAGATATCATAATCTATGTCCGATCCTCGTTTCGTCCACCTTCGTGTTCACAGTGATTTTTCCATGTCAGATGGCGTGGCAAAAGTAAAACCTATCTTAGCCAAAGCTTCAGAGCTTGGGATGGGAGCATTAGCCATAACCGACCAAAATAACTTTTGCGGTTTAGTTAAATACTACGGTGGTGCTCATGGGGCAGGTATTAAGCCGATTGTCGGCGCTGATTTTTGGATGAAAGTACCAGGTTTTGCTGACGATTTTTGCGCGGTCACTATCATTGCGTTAAATAATGATGGTTACCAAAGTTTGACCCAGTTAATCAGTGAAGCGTATTTACGTGGACAAATTAACGGCAGAGTTGTTATCGACCAAGAATGGTTAGTTAAATTCAATAACGGTATTTTATTGATCTCGGGAGCAAAAGAGGGCGATGTTGGTAAGGCCTTATTAAAAGATAATCAGACTCAAGTTGATGAACTGGTTGAGTTCTATAAAACTCATTTTGAAGACCGATATTTTCTTGAGTTAATACGAACTGGCCGCCCTGACGAAGAACGTTATTTGCATATGGCGGTTCAGCTTGCTTCAGAAAAAGACTTGCCTGTGGTTGCTACTAACCAAGTGGTATTTTTAAAAGCAGATGATTTTGAGTCTCATGAAATTCGGGTGGCGATCCATGATGGATTTACCTTGGCAGATCCTCGCCGTCCCAAGAAATACAGCAACCAACAATATCTACGTACTGAAGAAGAAATGTGTGAATTGTTTGCTGATATTCCCTCTGCACTTTCTAACTCAGTTGAAATAGCCAAGCGCTGTAATGTCACCATTCGCTTAAATGAATATTTTTTGCCTAACTTCCCTACAGGTGATTTATCCATTGAAGACTTCCTTGTTGATATATCTGAGAAAGGTTTAGAGGAAAGGCTTGAGTTTTTATTTCCAGATGAAAAAGAACGCTTAGAAAAGCGCCCCGAGTATGATGAACGACTTGATGTCGAGCTTAAAGTTATCAACCAAATGGGATTCCCTGGTTACTTCTTGATCGTAATGGAGTTCATCCAATGGGGTAAAGATAACGATATCCCAGTCGGACCTGGCCGTGGTTCTGGTGCGGGCTCTCTTGTGGCATATGCTCTAAAAATTACCGACTTAGACCCGTTAGAGTATGATTTATTATTTGAACGTTTCTTGAACCCTGAACGTGTATCTATGCCCGATTTCGATGTCGATTTTTGTATGGATCGCCGTGATGAAGTGATTGATCACGTTGCTGAGTTATATGGACGAGATGCGGTTTCGCAAATTATTACTTTCGGTACCATGGCTGCAAAAGCTGTTGTGCGCGACGTTGGGCGTGCTTTAGGCCATCCTTATGGTTTTGTTGAGCGTCTGACTAAAATGATCCCAGCTGAACCTGGGATGACGTTGACGAAAGCGTTTGAAGTGGAACCTTCATTACCTGAAGCCTATAGCGCAGATGAAGATGTCCGTGAGCTGATTGACATGTGCCGCCGCTTAGAAGGCGTTACACGTAATGCGGGTAAACATGCCGGTGGTGTTGTAATTTCACCTACCGTAATTACAGATTTCTCACCACTGTACTGTGACGCTGAAGGTTTAAACCCTGTCACCCAGTTTGATAAGAATGATGTTGAAACCGCTGGTTTAGTTAAATTTGATTTCTTGGGGTTAAGAACCCTAACCATTATTGATTGGGCACTGCAAATGATTAACCCTCGCTTAGCAAAAGCAGGGGAAGCGCCGGTTAGGATTGAATCAATTAGTTTAACCGATCCTAAATCTTTTAGATTGCTACAGCGTTACGAAACCACTGCGGTATTCCAATTAGAATCCCGTGGTATGAAAGACTTGATTAAACGTCTTCAGCCCGATTGTTTTGAAGATATGATTGCACTAGTGGCACTTTTCCGTCCAGGCCCACTGCAATCAGGCATGGTAGATAACTTCATTGAACGTAAGCATGGCCGTGAAGAAGTTTCATATCCTGATGCTGAATATCAACATGAGTCATTAAAAGAACTGCTAGAGCCTACTTACGGCATTATTTTATATCAAGAACAAGTCATGCAAATTGCGCAGGTACTTGCAGGCTACACCTTAGGCGGCGCGGATATGCTGCGTCGTGCAATGGGTAAGAAAAAGCCAGAAGAAATGGCTAAGCAGCGTGGTACTTTCGAAGAAGGTGCAATAAAGAATGGCGTTGATGGCCCCTTATCGATGAAGATTTTCGATTTGGTGGAAAAATTCGCAGGTTATGGTTTTAACAAGTCTCACTCAGCGGCTTATGCTTTAGTTTCTTATCAAACCTTGTGGCTTAAAACCCACTACCCAGCTGAGTTTATGGCTGCAGTAATGTCTGCGGATATGGATAACACTGATAAAATTGTTATTTTGGTGGATGAATGTGAGCGTATGGGCTTGCCGATTATCCCGCCAGATGTGAATAAGGGCTTGTTCAAGTTCACTGTCGATGATGACTTAAATATCGTATACGGAATTGGTGCGATTAAAGGGGTTGGTGATGGCCCAGTAGAATCGATTCTAAATGCGCGTAAAGATGGGCCTTTTACCGATTTATTCGATTTTTGTGCTCGAATCGATCTGAAAAAACTCAATAAGCGTGTAATTGAAAAGCTCATTTGTGCAGGTGCATTGGATAATTTAGGACCGCACCGAGCAGCCATGATAGCGACTTTACCTGAGGCTATTTTAGCCGCAGCACAGCATGCAAAAGCTGAGGCTACTGGTCAAAATGACATGTTTGGCTTGCTTAATTCAGAGCCTGAAGACAACAAACAAAGCTTTGTTGAGTGTGCCACTTGGCCAGATAAAGTATGGCTTGAAGGTGAGCGCGATACCTTAGGGTTATACCTGACGGGTCATCCAATCAACCAATACCTAAAAGAGTTAAAGCAATATACTTCAGGTCGTCTTAAAGATGTGCATCCAACAGATCGCGGTAAAACCATGAAAGCGGCAGGTTTAGTGATTGCGACTCGCGTGATGATAACTAAGCGTGGATCTAAAATGGGTCTAGTGACTTTAGATGATAAAAGCGCCCGCTTAGAAGTGATGTTATTTACTGAAGCGTTTGAGAAGTTTAATCATTTACTAGAGAAAGACCGTATTTTGATTTGTGAAGGTGAAGTCAGTTTTGATGACTTTGCTGGCGGCAATCGCATGACGGCACGCAATATTATCGAGATTGGTGAAGCGCGCAGCCACTTTGCTAATGCGGTAGAAATTAACGTGACTGCAGATGATATTAATCAAGCTTGGCTTGAACAATTTGAAGCCGCATTAACACCATGGAAAAATGGCAGTGTGCCTGTGGTGATTAATTACCAGCAACAAGAAGCAGCAGGGCAGTTAAACTTGGGCGATGAATGGCGCGTTAACCCGACAGATGAGTTGATGCTGGCGATTGAAAGCTTAGTTGGCTCTAAAAACGTTAAGATTGTTTTTTAGTTATAAGTTACTAAGTTGATTTTAATATAAGCACTATCAGCACTCATTGGCTTTGCTTCTATTAACTCAACTAATTCAATCAGTTTCATTAATCCAAGTAGGGATGCAAATGATGACAGTCAGTGAAATAAGCCAAGCTATCGAGCGCTATACTTTAGCACTGCTTTCATCTAATTCACCTGTTTTATTAGGCAATCAGCAACCTAAGTTAGTATTAGCTTACAGTGGCGGGGTTGATTCAGAGTGTCTTGCTTATGGCCTAAGTCTATTTGCTCAGCAGCACCCGGATGTTCCATGTCTGTTAGTCCATGTTCATCATGGCTTGAGCGATAACGCTGAAACTTGGGTTGAGCATTGTTTAACTCAAGCAAAAAAATACCAGCTTCCGATTCAAATCGAGCGAGTTAACCTCACTAAAGCGCCGCGCAAAAGCTTAGAAGCGATAGCGCGTGATGCCCGTTATAACGTATTCAAAAAATACCTTAATCAAGGTGACATTTTATTAACTGCTCACCATCAAGATGATCAACTTGAAACGGTATTGTTAGCGTTAAAGCGTGGACAAGGTCCTAAAGGCTTGGCTGCTATGGGGGCTATGCAACTCTTTAATCAGCACAGCTGGATTGTTAGACCTCTGCTTGATGTGTCTAGAAGCCAAATCGAATCTTTTGCCGCATCAGTTGAGCTAAAGCATATTGAAGATGAGAGTAATCAAGATGAGCAATTTGATCGTAATTTTTTACGCCAAGATATTATCCCTCGATTAAAACAGCGCTGGCCGAGTATTGCTGTCACGGCTTCAAGAAGTGCCAATTTATGTGCTCAACAGCAACAAGTAATTGAACAAGAAGTGAATAATCGCTTACCTGACTTCATTGACTCTTCGGTAAAGGCGCAATTCCCAGCATTTAAATTGCTAGATTTAAGAGAGCAATCTTATCAGTGGCAGGGATTACTGCTAAGGGGCTTTATCCAAAGCCAAGGCTTTAATTTACCTTCTCAATCCCAGCTTGAGCAAATTATTGAACAAACACTCAACGCCGCAGATGATGCCAAAGTGAATGTCCACTGTGGTGACTATTCAATTAAACGTTTTGCTGGCAATGCTTACATTGTCCCTGTGATTGATGAGGTGAGTTTGAAGGTTGATCAAGCTGACGTCATCAACACACTATCTGGTTTTATCTCAGAAGAACCGCCACAGGCAGCAAATAGCTTAACGATTAACGAATATCAGATTTTTATGGTCGATCAAGGTATACGCTTAAGAATGCCAAGAAATGAAAGTGTCACGATTGTTTATGGGGCAAAAGGAAGTACTCGTTGTCAGCCTCATTTTAGAGACAAGGGACGTGAGCTTAAAAAGATATGGCAAGAACTTGCCGTGCCTCCATGGCAGAGAAATCAGATCCCGCTGGTCTTTTATAATGACTACCTTGTGGCTGCAATTGGGCTATGGGTCGACAAACGATTTTTAGCTCAGCAACAAGAGCTCGGTTTTAAATTATAACAAGCTGTTTTTCTGCTTTTAATAATACCTAGTTGCTCTATTTGTTGCTCCGCTTGTTACTTAGTTTGCTTCGGTGCTGAATTTAAAGCAGTTTCGACCAGATGCCTTTGCTGCATATAATGCCGCATCTGCACGCTCGTACAACTTGTCTTGTGCTTGTGTCTCTTTAGAGTCAGCAACACCGAGGCTACATTGCACGTTAAAAGCACTCATTAATGGGTGCTCTACCATTGCCGCAATAATACGCTGACACAGAGGTGTCATTTCGAGTTCATTTCCTTGGGCTATAATAATAAATTCATCACCACCAATACGAAATGCTTGGTCGGTATTACGAATAGCTTCATTTACCAATTCAGCAAACTCAGACAAAATAGTGTCGCCTAACTTATGACCATGTTTGTCATTTAAACTTTTGAAGTTATCTAAATCCAACACTAACAACGAGATATCGCCTTGCTTTCGATTCGCCCTTGCTAATGCACTTTTGATACTTTGACGATAATAGTAGCGGTTTCCTAAACCTGTTAAGGCGTCAAACATAGCTTGATTAGACATTTTTTCAAACTTGATGGCGTTAGCAAATGGCTGAGAAAACAGGGTTTCTAGCTCATTTAATTGTAATAACTGGTTTGGGGTAAGCGGTGCTTTGAGATAATACTTAATACTATAGGGTTCGCCAAAACCACTAATGACCCGTTGTTGGTTTAAGCCATGGCAGCGACCCCAATTGAGTTTTAGTTGATGATTAAGCTGTAACCCTTGTATCGGCAATAGTTGGCCAAGCGTATTGCCGTAACTGGCAAATACAGTTCTTGGATCTAAACTTGAATGCATTTGTTGGAGAATTTTCATCAAATTATTTTCTGAGTCAGCACTTTTAATACTTTTGTAAGGTGCTGATTTATCCCAGTTTTGTTCTGGATATGGCTGTGAAGCTATTGCGTAATCCATTATTTTTACCTCATTTGATGATGCTAACTTTACTCGCAAGTGTCATTACTGCTTATTCTTGCTATCTGTATCAATTTGTAAGCAATAATTGTGCCTAATATTTTTTATTGCTTATTTTCATATGGTTATTGTTAATGAATTGCTTTGTTAATAAACTGTTTCTTTCATCGCTAGTTTTTTGACTCGGAGAACACGTATTTATGGAGCACAGCATTTTCATCCATATTCTCTCAATGTTGGTGATTGCAATTGTGGCAATCTCTCTATTACGTCGATTTGGCTTACCGCCAATTCTGGCATATTTACTCACAGGTGTTGTCAGCGGGCCTAGCGGTTTTCATTGGTTTACTCAGCAGCAAATGCACTCAGTAGCCGAACTCGGCGTGGTGTTACTCATGTTTAGCTTAGGACTTGAGTTTTCCGTTCCTAAGCTTTGGTCTATGCGCCGTACGGTTTTTGGCTTAGGTAGTGCACAAGTGACTTTGACGGCATTAATTGCAGGTCTTGTTGCCTTGTTATTTGGCCAAAATATGATTGCCGCTGTGGTGATCGGTTCGGCTGTCGCATTATCGTCTACAGCAATTGTGCTCAAGTTAGTAAACGAGCAAGGTTGGATGCGAAGAAGGCACGGTGAGTTATCCGTCAGTGTGTTGTTATTTCAAGATATTGCCGTGGTTCCTTTATTAATCGTTCTGCCACTACTATCCACTAACGGCGACCCAATTGGCTTTCTTGATTTAGCTTGGGGTTTGTTAACAGGGATCCTCGCTTTTATTGGTTTAATGTCTTTTGGTAAATGGATATTGCCGCGCATATTTGATGAAGTTGCCCGCTCTCGTTCCAATGAGTTGTTTGTTCTTTCTACATTAGTCGTGGTGTTAGTTACTGGTGCATTCACCCAGTGGTTAGGTTTATCAATGGCATTGGGAGCATTTATTGCCGGTATGTTATTAGGTGAAAGCCAGTACCGCCGTCAGCTTGAAGCAGATATTAGGCCGTTTCGTGACTTATTAATGGGGCTATTTTTTATTTCTATTGGAATGTTGCTTGATTTCACCATTGTGGCTGAGTTTTGGTGGCAAATTTTATTGATACTCTTTGCTGTACTGCTGACGAAAACCATTGTGGTATTTGGCATCTTAAAACTAGGCGGTGAGCAGTTCAAAGTGGCGTTAAGTACCGCGATTAGCCTAGCACAGGTGGGTGAATTCAGTTTTGTTGTCCTTGCTTTAGCTGTGAACTATGAATTACTCGAAACTCAAATGAGCACCATATTCGTGATGGTGGCTGTGCTTTCAATGTCAATTGCGCCTTGGCTTGTGAGAAACAGTGTCGAAATCGCGCAAAAAATTGAAGGTAAAACGTCTAAAAAGAACCAGTTGGAAGATGAGTTTATATTACCGCCACCTGAAGACGGAGACTTAGTCTTAATATTGGGGTATGGCCGAGTAGGACAAACAATCGCACGCTTTTTAAAAACAGAGGCTGTGCCTTTTGTGGTATTAGATTTAGATCCTAAACGAGTGTCAGAGGCAAAAATTGCAGGCGAGCCTGTGTTCTTTGGTGACGCTTGTAAAATGGGGTTGCTGAAACAAATAGGCATACGCCGTGCAAGTATGGTGGTGATTACTTTTGGTGAATCAAGGCAGGTGGAAGAATGTTTGGCTTTGTCTCGTAAACTGGCTCCAGAAACCAAAATATTAGTGCGCACCACAGATGATGCTGAACTTGATAGCTTAAAAGAAATGGGGGCGACTCAGGTTATCCCTGAAAAACTAGAAGGGAGTTTGATGTTGGTGTCACAGGTGCTATATAAGTGTGGCGTGCCATTGCCGCGAATTATTAAGCGGCTAGAGTCAGAAAGGCGTAATCATTATCAATATTTACATGGATTTTTTACCGGTGCTGAAACGGACTTTACCCTTGAATTACTGCACGCAGTGTCATTGGATACAGGTTCAAATGCGGTAGGTAAGAAGTTAACGGCGATTCCGTGGTCTCAATTAGGTGTTGAAATACGTGCTGTGAGGCGTAAAGGCGAGGAACTGAGCCCGCCACCAGAAGAGTGGGTCTTCGAGCGCAAAGACATCATTATGCTCGTCGGAAAACCTCGCGAGATAGAAGCTGCCGAAGAGTATTTACTACAAGGGTGATGTTTTTTTTGAAGATGGCCAAATACAGTAGAATTTTGCCATCTTCTTCCATACAATGGATGGTTACGTTCGTTGTTGTGTAGCCAATTTTTCTTGCTACAGCTTGTATGGAATAGTGCATGTCGGCCAAATTGTTTAATCTTCCAATTAAAATTAGCTTAGACCTTATTGCTAAGTTATTTTCTTCTGTTCAACTTCAAAAAGCACAGAACTATCTGATTGAAGGGCGTGTACTTGAAGTACATGCAAGCCAAGAAAACCATAATATCGAATCTTTTGTGGTGGGCTCTGCGATTGAGCCATACCGCCAAGATATTACTTTGGTTAACGTTAATCATAAAATTGTGATGAAGTCTCATTGCACCTGTCCGGTAGCGACTAACTGTAAGCACGTCGCTGCCGCGCTTTTAGCCTTAATTGATAAAAAACCGGTTGAAGAACAGCGTTTGAGTCAGTGGTTAATGCAGCTAGAAAAACAAGACCTTATTAACCCAGTTGAAGAAGAGGATGAAGAAAAAGATCGCATTATTTTTACTTTATCTAGCGATCATCACGGTATTTTTGTCGATTTTAAGCGCAGTAAATTAAATAAAAAAGGCCAATACAACAAGGGCAGTAAAGTTGCTTTAAACGATGTTAAATATCATCTTCCTTGGTGGATTAACCCTGAAGATAGCCAAATTATCAGCCTATTATTGTCATCTTCTAAAAGTGCTTCAAAAATTTATTTAGAAGGTGAAATCTGCGCATTAGCTTTAAATAAAATGCTGGAACTTAAAACTTGTTTTTGGGAAGAAAGCCGCACACCACTTACTATCACTAATCCTGTTACTCCTGATTTTGTTTGGCAAGAAACAGATGCGCGTCATACCCAAATTAGCATGAGCATGCCGGAGTTAGATAATTGGGAGTTTATTGCCACGTGTCCGCCTATGTTTGTCGATTTGGATTATTTAAAAATTGGCGGCGTAGCAACAGAATTAACCGTTGAAAAACTTAAGTTACTGCAACAAATGCCGCCAGTGCCATTAGATAAGGTTGATAGCATTAGTGACAAAATGCTGCGTCACTTTTCGCCTAAAAGTGTGCCTGTTCCCAGTGAAATTGAATTTCATGAAATCGAAGATCCGTTGAAGGTTAAATTAACCTTTACTATGGTGCAGTTAAACGACAGCGCGGTTGTTCAACCAGTATTACAGCTTGAATTTGCTTATGGCGATATTACCATTCCAGGGAAAGTCAGCCGCGAGAAAATCAGTTTAATAAAACGCGGCAAAACTCAGTATCAAATTCATCGTGCACTCGACAGTGAAACACAAGCCATTGAATGTTTACAAAGCCTGCAACTGCAAGCCATTGATAATAGCTTACTCACCTATACCAACAATTCAGTCAGTTATTACAGTCTTGGTTTAATGCCTGAAATGGTCAACGAGTGGGCGCAATTAACCACATTTGGGATCATGACTCTAGAAGATCTAGGTTATGAAGTTGAGTTTGCCCCAGAGTTTGATTTAAACATTATTGAAGCCGATATCGAAGTTGATTTAGACGACGATGAAGACAGTGGTTGGTTTTCGCTATCGCTAAATGCCGATATTGAAGGGCAAAGTGTGCCGCTTTTGAGCTTAGTTGCAAGGTGGTTGCAACAAAATGGCGAACCTGATGATGAGCAAGAGCTGATCCTTCCAGGGCCAAACGGCCGTTTTGTAAAGATTAAAGCTAAAACCATCAAGCCGTTAATATCGGTAATTCAAGAGTTGTTTCAACGAGGTGGCGGTGACTTGTTAGAAGTACCCCGTAACCGAGCTGACTTACTCAATGAATTATCAGAAAGTGATATTCGTTTATTAAATGGCGAACGGGTAAGACACCTTGCTAGTAAGCTTTCTGAGTTTAAAGGTATCCAAGCTGTTGAATTGCCTACGGGATTGAATGCCACGTTACGTGATTATCAAAAACAGGGGTATGACTGGCTTTGTTTTTTAAAAGAGTATCAGTTAGGCGGTATTCTTGCTGATGATATGGGGCTAGGTAAAACCCTGCAAACTTTGGCATTTTTGTTAAAAGCAAAACAAATGAAGGCCGCAGCGGTAAGTTCAAGCTTAAATGTGCCAACTAGGACAACGTCAGGAAAAACCAGACCAAGCTTGATTGTTTGTCCAACAAGCCTTGTGGGTAATTGGTATAAAGAGGCGCAAAAATTTACTCCTGATTTAAAAGTGCTGGTGGTTCACGGTAATAAACGCCAAGCTTTATTAGATCAAATTGAGGACTTTGATGTTATCGTGACGACTTATCCGCTGATTTTGCGTGATGAGATTGTTTACAGTGAATACAGTTTTGAACACATTATTTTAGATGAAGCCCAGCAAATTAAAAATGCTCAAGCTAAAGTGACGCAAGCACTAAAAACCTTTAAAGGTCAGTTTAGGTTATGCCTATCTGGTACACCGTTAGAGAATCATCTAGGCGAACTTAAGTCTTTGATGGATTTTTGTTTACCTGGGCTTTTAGGCCAACATGCCTATTTCAATAAAGAGTTTAGAGGCCCAATCGAAAAACAAGCGGATACTGAAAAATCTGCAGTTTTACTAAATCGTATCGCGCCATTTTTACTCCGCCGTACTAAAAGCGAAGTGATGTCAGAGCTGCCTGAAAAAACCATTATTGTGCAGACCTTAGAGCTCGAGAAAGATCAGCGTAACTTATACGAAAGTATTCGATTGGTGATGGAGAAAAAGCTACGGGAATTGTTTGCTAAACAAGGTGTTTCAAGTAGTCATATTGAGTTCTTAGATGCCTTGCTTAAACTCCGTCAAGCTTGTTGCGACCCTCGCTTAGTAAAGCTTGAACAAGCTCAATACGTAGAAAACAATGCCAAACTAACATGGTTGACTGAAAACGTGCCTGAAATGGTGGAAGAGGGGCGTAAGATACTCATATTCAGCCAATTTACCGGTATGCTGGCACTTATTGAGCAAGAGTTTATCGATATGGGCATAAGCTACAGTAAGCTCACTGGCCAAACCCGTAACCGTCAGGTTGAAATTGATGCCTTCCAAGAAGGTGAAGTACCAGTATTTTTAATCAGCTTAAAAGCGGGTGGTACAGGACTTAATTTAACAGCAGCCGATACGGTTATTCATTTTGACCCTTGGTGGAATCCAGCAGCTGAAAAACAAGCAACAGACAGAGCGCATCGCATAGGTCAGCTTAATCCAGTGTTTGTATATAAGCTGATTGCACAAGGTACGGTGGAAGAGAAAATCCAAGAAATGCAGCAACATAAACAAAGTTTAGCTGACAGTATTTTAGCGGGCAGTGCTAAGAGCCAATGGCAGGGCAATGCTGATGATTTATTGTCATTATTACGTTAGTTAGCAGTGGACTGTTTTTGTAGCTAAAAGCAAGATCAAGGTCGTGGCGCTTCGCCCCATTTTTTGTAAAGAGCGAGCAAAGGGGCAAAACGCCTGCGCTCCTTTGGAAATCCTCAGTGTCCCAGACAAAAAATGCTAAAAAGCGCTTAGTTTTCGATGGGATTATCCAGTGTCTGACTTCGTTTATTTACCGCATCATTACAACAAAGATAACAGCAAAATCAAAGTCGTGGCGCTTCGCTCACACCAGAGCAAGAAGGGTGAAACTGCTCACCCCTCTTGCATCTCCCCAGCAGCCCCGGCGAAATTTTCTGGAAAGCGAAAGATTTCCAACGGGGGACTATCCAGCTTTAAACTTCGTTTGTAGTTCTAACGCGTTTTTGCCCCAAAGTTAGTTAGAACCAAAGCTCTATTTAACAATGCTTATCTTCGTTTTCCATAAACATTTAAATGAAATTGCTTTTTTACAGTTGCCATCCTTACAGCCTAGATTGCACAATCTAATGAACTGTTTTTATATACAGGTATAATGGGATTTGGCTTAATTTAAATCAAACAGCTCATCAAATAAGTCTAAAGTCGTAATTCATGCTTAACTAAAAATCTATAATTGTCTGATAATGTTGGAAATAAATTTCATCACTTATTTTTTAAGCGACTTTAACGCGCAAGCTCGGTTTGTTTTAGGATGCCAAGAGAATTTTATTGCTTTACATCAAAGACATAGAGAATGTAGGATGTTATAAATCAATAACTTAAACGGCCGACTTTATCAGGCGTGCCGTATAATAAGCTGTTATGTGTAAACGGATATCGTCGAGTATATGGATATTTTCAAAGGTATAGATTTCAATGACTCGTTTGTTCTCGGTTGGAGTTCAAATGACACAGAAATCACATTCAAAATTGAGGCTAGCATTTGGCCTGATTCGCCTCATTATCTAAGTCCAAAACCTGATGAATATACTTGCTACCGTAAATGTGAAATTCAATTTACGGGTTTTACTTCATATTCAGGGCTTGCTGAACAAAGTAGTGTAAAACCAATCAAAGATATAAATGGTTCATTTGATTATGGCAATATAGATTCGTTAATTAAGACAAATCAAGGCTTTAAGGTTGTTGGTGAGTTTGGTAACTTAGAAATTATAAACGGCAAAGTTCAGCTAAAAATTTACACATAACAAGCTGTTCAAACGGGACTGCTAAAGTTTGGCTGGGTTCCGCTTCGCTTCACATTTTAGCCAAACATTATCAGCCCCTTAACAGGGCGTTAGGTGTATCAAGTGTTCGCATCAGAGTTAACTGAAAAATTATTAGCAGAAGGTTGTACGCCAGAAAGCTTTGCTGTGTTATCACGCCAAAGTGATGCTTACTGCATAGATAAGGTATGGGGCGAATGGGCTGTTTTTTATTCTGAAAGAGGAATAGATTCTAAACCTATCTATACATCGGATTCTGAAACTGAGGCTTGTGAGTTCTTCTATGATTACATTCTAAAACAGGAGCACTGGCATTTAGTTGGCTTTTTTAAAGTTGAAGCAGAGGCGCTAGAACTAGAAAGCATGCTGGATAAAATTGGCATACATTCAATTCGCAATGATATTCCGGCTTTTAACGCACCCAATGATCCAAGGTACCGTGTATTTGTTGTAGGCAAAGACATATTTAAAGCAAAAGAAAAGCTTGGTAGTTTAGCAATAACATACACCTAACAAGTTACTCAAAAGGACGCAAAACGCTTGGCTTGCACTCCTTCGTCGCTAATTTTAGCCAAGCATTTATTCGCCCATTAGTAAGGCGTTATATGGCTAAATAAACATCTCATATTCTTCAAGTAGTTTTAAAGGAGAAATCTATTAACATAATCATTGAGTCTATGGACACTTGGCCTGATGAAATTATCAAGCTGTTAGATGAAAATATTGAACGATTTACAGGCTGGGAATGTCATTGTTCAAATCAGTGTAGTGCCTATTTTTATGATGAATTTGTCGTTAAGTTTCGTGAAGAACTAAAGAAACATAGCTTGACTGGTTATCATTGTACAAGGCTCGCTCCACATGAAATAGAAAGCATTCTAAAAACTGGAATGAAAGCGCAAAGTGAATCAACACTTATTGATAGAATTGAACAAATGAAAACCAATTCATTAATAAGTGAGAAGGTCTCAGATGAATTAAAAAGAACTAACCATGCAGCTGCCGAATACAGAACTGACATGATATGGTTCTGTTTCTTTGAGCCATATTTAGCATCACAATGTGGAATTGAATGTTTCTTCAAATACTGGGGTGGTGAGTCTCTCTATGGTTGCCATGAGCACACTGACATAGGCGATGTTTTGAGTAAAGTTGGAACTCCGTGCATAGTAAAGGCTAGTGTTCCTATGAGCCAGCTCAAAGATAGCTATCTACCCCAAAATAAAATGTTTCGAGTTTTTCTCAAGAATCGTGGTCATGATGTTTCTGAACCCGTCGAGCATGAAGGTTTTAGCACAAAAGACATTTCTGCAAAAAATATTATTGATGTCATACAATATCCATCAGAGCTATTTGCGGAATTGAGTGGATGTAACAATTGGCATAATTCACCCTTGAATAAGGGGTGTAATGTGTAATCGCCATATAACAAGTAAATCCAGGTGACGCCTACGGCGCACCTGATTTAGGCGTTAGGGCACTAGGAGTATTATCCAACCTATGTATGATGTAGACGAATCGTTTGAAACAGCCCGAGAATTTTTTAACTTTTTGCTTGAAGAAAATATATTTGAGCCCAAAAGTGTTTTTGATGTAAGTGAAAAATTCACGAATAGTTTCATTTTTCGAGGTCAAGCCCAAAGAGAGTGGCCTTTGATGCCGACGGCACATCGTGAAGATAACAAGTTGGAAAACTTTACCCCTCAGCCCCCCCATGAAAGCTTAAAGTCTGATCGTCTTGAGCATGTAAAAATACAAACACATGCTGAAATTAGATCAGTATATTTATTTTTAGAAGCTGCTGATCATGTAGGAATAAAAACTCCAATTGATTACAGTTTGTTTAAAGGGCAAGTAGATGGCTCCGATGACATATTTGAGCAAAAACTTTTGCCAAGCATCGCCTTAGCTCAACACCACGGGGTATCAACAAGGCTTTTAGACTGGACTGAATCGCCATTTATTGCATCTTACTTTGCCGCCAAATCAGCATTGTCTCAAAAGGCTGGTTCATACTTTTCTATCATTTGTTTGAGTACGCACTTGTTAAAAGACATTAAAAGTATTGAGCTTATTTCTGCCCCTAAAGCTAATAATAGATTTTTAGGTGCCCAACGAGGTTTGTTTACAAGAATAAACAATGCCAATGCTTACTATATTGATAATGGTGAATGGCCTTCCTTGGATACAGCTATTACATTAAATAGACCAAATAAACTTTATACTAGGCATGGAGCTATTCGGCTATCCTTGCCTATTTCGGAAGCAAAATCATTGTTACAGTTGCTTTATAAATTGGATATATCAGAGTTAACTATTATGCCTTCTCTTGATAATGCAGCAAAAAACTTTAATTATAAAAAAACTATTTGGGGCAAAACTTAGAAGTGCCCTAACAAGTCAATTCAGCAGGACAAAAAACAGCTGGTTTTTGCTCGTGCCTCGCTAATTTTAACCAGCTATTTTATTGCCTCTGATTGGGGCGTTAGCAGTACAAGGAAAGTTTCGTGGATTCATCTTATTTCAGAGATAAAATGCTTTCTCAGATCATCATTGGATATGATTGGGATACATCGAATAACTTCGCTGAAATTAAGCTTATTTCAAACGATGGAGGTATTTCATCATTTAAAATTTGTCAGCTTACTGAATATTCACTTTACGAAGATTTTTCAGCTAGTTACATTAGTCAATGTAAACTCATAGTAAATAACTCTATGGTTTATTTAAGTTTGGATCCATACGATGAGGTATCTAGCGAAATAGACTTAGACAACGATTGTTTATGGTTTAAGGGAAGTAATATTACGACAGTGTAATGTACTGCTAACAAGCTGTTCAAGCGGGACAAATAACAGTTGGCTGGTTCCGCTCCGCTTCACATTATAGCCAACTACAATTTGCCTCTTAACAGGGCGTTATGTGATTTCGCAAAAATATTGACATCGGAGTGGGTATGTTCACAAAATTTTTGAAATTATTTGGTAGTAACCGCTCTTTGGCTAGCAAAGAAACTCAAGAGTTGGCTATAAAGCCGAGTGAAAGTAGTAATTCATATAGTGCATCTGGATTCGATGGTGTTGTTGAAGGATTGCAGTTTTCGCCAACCTTTCAGTTGAGAACACCTATTAAAATTCTCAAAGCAACTGGAATGTGTGTTGAAAGCGAAGAACAAATCCCAGATTTTCTAAAAGAGCAACAACATGGTGTTTGGTTGCCAAAGGTAAATAGTAAGTATTCTTTAGATGATAATAATGATGTTGGCGCATCTGATGCCTACGGCTCAGATCGCGACGATTATATTAAGTACGTATGTGAAATAAAGGAAATTTACTCTAGTAGTGACACTATTTTTGAACGTGCAAAACAGATAGATAATTTCAAGAAAGAGCATCCAGAGTTAAAGTATGTAGAAGATAAATTGCTACAGTATTATAACAATTATGATTCCATCATTGATGTTCTAATGTTAAATATTGATTTTTCATTTGAAGATATTTCAAACTTTCACTACCGAGATGAAGGCTATCTAAAACAAATTTTTGATATCAATACTAGAGTCGAGAAATCGTTGCTAAATTCAGGTTATAAGAGAGCTGAAGATGTCGTTCTTCTAACAAAAGAACAATTATTGGCTCTTGATGGTGTTGGCAGTAAAAGTGCTGATAAAATATTAGAGAAAATAGAAGTGGTTAAATCTATAGTCAACTCTAGCATCACAATCACATAACAAGCGCTTTAAACGGAACAAAAACAGTTGGTTAGGTTCCGCTTCGCTCCACATTATAACCAACAATTTTTGTCCGCTTAAGCGGGCGTTATAAGTTTCGAGAGTTCTGTGTATAAAATTAGTCAAAGTGTAATAAATAAAAGAAAAAGAAGTCCCTTTTTTGTTGCGTTGTACGTGATTGGACTAGCTACTTTATTTTACTTGCCATCAAAAGGAGAAGGTTTTGATTGGGTTAGGTTCACCTTTATTTTTGGTATTACAGGTGTTATTGCTGTTGGCTCAAACATACTTGGTACTAGAAGATTTTTGGCGTTTACTAAAAACCATGAGATTCACCTTCTCAAAGAGGGCTTAAAGTCTATTGAGCAAGATGGATATAATGTACTTCCTTGGGAAAACGTAACGGAAGTAAAACAAAAACTAAAAGGTGGCAAAGTCATTAAGTTAGTTTTAAAAGATTCTTCTGGTTCTATTGACCTAAGTAGCTACGGAAAACTTGATGAGTTATCTTCTGCTTTAAAACAATATGTAAAAACAGAATTGTGGAAATAAACTTATAACAAGCCAATTAAGCGGGACTAAAAACAGTTTGCTCGGTTTCGCTTCGCTACACATTTTAGCAAACAATTTTTAGCCCCTTATTGGGGCGTTATATAACTATGAGGTTCAGTGAAAACCGTCAACTTTAAATTTGCTCTAGATGCGACTATTGCGACACTTTTTATCACGCTAGGTGTGATTTATATATTGGTTGTGCGCGCTGATAAAAATATTGAGTCAGTAGATTTAACCAATAGTGATCTAAGTTGCAAAGTTAGCGCAAGAGGCAAACTTAGAGGCTATTTCACACTTGATGGAAAGGAGTACTTTTCGCCTGGTACTTATGCAACATGTGAAGAATTTCTAAACCGAATGACAGAAAAAGAAATAAAAGGAAAGCATCAGAAAAACAAGAGTTTATTGGTAGAGCTTAGGGTCGGCAAAAGCTTGTATGCAGAGAACTCTGTAGGAATGCGTGTTTTAATTGGTATATTTATTGGTTTAGTTTGTTTTGCTTTTTTACGTAGCCCCATACATTGGATCGCAAAGAAGGTTATATAACAAGGGCATTAAGGCAGACGGCCTCAACATCGGCCTCATTTAATGCAAAAAGAAACGACGCATAAATGCGTCCCAAATTGGTCCGCTGCTTATGCGGGCGTTATATGGCACTAAAGTATGGCTGATGAAATCGAGTATATTGAATGTTGCGAACATGGAAAGCAGCAACAAACGTTTGTCTGCCAGCACACCGTTGAGAGTCTGAAAGATGGAAATCCTAGAGGTTTCTGGTGGTCAATTGAGCAACCAGAGAATCCTAGACCAGACGCGTGGTGTTCTGAATGCGAAGATTTAGTAAATAAAACTGGAGAGTGGGAAGGAGAAGCAGAGGAATTTGCAAACATTAAAATTCTTTGTGGCGTTTGCTATGACAACGCTAAACTTCTTAACTTTCCTAATAAAAAACCATGGTGGCGCTTTTGGTAGTTCTGCCATATAACAAGCTAATAAATAAGGACAAAAAACAGTTTGCTGTTTTCGTTCCTCAACATTTTAGCAAACAATTTTTTGCCCATTATTAGGGCGTTATAAGGTTTAAGGGGATATGCGCAAATCTGACAAATGGGCATTATCATTAGGTTTTTTATTTCCTGTATTAATAATAAGTTTCTCATTTACATTTTTAGGAGCAGGCTACTTATTATGGCCTTTCCGTTTTTTCCTAATGGTTCTAGGTGGGCAAATTCAAGGGTTCGGTGATTACGTATTTATTGGTGTTCTAATAATGTTAAATATGCTGCTTTATTTTTTATCGTTCAGGCTATTTAACTTTATTTATCATAAAATCAGCCAGTAATACAAACCTTGTAACAAGCTGTTTAACAAGGACAAAAAACAGTTGGTTTTTGCTCCTTCGTCGCGTATTTTAACCAACTGTTTTATTGTCTGTTAACAGGGCGTTAGGGGCCTATGAAGATTGTCGTCGCATTTATGTCCGCAATACTTTTACCAGCATTATTAATTACTGCTTGGTACTTGTATGGCCAATTTGTTACTTTCGAACATGATGACCCCTATATCTGGGTTCGTACGCGAGGCTTTCTAGCTATCTGTATTGCAGTTTCAGCTGGCTTTGTTGTGTTTCTAGGTCTTCCTGCTTACTTTCTTTTACGTAAGTTTAATTCGGTAAATTGGTGGGCAACTTTAATTTCAGGCTTTGTGTTAGGAGCTATACCAATGGCAATTTTTACATGGCCGTTAAGGTATCCTGAAATGAAAACGTCAGCGTCGGTAAATGGTGTAAAAACTATGATTGATGGTGTGCCCACTTTAGATGGTTGGTTACAGTTTTTACAAGGTGTATCATTTTTAGGTATATGTGGCATGGTAGGAGCATTGGCTTTCTGGCTGGCAGCCCCTAACAAGCCACTCAAGCAGGACAAATAACAGTTGGTTTTGCTCCTGCGTCGCTAATTATAACCAACTATTTTTTGCCTCTTAGTGGGGCGTTAGCTAGGTAGTAATGGAACTTCGAAAATTAATTGAGTCTATTGAGAACTACAATGATGAAGGCATAATTTTTGCCGAGTTGATTGAGGGGAGTTACCTAGCTTCTTCAGATGCTCAGGTAATTGAAATGTCAGATGAAGAAATGTCATTACCGACATCTGAAGTTGCTGAAAAATATTGTTCTGGTAAGGCGTATTTTCTAGAAGTATTTTTGGTCAAAGAAATGTTGGATTCCATGAGGCAAGAGCATATAGGTTCAAACGAAGCTTGTAAGCGAATTATTCATTATGCAGTACACGATGCTTAGCTAACAAGCTGCTAAATTCAGATTCACCAAGGCTGTCATGCCATTTGCTGAGCAAATCGCCCGCCAGCACATGGTTCACTTATTAGCAGGGCGTTATGTGTACAAGGAGTTTTAATGGGTAGCATACATAATTACTATTTAGTTGGGTTCATACTATTATCTGCAATTTTAAATGTATTCATAGAAAATGAGAGTATCGGTATAAAGCTACTTTGCTTACTTTTATTATTCACGACTTTGGTTTTTGCTTCTCTATTTCATTCTTTAAGGGTTAAAGTAGCAAAAGAGAAAGCAGAAAACATCGAATAAAGTACACATAACAAGCTGTTTAATCTGGACAAAATACAGTTGGCTGTGTTTCGTACCTCAACAATTATGGCCAACAATATTTTGCCCATTAACGAGGGCGTTAGCTTACTAAATACATATATATGAAATGTTCAACTTTATTTGAAAATATAAAAAAGTATTGGCCTAATGAGCTTGTGATTGACGAAAACAATCCAGATCAATTGAATCAATTGTATTGGAGTGTTGAAGAAAAAATCGATCACGAAAAAGAATATTGGCTTAGCGTTTCTGCATGGGCATTTCATCAAGCTATAGATGAATTTATAGATTCAGAAATCGCGAGTGGTAAAAGTGTTATACAAATGTCACATATGCCAATGCAACTATTTAATAAACAGGTACTTTTCAATTTAGACGATGATGATTGGAAAGAAGAACGTTCAGTGTATGAGCAGTCGTAAGCTAACAAGGCGTTCAAACGGACAATGCTCTTCCCCCAGTTTAGTAGACACCTCCTCATCACTTTGAGGAGGCTAAAATGCCTAGATATACCCAACCAAGAAAGACATGGTTTTATCCTGTAAAATTCAAAATCAAAGCAGTCCAGCTAAGCTTAAGAGATGATGTCATGTCTAAGGATGTTGCTCTAGCTCTTGATATTCACCCGTTAATGTTGAGTCGTTGGCGAAAAGAATACAAAGAAGGTAAGTTTTCTAAAGCCCCTCGCTATTCAAGCAACAATGAAATTATGAGTAAGCTACCCACTAAAAATGAACTGAAGGCTCTCCAGAAACTAAAGAAAGAAAATCAGCGGCTTAAGCAGGAGAACGACTTGCTAAAAAAGTGGCAACGGTATCTGGCGGAAGTACATCAGAACGATTTGGATTCATCCAAAAGTTCGGACAAACACTAGGCGTCAAATACCTATGCTCTTGGCTAAAAGTATCACGTAGTGGTTACTATGCTTGGTGTCATCGTCTTGTGTCCTTACGAGCCGTTTCTGATGCAAATTTACTGATTAAAATAGAACAAGTGTTTAATGCTAATCACCAAACATATGGCAGCCCCCGCGTCTTTCACGCTCTTAAAAAAGAAGGAGTCATTACCAGTGAAAAGCGAGTTGCTAGGTTGATGCGAGAGCATGGTTTAAGAGCTCGGTCTTTAAAGACATACAGTAAACCAGCGAAAGTAAAGTTCTTCTATAAAGCGATTGAAAATAAGCGTAAAGGTTTGGCCAAAGCGACAGGTATGAATCAACAATGGTCAGGAGATATTACGTATTTGAAAGTAGGGGCTAGGTGGCATTATTTAGCCGTTGTCATCGACTTGTATTCCCGCCGAGTCATAGGCTGGGCATTTGGAAAGAACAAAACAACAGAGTTGACTTTAAAGGCCTTAAAGCTCGCAATAAGAAAGCGTAAACCCAGCGAGACTGTTCTGTTTCACACCGATAGAGGGGCAGAATACAGAGCTCATGTGGTTCAACAGTATTTAGCGTGTCACAACATTAAAGCCAGCATGAACAGGCCTGGTTGTTGTACAGATAATGCAAAGGTCGAGTCTTTTTTTCATTCATTGAAAGCGGATGTAATCAGAGGAAACACATTTGAAACGAGCACTAAATTACATTCTAAGCTCAAAGGTTATTTAAACTATTTCTACAATAGACAGCGCTTGCATTCGAGCTTAGGATATAAAACACCTGTTGAATTTGAGCAGAAATTATTTTGAAAATGGACGGTGTCTATTTTATCGGGTGAAGATCACTGCTAACAGTTGGCTGTTTTCGTTCCTCAACATTTTAGCAAACAATTTTTAGTCCATTATTTGGGCGTTAGGTGCGCACTATGAGAAATATCGTAGCCACATTAATTCTTACGGCGTCAAGCTTTGTTTATGCTTCTTCAGGCTGGGATGTATCTATTCATGAGGATTGGGCAACTTTATACGACACTCATAGGGGAGAACTATCACTTACTGAGGCTGTAAACTCAGTGCCAAAGGATATTTGGCTTAGAAGTTTCAGAGTGTTTCTTTCAGAAAATGACCATGCACTGCAAAAGGAACTGCATGAGTTCCTAAGCTCTAATTATCCAGATTTGCATGCAGAGGCATTGAGTTCGGCTGGGAATATGCATAACCCAAAAGTAACTGCACTTCGAGAGCCCATAAACCAAGCAATACTAGCATCAAGTTTGGCTAAAGAAATAGGTATAGCACTTACATCAAGGTGCGAACGAATAGTTTCAACAAGTTATGAAAAATTTATGATCAGGAAAAAAGATGGGCATCCTATCTATAGTGCTATGGTTTGGCTTTCTACCGAAAAATGCACCTAACAGGGCGTTGAAACTCATTTCTTTCCAAATTTGTGTTGGCTTTTTAAACCTTTGAATCTAATTTTTAGTTGTATGTACTTTAAAATGCTCGTTACGCTGTAAGCTTATGCGCTGACTAATTTATCAAGTTGAATAAAACTCTCATTATGTTGATATTGCCAATAGAGCTGAGCTAATTCAGCTCTATTTTTTTTGTTTGTTAAAGACGCAATATTGGTATTTTGGCTAAGGTTCTGCAGGTATTCTACAAGTTGCAGGTAGTTTGTTACCACTTCACCCGCCATCGGTAAATCATCGGCATAGGGGTAACACTGTCTGCTGTCAGATTGGTATTCTTGTTGGTCAAATTGAAAAAACACAATGTTAGCTTTGGTTTGTAGCATATCAATGTATAACGATGAATAGTCGGTGATAAGTAAATCTACATCATTAATGATCTCATAAGTGTCTTGCCAGTCTGAAATATTGAGAATATTTGGGTGATTATCTATTGCTTTAGCAAGCTCAGCTTCGTTGGGATGAAGTCTGAGTAAGAGTAATTGATCGTTTGCAACTAAACATGCAGACAGCGCTTCAAAATCGATGGCTTGCGTGTACGGGTTAATTTTTGGGGACGGATGACTATCGCCAGCTGTCGATGTTGATGAATTCGCTTTAGTGTCATTAAGCAATGTACTGTCTCGCCAAGATGGCGCATATAATAGTACCTGTTTTACTTGATAGGTTTGTTTAAGCCCTTCTATAAATGAGTGACCTTGCTGGTTCGATTTTTGATTTGCTTGCGGATAACGACGGTAATAGTCAGTGCGTGGATTGCCGCTTAAAATCATTTGCTGTGGGTTCATTTTAAACGCACCTGCAAATAGACTCACCACTAAATCACTTGGGGCAATCATATAGTCTGGGCGCACTTTTTGTTGATGAAATTGGGTATTAGAAATGAACTTATCTTGCAGGGTTTCAGGATGATAAACCTTTAAAAGCGGGCCATTATTAATATCAAACTCGATTCTTTTTAAAGGCGAGCCATGCCATAAGTTTATCTTAATTGCGCCTTTGGCTAGATACTGGTTCACATCGCCAATATAGCTATTATATACGTAATACTTAGCCGTTAACGCATGATAAATTCCTTTTGCGCTCCAGCGGTAATAGGCTTCATAACCTTGATGGTTTAGTTGCTGGACAAGTTGTTTGTCGCCACTTATCCATATCGCTCTTATGGTCAGGGCTTGCTGCCAATGTAAGAATAAATATTTACTATTATCGGCAAACTTATTTTTATAACAGCCCATAACAGCCTTGCGCGAGCGAGGGCTAAATCCTGCAATAAAATAAACGGTTTGAGTCACAAGATATCTAACACAACTTAAAATGAATTGGCTCATGTTATATCTCCGTGACATTAAAAATCCTTTAAATACAAAGATAGCATTAATAATAGTCTACGCTAGCATGAATCAGTTTCAAGTGCTCATCGTTGCTTAGGTAAACTCAGTACCTGCATTTTATTTCACACTATATTAGGCTGTTTTAACCGCTAAGTTATTTTTAATTTCGGTGGTTGAGATATCATCTGTACGGGTTAAATACATGACTTCGCATTGACTTTTTAAATGATCAAACTGGCCTTCCCAGTCATCACCAATAGCGAACACATCTATGTCATAGCGTTCTATGTCAGAGCTTTTCTGCTGCCAGTTTTGCTCTGGAATGACCTTTGATACATATTTACAAGCTGCAATAATCTCACTTCTTTGCTCGTAACTGAAAAATGCAGCCTTACCTTTTAGGGCATTAAACTCATCGGTGGATACGCCTACAATGAGCTGGTCACACATCTCGCTCAATCGCGCCAGTAATCTAACGTGGCCAAAATGAAATAGATCAAATGTTCCGTAAGTGATGATGGTTTTCATAATAGTATTCCTTTAATGAAGAGACATTTTGATATCGATTTAACCGTTAACTTTTAAATTCAATGGCTGCATTGGATTTATCAAATTGCTTTTGCAACATGTTCACTAGATACAATGGTTTTTTTGATTGCTCGAATTCCATTTCCACCATTTGAACTTCTTCAATTGGCGTATTCTCATTAAAATTAAGCTGTACTGGTCCATAAACTCCGTAGGTGACAGTGCCGTCTGGTTTATTTTGATATTTAGTTGAAGCGCCGAATAAATTGAGGTCACCTTTAACCACTAACCAAACCTGTGGTAATAAAGCAAAGCCAGGGTTCTTGATATTAAACTTATGGGCTTTAACTGGCTGTTGTTCGTTATTAATCACTGTTTCAGAGACAATGGGTTTTCTTGGTTTTAAGATTAACGATCCCAAAAAAAGAGTGAGCAACAGTGGCGATAATAATACGTACAGCATTAGCAACACGCCGCGCTGAAAAATGCCGTTATAGTTGGTCGCTTCTTGGGTAGATTTAGCAATTAAGCTTTGATCTTCTACCTTGGTCCAACTGTTAGTCTGCGGGTCGATGATTAAGTCTTGAGAGATAATTTTATTTTCAACACTTAACTGCGGCCCAACATAGGTGTTAGGTAATATAATGCTGTCTTGGATTTGACTGTCTTCAATGAAGCAGTATTCTCCAACCACAATTGCGTTAGATAACATAGCCTTATTAGAGACTTTGGTGTATTCACCAATAGCGCCAAAAGCTTGGGTTTCAGATAAATCAGGCAATTGACATTGGGCTTCAACTACTAATTGCTTATGCTTATTTCTGGTATTTATCGCACGGCCTTTAACACCAAATTCTTGGCTGTTAATGACATAGTCTGAAGCTTCAACATAAGCGGCTAGACTATCTATGTAAAAACACTCGCCATGAAGAACCTGCGCCACGCTATTTTTATGGTTTACTTCAGTGGTTTCTAAAGGCCAATTTAGTAATTGGTTATGCTTCCAACCTGCAGGTAACATCATCATTGCTGGATTTCGTTGAGCCATTTTGGCGTGGACAAATTTTGATGGCATCAAGCGTGAAAACTCAATGAAACGTGCTAGGCAAGGACTACGTAGCATATCGCCACGCACAACTAATGCTTGTGTGCTCTTATCAATATTCATCCGTGAAAGTACGTTGTTGACTTGCTCTTCAGGCTTACACAGAAAGTAATTAATGGTTAATCCCCATTGCTCACCATTACCAATTTGCGATTCAATTTTTTTAGCTTCATGACTGATAACCATTTTTACGTCTGTTATTCCAGCTGCAGCTAAGTCCTCTAAGGTATACTCCACTAGGGCTTTATTGGCGAGTGGCAGTAGAGCAGGGCAATACTGCTGATCTAAAGGGGCTAGTTCATTTCCGTTTCTGTTTGCAAATACGATAGCTTGCATAACGTCTCCTAGTAGGCGCCTCGCGCCAAAAGTACTGCTGGAATAGTTTTCAATAACAGAGTGATATCTTCTCTTAGTGACTGCTGGTAGATGTAATCTATGTCTAGCTCTACCTGCTTATCAAAAGGAATATCTGAGCGTCCGCTTACTTGCCATATGCAAGTAATACCAGGTTTAACTCCCAATCTGCGACGATCACTTAACTGATATTGGCTTACTTCATTAGGTAGTGCAGGTCTTGGGCCAACTAGTGACATATCACCCATTAATACATTCCAAAGTTGTGGTAGCTCATCAATTGAAGCTTTACGGATAAGCTTTCCAACACTTGTAATACGAGGGTCTTTTTTCATTTTAAACAGCACGCCACCTTGCATTTCATTGTTTTGTTTGATTTTTTCTAGTCTTGCTTCAGCGTCAATGTACATTGAACGAAACTTCCACATGGTAAAGGGGTGGTTATTTCGGCCACTGCGAGTTTGTGAAAAAAAGATGGCTCCTTTCGATTCAATACGAATACTTAGAGCGGTAAAAAAGAATAATGGCGCTAGTAGGATTAGCAATATGCTAGCTGCAACGATATCGAATGTGCGTTTTGCAAATTGACCACATTTAATACCAAAGAAGTACCAACGACGGCTATTATTCGCGTTAGTTTGCCCTAAAGTTGATTGCATCGGTTGAGGTTGTTTCGCTGACGCGGCGTTGCTTGAATTAGTATGGCTAGTAGGCATATTCGTTGAACGTTTTTGCTTTAAAACACGGGCAAGAAATACAGGATTACCCACAACATAGCGTTTCCACATTCTTTTAGGTTCTTGGGCAAGTCTCCATACCCACTCCATACCCACTTGTCTTACTGCAATAGGCGCTCTTGATACATTATTGGCAAAATAATCAAACAAGCCACCGACACCGATAGCTGCGCCGACATTTAACTCTGCTTTGTGCGCGCTAATCCATTGTTCCTGCATAGGTGCGCCCATGCCAACAAGTAACAATTGAGCACCTGATTGGTTAATTTGCTCAATCACTTGTTGCTCAGTCTCTTGGGAAACATTGTCTTGATTTAAATAACCATGATGACAGCCCACAATTTTAAGAGTAGGAAATTGCTTGATAAGGTTTGCAGCAGCTTGGTCTGCGGTACCGTCTTTACCGCCTAAGAAGAATAAGCTAATACCTTGTGCCGCTGCTTGCTCACATAAAAGCGGTAACATATCAGTGCCGTTCACATTATCTTTAAGGCCAATATGATGTAGCTGGCAGGCGATACGTATGCCGCTGCCATCTGCAAAAACTTGGTCACATTGATTCATCGTATCGCGGTAGGCTTTATTGGTTGCTGCAATGTTTAAGCAATCAGCATTAACAAAGGCAAACTGTTTAGTTTGTGCTGAGTTAGATGAACGGATTAACAATTCAACACTGTCATTCATGCTGTTGTTATCAATGTTCACGCCTAACAAGTTAAATTGTGCCGGGTAATTAAGTTGAGTGGATACCACAATAAGCTTGCTGAATAAGCACTTTAAAATATTGACCATGTAGCCAAATAAACCGGTAGATGAATGTGAGACAGAATCAATGTGTTGAACCCCCATACGACGATGCATTTGTTCAACAGATAAAATACCAGGACGACAGTTGTTTTGAGTTGTGTCGAATACAGCATATTCAAACGCGCTGCCCAACAAGCCAATATCACCTTTTAGGACGCTATAAAATAACGGTAATGATTTAAAGCGCCCCTGAGTGAATAGGCGAATCGCCACTTCTTTATTATCAGCATGAATATACAGCGTTTCGAAAACAGCGTGCTTTGAGCAAGCTAAGGTGATCACTTTGACTATGAAAATTGGGCTGGCAATCATCATCACGTAAAAAGCGACTATCCAGTCAAACATGAAAATAGTAATGGGAGTGTGGTCGTGAGCTTTTTCATCATGTGCTGTTTTCATATTGGCCTCACAAGGACGATTTTAATAAGTCTGATACCTTGTTAAAGCACGAAGCGTTCCAGTTTTTTAATATATTGTTCTATATGGGTTTTATGGTGGTTACTGCGATTTTAATTTGTAGAAAAAAAGCTGACTTTGCAAAATGCGAACGACACTGCAAAGCCAGAATAGGGAGGTTGTTTTCATTTACTGCTGGTCAAATCCTTGCTAAAGCGGCCCAAACCTTTTAATACAAGCAGGACCTTTGGTGAGTTAAAGCTTGTTATCTTGCATAAACTCATTGGTGACGCCATCACGAGAAATACGTATTTTTTGAATGACGCTAATACATTTTTGACCAACACCTTCGATGACGATATAACCCCAAGAAGGCATGATCCATTGAGCGTAAGCAGCCACTAAAGTGGTGATAGTGCGGCCTGTTTCCGCTTTTAAAATACTAGGTGAGGTCGAAATCGCTTTGTTGACTAACTCAACCGCCGCTTTACCATCACCTAAACGAATTGCTTGTCTTGAAAGGTAACGTAACTGATAAGCACGTGCGGTTTTTTCATGGCGACCAAGTAAAATTGGCGCAAAATCACGAGCTTTATCAATCATTTTTTCCCACGAAGCGTATTGCTTCATTAGGTTTGCAGATAAACCACCGTGATTTAAGCGGTAATAGGTTAGTGGCTCAGGTAAGCCTTCGATTTTCCAAGATGTGGTTGCAGCAATACGTAACCAACATTCAATATCTTCTGACTGACGGAAAGTTTCATCGAAGTAACAGCTATAGCGTTGAGCAGTACTCATTGATTGGAAACGAATGTCATTCAATGTCGTTCGGCGAATAACTGGCGCACTGCCGTTACCAACCGGATTACGACAAAGTAAATGTGCTGCATCAATGTCAGTAAGTTTAGGCATTTGGTAAAAATCGATAAACTTACCATCGTAATCAATAAAACTTGAGCGAGAAAAACTCAGACCAATTTGGCTATCGCTATCTAAGTGTTGTACGTGGCGAGCAAGTTTTTCTGAATGCCATAAGTCGTCTGAATCGATAAATGCGACAAACTCACCTAATGCATGACGGATACCCGTATTACGCGCTGCAGCTAAACCTTTATTTTTAGCGTGACGAATAATATGTACGCGTGGGTCGCTAATAAACTGCTTACAAATCTGAATACTGCGATCATCACCGCGATCATCAATAATTAATAATTCAAAGTTATCAAATGTCTGGTGCAGTACAGACTCGATTGCCGCTTTTACAAACTTCTCAACGTTATAAACAGGCATTACTACAGAGATTCTTGGAGTCATAATGTTTTCCTTAACTGTGTTTAACAGTTGATTGACTGAATGAGATGCGGCTGCTGTACCAGCAAAGCCAAGGCATAGTGATTAAATAAGTGACCATCACGCTCATTGCGACAGTGGCTAAGTCGAACTGGCTGGCAATACTGATAACCAGTGTTAGTAGTGCTGTGATGGCGATATTTAGATTGAAGTTCAAACGACTATGGCCATTGGCAAGTAGTAACTGACTTGCCGCTTCAGCCATTGGGCGAACTAAGCCGCTTAAACATAAGAAAACGAAAACTGATAAAGCATCAGTGCTTAACCATTGCTCGCCATATACAAAGGGAACGTAAAGTGGCGCCAAACTGGTTTGCAAGATGATGATTGGGGCTGCGATAGCTGTAATCGCAATAACGCTGTTACGGTATTTTTGCTGTGCAGACTGCTTTTGGTTGTTTTCTGCATCTTTATCACTGCAAAGATGTGAATAAAAAGCAGTGCCGAAGCTTTGCACTAACCCTAAACTGACCCCTAAACTCACGTTGTAAGCAAAAAAGTAAACACCTAATGCTTCAATGCCCATGAAGTACCCAATGACCAGATAATCAATACTTTGTCTTAATGTATTAATTAAGTCGCTTAAGCTCACTGGCACACTGAAGTTAAGTAATGCTTTAACACGTGTTAATGACGTAGGTTGAGCAAAACGAGGTAATGGTGTTGCATTTTTATGGATGTAAATCCACACAAACACCATAACAACTTTAGGGATAATGATTGCCCAGATACCTAAGCCACTTAGGGCCAAGATTGCGGTTAACACGCCGTCACCCACGGTCTGCCAAAGGTTGGCACTGGCGACTTTACGCATATTGTTATTACGTAAATTAACTGTGGCGTACAACATGCCAAATGGAAGTAATAAGTAGCTGCTCGCAACAAACAAAATTGGCAGTATTAATTGGGTATCTTGATAGTAATAAGCTAACGGGAAACTGACTAGGCTCATTAATACGAATGCACTAATACAAGATGCGAAGTTAATGGTGTTAGCGCTGGCGACATTATCGGTAAAGTCAGTGTCATTCATACGGATTAATGCAGCTGAGGTGATACGTCTTGTTGGTGTGCAGATTAGTTCGAATAAAGTCAGCACAATGGCAACTTGACCGAATATTTCAGGAGTTAATAAGCGTGCGGTAATAACACTTGCGCCTAATCTCACCACTCGTCCACTGAACTGCGCGCTGGCTAACCATAAAAGGTTTTTACCTAATGAACGAATGCCATGGCTTAGCATCTCATTAAGCGCAAGCTTTTTATTCAGCGATTGCTTCTGTTCAACTTGAAGCTTGGTGATGTTTTGCATAACCGCTACCCTTATTAATGAATTGCAATTTGCTGATTAAAACTAAAAGTAAATTGCTTCGATGCTTAGGTATTACAGTTATCGTGCCAGTTTTTAACTTGTTGTTTTGTAATAGTTTTAAGTGTTTTTGTGATTTAAGAGTAAAGTAGGATTAGCAATTCGAGATAATCGTTTCGCAGAATGCAAAATAAGAATTGCTAGATAAAACTGGCGCTAAAGGCTGGGTTCCAAAGGTGATATCAGTTGTCGAGAGCGGATGGTGCTAGAGGACTTTGATCGCGCATACTTAAAAACGTATATTGATATTGGTGTAATCAAGGGACAAGTATAGCTTGAGCTGAAAACCCTTTAATATTGAAAAAAGATTGTTTTGTTAAGCTAAATCCAGATTTGGAACTGATTCTTGGTTTATAGAAAACGAATAAAAGTCATTAATTTAAGGTTGAGGTGATATGAAAAATTCCATGACAGGTGCGGCAATAAGTTTACTTGTTAGTTTTGTATTGCTGAGCGGTTGCAGTCAGCAATCAACACCAACAACCGAAAGTAGCGCTCATTCTTCCGATGGTGTTAACCTTGTTATCGATAGCGCTGACTCTGAAAGTCGTTGTGATGAAGTATTTTTCAACAAAGTTGAACGATTGGTGATGTCGGGTGACGGTCAAGGCCACGGGCCTGATATAGGCTCTGCAGAGTGGCAATCCGTGATTGAATTTAAACTTGGCGTTCGCGGAGAGGCGCAAGTGCCGCCGAGAGATTCCATTGAATGGTGTGATTATATAAAACAGCAAGTAGTCACAGAAATACCATAATAATTCTGCTTTTTAAATTACTAGGTAAAGAGCCCATTAATATAATTAGATTAAGGGCTTTTTGACGCAGTATTTTTCTATCGTTGGCTTTATTGTCAAAAATAATGAGAAAGTCTTTCAATCTTTAAGCTGTTTAATCAGTGTCAATATCAGGATATTTTAGGCTTTTAGGCAAAGAAAGGCCTATAGCAGGAGATGGCTTCAAGCTACTTGATACCCCAATTTGTGATTTTGGCTGGAGAACGCCCGAATTTATTTTTAAAGACCCATCTGCTGAATAATTTACTATGAGCCTGCATCAATTTGCCAGTATGGGCTGCTCTATCAAATGGCGATAATTGAACGTTGTTATAACTAACAGTCGCAATAAAAAATATTTTAAAAAGTATCTAAGAATCAATTTGTTGAAAAAACTAAGAATTTAAATTTTAACCAAACACAGAGTTACACACGGAGTAGAGCATGACACACCCAATTATTACAGATTTAAATAATCGCTACACTGCAAAGCGTTATGATCCGACTAAACGTGTTTCTGCCGATGACCTTGCTGTCATCTACGAAGCCATGCGCCTATCTGCATCTTCAATTAATTCACAACCTTGGAAGTTTATTGTGATTGAAAGTGATGTAGCAAAACAAAGAATGCATGACACTTTTGCTAATAATTTTCAGTTTAATCAACCACACATTAAGGCTTGTTCTCACGTTATTTTATTTGCACATAATCCAAATTATACCCGTGAAGATTACGCTAAAGTCGTCGATAAAGGCATTGAGGATAAACGCACTAAAGTAGAAGATCGTGAAGCGGCATTTGGTGGTTTTGCTTTTGTTGAATTAAATACTGATGAACAAGGTAATAATGCGTCTTGGACTAAGTCACAAACCTATTTAGCTTTAGGCAATACATTACATGTACTGGCTCGCCTTGGTATCGACTCAACCACGATGGAAGGTGTCGATAGCGCATTAATTGGCGAAATATTTGCTGAAGAACTTGGTGGATTTAAATGCGAAGTAGCACTGGCATTTGGCTACCATCACAGCTCAGAAGATTACAATGCTAATTTACCTAAGTCGCGTTTAGCGAAAGAGCAAGTATTGACCGTTCTTTAAAGGTAACAAATCTATGATGCTTTAAGTTGGTAATGCATTACTTAAAGCATCTTTTATTTAATTTAAAAGGGCTATTTTTTAGTCAATATCATTTCACTTTATGCCGCTTCAAGGGCTTTTGCTTTGCTTAAAACATCATCTGGCTCTTCAGCCCTTAAGGCCATCCCCAAAATAATTAAACCTGGCCAGAATAAGTAAGCTAGGATTTCTAAGTTTTCCCCGAATGTGTATAAGCCAAGCATCAATAAAATTGCCATTCCTACTTTTGCTAATGGGTTACTGAATAGCCTGATGAGCAAAAAGATGAAAGTGACTAACATTGGGATAGCCAAAGCGACAGCGCCGACAACACCTTTAACGAATAGTAATCCATACCATGTGTGATGTGAGCCGATAGGCATGTATTCCACCACATGAGGCCCCCGTTCTACAATGCCATGACCAAAGATAACCGCTTCATTTAGCCATCTCTCAACGGCAATGTCGGCTAACGTCTGCCTGACTCTAGTTGATCCAGCGCGTGCGGCTTTTACGGCGGCAATACTTTGCTCAATTTTTGAAATGGTTGACTCACCTATGACCCCGACAAATATCATCACCGGACTGAGTAGCAGGTATAACCATGGTGAACGGATAAAACGTAGTGTCGAGAAGAAACCAATTAACGCCAAATAACAAGCAATTGCGAGGCGAGATTGTGATATTAGTATCATTAATAAACTGCCAGCAAGCCCCCACCTTTTCCATTTTTGCTGTTTTTCTTGTATTGCAAAAATGAAATATAAGTTGCCTAACATACCTAATGCGGGAGCCCATGGGGTGAACAATCGCCAGCGGGGTACACCACTACCTGGGTCAATTTCATAAAGGCTGACATTAAAAAATTCAGGCCCTGGTCCACCGATAATACTTAAAGGCGAAACGTACAGTGTCGTGGGTAAACCCATTTTCCAAGCAAATAGAAAAAACGGGAACAGTAGGATTGTGTGCTTACAAACTCGGCAGCTGGCGCGGTAGATAATTTCAGGCCTGATTGGCAAGCAACCTATAATTGGAAAAATCGCCAATAATGCCCAACCTTTAGCCCAACCAATAGAGGACTTAATTAACTTGCCAGTCCCTAGGCCAAATTGCAGATGACCGACAACTAAGGCAATTAGCATCACCCACATGCCTAGTGCCCAAACATAGTGACTAATGCTAATACGGTATGCTGGTTGATGTGCGAGTTTTTTAAATATTAAGCGTAAAAATAGAATCCAAGCAATCACAGGTGCAATGACATATAACGCACCTAACAACCAAAATAAGTAACTGAAACTTATGCAGTTGTAGATGATTTTTTCGTCAACATTTTCCGCAGTAATGGTTTGCGAATCCATAAAATGCTTAATCCTACTAGTGACATGAATGAGGCGCACAAACCACCGAACGCAATGAGTATGACAGCCAACTTATCAGGTGATGAAGGCAAGCTTGGCGCCGACAGTAATTGCAGCATAGGATACGCAGTGTAAATGTCGGATTTACCCACATCCATTTTGGCCATTGCCGAAGTTAATACTGCTGAAGCAAGTTGATGCTCTCGCTGTAAGTCAGCAAGTTTAGCTGCATCGTCATTACTGTACTGAAGACGTTGCTCCCAGGTATTAATCTGAGATGTTAACGAGTCAACTTCAGATTGAGTTGCTTTTCGGTCTGATGCAATGGTGATGAATTCTTGCATCATTTCAGCTCGGCCATCTAAATCATTCACTGTTAGAATTTTAAGCAGTTCATCGTCTTGAAAACCAATAATGATTTTAAAGCGTTGTTGCATGCTTTTTAAAATACTGTCTAGCTCAGCTTGTAAAGTAACAAGCATAGGGTGTCTTGTTCCCAACCTTCCTGCATTTTCAATATATTGTGTATTTGCGGCATTATGTTTTTCAATCAGTTGTTGAAAAAGTTTATCGTTATTCAGTTTCAATAAAATAGCAGCTTGTGCATCGCTGATACCTAAGTGTTTTTCGTATAAAAAATAGCTGGCATTTAATCCTTGAAGCTCAGCTAACATGGTTACTTTACTGTGTCTTAATCGCTCAATCGTGATGGCGAGCTCTTTGAACTGATCAAGTGTTACTAGGCCTCGCTCAGACTGGAAATCTAGTAATTGATTCTGGGTTTCCTTTACACGAGATGAATAACTTTTAAGGCCTCTTTTTATGCCTATTTCGCGCAAGGCTATTTCATCTGCACGTAAGTCAGTTAATATATTTTGCAATGAGCGATACATCGCCCATGCGCGCTCTTGAGCATCCTCAGGGCTTGCGGCTTTTACGCTATATTCCATTAAACCTGTTTGGCTCGGCAGTTTAAGTTTTGGCTTATTAATTGCTGAAGTCGGTACATCAAGGTAATGCGCTGCGCTTTGCATTAATAAGGTACTCATTGATATCGCTTTATAATTTTCTCGAGGATCAATGGCTGAGCTCATATAAGGTGACATGCTGGAAGTACTCGCTTGGCCAAGACTATCAAGACTTAACGATGATCCAGCTGCTGCACCGGGCAAAATCAGTACCCATTTACTGACATATTGAGTCGGTGCCAGATAGATAAAAATGGCTGCAAAAATCCAGATTATGAGTAATGAACCAAACGCTGTTTTAAGGTAAAGACGTTTACGTAACTTAGGTGTGAGTCTACTGCCTTCTAATGTCGCTCGTTTAATCCAGTATAAGTATGCCAATTCAGAAAAACTTGTTTGCTCAATAGGTTCGTCTGCTGCTGTGTATTGAGCTTGTTGGACAGCCTCTTGTTTAGAAGCATCTTGTGAGGAAATACCTTGTTCGGTTTCTGATGTAGTTATCGCCTCTTCTTCAGAGGCGGGTTGGTTAACGGATGATGGTTGCGTGATGTTTTCACTAGCGTCTTGACTAGTGTTTTGACCGCTTTGTTTGCTATCCGTGCTCGTATGAGTCTTATCTTCATCATGAATTCGGCTCATTTATTACTCCTTACAACCATCCAATAAGGGTTGTTGGTACCACTAACTCAGTTACAGTTCGCGCTATTTCACGTATATTGGTCACACGTGAGTCGTAACAAGCTAAACCATCACCAGGAAGTAACACTGGGTTTGACTGGTCATTCCATGCGCTTTGAATCAGTCCATCTATTGAACGCTCAACAATATCAATTTGGTTCGAAAGTGGATTCTTAGTCACTAAAATAACGTATCGACTGGCATTGGTTGTTTGAGCCCCCCCAACACAGTTAGCTGCAATTGCACCATTTAATAATCGTGTACCATATGGGAAACGAGTCGCCTCACGATCGACCGCTGACTGGCTATTTGAGCTCGCTGGCTGTGTTAAGTTTGACATAAAAACCCTAATCCCTGGCGCTGTCAGTTGTGATGGTCTAGCTAATTGATCATTAAAAGAATGTGTTGATGGGACATGGATATGATCGCCAGCCATTAATGTCATGCTAGGTACTTTCTCACCAGTTAGCATACCACGTAAATCCATATTGAAAACCTGTCCATCACGAATCACTTTAATCGCAGATATGTCTGCATCTGGGCGCACTCCACCAGAGGATTTTACCGCTGCTGCAACGCTACGCTTAATCGCTTGATCACCTGCATAATTACTACCGTCATCTTTTAATTCTATAGGCAATTTCTTGTTAATCATGTGCTGACCAGGTTCAAAAACAGCACCTGAGGTGGTGATTTCAATTGGTGCCCAGCTTATAGGTAAAATACTGATGCGAACGGCGTGCGCTAACATAAGATTTTCATCTATTAATAAGTCATTGATTAATTGGTTTAACTGTTTAAGCGTTAAACCTTTTGCTGCAATTGCAGGCAAGTAAGGTAGATAAATATTACCATCGGCATCGACTTCAACATCTTTACTAAATTCTTCGCCATTCAGAATCTTAACTGAGATTTTGTCACCAACTGATAATGATAAGGCTTGTTCAGTATCGACGATCATGGCTTTATTGCCAAATATTGGCGCTGTTGGAAAAGTGGTGTGATTTGAGGTCACTGCACTGACTTTTCGGTTGTATGGTGTTTGTTGACCAAAGTAATGACAGCTGGTTAATTGCTTTTCTAAATCACAAACGTCTTGCTGCGCTGGCTGCGAAGGGGTTACGCAAGCGGTTAAACTTGCGATCATTGCGATTGAAATTAGAGTATTAATCGTTTTCATTGCGTTATTCCCTATACGTTTTGATTCAGATATTGATTGGTTCGCATGTGTTAAATGAGCTTGTCGTTTAAGTGTTAGCTAGCTAAATCTGCGATAACTCTTTTATCGAAATCTGAGTGCTCAACAATGCTGCTGTGACGCAAAAAATCCAGTGCGAGTTTTTCTGTTTCAAATATTTCAAAAATATGATGTAAGCGAGTCAATTCAATCAATGATCTCACTGCTGGAGTCGGTGATAACAATACGATGTTACCTTGATAATTCAGTGCTTGATTACGTGCAGAAATTAACACTGATAAGCCACTAGAATCGATGTACTCAAGATGCTGCATATCGATGACTAAACGGGTATGCCCTCTATCGATATAATCAACAAGTGCGGCTCGATAAGTTGGTGTGTGCGCCATAAACATTCTGATTGGTAGGGTTACTACGCTCGCATGTTGCGCTACTTTTAATTCAAATTTCATAACGTGCTCCTAGAAATTAATGATGCTTTACAGTGTGCCGGTGTTATTTCTAATTACGCTCAAATAGATATTGCAGGGAGTGTGCCAACTTTTAAGTTGTTTATTTACAGATGGTTACGTTGTTCTGTTGGGGAGCGGTTCATACTGGTTTGCTGTTTGCAAAGGGATATATTGCTGTTTGCAAAAGATTAACTAGGCGAGATTTTCTATTTTGCATTCTGCAAATAGCAGAAATAACAGGAATAACGTGTTAATGGATTCAGTTTTACTGCAGAGGTAAGTCATTTAATGATTAGGTTTATAGCGGGGGGAGGCTCTAAAGGAGAAGTAAGAAGTAAGAATTAAGAAGTAAGAAGTAAGAAGAAAATAATAAGCCGTTAAAAAGGGCTAACGGCTTAATTTAGTTTCGAGATGATAATACGGTTTTTGATTTCATTTAGTCTCCTTGACTGTTTTCATTATTATGCAAATTCCTATGCTACTTCTCCTAGGCGTTAAATTTAGCATTGAGAAGTCATTAGCTTTCACACATCACGCCTTTTGGAGGCAAAGCCTTAAGTGTGTACCAAGCACAGTTGCTTGCTTTTGAACTTGATCCATCCATTGCTCCATAATCCATAAACCTCGACCGTTGGGTTTATCAATTTGTGGACATTTCTTAGGCGTTGATAATTCGACAAATTCAGTATTATCTAGAATATCAATGACAATGTTTTCTTGATTGTTTTGCAGCATAACGGTGAGTGTTTCAGCATTTTCTGGACAGTGCTGAACGACATTGTTTACTGACTCTAAAATACACAGTATTAGCTTAAATCGTTGTTGTGAATCGATATTGTTAACGATTAAAAATGCTTCTATATCGTCATATATCTGCTCAGAAGTCATGTCATCTATTGCGATATTTATTTGTAAACTGTTCATAATAAATCCTTAAAAGCCGTTAAAAAAGATTTGAAATTTGCGGCTTTGGTGAGTACTAAATCTGTCAAAATACTTTTTTACAGTAATTAAGACGGTGACATTAATAGCTTGTTTTTGCTGATTAAATCTTTGTTTCGGTTTTAAGTGAACCTCTTGCCATACTTCAACATGAATTGGTGATGTCGGCGTTTACGTCGTCGATTCATTGTTAGCTCCTTTTTATTTGCTTGCTGTATTATTTACTCACTGTGGACATTAATGGCTCTATTTGTGAGTCTTCTTTCTCATGCATGGGCGCAGTAAACAGTAATAGTGACATGTCGTCTTGAGGTTCATTTTGGTTCCACAAATTCAATACATAGGTTAAATGTTCAAGTAATTTATTGGCAGGCATTGCCTTTGCTTCTTGGCAACGCTGTTTGAACCTTTCTAAACCAAACATGCCATGTTGAGGGTGATTCACTTCATAAACACCATCAGAAAATAACAGCAGTTGTTCACCTGGGTATAGTTGGTATTCACCACTTTCATAGTGGCTATGTTTATCAATTCCTATCGGTAAACCTGAGGGAACTTCAAGTGTTTGCACATCTAAACTAGAAATTAAAAGCGGCATCGGATGACCTGCATTACACATTTGAACTTGATGGGTTCTAGTATTAATTTTACCGATAATGACGGTTGCAAACTGGCCTAGATTGGCAGGGTCATCAAAAAGGTTATTCAGTCTACTCATTAAGACTTCAGGGGAGAGTTGCCAATCCATCCGTTGTGGTGACAAACCTTGGGCTAAAGTAAAACTCAGCATGGCTGAACGTGCGCCATGACCAGACACATCAATCACGTAAAAACCAATCCAATCATCGGTAATTTTAAAGCATTGAAATATGTCTCCAGCAAGCTCAGCAGCAGGTTCAAAGTAATGTTTAATATCCCAATTATCGAAAGATAGATCTTCTTTGGGCAGTAGTGATTGCTGTAATACGGCAGCTTGTTGCAACTCTGTTTGTTTATGACTGAGTAGGGTTTCAAGTTTTTTATTGCTATCTAGAATCGACTGCTTTGCTTGTATTAGCCTAACTGCGGCAAGAATTTTGACTTTAAGTACTGAGGCGAGAAATGGTTTTGTGATGTAATCATCAGCGCCTGTTTCCATGGCAAAAACCATATCTTGAGTTTTATCATTACCCGTTAATAATATAAAAAAGGCTGGATTATTGGTTTCTTTTAATCGTTTACAGAATTCGACGCCGCTCATTTTAGGCATTCGCCAGTCACTGACTATTAAGTCGAATTTATGTAATTTGCAGGTATCGAGTGCGGTGAGTCCATCTTCACACTGAGTGATGACAAACTCGACATCTTCTGGCTGGAAGCTCTTGATGAGGCTAGCAATGTAATAACGCTCACTAAAAGTGTCTTCTACTAACAAAATAGACAGTCTTTTTGCGGGAGCACTTGCATTTTGCATAGCTGTTTCCTAAAAATAAAGGGATATAATGTTTTAAAGCAATATATGTTCCTAGTTTTATTTATTGTTTATTATCATTGGTATAGGTGTTAATTCGCAATGTGCGATATTGTGTGTTTTCATTTTGCAAATTAATTTTTGCAAAATGCAACGAGGTGTTCCATAGTGAGTTGTGGCGTGCTAAATATTGTATATAGAATCAGTATTTACCCAACAATCTGGATAGATGTGCAAACTGCATTAGGAGAAGGAATTTGTCTTTTAGATTAAAAGCAATCATTGCGATTGGGTTAATGCAAGCCGCGTTACTCTTAATGCTAATTTATAGCAGTTTAGGTGTTATTCAAGTTGCCAATCAGACAGAAATTCAACAGCAAGGCCACATATCTGCCATCTTGGTGGCTAATAGTGTAGACGTTAATAACCCACGTCAATCGATACTCCTTCTCAAGCAATCCCTAGAAGAGCACCACATAAGTCACATCGAATCAGTTCAAGTATTCAAAGGTGATATACGACTTTATGCCGCTCAACGAAATAGCCAAGGTGTTTTTGAATTACTTGATGCTGCAATGTCTGTGCGAACTGAGGACTTAGTGTTAGTTGAGGCCGAATCGAATAATGGTACAGGTATCGACATCAAGTTGATGGTCAATACCATCGAGTTTGATGCCAGTGTTGAAAATGTAGCGATGAAATACAGCGCATTGATGTTACTAGTTATTATTTTGATTTCTATTTTGTCTTGGTTTCAAGGCTTACAGCTTATTAAGCATGTATTTAATATTCAACATGCTTCAAAGAGAGTGCTTGAAGGGGAAATGGGAGTGCAGGTTGATGAACCTGGCACCCAAGATATTATTGATACCACCAATGCGTTTAATGAAATGCTAAAAACCGTCGATGAAGAACGTCACGATTTAAAAGGCGCGAATGTGCGACTTAATACCATTCTCGATTCTGCCGCTGATGGTTTTGTCATAATCGATGTCGACGGTGTGATTAATGAAGTGAACAATGCGGTAAATAAGCTGTTTGGTTACCAAAAGGAAGAGTTAATTGATGAAAACGTATCAATCCTCATGCCGATGGCAGACCGTTTTATGCATGATGGTTATATTCAAGATTACTTGAATGGTGGCGATGCTAAAATTATTGGCTTTAGTCGTGGTCGTGAGCTTCAAGCGCAGCATAAAGAGGGGCACCTATTTCCTATAGAGTTATCAATTTCTAAAATGGAGATTGATGGTCAAGTGTTATTTTTAGGCTTCATAAAAGATGTATCCGAACTTAAAAACGAGCAAGCTTCAGCTGCAAGAACCCAATCGATTCACTTAGCCACGCTAGAGGCGAGTCATGATGCGTTAATTACCATTAATATTGCAGGGCGTGTAGAAGAGTTTAATGCTGCGGCGGTAAAACTATTTGGTTACGAGCGAGAAGAAGCCCTTGGAGAATTACTGGAAGATTTAATTATTCCTGATGGTTTTCACAAGGCGCACAAAAATGGCATGGACCATCACCGTAAGACCGGTGAAGGCCCTGTATTGAATAATCGAATAGAAGTACCAGCACACAATAAAGCGGGTGATGAGTTCCCTGTCGAATTAAGGGTCATCCCTGTTCAGCTTGGTGATGAGATGTATTACACCGCGTTTTTACGTAATATTTCAGAGCAAAAATCTAAAGAAGAAGAATTACGCCAAGCCAAAGAACAAGCGGAAGAAGGCAGTAAAGCTAAATCGCGCTTCTTAGCCACCATGAGCCATGAAATTCGCTCGCCTCTTAACGCTGTTTTAGGCAGTGTCGACTTATTACTTGATTCAAGTCTTGAAAAAGGTCAGCGAATGTATGCTCGCACAGCTAAAGAGGCTGGTTCGGTTTTATTAAGTACCATTAATGACATTCTCGACTTTTCAAAAATCGAAGCCGGCCAAATGGTACTTGAGCCGAAAGAGTTCGAGCCTGATCAATTAGTTGCACAAGTGCTGCAAATTCTATCTCATAAAGCTCATGATAAAGGCGTGCACTTAGCCAGTTACATTAACCGAAATGTACCGCAAATGCTGGTGGGTGATGCTCAGCGTATTAGGCAAGTTGTGCAGAACTTAGTGGATAATGCGATTAAGTTTTCGACCAGTGGTTGTATATCCGTTGAAGTATGGATCCCTAATCGCGGCAATGACAAGGTGGAACTATGTTGTCGTGTGACCGATCAAGGAATTGGGATAGGTGAAGCTTCCCAGGAAAAACTATTCCGTGAATTCTCTCAAGTACATGATACCCACACTACCAGTTACGCTGGGACGGGGTTAGGTTTGGCGATATGTTCAGAGCTGGCCAAAATGATGGGAGGCTCGATATCAGTAACGAGCACGCTAGGCGAAGGAAGTCAGTTCACATTATCTGTGCTATTGGATGAGTCCAGCCAAGCCACTAATCATAATGTGAGGCTGCCAGAGCATCCAAGAGTCTTATTACTACACCCTGATGAAACCGTATGTAAGCTAATTAAGAAGCAATATAGTCAATATGGCGTTGAAACTAGATATGAGCATCAGGTTAATAATGTATTTAATAGTGTTCGTGTGCGAGGGCGTTTTGATTTGGTGATGATAGATGATATTTGTTTAATAGCGGCGAAAGAAAAAGAGATTGGCTTATTAAGAAGCGATTATTTGTTTGAGTCAGGTTATATCTCGGCATTATCTTCTGGGGGCCATAACGATATTCAGAAGACGATCTCATCTTTTGGGATAGAGGAATCAGTAAGCAAGCCACTAAGTCGTGAAATGTTACTGAGCCTGATAAGTGGCGCAACTGCAGATAATACCCATGAAAAGCCATTAGAAAAAATTGCGAGTTTGCCTGAAGGTTGCCGTATTTTATTAGCTGAAGATAGCCCTGCCAATCAAATGGTTGCAGGCACTATGTTAACTAACGAAGGCGCCGTGATGACTTACGCCAATAATGGCGTCGAAGCAGTAGAGCAAGCACTTAACCATGATTTTGATTTAATCCTGATGGATATCAGAATGCCTGAGATGGATGGTCTTGAAGCTTGTCAGAAAATTTTGGCTCATAAACCAGACCAAATTATTCTGGCAATGACGGCAAACGTGTTTAGTGAAGAGATAGCAGCTTGTAAAGCTGTTGGAATGTTAGATTGTATTGGTAAACCGGTTAATAAATCTGACTTGATTTCTGGTGTCAGTCATTGGCTTGGGCAAGTGAAGCAAGACTCGGCAATGGGAATGGGCATGCAATTAAATCATTCTGTTGATAGCGATATAGATTCTAACAATGTTTCTAATTGCGATGCTAATGCAGATAAGCATGAGAAAGATACAGCAGCTGAAGCAACTGCAGTTAGTGAAAACACGATTTTAAGTGACACTAATACTGATACTGACACTGCTAGTGTAAGTAAAGAAGCTTCATTATTAAATCAGCAAGTGTTTGATGAATTACAACATGCAGTTGGTAAAGCCAGTTTAGCTAAAATGATGAATGTGTTTTATGGCGAAACTAAAATGAGGATTGATACCTTAAAAGAGCTGACGCCAGAAGGAAATCGAGAAGAAATTGAAGATCAAGTTCATACCATAAAGAGTAGTGCCGGTAGCTTTGGCGCACAAAAGCTATCAGAAGTCGCAACCGAGTTAGAAGCGGCTTCAAGAACAAGTGATGAGCCATTAACAGTACTGTTTGAACAAATATTTACAGTCTCTGAGCAAAGCTTATTACAGATTAAGCTGAGGTTTGATATTGAATCTGAAGATTAAATATCAAATCATAGTTATGGAAATCTGAATGGTTAAATAAAGAATCATTGGGTTAAGAGTCGTTGAAACAAAAGACATTGAAATAAAAAGGAATCACCTCATGGGATTTAGTGCCATTCTTGTAGAAGACAGCATGTCATTAGGCGCGTTATACAGTGAATACCTTTGCGCAGAAGGCGCGGAAGTCACCCATGTTAATTTTGGTGAAGACGCATTAAAAGAATTAGCGCTAAAGCAGCCTGATTTATTGGTATTGGATATCAAATTACCTGATATGTCAGGTATGGATATTTTGACGAAAGTACAAAAAGAATACCCAAACATTACGGTCATAATGATCACTGCCCACGGCACCATTGATTTAGCTGTCGATGCTATGCGTGCAGGTGCGTTTGATTTTTTGATTAAACCTTTTGATAGTAAAAGGTTGTCAATTACAGTTCGAAACGCCCTAAAGCAACGTGATTTACTCGCGTTAGTTTCAAACTATGAAAGTAGTTTACCGAAAACAAATTTTCATGGTTTTATTGGTGATTCATTGGCGATGCAAACGGTTTATAACACCATTGATTGTGTTGCGAACAGCAAAGCATCTGTATTTGTCGTGGGTGAAAGTGGCACAGGTAAAGAGGTATGTGCGCAAGCGATTCATGAAGCTGGAATTCGAGCGCAGGAACCATTTATAGCGTTAAACTGTGCATCTATACCTAAAGACTTGATTGAGAGTGAGATATTCGGCCACACCAAAGGGGCGTTCACCGGCGCTGTAAGTAATCGTGATGGCGCTGCAACACGAGCAGATGGTGGTACTTTATTTCTTGATGAATTATGTGAGATGGATTTAGAGTTGCAAAGTAAATTGCTGCGCTTCATCCAAACAGGTGTCTTTCAGCGAGTCGGTGGTAGTAAAGAAGAAAAAGTCGATGTACGTTTTATTAGTGCAACCAACAGAGATCCTTGGAAAGAAGTTCAAGATGGTCGCTTCAGAGAAGATTTATATTATCGCCTCCATGTTATTCCCATTGAATTACCGCCATTAAGGCAACGTGGAAAAGACGTTATTTCAATTGCGAAAAAACTGCTTAAACAATACAGCAAAGAAGAGGGTAAGACCTTTAAGCGTTTTAGCACAGAAGTTGAGCGTTGCTTCACTCAATATTCTTGGCCTGGTAATGTGCGTCAGCTGCAAAATGTCATACGGCAGGTTGTAGTACTTAATATTGCTGACGAAGTGAGTGTATCGATGCTTCCAGCTCAAGTTACAGCCGCGTTAACCTTAAAAGATAAGGTTGCTGGACAAGGAAGTACAATTGCGACAGTGACTGAGATTAATGCTAAATCAGTATCTGAATTGGAAGCTCAAACGGAACAACAATTGCAATCATCTGTAGAATCATCTGTTAACTCACAACAAATTACCAGTGCAAGTATTGCTTCGAGTGCGTCAGCTGCTGTTGCTGAATCGGTCGCTAGTGCACTTGTTGAGTCAGTCGCTAGCGCAGTGGTATCAGAAGAGGACATTCAGCCATTGTGGTTAACCGAAAAAATCACGATTGAAACTGCGATAGCACAATGTGATGGTAATATTCCCAAAGCAGCAGCTTTATTGGATGTAAGTCCATCAACAATTTATCGTAAAAAACAGCAATGGGAAGATAAAGGCTTATAACGACAGGTTCGTTTCAACGCTATAAAAAAGCCCATCAAACGTGATGGGCTTTGTTTCTATCATATTAAATACCAAGAATGATTTTTAACTTAACTCTTGCTATTGGGGGTTAAAAATCACGTTCCCAACCTGCATAGAAGGTGGTCTCCCAGTCGCTACTGGTGTCGATTTCTGGGTATTCGCTATAACCGACAGTACCACCAAGTTTGAGTTTTCCGTCATAGAAAGGGCGGTGATAGCTAGCATCTAATTGGTATAGGCGTTCATAACGACCTGGAGATACGGGGTTACCACCTTTGTTACTGTCAGGATAACTAACATCAGTACCATCAAAGTTAAGTTTAGCATAACGCAACTTAGTGCTTAGGCTCTGTCCGTGCTCTAATTGGGTTATACCACCTAGAACCATCACTCGAGAATCATTATCATAGGTGCTACCGAGACTTCTTCCGTAATAGCGGTAACCATCTTGGTAGAATCCATGCTCATACATACAGTTATAAACATCTGACTCAATACCACATGATGCTGCTGTGTCAGAATACTCAGCAAAAAAGCGTGTGCTTAACTCAGCAATGTAGATATCTATGCCACCCATGTTAGATGCATTAATTAACTGGTTTTTTCCGTTGTGGTAATCTTCGTGAATTCGTTCGTAATAAATGCCGTATGGCACGCCCCAAGCAGTATCTGACCATCTGAAATCATAGCCAGCAAGCATGTTTTCTTGACCATTTTCATAGTCACCTTCATCGACGCCGCCATTGGTTAAGCCATCCCACCAATCAGATAGACTATTACCATAGCCTTCACCGCCCCATTGCATGGTCCATGAGAAACCAATTTCTAATTTTGAAATAGGTTTAATCGTTCCGCGAGCGCCCCAGTGTTGGGTATCTGGCACGTAGCGTTCGCTTTCCATTTGGCTAAAACTGGTAGTAAATGTCCAAGGGCCAATCCAATTAAGCCACGGCGTTTCAAAGGCATTACTGTTGTTACGTGATAAAGTCACCCCAGGCATTGGGCGAGCATTAGTGGTTTGAATTAAGCCTGAATCCCATCCGGGGCCCCAGTACTTTTGCACTGCGCCGCCAGTGAGTATCCAGTTGCCAAGTTTCACCGCTGCAAAACTGTTATCAAGACGAGAATCATTACCATCAATGGCATCGTAATGATAACTTGCAGCAAGGCGACCACTAAACCAGTCTTGCGTCACTTCAGCTGTAAACTCAACTTCGGCTTTATCACGGTAATCATTACCGTAACCGATAAACCTAGCTTGTTCGTTCGCACCTGCAAGCCTGGCACCTAAATTGACCGCTTGGTGATCTTTGTTATAAGCGCGCAGCACACGATGAAAAGCATCTTTTTGATGCACAGACATCGGGTTTTCAGCAGCATTATCAAGATCAGACTTAATCCCTGACCACATTAATGGGAAAGTCGTGACAGGTTGGAGAATAATACCTGTATCGGCTAAAAGTTGAATGTCAGCGCGAAGTGGTAAGTCGGTAGGTTCAATCCACCAAGCAGCTTGTGTTGAAAAACTGCTCAGTAATGCTATCCCTGCTAGTATTTTTAACTTCATTTGGTTCTCATTTAGATGAAAGTGTTGCATCAAAAAATAAAAATAGGCTGTTATCAGTAATGATAACAGCCTATTGAATATGAGACCTAATATTGAAGTGAGTTTTTTACTGCTTGTTACACATGAGTAAGAGGGTCAGAAACTATAGTTAATGTAATTAATATAAATGTTATAAATTAGCCATTTAAACACTTTCATTAATACTTTGCGTCGTTTCAATATAAGTATTCAACATATCTTGTTGATTGTTCATGTTGGCAGCTTGAACGGTTGCAGCTCTAGCATCATCATTATTTTTAACCATATAGACTGAGGTTGCGCTCATCGAACCATCATTACCGTTAGCAACGCCAGCTAAGTCAGAATAGAACTGATATTGTGCTTGGGCTTTTTTGTAATGAACATAGTTCTCAACTTTTTCCCCGTCATTTGGCAGTGTTGGCTGAGTTTCTGGCTCAGAGTGTGTTTTAGCTGCTTCAGACAGAGATATTGCTTTAGCACTTAAGTTCACGGTATCTGATTGAGGGTTCGATTGGGTTATGGTTGAAGTCGCGATAGGTTGTGCAACTGCAGTGTTATTATCCACAGAACTTGAGGTATTGACTTGATAACTATTGACTGAAGATTGAACCTGCATTTCGAACTCCTAAATTAAAAATAATACTTATAACCACTCACCTAGACTAACAGTAGATGCTAATTCTAGAAGTTAATTGTAAACATAGTTCTTCACGGTATTAGCTGTTTTCATAATTGATTTGACTAAATATATGAGTCTATGAATTTAACTATAGCCTAGTTTAGCTTAACTGTTATTGAACCAAATCGTTATAAGCCATTTCTTGCTTATATACGATGAGGGTTCTATTTTCTTCAGCTAAATGAGCGATATCATTTAGAAACGACATCTCGAAATCTACCCCAAAAGAACGGTATGAAAATATTAGTCATTATTATAATGTTTACGTGCAATGTGCGTCATTGGTTTATTTTTCCGCAGTAAAACGAGTGCGATCTGCGCAACATTTGTATGTTATAGGTTATATCTTTAGCTGTTTTATATTAACAATTGATCTTTGGTTTAACATGCTAGAGGTTGATTATGGTCTTGAACTAAGGTTCATTGTTTTAGAGAGAATGTAAGCTTATTGATAGAGTTTATTGTTTTTTTGGGAAATTCAAATATTCACAGCGATTAATACTCCAGCGATAAGCATAATACTACCTGCAACTCGATTTATAACTCTATGAGCCTTAGCTGAACTGAATATTTTTTTAGCTTTTACAGCCATTAATGCATAACACAAGTTGATACTGCCAAATGCAAGGGTTGCAATCCCCATGACGATAGCTGCATCATTAAAGCTAATATTACTCGAAGGGACAAATGCTGGAAAAAATCCAACATAAAATATAATCGCTTTAGGGTTACTTAGTCCTATCATTAAGCCTGTTACTGTATTTTTAATTCCGTTTGAATATATTCCGTCTGTGATTTCGGTTATTTCAGCCGTATGTATTTTGCTAGAAATGAGTTGATACCCTAACCAGCAAAGGTAAGTGGCACTTAAGTATTTTATAACCACGAATGCTGTTCCCATTACGCTTGCTAATGCGGTTAGGCCAAACAGTGCAATACAAATAAATAAGTAATCTGCTATTAAAACCCCGACAAATAATTGTATTGCAGGGACTAAGCCGTGAGAAAAGGAGCGTGAAATTATTGCAAATACTACTGGGCCTGGAACCATTGCGAGGACTAGCATGGTAAATAAAAGGCTGAGTGATTGCTGTAGTTCCATTATAATTGTGCTTCCTGTGATATGAGTTGCTGAGCTTATCTTAATTAAATACAAAAACGCAATGTCCTCTTAATGCGTAATGCTGAGTTAAAAATCCTTTTAAAATGAAAATTATATTGCTCACCCATCAAAAAGAAACTACCAGACCGACTAATACTGGCCGTTGGGTCAAACAGATTATGGATGACAACGCGTTAGTTATTGAATGGGATAGAGTTAACCCAAATATTGATCTGATTAGATTCATAAATGAGGCAAGAGTAGGCTTACTATTTCCTGACACTACCCAGCAACATACTTTATCTAATTCTGCTGTTCATTCTGTGACTTCTTCTGTTCGTACTAGCGATAAAGAGACCAATGATGTGTCAGATTTTGATGCATTAATTATTATTGACTCTACATGGCAAGAAGCCCGTAAAATATACAATCGTAGTCCTTATTTAAAGGAACTCAAAAAGGTGTCAATTGATAGTTCTGTTGGTTCTATTTATGAACTAAGAAGAAATCAGCTAGAAGGTGGTTTGTGCACTGCAGAGTGCGCAGCGCATATTTTAAAACAATGCGGTAATTTACAATCCGCTGAGAAAATTATGGATTTACTTAGGTTACAAATCTCAGTTACAAATTGAATTGAAAGAATAGCGAGAACATGGACGTATTATGATTAGAAAATTATTAGCAGTCTTATTAATTCTATATGGGTTAATTGCTGCTATGTTATTGATGTTCGCACAGCCGACTCATACACAATGGTTTTATCAGTTTAGTTATAGCCTAGTGTTTATTGGTACTCCTTTTGCTGGGAGTTACTGCGTGCTTAAAGAAAATAGATGGGGAATATTTCCTTTGGTGTTTTTGTTTGCCACGCAAATCATAAGACCATTAACACCCTTTGAGTATTTTCCTTTTCAGGCGCCTTTTTCTCTTGCAATCCCTTTTGGTAACTTGTCACAGGGAGAAGGTTATCTAGTCGATTTTTTTGCTATTACCATGTTACTTGTTGTCGTCTTAATGTTAGCTAAACAGAAAGTTAAATAGGAATTGTGATTATATTTCGGAACTCGAGGCTAGTTATTCAGTCTTATTAAACATCAAATATCAAGTCGGTGCCTCCAATAGCGCTTTTGGGTAAGGTGTTCAAATAGATTAAGGGAAGAGTAATGTTTATCATCAAGGGATTGTTAATCACCGCTGCAGTAGTTGTTGCACTTTATCCATTATGGGGAGTATTGCAGCCAATGAGTTATTTGGCTGAAATACTAGAGACGTATCCATTTGCAAAGGGGGCTAATGAGGCGCAAATTAGAATAGCTTCAGGGTTACTTTTAATTAGTAACAGTATTATGAGCTTATCGCTTTTATTTATTTCATTTTACATAACACGTCCAATATCTACACATTTTTTAAAGTTATCTGCTTTATTGCTGATTAGTTACCCTTTAATATTAAGCGTTGTTGAAGTTTTTTCTTCTAAAGAGTTATCAAGACATTTGGACTCACCAATAGTTACGTTAGAGTTTTCAGCCATTAAATTGCTCTATATGGTATTCGGTATCGCTTTATTCGGCATTTATAAAACGCTAAAGCAAACAGAGCCTGCAAAACTTGGATCTAGAAGCTAGAAGTTAGAAACTGAAGAACGAATAACGTAAACCGAGAGTGAATTTGCTCGGTTTACGCAGTTTTGAAGGATGGACTTTAGCTCAGTTCTATTAAGCTATTGTTGATATTGAAAACTTTTATGTAATCGAATGTCTTCGACTGATGAACCAAGCATAACCTTAAACTCACCTGATTCAGCTAACCAGTCATTGGTTTTTACATCCCAAAACGATAAGTCACGCTTATTAAGATTAAAACTTACTTTGCCTGTCTGGCCAGCTTTAAGCCAAACTTTATCAAAACCTTTCAGCTCTTTAAGCGGACGAGGCACACTGGCCTTCATATCATAAAGATAAAGCTGCACAACTTCAGCGCCATCGGTTTTGCTGGTATTGGTGATACTGGCAGAAACAGTTAACGTGTCATCTCCGCTGAGCTTGCTACTGGAGAATTTAATATCGTCATAGCTAAATTCACTGTAAGACAAACCATGGCCAAACGGGAATTCTGGCGCAATTTTTTGTTGCTCAAACCAGCGATAACCAATAAATACGCCTTCAGAATATAACGACTCTTTTTCGTTATAGTCATTTAAAGCGATTGGCGCAGTATCTTGCAGCTTTTTAGGTAAAGTAATCGGCAATTTACCGCTTGGGTTAACATCTCCAAATAAGACATCGGTATAAGCATGGCCAGCTTCCATACCACCATACCATCCCCAAGCAATGGCATTCGCTTTTTCAGCCCAAGGCATTTCAACGGCAGAGCCACCAATTATGAATATTACGGTGTTAGGGTTAACAGACAATAGCTTGCTAATGATTTCATCTTGCTGGCCAGGTAATTTCATGTCTGGTCTATCAATGGATTCGCGGTCATCAGCATGGCTTAAACCTGCGTAATAAATGACCGCATCAGCACTTTTGGCAGCGTTTAAATACTCTGACTCTGAGTTATACAAGCTATTGGGTGTTTCCCAACCTAATGTGACATTTTTCTTACCTTGGTAAACTAATTTAAAGGCATAAGTTTCACCAGCTTTAAGTTCAATATCTTCATTAATCACATTGGTATGCTGAGCGTTTTGGCTAAATAATAGTTTATCATTAATCAGCAGAGAAACCTTACCATCACCTAGGACTTTTAATGTGTGTTTACCTGATTCCATCGGTTTGATATTTGCCTGTATTTCAACGTTTTGTTGCTGACCTTTGGCATCAAACTGCGGATCTGCTATCCATGACTCACTGGTTAACTGTTTAAGTTGATTATCTGCATAATAGTTAATTTGCCAAGAAGGGGTACCAGTCCAGTGACGTGTGGTTAAGTAGTCATTGGGAATAGGCATAAATTTGCTACTTGCTGGGCGCATATGCTGGATATTGACCTTGTTACCTACTTGCTCAAACTTGGCTTTTAGGCCATCAAGCGGGCTAACTTCATATAAAGCTTTTACCTCAGATGAACCGCCACCAAAACCGTGTCGTTTATCTGCGTTAGGTCCTAATACTAAGATGTTTTCGACCTTATTTGTATCAAGGGGTAATACTTGATTATTGTTCTTTAATAGCACCACGCCATTGGCCGCTATAGTGCGGGCATCTTCACGGTGGGCTTGAGTATTGCGCTCACCTGATAAACGTTGTTTGTCCATCATACCGATGCTTAATTGCACTCTAAGAATACGGCGAACTTTGTCGTCAAGCTCAGATTCAGGCACTTTACCGGCTTTTATCATCGCTAGTAGTGGATCTGCTAAAAAGTATTCATCATAACTCTCGACAGCGGTGCCCATTTCAATATCTAGGCCGTTCATGGCTGCGTCATAGGTATTGATGTCGACATTCCAGTCAGTAAGGAGCACACCTTCGTAGGCCCATTCACCTTTTAAAATGGTTTTAATAAGATGATGGCTTTGGTTAGCATTAGTGCCGCGAAACTCATTATATGCCCCCATAATGGCATGCACATTGGCTTCTTTTACAGCAGCTTCAAATGCGGGTAAATAAACTTCACGCAGAGTACGCTCATCGGGTTTCGCATTCACACCTGTACGGTTTAACTCTTGGGTATTAAGGGCATAGTGTTTAACCGTTGCCCCTACGTCATTTGCTTGAATTGCCTTGACTGTGGGAACGACCAAAGTAGCAGCTAAATAAGGGTCTTCGCCCATGTATTCGAAATTACGTCCGTAAAGCGGCAATCTGGCAAGGTTAACCCCAGGCCCGAGAATAAGGTCTTTATTACGGTGGCGCGCCTCAGCGCCAAGAACATTACCATGAAGACTTGCCATTTCAGGATCCCAACTTGCAGCTACGGCCGTGAGTGGTGGTAGATAAGTTGAGTAGTCATTGGTCCAGCCAGCAGGAGCCCATGAGTTTCTGTCAATTTCGTAACGTACGCCGTGGGGACCGTCAGACATCCACATTTCATGGATATTTAAACGCTCAATAGCGGGGATATGAAATTTACCGCCAGCATGCACCAGTGATACTTTCTCTTCTAAAGTGAGCTGTGGCAGTAAACGTTCAATTTCAGATTCAACCGTAGATAAGCGAGCTTGTAAGCGTTGTTGTTCGCTATTGCTAAGAACAGAAAGGGCATGAGGTTGACTGATTATACTCTCTGAAGGTGCCGCAACCGTTACAGTTGTACTAAGCAATAACATTGAAGCTGAAATGGGCAATGAAACCGACAATGTTCTAAGCATACGATTATTGAACATTTTTGTGTCTATCACACCTTTTGTAAGCGCTTTCATTTTTGGCCGTTTTTTGGCTGTCATCTCAGGCTCCTTGCTGATTAGTTATTGATTAAGTATTGATTGGGATATCTGTTAAATGCTCTATTCGAGTGAGCAATTTTTGGTGATGACTCATTTGAAGCTACACCTAGAAGCAATGTTAAATAGAACTAAATCCTAGCTAACATTGATAAATATATTGGCAGTCAAACGTCCAGTTTTGGGATTACTGTCAATATCAGTTTGGTGATTAACTAAAGTCGAATGCAATAAATTTCCTGGGTATATGACCAAGCGATGCTGTTTGTATTCTATGTGATGATGCTGTTGATAATACTCGTTACTTTCAACAAAATATTGAGCCGGAAAGGGGGCTAATTCTTGTAAGTAGGGCTCGGCCGCTCTGAAGTATTTGTCCATGTTCGATTGGGTGATACGTTCATAACCTGTGGGTTGGTGCTTAAAAAATGCAGTTGCACCGTGGGGGCTATCATTGAGGTATTGCAGTACAGCAAAGTAATAAGGAGCTGGTGTGTCAAAGTGTGGAATACGCTGCAAAGTGGTCAAGCTTTCAGGCTGTCGATTGATTAAAGAGAAGTAAGTCGCTTGGGGTTTGATGCGCAAATTGGTCGGGATCTTGTAAACATCATAAATTAATTGAAATACATGGTTCAGCACTTCGATGACGTAATCTTTTGGCAACTTAGCCCTTACTCCTGGGTAGTAAGAGCCTTTATCTAAATCAAAGTCGACTTGGTTAGCACAGTTTTGTAGCTCCGAGATATCAGCAGTAAAGTCATCGATGACAATCACAGGTGTACGCAGTTCACCGATATAATGGATCTCAGGCTTAATTGGCTTATTCACCAATATCAGCGGATTAAGATCGGTCATGTCCTGTGCTTGTTTACGCTGTGTATTTTGATCTGTCATATACAACCTTACTGACTCGCTAATTAAATAACACTACCATTGGATTTATAACATTTTTGACTTGCAATAATTCTGCACAAAGTCGTAATGATCAGGTAAGTTAGCCACTTTTTGCTTTGCTTTTAACTTTATATTACCTAAAAAATGCTCAAGCTCTTCATCTTCCATCATATCGACAATAGGGTGATACTGCTTTGGTGCGAGCCCTTGTCCCATCATCACCTGTATCCATGAGCTTTCGCCAAATAACTCATTGCCGTGCTTATAGACTTTGCCAGAGGCATCAAACATATCAATACGATGCTGCAGCGATGCTGGCACACTCATGTTTTTACAATAGCGCCAAAAGCGAGTATCAGTGCGGTCAGTGACTTTATAATGCAACACAATAAAATCGCGGATATTTTCAGTTTCAGTGCGGGTTTGTTCGTTAAATTCATTAATGTCTTCTTCAACAATACCTTGTGAAGGGAACATCTGGAGCAGGCGAACAATACCGCGTTGAATAAGGTGGATGCTGGTGGACTCTAATGGTTCTAAAAAACCAGATGATAGTCCTATTGCGACACAGTTTTTATGCCATGTTTTACGGCGGCTACCAGTGCGGAATTTGATCACCCGAGGATCGGTGAGTGGTTCACCTTCAATGTTGTTCATTAAGGTGGCTTTGGCATCTTCATCACTCATGTATTTACTGCAAAAAACGATGCCATTACCAGTGCGACTTTGCAGTGGTATACGCCATTGCCAACCTGAATCTCGAGCGATTGAGCGAGTATATGGAATCGGCTTTTCAGTGGTTTTAGTTTGTACGGCAATAGCGCTATCACATGGTAGCCAATGGCTCCAATCATCAAAACCTGTATTGAGTGTACCTTCGATAAGCATGGCTCTAAAACCCGTGCAATCAAGGAATAAGTCACCCTCAACCAGTTCACCTGACATCAGCTTTAAACCACTGATATTACCAGTATCTTCATGCTGAAGAACATCTGAAATCTTACCTTCAATTCGGGTGATGCCGTGCTTTTCGGCGATGACCCGTAAGAACTTGGCATAAAGCGTCGCATCCATATGATAAGCATGGTTGTAATCTTGATTTGGCAGTACAGCAAAGCGGCCTTCACGGGCGGCTAAATGCTCGGTGCAATAATCGCCTATTTCACTAACGATACCGCGCTGTTGGCCTTTAAGCCAAAAGTGTTGGAAACCACAAGCCCAGCAGTCTTTTCCCAAAAAACCAAAGGAGTGAATATAATCTTTGCCTACATCATGCCAATTTTCAAATGAAATCCCGAGCTTGAATGTGGCATTAGTCGCTGCCATGACATCTTGCTCTTTAATGCCCAGTAACCGATGAAAAATATGTAATGTGGGAATTGTCGCTTCGCCAACACCGACTGTACCAATTTCGTCAGATTCAACGAGTACCACTTCTAAATTTTTACCTAATAACTTTGTTAATGCAGCAGCCGCCATCCAACCTGCAGTTCCACCACCGGCGATAACCACTTTTTTAATCGGCTTATTGCCAGTGCTAGCTTTACTGTTTTCATTGTTGGAGTGTTGCTTTTGCATAACAGGGTTTCCTTAGGGCTAAGTCACTAAATAGTGATTTACTCTTTGTTATTCATTTCCAAAATTATCAATGAGCACATTATTAATCAGTTATCTGTTTAGTTGTGCTCATACACGATTATCGTTTTAGTTTATTAATCAAATCAGCTCTTAATTTTCTAGCATTTAATTCATCAAGTGGCTTGGTTTGCATCCCTTGGGCACCTTCGGGGATGTGACTGACATCATCGTCATCATGATCAAAAACATAATGGTCGAAGTGTGCTTTCCAAGCTTGTCTTTGCGCTTTAGGCAGTGAGCGAAGGCTTAACATTGCCATAGCGAGGGCGTTATTGGGTCTACCAAGGTAAGCGGGCGTATCACGCCACCAGTGGGTAATCAATACGTTAAATGATTCAATACCACTCACTTGATGCCACCACATACTAGGGACATAAAGTACATCACCGGCTTCAAGTTCTGCGGTTTTTGCAGCGGCTAATGCCTGCTTGTATTTAGGATATTTTTCAAAGTCTGGATTATCAAAATCAACCATACTGATTTCTTGACCACCGGGAGCAAACTCCATAGGGCCGATATACAAATTACTCACTTGTTCAGGTGGGAAAAGGGTAAAGGTACGTTTGCCAACTACATTACAAGCGAGATTTTGCGGAAAATCAAAATGGGCTGCGATTCTTGATTGATTGCCTAGCCAAACACTGGTTAAAGGCCTAATAGGCTCAAGCTTTAAGCTATTGTCATCAGCTAACCCCGGCAGGAACTGATTAATTTCAGTAGAGCCCATATAAATACTTGGTGGTAATTCGTCATCTTTATGGGCGAACAGCTTATCAATTACTTGATTTAAATTAAGTTGAGCAGCTTGGTAATTAAAACCATTAACCTGCTCATTATAAAACACTCGGCCTTTATGTTTTGGCTCAACATAATAAGCCGTTACAGGTGTATCTTTATAAAAACTAAGTAAGTAGTCAGCTGCTGCTTTAGCGGAATCTAAACCAGCTTGCACAAGTGGCCATGCCAGACAAGCGCCTTTAAAAATGACTGGCTCATCCGTTTGAGCCATCATTAATGCGATATCAGATAATGGACAATTTTCAATTACCTTAACTGTCTGACTATGTTCCATCTACAACAACCTTGTTTACCTAGTTACGGCTAATGACAATGCCTAATGTTATTGAGCGTTTTTAAAATTCAATAATTGCCTGATATTAGATTGTGACGCCAAGGTCATATAGATAGCATTGAGATAACCTTGCTGATGGAGTTCTGCCAATGTTTCAGCTGGGAGGGCTGCGAGGGTTTCTTCATTAATGGTATAAAAACCGATCATTTGATGCTTTTCACCGTTATCTAACTCAATATCTAAAGTAAATGACTCAAGTAATTCGAGTTTGATTAAGGTTTCAATAAAGTTTTTGCTATCAATTAACCCATGGTGAATGGTTTCTAGCATTTCACCGACTTCATCAAGATAAGGCGTGTTACCGCCATAAGGGAAGAACAACGGTTCACCTTCTTCCTCATTGATTCTTGGATGATTTGGGTCTAAGTGGATCACGCGTTGAATTTGTTCTACGCCATCTTCTTGAACGGTTTGCTGACCGATTAAAAATGGCTGACGGCGAACGGTTAATGGAATATAGGCAGCTTGCCATTTGCCATCTTGGAGGAATAAATTCTCTTTATGTTGGAACCCAAACATTGCAATTGAGTAAAATTGACCAGTATTGCTGTCTTTTTGAAAAAAGATGGGATAGTGCGCTTGAACACTTCTAAATTCAGCTGGGAAAGTCACTGTATACCAAAGATTATCACCATACTTTTCTGAACGTTCGGTGATGATTTTTAGATCTTTATGATCGACACTATTAAGTAATACTGGTTTGTTCATGCTGACATCCTAATCAAATACAGCCTTAGCTGTGCTTATTTTTTAATGATAATTTTTTAGTTTTAATGCTCATGTATTACAGCTCAAATATTCTTGTTTAGAGCTAAATCTTAGGTAATCCATATTGGGCAATTTTTGCCAATAACTCTCGGTTAGTGGGCAAAAGTTGTTTCAATCCTTGGGTGCGTTTTACATTTTCAGCAAACAGTTGTTGTGCTCGGTTTTGCAGTGATGGTTTTAAATGGCTTGGGATCATAGTTTGAAACTCCATGCCGTAGAGCACGAACTGAAAACTGGCGGCAGGAAATAATACATCGGTGTATTGAATATCATGCTTGTTTGGTGTTTGAGTTCGCCATAATTCAATTTGCTGTTGCAGTGAATCTGGTATGGTTGATGATTCACGATGGTCGTGCCAATAGTCACTGTCACTGCGTTTACTAAGCACATAATGTAACTTTAAAAATTCAATAATTTGTTGCCAATGCTGGCCAAACCTTTGATTGACTCGCGCAGCAATAATATCCATAACTTGTCTGTTACTCGGTAGCTGTTTGGCTAATGTATTGGCACTCCATTCAACTAATGCTAAAGCTGAAGCTTCAAGCGGCTCAATAAACCCAGAGGCCATGCCGATAGCCATACAATTGTTTTTCCAACATACTTTTCGATGACCAGGTGCAATCGATAGCTTTCTTATATCGAGGTTATCAACATCAATATTGACTGTGGGTCTTAGGTATTCAATTAATTGTTGTTCAGCTTGTGCTTGGTCAGTATGGCTTGATGAATATACATGACCGACCCCGCGTCTGGTAGGTAAGCCTATATCCCAAATCCAGCCATTGGTTTGTGCAGTCGAATGAGTACAAGAGGCAATTTCAGAATCAGCTTGTGGGTAAGGGACTTGTATCGCTAACGCAGAGTCGTTAAATAACACCGACTTTTGACACACAAAGGGAACGTTTAATTGCTCGCCGAGCAATAAAGATTGTACCCCAGTGCAATCGACAAAAAAGTCACCTTGTAGTTCTCCAGATTGTTTAGTCGATAAATGATTGATATCCCCACGGTCATTTTTATGAATTGCAGTCACATGGTCTCGAATGTGTCTGACCCCAAGTTTTTCAGTGCAATGCTTTTGCAGTAATTGGCTAAATTTCCCTGCATCGAGGTGGTAGCCATAATTGTTTTGAAACTGATATTCGCCAGTGGTGATTTGTTTAGGCGCTAAACTGCACTGACTTAATTGATTTTGCTGGCCAACGGCATCAGCAAAGCTAACTTGCTCTTGATGAGGCAACCAGTAAGGGCAAAGGTCTAATTCATTAGTACCGATAGGCAAGCTAAAAGGGTGCAGATAATGATCTGCTGAACTGTTATTCGCTTGGTGATCATGAGTCCAATTAATAAAACGTGAGCCTTGCTTAAAACTCGCATCGCAGCTCATTAAAAAATCTGTTTCACTAATACCGATGTTTTTTAACGTGGTACGCATCGAAGGCCAGGTGCCTTCGCCGACTCCAATGGTCGGTACATCAGGAGATTCTATTAAAGTAATATTGAGTTTAGGGGAGGGCGATAGTTTGCCATTATCAGCGTTATGCTCAGCAGCCAGTATCCCTGCTGTTAACCAACCTGCAGTGCCGCCGCCAACAATAATGATGTTTTGTATCGCTTGTTCCATGAGCTGCCTATTTTTAGTGTTATTGATAAGGCTATACTTTTGTTGTGCTAACTAATTTGAATTGAGGTAACACTTACCTAGCATTGAATATTTTTCAATCGCTTACAAGTGTTTGTAAGTAATAATTTGTAATAATGAAATAGAATTGTAAGTTCGTAAAAAAGGTGCAACTTCCTTGTTGCAAATTGGATTTAGCTTAAAAAAAGAGGTGACCATGGCGGCCACCTCAAACGACCTAATCTTTACAAAAGTACTGTTAGAAAGTGTAACGAGCACCTAGGCTGTAACGAGCTCCTGTTTGGGTATAGTTAAGTACTTGGCTATATGAGCGACCATGTGTACGAGTATTTTCTTCAGTAATATTTAACCCTTCAAAGAATACCGTTAAGCCTTCAACTGCGGCGATGTCATAACCAATATTGAAGTCAACTTGTGAGTATTCTTCGGTATAACTTGGGTTAGCACCAGTACCATCACCTGTTGAGTTCAAGAACTCATCACGCCAGTTCCATGCAAGACGTGCAGAGAAACCGTAGTTTTCGTAGATAGCAACAACGTTAGCAGTATCACTGATATTCGTTAGTACATTTTGTGGATCATCACCAGGACGGTTTAGGTTGAAATTGTCATAAGAATCCCCTGCATTTACTAATGTGTAGTTAGCTTGCATACCAAAGCCTGACTCACCGAAGAAATGCTGAACAGCGAACTCCCAACCATCAATCACAGAACTGTCGCTACTGTTAGAAGGTGTTGTAAGTACAAAGTTAAGGCTTGGGTCACCTGGGTTACCGGTGATTTCAATATTGCCGTTATCTGGGTTTAAAGTTACATTTGGATCGGTTGCACCGTAAGTGTCGTAAATCCACTGACGCTGATCAATTGCTGTTACATTTCCTGCGGCAATCGCTTCTGCAACATAAATCCCATTTGATGGATCTGCAATTTCATAAATAGTAGAGTTTACAGGGTTACTATCAATAAAATTGGTCACGTCTTTACGGAAGTAGCCAATAGATACGTAACTTGCGTCAGCGTAGTACCACTCACCTGAGAAGTCATAGTTAGTTGATTCAAGTGGTAATAAGCTTGGGTTGCCACTTTCACCACTACCACCGCCTCTGTTTGCTAGTGTACCTACAGTGGTACCACCTTGAATCGAGGTGTAATCTGGACGGCCAATAGTTTCACTATATGCTGCACGTAAGTAAACATCTTCTACCACTTCGATATTGAAGTTAAAGCTAGGTAGGAAGTAATCATAAGAGCCAGTTTGCGTACCAAATACTCGGTTATCTGTAGTCGTGCTTTCAAGCGCGATTTCTGTTTCAGCAATCCAAGTCGCTTGGTCATATGAAGACACTGCAGATTTAGATTCAACATCGGTTTTTTCATAACGTACGCCGAAGTGAACATCAAATGGCATATCGCCCCATTCGCCTTCGAAGTTGTATTGGATATAAGCTGATTGCGATTCTTCTTGAGTGAAACGGTCGGTATCGCTGGCGTAATCAGTAGATGGACAGAATCCATTACCACAATCACCAATTGCTGTTGAACCATATAATTCTGCAGCACGAGCTCTAACAGCTTCAAAATCCCATAAGAAAATCACATCTTGTGGGTCAATAGAGGCTGAACCTTCATAATCAGAGAAGTCACCTTGTGACCCATCAAATTTATCTTGAACACTACCTGCTGGGAACCAAGAAGGGTCGAAGTCACCTTCAGCGCCAACACCACCCCAGTCATTACGTTGGACGTTGACTGATTGAGAGTGATTATTTACGTCAGTAGCTGCGATACCAAAGTCAATGCTACCTGCTTCTTCAAAGACGTAAGTACCATTGATTTGTAGTTGCTCAACTTCTGATTTATTACGAGCATTACCAAATACTGAACCAGTTACACGCATATCTTCTGGGCGAACAGCATTACCACCGCCAACAGCCAATACAGGTACATCACCAGTAAAGTCAGTTGCAGCGCTTGTACGAATAAATGCCGCAGTACTTAAGTTACTGTTACTACCGTTCGGGCTATTTGGTGAACGTTCAGCTTCTGAAGTATGGTAATCCAATGATAAGAATAAGTTATCAGTAGCATCCCACTCTAAGTTAAAACCTAAAGAACCACTTTCATCACGGGTACCGTAATCACCCGCAGCCATTGATAAATCAGCGCCGCCATCAGGGTAAGTTTCAGAATAAACCAGTGGAGAAGATACTGGGCCGTCAGACCAAGTACTTTCTTGAGTTGGAACAAAGTTAAACCATGCAGAAACATCGTGTGACTGTGTATCTACATCATTTTGCATATAGGTGTAGTCTAATGTTGCACGTAACGAGTCAATAGGCTCATATTGCAACACTAACTGACCGTTAGTTCGGGTACGTTGTTGCTCTTCAAAACGGTAAACCGTGGTTTGAGGAACAGCATATACATCTCCTTCACCTGGGCGGTTTATTTGATTGTCATCTTTTGGAACACCACCCCATTCAGCGTTATCGCCGCCCCAGTCTTGGTCAACAATACCTGGGAAACTACGCCAACCTGTACCAACTTGTGCTTGTTGGTTACCACTTTCACGTTCTTGGTAACTGGCAGAAATCGAAATACCAAATTTGCCATCTGCAAAAGTGTTTGAGTATAAACCTGAAAGTTCTGGTGTGACTGAGCCTTCATCAGTTGATTGATCATCAACAGCTTTAACACCAAAGGTCGCTTTTAAACCTGGAGAGCTTAATGGGCGATGAGTTAGAACATTAATGGTTGCACCGATACCACCAGTTGAGTTTTTCGCTTGGCTAGTTTTTTCAACTTCAACTGCACTGATTGCTTCAGATGCAATGTTGGCGAAGTCGAAAGAGCGAGAACCCGTTGTTACTGGCATTTGACGATTATTGAGCATAACCAAGTTTTGGTCTGCACCGAAACCACGAACAGATACACGGCTACCTTCACCATTTTGTCTGTCGATTGATACACCAGTAATACGTTGTAAAGACTCTGCTAAGTTACTGTCTGGGAACTTACCAATGTCTTCAGCGTTAATTGCATCTACGATACCGTCAGAGCTACGCTTTAAATCCATAGATTTAATTAAGCTTCCACGAATACCAGTGACCTTAAGTACTTCAATGTTTTCATCTGCAGCGACTTCGTCGGCTGCAAATGCTGGCATCATGGTACTTGCACTCAGTACTACCGACAAACTAGTGGCAATTCTGGTCTTTTTAAATGTTCTAAATTTCATCTAAGTCTCCCCTCGACTAGATCTCAGGCTACTACTCTCTGATTTTTTTATTCGGATTACGAATGAACGTAATGTGTTTTATTCATCATTTGTAAACGCTTTTAAAAGCCTTTATGTAAAAGTTAATGTAAGCGCTTACATAAAACTAGATTAATTTGTTAACAGCGTCAACAATAATTACTACAAAAAATTACAATCCGTTAACCTTGTTTTTGTGGTAGCACAATCATCACTCTTGTAAGTTGTTGAAATAATTTATTTAAAATAAGTAAATTACCATTTTCAATAAAAGTAATAAATGAAATAATTTTGTGATAGCGCTTACATTTTTTTTGTTTTATCTGGGTTAGGGAGGTGCTTTGTTGCAGATAGAGGAAGGTCATTTTGTTACAAAGACAGTTTCATCATGATACATAGTTAACTATGCCTATTTTGTATGACAAATAAACAGTTCTTTATCAACAGAATAATGAGCGAAATTAAGCTCATTACGTAGGCATGTAAATGACATTGTTTATTGAGATAAGTTAACTATCTGAGATATCAAAAGTTGCAAAGAATCATTGGTTTTTTACTTTAAATAGGCTTAATTAGCTATTAATTGGCAATATTAAAGTTAATAGAAAGCCAAATCCAAACGTTACATGGGAAATGAGCAACAAAGTTAATTGAAAAGCTAGAAGAAAAATAACTTAAAAAGTCTTAGAGGCTATGGCATTTAAAAGCTTGAAAGGGTGGGACAAGATCTTTTTTAAAAAGAATTATTGATACAGATGACCTTTGAGCCTTATTGTCTCTAATACTGCTAATTAATTGTTGTACTTTGCCTTAAACAAGTGTGAAAAAAATGGGCAATAAAAAGCCGTAACTTAATATTTAAGTTACGGCTTATAAAGGTTAGCCTTTAAGCTTTAGTCTAAGATATCAAAGTATTACTTACTCATTGGCTTAGTCGCAGAGTCTCTTACGATAAGTGCTGGATTAAATGTGTTTTCAACTAATGGTTTAGGGTCATTATAAATATGCTTCAGCACCCATAAGGCTGCCATTTTACCCATTTCATGAATTGGGTTATTCACTGTGGTGAGTTTTGGTGAGATATATTGCGGAAAAGGAATGTTGTCGTAGCCAACAAACGATAGCTCTTCAGGAATACTCATGCCTTTCTTAAGACAAACCGCAATAGCACCAGAAGCCATTTGATCATTGGCACACACTACAGCTGTAAAGGGTTTATTAACTTTGAACAGTGCATCCATGGCTTCACTGCCACCTTGCTCTTTATAGTTTCCTTCGTAAAAAAGCTGTTGATCAAACTCAATGTTAAATTCAGCTAAAGCACGCTTATGGCCAGACAAACGGTCTTGCGAGTCGAGTTTAAACAGTGGCCCAGAAATATAGGCCAGGTCTTTGTGACCATGCTCCAGTATATGTTTTGTTGCTAGGTAACCACCAAGCTCATTATCTAGATATACACAGCGCTCACTGATTTCGTCAATGTAACGGTTAATGAGTACAATAGGAGTATTACCTTGGTGAAGCTTGATGAGGTATTCATCATCAACGGCTTCAACATCTAGAATTAATGCATCGCAGCCTCGGCTAATTAAAAACTCTACACCGTCTCTTTCTTGAGATTCGTCGCTGTGACCTGCTGCAATGATAACGTGCTTATTACCTGCACGAAGGGCTGTCTCAATTTCGGTCATCATCGGACCGTAGAATGGACCGTCAAGTTGCGAGACAAGAACGCCAACACTATTAGAGCGGCTAGACGCAAGTGATTGAGCAATGGTATTTGGGCGGTAACCCAATTGATCCATCGCACTCATCACTTTTTGTCTGGTTTTTTCACTGACCTTGGTGTTGTTATTCATCACGCGTGAAACGGTTGCCAGTGATACGCCAGCTAAGACTGATACGTCGTATATTGTCGCCATATATCCCTATTTAATACTGTTTAGCTTATGAAAATCAAAACGTCGGTTAGACTAGCATGAACTATTTAGCATAATCATTAAAAAAAAGTCTTAAACAGCGAAGAATAATGAAACAACTTAACTGTTAAATAGTTTTTTCTATTGAATGTATAAATTGTATCAGGCCATAAAACCGTTAACTATATACAATTTTGAATAGTTCATAAGAAATTCTTAAGCAATAAGTATCTGTTTATTGAGTTATTGCTGCATGCACTTCTTCAACTTGTTTATTGTCTAATTTATACCACTTCATCACTATTGCTACGATAATAGAACCTACAGCAGGGTAGATAGTGAATGAAATTAAAATACCTTGCTGAGTCGCTGCTGTTTGTTCAACATCGGCTTGATAACCATATAACGCTAGTAACCAACCTGCAGCTGCCCCGCCAATTGCGACACCTAATTTGATAAAGAAAATCACCGATGAATAAATCATTCCGGTTATTCTAACGCCGGTTTTATATTGGCCGTAATCAACAACATCAGCCATTTTAGCCCAAAGCAGTGGCGTGCCCATATTGAAGGTAAAGCCCCACAATATAAATAAGGCAAAAGCGATTTCAACTTGATCACCTGAGACAAAATAAGCAGCAATACAGAGGGCTGCAGCGATAAATTGAATCGTAATGTAGGCTTTGACTTTACAAACCCGTTTAGCTAATGGCTCAGCTAAAATACAACCAAAAATGTTACCAATCATACCTAAGGTAATAAAGAGAGTGATAGAGTCAGGCATATGCAAATAATATTTAACGTAATAAATCGCTAAACTGGTTTTAAGTACCATACCCGATAACAGCCAAATTGCGGCAATTGAGAGGATGCGCCATTGGTCGTTTTGCCAAAGTAACTTGAAGTCTCTTTTAAAGCTCAAGTTTTGATCTTTAGGTGGGTGTAAACGCTCTTTAGTACCTAAAAAGCATAAGACAAACATCACTACGCCTAACGCACTCATTGCCGCTATTGTAAGTTGGTAGCCTTTTGCTTGGTCGCCTTGGCCGAAATATTCCACTAACGGTAAAGTTAATGCCGACACCATTAATCCGCCAATCATGGCAAATACAAAGCGATATGATTGGACTGACACGCGTTCTTTAGGATCTGCAGTTAATACACCGCCTAATGCACAGTAGGGAATATTAATAGCGGTATAAACCATCATTAATGCCGTATAAGTGACGAAGGCATATATCATTTTACCTTCTTCGGCTAAATCTGGTGTGGTAAAAGCAAGTACACTGATTAAACCAAACGGCAGCGCGAACCACATAAGGTAGGGACGAAACTTACCCCATTTGGTTTCTGTTCTATCAGTTAATGCGCCCATTAGCGGGTCTGTTATCGCATCGATAAAGCGAACGGCAAGAAACATGGTGCCGACAAATGCAGGTGAAATACCAAAAATATCAGTATAAAAAAAGGTTAAAAACAACATTACTGTTTGGAACACTATATTACTGGCTGTATCACCTAATCCATAGGCTATTTTCTCTTTAATGCTAATCATGCGAACCTCTTTCGGGTCATTATTATTTTTAAAGTATAAAGTAGGGTATCAAGCACATACCTGTGCTGATTGGTGCCGGTAGTAATTATTTAGCTCTTTGGCTAATAAAATCACGATAAGCTAATCCGCTTCGCTTAATGGTGCGTTGTTGAGTTTGATAGTCAACATACACTATCCCGAAGCGTTTTAAATAGCCTTCAGCCCATTCAAAATTATCCATTAAGCTCCAAGCAAAATAACCATCTACTTTAACACCTTGCTCCATAGCATCATTAACCGCATTTAAATGCGCTTGATAATATTCAAGTCGGTCTAAATCATTTACAGCGTCATCAACAATTTTATCGTCCATCGCTGCGCCATTTTCTGTGATGTAAATTGGCGGCAATGTATAGGTGTTATGTAAGCTAGTTAATAAGTCAGTGAAAGCGGCTGGATAAATTTCCCACCCGATATCGGTTTTAGGGGCATCTTTCATGTCTATTTGGACAAATTGATTGTCACTGCAGGCTTGATATACAGCGCGGGTATAAAAGTTAATCCCCAAGAAATCAATTGGCTGGCTAATAATATCCATATCACCAGGTTCAATATTAGGTTTGTCACCATCATCAAAGTCATTAATGATGGCTGGATACTCACCATCCATAATGGGTTTCATGTACCACTGGTTAAAGTAGTCATCAGCGATTTGAGCAGCCTTTTTATCTGCGGGGCTATCTGAATAGGCATAACAAGGGGTGAAGTTGAGTACGATACCGTTTAAAGAGTCAGGGCTATTTTTTTGAATAACTTCCATCGCAAGACCGTGAGCTAATAATAAATGGTGAGCTGACTTACGTCCGAATGCTTTAGTCGCAAGCCCTGGAGCATGAATACCGATTTCATATCCTAAGTAAGAGCTACAAAAAGGCTCATTCAATGTGGCGTAGGAATGAACACGGTTACCTAGAGCTTGCGTTATTTTATCGGCATAGTCTTGAAAAAGATAAGCAGTGTTGCGGTTAAGCCAGCCACCTTGATCTTCAATGTGTTGTGGTAAATCCCAATGGTAGAGGGTTGCGTATACTTTAATACCACGGCTGATGAGTTCGTCCATTAGCTTGGTATAAAAGCTCACACCTTCTTGATTCAGGCTGCCATCTTGATTAATCACGCGTCCCCAAGAGATTGATAATCGATAAGCATCAACGCCCAATGACTGGATAAGCTCAACATCATTTTTCCATAATGCCACATGTTCACAAGCTTGCTTGCCGTCAGAACCATCACGAATTTTTTGTGGCGTCGCACAGAAGGTATCCCAGATACAAGGTAAGCGAGAATCTGCCGCTCCTTCAATTTGAAAAGAGGCGGTAGCAACCCCAAAAGTAAAATCCTTTGAGTGCATTTTAGAATCTGATGGTAAAGATATTTTCATATTTATTATTCACTTAATATGTTTCTGACGTATTCCTGTCAATTCAACTCCAATAGCTGAAACTCAAGCTGTTATTGAAGTGCTGTTACAATTTTTACTAACAAAAATCGTTGACTTTCGTTATCGGTATGTTAAAAATGAAAGCGCTTACATCGAGACTAGTGATTAATTAACAAAAGGTCAATAATTGATTTAGATAATTCTCGAAACAGCCTATCTGTGTACTACAAAAGGTGTAGAACAAGCGTGTTTAGATAGTCTTTGACCATAAATACATAATAATTAAAGAGGAAATGTCATGGCTAGCGCACCGGTAAATGCAGATGCTGCTGAAATGGGAAGTGTTCATCAAACGGGGAATTTCAAATTTGCCCTGATGGCATTAACGTCACTATTTTTTATGTGGGGTTTTCTAACCTGCTTAAATGACATCTTAATTCCTTATTTAAAAAATATGTTCGAATTAAGCTATACCCAAGCCATGTTAGTGCAATTTTGCTTCTTTGGTGCTTATTTTATTGTATCAATTCCAGCAGGGCATCTTGTCGGAAAAATTGGCTATCAAAAGGGCATTGTTACTGGGCTTGCCATTGCCTGTGTTGGCTGTTTGATGTTCTATCCATCAGCAAGTTACGCATCTTATTGGATGTTCTTGAGCGCTTTTTTTGTTCTTGCTGCAGGGATTACTATTTTACAAGTCGCAGCAAACCCATATGTCAGTGCACTTGGGCCTGCTGAAACGGCTTCATCAAGATTGACCATGACCCAGGCTTTTAACGCCTTAGGTACAACGGTCGCGCCATTTTTCGGTAGTTACCTTATTTTAAGCAACATGAGTCATGGCTCAGAATCAGGAGGGGCTGATTCGGCAGTGTCAACAGCAACGGTTGAAGCTGTTCATCAAGCCAGTACAGTGCAAGTGCCTTATTTAATGTTAGCTGGCGCATTATGTGTGTTAGCGATTATTTTCTTCGTTCTTAAACTACCAGTACTGGGTATTAATGAGCAAAAAGCTGACACAGATTCAACAGCAACAGGCAGTGCGTGGAAATATCCTCATCTTGTATTAGGTGCAGTGGGTATTTTTGTTTATGTCGGTGCTGAAGTCGGTATAGGTAGCTTTTTAATTAACTTTTTAACCCAACCTGACATTGGCGGTTTTACTGAAGCACAAGCAGCCAAGTACATCGCATACTACTTTGGCGGCGCTATGGTTGGTCGTTTTATTGGGGCGTTAGTAATGCAGAAAATTGCTGCAGGTAAAGTACTGGCATTTAACGCGACGTGTGCAGTGCTGTTAGTTGCAGTAGCAATGCTTGCAGAAGGCACCACAGCTATGTGGGCATTATTATTAGTTGGATTATGTAACTCCATTATGTTCCCAACGATTTTCAGTTTAGCGCTGGCTGATTTAAAACAACATACTAGTCAGGGCTCAGGTGTGTTGTGTTTAGCTATTGTGGGCGGAGCAATCGTGCCGTTACTGCAAGGCATGCTAGCTGATTCATTTGGTATTCAATTGGCATTTATTTTACCGCTAGTTTGTTATGCATTTATCGCTTATTACGGTTTAGTGGGCAGTAAAGCCAAGCGTCCACAACAAGCGGTTTAATTAAGTTTTAACTGAGTGGCTGACATCGTGAATTCATTCAGGCAATCAAATTTAGACATTACTAAAAGAATAGATAAGGCAAAATTTATGAAAAAGGCAAATAGGGTTATCGCAAGGAAGCAATTAACGTTGCCACTGCAAATCATCGCCGTATTGGTTGGACTGTCTGCTTGCTCGGATGATGATAAAAAGGCTATCCCAACTGAAGTTGAGTCAGATAAACAAGTGGTAGTGAAAGTTACAGAAACCAATGAAGCTGCTAACACAATGGAAAATAATATTGATATTTGGCCTACTTTAGATATTCCGTTAGCGAAAGACGCTGAATTAGAAGCACGTATTTCTAAGCTAATGGAAAAGATGACCTTAGAGCAAAAAATTGCCCAAATGATCCAACCTGAAATTCGCGATATCACTGTTGAAGATATGCGCAAATATGGTTTTGGTTCATATTTAAATGGCGGCGGAGCATATCCAAATGATGATAAGCATGCAACTCCAGCTGACTGGATCAAGCTTGCTGAAGATATGTATCAAGCATCCATTGACGACAGTGTTGATGGCATAGCGATTCCAACAATGTGGGGAACGGATGCGGTACATGGCCACAACAACGTGATTGGGGCGACTTTATTCCCCCATAACATTGGTCTAGGTGCAGCTAATAACCCTGACTTAATCCGTGACATTGCCGCGATTACAGCAAAAGAGGTGATGGTTACCGGTATTGATTGGGTGTTTGCACCAACGGTTGCAGTGGTACGTGATGATCGCTGGGGACGAACGTATGAAGGTTATTCAGAAGATCCTCGCATTGTGAAAGCGTATTCGCACTCAATTGTAGAAGGTTTACAGGGTAAGGTTGGTGATGACTTTTTATCTGATCAACATGTTATTTCTACCGTTAAGCACTTTTTAGGTGATGGCGGTACCGAGAAGGGCATCGATCAAGGCCAGAACATGGACTCTGAACAAGAGTTATTTGATATTCATGCTCAGGGGTATGTCGGTGGATTAACCGCTGGTGCGCAAACTGTAATGGCCTCATTTAACAGTTGGCAAGGTAAAAAAATCCACGGCGAGAAGTATCTGCTAAATGATGTCCTAAAAGATAAAATGGGTTTTGATGGTTTTGTAGTTGGTGATTGGAATGGTCATGGACAAGTTGATGGTTGTACCAATGAATCATGTGCCCAAGCTGCTAATGCAGGACTTGATGTATTTATGGTACCAACAAGTGCTTGGAAGCCATTATATGAAAACACGATTGCACAAGTAAAAAGCGGTGAAATTACTCAAGCTCGAGTTGATGACGCGGTTCGCCGTATTTTAAGAGTTAAGTTCCGCGCTGGTTTATTTGAAAAACCAAGCCCAGCTAACCGTGCTATTTCAGGTAAAACTGAATTAATTGGCGCCAAAGCACATCGTGATGTCGCAAGACAAGCAGTGCGTGAATCATTAGTGCTATTGAAAAATAACGCTAATATTTTACCGCTAGCACCTAATTCTAAGGTTCTTGTTGCTGGTGATGCTGCGGACAACATTGGTAAACAGTCAGGTGGCTGGAGTATTACTTGGCAGGGAACGGATAACTTAAACGAAGACTTCCCTGGCGCAACGTCTATTTATGCTGGTATTGAGCAAACAGTCAATGCGGCTGGCGGACAAGCTTGGTTAAGTGTTGATGGCCAATTTGAAGCTGTGAATAAACCCGACGTTGCGATTGTAGTATTTGGTGAAGAGCCCTACGCTGAAGGTAACGGTGATATTGATAACCTTGAATATCAGCGAGGTGATAAGCGTGATTTAGCCTTGCTAAACTCTTTTAAGTCACAGGGTATTCCAGTTGTTTCAGTCTTTATCAGTGGTCGCCCTATGTGGGTTAACCCTGAATTGAATGCATCAGATGCCTTTGTTGCTGCATGGTTACCGGGTACTGAAGGTGACGGTGTTGCTCAAGTATTATTTTCAAATGTTGATGGCAAAGTGAATGCTGACTTTGTCGGTAAGCTTTCATTCTCATGGCCAACGACACCGCAGCAAACCACAGTCAATGTGAATGATGAAAATTACCAGCCATTATTTGCCTATGGATATGGTCTTAAATACGGTGAAAAAAGCCAAGTTTCCGATAGTCTTTCAGAAGATAACTTTGCATCTGAAGCCAAACTTGAGCCGTTAGCTTTATTTGAACGTGCAGTGAAAGCGCCATGGAAATTGATTATTGGTACTGAGAGCACAATGGACACTGTAAGTAGCAGTATTCAACAGAATGATGCATTGACCCTAAGAACCTTTGATAAAGCTGTTCAAGAAGATGCTCGTTTGGTTAACTTTAACGGCACAGGTCTGGGTTTTGTTGGCTTAATCAGTAACTTCCCGCGTGACTTACGAGCTTATTCAAACAGTAATGCTGCCTTATCTGTATTAATCAAAACCACCAATAAGGTTGAAAAACCTGTCATGCTGGGTGTTGCGTGTGATAGAGATTGCCGCGCAGATGTTGATATTGCTGGTGCTTTAAATTCTTCAGTTGGTGATTGGCAAACCATTAGTGTTGATTTGAAATGCTTTGCTAACCAGCAAGTTGACTTCGGTAATATTAATACGCCTTTCTATTTGGCAACCGATGGTAAAGCTGAAATTAACTTCAGTGATTTATTAATCGTTCCAAATGCGGCAGATGACGCCACGATTACCTGTCCAGTTTCATAACTAACCTTGCTACTTGGCTAGTCTCTCACTAGGGATTCACTAGCCAAGTGGTTCTTTACTCCTGCACTGCTGTGAACTTGCAATTAACTTTGTAAGGGATTTTGTTGGATTTTTTTCAAGATTTTTTGCTATTTCCTTGGGGGGAAAATGAAAAAATTACCACCAGTTTTAACTCTCACTAGTGTTAGTGCTTTAGCTGCATTGTTAATCGCTTGCGGTTCAGACAATACATCAGAGGAGGTTGTAAATGATACCGCAGCCGCTGATAACAGTGTTGAACAACCACAAGAAAGTCCTTGGACGCTTATTTGGAGCGACGAGTTTGATGGGACTGCGATTGACTTAGATAAATGGAATCTCGCCCACAATTGTTATGGTGGCGGTAATCAAGAACATCAGTGTTATACCCAACGGGATGAAAACAGTAAGGTCGCTGACGGTTTATTGGTTATCACTGCAGAACGTGAAGATTTCAGTGGTCCAGCCGTTGCCTTGGGCGATCCTAATTATGATGCTGCAGACACTTCTAAACAGCAGCCATATACTTCGGCGCGATTAGATTCGACTAATAAAGGAGATTGGAAATACGGCCGCTTTGAAATCCGCGCCAAAATGCCACAGGGTCAAGGTACTTGGCCTGCAATCTGGATGTTACCGACAGACTGGGTTTATGGTCCTTGGGCAGGATCCGGTGAAATCGATATTATGGAGGCGGTAAACCTGAAAGTGGTCACAGAAGGCTCTGAACCTGAAGCTAAAGTGCATGGCACTTTGCATTACGGTAAAGCGTGGCCAGGCAATGTTTACTCAGGTGCTGAGTATACATTGCCAGAAGGCGCTAACCCTGCTGATGATTTTCATGTCTACGCCCTTGAATGGGAAAAAGATGAAATTCGCTGGTACGTTGATGACGTTCACTTTGCTACACAGCGCTCAACAGGTTGGTATAGCCAATACACAGACAGCGATGGCAATCTACAAAATGCCTTGGAAGATGGCCCATACAATCAATCATTTCATATGATTTTGAATTTGGCTGTCGGTGGTACTTGGGCTGCAAATGTCAATAATACAGGGGTAGATGAAAGTGTATTCCCACAAACTTTAGAAGTTGATTATGTACGTGTTTATGAGTGCAGTGTTTCGCCTGAAACTGGACAAGGTTGTGCTTCCATAGATGAAGCAGCAGAAGTGGTCGAAGGACATTTAGCACCAGAAATTAGCACACCATCAACAGATATTGGTGCAGGTCCTGAGTTCATTATGTACGACGATGCCCTAGCTGAAGGGTTGAGTTTAGACAGCTATAACCCAGATAATTCAGTGACGTTAACCTCAGTTCAGGTTGAAGACCGTGGTGAAGTACTTCAATTGGATAAAGTGGGTGCAACGGGTAACGCGTATTTTGCTTACCCGCCAACAGCAGACTTGTCCCACTGGTCAGCTAACGGTGTTTTGGTATTTGATTTAAACGTGATAAGCACTGACAACGATGTCGATTTGTTGGTCAAAATTGACAGTGGTTGGCCTAATGTCAGTGATACTAATGTTGAACTACCTGCGTTAAATACTTGGACAGAAATTCGCTTACCGATTGATGAACTTGTAGCAAGTGGTAATCAATTTTCACCGGGTAGTTTTGCTGATTTAGCATCCGTTTCAAATCCATTTGTTATCGAGCCATTGGGTAATATGAGTTTGCAAATTGATAATGTGCGTTATGAATATGATGTGGCACAAACAGATGAACTGATTGTATATGATGATGCTGTCAAAGCGCCTTTTGAAATTGGTTATTATGCGGCAACAGGGAGTGTCGGGATTGAGCAAGTTGATGTGGGCGGTGATAACGGATTAGTAAGTCAATTTAGTTTCAATACAAACGAAGCGGTGGTTTATTTTCAAAGTCCTAATTTTCAACAAGATGTGAGTAGTTTTAATTTTGTTGAATTTGACTTAAATGTCACCACAGATCCCAGAGAAGTTCGAGACTTTAATATCAAAATTGATTGCGGACACCCTTGTAGTTCGGGAGATTTTGCTATCAATGCACCAGCAGTAGGCGCATGGACTCACTATAAAGTAGCCTTAGCAGATGTAGTAGCCAATACTGGTTCTAGTTTAGATTTAACCAAAGTTGATACGCCTTTAGTTGTTTTCCCTGCATGGGGAAATCAAAATGGTGTGGTCATGCAAGTTGATAACGTCATGCTGACTAAATAACTTGAACTTGGTTTAAGGCGTATTATTTAATCCTAGTTGGGTTTTAACAGTTTGAATACGAATGCAGTCAAGGCGTTGAGGGTTTTATGCTCATCGTTCTTGGCTTACTATCAAACTGAGGTTACAAATAAGTAACAATGGTGTGTTTGTTATTTAGGTTCGAATACGTAAATTAGGAATTTTTTATATAAGTGCATTCATACAAATGAATTTGTACAAGTACATTTATATAAGTGGATTCATATAAGTAATTTTAATAGGCAGTTTTTAATGTCTAAGACAAACTAAATAGTTATAAATCTTTAATACAGTCAATGGCATAATGTGAGCTGATTATTTTCTGGCTTAAAAGTCAGTATTTTCTAAGGAATGACCTTTGACAATTAAAGCATTAGAACAACAAATTAGTTTAACTAAAGCACAACTAGATATCGTGATTGCCATTGCTAGACAAGCAGGCGATGCCATTATGCAAGTGTATTCGACACCTGACTTGCAAGTAGAGCAAAAACAGGATGACAGCCCGGTAACAGCGGCTGATATCGCCAGCCACAATGTGATTGTGGGCGAGCTTGAAAAATATTTTGCTGATATTCCAGTGATGAGCGAAGAAGCTGCGGATATTGACTGGGACGTACGTAAAACATGGGCCACTTACTGGTTAATCGATCCATTAGATGGCACCAAAGAGTTTATTAAACGTAATGGTGAGTTTACCGTCAATATTGCGCTTATTCATCAAGGTAAAGCGGTTGCAGGTGTTGTTTACGCCCCCGTTTTAGATAAATGTTATTCAGGAATAGTAGGTCAAGGAGCTTGGCTTGAAAGTGATAATACGCAACAAGTATTGGATATCAGTGAGCAACCCATTAATGCTAAACCTATTGTCGTAGGTAGCCGCTCACATATTAGCCCAGGCCTTGCTGAGTACGTTGCCAATATTGGTGAGCATCAAATGCATAGCGTTGGTAGTTCGCTTAAGTTTTGTTTAGTAGCCGAAGGCAATGCCGATGTTTATCCACGTTTAGGATTAACAAGTGAGTGGGACACTGGAGCTGCGCAAGCCGTATTAGAAAGTGCAGGTGGTCAGGTGCTTAAATTCCCTGAATTAACCCCACTTGAGTACAACCAAAAAGAAGATATTTTAAATCCGTATTTTATTGCCGCATCACCTAAATGGTTTGAGCGTAAATAGTTTTTGTATCAAGGTTTGATTGAACATCTGAGTGTATTTAAGTCATAGCACACAGTTATTTCATCAAGGATACAGGCTTTACACAATCAAGATTGCAGCACCAAATGCGTATTTAGCTACAAATTATAATTAAATGGAGAGAGAAGTTATGATGCGCATGGGTGTTGACCTTGGCGGGACAAAAATTGAGTTAGTGGCGTTAGCGGAAGATGGCAGTGAGCTGTTTCGTAAACGTGTTCCTACTCCTAAAAATTATCCAGGCACTCTAGATGCCATTATAGGTTTAGTGGATGAAGCCGAAGCTGAAACTAAACAAAAAGGTTCTGTTGGTGTTGGGATCCCTGGTGTGGTTTCTCCTTTTACAGGCTTAGTTAAAAACTCAAACTCGACTTGGATTAATGGTCATCCATTAGATAAAGATTTAAGCGCTCGACTTGATAGAGAAGTTCGCGTGGCAAATGATGCTAACTGTTTTGCGGTTTCTGAATCTGTGGATGGCGCTGCAGCGGGCAAAGGTGTGGTCTTTGGCGTTATCATTGGCACGGGTTGTGGCGGCGGACTATCGATAAATGGTCGAGTTCATGGTGGCGGTAATGGTATCGCAGGTGAGTGGGGACATAATCCACTACCTTGGATGACATCTGATGAATTTAATTCGACTTCATGCTTTTGTGGCAATAAAGATTGTATTGAAACCTTTATTTCAGGTACTGGCTGGGTTCGTGATTTTCGCCGTGCAGGCGGTGAAGCGGATAGTGGCATTCAAATTTCTCAAATGATGTCAGAAGGACATCCGTTAGCCACACAAGCATTTGTGCGCTATATCGATCGTTTAGCGCGCTCACTAGCACATTTGATTAATATGATTGACCCTGATGTGATTGTTTTAGGTGGCGGGGTATCAAACATTGATGCCATTTATAACGAACTACCAAAAGTATTGCCTAAATATGTCGTCGGACGAGAGTGCGATACCATTGTGGTTAAAAACCAATTTGGCGCTTCTTCAGGTGTTCGTGGCGCTGCTTGGCTTTGGGGCAAAAACGAACATTAAATTACAGTTTAAAATGTTTGATAAAATATTTAACGGCGCTTTTTAGCGTCGTTTTTTATTGTGAAATTGATGATTAAAGTGATTGATATCTGCTTATTTTCGCAATCTACTTCAACAGTCGATACAATAGGGGGATTCCACTTTAGCTAACTCTAATTGAGCAGATTAACAGCAGATGAAATTGATGTTTTGGTTTAAAAAAGTCCTGTCGCAATTTGTCATGCCAGTTCCATTTATATTGATATGCTTATTTGTTGCGCTTTTTATATGGCGTTTTAAAGCTAAAAAACTCAAATCATTTGGTCAGTTCTGTTTAGCGATGGGTTTATCGGTTTTAATGCTATTGAGTAACTCTTTTATATCTGCCAATCTCGCAGAAAGTTTAGAGTCTAGATACCCTGTAAATGAACTCCCTCTAACACAAATAAATCAAGATGCATGTTATGTGATGGTGCTAGGTTCAGGACATCGCGAAAAGCAAAACATCAGCGCGGTGCAGCAATTATCATCTACGGCATTATCTAGACTTTCAGAAGGGATTAGACAGCTTAAGCTGGCTGGTAGTCACTGTACTTTAGTTGTCAGTGGTTGGAGCGGTGGGCTAACTCCAACTCCTCATGCTGTGATCATGAGACAAGCTGCCATTGAACTTGGTGTTGCTGCTGACAACATCGTTATTTTTCCTGATGCGCTAGATACCATTGAAGAGGCACAATCGATGAAGTCGCTTGTGGGTAACACCCCATTTATTTTAGTGACTTCAGCAACTCATATGCCTCGCTCAATGATGATTTTTACCACCAATAAGCTTTATCCCGTTGCCGCACCCACTAACTTTCTAAGTTCGCTAGGGTACTGGTGGCGATTCAGTGCAGAAAATTTATTTATCTCTCAGCGCGCGATTCACGAATATGTCGGTATGCTTTGGATAAATGTTAAAGGGCTCATCACCAATGTCTTATGAAACACCTGAAACTGATAATCAGACCAACAAAAACAAAGGTCCAAACCAACAGACTACAAAAACACAGCTGATTAGTCCTTATGGCAAACGAAACGGCATAACACTCAGTGTGTTTGGCGCGATAGCGCTGTTTATCAGCCTTATTTTATTTATTAATGCTAAAAGCTTGTTTGGTATTGGCATTGTGTTATTTGGTTTCGGCAGTGTGAGCTTAATTTTAGGTATCGCCAAAATTAACCAGCCTAAAGCCAGTTTTAAACTTACTGAGACAGGGCTAGATTTTTTTCACCAACGGGGCACAGTTCATATTGGTTGGGACAATATTCAAAGAGTGGATGTGTCACGGGTCACTCAAAATCTTGAGTTAATTGAACTACCCTACATTGGGTTTAAATTAAAACGAATAAACCCCATTCTTGATTGTATTTCACCGCGTTTGGCAACGGGTTTATTAACAGAGCAACGTCCATTGCTCATGACTGCTGCAACCCAAGATGAAGACTTACAGAGTTTAGAAACCTATTTAGGGGCCGAGTTTACGCCACTTGTAGTCAATGGGGATAGGTATCGTGGAGTGTTAGCAATGTTCGGGCATCGTTGCCAAACATTAGAGAGTCACTTAGGATTTCATCTTTATATTTCAATAGATAGCCTTGATAGACCACCCGCAGAGTTTGTTGAGCTATTACGCGAGTGGCAACAAGAGCATTTACTTTAATAGAGTTAACTTCAGTAAGGCTTACTTCAATAAGCCCATTGAGCTTAAGCTATTTAGCTTATGGCAGATAGCTCATGGCAGATAGCCTACACACTAACTGCAGAAAGCTGTGGGCTTTCAGCTGGTTCATCAGAAGGACTGACGACTTTTTCATTTAGCAAGCTGTTGTGCTCTAAGCTTTCATCATAGGCTTTGCGGTAACCAATAAACTGGCCGTTATCTAAGATTTCCATACGTTTACTGTATACTTCGCCATCGAAAGTACCTGTGTTAGTGATGGACAGTTTTTCACAGGTGATATTGCCACTCATTAGGCCAGATACTGTAGCTTCAATACAGACTACTCCGCCTGTTACCACGCCAGAAGGTTCTACTGTTACATTGCCAGATGCGCGAATTTCACCATTGATTTTACCAGCGATGAGCACATCTCCAGCGACTTTTATATTACCCGTTAATTCACAATCATTAGCGATGAAACTTAAGTTACTGGTAGGGCTTTTTTTACTAAACATGTAGGCTCTCTTTTTTCGCAAATTAGTCCACTATCAATAAGCGACCGAAATGGCTTTATTATAAAATTTAACAATTAATATAACGGCAAATAAAATCAAAAAAAACCATTAAATTTTGACTACCATGTCTTTTTCTGGCGGATAGTAGAATAAATCACTACTATTCACTGATTTTTGACTCATTGATACTAATTGACGCAGCAGGACAAGGGGATACACAAGCACCGCAGCCTGTACATGCATCGGTATCGACAATGGGTTTAGGCACTTGACCGACAGCCATTTTAAAGCTGATGGCGCGAGGATCGCAGGCATCTTTGCAACTTTGACACCAAACACCTTTATATGTCAGGCAAGAGTCATTAATGATGGCTTTGATCGTCCAAGGAGTAGCTTGAGTAAGATCAAAAATAGGTTCTTTACATACAAGAGCGCATTGCTGACAAAAAGTACACTCGTCTTCGGTAAATTTGATTTCAGGGAACCCGCCATCTCCTTTGATTAATACTTTGGTTTCGCATGCATCAATACAAGCATTGCAGCGAGTACACTCGTCGGTAAACTCGATTTCTGATTTAACCCATGGTGGCCTTTGTGCATCAAACTTTTTGCGACGAAACAAATTTCTGCGACTGTGATTAATTGATTGGCTCATATTTATTCCGATGACACTGATGTCGTAGTTTGACTATTACTTTAACGAACTCTTGATTTAACTTCAGAGCGATTGATTGCACTTTTTAATCGTTATAACCATTAGGATTAGTTGATTGCCACAACCAGCTGCTTTCAACCATTGACTCAAGTGTATGTACTGGTTGCCAGTCTAATTCTTCATAAGCAAGAGTAGCGTCGGCAAAGTATGCCGCAAGATCGCCATCACGACGCTCACTAAAACGGTATGGGATTTTCTTACCGCAAACTTGCTCAAAGGCCTTAATGATTTCGATTACGCTATAGCCGCGACCGGTGCCAAGGTTATAGGTTACGATTCCGGGCTGTTTAGCTAATTTTTGCAGTGCTTTTAGGTGGCCTTGGGCGAGGTCTACCACATGAATATAATCTCTAACGCCTGTGCCATCTGGGGTGAGGTAATCACTACCAAAAATGTACAGTTCGGGAAGTTTACCCACTGCAACTTGGCAAATAAACGGCATTAAGTTATTTGGTGTATCAGTTGGATCTTCACCAATTAATCCGCTTTCATGGGCACCGACAGGATTAAAGTACCTCAACACAGCAATATTCCATTGCTTATCAGCAATTTGTAAATCTGTTAATAGCTGCTCAACCATCAGTTTTGATTGGCCGTAAGGGTTAGTTGCACCTGTGGAAAAGTCTTCACGAATCGGTAAACTCTCAGGGATCCCATAAACTGTGGCCGATGAGCTAAATACCAATTGTTTAACGTTATGCTCTGCCATCACCTGGCATAAAATAATCGTTCCTGTGACATTGGTCTCGTAGTACTGCAGTGGTTTATTGACCGACTCGCCAACGGCTTTTAAGCCAGCAAAATGAATTACCGCGTCTATTTGATGATCTGTAAAAATTTTATGTAATAAGGCTTTATTGAGCACACTGCCTTGGTAAAACACACAAACATTACCAGTTATCTTTTCGATACGATCTAGAGCGTTGACGTTGGCATTAGATAAATTATCTAAAATGATAACTTGCTGCCCAGCATTCAAAAGTTCAACAACAGTGTGGCTTCCAATGTATCCCGCACCGCCTGTTACTAAAATTGCCATGGTCTTTCCTTAACTCTGTAGAGCAACACTTTTTGTTGAGTCATGTGTCATATTACTAACTGTTTAGCACAACAGTGCTGAAATTGGGGCTGACCAACCTAATACAACAAAAGCTAACCTATTGTCGTTATTGTACTGAAGTTATCGGTTTGAATATAACATTTGTTGTTTTAAATCATTTTAAACCACTAAACCGTGAATCCGTAGCCTAGTAAACTGGGGATTTTTCCAATAGTTCTTCTTGTTTGTCAAACATTAACTACATTTTAGTTTATTGATTTTAAATGACTAAATAGCATTATATCGATGGTTGTAGTGAAAAGTTTACGTTTATAGCTACCACATGAACCAAGAATAAACCCTGAGGTTGTTAACAAATATGAAACCTTAGCACACTATGAAGGGAGAGAAGTTTACGTAAAGTGACACTTATGAGCAAAGCAACAAATTACCAAGCTAAGATCCCTGATAGTCAGGGCTATATTCAATACACAGATGAAGAGCACGATGTTTGGCATGAGTTGTATCAGCGCCAAGCTATCAATATGCCTGGCCGAGCATGTGATGCATATATGCAAGGGCTTGAGGCTTTGGCAATGCCAAGTAACCGAGTACCGCAATTAAAAGAAATTGATAAAGTGCTACTCGATGCAACAGGCTGGAAAACTGCAGGCGTGCCTGCACTTATTTCATTTGGCAAGTTCTTTGAACTGCTAGCCAATAAGCAGTTCCCCGTTGCGACGTTTATTCGTACTAAAGAAGAATTTGATTACTTACAAGAACCCGATATTTTTCATGAAATATTCGGTCACTGTCCATTATTAACTAATCCGTCATTTGCCCGTTTTTCGCATATCTACGGTCAATTGGGACTCGCTGCAACTAAAGAGGAAAGAGTGTATTTAGCTCGTCTTTACTGGTTTACCGTAGAGTTCGGTTTAGTGAAAGCCAGTGATGGCGAATTAAACATCTATGGTGGCGGTATCTTAAGTTCTCCTGGCGAAACCCTGTATGCGTTGAGTGATGAGCCTGAACGTAAACCTTTTGATTTAATTGAGGTGCTTAGAACACCTTATCGTATCGATATTATGCAGCCTATCTACTATGTAATTGAAAGTGTTGATTATCTTGATGAAATAGCCAAGATGGATATCATGGCCGCAGTGACAGAAGCACGAAAGTTAGGCTTACTTGAACCTAAGTTTGCACCTAAAACGATTGCCAGTTAGCGATAATGAACTAAAGAACATTAATAAGAAGAAATTATTTTACCCAGGAGTTGTTATGTCTGATCTATCAGAATTGAAATGTGAAGCTTGCCAAATTGATGCACCGAAAGTCACAGACCAAGAAATGGTTGAATTTAGTAAAATGATCCCTGAGTGGCGCGTTGAAAATCGTGATGGGATTAATCAATTAGAACGGGTATATAAATTTAAAAACTTTAAGCTTGCGATGGTATTTACTAATCAATTAGCGGAACTTGCTGAAGCAGAGTTTCACCACCCTGGAATCTTAACTGAATGGGGCAAAGTCACCGTAACTTGGTGGTCACATTCAATTAAAGGCCTGCATAAAAATGATTTTATTATGGCTGCGAAAACAGACCAGTTAATCGGTTAATCATTTTAACTATTAATTTCAGCAGGTTACGTTAACGCAACCTGCCTTTGTACTTCCTCTGTTACAATTCTACTGTAAACAACACTTGCCACACGCCTCATAACCTTTTAACGTATCGCTCACAAATAAAGAAGGATGGTATTTCTCATTATTTTTTAATGAGTTTTCTTTAATCCTCGTATATTCCAGAAAATGACTGATAGGGAATAGTTGTATATGCGTTTGGAAGTGAGCTGTTTAGATCGCATCGGCCTTGCGAAAGATATTCTCGAAGTATTAGAAAACTATGGCATTAATTTAATTGCCATTGATGCCAGTAATAAAGGTTTCTTGTACTTACAATTTGCTGAAATTGGTTTTGAAACCTTAAGCGAATTAATGCCTCTTATACGAAAAGTAGAAAGTGTTCATGATGTTCGTACTGTGTCATTTATGCCTTCAGAACAAGAACATTATGCATTAAAAACCTTATTGCAAACCTTACCAGACTCGGTTTTTTCCATTAATTCAAAAGGTCGCATTCGCATTGTGAATGAATCTGCATTGTTGACCTTAAACATGCATGAGCATGAGGTCATTGATGAGTCATTAAATCATTGGGTTCAAGGTTTTAACTTTTCACGTTGGTTGACTGAAGCGCCAGTACTTGCACAAGCAACCCGAGTGCAAATTGGTAGTAACGAATACTTAGCCGAAATGCTGCCGATATATCTGCCGGATGAAAACAATGCCAGTATCCTTGCTGGCGCAGTTGTGTCGCTTAAATCTCCAGCAAGAGTGGGCAAGCAATTTAATGCACTGCAAAACCAAACCACAGGGTTTGACAACGTGTTAGCGGTGAGTGACAAGATGAAAGATGTGCTTAAGCAAGCAAAGCGCATGGCACAATTGGATGCACCGTTACTTATTACTGGTGAAACAGGTACAGGTAAAGAGTTAATGGCTAAAGCGAGCCATGACGCTAGCATGCGCCGTGAACATCCCTTTATCCCAATTAACTGCGCCGCACTGCCTGACAGCGTTGCTGAAGAAGAATTATTTGGATTCGTTTCTAATGACGGTCAAGTGGTAAAACGTGGTTTGTTTGAAGAAGCTAAGGGCGGCACAGTCTTCTTAGATGAAATAGCTGAAATGTCGAAAGCGGCGCAAGTGAAACTGCTTCGATTACTACAAGATGGCACCTTTAGGCGTATTGGTGGCGATGAAGAAGTAAGAGCCGATGTACGTATAATTTGTTCTACCCAGAAAAATCTGGCTGAGTTATGCCAATCTGGTGAGTTCAGAGAAGACTTATATTATCGCATTCATGTGCTGAGTTATCACATGCCGTCATTGCGCGAGCGTAAAGTCGATGTCATACCGCTAACGGAAATGTTCTTAGAGCACTACAGCCAGCAGCTTTCTAGTCCACTTCGTCGTATTTCAGCTACTTGCCGAGATTACCTATTTACCTATGCGTGGCCAGGCAATGTCCGTCAATTAAAGAATGCAATTTTTAGAGCTGTATCGATGTGGGATGGTTCTGCTGAGTTAACTGTAGAGCAATTAAAACTACCATCTTATGCTGAAGGTTTTGGCTATTTTGATGAAGAGTTCGAAGGCAGTTTAGATCAAGCCATGAAAGAATATGAAGCGAGTTTATTAAGACGCTTATATCCAGCTTATCCAAGCACTCGTCAATTAGCGAAAAAACTTGGGGTTTCCCACACGGCGATTGCCAACAAACTGAGAGATTACAAAATTACCAAAAAGCGTTAACGCTTATTAGAGTTGCGGTTGTCATCAGTGACTCGATGGTATAAACAAAGTATGTGTAACGATTTAATGCCAGCCATATGCTGGCATTGTCGTGTTTTTAAGACGTATATTGGCTTAATTGGCAATAAGTTGAGCAATGTATCAAAAGGTTTACAAAACTGCTGACACCTTGCAAAAATGTGATTTGCCTCACGCTATATTAATTTGGCTAAGCTTAAGGTATTTCTAGCCTTAAGAAGGCTATTTTTGTTGATATTAACCTGCGAAAGTCATGATTGAATCATCAGTTAACGAGATTGATGGATTCAATATACTTAGCAGCAATGATAATTTTATAAATTTAATATCGACCTTATTTGTACCTATTTAGGAGTCAAAATGAAACTTGCAAGTTATAACAACGGTCGCCGTGATGGCCAACTTATGTTAGTTAGCAAAGATTTAACTAAAGCCGTTGCAGTACCTGCTATTGCTAAAACAATGCAGCAATTACTTGATGCTTGGGATTTACTTAATCCTCAACTACAAGAGTTGTATGAAGCGTTAAACGCAGGTCAAATGGATAATGCAGTGGATTTTGACGAAGCTCGTTGTTTATCTCCGCTTCCTCGTGCTTACCAGTGGGCTGACGGTAGTGCTTATGTGAACCATGTTGAATTAGTGCGTAAAGCTCGTGGCGCTGAAATGCCTGAAAGTTTTTGGACGGATCCTTTAGTTTATCAAGGTGGCTCAGATTGTTTTATCGCACCTAAAGCTGATATTGAAATGGCCAGTGAAGAATATGGTATCGACTTTGAATCTGAAATTGCTGTCGTAACAGATGACGTTGCTATGGGCGTTGATACTGAAAATGCGGCTAAGCACATAAAACTATTAATGTTAGTAAATGACGTGTCGCTACGTAATCTTATCCCTGGTGAGCTAGCTAAAGGTTTTGGCTTTTTCCAATCAAAGCCATCAAGTGCATTTTCGCCAGTGGCAATCACTCCCGATGAGTTAGGGGACAAGTGGCAAGATTCTAAAGTTCATTTACCATTAGTGACCCACTTAAATGGTGAATTATTCGGCCGCCCAAATGCGGGCGTAGATATGACGTTTGATTTTAGTCAGTTAGTGGCACATGTTGCCAAAACTCGTCCATTATGTGCTGGCGCTGTGATTGGTTCAGGAACTATTTCAAACTACGACCGTAGTGCTGGTTCTAGCTGTTTAGCAGAAAAACGTATGTTAGAAATCATTGCAGACGGCAAGCCAGCAACGCCATTTATGCGCTTTGGTGATACCGTTCGCATTGAGATGTTTGACGAAAACGACAGCAGTATTTTTGGTTCTATCGATCAAAAAGTTGTCGAATACAAAGGTTAATCCTTCATATTAATGAAGCATTTAATTAATCAAAAGCAATAACGTTGTGCGTTATTGCTTTTTTTATACCTTTTAAACACTCAGTTCAACACTGATAAGCTTTACACAAGATTGATGAATAAGGATATACGATGAAACTATACGGCTACTGGCGCTCTAGTGCGGCCTATAGAGTGCGAATTGCACTTAATTTGAAGCAGCTTAACGCTGAACAAGTCTCAATTCATTTAGTTAAAAATGGAGGAGAGCAGCACAGTGAGATGTTTAGTCAGTTGAATCCACATCACTTAGTGCCAGCTTTAATCGATGAAGATGAGCAAGGGGAATTTACACTTACTCAGTCAATGGCCATTGTAGAGTACCTTGAAGAGCAATATCCTCAGCACCCGATATTACCAACAAACCTGAAAGAACGCGCTATAGTCCGCGCAATGTCGCAGTCTATTGCTTGTGAAATTCATCCGTTAGATAACCTGCGTGTATTGCAGTTTTTAGTCAAAGAAATGGGCGTGGATGAAGAAGCCAAAATGAAGTGGTATCACCATTGGATCCATCTTGGTTTTAAAGCGCTTGAAGTTCAATTAGCTGACACCGCCGGACAATTTTGTTTCGGTGATTCGCCGACAATGGCAGATATCTGTCTGATCCCTCAGGTTTATAATGCATACCGATTTAATGTCGATATGACACATTATCCAAACATCGTCAGGATTTGGCTGCAGTGTAATCAATTGCCTGCATTTGCCAATGCCGCACCTGAAGCACAAGATGATGCTAGTTAGGACTTTATTTCGAGATAATAATTCGTAAAGTTTACATGTTATTGAGTGAAGCCCGAAAAAGATTGTGTTAGCTTTAGCTGATAAAAGCACGCTATTGATTACATTTGTTGTCAACTCATTTGCAATGATTATGTATTAATATTCTGTTTTTATTGGCTATTAATCATTATCGGTATTTTCTATGAACTATGAAACTCAGTTAAAAAATTGGTTGTTAAGTGAACCAATAAGAATGTCTGCGCTTAAGTTAGTTGCGGATTTTTTTGCTGAAAATGAAGTTCAAGATTGGTACATAGCAGCAGGGTTTGTACGAAATCTAGTGTGGGATAAATTACACGATGCTCCGGTGTCTGAATTAAAAGATATTGACGTCATTTATTGGTGCCATGAAGAAACCAGTATTTATCGAGATAAACTCATTGAGTTGGCATTAACGGAGCAAATCAATTTACCTTGGTCTGTTAAAAATCAGGCGAGAATGCATAAGAAAAACAAGCATCCAGCTTACAGTTCTTGCTTAAATGCAATGTCATATTGGCCCGAAAAACAAACAGCTGTTGCAGTAAAGCTAGATGAAAATGGTGAGCTTGTTATTAATTCGGTGTTTGGTTTGGAGACGGTATTCAACTTAACAGTTAATTATAATCCCAAAGCAGATGAGTCAGTTTTTATGAAGCGGGTATCAAGTAAACCTTGGTTTAATAACTATCCAAAATTGTCGTTAGAGCTGTAGATCTAAACCCAAATAAGGTCTAACTAGATATTTTGAAACAAGATTTCTAATGTGAATGTAAACACCACTTGATTGATTCTTTCAGCATCCTCTTCCTTAGTCCAAGTGTATTCAGGTGTTAATGCAAAAAACAGCCACTCTCTTAAATAGTTCTGACGATATGTTAGTCCAACACTGGCTGTCTCTATATAGTTGTACGGCTCAGTTACACCATTAATTCTTGCTTGATAACTGATTGCCTGTGTATCACTAATATATTGATAGAGTTGCAATCCTGTTCCTAATTCCCAACCATTATTTCTATTCTCATATTGAACCGCACTATTCCAGCGTAGTAAAAACTCGTCATTAAAAGCGTGTTCGAAATCGAACTCTGAGGTTTCACCGGTGACTTTTTTCTCTTGATATAGTGTCTGTGTAAATCGCCACAGGGTATTTTGAGATATTGGGTAGGTATAGCGATAGCGCGCTTCAATTTTAGGTTTAAAGCTGGCTTTTATGTTAAAGCTGGTTCTATCTTTTGCGTACCAGTCATAGCGCAAACTGACGTCGCGTTCATTGTCATCATCTGGGCTTTTGATAAATGAAAAGGGATCATCTTCGCCAGTTGAATCAAATATCAGCTTAAGCTTTTTACTCATACCAGGCAGATTCAAGTGAGCTTTGATATTAGAGCGATATTTAAAGCCTTCTTTTTCAAAATATGTAAAATCGTTGTACCAGCGAATAATGGTTCCCGCTCTTGCGTCGTCAGTAATTCGCTCATCAACAAAAAAGCTATCGAACCAAATTGCAGGCTGACAAAATTTGGTATTTAAATAAGCAAAGGTTTTGTCTAATGGCATATCGGTTTGCGAGCGGCTGTAGCAAGGTGAGTTTTCTATGCTTTCAGAGATAGACTCATCGACGTCTTTATTAACTGATTGCTGGTTTGACTCATTAGACTTTGTGGTTTTTTGAGGGTTAGCTTTAGTTTCCGTGCTTTTTGCAATGTCACTTTTAACACTACTTTCAATTTTGCTATTATTTTCAATCGTTCCCTCTAACTTTCTGTCCCTGATACTGCTTGTAATATTAGAAACGTGAGCAGCGTTTGCAGAATTGATACTTATCACAATTGAATTGATTGTTAGCCATAACATGGTTTTCCATTTACACGTCATTTGAAAAGAGCACTACCCAAAACTATTAAACACTTGTATCTCAATCGTATCATTTTTCGGCCTGTAAAGGTTTGCTAGATAAAATTTATTCACAGTTTGAATGTTGTATTTATGTAAGCAAAGTGCATATTTCAAGTAATTCTCTAGGGGCAGGGAAAGGACTATTAAGTGGTTATTTAATCGACAGTTGCGCTCTTTAAACATACATATAATAAGCATCTTTGTCATGAATTTAGTTGTTTTTGTGATCGAGATCAATCTAAGTGAGTACCTATTTAGGTGTAAGGGGTTTTATTGATCTGTATCAATATTGTAACGATTAAACTCTGGCAGTGTAGCGCCAATTGTTAAATGTGTTTACGTAAAAGCACTAATTATGTTGCATACATGGAGTCGTCATAATGAATAAAAAATTAGCCCTTAGTCTTGTTGCCGCCAGCATTTTATCTGCTGGAGTTTCTACTTCTGCATTCGCTCACCAAGCAGGTGATTTTATTGTACGAGTAGGTGCCGCTGCAGTGGTACCTAATGAATCTAGCCCAGTGATCGCTGGTATCTCAGAATTTAGTGTTGATGATAATACTCAAGTTGGTTTGAACTTTACTTATATGCTTACGGATAACTGGGCTGTTGAGTTATTGGCTGCGACTCCTTTTAGTCATGATATTTCATTAGATGGGGTGGGGAAAATTGCAGAAACTAAACATTTACCACCGACCTTAGTGGCTCAATATTATTTTGGTAATGCAAACTCGAAATTACGTCCTTATGTTGGTGTTGGTGTGAACTTTACTAATTTCTATGATAACGAAATTACTAATGAAACCTCACTTGAATTAAACAATTTAAGTCTTAGTAACTCATGGGGTTTAGCTGCTCAAGTGGGTATAGATTATCAAGTGAATCAAAACTGGCTAGTCAATGCTTCAGTTTGGTATGCTGACATTTCAACAGATGTGAACTTCAATGCGGGTGAGACTGCATACCCTGAAACGACTGTTGATATTAACCCTTGGGTTTACATGGTCAGTGTTGGTTACGTTTTTTAGAGTTAGAACTAATTTGAAGATATCTTAATGAATTAATCTTCCCCCAAAATAAACAGGAGCCTAGAGCTCCTGTTTTTATTTGATATTACTCAATATTTTACTTTTTCTTTTTAGCTTTCCAGTGACGGGTATTATAAATAAACTCTGGTAAGCCCATTGTTAACCAAGCCACTAAACGCCAACGCTTAGTCACATATACTCTCCGCTTACCTTTCTGCATCGCTTTGATGATTTGTGTCGCGACTTTAGGCAATGGCGGCAGCCACAATTTACTCTGCTGCATTGCTGCTTTATCTAATAAGCCTAATTGAATATCAGTGATGGTAATAGGTAACTTCAAGCGCTGTGCGTGCATACTCAAACCTTCAAGATAGTTTTGTGCATAAGCCTTTGAAGCATGATAAGCCACACTTGGTCCGCCACGTAAACCTGCGATTGAGTTTATAGCAGCAATTTGGCCGTAGCCTTGTTCACGCATCAAACGGAATGTCGTATTACAAATGGCGGTAAAGCCGCTGACATTCACATCAATAATATCTTGCTCTAATTGCCAAGGCAGTGATTCGTGATATCCATTTAATCCAGTATTGACCAATACCAGATGGGCACCATCCATGCTCAACCAGACTTTCTCTAATTGGCTAATAATTGCAGCTGGATTTTCAATATCCAATGGTAAAACGTCAACTTTAGTAGGAAGTTGCTCGGCAAACTCCTTCATGTCATCAGGATTTTGAACAAATAGCACTAATGAAACGTTTTGCTGCGCTAATTGGCTTGCGATTTCTTTACTAAGGTGTGAGCTAGCGCCCACTATTATTGCGTTTGCTTGTGTCATACGCTTTATGGCTTCGAAATGATGGCCTATCATAAAAACAACTGCTTTCGATAACAAGTAAGAATATTATTCAAGGTGAGACGTATAGACTTCTAGAAGTCTTAATGTATGATAAGGAGATTGGTTATGGGGAAAACGATGAAACACACACTCGCTAAATTAGTAATGCCTATTGCGTTATCTTTTGCGTTAGTTGTAGGACTGGTTGGTTGTGCTTCACATAATGATCTGGTGACGATTTCAGGCGATGTGATGTATCGAGAACGCATTGCATTACCAGCAGATGCGGTCATTAAAGTGCAGTTAAATGACGTCTCATTGCAAGATAAAAAAGCGATTGTGATGGCAGAAATGATCACTGATAACGTGACAACACCGCATCAGTTTGAGTTTCAACTTGCCAGAGATCAGTTTCAACAAGGCCATACTTATGCAATTGGTGTACGCATCGAAGTTGATGGCAAATTGTGGTTTATCAATACCCAGTCTTACGTTGTAGACATTAATGGAACTGAACCCGTTAATGTACTCGTGAATAAAGTCGGTGGGTAATCATTACAGTGCATTGAGTTAATATCTTGATAATTAACTCAATGCAATAATGGTTTATTGCACCGAATGTTTTTGTATTAAAAGGTGCCTTTAATGCCGGTTAGAATTCCAGACAATTTACCTGCTGCAGAAATTTTAGAATCAGAAAATATCTTCGTGATGTCCGAAACTCGGGCTGCAAACCAAGATATTCGACCTATGCGGGTACTTATTCTAAATCTTATGCCAAATAAGATTGAAACCGAAACTCAACTCTTACGTTTATTAGGTAACACACCTTTGCAAGTGGACGTCGACTTATTGCGTATTCACGACAAAGCATCAAAGCATACTTCTATTGACCATATGAACACCTTTTATCGTGATTTTGAGGCGGTAAAAAGTAAAAACTACGATGGCTTAATTATCACTGGCGCGCCCCTTGGCCAATTGGATTTTGAAGATGTGGTGTATTGGGAGCACATAAAAGAGATTATTGATTGGTCGCAGCAACATGTAACTTCAGTATTATTTTTGTGCTGGGCCGCTCATGCTGGTCTGTTTCACTTATATGATTTGCATCGTAAATTATTAGATGAGAAACGCTCAGGGGTATTCTGTCACCGTCGTTCAACGAAACCGCATCCTTTGTTACGCGGATTTGATGATGAATTTTTTGCACCGCACTCCCGTTTTGCTGAGATGAATGTGGAAGACATTAAACAACATCCAGATCTTGAAGTATTGGCAGAGTCTGAACAAGCTGGCGCCTATATTGTGCTGAGCCGCAATAGCCGTAACTTGTTTGTAATGGGTCACCCTGAGTATCAAAAGTCGACTTTACAAGATGAATACGAGCGAGATCTTGCACAAGGACTTAATCCATCAGTGCCCAGCCATTACTTTAGAAATGACGACCCAAACGAAGAAGCAATTGCAAGGTGGCACAGTCATGGCAGTTTACTTGTCAGTAATTGGCTAAACTATTACGTTTATCAGCTTACGCCATATGATCTTTCTGATATGAGCGGGATCACACCGTGGGAATCTGAAAGTTAACTCTGTTACCTTTTTCTGAATAAACTCCGTTAAAACACTTGTTTGAGAGTCATTTAGTCTTACTAGATGGCTCTTTTTGTATATATGCTAAATATAAAAATACCCATAAGAATTAGAGATTGATGCTGGCTTCATACTTGGGGATGAAATGTTTTACCGACTATGTCGTCATAGAGTTTCTTCGGTTAGGATTTTTGAATACTTAGTTAACGTAGCCGAGTCTTTCTGAGTAGAAATTTCAAACGGAACTGATTTTTATACGAGGGTATTCAATTGAATAACAACAAATTAATCCCACTAGCGTTCGCTATTGCTGGGCTCTCAGGAAGCTTGCAGGCTGCAGAGCATGCTCCAATACCACAAACCGGTGCTTTTGATATGGTGATTGCTGATGAGCAAAAACTAATTCAAATGCTTAAAAATTCTGGAAAAATATCGCAAACAGCCTCTTTAAAAGAAGCTGAGTCGGCGCTAAAAGTGTATTTGAAAAAGCGTCAAGCTGAAGCAATCGTGAATGCAGCAGCTCAAGATGCAGCAATCACCAATCATTATTCAATGACTCAAGAAATTAAAAGTAAAACTAAAATGGACCGCCGCCACGAAGCATCGAAAGGCAGCTTAACAGGGCGCTCTATTCGTAATAGTCCCGGTAATGTACAAGAAGAGTTATATGATGGTCCAACTCGTGAAGCACGAGTTCTCGCTATTCTAATGGAGTTTCCAGATTTTGTTCATAACTCAATCTTGCCAGAAGAGTCAGGCATGTATTACGAGGATTATAATCAAGATCATTACCGTCAAATCCTCTTTGGAGATGATGGTTGGGTAGCACCAAATGGTCATCATGCCAATTCGTTTCGACAATTCTATGAAAAGCAATCTGGTGATAGCTACACTGTCACTGGCGATGTTGCTGGTTGGTATATGGCAACAATGCCAGCGGCATTTTACGGTAATAATGTCGATGGTGATGCCCGTAGTTTAATTCGTGAGGCGCTAACAGCGGCATCATTAGATCCAACATTAGATTTGAGTCAATTTGATATTGAAGATCGCTACGATCTTGATGGTGATGGTAACTACTGGGAGCCTGATGGATTAGTGGATCACGTGATGGTGTTCCATTCTGCCGTGGGTGAAGAGGCTGGGGGAGGCCAAGTCGGTGAAGATGCTATTTGGTCACATCGCTGGAACCTCGGTGGTGTATACGGCATTCCTGGTTCGGCAACTGATGTTCCTTATTGGGGAGGTGTGATGGGGGCTTTTGATTATACAATTGCTCCTATTGATAGTGCTGTGGGTGTAATCAGCCATGAGTATGGCCATGATTTAGGGTTACCCGATGAATATGATACGCAATACACAGGTGAAGGCGAGCCAGTTTCCATGTGGTCAGTCATGTCTTCTGGTAGTTGGGCAGGTGAATTAGGCGGTACTGAGCCTGTAGGCTTTAGTCCATTTGCTAAAGAGCATCTTCAAGCCACTCTCGGTGGTAACTGGCAACATGGTGCGATTGTTAACTTTGATGATATTCCTCGTCGTGGAGTTGTGGGTTTACTGGACCAAGCATCCAGTAAAGGAACGAACCATGATGTAATTAAAATTACCCTTCCTAACAAGGTGCAAGTGGTTACTGAGCCGACAAGTGGTGAGTATGCTTATTTCAGTGGTTCTGGAGATAACTTACAAAACTTGATGGGAATGGCTGTCGATTTAACAGCTGCTACAACTTCCTCAATTCAGTTCCAAACGTGGTATGACATTGAAACTGACTGGGATTACGCTTACGTAATGGCGGTAGGTGAATTTGGTCAAGTGATGCTAGAGGGTAATATTACCTCTACAACTAACCCAAATGATACAAATCTAGGTAATGGAATCACGGGGGCATCTTCAGGTTGGATTAATGCTGAATTTGATTTAACGTCTCTTGCTGGTAATGCGTTTAATTTATACGTCATGTATCAAACTGATGCTGCCGTTTCTAACCCTGGAATGTACGTTGACGATATTAGTCTAGTCGTTGATGAAGTAGAGACCTTTGCTGCAAATGCTGATTCATCGCCAGAAATGATGATGTTAGATGGCTTTGAAATATCTTCTGGCTCTTCTGAAACTGAGCATTATTATCTGGTCGAGTGGCGTACTCATCATGGTGTTGATAGCGGCTTAGAGCATATAAATGTTGCTGGCCAACCGATGACCTATGAGAAAGGTATGTTGATTTGGTATGTCGATAATCAATTTTCTGACAACTGGGTTGGTGTGCACCCTGGCGATGGTTTCTTAGGTGTGGTTGATGCTGATCAAAATACCTTGTCTTGGAGTAATGGCAATGTTGCGACGACTCGTTATCAAATTCACGATGCAACCTTCAGAATAGATAGACCTGAAAAAATGTTTATCGATTTGTCGGAGCAATATGGCATCACTATGTATGATAACCGCACTCGTGCGCAACGTACATTTAGAGATTCGCGTGATTACACTGGCGGTGATTTACTTGACGCTGGACGAAATATTCCAGAATACGGACTAACGATTCGGTTAATCAATCAAAGTGAAGACAGAAGTGTGGGCGCTGTGATGATTACCAAATAAAGTGTTTTGAAGCGAAAACGGATTAAACCTTACAAAAAGCGCTGATATCAGCGCTTTTTTATTTTATTTTTTAAGCCTAATTACGGAGTAATCTATTGCAATTAATGTTTCTATAGCTAAGTTGAATGAGAAAAACTTAAACCTTAGAATTTTTGACTAATAATTGACTTTTAATCGCTTAAATACCTATGACTTAGTTTTTGATTTTTCACTGCTTTTCAGACAAAGTTACTATTGTTGTTATAATGTTAAAGTCGACATGGCTCAATAGGGACTTTCAGTGATTTTATACTCCTTCATGCATCACACACATACCAGACTTTATCGATACGCTTCTGTCATTTCGCTATTGAGCGCAATGGCATTGAGCAGTTCAGTACTCGCAGGCGATTTTCTAACTACTGAAGCGGGGACTGCAAATGCCTCAAAAACAATCAGGGAAGCTGCTGTTGAAGGCAGTAATGAAGTAAGAATTGAAGAATATCTCGAAAAGAATATTGAACAACTAAAACTCAAATTATCTACGATTGAAGCGACTGATGCCCGTTTAGCTTTTTTATTGGATCAAAAAGAGAAACTAGCTGATTGGAGCATACAACAACGAGCGCAGTTTTATCATTTGTTAGCGATTGAACAAGAGGCGAATGCGCAACTGGATAACGCTTATGCCAGCTACAATGATGCCATTGCGATACTTGAAACAGAGCCTGTGTCTGACATGCTGGTGACAAGTTACATTGAGCGCTCCTATATCATCTATTTACAAACTAACTCACAAGCCACTTATTGCCCTGACAGAGAACACGCATTAACCCTTGCTAGGCAATTAAGCTCCCCAGATATTCTCGTTAAAGCTCTGACTCAAAGTGCGTTTTGCTATGCAGATGTGGACCGATTCGAAGAAGGACTGAGTCGACTAGATGAAGCTTTGATATTAGCAAGAAAACATCAGTTTACGGCCAATAGACAAGCTATGATTTATAACTCCACTGGAGCTATTTATCGCTCTAATGGCTTACATAAATATGCCTTTGAGTATTTCCGTGAAGCTTATAATTTATGGCGTTCAGTTAACGATTACCAAGATATGTTTAACATGCTTCATAATATGGTGGGTGAATCGATAAAAGTATCGGATTGGGAAACGGCCGAAATTAATGTTGCTGCTTTATTTACATTAGCTGAGCAACACCCAGACTTTAACGATTTCCTGTTTTTTGCTTATAGTAATGCAGGAAGAACTCAGTTCTTTCAACAAAACTTTGATCAAGCTATCGAACATTTAGAGGCGGCATTACTGATAAAAGACACCACCAAAGAAACATATTTCATCGATTTGATTTATGGCTATTTATCCCTAAGTTATATGCAACAAAATGATGCTGAAAAAGCTTTTGAAATGGCATCTTTATTTATCAACTCTAATAGTTATCAGTCGAGTCCCATTTTTTTAAAATCTTCAGTATTGGCATTGGAGAAGTTCGCTGTTCAGGATTATCAGCAAAGCTTTAATTTATTACTTAATAGTCTCGGAAATGAGCGAAAAACCTACGCTTCAATGATGGATAAAGATGTTATTTACTCTTCTTTAGAGCACAGTGCCAAAGTTTCAGAATACGAAGTGCAAATTCTTGAAAATCAGTTATCAATAAACTTACTCAAACTTAAATCAGAAACAGACAAGCAACAGATTTCAAAACTGAGCTTATTAGTCACAGCCCTTATTATTGCGGTACTTTTGGTGATAATGGCATTTTTAGTACAGTCGCGCCGTTTTTTTAAGCGTCGCTCGCAGACAGACTATATGACGGGGATTGCTAACCGTCGATATACCATGGAGAAGGGCGGAAAAATATTTGCAGCTGCGCAAAAACGCAATGAAACTTTGGCTGTCATTATTTTTGATATCGATAAATTTAAAGCCATTAATGATACATATGGCCATGGAATTGGTGATTTGGCGATTAAAGCCACGGCAAGTAAAGCTAGAAATTGGTTTAAGAAGCGTGATTTGCTTGGCCGAATTGGTGGTGAAGAGTTTTTATTGATTCTTCCAAATACTAATTTAGACCAAGCTGTGGATATTGCTGAACGTCTGCGTTTGAGTATTGAGCAACACCAATTTCAATTTAACGATATAAAACTTCAGTTTACAATCAGCTTAGGGGTTAGCGTAAAGTTGGATGACACAGAAAGTCTGGCTCAATTAATCAAATGTGCAGATACAGCGTTATATAAAGCAAAAAACAACGGACGTAATCAGGTGTTTTCAGCTTAGAGTCATTTACTTAATTAAGCTGACGGTATAAACCTAAACCCGCAAGCGAGTTTGTTGTGACTTAAATACATATAACCAAGTGCAAATGGTTTATTGGTTTAGGCTCAGCTGTTTGTTAATGATGGCAGCTTATAGCTTTACTACCTAGAGTTTAGCCCTTAGATATTGCAGCAATCAACCTCGAAACCTTATCATAGCCCAACACCATGGTTTTCATATTCTAATACTCCACTTCCACACCTTAATACTTAATTTCTCCCCAGTATAGAGTTGTTCCATATCGGATGCTTAAAGGCCTTAATTAAGCTAATAACTCAGTTTAAGCTCAATACTGATTCGACTTTTAACTTACTTTAATCAAATTATTCAATATCTTATTGTGATTGTAAATTTTCAATGACAGCTATTTAAAATACTTGATGTTAATTTAATGGATTTTTCTTGCTTTACGTTAGCGTAAACGTCACAGTGTGAATATTGAACTAGATCACATTTTACTGTGTATTAATCTCGGCCATCTTGATAGCCGGTTTACAGCGGAGAAGTTATGAGCACTACATCACCACAAGATATCGTTATCGTCGCAGCAAAACGCACCCCAATGGGCGGATTTCAAGGCGCTTTATCAGCCGTTACATCACCTACATTAGCAGCTACAGCAATTAAAGGTTTAGTCGCGCAAACGAATATCGATACTCAGCAAATAGATGAAGTGCTAATGGGCTGTGTATTACCGGCAGGTTTAGGCCAAGCTCCGGCGCGTCAAGCAAGCCTAGGTGCTGAACTGCCGCTAAGTGTTGGCGCAACGACAGTCAACAAAGTTTGTGGTTCAGGCATGAAAACAGTGATGTTAGCTCACGATTTGATTAAAGCTGGCTCAAGTGAAGTGGTTATTGCTGGTGGCATGGAAAGCATGACTCAAGCGCCTTACTTATTGGATAAAGCCCGTGGTGGGATGCGTATGGGCCACGGGAAAGTGCTCGATCACATGTTCCTTGACGGTCTTGAAGATGCCTACACTGGCGGCGCAATGGGCACATTCGCTCAAAAAACGGCAGATGACTTCGGTTTAACCCGCGAAGGTATGGATCAATTTGCCCTAAGTTCACTCGAAAAAGCCAACGCGGCAATTAATTCAGGTGCGTTCAAACAAGAAGTTGTGCCAGTCACCATTACTAGCCGTCGCGGCGATGTCACTATCGATACTGACGAGCAGCCTGGTAACGCTCGACCAGAAAAAATTCCTACATTGCGACCTGCGTTTGCTAAAGACGGCACGATTACAGCGGCAAACTCAAGTTCAATTTCAGATGGCGCTGCAGCATTAATGCTTATGAGCCGTGAAAAATCTGAGTCATTAGGACTAGAAGTTATGGCAACCATTAAAGGCCATACAACTCACTCTCAAGAACCTTCAATGTTTACAACTGCGCCAGTCGGGGCAATGAACAAGCTCTTTGACAAAGTGAACTGGTCTAAAGGCGATGTTGATTTATTTGAAATTAACGAAGCGTTCGCCATGGTAACGATGTTGGCGATTAGTGAATTGCAGCTTGACGAAACCAAAGTGAATATCAATGGCGGCGCGTGTGCATTGGGTCACCCAATTGGTTGTTCTGGTGCCCGCGTACTCGTGACCCTTATTCACGCGTTAAAAGCGAAAGGGCTATCAAAAGGTGTCGCATCACTTTGTATTGGTGGCGGTGAAGCGACTGCGATGGCTATCGAAGTATAAAAACAGCACGAATTATTCAACAAGACTCAAGTACTGAAAGAGCTCGGCAGTTATTGGCAACAATAATTAGCCATAATAAAAAAGCCGTCAGTACTTAACTTTTACAGAGCTTTGGGGCTCAACAGGGATTTAGGAAGCATCATGACAGTTCAAGTTAAACATTATATTAATGGCGAATTTACCGAAGGAGTGGGTTCACAGGTTATTTCAGTCACTAATCCAGCTGATAACAAGGTTATTGCTAACATCAATGCAGCAACGTCTGATGAAGTTAATCAAGCCATTCATAGTGCCAAAGAAGCATTTCAAACATGGAAAGAAGTACCTGTTTCTGAACGTGCCCGCGTGATGTTACGTTATCAGCACTTACTAAAAGAACACCATGATGAGCTTGCAACCATCCTTGCTCAAGAAACGGGTAAAACTTTTGAAGATGCCAAAGGTGATGTTTGGCGTGGTATTGAAGTCGCTGAGCACGCTTGTAATATCGCGTCTATGTTAATGGGTGAAACCGTTGAAAATGTGGCTCGTAATATTGATACCTACAGTTATACCCAACCTTTAGGTGTATGTGCGGGCATTACGCCGTTTAACTTTCCTGCGATGATCCCGTTATGGATGTTCCCATTAGCAATTGCTTGCGGTAACACCTTTATCCTTAAACCGTCAGAGCAAGATCCAATGACGCCACAACGTCTCGTTGAGCTTTTCGTTGAAGCTGGCGCGCCAAAAGGCGTACTGCAATTAGTGCATGGTGATAAAGCTGCGGTAGATATTTTACTAAATGATCCTGCAATTAAAGCCATTTCATTTGTAGGCTCAGTTGGTGTGGGTCAATACATTTATAAAACCGGTACTGATAATTTAAAACGCGTTCAAGCTTTTGCGGGCGCAAAAAATCACTGCGTTATCATGCCTGATGCGAATAAGCAGCAAGTGATTAATAACATGGTAGGTGCTTCAGTAGGCGCTGCTGGTCAGCGTTGTATGGCTATTTCTGTCGCAGTATTTGTTGGCGCTGCGAAAGAGTGGATTCCAGAGCTTAAAGAAGCATTAGCAAAAGTGCGCCCAGGGTTATGGAATGATGAAAATGCCGCTTACGGTCCTGTTATTAGTCCTGCAGCAAAAGAACGTGTACTTAAGCTGATTGCTCAAGGTAAAGAAGAAGGTGCAGAGTGTTTGCTTGATGGCAGCGATTGCACTGTTGAAGGTTATGAGTCTGGTAACTGGATTGGCCCAACCATGTTCAGCAACGTCACTACCGACATGGCAATTTACAAAGAAGAAATCTTTGGCCCTGTTTTATGTTGTATGGAAGCTGAAGATTTAGACCAAGCCATTGAACTGGTTAATAACAGTCCTTATGGTAATGGCACTTCTATTTTTACCGCATCTGGCGGTGCTGCACGTAAATACCAACATCATATTGAAGTGGGGCAAGTAGGGATTAATGTACCAATTCCTGTGCCATTACCATTTTTCTCATTCACAGGTTGGAAAGGCAGCTTCTATGGCGATCAACACGCTTATGGTAAGCAAGCTGTACGTTTTTATACCGAAACTAAAACCATTACTTCACGTTGGTTTGCTGACGAAGTGGTCAGTGGCCCGAACATGAGCATCGATCTTAAATAATTACCTTGAAGTGAACAATTAAGGCCTTCTTTTGGGAGAAGGCCTTAGATAATGCCAACGACTATTACTAACAAATCGCAAAATATTAAGTAAATAATCTAACCGTTAGTATTTGCCGAGACATGCCATTCAGCAGGATGCTGAATAACTGCAGCAAACAACAATAACTCCGCTAAGATCATTCGCACTATCGGGCAAGATAGCTCATACAAAAAGAGTTGCGATGATTGAAGCTTAAGTGACCACAGAGTCATAGTAAAAAAGGATTCAGACCATGGATTTTAATTTCAACGAAGACCAACGCCAATTCGCCGATCTTGCTCGTCAATTCGCAGCAGAAGAACTCGCACCATTTGCAGCCCAATGGGATGAAGAGCATCATTTTCCTAAAGATGTAATGAAAAAAGCTGGAGAACTTGGCTTCTGCTCACTCTATTCGCCTGAGTCAGAAGGTGGCATGGGGCTATCTCGTCTTGATGCATCAATCATTTTCGAAGAGTTATCTCATGGTTGTACTGCAACAACAGCCATGCTGACCATTCATAATATGGCAACTTGGATGGTAACGACTTGGGGCACAGAGTCACTTCGTCAGCAATGGTCAGAAGGCTTAACTACAGGTCAGTTATTAGCCTCATATTGTCTAACTGAACCAGGGGCTGGAAGTGATGCAGCATCATTGCAAACTAAAGCGGTAAAAGACGGTGATGACTACATTATCAACGGCTCAAAAATGTTCATTTCAGGTGCAGGTGAAACCGAATTATTAGTGGTAATGTGCCGAACAGGTGAAGCGGGTGCAAAAGGTATTTCTGCCATTGCAATTCCAGCAGATGCCCAAGGCGTTACTTATGGCAAAGCGGAAGATAAAATGGGCTGGAATGCTCAGCCAACGCGTTTAATTAGCTTTGAAAATGTACGTATTCCTCAAGCAAACTTACTAGGTGAAGAAGGTCAAGGCTTCACTTTTGCAATGAAGGGATTAGATGGGGGGCGCATTAATATTGCCACTTGTTCAGTAGGTACAGCGCAAGCAGCATTAGAGCGCGCCACTGAATACATGAATGAGCGAAAACAATTTGGTAAACCCATTGCTGCATTTCAAGGGCTACAGTTTAAATTAGCAGATATGGCAACTGAGTTAGTTGCGGCGCGTCAAATGGTGCGCTTAGCTGCGTTTAAACTCGATCAAAACGATCCTGAAGCCACGGCATATTGTGCAATGGCGAAACGCTTTGCTACAGATATTGGCTTTCAGGTGTGTGATAGTGCATTACAAATCCATGGCGGCTACGGTTATATCCGTGAATATCCGCTTGAACGCCACTTTAGAGACGTGCGCGTGCATCAGATTTTAGAAGGTACGAACGAAATTATGCGCCTGATTATTGCTCGTCGTTTGTTAGCCGAAAACGCCCATGCAATTTTATAAATGTCACCATTTAAGGAACGAATAATGACAAGCTCTGATTCAACGCAAACAAACGATGCAGCACAAGCAATTATAGAAACCATCAATGGTAATACGGCAATATTAACCTTAAATAACCCACCTGCGAATACGTGGACTGCAGACAGTTTAGTGCTGCTGAAAAATATCGTGGAGCGCTTAAATAGAGATAACAACATCTATGCATTGGTGATTACAGGTCAAGGTGAGAAGTTCTTTTCAGCGGGAGCCGATCTTAAATTATTTGCCGATGGTGACAAAGGTAATGCTGCGACAATGGCTAAATGCTTTGGCGATGCTTTTGAAACCTTAAGTGCATTTCGTGGCGTGTCTATTGCAGCGATTAATGGTTACGCTATGGGCGGGGGATTAGAGGTAGCGTTAGCCTGTGACTTGCGTATTGCTGAGTCTCAAGCGCAAATGGCATTACCTGAGGCTACAGTTGGTCTTCTACCATGTGCTGGTGGCACCCAAAACTTAACCGCTTTAGTCGGTGAGGGCTGGGCGAAAAGAATGATTTTATGTGGCGAGCGAGTTGATGCCGCAAAAGCTGAGCAAATTGGATTAGTTGAAGAAGTGGTAGAAAAGGGGCAATCATTGGACGCTGCAGTAACATTAGCAACAAAAGTTGCTCGTCAATCACCAAGTAGTGTGACTGTGTGCAAAAAGCTGATTCAAGCTGGACGTACAATGCCACGCACACAAGCTTTGCCATTGGAACGCGAACTTTTTGTTAGCTTATTTGATACCCAAGATCAGGCTGAAGGCGTCAATGCCTTTTTGGATAAACGTGCGGCAAATTGGAAGAACTGCTAATGACTCAAGATGTAATATTTCAAACATTAGGCACCTTATCTGGTAAATCCATTGGGGTGATTACACTCAATATTGAGAAAGCATTAAATGCATTAAATCTTGATATGGTAAAGGCCATGACAAGCCAATTACGGGCTTGGAAAGACGATGATGATATCGCCTTTGTTGTGTTAGATGGTGCAGGTGATAAAGCGTTTTGTGCTGGTGGTGATGTGCGCGCAATTTACCATGCCTCAGTGGCTACCCCTGGTGAAATGACATCACAAGCCTGTGATTTTTTTACTCAAGAATACCAGCTTGACTATTTGCTGCACCAATTCGGCAAACCTGTTTTAGTGTGGGGTGATGGAATTGTAATGGGTGGTGGTTTAGGTCTCATGGCGGGCGGTAGCCACCGTGTGTTAACCGAGCGCAGCCGCATTGCTATGCCTGAAGTGACCATTGGTTTATATCCTGACGTGGGTGGCAGTTATTTCCTAAACAGAATGCCAGGAAAGTTAGGGCTATTTTTAGGCTTAACGGCTTATAACATGAATGCTGCAGATGCTTATCATGTGAATGTGGGTAACCATTTCATGGGCAGTGGCGAGAAAGAACCATTATTTGATGCCATCGCTGAAGTGAGCTGGAGTGATGATGAAAGCTTAAATCATCAGCAGCTCACTTTGTTACTGAATAAAATGCAAGTCAGCTCAAGCGCACAACTGGGTAATAGCCCGCTAGCAGACTACCAGCCTCAAATTGATCAACTAATGTCTGGTGAAATTGAACAAGTGCATCATCAAATCACCACATTAGATACTGAGCTAGACTGGCTAAAACGTGCTCAAAAAACAGCATTAGCTGGCAGCCCATTAAGTTGGTTCTTAATTTTTGCACAAGCCAACTTAGGCACCACAAAAACCTTAGCAGAATCGTTTAAATGGGAACTCGGTGTGAGTGTTAATTGCTGCTCCAATGGTGATTTCTGTGAAGGGGTTCGTGCATTGTTGATTGATAAAGATCGTCAACCACAATGGCGTTTTAATCATGCAAGTGACGTAACAGCTGAAGCAGTGACTCAGTTACTAACATCACCTTGGGAAGCTGATAAGCACCCATTAAAAGGCATCTAGATAAAAGACAAGTAAAAGGAATTTAACATGGCTACAGTTGCATTTATTGGTTTAGGTAACATGGGCGGCCCAATGGCGGCAAATTTAATCAAAGCGGGTATGACAGTAACCGTTTTTGACTTAGTACCTGCTGCGGTTGAAGCGTTAACAGTGCAAGGAGCACTCAGTGCTAAAACTGCGTGTGGTGCTGCTGCGGCAGCAGACTATGTGATTACCATGCTGCCAGCTGGCAAACATGTGCATAACCTTTATATCGGTAACGATGAAAATAAAGGCCTACTTGATGTGGTCGCTAAAGATACCGTTTTGATTGATTGCTCGACCATTGATGCAGGTACTGCGCAAGTTGTCGGTGCTCATGCTGCTGAAAAAGGCATCGAGTTTATGGATGCACCGGTATCGGGTGGTACAGCAGGCGCAGCAGCAGGAACCTTAACCTTTATTTGTGGTGGTAGTGATAACGCTTATCAAAAAGCGCAAACAGTATTAACGGTTATGGGCGCTAATATTTTTCATGCAGGAGCTGCTGGTGCGGGGCAAATCGCTAAGATTTGTAATAATATGCTGTTATCAGTATTAATGGTCGGCACCAGTGAGTCATTGCAATTAGGTATAGATAATGGCTTAGACCCTAAAGTGTTATCTGATATCATGAAAGTCAGTAGTGGTGGTAATTGGACCCTAGAGAAATATAATCCTTGTCCAGATGTGATGGAAAATGTGCCTTCATCCAATGATTATCAAGGTGGCTTCATGGTCGACCTGATGGTTAAAGACTTAGGTTTGTCTCAGCAAGCGTCGGTAGCATCGAATTCAAGTACACCAATGGGAGCGTTAGCACGCAGTATGTACGTTAACCATGCCCGTCAGGGAAATGGCCGTCGCGATTTCTCAAGTATTTTTGAACAATTTGCCCCTGCGGATGAAAAGTAATCAATCTATGTTGATAGATTCAATTGAAATAGTGTCAGTTTAAATAAGAGTAGAAAGGATCCAGTTAATGGAAATTAAAGATAAGGTCGTAGTCATTACTGGCGGTGCTGGTGGTTTAGGTTTAGCCATGGCGCAAGACTTTGCTGCACAAGGCGCGCGTTTGGCGCTTATCGATGTAGACCAAGAAAAATTAGAACGTGCTTGTGCTGATTTAGGCGCTTCTACCGAAGTTCAAGGTTATGCACTGGACATTACTGACGAAGAAGATGTAGTTGCTGGTTTTAATTACATTTTAGAAGATTTCGGTCAAGTAAACGTGTTAATTAACAACGCGGGTATTTTACGTGATGGCCTAATGGTGAAAGCCAAAGAAGGCAAAGTGACTGATCGTATGTCTTACGAGCAATTCCAGTCAGTTATCAATGTAAACCTAACAGGCACTTTCTTATGTGGTCGTGAAGCGGCAGCAGCAATGATCCACTCACAGCAAGCTGGGGTGATTATTAATATCTCCAGTATCGCTAAAGCGGGCAACATGGGGCAGTCTAACTATTCAGCTTCTAAAGCGGGTGTAGCTGCAATGAGCGTAGGTTGGGCGAAAGAGTTGGCGCGTTACAATATCCGTAGTGCTGCCGTTGCTCCTGGTGTTATTGCCACTGAAATGACTGCTGGCATGAAACCTGAAGCATTAGAGCGTTTAGAGAAAATGGTGCCGGTTGGCCGTTTAGGTGAAGCGCAAGAAGTCGCTGCTACAGTTAAGTTCATTGTCGAAAACGACTATGTTAATGGCCGTGTAATTGAAATTGATGGCGGATTAAGCATGTAATGCTTTTGAAGTGACGCTTTAATAGCATCTGCTTTTGGCAACTTTTAACGCACTTCACGTTTGTTTTAAGCTCACTTCAAATAAGACTGTAATTGAATTAAAGCCAGCCTGTTAATGGTTGGCTTTTTTATTGATTAAATTATTGCTACCATCTTAGCAGCGTTTAACGCTAGTAAATACATAAGTTCAATACCGAAAAGTAAAAATAGGGATAAGAAATGGAAAGGCTAGAGAAAGCAATGCGGATGACTATGCTAACTGTGGGTATTGCAGGAATAGCAGTGATCTATTTTGGTTTTTTCTACTTACAATTCAATGACCAACACGGTATGACTATGCCTTGGTACTTTTTACTTTCACCATGGATTTGTGTCTATTTTGGTTTAAAGCAACAACAGCAAATCGATACCATTGCTTGGCTCACCAAAAAGTTTAGCTTTAAAAAGTAATCTCGATATAGCAAAGCATTTGCTGCAATAATGGCCGACCTTGTTGGCTATTTTTATATTGAAGTTAACAGACACTTTAAATTCATCAATTTCCCCATTAAATTATCCTCCTAAAAGCCCTAAGTTAAGTTGAAAAAATAAGCTGAAATGCTATAGTACGCCGCCTAATTATTGTGACCATGCTTATTGTTTTAAGGGTGGTTTAAAACCAGTGCTATTTACATACAGCCGCTATACTCGTTAAGCAATACTCATTTTGTTAAACGCAGTGGCTAATAAAGTCGGCACTGGTTTTTTGTTTTTGTCATAACTTGAATTTTGGAATCTCATTTTGATTACTACAGCTAACATCACCATGCAGTTTGGTTCAAAACCACTGTTTGAAAATATCTCAGTTAAATTCGGTGGCGGAAACCGCTACGGTCTTATCGGAGCCAATGGCTGTGGTAAATCCACCTTCATGAAAATCCTAACCGGTGACCTTGAACCTACAAGCGGTAATGTTTCGATTGATCCAGGCGAACGCATGGGTAAGTTGAATCAGGATCAGTTTGCTTATGAAGCATTCTCAGTGGTTGACACTGTGATCATGGGTCACAAAGAGTTGTGGGAAGTAAAACAAGAACGTGACCGCATTTATTCTTTACCAGAAATGAGTGAAGAAGACGGCATTAAGGTTGCTGAGCTTGAAATGGAATTTGCTGAGATGGACGGTTACACCGCAGAATCTCGCGCAGGTGATTTACTGATGGGTGTAGGTATTGGTGTTGACCAACACTTTGGCCTAATGAGTGAAATTGCCCCTGGTTTCAAATTACGTGTACTGCTTGCTCAAGCGCTGTTTTCAGATCCAGACGTGCTGTTACTTGACGAACCAACCAACAACTTGGACATCGACACCATTCGTTGGTTACAAGAAATGCTTAACCAACGTAACAGCACCATGGTTATTATCTCGCATGATAGATATTTCCTAAACTCTGTTTGTACTCATATGGCTGATATCGATTACGCTGAGCTACGTGTGTACCCTGGTAACTACGATGAGTACATGATGGCAGCGCAGCAAGCTCGTGAGCGTTTGCAGTCAGACAATGCGAAGAAGAAAGCGCAAATTGCAGAGCTTCAAGGTTTCGTTGCACGTTTCTCTGCTAACGCATCTAAAGCGAAGCAAGCAACGTCACGTGCTAAGCAAATTGATAAGATTAAGATTGAAGAAATCAAAGCATCTAGTCGTGTTAATCCATTCATTCGTTTCGAACAAGAAAAGAAATTGTTCCGTAATGCACTAGTGGTTGAGCAACTAGCGAAAGGTTTTGACGAAAAGCCGCTATTCTCAGGCTTCGACATGATGGCTGAAGTCGGTGAGCGTATCGCTATTTTGGGTGAAAACGGTGTGGGTAAAACCACCTTGTTACGTACTTTAGTACACGACTTACCGCAAGATGCTGGTACTATCCAATGGTCTGAAAACTCAAATATTGGTTACTACGCACAGGATCACGAAGCGGATTTTGCTAACGACATGACTTTATTTGACTGGATGAGCCAATGGCGTAAACCAGAAGATGACGATCAATCTGTTCGTGGTATCTTAGGCCGTATGCTATTCGGTTCTGACGATATTAAAAAGTCAGTAAAAGTACTTTCTGGTGGTGAAAAAGGCCGCATGTACTTTGGTAAATTGATTATGCAAAAGCCAAATATTTTGCTGCTTGATGAACCTACTAACCACATGGATATGGAATCAATTGAGTCATTAAATAACGCCCTAGAAATGTATGAAGGCACACTGTTATTCGTTTCTCATGACCGCGCATTTGTATCATCGCTTGCTACACGTATTCTAGAAGTGACGCCAAACGGCATTAACGACTTCAAAGGAACTTATGATGAGTTCTTGGCCAGCAAAGGCGTTGAAGGATAAGTTAAAGTTTTTACTTTAGATGTCGATAGAAACCTGTAAGGCTAATTAACTAGCTGTTACAGGTTTTTTTTTGCGCGAACAACAACCAGCTACTATTTTGATCTAGAATTAAGTCGCCTTAATTACATCAAAGCATGTAATTAATCGCGAAATTGCATGGAGCACTTACTCTAAGGGTAAAGATACAATGAAATGGATTACTGACCTTAAAACGCTACACAAACTTCTTCTACTGATTATTCCACCCTTGGTTATTTGCCTCATATATGGCGGCATGTTTGTGCATAATAAATATGAAACCAAGTCAGAATTAACCACAGTACTTTCTTTAAGTGACCTCGCTGTTATTAATAGCGCACTAGTACATGAGTTACAAAAAGAGCGCGGCATGAGTGCTGGCTTTATTGGCTCTCAAGGGAAATCTTTTGCCAATGGTTTACCAAACCAAAGAGCAATGTCTGATAGGCAAATCAATACCTTTAATAATATTGCTGATATTGACGATTTTCCTGAGCAAATTAGTTCAACTCTTCGTCAAATTAAAAATGAATTACAGCAATTACAATCTATCAGACGCGCCGTTGATAGCTTATCGATTTCAGTCGCCGATGAAGTGAAGTATTACACTGGGCTCAACACAGCTTTATTGTCAGTGGTCGATGAAACTGCAATGCAAAGCACTGACAGTGAGTTGTCATTAAAACTCGCCTCATTCGGGGCATTTTTACAACTTAAAGAACGTGCAGGTATCGAGCGGGCGGTATTAAGCACTACCTTTGGCCAGCAAGGATTTAAAGACGGAGTTTACGCCCGTTTTGTTACCTTAGTATCTGAACAAAATACTTACGCTGAACGTTTTAAAGCGTTAGCGACATCAGATTGGATATTGAAGTTTGATCATGCCAGTCGCTCGCGAGAAGTGAGTGACGTTGAACAACTTCGCCAAATCGCATTTTCCCAAAGTGTTGCAGCTATCAGTGAGCAAAACCCAGAAGATTGGTTTAAAACGTCAACAGGTAGAATCAATGTTCTAACAGATTTTGAACACTTCCTTGCTGATGATTTGATGACCTTAACTCAACATCGTTTAGGTTCTGCGAGCCAAATGATGTGGACATCATTATTAGCGCTGACAGTTTCCATCGTATTACTGGCGTGGTTGAGCCTGTCAGTATCAAAGTACCTTAACCGCAGCTTGAGTCATTTATTTGATAAAGTGACTCATGCAGGGAATAACTTCGATTTAAGTACCCGCATTGAACATCAGTCTGCGGATGAGTTTGGGCAACTTTCAAATGCCTTTAATGCCATGATGAATGACTTTGAAACTATTATTTTACAAGTTCGCCAAAGTGCTACTCAAGTGGTGGGCGTGGTTGAACAAGTCAATGGTTATACCCATACCATGAAACAAGATGTGGAGTTGGGTTACCTTGAAGCTGAACAAGTTGCTTCAGCCATGACAGAGATGAGCGCCACTGTAACGCAAATTGCAGCCAATGCAGTACAAGCTTCAGATGCGTCTTCATCTGCTAATAAAGAAGCACAAGTTGGTAATAATGACGTTAACAAGACAACGGTATCGATTAAGCAACTCGCTGAAGAAATCAACGAAGCATCTCTCGCTATTGAAAAACTTGACCAAGATGTGCAATCGATTGCCACTATTTTGGATGTGATTAGTGCTATTTCTGAACAAACTAACTTGCTTGCATTAAATGCAGCTATTGAAGCTGCAAGAGCTGGCGAGCAAGGGCGTGGTTTTGCGGTTGTCGCTGACGAAGTCAGAACTTTGGCTCAGCGGACTCAATCTTCTACCGATGACATTAAGCGCATGACTGACCGATTAAAGTCTGGTGCACAATTAGCTGTAAAAACAATGCAACGGGGCATGGAGAGTGCTGAGGAAAGTGTTAATGAGGTTGAGCATGCAGGGCAAGAGCTTAAGCAAATTGTGGCTGATGTGGATGTGATTGAGAGCATGAATCAGCAAATAGCTTCAGCAACTCATGAGCAAGCAGCAGTGGCGGAAGAAGTGAATCAAAATGCAATGAAAATCAGTGAAATTTATAATCAAACGCAACAAATTGCGGTATCCCTGAGTCAGCTTAATGAAAGCTTGCTAGAAGACGCTGCTGCGATGTCTGAACAAGTGCAAAAGTTTACTTTAAGCAAAAACTAAGCGAGTCAAAATTATTATAACTCTATGAGTTATTTGCGTTAATATTTAAAGCCGACCTAGATAATGTCGGCTTTTTTATAGACAATTGATAGGTAAATATTAGCGCTAAAATGTGAATCTTTATTTTACTTTGCTAATATGAGCCAATAATATTGAATAATTAAAGTATTGGATAAGTTATGGACTACCTTAGCGTCAATCAGCATGCATGGAATGAACGAGCTAAAATACATTTTGACTCTTCTTTTTATGACGTGCCAAGCTTTATCGCGGGTAAGTCATCATTGACTGAAATCGAATCAGCAGAGCTTACTAATGTTGCTGATAAGTCTTTATTACATCTGCAATGTCACTTTGGTCTAGACTCGTTATCTTGGGCGAGAAAGGGCGCTGTTGTCACTGGCGTTGATTTATCTGAGACGGCAATTAAAAAAGCTGAAGAGTTGGCGACTGAGTGCAATATTGCTGCAGAGTTTGTTTGTTCAGATGTCTATAGTTATACAGCTAAACGTCAGCATAGTTTTGATATTGTTTTTACCTCGTTTGGGGTCCTATGTTGGTTACCATGTTTAACCCTATGGGCACAGGTAATTAGTGATAACCTCAAAACTGGTGGAACATTTTATATGGCTGAGTTTCACCCTGTACAAGATGTATTAGAGGGTTATCCCTACTTTCACAAACCAGAGCCGGATGTGGTAGTTGAGGGCTCATATACTCAAGCTGAAGACTCTGCGATAGAAAGTGAGGCAGAGGTAACAACTGAAAATGAAAAGCAGACTATGGTGACTTGGGCGCATTCACTAAGTGAAGTGATAAATGCACTAATTCAAGCAGGTATTCGAATCGATGCCGTTAATGAGTTTCCATTTAGTCCTTATAATTGCTTTGAAAACCTTGTAGAGAAACAGCCAAATCAATTTCATTCCATGATAAAAGGTCAATCTATTCCGCTGGTTTTTTCCATCAAAGGAACTAAGTGTTAATGCTATTTGACTCAGGAAATAAACTGGATATTGCCAATCGCTGGGGTCGCATATTCTTCAAAATTGCAGCTGGTATTTCAACCGTGATTCTATTGATGTATCTAAGCTACTTTTATGTCAGTCCAAGTTTGACAATAGAAAATCGTTCGGACTTTGTTATTGAATCAGCAGTGATTAATCTGCCACTTAGCCGGATGGATTTTGGTGAAATAAGCACTGAAAAAGACAATACTATTTATTATGATTTAGCTCAGCTTGATGGCCAATACGAGTATCAATTATTGCTTAATAGTGGTGATATGCTCCAAGGGAAGTGCGGTTACGTGACGAACTTTGAAATTAATAAGCGTGCAGTACTTATTCTGAATGACATTGGCGAGATAAGTTGTAATTTTTAAGGCTCAATTAGCCTTTTGGTATTAAATCCATTTACCTAGTCATTAAACCATCGTTTATATTACTAGTTGATAATACCTAGTAAATTTTAAAGTTTGGCGATAATATTTTCATAGCTTAACTTGTCTAGTTTATTCCCCTATAAGATACACTCCTAACGTAATGTATCGCTATCGATACAAGTGTTGATTTTAGCTGCCAAGGCTACGTTGAGTGTTAAGTCCTTCACTTTTACTGTTATCAGTTTAACGATATATACAGGTGTATCATTAGAAATATCTTATTTCTATTTTTTTTAAGCTTAAATTAATATCAAGTCTCTATTATCCTCCCTCCCCAAATTCTGCTGTTTAATTTATCTACAACGATAAATGAAAAATTGAATGCATGCTGAGTCATTATTTTTAAGCTCAGCCCAAAGCTTTATGTTGAGTTTTTTAAGGATTACCAGTTCTAATGCTAAGAATTTTCACTGTTTTTTTATTATTTACTATCACCGCATTTAGTCAATTTGTAGTTGCTGACGATGCCATTGAAGTGCCGCAAAAATATCAGCGTGCATTTCCTATTTGGGCGCAAGAAGCGATTGATTTAGGTCATGAATTACCTAAGCCTTATGGCTTTAGCATTAATTATATGACGATGGACCAACCTCTTGTTGTCGATAGTGTTGCCTTTACGGGGTTAGGGGACTTCATTGATGACAGGATTTCCATCAATGGCAGTGAAGCACTACAAGATTCTGAAACATTAACCTTTCGTGCAGACATGTGGGTGCTGCCATTTTTGAACTTGTATGGTGTTATTGGCCATACAAAAGGCAGTAGTGTCGCTAATGTTCAGGTGGATGTTGATTTACCTTTCTTCCCTGAACTCGATCCTTTTGATTTTGAATTAAACTTTAAAGGAACAACCTACGGGGTTGGTGGCACCATTGTAGGCGGTATTGATAATTGGTTTGCGTTATTGGATGTGAACTACACTAATACCGATCTGGATATTCTCGATGGAGAAATTAGCACGATTGTTGTGTCGCCGCGAGTGGGCTACCGAACAAAAATTTATGGCCAAGATCTGCAGGTTTGGGTCGGTGCTATGTATCAAAACGTTGAGCAAACATTCAGTGGATACCTCAAAGATATTTTACTTATCGGTGGTACAGAAATTGGTGAGTTTATCGGAGATGGTAAGTTTGAGGTTAATCAACATCTTGAAGATAAATGGAATACCTTAGTCGGTGCTCAAATAAGCCTAGGCAAAGGCTTTGATTTATTACTTGAAGGCGGTTTTGGTACTCGAACAAGCTTTATGGCTGGCATTGGGTATCGTTTCTAGTGACTTTTAAAACATTGTTTTTCATCTTGATGTCAATATTGATAAGTGGTTGCTCTACTGTATCAATGGTTGATAACTATCAACAGAATCAACTGTTCAAGGCTGGGTTTGAACAGCGTCAATTGACACTTGATGAAGGCGGGGAGCTGCATTACTGGCAAGGTGGTTCCCCATCTGACTCAGTGATTATCTTACTGCATGGTTTTGGTGGCACCGGCATGACGAGCTGGTACGAAATCATGCAAGATTTAGTTCAAGACTATCATGTTATCGTACCTGACTTGCTTTGGTTTGGCAGCTCGTACAGTGATGCTCCAGCGACAATAATGAGTGAAACCCAATCGATTCAGCAGCTTATAAATAAGCTTTCGCTGACTGATGTGAGTCTTGTTGGTATTTCTTTTGGTGGCTTCGTGACATTTGATCTGATGATCAACGAACCAGAAATTGATAAAGCCGTGATGTTAGCAAGCCCTGGCATCGTATTTGCCGATGAAGACATGGATGCAATGACAAAACGATTTGGTGAAACTTCACCTGAATCGGTATTTGTGCCGCAAGATAGGGCAGGTGTCAGGCATCTACTAGAAAATACTTTTGTAAATTATCCTTGGTATCCAAGCTTTATTGATGAGCAAATATATCAAGTATATTTCGCTGATCACCTGACCGAGAAACAATCCCTTATTACTACGTTACCCGCTTATCGTGACCAACTTAACCCTAATGAGTTTAAAGACCATTTGCCACCATCATTACTTATCTGGGGTGAAAATGACATGGTGTTTCCACAGGAAAAGGGCATAGAGTTTTCTGAGTTTTTGAACGCGCCAATTATTATTATTCCAGACGCATCCCATGGCTTGAGCAATGACTTTCCCGAACAAATTAGTCAAATGATCAGAGACTTTATTCAATGATGTGTAATTATCAGCAAACTGCTTTAATGGGCACGATTTTACTTACGACTTTACTTGCTGGCTGTTCAACCAGTGAATGGCAGGTAAGTGCAACGCCTAATGAATCAGCAGTAGTCGCGGCGTTAGATAGTCAACCTGATCCGGCATTATTGCGCGATATTAGTTTGCCGTTGAATGCGCCAATCACACTGCCTACAAGTGTAAGGCCCTGCTGCGCATTTGGCAGCGGACAAAAGGTGAAGCTTGGCGCCATGACGATTCCATTTTATCGTCATGCTAATACCATATCTCTTGAAGACTTAGGTGCCCATGCTTATGAAGCTGGTAGCTTTAGCCACCAAAAATCAGCGCCCGATGAGGGTCGAAGTGGGGAGAATAATGGCATAATTTATACTCGTAAAGGCGGTTTTATTGATTTAGCCCACGTACGAGATACCGCAGATAATGCCGTGGCATTGTTTTATCAAATACACCCGCGTCTTGGTGAACCGCTCTCAATCTCTCTTCCATTTGAAATTGGCCCAAGAACCATTGAAATTGAGGCCTTTAAAGTTGGCCATTTAACAGCCGCTCAACGTTGGGAGTTAGCAGCTGCGATGGCAGTTCGTTTGGCTTATTCAATGGCTGAGGCTCATGAAATAGCTCAGTACCATGGTTATCGCAGTTTTGCACCGTGGACTGAAGATGTATCGGCTTACTCGCCAGAAGACCTTTATTCCAACATGTTAGGGTCAAAAATTGCGCTCGCGGTGCTGACTAACAATTTAGCCATGACACGCCAGCAATATAACTACCATATGACCTCATGGATATCAGCAACGCTGGCATGGTTAGAACCTGTTTCGGCGACAGAAACTGATGCTTTATTTGATGTTATTGATGGTTATTGGTGGGATGCTAACGAGCCAATGCCAAATAAATTTATGTTACTTAAACGTCACTATGAGTTAGGTGATAAGCAATCGCCATATTTGGTGCCTAAAGACATGGCCATAAAAAGTAACAACTGGTCAGCGCTTGAGCATATATATCATTCAGACAAAGCAGCGCATGACCTTACATTAGCCAATAATGTCCACGGCATTGTTATTGATGATGTCGCTAAGCAGTGGCTTTATGTCGATGCCAAATTTGAGGCAAGTTTTAACCATATACCTGAATCATTGTGGCGTGATGGATTTACACAACAAGTCTTTTTTGAATTGAGCCAGTACAACCAAATATTAGACGAACAGATGCTACAGGACCATTTATCTCAGCGCCCGCAATTACCATTAGCGAAAGAGCAATCAACACAAGGGCAACTGTAATGTCGGTGAATCATTATTTTATCTCTGGGCTGTTGTCTGTTTGCATTTTTTTTTCAGCAAGTGCATCAGCGTCAGAGACAAGTCAACTAGCATCATCAGCAGGCGAGTCTTTAACAAGTGACGAAGAACTTGGCTGGCTTGAAGATTTTTTGCAAACTCTAGGTGCTGATGGTGAGTTTGATGCAGATAAACTGATTGATTTTAGTTTTTTACCTGGCCCTTTTTATAACCCCGAAATGGATTTAGGCGTTGGTATTTCAGCCGTTGGTTTGTATCAAGTTGACCCTAATGATGAAGTGAGCCAGTTATCTTCTTTGGTGATCAATGGTTTAGCATCAATCAATGGCGCACTCGGTGTCGGCATCGAAAATAAAACCTTTTTAAATGAAGACCGTCAGCGGTTTTATTTAACCGCTGAAATGTTTGATATACCAGATGTGTTTTACGGCGTCGGTTATGATGAAAATCATCAAGATGATAATCGAGTCGACTTTAACGGTCGGTTAGTTCGAGTCAACCCGATGTTTTTACATCGGCTAACATCCAATGTTTTTGTTGGAGCAGGGTTTGATTTTAATTATGCCAAAGCGAGTAGCATCGACATGCTAGATTCAGATGTCGATGTTAGCCCTTTACTCGAAACATCACGCAGTGTCGGGGTTAACTTTTTAATTAACTACGACAGCCGTGACAATGTGCTTAATCCTGAACAAGGTAAAATAGCGCAAATAGACACGGGTATTTATCGTCAGGATTTGGGCAGTAAAACTGACTTTGAAATCGTTAATGCACTTTACAGTACCTATTATCAAATGGGTGACTCTGATGTTCTTGCATGGCAAGTGCGTGGCAGATTTACCCATGGTGATGTCCCGTGGGATCAGCTGTCAAAAGCAGGCGGTGGAGATTTACTGCGGGGTTACACTTCAGGTCGATACCGAGACAAACAAATGGTATTGGCGCAAGTTGAGTACCGCCAAGACTTACCCGGTCGTCACGGGATGGTTTACTGGGTTGGCGCTGGCGTGATTTCAGATACGTTCAGTGAATTAGCTTCAGCCGACATATTACCTAATACAGGAATAGGTTATCGATTCGAGGTTAAACCAAGGGTGAACCTAAGATTAGATCTCGCTTTCGGTGATGGTGATACTGGGTTCTACTTTAACGTGAATGAAGCATTTTGATGCCTATTGCTTGTCGGTTATTTAGCTAAAACCGACAAGGTCAATTTTGTACAAAAGTGAGTTAGGAACCCCCTTGGCTAATTAGCATTTGATCAATAATTAAGTTTATTCTGACCCCACATGTTTAAATATTATACATTTCAATTCGTTAGGTGAAATTGTATGTCCTTTTCGGTGTAACATTGCATGACAATTGGGGCATACTGGAATAAGGTCTTTAACTGGATCAACTTCATATTCCTTTTTTATTTCTGATAATGGCACTATGTGATGAACATGAATGAACTCCTTACCACGTTCACCATAAGTTTTTTCAAAGTCAAACTCACAAATCTTGCAGAGATACCCCAATTCATCTAAACAAGCCTGACGTGCTTGAGGGTCTCTTTCATATGCATTAACGGTTATAGTTTTTTTTGCTCCCTCAAAAATCGAACTGCCACTTCCGGTAGTTTCTTTACTTTGGGTAACTTCTATTTGAACAGCTTTAAAAATATCACCTTCAACCACCAACTTTCTTTTTTCTATTAATGGATTAAACCCATTAGCTAATGTCTCACCTTTTTTATTCTTCTTAGTTATGGTCTCAAAAACTAAAAGGTCGTATCCTTGATTTAGAACTTTATCTATATGTTTTAGAGAATGTGAGTAGCCATTTCTCGACCATGAAGGGCTTAAAATCACATCCCCATTTCCCACATTCAGACTAAAAAGAATCTGCTTTTTTGAGTCACTACAATAAGAATACTTACCTTGGGTTGATTTAAATGAGAGCCCCATAACTCGATTAACAAATTCTGTTCGTGTTTCATTTGCCATTGTAATCCCTATTTACAGATAATTTATATGAATAAAGTGCGGACAATTGAGGCCCAGCTAACGCCCTAATAATGGGCAAAAAATTGTTTGCTAAAATGTTGAGGTACGAAAACAGCAAACTGTTTTTTGTCCTTATTAATTAGCTTGTTAAGTAGCATTATACGCTACTGCCTGAATCCAACCATTAAAGTTTTTGCTATATCTTTTTATGAACTCGAGCTGTTTATTAAATACATCTAGTCGCTCGTTTTCGTAACCACCTGCAATATATAATTGCCTAGTTGATGGCTTTATTTTTGAATGTAATAACATTAATGAAGCATGGCTATAACCGTTATAGAATTTCTTAGCCCCAACCAAAAACTCCACTCCGTCCTCGTTTAAGCCAAGTGCAACTTTATTTTTAACTACAACATCAATTACTTTATCAGCCCTAGTGTGGTTACTCTTTTTTAAGTAATCGTTATAGAAGTTAAATTTGTGCTTACCGTTAGCAACAACTAAATCGACTTCCTTTTTTAATAATGCCGAATAACAAAGAGATTCATAAGATATTCGCATGGAATTACCAGCGGGAGCAATATGTCCTAATACAAGTAATTGACTAGCAGTAACAGCTGATTCAATAGCTAGAAATATATACCCCGAAACAGTTGATGCTCTATTAGATGGATCGTTATTACACGGGGACTTTTCGAGTAAATTAAATGCATCTGAGAATATTTTCGAAAGTTCTAGAAGTTCAGTTTCAAAATCATTGATAAATGCTTCTCTCGATTTATCATCATCGCTTGAAATGTATTTATAAATTTCTGAATATTCCACCGAGCTAGTCCTTGCTACTTAACAGCGTATTAGCGCGAATTCCGATAAACACCCTAGGGTACCTTACCGAATTCTAATCACTTTCAGCTTTATTTATTAATAATTTTAGTAACTTATCAGTAAGAATTCTGTGAGGCAATGACCATTTTTGCGGCGAAAACGAGAATGTGGATAATCGAGAATTGTTTTGGGTCGTTATGTAAACTTTCTAAAGTTTAAAATGCATATATTTCAATGATATAAATTTATTAGTTTGGGAAATCGAGAATTTTTGGCTTTTACATAACGAGAAGCAAATACAGTTAATTGCTGCATTTTAATTATAACTGTATAAATATACAGTTAGTTGCAGAACTTTCGGGGCAAAAACGTTTTAAGTCCATCAACTCTATACTTCATTTATATTGGCTCTTATTCAGCAGTCCATCACTTCAGCTTAACCAATTGCCTGCCGCAGGCTTTTATGCAGATACATCCAAGACACGCCGTAAACACATCCATGTGGGCTCTGCGAAAACATCCATGTTTTCGAAGGTCTTGAACGCATCTACATTGGGGTTATTATCTCTTCGATTTGACTGTAATTGTGACAATTTAAAGAGTTAAAAGACTCAATTTGAATTGAGGACGTTGAAGAAAATCGCGTGAGTCCTGACATGGATGTCAGGCTAGCTTTCGAGGGGAAGGGAGGCCCCATCGGAAGCATTAGCATTTTCGAATAAGTCTGAAGTTAGCAAAAAACGAAGTTAAAAGCTGGATCATTCCCCATCGAAAATTATGCGCTTTTCAGCATTTTTCGTCTGGGGCGCTGAGGGTTTGTTAAGGGGGGACAAGCGCTTTCCCCCTTGACTCTGGTGTGGGCGAAGCACCACGACGTTAAATTGTCTAAAATTACAAACAAGGAATGGGGCATCAATCATTTAGCCCCAAGCAATTCTAGACTGTTTGATATTACTGCTTTTCGGCAATATGGTTGTATTTTAAGCCTGCTTCCTGAAAAATTTTTTCTAACGCTTCTTGGATCATGAAATCTGGATCTTTCCTAGCTAAAGAAGTTCGGAAAGACTCACCAGTAATTAGCAATTGCTTATTTTCAGCTTTTCTAAAATCTATCTTTATCTTGATCAAGTAATTCGTAATATCCCACTGCCAATTATCAACATAAGTGATAACAATATTAGCGTCATTTGGAACTTCAGTACCATCCAAAGGAGTGGCTGGATAACCTAGCAAAGTTAGCTTATCCGCAATAATGTAATTCAAGTTTCTTTTATCAGGGGAAAAATGTTGTACATATACATTACCTAATTCAGTCAATGATTGACCAGGGGCAACAGTTGCTTCAAGTCTCGTAGCGCAGCCCGTCATAGTAGCTATTACACTTAACAGCAATACAAATTTTAATATTTTCACAACCATACTCTTATAATTGTTATTTGGAGCGTAAATACTAAACTATCTAAAAACCTAAGTAATTGACTTAAAACAATGTTGAATATGCACAATGTTGTGGCTAAGTAATATTGGCCACCGTTCTAGATTGATTAGTGCAGAACATGTGAAATAAGAAAATCTATGGTAAACCGAAATTAATATATTGCGATTTAGAAACAACGTTAACTCATTTCGGGGCATCAACGTGTTACCTGCGTCAGCTTTTCTCTGTTTATGGTGCTCTTAAAACTAAGTCTGCTTTAAGCGACATAAGCATCACCGGTTTAGGTTATTTTATTCCCAAACCAATCTATGCAACACTAAGCCATTAAACTGTTTTGTTAACGCTGCAATTTGAGAATCGAGGTGTTATTTTGAGTAAAATCGTTATCTTTGGAAACTCAGGTTCGGGTAAGTCAACCCTTGCTAAACAGTTAGCAAAACAAAACCGTTTAGCGCATTTAGATTTAGATACCATAGCTTGGCAGCCAACCAACCCACCTCAAAGAACATCGATTGCAGAGTCGAGTCAGTTAATTGATAAGTTCTTACAACATGACTCATGGATTATTGAAGGCTGTTATACCGACTTACTGGAATTAGCCACGCCTCATGCTGATGAGATAATTTTTCTAAACCTTCCCGTTACTGACTGTATTAGTAACGCCAAAAATCGCCCTTGGGAGCCCCATAAGTATTCTAGCAAACAAGCTCAAGATGCCAATTTGGAAATGCTCGTTGACTGGATTGCTCAGTATGATTGCCGCACCGATACCTTTTCAAAGCAGGCTCATGAAACGTTATATGCCCAATTTACTGGGAAAAAGATCATGCATCTTACTAACCGGTCCACATAAGTTCACACCATATAAGTTCATAGCAAATAAGTTCATACCAATTAAGTTTATATAAGTGACAGACTAAGGCTTAAATAGTGTGCACTTCAATGATATTTATACCGTTTCTCTATTGGTTATGCTCAACTTAAAGCTAAACTGGGTGATGGGAATTTGCTATTAGCTATTGTAGTATGCCAATGGCTGCTAACTCAAAACGTGTGTTGGCACCATTCCATAAAACAATAACTAAATGGACTGTAAATGAATTCCCCAGATCAAACCCCAATTTCCTCAAATAACAGAATATCAGCTGTCGTTAACAGCTCACGGCAGATGCCAGATACTCTGGTGATTATTTTCTTTGTCGCATTAGCGGCTGCGTTATTAACTTATGTTGTTCCAATCGGTTCTTTTTCATCTCAAGATGCTCATTACGTGATTGATGGAGTTGAGAAAACTCGCAGTGTTATCGATCCCACATCATTTCAATATGCCTTGAATGAAGCGGGCGAGCCTAAGCTTGATCCCATTTCATTATTTAAAGGAAATGGCGAAATCGGTTTTTTTAATTTTGCCTTTGAAGGCATGGTGTCAGGTTCTAAATGGGGAAGCGCTATTGGTGTGATTATGTTCATGCTGGTCATCGGTGGCTCATTTGGGGTGGTCATGGCTACAGGGACAATTGATAACGGTATTTTACGGTTAATCGATAAAACCCAAGGGAATGAAAAACTCTTTATTCCGGTGATATTCAGTTTGTTCTCATTGGGCGGCGCGGTATTTGGTATGGGCGAAGAGGCGATAGCTTTTGCTATTATTATTTGTCCATTAATGATCCGCTTAGGTTATGACTCTATCTGTACTGTGATGGTGACTTATGTGGCGACTCAAATTGGTTTTGCCAGTTCGTGGATGAATCCATTTAGTGTAGCAATTGCCCAAGGAATAGCGGGCGTGCCAGTACTATCGGGTGCTGGGGTTCGCTCAGTGATGTGGTTTGGATTTACTCTTATTGGCATAGGCTTCACTATGCGATATGCCAGTAAAATAAAGCGTAATCCTACTGAGTCGTTTAGCTATAAAACCGATCAGTTCTTTCGCGAGAATCAACAAGGTGATGTTAAAGATAGTCGTTTTAACCTTGGTGATATTTTGGTGCTACTGACGATTATAGGCACTATTGCTTGGGTGATATGGGGAGTGGTTGCACATGCTTGGTTTATTCCTGAAATCGCCAGCCAGTTTTTTACCATGGGGATAATTGTCGGCATCATTGGGGTGGTTTTTAAACTGAATGATATTGATATGAATAAAGTCGCGGTGAGCTTTAAACAAGGTGCTGGCACCATGTTGGAACCTGCTGTGTTGGTGGGTTGCGCCTCGGGTATTTTGCTTTTACTGGGGGGGGCAGGAGCCACTGAACCTAGCGTGCTCAACACGATATTACACAGTGCTGGTAATGTGATTGGCCAATTACCGACAGCGTTATCTGCATGGTTTATGTTGCTGTTTCAGTCAGTGTTTAATTTCTTTGTCACTTCAGGTTCAGGGCAGGCGGCGCTGACAATGCCGTTAATGGCACCGCTGGCTGATATTGTTGGCGTGACTCGCCAAGTAGCAGTTTTAGCTTTTCAGCTAGGAGATGGTTTTACCAATGTTTTGGTGCCAACGTCAGCTTCACTAATGGCTACATTAGGTGTGTGCCGTGTTGATTGGGGTAATTGGTTTGCGTTTATTTGGCGCTTTCTACTTGGCTTGTTTGTGCTGTCTAGCATCATTGTGGTAACTGCACATTATTTAGGTTTTAGTTAATCTTAGACATAAAAAAACGGCATCAGATACATTTGATGCCGTTAGAGTCGGGAGACACTTAAAGTTGTATTACATTAACGCTAGAACTTAACTTCACCTTCAACAAACCATTCACGTCCGCGAGCGTTGTATACGCCACGAGGGTAGTGAGGCCATGATGTGTTGGTTGGATCAAAGTTAGGACCTACGTCAAATAGGTTGACGATACCAGCAGTTAACTTCATGTTATCAGTGAAGTTATATGCTGATGTTAGATTCCACTTAGTTTGTGATGCGACTTCTAAATCTTCTTCATCAAAAGCTTCATCATCAATGAATGAGCTGTAAGACACACCATGCATACGTGCAGTATGGTAAGCACCTAGCGTGGTTTCAAAGTCATTAATGAAGTAGGTGAAGATCATGTTGGCACGGTACTGAGGTAATCCGCCATCTTCAATGTCGTCATCAACATCTGAAGTTGGGTTTAATTGACCTTCAGATAACAAAATGTAAGTACCATTAAAGTTAACTCGCAATTCACCCATGTCATTGAAGTCCCAGCTGTAACCAGCTGTTAAATCAATACCACGAACTTTTTGATACGCTAAGTTTTGCGCTACAGTGTTGATGTGAGTAATCGTGCCACTTGCATCACGAGTAATCATATCTTCATAGGTATCGTATTCTTGTGCGGCAGTTGAAGCGCTGATATCGCTTACCATGTCGTCAAGTTTCCATTCCCATAAATCAATCGATGCTTCTAAGCTATCGCCACCCCATACAGCACCGATGTTTGCTGTGTAGCCGGTTTCAGCTTCAAGCTCTTTGTTAGCGCCCGTTGTAGTATCAATGTGTAATTCGTTACAGATTTCATTGATGGTTGGATCTGGGTTGGTAACACCAGGTTGGCCACCCATTGCTTGACACTGTTTAAAGTCGATAACTTGAGTGAAGCCGTTGGTTGCATCGCCGTATACGCGGTGCATATCTGGGGCACGGAATACGCTGCTCCAAGAACCACGAACTAATAACTCATCAACTGGACGGTATTCTACGGTCACTTGTGGTGATAAATTGCCACCAAAGTCGCTATAGTGGTCGTAACGAAGCGCTGCTGCGATCGTTAATTCGTCCATTAATGGCACACTTAATTCTGCATAAGTTGCCCAGAAATCACGTTCGCCCGCACCAGATGAACCGCCTGTTGTTAGCACTGAACCATTTTGGGTTTCTGAATCAGATTCTGTTTCATAATCTTGTTCTGTGTATTCAGCACCAAATGCAAACATGGCATCGCCATCTGGCATTTCAAACGCCATACCGGTAATGTTTGCTTGAATGTTCTTTTGAGTAGACTGAGCTCGTTCAAATGGAGAGTAAGACGCTGCTTCAACATCTTCTTCAGACATATTTTCAAGTAATGAATTACCGTTTTCACCTGCAGTGATGTAATCGAACATGCCACCAACAGTGGCAAAACCGCTGCGGTAAACATCGACGTTGGTACGGCCGTAGTTTACAGACATATCCCAGTCGTACTCATCAGCTAAAACGCCTTGTAAGCCTGCTGAGAAGAAGTAGTTATTGGTGTTCGTTTCGCCACTACGGTTATCAAATTCGTGTAGACGACGAACATAGTAGTAATCGCCATCAGTGGCATTAGCGAAGTCACCACCAAGCCCGGTAGATTTGTTGAATGTCTTGCTCATCAAATCGCCGTAACTCACGGTTAAGTCATCACCTGAAACATTGATATCGTAATCATCAATAGCCATTGGTTCAAAATTGGTGGTTGATTTAGCATTAGCAAAATCAAGACGACCTAAGAAAGTGATATCGTCAGCTAGTTCATAGTTGAAGTTGGTCGTACTGATAAAGCGGTAGCTTTCAGGTTCTAAGTCACGCCATTCTGAACGGTCAAAACCACAAATACTGCGGGCATCGTCCCAGAAGAATCCGCCATCAGTACATTCTTGTGGTGACAGCGAACGAGCACCAGTTCCTGTACCCGCAATACGAGCACCATAAGAGCTGTATTGTGAGTAATCACTGTGAGGGACTTTATCTGTATGTAGTCCGAAGTTTTCACGATCTGTGGCTTGTAATGCTTCATTACTGCTGAATTCAATGAAAGTTGATACGTTGCCTTTTTCGTTTGAAGAACCTAATGAAAGTGCGATACGGTCATTCATTCCGCCGCCTTCCATGGTGTCGCCATGACGGTATTTAAGGGCTACGCCGTCAAAATCTTTTTTCAAGATGATGTTGATAACACCACCAACTGCATCAGCACCGTAAATAGCTGAACCACCCGATTGCAGAACTTCAATACGTTCAACCGCTTCCATTGGAAGGTTGGCAGTATCAACAAAGTTATCCGTTCCGCCGGCAGGTTTTGGGTACTGGTTTAAACGCTTACCATCAATAAGCGTTAATGTACGGCTTGCTCCAGCGTTACGTAAACTGATTGAAGATGCTGCAGGGGTAAAACCATGGACTTCTTGTGTCGTCATCGCACCAGTAGTTGATGTGAGGTTTTGTAGTGCATCTTGAATTGTCGTGAAACCTTGTTTAGCCATGTCGTCAGCACTAAGTACAGTAACAGGGGTGGCGGTTTCTAGATCGGTACGTTTAATACGTGAACCGGTAATTTGAATTCGTTCTACATCAGCACCTTCTTCTGCAAGTACTACTGGCGAACCTAGGGCTGCGGTAAACGCACCACCTACCAATGCAATGCGAATTGCGCTGGCCAATCTTGAATTAAGCTGCATCTCATCTCTTCCTTATCACTTTTATTGTAACCGCGTTTTTATTTAGTAAATCTCATTGCTAACTTGTAAATCTGGTTAACAAGAGTTTGCGGGAGGTGGGTAAAACCATACTTATTCAACATAAACAACGGACTGTTTACATGTTGATTTTGTTGATTTTGTTACAGCTTAGTTGGTTGAATGTAATCCTGATTTAACAGCTTGTTCTGGGATCTAATTTGTTTGTGGAAAGGAGAGGTCTAGATCAAATAAATTGATGGATTTTTAGCTCGATTAGACTTTGATGTGTGTGTTTTTAGTGTTGAGGTTGTTAATGATTTGAGTGTTTGCAGGCTGGGGAGTGATTTGCTTGAAATGTAAAATGTTACAGAGTGCATCATTTTTACAATGAAGATTTAATGTTGCGTAATTGGATTTGTGAGGTTAATCACTATTTAACATTTACTCTGTTCTCTGTAATGCCTAGCTTTGGAAGGGATGTTGACGAGTTTGGATAGTATTTAAATGTTAAAAAAGCCCTTAATGGGCTCTTTTAAATATTAACAAGTTAAAGAATGTTCACGACGGTTTTATTTTACAACGCAGTAATGTGTGGCCTAAACCAATATTATCGACATCTTCATCGACATAAAGTCCAGCTTCACTGATCATCTTTAACATATCTTTACTGTGGTACATTCTACTGTAGCCATTGGCAATAGCGGTAAAATAAAGCGATGTGGCATTAACGCAGTAAGCACCAGCTTCATACGGTTGTCTGTCCCAGTATGTTTCTAATATGCACAGTTCACTGCAGGGGGTCATTGCTGCCACTGTTCGTTTTAAAATAGTGACGATTTGTTGTTTTGAGAAACAATCGAGAAATTGGCTCATCCAATACAAATCAGCGCCTTGGCAAAACGGTTTGTTTTCATCTAACAAGTCTGTTTCGAAAGGGATTACTCGTTCTGCAACATTATTATTGCGCGCATTTTCCATCGCAACTGCTAACTGCCCTGGTAAATCCATGATGGTGATGTTGACGTTAGGATCATAGCTTGTACAAGCAAAAGCCCATTTACCCGTATTGCCGCCAACATCCACGATATGCTGTGGTTTAGATTTAAAAATCATTGGCAAGAGGCTGTCAAAAGCATGATCGGAATAATAATGATCAAACTCGAACCAACTTTGTTTAGTTTGTTCTGGCAGTTGGCTTAAACCAGGGTAAATGGTCTCCCAATCACCTAAGTGTTTCAGACCTGCTGCATTGCCTTGCTTAAGTGATGCTTCAAGTTCAAATAAGCCTTGATAACAAACATCATGGATGAAGTTTAGGTTTTTAGATGCCATGTCATCATGCAGTAGAAAGTGACCAGTTTTATCCAAACGATAATGGTCATCTTTACACCAAAATAATCCCATACTCAGGCCCATATCCAGTAATACGTGAATCGCATATTCTGACAGGTCATTGTTTTCGGTGAGCTGTACCAATGTAATGCCATTTTCACCGGTGTCATCAACCTGTTTGAGTATGTCAAATTGGCTAAGGCAGCGAGCGACTTGGAAGCTGACTGGTGCAAAGGCAATTTTTTGTGCTTCAAATTTTGCATCGAAAGCGGATATTTTTTTAGGTGATTGGTAAAAAGACATAAAATGAGTCAATTTCTTGGAGTGGAGTTAAAAGTATGCGGATGTTAACAAACGTAATGACATAAGAATTTGATCTAGCTCTATTCCTGATTGAAATAGATGACGTAGCGATGTATCTATGGAGCCATAGTTATTTTCAATGGATATAAAATGATTAATACAGAGCGTTTAACGCTTAGAGAATTCACTTTGGACGACGGTGAATTCATTTATCAACTAATGAACTCACCTTTATATATTGAGTTTATTGGCGATCGCGGTATTAAGACATTAGAAGATGCACAGGAATTTTTATCAACCAATCTTATTCCAAGTTATGAGATTAATGGTTATGGGCTATTTGCCGTTATTCGAAATCAAGATGAATGCGTAATTGGCATGAGTGGCTTAGTAAATCGGGAAGGACTGCCTTATACCGATATAGGTTTTGGCTTTTTACCTCAATATATGGGAAAAGGGTATGCCTATGAGTCTGCAAAAGCTGTGATGGATTATGCTAGTGGTACCTTAGGCATAGCACCGATTTTAGGTATAACCAGTTTGGAAAATACTGCTTCAATTAGTTTACTTAATAAACTCGGTTTAGTGCATCAACAACGGATTTTATGGGGAGAAGAGCAGGAATTAATTTTAATGCTCAGCACCGAAGAGATTAGCTCTAGTCTTACTCTTGCAATGAGTTAAACTCATTGCATGATTTCAGTGAATCCTCACCTTGAGACATAAAAAAACCAGCATTTGCTGGTTTTTTGATTTACTGCTAACTATTTCAATAAATGATTATTGAACGTTTTCGCTGTCACCAAATGCACCTGCGAATAGTGCTGATGATAAGTAACGCTCAGCGGCAGAAGGAAGAATAACAACGATATTCTTGCCTGCAAATTCTGGCTTTTCTGCAATACGGTTTGCGGCTACAACGGCTGCGCCAGAAGAAATACCTACTAGGATACCTTCTTCTTCCATTAAACGACGTGCCATTTCAATAGCGTCGTCATTGCTAACGGCTTCAACAAGGTCAACCATATCTAAATCTAAGTTGCCAGGGATAAAACCTGCGCCAATACCTTGAATTTTATGTGGTCCAGGAGTTAAGTCTTGACCTGCTTTTGCTTGCGCGATAACAGGTGAGTCAACTGGCTCTACTGCAATAGATACAAGGTCTTTGTTTTTGCTTTTTAAGTAACGGCTAACACCCGTAATCGTACCACCAGTACCAACACCAGCTACAAATGCTGCAACTTCACCATCAGTATCATTCCAGATTTCTGGACCTGTTGTCTTTTCATGAATTTCAGGGTTAGCTGGGTTGCTGAATTGGCCTAAAATAAGGTACTTAGCAGGATCAGATTGGCGAATTTCTTCAGCTTTATCAATCGCACCTTTCATTCCTTTGGCGCCTTCTGTTAGCACTAGATTAGCACCTAAAGCTTTAAGCAATTTACGGCGCTCAAGGCTCATAGTATTTGGCATAGTTAGGGTTAATTTGTAACCGCGAGCAGCTGCAACATATGCAAGTGCAATACCTGTATTACCTGAAGTTGGCTCTACAAGCTCTACTTCTTTAGTTAGAGTGCCTTTCTTTTCAGCATCCCAAATCATGTTTGCGCCAATACGGCACTTAACACTAAAACTTGGATTACGTGCTTCAACTTTGGCTAACACTTTACCATTGCTTACTCGATTAAGGCGCACTAGTGGGGTATTACCTAGCGTATATGAATTGTCTTCGTAAATGTTGCTCATGGTTTGCTCCTATGTTGGCATTGTCTAATGATAATCGGTTTAGGGGGCTTTAACAGTGATACTTTGTTATTCGTTATTCCTTTTAGTTATTAAAGTTAACTCAATTATAATAATAAAGCATCTTCTTATATAACAAGATGTTAGTTAAGCACGCTAATAGGTTGTTGATGGTCTGACCATCGTTAAATCAACATTTAGTGCTTAATGAATAGCAAAGATAGTAATAGACTGAGATTACAGAAACGCAATTTATCCTTCTTTAATGGGCGAGTTATAAACCTGTATAACCGTTTCCAAGATTAAGCATTGTAAATTTACGATAAATTGCTGTATTCACCAATATAGATATGGCAGACATAATATGAATAAAGTGGTTATCTCAGGTAGTGGTTTATATACACCGCCGCACAGTGTCAGTAATGATGAGTTAGTTGAAAGTTTTAATACTTATGTTGACCAGTTTAATCGACAAAACCAAGTAGCAATTGATGCGGGCGACGTCATGCCTTTATCGCACTCATCTTCTGAATTCATTGAAAAAGCATCAGGCATTAAAAGTCGTTATGTGATGGTTAAAGATGGCATATTAGATCCAAATATTATGATGCCGCTTATTGAAGATAGACCATCAGATTCGTTATCGATGCAAGCTGAAATTGGCATTGAAGCGGCTAAACAAGCGCTGAATCAAGCGCAGCTGAGCGCTGAAAATATCGATTTAGTCATTGTGGCCTGTGCTTATACTCAACGTTCATATCCAGCAATCGCCATTGAAATTCAACAAGCGATGGGCACCAAAGGGTTTGCTTATGACATGCTGGTGGCCTGTTCATCAGCGACGTTTGCCATAGTGAATGCGGTTAATGCAGTTCAATCAGGAACGGCATCAAGAGTGTTAGTGATTAACCCTGAAATATGTTCGCCACAAGTGAATTACCGTGACCGTGACAGCCATTTTATTTTTGGTGATGTAGCGACAGCAGTTGTGGTGGAAAAAGCCTCATTAGCTCAATCCGAACACGCCTTTAATGTGCTTTCAAGCCAGTGCTTTACAGATTACTCCAATAACATTCGCAGTAACTTTGGTCATATTAATCGCTGCGATCCCGATACAGCAAACAGCAGTGACAAGTTGTTCCACCAACAAGGCCGAAAAGTATTCAAAGAGTTGCTGCCGATGATCTATCAACATTTAGATAAGCAGTTGGCAGAAGAACAGATACAAGCTAATGAATTTAAACGTTTATGGTTGCATCAAGCGAATATAAATATGAATATGTTTGTAGTTCGTAAACTTCTCGGTGATAATGTTACAGAAGGTAAAGCTCCTGTAGTGTTAGATGAGTTTGCTAACACTGCGTCAGCCGGGTCGATTATTGCATTTCATAAGTATAATCAAGATTTTAAAACCGGTGATTTAGGACTCCTGTGTTCATTTGGTGCTGGCTATTCTATTGGGAGCATCATTTTAGAAAAAACCTAATAGTAAAACGGGTGAATTAATTGCGTATTCTGATTGTTGAAGATAACGAAGCTGTATCTAAGGTACTTCGGCATTTATTAATGCAAGACTTGCATTGTGAAGTGGACATCGCTGCTGATGTCGCTTCAGCTAATGCATTATTAGAACAGCATAAATACTTTGTCGTTGTAGCAGAATTAAATTTACCAGATGCTCCAGATGGTGAAATAGCCCAACTTGTATTGATGTCATATCAAACACCCTGCATTGTTTTATCCTCTAACCTTGACTCTCGTCAGCGTAAAAAACTCCTTAAATTAGGCATTGCAGATTACGTTCTTAAAGAGAATCGTTTTAGCTATGAATATGTAGTTAAACTGGTGGCTCGTTTAGACCAAAATCAACATGTAAAAGTTCTAGTGGCTGATGATTCTGTTGTGAGTCGTAAGTTCGTTAAGGTTTTATTAGAACAACAGTTATTTACAGTGCTTGAAGCATGTGATGGCGCAGAAGCGATTCAGGTTTTAAATGAAACCCCTGATATTCAATTGCTGATTACTGATTACAACATGCCAAATGTTGATGGCTTCGAGTTAATTCTAAAAGTACGCGAAAAGTTTAGCCGTGAAGATTTAGCCATTATTGGTCTATCAAACGATACGGACGAAAGTTTATCTGCTCGTTTTATCAAAAATGGTGCTAATGACTTTTTACAGAAACCATTTGTACATGAAGAGTTTCATTGCCGCGTATTAAATACCTTAGACTCGCTTGATATGCTGCGTAGTCTCTGGGAGCAAGCTAACCGAGATTACCTGACGAAAGCTTATACTCGCCGTTATTTTTTCAAGCAACATGAAAAAGATGTCAGTGAGGCAGGGCAATTAGCCTTAGGATTAATTGATATCGATTTCTTCAAAAACGTCAATGATACCTATGGCCATGATGTGGGCGATCAGGTTTTATTTGAGTTTGCTAAGCGTTTGAAGAGTGCCTTTGGTCAGCACTTTACCGTTGCCCGTTTTGGTGGTGAAGAATTTGTGGTGGCATTTAAAGGCCTAGACGGCGAGCGCGCATTTACTGTGATGGATAAATTTAGGCAGCAACTTGCTGCGCAGCCATTTGCAACTGACGCTGGTGAATTAACCGTTAACTTTAGTTGCGGAATAGCGAGTGCTGAAAACACAGATATTAATCTAGATACCATATTACATCGCGCTGATTTGGGGCTGTATGAAGCTAAAGAAGCTGGACGTAATCGGGTTATTTATTGATAGTTTTTATTTGAATAACACACATTAAAAAGGACTGCTAAGCAGTCCTTTTTAATTCACTGATATTTTAGCTTTTATTAGGTTCTTTAGCTTTTTAAAGCTGAGTAGATAAGCCGTGCTTAACACTTAATTTGTTGAGGTGAACAGCTAAACTAAAACTAAAACTAAAACTATAGCAACCAAGCATAGCTAACTTTCATAAAATAGGTTTCATCTCTTTTAGTCAGTGAATCAATATCATCATTTGAAATTAATCCATCAGAGTAACCCACATAAAACACACTTTGTGGGTTGAGTTTATAACCGTATAAAATTTCATTGCCTAACTGTTGGTATTGCTCATTTGGCGACTGATATTTGTATAAATCAGGGTCACGTTCAATATCAGTATAAACACTGGTTAAGCGTAAAAAACTGTTTAAGGTGATCTGCCAGTTAAGACGCAAGTCAGTTAGGTTTGCAGTAAATAAACGTCCTTCATCGACATCTAACGCTTGGTATTTATGGTTAACATCTAAGATGACAGATTCGGTAATTTTCCACTCAAAAGCAGGATTGAACATGGTGATGGTCGCAGGGCGATCATTGGCATAATCAATATCATCACCATAGTTCATATCAAACTCTAACTTTAAAGATTCGATAGGGACAAAATTAGTGTAAAACCACATTAAATCAAGTGTATACATTGTAGTGTTGTCATCAATGGCAAGTGATGAACTGTCCTGACGGCGCCCGACTCGGTCTTTGTGAACAAAACCACTGGCAATATAGCTTTGCCAACCACCATTAAGGCGGATTGCAGCTTCTGCTTCTTGTTCGATTTTTTCATTATTTTGATTATGGGTAATATCCCAGTCGCCACCAAACTCAACCTTGTTAAAGAAGCTATCTGTTGGGTACCAATAGTAATTACCACCGGCAACAAATTTACTGGCATCGATTCTTTCAATAAAGCCTAAGTCGGCTCTAAAATCTTCCCCAATAGATTCATAACGAGAAAATGCTCGCCAGTTACGTTGCTCATGGTCATAACTTATTCGGTACATACTGTCTGAAAAGTTATCTTGTTTTTTGGTTCGTAACACTCGCTCGTTGTAATCACAATTACCTGTTTCGCATTCTTGTGGTGGGGTTGAGCAATCATCACCATTACAAAACTGCTGAAAAAAATCCTCTGGGTATTCGGTATCTGAAAACACATATTGAGCAGTGAAAGTATCTTGCTGTGTGGGTTGCCATTTCGTATCAAGACTAGCCACATAGTTATGGTAGTTGTCGGATTGTTTAGCTGTCACTAGACCGCCAAAGGATAGTTCTTTACTTGGATCGAATCGATATCTTGCTGCGAAGTTATAGCTTTCTTCGTCAATGGTCGCGACGTCCGAGCTTAAGTTGCCAGGTACTAAAAAATGGGTTTGTTCATCATTTGCAGCGAGAACAGCTAGTGTGTGGTCATCTGTTTTGCTGGTAAGTTTTACCCCGTAATCTGGCGAGCTGATATTTCGGGTATGCAGCAAACTCAGTTGAGTGTCGAAGTAGTCTTTATTGTCCAGGAAGAAAGCGCGTTTTTCAGGGTAGAACAAGGCAAAGTTGTTATTGACATCAAGCTGGCCTGAATCCGCTTCAACTTGCGAAAAGTCTGGATTAATGGTGGCGTTTAATAATGTAGTCGGTGTAATACCCCAACGTAAATCAAGGCCAACTTCAACATTGTCGTCATCTTCCCAAGGTTGGTTAGGGTTTAACTCTCGATTACTGTTACGTGAACCTACCACTGATGGGGTTATTTGAATATCTTGCCCTTGCTGAGCACCAGCAAGGCCAGTCGCTGTACCAAGCTGACATAGCTGACATGAAACATTACGGTCAATTTTGTGGCTAGATATTCTATGGGTTTCATTACGAGGGTAAAAACGAACTAACTCAATCCCCCAAGTCTGAATATCTTTATTATCATCAAAATTAAACAGGCGAAGTGGTAGTTCAACTTCGACTTGGTAACCTTGGTCTGTCAGTTTACCGCTGCTGTACCAAATACCATCCCATGCATCGCTTTCTTGGCCTGTTAACTCATTTTCTATGGAATCATTTTGCACCCCATAAGGGTTAATAAAAAACTGATAGGCAAGACGGGCATTATTGAAGGTGTCGAGCTTAATACCCACTTGATCGTCACCCCAAGAGTTATCTCGATCTCGTAAGTTGGCTCTTATTTTAGATGGGTCTGTGTCATGGGCGATAAAGGCGACAAATAAACTGGTTTCAGTAGCAAATATTTTGGCATCAGTGGTCACCGGCGCGGCGATGTTTTCACCCGGCGAAGTTTCGTATTTGAGCTGAACTTTTGCTGCTTGTTGCCATTGAGGTTCTGATAAATCGCCATCTACTTCGATGCCTGCTGCTAAAGTGGGAATATTGACATTAAATTGTGCAGGGTCGCCGGCTAATGCTGATGCTGATACGGTAGAGCCCGCCAATAACAATCCAGTTAAAAGAGTTTGAATCGATAAGGTTTTATTCACAATGCACGCTGATTTTTAATTTAGTTTGTGCAATTGTCGCAAATACTTTTAAAAAGGTCGTTAATTATTTGTAGGATAATAGTTTCAAATTGTTACTGGGTTGAAAGGTCACCAGTTGAATTAAATATGTAAATTAATAAATGTGTCAAATAAAAAGCCCCAACTAAATAGTCGGGGCGGTTACATAGGTTTTAGTGTTTCGTCAATATGGCGCTAACTTGCCTATTCAGGTGCGATTTCTGGGTGTTTGTAGGCTTCACGGTATTTATCTACCCACATTGCTGTTGCACCGCAAATGGCGACCGGCATGACAATAAAATTTACTATCGGGATCATCGAAAATAATGTCACGGCAGCGCCAAAGCTATAACTGGTTCCTTTAGTTTGGCTAAGGGCGAATTTCATATCATTAAAGGGCACCTTGTGGTTATCAAATGGGAAATCACAATATTGAATTGCCATCATCCATGCGCTAAATAAAAACCATAAAATTGGTGCGGCAGTTTGCCCGACAACAGGGACAATAAATAATACTAAAAAGATTAATGCGCGGGGCAGATAGTATTTAAGCTTTATCCACTCTCGGCCCATTATGCGGGGTAAATCTTTGATTAAATCAATAGTGGTGCCAGAGTTTAATGATTTACCTGTAAGGTGCATTTCTACTTTTTCAGCCAATAAGCCATTAAACGGTGCGGCAATCCAGTTCATGACAGAGCTGAACACAAATGACATCACCACTAATAAACTGACTATTGCCAGTGGCCATAAGAAGAAATTCAACCAAATGAGGTACTCTGGTATTTGGCTATTCATCCAACCAAAGAGCTCATCTAATTTGCCTATAGCAAAATAAATTGCGGTTGAGAATAATACCAAGTTAACCATTAATGGAATGAATACAAAGGTTCGAAGACCCGGCTGTTTAATCAGCTTAAAGCCATCTATAAAATAGTTAACGCCACTTTTTACGGGTTTGACTGCCATCTAATACGTCCTTGAAAAAACTACTTATTACTGATTGTGGTGATGCATTGGTCGGAAAACAAGCCTTAAAGTGTGTTTAAGTCATAAAAATCGTTACAAAATGCAGCGTGATTGGTAAAGTTAGTAAAATGTCTATCCTAGACAAATTGATTATTTTTCATCCTTACGGACGACCATAAAAGCACAATGCGATTAAAACAAATAAAACTTGCTGGCTTTAAGTCGTTTGTTGACCCTACCAAAATTCCCTTTAACCATCCCTTAACGGCCATTATCGGTCCAAACGGCTGTGGTAAATCCAATGTGATTGATGCTGTGCGTTGGGTATTGGGTGAAAGCAGTGCTAAAAATCTTCGTGGCGACTCAATGATGGACGTTATTTTTAACGGTTCCAGCGCGCGTAAGCCTGTATCTGTTGCTAGCATTGAGCTTAGTTTCGAAAACCTCGATGGTCGTTTATCTGGTCAGTACGCCAGTTATCAAGAGATATCAGTAAAACGCCAAGTGAGCCGAGAAGGTGACTCTAATTATTATTTGAATGGTCAAAAGTGTCGCCGCAAAGACATTACCGACCTATTTATGGGGACCGGGCTTGGGCCACGAAGCTACGCTATTATTGAGCAAGGCACCATTTCAAGACTCATTGAGTCTAAACCTCAAGAGTTAAGAGTATTTATTGAAGAAGCGGCGGGAATATCTCGTTACAAAGAGCGTCGCCGCGAAACGGAAAACCGTATTCGTCACACCCGTGAAAATTTAGAACGCTTAAATGACATTAGATTAGAACTTGGCAGTCAGCTAGAAAAATTAGATCAACAAGCACAAGCAGCAAAACAATATCGCGAATTGAAACAACAAGAGCGTGATTTACACGCGCAATTGCTAGTGATGCGATATCAAGAATTGCAAAGCCAGACTGATGGCCTTGCAAAAGAGATGCAGCAACTTGATGTCAGTATCGCAGCAGCCAATGCTGATGGAGAAAGCACAGAGCTTACGTTAACCCAGTTAAAGGCGCAGTTAGCTGATTTATCTGACTCAGAACAAAGCTTAGTGGCTGAGTTTTATCAAGCTGGCACTGAAATCGCCAAACTTGAACAACAGTTAAAGCATCAGCAACAACAAGACTCGCAACTTGAAAAACAACTGCAGGATTTGCTGATTCAACAGCAAACTGCCACCGAAGAGTTACAAGCGCTTAGCCTGCAAGAGAAACAACTCAATACCGATGTTATCGGCTTAAAGCCGAATTTACAGTTTGGTGAAGCAGAACTGCAAACCATTGACGAGCAATTGCATGACGTTGAAGAAAGAGCATCTGATCTACAACAACATTTAAGTCTACTTTCTGATTCTGTCTCTAATGCAAAAATGGAAGCGGCGCTCACTCAAAACAAACTCCAGCATCAGCAATTAATCTTAACTCAGCAACAGCAGCAATTAATCGAGTTGAAAGCTGAACAGCAACGTAATATCGATGAAAATAGCCAAGCTGAATTGACTCAACTTGATGCGCAAATAAATGCTTTTACCCAACAACTTGAAGTTGAAGATGAAGTGAAGCATCAGCTCAGTGAAGTTTTAGACGAAAGACAGGCTAACTTGCAGCAATTGAGTGATCAATATCAGCAGAATAAACAGCATTTAACCTCATTAACGGCTCGTCATGACTTAATTGACCAATGGCTGAGTAATAATGAACCTGATGACAACCAAGCCCTTTGGCAAGTGGTTGAGGTGACGCCCGGTTGGGAGCAGGCGGTTGAGCTCGTTCTGCAAGGTGTGCTGAATACTGCGGTTCATCCAACTAATATTGACGATGTTGAACAGGCGTTAGGATTTACATTTAATCCTGATGCAGGCACAACTAACGAGCAGTTTTCAGCGCCTGTTAATTTAACTCCATGGTTAAACAAAGTCACTTGGGCTGAAGATGTTGTGCAAGCGAAACATCTATTAGCCACGAGCGCTTTAATGGATGAAGCTACTTTAATTGCCAGTAAAGATGGTTATTTGTTAGGACATGGTTTTGTTATCAGCAAAACAGAAGGTAAGCAATCTGAACTTGCGTTAAAAAATGAGCGCCAACAGTTATCATTGCAAATTGAACAATTACAGGCGCAATTACTCAAAGAGCAAATAGCAGTTAGTGAATTGACTCAGCAAGTGGCAGATGTGCATGGGCAAATGAGCGCTTCGCAAGCTAAATGTCATCAACTGCAACTAGATTGCAGTAAACTTGATGCTCAAAGCCAAAGCCTACTTAAACAACAACAAGATAATCAGCGCAGACGAGCAAGCTTAGATGAGCAAGTTGCCAACTGCGAAAATCAAATTGGTCTAGGTGTGCTGCAAGTTGAGCTGTTAACCGCAGAAGCAGAGCAGCTTAAAAGTTTGCATCAGCAACAGATGAGTGAGCAACAACAAGCCAATCAAGGCTGGCAAACGGCAAGTAATCAGTTACGAGAATATAAAACTAAGCGCAGTCAGCAGGACAGAGAGGTGGTTCAGCTTCGCCACCAATTGCAGCAACTGCAAACTCAAGCCGCTGTGACTCAAGCTCAGCTGAGTAAACAACAGCAACAATGTGATGCTTTAGTAGAGCAAATTAGTTCACTTAGACTATCGCAACAGCAAAGCAATGAATCATTGGGTGATAAGCAGCTTGAACAACTGCAGCAGCAACTAGCTCAGCAGCTAGACGTTCAGCAATTAAAGCAACAATTGTTAAATTCAAATCGCACTCAACAAGCAGAGTTACAATCTCGGTTAGATAGTGCGGTATTGATTCAAAAACAACAGCTTGGTGGCCTTCAAAACTTGACTCAATCGCTCAGCGGGTTAAAGTTACGACGTGAAGGTTTAAAAGGTCAGGCTAATGGTCAGTACCAATTACTCGAAGAACAACAAATTAATATTCAGGCGGTGCTAAAACAGATCCCTGAAGATGCCAAAGTCAGTATTTGGCAGAAAAATCTTGATAAAGTAAGAGCTAGGATCAGTCATTTAGGCGCAATTAACCTCGCGGCGATTGAAGAATTTGAACAACAAAGCGAACGTAAAGCTTATTTAGATAATCAAGATGATGATTTGAATAAAGGGTTAGCAACGCTTGAAGAGGCTATTCGCAAAATCGATAAGGAAACCCGAAGTCGATTTAAAACCACTTATGATGCGGTGAATGCTGATTTATCAAAACTATTTCCGAAGGTATTTGGTGGCGGTAAGGCTTACCTTGCACTGACTGATGACGATTTACTTGAAACTGGTGTGACGATTATGGCTCAACCACCAGGTAAGAAGAATAGTACAATTCACCTTCTTAGTGGTGGAGAAAAAGCGCTAACCGCTTTATCATTAGTATTCGCCATATTTAGATTGAATCCAGCACCTTTTTGTATGCTAGATGAAGTTGATGCACCTCTAGATGACGCCAATGTTGAGCGCTTTTGCCGCTTACTAAAAGAGATGTCACAGAGTGTGCAATTTGTTTATATCAGCCACAATAAAATTACGATGGAAATGGCTGATCAATTAATAGGTGTCACTATGCATGAACCAGGCGTTTCACGTATAGTCGCAGTAGATATCGATGAAGCGGTGGCGTTAGCCGACGCGGAATAAACAGGATTACAGGGTCACCAATGGAAGATTTTCAACTGGTTTTGTTTGTACTAGGTGCAATAGCAATTATCGCAGTACTAGTTCATGGTTTTTGGTCTATTCGTAAACAACAACCTAAAACCCTAAAAGACAACCCGATGACGGGGTTTTATAAAGACCAATCACAGCAACGTGATTCCCAAGGTTTTGATGCTGATGGTATTGGTGAAGTCAGGCGTGTTTCGACCGAAAATGACTCAGCGGAAGAATCATCAGCGACAATGCAACCTAGGTCTTCTCAGCAAAGCATGTCTTCTCAACAAAATAAACCTGTTGGTCATAATACGTCTTCTCATAATGATGTTGAAATTAACGAAGCTGGCTCTAAAAAGGGCATTGGTTTACAAAATCAATCAGCAGTCAATTCACAGGCGCCAAGTTACAACCCTGGCCGTAAAGAACCTGTATTACAAACAGCTGCTGTAGAGCCGCAAGTTTCTTTTGAACCAGTAGCTGACAATACTTTTGAAAAGCCTGCGCCAGAAGCCGAGTCACATGTTCCAACTCAACAAGCTTTGTTTGCTGAAGACACTTTTGAGGCTGTGCAACAAGCACCGACTCAAGAATTAAAAACAGAAGCATTTACTGAAACTGCACCGGTTGATGAATATCCCGCTGACTTTGACGCAGAACCTCAATTTGAGCAAGCAGCTGAAACGGTAGCTAAACCGTTAACTGCTGAACCATTAAAAGAAGCAGAGGAGCCATTAGGCGACCCACAAGACGTACTAGTACTGCACGTTGTTGCCCGTGAAGGTGAACAATTACATGGTGCTGAACTACTGCCTTGCCTATTATCATTAAACTTCAAGTTTGGTGATATGGATATATTCCACCGTCATTTGGATAACGCTGGCAATGGCAAAGTCTTATTTTCGATGGCTAACATGTTAAAGCCGGGTGTGTTTGACCCTGATAACATGGAGCAATTCGTGACTCAAGGTGTAGTGTTATTTATGACATTGCCTTGTCATGGTGATCCGTTAATGAACTTCTCAATCATGCTTAATTCAGCTCAGCAACTTGCTGATGATTTAGGTGCTGAAGTGATGGACGATAAACGTCTAACTTGGACAGAAACCAACAAACAACAATATTTAGCAAGAATTAGGGCTGTATCATAAACCCTGATTGATTTCTTTTTTATGAGGCCGCGCTTGCGGCCTTATTTGTCTTTAGATGAGTAATTTTTATGCAAGACATTAAAACCGAACTACAGCAAATAAGCACTGAGCTTCATAGCCACAACATCCGTTATTATGTTGATGATGCGCCCAGCATTCCTGATGCAGAATATGACAGATTAATGCAGCGTTTGATTGCAATTGAAACTGCTCATCCCGAGTTAATCAGTAGTGATTCACCGACCCAGCGAGTGGGCGGTGCGCCGTTAGCCAAATTTGATCAAATTACTCATTTAAAACCGATGTTGAGTTTGGATAACGCGTTTGAACAAGCAGATTTTGAGGCGTTCAATAAACGGATTACCGATAAAGTTGATACCGTGAGCTATTGCTGTGAGCCCAAGCTTGATGGATTAGCTGTCAGCATTTTATATCGCAATGGAGTCCTTGAACGCGCTGCCACCCGAGGCGACGGTGCTGTAGGTGAAGATATCACTGAAAATGTCCGTACCATTAATTCTGTACCGCTAAAGCTGCGGGGTGATAATTACCCAGAACTATTGGAAGTACGCGGTGAAGTGATTATGCCAAAAGCTGCATTTGATGCCCTAAACGAACGTCAATTAAGCAAAGGTGAAAAGGTATTTGTTAACCCTAGAAATGCAGCCGCAGGCAGTTTGCGTCAATTAGACAGTAAAATAACCTCAACCCGCGCCTTAGGTTTTTACGCTTATGCTCTAGGCGTGGTTGAAGGTGAAGTGACCCCATTAGCTGACAGTCACTTTGGCCAACTTAACCAGTTAAAAGGTTGGGGCTTACCATTAAGTCAAGAAGTTAAAGTTTGTGACACCCTGCCTGAAGTGTTTGCCTACTACGCTGACATAATGGCAAGACGAAGCGCACTGTCATATGAAATTGATGGTGTGGTGATTAAGGTTAACGACATTACCAAGCAAACGACTTTGGGCTTTGTCGCACGTGCGCCTCGCTGGGCTATCGCTTACAAATTCCCAGCTCAAGAAGAAATGACCTTACTAGAAGAAGTTGATTTTCAAGTGGGCCGTACAGGCGCGGTTACGCCAGTTGCTAGGTTAAAACCTGTTTTTGTTGGCGGTGTGACGGTATCCAATGCCACTTTGCATAATGCTGATGAAATTGCTCGATTGGGTGTAAAAGTAGGTGATACCGTTATTATTCGCCGTGCGGGTGATGTTATCCCACAAATTGTCGCTATCGTGCCTGAAAAGCGCCCTGAAGATGCTAAAGATATTACATTTCCAACAGAGTGCCCAGTTTGTCAAAGCTTGGTTGAACGCCTAGAAGGCGAGGCTGTTGCTCGCTGTAGTGGCGGTCTATTTTGCGAAGCTCAACGTAAAGAAGCGATTAAACACTTTGCTTCACGTAAAGCACTTAACATCGATGGTATGGGCGATAAAGTTGTTGAACAACTCATTGATAAAGAGTTAGTTCAAAGCCCTGCAGAGCTATTCACCATTACTGCGTCAATGGTCACCATGCTTGAACGTATGGCAATGAAATCTGCCACTAAACTTATTGCAGCCATTGATGATGCTAAAAAAACGACCTTGTCGCGTTTTATCTATGCCTTAGGAATCCGCGAAGTCGGTGAAGCTACAGCTGCGAACTTAGCGAGTCACTATAAAACCTTAGAGGCGATAAAAGCCGCTAACGTTGATGAATTAATGGAAGTGGATGATGTAGGTGCTATTGTTGCTAAACATATTTGCCACTTTTTCGCTCAGCCTCACAACCTCGAGGTGATTGATAAACTTATTGAAGCTGGGGTAAGTTGGCCAGCAATTGATGCTGTGGATGAAGCAGAGTTAAGCCTTAAAGGTCAAACATGGGTCTTAACTGGGACTTTAACCCAGTTAAATCGTAATGATGCAAAAGCGCAATTACAAGCAATGGGCGCTAAAGTGGCAGGTAGTGTGTCTAAAAATACTGATTGTCTTGTTGCTGGTGAAGCAGCAGGCTCAAAATTGGCTAAAGCGCAAGATTTAGGGATAAAAATCATGGATGAAGACCAGCTTTTGGCTTTATTGAATGGTTAACCTAATACTTTAAGTAATAAGCCCTGAGCATTAACTCCTGTGCCCCATATGTATGTCGGTATGGGAGTTATTTACAGTGATATTACTGTTTAGATTTGGCATCTCGCTTGTTTTATGAGGTTTTGCCCTCATGTGTATTAAACAGTGACAGATTTTTTTAAATCTAAATCGTTAATAATAGGTACTCAGTGAATTTCAGTAATATCACTTGGCTAGATGAGAAAGGCCACATTAAACCACCCTTATTTTTGTATTTGATACTGATATTTTTGGCTCGTGGATGGTGTGTGTTTGCAACATCGCTAACTCAGTTTAATGACCGCTCTGGTTTAGTCCGTTTATTTTATCCTGATAAAAGCGATTTTTTAATGGCATTAGTTGCAGGTGTCGGGGCTGTTATTATTTATGCGCTTATTATCGCAGAAAGAAAACGTGCACCGCAGTTTGCTAGGCCATTATTTAATAAGATTAAATACGGACTTTGGCTATTATTAATAGTCGATGCCATAATATTAAATCAACGGCTTATGCATGATGATTTTTTGTTTCGTGTTAGTTTTGCATTAGATGCGCTGTTTATCTTTTGGTCTTGTATCTATTTACTGAAGTCAAAGCGACTTCATTATTATTTTAATGACTGGCAGCAAGAGACAAACTATCAGCAAGCTGAGAAGTTAAAACAACAAGAAAATCCTTCTGAACCCGATGAAGACAGTGATAAGCAATTAATTGAACAAGCGGTGGATGACCATCATATAAAGCATTACAATCGACCAAGAAATCACAGTGCTTTATCACAGCCTTTAACGCCTAGCGATGGCCATTCAGATAATGAGGAAGCCGATGATGAGAATGAAAGCGCAGAAGCAATATTGCAGAAAAAGTAACAACTAATAAATAACAATGAATAAGTAAGTGAACAGGGACTATTACTCTGTTCGATGCAATTACCCAATGGATTAAATGGATATTTCGAAGGTAAGCAATAGTGTCAAAAACGGAATCAATTAATATACCTTTGTCACAATTGGTGGTTGGCCTGACGGTTAAACTGCCAATTTCGTGGTTCAATAATCCATTCTTCAGAAATAAAGTCCCCGTGACATCTCGCGCAGAAATCGAATTAATAAACAGCCTAGATATCACCTATGTAACGGTGATTGATGGTCATCATTTGTTAGCAAATGATGAAGACGTTAAAGAAGTGGTTGTTGAAGAGGTTGTGGCCGAGTTTGATATTCAAGGTGCGATAAAAAAATCGGTTCATTCTAGTCAGCAAAGGTTTAACAAGGCAGCTAGCGACTTAAGGCCTGCTTTTAGTAAAGTCATCAGCGATGCAGAAGTCTCATATAGAGAATCCGCCACAGTGGTTGAGCAATTGATGACTCACCTCAATGAAAGTAAGCAACCTGAAATTGTTTTTGTAACCAGTGTGGATAAAGAGCATAGTATTACTCAGCACAGTGTGTCAGTTGCGGTGTTAGCAATGATGATGGCAAATAGTATTGGCTTGAGTCACAGCGAATTACGTGATTTAGCGTTAGGCTGTGTTTTCCATGATGTCGGCAAACTTAAAATTCCCGATGCAATTAGACGAAAACGCACAGATTTAACCACTGTTGAAGTTAATTATATGAAAACTCACCCAAATCTTGGTTATGAAATGCTAGATAGAAGTGGGTTATTTCCAGCGTCCGTGCTCGACATCGTGCTGCATCATCATGAGTTTTTAGATGGCAGTGGTTACCCCAATAAACTCACCGAAATTAAAATTCCTAAGTTGACTCAAATAGCGGCACTGGCAAATGACTATGCAGGCTTATTGATGAAGACTGGTTCACCGCAAGTGGCGCTGGGAACATTATTCAAAACTAGAATGGGCAAACACTCAAAAGACTTGATACAAGTATTAGTAAAAGTGTTGGGAATTTATCCACCAGGCTCAATAGTAAAACTATCTGATGGCAAGATTGCTAAAGTGATGATGACGTCACCTGAGTCAAAACAGCCTCATGTTTATAGTTGTAATGATCGCGGTGGACAGGCAACGTTTCGCTGTTTAACTGATGAAGATGTGACGATTATTGAAACTATTAAAATCGAATCTTTGTCAGAAAAATTAATCAGCACTTTACAAGCTAATAGCCCAGTTTGTTTCTATATTAGTCATATCATTGAGTAGCGTTCGAATAACGATCGAATTAATTCATCACACAATACCTTTAAACTCATATTACCCTCGGAATAATTAAATGAACAAAGTAGCAATTGTCGGCTGCGGCTGGTTCGGTTTACCGCTGGCTCAGCAATTAGTGAAAGATGGGCTGTTAGTGGCAGGCACTAAAAGAACTCAACAAGGTTGTGATGAGTTAGTTCAACAAGGCATTACACCGTTTGAGCTGGATTTAAGCCAAGTTAATGAGCAAACGATAGAGCATGATACGACGAGATTAGCGCCTCTTTTTGATGCTGATGTTCTAATTGCCAATATTCCACCAGGGCTAAGACGGGGGGAGAGTCATTATCTAACGCACATTCAGCGGCTGAAGCAGCTCATTAATGGTCATGAGTACAAACGGGTGATTTTTATCAGTACCACAGGTGTTTATCCTTCAACGGATAAAGATATGTTTGAAACTGATGCTACGGCTTATGATGATAAAAGTGCGGTTTTGCTTGAAGCTGAATCTCATTTTGCTGCGATGCAAAATAGCTGCATTATTCGCTTTTCAGGATTGATTGGGCCTAAGAGGCACCCTGGGAAGTTCTTTGGGGGAAGGCAAGATATTGCTGGTGGTAATGTTGCAGTAAACCTTGTTCATCTTGATGATTGTATTGAAGCGATTCGCACTATTTTACAAGCGACTGAAAAAGGCACTGAAGTTGCGAGTATTTATAATTTAGCGGCGCCCAATCACCCCTCAAGAGCTGATTTTTATCAAGCTGCCGCAGTGCATTTAGGCTTGGATGCGCCGCAGTTCAATCACCAAGTTTTGCCAAGTAAGACCATTATTGGCAATTTAATTTGCCAACAGCTAGGTTTCAACTATATTCATCCCGATCCTGTTAAAATGCTTGATGCTTGTTAGTCCAGTTAATTAATTTTAAGTTGAATTGAGCTCAATCAATTGTTTCAACGATTGATTGCTTTACTGGCAGGGTTTAAGCATTGGTATTAATCCATGTTCAGGTATAATGCCGAGCATATTTATGATGAAAGGCCAATATTAAATGAGCAGCGAAGTTGCAGAGTTCCCACTATTAAGTGGCGATGAGTTTGTAGAGTTATATAAAGTATTAAAAGTACAAGGTTTAGTAGATGGCGGCGGCGCAGCTAAGCACGTTATCTCTGAAGGTTTCGTTAAAGTGAATAACGAAGTTGATACTCGCAAGCGTAAAAAATGTGTTGTGGGTGATGTCATTGAATTTAATGGCGAGCTCATTAAAATTGTTGCCAGTGCATAAGGACAGAACAATGCAATTTCCTGATGATGATAATGGTAAAATGTTAGCGGCTATGGCTGAATCTGGTATCGATTTATCGGTAGCATTGGATGTCGATTTCTTTTTAATTTTTGATGATCAGCGTGATGCTGAGTCAGCGCTTGAAGCATTAGCACAAACTGATCTTAATGGTGAGTTAGAGCTTAACTTCAGCGAAGAAATCGAAAAGTGGGAACTGATTGTTTGTTTAAACATGGTACCTAGCTATGACGATTTAGTCGCAAAAGAGATTGAGCTGAATACCTTTGCTCAAGAATTTGACGGCATGACTGACGGGTGGGGCGTAATGCAACATCAAGAAGGCGATGATGAGTTTGCTGACGAAGATGATCATCAATGTGATGATAATTGTTCACACACGCATTAATTTGCGTTGCACTCTTAATATGCGAATAGTTGATATTTGAGAGTGAGTCGGTGAAAACTTGCTCTGTGAAAAACTCTTGCGAAAAGCTCTTCAGTACATGACGGTTTGAATATCATTCTAGCCAATATGTTCACCAGTTAAATGATGAATATGTAGTGCCTGAATTGATTCATCAGTTAACGAAATAATTACTGTTAAGTTTATGAAAACAAAAACCACCTTTATGGTGGTTTTTTTGTGTCTTTTTGGCACCTTTCTATTATAGGATGGAGCCATATGCAGAAATAGATAACAATAATTATTAATGGAGTCGCATTCTCAATGGCAAGACATATTAGTTTTGGTACACCAGTTAACGACGCCGAGCGTTGGGCATTTTCTCTTTTATCCGAAGAACTTCCAGAAGATTATTTACTCCTTACCAATGTCGAAATCCCTACTCATACCGGCCAAGCTATGGAAGTCGATGCACTAGTTGTTGGTGAATTTGGTGTCTATGTTGTCGATGTAAAAGGTTATATTGGCCGTTTAAATGCAGGGCTTCATGCGTGGTCATTAGATGGCCGTCATGTGGATAATAGTTTGTCAAAAGCTAACTATGTTGCCCGAGTGTTGGCGGGTAAATTAAAAAACAAAATCCCAGTGGGAGTGTATGCGCCTTGGTGTCAAGGAATGGTATTTGTCACTGGCCGTAAAGGCGAAGAAATTCTTGTTGAAAAAGATACCGGCAAACTCAGTATTTACACTCCAGCAAAAATCATTGCAGCGCTGACCAAAGAATGGGGCTTAACGGCGCCGCACATTCACCCAGTTACAGAAACACAAAAAGAAATGGTGTTAGACACCATAGGTCAAGTGGCTCTAGTTGAGCAGCGCAATAATAAGATTCAAGATTTTATTAAGCTTAAATGTCTGTTTTTACAACAAGGATTAGAAGTTTGGCAATCAGAGTATAACCCTGGTGGTTGGACTGCCCCTTGGTTACTTAAAATTTTAGTGATCAGTCAGTTTGAGGATGCTATAGAAGCTAACTCTCACGAACAGAAGTTACGTGATGAATTCAAACGAATTCAATCTCTGTCTGGGTGCAGCTGTGTGCCATTTTGCGCCCCCCTAATTCAAGACGGTGAGCAAGTCGTTCTACCCATCAGAATGCCCCGCGGCGTGCCATTGAATATTTTCGATGTAGAAAAACAAACAACTTACCAATTATTAGAGATTCTGCGTCGTAGTGTCACTGGACTGCAACAAATTCATCGCCGTGGCTACACCATTGGTGGCTGGGCTGATAACTGTATCTTTATTTCTGAAGATGCAGACGTTGAATTTATCGATATTAAAGACTCCTTGAACACCAGTGAGGATATTCAAGCTTACGCCAAAGCATTTTTGGATTTAGCTGAAAAGACATTGCAGCCACGTATTTACCAATGGTATCGCGCGGCAGCTAATGGCAGTACCATTGACTTAGATGCAATTCGCTGTGACTTATCGGCTCTTATCGACTTAGGTGTTTGTGATACTTTGCCGCAGAAAATCGAAGTGGAAAAAGGCGCCATCGTTGATCATCATTATCGTCTAGATCAATTTATCTCGGCGACTTCTCGTAGTCAGCTTTGGCGTGCAATGCATTTACAGGGTAATTATCCGTGCTGTGTTAGCGTTTATCAAGATGTTGATAGCCAATGGAATACTTTAAGCAATATGTACCGTAGTCTAGCCAAAATCTATCATCCACATGTTGAACGGGTACTCGCTTTTGGTCAGTTGCCTCAGTCAGATGATTTATTTATTGCCAGAGACTGGGTACAAGGTGTGGGACTTGATGAAGTGCCAACCATTGAAGTCGGTCAGCCTCGCTTGTGGTTTGTGCAAATTCTAACAGCTTTACAGTACCTTCACAGTTTAGATATTCACCACGGAGCTATTTGTCCGAAGAACATTATCTGTCGAGATGGAAAAGCGACGTTAGTCAATTTCGGTATTGGGTCAGATATTGCCGCCAGCCATTATGCCGCACAATATGCTGATCCAACTTTATGGTCTGTTGAAGGTGATGCTGAAAAAGATTTATATGGCCTTGTTGCAAGTTTTATCGACGCTATGGCGCCTGAATCAATTAAGCAAGGCTCAGGTGCAGATGCAATGCTACGCGCATTGCAACAATATGATAAACAATGGTTGGGTGAAGAGTTTTATGAAGCCTGTCATAAAATCTTAAAGTTTGAGTTTAGAATTGTGCCAAACATCAGCTATGCCAAACAATTAGGTTTAGATGAGAAGGAACTTGAAAATTCAGGCCTGTAAGTGAAGCACTTGCAGGCTTTAAAGAGTGTATGGAGCAGAAAAACAACCTTGAAAGATTAACAGACCATAGTAATCCATTAGGATTAATAACAATGTTCAATTGAGGAAAACGATGATTTTTAATCGTATAACTTTGACCGACTATAACGATATCTTGCCTTTATTTGCGCAATATATGTCGTTTTATGGTGTGGACTCTGCTGAGAGCGAACATGCATGTTATTTATCAGAGCGCTTAAAAAATAAAGATGCGTATATTTTTGCTGCTTATAATGATAAAAATCAAGCTGTCGGATTTGTGCTAAATTATCAAACTTTTTCTACCGTTGAGTTAGGTAAGGTGGTGGTTTTAAATGATCTATTTGTTGATGCCAGCTCAAGGAACCAAGGCATCGCCAATAAATTAATCCAATGCTCTATTGAATTTTCGCGAGGGATTGAAGCAGTACGTGTTGACTTAGATACCGCAAAAGTCAACTTTCCAGCCCAATCTGTGTATGAAAAAATTGGCTTTGTGAAAGACACACGCTTCTTTTCCTATAGCTTATCAGTGAAAGGGCACCCTCCAGAAGGTTAGCTTTTTGCTGGTTGTTATATAAACTCACACGGCTAATACAAAAATAATAATGATAACTAGGATAGATATGCAAACTAACGAGTCTTATGGCATAGGTGTAACTGGTCAAAAATGGTCGGACGAACATAAAAAGCAATGGTTGTCGCAGCAACAGATAAAGCGCAGTTATCAGCAAGAAGTCGTCAGTAAAATTGATGCTTTACGAGCGCGTTTTACCGTGTCTCAATATGGTGCTCTTTCTTATGATCAAGCTAAGTATCCATTACTCATGATTCAATCAGCATGGGACCCTAACAAGCCGTTTATTTTGGTGACTGGGGGAGTGCATGGTTATGAAACTAGCGGTGTGCAAGGCGCGATTCGTTTCGCTGAAACGAAAGCTGAGGAGTATGCTAAGCACTTTAATATTATCGTTGCCCCATGTGTGAGCCCTTGGGGGTATGAAACCATAAATCGTTGGAATCCAAATGCTGTCGATCCAAACCGTTCATTTTATGCCAATAGTCCTGCAGAAGAGTCCGCAGCTTTGCTTAATATGATGGCAGAGATTGGGGTTAATATTTTAGCTCATATTGATTTACATGAAACCACAGATACTGATAATTCAGAGTTTAGACCTGCACTGGCAGCTAGAGACGGTATAGTAAATAACAATTGGAATATTCCAGATGGTTTTTACTTAGTTGGCGATACAGAAAATCCACAAGCTGAATTTCAACGAGCCATTATTGAAGGGGTTGAAAAGGTCACTCATATTGCGCCTGCTGATGACGATGGGAAATTGATTGGTGTTGAATTAGCCCAGTTCGGCGTTATTAATTATCCATGCGGTAAACTTGGTCTTTGTGCAGGTTTAACTCAAGCGCAATATAAAACCACCACCGAAGTGTACCCAGACAGTCCATTATCTGACGATGAAAATTGTATTTTGGCGCAAGTTGCTGCTATTTGTAGCGGGCTTGATTACCTATTGGGTCTTTAACATGAGTTGTGCACCGTAATAAAATGCCGCTTAACATGTTGAAATAGCATTCGCTAATTGAAATTAATGAAATTCAGGGCTTAACTGACTATAACATTGGCTTTTTGTAGTGTCAGTCGTTTAATTATTGAATTAAAAACCTACTTTAGCGGTAGGTTTTTTTGTGCCTTTGATTTAGACCTTGCTCACGTTCTGGCTAATAAAGTCGCTTTGAGCTAGTCGGGCTGCTGGTTTGTTAGATATGGATCACAGTTTTTAAATGGGGTTAAACATTCAGTTCGAGTTGAACAAATCGCTAAATGCCTTGTTTTGGAACTTAATTACCACAACATAAGTATGGTTACTGTTCGTTTTGGTCGCATAATACCACTTAAGTGAGGCGTTGCTCACATTTAGCTTGATTTCAAAAGTAATAAATTAACCGAAAAACAGTGCTTTATCTTAGTCCCTTGTGTGCTTTACATTGTTCTCAATAAAAATAAGGGAGGGCGCTTTAATGGAAAACACACCAAACAAGTCATCAACGGCAGTATCGAATAAAAAAGACTTTATTATTTTGTTTAGTAATATTGCGCTATTCGCTTTGCTGTACAATTTTTTACCTTTTGAGCCTGGCATAAATACTGGCTTATCACTGTTAATATTTGCTGCGATTTTATGGTTAACTGAAGCTATTCATATCAGTATCACAGCAATTTTGATTCCAATTATTGCTGTCTTTTTAGATGTGTTTGATACGCAAACAGCCATGAGCAACTTTGCTAACCCAATCATCTATTTATTCTTTGGTGGTTTTGTTTTAGCGGCAGCGCTAAATCATCAGGGTATTGATCGCTTAATTGCACAAAAAGTCCTGTTACTTTCCAAAGGTAAGCTCAGTATTGCTTGTTTGCTGTTATTTTTGGTGACAGCTGTACTGTCTATGTGGATCAGTAATACTGCTACGGCGGCAATGATGTTGCCATTGGCGTTAGGTATATTGCATCAACTTGATTTTAAACATCATAAAACCACTTACTTATTTGTGCTTCTAGGTATTGCTTATTCAGCTAATATTGGTGGTATTGGTACTTTAGTCGGAAGCCCACCAAATGCGATTGCAGCAGCTCAAGTCGGGCTAACCTTTAGTGATTGGCTTGCATTTGGCTTACCTACTGTTGCCTTAATGCTACCTGCTATGTTGATAGCGTTATACATTTTTCTAAAGCCCGACCTATCGGCTACTTGTGAAATCAAGTCAGAGACAGAGTCTTTGTCTACAAGTGGTAAGCTGACTTTAGTCATCTTTTTAGCGACGGTTTGTTGTTGGATTTTCAGTAAACCGCTTTCTCAAGCGTTAGGTGGAATTAGTAAGTTCGATACCATAGTCGCATTAGGCGCCGTTGTGGTGCTTGCCGGTCTTAAGTTAGTTGATTGGAAAAAGATTGAATCGACTACCGATTGGGGTGTATTAATCTTATTTGGTGGTGGCTTAACATTAAGTGCAGTGCTTAAAGCGACTGGTACCAGTGTATTCTTAGCTCATTTCGTGACTGATATTTTTGGTAATGCGCATATGGCATTGTTTGTGATTGCTGTGATTGCTTTTGTAGTAATGCTGACTGAGTTTGCCAGTAACACCGCCAGTGCAGCCTTATTAGTTCCAGTATTTGCTGCTATTGCGGAGCCATTAGGTTTATCACCAGTAATGATATCTGTGGTTATCGGTATCGCAGCGTCGTGTGCATTTATGTTACCAGTGGCAACACCACCCAATGCGATAGTGTTTGGTTCAGGGTATATTAAGCAATCAGAAATGATGCGTGCGGGTATTATTATTAACTTCATCAGTATGTTTATTCTGTTCTTAATCACGAATTTTTTCTGGGGCTTTTAACTTAAGTTATCTTGTTTAGATGCTTCAGTTGTATAACAGACATAAAAAAAGCAGCCTTGGCTGCTTTTTTTATGTTTTGAGTTTAATTAAACAACAGAATTGTTAATGGTTTCTTGCAATTAGTTTTATAAAATACACAATCTTATCTTTGTATCAGATAGCTTTTGAATTTTGCTTTTAAAGCAGGTCTAATGGCCTATTAATAATAAATTAAGACCTTATTCATGTTTGAGCTGACTCTACAAATCGCTATTATTTTATTTTTTGTTGCTATTCTCGCAGGCTTTATTGACGCGATAGCAGGCGGCGGCGGGTTATTAACAATCCCAGCCTTGATGTGGGCAGGTTTGCCGCCAGCGGCTGCATTAGGCACCAATAAATTACAGGCGTGTGGTGGCAGCTTTTTTGCCAGTTTGTACTTTATTCGCAAAGGGATGATTAATTTAAAACAGGCAAGGCTTTCCATTATTTGTGCTTTTGTTGGCGCTGCTGTGGGAACCATCATAGTACAAATGATTGATGTCAGTATTTTGCAATTAGTTCTTCCTTTCTTGATTCTAGCAATTGGTTGTTATTTCTTATTTTCTAAGAAAATTTCAGAAGATGATAAACAGCAAGTGCTCACGCCAACAATGTTTGCGTTTACTGCTGCATTGGGCGTCGGCTTTTACGATGGCTTCTTTGGGCCAGGTACAGGGAGCTTCTTTGCTTTGGCTTTTGTATCACTGGCCGGATACGGGCTTGCTAAAGCAACCGCTCATGCCAAAATCCTTAACTTTGCCACTAACGTTTCGTCATTGATTTTCTTTCTTATTGGCGGCCAAGTATTTATTGTTTTGGGTTTAATCATGCTTATTGGTCAGGCTATTGGCGCAACATTAGGTTCGCGGTTAGTGTTGTCTAAAGGCGTTAAAATCATCAAGCCACTAGTGGTGACAATGTCATTCCTAATGAGTTTCAAATTGTTATGGGCCCAGTACGCATAAGCTTTGCTGCGTCTTTTCTAACAAATGCTTGCCATTAATTTACGTACAACTTTTAGCAATATATAGGTTCTCATGCGCATTATTCACACATCGGACTGGCATTTAGGTCAAAATTTTTACGGAAAAAGTCGCGCTCAAGAGCACCACTTATTCATGCAATGGTTATTAGCGCAAATACAACAGCATGACGTTGATGTACTGATTGTTGCAGGTGACATTTTTGATACGGGCACGCCGCCAAGTTATGCTAGAAGCTTATACAATCAGTTTATTGTTGATATTCAAAAGACAGGGTGCAAACTAATCGTGTTGGGTGGTAACCATGACTCGGTTGCTACATTAGGCGAGTCTAAGCAGTTACTTGCTTGTTTAAATGCAACGGTTATACCTGGGGCATTAGATGATCCCAATCAGCATGTCATTCTCGTTAATGACAAGCATCAAAAGCCTTGTGCTATTGTGTGCGCTCTTCCGTATCTGCGGCCCCGTGATTTGGTGCTCAGTCAGTCGGGTGAATCAAGTGCTGATAAACAGCGTAAATTGGGTAATGAAATAGCCTCTTTGTACGAGCAATGCTTTACTGAAGCCGAGCGTTTGAATGCGAAGCAAGCTCAGGCTTTACCGATTATTGCTACTGGCCATTTAACCACAGTGGGCGCAAGCACCAGTGAGTCCGTAAGAGATATTTATATCGGTAGTCTTGATGCTTTTAATGCATCACTTTTCCCCGCTGCCGATTACATTGCCTTAGGTCATATTCACAGACCACAAAAAATTGCTAAGACCGAACATATTCGCTACAGCGGGTCACCGATCTCACTGAGCTTTGATGAATTATCAGGGCAAAAAAGTGTGTTTCTTGTCGAGTTCGAGCAAGACAAACTAGCCGAAGTCACACCGATTGAAGTGCCACGTTTTCAAGCAATGGCGAACATAAAAGGTAGCCTTACTGATATTGAACAACAGTTATCGGAATTTGCGCTTAAACCGACTGAGAAAGGCGATATGACTGCTGAGTTAACTTGGCTCAGTATTGAAGTGGCACAACAAGACTTTTTAAGTGACTTACAGACTCGTATTGCCGATATAACAGAGCCTTTAGCGGTTGAGGTCTTACAACTCAAGCGTGCCCGTAATCAGCGTCAGCAGCAAATAGAGCAACTGGATAATGAAACCTTGTCAGAGTTATCAGTCAATGATGTATTTGAGCGCCGCCTTGCGCAAGAAGATTTTACAGAGACAGATCAGCTGCAAAGACTTGCAAGGGTAAAGCAACAATTTAGCCAAGTGGTGGCTCAGGTTGAAGCGCAAAGTGCTGAGGAAGACAAATAATGAAAATCCTTAGCTTGAGATTTAAAAACATTAACTCATTAAAAAATGAGTGGAAAATTGATTTTACCCAGTCACCCTTTAAAGAAAATGGCTTGTTCGCTATCACAGGGCCGACGGGTTCAGGTAAAACCACCATTTTAGATGCAATTTGTTTAGCGCTTTATCACCGCACACCAAGACTAAAAGTTATCTCAAAAACCACTAACGAGCTTATGACCCGTGGCACCAGTGACTGCTTGGCTGAAGTTGAGTTTGAAGTAAAAGGTAAAGGTTATCGCGCCTTTTGGAGCCAGCGTCGCTCCCGTGGTCAAATTGATGGTAACCTGCAAGATGCACAAGTTGAACTTGCAGAACTTGATTCGGGTAAAATTTTAGCAAGCCAAGTTAAACAAAAAACTGAGCTAACTGAGGCAGTTACAGGTTTAGATTTTGCCAGATTTACTAAATCAATGATGTTGTCTCAAGGGCAGTTTGCCGCATTTTTAAATGCCGATGCCAATGATCGCGCAGAGTTATTAGAAGAGCTTACTGGCACTGAAATCTATGGCCTCATTTCAGAACAAGTTCACGTAAACTTCAGTGAAGCCAAGCAAGGGCTTAAACTGCTCGAGGCGAAAACTGATAGTGTTGAGTTGTTAAGTGATGCTGACATAAAAGATAAACGACAACAGTCTGCGCAATTAGAGCAACAATCCAGTGAATTACACACACAAGTTAAATTGTATCAGCAGCAATTATCTTGGGCACAGCAGCATAGTAAAACCCAATCTCTGCTTAAACAAAGTCAAAGTGATCTTGCTAAAGCTGAAGCAGAGAGTGAAGCTGAGACATCATCATTAAATAAGTTGAGTGCTAGTGAGCCAGCTCAAGTTATCGCCCCTTTATTTACTGCGCTCAATAAGTTGAATGAGCACCAATCTCAGCTTTCTGCTAAGCAACGAACACTGAACTTAAGCCTGCAGCAAGCTAAAGTGGATTTTGATACCGCTGCCGCTCAACATGAGGATAACCTGCAAGTATGCCAACAGCTCAAACAAAGCCACCAAGTATTACTTGAGTTAATAGAGCAGCAGGTTCAGCCTTTAGACAATAAAATTGAACAGCTTAATTTTCGGCATTCGCAGCAGCAACAGGCTCAGGGGCAGTTGCAAATTCAGCAACAAAACTTAACGAGTGAGCAAGAACAAAATATAACCCAACTCTCTGGGGTAAACCAAGCTCAGGCAACTAATGCTCAGTTAATTGAACGTTTCCCTCAAGGACAATTTATCCAAAGCCATATTGCAGTTTGGAAGCAACAGGCAACTCATTATCTTGGATTAAGTCAGAAAGAATCACAATTAGCTCAATTAATTGAGACAAATAACCAGCAAGATGGAGAGAATCAGCAACAGCTAAATCTGCATCAGCAGAACCTTGTTTTGATACATAATGAAGCCAAAGACAAATTAGCGTTGGTAACAGCAAGTGAGCAAGCGTTATCGCAATTGCTAGGTGAAAGCTCAGAGGCTATCTTGCAAGGGCAATATCAAACCTTAATTGACCAACAAGTTTCTCGTAGTCGACTGCAGCAGCTTCAACATTTGCATAATGAACTGCAACAAGAACAAACAATTGAGCTTAATGAGTCACAGCAGTTAACTAGCCTAATTACGCAAATTGACCAGCAGCTTAATCAGGTGCGTAGTGAGTGGAGTGAAAAAAATCAGCAAGTTAAAGATTTACAAACCCTGCTCAAGCAAGAACAACACATTGTTAATTTAACCGCCGAGCGGGCTAAATTGATTCAAGGTGAGCCTTGTGCATTATGCGGCGCAACTGAACACCCGTTAGTCGAGCACTATCAAGCAATTGATGTCAGTGATACTGAATTACGTTTTCAAGCTCAATCAGATGCATTAAATGAGATTAAGGCACAAGGTGAAAAGCTTAGTCTTGATAAAAAGCAGCGCCAACATCAGCTTGAGCTATTAACAACCCAGCAATCAAAACGTCAGAGCCAGCTTGCGCAGTATTTAGTAGAGTTTACGCAACTTACTGAACATTTAGCTGTGGAGTATCTAGCGCCTGTTAACAATGTGATAGATGGTCAGTCAGTGGTGCAATTTATTGAGCAAGCAAACGAGTTACAACAGCAACGGCATCAACAATTGGAAGATATCCGTAAGCTTTCCCATGCGCACCAACAAAATATCGAACAATATCAAACTGCAAAATCAAAAGCTGAACAACAGCAGCATCAGCTGAACTTACTTGAGCAGCAATATCTAACCCAACAACAAAAGTCTCAAGAGCATAAACAGCAGCGGCAGGATATACATCAACAGCTTGCAGACTTATTAGCCGATAGCCAAACGAGCATCTCACAAGCAGGCTTAATCATGCCGGAAATGAGTCAATTTGAGACTTGGTTAATCCAATTAGACACGCAAATTGTTCAATGGCAAACAGCGATTGAAGCACAAGGTCAATTAGAGCAACAACATAAGTTGTGTGAGCAAAAAAGTGCGAGCCTTGTAACGCAAATTACAGACTTGACTGAGCAAGTAAAGCAGATAGATAGTCAAATTAAGCAAACGACAACAGAGTTGCAAAGTCTAACTCAGCAGCGTTTTGATTTATTTGCCGATAAACAATGTGTCAACGAGAAGCAAGTCAGCCAACAGTCAGTTCAGCAAGCTGAGCAAATTTTGAGTCAAGCCAGTGATAGTCGAATGACACAGCAGCAAAAGTTAGACAAAGTGGCGGCAGAGCTTCAAGCTAATCAGCAACAAATTGATCGTTTAAGTCATGAATTAACCCAAGCAAAAAGTGCATTTGATAGTGCACTTTTGCAAAGCCCGTTTGAAACTCAAGCTGAATTTGAACAAGCCGTGATGCCCACTGAGCAGCGAGAGGCTTTGCAACGACTTAAGCAACGATTAGAGCAAGGGATGGTTAAAGCTAGCACTTTAGTTGAGCAGGCAAAAAGTCAGCTTGCTGAGTTAACAAATCAAGGTGAGCAGTTAGGCTATGATCAAGTTGATATCGAACAAGTCAGTGAATTAAATCAACAAGCTGAAACTCATCTTGCAGAGGTCAAGCAACAGCTTTGGCACATCACCCATCAATTAGCGGAAGATGAAGATAAACGCACTAATCAGCAGCAATTAATGCAGCAACTGGCTAAAGCAAGGCAAGACTATGATGATGTGGCTTATTTACATTCGCTTATTGGCTCTCAAAAAGGCGATAAGTTCCGTAAATTTGCCCAAGGATTGACTCTTGATCATTTGGTGACTTTGGCCAATCGCCAATTGGATAGGTTACAAGGTCGCTATTTACTGGAAAGAAAACAATCTGAAGCGCTGGAGTTACAAGTCTTGGATACTTGGCAAGGTGATGCTGTACGTGACACTCGAACTTTGTCCGGTGGTGAAAGCTTTTTAGTGAGTCTGGCTTTAGCGTTAGCGCTGTCTGATTTAGTGAGTCATAAAACTAGCATTGACTCTTTATTCCTTGATGAAGGCTTTGGAACTCTTGATAGCCAAACATTAGATACTGCATTAGATGCATTAGATAATTTAAACGCGTCAGGAAAAATGATTGGGGTTATCAGTCACATTGAGGCAATGAAAGAACGTATTAGTGTGCAAATCAAAGTGAATAAGATGAATGGCCTGGGCGTTAGTCGATTACAAGCTGAATATAAATTCGATACACCCGCTGTATAAGTTTTGGTAATAAATGAGCGCAAATTCAAGCTTTAATTCAAATGTTACTTGAAGATAAAAGGGCGATAAGCGACAGCTTTATCGCCCTTTTTTGATTGAATTACTCGTCATGTTTGGGGTTAACAGTCTCTTCGCAAGATTAAGTTATCAGCGCTAACTTCAGATTAATTTAAACCTAATACGCTTATCGCTAAATCCTGATAACAGACTTTACCCAAGTGCGTCACTTACAGTTATCGATTGCCGCAATAGTGGGCAGGTGGCCTCTGCTGACTTCAAATTTATGCAGTTCAAACGCTAGATTATATTTTTATTAGGCTATTTATTTGGTATAACAGTTCGCTAATATATCTTCTAGTGCTTAAGTATGCACCTTATAGGTGGCCGCATTGTCTAATCGACTTAGCTAAAAGGTATTACTTTTTATATATTTATGGCGGATTTAGATTGCTTTCAGTTAAAAGAGGCGAGATGCAAGCACGATTGAGAAAAGTGCCGAACCTGCCTGTATTACATAGAAAATTATTGCTTGCCAGCGTATTTGTAGTAGCGGCTGCCTTGCTGTGGCCGACTCCGCAAGAATTCTCTTCCCAACGTATTCCAGTAGCTTTAGATATTGAATCTATAGTGACACATACATCTTCAACGTTTGAAGTTATCGAGCCAGTAAAGCCTGATTTTGAACGTGTGATCCAAAATGGCGATACATTAGGCCACTTGTTTGAGCTTGCAGGCATTGGCCAGCAAACCATGTACAAAGTGCTCGAAGCTGATTTAAATGTTTTAGCGTTAGATACATTGTCTTTGGGGAACCGAATTCAATTCTTTCAAGATGAGCAGCAAAACCTCACTAAACTTGAGTTGTATTTTAATCCTGCTTATCAAGTAATATTCACTCGGTTTGATGATGGTAGCTATGGCGTCGAAGAAATCAATATTGAAGGTATTTGGCAAAATCGCATCATTAGCGGTGAGATAAATGGATCTTTCTATCTATCCGCTCAAAGAGCGGGTTTGAGCGCGGCTAACATTCAAACTATTGAAACTTTGCTTTCAAGTAAACTCGACTTCTCACGTGATTTACGTGCTGGTGATACATTTAATGTATTGATGAACGATCAATATATTGAAGGGGAGTCAACTGGGATCTCGCAGCTACAAGCCGTTAGGATTAATACCCGTAGAAATAACGTTAATGCTTTTCAAAATGTTGATGGCAATTATTACGATGAGCGCGGTCAAGGGCTTGCAAGTGCATTCCAGCGGATACCGTTAGAGCGTCAATATCGCTTATCATCGCATTTCAACCCTAATCGCAAACATCCAGTAACTGGGCGAGTATCGCCTCATAACGGTACTGACTTTGCGACACCTATTGGCACCCGTGTGGTTGCACCAGGTGATGGTGTAGTATCAATGGTCACTAACCATCGCTTTGCTGGTAAATATATCGTGATTGAACATGATAACAATATCAGAACCCGCTATTTGCACTTATCAAAATTCTTAGTACGTAAAGGGCAGCGTGTTAAGCGAGGTCAAGTTATCGGTTTAACTGGGAATACAGGCCGTGTTACTGGGCCGCATCTGCATTACGAATTTCATGTCAACGGCCGCCCTGCGAATCCGATGAAAGTCAGTATTGTTGAAGCGTCAGTGTTACCTAAAAACCAAATGGCTAAATTTAAAGAGTTGGTGAGCAGCAAACAAATGATGATGGATTTAGGTTAACACCATCACAATCATTTTTTGTAGATTAAAACCACTTTCGATATTATTGAAAGTGGTTTTTTTATGGACTAATTTTAAGCTTCGTCATTGTCAGACTTGCCTAAATTACAAAGGTCACAGAGTATTTGTAGGTTGTCGATGTCTAAAGCAAGTTGAGGATATTTTGACCGTGGTTTTATATGGTCAACGTGCATGACGGCACCATCTTTTGCACTTCTTCCGCAGCAAATGCAGGTGCCGATATATTTATTTAATGCTTCTTTTCGAAGAGCTTTCCATTTTTGAGATGAATAAAAATCTATTGGCTTAGGTTCTTCAAATGGAATTTCTTCCCAGTTGTAAAATTCGTTAGGTTCAATTCCTGGCCCCATTAAACCAACAGAAAACCCTTTTAGTTGATTACCCATAAGCCAATGTCTTATGGCTTTCATAGCGGCTTTTTCTGATTTGTATTTACGGGTACGGCGATTATCACCTCTGAATGTTGCTACAAACATAACTATTTCCCCTGTAAATTACTTATATCAACACTAGTACATGCAGTTTAATACGGTGACTTTCCTAGCTCAATACAGGTTAGTAATAAGCGTAAATCTAATTCCAGTTGGTGATAATCAGCGGTCATGTATTTGCACAGTTGATAAAAAGCTTTGTTATGGTCTTTTTCTCTAAGATGAGCCAGTTCATGTACAACAACCATTCTTAATAATGGTTCAGGAACATGGCGCAGTCTTGAAGATATTCTAATCTCATTTTTGGCTTTGACCTTATTGCCTTGAACACGATTAGCATAGGTGTGAAGCCCTAAAGCTTGATGACTTAAACTGATTTTTTCATCAAAAATGACTTTTGATATAGGGTCTGACTGCTTTAAATATTGCTGCTTAAATTCCATAGCATAGTCATATAAGGCCTTATCGGTGCGTATGTCATGTATGGTTGGATAACGACTTAATAGCAAGTTTTCGAGGGTGTCATTTTCAATATGATGTTTAACTTGTTCTATGGTGCTGGCTGAATAGCCATTAAGGTATTTTAACTGGGCTTGCTGTTTTTGCTTTGCTTGCACATCTTTACTGGTCACAAGACCTGCTAAGGTATCTTTTGCCGCTGCAACTTTAGCTGAGCTGGTTTTAACTGCCATTTTAGGCGGCGCTTTACGAGCTGGTTTGTCTGCTAGTTTGCTGGATGCTTTTTTGGAGCTCATAGCTTGTTAGTTTGCCCAATGGAATATGATTAATTAGCGGATAAAACTAAGCCTACCAATTCATCTTAATGTTTTCATCAAACTGATGACTAAGGGAATCGATAGGCTTATTGTTTACTTTAGCTTAAGCTGATTTTTGTCTTAAACTTTGCCGTACATGCGACGGTTTTGCTGTGCGTAAGCAGCTTCAAAAGCAGGTAATTGTACGCGCTTTAGGCCAAGCGTCTCTAGATCCGCTTGTGGCGGGTTACGCTTTAGTTCTTCTTTAATAATAACAGGGCTAATGATGCTAACAGGTAATTCAGTAATTTGAATTGCCGCTTCTGCTTTGAAGCTAGTTGCAGAGCCCGCAAACTTTCCTTTTTGTTCACGTTCAATGATGACGATTTCGTCAACTTTGTAATCTTCCATTAATTTGTGGAAAGCAAAATGAAACTCACGAATTGATTCTGTTTCAGCTGATTTAGAAATGCTGAATGAGATTTGACGACATTCAGGTACATTGAATGTTTCTACTTCATAAGTTAATAAGCTAATGATGGCTTCGCCACCTTTTAATTCCACGCCACAAATTTTCATGTTTCACCTTACTTTGGTACTAGTTTGATTTTGCCTAACGCTGCGAAAGCTGCATTAGGCTTAAATTGGGTTTAATCTTCGCTAAGCTCTTGTTCATCATCTTGAACAATCGAGTTATCGTTTTCAGTAATCTTTACTGGTTTGGCTTTACGGCGCATTGGCGCATCACCAATATCAACACCAGTAATAAAGCGTTTATCACGCTTAGGTGCTGTTTTAGGCTTATTGCTTGTACTACGCTTTTTGTTCGATGTTTTGGCGTCGTTTGCTTTCGCATTTTTGTTGGCCGCTTTAGGCTTATCTTTCAGGCCATTGAACTTGCCTTGGAGACCTTCAATAGTCGAAAAGTCGAAATTCTTACGTAAGAATACTTGGATTTTCTTAAAACTGTCCCAGTCTTTAGGGCCAACTAATGAAATTGCATCTCCTTTGGCACCGGCACGGCCAGTACGGCCAATACGGTGTACGTATTCTTCAGCAAATTTTGGCATGTCAAAGTTAATCACTAATGACACGTTTAATAAATCGAGTCCACGAGATGCAACATCCGTTGTCACCAATATTTTTTGCTGACCGCGGCTGAACTTATCCATAATCTGATTACGGGCAGATTGATTTAAGTCACCACTTAACGCTGCAGTTTCTAAGCCTTGTTCAGCGAGAAGTTTTGCTAACCTGTCCGTGTCCGCACGAGTTGCTGTGAAAATAATTACTTGCTTGTGCTGTTCAGTTTTAAGTATGTGCTGCAATAGTGCTTGTTTGTGATCTAAGTGATCAACTAAATATACACGCTGTGTAATATCTTTATGTTCGTTGTGTGATGCACCAATAGCCACGTGGCTTGGGGTTTTCAGTAATGTCGCAGCAATATCATTAACATGGTCATGATCGAGTGTGGCTGAGAACATCAAGGTTTGTCTGCGCTTGTGATCCGCTGCGTCATTAATGGCTTTTAGTTGTGGTGCAAACCCTAAATCAAGCATGCGATCTGCTTCATCTAGAATAAGCAGTTCTAGGCCATTAAGGTAAAGATGACGCTGCTGAAGATGATCGGCAATGCGCCCCGGTGTAGCCACAATGAAGTGAGGATCACGGGATAACGATTTTGCTTGATCGTTAAAGTTCTCACCACCTAAAATGCTCACCGCTTTATATTGAGTGTTTGCCACCAATAAACGAAGCTGGCCATAAACCTGCTGAGCAAGCTCTCGGGTTGGTAATAAAATAAGTACACGCGGATCTTTTTTAGATAAGGCCTTTGTTGATATTACGCGCTGCAGTGCTGGTAATAAAAATGCCAGGGTTTTACCTGAACCGGTTTTTGAAGATGCCATTAAATCTTTACCCGCTAGGGCAATCGGCAGGGCTTGCTGCTGAATTTCAGTTGGCTCAGAAATGCCCATATGCTTTAGACTTTCAAGTAAGCGTTTGTCTAAAGAAAAATCGGTAAATAACAAAGGTAAATCCCCTAAAAAATGATAGCCAGATATTATAACGTGTAAGCCTGAGATAGCCAACAGCTTAAGCCTCAGTTATGCTGAGTTTTACCATTTTAATTTTGTCGTATTTTTCGTTAAAGGATGTATAAAAACATGTCGGATGTCCCCAAAGAAGCAACTAACACCAAACAATTACGAATAGGTGTTGCCTTAGGTAGTGGTGCGGCAAAAGGTTGGGCGCATATTGGTGTGTTAAAAGAACTTGCTGAAATGGGGGTTTATCCAGATAAAATTGCTGGATGTTCAGTGGGAGCATTAGTTGGCGCGGCTTACGCCAATGATCATCTCGATGAGTTAGAGAGCTGGGTACGCGGGTTTTCTAGCTGGGATGTTTTAGGTTTGATGGATTTAAGCTGGCGCAAGGGGGGCTTAATCAGTGGCGAGAAAGTGTTTGATGTCTTAGCAGGCCGAATTGGTGAACTTAAAATTGAACAATTGAACAAACCATTTTCTGCCGTTGCGACAGATTTATACTCAGGGCAAGAAATTTGGTTTAAAGAAGGTGATTTACGTCATGCCGTTAGAGCATCTTGTTCAATGCCCGGGTTTTTACCGCCAGTGCAACTCGAAGATCGCTGGTTGGTGGATGGCGCAGTAGTCAATCCAGTTCCAGTATCAATGTGCCGTGCAATGGATGTGGATGTGGTTATTGCGGTTGATTTGAATGGTCACCGTCGCAATAGTATGCATATGTTGCCACAACAAATGAAAAGCCGTGCGCCGACAGCACTTGAAAAACAACAGCAAGAAGCAAAAGAATCTGAGTCAGCGTTTATGGATATTCTGGGTAAAGGTAAAGAGTACATTTCTGGTCTGACTGAAAAGTTTTCGATGTCGACTAAATCTCACCCCGGAATGATCGCAGTGATGTCTCAATCAATGGATATTTTAGAGCAGCGACATAAGCGTGCACGTTTGATGGGTGACCCACCTGATGTTTGTTTGGTGCCACAGCTTGCAGATATTGGCACCATGGAATTTCATCGCGCTGCAGAAGCCATAGAAGCAGGTCGACAAGCAGTACGTCAAACCGCTCATTTAATCAACTCTTCGCTAGGCCGATAACGGTTTTCATAATTCTGGTCAAGCTCTGTATTGCTATTTAGTGCAGAGCTTGGCAGTAATTTTTTTCATTTTATATGCCTTCATTAAACTATGATCCAGATCATGGATTTCTAGTCTTCATTATTGCTTAATGCACCATATCTTGTGTTTGTTAGTTCTTTGCTGTGGATATATAGTGTTTATATCCTGTGCATAAATGGAGTAAAAGTAATGCCTGTAGTAATAAAAAGGGACGGTTGTCGGACTGTATTTGATGAGTCTAGAATAAGGGATGCCATTGTTGCTGCAATGGCGACGGCTACAGGTCATGCCGATGTAGATTACGCAGCTACTGTAGCTTGTGTGATTAAAGAGCAGCTATCACACAAACAAGAAGTAGAGATTCATCATCTTCAAGATTTGGTTGAAAACTTACTAATGGAAGGGCCTCATAAAGAAGTGGCTCGCCATTATATCGAGTATCGCCATGACCGCGATATTTGTCGTGAAGCAAAAAGTAAACTTAACTGTGAAATTCGTGGTCTAGTTGAACAAAGCGACAGCTCTATTCTTAATGAAAATGCCAATAAAGACGCAAAAGTTATTCCTACTCAGCGTGATTTATTAGCGGGTATTGTGGCTAAGCATTACGCTAAATCGCACTTATTACCTAAAGACATTGTTGCAGCTCATGAGTCTGGTCAACTGCATTATCATGACCTTGATTATGCACCTTTCTTCCCAATGTTTAACTGCATGCTAATTGATTTAGCGGGCATGATGACCCATGGATTTAAAATGGGTAACGCAGAAATTGATACGCCAAAATCAATTTCAACAGCGACAGCAGTTACTGCACAAATTATCGCGCAGGTTGCTAGCCACATATACGGCGGTACTACCATTAACCGTATCGATGAAGTGTTAGCAGAATTTGTACAAAAGAGTTACCAAAAGCAATTAGTGATTGGTAAAGAGTGGGGCGTTAGCGACGTTGAAGCCTTTGCTATGGCGCAGACAGAAAAAGAATGTCATGACGCATTCCAGTCTTTAGAGTATGAAGTGAACACACTGCATACAGCAAATGGCCAAACACCATTTGTGACCTTCGGTTTTGGTTTGGGCACCAGCTGGGAATCTCGATTAATTCAAAAGTCGATACTAACAGTACGTATGGCAGGCCTTGGTAAAAACCGTAAAACCGCGGTGTTCCCAAAACTTGTATTTGCTATTCGTGATGGGGTAAATCATAAAGCTTCTGATAGCAATTATGATGTTAAAAAGCTGGCATTAGAGTGTGCCACTATGCGCATGTATCCAGATATTCTTAACTATGAACAAGTTGAACGTGTCACTGGTTCATTTAAAACCCCAATGGGTTGCCGTTCTTTCTTAGGTACTTACGAAGAAAATGGCGAGCTTGTTCACGAAGGTCGTAACAACTTAGGTGTGGTTAGCCTTAACTTGCCAAGAATTGCGATTGAAGCAAAAGGCGACGAAAAAGCATTCTTCGCATTACTTGATGAAAGAATGACATTGGCTCGTAAAGCATTAGACACGCGTATCGCTCGACTAGTTGGGGTTAAAGCCCGAGTAGCACCAATTCTGTATATGGAAGGCGCATGTGGTGTTCGCTTAAAAGCTGATGATGATATTTCTGAAATTTTCAAAAATGGTCGCGCGTCGATTTCATTAGGCTATATCGGTCTGCATGAAACCATCAATGCGTTATACGGAACAGAAGAGCATGTATTTGATAGTGAGTTACTTCGTACCAAAGCCATTGAAATTATCAATGTAATGAAGCGTGCAACAGAGTCTTGGAAAGCAGAAACTGGTTATGGCTTTAGCTTATACAGCACCCCAAGTGAGAACTTGTGTAGCCGTTTCTGTCAGTTAGATGCAAAACAGTTTGGCGTAGTTGAAGGTGTCACTGATAAAGGTTACTACACCAATAGCTTCCACTTAGATGTTGAAAAGAAAGTTAATCCATACGACAAAATTGATTTTGAATTACCGTATCCAGAAATCACAAACGGTGGTTTCATTTGTTATGGTGAGTTTCCTAACATGCAACACAACATTGAAGCATTAGAAAACGTATGGGATTACAGTTATAGCCGAGTGCCTTATTACGGCACCAACACGCCAATTGATGAGTGTTATGACTGTGGCTTTGTAGGCGAATTTAACTGTACTAGCAAAGGTTTTGTTTGCCCTAAATGTGGTAATCATGAACCAAGCAGAGTATCGGTAACACGTCGTGTATGTGGTTATTTAGGTAGCCCAGATGCGCGTCCGTTTAACCACGGTAAGCAAGAAGAAGTGAAGCGCCGCGTTAAGCATATCTAGTTGTGTCATTGAGTTAAGATAGAATCAAATAAGGCGCTGAATAGCGCCTTATTTATTTGAAAGGTAAGTGTTATGAATTTTCATCAGTATTATCCTGTCGATGTGATTAACGGCCCCGGTACGCGCTGCACTTTGTTTGTATCAGGTTGCGAACATCAATGTCGCGGTTGTTATAACCAGTCGACTTGGGATCCTCGCTCAGGTCATGAAGTGGATAAGCAAATGGAAGATCAAATCATTGCTGATTTAAATGATACTCGAATCAAACGCCGTGGATTATCTTTGTCAGGCGGCGATCCGTTATTTCCAGCCAATCTCACCGCTATATTATCTTTAGTAAAACGTGTAAAAGCGGAATGCCCTGATAAAGACATTTGGCTGTGGAGTGGTTATAAACTTGATGAAATGTCGCTGAAACAACAGCAAGTGTTGTCGTATGTGGATGTATTAGTTGATGGCAAGTTTGAACAAGACTTAGCCGACCCAAGCCTAAAATGGCGTGGAAGTTCAAATCAAGTTATTCATGATATGAGTGAGTTAATTACTGTTGGTTAACTATTGCTGTTAGTAAACTTTTAGTTGTGGCTTGCTGATTGTCATGAAAGAGCTTTTTGAAGCTCACTTTTGATGGATTTGTTTTACAACTATTAATAACTGGGACATGAACAATCAGAGTTTGTTTTCATCGATAATGACGTTATTACTGTATCGAGTTTAACTTAAACGTTATAAAAAACTATAGTAATCAAAGTCCAATTTATACCCATTAGACGATGAAGTACCCATACCAGTGATGAAATAGTAAATTTATGCGTTGTAACGGGCTTTGAAGTTAGCTAATTCAACCTCTTTAGGTATATAATTTGCGTTCGAAAAAGTGTTGTTCGATATCAAAACAACTCATTGCTATCGATAACATGAAAGAATTTAAGGTAAAGAAATGAATTTAAAACAAGAACTGCAAGCATTAAACGATAAAGCAGAGAAGTTTCGTCGTAAACTTGCTGCCGCTGAAGCTCGTGAAGATAAAGCGATTATCATGCAGTTTAAGAAAGAAATTGCCACAGTCACTAAGCGAATTGCTAGTTTGAAAAACCAGCAATCACGTCAACTGAACAAACAAGGTCAAGAAGTTAAAGGCTTAAAGTTCAATCGTGCGCTGACTAAAGCTGAACAAGCTGATATGGGCAAACTTAAAAAGTCAGTTAAAGGACTTGTAGTTGTTCATCCAATGACAGCTATGGGCCGTGAAATGAATATCACTGTTGTCACCGGTTTTGCTCCTGCAAAATTCTAGTCCAATATACGAAATAGTCATGACATATATGTCAGTTCAAGGATGAATAGTCTCAAGGATTGAGCGTTGTCTTAAAGGTTTATCCATGTCGATTAAATATATCGCCACTTCTAAGTTACCTACGCCTTGGGGCGTATTTGCAATGCATGGTTTCGAAGATACAGAAACCGGCAAAGAGCATGTGGCGTTAACTTATGGTGAGCTCAATGCCACCGAGCCGATGTTAGGCCGTATTCATTCAGAATGCCTAACTGGCGATGCTTTATTTAGTTTACGTTGCGATTGCGGTTTTCAGCTGCAAACTGCAATGCAAAACATTGCTGAGCAAGGTCAAGGTTTTATTCTTTACTTGCGCCAAGAAGGGCGTGGCATTGGTTTATTAAATAAAATCCGTGCCTATGAATTACAAGATCAAGGTGCTAATACCGTAGAAGCAAATGAGCGTTTAGGCTTTGAAGCTGATATGCGTAAGTACGATATGATTGAGCCTATGCTTAAGCAAATTGGTGTGAGTAAAGTTAAACTCATGACTAATAATCCACGTAAAGTAAAAGCGATGCAATCTGTAGGTATTGAAGTTGCTGAAAGAGTGCCTTTGCAAGTGGGAAAAAATCGCTACAATGAAGATTATTTAAAAACGAAATCAACAGAACTAGGTCATTTAATGACTGAGCATCATTTTGTCGATAACGAAAAATAACCTTGATTCATTTTGAATACATTAACTTGTAATTAAAACAGCTTATTAAAATGGGTTACCGCAATTGAAAGCGTTTAGCTTTATCAATTCTAAGAGCGTTGCAATGTTATTTGCAGCGCTTTTTATTAGTTTTTTTATGATGCCTAGCAGTCATGCTGATGAGGCAAATAATCCCGATCTATCTCACTACGCTTTTGCCAATTACATTGGTAGTGGTATTTACCGCGCTTCTGGACAAAATGCTGCCGTAGTGAATATTCCGTTTGCGTTTGATATTGAAGAGTCTGAAGATCATATTTTGACATTAAGATTACCTATCTCATTAGGTTTTTTTAATTACTCTTTCAGTGACTTACCCGAAGGTGAATTGCCTGACAATGTTGGCACAATGACCATCACGCCAGGAATTGAATACAAATGGCTTTATGATGAGCAGCTGACATTGGAAAGCTATTTAGATTTAGGCTATGGGCACAACTTTTCCAATTCAAGCAATGTGGGTATTTTCTCAACAGGTGTGTCAGCCTTATATGAGTTGGAGCAAGCTAAATATACTCCGGTATGGGTGAATCGAGTTTATTATGCGGGCTATAAAAGTAGTATTAATGACAGTTCTGAGAGTTATTCAGTATTGCAGTCGGGAATAGACTTTGGCCTTGGCCAGCATTGGGATTGGGGGGATTATACTATTGAACCTAGACTATTCGTTGCTGGGCGCTGGTATTTTAATAAGCTTAAGTTTATTACGCCGTTAGAAGATGACATTCACACATCAAGCACTTATGAAGTAGGTGCGACCTTGGCGTTATCAAAACCACTTGGCTGGGGTTGGTTTAGCACCGACCGATTTGGTATCAGTTATCAAACTGATGGTGAGTTACAGGTGTGGCGTTTAATCTTTGAATTCCCGATGTAGGCAAGTTTAGCTTTAAGATTACTCAATAAAAAAGGCATGAATTTCATGCCTTTTTTATGCTTATTAATACTGTGAGTCAGCTAAAACGATAAAGTGACTACTTGCCCCAAATGTTGGCATTAACACCTTCAGTACTTTTATCAGTATGAAAAGACTTTGAGTCTTTTGCTGCAGGAGCGTCCTTTCTGTCCACATAAGGCTTTGGTGCAGGCAAAGGAAGTTTATTCATTTTAAGCCATAAGTATTCGACCTTGTCTCTAGCCCATTCGGTTTTACGTAAAAATTTTAAACTTGATTTAACACTTGGATTGTCGTTAAAGCAGCGAATGTTAATACGGCTTCCTAATTCTTCCCAGCCGTAATTATCGACTAAATCATTAACGATGGTTTCAAGTTTTATACCGTGCAGTGGGTTGTTTGCTTGTGTCATTACTCAGGCTTAATAAACTAATTTGTGGTCATTATAACAAATGACAAAAAAAATACTTAAAACCAATGAGTACAATCGCAGGTTAATTGATAACAATGAAAAGGCCGATAACAAAGTTACCGGCCTTTAATTAATCGTTTTTATAAACGTTTAATGAATGGTGAATCGTTAAGCTTCAGTTGAGGCTTTACCTGATAAGGTTTGCGTTAACTCTTCATCATCTTCAACTTCGCCTTCGCCTTTGCCTTTGGTTTTTACCATAATCAAAGCGGTAATCACTAAAGTAGAAATTACTCCTGCAATAGTCGATACCGTCATGTTCAAGCCAGCGCCTAATGTCGGTGAGCTTAATAAGAAGCTAATCACAACACAGGTCATGAACATTGCAGGTACGGTACAAATCCAGTGTAGTTTGTTGTGACGTAGTAAATATGCTGAAGCAGTCCAAAGCATCAATACTGCCGTTGTTTGGTTAGCAACACCGAAGTAGCGCCAAATAATACCAAAATCAACTTGGGTCAAAATTGCCCCAATCACAAATAATGGAATAGCCAGTAATAAACGTTTAGAGATTTGAGTTTGTGGCATCTTGAAAAATTCTGACAAGATCAAACGTGCAGAACGAAATGCGGTGTCACCAGACGTAATCGGTAATACAATTACACCTAAGATAGCTAAGAAACCACCTACAGCGCCAAGTAAACCGTTTGAAGCAGCATAAACCACATTAGCTGGATTACCGTCCATACCTGCGTTAAGACCTTCAATACCGCCAAAGAATGATAATGCGATAGCACACCAAATTAATGCGATAACACCTTCACCAATCATTGCACCGAAGAATACAAAACGACCATTAGATTCATTTTCAACACAACGTGCCATTAATGGTGATTGTGTGGCATGGAAACCAGATACGGCGCCACAGGCAATGGTAATAAACAATGCAGGCCATAGTGGCATATCATTCGGGTTTAAATTAGTTAAAAAATCTTTTGCTTCAAAACCAGGTAGCAATGAGTGCTCGCTTGAAACAATAATGGCTAAGGTCAGGCCGACAGACATGAACATTAACAATGCGCCAAAGAATGGGTAGAGGCGGCCAATGATTTTATCTACAGGCACTAAAGTAGCAATTAAGTAGTAGCTGAAAATAATACCAACAAAGATAGCCATGTCGTAGCCAGTTAGCTTACTTAATAAGCCTGCAGGGGCTGAAATAAATACCACACCCACAAGTAACAATAAAACTATGGCAAACACATTCATGAAATGTTTTGCTGGTTTACCTAAGTATTTACCCGCAAGGTTTGGTACCGATTGGCCGTTATTTCTAACTGATAACATACCAGAGAAGTAATCATGCACCGCACCGGCAAAAATACAACCGAACACAATCCATAACATGGCTGCAGGTCCATAAAGTGCACCAAGGATTGGACCAAAAATAGGACCTACACCTGCAATATTCAATAGTTGAATTAAGTACACTTTTCCTTTCGACATTGGAACGTAATCCACGCCGTCAGTTTTTGTGAATGCGGGGGTTTGTCTTTGAGTATTGATCCCAAATACCTTTTCAACAAACGCACCATAAATAAAGTAGCCGCCAATTAGCAAGCCTACACAAAGTAAAAACCAAGTCATTTTAAACATCTCCCATTTTCAATGGCGCCACTTTAACGAGGTTAAGGCAAGAAAAAAGGACAAACTGGGTAATGGGTCGATTTGAGAGGCTAAGCGGTACTATGGCAGATTAAGCGGTTAAACTAAGAAATGAGAGAGAGTGCTATGAACTCAGCGTTATTACTATCCGTTAAGCAGTCAAGGTGAAAATAGAATTAGACTGTCGCCTTTGAATTCTGATTCACCTTAAGTCGTCAATTAGCGTTTTTTGGACTTGTACTTATTCATTAGCGATATTACTGGAAACCGAGCACTTGTTTAAGCGGCTTTAAATAACGTCGAGAAACTGGGACTTTTTTACCACTGTGGGTGGTGACTTCCGCTCCTGTATCGAGCAACTCAATTTCTGAAATCGCTCTCGGTGCGAGTAAGTACTGTTTGTGGCATCTCACTAATGGGGTTTTTTCTTCTAACACCTTTAACGTTAATTGAGTATGGCAATAGTTGTTACTGGCATTTACATGAATGCCGCCAACATCACTATAAATGAATTCAACTTCTTCAGTGGCAACAACTTTTAATTTATTGCCGCAATAACAAGGTAAGTGTTCGATATATTCAGGCGCAATCGATTGAATCGCTTGTGGAGTTAAATCATTTCTGACTTTGGCGATGGTTTGCTTAAAGCGATTATCTTCAATGGGCTTAAGCAAGTAATCAAATGCATTATTATCGAAGGCCTTAACGGCATACTCATCAAAAGCGGTGACAAATACCACTCGTGGCATGTTGTCTGGCGATAGCATACTGATAAGTTCTAAGCCGGTAATTCTTGGCATTTGAATATCAAGGAATATTACCTGAGGTTGATGTTTATTAATGGCATGTAAGCCGTCAATGGCATTACTGCATTGTTCGATAATTTTAAAGTCAGCTTCTGATACTAAAAGATCAGCTAATTGCTGGCGGGCAAATGGTTCATCATCAATGATTAAACAGCTAATCATCATACATCTCCTGAATAAGGAAGGTGGATTGAAATACAGGTAAATTTATCCTTCTGACAATCTACTTTTACCCCATATTGATCACCAAATTGGTTTTGAATACGTTTATGAACAATGTTCATTCCAAGCCCTTCTGAATGTTCAGGAGGGTTGTATAAACCTGCGTTATCAGTGACTTTTAATATCAACTCTTCATTTATTGTTTCTGCAGTGACAGTGATGACCCCTTGTTCAATTAAATGCGAAGTACCATGTTTTACCGCATTTTCAATAATGGGTTGCAAGGTAAAAGCGGGCAGGCGCAAATAATGTAACCGTGTAGGAATATTAATATCTAGTTGTAGTTTATCGATAAACCTTGCTCGCTCAATAGAGAGATAAGCCTCAATGTGCTCAAGTTCATCACTGAGACTAACAAGACCTGTGGTTCGTTTTAAATTGATCCGTAAAAACTGTGAAAGTTGCTGTAGCAGTTGCTTTGCCATTTGTGGATCACGTTTAATAATGGCGCTGATAGTATTTAAAGCATTGAACAAAAAGTGAGGATTCACTTGAGCCTGTAATAATTTCAACTCAGATTGAGTCAATAAATTTTGCTGCTGCTCATAGCGGCCAAACAAGATCTGATTCGACATCAGTTTTGCTATCCCTTCACCTAAGGTTTTGTTGATATTTAAAAATAACTTATTTTTAGGTTCGTAAAGTTTGATGGTGCCAATCACTTCATTTTCACAGCGAAGCGGAATAACAAGGCTTGAGCCTAACCGGCAGCTTTTATCAGCAATAGAGCAGCAATAGCTTGTATCGACGCCATCGGCAAACATTACCGTGTTATTCGCTATGGCATCTAAGGTAATTTGGGAAGAAATAGGAGTGCCTGGAATATGATGGTCATCCCCTATGCCAATAAAAGCTAACAGCTTTTCTCTATCGGTAATAGCGACAGCACCCACTTGAGTCTCTTCAATGATAATTTGTGCGACTTTGCTGGTGGATTGCTGATTGAAGCCTTTAGACAGCAAGCCTACGCTGCGCTCAGCAATTTTTAATGCTTTAGTTGAGAAAGCAGAGGACAGTTTATCAAACATAGTTTTTTGATCGAGGATCATACTCATAAACAAAGCTGCACCTAAAGAGTTAACCAGTAGCATAGGCGGCGCGATTGCTCTTACCAACTCTAAGGAATGATCAAAAGGTTTAGCGACTAATAAAATAATGCTCATTTGCATTAATTCAGCACAAAAAGTGATTAAGAAAACTAAAAGCGGATTGTAAATTAGCTCTAAATTACCGCTACGTTTGAGGTAATAGCTGACCATTCCTGCTGAAAGGCCTTCTAAAGTGGTTGAAATGGCGCAGGCGAGGTCGGTAAACCCACCTAAACTGTAGCGGTGTAACCCACCAGTTAACCCAATGAAGAACCCTGTAACTGGCCCTCCTAACAATCCGCCGAGCACAGCCCCCATTGCCCGTGTATTAGCAATGGCACCTGTGGTTTGCTCACCAAAATAAGTTGCCATAATACAAAAGCTTGAAAACACCACATAGATAAAAATCTTATGGGGTAAGCGAGTTGATGTTTCAGCAAACATTTTGAACAAGGGGGTTTTACTGAACAGGTATACGATAACAAGGTACAGGCACATCTGTTGGGTCAGGAGGAGAATAAGTGCCATAGAGGTAGCCTATTGATTCAAACTTAAGTTATGTCAGCAGAAAGTAAATTAGTGCAATATAAAGTGCTTAAACGATCTTGGCGCAGCAAACTTAAATGAGCAACGGTTTTTGTGTGATAAGTTAGCAAAGATCACATTTTGTATCTGCACTAGCAATACACTGACATTTGTTTTTAGATAATCAACCCTGATGAAACAGGGTCTGGTGGTAATTAGTAATTAATAATTGCTTATGCGTCAAATTAAGCATTAATATAATCTTTAACCCCAAAATGAATTACAAGATTAAAACTCAAAGTTGTTATCAGGTGGGATGGCAAATAATTCTTCTGCAATGGCGCTAATTTCTTGTGCGGCTTTGCCTTCAGGATCGATCTCTAACACAGACGAGCCACTTTCTTCGCTGTCATCGTAAATATTGCGGTTAAAGGTCACCGCATTTAGTGCTGTAAGTCCAAATGATTTAACAACATCTTTAGCTTCTAGAATACGCTTGAACTGAGAGGGAAGTGCAGGGCACTGACTGATGACGACAGTTGCCACCATTTTAGGGTTAACCATTTTACAGGTACTGAGCATGTCTTCCATGTGAGGTAAGGTTTTTAAGTCTCGACGTTTTGGCCTTAGCGGTATGACGACATAAGTCGCCACTGACATGGCTGCACGCATTGCTAGATTATCTTGACCACCACAATCGACAATGACGTAGTCAAAGCGTTCGCCCAAGCTTAATAAATCATTACGGATTTTACCGTAAAGCTGAATACAATTAATTGGCTTTAAGTCAGTTTGGGTGTTGCGGGCTTGGATCCAATCTGATGTTGTGCGCTGAGGGTCACAATCAACCATTAATACATTAGCTTTAAAAGTATCGGTAACATATACAGCAAGGTTTTGAGCTAAACAACTCTTGCCGCTGCCGCCTTTTTCTCCACCTACCAGTATTATCATAGCGCTACCTTATTTGATGAGATATCTATCGCCCTAAATTAATCATAGTAGAAAATAACTCATTAAATCAGAAGTATTGAAATCAGCGGCAATAAAAATTTTTATATTAATAATCCAATTTGTAATTGGTTATCTCAGACATTACCGGTGAATTATCAAAGTAATTGCAATGCAATGTGAAAGCTTTGCGGATTTGCTTGTGTGCAGCGGCATACTTGACCTTTAATAGTATTTTGTTTTTCTGTATTTTGATTAAAGGTGATAGCGATTAAATCTCCAAGTTCGAAAGCGCTTTTGTAATCAATGAGTATCCCTTTGCGTGCTAAGTCAATACAAACACCGTAATCTTCATTAGGCTCGCCGGCACTATCAATCCAATGTAATAGAATGCGCTCAGCTTCCATATCCACTCTTAATGAGTTTCGTTTTTCTTCAAATCCTGTGGGTTCATTAGACATTGCCGCGTCACTCCGTGTTGGCTTTTGTTAATGCACATTGTTTATGTACATTGTTTATGCACTTAATTAATACTAATCAACATCCATAAAAAAAGCGATAAGTTAGTTACTTATCGCTTTAATTATCAATATTTGATTGGTGCTGAGAGGTTACTGATTAATGATCTAAATCTTTATTCTTCGGGTATGGCAGTTTGAGTTGACCCCAGCGTATAACAATAACGGTGCAGGCAAGTACAATGGTGGAAATCGAAATAGCCAAAATACGCCAGTCATCCATACCTTTCATATCCAGAATTAAATAACGGGCTAGGGCCACAATGGCGATATAAATCGGCATGCGGATTGGTAATTTACCTGACTCTAGATAGTTAACCACCATAGCTAATACTTCGAGATAGATGAATAGTAAGAGTAAATCTGCCAGCTCGACTGTTCTAATTTCGAACATGTGGAGGATTTCTTCGCCGATAGCAAACACGGTCGCAACGGAAATAATAAATAAAACGACGTGTTCAACGCTTTTTAGGCTCTTGATGCCTATTTGACGAAGGATAGGGAGCGGCATAATGATGTTATCTCTTGTTATAAATCTAATTGATAATTCAGTATATTCTGCTAGGAGCCAGTTTGCTGAGTGATCCAGATCAAAAAAGATAAATTTATATGATTTATACAATAAGCCATTGATAAATCGCAGACATAAAAAAACCGCCAATAACAATTAAGTCTGGCGGTTTTATGTTCTAACGGTATGTTGTTAGAAAAGTGATTAGCGTTTTAAGCCTTCATTCAATAAAGGACGCATGATCTTAACAAGCTCTGAAGTCACCTTAGGCGAACCAGCAACAACGTTACCAGATGCTAGGTAATTATGGTTACCAGTGAAGTCAGTCACGGTACCGCCAGCTTCACGACAGATTAAATCACCTGCTGCAATGTCCCATGGCTTAAGACCAATTTCGAAGAAACCGTCTAAACGACCAGCTGCTACATAAGCTAAATCTAACGCGGCAGAACCTGCACGTCGAATATCAGCACATACTGGGAATACTTCACCAAGAATGTTCATGTAGGTTTCAGTGTGTTGACGAGACTTGAACGGGAAACCAGTACCTATCATGGTATTAGCTAGTTCATTTACACCTGTTACACGTAGGCGGAAGTCGTTAACTTTAGCGCCTTGGCCACGTACTGCAGAGAATAATTCTTCGCGAACAGGATCGTAAATAACGGCAACTTCAATTTTGCCTTTATATTGAACTGCGATAGATACTGCGAAATGAGGGATACCACGAACGAAGTTGTTGGTACCATCCAAAGGATCAACTATCCATACATAATCTTTATTAGAACCACGGTTTTCACCGTCTTCTTCGCCAACAATCGTGTGGTCTGGGTAAGACTTGCGAATTTGGTATGTGATGGTAGCTTCTGCTTCCTTGTCTACACTTGTTACAAAGTCATTTAGACCTTTTGAATCAACTTCAACTTTGTCGAGTTCAGTATAGGCGCGCATAATAGTTTGGCCCGCAGCGCGTGCAGCGCGCGTGGCAATAGTCAGCATCGGATGCATAGCAATCCCCTGGATGTTAAAGAACGAATAAATCAGCCGCGTAATTATACGCATTTTGACAGGTTTATCAAATGCAGATTTTCATATAAGGAATTAATTGCTGCTTGTGTTACTATCCGCAAATAGTTTTTTAGACAATTAAAGTAGTTTCATGCTGAGTAATATACGCGTTGTTTTAGTTGGGACATCTCATCCCGGAAATATCGGCTCTACTGCTAGAGCCATGAAAACCATGGGCTTATCAAATCTGTACCTTGCAGAACCAAGAGTTGAGCCTGATGGTCAATCAATCGCACTTGCAGCAGGTGCCGCCGACTTGATTAGAGACGTCACCATTGTTGATTCATTATCTGAGGCCATTGAAGGTTGCAGCCTAGTTATTGCAACAAGTGCACGTAGCAGAACCTTAGATTGGCCAATGCTTGTTCCAAAAGAGGCGGGCGAAAAATTAGCACTTGAGAGTCTAAAAGGGCCTGTTGCTATTGTATTTGGTCGTGAAAACCACGGTTTAAGTAATGAAGAGCTGCAAGAGTGTACTTATCATGTTGCTATCCCAGCCAATCCTGAATATAGCTCACTTAATTTAGCTCAGGCAGTGCAAATCATTTGTTATGAAACCCGCATGGCACATTTAGCGTTGGATGAAAAAGCAACTTTTGAAGAGGAATACCCACTATCAGAAGACTTACAACGCTTTTATGTTCATCTTGAGTCGACATTGACTAAAACCAATTTCATTATTAAAAATCATCCAGGTCAGATTATGACTAAGCTGAAACGTTTATTCAGTCGTGCCAGAGTTGAGACGGCTGAAATGAATATTCTGCGCGGTATTTTAACCTCGATAGATAAAAAAATGCCGCAAGAAGATAGCAGCAAAGACAAAGAGTCATAAACTGTTGTTAGTGTCATTTGTATAACGAAGTAAGTAAGACATTCGAAGTTGTAAAAGAAGGACTGTGACATGGGCGTGATAGCGCGATTGAAGGAAGATATTGAATCTATTTATCACCGCGACCCAGCGGCAAATAGTAGTTTCGAGATTTTAGTAAACTATCCAGGCATGCATGCGATTTGGATTCACCGCATTAGCAATAAGCTTTGGAATGCTAAATGGCATTTGCTAGCACGATGTTTATCTACCTTCTCACGTTGGTTCACTGGTATTGAAATCCACCCTGGCGCAACCATTGGACGTCGATTTTTTATCGACCATGGTATGGGGGTTGTTATTGGTGAAACTGCCGAGATAGGCGATGACTGTACGCTTTATCATGGCGTTACATTAGGTGGCACCACTTGGCAAGCAGGCAAACGTCACCCAACGCTTGAGAACAATGTTGTTGTTGGCGCAGGCGCTCAAATTCTTGGACCAATTACAATGCATGACGGGGCAAGAGTGGGTTCTAATTCGGTTGTGGTTAAAGATGTTGCCAAAGAAACAACGGTTGTGGGTATTCCTGCTCGCGTTGTGGCAAAACCTTCCGAGCAATCGAAAGAGCAAACTGAGCGCCGCAGTGCTATGGCTAAGAAGTACGGCTTTGATGCATATGCAGTATCGCCAGATAATCCTGATCCTGTAGCAAGTGCCATTGGTCAGATGTTGGATCACATGCACTTAATGGACTCAAAAGTACAAGAGATTTGCCAAGCAGTACAAACCATGGGCGGCGAAGTCTGCACTGAAAAGTTACCTGAACTCAATGTTGATAACTTTACAGAAGCAGAGCAAGCAGCTGCTGAGAAGCGAATTCAAGAAATTGATAAGTTCGATCCAATTATTTAAGCATTAGCCTTGAAAATGACTTAGTCGATACCCATTTAAAGGTATCGACTTTTTTATTTCTAAGTGGTCGGGTTTTCACAGTAATCAATTTTTTTTGACATACTGCAGTTTTATCACATATTCGGTCAATTATTAGCTCTCTAGCATTGAATCTTGCGGTATAAAAAGGTTAAATACCCCTGCAATTTTTAAGACCTAAATTGTTAGACGCGAACGAGATATAATACTTGAGTGATTTAGTAGGTTAAATACTTGACTAATTTACTCGGGTATGGTGAAATTGCCCTATAGTATATGGGAGCAAATAACGTTATGAAACTGACATCAAAAGGTCGCTACGCAGTGACAGCTATGCTGGACGTTGCTATTCACTCAGCCACCGGGCCAGTTCCCTTAGCGGATATCTCTGAAAGACAGGGAATATCGCTTTCCTATCTTGAGCAACTCTTCGCTAAGCTTCGTAAACATGGTCTTGTATCTAGTGTTCGTGGCCCTGGAGGCGGTTATCGTCTTGGGCAAGAAGCGAACGATATCTCTGTTGGCATGGTCGTGCATGCTGTAGATGAGTCAGTTGATGCGACTCGTTGTCAGGGAAAAGGGAATTGCCAAAGTGGCTCCCGTTGTCTCACCCATTCTTTATGGGGAGATTTAAGTAAACAGATTTCAGAATTTTTAGATGGCATTACGCTTGCTGGATTAATGCATAAACGAGATGTTCAATTTATCTCTTTAAAGCAAGATGAAATGCAGAATGAGCACAGAGTTACTTTGTAGTTTTGTGTTGATGTATCGATAACAATATATGTACGTTGTAAGTGGTCACACAGATGACTACTCAGTACGGAGTGTATGATGAAGCTTCCTATCTATTTAGATTATGCCGCAACAACCCCTGTCGACAAACGTGTTGCCGACAAAATGGTCCAATTTATGACAATGGACGGTGTGTTTGGTAACCCTGCATCACGTTCTCACCGCTACGGTTGGCAAGCCGAAGAAGCAGTTGATATTGCTCGTAATCAAGTGGCTGATTTAATCAATGCCGATCACCGTGAAATTGTTTTCACATCTGGTGCGACTGAATCAAGTAACCTTGCTATTAAAGGTATTGCGCATTTCTATAACAAGAAAGGCAAGCATGTCATCACCAGTAAGACAGAACATAAAGCAACACTTGATGCTTGTCGCCAGTTAGAGCGCGAAGGCTTTGAAGTGACTTACCTTGAACCAGGTGACAATGGACTTATCCCATTATCAGTGATTGAAGGTGCAATGCGTGATGACACAATTTTAGTGAGCATCATGCATGTGAATAATGAAATTGGTGTTATTCAAGACATCAATGCAATTGGTGAATTATGTCGCTCAAAAGGTATTTTCTTCCACATGGATGCTGCACAAAGTGCAGGTAAATTACCGATTGATGTGAAAACGACTAAAGTAGATTTGATTTCAATCTCTGGCCATAAAATGTATGGACCAAAAGGGATTGGTGCATTATACGTGCGTCGTAAACCACGCATTCGTTTAGAGTCTCAAATGCATGGTGGCGGTCATGAGCGTGGAATGCGTAGTGGCACATTAGCTACCCACCAAATCGTTGGCTTAGGTGAAGCAGCAGCTATCGCTAAGCAAGATATGATTGAAGATAATGCGCGCATACTTCGTCTACGTGACAAGCTATGGGCTGGCATTAAGCATATCGAAGAAACCTATATCAATGGCGATATGGAACAACGCTACTGCGGTATCTTTAATGTGAGCTTCAACTTTGTTGAAGGTGAGTCATTAATGATGGCGCTAAAAGATTTAGCCGTATCTTCTGGTTCAGCTTGTACCTCTGCAAGTTTAGAACCTAGCTATGTACTACGTGCATTAGGCTTGAATGATGAAATGGCACACAGCTCAATCCGCTTCTCAATTGGTCGTTTTACCACTGATGAAGATATCGAGCATGCAATTAAAGTAATTGATGACTCTATCGGTAAGTTACGTGAAATGTCTCCACTTTGGGAGATGTTTAAAGATGGTATCGATCTGGACCAAGTTCAGTGGGCACATCACTAATACATTATTATCGATAGCGATAAACGGAGCAGAATTGTTATGGCTTACAGCGAAAAAGTAATCGAACATTATGAAAATCCACGCAACGTGGGTTCATTTGATAAGAATGATCCTTCAGTGGTAACAGGTATGGTTGGCGCACCAGCATGTGGTGACGTGATGAAGCTTCAACTAAAAATCGGCGAAGACGGTATCATTGAAGATGCTAAATTCAAAACTTACGGTTGTGGTAGCGCAATCGCTTCTAGCTCGCTGGTAACAGAGTGGGTTAAAGGCAAAAGTGTTGATGAAGCAGCAACGATTAAGAATGCTGACATTGCTGAAGAACTTGCATTACCGCCTGTTAAAATCCATTGCTCTATTCTAGCCGAAGACGCTATTAAAGCAGCATTAGATGAGTACAAATCAAAGCAAGACAAGTAATACCGGAGTTAAGATGGCAATAACAATGACCCCAGCTGCGGCTGAACGAGTGAAATCTTTCCTAGTTAATCGAGGAAAAGGCTTGGGTTTACGCCTAGGGTTAAGAACATCTGGCTGTTCTGGTATGGCTTACGTGCTTGAGTTTGTTGATGAAGCTAACGATGATGATGATGTTTTTGAGATTGAAGGCGTTAACATCATTATCGATGCTAAAAGTTTTATCTATCTTCAAGGCATTGAATTAGATTTTGTTAAAGAAGGCCTAAACGAAGGTTTCCAATTTAACAATCCTAATGCCAAAGGTGAATGTGGTTGTGGTGAAAGCTTTACTGTGTAGCAGTAGAGCCTCACTCTAATTTACCAACATAGAGCATGATATCTGCCAATGAATTACTTTGAATTATTTCAAATAACACCTTCCTTTGATATCGACACCGCTAACCTTGCAGAGCGCTATCGCGAACTGCAAAGGGCGGTTCATCCCGATAAATTTGCTAACGAGTCTGAACAGCAAAAATTGCTGTCTGTGCAACGTACAGCGCAGGTTAATGACGGTTATCAAACGCTAAAAAATCCATTAAGACGTGCAGAGCACATGCTGAGTTTACGTGGCATTGATATAAGCCATGAAACCACTACAGTCAAAGATACCGCTTTTTTGATGCAGCAAATGGAATGGCGTGAATCCCTAGAAGATATCAAAGATAGTCAACAAGCTGATGAATCAATTGATGATTTGTACCAATCGTTTGCTGACTTTGAAAAGACACTTTCGCAATTACTTGCCCAATTATTAGTAACCAACACAGATGAAGATAATTTATCTGCAGCGGATCAAATAAGAAAGCTAAAATTTATGGCAAAATTGCAGGATGAACTCGCAAGAATTGAAGATTCACTACTAGATTAACAATTTGCTCTGTTACTGTAACAGGGCTTTTTATTATCTTTTGAATGATTCTTGATTACTAAACAATTGGAATACTATGGCCCTTTTTCAAATCGCTGAGCCCGGTCAAAGCGCTGCGCCACATCAGCACCGCCTAGCTGTGGGCATCGACCTAGGTACAACAAATTCATTAGTTGCGGCTGTGAGAAGTGGTGAAGCACTGACTTTACCTGATAGTGACAACCAGCATTCGCTACCTTCGGTTGTGCATTACGGGGACGGCATTATCGAAACTGGCGTAGCAGCTCAAATTCACTCTGCCAAAGATCCTAAAAATACCATAGTTTCAGTGAAACGTTTTATGGGGCGAAGCCTTGCCGATATTCAAGCTGGTGAGCATCAACTGCCATACGATTTAACAGCCAGTGACAATGGTCTTCCTATTTTTAATACGGCTAATGGTGCTGTTAATCCTGTTCAAGTATCTGCAGAAATTCTTAAACCGCTTATTAGCCGTGCTGAAAAAACCTTAGGTGGTGATTTAGAAGGTGTGGTAATTACTGTACCTGCTTACTTTGATGACGCACAGCGTCAAGGCACTAAAGATGCTGCTGAGTTATTGGGCGTTAAAGTATTACGTTTATTAAACGAACCTACTGCTGCAGCTATTGCATATGGTTTAGATACTAAGCAAGAAGGTGTTATTGCTATTTATGATTTAGGTGGCGGGACTTTTGATATCTCAATCCTTCGTCTTAATCGTGGCGTATTTGAAGTCTTAGCAACTGGCGGCGACTCTGCGCTAGGCGGCGATGATTTTGACCACCTTTTACAAGCGCATTTACAGCAAGCTTTAGGGCTTAATGACCTTTCTGCCTCTTTATCGCGTCAGTTATTAATTGAGTCGTGTCGAGTCAAAGAGCAATTAACCAATACTGATACTTGTGTTGCGTCTGTCACTCTAGATAATGGCGATACGGTAAATACTGAAGTTTCAAAAGCTGAGTTTGAGTCATTAATCGGCTCACTGGTTAAAAAGACCATTGCAAGTTGTCGCCGCACTTTACGTGATGCAGATGTCACTGCTGATGAAGTTATTGAAACTGTCATGGTTGGCGGCTCTACTCGTGTACCGTTAGTACGTGAGCAAGTTGAGAGCTTTTTCAAAAAAGCACCACTGACGTCTATTGACCCAGATCGCGTTGTTGCCATTGGCGCTGCGATTCAAGCCGATATTTTAGTGGGCAATAAGCCAGAATCAGATTTATTATTACTGGATGTGATCCCGCTTTCCCTTGGTATCGAAACCATGGGGGGGTTAATTGAAAAAGTCGTTACGCGTAATACCACCATTCCTGTTGCCAGAGCACAAGAGTTCACCACATTTAAAGACGGCCAAACGGCTATGGCTTTTCATGTTGTACAAGGTGAACGTGAGCTAGTAGATGATTGTCGCTCATTAGCGCGTTTTACCTTAAATGGTATTCCTGCATTAGCTGCAGGCGCAGCGCATATTCGGGTGACTTTCCAAGTGGATGCTGATGGCTTGTTGAGTGTTACAGCGATGGAAAAATCAACTGAAGTTAAAACCACGATTCAAGTTAAGCCTTCATTTGGTTTATCTGATACCGAAATCGCGACTATGCTAAAAGACTCAATGAAACATGCGAAAGATGATATCACTCGTCGAATGTTAGCTGAGCAACAAGTTGAAGCTTCAAGAGTGGTAGAAACCTTGAGCGCAGCATTAGCCAAAGATGCCGATTTACTTAATCCTCAAGAGCAAGCTGAGATTAATACCGCCATTGAACAGTTACAATTAACTGCTCAGGGTGAAGATACCGACGCTATTGAAAAAGCGATTGAAGCATTAGATGCACAAACTCAAGAGTTTGCTAATCGTCGTATGGACAATTCAATTCGAGCAGCGCTGAAAGGTCAGTCTGTCGATAATATATAGGTGATGAAATGCCACAGTTAGTTTTTTTACCACATGAAGAGCTGTGTCCAGATGGAGCAGTTGTTGAAGCCGAAGTTGGCGAAACCATTTTAGATGTTGCATTAAAAAATGGCATCCACATTGAACACGCCTGTGAAAAGTCGAATGCATGTACTACATGCCATTGTATTGTTCGTGAAGGCTTTGACCAACTAGAAGAAAGCGATGAGTTAGAAGATGATATGCTTGATAAAGCATGGGGTTTAGAGCCTGAGAGTCGTCTATCTTGCCAAGCTAAAGTGGTTGATTGTGACTTAGTGATTGATATCCCCAAGTATACTGTCAACATGGTGTCTGAAGGACATTAGGCTAGATTCTAACTTAGAATATGAAAGGGCAATAACAGCAATGTTATTGCCCTTTTTTGTTTATTCATATTTGTGTAGTTCTGCTTCTTAATAGTAAAGGGGCATGTGTGTTTTAGCCGTTCGTCATAAAGCCATTTATCCCAAATTAGCAGTTTTGAGCAAGAGATTGGCTTTATTGAATTGACATCCAAAAGTATTGACAAGTAACAAGATTAATTTGAATGTTAATCTTCTGCTCATGTTATCTTTAGTATGATTATGTCATAGAGTTCGCCATATAGATTTTACTGAGTTTATTGTCCAAGCATTTAATTTTTAAAGTGGGGTTATATGAGATTATTGTTGGTCGAAGATTCTGAAGCATTACGTCGACCGGTGGTTAAAGCCTTAAAAGCATCTGGATTTGCAGTTGATGCCACAGGTGATGGACAAGAAGGTTTATGGATGGCATTAGAGCATGATTATGATGTCATCATTCTTGATATAATGTTGCCAGGCTTGGATGGCCGTGAAGTGCTTAAAAAACTACGTGAGGCAAACAATGAAACCCCAGTGTTGTTCTTAACTGCAAAAGATTCTATTGAAGATAGGGTAGCTGGACTGCGTTTAGGTGCGGATGACTATTTAGTTAAATCTTTTGCAATTGAAGAATTGATTGCTCGCGTCGAAGCATTAGCTCGACGTAAATATCAACACCGTTCGCCGAAACTTGTGGTTGCGGATCTTGTATTGGATAGGTCTGCCAAAACGGTAAAACGTGCAGAACAAGCCATCGCTTTACCTTCTCAGTTGTATGCATTACTAGAGTTGTTGATGTTGCACACTGATAGCGTTATTTCCCGTACTCAAATAGAACATCATATTTATGATGAACAAGTATCCCCAACGAGTAATGTTGTCGATACTGCAATATGTGCATTAAGAAAAGCCATTAGCGTATCTACATCAAGTGCACCGCTTATTCATACTCGAAGAGGTATGGGTTATATGATTAGCCCGAAAAAACCATGAAGAGTATTCGCAGTAAACTTTTAATATGGCTAGTACCAAGCTTTGTGATTATTGCCATATTAGCGGGTTCATTATTGTATTTTTCTGAACAGCGCAGATTAAATGCCAGTCTTAATAATGAGCTAAATGAATTTTCTCGGATCATGAAGTTAACGTTGATGAGACCAACACCTCGTTTCGGCGCTGTAGTTATAGAACAAGGCTTTGCTTCAAGCACCAAATTAAAACTCAACGATGTGGAAAGTGGTTACTATCTGCAAACTTGGGGCCTCAACGGTCAAACTCTGAGTAAATCAATTAGCTTAGGTAGTGAACAACTTCATCTCTCCGAAGAGCTAGTTGCAACGAACAATGTTGATGGGATTCAGTTCAATAGCCAATTAAGCTCCGGTGCTGATATCCGTGTTCACTCATTTACGCTAAAAGGTGGACCAAGACGACCTGCTATCAATGTTTCTGTGGCGATTAACCGAGAAGATATTAATCAGAGATTATCTGCGTTTGCTTTTCAATTATTGTTAGGCGGGCTGTTTTTCTGCAGTTTATTATCAGCGATTCTTATTGTTGTAATTAAAAGAGCATTAATTCCTATTCATGACTTGTCAGAGCAAGTGGCTAATGTCGAAGCGGGGTCATTACACAATCGATTAGTTGAAGTTGATGTGCCTGCTGAAATTACGCCGCTGGTGGCAAGATTAAATCAATTACTTGCTAGGTTAGAGCAAAGTTTTGCAAGAGAACGTCAGTTTAATAACGACTTAGCCCATGAGTTACGCACACCACTAGCGGCGATGCGCACCACAAGTGAAGTAGCGCTAAAGTGGCCTGAGCAATCCTCAACAGAAGATTTCCATTATATTGCTGAATCTTCAGCGCAATTGCAACAGACCATCGATGGTTTACTTTCATTAGCCAGAGTTGAAAACTCACGTGCTGAAGTTTTGTTAGAACAAGTGAACTTAGCGAGCCTTGTTGGAGAATGTATCTCGTTACACACTAATCAAATTAACCAACGCAACATGACAATTATTCAGCTTATTGATGATGGTTATTGTGTCCTGAGCGATCCTCGGCTTTTAAGGATGATTATTTCGAACTTAATCAGTAATGCGGTGGAATATGCCCCAGAGAATAGTGAAATCACAATCGACAGTGAAAGTAGATATTCCGTTATACGAGTCGTGAATGATGCACCTAATCTCAACCGAGATGATTTGAATACTATGTTTGATAGATTGTGGCGTAAAGATCTGTCTCGAACAGGAACTAAGCATGTAGGGTTAGGGCTTTCAATAGCACAAAGTGCAACACAAGCATTGTCACTTGAACTCATTGCTGAACTACATGGACAACAGTTATATATGAATCTCAAATATCCTATAGAAGCTAAGTAAACACAAAATTGTTATAAAGTTATTAGTAAAATCTAACTTAACCTTCAGTTATTTAATGATAAACATCTCTTTGCGTTATAAACCTTAAATCAATTTTATTTGCTCATCTTCCGCTCATCTTTGTCAGTTTATGATACAAAAAAGTTAACAACATATTGGAGCGGTATTGTGATAACCAAACTAAAAATTAAAAGCACACTTCGTATTCTCTGTTCTTTGATATTCATTTTTTTCTTAGCAAGCTGTGGTGGTAGCGATGACTCCAATTCCAGTAGTGATGAAACTGAAATAGGAGGCGACCCTGGTGAAGGAAATACGGGTGATGAAGATTCGGGGGAAGACGGTTCAGGTGGAGAAGATAATGAAGATGGTGGTGGCGATGGTGGTGAAGGTGGGAATGACGGTGGTTCTGGTGAGGCGCCAGTGCAAAATTTCAATCTTGGCATGGCTGCGCTCAATGACACCGGGATTGGTTTTGGGTCGGACTATGACAGAAACGGCACTGATTGCAGTGTGAGTATTACGGCAAGTGATAATGTAACGAATTTAGCGCAAGACTGCAGCCAAGGACGAAGTGCTGTTACTGACTCAGGGCAAAATGGTGCTAATGGGTTTGATTTCACTCGTATAAATGCAGATGGCTCTGAATATACTGGCAGTGGCAACTATACATCTTCCCCTTGGGCCTGCGTTCGAGATAATCGCACAGGATTAATGTGGGAAGTTAAAACTCGAGACGGTGGTATTCGTGATGCGAGCAATACTTATCGCTGGGGCGGGTTAACTGCACGAGAAAGGGAAGGGATTGAACGAAAAGGTGATTACTATGATGACTGGAATGGGTTAATCATCACAACCAATGAAGAAAACCTTTGTGGTTACAGTGACTGGCGAGTACCGAGTAACAGCCATTTAATGTCAATTGCGCACTTTGGTGCCTCAAGTCGTGCGACAAAAATAGATACCGATTACTTTCCGAATACTGTAAGTGAATTCTATTGGAGTGCGTTACCTTACAGTGGCGAGCATGGTGAGTTCTATGCTTGGGCTTTTCAATATGTATTTGGGAATAATAAAAATATTCAACGTTATCAATCTGCTGCAATACGTTTAGTTAGAGTGATTGATCCCGTTTCAACTGAAGCCAATATACAAGAAACGCCAGATGAGCGTTATGTGGTACATGATGATGGCACCGTAACAGATTCGGCTACAGGATTAATGTGGGCTCAATGTGTTGCCGGTCTTGATGGGCTGCAGTGTGATAACGGAACTGCTGATGCGATGGATTGGGGGGATGCGTTAGCGTTTGCGCAGAATCATGATTTGGCTGGCTACAGTGATTGGCGTTTACCGAACAATAAAGAGTTATTTTCGCTGGTTGATTTCACAACCGTTTCACCTGCGATTAATTTAAATGTATTTCCCGCCACAGCCCAAGAATACACTTGGAGCTCATCACCTATGATTGAGTTTTCACAGGACTCTTGGTTTATTAATTTCAAAACAGGGTTAAATTGGTTTAAGGGCCGCAGCGATGCAATGTTAGTGAGAGTCGTACGTTCTGGCATTGACGATTTACAGCTTTCAGAAGTTGATGTTCAAGAAGGAGAGGCCATCATAAGTGATGATGGTTTAGGTACGATATCTGGCAGCATGGAACCTGTTGATGTTCACGCTCAAGTGCTAATTAATGAACAAGGCTTAACGGGCGACCCAACTGTAGGCCGCGATTTACCTAACATCAATGATGCCAAAGCCCAATTAGGTAAAGCATTATTTTACTCTAAACGCTTAAGTGGCGAATACGATACTGCATGTGCATCTTGTCACCACCCGGTGCTTGGTGGTGGTGATAATCTATCTTGGCCAGTGGGATATGATGCGGTAGATGTTTTTCATGATTTTAACCCCAATTTGCTTGGATCAGGCCGTTATTTTAATGGCAGTGATGCAGGTGAGCTAGAAGGCTATCCTGTTATTGGTCGTAATGCGCCAACCATATTTAATCTGGGGTTGTTAGATAGGGGCTTATTTTGGGACTCCAGAATAGAAAGTGTTAATAATACGCCAGGTGCTCGCGGCACTGATGGCGGTATTATTACCCCAGATTCAACTAGTTCTACCACTGCTGATAACAACATTCCTTCGGGGGCATCGCTTGCCAATGCTCAGTCGCGTTTTCCAACCATTACTCACAATGAAATGCGCGGTGATGAGCCTTTAGGCTCAAGCAATCAAGCGTATCGCGATATGCTCGCTGAACGTTTTGAAGGAGATGCTGAATGGGAGGCATTATTTATTGATGCCTATGGCAATAACACTATTACGTTTGATTTAATTGCCGAAGCACTAGCCGCTTTTGAGGAGTCGATGATTTTTGCTGATAATCCATGGAAAGAATACCTCGCAGCTTTGCGTGGTGAATCTAATAAAGACATTGATACATTGAGTTTTAATCAAAAAGTCGGAGCGGTGTTATTTATGACCGCGGGTGATGAAGGCGGCGCAGCCTGTAGCCAGTGTCATTCAGGTGACAACTTTACCGATGGTGAATTTCATGCCATTGGTTTAGGTCAGGTTGGCCCAGGTAATGGTGATGACAACCAGTTTGTCACTGGTAGTGATTTTGGGCGTCAGAATGTGACGGGTGATATAGGAGATGCATATCATTTTCGCACTTCGCCTTTGCTTAACATTGCTGTGACAGGGCCTTATATGCACAACGGCGCGTTATCGACATTGACTCAAGTGATGGATGTGTATGGCAATCCTGGTGGTGCGATGAATAACTTACTCGGCATCAGTACAATTCTTAATGCTAATGCTTCATTTAATGAAATAGGTAATGCTGAGTACTGTGAGCTAACTTCGATAGTTGATATCATGAGTAAGTATGGTGAAAGTTGTGAGCAGGTTTATAACAACATGAATCCTTATGCGTTCGACAATACCCGCTTTTTATTTAGGCAGAGTTTTGATGAGACAACATCTAATTCTCCTGCGCCAGAAATCGATATTAACATCGATCAATCTAATACCGTTGTTGAGTTCATGGATGCGCTAACTGATCCTTGTGTGACCGATAGAACGTGCTTACAACCATGGATTTATGATGCTAGTAATTGGCAGCTGCACCCTGACTACAACAGCAACCCAAGTTGGATCCTCATTGGTGAAGATAAAAATGGTGAACAGCTATAGTTAGTTAGCAGCTTTAGTTAACTGCTGCTGGTAGGCCAATTTGGGCTAGCTCTGTTTAGCAAACACCAAGCAATTGACGTTGAGTTGATTGAGTCTACGTGAAAAGCAACGGCACTCAGCCGTTGCTTTTTATTTCGTCACTTGATTTTATAGCGTCAAATTGCGATATAAATAATGGCCACACAAAGTGAATTATCACTTTTAGGCTTTGAATTAACCTTGAGTTAGAGTTTGCCTACAATAAATTGTATGATGCGATGAGTTATTCTCACTTATTGATTTTGAATGGAATAGTCAATGTCAGCACCTGATTTACGTCCGAAACAAAAACGCAGTCAAGAAACCCATGATAAGTTCCTAGTGTCGTTACAAAACGCCCTTAAAGTTAAATATTTTGAGCACATCAGCATTAAAGAATTAGCTGAAGGTGCAGGGGTGTCCGTAGGTACTTTTTACCGTCGTTTTGAAAACAAAGAAGCGTTATTGCCGCTGCTTTACGATGCGTTTGGGAAGGAACTAGGACAATGGATTGATCAAATGGAGTCCGCAGAATGTCATACGCTTGAGCAGCAAGTGACTTTGTTGTGTCGTTCAACCAACGATTTTCTTGATGCTAGAAAAAGCGTTTTTAGGACTATTCATTTAAATGCACGGCTTCATTCAGATACTATGTTTGCTAACCCCACTCTAGATAGAAATGAAGCCTATAGCCGTTTATCAAATTTGTTATTAAAGTTTTCTCCCGACAACAATGATTCGATTCAAGTTGACCTTAAAAAGCAGCAAGCTGCCGACATGGCGATATACATGTTGATTAACAGTTTACTTGATAAGATTCTATACCCTAGTTTAACGCCTGCAATAGCATGCTCAATGGATCAAGAAACCTTCGTAACAGAACTCCCCCAAATGCTGCTTAACTACTTACTGCCGAGTTTTGCGAGCCAGTAATGTACAGTGCTTTATTGGTTTGAACTATGGCTAAACAGAGTCGTTTAAATGTGAGTTCTTTATTGCTGAGCAGCTTGAGGTTTATCACAAATTGAGTAGAACCTAAGTCACATGGTTACATTTTGATTATGTGATGCCATTAGGCCTATGCATGTTGACGTAAATTTCGTATAATCCGCGCGAATTTAAAAACCCTATATCAAGAAGGAAGCTTTTCATGGCTATCGAACGTACTTTTTCTATCATTAAGCCTGATGCTGTTGCAAAAAACCACATTGGCGCTATCTACAACCGTTTTGAAACTGCTGGCCTGAAAATCATCGCTTCTAAAATGGTTCACCTAAGCAAAGAACAAGCTGAAGGCTTCTACGCTGAGCACAGCGAACGTCCTTTCTTTGGTGCTTTAGTTGCATTCATGACTTCTGGTCCTATCATGGTTCAAACGCTTGAAGGCGAAAACGCTGTTCTAGCTCACCGTGAGATCTTAGGTGCTACTAACCCAGCTGAAGCAGCTGAAGGTACAATCCGTGCAGATTTTGCTGAAAGCATCGACGAAAATGCTGCTCATGGTTCTGATTCTGTAGCATCTGCAGAACGTGAAGTTGCATACTTCTTCAGTGCTGAAGAGTTATGTGCTCGCACTCGTTAATTCTTACTGAATTACGCAAAAAAGGAGCCTAATGGCTCCTTTTTTTGTGCCTAAAAATTGCTGATAGCTCTTCTTGCTTCTATTCCAACCCCTGCTCGGAACTTATAGCCGTTTTATCGATTGATTTTTCTTTGTGTTTCCAATCGAAACCGAGACTTTCTTATTTTCATATATGTGAATAAGTATTCCTTTTTTATTTGCTAAAAATTCAATTGTTGCAATTACCTTCGAATCAGATTGAGTTATTACTCTTTTCAAACCTGGCTGAATGTCGGTTATTTGTTAAATAATAAACAGGCTCAACTTCTAATTATTAATTTTATTGTGATTTAAAAATTATTTTTTAATAAAAAGCTGTTACTTAGGTTAAGATTTTGTTAACTCTAGGTCTTTTCTTGGATCTATTATTTAACCTAAAGCATAATTGAATTAACTTATTTGGTTAATATTTGATCTTATTTAATGTTATTAATAACCATTGGTTAACAAAAGTTATCATTATATTTAACCGCCAAAAGATGTATTTTTATAAGTCTTTGTTTTTATTTGTTTTCATTTGTTTTAACATTGTTTTAACACGTGTCAAAATTAAGTCTGTATCAACACTCCTGCACTTGGTTATTAATTTGTAATAGATGTTGACTAATGTGATTTTATTTAACAATAATGCTCTAGGTTAATTAAATGTTTAACCTAAAAAATAAAAAATATAACGTTATGGCTTTATATGTGGCATAGCGAAGGGAGTATTATAATGAGTTCAGTATCTTTAACAGCTAAGGCAATCCGCCGTGGCTTTTTGACAATAGCAGCAACAACTGTCGCAACAGGTTCAGTATTTTCAGGAAGTGTTATCGCTGAAGAAGCACAAGCTGAGAAAGTAGAAAGAATTGCGGTAACGGGTTCACGTATTAAGCGTACCGACATGGAAACTGCCAGCCCAGTAAGCGTAATTGATGCTTCGGCTATCATCGCTTCAGGCGCAACCTCTATTGATGACGTACTACAGAAGATGACTTCTTCTGGTGGTGCTATGACTAACGCAGCTGTGAACAACGGTTCTGGCGGTAATGCTCGTGTTAACTTACGTGGTCTAGGTTCAAACCGTACTCTAGTTCTTGTTAACGGTCGTCGTATGATTGCATCAGGTACAGGTGCAGCATCTTCAGTTGATTTAAACACTATCCCAGTTTCTATGATCCAACGTGTTGAAGTACTTAAAGATGGCGCATCAGCTGTTTACGGTACTGACGCTATCGCTGGTGTTGTAAACGTAATCTTAAAGCGTGATTTCGATGGTTTTGAACTAAACGTTCAAACTGGTATGTCTGGTCAAGGTGACGCAGATGAAACTAGCCTAGATTTCACTGTTGGTAACACATTCGATAAAGGTAATGTTGTTATTAACGCTCAGTACACTAAGCGTGGTGATGCAAGTCAAGCAGATCGTGACTTCTCTGAATGTCCAATTGCTGAAGGTGATGACGGCCTATATTGTGCCGGTTCTTCATACTCAGAAGGTGGTCATATTTGGGGCGCAAATGGTGCTGATTTAAGTGGTCGTGGTGGTGAATACCATGAGTTCACTGATGCAGACCGTTATAACTACTCAGCTTCTAGCTTTCTATCTACTCCAATGGAGCGTTTGAATTTAAGCATGGCTGGTACTTATGAGCTATCTGATTCAATCATGTTCTTCTCTGAAGCAATGTACTCTAAGCGTTGGTCTGACCAACAAATGGCGCCACAACCAATTTGGAACAGTGAGTCTTGGGAATATCAACCAATATCAGCTGGCGGTTGGATGACTGATGATCTATTACCATGGGTAGAAGATGGCGAACTTGTAGACTACGGCCGCCGTATGGTTGAATCTGGTTCTCGTGACTTCTCTCAAGTTGTTGATACTATTCGTTTAGTTGTTGGCCTCGAAGGTGAGTTCGATAATGGTTGGACTTGGGATGCTTCTTACAACAAAGGTAAGAATGACTCAGTTGACACACTAGCTAACTTACACAACATTGGTTCTATCAACGATGCTGTTCAAGCTGAAGAGTTTGACCCATTCCTTCAATCATCTTGGATGGGTGATAGTATTGCTCCATTCGTCTACACAGAAGTTAATGCTGGTGGTAGTGAGTTAGATATCGCTGCACTAACACTTTCTGGTGACATCGTTGATTTACCAGCGGGTACTATGGGCTTTGCTGCAGGTTACGAATTCCGTAAAGAGTCTGCTTACTTCACTCCAGACTCATTAACTGCACAAGGTCTTGCAAATGACCCTCGTGTAGAAGCTACATCAGGTTCATTTGATGTTAGCGAATTTTATGCTGAATTAGCTATTCCTTTATTGAGTGACTTACCTTTAGCACAACAAGTTGATATGAGCGCTGCAGTTCGCTATTTCGATTACAGCACATTTGGTGACGACAGTACTTGGAAACTTGGTTTAACTTGGCGTTTATTTGATGACTTAATGGTTCGTGGTGTTCAATCAACTGCTTTTCGTGCTCCTACTGTAGATGAGCTTTACGGTGGTAAGTCTCCATCATTCGACCAAATTGTTCACCCTGCTACAGACCAAACTCAAGCAGAAGTAACAGTAGGTGGTAACCCGTTACTAACACCTGAAGAAGCAGATATCACAACTATCGGTTTAGTATATTCTCCAAGTTTTGTTGATGGTCTATCACTAACTGTTGATTACTACGATATTGGCATTACAAATACAATTACATCTGTAGATTCAAACTACATTGCGAATCAGTGTCTAGATGCAAATGGCAACAAGATCAATGAAGGTACTGCACTATGTCAGGCATCTAACATTGAAATCGACGGTACTGGTCGTATTAGCTTCGAAAATGGTTTACAAAACATTGGTGAAACTAACACATCTGGCTTCGACATCAACGTTGCTTATACTTTCGAAGGTTTAGGCCTAGATTGGAAAGCGGGTCTTGATACTTCGATTCTTGATACATATGAAGAATTCGACCAAGATGGTAATGCAATTGATTATAAAGGTTACATCACTGGTGGTGTAGGTGCATACGCTGAGTTAAAAACTAACTTTAACTTAACTGCAGCTGGTGACGATTGGTCTGCTACATACGAAGCACGTTACATCGATGGTATGGATTCATTTGCTTGTAAGGATGATCCAAGCGATTGTTACGCACCTTCAGTTGACTCAATTGTTTACCACGATATCTCAGCTTCTTACGATATCAACGAAACAGTTAGATTGTCTGGTGGTGTGAACAACGTATTAGATGAAGAGCCTCCTTACTACACAGGTAACAACGATTCAAATACCGATCCGTACACTTATGATGTGTTAGGTCGTTACTTCTTCGTTCGTGCTAGCGTGAAGTTCTAATAGAGAAAACTTAACCTTTTAAGTCTTCTAGTTTATGAAGCCCCAGTCGAAATATCGGCTGGGGCTTTTTGTTTGTTAAACAAAATAATTGATTAACTTTTTATTTGTACATTGTCAGTTTTTTCTAGGTTATTTCTGCTTATTTTTTACAATTGTTTCAGTATGTTGTTTGGTTTTAACTGGCTAGTGACAGTTGTGGCAGGTTGTATCATTGAGTCTTATTTTGGGTGTGGTTCTTTTGTGTTTATTTAACCTTATGATTTTAATGGTTATTGGTTTTTCTAGTGTGATATTGGTCTCGCTAAAGTGTATCAGTTTGTACACTCCTGGTTAAATTTATGTGTTGCTTGTTGAATGATTTGCGTTGATTTAACAGTATCGAGTTGAGGTTATTAACTTCGGTTTAACTAAATAAAACAATAAAAAGTCAATATGTTAGCAAAACTAACATCCAGGGAGATTTACATGAGTTCATTAACGTTAACAGCTAAGGCGATTCGTCGCAGTATTCTAGCTGCGACAGCAGCATCGGTTGCTTTTTCAGGTGTAGCATTTGCTGAAGAAGTAGAAAAAGTAGAGCGTATTGAGGTTACAGGTTCACGTATTAAGCAAGTGGATATGGAAACGTCTTCGCCTGTTACCGTATTAAGTGCCGCAGATATTGCACTTACAGGTGAAAAAACAGTTGCTGATGTACTTAACAACTCATCTATTAACGCATTCGGTTCATGGCGTGGTACGTCTGGCTATGGTTCAGGTGCAAGTGCTACGAGCTCAATTAACATGCGTGGCCTTGGGTCACAAGCTACATTAGTATTACTTGATGGTCGCCGTATGCCTGGTACTAGTTCAAGTTCTGGATCTACAGCGGATACGTCACAAATACCAATCGCTATTGTAGAACGTATTGAAATTTTACGTGATGGTGCTTCAGCTGTTTATGGTTCTGATGCAGTAGCTGGTGTAATCAACATCATCACTAAAAAAGAATTTGAAGGTGTGCAATTAGATTACAGTGTTGAAATGCCTGATGTTGAAGGTGGTGACGCAACTCGTTTCTCTATTGCAACTGGTTACAACACAGATAAAGGTAACATCACTTTCACATACGAGTACTATGATACCAAAGCTGTAATGGATCGTGATATTTGGAATATGGATGATGATTCTTACGGTGATTATAGTTCATTCAGTTCAGTACCAAATGGTTATTACAACACTGGTAAAGTAGATGAAAATGGTGATGACATTTATGACTTCTACTCAAACTCTGAAATGTGTGATGAAACAGAAAATGTTGTAAACGGTACAGATGGCAATAACAATGGTCGTTGTTATTACAGTTATGGTGAAGTGACCAAACTTTTCGGTGATATGACGCGTAACTCGTTCATGACTAACTTTAGTTATGACATTACTGACGACATTCAATTCCGTGGTCGTGGTTCTGCATCATTAAGTGAAACTAACACTCGTTATGCTGGTACACCTGTTTCTACTAACTATCCAGTTATGTCTGCTGATAATGCCTATAACCCAACTGGCGAAGACATGACAGTATATATGCGTTCTGTGCAAATCGGTGAGCGTGATACCTTAACTGAAACCAATAACTACGATATGTTAGGTGGTTTTGTTGGATTCGCTGATATCGGCAACGGTATCGATTGGGAAATCAATGCTCAATATTCAGGCTCAACAACTAACTCATTTAATTACAATTTGATTAATGATGACATTATTCAAAGCGAAATCGATACTGGTAATTACGATATCTTCAACACCAGTGGTTTGAGCTATGATGAGTGGGATCAATCGATGACTGCACTTTATAGCGCAGCAAATCATACCGGTGTTTACCAAGGTAAATTCGATAGTACTCAGATTGATGGTTTAGCTTCTACAACATTTATTGATAATGACAACTTCACACTTGCTATGCTAGTTGGTGCTGAATATGAAATGATCAACTTTAAGCAAACTTCAGACCCAGAATCAGCAGCAGGTATTATCTCAGGTGGTTCAGGTGGTGATGATGTCGATGCTGAGCGTGACCGTACTGCTGCATATACAGAAATCCAAATGGGCTTACCAGCTAATATCGATGTTTCGCTAGCTGTTCGCTACGAGCGTTATGAGCAAGAGGGTTCGTTAACTGGTGCTACTGGTGTAGTGACTAACTCTTCAACATTTGATGCTGTTGTACCTAAGATTGGTGTGAGCTGGCGTCCAGTTGACAGCTTATTAGTCCGTGCAAGTTATGGTGATTCATTCCGAGCGCCTAATATGGGCGAGATGTTCTCATCTCAGTCGTTAAGCTTTGAAACTGCATATGACTCAGTATGGTGTGAAGAAAACAACGGTTCAGATGCTAACTACTGTGCTACAGGTAACCAGCATAAAACATGGTTTGGCGGTAACCCAGACTTAGAAGCTGAAGAAGGTAACTCGCTAACATTAGGTGCTGTTTGGAATGTCACAGATGCTTGGAGTGTTGAGCTTTCTTACTACGACATTACTTACGACAACAAGATTGAAGCAGTAAGTGCTACAGATGTTATTCGTGATGAAAAACTTAACGGCAGTTCAGACTTCGTCACTCGTGGAGCTGATGGTAAAATTGAATACATAGAAAGTGGCTACATCAATATGTCTTCTGTTGTAACCAGTGGTTTAGATTTTGCCACATCATATAATTTAGAAACTGGTTTCGGTGACTTTAACTTCAAAGTCGATATGACACACGTATTAGAATTTGAAGAGCAAGCTGATTCAGAATCTATTGCAATCGATTACGCAGGTATTCAGGATTACCCACAATGGCGTGGTAATTTAGCAGCAGCTTGGTACTACAACGACTTTAACGCTGCTTGGACTACTGTGTACATTGGTAGTCAATCAGGTCAATACTGGCGTGATCTAGGCTATGATTATATTACAGATACACCTGATTACTTTAAACATAATATCCAATTTGGTTATTCTCACGATTGGAATGGTTCTATCACAGTAGGTATCAATAACGTATTTGATGAAGAAGCACCAACTTGGTACGACTTCTCAGGCTACCGTGACGTGAATACTGACTTGTATGATGTACTAGGTCGTACTTACTACCTACGTATCAATCAAAAATTCTAAAGTGAAATTTAGCTAATAAAAACCTCCGCGAGTCGGAGGTTTTTTTATGGATGATACTCATCAAATAGTTGATTATTGAAAGTCAAAAGCTAAAAAGAAGGGAGATTAATAAAGGGCTAAGAAAATTAGTGGCTTAAGCGAAGTTCTTGACGGTGTTCTTGGCGGTGTTTTTCTCCACACTTGGCGCAACGTTGTTCTGTCGGATCGGCAGCTAATCTTTGTGCTTCAATTTCAGACTCACAATCAGAACATAAACCGTATAGGCCAAGTTCAAGCTGACAAAGGGCTGCATCGAGGCGAGTCAGTTGAGCAAATAAAGGGATGTCAGTTAGCTTTTGGGCACTCATTAGCTCAATGAGTTCAGTCAAGCTCATATTAAAGTGAATTTGAGCCGCACTATTAACATTCACCTGCTGGTTAAGTTGATGCACTAACTCATATTTAAGTTGTGCTTCTTTTTGCATTAATGTCTGTTGTATCTCTTCAATGCTCACAAAAGGGCCTAATTTTTAATCTCTTTACTGGGTATATTAGTCTAACGCTAATCAATTCTATTGTTATGATGGAGATCAAACCTATGCTTCATTTTAGTGAACTAACATTAAGGTTTGTTTATATTGAATCTAAACAATAAATTCGCAAATTCAATTAATGGCTATTTTGTTTATAGGCTTTTTCTAAAATTTTCACTATATCATCTGTCGTTTTCATTACTCTTAACTCTCTGAACAATATGTCAGCTTCAGGGTATTGCTTATTAAGATAGGTAAACCATTGTTTCACTCGAGCTGGATAGTAATCAGCTTTTTTACCAATAAGCTGTTTTTGGGTATAGCTCAGCAGTAAACTTAACGTTTGCGACCAGGTATAAGGCGCAACACCATCTTTGATGGTTGCGGCTAAATTAGGCAGCGACATGGCGCCGCGTCCAAGCATAATATTGTCACAGCCTGTGACTTCCATGCAGCGTTTAGCATCTTCAGCACTCCAAATTTCACCATTGGCAATCACAGGAATAGGTAGGCGTTCACGCACTTCGGTGATGTACTCCCAATAAGCTGGCGGTTTATAACCGTCCACTTTACTGCGGGCATGAATTGCAAGTTCTGTGGCGCCAGCTTCATATACAGCTAATGCATTTTCCATGAACAATGATTTGTCTTCAAAACCGAGTCGGATTTTAGCTGTTACGGGTTGCTCTGCAGGTACAGCATCACGCATGGCTTTTACAATGTCGTGAATGGTGTCAGGGTATTGCAGTAATACAGCGCCACCGTTACTGCGGTTGACCATTTTAGCTGGGCAGCCAAAGTTAGCATCAACCCCTTGTGAGCCCAATTCAACGGCACGTTGGGCATTTTCAGCCATCACACTTGGATGTTGTCCTAGTAATTGAATACGAACAGGTGTGCCTGATGCTGTAAAACCACCGTTATGGAGTTCAGGGCACAGTTTGTAGTACACCTTTTCTGGTAGTAATTGACTTATCACCCGGACAAATTCAGTGACGACTAAATCATAGGAATTAATTTCAGATAAAATTTCTCGCATCAAATCATCAATGACGCCTTCCATTGGAGCTAATACTACGCGCACGGCTGAACCTGTTGTAAATAAAAGGAGCGCCATTTTAGCGACTTTCGTTTTTTATACAAATTCATTTCGAAACAGTAAATAAACTTTAAAACGGCTTTGGTGAAATATTAATCTTAAATATCAGCTTGATAGATTGTTTTTTTACACTATGATTACAATTGAAATGAACTCTCTAGCAAGAAATTTTAAAAATATTTATGACTTAGATCAATTTTTGTGAAATAAAAGTAAACAGTTGTAGGTCTAATCAATTGTAAGCCAGCACTGTTAGCTGTTGGTCATCATTATAAAAGTTTAAATATAAGGAAGAATATTATGAACTCAGTAAAACAAACAACAGTAGCAATGGCTTTAGGCGCGGTAGTATTAACGGCTGGTGTATCAACTTCAGTTGAAGCTAACCCATTTGGTTTTGAGCAAATGAGTGCAGGTTACCAACTTGATGGCGGTGATGAAAAAGCCAAAGAAGGCAAGTGCGGTGAAGGTAAGTGCGGCGGCGACATGAAAAAAGCCAAAGAAGGTAAATGTGGCGAAGGCAAGTGCGGCGGCGACATGAAAGCCAAAGAAGGCAAGTGTGGCGAAGGTAAATGCGGCGGCGACATGAAAGCCAAAGAAGGTAAGTGTGGTGAAGGTAAATGCGGCGGTGACATGAAAAAAGCTGCAGAAGGTAAGTGCGGTGAAGGCAAGTGCGGTGGCGACAAGAAAGCTAAAGAAGGTAAGTGTGGTGAAGGTAAATGTGGTGGTGCTAAGTAATTTTTTTACTAGCATATAAACTTTACATCCATAACATTTTTTACCCCATTGAATGTTTAATGTGAATGTAAAGTACGTCATGATAAGGCCTGTTATGCAGGCCTTTTTAATTGATAAAAAGTAACAAACGGAGTGTTGTAATGACAGAGCAAGCTAAAGTTGGACTGGGTTTACGCCGAGAGATGCTTGATGAGTTTTGTCAGCAGGTACCAGATGAGATTAACTTCTTTGAAGTGGCACCAGAAAACTGGATGACTTTAGGTGGGAAATTTGGCAAACAGTTTAGACAGTTAACCGAACGGCATGAGTTTTTTTGTCATGGTTTATCACTCTCAATTGGTAGTCCTGAAAAGCTTGATACCGAGTTTGTTAAAAACATCAAAGCCTTTCTCGATTTACACCAGATTAATATTTATTCAGAACATCTAAGTTATTGCTCTGGTAACGGTCATATGTATGATTTGATGCCTATTCCATTCACGGAAGAGGCGGTCAATTACGTGGCTAAGCGTATTAAACAAGTTGAAGATATTCTTGAGAGGCCATTCATACTTGAAAACGTGTCTTTTTACGCCGCTCCAGGTGCGCAAATGAATGAACAGCAGTTTGTTAATGCTGTTTTAACGGAAGCTGACTGTAAATTGCTTTTAGATGTTAATAACATCTATGTCAATTCAATTAACCACCAATATAATGCTGCTGAGTTTTTGACATCAATGCCAACTGAGCGCATCGAGTACATGCATATAGCAGGGCATTACGAAGAAACTTCCGAGCTAATGGTGGATACTCACGGCGCGGATGTGATTGATCCAGTTTGGGCATTATTGCAACAAAGCTATCAGCAACACGGTGTGTTTCCAACCTTGTTAGAACGAGATTTTAATATCCCTAAAACGCCAGAGCTATTGCTGGAAATTAATCAAATTCATCAATATCAGCAGCAAACGTTAGCCTCGTCAAAAGCAAGGAGTGCTTAATGAATTTTATTGACACTCAGCAATCATTTATGGACTACATTCGAGATCCTAGTCGGCCGTTACCTGATGGTATGACTTTAGAGCGAATGACGGTATATCGAGAACTATTTTTTAATAATATAAATGGTTTTGTATCGGGTGCTTTTCCAGTATTAAAGTCTCTATATACAGATGAAGCCTGGCTCAAGCTTATTCAACAGTTTTTTGTCCGCTTTGATTGTAAAACACCAATTTTTATAGAAATTTCTCAAGAGTTTATCGCGTTTTTACAAACTCAATATCAAACTGTGGATTATGACCCGCCATTTATGATTGAACTGGCGCATTACGAATGGCTTGAGTTATATATCGCTACTGTTTTTGATAATGAAAAAGAACAATCAATAACCACCAAAATGCTCACCGAGTTGCCATTATCACTGTCAGTAAAAGCCACTGTCACTCAGTATAATTATGATGTGCAACATATTAGTGTTAATTATCAGCCAACAGAACCAAGTGAGCAGCCTTATAGCTTTTGTGTCTATCGTGACGAGGCTGATGAAGTTATATTTTTACAGTTGAACCCGCTAACAGCGCAAGTATTAGGGTTTATCTGCCAATCACAAGCTTGTTATCTGAGTGATATTATCGTTTGGCTGCAAACATCTTATCCTCAAATGAGTGCTGAAACCTTGTCAAATGGCTGCTTACAGATGCTCCAACAACTGGCTGAAAAGGGCATTATCTGCACTTTAGCTGATGCACAACAGAACAACTCAAAACACACAGTTATTTAAGGGTTTTTATTGACCATCTTTTTACTTACAATAGCGCGAATTTTGTGATCTAGTTCACGCTGCCAGAAGGTGGTTAACATTACTCTTAGGAATCAAATAACATGAGTCAGCCGTTTAAAGACCCATTTAACATTTTGTATTTTATTGGTTTTATCCTTGTTTTGCTGTTACCAACATTACCAGCTTCTATTTCAGCGTTGAGACTTGCAGGCTTAATTTAACTGTTAATCTCAGTTATTATACTGGGCTATTTTTAATAGCATCGGTTATCCAAAAACCATTCTATTGAATGGTTTTTTTGATTTGGCATGGAGTGATATGTCGTTAAAGCGCGGCTTTTTTGTAATTGTAGGTTTAACCAGCGTAACATTAGGTACCATTGGTATTGTGGTGCCGCTGTTGCCAACAGTGCCTTTTATATTACTGGCAGCGTATTGTTTCGCACGATCCAGTGACAGGTTACATCATTGGTTGATGACCCATCCATGGTTTTCTCAAGGTTTAAACGATTGGCAAAACAAACGGTCGATCAATAAGAAGTTAAAGCGTAAAGCGATGATAATGACCACGCTGAGCTTTGTAATCAGTATCGCAATAGTGCCATTATTTTGGGTACAGATAATGTTAGTTTGTATGTTATGTGTACTACTGATTTTTATGTGGCAGATCCCAGAGTTAGACTAAAAGTTGCTAGTATTTTGCTCGTTAGTTGCAACTCACTTAAAACATGCTTACTATCAGCCAAATCGAGTGATATGCCAGATACTATTTTTGCAATTTCAGTTTAATGAGTATTGCCAATCTGGCTATTAATCCATTCCTTTTTAAATAGACTACACAATATGACTATGAATCCAGCAAGTTTAGCGTTAATCAAAGATAGCATTAAAGCCATTCCTGATTATCCCATTCCAGGCATTATGTTCCGCGATGTGACCAGCTTATTAGAAGATGCTGAAGCTTATAAAGCTACTATCGCTTTATTCGTTGAACATTATAAGTCGCTTGGATTCACAAAAGTTGTAGGAACTGAAGCCCGAGGTTTTCTATTCGGTGCGCCATTAGCACTTGAATTAGGTATTGGTTTTGTACCAGTACGTAAGCCAGGCAAGTTACCTAGAAAAACAATTGCGCAAACTTACGATCTTGAATACGGCAAAGACACCTTAGAAATTCACGTTGATGCCATAAAACCAGGTGACAAAGTATTAGTGGTTGATGACTTACTAGCAACTGGCGGAACAATTGAAGCGACAGTTAAGTTAATTCGTGAACTTGGCGGCGATGTTGCTCATGCGGCATTTGTTATTTCATTGCCTGATATTGGCGGCGAGAAACGTATTGAAGCCTTAGGGATCGACATTTTGACCTTGTGTGAGTTTGAAGGCGAGTAATTTGATATCCTAGATAAGGCAAATAAGGGCAGTGCTAAAATGGAGACCATTTAGCGCTGCTTTTTTATGTCTGTTATATAGCTCTGCCACCTATTTATACCATTCTTGGTAACGTTTGCATTGGTATGTAAAGGTTTATAATACTTAATCGGAATATAGCGATTAACTTAGTCTAAATCTTCGCCAAACCCGCCCGACAAATGGCGTATCTATTGTGTATGCATAGCGCGTCAATCTGTTGCATGTTATTGTTAATTTTTATTTTCGGATACTGACTTTAGATACCGTTTTTAGATACCATATCTTACATACCGTATTTATTACAGTGACTATAATTTATCCCGTTTTATATAAAGCTTGGGGAATTCCATGTCTTATCAGGTGTTAGCCCGTAAGTGGCGCCCTGCAAAATTTGAAGAAATGGTAGGGCAGTCACATGTCTTATTGGCTCTTACAAATGCATTAACTCAGCAGCGCTTACATCATGCATATTTATTTACTGGCACTCGAGGTGTCGGTAAAACTAGTTTAGCTCGGCTATTTGCCAAGGGGCTTAATTGTGAGCAAGGCGTAACCTCTACGCCCTGTGGGGTGTGCTCGAGTTGTGTTGAAATTGCCCAAGGTCGATTTGTTGACTTAATCGAAGTCGATGCCGCGTCGCGTACCAAAGTGGATGACACCCGTGAGTTGCTCGACAATGTCCAGTACAAGCCTTCACGCGGTCGCTTTAAAGTGTACCTTATCGATGAAGTTCACATGCTATCGCGCAGTAGTTTTAATGCCTTGCTTAAAACACTTGAAGAGCCACCTGAGCATGTGAAGTTCTTATTGGCGACGACAGATCCACAAAAATTGCCAGTAACAGTGTTGTCTCGCTGTTTACAATTTAATTTAAAAAGCCTTTCCCAAGATGAAATATCTAAACAATTAGACTTCATCTTGACTCAAGAGCAACTTGAATACGAACCCCAAGCTCTTTCTTTATTGGCAAAGGCTGCTAACGGCAGTATGCGTGATGCGTTAAGTTTAACGGATCAAGCCATTGCATTTGGAAGTGGTCAAGTCATGCATCAGCAAGTGCAGACTATGTTAGGCAGTATTGACGCCCAACAAGTTATCGCACTTTTAAAAGCCCTGTGTGATGCAGACGTTGCTAATTTAATGGTAACAATTCAGCAAGTATTGAGCTTTGGCGCTGATGCCGATGAAGTGCTGCGAAGTTTACTCGAGTTACTCCACCAAATTACCTTAGGCCAGTTTGCTCCAGCTGCCGCGCAGCAATCACTTTACAGCGAGCAAATTCTAGCTTTCGCTGAGCAACTAACCCCCGAGCAAGTACAGCTTTATTACCAGTTGTTACTCACTGGTCGAAAAGAGCTGGCATTTGCCCCTGATCCTAAATCAGGGTTAGAAATGGCATTACTAAGAGCTATTGCCTTTGTGCCAGAAAAGCCTGTTAAACGTTGGCACACAGATGATGCTGCGCAAGTGTCATTACCTGCTGCGCCAAGTGCAGAAGCTATTGCTGAAGCTGTTTCAACGTCAGAGCTAAAACCAGAAGCTCAAGAAGTTAAACATACTGAATTAGAGCCAGAATCTAACCTAGAGCCTAAACTAGAGGCTCAATCAGACGAAGCTCTTGCTGCTGAACAAGCAATACTATTAAGCCAAGCAAGTAGCTTAGGTTTTAATGCTAATTCAGAACCAGAGCAGGAAACAGAGCTTGCAACTAAACAAAAAGCTGTATCAGTCACAGAGCAAAAATTAACGCAGTCAAACACTGAAACAGCACCTGCTGAAGCGCAAGTACCCCCCCCTACAGCTGACGATGATAAGCCGCAATCTACTGCGCAGTCTTTAACAGAGCCTGAAATTAAACCTGAACATAAAACAGGACCTTTAAATCAGCCTCAAGCGCAGTCAAATGACAGTGATGGCATGCCAATGGATGCTTATGAGCAATTTGCCCAAGCAAGTGAAGAAGGCTCAATGGATGATTATCAACACGATGATATGAATTCATTTTCAGCCTCTTCGTTTGATGATAGCCAGTTGATGGTAAGTCATTCAACTAATAACGCGCCGCAAACTCAAGTCAATGAGACTAAAGCTGCGCCAGAGCCAACTGCAGAAGAAGCGGCGGACTTAGATGCGCTGCTTGATGCTGTACTGGCGACCAATGATTCATTAAAAGCTGATTTAACAACACTTGCCACAGAAGGTGAACAAGTAAAAAAGCAACAGGCGGCAGCGAATCCTAGTATTAAGGTACCCGCACCACGCAGTAAAATTGCCGCAGAAGGAAATGCACAAACTGAATCAAACCAGCAATCAAACTCGCATTCAGAAGATCATTCATCTAACGCGACTTCTGCCGAAACAGATGAAGTTAAAAATGGGAATGATAGAGCGCCTTGGAATAAGCCTGAAGGTGCTGTCGAGCCACCAATGGCTCAAGCTCAGATAACTAAAGAGCAATTATTAACTAAAGCTGAATCAACTGAGCAAGTCGATACAGCTTCAGTTAAGACAGAGACTGTATCATCTTCATTATCGAATGATGCCACAAATAACATAGTGGATAGTAACGAAGTTAATGCTAGTGAACAGAGTGATGCCTTAGCTCCATCACAAACAACTCCATCACAAACACCTCTGTCGCAAGTGGCGCCATCAACAGCAATTGCTGTCAGTGGTGAACATGAAATATCAGGTGATGAGCTAGACTTACATTGGTACAAGGTGATGGCATCATTGAACATTGGTGGCCGAGTAAGGCAATTGGCAGTCAATTCTGTTTGCCAGCGATTGGAAAACCCAATTCCATTATTATTAAAGCCAGATCAGAAACATTTGGCTGCTGATGTGGCGATTGAGCAACTTCAAATCGCTTTATCTGAACATTTAGGTGAACCAACAACAGTATCAATTACAGTTGGTTTAGACAGAAAACATGAAACACCGCTAGAATTAAGAAAAAGATTCCATCGTGAGTTATTAGCTAATGCAAATTACTCTTTAATTAATGATGACAAAGTACAATGGATGTTCACACGATTAGCTGCACAGTTAAATCCTGATACCTTGGTGTATCCAGCAGAGAAGTTACAGGCTATTGGCCAACAAATTCCTGCTTTAGTCGCACAATAATTGCGCGAAAGCGCTAGCGGCTTCAAAAGTTTGATAGCAATAAACTGAGATTTATTGCCAATTTATTTTTTTTCAGTAAGATTAGCCCCACTTTGGCTGCTTGCTAATAACCTAATTAAGAGAAAAGACTATGTTTGGAAAAGGCGGTATGGGCAACTTAATGAAACAAGCCCAACAAATGCAAGACAAAATGGCTAAAATGCAAGAAGAAATCGCTCAGTCAGAAATGACTGGTGAAGCGGGTGCAGGTTTAGTTAAAGTGACCATGACAGGTGCACACAACATCCGCAAAGTTGATATCGACCCAAGCTTAATGGAAGACGACAAAGAGATGTTGGAAGATCTTATCGCTGCAGCATTCAACGACGCAGCTCGTCGCATCGAAGAAAATCAAAAAGCTAAAATGGCAGAAGTGACTGGTGGTATGCAATTACCTCCTGGAATGAAAATGCCATTCTAAGACTACAAGTATCTAGCTAAGCAATATGCAGAGTTAGAAGCTCGTTAAGTTTAAATGAAAGCCCAAGTCATCGACTTGGGCTTTTTTGTGGGCGACGATTGACTTAATATTTCGTTTTGTTATGCCATTTGTTGATGAAATTTCCCTTTGGTATATGGTTAACTCATGCAAGGAAAATAGCTGCTAATTCTGCGAGTAATTATGAAAAATTTAAATGACATTGTTGCAGTTTACCAAAATGAGCTTCGTAAGGGAGACATAATCGTTGCATATAACCAGTTAGTTAAACTTATGATGAATACCAGAACGGAGCTTGCAAAAGAGCTAGGGCATCAATATTCGTTTGCAACAATCCTTCATGGTTATATGGATTACACGTATTTCTATTACACCAATGATTTTTTAAAGAGTAAAAAGCTTAAGCTAGGTCTTGTACTTAATCACTTAGAGATGAGGTTCGAGGTTTGGTTGTTGGGTAATACCATCCCAATCCAAAAAGAATATTGGAACTTGTTAAAATCTACCAAGTGGAACAAATATAAAACTGAAATGCCTCAATATTCAATAATTGAGGCTGTAATAATCGCTAAACCTGATTTTAATAATTTAACGTTACTGTCTCACCATATTCATCAGAATATGATACAAGTATCTGATGAAATCATAGAGTTACTTGAAAATACTTAATATGAAATCAATAACAAAGTGAACAGTATTGAGCTCATACAGCATTATCATTGAACTAAGGTTATTAGCTAAGGAAGGCTTATGGTTAACTTAACGGTATTTAATGTAATTAAGTGTTTATCGATTTTATCTCTTTTGGCAATGACTTGGCGTTTTTGGGGAAGTGGGGTTACTGCAACTATTCTAATGATGCTCCCATATGCGGTGGTTTATTTATTATCGAATAAAAATACTTATTCCACTTCGTTAAAAACGACTTGCAGAGCTTTAGCTGGCTTTTTTGTTTCAATACTGGCGATAGGTTTATTGTTTGGGATTGACCCAGATCCTCAAGCTGGAATAGGTGTTATGTTTGGTGTCAGTCTCCAATATGGGGTTATCTTTATCTCTGAAGCTATTATTGGCATGGCTGCTATGTATGAAAAAAACAAATAAAAAAGCAGGCATTGAGAGTATGATAAGTAACGCTATAAATCATGCTTCTTCTCTATAGTTTAACGAGGTAACAGTGATAATGTCGGTTAAAAAACATTTTCAATTGTTAGTCTATAGCTTTATTACTTGGCTGAGTTTTTACTTAATTGGCTTACCTGATTACTATCAACAATGGTATTTAGAAGCTAAACTAATTATCGTGCCTTTGGTGACACTGGCTTACTTTCCTGTTACTCGCTATACCCTTAATAAAATGTGGGACGACAACAAGCATTTTGTAAACTCGTGCTGGCTCGCTTTTTATCTCACCCTTCCATTGTTCATTTATGATTATTTATTGCTAGCGCTATATAAAGATCTCGGTATTCAGTTTGTTTACCCATACTGGTATTTAACATTCTTTTACTTCTCTTTTTGGATCCAGTTTCCATACATAGGTTGGAAAATGGAGCATAGCTGATGTTTGTCTTTTGTTAGATAAAAGTAGTTTTTGAAACTCCCTTAGCTTGATGTTCAAGAAGTTATTTTGTACTAAAGTTAATTTATGCATCAGTTAATAAATGCATCCGCAAAAATATACTTTGTTAGTTATGGCTTTGTATTACTAACCATCATTATAAAAGGAGTTTAAATGACTGAGGTTGAACAATTCCTGTCGAATATTGACAAGGAAACAAGAAAATCAGACGCTCACACTTTACTGACTATCTTGGAAGAAGTATCAGGATACAAACCGTATTTAACTGGCAGTATTATTGGTTTTGGCCAATATCATTATCGATATGAAAGTGGCCGAGAAGGAGACTCACCAGTCATTGGTTTTTCGCCCAGAAAACAAAACTTAGTGGTCTATATTATGCCAGGTTTTAATGAGTTTGAGAGCTTACTTAAAAACCTTGGCAAGTATAAGTTAGGTAAATCGTGTCTATATATTAATAAGTTATCTGATTTAAACTTAGATGTGTTTAAAGACATCGCTCGCTTGTCAGTACAATACATGCAGCAAAAGTATCAATGTTGAGCAAAAGGGCAGAAAAGAAGGGTAGAACGGAAAGGTAGAACTGGAAGTGCAGAAAGAAGGCTAGAAAATGAGGATAGAAAGCTTAACAAGCCAGAGATGGCTTTTATATTCTCACAACGGCTGCAGGTACAAAAAAATACGTAGAAAGAATCAACAAAAAGTATATACAAAAAATAACTACAAAAAGTAACTACATTTCATTATATATCTTCAGTAGATGGCGAGAGAATTAAGTTGAAATATCATCCCTTATGAAAACCCTTGTTTATACCCTGTTAGCATTACTCGCGTTTGCGGGAAACTCCATTTTATGTCGAGTCGCACTGGGAAACGATCTTATCGATCCTGCAAGCTTTACAGCAATTCGGTTATTGTCAGGAGTAGTGGTGTTAATTGTTATTTTGCAATTGGCAAATTGGCGACAAGTCAATTCTACTGACGAGGAAAAGTTACGAAGCAGTCGCCATTCAACTGCAGGTTTTAAATCATACCATCCTCAAGCTCTCTCTAAAGGTAGTTGGAAAGCCGCCTTGATGCTATTTATTTATGCAATTACCTTCTCATACGCTTATACCTCCCTAGATACAGGAACTGGTGCGCTAATTTTATTTGGTACAGTCCAAATGACTATGATTGTTGGCGGGGCAATGTCAGGTCAAAAACTGCATTTTGCTGAGTGGTTTGGTGTCATGATTGCCTTTGCAGGTTTTGTTTACTTAGTCATGCCAGGCGCGAGTGCACCTTCAATATCTGGTTTTGTATTGATGGCGGCATCTGGTGTTGCTTGGGGCTTATATACCCTTGAAGGTAAGCGGTCTCGCGAACCTATTAGCGATACCAGTTTTAACTTTATCCGCACTTTGCCACTGGTGTTCATTTTATCGATGGCAACTATCTCGTTTTCGACAATAACACCTACAGGAGTTTTATTAGCGATAATCTCTGGCGGCCTCGCATCGGCTGTGGGTTATGTCATTTGGTATACAGCATTAGCTGGATTATCTGGAATTCAAGCTGGTGTGGTGCAATTACTGGTACCAGTTATAGCGGCCGTTGGCGGGGTGATATTTGCTGATGAAGTGTTTACTTTAAGCTTAGCTATATCATCATTGGTGATTTTGAGCGGGATTATGACTGTGCTTTTAGGTAAATACTATTTCAATAAGCGTTAGTTTTTAAACATTAGTAAGTGAGCATACCCGAACCATTTAGGTTAAAAGGGTTATTACGACAGGTTTAGACGCATTTTGTTTTGCCTATCGATAAGTGACTAGAATGTTAATTGTCGATGAGAGTGAAAGTGTGAACATGGTATGTTGTTGATTAATAATGGCAGTATTTGATTTTTTGTTGGTTTTTTATTACAAAAAGATACTGAGCTATTGTATGATGAAAATACTTCAATCGTTCTGTGTTTGTAAGTAGAACAATAATAAATATCACACAGTGTGCGTTGTCTTGAGCAGATTTTAAGTAAATTTAGGCTTGTTGATTAAGGCCACGCCCTCTGTGTTTGATAAAAAACTTAAATCCCAGGGTATGTATTTATGAAATCTAGACAATCGGTGGCACGTAAAGTGCTCTTTTCCGTTTCTGGCATCATTGCAGTTATCGCCATTATCGTTGCTTATGCTGTAACCACTTATCGCGCTGAAAGTGTTGAACAATCGGTTATTCAAGAGATCAGGCGTGCGACTCAAGAAACATCGAATGGTATTCATGAGTTCTTTAGAGAACGTAGCCGAGTGGTTACTTCGCTTAAAGGCAACTCTTTCGTTAATGGCTGGTTCAGCCAATACACCCAGCGTGGCTCAGACATTGATAGTGATCCTCAATATCAAAACTTGGTTAAACTATTCAAACACGAGTCTGCTTATGACCCGATGATAAAGTCTGTATTTTATGCACCTGCTGCCACACAAGAGTATTTTGACATCAATGGTCGCTACAACGACTCAGCCTATTTCACAGGTAAGCGACCTTGGTGGGGAGAAGCGCTAAAGAAAGATCGACTTTTTATCACGAACCCAGAAATTGATGCCAATGACGGTTCTATTGTTACATCTATAAAAACAACGGTTTATGGTTATTCTGGCCAACTACTTGGTGTGATGGGCATCGATATCTTAGCGTCTGAAATTAAAAGTGGCCTGATTGATACCATGACGTTTGAAAACGAAGGCTTTGGTTTTTTGTTTACCCGCGAAGGGCAAATTATCTCTTTTCCTGATAATCAGAACCGAATAGATATGAGCCAGCTGCCGAAATTGGATCGCGTTGATAGCATTTTCAATGACGCAAATGGATTTGGCCAATTACTTAGTGACAGCCAAGATACAAAAGAGCTGATCAGTGAAGTGACCTTTAAGGGGGAAACCTACCTTGCTTATGTCACCTCAGTGAATGATGATGTTCAAGCGCTCGACTGGCGAGTTGGCTTCATGGTGCCAATGCATGTTATCGATGACCCTGTGTTTGACACCATAGTGTCATCAATCATTATGGTTTTATTGGTGATGCTAATTACCTCTGCAGTAATCTTTTTTACTATTCAAAAACTCCTGACTACACCACTTAACCGTATCGTTGCCGCAATGGATGATATTGCTTCTGGTGAAGGTGACTTAACAAAACGAATTGATATTAATAGTAATGATGAGCTTGGCCAGTTAAGCGACTCATTCAATGCCTTTGTACAAAATATTCAAGCCATTATTGGCCAATGTAATAATACGACAGAGCAGGTTATGAGGGAGTCTGACAATGTGAGCATCTTGGTCAACGACTTTACAACGACTGTGAATACTCAAAAAGGTTATATCGAACAAATCGCTACCGCAGCCACACAAATGACGCAAACGATTCACGGTATCTCTGATAATGCACAAACATCGCTAGATTACGCTACACGAGCGACAGAAGAGTCGTCACAAGGGAGCCAGCTTGCTGATAACGCAAACACCTTGATGGAAGATCTTACTGAAGAAGTTGGCAATGCGACTGAGGTTGTGAGTGATTTACATAAAAACTCTGAGTCTATTTCTGAAGTGTTAGAAGTGATCAAAAACATTGCTGAGCAAACCAATTTACTGGCACTTAATGCGGCGATTGAAGCGGCAAGGGCGGGTGAGCAAGGACGTGGCTTTGCCGTTGTTGCTGACGAAGTCAGGACCTTAGCGAGTCGAACTCAAGATTCAACCGGCGATATTGAGAAGATTATTGCCAAACTACAAGAGTCTGCTTCAAGCGCGGTATTAGCGATGAATCAAGGTAAACGCAAAACAGATCAAGGCGTAGAACTTATTAGTAAAGTCAGCGATAAACTTGCGCAAATTAATCAAGCTATAGCACTGATTAAAGAGCAGTCGAATGAAACCGCATCGACCATCAAAGAGCAAGCTTCTGCATCAGATGAAATTACTAAGCAAACCGTTTCTGTAAACCAGTTAGCTGAAACTGCTGTGTCACAAACGGAAGAAATGGCCACTAAAAGTAAAGCCCAAAAGGACATTACTCAAGAGCTGACTCAGACGATTTCACAATTCAAAGTGGCATAGTTCATGTCATATTTAATGAATAGCACCTGAGTTAGTAAACGGCTTATCATTTTCCAATAAAAAAGGAAGCTTAATCGCTTCCTTTTTTATTGCTGTCAGTTAAGTAACCCTATAACAAATCTAGCGGTTAGCGAGGTTCCAAAAAAACAAACTATCCCCCAAAACAATGAAAAGTCGACAGTTGCTAAGTGCCTAGCATTGGTCTGTACCTTTATATCGAATACAACTTAAGTACTTAATACTTTACTTCAGGTTAAAAATATTTGACATGAAAAAAAAGTAAGCTTAAATTAATCATAAGTTAAAAATATTTAACATGAAGTGGGGTTTGGTTAACATGAATATTAAACATAAATTATTTCAGTGGCTGCAAGAAACCAGTTTTAGGGAAGTTACGTTATCGGTGGATTTATTGGTGACGGCATATATTTTTTATATTTATATTAATCGTATGTATTATGCGAGCGCTGAAGAACTTGCATCAACTGTATGGATTTCTGGTGTTTTATTAGAAGTCATTATCTACTCAGTCGTATTAATGGTTATCAGTTATATCCTGCTTGCATTTGTTAGTGACGATGAACTGAATCAGCCCATGGATGTGCGTGAGAAACAGATTAACCTTGTTGGTTATAAATATTCTGCAATGATTTTGCAGGTAGGTGTGGTGTTGGCGATTGTGCAATACAGTTTGGATCAACAATCAGAAGCCTTATTTTTTGAGCCTATCCCACATTTACCTTTGCACATTTTGTTAGTGGCATTTCTTGTTGCTGAAGTCGCTCATTATGGCGTGCAGTTGTACAAAGGTCGCACGGGAGAGATTTATGGGTAAAAATGATCAAGGTGGTGTTGGGATCACTAACTCAATTCGTACCTTACGTTTTTTACATGACGAAATGACCCAAAAGCAACTTGCTGAGCTTATCGGTGTCACTAGACAAACGGTAATGGCTATCGAATCAAATAAGTATTCGCCGACATTAGAAGTCGCGTTCAAGATTGCTGAGGTATTTAATTTACCTCTTGAAGAGGTGTTTCGCTATCGATCTGCAAACGATAACCTACAAACAGACTAGCTGTTTGTAGGTTTTTATTAGGATGATGAGTTGCTGCTATCTACTACCACTTCTTGAAAGCACTTCTTGAAAGTAATAAACGATAGTAGAGAATGATAGTACTGGCAGCTTGAGATGAGCTGCGGTGAGGTTAATGGTTCAGCATGAATGATTCACAGGGTTGTAAAGCCTAACCGCGCTTTCAGCTCAGATACTCTTTGCAATCTTTATCGCTTACGATAATAATCACCCATTCATTTAGCTGATAAAATGTTGAGTCAGCCAATCCCATTTTTATGAAGTGCAATAGCACTGTTAAGGCCAGTATTAGGTTATGAAATTTAGTCCGCTAGTTGATGAGTTAATTGAATCTTTACGTTGCCTACCCGGTGTCGGGCCTAAGTCTGCGCAGCGTATGGCATTTCAGTTATTGGAACGTAACCGTAAAGCGGGGCAAAAACTGGCAAACGCTCTTGAGCGCTCTATGAGTGAAGTAGGGCATTGCCAAGCGTGCCGTACGTTTACAGAACAAGATTTATGCCCAATCTGCAGTAGCCCTAAACGAGGAAACGCTAGCGTTATATGTGTGGTGGAAACCCCAGCAGATGTACTTGCTATTGAAGCTGGTGGCCATTTTATGGGGCGTTACTTTGTTTTATTAGGCCATTTGTCACCACTTGATGGCGTGGGCCCTGACGAGTTAGGTCTTGCGTTACTTGAAAAGCATTTGTCGTCAGAAGATGTTACCGAGCTTATTTTAGCGACAAACCCAACGGTTGAAGGTGATGCAACAGCGCACTTTATTGCTGATATTGCACGTCGTCATAATGTGGTTATCAGCCGCATTGCTCACGGTGTTCCCGTTGGTGGAGAGCTTGAATATGTCGATAGCACTACTTTGGCATTATCATTTAACGGTCGCATTCCGCTATAGGCATTATATTAGACGGCATAACCTTGACGTGTAATAAATAAAAAGGGGCTAATTTAGCCCTTTTTGCGTTTTTTTTAGCCATCAGAAAAAAATCCCCTTGAAAACGTAATTTCACGCCCCATTTCCTAGGTAACAAAGAATTTTAGTTTTATTGAGCATACCGAAATGGTTTCAATAAAATTGCTGTATTAACGTTAAACCAAGGGAAATTTTCATGTCTCAACAAGAAACACATGGCTTTCAAACCGAAGTAAAACAACTTCTTCATCTGATGATCCATTCTTTATATTCAAATAAAGAAATTTTCTTACGTGAACTAGTTTCAAATGCGGCCGATGCTGCAGACAAGTTGCGTTACCTTGCCTTAACTGACAACACCTTATTTGAAGATGATACAGAACTTCGCGTTCGTATTAGCACCGATAAAGAAAAAGGCACCGTTACGATTGAAGATAACGGTATCGGTATGACACGTGATGGTGTAATTGAACATTTAGGTACTATTGCTAAATCAGGTACTGCTGATTTCTTTAAGAACTTATCTGGCGAAGAGTCAAAAGATTCACAACTTATTGGTCAGTTCGGTGTCGGTTTCTACTCTGCATTTATCGTTGCCGACAAAGTTACTGTTCGTACTCGTGCTGCAGGTGCTGATGTTAACCAAGGTGTGGTGTGGGAATCAGAAGGTGAAGGCGACTTTACTGTTGATACCATCACTAAAAACAGCCGTGGTACTGAAATCACGCTACATTTACGTGACGAAGAAAAAGAATACGCAGACGATACACGTTTACGTTCAATCATTACTAAGTACTCTGATCATATCTCAGTACCAGTAGAAATGTTTGAAGAAGGTACGCCAGCGGTTGAAGCGACTGAAGAGGGCGGTGAAGCTATTCCTGCTACTGAAGGTCAGTGGAAACCAATGAACAAAGCTACTGCGCTTTGGACTCGTAGCAAATCTGATATCTCTGATGAAGAGTATCAAGAATTCTATAAGCATATTTCACACGATTATGGCGATGCTGCGAGTTGGTCTCATAACCGTGTTGAAGGTAAGCAAGAGTACACTAGCTTACTGTACATTCCGAGCAAAGCGCCGTGGGATATGTTTAACCGTGATGCTAAAAATGGCCTTAAATTATTTGTTCAACGTGTATTCATCATGGATGACGCTGAGCAGTTCATGCCGACTTACCTGCGTTTCGTTAAAGGTCTAATCGATTCAAATGATTTACCGTTAAACGTGTCGCGTGAAATCTTACAAGATAACAGTGTGACAAAAGCACTACGTGGTGGTGTGACTAAGCGCGTACTGGGTATGCTTGAAAAAATGGCTAAAAATGATGCTGAAAAGTATCAGGCATTTTGGGCTGAATTTGGCCAAGTATTAAAAGAAGGTCCAGCTGAAGATTTCGCAAACCGTGAACGTATCTCAGGCCTTTTACGCTTTGCTTCGACTCACAATGATACCCCGGCGACTGATGTATCTTTAGATGATTACATCAGCCGTATGAAAGAAGGCCAAGATAAGATTTATTATATTGTTGCCGACAGCCATGAAGCCGCAGCAAACAGCCCACATCTTGAATTGCTGCGTAAAAAAGACATTGAAGTACTCTTAATGTCAGAGCGTATCGATGAGTGGTTAATTAACCATTTAACTGAATTTAAAGACAAGAAACTGCATTCAGTGACTCGTGGTGATTTAGAGTTAGGTGAGTTAGAAGATGCGGCTGAAAAAGAAGCACAAGAAAAATTGGCTGGTGAAGCTGAAGGTTTAGTTGAGCGCATGAAGACTGCTTTAGGCGCTAAAGTAGCTGACGTTAAAGTGACTTCACGCTTAACTGATACCCCTGCTTGTGTGGTTGCTGGTGAAGGTGAAATGTCATCGCAAATGATTAAGCTTATGCAATCAGCTGGTCAGCCTGTACCTGAGTCTAAACCAACGTTTGAAATTAACCCGCATCATCCACTGGTTGAGCGTTTAAACAACGAGCAAGATGAGCAGTTATTTGCTAACTGGGCAGATTTATTACTGCAACAAGCACAGCTTTCAGAAAAAGGTAGCTTAGCGGATCCTTCTGCGTTTATTAAGCTAACCAATGAAATGCTAGTAGCAAGCTTGAAGTAAGCACAGTTCATCCTGTTACTTAGTAAGTTATAACCAAAAAGCGGACCCAGTGTCCGCTTTTTATTAGCAATCATTTTTAGCCAGTGTGATACTGAGTTAATGGGATAGCTAACAAGGATCCGAGATGGAACATATAATTAATTTAACCAAAGATAACATCCAGCAAGTGGTTGATGCCTCGATGGATAACTTTGTTGTTATGTCTTTTTGGGCGCAGCAACAGCCTGAAAGTGTGCAAATGCTGCAAGTGATGGAGCAAATTGCCAACGAGCAAGCAGGTCGCTTTATTTTGGCTAAAGTGAATTGTGAAGCAGAGTTAGAAATTGCGAATTACTTCCAAATTCAAAGCTTGCCGACTCATTTGGTGCTCAGTAAAGGCCAGCCTGTTGATGGTTTTGCTGGCACGCAAAGTGCTGCGCAAGTCAACGAGCTACTGAATAAGCATTTACCTGCTGTGTGGGTGCAAGACTTAAATGCCGCTAAAGCAATACTTGTTGAAGAAAAACCAGCTAAAGAAAAGCTTGAAGAAGCATTGGCGCTATTAAAAAGTGCTTATGCTGAATCTGAGCAGAATGGCGAAGTGGCATTGGTCTTAGTTGATGTATATTTGCAGCTTGGCATTTTAGCTGACGCTAAAACCTTATTAGAGACGATAGGGCTTGCGGACCAAGATAGCTATTATCAAAACCTTAAAGCCAAGCTTGCGCTAGCTGAGGATGCGGCTGATACGCCTGAAATCCGCCAGTTACAACAGGCACTAGATCAACAACCTGATAATACAGACATTTCAATTGACCTTGCTAAAGCGTTAAATCAAGCAAATCGCGGCGAAGAAGCATTAGAAAGCTTATTTGTGATTTTGCAAAAAGATTTATCAGCGGCCGATGGCAAAGTTAAACAAGTGTTTATGGAAATACTGACTGCTTTAGGGCAAGGCAATACCTTTGCCAATCAGTATCGCCGCCGTTTATACAGCTTACTGTATTAAACAGCACCCTTATAAGTACGCCGAGGCGTATTAGATATTGGTCTAACTCTTTCGCTTTTTGCCTTCTAAAGACAGGCTAAATGTGCGAGAATCGCGGCCTAAAAATATGAAAGCAATAAAGAGGACTTTTGAGATGCGCATTATACTATTGGGTGCCCCTGGTGCCGGTAAAGGCACACAAGCTCAGTTTATTATGGAGCAATACGGTATCCCACAAATCTCAACTGGTGACATGCTTCGTGCTGCAATTAAAGCTGGCACAGCATTAGGCTTAGAAGCAAAATCAGTGATGGATGCAGGCCAGTTAGTATCAGATGACCTAATTATTGGTTTAGTTAAAGAGCGTATTGCACAAGATGATTGTGTGAAAGGCTTCTTATTAGACGGTTTTCCGCGCACTATTCCTCAAGCAGATGCGATGGTTGCTAACGGTATTGAAATCGATCACGTTGTCGAAATTGACGTACCAGACGAAGAAATCGTTAAGCGTATGAGTGGCCGTCGTGTTCACTCTGGTTCTGGTCGTGTTTATCACATCGTTTACAATCCACCTAAAGTGGAAGGTAAAGATGATGTGACGGGTGATGATTTATCTATCCGTCCTGACGATGAAGAAACAACAGTACGTAAACGCCTTGGTATTTACCACGAGCAAACTAAGCCGTTAGTAGAGTACTACGGTAAAGTAGCTGCTGAAGGTAATACTCAGTACACCAAGTTTGATGGAACACAAACTGTTGCCGCTGTTAGTGAGCAAGTTAAACAGTTACTAGGTTAATTACCTAAGTTATGTGTTAAGCAACAGTATCTGATTGCTGTTGTTCATAAAAAAGCCTGCATTGCAGGCTTTTTTATGGCATAAATAAAATCACCGTCACAAAAAGAAACAAAGATAGATATCTATCTTTGTGTTGATTGTTTTTGTGTTAAAATTAGCGTTTGTTAATAAGCAAAATGCCGTATTTATTCATTATCCCTTTTAGCACGGATGCCTACTCAGAGAGTTTAAGATGAAGTTTCCTGGTCAACGCAAATCTAAGCATTATTTTCCTGTCAATAACAGAGACCCATTACTGGCTCAGTTAACCCAACAAGAGCAGTCGGTGTCGACTTATATTTGTGGTATCGACCAAACCTTGGTAGATATTGAAGCTAAAGTAGAAGACGAGCTTTTAAGCCGTTATGGTCTTCCAAAAGGGAACTCAACCCTCATTGATGACCAACAAGCCCATGAACTTTACCATGAGCTAAAAAGCAATGAGATGATCAGCGACGAGTTTGCTGGCGGCACCATTGGTAATACAGTACACAATTATTCCATTTTGGCTGATGACCGTTCAGTGTTGTTCGGTGTGATGAGCCAAAATATCATGGTAGGCAGCTATGCTTATCGCTACCTTTGCAATACCTCATCAAAAGTTGATTTGAACTATCTGCAACCTGTTGATGGCCCTATTGGTCGTTGTTTCACGCTTATCTCTGAAGACGGTGAAAGAACCTTTGCCATTAGTAAAGGCTCTATGGATAAACTCACTCCTGAGTATATCGATCAAGAAGTTGTGCAAAATAGTTCAGCTTTGGTGATCACTGCATATTTAATGCGTGCCAGTGAAGGCGACGGTATGACATCAGCAGCAATGAAAGCGATTGAATATGCAAAAGCTGCGGATGTACCAGTGGTACTAACCTTAGGTACTCGCTTCTTAATTCAAGAAGATCCGAAGTGGTGGCAAGATTTCATCCGTGAAAATGTGACTATTTTGGCGATGAATGAAGATGAAGGTGAGGCGTTAACTGGATTTAGCGATCCGTTACTGGCAAGTGATGCTGCGCTTGAGTGGGCGGATATGGTGCTTTGTACAGCTGGCCCACTAGGTTTATATACTGCAGGTTACGCTGAAGATACTGAAAAGCGTGCAACCAGCCATATACTTCTTCCTGGCGCTATTCCTGAATTTAACCGTTACGAGTTCTCTCGTCCAAAGTTAAAAGCAGATTGTGAAACACCAATTAAAGTGTTTGCACATATTTCTCCTTACATGGGTGGCCCTGAGTTAATCAGAAATACCAATGGTGCAGGAGATGGTGCATTAGCGGCGTTATTACATGATTTATCGGCCAATACTTTCCATAAAACTAACGTGCCGGGTTCGAGCAAGCATCAGCGTGATGGTCTGTGTTACTCATCGTTCTCACAAGTATGTAAATACGCTAACCGTGTCGCATACGAAGTGCTAGCCCAACACAGCCCAAGACTTTCTCGCGGTTTACCAGAACGCGAAGACAGTTTAGAAGAGTCTTACTGGGAAAGATAAATCAATATTTGATGAAAAGGCGGCCATAGTGATATGGCCGCCTTTTTTGTTTACTCACAACAAGGTAAATTAGCGCAACTTGCACTTGTACCTGCGGTAAATTTCAGTAGGATGTTTGGGTAAATTGATTAACTACCTCATTGTAAGTAAATCAAGCCTATTTAAACTCGCGGTAAACTTGGGAGAGCATTGTGAAGGGACAAATCTTAAGAGAAATGAAAGTACTTAAGGCGATTGAACCGGCTTATGAAGTTGAACGTCGTGTGGCATTTTTGAAGACTAAATTGGTTGAAGCACATGCACACTGCCTAGTGCTTGGCATAAGTGGTGGTGTTGACTCTTCCGTGACGGGCAGATTGTGTCAGTTGGCGGTTGATAGTTTAAACGAATCGAATCCTGAACAAGCTTATCAATTTATTGCGGTGCGTTTACCTTATCAAGTACAAAAAGATGAAGATGAAGCGCAGTTAGCTTGCCAGTTTATTAAACCAAGCAAACAGATCACTGTGAATATTGCTGACGGAGTTGTTGGGGTTCACAATGCAACAGTAACAGGCTTAGAAGATGCCGGCATCACCGTTGCTGGAAATGATAACCTTGATTTTGTCAGAGGCAATGTCAAAGCGCGTATGCGTATGATTGCTCAATATCATATTGCTGGTTTAACGGGTGGCTTAGTGGTTGGTACTGATCATAGTGCTGAAAATATTACTGGTTTCTATACAAAATTTGGCGATGGCGCTTGTGATTTAGCCCCGTTATTTGGTTTAAATAAGCGTCAGGTACGTCAATTAGCTAGCTTTTTAGGTGCGCCAGAGGTGTTGGTGATTAAAGCGCCTACTGCCGATTTAGAAGACGACAAGCCACAGCTTGAAGACGAAGTGGCGCTTGGACTAAGCTACGATCAAATTGATGACTTTCTAGAAGGCAAATCAGTTGATGAAAGCGTTGAGGACAAGTTAATTGCGATTTACAAACGCACTCAACATAAGCGTCAGCCAATTCCAACTATTTATGATTAAACGAAAGACTTTATATATTGTCTTAGCTCGGAAATGAGCTGATTAGGAAACTGACGATAATCTAAGTATGGCGCAATAAGTATCTGCTTATGCGCCATTATTTTTTGTTTATCGCCCAGCACTGTGACGGTCTGATTATCATTTAAATGAGCCAACGGTTCAATACGAGACAAATCGTCAAATGCTTGCTGACCACAAATAATATGTATCTTAGCGTTTGAACAGAGTTTCTCAGACTTAATGTGCAGAATGGTTTTTAGCCCAGAACCGTTGACACTCAATACTTGGTTTCTGTGGTTGCGCCAGCTTTCAGGCTTGTCATCTGATACGGTGATTTTTGCCATTATCGTAAAAATTTTACGCCAATGATTGCCGTTCAATTCGATCACTTTTTCAATGTCAACATCGGCACCAATATCAACATTAACTTGGTGTTCTAGGTTTAAACATATCCCCGAATATAGAGCGCTATTAAAATTTGGCATTAGCGGGGCGTTAGGCAGGTAGAAGGCAATTTCTGGATTATCCACACCTATTTTTAAACCATACTTTTTATCGTCATACAGGTCAGATGTCATGTTAATATCTGTTAATTCAGTCATTTTTGTTAGATTATCATTATTGTAGGCTAGACTCTAATAGAGTATTCACCAGCGTAAATCAGAGCAGTTATCAATTTGATTCACATAGTTAGTTTACCCACTTCAAGGATAGATGAATGAAAGCGCTCGTAATTGGCTCAACTAAGCAACTACTATTCTTTGCTGTATACGGTCTCATTGGCAGTATTATTGTTTTTCTAGCCGCTGTGGTGTGGTTGCTTAATGCTCGCTCAGAACTTGATCTTTGGCATACCACCGAACTGAAACATGAATATCATCAACAATCTGGTTTAAAAACTTTTAATGAATATATTGCACTAGAAAATGACTTATTCAGCGAACTTGAAAGTAAGATTTATCAAACTTATCAGCCAAGTAAGTCTTCTTTAATTAATCGCTACGAAACAAGTAGTTTATCAGATCCTAGAATGTGGAAAACTAACTGGAACCGCACATTTGAGTGGTCTAATCCCTCGGCTGAATATGGTGTGTTGTTAATTCACGGCATGTCTGATTCACCTTACGCGATGTCTCATATAGCTAAACATTTTCGAGATTCCGCTTATGTGTTAGGACTAAGACTACCTGGCCACGGTACCATTCCTGCAGGTTTAACAGATATTACTTGGCCAGATCTTGCCAGTGCAGTAAATCTTGCCACTGAACATATGAAAAGTAAGCTTAATGGCAAGCCTTTATATGTGGTTGGTTTTTCAACTGGCGCTGCGCTGGCATTAAATCTAGAGCTGGAAAATAGTGTTAAAACTGTTTTATCTACTCACTCTAGTGAGCCATTAGCAATGAAGTCTGTATACTCAGGGATGGTCTTTATCTCACCTGCTATTGGGCTTCAGCCTATAGCTGCTGGAGCAAAGTGGCAAGCGTTGCTAGGAAATGTGCTAGGTTATGAAAAGTTATTTTGGAATAGTATTTCTGCGGAGTACGATCCATTTAAATACACTTCATTTGCCGTGAATGCAGGTGATGTTGTTTATCAGTTATCACAGCGAAATTATCAAATCACCTCGACTATGAATAATGAGCAACTAAAGTCATTACCGCCGATACTCACTTTTCAATCGTTAGCTGACGATACTGTGTCTTCTACTGCTGTAGTGGAGCATTTATATCAGTTTTTACCTTCGAGTAGGCATCAGTTAGTTATATTTGATATCAACCGTAACCCTAATAATCGTCAATTGATTGTGAATGACCCAATGGAGGAGATGGCACCTTTATGGCTAAATAACGCCATGGATTATAGATTAACCTTGATTGAAAATGACATTGAACGCGAGCACTATGTTCAAGAAACTAAGATTCAAAACACTATTACCGATAAAGGAAAGAGCCAAACCTCTGAACCATTAAAGCTTGAATGGCCGCGAGGAGTTTACTCACTTTCTCATGTGGCGTTACCATTTCCTGAGCCGGATCCCTTATATGGACCTCATTATCAAAAAGAAAATGCACATATTCAAATTGGCCAAGCAATATTTACAGGTGAACGGGGATTATTCGGTATCCCTGCATCTGAAATGTTAAGACAAAAGTGGAACCCTTTTTATCCTTATATGATTGAGCAAATTGAAGGTTTTATTGTGCCTTTTGCTCAGTAACCTGTTCGTTAATCACATTAATGATGACTTTGTTTCTGCCTTGTTCTTTGGCGGCATAAAGATTGTCATCAGCCACTTTTATCCAAACATCGATATCATTCGAAAAGCTTGCGTTAGCAGTAATTGCTCCAATGCTAGTAGTGACAGAAAACTGCTGTTCACTCGTAGGAGAGGTTATTACAACCTCTGATAGCTTTTGTTTGAATTTATTTAAGTGTTGTTCGATTTTGAGCGCATTTGATAGTGGCAGGATCAGTAAAAACTCTTCACCGCCGTATCGAGCCACAATATCAGTATCACGTTTAAATTCATTTTTTAGTAACCCTGATACCACACGTAAACATTCATCACCAGCTAAATGCCCATAAGTATCATTCACCTTTTTAAAGAAATCTAAATCTAAGATGACTATAGTAATGGCATGTTCTCCACGAAGGCAGAAGTCTAGTACGGCTTCAAATTTATCTTCGGCAAAACGACGATTCTTAAGCCCTGTGAGCGGATCTTCTTCGACTAACGATAGTAACTTTTTATTGGCTTGTTCTAGTTCATCGGTGCGAATAGCCACCGTTTCTTCCAATTCGAGTTGGTGCTTTAACAAAGCCCGTTTACTGGCGGTTAAACTCTGGTATAAATTAAACACTTCTTTGGAAGAGTTTTCATCAATGACTTGGCTTTTAAGTTCTTCATTGCTCATTTGCCCAAATTGATTAGCGACAATTTCTAATGGAGCTGTGAGTAACTGACACACTTTTCTCGATATAAAAGAAGTGAGAATAATTGAGATAATAAGCAGTATAAATGTGCCCAACATTTGGCTTTCAGCCGTTTTTAATAATGGGGAAAGTGGCTGAAGTACATATAGTTGCCAACCATTATTTAATTTCTTTTTGGTATAAACATATTCAGGCGAGGTTGCTTCTAAATTATTAATTTTAATTACATCTAAAGTGATGTGATACTGACCTTTATCATTTGAGTACTTAAAATCTTCGTGTTCGGTTAATCCAAGCTCTGTTGTCGCATAAATAATGTGATTATTATTATCGACTAAAACAAGCAACTCTTTATCGCCATAGTTATTTTTGCTATCAATACTGGAAAAAAAGCGTAAATCTAATGATCCTTCGATAATGCCTGCGGCTTTGGTTGCGTTGTTGCCATGGTAAAAAGGTGCGCTAATGGCAATTATTGAATCGTTACCAAACCCTCGACCTTTAAATACCGGTGATACATATACCTGATGATTGTGAAATGATTCAATGAAATAGTCTCTATCTTTAATCGACATATCTTTGATGTCTCTATTTTCATCTAACATCATTACACCCGGACTTCCTGCAACTACTTTTGCTTCGTCATTAGCGATAAGCATGGTGATAAAGCTTGGGTAATTGTTGTGCAACTTACTCAGCATGGGTTGCCACTCATTGCTGCTTGTATTCGCTAAACTGAGAAAATTTGCTGCGTACTCGACGACTCTTTTATGGTTTTCAATATATTGCTCGGTGGCAGAACTGAGGTGCACAGCTGTTTCAGTTAAGTTTCGATGTAAAAGTGTTTGCTGCTTTTCTAAGAATAAATAATTGAATGTTAGCGCCGAAATTAACAAGCATAATGTAAGCATTAATGTCATGAAATAGGTGACTTGGTCATTAAAAGAACGGCGAGTTCTAGCGATACTTCGACCATTGAATTGCCATAGTTTCGGAATCAATACTATAAGTAATGAAGCCAAACTAGCGTAGATTAATCCATTAATCCCTTGTTTAATAATAGCAAAAGGCATGTGGCTGCCTGGTAGGTCACTAAAGGTTTTCATATAAAGGTAAGTCAATGGCATACCGATAGTGAGCCAGTAGAGTGCGCTACCATATAATGGATATAAGCCTTTTCTACGAGAATAACCAATGAAAAGTACTTCGACACTGAATATTAAGTAGACGTGAGGACTCCCCCAAGTAAGCATTAAACCAGAAGCACTCAATAGAGCAGTGATTAAGGCATACCATGGGCCTAAGATGACAGCTGAAATAATGCTAAAAGTATTTCCGATCACCAATTGAACATTGGCAAAAATGGGAATGGGGTAGCAATTGATGATAAAACCGAGCACACCTAAAATAAGCGCAAAAAGAAGGTGTTGTGGATTAATGGTTTTGGTATTCAATGAATCATCCTTGTCATTATTATAAAAAAATACTACCTGCCTTATTCTGCGAGTACAAGTCTTTGACGTGTTTAGGGTGATTTTGTTTTATGCTTTATTTAATGCAGCGATTACAGTACTTAATTGTTACTGACCTCGCCAAAGCAGCTCGCCACTTTTCGTTAACTGATAGCCCGATAATAAATTGGCGAGTTGTGTCGTTTGAGTTTGGTTTAACAAGTTAATTAATGCTTGAAGTTGACGTCTAAAAAAGATGCTTTGTGACATAACAAAGTCGAATGATTCGGTCAGTTTAGGGATGAAGTGTAAGCCACTTTCGGCAGCAACAGCTTGGCAGCCAAAGCCAATGTCAGCATTATTACGAGCAATATAGCCTGCTAACTCACGCTCAGATTTCGCTGTGGCGGTGTAAAGTAGTTCATTTACATTAACATTTTGCTCTGTTAACCATTGTTCTAAGTGTCGTTGACTGCCTGCGCCTTTTTGGCGTGATACCCATCTTAGTGGTTGTTGTGGTACAGCTATATTACTTTCAAAAAGTGAAGCCATTTCTTGTCGCACCATTAAACCTTGATGGCGCTCATAGCCACTGACCAATATCCATTGCTGATGATTAGGGTAGCTTTTTAATAATGAAAATAAGCTATCACGGTTACCGTGCTCGCTTTCCCAGTGAATACTGCAAACATCAGCATAGCCACGTGAAAGTAACTCTAAACCTGACTTTGAACCCGTTGAGCTATAACTGATTATTTCTTGGTGATCACCTTCGGACATTAACTGTGCAACTAACATCGACAGTAGCGGGTCGTCACTACCCGTGATATGCATTCTGTCGGACAACATACCACTGTGACATGAGTCCATAAGCCATCTATCGATTAACACTTTGGGAAATAACCATTTCCCCGTGACTTTTGTCGCGGGTAAAATACGATGGTTTGCCATTGAGTAGACTTTTTTCTCGTTTAAATCCAAATATTCAGCAACTTGCTTAGTGCTCATATAAATGATGTTTGAGTCAGCGGGCATAGTAATCCTAAAGTAAATGGAATCGATAAAGCTAAATATAATTACAAGCTAGTGTAATTATTGCTGTTTCAGTTGCAAATTAACATACAAGCAAAAGTTTATATTTGTGGGCAAGGTTGGATTTCTTGCACTGGAATTGACTATTAACTTTGCGATGAAACCTGTTCGCATTATCTTTAAATAATAAGTATTAATAAATTATTTTTGTCCATGGTGTTTGTGAATAAACAAGGCTGAATATTGCTAATGCTTAGAGCCTTTTATCTTCCGATACAGCTTGTTTGGGAACAACACCTTTGAATAAAACATCACAAGCTATAAAACCCCTTGAGGCTGCGGTACTGGTGATAGAGCCAAATGTCAGTGTGTGGCAAAAGGTAGAGCCGACATTATCTCAGCACTTTGGATTGGTTCAATATGCTAGAAGTGTTGAGTTAGCCGTGGTGAGTTACAGGCGCTTTAGTTTTAATCTGGTTATTATTGATATTAAGCAAGTGTCTGCATTTTGGCAGGCCTTAACTGAAAAGAATAATCAGTCTAGTTTTGTTCAATTAAATCAAGCTAAGTTAAATAGCTTTCAGTCTAATCACTCTCAACCTAAGCTCATTCAGCCAGAGAACATAAAACCAAAGTCCATTAAGGCAAAGCCTATTAAACAAGAGTTTATTCAATCTAAACCTCATGAGCCTAAATTTATAGAGCCTAAGTTTATTGAACCTAAGTTTATTGAACCTTATGAAAATTATAACTTTAATGTTTATCCAGAATTAACTGAGCAACAGATATTTCCCAAAGACTTTATGGTTTTGAGCCGTATTGTTGAAGCTGAAGATGTACTCAGCATGATGCGGTTGGGCGCAAAAGACGTTATCAGTAAGCCTATTAATGTTTCTCGTCTTGAATCTGTTATTTCACGCTGGTGTGTAAAACATCAATGTAAAACCCAAAACAATACTAAGGTTTCTAGCCTGAAGCTGGATAAACATATTGGCGACAGCAAAGTTGCTGATGCTATTCGTTTAAATATCATTAATGCCAGTATCAGTTGCAAACCTTTGTTAATTGAAGGGCAGAGCGGTACCGGGAAAAAACTAGCAGTTCGACATTTACAGCAGTTATCGGTTAATAAAAGCCAGATAATTAATATTAATTGCCGTTATGAAGCGCAATTTAGTCTGGATAATTTAAACCTTTATCAGCAGACAGAGCTTGGCAAGTTGAGTTTTGAGAAAACTCAATCTACCTTAGTTGTTTTTAACCATATCGATGAGATTTCAGTGTCTGGTCAAATTGCCTTAATGCAGTTGTTATCTTCTTCTGAACTAATCAGTAACCCACAATTTCGCCTCATCAGTTTAAGCTGTTCTTCACTGTTAAAACGGGTTCAAAGCGGGGCATTTTCCTCAGAGCTTTATTATCAACTTGCAGGTCTTAATATGTACTTAGCGCCACTAAATCAGCGCGCTGAAGATATTGTATTGTTGGTTAAGTATTTCACTAATCAATTAATCACAAACAGTGACTCTAATAGGGAAGTGCTACTTAATCGTTTTCAAGCTTGGCGAGTAACGGACTTTCAAAGTCTGACTGAGTATCGCTGGCCAGGAAATATTCAAGAGTTAAAGAATACGGTAGAGCAATGTTTGTTGATGGACCTATTGCCGAATGAATTTTTTAAACAAAACCCGCAAACGGACTGCCTACAAACCCAAAGGCTGGAAAAAAATGAGCTGCCTAGTTCAAGCCAACACTTCTTTCCCGTAGATTGGGATTTAAAACAAATTGAAAAAGCCCACATTTTAAGGGTTGTGAACCTCTATCAAGGTAATCGGTTACTTGCCGCTGAACATTTGAATATCTCTCGCAAGACAATTGATAGGAAGCTGAACGAATGGGCAGAAGAGGGCAATGCATAATAGTTATTCGTTATAACAGTTATTTACCGAACAATTTCAAAGGACATTTTGTCCTTTTTTTGTTTTTGGTTTTCCATTTTTTAGGCTTTTGTGGTTTCAGCAGTAGTTTTTAAGGCTTCTTGTTGAGTGTTGACTAAGTGGAAGTAACAATGCGCGCAACAAAAATAAGACCTTCCAATTAGGACGTTGCAGCAAAATGAACTTTATCAAGCCATCCCATAAGTCACTACATCTTTCAATCTTATCAATTGCTATTTTAGCCAGTTTTAACGTACATGCAGAAAAGGTTGAAAGAGATCCTATTCTCAATATTCAAGAAGTGATCGTCGTTAAAGGAGAAGGTCCAACTGCTGCTCAATCTTCAATGACTCACTGGGATATATCAAGAGAAGAAATTGAGGCATCTGGTGCTCAAAGTCTTGATCTAATTCTGGCAAATGTACCAGGCATATATGTACGAGTTGGTGGCCAAGGTGCACCAAGGGTGGATATCCGTGGTTTTAAAGCTCGCCATGTTATTTACTTAATTAATGGTGTTCCAGCAAATGATGCTGAAGATGGGCAATTCGACCCAAGTGTTATTCCTGCATCACAAATTGAATCAGTTGAAGTGTCAGTTGGCCCAACGTCTGTTCTTTACGGACCAGGTGGTGCTGGTGGTGTGATCAATATTATCACTCGACAAGGCGATAGCTCTCCAAGTGTATCCGGTAACCTTGAGTTCGCAGAAAATGACACAATAAATGGCAATGTGAACTTAGCCGGTAGCGGTGAAAAGTGGCAAGGTTTTGCCAGTTATAACCGCCAGCAAACTGATGGATTCCCTATGTCATCAGATTTTGAAGACACGGATGAGCAAAGTGGTGATACACGTTTAAATGCTGATAAGACTGTCGATAACTTTTACGCCCAAGGAAGCTACTTTGTTTCTGATGAAACGATGTTGACCGCAAATGTGAACTATAAATCTGGTAATTGGGGTAAACCAAGCACGGATGGCACTGGAACCAGTAAATCTAAGTTTGAACGAGTTGATGATTTTGAAAGCACCATTGTTCAGTTAGGCTTTGCACATAAGTTTTCTGATCGTCTCGCATTACGAGGCTATGGCTATCATAACGAGAGTCAGGTATTTGAAACAGTCTATACCAGTAGTGATTACAGCGATATCGATTCTACGCAAGATGGCATATCAACGGTGCAGGGCGGGAACTTACAGCTGATTGCAGATTTTGATACAGCGGGTTTATTAACAGGGTCAATTATTAGCGAAAAGCAAACTTGGGAATCCGTTAATTACGAAGCTAATGCAAGCAGTGCCTCTATTCTTGGCAGTGGCAGTGGTTCGGGTTCTGGAAGTGGCGATGGTTCAGGTTCAAGTGATGATTTTAATAAGGATGGCTGGCTAAATACGCTGGCCGTCGAATATCAGTACCAGAATGACGGTAAGTACGGTGTCACTATAGGTGGTGCGGCTCACAGTCAAGAGCGTGATGATGCTGACGATACTAATTACTCGGCGCAACTTTCTAGTTTTTGGCGAGTGACTGACGACAGTAAATTGCATGCAGGTATTGCTCGTAAAGTGCGTTTTCCATCATTAAGAAACCTTTATGCACAATCATCAGGTAACAGTGAGTTAGAGCCTGAGGAATCATCACATGTTGAGTTAGGTCTGAATCAAGGATTAGCTTATAACACCAGTTTAGATATTACCGGCTATTACACTGACGCTGAAAACTACATTGCCAAAGACAATGACGGTGTTTATCAAAATATCAGTAACTACGCGTTTAAAGGTGTCGATTTTTCAGTCAGAAACGAATACTTCGATGACTTAGATTTGACGGTGTCTTACAGCTATTTAGATGCTGAGGATTCTGATAATGATCTTATGAACGAATTAGAGTATCGACCAAAACATCAGTTTAGATTTCAAGGCCTTTATCAATTCGATTTTGGTATGAGTGTAAACCTGAACGTCGAATATATTGCCGATCAAATTTATTACACCAGTGAGAAAATATCAGGCGAAACTGTTTCAGTTAAAAATGAGATGGACAGTTATACCTTGGTGGACATTAATTTAGTGCAGCCATTGCTGGTTGATAATTTAGAAGCTTATATCAGAGCGACTAATCTACTTGATGTTAATTACTACCAAAGTGAAGCGCTTCCTCAAGCAGGCAGACAGATCTTTGTTGGCATAAACTGGCAGATATAGTCCATGACATTATTGGCATTGCATGAAGTTGTTTTTAGGCAATATTCAGCAACTGAAGACTTGTTTCATCAGCTTAACTTTTCAGTTTCAGCGGGTGAGTGCCACTGTATTTGTGGTGTCACAGGTGCTGGCAAATCGACGTTGTTACAACTCATGGCAATGCCAAGTGATTTCGATTACCAAGGCGAGGTAATACATCACTCTGAACTTCGTTTGGGCCTAGTGATGCAAGATCCCAACGTGCAACTCATACGCGAATCTATTGGCGCTGAAGTTGCGTTTGGTTTGGAAAATATCGCTATTTCTGCTACCGAAATGATTGGGCAGGTAGAGCAAGCATTAAAGCTAGTTGGACTTGATTTACCACTAGATTCTTTAGTGATTAATTTGTCTTTAGGGCAAAAGTATCGACTGATGCTGGCAGCTCAACTGGTATTAACCCCCAATCTAATACTCATTGATGAGCCGTGGGCGCAGCTTGATAATGTAGGTGTAAAAGAACTTGTTGATGCACTTAAAAGCCTAATTGACAGTGGTGTCAGTGTGATCATGACAGAACATCACTCGGGGGCTTTTGCTGGGATCATCGATACATATTGGTTATTAGATAATGGCTTATTGAAACAGCAAGACTCAGGGCCAAAGCAAGCTAAAAGTGTCTGTCCTTTCACAAGAGCTAAAGTTAAAGCTAATTTACCAGTGAATGATGCTGCTACTCAAAAGTCACCAAGCATAGCCGATACTGATAACACAGCAACAAAACTTACGATTTTTCCGCTAACTATTCAGTTCGAAGATGCTCAGCCATTACTCCAAATCAAACAAACCTTACATGCCAACTCTGGAGACCTGATAGGTGTATTTGGTGAAAATGGCTGTGGTAAATCAAGCTTACTGAATCAAATCGTGGGTATTGATAACAGCAATCAAAGCGACATTTTGTTTTTAAATAAGCCTATAAAACTCGGCTCTTTTGGCAAAGATCTTGGTTTTTTAATGCAGCGTCCGTCAAGGCAGTTGTTTGAGATGACTGTTATGCAGGAACTTGAATTTAGCCTCAAACGTTTTGGTCTGCCTTTAGCTCAAGCAAGCGAGATATTAACTCAGCTTGAAATCAGCCATATAGCACACCAATCTCCTCATAAACTTTCCTACGGACAACAACATTTGGTTGCTTTGGCTTCAGTGCTTTGTATTAAACCGAAATTGTTATTGTTAGATGACCCCTTTGCAGGCCTTGATAACCGATATTTCTCTGAAGTAATTGAGGTGTTAAAGCATTTTTTACATCAAGGTGGAGCCATTATTGTCACTAGTCATAGACCGATACTTGAGAACTTAATTAACAAGAGCTGGCAAATAACAGATAGAGAGTTAACCGAGCAGTTATGTAACGTATCAGGCTATCAAGAGTTGGTGATGAGTTCAGCAAGGTTTCAACAGGTAAATCTATGAAAAAGATTTACTCTCAACGTTGCTGCCATGACAAGTCAAATCTGCCACCAACTGCATCGCTTCCTATTGTTGATATGTCTTCAGATATTAGTCAGAGGTTAAGACAATCTAAAAATGCTCAATGGATATGCGGATTAGCCATTATTTTTAGTATAGCTTTATCTAGCAGTGCTTTTTTAGTGCCAACAGAGCAACTCGTCTATTTAGTGCTAACCAACCTAGGTTTGCTTATCCATGCATGGTTTCGTAAAGCTCGCCTAAAACCATTACTTAAATTATTTGTCATTCAATCAGTCATGACTGTGGGGCTCTACTTTTTGTTTTATGGCAGTGTCAGGGTAATAGAAGCGATGATAGTGGTGTTAAGGATTATTTTAGTCATGTTGCCAAGCTGGTGGCTAGCTAGCACCCAAACTGCGCAGCATATGAGCCAAATTTTGTGTTTGTTACTACCGAATAAATGGGCATTTGTGATTACGACTTCTATTAAGTTACTCCCCTTTATCACCCAAGAAGTAAGAGATATTTACCACATCCAGTGTTTACGTGGCGCGCATATTGCCCCAAAGAATTTGGTTAATCCATTTAATTGGGCAGAGTTGATTCGTTGTGTGTTATTTCCATTACTCATTCAGTTACTTAGTTTATCTAAACATATCGCTAAATCCGCACAACAACGACATTTTGATAAACACAGTAAACATACCCATTGGCCATTACATTAGTTACTTAAACAAAGAGGATTGATAAATGAAGCAAGGCTTCACTTTACATAATGCATTATTCATTGGTTTTTGTGCCACGCTGCTGGTAGCCATTAAAAGCATGATGAGAATGAAACTGGGATTAACGGGCCATTCGATGTTTTTAATGAGCTTATTTTATTTAGTGTGTTACGGCGCAACGAATAAAGTTGGCGGCATGACGCTATGTGGCCTGCTAGCGGGCATGTTAGCGATGATTTTAGGCGTAGGGAAAGGTGGTCCTTTTATATTGTTGAAATTTGCCTTACCCGCTTTTGCGATGGATATTGCATTGATATTTATGGCTAACTTACTCACTTTACGCTGGCGCTGCATCCTACTGGCTATTATCGGCAGTATCGCTTGGGCGAGTAAATCTTGGATACAGAATTTATTGGTTGGAATGGATCCGCAAGTCGCATTTATCCAATTTGGGTTAAGCAGTTTAAAAGGAGGTGGCTTTGCGATTGCCGCAGCTTTACTTGTGCCAATAATTATTACTCGTTTGGATGCTCATGATTTAATAACAAGAAATAGGACGCCGCAATAATGATGAAAACGTGGTTAATTTGTATTGACGATACAGATGATATTGGCACTAAAGGAACTGGTGAAATTGCTGAAGAAATATTGAGTTTGTTAATGTCAAAAGCATTTAACGAAGAAGATATTGGTCAATATAAGCAGGCGTCATCTCCAACATGGGTAACTCGACATCAGTTATTTGTTCACCCAGATATACCTTATACCTCTCATAATAGTGCGATGTGTTTTGAAGTGACGACTTCACAATCGTTAGCTGAAATAAAGGATATTTGTGTTGTTCATTTAAAAGCTGAAAGTGCACCCGCTGCAGATCCAGGTTTAGCGATTATTGAAAAAAGCCAGCTAGCCACTAATGATATACAGAGACTGATGACATTCGGGTTTGAGTCCAAGCAGCAGGTTAAAACCAAGTCGGATGCATATGAATTAGCTGCCGATATTGGTATCGACTTATCAGAACATGGCGGAACAGGGCAAGGTGTCATTGGTGCCATAGCGGGCATTGGCTTGAGGCTTTCAGGACGAGACGGAAGGGTAAAAGGTCAACTAGATGTCGGCTTACCTGATTCAAGGTCAGAATTAGCGCTAACGGTAGGAAAAATCAAACAGCTAACAGGATTGGACGAGATAATTGAGCTAAATGGATTTTTACTTAATGACAATGAAATCGTCCATGTTAAAGGAAAAATCAAAGCCGTCATGCAGAACCATCAGTTTGCTTTGTTAGTGTATCAGCAGCGAGATGAACTGACAGGTGAGCCTCTTTGGCGTAACGCTTTAAAGCAGCATTTGAAAAAGTATTAATGGGTAGGAATTATGACTAATAACACGTCTTTTAATCGAGAAAATTGGTTTTATCTAAAAGAAGGGCATTGGGTATTCCGCTTTACTAATGACGATATCGATAAAGCCCAACAAGCTGCATTTTCTTGTAAGCAGTTCATGGAAGATGATGAAGATGAAATGATTGATGATGAGTTGAGAAGCTGTTTTAATTGTATGAAACGTCGCTGGCTTATTGAAAGCTTTGAATGCCGTGATGTGACAGCCTTTTCTTGATACCGATACGATTTGTCTTGATGCAGCTTCGCTATAACCTCTTTCTTTTACCACTTAATGATTGGCAGAAAGTTTAATGGGAGTCATTTATTGTGATTCCCATTATGAATAACTATAAATTTCTTGAATAATAAGTAACTTATTCGCTTAGCCATCCTTTTCCTTTCGTTATTTATCACTTTTATCACTCTAAAAGTCGTTTAAAGTCGCTTCAAATTGTTCATATCCCTAACATTCCGTTTGCTACTTTCTTGCTAAGTTCTTTTCTTTTTATGCTTTTTTAATTCGACCTTGGTCTAAACAGTGCTCGATGTAATATTTGAAAATATTAAGTAAATGGTTGTGTAAGTCATTGAATTTTAAGTTGTATATTTGATTTTCGCAAACCTGTTAGAAGACCTCTTTAGACTAAGGTCGTGATTGTGGTCACATTTTGAGTTGCTAGATTAACTATCGACTTTAAAAATAATTAGCACAGGGGAGTCACAATGGCTTTTGAAAATGAAGACAAGGCAAATGGATATTGGAGCGAAAACTTACGATTAGTTTTAAAACTACTCGCAGTTTGGGCGTTTGTATCTTTTGGGTGCGGCATTTTATTAGTGGACGTACTAAATGAAATTACCTTTATGGGGTTTAAGTTAGGTTTTTGGTTTGCACAACAAGGTGCCATGTATGTGTTTGTTGCACTAATTTTTGTGTATGTAGCGAAAGCGAATGCTTTAGACAAAAAATATGATGTACACGAAGACTAAGGAATAAATCATGGATGTTCAAACGTTAACTTATCTTATTGTTGGGGTCACTTTTGCCCTATATATCGGTATTGCTATTTGGTCTCGTGCTGGTTCAACTAAAGAATTCTATGTTGCTGGTGGTGGGGTTCCTCCAGTCATGAACGGTATGGCAACTGCAGCAGATTGGATGTCAGCGGCATCATTTATCTCGCTTGCTGGTATCGTATCTTTTACAGGTTATGACGGTTCAGTTTACCTAATGGGTTGGACGGGCGGCTATGTTCTGCTAGCGCTATGTATGGCTCCCTATCTACGTAAGTTTGGTAAATTTACAGTGCCAGACTTCATTGGTGACCGTTATTACTCACAAGCTGCACGTACTGTTGCTGTTATTTGTGCCATTTTCATCTGCTTTACCTATATTGCAGGTCAAATGCGTGGTGTAGGCGTCGTGTTCTCTCGCTTCTTAGAAGTCGATGTAGAAACGGGTGTGTACATTGGTATGGCAGTGGTGTTCTTTTATGCGGTTTTAGGTGGCATGAAAGGGATTACTTATACTCAGGTTGCTCAGTACTGCGTACTTATCTTTGCCTTTATGGTTCCAGCCATTTTCATCTCAGTGATGATGACAGGTCATATTTTACCTCAAATCGGTTTTGGTGCTGAAATGGTCGATGCAGCAGGCAACGGTACGGGGGTGTACTTACTTGATAAGCTCGATGGATTGTCGGCAGAACTCGGATTTGCCCAATATACTGAAGGCTCGAAGAGCATGATTGATGTGTTCTTTATCACTGGTGCATTAATGTTCGGTACGGCTGGTTTACCTCACGTTATTGTTCGCTTCTTCACTGTGCCTAAAGTTAAAGATGCACGTGTTTCAGCGGGTTGGGCATTAGTATTTATTGCGATTATGTACACAACAGTCCCAGCATTAGCAGCGTTCTCTCGTGTAAATATGATCGAAACCATTAATGGCCCAGATTCAACCGGCGTTTCTTATGAATCAGCACCTGAGTGGATTAAGAACTGGGAAAAAACAGGTCTTATTACTTGGGATGATAAGAATAATGATGGCAACATCTACTATACCAATGGCGATGCCAATGAAATGAAGATTGACCGCGATATCATGGTTCTAGCGACTCCTGAGATTGCATCACTACCAGCATGGGTTATTGCATTAGTTGCAGCGGGTGGTTTAGCGGCGGCACTTTCTACTTCAGCAGGTTTACTATTGGTTATTTCAACTTCAGTATCCCATGATTTATTGAAGAAGAATTTAATGCCTGATATTTCTGATAAAGAGGAGCTCAAGTACGCTCGTATTGCAGCAGGTTTAGGTGTTGTGATGGCAGGTTACTTCGGGATTAATCCACCAGGTTTCGTGGCTGCGGTAGTGGCGATTGCATTCGGTCTTGCTGCATCATCACTGTTCCCTGCTATTATTATGGGTATCTTCTCTAAGACTGTGAATAAAGAAGGCGCTATTGCAGGTATGTTGTCTGGCCTACTATGTACAGCGGCTTATATTGTTTACTTTAAGTTCGTTAATCCAAGTGCCAACGTCAGTGACAACTGGTTCTTAGGTATCTCACCTGAAGGCTTTGGTCTGGTGGGTATGTTTATTAACTTTGGTGTCGCATTTGCTGTAACTAAAGTGACTAAGAAAATACCTGATGATGTGGTTGCAATGGTTGAGTCGATTCGTTTCCCTAAAGGTTCAGGTGAAGCGCACGACCACTAGTATGAGTTGTTAATCGACTAGCATTAACGACCTTGTTAATGACTTCACTAAAAAGGGCGCTTCGGCGCTCTTTTTGTTTGTTTCATCTAGCCATAACAATAAGATTATAGACGCGAAATTTCATTCACTAACCTTAAAGTCGAATAGAGCCAATTTTAAGATCTACGTATAGTTAACACAGTTTAGCGAGATTAATTTACTGTTTTAAGCAGTGTAAGCATGAGGCCAATATGAAAGATGCCAGTGAAATTCAGCCTATTTTGCAGTTTATTCATGCATTGATCCCGTTTGATTCTTTATCTGAATCAAATCTCGTACGTTGCTGTCAGCAACTCACCATTGGTTATTACAGTAAATCCAACAAAATGGTTCCTCTAGATGAAAACCATCCACAGCTATACATTGTTAGAAGTGGTGCGTTTGAGGTCAGAGATGAGCAAGGCGAATTACTCGATAGGTTAGGAGAAGGAGATTACTTTGGTTTCCCATCTCTATTGTCGGGTGAAAAAGTCAGTAATCAGGTACAAATTTTAGAAGATAGCTTGGTATATCACCTCGATCCTGAGACGTTTAATTATCTTAGAAATGAAAGTAGAGTTTTTGACCGCTTTTTTAATCGTGCCTTTGCGAAAAGAATGCGTCATCAAGCAAGGTTTAAAGCGAAAGACTTAACCACGACCAGTCGCGTTAATAGTTTGATGTCAGCAGACCCATTAAGTATTGATTGCCATGAAACCGTCAGCGAAGCCGCAAAAAAAATGCGCCTAGCTCGAGTATCTTCTGTATTGGTGATAGATAACAATAAACTGATAGGCATTTTAACCGATAGGGATTTACGCAACCGCGTTTTAGCAGAAGGCTTTGATGGCAACTTAGCTGTTCATCAAGCAATGACGGCGGCCCCTAAGACTTTGGCTGCCAATGCATTGGTTTTTGAAGCCATGTTATTAATGAGTGAGCACGGTATACACCACTTACCCATTTTAGCTGAACCTCCCATTGATGAAAAAACACAACCGCCTGCGGTAGGTATACTGACCAGTACCGATATTCTTCGTGGCCAAAGCTCACAGCCTTTGCTGTTAATTGGTGAAATTGAAAGGCAACAAGACATTGAATGTTTGATCAATGTCAGTAAGCAGATCCCTGTTTTACTGCAAAACCTAATTAGTGCAGATGCAAGAGCTGAAGAAGTTGGTCGTGTATTGACCTCGGTAACAGATGCGTTAACGCGAAGACTGATTATTTTAAATCAGCAGTTATTAGGCGCAGCGCCAATGGCATTTTGTTGGCTAGCTTTTGGGTCTCAAGGCAGGCAAGACCAAGCAGCCTGTAGTGACCAAGATAATGGTTTATTACTGGCGCATGAACCAGATGAACATGCTAAAGGTTATTTCAACGCATTATCCCATGCGGTTTGTGAAGGTCTTGATAAGTGTGGTTATATCTATTGCCCTGGCGATATCATGGCGCAAAATCCTAAGTGGCGTTTATCACTTGATAAATGGCAGCAGCATTTTGAGCAATGGCTAAATGCACCTGAGCCCAAAGCCTTAATGCACGCGAGTATATTTTTCGATATGCGTGCCGTTTATGGCCCACAAAATTTGTTCGACCAATTGCAGCGACACGTATTAGAACGCACAAAGGGTAATGATATTTTTTTAGCTGGAATGGCAGGAAACTCCCTAGTTGAATCGCCGCCTTTGGGCTTTTTTAGAAAGTTTGTCCTTGAACGAGATGGCAGCGAAGTCAAAGGTATGGACTTAAAGCACAAAGGTGTCGCACTCATTAATGATATTGCTAGAGTGTATGCGTTAAGTGCTGGGATCACTGAGGTAAATACCCCGAAACGTATCCGAGCACTTATGGATGCTAATATTATTAATCGTAAAGATGCACTTAATCTTGCAGATGCCCATGAGTTTATCGCTCATATGCGCCTAGCTAATCAAGGCGAGCAATATACCAGTCAGCAAGAGGCGACGAATTATTTAAAACCTCAACAAATGTCTTCGTTAATGCGTCATCAATTGCGAGATGCTTTTAAAGTGGTTCATGATGCGCAATCAGGTCTCAGAATGAAGTTCATGCGGAGCTATTAATCTGTGAATGAACTCTGGCTCAAAACGCGGCTTTATTTTGACACTTTCGGTCAAAAAGATCAGTTGTCTGAATATCAGCTACATTGTTTAAGTGTGATTGATAAACCCATCATCAAAGCTCCTTTAATGGCTATTGATTTAGAAATGACGGGCTTAAATCCACTTCAAGACCAAATTATTAGTATTGGTATCGTTCCTATTGAACCAGGTCTAATTCCTTTATCAATTCCGCTTTCAAAAGCGCAGCAGGTAATGATAAATATCGATGGTAGTGTCGGTCAAAGTGCGGCGGTGCATGGCATTATTGATAATCACTTATCGAATGCTCTTAGCTTAGAGCAAGCTATGGAATGGTTTATTGAACAAACAAAAGGACATATATTGGTTGCACATCATGCGCCAATGGATATCGGTTTTTTACAATCTCATTTATTAAAAAGTCATAATAGAGCTATTAAACTTCCTTATATTGATACCTTAGCACTAGAAAAGCAGCGATTGCTTCGCCAACATGATGTGTTAAAAGAGGGGAGTTTACGCCTAGATGCATGCAGGCAGCGATATGGTTTACCTACGTATTCTGGGCATGATGCTTTAATTGATGCATTAGCCTGCGCAGAGTTACTTGTCGCGCAACTCAATTCTGTTGGCGATATTAACAAATTGTCAGTGTCAGAGTTTATTTCAATTTAAACTGGTTTATTCAAGCTTTTTTATATAGGCCGCTTTTATAAGCTGTTCATTACAGGTTTTTCCATACCGCTTGCCCAGTTTTAGGCACAAAAAAACCAGCATTATGCTGGTTTTTAAATCTGTTAGATGAGTTAAGTTTAATTAACCCAGTTTATTTTTTTTATTACAGAAAAAGTCAACCGCCGGTTTAATCAACTCTAAGGCTGAGACCTCACACGGTGGTAGTTCAGCTGTTGGAGGATTAATTGGTTGAGTACGCTGCCCCCATTTCAGTAATAACGCTGCAGAAGTCAGTCCTGCGCCAAAAGCACAAGATAAAATCGTTTGGTCAGCAGTTATTCGGCCTTGATCTAACGCATCACAAATTGCGATAGGAATGGTTGCAGCTGAGGTGTTACCGTAGTTTGCAATATTCACGAATGCTTTTTCTTTCGGGATTTTCATTCGGCTGATTAACGTATCAATAATACGTTCATTGGCTTGATGAGGGATAACAAGATCAACTTCTTCCTTAGTCATCTCACAATTAGCAAGCACCTTAGTACTTAAGCCCCCCATGCCATGGATTGCACGCTTAAAGACTTCTTGTCCATTTAGATTAATATAGAAATCTAAAGATGAAGAATCAAAACGATCCATCTGGGTACCAAAACCTGAATATAAAATATCACGAGCAGCAGGATCATTGTTTAATTCATAACCTAATACACCACCAGGTTCGTTGCTGGCTTCAATAACAACAGCACCAGCGCCATCTCCGAATAGCACTGCGGTTTCACGACGTGACCAGTCTAGGTAGAAAGATAAGCGCTCTGCACCTATTACTAATATCTTTTTATTTTGGCCGCTCTTAATCATTGAGCTACCCATGCCTAAAGCATATAAAAATCCACTGCATGCAGCGTTGATATCAAATGCGCCACAGGTAGCGCCCACATTCGCTTGAACTGTTGATGCTATATTTGGAATCAGCGTATCAGGGCTCGCTGTTGCTAAAATGATTAAATCTAATTCGCTTCCATCAATACCTGCTGCTAGTAGTGCGTTTTTTGCAGCTACTGTCGCAAGCTCAGATGTATTCACATGACTGATATGTCTTTCGCTAATGCCTGTACGAGTTTTAATCCACTCATCAGACGTTTCCATAAATGTGGCTAGGTCATCATTGGTCAATGTTGCTGGTGGGACACATTTTCCCCAACCGGTAATATGAGCATACTGCATGTGTTTATCTCTCAAATAAAATTTAAAATTGTTTGTTAAAACGACATTAGACGAGTGTGCAAATTATTTAATTTGCTGAATCACCAATTTTTTAATTGCTTTTGCGGCATGTAGAATATGCTCGCGTAAAAGCTGCGTCGCTTTATCGATATCTTTGTTTTTACATAACTCGAATAGTTTGCGATGTTCTCGCTCAGCGGTGGGAATACCACCTGTTAACAATAGCTGTAAGCGAATATAGCGATCACAGTTGTTATTCAGTCCATGGACAACTTCGAGTGTATGTGGTTTGTTTGCGGCTTCGTATAAACAGGTATGAAACTGAGTATTGAGTTCGCTCCATGTTGCGACGGAGTCTTGTAACTTTAATGCCGACTCTAATTTAGCTAGAACTGCATCAGCCTTATTGAAATCTTCTTCTCGCAAATTGGGAATTGCTTTTGCGAGTAAATCAGTCTCAATCATAGCCCTTAATTCAAATAATTCTGTGACTTGTTCTACAGAAAGTTCAGTCGCAGTAGCGCCTTTATGCGCTTCAAACTTAACTAAGCCTTCCGCTTCAAGTTGAACTAACGCCTCGCGTACTGGAATACGACTTACATTGAGCTGTTCAGCAATTGCAGACTGTCTTAGAGGTTCGCCTGCTTCTATATAGCCAGACAAAATACGCTCTCTAAGCACTTCAACAACTGCTTGGGTTCGTGTTTTATGAATTATTGGTTGTATTTGACTCATTACTTCTTAATAAATGCCACAAAATATCTACGGAAGGGTAACCTTTACAGAATGCATTATAAAGTACAACCGCAAAAAATGTACCTTTTATAATACAAGTGCATATTTTTCTCAGTAATGGGATAATCACGCTAATAAAGAATTTAGGAGTAGTACCGTGAATAAAGCCGTTTTTTTAGATCGTGACGGAGTCATTAATGTTGATAAGGGCTATGTGCACCTTGTGGATGACTTTGAATATATCGAAGGGGTTTTCGAAGCTTGTTTAGCATTTAAAGAGATGGGTTATAAAATTGTAGTCGTGACAAATCAGTCAGGTATTGCTCGTGGCATGTATTCAGAAGACGATTTTCATCATTTAACGGAGTGGATGGACTGGAACTTTGCAGATAAAGGTGTCGAGTTAGATGGTATCTATTACTGTCCGCATCACCCTGTAAATGGTTTAGGCGAATATAAGCAGGATTGCGATTGTCGTAAGCCTAAACCTGGAATGATGCTAGATGCTGCCGCGTTCCTTAAAATAGATATGGCTAACTCTATAATGGTGGGTGATAAAGCTGATGATATTCGTGCAGCTAAAGCTGCGGGTATTAACACTGCAATATTAGTTCGCAGTGGCAAAGTGGTCGATGAGGCAGGTTTAGAGCTTGCTACGACAGCCGTAAATAGTATTGCTGATGTACCAGCTTATATTAAACAACTATAATTTGATTAGATTAAAGCGCATTTAAATTGTCTTAAAAAGTCATGAATACGCCTATTTTGATGATTTTTAGGTCGAAACGTTTAAAAAATGTGCTTTTGAACTGTTTTTTATAAATAAATTTATAAAATCACTTGCGGGATAAAATGATTTCCCTATAATGCGCAACCACTGACACGGAACAAGGCGTCTAGCGCTAGTTACCGAGTCCGCTCTTTAACAATTTATCAAGTAATCTGTGTGGACACTCACAGGTGTTGAGTTAATCGAAATTGCTTCTTAGGAAGCAATCAAAATTATTATCAATATTTTCTGAATCACGTAAGTGATGAGTGTTCATAGCAATATGTAACAAACAGGATGTAGATTCTTCCGAGTCTGCATAATGTAATCAGAATTCATTGAGCCGAAACTTCTCTTTTATTTATAAGAGTGAATGTTTCAAAAAAACTTTAATTGAAGAGTTTGATCATGGCTCAGATTGAACGCTGGCGGCAGGCCTAACACATGCAAGTCGAGCGGTAACAGAAAGAAAGCTTGCTTTCTTTGCTGACGAGCGGCGGACGGGTGAGTAATGCCTAGGGATCTGCCCAGTCGAGGGGGATAACAGTTGGAAACGACTGCTAATACCGCATACGCCCTACGGGGGAAAGGAGGGGACCTTCGGGCCTTTCGCGATTGGATGAACCTAGGTGGGATTAGCTAGTTGGTAAGGTAATGGCTTACCAAGGCGACGATCCCTAGCTGTTCTGAGAGGATGATCAGCCACACTGGGACTGAGACACGGCCCAGACTCCTACGGGAGGCAGCAGTGGGGAATATTGCACAATGGGGGAAACCCTGATGCAGCCATGCCGCGTGTGTGAAGAAGGCCCTAGGGTTGTAAAGCACTTTCAGTAGGGAGGAAAGGTAGTTGTTTAATAAACAACTGCTGTGACGTTACCTACAGAAGAAGGACCGGCTAACTTCGTGCCAGCAGCCGCGGTAATACGAGGGGTCCAAGCGTTAATCGGAATTACTGGGCGTAAAGCGTACGCAGGCGGTTCATTAAGCCAGATGTGAAATCCCCGGGCTCAACCTGGGAATTGCATTTGGAACTGGTGAACTAGAGTCTTGTAGAGGGGGGTAGAATTTCAGGTGTAGCGGTGAAATGCGTAGAGATCTGAAGGAATACCGGTGGCGAAGGCGGCCCCCTGGACAAAGACTGACGCTCATGTACGAAAGCGTGGGGAGCAAACAGGATTAGATACCCTGGTAGTCCACGCCGTAAACGATGTCTACTCGGAGTTTGGTGCCTTGAGCACTGGGCTCCCAAGCTAACGCATTAAGTAGACCGCCTGGGGAGTACGGCCGCAAGGTTAAAACTCAAATGAATTGACGGGGGCCCGCACAAGCGGTGGAGCATGTGGTTTAATTCGATGCAACGCGAAGAACCTTACCTACTCTTGACATCCAGAGAATTCGCTAGAGATAGCTTAGTGCCTTCGGGAACTCTGAGACAGGTGCTGCATGGCTGTCGTCAGCTCGTGTTGTGAAATGTTGGGTTAAGTCCCGCAACGAGCGCAACCCCTATCCTTATTTGCCAGCGCGTAATGGCGGGAACTCTAGGGAGACTGCCGGTGATAAACCGGAGGAAGGTGGGGACGACGTCAAGTCATCATGGCCCTTACGAGTAGGGCTACACACGTGCTACAATGGCGTATACAGAGGGTTGCAAAGCCGCAAGGTCTAGCTAATCTCACAAAGTACGTCGTAGTCCGGATTGGAGTCTGCAACTCGACTCCATGAAGTCGGAATCGCTAGTAATCGTAGATCAGAATGCTACGGTGAATACGTTCCCGGGCCTTGTACACACCGCCCGTCACACCATGGGAGTGGGCTGCACCAGAAGTAGATAGTCTAACCTTCGGGGGGACGTTTACCACGGTGTGGTTCATGACTGGGGTGAAGTCGTAACAAGGTAGCCCTAGGGGAACCTGGGGCTGGATCACCTCCTTACCTATACGACTAACTTGATGTTTGTTGAGTGTTCACACAGATTACTTGATAGAAAGAAAGAGCAAAATTACGTTGGGTCTGTAGCTCAGCTGGTTAGAGCGCACCCCTGATAAGGGTGAGGTCGGTGGTTCAAGTCCACTCTGACCCACCAAAATCTTCTATTTCTCCTAAAATGAAGGTTTTGTATTAACGTATTTTGTTTGACTGCATGTAAATGGGGCTATAGCTCAGCTGGGAGAGCGCCTGCCTTGCACGCAGGAGGTCTGCGGTTCGATCCCGCATAGCTCCACCATTTACTTACTTTTATTTAAACGTAAGTCATGCATATTTGGATAGAGACGCCAAAGATAAAGCGACAGCTTTATCTTTGGCTTTTTTAAGCCCGTTCTTTAACAATTTGGAAAGCTGATAGTATTTAATTGCATGAGTCTGTCATGTTAATTAATACAAATCGTATTATTGGGAAGTTAATCCCTTTTCAGTAATACATTGAGTTCTCAAAACACTTTATTAAGTGTCTTGAATATTCTAAAAACTAAGGCGAATTTGTGTACTCGTAAGAGATGCAAATTAGTAATAAACCAGCTAGTTACGGTACAACTTGAGTTTCTTTTGAAACTTATTTGGGTTGTATGGTTAAGTGACTAAGCGTATACGGTGGATGCCTTGGCAGTCAGAGGCGATGAAGGACGTAGTAACTTGCGAAAAGCGTTGGCGAGCTAGTAACAAGCATTTGAGCTAACGATGTCCGAATGGGGAAACCCGGCCACATAAGTGGTCATCATAACGTGAATACATAGCGTTATGAGGCGAACCTGGGGAACTGAAACATCTAAGTACCCAGAGGAAAAGAAATCAACCGAGATTCCCCTAGTAGCGGCGAGCGAACGGGGATTAGCCCTTAAGTCTATGGGGTGTTAGTGGAATGTGTTGGAAAGCACAGCGGCACAGGGTGATAGCCCCGTACATGAAAACTAACCATAGATGAAATCGAGTAAGGCGGGACACGTGACATCCTGTTTGAATATGGGGGGACCATCCTCCAAGGCTAAATACTCCTGACTGACCGATAGTGAACCAGTACCGTGAGGGAAAGGCGAAAAGAACCCCTGTGAGGGGAGTGAAATAGAACCTGAAACCGTGTACGTACAAGCAGTGGGAGCGGTTCTTGAGACCGTGACTGCGTACCTTTTGTATAATGGGTCAGCGACTTACATTTTGTAGCGAGGTTAAGCGAATAGCGGAGCCGTAGGGAAACCGAGTGTTAACTGCGCGTTTAGTTGCAAGGTGTAGACCCGAAACCGAGTGATCTAGCCATGGGCAGGTTGAAGGTTGAGTAACATCAACTGGAGGACCGAACCGACTAATGTTGAAAAATTAGCGGATGACTTGTGGCTGGGGGTGAAAGGCCAATCAAACTCGGAGATATCTGGTTCTCCTCGAAAGCTATTTAGGTAGCGCCTCGAGCGAATACCACTGGGGGTAGAGCACTGTTAAGGCTAGGGGGTCATCCCGACTTACCAACCCTTTGCAAACTCCGAATACCAGTGAGTACTACTCGGGAGACAGACGGCGGGTGCTAACGTCCGTCGTCAAAAGGGAAACAACCCAGACCATCAGCTAAGGTCCCAAAGTTATTGCTAAGTGGGAAACGATGTGGGAAGGCTTAGACAGCTAGGATGTTGGCTTAGAAGCAGCCATCATTTAAAGAAAGCGTAATAGCTCACTAGTCGAGTCGGCCTGCGCGGAAGATTTAACGGGGCTAAGCAATACACCGAAGCTATGGGTTTGCACTTAGGTGCAAGCGGTAGAGGAGCGTTCTGTAAGCGGTTGAAGGTGAAGGGGTAACCCACACTGGACGTATCAGAAGTGCGAATGCTGACATGAGTAACGATAATGGGGGTGAAAAACCCCCACGCCGAAAGACCAAGGGTTCCTGTCCAACGTTAATCGGGGCAGGGTGAGTCGACCCCTAAGGCGAGGCCGAAAGGCGTAGTCGATGGGAAACAGGTCAATATTCCTGTACTTTTGCTAACTGCGATGGAGAGACGGAGAAGGCTAGGCTAGCGCGGCGTTGGTTGTCCGCGTTTAAGACTGTAGGCTGTTCACTTAGGCAAATCCGGGTGAACACTAGGCTGAGAGTTGATGACGAGTCCCCAAGGGGATGAAGTAGTTGATGCCATGCTTCCAGGAAAATCTTCTAAGCTTCAGGTTAGTAGGAATCGTACCCCAAACCGACACAGGTGGTCGGGTAGAGAATACCAAGGCGCTTGAGAGAACTCGGCTGAAGGAACTAGGCAAAATGGTACCGTAACTTCGGGAGAAGGTACGCTCCTGGCGGTGATGAGACTTGCTCTCTAAGCTACTGGGAGTCGCAGATACCAGGTGGCTGCAACTGTTTATCAAAAACACAGTACTGTGCAAAATCGCAAGATGACGTATACGGTATGACGCCTGCCCGGTGCTTGAAGGTTAATTGATTGGGTTATCTTCGGAGAAGCTCATGATCGAAGCCCAAGTAAACGGCGGCCGTAACTATAACGGTCCTAAGGTAGCGAAATTCCTTGTCGGGTAAGTTCCGACCTGCACGAATGGCGTAATGATGGCCACGCTGTCTCCAGCCGAGACTCAGTGAAGTTGAAATTGCGGTGAAGATGCCGTATACCCGCGGCTAGACGGAAAGACCCCGTGAACCTTTACTATAGCTTGGCACTGAACATTGAACCTACATGTGTAGGATAGGTGGGAGACTTTGAAGCTTCGTCGCTAGATGGAGTGGAGTCAATCTTGAAATACCACCCTTGTAGTTTTGATGTTCTAACCGCGGCCCCTTATCGGGGTTCGGGACAGTGCCTGGTGGGTAGTTTGACTGGGGCGGTCTCCTCCCAAAGAGTAACGGAGGAGCACGAAGGTTGGCTAAGTACGGTCGGACATCGTACGGTTAGTGCAATGGCATAAGCCAGCTTAACTGCGAGACATACACGTCGAGCAGGTACGAAAGTAGGTCATAGTGATCCGGTGGTTCTGTATGGAAGGGCCATCGCTCAACGGATAAAAGGTACTCCGGGGATAACAGGCTGATACCGCCCAAGAGTTCATATCGACGGCGGTGTTTGGCACCTCGATGTCGGCTCATCACATCCTGGGGCTGAAGTCGGTCCCAAGGGTATGGCTGTTCGCCATTTAAAGTGGTACGCGAGCTGGGTTCAGAACGTCGTGAGACAGTTCGGTCCCTATCTGCCGTGGGCGTTGGATGATTGAAGGAAGCTGCTCCTAGTACGAGAGGACCGGAGTGGACGAACCGCTGGTGTTCGGGTTGTTATGCCAATAGCATTGCCCGGTAGCTACGTTCGGAATCGATAACCGCTGAAAGCATCTAAGCGGGAAGCGAGTCCTAAGATGAGTCATCCCTAGGAATTTAATTCCTCTAAAGAGCCGTTCGAGACTAGGACGTTGATAGGCAGGGTGTGTAAGCGTTGTGAGGCGTTGAGCTAACCTGTACTAATGACTCGTGAGGCTTAACCATACAACCCAGATGAGTTTTTATCTGAGTTGATGGTAACTAGATTTATTACTTACTGTTAAAGGTAAGACTTAGTGAAGAATATAAAGCGCTTAATAAAGTAAGGTCATAAAATGCTCCTGCATTTATGACATCAAGTACATCCATGTACTTGAAACTCAAACAAACAGCTTTCCGAATTTAGTTAATTGCGATAAGCGATTAACACCAAATTTGCTTGGTGACAATAGCATTGTGGTACCACCTGATCCCATCCCGAACTCAGTAGTGAAACGTAATAGCGCCGATGATAGTGTGGGGTCTCCCCATGTGAAAGTAGGTCATTGCCAAGCGCCTAATTTCTCTTTTTAAGAGAGCAGATAGCCCGTTACTCACGTAACGGGCTTTTTTGTGTCTGTCATTTAAGATAAACATGTTCAGAAACGCAGCTAAAGCTTAAGTTTAGACACATCAACAGCTGATAGTGTGATTGATATGCCCATATGAAAGTCAGTCATTAGCAGGTGCCTAATTTCTCTTTTTAGAGAGTCGAGAAAGCCCTGACTTAACAGTCAGGGCTTTTTTCGTATATAGCGAGTAAGAATTTAGTGAAGCGAAAGACAGTGTGATTGATATGCCCATGCGCAAGTAGGTCATTGCCAAGCGTTTAATTTCTCTTTTTAAGAGAGCAGATAGCCCGTTACTCAGGTAACGGGCTCTTTTGTGTCTGTCATTTAAGATAAACATGTTCAGAAACGAAGCTAAAGCTTAAGTTTAGACATATTTACAGCTGATAGTGTGGCTGATATGCCCATATGAAGGTCAGTTATTGCCAAGTGCCTAATTTCTCTTTTTAAGAGAGTAGATAGCCCGTTACTCATGTAACGGGCTTTTTTGTGTCTGTCATTTAAGATAAAAATGTTCAGAAACGAAGTTAAAGCTCAAGTTTAGACATATTCAGAGCTGATAGTGTGGCCGATATGCCATGTGAAAGTAGGTCATCGGCAAGCGCCTAATTTCTCTTTTAAGAGAGCATATAGCCTGTTCCGATGAAGTAGTTTTTTTCGTTTATGGGCTTTCGTTTGATCATCATTACGATGAATTAGGACCACTTAAATAAAATAGTAAGAATTTCTGTATTTATCATTGATTTCGGTCGCTGTATTTAATTACTAATAAAATTAACAAGCCTATACATTTTTCTAAATTTTACTTCGATCCCCAGATTGATGTTGCAAGTAGGAAACGGTTTGGTGTCGAAATGTGAGGTCTTGGTCTTTTAATGTTGCATGTTGTTTAACGGTAAAATGATCTAGTTGGCATATACTGTATTTGATTATTCTATTATCGAATTTTAGTTATATAATTCTAAAACTGATGGCTGCCGTAATGGTAGGGACAAGCTTTAAAATGAAAGAAATGACAAATCCAATATTTCTACGTTGGCAAGAAAGTATTAATTTAACTGCTGAAGTATTAAATTCTAATGTTTTTATTTTTTCATTAGAAGAGAACCATAAGTTTTCATTATCAGTAAGTTCGTACCAATCAGTTGAAACACTTCATGCGATCTCACTGCAAAAGCTACAAGCACAATTAATTAATTTTATTAATAATAATGAATTATCGACAACTATTAACTCGGTAACGCAGATTAACCTTTTAGGTAAAGACTATTTCCTGCATGCAAAAACTATCTCTGACGTAGATAATTTGGGAGTCGCACTTCTGGTTTCTATCAGCGATATAAAAGTGGTTAATAAATCTAGCTGCGCTGTTCTGACTTTAGCTGCAGAAAACTTAACTCTTATTTATTCCGAAGAAAATCGGAAACCAATTCAAGAAGCTGATTCGTTAACATCACCATTACAGATACCTGATGCAATAAACTTACAAAATTTCATTAATGCTTTTGATGAACACATTTGGATTAAAAACCTGAGTGGACAATATGTTGTATGCAATGAGAGTGTCGATTTAGCGTGGAATAAATCCCATTCTGATATTATTGGAAAGTATGATGACGAGTTGTTTGGCAGCGAAACAGCTGAGACTTTTAAAGATGGCGATTATCGAGCAATTAAAGCTAATAAACCGATTGTTGTTGGAGAATGTGAAAGAATTGATCATCAACAGAACAGCCATTGGTTAGAGACTATTAAAGCGCCGCTCTTAGATAAGGATAATGATCTTGTAGGTGTTATCGGTATAACACGTAATATTGGCCGTCATAAAGAAACACAAACACAACTGATGTTAGCTGAAAGTGTATTTGAAAATACCGTTGAAGGTGTACTGGTCACTGATAGGGATGGCGAGATTACTGAGGTTAATACTGCATTTGTTAATATCACAGGGTTTAGTCGTGAAGAAGCTGTAGGCAAAAATCCGCGTATTCTAAATTCAGGAAAACATGATAATTTATTTTTTTCTCAGATGTGGAATACTTTACTGGTTAAAGGTAAGTGGCACGGTGAGATTTGGAATAAACGTAAATCAGGTGAGATATTTCCCCAATTAGTAACGATTAATGCTGTGTACGGGCAAAAAGACGAAATCAACTTTTTTGTTGCAGTGTTTGCTGATATTTCGGAACAAAAAATCACTGAAGAAAAATTGGCAAACTTATCGTACTACGATCCGTTAACCCAGCTTCCAAACCGAGTGTTATTTCGCTCGAAATTACAACAACAAGTAGACAGAGCTTTTAAACAGCAAACACAACTTGCTGTAGTATTTTTTGACATCGATTTCTTTAAACATATCAACGATAGTTTAGGTCATAACATTGGTGACAAATTATTAATGGAAGTGGGCCGTCGGCTCTCAGAACTGAAAAGTGAACAATGTTTAGTCGGGCGCCTCAGTAGTGACGAGTTTGTAATTTTATTGACTGATCTCAGTCAAAATGATCTGTTCATTAGTCAAATTAATCAAATCAAAGCATCTATAGAGCAGCCATTTAAATTAGAAGATAAACCATTAATTAGAATTACATTAAGTATGGGGGTTTCTGTATTCCCTAGTGATTCTTTAAACAGTGAACATTTGTTACAGAATACTGATACGGCCTTACACATAGCTAAACAAAGTGGACGCAATAACGTCACTTATTATGATTCGGCTATGACTATGAATTCAGTTGAGCACGTCAAGATACAGAGTGCACTCCATGAAGCTATTCAAGAAAACCAATTCCATTTAGTGTATCAGCCCAAACTATCGTTAATCACTGGAAAACTGGTAGGGCTTGAAACACTTATTAGGTGGGAACATCCTGTATATGGATTAATCTCACCAGCAGAGTTCATACCTATTGCTGAGAAAACCGGTTTGATCCATGAAATAGGGCAGCAAGTACTCATTATGGCTTGTAAGCAAGGTAAGCAGTGGTTAGATGATGGTTATCGCTTTGGTCATTTAGCTGTTAATGTAGCGAGTCTTCAATTTCAGCGTACTAACTTTATAGATAATGTTGAATTGATCCTCACTGAAACAAACTTTCCTGCAGAATTACTCGAACTAGAAATGACTGAAAGCTGCATGATGTATGAGCCAGAGCGAGTTATCTCAGATTTAAAACGTCTAGGTGATTTAGGTATTCAATTATCTGTAGATGATTTTGGAACAGGTTACTCATCACTTAGTTATCTTAAGAAATTACCCATTAATGTTTTAAAAATTGATCAGTCTTTTGTGGCTGATATTCCGTTTGATAGTAATAATACGGCCATTGCCAGGGCAATCATTGTGCTTGGTCATGCATTAAAGTTAACCGTAATTGCTGAAGGAGTGGAAACTAAAGAACAAGCAACTTTCTTATTAGAAAATGGTTGCGATCAAGCTCAAGGTTATTATTTTAGTAAGCCTCAACTAGCGACGTCTTTAACAGCACAATTACCGAATAGATAATTCGATATCGAAGCGATAAGTTAGTATTTCTTTCAATTTATATAAATGCTCGACTTAAGTCATCTCCTTTGATGAGCTATTTTGTTCAAGCTAGGTTCAATTTTATGAACATACATGCTTGAATATAATCAACAAAAAAGTTTTATCCCCCTTTAGCATAGTGATGTTCAATTGTTTCTTGCTGACTGATTTTCGATAACATATCGAAAAAAACATGACCTAAATCTTGATTTGATATGTTCTGTATGTGTGGCCTCAACTCGTCTAATGATAATTTAAGGCCAGCTCGTTGTGCATAATTCAACGTCGCTAGCATATGTGATATTAATACTTGCTCATCTTCAGCCATTGAAGCGACGCCTCTGTCTAAACCACTCGGTATTATTGAACGTTTTGGAAGTGGTGTTCCATCTGGCAATAACGTTTTATCTGTTGGGTTTAGTTGGTTAGGTTTATTGATAACATTCAATGGCATTAAATTGAACATTTTAGCCTCGATTTCCTTTAGAACGACCTTTTTGCTGATGATCTTCTGGTACAGCGACGAGTTCATCGCCCATCAGTTGGCAGATTGCAGTGATTTCATCCCCTCTAGGAGTTGTGATAGTCACTTCATCTAACTCATTTTTGTCTTCACATATGTCAAAAGCTTCTTGTGGAGGTTTACGCATCTGACGGCGATCTTCTTCAGCAATGGCTCCTGAAATACAACATAGGGTAAGGCTTAATAAAGTCATGCTACTTAGTGTCTTAATCATTTTAATTTCCTTTAATTTATTCGTTACCAGAGAAGAATAGCAATTAAGCATGTAGAAATTGTGCAGAAAACAAGGATTTTCGATGGTTTGGTAGTGAGATAGTATTTTGATGGATATACTAATAAGTAAGCTATGTTCTTTAATGTATTTGCTGAATATTCAGATTTTTTTGGTCAATTTTCCTGTCGTAAAATTTATTGACTAACGGAATAACTGTTTAGCGTTCAGATAATGAAGAAGTATTAAATTAATTTCAATAAGGCACCAACTGGTTAGGTTGAATGAAAATATCTCAGAAACTTTTTTTAGCATTTATTGGTCTGACGAGCATAGTCTTAGTTGCAACATTATCTCTTGCAAGGTGGAGTTTTGACCAAGGGTTTAGCAATTATATCCATTCCCTAGAAGAAAATCGTCTAACCCATTTGTCAAAATCACTTACCACTTTATACAGTCAATCTGATTTTAATTGGAATAACGTGACTTCAGAGCAATATGAAAGACTATTGAGTTTTTTCATTCCTGATATAGCGAAAATAGCAAAAACTGACAGAAAAGGTCCTCCGCCAAGAGCTGGCTTCAGAGAAGGTCGGATTAAACCTCCTCCTTCTGCCTCTGGCGATACTAGGGCAGGGATCGCACCACATCTTCGAAATCCTGAAAGACGGGGGCCTCCGAGAAGAAACGGACCACCAACAGCAATCTATACACCGGATGGAGTGCTATTGGCTGGCGAGACATTCGACAGTCTTGAGGAGAAAATAAGCATCCCTGTTACTTATGATGGTGATGTGATAGCTATTTTGTATAGCAACCCAAGAGTAGAGGTTGATAGTCAGTCTGCTCAAGCTTTTTTTGAGCAACAATTATGGACTAGTTTATGGATAGGACTGTTATGTTTAATGTTAGCGAGTTTAATTTCTTGGGTGCTTGCTCGCTTACTTCTTTTGCCAGTAAAAGAAGTAATAAAAAGTATATCTCATCTATCAAAAGGCAATTATTCAGAGCGCTTTAATGAAAAACGTTTAGATGAATTAGGTCAATTAATGAATGATATTGATCTTCTGGCGATGACGTTAGATAAAAATCGTACTGCTAAAAATCGATGGTTTGCTGATATATCCCATGAGTTAAGGACACCTCTTAGCATTTTATGTGGAGAAATTGATGCTATAAAAGCAGAGATTAGGCCTTTTAATCAGGTCCAGCTTAAATCATTAGAACAAGAGGTTATGCGGATTAAGCACTTAGTTGATGATTTATATCAACTTTCTTTATCAGATTTAGGTGGTCTTAAATATCATTTTGAACCTCTTAACATCACAGTCTGTATCACAGAAACATTGAACTCATTAATAGATAAGGTATCGGAAAAAGGGCTATCAATTAATTTCATCAACAGTGAAAAAGTGATAGTCAATGGCGACAAAATGAGGTTGCAACAACTGTTTACTAATGTTGTTTTAAATGCTGTTGCTTATACAGATAGTCCTGGTCATATCGATATTGATCTAATTGAAGAGTCCGCTTCATTGCTTATTTTAGTTAATGATACCAAACCCAGTGTGCCGCTTGATGACTGCGAAGTATTATTTGATCCTTTACACAGGCAAGACAGTTCAAGAGCGAGAAGAAATAACGGTGCTGGTTTAGGGTTAACCATTAGTCGTAATATCGTAGAAGCTCATAGCGGCAGTATTACTGCAAGACCATCAAATTTAGGTGGTTTATGTATTGAAATCATATTACCAATATTTAAAGAGTCTCATTAACTATGAATGTTAGTCACCCCAAAATGAAAGTATTAATCGTTGAAGACGAACCTAAAATTGCTCAAGTACTCGTTGATTTTCTTACACTTGAAGGTTTCGATACTCTTGTACAACACGATGGACAGATTGCGGTAGAAACAATTAAGCAAGGGGTGGCTGATTTTGTCATTTTGGATTTAATGCTGCCTCATAAAGATGGTCTAACAATATGCAAAGAAGTGCGTCAATTTTCCCAAATCCCGTTACTAATGTTAACTGCTAGAGTAGAAGAGATTGATCGCCTAATCGGTTTAGAAATTGGGGCAGATGATTATGTATGTAAGCCTTTTTCTGCAAGGGAAGTTGTTGCCAGAGTAAAAACAATTCTTAGACGAGTTGAGGCTGTTCCTCAAGCAAGTGAAGATGAAATTGTCTATAAACATCTTCTCATCAATATTCAGCGCTTTAAGTGTAATGTATCCAGTGTTGAAGTGGATTTAACCCCTGTAGAATTTAGATTACTGCATACCATGCTCAAACGCCCAGGTGTCGTGCATTCCCGCGATAGTCTCATGCAAGTGTGCTATGTAGATGACAGAGTGGTGAGTTCACGAACAATTGACAGTCATATAAAAAATCTTCGCTCTAAACTGACATTAAATAGCACTCAATGTAATCTACTTCATTCAATTTACGGTGTTGGCTATAAAGTGGAGTAGCCATAATTAATGACTTTGCATCACCAAGTTTAAAGCAAGAAATCTCAATATTGGGTCTTTTTGAATAAACTCAGTTTGTTTTCTCGCGCCTAGGCCTGCTTTTGTTTAGAATAGCCTTGATAAAATCACTCTCTTTAGCCATCGCTATTTGGGATATGTTAACTGAGGCGGACTGTTTTTCTGCCTAGGAGCCTTAATGCAATTGTTCGTAAAAGATTTAACCGTTATCGATTTTTCCTATTTATGTCCGATACGCGGCATGGTCGGTGAGAGCTGGATTGTTGACGTCTTACTTGATGGCGGCTTAGATGAGCAAAATATGGTGCTTGATTTTTCTAAAGTCAAAAAAACCATTAAAAATACCATTGATGACGTTGCTGATCATCGATTATTGATCCCCACTGCTTGTAGTGAGGTACGTTGGCAACAAAAGGGTGATCGCGTTTGGATGGATTTTTCTAGTAAATTAGGTGATATTCACCTTGCTTGTCCATCTGAAGCATTTGCACTTGTTCCAACTGAAGTCATCGACTTTGACAGTGTAAATTCATTTCTCATTAAAGCATTACGCGAAGCTTTGCCAGATAACGTCGAAGGTATAAGCCTTACGTTGCGTAATGAGGTGTTAGATACGCCTTATTATCATTACACCCATGGCTTACGTAAGCATGACGGCAATTGTCAGCGCATCGCTCATGGTCATAGAAGTCCGATCACCGTATTTGAAAACGGTATTGCTGCGCCAAATTGGGATCAATACTGGGCTGACAGATGGCAAGACATTTATTTAGGCAGCGAAGAAGACGTTGTTAATGTTTCAACATTGGAGTTATCAAAACAAGCGAATGTTAATGATAAAAGCCATTATGGATTTCATTACCAAGCTCCACAAGGTGACTTTCAGTTAGCCATGCCAAGAGATTGTTGTGACATTATTCCTCATGACACCACCGTTGAGTTACTTGCTCAATTTATTGCTGAAACTATGGCAGCTAAAGCGCCAAGTTCTGACTTTAAAGTTATTGCATTTGAAGGTATTGGCAAAGGCGCCATCGCAGTAAAGTAATCAGTGAACCATTGTTAATTTAAGCAATGAGTGACTTAATCCAGTGACTCATTGCTTTTTATTATCTACAGCCGTTGGCAGTTTGTCATTCCTCTACAGTTAGTTCTTTATTCATTGTTAGTTATTCATTGTTACTATTCCTACTAATCAATTATCTATTGATTTTTTATTGCGCAACATTAATTATTTTAGGTTATATATGATGTTTTTATTTCAGTTGTAAATTTGAATAAAACGCCTTAAGCCCTTAGTATTTAAATCATAATAATTAATTGTATTCAAACTCTTTAAGGTTAAACATGGCCGCAAAACAATTTAATCGTATCTATCCAACATCTATATTGGCTCTTGTATTAATGGCTTTTAATGCCCAAGGCGAAATTCAATTAGACGGTATATTCGAACAAGGCGCTTTAGTTCGAGGATCTGTGCCAGCAGGAAGCGTAGTAAAGCTAAATGGTGAAGAGATAGGAGTGACACCGCAGGGTCAGTTTGCCATTGGGTTTGAAAGAGAAGCGAAAGCAGAGCAAATGCTTGAAGTGGTTTATCCTAGTGGTTTAACTGAACTCAAGCCACTGAGTATAGCGACTAAAGAATATAAAATTGATCGTATTACGGGGATCAGTAAAAAAATAATGAAACCCAACCTAGCCGCTCAAGAAAGGGCTGCAAAAGATTCAAAGCAAACAAGAGCAGCAAGAAACACCTTTAGTGAACAAACTTCGTTTATGCAAGATTTTATATGGCCAGTCACAGGTCGAATTTCAGGGGTGTACGGCAGCCAAAGAGTCTATAACGGAAAACCTGGAAATCCACACTACGGTGTAGATGTTGCGCGTCCAACAGGTACTGTGGTGGTTTCACCTGCTGATGGCGTTATTACCTTATCTGAACCTGATATGTTTTATTCAGGTGGCACTATGATAATCGATCATGGTTATGGTATTAATTCGACGTTTCTTCATTTAAGTAAGTTATATGCAAAAGAGGGTGATGTGGTTACTCAAGGTCAGCAGCTCGCAGAGATTGGCGCCACAGGACGAGTAACCGGACCGCATTTAGACTGGCGGTTAAACTGGTATCAAATGCGTTTAGACCCAGTGACAGTCGTACCACCAATGACAGAAGTACTTGCGGCCGAAAAAGCTGTTAAAAACAAATAAAAATCATGGATTATTGGTTACTAGTTAATACTAAATTGCCAAAAATTATTTAGACTTTATCGCTATTCCAACAATCGGTAATAGCGATAAACGGTTTTAATTAACTTTCGCTAGCAATAATGGCTTCAATGCTTTGTGGATGAACTTTTACACATATTCCGTTCGATTTGAAAGCAATTGTCGGATTTGCTAAACGCTCATTATCGCCTTTAGGTGAGCTTTGTTTCACTTTAATATCGATCACGTTACCATTAATTATATCGCTTATATCGGGTACTACAGAGACTAGATCTGCAATTAACTGCTCGCAAGTTAATGCTGGTGATGGAAAGACTAACTCAACATGCTCCCAACCTTCTTGTGGATACACTTTGTCAGATGGATAAGGCAGTTCGACACAATTAACATCTAAACCTTCAAGGGATAATGGCTTATTTAACTTGATTATCAGGATGGGGCGGCCATTAATCATATTATTAGAAATAACCTGACCGTGTTGTTCAAATTCTTGGCTAAGTTGCGTTGCAGCTTGGTGACTATTTACTCGAAGTGCGCAATGGTCACATTCCAATTGTAAGCTGTCTAACCCTAAGCGTTGAATAAAGGTGGTAATGCGCTGACTAAAATCAGGCCAGTTTTGAATTAACTGGTCGTAATGCATAAAGGTTTCCTATTACATCGTGAAAGGGGAATGATATCGGTTAAGGCCAAATCTCAATGGGAGTGCCTTCTTCAACTACGCGCCAAAGCTCGTCCATCTCTTTATTGGTGACTGCAATACAGCCATTGGTCCAATTATACTGCTGGGCTTGCTCTGGTGTTAGTGAAGAATTAGGGTTTTGTCCATGGATCATGATCATTCCCCCAGGGCTGACGCCTAATGCATTGGCGCGTAATCTGTCTTCTTCGTTTGGATAGGAAATATGAATAGATTTGTAAAAGGCGCTATCAGACTTTTTGTAATCTAAAATATAACGACCTTGAGGAGTACGTTGATCGCCTTCTTTGACTTTATGTCCCTTTGGCGCATCTCCCATAGCAATTTGATATGTTTTAATTATTTTTCCTTCATGATAAATCGACATACTAGATTCAGATTTATTCACTACCACTAAATCGACTTTTGAGCTGGTTAACTGGCTGACAGAGCCATAGGCAAAGGGTGCGCTGAATATAGCCATGAAAATAAAGCATTTAACCAAGTACATGAAGTCTCCAATAAGCGGTTTTATAGGTTTACGGTGTTAGCTTGTATTGTTAATAGTGTTAACATGAGTATCACCGATTAGGCAATTTATCAGAACAGCGATTAATTGCGATAATAATTTGAAATTTTTTAAAGATAATACCGTACTTTATCATGTATGCGGGATTAAATTCTCTGTCATTACTGAGTGAGCTATGACCTTAGAAGAAAAACAAGATACCCCATTTAAAAAACAAATAAGAACGGTGATTTTCGGCACTGAAACCCGTTTAGGGCGCTGGTTTGATATTGGGTTAATGATCTGTATTTTACTTAGCGTATTGCTGATAATTTTAGATACGATAGAAAGCTATCATCAGCAATATGGCCAAGTTATTTACTATGCTGAATGGGCATTCACTTGGTTGTTTACAATTGAATATCTTTTGAGGTTATATGGTTCAGTGAGTCGATTGGCGTATATGCGTAGTTTCTACGGTATTGTTGATTTACTGTCGATTCTACCAAGCTTTTTAGCGTTGATATTCCCAGGAGCGAACGTATCTCTCGCTTTCAGAATACTGCGTTTATTCAGAATCTTTCGCGTACTCAAATTATTGCGTTATTTAAGTGAAGGCAATTTGCTGTTAAAAGCGATGGTGCAGTCAAGAAGGAAAGTGTTTATCTTCTTCTTTTCGGTTAGCCTGATCATTATGGCGTTGAGTGTCGTAATGTACGTGGTAGAGGGACCTGCTAATGGGTTTACCTCTATTCCTAAATCCATGTACTGGACGATTGTGACGATTACCACCGTAGGTTATGGCGATATCACGCCCCAGACCAATTTAGGTCAAGCAATAGCCTCATTTACTATGTTAATTGGTTATTCCATTATTGCTATTCCAACGGGGATACTTACCGCTGAAATCTCCCATGAAATGGTCGCTGAGCGAGATTTACGAAAGTGCAGTAACTGCGGTACTCGCGGTCATCATTTACAAGCATTATATTGCCATCATTGCGGTAGCGAGTTAGAGCAACAAAATTCAGAAGGGAACTCATGACCGAAGCTAAGTTTGTTCAAGGCTCGATTTTACGTCACATATTAGTGATGAGCTCTACTGCTGCAGTAGGGATCTCAGCGCTGTTCGTGGTCGATTTACTTGATATCTTTTTCTTAAGTTTATTAGGAGAATTAGAGCTTGCTGCTGCAGTGGGTTATGCAGGCGCGATTTCATTTTTTACCACATCGATAGGTATCGGTTTATCCATTGCTCTAGGCGCCTTAGTGTCGCGAGCGGTGGGAGCAAAGAATTTAGTTCTGGCAAAGCGCATGTTACTTAACAGCGCAGTGGTGTCATTAATTACCAGTATCGTAGTCGCAGTAACCGTATTTATTTTTATTCCCGAGCTGTTAGCGTTAATTGGCGCTAGTGGCGAAACTGCAATTTTAGCAGAAAGTTATCTACGTATATTAGTACCATCATTGCCCTTTATCTGTTTAGCAATGGCACTAGGCGGTGCTTTAAGGGCTATTGGTGATGCCAAGTTATCTATGATGTCGACGCTTGCAGGTGGCGGTGTTAACTTGGTTTTAGATCCAATATTTATTTTTGCCTTAGGCATGGGGATTGAAGGCGCTGCTGTAGCATCAGTGTTTGCCCGCATTGCGGTATTTATTATTTCGGCTCGGGGAATAGTGGTTAAGCATAAAATGCTTGGTCAGTTTAATCGCCAGCATTTTATCGAAGACATCAGGACTATTTTTGCCATTGCATTGCCTGCGATGCTTACTAACGTCGCGACCCCAATAGGTAATGCGGTTGTGACTAAAGCGATTGCTGATTTCGGTGACAGCTATGTGGCAGGTTGGGCGGTATTAGGACGATTAATTCCTGTTTGTTTCGGAATGATATTTGCGCTAAGTGGCGCTGTAGGGCCTATTATCGGCCAAAACTATGGCGCCTTGGAGTTTGGCCGAGTAAAAGAAAGCCTGACAAAAGCGATTCAATTTTGCATCGTGTTTGTATTAGGTGTTTCTATTTTATTATTTGCACTCAAACATCAAATAGTTGCTGCGTTTGATATGCAAGGTGAAGCAGCTGAGCTCATTGTATTTTTCTGTCAATATATTGCTATATTTTTTATTTTTAACGGTATTTTGTTTGTTGCTAACGCATCGTTTAATAACTTAGGTAAAGCCAAATATTCCACCTTTTTTAATGTAGGTAAAGCTACCATTGGCACAATACCTTTTGTGTATTTTGGGGCTCAAATTGGTGGAGTATATGGGGTGTTGATTGGTCAAGCCCTTGGTTCGATTTTGTTTGGCCTGGGTGGTGTGTGGGTTGGTTATCGATTAATAGATAAAATTACTGCGAAATCGCATCAGCAACCAGCAATTGAGCCGGTATCAGAAGATGATGAAATAGAACTTGAAATGAGCCCAACGTCATCGCCACAGTCTTCTTCATACATTCAGTTAGCTCAGCTTAACGAAGAGCCTTTATGTGAAGAAATCATTAGAGATGGTGACTTAGACAATCCGTTATCTTCAAAAGATAAATGATCTAACACTCATTAAATTTATTGCTAGTATTTTAAACTAAAACTTAAGATTAGCGCTTTAGGCTACAGATTATTTGATTTAAAACTTAATTGTTTATGACAAAAAGCCCCGCAATCCTATTCAGGTTTGCGGGGCTTTTTATATTCTGTTTAAGCACAAGAGCTTTATACTTAAGAGCTTTATGCTTCAGAAGCTGGCGCTTCAGTATTTTCAGTGCTTGCTTCTGTTTCAGCAGCTAATTTTTGCTGCTCTTCAAGTTCCATCTGAGCGCGCACGGCTTTAGAGATGTAACCCACCTTTGGATTTTTTTGCGGGTTATCTTTTACTATCTTGTTTTGCTTAGCTTTAGCCCGCTTGGCGGTCTTTTTGATCATCAGCTGTTTTCTGTTCATGGTCTATCTAACTCGCTTAAATGTGCCGCTGGCACTTGTATAACTTAAAACAGGTAGCCAGTACTATCGCTCTGTATGATTGGTAAGTGCTGGTCACATGTTTTTGAAAATGATTTAAGGTAAGTTTAGCTCAAACTGGCAGGAGGTTATAGTTAAACCCTTTATTTATCGTAGTTCACGGGCTTTTTATTCAATTACCACAGTCCTTGTAAACCTTTAGTTAATAATTACGGCTAAACTTTTCAATGTCTTCAGGTGTCGCACCATCATTGCATTCGCCACGAACTTCGCCGCGACCTTCACTGATACTTTTATTGAGAACAATGAACCCCTCTTTGCAGTAACCCGTCATATCAATTGTTTTCTGTAAGCCTAAATCCACTTGTCGGCCCCACAAGTCCAACAGATCCTGACGACGCTCTTGTTCGATGGCATAACTGCGGGCATCTTGTCGACGGCGATCAACACGTTGCTGGTGCGGCAATGGATCTTCAATACCACGATCTGTTGCTGTCGCGACTTTAGCTTGGTAAGTGAAAAGTTTAATACCTTCGCCTTTGATGGAAGTAGTGAATCTATCTTTAAATTTTCCAGCGTAAGCTTCAGGTTCTATAGGTGCAGAAGAGCAAGCAGATAACAGTAGCAAACTAATAAATAACGTAGGGTACTTTGGCACCAGTAATAATCCTTTATAAAACTTAAAATAGAAACGATTCATATTAAAACGAAAGTGGCAGTCATTGATAGTTTTTACAGATATTTACTATGTTAAAGAGGATATTAGTGTCTTTAGAGTGTGGTAGTAAATGATTAAACGTGTGCTTTTGAGTCAACGTCAACTGTGTGAATGTTTGTAGCTATCATTTTTAAACTTAAGTGTACTGGGCTTAACATAAAGCTCAGTACACAAAATCTATCTAAAGTAGTTTAAGCGTATTGCTTTGATAAATAAGCAATGATGTCATTTGACTCGTACATCCATTGAGTCTGACCATCTTTTTCAATTTTTAAACAAGGAACTTTTAACTGACCACCTTGTTGAACAAGTTCTTGCTTATTGGTTTCTTGTTTAGCATCGACAGTGACAATATTCAGTCCTTGACGACGAATTGCGCGACGAACTTTTACGCAGAACGGGCAAGCCGCATATTGATACAAGGCTAATGCTTTAGTCTGCTCATCTATTTTTGCTTGCTCTGAAACAGGGCGTTGGAATTTTTTACCTGGGAATAAAAAGTTTACTAACAGGATAATGCGGCCAAGTAGCCAACGAATTACAAACATACCACTTCCTTTAATAATCGAATTTAACAAAACAGTTAAAAACAGACGTCTAAATATTATCTAAGTTAATTTTCAGCGATAGTTTACGTGATGTTGTTCACAGATAATAGTCATCTGTGAATAGAACCCAAGTTAATGCTGATTAAACCGCCAAAGACGTTTGTTTCAGGGTTGAGCGAGTGAAATCTCAGCCCTATGTTTTATGGTTCTAGCTATGTTTAGTTCGCGTCTAAAGTCAGTAAGGCTTGTGCATCTGTTTGGTCCATATGCACTCGACTTTCTAATATAAACACACGACTAGGGTCAATATTTGCTTGGTCAACTAAGTAGGTTTTGACGACTTTAGCTCTTTGCTGAGCTAAAGTGCCTAGTTTGGACTCATTTATATCTTGTTGGTTTAAGCTGAAGTTATACAAAGCAATAAGCCAGCGCGCATTAAGCTCGGTAGCTTCAATATCAGAATTTTTTTCAGTGAGTTCTTGTTTTATCAGTTGCGGGTCTAATTGTGTTTCTGATTGATATACCGATATCAACGCATCAGTTATAGCACCTTGTTGAGGGAACTGGCTGGCAGATAAATCAGCAGGCAATGCTGAAACTTCAACTCCTGCTTGAGTGGCTAATTTTTGATGCAGTTGTTGCTGTTGTAAGGCAAATTGGTCATTGGCTAAATCTACGCCACCTTTAATATTAAGCATTAATAACGGGCGATCGTTAAGAGCCTTAGCTAGTGAGGTTAAAGTAGCTTGTTGGTCTTCACTAATGTCAGCAAGTCCATATTGAAATCCAATTTTGTCCATTTCATCTTCATCACCGCCAACAAGTCCTGCTAACAATGAAAAGGGGGCTGTAATAGCTTTAGTGATGACATTAGTTATCGCGGTCATCACAATGCTACCAAAGCTAAAACTTGGCGAATCTAAGTCGCCGTCTACATTGACCCCTAAATCTATGACGCCATGTCTGTCTTGTAATAGCGCAATGGCCAAGGTGATAGGTAATGATGTTGCAAGAGAGCTATTACTCGGTTTTCCTAGTTCTAACTGGTCTATGACTAGATGGTTACTGCCTACCAGTTGATTATTTTCTAGTTGGTATTTAAGTGCCAAAGATAGTTGGCCTTTATCAATGTAGTAACCTGCATACGTACCTGAGTATGGGTTAATAGAAGTTAGTTCGACTTTGTTGAAGGCAAAATTTAAATCCAAATATGGGTTTTTCAATAGTGGATTTACATCGCCCTTTAAAGTGACTGGAGCATATTTATCGATTTTTCCAGCTAAATTAACCGAGGCTCGAGTTTGCGGATTAGTTGATATATGGGCTATTTCTCCATTTAGTTGCTCAATGCCTGAAGCGAAGTTGGGGGTTAAAGAGTTATCTGCAAAGAATGCAGAACTATCTTTAATACCAATACGTTTTATATCGATAGCAAAGGCTGAGGTTAGATCGTCATGTGGCTTTTCAGTTTCGCCTTGTTTAGCGTTTGTGGTTACCTCGAGTTGAATATCGTCTGAGTTATCAGCTCTTTCGCCATTTACAGTGCTGTTATCTGAATCTGCAGGTTTAGCCACTAAGTCAGCAATATTGGTCGTTCTGTCTTCAGAAATGATCAAGCGGCTAAATAGGCCATCAAATAGTATTTCATCTATCGCTAATGACCGACCTAAGTTATCGAAGGTGAGGGCAGTTATGTCCATTAACTCCCAATTCAGCAAAGGTTGCTTTAACAAGTTATCACTTATCTTAAGCTGATTAACTGAAGCTTGGCCTTGATAAATAAACTTCTGATCTGCATTAGCACTAATGTGACCTTTAGTATTAAAGAGCCCCGACTCTAGTGTCACGTTCATAAATGGCGCAATGTAGGGTTGGAACTTAGTTAAATTAACCTTTTGATAATCTATATCTGCCTCTAAGCTTAAGAGGTCGGCATCAAATTGACCTTGCGATATGAACTCACTTTGATCGTTTATTGAAAGTGACAATTGATACTCAATGGGTAACGATAAGTCTGATTTGATTGTTTGAGTTGAAAAGTTAATGTCAGCAATCTTCCAAAAGTTAGCGGTTTTATTGGCAACACTTTCAGTTAATTCGAATTGATAATCTTTTAGCTCTAACGCATGCAATGTGACAAGCCAAGTTGGTGCGTTTTCAGCTTCATTTTCAACAACTTCATTTTCAACAACTTCATTTTCAACAACTTCATTTTCAACAACTCCATTTTCGCCAGCTTTGCTTTCTACTGTAGAGCTTGATGCTTCTTTATTTGTAGCCGTTTCAACAAGCGTGCCTTTATTTGCATCTTCATCGACAAAAATTGGGGTGAATAAATCAACTAAGTTAACTTTATCTGGGTCAATAGTAATCCAAAAATCGCCATTAGTTGTTTGCAACTCTTGTATATCAACGGTTTGATTTTTCGTAGAAACAGCTATGTCATTTAAGGCAAGTAAATCAATGGTCGTTACCTGGCGTTTTGCATCTTTTGCCACGATGCTATCGACTTTGATATCTGTATTTAAAATATTGATATTAAGCGGCGAACTATGTTGTTTCGCTTCTTCTGGTGCGTTGGGCACATTAACTGCTGCATATTGCATATCTTCTGTGATATCAAAAGCCGATGAAACATTGAGGTTGGCAGATTGCAATGACACCTTAAATAACGATTCAACAAAGGACCAATATTGAGTTAAGTCCATGGAATCTATTGTTACTTCCCCTTTGGCATCAAGTGGTGCTAATTGGGTTTGAGTTTTGAGTGTTATCTGACCATTTTTATCATCGGCTATCATCAGCTTGAGTTTATTGGCATCTGGAAATTCAGCTAATAAAGCATCGGTTTTAAAGTCGGTCGCAGATAGGGTGATGTTGGGATAAAGTAACTGAGTGTCAGTGAGCTTATCGTTTATCTGTAAACTTGCGTTATTAAAGGCAAATTGATTGATATGAATCGCTATAGGCTCTGAGGGTTCGTCTATTTCGCTATTGTTGTCTTGTTCTGGGGTGGCTTTTACGAGTTCAGCGGCTCGATTATCAAACGTTTTAATAATGTCGGTAAAATTAAATTGATATCCTAACTTTGCACTCGTTTCTGCCGATTGGGTGAGTGCAGTTAAGCGTTCAATAGAAAGCGCTGTACCATCAATCGTTAAATAATCTAAGCTGATATTAAGATTAAACAAGGAACGCCAAAACATGATATCGACATCCAAGCTATCAAGGTGAAAAAATGCCTGCTTGTTGTCATCTTCATTAATCGTAAACTGACTTAAGCTCACCTCGAAAGTAAAAGGGTTGACTTTTATGGCTTCAATACTGACTTGCCTTCCAAGTAACTCTGATAAAGATTTAGGTGCCTGCTTAGTAGCAATAAACGGAATGAGTAGCCCTAAAGTCAACACGAAAAGTAAATAAATGAATGATCCAATTATCGCGATTTTTTGATAACGGGGACGATTAATGAAGGCTTGTTTTAGAGTAATTATCGACGGCATCATAGGGACGACTGCTTCTTGTTGGTTTAAGTCAGTAATTGTTTAGACATTTTAGCGAATTTAAGGTTCAGTTGTCCGCATGTTTTAGAATATTTCACAATTTTTATTCATTAGTTATTTTTAATGGACAAAAGTAGTATTTATAATTAAGCTTATGTATTAATGAACTTTTTAAGCCGTTTGTTGATTGGTATGGCTTGACTCTCTCGATTGTATAAACTAGTAAGTAAATACTTTGTTGTATGATTGTCACAAAGAGCATGTTGATATTGAAATAATATTCAAGGATGACCATCACACAGGCATATTGCTTTAAAACTACCATTTTCAAGGATGAAAGCATGCAGATTCGACTAGCTTCAGAGTTAGATACCGTCGTTTTAGTTAATTTATTTGATGACTATAGGCAATCTATGGGATTTAAATCTGAACCTAAGAAGTGCCTTCAGTTTATTAAAACTCGTTTAGTTGAAAATGACTCAATGATTTTTATGGCATTGGAGCAGCAAAAGTGCCTCGGTTTTGTGCAACTTTATCCTTCTTATTCTTCATTGTTACTTAAGCCTGTTTGGTATTTTGATGATGTATTTGTTGAGGCATCTCGTCGTGGTGAAGGTATTGCTGCTCAGTTAATCGACAAAGCCAAAATGTTAGCAGCTGGAACCGAAGTCATGTTAGTTAAGCGGACTAAAGTGCTTGATAACGAACTCGAAGGAAGTTTATCGAATATGACCGAAACTGAAGGGATGTACTTGTACCATTCTGGTTTGTAGTTAAATTTATTAAATAGTCAGTAGCACATAGCCTTTGGAAATTGATAAAATGCCAGAGGTTTTTTTATGTCCGAGGATTTAAGGTTGAACAAGAGTTTAGTGACGAATGTCATTGCAGCAGCATTAGTGTTGATTGGCTATTTTGCAGAAATCACCATGGTATTTACTATAGGATTATTTGCCTTATCTGGCGCGGTAACCAATTGGCTAGCTGTGCACATGCTATTTGAAAAAGTTCCTGGGTTATATGGTTCAGGCGTTATTCCTTCAAGATTTGAAGAGTTTAAAGCGGGTATTAAACATCTGATGATGGAACAGTTTTTTACTCAAGAGAATATAGATCGTTTACTAACTGAAAATAGCGCAAGCGCTATCGATTTAACCCCCGTAATAGATAAAGTGGATCTTGAACCGTCTTTTAACGCACTAGTGACGACAGTTGAAAACTCTTCGTTCGGCGGGATGTTATCTATGTTCGGTGGTACTGAAGCACTAATACCGCTGAAAGAGCCTTTTATTGATAAGATGAAACAATCACTGACAGAGTTGACTCAGAGCGAAGAGTTTAACCAAATTTTAATCAATGAGCTTGAGCAGCCTAATGTTATGGCTGATTTGCAAGATAAAGTGTCTAATATTGTTGATCAGCGTCTTGATGAATTAACTCCTGAAATGGTCAAAGATATTATTCAAGAAATGATCCGCAAGCATTTAGGTTGGTTAGTGGTGTGGGGCGGCGTATTTGGTGGTTTAATTGGTGCAGTAGCGGCATTTTTGCAGTCGTAATTTATTATTCTGCACTTTTGAATTAGTACTTTTAAATCAGAGCTTTTGCATTTAAGTTTTGCAACAGAAAGTTTGTACTTAAAGTTATAAATACTTCATTTTTCTGATAAAGCCATGGTCTTAGATATTCTGGCCATGGTTTAGTCATTTATGTACAGCAATGCATGAGTTACTGCTGTTACATTCAAGTTCGACATCCTCTGATAATTATTCTATTTTGAACTAAGATCTAGACACTTTCAAAGTCTGAACAGAACGTAGAGCGAATTAGGGTGTGTTAGATATCACCGATATTTCGAAAAAACTCTTTATATCGTCAAGCTTTCAAAAATATCCATCTTACTTAAGGGGTTACTTATGTCTCAACATCATAAAATTAACTACTTAGAAATTCCTGTCCTCGATTTAGTCAAAACAAAAGTATTTTTTACTGAAGTATTTGGTTGGCATTTTAAGGATTATGGATCCGAATATAGCTGCTTTTTGGATGTGGGTATAGATGGTGGCTTTTACCAAGCAGAGCAGGGCTTTAGCCTAAACACGGGCTGTCCATTAATTGTGCTTTATAGCCAATGCCTTGAAACCAGCGAGCGTAAAATTTTAGCGGCTGGTGGCGCAATTCTTAAACCTGTATTCAGTTTCCCAGGTGGTAAGCGATTTCATTTTGCAGATATTAATGGGAATGAATATGCCGTCTGGTCTGAATGATGTTCGCTCGCCATGTGTGGCCAATTGCTGTTTAAATGAAAATGATGTTTGTCTAGGCTGCCATCGCACCCATCAAGAGATTTTAGCCTGGCATAAAATGAACTACAGTGATAAAACAGCGCACTTAGCTGATTTGGCAGAGCGCGCGCGTTTGGTGAAGAAACCAGTATTTTTAGATGAATAACAGTTTGAATGAATTAGGCTTAGAGTAATCGACTATTCAGAAGGTTACACTTTGAACTTTCCCTTTTCTTAAGCTTCAATTTCTGTTTTGAACAAGGTAAACCCTCGAGCTTGATAGTTTTTAAGCGCACTAGGGTGATCAAGCGAGCAAGTGTGCACCCAAACTCTTTGGGTGTTATCAAGAGCCCATGCTTGTTCAATGGCTTGGCTTAGTAAGTATCCGCCCATGCCTTTGCCGATAAATCGAACTCCAAGTCCAAAATACATAATCTCAACAGTGCCATTATCTTGTTGCTGAAGCTCAAAGTAACCGGCAGGGGAACCCTCAAAGTAGGCCACATACAAATGAAGCTTGCTATCTTGACTGTAATCTTGCCACTGCTTATCTGTCCAAGCCAGTTTGTCAGTCCATTCCCAAGCTGCGCCGACAAACTGATATAGAAAACGGTTAAATTCATATTGAGCAACTTCAGCTTTTGTCACTGTTAACCCTTTCGCATCAGTTTTAGCTTTTAGTTGATCGGCTGAATTCATTTCTAAATGAAAAATGGTCACATCAGACATAAGTTACCTATTGAAGAATAAAGCAGTATTGCTATTGAAAATGTGTGATGAATTATCTGTAATCTGCATTAAAACAGCAACATAAATTAGCAAGTGAAAATTCTAAAGACCTATACAAAAAAGCCACCTTTATAGGTGGCTTTACTGAAATTAACTTAATAATTAATAAGCGCTGTCATGAACGTTTTTAACAGCTCGACCTGATGGGTCGTTAATTCCTTGTAAGCTTTCATCCCAAAGTAATGCTTCAGGTGTTGAACACGCCACTGTTTTGCCACCCGGTACCGTTTGCGCTGCAGACTCTAGTGGGAAAAACTCTTCAAAGAAACTGCGGTAGTAATAAGCTTCTTTAGATTCTGGTGTGTTATACGGGAATCTAAATTTAGCGTTGGCCAGTTGTAAGTCATCCACTTGCTCTGCAGCGATGTCCTTAAGACCATCAATCCAAGAGTAACCAACACCGTCACTGAATTGCTCTTTTTGACGCCATACCACTTCATGTGGCAATGCATGTTCAAAGGCTTCACGTAAAATGTTTTTCTCAATACGGCCATCTTTAGACATTTTTGCTTCAGGGTTGATGCGCATGGCAACATCCATAAATTCTTTGTCTAAGAAAGGTACTCGGGCTTCAAGTCCCCATGCTGCCATAGCTTTGTTTGCACGTAAGCAGTCGAACAAATGAAGTTTATCTAATTTACGTACTAACTCTTCATGGAATGCTTGTGCATTTGGCGCTTTATGGAAGTATAAGTAACCACCAAACAGTTCGTCAGCACCTTCACCTGATAACACCATTTTGATACCCATGGCTTTAATTTTACGGGCCATTAAGTACATTGGAGTCGCAGCACGAATAGTCGTAACGTCATAGGTTTCAAGGTGATAAATCACTTCTTTAATCGCATCTAAACCTTCTTGGAAAGTGAAATGGATTTCGTGGTGAATCGTACCAATATCGTCAGCGACTTTTTTCGCTGCAATTAAATCTGGTGCGCCTTCTAAACCAACAGCAAATGAATGCAGTTGCGGCCACCAAGCATCGGTTTCACTGTCGTTTTCAATACGACGCTTTGCAAACGTTTGAGTAATTGCCGAAATAACGGATGAATCTAGACCACCTGATAATAAAACGCCATAAGGTACATCAGACATAAGTTGACGTTTTACTGCAGCTTCGAGTGCATCTCGCAGCTCATCTTTACTTGCAGGGTTGTCTTTAACTGCATCATAGTCACGCCAATCACGTTGGTAGTACTCGGTTAAATCAGTATCTTCAGAATAGTGGTAATGACCAGGTTTAAACTCTTCTACAGTCTTACATACAGGCATTAGTGCTTTCATTTCAGAGGCAATGTAGTAGTTACCTAAGCTATCGCGGCCAGAGTAAAGTGGGATAATGCCCATGTGATCACGGCCAATTAAAAAGGCATCTTTTGTTTTATCGTAAAGAACGAAAGCAAAAATACCGTTTAGCTTGTCTAAAAAGTCTACACCGTATTCTTGGTATAAAGCTAAGATGACTTCACAGTCTGAGTTGGTTTTGTATTGGTATTTTTCACCTAACTCTTCTTTAAGTTGTTTATGGTTATAAATTTCACCATTTACTGCTAAAACGATACTGTCATCTTCGCTGATTAATGGCTGAGCTCCGTGGTCAACGTCAACAATGGCAAGGCGTTCATGGGCAAGAATCGCTTTATCATCAGCATAGATGCCAGACCAATCTGGTCCACGGTGACGTAATAGCTTTGACATTTCTAAAGCCACTTGACGCAGTTCTTTAGCGTCTGATTGAATATCTAAAATCGAAAAAATTGAACACATAATGTGGCTCCAGAAAACGTAAAACAAACTAAATAATCTTTATCTGAGATTCACTTTGACAGCATTTTAGGTAAGGTTCAATAGTGTTTTTTGAGTAATCCTCATCATTTTGGTGTTTTTGGTGGTGTTAATTTGTTTTTGTGTGGGGTGGTTTTGAGGATCACTTAAGAATTGGGTTGGATTATTGTTGAATATTTATTTTTAGCCAATTAATCCATAAGCCTATTTGAGATTATGGAATCATGACGAGCTAAATTAAAATAGTGAGAAAAGTGATTTATTTGCTGTTAATTTAAACAAAAATCCCTTGGGAAGTTTCACCAAGGGATATTGCTGTAAAGTAAGTGAGGCTAGCTGAGTTAGTCTTTAGCTGGTCGTAAGCTGTTAAACTCCGATCCCTTGTAATAACCCGGCCAATCTTGATTGTTAGCCAGTGCTTGCGCAGCTTGATAGTAAACAGCTAAGTCTTGTAATGCGCCAGATAAATCCCAGTCAGCTCGATAATGGTCGCAGACATTGTGATAACAACCTTTCATTTGTGCCTGCATAGCTTCTTTATATTGTGCAGTTGCTTCATCTAGCGGAACACTGCCGCCACCGGCAAATACTGCAGGTACACCGAGTTTCGCAAAGCTAAAATGATCTGAGCGGAAGAACCCGCCTGATGCCGGGTTACGTTCACGGGTTACAGTTCTGTTTTGCCCTTTGGCTGCTTCTATTAAGTATGCTTCAAGTTCTGACTGACCTTTACCAACGATGGTGTAATCTTGGGTTTTACCGTAAACATTTGTGCTGTCTAAGTTGAACACCGCAACGGTTTTATCAATCGGGTAAATTGGATTTGCTGCGTAATAACGCGAACCCAGTAAGCCTTGCTCTTCACCTGTTGTTGCAATAAAAGTCAGCGAGCGTTTTAGCCCATTACCTTGCTTTGCTTGCGCAGCAAACTGACGAGCGATTTCTAATATACCTGCGGTACCCGATGCATTATCAAGGGCGCCATTATAGATATTATCGCCATCTTTTGTTTCATCAATACCAATATGATCCCAGTGAGCAGTAAACAAAATATGCTCTTGGCTGGCGTCACTTCCTGGAAGTGTTGCAACAACATTATAGCTGTCTGCGTATTCAGCTTTGCTGGAAAAACTAATGTCGGCGGTTTGGTTTAAATCTACGTTAATTGCGCTATCAGCTGCGCGTGCCATTAAGGGTTCAAGTTCAAAACCTGCTTTTTTGAATAGGGCTTTAGCGCTGTCCATTGTTATCCAACCTTCAACATCAATACGTGCATCTTGTATTTCTTGACTGAAGACCAAATCTTGTTGAGCACCTGTCCAACTGTTTTCAACGACTGCCCAAGGGTAAGATGCTGGCGCAGTATCATGGATAATGATTGCACCTAATGCGCCTTGGCGACTAGCTTCTTCAAATTTATAACTCCAGCGGCCGTAGTAAGTCATGGCTTTACCGTTGAACTTATCGGACTCTGGATGGGCAAACCCTGGGTCATTAACTAAGATAACAGCGATTTTTCCTTTCATATCGAGATCTTGATAATCGTTCCACTGATACTCAGGTGCATTAACGCCATAACCAACAAAAACGAGGGGAGCATCTTTAATATCAACGCCACCTTTGTCATGACGGGTGCTTAAAACAATATCATCTCGGTAGTTCATGTTAATGTCAGCCAAGCTAATTTTTTGCGCTTCGCTTGCGGTATAACTCACCATAGGCACTGGTTGTAGGTAGGTATCTTGGTATGTTGTGTCTAGCCCCATTTCTTTAAAAGCAGCTGACAAATAGTCTAATGTGAGCATTTCACCCTTAGTCGTGGGCGCTCGGCCTTCAAATTCATCAGAAGAAAGGGTTTTAATATCACTACGAAAACGCGCTTCATCAAAACTTATCGATGAGGTCGTTTCAGATTTTGTTGCTGTCGGAGTAGGTACTGATTCGGATTTATCCGAATTTTGTGGGCTACATGCACTTAATAAGGCAAGCGCACATAAAGAGAATAATTGCTTCATAGGTAATCCTATTGTTATTTTTAGATGATATAGGGGCCAGAATTCAGAAAATAACGTAACGATTTCATAGGTGAACTTCTTTCAATGAATTCACGGTTCAGGCACACAAGGGTTATTACTATGAAGGCATAATGAATCAAGCAAATATCTCAAACAAGTGTCCAAGCCTGAAATTATGTTACCTAATGTTAACCGAATGGATGTGTAGCAGATTAATCTAAATTATAGTGGTTTGACAGAGCATTACAGTGAGACAGTTATCACCGAATGCTCTGTAAACTTAAATAAGACAAGATAGAGTCTTTAGCATGGTTAAGGATTTAAACTTATACGACATCGATATCGCCAGCACATTTAAATACATGATTAGGTCTGAACGGTTCTTTATCGATATCAGCCATTTGGCTGACACCACTGGTGACTAGAATCGTTTCAAGACCCGCTTGAAAACCTGCCAATATATCGGTGCGCATGTTATCGCCAATAATGACGGTATTTTCTGAATGGCCTTTAATGTGGTTTAGCGCCGAGCGTATTATCCATGAGCTTGGTTTGCCCACATAAAATGGCTTTTTACCGGTAATGCGTTCGATAGGTGAGCATAAGGCGCCACAAGCAGGACTGTATGCTGGACCATGAGTATCGGGGTTTGTAGCAATAAAGCGAGCCCCATCAGCGATAAAACGGGAGGCTTTGTGGATCATGTCCCAGTTAAATGAGCGAGTCTCACCAACAATCACAAAGTCAGGATTAATATCAGTAATCGTAAAGCCAGCGTTGTAAAGCTCGTGAGTCAGGGCGCCTTCACCAATAACGTATGCTTTACTGCCTTTTTGGTGCTTTAAAAAGTCCGCGGTAGCCATTGCTGATGTGTAAAAACAGGTTTCAGGAACATTAATGCCTGCAGCACCAAGGCGGTTTTGTAAATCTTTGCCAGTTTGAACAGGGTAGTTGGTCAGAATCACCAGAGGATTGCCTTGCTCGAGCACTCTGTGGATAAATTTATCACTTCCAGGAATGAGCTTGTTGTCGTGCAGTAAAACGCCATCGATATCGCAGATAATATTTTTCATTGATTGCTCTTTATTGATGAATGCATTCACATACTAAAAGTATTTTTATCTAAAAAACAATCAAAAGGCTCACGCTTTAAACAAAAAAGAGGCTGAATAGCCTCTTTTGTCGTCATCACTAAGCTGTAAAACAGTGCTCTAGTGTTTTAAAATATCGCACTATGTGTGAGTTAGCGGATTTAACATTCAACGATATTGACTGCTAGGCCACCTTTGGCAGTTTCTTTGTACTTACTGCGCATGTCTTTACCGGTATCCATCATGGTTTTGATGACTTTATCTAAACTCACTTTATGATTACCGTCACCGCGAAGTGCCATACGTGAAGCGTTAATGGCTTTTACTGCCCCCATTGCATTTCGTTCAATACAAGGTACTTGTACTAAGCCGCCAACAGGGTCGCAAGTTAATCCTAAATTGTGCTCCATACCAATTTCAGCGGCATTTTCTACATGTTCGACCGTGCCGCCCATGATTTCGGTTAACGCAGCAGCAGCCATTGAGCAAGCAACGCCCACTTCACCTTGGCAACCGACTTCAGCACCAGAAATAGAGGCATTTTTCTTATATAAAATACCAATGGCAGCAGCAGTCAATAAGTAGCGGCAACATACATCAATGTCTACTTCTTGCACAAAGGTGTGGTAATAACACAGTACAGCAGGAATGATGCCAGCTGCGCCATTAGTCGGAGCGGTGACGACGCGATCGCCCGCGGCATTTTGTTCATTAACTGATAACGCAAATAAATCGACCCAATCCATTGCTGTTAATGGATCCATGTTATTACGGCCTTCGGCTTGCAGACGACGATAAAGCGCAGGGGCGCGGCGACGAAGTTTAAGGCCGCCAGGTAACATACCTTCTTTTTGATAACCACGTTCGATGCAGTTTTTCATGGTTTGCCAGATATTCCACAAACCTTGTTTAACGTCTTCTTCTGAGGCGATGCTGAGTTCGTTAGCCATCATGAGCGATGAAATACTTAACCCATTATCACAACATACATCCAATAATTGGCTAGCAGAATCAAAATCATAAGGAGCTGATTTGATTGGAGTAGCTGGGGATGCGTTAGTTTGGGTTATTTCATCTTCATCAAGAATGAAACCGCCTCCGACAGAGTAATAAGTTCGTTCATATATACAATCGCCTTGGCTAAATGCATATAAGGTCATCGCGTTAGCATGGGCGGGTAAACTTTTGCGGCGATGATAGGTAATGCCGTTATCACGGGTAAATTTAACGGAGCGGCCATCAGCGAGTATCAGTATTTGATTAGCGGAAACTTGCTCAAGAATGTTATCAATGGCATCAGTATCAACGGTATCAGGATCTTCACCCATTAGGCCTAAAATAACCGCTTTACCCGTACCATGACCTTTACCTGTCTGGCCTAACGAACCAAACAGTTCTGAACGTAATTCATCGGTTTTTTCTAACAAACCTTGGTTTGCTAAATGCTGCATAAACAGCTTACCGGCTTTCATCGGTCCGACAGTATGGGAGCTCGATGGCCCAATACCGATTTTGAACATATCAAATACGCTAATCATTGTTATCAACCTTAGTATTCAGTCGTTTTTATTATAGTCGTTTATTCAATTACCGCGGTGTTGATAAAGCTTCCACTTAGATTAACAATTCTTGGTTAACTGTATCTCTATCTTGTGTTTCTCTGCATAATAGTCAGTAATTAAAAACAGATTTAAAAGCAGTATTTACCTAACGGTTTTGTAAACTTTTTTAGTTATTTTACTGAGTATCCCATACTTTTTATGAGAGTGTTCATTAGATTTTTTTATGCGATTAGCTTCAGATTAGTTGAAGTAATTGCAGCCGAGATCACAATGGCGATTTTTTCGTAATATGGACAATCAAGCTGGTAGCGTTACGGTATAAATAGGAGTTAGCGTGAGTTATTTAATGATGGATTTAGCTGGACTCAGTGTCAGCGATGAAGAAACCGCTTTATTACAGCATCCACAAGTGGGGGGGATCATTTTATTTACCCGCAATTTTTCTAATAAAAGCCAGTTGATTGATTTAGTTAAGTCGGTTCGCAGTATTCGTGCTGATTTATTGATTGCAGTTGATCACGAAGGTGGTCGAGTGCAGCGCTTTAGAGATGAGTTTTCCCTTATCCCTGCTATGGGAGATATTCTACCCGCTGCAAATGGAGATATGAGCTTAGCGCAGCGCTGGAGCAAAGAGCTGGGTTTCTTGATGGCGATAGAATTAGTGGCTTGTGATATTGATTTAAGTTTTGCCCCCGTGCTTGATGTAAACGGCATTAGTGATGTTATTGGTAAGCGCAGTTTTAGTCCAAACCCACAGGAAGTCAGCTTGTTAGCTGCAAGTTTTATTGAAGGAATGAATCAAGCGGGTATGGCCGCAGTGGGTAAGCATTTCCCCGGTCATGGCAGTGTCAAAGCAGATACCCATGTGGCAATGGCTGAAGATAACCGCCCTAAAGAAGACATCTTTAACCATGATATTAAGCCATTCCAACAGCTGATGGCTCAACAACAACTGAATGGGGTAATGCCTGCACATGTGGTTTATACACAAGTCGATGTTAACCCAGCGGGCTTTTCATCTTATTGGCTACAAGATGTGTTGCGCCAAGATTTAGCATTTGATGGCGTTATTTTTTCAGATGATTTAGGTATGAAAGGGGCTTCATTTGCCGGTGATTATTTAGGTCGCGCTCAAGCTGCATTATCAGCAGGCTGCGATATGATTTTGGTCTGTAATGACCTAGAAGGGGTGAAAACCTTATTGTCAGAGTTTACTTGGCCTGCACAGGCACCCAAATCAAATGCTCAGCAGCTTAAAGCAGATATGACGCAAGTAATGATCAGTCTTGGCTCAACTGAACGTTGGGAAAAAGCGCAGATGTTAGCCAAGCAAATTTTAGCTAAGTAACCTATAGCTAAGTAACGTTATTGCCATTTTTAAAGATAAACTGACTCTTTGGTTAATTGCTGAGCAGTTAAACTTTAATAGTTAGCATAAATGTTGTGATTGTGTTACAAAATGATACAAGTGAGTTTAACATGCGACTTAAACTCATTTATATCAATGTCATATTATTTGCAAATTTTTGCTTAATACAGCTAGCCGAATGGTTAGCTGTTTTTTTATGTAAAAAAACCGAACGTATTATTAATAATACCCATTCGGTTTTCATTTTGCTAAAGCTAGTCTAGTAACTGGCGTTTAATTAAGTTGCCTTTGAGTCGAATTGATACCAGAAGCCATCGATTCAGTTACAGGTTCAGCATTTAATTCAATCAGTGAATCATCTTCAATTACTAAATCTGCAGGTTTTGTCGTCGTGGGTTGTTCCATTTTTCTGATTTGCATAATAATCCCCATATTTGGATGATCAAAATAATGCACTTCACCAGATCTTACCCGGCGGTTTTGAACCATAGGTATAGATTGTAGGAATGGACTCATGACTGTTTCGTCATTGCCTTCGGTACTGTATTGATAGTAATCGTTAGTGTTAGTTTGTTTTTTAATTGGCTTACGCAGGGCAAGGTTGGTTTCAATAAACAAGTAGTGGCTAAGATATATATTTATATTTCCGTCGAGTTCCCATACTGGTTTAGTTTGTGGCTCATCAACAAAACTGCCAAACGATGAAGAGAAATCAAATGTAGTGAATTCGTCTTCTATCTCTTCGGCAACGGGGTTTCCTGCATAATCATATTCTTCAGAGAAGTCTTTACCTGCAAAAATTCGGATAGGCTTAGCTCGGTTACGTGACTGCATATCTTGCTGCCAAGTTAAGTGTAGTAAACTGCGTACATCTTTCTCACGACGAACCGTTTTAATAATGTCTGCAAATTCACTTTGAGACTCTGCTAATAGCAACGGTCCTTCTTCTAAATAAGCTACTTGGGGCTCATCAGCTGCAATTGATAATGGTACTTGGCTTGGGAACGTCGTTTTATTTGCACTGACTAATGGGTCTTGGCAATCGACTTCACTGCTGGTCCAGTCTGTAGAAGTGCAACCTGTTAAGCCTAGCGCAACACCTGTTATGTCATTACTGATCATTGGCGTGATTAAGTCGATATTTTTGCGGTTAGCAGGCATTGCAGTGTTTTCTTGCCACTGCTCCAAGCTGTTTGACTGTCTTTCGAATACGAATACTTCAACCTCAAACCAAGTTTTTGCTTGAGCTTGAATTGATACAGTTATCGCTGTTAAAGCGGCAATGGAAATAGCAAAGTTACGCAGCACTATTTAGTTTCTCCAATACGGTGTTTAGCTAATTGCTCTAACAATGTCTTAATTAAGTCTAGACGTTGTTTGCTTGTTTCTGCAGGCATAGTGAACTTTAACTTATTTGAGCCTTCCATTCGATAAATTTGTGGCTGACTTTGTAATAAACCAATGATAAACATAGGGTCAATTTTATGGTCATCAGTAAACTCGATACTGCCGCCTTTAGCATGCATCTCAATTTTACTGGCGCCTAGTGCAGTCGCTTGGTGCTTATAAAGTGTAAGCTCCATTAAATTTCGAGTCGCATCTGGCAGTAAGCCAAAGCGGTCAATAAACTCAACTTTAAGCTCATCAAGCATCTTTTCGGTTTCACAGTTGGCGATACGTTTATACAATGATAAACGCATATTAACGTCGGATACATAATCGTCAGGCAATAGTGCTGGAATACGTAAATCTACTTCACATTGCGAATTGAGCATGTAAGCGAGTGATGGCTCTTTGCCTTCTTTTAATGCTTTTACTGCTGATTCAAGCATTTCCATATAAAGACTGAAGCCAATTTTTGAAATATGACCACTTTGCTCATCACCGAGCAGTTCGCCAGCACCGCGGATTTCTAAATCTTGAGTAGCAAGCATAAATCCTGCACCTAAATCTTCTAATGCATCAATTGCTGCTAGACGTTTACGGGCATCTGCACTCATAAGCTTAGGATGTGGTGTCATCAAATAAGCATAAGCTTGGTGGTGCGAGCGACCGACACGACCACGTAATTGATGTAACTGAGCTAAACCAAACTTATCAGCACGATCAATAATAATGGTGTTGGCACTAGGAACATCAATACCGGTTTCAATAATCGTGGTACACACTAAAACATTAAAGCGCTGGTGGTAGAACTCTGACATCACTTTTTCAAGTTCTCGTTCTCGCATTTGCCCATGGGCTGTAACGACTCGAGATTCTGGCAGTAATTCACGAATGTCTTGGGCACATTTTTCAATGGTTTCAACATTATTATGTAAAAAGTAAACCTGACCACCACGAAGGATCTCACGTAAAATGGCTTCTCTTACCGTCGCGATATCGTATTCACGCACAAAAGTTTTAACAGCTAAACGTTTCGCTGGTGGCGTGGCAATAATAGATAAATCGCGCATGCCAGACATCGCCATGTTTAAAGTACGCGGGATTGGTGTTGCTGTTAATGTGAGGATATCGACATTGGCACGTAATGCTTTGATTTTCTCTTTTTGACGCACACCAAAACGGTGCTCTTCGTCAATCACTAATAAACCTAAATTATCAAAGTTGGCTTCAGCCTGAAGCAGTTTGTGGGTACCAATTACGATATCCACTTTACCTTCCGATAGCTGTTGTAATACTTGGTTTTGCTCTTTTGCTGACCGAAAGCGTGACATAACTTCAATCACCACAGGCCAGTCGGCAAAGCGGTCTTTGAAGTTTTCGTAATGCTGCTGGGCAAGCAGGGTGGTTGGCACGAGTACGACCACTTGTTTGCCAGCATTAACGGCAACAAATGCAGCTCGCATGGCCACTTCGGTTTTACCAAAACCAACATCACCACAGACTAATCTGTCCATTGCCATTGGAGTTTGCATGTCAGTTAAAACTGCTTCAATAGCCGTTTCTTGATCGACGGTTTCTTCAAATGGGAAACCTTGGGCAAACTGGGCATATTCCTCAGCTTCAATTTTCATCGCATCGCCAGGGCGAGCTTGTCTACGCGCATAAACATCGAGTAATTCTGCAGCCACATCGCGAATTTTTTCAATGGCTTTTTTCTTGGCTTTAGCCCAAGTTTCATTGCCAAGTTTATTTAAGCTAGGCGTTTCATCTGCGCCGACACTGTAACGACTGATTAAATGCAATGATGACACTGGTACGTAAAGTTTATCGCCGCCAGTATATTCAAGCTGCAAATACTCAGCGACAAGGCCACCTGTATCGAGTGTCACTAGGCCTTTATAAAGGGCAACACCGTGCTCAAGGTGGACAATGGGCTCACCGACTTTTAGTTCTGCTAGGTTTTTAACTAATACATCAGAACTAACTTGTTTTTGCTTTTCTCGGCGGCGTTGCTGTGAGATTCGTTGGCCGAATAACTCAGTTTCACAAATAATGCTGACTTCGCCTTTAGGCGAGTCATGAATGACACAACCGCGAGACAGTGGTGAAACGACAAGGCCAATACTGTTTTTTGCCGTTTTGGCATTGAGGTATTCATCAAGATGAGTAAATAGCTTGGGTTTTATGTCTATTTTGGCTAATAGTTCGATTAATGCTTCGCGCCGGCCTTCTGATTCAGCACAAAAAACAAGCTGTTTAATGTTTTCGCTGTATTGTTGCAGGTTAATTAACGGCTGCTTTAATTTATGATTGGCATTGATGTCGGGCAATGCAGAGACATTAGCAGATTGGGCTTTAGCGTGTTCTTCGGTGCATAGCGCAAACTGCGAACGCTGATAATTTTTAAACAGCGCGAATAGCTCATCAATCAGTAAATAAAGCTCTTGCGGGGCTAAAAGGGGTCTTAGTGGATCTACGCGCCTGTCTTCATAACGAGCATTAATCTCAGTTAAGTGATTTTTACTGGCTTGTTCTATATCGCCCAAAGTGATTAGCTGGGTGTTCTCTGGCAGGTAGTCAAATAAGTTGGCGGAATCATCAAAAAATAGCGGCAAGTAATTCTCAATACCCGCAGGCATTAGGTTGCGACTGACTAATTGGTATACGGATTCTGCTTCTTTTGAGATGACTTCAAAGCGGCGACGATAACGTTGTCTAAAGCCCTCAATGCCTGCTGCGTCAGTAGGAAACTCTTTAGCTGGCAGCATGCGCACCGCATCGACTTCTTGTTTCGAGCGTTGGGTATCTACATCAAAATAGCGAATTGATTCAACTTCATCATCAAACAGTTCTATGCGTAAGGGTTCATCAGAACCTGTTAGGAAGATATCCATGATAGAGCCGCGAATAGCAAATTCACCGTGCTCATAGACTTGGTCTACTAAGTAGTAACCTGTGTCAGTCAGGTGCTGTCTAACTTGTTGCAAGCTGTAGGTGTCACCTTTTTTAAGCAACATCACATTAGCGGTTAAAAAAGACTTAGGTGGCAATTTCACCATTAACGTGTTCACCGGCACAATAATGACATTGTGCTGGCTTTGGCTCATTTGAGCTAAGGTTTCTAACCGTTGAGAAATCAAATCCTGATGAGGGGAGAAACTGTCATAAGGCAAGGTTTCTCTATCGGGAAATAAACACACATTGACATCAGATTGAGACAATAAATAGGCAAGTTCAACTTCCAGTTGTAATGCACTGGGTGTATCGCTGGTGACGATTAAACTGGTACCAGAATGCTGGGTGATTAAACTCGCAAGCGTTATGGCTTGAGAAACGCCCCCTAGAGTTGATAAGGTCTGAAATTGTTGGCCTTTTTTGACACTAGGCGGTGTTAACACGCTAAAATTCTTCATTGAATTACTAAGTTGGCTTCTATAAATGTGTGATTTATCCCGTTTTGATTATTACATACCAGTGGTAATAAATAGTTTAAACGGGTCATAACCAAGGCAAGCTTCCTCGCTGCCTTTATTGCTGGCAGCTATTATAAGCGAGCAAAAGCTAAGTTGCAGGAAATATTCGTTAGTCAGCAGCTTGTTGGCGGTTTTGTTTACGCATCTTAAGCATTTTTTGTTGCACATTTAAGCTGGCTTTTACTAATTGTTCGACGTCAGCATCTAATACTTGGCTAAATTCAAGGCTAATGTTGTAGCTTTCAGTATTAGCTGCTTCGTTATCCGTACTAGGGTTTTGAGGATCAATGCTTTGGCATTGAGTCACCTGACATAAACATAAAATCGCCACCAGTTCACTGTTGATATAGATGGAGGTTTTAAAGTAATCACCGACATTTAATGGTGTGTCTGACTTTAAGCTAATTCCGCTGCCACCAAAATGAGATCCATGGAATTGCTCACCAGACTGAACTTCTTTTTCTAACACATGATGTAACACTAAATCGACTTTACGGGATTGGAGCTTTAAAAAGTCCACTACAGCTTTTGCATCGTTATCTAAGCTGCGAAGTTGTAGAAGGCAGCTTGCTTCAAGCTCTTTCACTTCAGAAAGTAGCTTTAAGCCAACTGATTGCATTGAACGCAAGTCTTCTTCGGTTGGGATCCCTTTCGATTCAGGCCAAGTTTCAAGGTAGACATTAAATTGATGAGGCACAGTAAAATATGCATTGGATTCAGTGAACAAGGTTTGCCTCTTTATTTATCAAACTAATACCCCTATTATCATGCTCATCTTTATCATTTAGCAAGTTTTAGCCCGCTTGCTTAATTAAATGGTTGTTTTTTATTCCAATAAACGCCTTTTTAATTCAAATTACGTCTGGGATGCATTTTTCTTTATGAATTTTAGGTTTTCATTATTTATTGGTTACCGCTATTGGCGCACAAGAAAAGCCAATGCTTTTGCATCTTTCATTACGCTATTTGCCGTTTCAGGAATTTTTTTAGGTGTGGCTGCGCTGATTATTGTCAGCTCAGTTATGAATGGCCTAGAAGGACAGCTTAAAGAGCGGATCCTTGGTGCTGTCCCGCAACTAACCTTAGTTAATGAGGCTGGTTTCAGTGACTGGCAGCAACAAACTCAATCATTAACTGCCCAATCACAAATTCATGGACTTGCGCCTACAGTCACCACGCAAGCTATGGTGCAATCCAGTCAAAACATTAGCGCTGTGCAAGTGTATGGCGTATTTCCTGAGTTTGAACAAAACCTATCAGCGATTATTGCCAATACCTATTCTAGCGCGTTCGAGCAGCTCACGCCTGGCAGTTATAACATTGTATTAGGCAGCGAACTCGCCCGTAAATTATCGATTAATATCGGTGATAAAGTCAGGTTGCTCAGTGGCGATGGTGTGGTGTATTCACCGCTTGGGCCTGTACCCAGTCAGCGTAAGTTTACTGTGGCGGGTGTGTTTGAAATGGGCTCGCAAGTCGACTCGGCATTAGCTTACATTCACTATAAAGATGCAAGACGTTTAATGCGCTTAAAGCCAAGTGAAATCAACGAGCTTCGCGTGTATTTGGCTGACCCTTTTTCGGCCCCGCAAATGGGCGAAAGCTTAGTTGCTGAATTTAAACAGCAAGACATTACTATCACGACTCGAGATTGGCGTGATGATTTCGGCCATTTATTCGCTGCTGTGAAGATGGAAAAGAACATGATGTCGCTGATGCTCTCACTGATTGTGGCAGTCGCCGCGTTTAATATCGTATCTGCATTAGTGATGATGGTAATAGATAAAACCACGGATGTGGCAGTATTAAAAACTCAAGGTCTGACAACTAAAGCTGTCATGAATATTTTTATTGTTCAAGGATCACTTAATGCTGTCATTGGCCTCGCTCTGGGGGCGCTCGCAGGTGTAACTGTTACCCTGAATTTGAACATGATACTCAATGTGCTGGGAATTTCAGTGCTTGGCACTGGTCAAATGTTACCAGTTGCTATATCAGTTCCCCAAATTGCTATCATCGTTGTAGGCACCTTGGCGATGACGCTTATTGCCACAATTTATCCTGCATTAACCGCTGCTCGAGTTCAGCCTGCAACCGCATTGAGATATGAATAATGAATAATGAACGCCCTGTGATTTTGCAAGTGAGCAACGTTAGTAAACAATTCCATGATGGTGAAAACACCACCACAGTACTGACGAATGTTGACTTAAACGTATTCAAAGGTGAGCAACTTGCCATCGTCGGTAGCTCGGGATCGGGTAAAAGCACCTTGCTGCATATTATGGGAACACTCGATATTCCAACATCAGGTGAAGTTTTACTCGATGGCGAAAATTTATACCAGCTAAATGCATCTCGTCAGGCTGAAATCCGTAACCAAGACTTAGGCTTTATTTATCAATTTCATCATTTATTACCTGAATTTTCGGCACTTGAAAACGTTGCGATGCCAGCTTTCATACAAGGTCGAGATAAAAAGCAAACTTTAAAAGAAGCGACAGAATTACTTGAACGAGTGGGGCTAGGGCACCGTTTACAACATATTCCAGCACAGCTTTCTGGCGGAGAACGCCAACGTGTGGCTATTGCTCGAGCACTCATCAATAAACCTAAATTGGTGCTTGCTGATGAACCTACAGGTAACTTAGATGCCAGCAGTGGTGACAGTGTTTATTTACTTATTCGTGAACTTGCTCAGCAACTAGGGACTGCGTTTGTTGTGGTCACTCATGACTATAAACTAGCTGCCAAAATGGACAGACAGTTGACAATGAAAGATGGCGTATTGCAAACGTTGCATGACTCACCAATACACGAAGCCAATACCATGGAAAATAGCTAATGAAGTCACTATTGCCGCTGACAATAGGTTGGCGTTTTTATCGCGCTAGGCAGTCAAATGGATTTATTGGATTTATTTCATTTGCCTCGACAGCGGGCATTGCGCTTGGTGTTGCAGTACTTATTTTGTTGTTATCCGCCATGAATGGATTTGAGCGTGAATTAGAACAACGCTTATTAGGCGTGGTTTCTCACGGTGAGTTACTTAGTGTCAACGAGCCATTACATGATTGGAAAGGGATTGCTGAAACGGCCAAGCAAATGCCAGAAATTGTGGCGACAGCGCCGTTTATTCGGCTGCAAGGTTTAGTGCAAAAGCCGGGCGGCTTTCAAGGCATACAGCTAACAGGAATAGAGCCTGAATTTGAACAGCATGTGTCTACGCTTGCTGAATTTATGTCAACTGATAGCTGGAATGCATTAGATGAACCCGTTAATAATATTGTCTTAGGCCGCAGTTTATTAGATAAGTTAGGTTTAAGTGTCGGTGATACATTATCTATGTATACCCCAGATATGAGTCAATCGAACAAATTGTCTGCCGCTAAAAGTCACCGATTTATTGTGGCGGGAGTTTATGATTTGGGCGGTGAAATTGAATCGACTCAAGCTTATGTGTCGATGTCGTATCTTGCAAAGGTGTTAAAAATCCCTCAAGACTCAGCTACAGGGCTTAGGATCACGGTTAATAATGTTTTTAGCGCACCAAGAATAACCCGTGACTTAGGTTATGCTCAAAACCAGTATTTACATCTCAATAATTGGACTCGCTCTCAAGGCCACCTATATCAAGATATTCAATTGGTTAGAATGGTGATGTACCTAGTATTAGCACTGGTTATTGCAGTGGCGTGCTTTAATATCGTCTCGACATTAGTGATGGCCGTTAGAGATAAAAGCGCCGAAATAGCGATTTTAATGACAATGGGCTTAAAGCGCGGCGCAGTTATGGCGATTTTTATCATGCAAGGTGGCTTAAATGGATTATTAGGCTGTTCCATTGGCGCAATCATCGGGGTCATATTGGCAACTAACTTAAGTACCTTTGCCAGTTTCATAGAACAGACATTTGGCATTCAGCTGTTGGCTTCTGATATCTATTTTATCGACTTTTTACCATCTGAATTACAACAACAAGATGTGATTGTTGTGGTGGGAATGGGAATGGTAATGAGTTTACTAGCAACGATTTACCCTGCATATAAAGCCACTAAAATAGCCCCTGCATCAGCGCTTGCAGGTCGTTAAAGCTTAATCTCTATATAAAATACACATACGATAAATAAAAAAAGTTATCGTATGTGTACGCTAATGAACCCTTACCCTTAAAAACATAGTTATGGTGAATTGCATATTTCATCTCAATAACAGGTAAACCGATCTTTTTTGACACATCTTTCTTAAGTCCCTGTGATTTTTGATGAGATGTGAAATATTTCCAACGCAGGAGCACTCAGCTTTTTACTTTGCTTGTTGCTAATTGAGTTATTGTTTTAAGTCTGATTTTAAAATAGTTCTAGCCCTATTAAAGCTTATAAACTTTAAGTTAAAAACTTAACTATTGGCTTATTTGATAGCTTGAACCTCAAACCTAACACTTTTAAAAAAATCCACTTTTTACACTATCAATATCTGATAAACGATCGAATGGACTTATTGTTCTTTGCTCTATTTTAACCAAGAACATGAGTGTAAATTTCTGTCGTTCGCAAATCATTATGGCCTTGTTCTTCGCAAGATTTAGTAGACTCACACTCATTACTTTGAGGAGGCGTTATGCGTATGATCATGTTTAGCTACGTACTCCTATGGTAAAATTCTCATTTTGAGATTGGATTACAAAATGAGCGATGAGCATTTTCAAGGTAAATATGAGGTAGAGCTTAAGTACCGCCTTGAGTCGAAGACTAATTTTTTGAATATTTTGAAAAATACCCCCCATGAAGTAATGCTTGAAGACAATCTAGAATCCGACTGTTATTTTGATACTCCAGATAAATCATTGCACCAGCAGAATAAGAGCGTCTGTATTCGTACTATGAAACCATCAGGTATCAAGCTTTGGATTGTTAAAGGCCCAGAGGTAGACCGATGTGAAGCGACCAATATCACTGATGCAAAAAGTGCTAAAAGTATGCTGGAAACGATGGGTTACGAAATTACATTAAAAGCGACCAAAACTCGAAGTATCTATTTTGTCGGCAAGTTTCATATTACGGTCGACTCTTTAGATGGCATTGGTGACTTTGCTGAGTTCGCCATCATGACAGACGATGAGCTAATGTTAACTGCTTATAAGTCGGAACTTGAAACTCTAGCGAGTAAGTTTGGGTTAACAGATTCAGCATTGCAGACTAAATCCTATAAACAGATGTTCGTGGAAAAATACGTATAACAAAGCATTTAAGAGTGATTTGCGACGTTTGCAGTTTTGCTTCAAGTATAGGCAAGTGCTGCTCACGCATTAATGCTGCGTTAAGTACCATTTCATTCTCAAGTCATTGAGATAAAATAATCCACTTGAAATAAAAACAATCATCTTAATCAAAGTAACTTTTGAAATTGTCCCAAATACCCAGTGATGTATCAGGAAATAAGTCGATACCCAGTGCTGATTTTAAAAGATAGAGCATCAGTAGTCCAAGTAGCATACTCATGACTATAAAACCGCTGACGGTGGCAAACATCATCAACAACGACATGTTCTTTTCTCGCCTTGTGTAAGCGCGTTTATTTTTACCCAGTAAAAATACGTAATAAAAGCGCCATTTAATAAATGGAAACTTAAAGGTGCCACGTTTATCAATAAAATGACCGCCCCATGTGTTGGGGCCCAATGACATTTTTATTGCATTAAGTTGTTCATCAGTAAAACTGGCGGCAATATTTGAGGGTGAGCGTTTAAGCACTTTTTCAATAAGTGGATCTCGTCTTATGGCGTCGTTAGAAGCTTGAGGTTTTTCTGCCATAGATGTCCTAAAGTGTGTCTAGATAAAAGTCTATTTTAAATCTAGCATACAATTGTTAAGTTACTGCAATGGATATAAAAATTGAGGAAGCGCTATGAATGATTTTCAGCAGGTGATTTCATTTTGGTTTGACGAGATAGACCACGCTTTGTGGTTTAAAAAAGATAGTGAGTTTGACAGGATTATTATGTCAAAATTCGCAACTCTGCATGCTCAAGCTATGGCTGGCGAACTCTATGAGTGGCGAGTAAGTCCTCTAGGCAGGCTAGCAGAGATTATTGTGCTCGATCAGTTTTCTCGAAATATGTATCGTGAATCGCCTAAAGCGTTTCTATCTGACCCTCTTGCTTTAGTGTTAGCACAAGAAGCGGTAGCGCAGGGGCAAGATAAGCTGTTAACACAGACTGAGCGTAGCTTTTTATACATGCCTTATATGCATAGTGAGTCAATGATGGTACATCAGCAAGCACTGACACTGTTTAATCAAGCAGGTTTAGAGTCAAATTATGCATTTGAAAAGAAGCATCTCGAGATTATCGAACGCTTCGGTCGTTACCCGCACCGTAACAGTATATTAGGCCGAGAATCGACAGCTGAAGAAATTGCCTTTTTGATGCAACCAGGTTCTTCATTTTAGCCAAGTAATCTGAAAGTAAGATTGGAAGTATGTTCAGCGAACAATAAGGTTTTCGTTGTTAAAACAAAACGCCTATTACAGAAGTAATAGGCGTCATCATGACTTATCTAGAGCAGATTAACCTTTAGAGCTTTATCTGAAAACCAGTTTATGCGTCGAAATTTTGCTGTTCGTAACGCAGTAAAACTAAATCATCGTTACCATTCAAAACGTGTTTAACAAACGGATTATTAAACAAACTTTCACTTTTAGCTGAATGCAGAGTGATAGGGCCGTTTGTTGGTATTTTTTCAAGATAAATATCATTTAATAAGTTACTGTAGTAACTGATAAAACTTGGCAGAATAAGGATGATGTCAGATGACAAGGTGTGAATAAACTTAATAATATTCATTCGAATGTTTTTATCAATTGCAACGATACTGGCTAGTTTGATGAAGCCATTTTGGGCAACACAAAAAGCTAAATGTCCGATGATTGAGTTGTTAAAATAAAAACAAACAACTTTCACACGCTTACACTCAATGTGCTCAAGGGTTTCGTTAAAGTCATAACCGCTTTGCACTTTATGAGCGTGATAGATACCTTCCTTCTCATCTTCAGTCATTTCATCAAACCAAAACTCTTTGATTTGGTTAATGCTGTAGTTGTAGATGTTTGGCATTTGACCATCGTTAATACGATTTTTACGCGCTTTTTTAATCACTTTTAATTCATGCTCGTCATATTGATAACATTGATTAAAGAAATTAGCTAAGCCAACTCTTCTGTTTAAAGAAGGTAGGATGGTACCTTTTTCCCACAGACTAACCATTGATTGGTTAATGTTCTTAAATAGACTGTGATTATTCGCTAAGTCATCAGCTAAAGACTGTTGTGATAAACGATAAGATTTACGGTATTGTCTTAGTACTGTTGCGAAGGTTTCTTTACAAAACTCTGGCTCTGTTACCTGATTTGTCACTATCTTCCCCTAGATACATATGTGAACTTGATGGCTTTTTAACGTAAGCAATGCAAATCCTAGTTAACATATGTGACGAGTGCTACTGATAACAGTTATAAGCTAAGCTAATATAACAGCTGGTTTGAGACTTGGTTATTAAGTATGTATAGAAAGTACCCCGAACAAATTAATTTAAATTATTTAAGAGTTTTCAATGAGTTGTATAGAACTAGAAGTACTACGCTTGCGGCGGCTAAATTAGGGATATCTCAATCCGCAGTTAGCCAAGTATTGTCTAAACTGAGACATGCGACAGGTGATCCTTTATTTATTAAGGGTCAAGGACAGTTAGTACCGACCGTACGAGCAACAGAAATTGGCGAAGGTCTCGCAAATGAATTGATACAATTAGATAAACGGTTTTATCCAGATGACTTTTTAAACCAAGGCGACTTTGATGGCGAGATCAATTTTGCTATTGCAAGCCCGCTTATTGATGTTATCGCTGAAGAATTAATGGCCACTAGCGCTAAAGTCATACCAAAAGGGAAAATTAATTTTAACCATTGGAATGACCATACGCTCGATCAAATTATCAATGGTGATATTCACATTGGCTTAAACCTATTTCCTATTAATGCCCCTAAAGAGATAAGGCAAATACCACTATTAGAGAATGAAGCAGTTTTCATTAGCAAGACGCCGAACAAATGGATTGAAGAAGGGATGGAGCAAAGTGGTTTTGCTGAACATGTTTTTGGTGGAATTATTTTTTCTGGCATCAATCGATTACAGCCAGTATTAGAAAATAACTCTCTTACTGAGGGGTTTAAATTTAAATACCGCAGCGAATCCCATTCGCTGCTGGCGCAGCACTTAATGACAGAAAAGAGTGTGGTGTTAACGGATAAATTTTCTTGTCATTATTATCCCGGTCATTACTGCTATGAAGCACCTGAACGCTTAGCAAGCTTACTGCCTTCAAGGTTAAGTTATGCTCTGTATTATTTACAAGCAAATCATCAACATCAAATCTATTCAGATTCAGAGAGAGTGGTAAAAAAATTACTCGAGCAATTTGATTCAAGTGTTCAACTGATCCCCAATCGCAATAAGTTCTAACCACATGAGAACAGAAATTAAATAAAGCGCCTAAGAATAAGGCGCATTATTATTCGCTGATTTAAACGATGCTAAGTTAAACATAGCACTAGCTCCAATCTTAGCGCTTAATCTGAGATTGAGCGTTAAAGTTTTACCATCAACTTGCCTTTATTTTCACCAGTAAAAAATAGGTTTAATCCCTCAATTGATGACTCCAAACCTTCTAATACATGTGAGCGATGTTTGATTTGACCTTTTAATACATAAGGAGTTAATTTTTCTAATAGACTAGGCACTTCGCCAAAGTGATCTGGCATGGTAAAACCTTGAACAGTAATACGTCTTTTAAGGATATTCATCCAGCTTGGGCCTGGTGCTGGGGTTTGTTTGCTGTAATCGGCAATTAATCCGCAAACCATTACGCGGCCATGGGGATTCATTCTATCGACAATTAAGCTTTGGATAGGGCCTGCGGTATTTTCAAAGAACAAGTCGATGCCTTGAGGGGCTAATTTATCTAACTCAGCTGCTAAATCTGCCGTTTTATAATTTATTGCTGAATCAAAACCAAGTTCATTTACAATCCAATCTGCTTTTTCATCGCTGCCGACAACGCCAATTACGTGTAATCCGTCTGCTTTAGCCAATTGACCCACGATTGAGCCTACAGAGCCAGCTGCACCAGTAACAATAATCGTTTCGCCTGCCTTTGGTTTACCGACATTGAATAAGCCTTGTGTGGCTGTTAAGCCCGGTAGGGCGAATATTGATAATATGGTTTCGTCAGGAAGGGGGGCGTCGACTTTATTTATCCCTTTACCATCAGTTAAAAAATACTCCTGCCAACCCATCATACCCATAACCCGATCGCCTGTTTTAAAGTCTGGATGATTGCTTTCGACCACTTCACCTACACCGCTGCTTCGCATGACATCGCCTAAATTAACTGGTGGGATGTAGCTATCAGTGTCTGGTTGCATCCAACCAAACATGGCTGGATCTAGTGACATATGATTTTGTTTAATCAGTAGCTCTCCAGGTTTAACAACGGGTATAGGCTTTTGGACAACTTCAAATATATCAGAAGTGATTGGGCCGCCTTGAGGGCGTTTGACAAGATTAATGGCGGTATAAGTGTTCATGAAATTATCCTTAATACTGTTTGTTCTTTAATAATTGAATCTATTATTCCTTTTCTTTTTTATAAGATATAGTGGCTAAAAAGCGATTCTTTATTGCTTTTAAGACAATAATGGTTGGGTTATGGATCAATTAAGAGCGCTGAAATACTTTGTTAAAGTGGTGGAACTGGGCAGTTTTACACAAGCTGCGAAAGCCTTTTCTGTTCCTGCTTCATCTTTATCGCGGCGGGTTGCTGATTTAGAAAAAAGTCTTGGGGCGACCTTATTAAAACGCTCAACCAGAGCCGTTAATTTAACTGAAATTGGCGCAGATTATTATCAGCAAGTATCACTATTATTAACTCAGCTAGAGCAAAGTAATGAAGCTGTGCGCAGTTACCAAACCGAACCCATGGGAAAGTTACGGATAAGTGCTATGGTGGGTATTGGGCGCGAGGTGTTAATTCCGCTTATGGAAGAGTTTTCCAAGCTGTACCCTAAGGTTATTTTAGATATTGAGCTGAGTGATGAGCTGTCTTCAGTTGGCCGTGATGATGTCGATATAGCCATTAGAGGCGGATATGCCCCCAACGATCGAGTCGTGGCGATTAGATTAATGGATAATCAATTTATTCCAGCAGCGAGTAAGCAATACCTTGAACATATGGGTACCCCAACCCATCCCAGTGAATTATCACAACATAAAGGTTTGTATTATCGCTCCCCTAACGGCAGAGTGCCTTGGTTAAGCCTTATTGAGGGACAATGGCAAGATGTGTCTGCTCCAGCTACTGCCATTAGTAATGTTGGCGAGTGGCTAATTGAAAAAGCGAAAAAAGGTGAGGGGATTGTAATGATGCCAAGGTGGGTTCTATCACCATTTCTGGAAAGAGATGAGTTATTAGAGCTTGATTTTGAACCGCGGTTATCAGCGACACAGAGTGCTGATTTTGGAGTGTATTTGATATATCAAAAACAACGATATCATGTACCTAAAGTTAAAGCAGCTGTGGATTTTTTAGTGGCAAGAATTAAAAGTAATCAATAAATTATTATATAACATACTGTTTAAAATAAATTTGTAGGTTTAAAAGTATATGAAATTTAAGATAATGACTCAACGGACTTGTATTCGAGCTTTTGAGTATGATGATCTAGTTTTATTCACTGAATATAGAGCAGATCCATTTATAGCTAAATATCAAAGTTGGACAGATTACAATTTTGAGCAATCACAATCTTTGTTTGCTGCGATGGACTATAACGCATTTGGTATGCCAGGTTTATGGTTTCAATTGGCCATCGCTGATAAGCAAACTCAGCTCATTATGGGTGATATAGCGCTGCATTTTATTGATAATGAGCAAATGGAAATAGGATTTACCTTAGCTCAGCAATATCAGCAGCAAGGCATTGCCTTTGAGGCACTATCCGCATTGATAGACTATTTATTTATTGAACTTAACAAGCATCGAATTATAGCGACGACTGATGCTGAAAATATCCCATCGATGGCATTACTGAACAAGTTAGGTTTTAGAAAAGAAGGTCACTTCTATAAAAATATCTTTTTTAAAGGACAATGGGGCGATGAATGTGTTTTTGCTATGTTAAAGGATGAGTACAGTTCAAATGCGAATAGTTAAGTTGAAGGATATATGAATGGCATGTAATGATTGCCAAGAGTCTCTATTCAAACAAAAAATAGGCAGGTGTAAGTCGTGTATGTTACAACTGACCTTTCTATCGTTGGTGGGATGGCCGTTATGGTGGTGGCTTTATGCTGATGATATGTCGTCGGTTGAATCGATAGCGATGATGTTTTTCTGTGGTGCTTTTAGTGGCTTATTGTGCGTTCATTTAATGGTATTGGCTTATCGTAAGGTAAATAATACAGCCGAATAGACCTGTTTTAAATCTAAAAAGTCAGCAACATGGCTGACTTTTTTATATTTTTATTTGTATTGAGTGGAGCTTTTAGTTAAAGACTAGTTTCTGCGATTCCACTTGAATAATACTGAATACTTCCAAAGACTCTTAATCACAAAATAGCTAATTAGAGCAAAAATACAACCTAGCACGACACACCCCAAAAGGAATGGTGGGCCAATGGTGCCAATAGAACTTTCTACCCATTGCCAGCTGGCTTCAAAAGCAAAGTCAGTGGTATCCAAGCCTAAAATTTTAGAGCCCAACAAATATGCTGCATAAAACATAAATGGCATTGTGATTGGATTTGTTAGCCAAACAAGGGCAACTGCGAGTGGAATATTGACGTTAAAAAATATCGCCATGCCAGCAGCTATGACCATTTGGAACGGTACTGGAAGCCAAGCTACAAATAAGCCCACCGCAAATGAGCCAGGAGCAGATTTGCGATTCAAACTCCAAAGGTTGGGTTTATCCAACAAATTTCCGAAAACCCGCAAATATTTGTGATTACGCAAGGTTTCAGGCTTCGGCATAAATTTTTGTAATAATTTTTTTGGCATATACGCGATTACTGTCTTTAATTAATCAATGATAAATCGATTCATTTATGGTTTTTGCGCCAGTATGCTTTTTAGCAATTTATTGCCAAGCTTACTTCCTATATGGATGGCGTCATTCATTCTGATTGTCGTTTTATCCACCTTCATAAAGTGGCCTTTCATCAGCGGGGCACTTTGTGGAGTGATGTTAGTTTCTTTTTGTTTTAATTCATTATTTTCTTCACATGAATCAGAAATCCCTGTTCAAAAACAATTTAAGGCAGAGATAGTATCACTAGTTAGCACAAACAGCGACTGGATAAGTTTCGACATTAGGGTGATTTCTGAGCAATACGAATTTTATCACTCTAACTATAGACTCACATGGCAACAACCGCCTGAAGTAAAAGTGGGTCAGGTTTGGATTTTTACTGCGCGAATGAAGCCAATCACTAGTCCGTTGAATCAAGGTGGGTTTAACCAACAAAAATACTTCTTAAGTCGTCATATCGTTGCTAAAGGCCGAGTCAAACAGGCTGAACTACTCGATTATAATACCCCATTGCGACAGCTTATCATTAATAAAATGGACCCTATATTACAAACACGCTCAAATGGGGCAATATTGAAAGCGCTGCTGTTTGGCGATAAATCTAATCTCACTCCAACTCAATGGCAGCAACTAAGACAAACTGGCACCGGACATTTAGTGGCCATTTCAGGCTTACATTTATCGGTTGTATTTGGTTTGTTCTGGTTTATTTTTCGCAGTGGCTTGCAGATTTTTCCTTCATTTAGTAGACGCAACTTACTCATCGCTATGGTGTTGGCTGCTTTAATGGCGACGGGTTACGGATACTTAGCAGGTTTTGCCATCGCCACTCAGCGAGCGTTGATAATGCTCCTCATCTTAATTGTCTTAACTATGGTGAATCAATATTCATCGCCTTGGCAACGATTAATTTGGGCATTGTTTGCCGTATTACTTATCGATCCGTTTGCCAGTTTAAGTGCAGGTTTTTGGTTATCTTTCAGTGCGCTTGCCATCATATTATTTACGCTAGAGTATTCAGTTGCTAAAGCAAAGATAAACAGATCTGATAGCGAAAGTACGTTTAATAATTCAAAAAATGAGCTTGAAATTAGTCATAATGAGATTGAGTTTACAGGCACTCAAGTAATTGAACCTAATGTACAAAATCTTCCATTTCTTGAACGCCTCGTAAGCAAGTACCAAGATTATAAAAATAAACTTATTGGCTTCTGGGTTGGGTTTTGGTCGATTCAATGGCGACTGGCTATAGGGCTAGGATTAATGCAGGCAATATTGTTTGGCACTATTTCAATTAACAGTATTTGGGTCAATTTACTTATGGTTCCTTGGTTCAGTATTGTGGTCATTCCGCTAAGTATTATTGCCTTGGTGTTGAATCTCTGTTTAATGTTTATTCCAATGACAGATGAATTGAGAGTCTTTTTTGGCGAAAAATTGATGAGTTTTGCCGATGTTGCTTTAACGCCGTTTCAGTTACTTATTAGTGGGAGCGATCATTGGCCTATGTCTCTGATACATCTATCAGACAAGTTAGTTATCAGCATAATGCTATTCATATTGGGCATATTTTTAATGATGTGGGCAGTCAATACATTGTGGAGACTGGCGGTCGGCGTATTATGCATCCCTTTAATTCTGTATTCATGGGCTGCTTTTTATTCTTCACCTTCGCAACTTGTACCTTCTTGGCAAGTACATGTGCTGGATGTTGGCCAAGGTATGGCTGTACTTGTTCAGCAAGGTAATCGAGGTTTGTTGTATGACACTGGCGCAGCATATGGTGATAACTTCAGTTATGCCGATAGAGTGATAATCCCTGCACTCAATGCGAAGGGAATAAGTAAACTTGATTACATCATAATTAGCCATGATGATAACGATCATGCTGGTGGCCTAGATGCTTTAATGAGGCAATATCCTAATACTCAAATTATTAGCGATTCTGCTGCACACCACTTCAGCTCCCCTTTAGAAGAACGAAGTCAAAACCCTTGTACTAATCGTCAATTTGATTGGCACGGAGTAACGCTGAGATTAGCGATCAACCCTACGGCTAAAAATGACAATAATCGTTCATGTATTGCGTTTATTACTGATGGTCAGCATCAAGTTTTGCTCGCAGGGGATATTGAGAAAAATTCAGAGAGATACTTTACCAATAACAATATGTTATCTAGGTCAGATATATTACTTGCGCCGCATCATGGCAGTCGTACATCTTCCACACTGGCATTTATAGATGCGGTATCACCACAACATGTTATTTTTACTGCAGGGTTTGCCAATCAATATGGATTCCCTAAAAATGATGTTGTCGAGCGATATAAAATGAAAGGAGTTGAAACACTCGTTAGCGGAAACTCAGGCCAAATTAGTATAGATTTTGAACCATCAACTTATACAATTCGTCAATATCGTTCAGATATTGCGCCATTTTGGTATAACAAGGTGTTTAGATTTGGTGAGAAAGTTAAAGCAGAGTAGAATGTGCCTTTGTTTGCTATTCAAGTGTTAATGTAATCAATGACAACAACTAATAACGAAATGTCGAGCGTGTTTAAACGCCTTCTTACTTATCTCGTTCCAATGAAAGGAATGTTCCTATTAGCCATTGCTGGCCTATTAACTTATGGCCTTGTCGATGCAGCTTTCATTGCATTCATTAAACCTTTTATTGACGAAGGTTTTGGTCAAGCTCCTGCTGTAGTCGGTGGCGTCGAAGTTGATGTTCCAACTCACGGTGGCTTTAATGCCAATAAAGATATAATGCTGATGGCACCTCTAGTGGTGATAGGCATGTTTACGTTGCGCGGTATTGCTAACTTTGTATCGACTTACTGTGTCTCGTATATGAGTGCGAAGTTGATCATGGATATGCGTCAACAAGTTTTTGAGCATTATCTGCGTTTACCTGTGAGCTACATTGACCGTGAAAATAGCGGCAATTTAATTTCCCGTGTGACATTTGATACAGAGCAAATTGCTCGTGCATCAGGCAGTGCGTTGATTTCTATTGTTCGTGACTCTATAACTGTTATCGCGATGCTCGCTATTATGTTCTTTTATTCGTGGAAGTTATCACTGTGTATTTTAGTGATAGGTCCATTGATGGGCGTTGTTATCAGTGTGGTCAGTAAGCGCTTTCGGAAAGTATCTAAACAAATTCAGTCTGCCATGGGGGGGGTAACCGCTACCACCGAGCAAATGATTAAAGGCCACAAAAATGTGTTAGCTTTTGGCGGACAGCAAACGGAAGTGAATCGCTTCTTTAAAGTGAATGATTCTAATCGCCATCAGAATATGAAACTGGCTGTAGCCCAAGCAATCAGCCAACCGGTTATTATGGTTATTGGCTCATTCGCACTGGCATTTGTATTGTATGCAGCAACATTCCCAGGTTTAAAAGATGATATAACCGCGGGTACTTTTGCTGCAATTCTAGGCGCAATGATGGCCATGCTTCAGCCAATCAAAAACTTAACCCGTGTGAACGCTGAATTTCAACGGGGTATTGCAGCTTGTACTACTGTGTTTGAGTTATTAGATACCGCACCAGAATCAGATACTGGTGAGTTTGAAACTCAGCGCGTTAAAGGCAACTTGAAGTTTAACAACGTCACTTTTAGTTACCCTGATACTGAAAAGCCTGCATTAACCAATATAGATTTTGAAGTTAAGCAAGGTAAAACCATTGCGTTAGTGGGCCGAAGTGGCTCAGGTAAGTCAACCATTGCTAGCCTTATGACCCGATTCTATACCGGCGTGTCCGAAGGGGATATTACCCTCGATGACGTCAGTATTTATGATTACAAGTTAAAGTCGCTTCGTAACCAAGTAGCATTGGTATCTCAGCAAGTCACATTATTCAATGACACGATTGCCAATAACATTGCTTATGCTTATCCAGGAGAAGTGTCCCGTGAGCAAATCATTAAAGCTGCTGAACTTGCTTATGCGATGGAGTTTATTGAAACCTTGCCTGACGGACTAGATACCGAGGTCGGTGAAAATGGGGTGTTGTTGTCAGGTGGACAACGTCAACGTATCGCTATTGCGCGAGCTATGTTACGTGATGCACCTGTATTAATTTTAGATGAGGCAACATCGGCATTAGATACAGAGTCTGAAAAAGCAATTCAGCATGGTTTAGACAATTTACGCCATAACCGCACGTCAATTGTGATAGCTCATCGTTTATCAACGATTGAATCTGCAGATGAAATCTTAGTGATTGACCAAGGTTCAGTGGTTGAACGGGGCACTCACACAGATTTGATTGCCAAAGAAGGCATTTATTCCAACCTGTACCAAATGCAATTTGGTAATTAAATGCAATCGTTAGTGAATAAAATTTGGTACCAAGGACATCCAGCTAAATGGTTATTACTGCCATTGAGCTGGTTGTTTGCTTTAGTGTCTTTGCTAAGGCGTTTAGGATATAAATTTGGTTTTAGCACTGCAGAAACCCTACCAGCACCGGTTATTATTGTGGGTAACATCACGGCTGGTGGCAGTGGTAAAACCCCAACGGTTATCTATTTAATTGACTTATTGCGCGAGCATGGTTATAAGCCTGGGGTGATAAGTCGTGGCTATGGAGTTAATATTGACGGTGTGAAAGCCGTGAGTGTTGCTGATAAAGCCACTGATGTGGGTGACGAGCCAGCGATGATAGTGGCTCGAACGCAGGTTCCTATGGTTGTTGGTGCTAAGCGAATTGACGCTGCTAAAGCCCTTTTAGCTCAATTTGATGTTGATGTGATTATTAGTGATGATGGCTTGCAGCATTATGCATTAGCTCGAGATATTGAGCTGGCAATTGTCGACGGTCAGCGCCGATATGGTAATCAGTGTTTGATCCCTGCTGGGCCTTTACGTGAAGGTTTGTGGCGATTAAATACGATTGATTGGGCAATTAATAATGGTGGTAGCCCTCAAGCAAATGAAATTGCGATGAGTCTAGAACCTTCTGCTCTAAAAGCGGTAAAACCTTCTTTGAATGATGAGAAGTGGCAACAGCAAGAAGCTATAGCGATGGCAGGTATCGGTAATCCACAGCGATTTTTTGATAGTTTAGACCATTTAGGTTACCAAATTAAGCAAACCAAAGCGTTTGAAGACCATCAAGCGTTTGATGAAGCTGAGCTACAGCAGCTCTCACAACATACTCCATTGATAATGACCGAGAAAGATGCGGTTAAATGTCGCGATTTTGCACAACAAAACTGGTGGTATCTACCAGTTAATGCGAAGCTTAATGAAAGTTTTGACCAAGCATTTTTGAATAGACTTAACGAAGTCGTCAAAGTTAAACAAGGAAACCTCCATGGCGTTCGATAAAAAATTACTTGAGATTGTGGCTTGTCCAGTATGTAAAGGTAAGTTGGAATTTGATAAAGAAGCAGATCAATTAATCTGTAAAGCTGATAAGTTAGCGTATCCAATCACAGAAGGTATTCCTGTTTTACTTGAAAATAGAGCGGTACCACTAGAGTCGTAAAGGGTTATCACTTGTAGAAAGTGAATAAGAACTCAATTATAACTTGTAAAAAGCGCCAGTAATGGCGCTTTTTTTGTGCGCGTTTTTCAATGTACATTTGATTTCTTTGGTTAAATGTTGTGCGAGTCTTGTTATTTGTATGTGGATTTCGTTTGTAGAGTAATTGCACTAAATATAATAAAAGGTAAAAGTTAGCAATTTAGTGCTAGCTAAATTTGCGGTTATTGTCTGTATATCGGGATACTGAATATTCAAAACGATAACGGACAGCCCATATGACTCAAATGCAATCCTTTAAAGATAAAGTCTCCCAAATGCTGGTATTAAACCAAGGGCAGAGGATCAGCCATTTTCAATATGGTGGAAAACGTTATTGGTTAAAGCAAGTAGAACACCTCGAAGGTGCGATGCGCTTTTTAAAAACGGATTCAGCCAAAGCACTGACCAAAGAAACTCAAGTATTGAAGCAATTAGACAATGAGGGGGCGCCTGTACCTAAAGTTGTTGCCAATGGTGACGGTTACTTGGTTGTGGAAGATGCAGGTAGAACAATCCGTGATTGGTTAGATAGGGATGATGTTGGGGCTGCGAAACAACAAAATATCCTTGATGATGCAAGCCAAGCATTAGCAAACTTACATTCAATGCAGTTAGCTCATGGTCGCCCCGCACTTAGAGACATTAGCTGGCGTGCAGGTAAAGTTAAATTTATCGATTTTGAAGCAAACCAACAAAAGGGTTCGGTAGCTGAGAAACAGATCCGTGACTTATTGGTGTATGTTCATAGCTTATACCGCTATTTAGGTGAAGATAGTGAACGGATTTCGAAGGCTATTTCTGTTTATAGAGAGGCTGGCGGAGAAATTATTTGGCAGAAAGCCAAGCAGTTTTTGGCATCATGGCAATGGTTGTATTATTTTTCTCGCCCTTTTAAAAATATTGGTGGCAAAGATTTAAAGCCAGTATATTGGGTTCTGTGGCACTTTAGAAACAACTAGTAAATCAATCGAAATCAATAAAAAAGCTTGTGATATTCACAAGCTTTTTATTTTAAAAATCAAATCGATTTGAATGTTACTTTTTCAAATCTTGATATAGCGTATCAATCCATTTTTTTTCAGTGATGAAATTCCAGCTCCAATCTTTCCATTTTTCAGGAAAGCCTTCTGCATGAAGCTGTTCAAGCGTTTTGCCTTGAGTTATCTTTTCATTCATCCAATTTATAGAATGATCAAGCATATGCTTAAACTTCATTAAATCATCTTTATTTGCAAGCTCACCATGACCCGGAATAATCTGGGTTTGACTGTCAATCTGGGCAATCACTGTTGCTACATTATTCCTGTAACCTATAACCGAACCGCCTCCGTTTAAATCAACGTAGGGAAACCGATCTTTAAAGAATAGGTCCCCCATATGTACGACATTATCTTTAGTCCAAAATACCACGCTGTCACCGTCAGTATGGCCTGGCCCCATATGTTTTAAGGTCATAGTATCGTTATTAAAACGAATCGAAACATCTTCAGAGTAGGTCACGACAGGGAGCGCTGCTTTGGGTGTACCTTCTTTAGCACTGAGCCGCTTTAAAACATTGTGATGGGCAAAGATAATTCCTTGTTCGCCAAAGTGTGCGTTACCACCAGTATGATCGCCATGATAGTGTGTGTTGATGACGTACTTTGGATTCCCAGGTTGGATTTGATTGAGTGAAGCGCTAATTTTATCGGCTAAAGGTGCAAATTGGTCATCGATAATTAATAGGCCGTCACTGCCTGCTGAAACGCCAATGTTGCCACCGGAACCTGTAAACATATAAGTGTTTTCAGTGAGTTTTTGAGAAACGATTTCTACATCTTTAAAGCGGTCATCGTCAGCAGAAACACTGGTATTAACAAGGGATAGTTGAATTATCGATAGGGTGAGTAAACTAAGACGTTTCAGCGTCATTGTGGGCTCCTGTGTCGTGTAACCATTGAGCAAGCACATTATTTTAATTATGTAATGTGCTGGCGAAAATGGCTTAGTTTCCGTATTACTAATTACTTACAGTGTCCAAGGTAGCAGCTTTTTAGCTCTTTTGTCAGCTAAACCTAATTTTACCGATGACTGATAGCGAATACGGTATAGGGCTTGATAACACAAAGGCACTAAATACAAACTGGTGACAGTTGAAAAACTCAAACCACCTATGATTGATATGGCCATTGGTGAATAGGGTGGACCACCACCACCAATTTGAGTGTCACCCATTGCTAATGGCACAAGCCCTAGCACAGTCGTCGCCACTGTCATCAATACTGGACGTAATCGAGTAATACAAATAGATTTTATCGTAGTTGAAAGATCGGTTAACTTTGGCGTCATTTGGTTTATTTGGTCGACCAAAACTATGCCATTGTTTACTACGATCCCCATCAAGATAAGGATCCCTATCATCGCCATGACTGACATTGCGGTGCCCGATATCCATAATGCCCAAAATACCCCTGTGATTGAAAACAGAATCGAACTAATAATCGCAGTGGGTAAAAGCAGTGATTCAAATAGGGCTGCCATGACAATATAAATCATTGCTAGCGCCAGAATCATATTTACCGCCATGATGGATTGATCTTCATCTTGACGCTGAAAACCACCACGCAAACTATAGTCATAACCGTATGGGAAATTAACATTTTGCATGACCTTTTCGATTTGCTCTTGGGCTTCTTCTGTGGTGATTTCATTAACATTTGCGCCAATCGATAGCGCGGTTTGACGGTTGTAATGTCTAATTGTGTCAAAACGTGGTTGAATTTTAATTTCAGCTAAATTATCTAAGTTGTAAACACGCTCACCTTTACGAATAATCGGCAGTTGTTTAAGTTGCTCCAGCGAACGTTGCCAGCTTTTATCATAGGCAAGCTCGATACGTAATTCGCCATTGGGATCATGTCTATATGAACGCAGTGGTGTGCCACGCAGTGCCATTGAAATGTGTGAAGCAACTTCATTGAGTTTTAAATCTAAACGAGCTGCCATTTCACGGTTGATGGTCACAATTACTTCTTGCTGAGCGGCATTTACCTCAGAGCGCACATCCTCTAGGCCTTCAATCGCACTTAATAGCGGTACCACTTGCTGACTTAAGGTAATTAATTCAGAAGTAGACCGGCCTGTTAAGGTGATCCTTAATCCAGAGTTTTCATTTCCCCAACCAAACTGAGGTGTAGCTGCGGCGTACTTAGGGAAACCTTCTCGGATGGTTTGCTTAAGTTCTGACATCGGTGTTTCTATATCTTTTTCGAGTAAAATAGTGGTTTGGATACTGTCAGCTGAATAATAGCTATACACAGAGTCAATCATGAAAGCTTCTTTATTACCGTAAAGGTAGTCTTCCATTTGATTAATCATCGCTTCAGTGACCTTTAGATTATGGCGGCCTTCTAATTGATAATTAATGTATAAGCGGTCATTGCCTTCGCCATCAGATTGATCTTGTTTAACTAAACTTAAAGGCAAGGCAGTTGATACAAGTATTAATACTGCAAGTACACCTGATATTTTTGAGTGTTCTAATACCCAAGTTAAACTGCGCTGATAATAACGCTGCAATCTAGACTCTTTTTCTTCAGTATCAATCTCAAAATGTAGTTTGGTTAGCAGCAATGGGATTAAGGTTTTCGCTACCAATAATGATGCAGCAAGAGATATACAAATCGAAATAGCTACATGTTCAAGGAAAATAGTTAACTCAACCTTTACCCCAACGATATTAGGCAAGAACACAATTGCGGTGGTTAAAGTGCCAGCGAGGACTGCTAAGGCAACCTTTTCAACTCCTGTCAGTACTGCAGATTCATTAGCCTTTTGGCTATGAGGCTTAGTATCTTCATTACCCGTTAAACCACTGCGCTGTTTTTCTTGCAGAACACTTTCAGTGACCACAACCGCGTTGTCAATTAGCATACCGACGGCTAACAATAGTCCCATCATTGATAAGATATTTAAGCTGTAACCCAGTAAATACATGCCTGCAAGGGTCATACATATCGAAATAGGCACAGATGAAACCACGACCAAGGTCATCTTTAAATTGCGTAAAAATAGATATAAAACACCAAAAGATAAGAATGCACCGATTAATCCTGAAATCAGTAAGTCTTGTAGTGATGATTTAACCCCATAGGCTTGATCTTCCATGACAAACAACTTAATGCCTTGGAATTGTTGATCTTGTTTAGTTTGTTCAATCACTTTAAGTACACGTTCAGAAACATGGACTAAGTTGGCACCCGATTCTTTAAATACATCTAAACCTACTGCGTATTTTTGATCTAAATGGCGGCCTTCGAAGGGTTCTGGCAAGGTAAATTTAACAGAGGCAATATCACCAAGGGTTGTGGTTGTATTCAGTTTAACCGCTTTAATATCTTCAAGAGATAAAAACTCTCCCTTAGGTGAAACCTGAAATACCTGATTGTTATTCCGCACTGTACCTGCGCTAATAACAAAATTTTCTTGTTGCAGACGCTGTCTAAGTTCTGATGGGTTAATACCAGAAGCTGCTAGCTTATCGGCATCAAGTCGAATTTCAATTTGCTTTTGATCAACACCATATAAGGTAACTTTAGACACCCCCTCAATACGTTCAAGTGGTTTACGCAATTGTTTATCAAGCAAATCAAATGCGTTTGATAGTTCTCGCTCGCTTGATATACGAATGGTCAGGACTGGCATATCAGCAGTGGAGAACTGCTGAATGAATACTCGTTCAACATCCTTTGGCAGTAGATGCCTGACTGAATCAATTTTCTCGCGGGCTTCTAAACTTTTAGTGGCGACGTCTTGTCCCCATTTCATATTAAGCTGAATATTAGCGCCGTCTTGCGATGAATTTGATCGAACTTCTTCAATCCCACTCATGGTTGCCAACGACTCTTCCAGCACGCGAGTGATATCGCGTTCTACTTCGGCAGGAGTCGAGCCTTTATAAGGAACGTTAACCTGGATTTGTGGAATGTCGATACCAGGAAACATTTCTAGTGGTAACAAGCGACTCGATGCCATGCCAAATAGCAGTATAGCGAGAAAGAACATGCTGGTGGTCACAGGCCTTTTAATCGCAAGACGTGTGATACTAAAACCTTTTTCAGATGATTGAGAATCACGGGCTGAAGCTTGATTGCTCTTATTCATGATTGTCCCTCCACCGAAGCGTCAGTTGGCATGTTTGTAGAGAGTACCGCTTGTTCTTTTTCCGCTTGTTGATAGTTCTTTTTATCAAAAATACCGTATAGGGCAGGGATCACTAACAGAGTTAGCATCGTTGACATACTTAAGCCGAATATAACCGTAATTGCCATTGGGGCCCGGATTTCACTGCCATCACCCACACCAATAGCCATAGGTAATAGGCCTAATGTCGTGGTTAAAGTAGTCATCATGATTGGGCGAAGACGTGATTTAGCAGCAGTGCTGATGGCTTGGTCTTTCTCAATGCCTTCTTTACGCAACTGGTTGATTCTATCGACCAGTACAATGGCATTATTCACGACGATACCGGCGAGCATAATCAGTCCGATAAATACCACCACGCTTATATGTGTGCCTGTGATAAATAAGCCGATGATACTGCCACCTACCGCCATAGGAACGGCAAACAGAATTAACAGTGGATGTAATAGAGACTCAAATTGACTGGCCATCACTAAGTAAACTAAAAATACAGCAAGAATAAGCGCAATTTTTAATGACTCAAAAGAGTGTTCCATTTCTTCATTTTGACCACCAAATCGTGCCTGTATCGAAGAGGGAAACTGCTGCTGGTTCAGTATCTGCTGTGCCTGATTAACGGCTTCACTTAAATCGCCATAACTTAAGTTTGCAGAAACGATAGCAACGCGCTGTTGGCTAACACGGTTAATGGCTGAAGGGCCGACTTGCAGAGACACATCAGCTACCGCGCTAAGTGGTATAGCGTGTTGACTATTTGGGTTAATGATTAGTGCATTTACGTCTTCAATATTATTACGCTCTGCGAGTTCGCTGCGTACTAAGATATCCACTTTACGATCGCGCACGGTATATTGGCTTGCGATAGTGCCGCCAACACGATGTGCAATTCGACTCGCAACGGTTGGTGCGTCCATGTCTAATGCTGCTAAGCGAGCATGATCAAAGCGAATACTAATTTCAGGCTGACCGTCACGCAGCGAGGTATTGATATCGCTGAATCGACTAGACTGAGATAGCGCAGATACCAACTGATCGCCACTTTGTTTTAATTGAGCTAAATCATATCCAGATAGTTCAATTTCAAGCGGCGTTTTAAAACTAAATAACTCAGGGTGTTCAATTTTGGCATCAAGCGCAGGAATGCGTCTTGCTGTTTCACGTAATGTTGTAGCAACGCTATCAAAGGCATGAGTGTTGGCCAGAACAACCTGTAAACGTCCCCAGTTTTCGCCGCCACGAGCGGTGTCTGATGTCATTAAGCCTCCACTACCTGCTTGGCTGAATGTGTGCTTTACATCTTCACTGTCACTGATTGAGTAGGCGAGTTGCTCAAGTACAGAATCGGTTTTTTGAACCGCTGTTCCTGGTGGTAATAAAATTTCGACATAAAACTCGCCTTGATTCATCGGTGGGATTAACTCGACACCTAATCGTGGGAATAAACTACCTGCGCCAACAGTAAGGATGATGGCAATAACAACTGTAATCACTTTGTGTGCCATTGCATGCTTTAAGACTCGGTGATATATCCTTTCAATAAAGCGATAAAACACATTAAACCCTGCGCTTAAAGGACGCATTATTAAACTGAACAACCACGAGATAAACCGAGTTAAAATAATGACTAAGTTCAATAAAGCATTAGGAAGATAACTCAGTAGCACTTTGAAAGGAAATCCAAGCACTAAACCGCAATAATGACCTATTTTTCCTTTAGTGGTGGATGGTTTTACTTTTGGCTCTGCTATGATTTCTTCAGGTAATTGTTTAAAGCCTTGACGAGAGGCCAGCATTGGAATGGCAGTTAACGCAACAAATAAAGAAGCTAATAACGCGAAGGTCACCGTTAGGGCTTGGTCAGAAAATAAAGCACCTGCAATACCATCAACAAACACTAATGGTACAAAAACTGCCAGTGTCGTTAAGGTTGAGGCGAAAATAGCCCCTGCAACTTCTTTACTGCCTTTTACTGCAGCATCTAATCTTGCTAAACCTTTTGCTTTATAACGGTCGATGTTTTCCAGCACCACGATGGCGTTATCGACTAATAAACCAATGGCTAGAGCGATACCGCCAAGTGACATAATGTTTAAGCTGATTTCAGCGAAATACATCATATTAAATGTGGCAATAACTGAAAATGGAATTGAAATTGAAATAATTAAGGTGGCAATAATGTCACGTAGGAATAGGTAAATCACCAGCATGGCTAATAAACTGCCGAATAGTGCTGCGGATGTTACTTCGCTGACGGCGCTTTGGATAAATTCAGATTGGTCATAAATAACTTTTAACTGGTTTTCTTCTGATTCAGCATTAATGTTATCAAGTTCTGCTTGGATCTTTTTCGCCACAGAAACCGTATTCGCGTCACCTTCTTTATAAATCGCCAACTCGATGGATTCAACATCACCAATACGAGTGACATCGCTTCGCTCTTTGTATCCATCAACGATGTCAGCAACTTCACGTAAGCGTATTAGAGTCTGGCCGTTACGGTATACGATAACATCACGTAATTCTTCTAAAGAGTTAAACTGGTTTAAGGTTCTGACCAAATACTCTTTGTCACCTTGAATCACTTTACCTGCTGATAAATTGATATTTTCTTCATTAATTCGACGTTTTATGTCGTCCGCATTTAAGTTTAATTGTTGAAGCTTTTGCTGATTTAATAGAATATGAACTTCCTGTTCTAATCCCCCTGATAAACGAACAGCTGCTACACCTGATAATGCTTCTAAACGGCGCTTTAGTTCTTCTTCTGCAAAAGTTCTCATGCTTTTTAATTGAGACTCACTTGCATCAGGCACTGATAATGCTAAGCGCATGATGGGATCTAAATTTGGATTAAAGCGAAGCAATAGTGGTTTATTAATATCTAAGGGCAGCTCGATAGTATCGATTTTTTCTCGAACTTCCAGGCTTGCCATATCCATATTCGTGCCCCATTCAAATTCAAGTACCACATCTGACATACCTGAGCGTGAAATAGAACTAATTTTACGTAAGCCTTTTACCACACCAACGGCTTCTTCAATTGGTTTAGAAATCAGCTGCTCTACTTCAACTGGTGCAGCGCCATCGTAAGCTGTGCGAACTGTGACACTGGGATAACTTAAATCTGGCAGTAATTTTACTGCTAAACGGGTAAATCCGACCATTCCGAACAGCATAATGGCAAGCATAAACATCCATACTGTTACAGGACGTTTAACCGAAGTATTAATCAATGACATAGTAACTCCCTTACTTAGCGTTTAAGCTGTTTTTGGCATAAGAAAGAGGTGTAATGATTTCAACTAATGATTGATCTTTAAGGTTTTGTTGCCCGCGTATTACGATTTGCTCGCCTTGCTTAACACCCGAAATTACTTCCACTTTATCTTTTTCGCGATAACCCAAGCGTACTTCACGGCGGGTGGCAGTGTTATCTTCAATCACATATAAGGCTTGAGTATCATCTTGATTAATAACGGCATTGAAAGGCACAGTCACCACATCTTCATGGGTGTCGTATTTAAGCTCGACTCGGGTGAACATACCGGCTTTTAGGTTTGCTTTGGTGTTATCAATTGCAATTGTGACTTTAAAGGTACCGCTTTGAGCATCGACGATAGGACTGATACGTAACACATTGGCAATTATTTCATTTGCTTTGGAAGCATTCGTGCTATTTGAGTATTGGTTACTGATTCTAGCTTGTTGACCTAAACGCAAGCTTGTCAATTGCTGCTCTGGTAAATGAACAATACCGTGTAGTTCATCTTGGTTAACGATATAAAATAGCTCTTCAAACTCCTTGGCCATATTACCTTTTTTAACATGTCTCATCGCAACTATGCCATCAATTGGTGATACGATTTGGCTTTCGATAACATGTAATTCAGCTAAGTCGCGTTGTGCGATAGCTGCTTGTAAGTTGAACTCTAATTTGGCCATCACATCCTGACTAACAAATTCTCTATTTTTCATTTGCTTCAGGCGATTCAGTTCTTGCTCAATGATTTGAACTTCAGCTTGTGAACGTTTGTAATCATAGTGCTGACGTTTGGCGTCGATTGTCGCTAAAGCTTGACCTTTAGTCACTCGGTCGCCTTCTTCAACGTTAATCTCTTCAATTAAACCTGCAATACGCGTGACTACATGGGCTTCTTCTGGTGCTTCGAGTGTTGCTGTGGTGCTATAAAATGAAGATACATTACCTTGAGTAACATGAGATACTTCAACAGGGACTGCGTATTTTTCTTCTTCTTTTGACTCTTCCTGCTCACCAGTACAACCAGTCAATCCAGTTGTCAGTGCTGCGATACAAAGTAGTGGGATTGTCATTTTTTTCATGTTGATTAACCTATCCATGGGGTACCTGCCAGTTCAATATTTTGAATTAATGACGCTCAATAAAGCTAAGTGTGAAACCTTAACTTGTAAACGTCACGTTATCATTTGTAACTAATGTTAACTTTCTTATATCTAAGCAGTAACCGTGCCAAAGTTAATTGTTGTTTAATATCAGTAGTTTACCTGTTTGATGGTCATTCTTTAGCTATGGGTAATATTAATATGTAGTGAAAATGTTTATTTTTTAGTGTTAATGGTTAATTTAACCTTGAGCATAAATTATTCAATTTGGGCTGACGTTGTTTATTTTTTGAGGTAAGTTAACTATCTAAAGGAAATCAGATAGATGTTAAGGGTTACAGCCATTTATTAAGCAAGTTTTAAGTTATACCTTGTGTAAAGAGTTTTAGTTACAAGCCCAAACCAAAATAATATGGCTGCAGATATAAAGGAGACTGTTTTGAAAATCATCCAAGCAACAATTGAACAATTAAATTTGGTTACAGCCTTATTCGATGAATATCGTCAATTTTATGGGCAATCTGCAAATACAGAACAATGTAAAAAGTTTATTAAAGAGCGTTTAATCGAGAGTGATTCGGTGATTTTTATTGCGACTAATGATGAAGGAGACGGTTTTGGATTTGTTCAGCTTTACCCAACATTTTCGTCTGTAGCGATGAAGAGAATGTGGATATTGAACGATATGTTCGTAGCAACCGCTGCAAGACAGCAAGGAGTTGCCAATAAACTCCTTAAGCAAGTTGATCTGTTTGCGCAATATACAGATGCTAGTACTGTGAAATTAGCAACTGCAGTAGATAATGATGTGGCTAAAGCTTTATATGAGTCACTTGGCTATACTAAAACCACCGCTTTTGACCATTACACCAAGCTATTTTAGTTACCAATTACAATATAGTTGTAGCGACTAAATATACCACTAATACGAGGACCTGATCCTTCAATTGTGATTAACCCGTTTTTTACTCGAGTTTTACCATATTCATAAATTCACGTGTTTATGTAGTCGGGTATAAAATGAAAGATTTAATTTTCGGTGTTGTCGGTAATATGGGACCTGAAGCAGATATCTTATTTCAAGATATTATTTTCAAAGAAGAGGTTGCCCATGGAGCTGTGAAAGATCAAGATCATATGGGAATGGTGGTAATTAAAAATCCTGATATTCCAGATCGTTCAGAAGCAATCAACGAAGGTGGTAGCGATCCTATTCCTGAAATGCTTGAATCAGTAAAGTTCTTGGAAAGAAATCAAGTACATTTTGCTGTGATGACATGTAATACCGCACATTATTTTAGAAATGATTTGCAAGCTCAAACAGATGTATATCTTTTGGATATGCTAAAAGCAACCACTCATAAAATTCAGCAAGAAAACCCTCAAGCTACTGTCGGTATTTTATCTACTAATGGTACTTATAATTCTGCCATTTATGATAAATACCTCGAAGAAGCGCAAATAGCGTTTTTCAAACCCACTGTTGAAATCCAGGAGCGCTACGTGCACAGTGCGATATATGGCGCTAAAACGGGTGAAAAAACTCAATGTGGCCAAGATATTCGTACACCTTTTGGCATTAAGTCTGGCGAGTTTGTCAACAATGCTAAATTGCTTTGCAAGGCTATTGAAACGTTAACAGAGCAAGGTGCTGACACGATTATTTTAGGTTGTACTGAACTGCCATTAGTCCGCTCAATTCTGGAAGCTGAGTTCATAGATGTTGAATTCATCGATCCGATGGAAACGGTTGCTGAAAAAGTAGTGGAAGTATATGAAGCAGCAAAACACTTATATTTTAATACACAATCAATTGCCGAAATTGAACAGGTGAATTTAGTTGAAATCCACTCTGTTGATGATGTAGCTCACTATATTGTCTCAAAAGCGAAAGCACATCAGTTGCATATAAATAGCTAAGAGGCATTAACCAACGATATTTATTTCGACCCATTCATTTTGAGTATTGAACTATAAATACACATGTAATGAACTTGCTGTTACTGCACGAACTAGGGCTTGTTTCGCTTTATTAATCACAGCTAGGAGATTGATCAAGTGGGATAGGGCGTTGAGCCTACAGTAACAGCCGATTTATTGGTTCATAATGTTGCTTTGCTCATTTTACTATTTTTGTATTAGCAGAAAATTAGCAGTGCTTTGAAGTGCAGATTTTGAGTTTACTGAAGGTGTTCGTATATTTAGATTTTTATTCGGTAATTTATTTATTTTCAGGTTCTTGTTTTGAAATTGAATTGAATGGTTCTTACCAATATCTAATCAGATTAAGTGAATATTCTAATGTTCTTTTGTAGCATGCATTGGCGTAATCCAGTCTTTTATTGGAACAGATTTTGTCATTTATTTACATAATATCAATATTCCGTCACCTCAAATCTTCGCGTTTTTACGTGAAATCAATGATTTTTAAATTCTTAAAATAGTAATCATACTATGTGAGCTTTGTGATTATGGCTTACAAAATTGCAATTTAGGTGTGTTTTTTTAGGTATAAATGAAAATATTTTATTTTTATTTAAAATAATTTTTATGCGCTAACATTGAGCATGGTGCACTTTTTGTGCGCATTTCTTGTCATTGGCGTTTAATCTACCAAGAATTGTTAGTTTATTTGCTTTTTATTAACTATTTCTAATTAGGTATAAAAATAAATTTTTAAGTCGTTTTTATTTAGGATATGCAGATTTTTATAATGATGACGAAATAGTTATATTTATTTCGAATAAAAAAGTGCTGAATAAACTCTTTTTTCAGTAAAAAATCCATCTTGGTGCAGCAAATTGATACATTACATTAAGCTTGCTGATGAATAATCATTCAATTTTTAATGTTGGATTTATCGTTCAGTATATTACTTGGTCAAGTGGGTAAAGTTTTTTGGTTAAACACTTACTGAAATTGGTCATATCGATTTGAATGGTATTTTAGGTTGTATTTTGCTGTTAATTTTTCGTTTAAATATAAAATTTGAGACGTTATATACTCTTACTAGCTAAGGTTTAGTCAATAAATTTACTACATTTAAAGATTAGAAAGTAAGATTTTAATTGCTTATAACGGTTAAATTAAAGTTTATGAGTTAAAAAATTAGTAAATAATTCATCCATTATATGATTAATGACGCTACCTCCACTTCAAACAGATTCTAGTGTTTGGTGTAAGGGATCTAATAATGCCAAATTAATACGCAAAGCCATTGTCGCTGTCACGTTTTATTAATAGATAAGACTTATTACTTTAATGCTTGAGTAAGTACCAGATTAGCCCAATAGAGTATCAATTAGTAGAGCACTTTCATTGATATCATGCTCCTTTATGTTTGCTAAAAAATCTCGTTAGGTTTATCAAACTATGTTTATACATTAAGAATGGATTCTGAGCTAATAAGAACGGAAGAAGGTGGAATAGTGGGTTAAATGTCTCGTAAGATAACTGCCGACATATTGCCTTGATTATTAATTGCAGACATAAAAAAAGCGCCTCAAAGGCGCTTTTTAATAAACAATAGGAATGAACTTTATCGTTTATCTAAGCTTACAAAATCACGGTCTTCAGAACCAGTGTAGAGCTGGCGTGGACGGCTAATTTTGTGACCTGGTTGGTCAAGCATTTCTTTCCAATGTGCAATCCAACCAACAGTACGAGAAAGTGCAAATAACACTGTAAACATACTAGTAGGAATACCGATTGCTTTCATGATAATTCCTGAGTAGAAATCAACATTTGGATAAAGCTTCTTAGATACGAAATATTCGTCTTCTAATGCAATGCGCTCTAGTTCCATTGCTACATCAAGTAGAGGATCTTGAACATTTAGTTCAGCTAAAACTTCATGACAAGTTTCACGCATAACTTTCGCACGAGGGTCGAAGTTTTTGTATACGCGATGTCCAAAGCCCATTAAACGGAATGGATCAGCTTTATCTTTAGCACGAGCAACGAACTCAGGAATACGATCAACACTGCCAATTTCTTCTAGCATGTTTAAACAAGCTTCGTTAGCACCACCATGAGCTGGACCCCATAGTGAAGCAATACCTGCAGCGATACATGCAAATGGGTTAGCACCTGATGAACCGGCTAAACGTACTGTTGATGTTGATGCATTTTGCTCATGGTCAGCATGTAACACAAAGATTCTGTCCATTGCTTTTTCAACAATAGGATTCACTTTGTATTCTTCACATGGAACAGCAAACATCATCGACAAGAAATTACCTGCGTAACTTAGGTCGTTGCGTGGATAGACGAAAGGTTGACCAATTGAATATTTGTAGCACATTGCTGCAATCGTTGGCATTTTAGAAACTAGGCGGAAAGCCGCAATTTCACGATGTTTTTCATCATTTACATCAAGAGAATCTTGGTAGAACGCAGATAATGCACCGGTAACGCCACATAGCATCGCCATAGGGTGTGCATCACGACGGAAGCCTCTAAAGAAAGAAGCTAATTGCTCATTAACCATTGTGTGGTTTTTAACCATAGCAACAAACTCTTCGTATTGAGTTTTGCTTGGTAATTCACCATACAACAACAAGTAACAAACGTCTAAATAGTTAGATTCAGTAGCTAACTCGTAAATTGGATAGCCACGGTGTGTAAGCACACCTTTCTCACCATCAATATAGGTAATAGCAGATTCGCAAGAAGCGGTTGCTAAAAAACCAGGATCAAAAGTGAAATGTCCTGTCTTTCCTAATTTACTGATATCGATTACGTCAAAGCCAGCAGTTCCCTGCTTAACTGGCAATTCGATTGATTCATTCCCCGGTAACTCTAATTTGGCTATATTGTCAGCCATACCCCGTTCTCCTTACTTCATTCTTTTCTGTGAGTGCGGCATGTTAAGCGGACATTACTTTACAGTGAATCGTGATCACATTTCAATTTAAATAAGCGTTTAAATTTATTAGACCATGGTATAAACCTTGCTAGACGCCTTGCCAGCATTGGCTTGAAACGAAAAAAAAGACAAAAAAACAAATTTTGCATAGTGTGACGTTTGTATTTGACAATGGGCTTGAGTATACTTGGCCTCGCCCACAAAGGGCGACAAACATCACATTTTTGAAATCATTTTTTGGCTGGCTAAATTAGTGAATTCTCAAATAGTTAAGTGTTTGATAGTAGTCTGTTAAGTTTCAACAATTTGTTTACATTAGTAGTTTGATGTATCAAATAGAAGCAAACAAGATGAATAATAAAAATAATGCTCAATGGAGCTGAGTGAGCAGAACGTGAAAAAGCAAAGACCTGTCCATATAGACCTACAGACCATTCGCTTTCCTGCAACAGCGATTGCGTCAATTCTTCACCGCGTATCCGGTGTCATCATGCTGTTTGCTGTCGGTATTCTTATTTGGATGCTAAATGAATCTTTAGCATCTCCTGAGAGTTTCGCTGGCCTACAATCTCTTTTTGATAACTTGCTGGTTAAGTTTGTTATTTGGGGAATTCTTACTGCGTTGGGTTATCACTTAATCGTTGGCTTACGTCATCTGATTATGGATACCGGTCGTTGGGAAGAATTAGCCTCAGGCTTAGCATCAGCAAAAATCGCCTTTGTTCTATCAGCGGCGTTTTCAATCATAGTGGGGATTTGGGTATGGTAACCAACGCAGCAAGCCTTGGACGCAGTGGTGTTCATGACTTTATTTTAATCCGTGCTAGTGCAGTAATTTTAACCTGTTACACCATTTTTATGGTTGGGTTTATTGCTTGTAGTGCCCCATTAACTTACGAAATTTGGCATGGTCTGTTTAGCACCTTACCAATGAAAGTATTCACTCTGCTGGCACTTGTTGCTGTATTAATTCATTCGTGGATTGGTATTTGGCAAGTTCTGACTGATTACGTTAAAAACGTATCGGTTCGTGGATTACTTCAGTTCGTATTTGTCGTAGCGGCTTTTTGTTATCTAGCTGCAGGCATCATCATAGTGTGGGGTGTTTAAGTGGGTATTCCAGTACGCGAATTTGACGCAGTAGTGATCGGCGCTGGTGGCGCTGGCATGCGAGCGGCTTTACAAATTTCTAAAGAAGGTAAGAGCTGTGCGCTTTTATCTAAAGTGTTCCCAACACGTTCTCATACGGTTTCTGCGCAAGGTGGTATCACTGTTGCGTTAGGTAACGCGCATGAAGATCATTGGGAACAGCACATGTACGATACTGTAAAAGGTTCTGATTTTATCGGTGACCAAGAAGCAATTGAGTTCATGTGTAAGACAGGTCCTGAAGCTGTTATTGAACTTGAGCAAATGGGTCTCCCTTTCTCTCGTTTCGAGAACGGCACTATCTATCAGCGTCCATTTGGTGGTCAATCAAAGAATTTTGGTGGCGAACAAGCGGCACGTACTGCAGCTGCAGCTGACCGAACAGGTCATGCTTTGCTTCATTGTTTATACCAACAAAATGTTAAGCACAAAACTGAAGTGTTTTCTGAGTGGTATGCATTAGATTTAGTTAAAAACGATGACGGCGCAATTGTGGGTTGTACTGCAATTGAAATTGAAACTGGCGAGATTGTTTACTTTAAGTCGAAGGCAACCATTTTAGCAACCGGTGGTGCAGGGCGTATTTATGCTTCTACTACTAATGCTCACATTAACACCGGTGATGGTGTTGGTATGGCAATGCGCGCTGGTGTTCAGATGCAAGACATGGAAATGTGGCAGTTCCACCCAACGGGTATTGCTGGCGCAGGTGTACTTGTAACTGAAGGTTGTCGTGGTGAAGGTGGTTATCTTTTAAATAAAGATGGCGAACGCTTCATGGAGCGTTATGCACCTAATGCAAAAGATTTGGCTTCACGTGATGTTGTTGCTCGTTCAATGATGACTGAGATCCGTGAAGGTCGTGGATTAGATGGTCCACTAGGCCCGCATTGTTTGCTTAAGCTTGATCACTTAGGTAAAGAAACATTAGAAGCTCGTCTTCCTGGGGTTTGTGAACTTTCTCGTACTTTCGCGCATATTGATCCTGCAGATGGCCCAATCCCTGTATTGCCAACATGTCACTACATGATGGGTGGTCTACCCGCTAAAGTTAGTGGTCAAGTTGTACGTCAAAATAGTGATGGCACTGAGCAAGATATTGTAGGTTTATTCGCTGTAGGTGAGATTGCTTGTGTATCAGTACACGGTGCAAACCGCTTAGGTGGTAACTCACTACTTGATTTGGTGGTATTTGGTCGTGCAGCAGGTCAGCACTTAGGTAAAGCCCTAGATGAAACTGCTGATCCTATTGCGCCATCTGAAGCACAAATTTCAGCATCACTTGATCGTCTTAATCGCTGGGAAAGCAATAAAGATGGTGAAGATCCTGCTGTTATTCGTAAAGACTTACAGTTATGTATGCAGCTTAACTTCTCAGTATTCAGAAGTGGCGATGCAATGGCTGAAGGCCTTAAAGAGCTTAAAGCAATTCGCGAACGTTTAGCGAATGCTAAGTTGTCTGATAACTCTTCAGAGTTTAATACTCAGCGTATTGAATGCTTAGAATTAGATAACTTGATGGCTACTGCGATTGCTACAGCTTACGCTGCTAACTTCCGTACAGAAAGCCGTGGTGCGCATTCTCGTGAAGACTTCTTAGACCGTGATGATGACAATTGGTTATGTCACAGTGTCTTTGACCCTATCACTGAACAAATGACAAAGCGTGAAGTGAACATGGAGCCTAAGCTTCGTGATGCATTCCCGCCTATCAAGCGTACTTACTAGGAGCAGAACGATGAAATTGGAATTTGCAGTTTATCGCTACAATCCTGATGTAGATGCTAAGCCTTATATGAAGGATTACAGCTTAGAAGTGGATGAAGGTACCGACATGATGGTATTGGATGCACTGATGAAGCTGAAAGAGTCAGACACTTCGTTGTCATTTAGACGCTCATGCCGTGAAGGTGTTTGTGGTAGTGATGGCGTAAACATGAATGGTAAAAACGGATTAGCGTGTATCACGCCTGTTTCTACCTTCAAGGGTAAGAAAATTGAAATTCGTCCATTACCAGGTATGCCTGTAGTACGTGATTTGATTGTTGACCTGACTCAGTTCTACACTCAGTACGAAAAAATTAAGCCGTTTCTTATCAATGATGAGAAAACTCCGGCTCGTGAACATCTGCAGTCTCCAGAAGAGCGTGCTCATCTAGATGGTTTGTATGAATGTATCATGTGTGCTTGTTGTTCAACTGCTTGCCCATCTTTCTGGTGGAACCCTGATAAATTTATCGGTCCAAGTGGTTTACTTCATGCATATCGCTTCTTAATCGATAGCCGCGACACGGCGACTGAAGAACGTTTATCTGGTCTAGACGATGCTTACAGTGTATTCCGTTGCCACGGTATTATGAACTGTGTTGATGTTTGTCCTAAAGGGCTAAACCCAACAAAAGCTATTGGCCATATCAAGTCAATGCTATTGAAGCGAGCAGTATAAATGCACAATGTAGAGCTAGGACTATCTCTTAAATAGCTCTTGATGAGAGCCATCTTCATCTTCGTAGATGGCTCTTTGTGTGTATTAGGAAGACCTTTGTATTTAACTCTGTAAAATTATATAGTTAGATACGATTCGATTGCGGTGCAAAAGGTATCGTAATTTTGATTATGGCGAAGCACGTGTATCAAGTTTGTAAGGAAAAGTAATGCACCAAGGCATCATGAAAGCTTGGCTCGAATCGTCACATCTAAGTGGCTCAAATTCGACCTACGTAGAAGAGATGTATGAAGCCTATCAAGAGGACCCAAGTTCAGTTACTGCTGATTGGCAAGCCGTCTTTGATAATCTCCCTGCGGTAAATGGTACTTCTCAAGATATACCTGAAGCTGCACACTCTAAAGTACGTGATTATTTCCGCAGTTTAGCATTAGAAAGTCGTGCCAAAGGCGCCAGCCGTGTAACCGACCCTGAATTAGATGCTAAGCAAGTTAAAGTTCTCCAATTAATTAATGCTCACCGTTTTCGTGGCCATCAAAATGCCAATCTTGATCCTCTAGGTTTATGGCAACGCGAAGCCGTTCAAGAACTAGACCCAGCGTTTCATGGTCTTGATGCTGAAGACATGTTGCGTGAATTCAATACAGGTTCATTTGCATACGGTAGCGACACATTAAAACTGGCTGACATTGTTCACGCACTTAAGAGCACATATTGTGGTTCAATTGGTGCTGAATACATGCACATTACCGATACAGACGAAAAACGTTGGATTCAACAACGTCTTGAACCGTCTTTAGGTAAAGCAAATTATGACAACTCCACTAAGAAACGTATCTTAGAAGGCCTAAACGCTGCTGAAGGTATGGAAAAATACCTTGGCGCGAAATTCCCAGGCGCAAAACGTTTCTCACTTGAAGGTGGTGATGCTTTAGTTCCAATGATGCGCGAGATTTTATACCGCGCTGGTGAAGCTGGAACTAAAGAAATCGTTGTTGGTATGGCTCACCGTGGCCGTTTAAACGTTCTTGTTAACGTTTTAGGTAAGCGTCCTGCAGAATTATTTGATGAATTCGCAGGAAAACACGACGAAGTCCAAGGTTCTGGTGACGTTAAGTACCATCAAGGTTTCTCATCAGATTTTGAAACGCCAGGTGGCAATGTCCATTTAGCGTTAGCGTTTAACCCATCACATCTTGAAATCGTAAACCCAGTGGTTATTGGTTCAGTTCGTGCTCGTCAAGACCGACGTGGATGTACTGACGGTTTACAAGTGATGCCAATTACCATTCATGGTGACTCGGCAATTACAGGCCAAGGTATTGTTCAAGAGACATTCAACATGTCTCAAGCTCGTGGTTTCAGAGTTGGCGGTAGTATTCGTATCGTTATCAACAACCAAGTGGGCTTTACTACTTCTAACCATGAAGATGTTCGTTCTACAGAATACTGTACCGATATCGCGAAAATGGTTCAGGCGCCTATTTTCCACGTAAATGCTGATGACCCAGAGGCTGTTGCCTTTATTTCGCAGCTAGCTGTTGATTACCGCAACGAATTCAAACGTGATGTCGTCATTGATTTAGTCTGTTATCGCCGTCACGGCCATAATGAAGCTGATGAGCCTAGTGCTACGCAGCCATTAATGTACGCTAAAATCAAAAAACATCCGACACCGCGTAAGATTTATGCCGATCGATTAATCGAAGAAAGCAGTATTTCAGCAGATGATGTGACAGGTTTAGTGAACACTTATCGTGACTCATTAGATGCGGGCGATTGTGTGGTTAAAGAATGGCGTCCAATGACACTTCACACAGTGGATTGGACACCTTATCTAAACCGCGAATGGGATGAAACCTATCAAGCCGCGATGAAACTTGAGCGTTTAAATAATCTAGCGCAAAAAATTGTCGATATTCCAGAAAGTCACAAACTTCAGTCTCGTGTCGCTAAGATTTATAAAGACCGCGTGTTAATGGCTAATGGTGAAAAACCACTGGATTGGGGCTTTGCTGAAACCTTAGCGTACGCGTCTATCTTAGAAGATAACAAACGTGTTCGTATTACCGGTCAAGATTCTGGTCGTGGTACTTTCTTCCATCGTCATGCTGTACTACATAACCAAAATGACGGTACAACTTATTTGCCATTACGTAATGTGGCCGATGAGCAAGGTGAGATTGATATTATCGATTCGGTATTATCTGAAGCATCAGTACTTGCATTTGAATACGGTTATGCCACTGCTGAACCTGGCGGGTTAACTATTTGGGAAGCGCAATTTGGTGACTTCGTAAACTGCGCTCAAGTGGTTATCGATCAATTCTTGTCATCTGGTGAGCAAAAGTGGGGCCGTTTATGTGGTCTGACTATGTTGTTACCACATGGCTATGAAGGCCAAGGCCCTGAGCATTCATCTGCTCGCCTTGAACGTTTCCTACAATTATGTGCTAACCACAATATGCAGGTGTGTGTTCCTTCAACACCGGCTCAGGTTTATCACATGTTGCGTCGTCAAGTTGTACGTCCTATGCGTCGTCCTCTTGTGGTGATGTCACCTAAATCATTACTGCGTCATCCTCTAGCTGTGTCATCACTTGATGAACTTGCTAATGGAAGTTTCCAGAGTGTGATTGGTGAACTTGATGCATTAGACGCGAGTAAGGTTGATCGCGTTGTCTTCTGTAGCGGTAAGGTTTATTTCGAGTTACTCGACAAGCGTCGTAAACAAGAAATCACCAACGTTGCTATTTTACGTGTGGAGCAACTGTACCCGTTCCCGCAAGAAGAAATGCAAGCAGCACTTGCTGAGTATCAGCATGTTAAAGATTTTGTATGGTGTCAGGAAGAACCGCAAAACCAGGGTGCTTGGTATTGTAGCCAACATCATTTCTGGGCAGCGATTCCTGCAGGCGCACAGTTAACTTACGCTGGACGTGAAGCATCTGCTGCACCAGCTTGTGGTTATCCAGCTCTGCATGCTCGCCAGCAAGAAGAATTAATCAATAGCGCATTAAAACTGTCGTAATAAAATTTATAAAAAGGAAAGCTTTCCATGAGTATCGAAATTAAGGTACCCGTTTTGCCAGAATCAGTTGCTGATGCGACTATCGCGACATGGCATGTGCAACCTGGAGAACAGGTTTCTCGTGACCAAAATCTAGTTGATATTGAAACTGATAAAGTGGTTCTAGAAGTTGTTGCGCCAGAAGATGGATCTCTAAGTGAAATACTATTCCCAGACGGTGAAACCGTTCTTGGCGAACAAGTTATTGCTAACTTTGTTGCTGGTGCTGTTTCAGGCCAAGAAGTCACTAAAGCTGAAGCAGAAGCTGCTAGTCCAGTCGCTGCTGAATCTGATGAGTCAAATGACGCTTTAAGCCCATCAGTTCGTCGTTTAATTGCTGAGCACAACCTTGATGCTGCAGCTATTAAAGGCACTGGCGTTGGTGGACGTATCACTAAAGAAGACGTTGAAACATTTGTTAAGTCAGCGCCTGCTGCAAAACCTGCTGCAGCACCTGCACCAGTTGCACCGCTTGAAGGTCGCAGCCAAAAACGTGTTCCTATGACACGTTTACGCAAAACAATTGCTAATCGTTTACTTGAAGCTAAAAACTCGACAGCAATGCTAACGACGTTTAACGAAGTTAACATGCAGCCAATTATGGATATTCGTAAGCAGTATCAAGAAATCTTTGAAAAGCGCCACGGAATCCGTTTAGGCTTCATGTCTTTCTACGTTAAAGCTGTAACTGAAGCGCTTAAGCGTTTCCCAGAAGTTAACGCTTCAATTGATGGCGATGAAATTGTTTATCACAACTACTTTGATGTGAGCATTGCAGTATCAACTCCACGAGGTTTGGTAACGCCAGTATTACGTGACACAGATACTATGAGCCTTGCTGAAATCGAAAAAAATGTTCGCGAATTAGCGCTTAAAGGCCGTGACGGTAAATTATCTGTTGATGATATGACTGGCGGTAACTTCACAGTGACTAATGGCGGTGTTTTCGGTTCATTGATGTCGACCCCAATTTTAAACCTTCCTCAAAGCGCAATCTTAGGCATGCATGCTATTAAAGATCGCCCAATGGCAGTGAACGGTGAGGTTGTTATTCAACCTATGATGTACCTAGCATTATCTTACGACCATCGTATTGTTGATGGCCGTGAGTCAGTTGGATTCTTGGTTGCTATTAAAGACTTCCTTGAAGACCCAACACGTCTATTGCTTGACCTATAAGAGTCAACTAGACAGTACCCTCGTAGCTGGCTCAAACGAGCCAGTAGGATTTTTTAAGAAGTATATGGATAGATCATCATGAATTTGCATGAGTATCAGGCAAAATCCTTATTTGCCGAATATGGTTTACCAGTTTCAGAAGGCTTCGCTTGCGATACAGCCCAAGAAGCGGTAGAAGCTGCTGGTCACATTGGCGGTAATATGTGGGTTGTTAAGTGTCAAGTACACGCAGGCGGCCGTGGTAAAGCTGGTGGCGTTAAAGTTACCGGCGATAAAGAAGAAATCAGAGCATTTGCTGAAAACTGGTTAGGTAAGAACTTAGTCACTTATCAAACTGACGAGAAAGGTCAGCCGGTTGCTAAAATCTTAGTTGAAAGCTGTACTGATATCGCAAACGAATTATACCTTGGTGCAGTTGTTGACCGTGCAACACGTCGTGTTGTATTCATGGCTTCAACTGAAGGTGGCGTTGAGATTGAAACTGTTGCTGAAGAAACTCCTGAGTTAATTCACAAAGCAATCATCGATCCATTAGCGGGTCCTCAGCCATACCAAGCACGTGATCTTGGCTTCAAGTTAGGTTTAAACCCAACTCAAATGAAGCAGTTCACTAAAGTGTTCATGGGCTTAGCAAAAATGTTTGAAGACCATGATTTCGCTTTACTTGAAATCAATCCACTTGTTATCACTGACGAAGGCAATATTCACTGTCTTGATGGCAAAATTGGTATCGATGGTAATGCTTTATTCCGTCAACCAAAAATCCGTGAAATGCATGATCCATCACAAGATGATGCACGTGAAGCGCACGCAGCTAAGTTCGAACTTAACTACGTTGCACTAGACGGAAACGTTGGTTGTATGGTTAACGGTGCAGGCCTAGCGATGGGTACTATGGACATCGTAAACCTACACGGCGGCAAGCCAGCTAACTTCTTAGACGTTGGCGGAGGAGCAACTAAAGAACGTGTTGCTGAAGCATTTAAAATCATTCTTTCTGATTCAAATGTTAAAGCAGTATTGGTTAACATTTTCGGTGGCATCGTACGTTGTGACATGATTGCTGAAGGTATTATCGGTGCAGTTAAAGAAGTCGGTGTTCAAGTGCCTGTTGTTGTTCGTCTTGAAGGTACTAACGCTGAATTAGGTCGTGAAGTTCTAGCTAACTCAGATCTTGATATCATTGCAGCTACAAGTCTAACTGACGCAGCTGAGCAAGTTGTTAAAGCTGCGGAGGACAAATAATGTCTGTATTAATTAACAAAGATACTAAAGTTATCTGTCAAGGTTTCACTGGCGGTCAAGGTACTTTCCATTCTGAGCAAGCAATTGCTTACGGTACTAAAATGGTTGGTGGCGTATCTCCAGGAAAAGGCGGTCAAGTTCATTTAGATCTTCCAGTCTTTAACACTGTTAAAGATGCTGTTGCTGAAACAGGTGCTACTGCTTCTGTTATCTATGTACCAGCTCCTTTCTGTAAAGATGCTATCTTTGAAGCTATTGACGGTGGCATTGAGCTAATCGTTTGTATCACTGAAGGTATCCCTACGTTAGACATGCTTCAAGTTAAAGTTAAACTTGAAGAAACTGGCGTTCGTATGATCGGTCCTAACTGTCCAGGTGTTATCACTCCTGGTGAGTGTAAGATTGGTATCATGCCAGGTCACATCCATAAGCCTGGTAAAGTCGGTATTGTTTCACGCTCTGGTACCCTAACATACGAAGCTGTTAAGCAAACAACCGATGAAGGTTTCGGCCAATCAACTTGTGTTGGTATTGGTGGTGACCCAATTCCTGGTACTAACTTCATCGACGTATTGGAAATGTTCCAAAACGATCCACAAACTGAAGCAATCGTAATGATTGGTGAAATTGGTGGTACTGCTGAAGAAGAAGCAGCTGAATACATCAAAGCTAACGTTACTAAACCTGTTGTTTCTTACATTGCTGGTGTAACTGCACCAGAAGGTAAGCGTATGGGTCATGCTGGCGCAATTATCGCTGGTGGTAAAGGTACTGCTGAAGATAAATTTGCAGCATTAGAAGCGGCTGGCGTAAGCACAGTTCGTTCTTTAGCTGATATCGGTAAAGCACTACGTACAAAAACTGGCTGGTAATTACTAGCAAGTGATATAAAAGGCGCTTCGGCGCCTTTTTTGTTGGGCAATAAATGGTTGATGATGAAATATTATTCATTTTATTATGTGGTTATTGATAAATCGTCAAATCTTGATAAGGTTATTTTGCTAAAGTTAAACATGTAGTTAGCCCACAACAATTCAGAATAATAAAGGTTAAGGATAATCGTGTCTCATATAACCCCTGTGATCCCCGCTGTAATTGCAGAAACACAACGTCTACTCATTCGTCCATTTAATCAACACGATATAGAAGCTATTTTATTAATGAATAGTAATCCTGATGTGCTGACTTACATTCCACAATCGCCGTTAAAAAGTCTATTAGAGGCTGAACACGTTTTTAAAGAGGTGATACAAGCGGATTATAACGATAAAGGTTTTGGACGCTGGGCGGTGTATCATAAAGCTGACAAAAAAGTGATAGGTTTTTGTGGACCTAAATACATTCCCGAATACGACAAAGTGGAACTGGGTTATCGTTATCTTCCTGAGTATTGGGGCAAAGGGATAGGTACTGAAGCTGCCAAAGCTGTGATGGAAACTTTGAAACCGATGTTCGATATAGAAGAAGTTATCGCCCTCATTTTACATGGCAATGTAGGCTCAGAAAAAGTAGCAGCAAACAATGGTATGTCGTTGTATGAACAAAACGAATACAAAGGCCATAAGGTGCATGTGTATCAAAGAATGCTATAAATCATCAACCTATCCGATTGCAATTTTATTTACATTTCGTTAGTTTCGAATCTTATAAGCAAAGATAGATATTGTTTTTCTATCTTTGCCTTAGAAGTAAAATCCCCAAAATCTCTAAGGAAAGAGTCGATCGCAACATTGCGATGTAGGAATAAAGATATGGATATTATCTTCTATGGCTCTTTCTTGTTATTTAAACAAGGAACAAACATGATTCAAAAAGGTTTATATTTAGCCACTCTTACCGTATTTTCTTCGTTATCTACATCAGTGATGGCAGATGATTACCAACATGATGGTAATGTTACCTATTATGATCAAACTGAAAGCAGTTCTGACGGTACATTCAAAGTTGATTACCGTTACCATTTTTCGCCAATTAGCGATGCCAATAAACCATATCTTTTAGCGGACTACCTTGGTCAAACATCTAATATCGGCGGCCATTATTCAGGTATCGGTAATGATTTCGACCAATATGATATTTCTGGAGAATATGTATTTGATTCAAAGTGGTTTATAAAAGCGCAATACGCTAATTTTGAAGCGGATACTGGTTTTGACAGTGACATATATGGGGCTGCATTAGGGTATTACTTCAACTCATCAAGTTCTTTTTATCTAGAGTATGTTCGTAGTTCAGGTGGCTATGAAATCAGTGACTCAGGTGGGTTTAGAAAGTCTGATACTGAACAAGATAACATTACCTTAGGTGTAGATACCTACATTCAATTTGATTGGACTGAAGGACTATTTTTGAGCGGTAGATATATTTATAGTGATTATACTGTTGATAGTATTTTTGACATGCCAGAATTCACCTCAGCTGGTTCTTATAGTGATAATCACTCTACTGCTATGGTTGACGCAGATTGGTATATCACAAACTCTTGGTCTGTTGGAGCTAGCTACTTTTATGATTTTGATGAGAGTGGCAACGACAGCTGGTTGTTAAGCTCGGATTACTATTTACCAATAATAGACACTATCGCAGCAGTCTTTAGCGCAGCTAAAGAACTGGATTCTGATATTGATGGTTTCTCTTATAGTATCGGCGTGAATGGCCGTTTTTAAGCTACTCATTTAATGATAAAAAAAGCCAGCTAAATGCTGGCTTTTTATTTGTTAAAGTTAATTAACTAAAACAATAAAGCTATTCGTCTGCGTGATCACACTCATCATTAGTGCAGTGACCATATAGATATAAACTGTGATGAGTCAGCTTAATATTATGACGCATAGCGATTTCATCTTGACGGCGCTCAATTACTTCATCAGAGAATTCAATAACCTTGTCACAGGTTAAGCAAACTAAGTGATCATGATGCTTTTGAGTCGACATTTCAAAAACGGCCTTACCACTTTCAAAGTGGTGACGGTTTAGAATACCAGCATCGTCAAATTGGTTTAATACACGGTAGACAGTTGCCAAGCCGATTTCTTCCCCAATATCGAGTAATTTTTTGTATAAATCTTCAGCACTGATATGTTGGTTTTCAGGGGCTTGCATCAATTCTAGAATTTTGACTCGTGGGAGGGTAATTTTTAATCCCGCTTTTTTGAGTGCTTGATTTCCATCTGTCATCGCTAATCTCTTGATTGCAGAACCTTAAAGGTTCGTCCGTGGATAGTTAAGATCATTATATGTGGTGTAATACCAAACTGGAACCTTTCATCGAGGTTTATCGGCATTTAACAGTGAATTTTCTTTCATCATCTCAATAAAACAATCTGTTAAGTTAATAAATGGACAATAGTCTTACTTATACTAAGGGATTATTGAGAGTATTAGCTATTTATATCACTATTAAGCTTATAGAGGTGACTTGTTGGGTTTTAGGGTTAGTCTCGAAGATAAAGACGAAGATAGGGGCTAGATGTTATGGTATCGACAACTGGCTTAATATAATAAAAATAAGGAAATCAGTATGTATCAGCAGATTGTTGTCTTAACCGGCGCAGGTATTTCAGCTGAGTCTGGGATTAAGACCTTTCGCGATCAAGATGGGTTATGGGAACAGCATCATATCGAAGATGTGGCTACGCCTGAAGGTTATGCTCGGGATGTTGATTTAGTTGAAAGATTTTATAATAGTCGCTGGGAAAACCTCCATAGTGGTGAGGTGCAACCCAATGCAGCCCATGAAGCATTAGCGAAACTAGAAGCTGAGTTTCCTGGTAAGTTATTAGTTATTACTCAAAATGTCGATGATTTACACGAACGTGCGGGTTCAAAGCGTTTGTTACATATGCATGGCGAGTTGTCGAAAGGTCGTTGCCCACAATCATTACAAACCTTCGTTTTACGTGAACCGTTTAGTGAAGACAATTGCTGTACTTGTTGTATCCCTGCTAAACGATTACGTCCACATATTGTTTGGTTTGGTGAAATGCCTTTTGGCATGGATAGAATTCATGATGCACTGGATAACTGCGACTTATTTATCGCAATTGGTACTTCTGGTACTGTTTATCCTGCTGCAGGTTTTGTAGATAGTGCTAATCACCATGGGGCACAGACTGTTGAAGTAAACTTGGTTGAAGCAGACAGACACAGTCAATTTCAATATCATTTCACAGGTAAAGCAGGAGATATTGTTCCTCAATTAGTTGAGTCGATTTTATCTGGTGAAACTGTGGGTAATCAGACGTTTACTGAGCAACTAACGAATGCTATTTCCGCATAATGTTATTCAAGATAGATAATCTTGAAGGTGTGGTATTTCTTAGTAAAAATAGAGAGAGATTATGAAGCTGCAAGCTAAACTTGCCATCATTATGCGAGGGTTACCTGGCAGCGGGAAATCTTTTTGGGTGAATGATTACCTTAAGCAGCTCGGTATTGAGCAAGCGTTGCATGTAAAACAACATGGTTATTTTTCCACTGACAGTTATTTCGAAAAACAGGGTAAGTACCAATTTAATTCCAAGATGCTTAGTCAGTACCATCAAGCTAATTTAACCGCATTTATCAATGCAATGGCTAATAATGAACCATTAGTCATTTGTGATAATACCAACGTAGCAAAATGGGAATATATGGCTTATGAGGCTGCAGCTAAGTCATTAGGTTATCGAGTTCGAGTTGTGCTCATTGGTGAGCCTAAAGATTATAAGCACCAAGAGTTGTGCGTTGAAAGAAACAGCCATCAAGTCCCATTAAGTCAAATTAAACGAATGGCAAAATTATTTGAGCTAGATGACTAGCTAAGCTAGATGGCAATAAAAAAGGCGCTTATTAGCGCCTTTTAATATTTACTCCAATACTAAATGAATCAAGCGTTTAGTATTAGTTTTGCAAATCAATATTATAAATGGCGAATCCAAACTCATCAGTTAAGTCTGTGCGTTTTGTCATTGGACGCACTTGATAGTCTTCAACAAACTTATCAGCGGTTTCACTGTCTTGAGTTTCAAAACGTATATCGAGTTTAGTACTCGTGTCGATTGTCACAAAGTCCCAGTTGTTGTCAGCACTTGGGTCTACTTCACCATTGGCTTCTGACTCTTCCGAAATATATTGAGCTAACGCTTCGCGGTTAGTATCTGGTAGTTCCATTACAACAAACTCAGCGCCCGTACCTGCAAATTTACCACCAAATGCACGGTAGTTATTCGAAGCAATAATAAATTCTTTGCTTGCTAGTTCATCGCCTGTAAATGTCGTGCCATCGGAGTCTGTATAGCTTAAATCAACAATACGACTTGCATCAGCATTGGCTACAGCGCAATCACCGTCAAATTTATTAGGCTGAGTGACGTCAATTTTATAACTTACACCATCAATGACATCATAGTTATATGTTCTATGAGTATCCCAATTAATTAAGTTTTGAGCGGCAGTTGAAGTAGGATCAATTTGATTAAATTGATTCGCACTGCATTCAAGCCAATCTTTAACTTCAGCACCTGTCACTTTAACTGCGACCATGGTATTTGGATAAAGATAAAGATCTGCAGCATTCTTATAAGTTAAGTCTCCAGCAGGGACTTGCACATAACTATCAGCATCAGATGTAGTGCTATGTCGACCGCCTGCTTTAAATGGAGCAGACGCTGATAAAACTGGAATGCCTTTTAGTGCATCAACCTTTGAGGCTGCTTCTGCTACAGCATCAATTTGGGCATTTGATACGATTTGCACGGTTGGATCATCTTGAACAAGCGAGAGGAAGCTGTACATGTCGGTAGATGATTTACCGATTGGCGCATTCACATAATCAAGGGTGGCGTTATGTTCAATTTCAACCATAGCGTGAATATCTGCATCAGGCTCAACAGCAAATTCTTCAGTCGTATCAGTCGCTTTTATAAAAATTGGGCGAGCATCCGATTGGCTGTTAACTACAGTCCAAGCACCATCTTCTTGTGTTAGCGTTAAATCGACTACACCTAAATTATCTCCCCAACGGCCAGGCATGACTGCCGCAACACCATTAATGGTGCCTTTATCTAAATCAACATTTTCAACATCAGCAAATTGGGAGCTTGGAAAAACGGAGTGACTGTGGCCAAACATGATGGCATCAATACCTTCAACAGTCGTTAATGCCCACGTTGCGTTTTCTGCATTCATGTCACTTGGGTTTTCTGATGAGCCAATGCCTGAATGTGGAATCGCGATAATAACGTCTGCTCCAGCGGCCTTCATTTGAGGTACGTAACGCTCTGCTGATTCAACTATGCCGCGTGCAACGACTTTGCCGTCAAGGTTTTGTTTGTCCCAAATTTTTATTTGTGGCGGAACGAATCCAATGTAACCAATTTGAATCGTATGCTCGTCACCATTTTTATCAACGACAAGCTGATCTTTTATGATGAAGGGCTCAAACAATGGTTCACCTGCTTTAACTTCTCTGAAGCAATCATCAACTTCACAATAGACGTTGGCACTGATATAAGGAAAGTTTGATTCTGCTGTTGCTTGATCTAAAAATTCTAAACCGTAGTTAAACTCATGATTACCAATGTTACCCACTTCATAATTTAGGGTATTCATTGCTTTGTAAGCTGGGTGAGTATCGGCTAATTGGTTAGTCGATTTAAATTCATGAGCAATATAATCGCCCATAGGGCTGCCTTGAAGTAAATCACCATTATCGACTAACACACTATTACTGACTTCTGCACGTGCTTCATGAATTAATGCTGCAGTGCGGGCTAAACCAATAGTTTTATCGGTTTGACCACTATAGTAATTATAATCCATGATATTGGCATGGATATCGCTGGTTTCCATGATACGCAAATCAACTTCAATGGTTTTAACATCGTCATCTGATGAGCTACAACCAGTAATACCTAACGCACCCGTAATAACAACTGCTAAAAGCTTTTTGTTCAACATAATAGTCTCTCTTTTAAACGCTTTTTTCTGACCCCGGAGCTTATTATTTTTTGTGCTCCATATTGTTGTGAGCAATTTACAGAGATGAAATGTAAATTAATCAATGTAGATTGTATTTAAAATAAATCACTGTGTTGTGATCTAGGAACGATAATGTAAAGATAAGTTATTTAAGCTGTAATTGTGTTAACAGTTGAAGTTTTCGATATTTATTAAGCGTTGTTGTAGTGCTTTAAACTTGAGCGATCGCTTAATTACTATATTAATCGCAGTTGGTGTTAATTAAGGAGACGGCGTTTGAGTGATGAAGTAATAGGAATAGGGTTGATGGCAATGCCCCTGAGGTATAGGAGCATTGTCGTCAGCCAGTAGGTTTATCATGGGCTGTTTTAGTATTGAGTCGTGCTTAAATACCACATAGGTACTCAAAAAGTATTTGTTTGAACACTATATGTACCTAATTGATTAAGCACTTCTTTTTGTCAATCTTTACCAACATTTCATCAAGTATTATTGACACATTACTGACGCATTAATTTAAGTCGTTACTTAAGTCGTTACTTAAGTCGATACTATAAATCGCGAAACCAGAAACTATATTATCAGCTTCAAGTTTGGTCATAGGACGCTGTTGGTTCAGTTTAATAAATGCATCTGCTAACGGTGAGTCCTGCGTTTCAAAACGAATATCAAGCTTAGTGTTTGATTCAATTGTTTTGAATTGCCAGTTATTATTAGCGCTAGGATCCACTTCACCATTGAGCTCTGACAATTGTGTAATGTATTGAGTTAAGGCTTCTCTGTTAGTATCTGGTAATTCCATCGCGATATAATCAGCGCCAGTACCGGCAAATTTATTACCAAATGCTCGAAAGTTATTGGTCGCAATAAGAAAGCTCTTATTTGCAAACTCTTCGCCTTTAAAAATAGTGCCAGAATCATCTGTGTAACTTAACTCAACAATTCGATTTGCATCAGCATTGACCACAGCGCAATCACCGTCAAATTTATTAGGCTGAGTCACATCAATTTTGTAGTTAACGCCATCAATGACATCAAAGTTATATGTTCGATGAGTTCCCCAATTAATTAAACTTTGACTTGCTGCAGAATTTGGATCAATTTGATTGAACTGATTTGCACTACACTCTAACCAATCTTTAACTTGTTTACCTGTTACTTTTACCGCAACTAGGGTATTGGGATAAAGGTATAAGTCGGCAGCATTTTTGTATGACAATTCTCCCGCTGCCACTTGTACATAACTGTCAGCATCAGAACTTGTACGATGACGCCCGCCGGCTTTAAATGGCGCAGCTGCGGATAAAACAGGAAGGTGTTTTAATGTATCAATTTTTGCTGCGGCTTTAGTGACTGCATCTATCTGAGCGTTCGACACAATTTGTACGGTAGGATCGTCTTGCACTAAAGATAGGAAGCTATACATATCCGCAGATGATTTGCCTATTGGGGCATTAACATAGTCGAGTGTGGCTTGATGGTCTGAAGCAACCTTTGTATGGATCTCTTTGTCTGGATTGACAGAGAACCCTGCTACTTTATCGGTCTCTTTTATAAAAATAGGGCGAGCCTGTGACAAGCTGTTGGATACTCGCCATTTACCTTCCTCTTGGCGTAATGTTAAATCGATAATACCTAAATTATCTCCCCAACGGCCTGGCATCACAGCGGCGACACCATTAATCGTGCCTGTTTCAATATTGACTTTAGCGACATCAGAAAACTGTGCACTTGGGAAAACAGAGTGGCTGTGACCAAACATGATGGCATCAATGCCTGCAACCGTGGTTAATGCCCAAGTGGCGTTTTCAGCATTCATGTTACCTGGATTTTCTGATGAGCCAATGCCTGAGTGTGGAATCGCGATAATGACGTCTGCGCCTTGAGCTTTCATTTTAGGTACGTAACGTTCTGCTGATTCGACAATACCTTTAGCGATAACTTTACCGTCTAAATTTTGTTTATCCCATACTTTAATTTGTGGTGGTACAAAACCTATGTAGCCTATTTTGATGGTGTGCTTAGCGCCCTGATTATCAATAACTTCCTGTTCTGTAATGATATAAGGCTTAAATAAAGGTTCACCAGCTTTGACGTCTCTAAAGCAATTATCAATCTCACAATAAACATTGGCGCTTATATAAGGAAAGTTGGCTGCTGCTGTTGCTTGATCTAAAAAGTCTAAACCATAGTTAAACTCATGATTACCAATATTACCCACAGCATAGTCGAGAGTATTCATGGCTTTATAAGCTGGGTGAGTATCGATTAGTTGATTATTTGCTTGGAAAGTATGCGCAATATAATCCCCCATAGGGCTGCCTTGGAGTAAGTCACCGTTATCGACTAACACACTGTTTTTAACTTCAAGGCGTGCTTGTTTTATCAGGGAAGCGGTTCTTGCTAAGCCAATGGTGTTATCGACTCGGCTCGTATAATAATTGTAATCCATGATATTGGCATGGAGATCACTGGTTTCCATGATGCGCAATTCGACTGCTACAGCTGATTTAATTTCATCAGATGAGTTGCATCCACCCAGCGTTAGTGAGCTAGCGATAACAACGGCTAAAAAGTTTTTTTCTAACATAGTTTCTCTCTTACTTGACCCCAGAGCATACTTTTAGTGCTCTTATTATGTTGATTAATTTCATTTTTGTTTTTATTAATCGCAAGGAATTATATACAAAGTTAATTACAGAATGATAATTTAGCCAAAATAAAATTAACTATCTCGATTGAAAATAGGAACGTCTATTTTACTAAGTTAATACTCGGAATTTTAATGGCTTACAGAGTTTAATATTGTAGGGCAGGGATAAAAGAAAAATAATTAAGACAATAAAAAAGGCGCCGAAGCGCCTTTTAAAGGTTGAGATAAATTACTTATCTTCTAATAAGCCACGGCTTCTTAACAATGGCTCAATACCCGCATCTTTACCACGGAATTGACGGTAAAGTTGCATAGGATCGGCGCTACCACCTTTAGACAGAATATTATCTCTGAAGGCTTGTGCCGTTGCTGGGTCGAAAATACCATTTTCTTTAAACGCTTCAAATGCATCTGCGCCTAAGATATCTGACCAAAGGTAACTGTAGTAACCCGCTGAGTAGCCGCCCGCGAAAATGTGCGAGAAATACGTACTACGGTAACGTGGTGCAATTTCTTTAATCAGCCCCATATTAGCTAATGATTCAGCTTCAAATTTTGCTGCATCACGTACAGTGTTATCAGTTAATGTGTGCCAATCTAAATCCAGTTTTGTTGCTGCCATATATTCAACTGTCGCAAAACCTTGGTTAAATTTACTTGCTGCTTGGATTTTTTTGACTAATTCTTGCGGGATAACTTCGCCTGTTTGATAGTGCTTAGCAAATTGCGCTAATACTTCAGGTTGGGTCATCCAGTTTTCCATGACTTGTGATGGGAATTCAACATAGTCACGTGGTACTGATGTACCAGCTTGTGAGCGATATTCTACGTCAGACAAAATCCCGTGTAGTGCATGGCCGAACTCGTGGAATAAGGTGCTTGCTTCGTCAAATGTCAGCAGTGCTGGCTCATCACCCGTTGGGCGAGGGTAGTTCAATACGTTTACAATGATAGGCTTTGATTCAACGCCATTCATGTTGTATTGCTGGCGGTATGAGTTCATCCAAGCGCCACCACGTTTACTGTCACGTACGTAGTAATCACCCATAAATACAGCTAAGAATGAACCATCTTTATCATAGACTTCCCATGTTCTAACATCTGGGTGATATTTGGGTAAATCAGTACGTTCTTTAACTGTGATGCCAAATAGACGGTTAGCAGTATAAAATACGCCATCTAATGTTGTTTCAAGTGAGAAGTATGGACGAGTTTGTTGCTCATTGAAGCTGTATTTAGCAACACGGATTTGATCAGAGTAATACCACCAATCCCATGCTTCTAATTTGAAGTCGCCACCTTGTGAGTCAATTAGCTTTTGCATTTCGACAACTTCAGCATTTGCTTGAGCAAGTGCTGCAGGCCAAACTTTGTCTAATAATCCATATACATTTTCAGGTGTTTTAGCTGTGCGCTCTTCTAATACAAAATCAGCGTGGGTTTTGTAACCCATTAATTCAGCTTTTTCTGCACGTAATGAAGCAATTTTCGCTAAGGTTTTTTTGTTGTCATTCGCGTTGTCGTTATTAGCGCGTTCGATATAACCTTTAAATATTGTTTCACGCAGTTCGCGATTTTCTGCATAGGTTAAAAATGGTGTGATAGAAGGGCGTTGCGTTGTGAAAACCCATTTACCATCATGACCACGTTTAGTGGCAGTCGCTGCAGCACTATCAATAATATCTTGTGGTAAACCTGCTAAATCAGCCTTGTTATCAATAACTAGCTCAAAAGCATTGGTTTCAGCTAATAAGTTATCGCCAAACTCAAGATTAAGCTTACCAATTTGCTCGTTTAGTGAGCGTAATGTGGCTTTGTCTTCAGCTGATAAGTTAGCACCACCACGGGTAAAACGTTTGTAGGTGTCTTCAAGCAATTTAGTTTTAGCTGTATTGAGGTTTAAGCTGTCTTTTTGTAAATAAACGGCTTTAACACGCTTAAACAACTCATCATTTAATAAAATGTCATCGCTTGCTGCTGATAGCATTGGCGACACTTCTTTTGAAATTTCTTGAATCGCTGGGTTTGTATGCGCGCCAGTTAAGTTATAAAAAACACTGGCTACTTTTGTCACCAATTCACCTGAAAACTCCATTGCTTCGATGGTATTTTCAAATGTTGGTTTTTCTGGGTTCGCAACAATGGCCGCTATTTCTGCTTTTTGAGCAGCGATACCTGCTTTAAAGCCCGGTAAATAATGTTCATCTTTTATTTTATCGAAATCAGGGATTTCCATAAAAGTACCGTATGGTTTAAAGAATGGGTTATTAGCATTTTGCTCGATGATGTTGCTAGCCACGACATTTGGTGCTTGTGTCGTGTTTGTTTGTACATTGTCATTGGCACAAGCACTTAACATGACTGTGAGTGCCATAGCTGAAACAAGCGGTTTGAGGGTTAATCCCTTCATAGTTATTTCCCTGTTTGCATAAGAATGGTTAAAAATGAGCTTTTAATCGAATGGTCGGTTTAAGCTTCTGTTTATCATTATTGCATTATGATTTGTGAATAGTTTATCAAGTTTTGGTCGCAATCTTGTTTTAGTTTGTAACAAAAAATAAAGGGACCTGATGTTTATCAGATCCCTTTAGCATTCCAATTGAAGGGGGGAGTATAAAATACTTAAAACACAATCACTAAAACTTAATTTAAGACTATGGTGTTAAGTCGTTTTTATGGCTTTAAAATCACTTTTACGCTGCCATCGACATCAGCTTCATCAATGTAGCCAATCGCATTAGGGTTTGAAGCTACTGCTGATTTCATCGCCGCAGCATTAGATACTGTTGCTGGCGGGTTACCTTTACCAGTAAAAACTTGCTTTGACCAAAATGCTTTAAGTTGAGAGTCTGATTTGCCTGTGACAGCACCATGAAACTCTGAACGTGTTGCATTACCTTCAGCAAGTTCATAAACCACAGCAGATTTAGAACCTTTACCTAAGAATAATTTTTTAGCATCTGATGCGCTAATATCTGCCGCACCAGGTGCACCAATGACGACAACCGCTGCTTGTGCTGACATAACTGAACACACGCTAAGCGCTAAAATAGATAGGACTTTTTTCATTTTATCGCTCCTTAAAATACAACGTCGAACTGAACTGTGTAAACTGTAGTGTCATCAAACTCTTGGGCTATGTTGGTATCAAAACCGCCAGAGGTGTCACCGAAGTCAGTGGCATGTGTTACATCAAACTTAAGCGCTAAGTTATCCATTGCATCCCAACGAACACCAGCACTGTAGGCAGTGCGTTCGCCGTTAAAAATTGCAGCATGTACTGGGTTAGTTCGGACATCATTGTCTTTTGTTTCGTAGTAAGATGCAGTCACATAAGGTGTAAATGCATTGATACGGTAACCTAGAGTTAAATAACCTGCGTCAGAATCTGGGTACTCTTCATCAGTTTCGATACGAGTCCATTCAGCAATGGCTAACAAAGAGCCATTATCAAAACTACCACCAAAACCAACGAAAGTGCCTTTAGCATCATCGATTTCTAGAATGTTTACATTTACTTCAGACTCAAGCGGTAAACCTGTGCTTGGGTCATTTCCAATTGGAACATTTGTTTGACGAGTCACAGTTCCATCAAGCGTTGCTTGCCCGTAAACTGCGCGGAATGTCCAGGTTAAATCTGTCCAGTTAACGTTAGCACCTATTACATTACCAATATCAATCCCTCTTTCTTCAGATTGACCGCCAAAAGCTTGGAATGTAAGCGTTGAGTCATCAAATTCAACATCGTAACTTGCGTCACCACCAGTGTAAGAGGTGAATGGCACTGCGTCATAAACTTCAGAAGGTGGGCGTACGAATGGTTGTGCGTAACCCACGTCTAAGTAATCAGAGTACATAAATAAAGGTACACGAAGTTTACCGGCACGAGCTTGAAGGCCATTTTCAAAACGGTGTGAGATATAAGCCCATTCAGCTTCTACTTCCCAATCGTTGCTGCCTTTCATCATAAGCTGCATTACGGCTTGAGTTTGATCTGTAATGGCAAAGGTACCTTGAAGACCAAACTTGCTGCCGTCATCGAAGTTAGCAGAGGTAGTAGCACCTGCATAACCAGTGTTATTGTCAGAGCTGATATATGCACCAGTCATGAAGCCGTTGAAGCTAAAACGTTCTGTTAAGCTTGCATTTTGACTTGCTTGAAGTGATTGCACTTGTTGTTCAAGCTTGGCAATTTTCTCTTCACTTGTTTCTTCAGCTGCAACATAGGCAGGAAGAATTGCAACAGAAATAGCTAAGGGTAGCGCTTTCAAGTTGAATTTCATGGTGTAACTCCTGTTCATCTTTATCATTACTCAAGATAAATCTCGTTTATCTTAAGATATTATTATTGTTAGACTTTAAATTGACCTGTTATGTTTTGAAGCTGTTTACTAACACCTTCAATGTCATAACTGATCCCGCCCATTTCATCCGTGGTCATTTTTACTTTAGCGGCATTGGTTTCAATATCAGCGACATACTGCTGGATAAGCTCTGAAGTGTTATGTTGTTCTTCAGTGGCGGCAGCAATCTGTTCGTTAACGACGGTAATCGCACTCACTTTATTGGTGATACTGATTAATGCATCTCCGGCTAATGAAGTGGTTTTGACACCTTCTTCAGCGGTTTCAATTCCACGTTGCATTGCATCAACTGCTTGAGTTGAAGTAGAGCGAAGCTCTTGCAATACTTGTTGAATTTCTTGCGTTGACGCTTGTGTTCGAGAAGCAAGGGTTCTTACTTCATCGGCCACCACGGCAAAGCCTCTTCCTTGTTCACCTGCTCGAGCTGCTTCAATTGCTGCATTCAAGGCAAGTAAATTGGTTTGATCTGCAATACCACGAATGGTATCGAGAATATCGTTGACGTTACTGGTGAACGCCTCGAGTTGATTCACCACAACAGCAGTTGTTTGTACTTCTTCTGCTAATTTATTAATGGTAGTGATGGCTTGAGACACAACCTCTTGCCCTTGTTTAGCTTCATCATTTGCGTTGTCAGCTTCAGATGCAGCATTAGCGGCATACTCAGCAATATGTGCAACACTGATGAACATTTCACGCATGGCATTAGAGATTTGTTCAACGAACTCGTTTTGCTCGATAACGGTGTTTTCACTGTTTTTACAGCTTTCTAATAACGTGTGAGATACAGCACTTAAACTGTCTGTGGTTTGTTTAGTGTCGGCAATCGAGACTTGTAATTTCGATACAAACTGGTTGAACCAATGTACGAGCGTCGCGATTTCATCTTTACCGTTATATTCAATCCGAGAACGAAGATCGCCTTCACCTTCTGATATATTCTGTAATGAATGGGTGACATCCTGAATGGTAACAATGATTGAACGGTTCACTAATACGCCAACGACCACCAAAAATAGTGAAGCGATAACACCGATAATCAACATCAATGATGCCGCATTATCTGAACTTACTAAAGTCGTGCTAATACTCGTTGTGAAAGCATCGGAGTAATCTTGCTGTTTTTTAGCAAAAACCGCTGTTAGTGATTCAAATCGCTTGGCATTTTTAGAAGCCTGGTTTGTGATCTTGTTAAAGTCGACATCATCTTTTAAAAACTCAGCAACCAAAGTTTTGGCATTGTCATGATAAGTGGCCAAATCGCGTTGCATATTATTGGCATCATTAGCTTCATGAGGTAATAAACCCTTAATAGTATTTAGATTACTATTAATTTGGTTAACCATATTTTCAGCAGTGATCAATGATTCTTCTTCACCAGTTGTTACTGCGGATTGAATATTCTGGTTTAATTGCAATAACAAGCCATCGTTAATAGTGGCTAAATTTAATACTGGGTAAAGTTGTGATTGAAGTCCATTTAAACGTTCAGCATTTTGTTGCACGCTTTGATTGTTAATTACAAGTGAAATAACAAACGAAGAAATTGCAACGACTGTCAATAAAGCGATCCGGTGCTTTATTTTTAAGCTGTTTAACTTCATCAAGTTGGGCCTGTTTTTAGGTTCTGTTTTCGAGAATCGAGTTTTTCTTTTTTGCGTTAATTTATTGTCATTTCTATTGCGACAATTCCCATCTTCTTAGTAAGTTATTTAATTGTTTATAAATTAATTACTTATAAATTGATAATTTATGAGATAAAGCAGTATATAAACGTGCAATATAAAAGTTAACAAAGTGTAAAGTCTATTTTTTGTTTGTTTAACCTTAACCTCTTGTTAATTAGTGTTACTTATTGGTCATCACAACATTAACAAGTGCTAAGTTTAAGTTGTCAGGCGTTAACAAGTCTGTTCTGGCAATAACACTATCGGCAAAATTTTTATATTCTTAATAGTTGGGGCGAATATTTTTGAAATAATTAAGAGAAGACGGACTTTAGGAAGGGTATTAATGTAGTTAATAACCATTCTTATTTAGGTGGTAAATAAGAATGGTCTAATTATTAATTACTTAAGATGGAAATCTAAAATAGATTAATTAATGGCCTAATGACTCTGAACCTGCTCGTCTGGGGTCGGACGCACCATAAATACCATTTTCGGTTACGACAATAGACTGGGTACTGCCCATCGCACTACTGGTTTTCACTTTGTGGCCTTTAGCCTCTAATAGAGTCACAGTGTCATTATTTAAGCTGGTTTCAACTCCAATATAGTCCGGCAACCACTGGTGGTGAATCCGTGGTGCTGCAGTTGCCTCTGCAATATTTAAATGGTGGTCCACTACATTCATAATGACTTGCAAAGTGGTGGTGATAATTCGTGATCCACCTGGGCTGCCAGTTACAATAAAAGGCTTTCCATCTTTCATTATAATAGTGGGACTCATTGAACTCAAAGGCCGCTTGTTGCCTTGCACCGAGTTGGCTTCACCGCCAATAAGGCCATAGCCATTCGGGCTACCTGGTTTTGCGGAGAAGTCGTCCATCTCATTATTGAGTAATATTCCAGTTCCAGCAGCAACTAAACCAGAACCATAACTAAAGTTAAGAGTATAAGTATTTGATACTGCGTTGCCCCATTGATCGACGACTGAGTAATGCGTGGTTTGATTACTCTCATATGGGCCGATATCTCCCGCTTTAATTTCTGAACTTGGGGTTGCTTTGTTATAGGCAATCTTTTTAGCGATACTATCTGCGTATTTCTGGCTGGTTAATTCATCAATTGGTACTGGAGTGAAATCTGGATCGCCAAGATATTCACTTCTATCAGCATAAGCATGCTTCATCGTTTCAACCATCAAATGTAATGTTTGAGCAGTATTATGGCCAAGTTTTTGTATAGGATAATTTTCTAATACATTGAGCATTTCAATAATATGGATGCCACCAGATGAAGGAGGTGGCATAGAAACAACTTCATAGCCTCGATATTGTCCTCTAACAGGTTCTCGCTCAACTACCTGATAGTTTTTAAGATCATCTAATGTCATTATGCCGCCAGCTTGCTCGATTGTGGCGACAATTTTTTCAGCCGTTTCACCTTGGTAAAACCCTTTACTGCCTTGTTTAGCGATTAATGACAAAGATTGAGCTAAATCGGTTTGTACTAATGTGTCGTTTACCGAGAAGCTATCACCATTTTTTTTGTAAAAGATTTCAGCAGAGCTAGGCCATTGAGAAATTCGTCTTTTTAAACCATCTAAAGAAGCCGCTAAATCAGAGTTTACTCTGATACCATTTTTTGCGAGTGCAATTGAAGGTTGAATCACTTCATTTAAACTCATGGTGCCATATTTGGCCAAAGCCAGCTCAAATCCCATTACAGTTCCAGGTACGCCCACGGCTAACCCATGCTCGCGGCTTAGCTTTGGATTTGCATTGCCTTTTTCGTCTAAAAAAATATCTTTATGTGCCTTTGACGGTGCGGTTTCGCGATAATCTATGGCAATAGTTTTATTGTTTTCAGCTAAGTGAACCATCATAAAACCACCACCGCCTAAATTGCCCGCACGGGGTAGCGTTACAGATAGTGCAAAACCAACTGCGACAGCGGCATCAATGGCATTACCGCCTTTTTTAAGAACATCTACTCCAATGCGGGTTGCTAAAGACTCTTGGCTTGAAACCATGCCATGTTCAGCCCAAATTGGTTGCGCTGTTGCTGCTCTGCTATAAATTGACTGCTCATTAGCAGCCTGTACTGAATAGGTAGAAATTGATGAAAAACCAATCGCTAGTGCAATTGAAGTTGAAATGACGATAGGTTTCAATTGAGAAAAGATACCCATTTTCAGTCCTTTGTAATTGTAATCATGTTTTGCAATGTGCCATAAGTATGATCTAATGCACAATATCTAATGCTGTTTTTTGAGGAAATATGTCAGAGTTTTTAGTTGAAGATAGGCTTGATGATATTGAACTGAGTTTTTATGATTCAGTTGCCTCAATTGGGCAGCCTAATTGGCAGCGTGTTTTTAGTGACGATAATCCATTTACGCAGTTTGAGTATTTGTTGGCATTAGAGCAAAGTTTGAGTGTATGCAGTGAAGCAGGTTGGCGTCCTCAGCATTTAGTCGTGACATCTGCAAAAGAAGTGATCGCTATTTTACCTTGTTATGAGAAATCTCATTCTTGGGGGGAGTATGTCTTTGACTGGTCTTGGGCTGAAGCCTATGAAAGAAATGGCTTGGAGTATTATCCTAAGTTAGTGGCAGCCATTCCGTTTACTCCTGTGTCTGGTCAACGTATTGGTATAGCGGCAGGTATATCCAAAGTAGTGCGTGAATTGATCATTAATAAAATCTGCCATTATTTAAATCAAACAATTAATGAGAAGCAATTTTCGTCATGGCATTGTTTGTTTTTACCTCAAAGAGATTTCAACCACTTAAGCCATTGTTCTATTGCAAGAATAGGAACACAGTTCCATTGGCAAAATAAGCATTACTTAAACTTTGATGACTTTTTAAATCAATTAGTGTCTAGAAAACGCAAAAGTATTAAAAAAGAACGAAAAGCCGTAGCTGAATTTAACTACAAATTTATTGATGGTCATAAGGCAACACCAGAACAATGGCAAGGTTTTATCCATTGTTACCAACAAACTTACCTAAAACGATCAGGCCATACTGGCTATTTAAATGCTGAATTTTTTACTCAAATAGCCTCAACAATGGGAAGGCAAGTGCGTTTGTTATTAGTCACCAATATACAAGGAAACCTGATTGCATCGGCCTTGTATTTTGTCTCTTCAACGCATCTTTATGGACGCTATTGGGGATGTTTACAAGAAGTAGACGGCTTGCACTTTGAAACTTGTTATTACCAAGGTATTGAATATGCAATACAACATGGGTTAGCTACGTTTGATGCTGGTGCGCAAGGGGAACACAAAGTTGCTAGAGGGTTTGAACCCATTGCAACGTACTCAAATCATGAAGTCGTTCATCCTGAGTTTAGAAAGGCGATTTACGATTACTGCCAGCAAGAGCAGCTTCACATTAAGCAATACATGCAGCAGTTATCTGAAAAGTTGCCTTATAAATTGTGATAAACCATAACTTATTAAAATCGCGCTAAATCTAAGGGGGATGTAATTTGTTCATTAACGAATGAAGTGTGATTTAAGTTATGACAGTTAATTGATTTACTTCCATCAAATTAAACAAGGCTCACCTAATTTACCGTGTGCCTTAGAATAACTTCAAAAACGTGCTAATGTTTACAAGTCTTTAACTTAGTCGTTATCCCATATGAACTTAAAAAATATTATAAATCTGGGTACCAGCAGACAATCGTTTTCTTCCGCAAATCGCACTCGAACAATGAATATAATCGGTTTAATCACCGTGGTTATTTCACTGCTTTACTCTATCAATTACATTTTTTTTCTTGAAAACCATACTGTAGGTTTTATTAATTTAATTTTCACCGTCGCGTATCTTTTCACTATTGCTTTCAGTGCAACTCATCATCCTAAGTTGGCTAAAATATGGTTTTTTAGTGTTTTGATGGTTCATCTATTAATTTGCAGTAATGTGTATGTCACCAACGCTAGTGGTTTTCACCTTTATTTTTTCCTTGTGCCAACAGGTGTGTTTTTATTATTTGAGTTACGAGAAAGAGTAGAGCAGGTATCACTGAGTTTAATCGCATTAGTACTATTTTTTTATTGTGAAAATACTTTCAATACTGAACCATTGATTGTACTGACGGAACAAATGAATCACATGCTTTATCAGTCTGTTGTGTTTGTAACTATGCTAGAAGTCATTTTTGTACTGTACATATTTGCCAAACAAATTGATAAAAATGAGCAGCAGTTGATATTACAAGCTACGACGGATTCGTTAACTCGGTTAGCTAATAGACATTATTTTTTTGAGGAAGGTAAAGTATTATTTGAAAATGCGGTAGATAACAAATTGCCATTCACTTTAATGTTGTTAGATTTAGATTTTTTCAAAAAAATAAATGATCAATACGGTCACCTCGTGGGTGATAAATGCCTTATTGAAGTGACAAGTACCATTAAAGCTTTATGTCGTGAACATGACTTATGTGCTCGAATAGGTGGGGAAGAGTTTGTCGTGGCTATGCCCAATACATCTTTAGCTGATGCACAAAAGGTGGCAGAGCGAATGAGGAAACATATTGAAGATTGTAAGATTTCGCTTTCAGAGGCACACCAATTAACGTGTACAGCAAGCTTTGGTTTAGCTGATAAAACGCAATGTGCTACCGAGTTAAAAGATTTACTGATACGAGCTGATAAAGCACTATATGTTGCTAAAGAAAACGGCAGAAATTGTGTGAAACCTTATTGTGAACAAGCGGCATAAGTTTTGGTTGTAAGGTTTTTACTGGGTTAGCGTTATTTTAATGGTTTAAATTTCGCTGGTGGAATAATGCCGCGATGCTGATTGGCTTACTTTACACCAATTAGAATGCTTAACCCTTTGCTGATGACATTCAAATGCAGCTTTATCAATAAATGTTTCTTCCACATCAAATCTCAAAGGGTCAATGATATTTTGGGCGACCTTAAATCTAATACAACCCACTTCATTTAAGGTTAGCTGAGAATGTATTGCCAATTCAGCACGTATGCATGCTAAATCTTCATCGCTTGTGTTTTGAGGGAACTGGATATAACCCGTTAACAGAATCTTAGGCATAACTTCCTTGTTATAAACGGTCTAATGAGCTTCCTTAAATATATTTTCTTTGAGTGGAATGCCTTCGAATGAAATAACTTTAAATGAAGTATCTTAAATCAAAATGTCTACATCATCCCAGTGCCAACCAAAAGCCGACGCCTATCATTAAGCTTCCAGCAATGCGATTCATTAACTTGATGTTGTCACCCCGAGATAAGAACATTCTTAGGCTTTTACCACCGCTTGCGTAAGCCAGCATTGATACGCTTTCTGTCACCATGATAATTGAAAGCAACCAAAACAATTGTGGTGCTACGGCTTTATCGACACTGATGAAGGGTGGCAGTAATGAGATCATAAATGCCCAACCTTTTGGGTTGGCAATTGCGGTGACAAACCCTTGTGAAATTAGCGCATAATTACTGATGGAATTATCTGTTTGTTGTCCTTCAATAATGGCCATTTTACCCTTTGAACGCCACATGTTTATGCCAATATAGGCAAGGTATGCACCGCCAATCCATTTTAATACAGCAAACACATCAGGGTAGTTAAGCATCACACTAGCAACACCCATTACTGCGGCAATTGCCACTAAAGCAACACCAATCAGTTCGCCGACCATCATCCAAAGTGTTCGTTTAACGCCGATACTCATGCCAAGTGTCATGGCTAATGTCATGCACATACCTGGAGTGATAGAAACGAAAAAAAATGTTGGAATGAACACTGCAAGTACTGCGAAATCTGGCATGAAATGGAATTCTTAAATGAGAAAAGCTTGAGTTTAAGGATTTAATGTATTTGTGCAATATAATTTTTAACTGCACAGTTTAGATATAAATAGTCTAGATATAAACAGTCTAGATATAAATTGTTATAAACAACAGGATGAAAGCATATGACGCTTTGGAGTGAGCCAAAGCATCATATTCATCATTGGGGCAGTTTCTAGCTTGGCTCTACCACAATGTGTTCAAGCTCAATTGCGGCAACAGCTTGCAGGGTATCCATGGTTGCATTAACAAGGCTAATTTTACCCGCTGATGATTCAATTAGTACGGCGCGATTAATGTCACTGTAATCTCGGTTATGGCGGATTAAGTTAGATAAGGCCATTTGCATTGGCATCATTGAAGGGTTAAATGCGGCATTTTCTGCATAGCGGCCACAATAGGTTTTACCGTCTTTCGTTTCAATAACAACTGCGGCAAAGTTTTTGGTATAAGGTGCGTAACTTAAACCTGCTTGATCAACGGCTTCAATGATCATTGGATCATCAGAGTTTAAACTGAACTCAATATTGCTTTTAGACAATAGTGGTTTAGTGACTTGTAAATCCTTAGGGCCAAAAGCGTAAGGTAAGTAATGTGCCAACATTTTCGGTTGCTGACCAGGTAAGTGGATTTTAATATCAATACCGCTGACTAATTCATTGATGAATTGGCGGCAATGGCCACAAGGGCTAAAATTGACGACGATATCAACAATTTTTTGCTCGCCATTAAGCCAAGCATGACTGATAGCGCTTTGTTCGGCATGAACGGTGTGAAATAACGCTTCTGAAGAGAGTTCGAAGTTAGCTCCCATGTAGATGTCACCGCTTTCACCTTTTGCGATAGCGCCAACGTAAAACTCACTGATACTGGGTTTTGCTAATGCTGCAGCAATAGGTAACAAACTTAATAGTAAATCTTCTTCGGTCATTTCACTTACTTTAACAAGCTCAGCAAGTTGACTAGCATCAATATGACCGCAAAAATCCTCATTGAGTAATGGGATTAAGGCTGTAGCTACCGGTTTAGGTAGTTGGGTGATGCTATCAATGAAACGATTTTGCATGACCAATTCCTTTTAATTTAACAATATGTGCAAAATAAGCTATTTGATTAATCGCTTATAGTGATTGTAAGTAAAGACAAAGCGCTTTTAATAACTTCTGCTTGTGTTCATTCTCGCTGGTTTCTTCCAATAAGTTTTCGAGATTAATCACATAATCAGCATCAGATAAGCGTTGTTGGCAAAATTCTCGCCAGATTAATGACTCATCATGATTAAGGGTTTCAGGGTAATTACGGGCGCGATAGCGGAAAAACATCGTATCCAAACGCTCATCTTCAAAATTAAGCTGAAGTGCAGCAAGATTCTCGGGCTTGGTATTACGGATCATTTCCATTTTGCTTTTATCGGCATGGCTAAAGAAACCGCCGCTATAAAGCATTAAGTCAGGATCTGTGGTTACAGGATGATCATTGATTTCGAATACTGCTTGTAGTTTTTCTCTTAATTCAGGGTGTTGTTTGAAAAACTTATATTGGCTACGAGCAAATTCCATATCAAATTGATGGCGCTCAGCGACTTGTTCAGTTAATAGTTTTGGCGTGCCAATAAAAGGGCATTTATTCAAATGAATTTGTTTAAGCGCTATAGGCAACTCATCTGGTGCTAATTCACTTCTTGGCGTATACATACGCTGGGAAATTTCTTCTGCTGATAACTCGACAAGTGGAGTTAAATCCATTGCAAGATTAACGCATATCATGGCGTTTTTATTAGTTGGATGCGGAGCTGCGGGAGCAATTAGAGTCACACAGCCATTAGCCGCGCTGATTTTTGAGCTAACGTGTACAAGCGGTTGCATGAAATCGCCTTGAATTTGCTCGGCGACCTTTTTCTTATTACGAAGCTCAAAATAGTATTCGTATAACTTGGGTTGCTTCTCTTTAATGAGTTTGGCAATTGCAATGGTGGCGTAGACATCACTCATGGCATCATGGGCTTGCTCATGACTTAAGCCGTTTGCCTGTGTAAGGTGCTCTAGCTTAAAGCTAGGCGAGCCATCTTCTTTTAACGGCCAATTGATGCCTTCTGGTCTGAATGCATAACAAGCTCTTACTAAGTCAATGATATCCCAACGGCTATTACCGTTTTGCCATTCACGAGCATAAGGATCGATAAAGTTACGATAAAAACCATAACGACTCACTTCATCATCGAATCTTAATGAGTTATAACCAACGACACAGGTATTAGGTTGAGTAAATATTGCGTTAATACGCCCCATAAACTCAGTCTCAGCCATCCCTTTTTGGTTAGCAAGCTGTGGCGTTATACCGGTCACTAAAATGGCTTCAGGGGCAGGCAAGTAGTCTGTTGATTGCTTGCAATAAAAGTTTTCAGGTTCACCGATGATATTAAGATCTAAATCAGTTCGAATGCCTGCAAACTGAGACGGTCGGTCTTTTGCTGGGCTAACACCAAAGGTCTCATAATCGTGCCAAAAGAGTGTTGGTTGGTTATTTTTATTCATAACTGCTTTGGGTTATCCGTTACTTATTAAGGTTTGAGTCATTAACAGGCTTTCAATCTTAAACACTATCCTGTGTATTGAATGGGTTTAAGTGCGTATATAAAATTGAGTTTAACTGATAGTAAACTTAAAAAGCACTGATTAAAATATGATAAACCTTTTATAGAGCCATATCGAGGTTCTATAGGGTTAAGCGCTCAAACAAACAACATGATGTGACTTTTTAACAACGAGATAGATATGAATTAAATCTCGTTGTCATCAATATTGCCTACTGACTTACTGAAGCCCATAAAACGTTCAATTTATCGTTTAACTTTACCGAACATATCAGCTCATACTGCAACCTAGATATCATTTCGTTCAGGCACTATTAGCTGGCCACAAAAAGAGTAAATTCTCCTTTAAATGGCAAATCAATATTGTTAATTATCTCTACATCTCTATTTGCATCTATTTAATTCTATGAAAACGAAGATTTATCGCAGAAAAAGGCGCTGGTGTAAGGTTTTGTAAAACTAATAGTCACACTTGATTAACTTAGTATATTGGTCAAATAACTCTGTGATTCTTTATATATTAGTTATTTACAATAGGTACAAGTATTTCAACCCCGAAGAGGTAAACACCCTAATGGCAATATATGGAAAATTGAAGTCAGAACATTCATTGGCTATTACAGCAGTACTGATTTCAGCATGTTTGATGGCGGGGTGCGGTGGTTCAGATGACTCATCTGATAATGACCCAAATGATACAGTCACCCCAATTAATAATATACCTGTAGCTGATGCGGGTTCTGATCAAATGGTTATTACCGGTTCGCTTGTGCAGCTCGACGGTCATTTAAGTTCTGATATTGACGGAGATACGCTCAGCTACCAATGGACAATCGATTCTGCGCCAGATGATTCTGTCACCCTAACAGATGCGCAAAATGTGATGGCTTCTTTTACAGCGAGCATTGATGGTGATTATGTTATTTCGTTAATCGTGAATGATGGTTCTGACAATAGCGTTGCCGACAGTATTATTGTCAGTAGTCAATCAAGCACTGTGACAGAGACTCTATACTCTATTGTCGATACTCATCAAAGCATTTGTTATAGCTCATCCTCGGGTGACGAAAATAAGTGCGATGGCAAAGGTTATGATGCTGATTACAATGGTCATCAACCTGATTACACATTGAGTAATGATGGCTTAATAGTGACAGATAATGTCACCGGATTAATCTGGCAACAAAGTTCAGATATCAACGAGGATGGTTTATTAAATTACGATGATAAATTGTTTCAGCCAGATGCTGTCGAGCACTGTGACAACCTGACATTAGCGGGGCGAAGTGATTGGCGTTTACCTAGTGTTAAAGAAGCATATTCACTTATTTTATTTAGCGGCAAAGACGCAAGTGATTATCAAGGGACTGACACTTCAACCTTAGTGCCTTTTATTGATCAAGTCTTTGATTGGGCTTTTGGAGATTTGGATTCAGGTGTTGATCGCATCATTGATGGTCAATATGCATCAACCACCTTATATCAAAGTACCACAATGAATGGCGATGCAACCATGTTCGGCGTTAACTATGTTGATGGACGAATTAAAGGTTACCCAAGCGATACCAAACCATTTTATGTTCGATGTGTTGCAGGAAACGAAGACTACGGACTAAATGATTTTGAAATTCTAACTTCAGATACTGTAAGCGACCTTGCCACGGAATTAATGTGGCAAACAAGTGATAGTGATTCAAGCAATTGGGATGATGCAGTATCCCAATGTGAAACCGCGACAACAGCGTCTTTTAGTGATTGGCGTTTACCTAATGCAAAAGAACTTCAAAGCCTAGTGGATTATTCTATCTCACCAGATACCCATAGTAGTGCAGCAATTGATGCCGTATTTGATAGCAGTTCGTTTACTAATGAAGCTGGTGTAAAAGATTGGGGTTATTACTGGAGCTCTACGACACATGTGTCTAACAGTGGCGATGGAAGTAATGCTGTGTATGTGTCATTTGGTCGAGCTTTAGGCTATATGCAAAGTACCATTTTAGATGTTCATGGCGCAGGTTCTCAGCGTAGTAACGATAAAGTCGATGTGATAACAGAACCCGGAGCACAATCAGCGACAGGTAGCGAAGGGGAGTTTTATTACAAAGGCCCTCAAGGCGATATATTACGTCACAATAATAAAGTGAGATGTGTGCGAGATACTTAATAATTTAATTCGTAGATTTAACTGAGAACATTGTTTTTTATTTGCTCGGCCTCTCGAAGTCTATTTGGTCATTATACAAGCAAATGAGAACTCACCGGACTGAAGATATATTTAAAGATTGATTATCTCGATGTTGTATTTTGGTTTAATAAATATGCAGTAAATCTAATGTAATGTAGTTAATAAGATGACGTAATTGAATTTGCTGGTTACAATCTAGAAAGGTATTCAGGAGTTCAAAAATGTACAATCATTTATTTAGTCAACCAGTTAAGTATCAAATCAATCAGGGGCAAACCTTATTGATTGCACTTGCAGAAGACGTGAGTGATTTTATTTTATTACCTGCATTAAGCCAGCCATTAGCAGAAATTATTATCTGCGAGTCTCATTGCGCCCAATCTGCGAGTTTTATTTTAACCTGCCAGCCATTTTTTAAAGTTGAATTGTTAGATGAGCGCCTTAACCTGCCTGCTGCCATTGACCCTGCAGTTATTGATGAAGCTGAAATTGAATCTGACACTGAATCAAGTCCTCCGGCTATAAATTTCACGTTTAACCGAGCCTTAGGCCAAGGGTTTCGTCTATATGCCAAAATAGGCATTGCACCAAGGATTTCTGCTCAGTCATTAAGAAAAGGTGTTGGTTTATCATTTGATGTTGAAAACTTATCGCAAAACTTGGTTAGCGTCAGTTACCAGCATTCAGTATGTGAATCGGTGAACCTTGAACAAGACTTGCGCCTGAACCAAGAGCCAAAAGAGCTTATGATGGCCAAAGCGATCCTTGCCAGAAACTTTAATTATGAAGAGCCACCTGCCACGTTAGCATTAAATATTAGCGAGATTGAACAGGTAAGGGCGGATATCAATTTGTATTTATCACAAACGCATCATAAAGTTCATGCGGTCATTGCTGCTCAACTGCTGAAACTCGATAATTTACTCAACCACAAACAACAGTGGCTACTGAGAACTTATAGTCAGTCTCAACAGCGAACCAATTACGCTACAGCAGCCAATGAGCTCTCAAAAGATGTTGAAGATTTGCAGCGTAAATTAGAGTGCTTTACTTTATTAGCGCCAGCGGATGTGAGCCTAATGGTAGATAAGTTGACTGAAGAAACCTGACATTTCCCCGTTCATTGCGTAAAATCCTTGCCAATTCGTTTTAAGCAACTCTTTAATTAGAGTTCAACCATGCCTTTTATTTATTATATATAGAGTTATTTGATGCAATATATTTGTCCTATATGCCGTACTTCTTTGTCACTTAATGCTAAGTCTTGGCAGTGTGAGAATCGTCATCAGTTTGATTGTGCAAAAGAAGGCTATGTCAATTTGCTACCGGTTCAAAAGAAAAATTCAAAAGATCCTGGTGATAATAAAACCATGATGTTTGCGAGACGGGAGTTTTTAAATAAAGGTTATTATCAAAAACTCAGTGATAGAGTCAACGAACTCGCGATTCAATTCAGTTATTCAGAGGCTGAAACCACACAGCAAAGAATTTTAGATATTGGCTGCGGTGAGGGCTATTACAGTCATCGTTTATTCAAAGCAATTATGGATAACGCTACGGCAAAGGGTCATGTTACCGTTGGTACAAGTGCCGATGAACGGTCTGGACAGGGAATTGGATGTCACTTGCAAGGATTAGATATTTCTAAATCAGCGATTAAATACGCCTCTAAACGATATTCTGAATTAGATTTTTGTGTTGCGAGTGCATATGAAATGCCATTTGCCGATGGTTTGTTCGACTTGTCCATGCGTATTTATGCGCCTTCTAAACTTGAAGAATTGCAAAGAGTGATCAAAAAAGGCGGCATTTTAATTACGGTTTCGCCTGGTCCAATGCATCATTTTGCCATGAAAAAAATCATCTACAGTGAACCTAAACCCCATGATGAGCCAAAAGCTGAGCTTGAGGGCTTTAATTGTTTGCATCAAGAAAGATTACAGTACCCATTAGAGTTATCAGACCCTATTGATATTGAAAACTTTTTAAATATGACACCGTATGCATGGAAACTAACTCAAGAGCAAAAAGCCCAAATTGCAGATCAAGGACTTAGCTGCGAATTAGACTTTAGTATTGAAATTCATCAACGTAATTGATTTGTCATCTAAATTTGCTATTTTACTTTTTGAATCTGATATTTAGTTTTTAGTTGTTATCTCATTCGCGAATTTTAAGCGTGGTAATAACTAATTGAATTAAAATGTTGATGTTAGTTGACATCCCCGTAGAAAGGTTCATAATCTATCGGGCTTGAAGGTTGGGCTTAGTTTATGTGTTTCAATACGACCAGTTTCGTCCTGTGAACATAAGTAAAACCGGCATTTTCAGCTCTACCGCCGTTAAGGCTTTATTTTTTATATACAGGATTTATATCATGTCTCAAGTTACTGGTGTTGTTAAGTGGTTCAACTCTGACAAAGGTTTCGGATTTATCGAGCAAGAGTCTGGTCCAGACGTATTCGTTCACTTCCGTGCTATCAACTCAGACGGTTTCAAAACTCTTGACGAAGGTCAAAAAGTTCAGTTCACTGTTACTCAAGGTCAGAAAGGACCTCAAGCTGAGAACGTAACTGTAGTTTAATTATTCCTAGCTTCGGCTAGATAATTAAATAAAACTGTAGTCTTTGACTACAGTTTTTTTTTGCCTTTAAAAAAGTTTCGATAAATACTTTAGTAAAACCTCTACCAACTCCTGCAGCTGTTCTGTCGTCCAATAACGCTCCATAAATTTAAAGTACTCCGCTTAATAAAGCCTATACTGTGGTGTTTCCTACTATACGACGCTGAATCGGGTTACATGCCATGCTTATAAGGGGTAGTTATATGTGTTAGTTACGTGCGGTGGTTATAAGAAATAGGCACTATCTGGTTAAAGCTCCCTATAAAAAAATCAGCTAAAGTTAAAACTATATATAGAGTTGGCTTAAGGTTTTTCAATTAAAGGGCGGAGGCGGCATTAGTTGAGAGTCATTGAGCACTATTTATTTGTTAGCTTGCTATAGGCTTAGCCTGCTTAGTATCACGTTTATTCAATAGAAAATCCCAATAAAAAGCCCAGTAATAATACTGGGCCTTTAAACATTCTCTAACTTTCATGTCGAAACCATCTATCGTTGAACACTAGATAGCGAGCAACATTTAGTTGGAGAATAAGGTTTCTTCTAAACTTCTGCCTTTCATAATGGCTTTATATTGCCAGCCTTGTTCGCTAAATAACGCAAGCAGTGACGATTCCAGATTAAAGCTATGATCAATGTGATGTTCAATAATGATTTGTTCGTCATTATTAATTTTAACATTGATGATTTTCGGCATGCTTTTCACTTTATCACTGAGTAATTGAATATCAGATTGCTGCATAGTGAGGGTTAAGAAGGCTGTTTCAGCATCAGCTTTCATTGAAACGGATTGTTGCAGCTGGCCTTGCTCAAGATATAACACCTGATCACAAAGTTTTTCTAACTCTTCTAAGTTATGTGAGCTAATGACAAAAGTAGTAGTAGCGGATAAATCCTTTACGATTTGACGGATCTTTTTGGCGTTAGCTGGGTCGAGGCCTGCTGTAGGCTCATCCAACAATACTAATTTAGGTGAGCCCATCAACGCCTGAGCAATAGAAACACGCTTGCTCATACCATGGCTTAAGCTTTTGGGAAGCATTAAAGCTGACGAGGTCAGATCGACTAAATCTAAAACTCTTAAAGCCTCTTGTTTTGCTTGTTTGCCCGTCATACCTTGCAACTTTCCAAAAAAGGTCAGTTGCGACACTATGGTAAAGTTTGGATCGAGCGCTGCATCTTGAGGTAAAGCTGATACTAAATTTTGTAGTTTTTGACTGCCAGGCTGTTCACCCAAAATGGTAATGTCACCGGCACTTGGATGAATATAACCACACAACAAACTAAATAGGGTGGTTTTACCTGCACCGTTAGGTCCCACAAGAGCAATAGGTGCACCAGTATCTAAAGATAAATTAATATTAGATAACGCAGCTTTGGCGCCGTATTGCTTCGATACGCCTTCACAAGTAATTAGCTTCATAGTGCACTCCGTTGCATGTAAATACGACCTGCAATTAATACTGCGAGCGTTTGAATCAAAGGAATGGGAGCGTAAATCAACGAGCCTAAGCCTTGGGTATTTATCATCAGAGATAATTGCGAACCAGGCAGCACCCAGCTTAAAAATGACATTGCGGGTATTTGGCTATTAATGAGCATAATTAAAATACCACTAACTGCCCACAGAATGACTGCATAAATACTCGCTTGTCTAGCACTGTTGGCATACCAAGATAATACTGCCATTACCGCGGTATAAGGCAGTAATGCGATAAACACATTAATGAACACAGAAAAGCCACTTAATAGTGCATCAGCAAATAAGCTGGCATCTCGACTCAGTACCATTAGGATCGTGGCGATAATTGTCAGTAATAGTAAACAAGATTGAATCAGCATCTGACCTAAGAAGCGGCCAAAGAAAATACTATCGCGACTGACTCTTAATGTCAGAAACCTGAATGAACCACGGTGTTTATCTGAACTAAATTGGTCGGCGGTAATAAAGATGCTAAACATGGGGAACACATAAAGTGCAATACACCAAAAGACAGCAAACTCGGCGACTTTCCAGCTAAAAAGCTGGCTTAACGCATCTGGCCCATATATGCCTTGGACCAACTCTTTAAATCCTGGTTCTAGCATGTATACCGATGCACTTTGCACTGGATATAGCAAGATAATTGCCCAAAGGAGCGAGAATGCGATTAACGCCGCAATCCCTTTAGTATTGGTAAATCGCTTACTCAGTTCGTAACTGGCAATCAGCCAAGTCTGACGAAGTGAGGAAGAGCGAGGAGATGAGTCCATAAATAAAAAATATCCTTGAGAAAACGATGATGTGTCCGCCATCATACTTGATAGCGGACTCGATGAAGATTAATTTTTGTTAAGTCTGTGTTAACTTGAACATTAATGGTTAATCAAGAAGTTGTTCAAGCTCAGATAAACGCTGGGTTAAATCACTGACTTGAGCTTCTAGTGTATCAACTCGCTCAAGTAATGCATTCGTTGCCTCATTATTCACTGATTTACTTATCGGAGCGGCGCTGACTTCAAATTGAGTACTACCTTGCTCGAGAAATTGTTTATCTGAAAATAGTTGCGCATAACGGCTATCCCGACGGTTAGCTTCACGGGGTAATTGTACCACTAGAGGTTCATCGCGAGACGCTAAAGATTGTAATGCGGCTTCAACTTGCTGCGGACTATCAAATTCATGTAATCGATTGCAGCGTGTTTTCAATTCACCAGGGGTCTGTGGGCCACGAAGTAACAATACAATAAGCACTGCAAGTTGCTCACTAGAAAACTGAAGATCACTAAATTCGGTGTTACAAAAACGATGTTTGTATTTGACGACTCGACTGCCAAACCCTGTTTGCTCACTGATCAGTCTTTTCTTGGTGAGATCATCTATGAGTGATTGTGTTTCTTGGTCAGTGAGACTCATAACGGGTTCACGGCTACTTTTTTGATTACACGCCATGGTTAAGGAATTGATTGAAAGAGGGTATTGCTCGGGGGTAGTAATTTCTTTTTCTAATAAACAGCCGATAATACGGGCTTCTTGATTGCTAAGTTCCATAAATTACTCCAAATAAAAAAGCATGGTTTGTTATAACAGAACCATGCTTTTTATCAAATAATTCAGGCTGGATGCAGTTTATTTAAGCAATTTGATGCCATCGTCTTGGATACTAATTTGTCCACCTTTGAATAAGCCACCAATACTTCGCTTGAAAGCTTTTTTACTCATGGCCAATTGATCATAAATAATAGCTGAGTCAGTCTTGTCATTCAGTGGCAAGAAGCCACCTGCACGGTGTAATTTGTTGATGATGGTTTCAGCATTTCTGTCTAAGTTCTTTTGATCGGCTTTTTGTAAAATCAAATCCACTTTGCCATCATCACGAACTTGTTTGATGTAACCTTTAATAGATTGACCGAAACTCAAACGCTGGAAAACTTCATTTTGGAACAATACGCCCCAATGAGCGTTATTGATAATGGCTTTAAAGCCTAAATCTGTGCTGCCACCAATGACTAAGTCGACTTCTTGTCCTGCTTCGTAATCAGCTGGCGTCTTATCTAAAAACTTATCGACTTTTGATGAAGCCATAATACGTTCATCTACATGGTTAGCATGAACATAAACTAGGTATGACTTACCTTCTTCGATGCTTCTATGTTGCTCACCGAAAGGAAGTAATAAATCTTTATCTAAGCCCCAATCTAAAAAAGCGCCAAAAGGACCTGTCGCGATTGCTTTTAAATAAGCGAACTCACCGACTTGAGCGTAAGGTTTTTGGGTCGTCGCAATAACAATATCTTCAGAATCAAGATAAAGAAATACATCAACCATATCGCCAACTTGGCAGTTTTTAGGGACGAACTTATTAGGTAGTAATACTTGACCTAGTTCTTGCGCATTCACATAAATGCCAAAACTGACTTGTTTAACGACTTCTAGGGAGTGACTCTTTCCGATTTGTATCATTTGCGGCTCTATTTAACTAAAGATAAGGAGAAAACTGGGTAATTATATACGCAATATCGATGCTTGTAACTGTGCTTATTTCTGCGTTTGATACTTGAGATAATAATCTCAAGCTTAAAAGCTTAGTTTGAAAATGGCTAGGTTAATAAACTATCTCAATTGAGCACAAATTATTTGCCAGAACTGTCTGGTTTTTAACAAAAAAAACATAACATTGCTGTTGCAGTTAAATAATGAATTAAATTTATACTAAAATTGCTTTTTCATCCTTGCATTATCACGGTTTGCAGGGTTTAATTGCGCCGCTTTTTTAATTGAACCAACGAATCCTAATATTCGTGATTTTAGATAAAAAGAACAGATTATATAGTTGGGTAGTGAGTGACCCCTTGCTTTTATGAAGTAAGGTTACAGATACCCGATTAAAACCATAGAAGCATTGATTGAATTCTGTCTAAATAGCATTGGCTCGAATAATGAGTTTGACTATAAAAAAACAGTACAAGCTTAATGATTCACGTTTTTAACTTACATCTACGCTGTGACGGTCATCGAATTTATGGCAGCGTTGGACTTTGGCATGCTAAACAAATCAAATATTTATTACGAAACATTGCATACCGGCTACGGTCAGTATTTTGAAGTTGAACAAGTTCTGTTTGAACAAAAAACAGAGCAGTGGCATTTAAGTATTTTTGAAAATACTAATTTTGGCCGAGTAATGGCACTTAATGGCGCTATTCAAACAACTGAAAAAGATGAATTTGTTTATCATGAAATGATGACTCACGTACCTATCCTTGCGCATGGCAGTGCTAAAAAAGTACTTATCATCGGTGGTGGTGACGGTGGAATGCTACGACAGGTATTAAAACATCAATCTATAGAGCAGGTTACTATGGTTGAAATCGATGCTAATGTAGTTGAAATGTGTAAAACCTATTTCCCTCAACATTCACAAGGTGCATTTGAAGATGCACGTGTTAATTTAGTGATTGATGATGGGATGCATTTTATTGAACATTGCCAGCAGCAGTTTGATGTGATTATTTCTGACTGCACCGATCCTGTGGGGCCTGGTGAAGTGTTGTTCAGCTCGGCATTTTATGAAAATTGCACTCGCAGTTTAACAGACAATGGTATTTTTGTCGCTCAAAATGGGGTGGCATTTATGCAACCCCAAGAGCTGCAAGATACAGTAAGGCGCATGAGTCCTTATGTAAAAGACTGCTGGTTTTATAATGCTGCAGTACCTACATATATTGGTGGCACAATGGCTTTTGCATGGGCGACTAATGATTTAACGGCTCGCGAGCAAGATTTAACGACATTAAAGCAACGTTTTGAACAGGCTAATATCAGCACTCGTTACTATACGCCTGCTTTACACATGGCAAGCTTTGCATTGCCTGCATTTGTTGAAAGTGCAGTAAAAGACGCTCAAAGCGTTTCTGCATAATCGGCTGAATAGACGGAATGAAGAATATGAAAGATTGGTCTATCGAAAACGCACGTTCTAGCTATAACGTAACGCATTGGAGCCAACAATACTTTGGCATTGATGATAGTGGTGAAGTCACAGTGACCCCAGACCCAAGTAAGCCAGATTGCACTATTGGCTTAAATGAGCTTGCCAAAGATATGGTTAAAGCCGGCGTTGCTTTACCTGTGCTTGTGCGCTTCCCGCAGATTTTACATCGCAGAGTCGAAAACCTTTGTGATGCATTTAATGAAGCTATTCAGAAGTACGAATATCAGAACGATTACTTATTGGTTTACCCAATAAAAGTAAATCAACAACAAACGGTTGTTGAAGAGATTTTAGCAAGTCAAAAGTCTAAAGAAGTCCCGCAGTTGGGCTTAGAGGCAGGTAGTAAGCCTGAATTGATGGCCGTTCTTGCCATGGCTCAAAAAGCCAGTTCAGTGATTGTTTGTAACGGTTATAAAGACAAAGAATATGTACGCTTAGCTTTGATTGGTGAAAAACTTGGCCATAAAGTCTATATCGTTATTGAGAAGATTTCTGAGTTAAAACTGATTCTTCAAGAGTCTGAAAAGTTAGGCGTTACACCACGTTTAGGCCTTCGTACTCGCCTTGCATTTCAGGGTAAGGGGAAATGGCAAGCAAGTGGTGGCGAGAAGTCAAAGTTTGGCTTATCAGCAGCGCAGGTTTTAAAAGTCCTTAACGAGTTAAAAGAGCTCGACATGATGAGTTCTTTGCAATTAATTCATTTCCACTTAGGGTCGCAAATCGCCAATATTCGCGATATTCGCCAAGGTGTAAGTGAAGCTGGGCGCTTTTACTGTGAGTTACGCAAGTTAGGGGCATTGATTGATACGTTTGATGTTGGTGGCGGCTTAGCCGTAGATTACGACGGCACGCGAAGCCAAAGCAATAACTCAATGAATTATGGCTTAACTGAATACGCTAATAACATTGTCAGCGTGTTGAGTGATATTTGTAATGAATATGAGCAACCAATGCCGCGGATTATTTCTGAGTCTGGTCGTCATTTAACCGCTCACCATGCGGTATTAATTACCGATGTGATTGGCACTGAATCTTATAAACCAGAAGACATTCAGCCACCTGAAGAAGATGCGCCACAACTATTACACAACATGTGGGAGTCGTGGACGGATATGAGTGAACGTCCAGATAATCGCGCGATTATTGAGATTTATCATGACACTCAAAGTGATATTGCTGAAGCGCATTCGTTGTTCTCTGTAGGCCAATTGACCTTGATGCAACGTGCTTGGGCTGAGCAAACCAATTTACGAGTTTGCTATGCATTAAAAAGCTTATTAAGTAATAACAACCGATTCCATCGACCTATTATTGATGAGTTAAATGAGAAGTTAGCGGATAAGTTTTTTGTCAACTTTTCATTGTTCCAATCAATTCCAGATGCATGGGGGATTGATCAAGTTTTCCCAGTGTTGCCGTTAAGTGGTTTGGACAAACCGCCTGAAAGACGAGCTGTTATGCTGGATATCACTTGTGATTCTGATGGTATTGTTGACCAGTACGTTGATGGACAAGGTATCGAAACCACGTTGCCAGTGCCAGCTTGGACTCCAGAGAGCCCTTATTTAATCGGCTTTTTCATGGTTGGTGCTTACCAAGAGATCTTGGGTGATATGCATAACTTGTTTGGTGACACTAATTCAGCCGTCGTCCGTGTTGAAGAAAACGGTTTACCTAATATTGAATCAGTATTAGCTGGTGATACGGTTGCCGATGTACTTCGTTATGTAAACTTAGATGCTGTGGCATTTATGCGAACCTATGAAGAATTGGTGAATCAGCATATTGCTGAAGAAGAAAGAACCTCGATTTTGGAAGAGTTACAGTTAGGTCTAAAGGGTTACACCTATTTAGAAGATTTCTCGTAAAAAGTGTGTCAGCAGAGCCACATGAGTGGCTCCGCGTTTTTAGGTTTTGAAATATGTTTTTTGAAGGTTCGGAAAAAAAGATTGAAGTCATACTCGCTGACTCATCTAAAAAACTTCGCAGTTTTGGTCAACCCTTTTGGGCTGATATTGTGGCTTGCGCTAACGCTGAAATTCTCTCGTCAATCAGTAATGAATATTGCGACGCTTATTTATTGAGTGAATCGAGTTTATTTGTGTGGGATGACCGTTTTGTCATGCTTACCTGTGGCACAACCACACTTGCTGATGCGGTGATGTCGTTTATTGCTCATGTCGGTGAAGAAGCTATAGGCTTTGCCAGTTATCAGCGTAAGAACGAATATTTATCTCACCTGCAGTCGAGTTCGTTTCAAGATGATTTGAAAAAAATTCGTCAAACTATTACGGGTAATGCGTATCGCATTGGTCATTTAGACTCGCACCATCATTATATGTTCAGTTCTAAAAAGCCATTTATAGCCCCAGTAACGGACGTGACGAATGAGCTATTGATGTACCACATTAATGGTGAAGCAGCAGATTATTTGCGTGGTGTGAATCAATCTTCCCAAGGGATCCGTGATTTATTAGCACTATCAGAGTTATTCCCTGACTTTATTGTGGATGATTTTTTGTTTGAACCGTTTGGTTACTCAATAAACGGCATTAAAGGGCTGGAGTACTTTACGATTCATATTACCCCTCAAGAAAAAAGTTCTTATGTGAGCTTAGAAACTAACGTGAACTTAACTAATCACCCAGTCGATATTTACTCAAGATTATTAAGTAGCCTAAACCCTGGAAGTTGGGATGTCATTGGTTTTAATTCACCTAAAAACACTGAAGGGTTCCCTGCACATTTGTGTTTAGGCAGCTGCTCGCTTGCAACTGAACAAGGGTACGATGTCAACTTTAGTCATTATCAGCAACTTTGTCATGAAGTACTGATACCAGAATATTTGTAGTTATTGGCGTTCAGCCTTTACGGAGATTTTTATGAGCACTTTTGCTGAAAAAGCAGATTATTCATTGTATTCCAATGCATTTGGTTACTTACGTCAGCCACTTAACTTTAAGCCGATAGAAACAGACGCTGATGTAGTTGTGATTGGTTTGCCATTTGATATGGCGACAACAGGTCGCTCAGGTGGTCGTATGGGGCCTGATGCTATCCGCCGCGCTTCTGTTAACCTTGCTTGGGAAGAAACCCGCTGGCCGTGGGATTTCTCCATCAGCGAAACCATCAATATTGTCGATGCTGGCGATTTAGTGTTTGATTGCGGGGATCAAGAAGATTTCACTACAAGACTAGAAGGCTTTGCTACTCGAATCCTTGATAGTGACAAAGCATTATTAAGTTTTGGAGGCGATCACTTTGTCACTTTGCCATTACTGCGCGCACATTATAAAAAATACGGCAAAATGGCGTTATTACATTTTGACGCCCACACAGACACTTACAGTCAGGGCAGCAAGTATGATCATGGAACCATGTTTTTCCATGCGCCAAATGAAGGCCTAATAGCACCAGAAAACTCGATTCAGGTGGGTATTCGCACAGAATACAATACTGCAGAGCATGCTTTTAAAGTCATTGATGCCGCAACAGCCAATGATTTAACCGCGGCGCAAATTGTTGAGCAAATTAAAGCCCGTGTCGGTGATATGCCATTATACGTGACCTTTGACATTGATTGTTTAGACCCTGCTTATGCGCCAGGTACAGGCACGCCAGTATGCGGCGGTTTAACCAGTGATAAAGCCATGAAAATCATCCGTGGTCTTCGTGGGATGAATATCGTGGGTATGGATGTAGTTGAAGTCGCTCCAGCTTACGATTCTGCAGATATTACAGCGCTTGCAGGTGCTACCTTAGGTCTTGAGTTGCTACACGTGTGGGCGGAAGGCAAAGGCTTAGTTAAAAAGTAATTTTAGCTGTGAGCTTTTAATAAAAAACCAACGATTATCGTTGGTTTTTTTATACCTTCTTTTTGCAATTAGCGCTTATAAGCATAATTATCAGCGATGTCATGATCATATATCAGTAACTGTGAGTATAATGACAGTAATTGAAGAGGTATCTAAATGAATGATTTAACTGATATCCGCCGTGAATATACTCAAGGTGGATTGCGACGAAATGATTTACCAAATAATCCAATGGACTTATTTACATTATGGATTGAGCAGGCAAAACAAGCTGAATTAACTGATCCAACCGCGATGTGTGTTGCCACTGTCGATGAGCATGGTCAGCCGTTCCAACGTATAGTACTCCTGAAAAAGTTTGATGATGACGGTTTTGTTTTTTTTACAAACTTAGAAAGCCGAAAAGCCACCCAGTTGGCAAACAATGCTAAAACCAGTTTATTGTTTCCTTGGCACCCTTTAGAAAGGCAAGTTGCCGTCACTGGCGAAGCTGAGCCATTATCTATGATAGAAGTGACTAAATACTTTATGAGCCGCCCAAAGGACAGCCAAATAGCTGCATGGGTATCGAAGCAGTCGAGCAAAATAAGTGCTCGCCAAGCTCTAGAAGGCAAGTTTAATGAAATGAAAAGCAAATTTGCTAAAGGTGAAGTGCCATTACCGAAATTTTGGGGTGGTTACCGAATAAAGGCCGAAAGCATTGAGTTTTGGCAAGGTGGTGAGCGTAGACTTCATGACCGCTTTATATATCAAAAAGCACCATCTGGTTGGAATATTGATCGTTTAGCGCCGTAATTGCATTGATTATATCGCTACAACACAAAGCTATTGAGAATATGAATGAGTAAAACAATTTGGGTCGATGCTGATGCATGTCCAAACCCTGTAAAAGAAATGCTATTTCGCGCAGCTGATAGAAAATCCATACCATTAGTTTTGGTGGCGAATCAGCTTATTCGTGTGCCTGCTTCACCGAACATCTCAGTTGTTCGAGTGAGCTCAGGATTTGATGAAGCCGATAATTATATTGTGGAGCAGTTACATAGTGGTGACTTAGTGATAACCGGTGATATCCCATTAGCCTCTGACGCTATTGAAAAGGGCGCGATGGTCTTTAACCCTCGTGGTGATATTTATACTACTGATAATATAAAGCAGCGTTTAACTATGCGTGACTTTATGGAAGAGTTAAGAAATAGTGGTGTGCATACCGCAGGACCTAATAGCTTTTCACAAGCGGACAAACATGCGTTTGCTCAAGCGCTTGATAAATGGCTAAGTCGTTTATAGCTGTTGTAGTAATTTAATGTTTAGCTGATACTCAGTTGCCATAAAGGATAATTAACTCGAAGTGGGGATAGTCTCCGAGTTAATAAATTTTAATCTATAATTTAACTGTTTTTATTCACAAAAGGGATTAATGATGAAAAAATGGCTCGCAGTATTACCTATAGCGTTACTGTCTACTTCTTTATTATCTTCAGCTGTTTTTGCAGCCGATTGGCAAGTTAAGCAGGGACACTCAAAAGTCAGTTTTATATCAGTGAAAAAAGGCGACATTGCTGAAGTTCATGACTTTAAGAAAGTAAGTGGCAGTTTAACCCCAGAAGGAGCGTTTAATTTATCGATTGATTTAGTGAGCGTCGATACCGGTGTTGAAATTCGTGATGAGCGAATGCAGACAATGCTTTTTGAGGTAGCTAAATTTCCCGAGTTAACGTTATCAGCGGTCGTTAACCCTAAGTTATTGGCAGATTTGAGCGTGGGTTCAACGTTAGTTACTCAAATTGATGGCACCATTGATTTGCACGGTAAAAGTCGGTTAAAAACATTTGATGTGCTAGTGGCAAAATTATCGGATAAAAAAATGGTGGTAAGCAGTATGTCGCCAGTGATTATTCAAGCCAACGACTTTGATTTAGTAGAAGGTGTGAATAAGCTCCGAGAAGTAGCTGGTTTAAGTAGCATTAGTTTAGCGGTTCCAGTGTCTTTTGTGCTTACTTTGTCGCAATAGAACAGTGTGTTAAGCATATTAAATTAGAAAATTCACAAGTGGCTTTTGTCAATCAAAAGCCACCTAATTAGGGGACATAATGGTCACTGATAAAGATGGCTATATTCATTTAATTCAATATCTAACTGAACATCTTGGCCTATTTGAAGCTTCTGAAGATAACAGCATTAATAGCCAAACGGTTATGGAATTATTTGAAGATCAACTATCAGCTCAAATAATTATGGTTTGTGGTCAAAACCCAAATTTATCTTTCGCACAGCGTAATAAAGTCATCCGAGAGATTGATGCCATTGTGTATGATTTGGAAGAGATTTTAGCAAGTGTTGCCAGTCATAATGCGACACCAGAGCAAAGTGTCTTTATCACTGAATTTTCTGGGTTAATCAAAAACTTATTCGATAAAGAAATCGAACAAATTCTTAGATAAACTTCCTTCTAAACACCTTCATTCATTTTATTTTTAGGATTATTGCATGTTCAAAACAATCGTTACTGCCACCTTATTCAGCTGCATTTCATTTTCGAGTATTGCTGCTGAAAAAGAAGTGTTAGGCCAAACTGAAATGATGTCTGTCAGTGCAAATGGAATTGTATTTGAAGCGAGAATGGATACGGGTGCAGTAAACTCATCTCTACACGCATTAGATATTAAAGTAGAAGGCGGTAGTGCTAAAAAAATGAAAGATAACATTGGTAAAAATGTATCTTTTACTACTTTCAATGAAAAAGGTGACAAAGAAACTGTTACTGCGGAAATTATCGGTACTTCCACTGTAAGTAATTCTCAAGGCACTGAAACCCGTTATGCAGTTAAATTGCCCATCACTTTCGGTGACAGCACCCGTAAAGTGAAAGTTAATTTGAAAAATAGAACCACAATGGACTACAAGTTACTTATTGGTCGTAACTGGCTTAAAGGCAAATATGTTGTTGATGTGTCTGAAAAGAAGTTTATCGGACCAACCGCAGGGATAAGCATTGTGGAGTCAGGGTTAATATTTGATACCCGCATCGATACTGGCGCGGTTGAAAACTCTTTGCATGCAGTGAATTTGCGAATTAATGATGAAGATAAAGCCAACATGGAAAACAATGTTGGTAAAGACGTCACGTTCACAACCATGAACGAAAAAGGCGAAACAGTTGACGTCACAGCCCGTATCCATAGCACATCGTTAATTCGTAATGCACAAGGTAGTGAAATCCGTTATATGGTGACATTGACCATTGGTGAGCCTGGCGAAGAGTTTAAAGTTGATGTGAACCTGCGTGATCGCAGTAAAATGACCTACAAATTACTCATCGGACGTAATTGGTTGCAGGGACATTATATTGTAGATGTGAACATGTAGTTCACTAATACTAATGAAATTAAGAAAACCGCATTATTGCGGTTTTTTTCATTTTAGTCGTCATTTACATAACGGCTAGGCTGGTTTAATGTCGATTTTTCACAAGCATGTGATGGTGTTAAAAATTTGAATAAACTCAGCTCTTTCCAATTAGACTGAATATTCATCAATATGAGTGTTATTAAAACTGTATTTATTCGAGAAAATTGAATCAAGGTATTTCGAGTGTAGGTTAATTTAACTTTTGTGAATTTTGTTTTTGTTATCAACATACAAGCTGCTATTCTTGAAAGTAGTTTGCGTGAATGATCATGCTGAAAGGCGCCGTTAGGGCTAATGGAGTTTATATGAAAGTTGTTATACCAGTCGCGGGTTTAGGTACAAGGATGTTACCAGCGACAAAAGCAATCCCGAAAGAAATGTTGCCTATTGTTGATAAACCGCTTATTCAGTACATTGTTGATGAATGTGTTAGTGCTGGTATTACTGAAATTGTTTTAGTAACTCATGCAAGTAAGAATGCCATTGAAAATCATTTCGATAAATCATATGAGCTCGAATCTACTTTAGAGCAGCGTGTTAAGCGTCAGTTATTACATGAAGTACAATCTATATGCCCTAAAAATGTCACTATCATGCAAGTTCGCCAAGGTGAAGCGAAAGGCTTAGGTCATGCAATTTTATGTGCGAAGCCTTGCATAGGCGATAGCCCTTTTGCTGTAGTGCTTCCGGATGTGATTTTAGATGGTCACACAGCTGATCAACGTACTGAAAACTTATCTACTATGATTAGCCGATACAATGAAACAGGTGCCAGCCAAATCATGGTGGCGCCAGTGGATGAAAAAGATGTGAACAAATACGGTATTGCAGATTGTAATGGCGAAACTATTTTGCCTGGTTTCTCTTCAGCTATTGTTAAGATGGTGGAAAAACCTAAAGTAGAAGAGGCTCCTTCAAATCTTGCTGTAGTGGGCCGCTATGTTCTTTCTGAAAAAATTTGGGGCTTATTAGCTAAAACACCACCAGGAGCAGGCAATGAAATTCAATTAACTGATGCTATCGATATGTTGATTGAGTCAGACTCTGTTGAAGCCTTTAATATGTCAGGTAAGTCCCATGACTGCGGTGATAAATTAGGCTATATGAAAGCGTTTGTTGAGTACGGCTTACGAGACCCTAAATTAGGCGCCGATTTTTTAAAAGAAATTAAAAAATCATTAGCTGAATTTTAGAAAAGTAAAATTGATGATGTAAGCTCAGTCTGGGCTTAATTTCAATATTATATTTACTTAAACGAACACATAACAAGGGTGGCTTAATTGCCATCTTTTTATTACCATTCTCGGCTTATCGATTGTTTAAGGCTGAAATGACAGAATTTATTGCCCCACCTTGTAAAGAACAAATTTCAATTCTATATCAGGATGAGTATATCTTGCTGATCAATAAGCCAAGTGGCTTATTGAGTTTATCTGGTAAAAATCCATTAAATAAAGATTCTGTTCACTTCAGACTTGTCCAAGATTTTCCCACTGCTACTTTAGTGCATCGATTAGATTTTGGCACGTCAGGTATCATGCTGGTGGCGCTTAATAAATCGGTCAATGGCTTATTAACCAAACAGTTTCAAGAAAAAACGATTGTTAAGTACTATCATGCGACTTTGTATGGGCATGCTTCAAAAGCATTGGAAGATTCCGCTGTGATAAATGCAGCTATTAGCAAAGATACTGAAAATTTTCCTTTTATGAAAATCTGTCCTGAAACTGGCAAAACAGCCTTATCTGAAATTGAAATCATTGAACGAACGTATTTACAGGCGTTTGCTGATGGCAAATCTAACTTAACTCCTGTCACTAGGGTGAGATTTAAACCGATTACTGGGCGAACACATCAATTAAGAATTCACAGTCAGTATATTGGTCATCCTATTCTGGGCTGCGATTTATATTGCAATGAGGACTCACAGACGCTCGCACCAAGACTGTTACTTCATGCAAGTAACTTAAGCTTTACCCATCCAGTGACATTTGAGCCTTTTGAAATCAAGTGCGAAGTGCCGTTTTAATTGCTAAAAATATGATTGTAGTAAATTAAAAGCCCGTTACTTGTTTAAGTAACGGGCTTTATTGTTTTACTAAGCGGCAAATATTAAGGTTTACAGTACGCCACGCTTCATTTGATCACGTTCTATAGATTCAAATAATGCTTTAAAGTTACCCTCACCAAAGCCTAGGTTATTCTTACGTTGAATGATTTCAATAAAGATTGGACCAAATAGGTTTTTAGTGAAAATTTGAAGTAAGTAACCATCGTCATCACCATCAACTAAAATTTGATGATGCTTGATACGATCTCGATCTTCTGTCACTTGTGGTAACTTATCGAAAATCGTGTCGTAGTATTCAGGGATAATATCCAAGGTCTTGATTGCTGTGCCTTCCATAGCATCAAGAGAGCCAACAATATCACGGCTTCTAAATGCTAAATGCTGAACGCCAGGGCCATTGTATTCACCTAAGTATTCATCAATTTGGTTGTTATTGTTGCCTTTACCTTCGTTAATCGGAATGCAGAAACTACCGTCTGGTGAACGAAGTGCATAAGAAACTAGTGCTGTTTGTGCACCGCTGATGTCGAAGTAACGAACTTCAGTAAAGGCAAAAATGTCTTTATAAAAGTTAGCCCATTTTTCCATAGTGCCTTTATAAACATTGTTGGTTAGGTGATCGACTTCCATAAAGCCTTTCTCTTCAACAATCATTGGCTCTGCTAAGTCTTCAAAATCATTTTTATAGATATTTTGCGCATCACCAAACACATCAATAAAGTAAATTAAGCTGTCACCAATACCATAAATTGCAGGGTAGGCCATATCTTTTGCTGCATCATCAGCTGGCTTTGCTCCACGCGCTACCGCTTCGTTAAAGGCAAATTCAGCATCTTCAACACGCCAACCCATTGAGCAGATTGCTGGGCCGTGAGACTTAGCGAAATCTGCTGAGAATCCTTGCTTAGATTTATTCAGTAAGAAATTAATATCGTTTTGCTTGTAGTAAACAATATCGTTCGCTTTTGCTTTTTTAAGCATAGAAAAACCAAAGTCAATAAACACTTGATGCATAAAATCAGTGTCTGGGCTGGCAAATTCTGTAAATTCAATGCCTAAAAGACCAAGTGGGTTTGTTTCGCTCGCCATTGTGTTTTCCTTAATTTTATTTGCTTTGAGCGTCACTCTTTGGTGACGTTTTAATCGGTTAAAGCTGAATCAAAAAACTGCTTATGATTCAATCCATGAACGGTTGTAGTCGTCACTCATGCAGTTTCTAACATGAGTGGTTAAATTGAGTGGCGCAAAGGTGTCTACCATTACGGCATATTCATAGGTTTCTGTTTTGCCTATCGATGCTTCAGTTTTCCCAGGTTGCGGGCCATGAGGGACGCCTTTTTGATGGAGTGTCATATATCCAGCTTCAATACCCGTTCGACTCATGAAGTCACCATCGACGTAATACAGGACTTCATCACTGTCGATATTATTATGGTAGTAAGGTGCAGGTATTGACTCAGGGTGGAAGTCATAAAGACGAGGCACAAAGTTACACACAACAAAATTGTTTGCAGTAAATACAATATGATCAGAAGGAGGTAAATGAATTTTCCCTACTTTAGGCGCATATTCTGTGATGTTAAATGCCCACGGATAAACACATCCGTCCCAGCCAACAAGATCAAAAGGGTGCCATTCAAGCGTGGTGACTTGATATTTGTCACCAAACTTGCTGACAAGAGGGAACTCACCTTGTTCAACAATTGCTTCTGTTAAGGTTGGGGTTCTAAAATCTCGCTCGCAGTAGGGAGCTGATTCGAGCATCTGGCCATATTCATTACGAAAATGTTTTGGCACCTCAACCATTGAAAATGACTCGATAATAAATAAACGAACATTTTCGTAGTCGTTAAATTTAAGCTGATAAGTCGTACCACGAGGGATCACTAAATAATCCCATTGTTTAACGTCTAGTTCGCCATACTCACTGAGTAATTTACCTTCACCTTGATGCACAAATACGATTTCATCAGCGTATGCATTACGATAGAACTTAGCAGTATCTGTAGTGACTTTGGCGGTGTACATCGCCACATCACTGTTAAAAAAAATCTTATTCCGTGCACTGAAAAAGTTACCTTCACAGTCAGCTTGGCGAGAGTCGAGTTTATAGTTTTGAATTAATGAATCTTGCCAAGCCTTACCGTGCTCTAGTGAGTATGGAGCGACTTCTAACGCCTTCGTTGGCATATTATGGTGATATTTATTGGAGTAAATATTTGAAAAACCGTGGGTCGAAAATAACTCTTCACGGTACAACTCGCCTGACTCTTTCTTAAAAGCGATATGACGTTTAGCAGGTATCTGACCTTGCTGAACATAAAAAGGCATACTGACTCCTTAACCCTATTTACTCATTTTATAAGCCTTGATTAGCTTGTTGCACGATTATTGTTAGTGTTTCTAGCGCAAAAGAATCAAATACTTTGTGATCTAGTTATCAATTTAGTTGCTAGAATGAACAAAAAAAAGAATAATAAACCACTTAACTCAATTAGATTTTTTGATGGTATCGATTTGTTTACAATAGTGTCACGGCAATTGGACAGAGCCTAAGCGTGAGGGATATATGAAAATTGATGTAGAAGCCTTTAATGTTCTGCAAGTACTTGTAGAAGAAGGTAGTTTTGCTAAAGCATCTGAGCGTTTGCATAAGGCTCAATCAGCCGTAAGTTACCAAGTGAAAAAGCTTGAGCAGCACTTAGGGGTACAATTATTTAACCGCGAGCAATATCGAGCCGAATTAACTCCAGAAGGAAAGGTTATCTTAGCTGAAGGCCAACGGTTACTGCAGCATTTATCCAATATTGAACACTTAGCGAGTCGCTTTAGTGAAGGGTGGGAGCCAAAGCTTGAATTAGTCATAGATGGTGCACTCCCAATGGAGCCTATTATGACTGCGCTGCAACGAATGTCTGAACATAATGTGCCGACTAAAGTACAGTTGAATATGGAGTTTTTAGGCGGAGTTCAACATCGATTTGAACGAGATAAAGCGGATTTGATGTTAGTTAAAGATTATACCGCCGCACCATATTTCTCTGCTAAACAGTTGCCCACCGTTACAAGCCTATTAGTGTGTGCAGCACAGCATCCGTTAGCCACTAAGCAATCAATCAGTTTAACTGAATTACAACAGCATGTTGAACTCACCATTGAAGACTCAGCACCGACTCAGCAGCGAGATGAGCTACAATTTGGCGGTGATAAAGTGTTTTACTTGTCAGGTTTTATCATGAAAAAAAATGCGTTATTAAAAGGGTTAGGCTTTGGCTGGATGCCGGAGTTTCTAATTAATGAAGAACTTGCTGCAAATCAGTTAGCGCTTGTAGATTTTGTTGGTGGTCATCGGTTTCGTTTTACGCCGCAACTTGTTTCAACACTAGAGCGACCTCTTGGTAGAGCAGGGCAGTTATTTACTGATTTAATTTTAGAAGAATTCGCATTATTTGATAAACAGCGCCAAATAGAGGGAGCATGATATGGCTTTTTGGTTAATGAAGTCTGAGCCAGATGAGTTCAGTATTGATGATTTAGCACATTGCGAAAATCAAACAGAAACTTGGGATGGGATCAGAAATTATCAGGCTCGTAATTTTTTACGGGATAAAGTAGATCTTGGCGATATTGTGTTTTTTTATCACTCTAGCTGTAAAGTGCCAGGCATTGTGGGTTTAGCCACTGTGTCGTCAGCGCCATTTATTGATCAAAGTGCTTTTGATCAAGCTTCAACTTACTTTGATGCGAATTCCTCTATTGATAACCCACGCTGGGTGGCTGTAGATTTGACTTTTAAAGCTAAATTTAGCCGTATTATAACGCTGACAGAGTTAAAAGCAGATCCTAATCTAGCTGAAATGGTGCTCGTCAGTAAAGGAGCAAGACTTAGTGTACAACCGGTTACTCAGCAAGAGTTTGATTACATATTGTCCCTTGAGTAAATGCATTAATATTGTCATTGATATTTAAAACTAAGTGATTAAAAGTGTATAAAAAAGGAACTCAATTGAGTTCCTTTTTCGTTATTATCTAGCTATCAGCTTAATACTAACCACTTTATGTTATATCGGTTAATAGCTTTCTTTAGCTACAATGGTTTGACCAATAGGCGTAAGACTTAATAGTGCTAGTTTTACATGCTGTATCGCAAATGGGATACCTATAATGGTAACAAAACAGGCTAATGCATGGGTCAGATGGCCAATGGCTAACCATATTCCGCAGAATAGAAACCAAATCACATTACCCACCATACCTAATGGGCCTGTACCAAAGTCTTCAATTCCTGAAAGGTGTTTACGGTTTACATTTTCTTGACCAAATGGCCAAAATGCCATTTCACCAATAACGAAACATGCGCGACCAAAAGGAATACCAATAATACTGATAAAACATAAGATGCCCGCAAGCCACCAAGCAAGCCCCATCACAAAACCACCCATGATGAACCATGCAATATTAAATATTAATCTCAACACTGACATTGATAATCCCTTAATTTCGATTGAATTGATTATTAACCTAATCGTTAACTTATATACTGATAAGCGAGAAATATGCCAACTATAGAGAAGGAGTGTTTGAAATTACCAGTTTTTAATCGTAAGCTTCTGATTGTAAGACGTAAAATGTGTGTTTGGTGTTGGGGTTTTAAAGGCGGGTTAAGTTTTTAACACTATGTAAGTTCTGAGTGTAAAAGTTAGATATAGCGGTTTTCACTAAATATTAGGTAAAATACTCCTTTAAAGTTTTTAAATAAATTAACAAGTGAAAAGTTATGTTTGCTGCAACTCCTGTCGAGTCGATGATGTTTGCCGGTCGAGAAATATTTGTTAAAAGAGATGACCTTATTCACCCTGATTTTAGTGGTAATAAAGCGCGGAAGTTTCAATATTTTTTAGCTAATGATTTCCCTCACATCAGTAAAGTAGTGGGTTATGGCTCAGCCCAAGCCAATTCGCTCCATTCACTCGCTGTGCTGGCTAAAATGCGTGGTTGGCAACTCGATTATTATGTTGATCATATTGCTGATTACTTAAAGAAAAATCCTCAAGGCAATTACCTTGCTGCATTAAATAATGGCGCCAATATCATAGAGAAATCTGCGATAGACAAGCTGCAGGCTAAAGACTTTGAAAGTGCGACTGACTTTAAAAATGTTAGCATCTCTGATTATATTAATGTAGATCAAAACTTATCACTGGAAGAATATGTGGTGAGTTTATCTAAAAACGCATTGGCAAATGAGTTGTACATTCCTGAAGGCGGCCGCTGTGAGTATGCCTCTGTTGGACTTGAGCAACTTGGTAAGCAAATTTTAGATTGGGCGCAGCTGCACAATTGTATTGAATTAAATCTATTTCTGCCCTCAGGTACTGGTACTACCGCTTTATTCCTCCAGCGTTTCTTTATCAAGCAGGCAAGTAATAACAAGCCTAAAGTGAATGTACTGACATGTAGCTGTGTGGGCGGTGACGAATATTTAAAGCTGCAATTTAATCAGTTGACTGATAATAGTGCCTATCACCCAACAATAATTTCAAATGGCACTAAATATCATTTCGGTAAATTGAATCGGCAATGCTACGAAATGTGGCAACGAGCGTGTGAAACCGGAATTGAATTTGAACTGCTATACGACCCTGTGGGTTTTATTATGCTAGAACATTTTCTGACAAGCCCAGCAAGAGTGCCTCAAATTGACAGTTCATTGCCATTGATGTATTTGCACCAAGGTGGACAGCTGGGTAACCCAAGTATGTTGGCTAGATATAAACGAAAGTATGGCTGATTGAGCGTCCTTTGAAACTAGATTAAAGGGTATTTGAGAAGAATAAAAGTGAAGTATTAATATAAACGGGTTGAAAGAGGGAGGTTCTTTTCATATTGCTCAGTTCTAATAAACGTCCGGTATAGTGTGAGATGAAATACCGAGAAGCGATGTTTATTGAGTAACTGAGCAAATGAATAACGCAAGCGTTATAGAAAGTGTTACTTGTTAGCCGTAATCAACCATTTCATAAATTTTAACGCTTCTGTGCGCTTTGAAAAAGTTGTTTTAGTTTTACCTTGGCTGTCAGTAAAAGCTATTGAGTTTTTGTTTGATGATATTGAATTTACAGGGAAATTAACTGTAATTTCGTGACCATTAATGTTGTATGACATATGCCACACTCCTTGTTTGAAATTTCACCTTATGGTGAGTAAGTAATAACAATAATTATCCTTAAGCAGTTGTGTTGCGTAAGTTTGTGCTTATTGAAGCTAATGTGTGTGCTTAAGTTAGTTGTGCTCATTACACTTACAAGTAGGCTTATAGATTAATTTTTTTAATCGCCAACATACTTGCTTTGAATAGTTGAACATAGGCATATGACAAACTAATGACAATGTTTAACTTTGCAGGATGACTTGTAGTGTGGGTTTACAGTTGCGGTTATAACTAACAGAAGGGTAAACGAATAAATACAAGTTAACTTAATAACATAAAGGATAATATGCGTATATTTTTTATATAGCAATACATTTTTTTCAAAATAAAACAGTTTCAGACGAAAAGGTGAGCTAAATAGCTTTTTTTTGCATGTTAATTCACCAAAAAGTGTAAAGTCAGCGCAATAATTACCAGAACGACGGATTTTTTAGGTCCTTATTATCGGTTATTAATACACTGACAATACTTTAGTAGGTGTTTATTGAATTAATAAATCAATTCACCAATTGGGTTGAGTAATTTACTGATCCCTTTAGTGAAGTACAGTGGCGCATCCACAACGGTGTAACACAGGCAACCTTCAATCGTTTTAGGGCTGTGCTCATGTTCGCTATTAAGCACCATAAAATCACCTGCGGTATAAGTGTTATATTCGTCACTAAACTCACCAGCAAGCAATAAGGTTAATTCTTCGCCTTTGTGGCTGTGCTGAGGGATCTCGCCGTTTTCAGCAATGTGTAATAAACTTGCCCTGGCTTTGTTTTCACCGGTATCTAGACGTAGGCGACTGACTTTACCAATTCCTTGCCATTGGTTAGCTACTTGCTGTCTAAAGGCGCGGGGTAACCTATAGTCTTGTCCTTTGACAGTGATATCGATATTAGAGACAGTCGGATTTGTTTGTTGTGAGCTGTCTGCAACATCTAACCTGTTGTCCGTCATCATATCAGCCAGTAAGGCCTCTAAGTCTGAATCTAATTCAGCGTTCATTTGGCTATCATCTGAACTAATTGCCGATAAGGTAAAATTATCTTCAGTCGCTGCTAAGGTAAGCGAGGCTAACTTGGCTGCACATTCTGAACACAACTCACAATGTGCCGAAACTGCGATCGATAGCGACAGTGGTAATTCGCCTTGGGCATGGAGAGTTAGCAAATCTTGATTTGGGTGATATTTAATCATAATGTTTCTCCATGAAGCCTTTTAACTTTTCTAATCCAAGTCTTAGTCTTGATTTTACGGTACCTATTGGTACTTTTAATTTATCTGCCAGTTCTTGTTGAGTCAGTTCCTGCATGTAGATCCCTTGAACAACTTGCTTTTGTAATGGGGGGAGGTCATCAACATGTTTAAGTAAAGTGGCTGACAGCTTAAAGTCGTTTTCTGTTTCATCACTTTCATCAGATTCAAACAAAGGCCATATATCATCGCCAAAAGCGTCTTCACGGTTATTTTGCACTTTACGCAGCATATCAAAGCACTGATTTCTCATTACCGTAAACACCCAAGTGCTTACAGCAGCTTTGTCAGCATTATATAAATGGGCTTTGGTCCATACGCGCGTCATGGTTTCTTGAACCAGATCCATCGCTAGGCCTTGTTGACTTAATCTTTGCACGCCAAATGCTCGAATCTTTGGGGAGAAGTGTGCGAACAACTTCGCAAAGGCGGCCTTGCTACGCTGATTAGCAACTTGGTGCATTAATTCGGCAAGATATTGAGCTTCGTTGTCACTGGTATCTTCTGATTTCATAGCACTATGTTTTGCATTATTATTTTTAGATAACATGCCTTTATCATAGCGATTTTTTATAGGTTGTGATTGAAAATTTTCCATTTATTTTCGCTCGCATTGTCAAAAGAAGTCTCAAAAGAGAAAGCTTCAAGAAAGTCTTAACATTTTTGATTGTAACGTCATGTGCAAACAGCTTTGACTCACAACATCAATATGTCACTTATTGATTGATACGCGGCGGTTTGAGAAAAAGATCATAATGATTGGAGATTTATAAGAATATAGTTAGATTATCGATATGCTGTAATTATTCTTTGTCGATTTTAGTTCAATTTTTTATGAATTAGCTGAGTTAAGGCTGCCATTTATATAAGTAAAAATTAACAGCATCATTATTTAATGATGCTGGAGATTAAGTTTTGGGTCATTTCATGATTATGGCTGTTGATGCACTGGTATTTTTCTTCAGCTGAAATAGGCATAATTTCTAACCATCGCTGACAGACCCAAGAAATATTATCAAAATCACTTTCATTGTAGTGAGATAAATGTGTTGGGTATTGTTCGAGCAATTGTTGTAACGTTTCACTTAGATATTGTTGATGTGGCACAATGTTACTGCTTGGCCAGTCAGGGATTAAACTGACATTACCACGTTTAAGTCCATCGTCTTCAATCAAAATATCATTAACTTTAAAACGTTGTTGACCTTGAATGCTTACCCCAAGCAATCCGTCATCTAACATCTCAAAATCTATAATGTGTACCCAAGTACCAATCGGCATAAGCTCGTTATTACTGTTTAACATACATAAACCAAATCCATCACCAGATTTAAGCGATTCAGTGACTAAACGTTTATAGCGTGGTTCAAAAATCCTTAATTGCGTAAAGCCTTGAGGCAATAAACAAATTGAAAGAGGAAATAAGGGTAAAATCATAACTGCACCTATATGATGGATGACTCAAATATCGAGACAAGGTTTAAAATTAAATCAACTATGTATACGAGGTTTAGCCACGCTATGATCACTATTTACAATTTAGTTTTGTTTTACCCAAATCAGTTGTTCTTGCTCAATGCCTAATTGCTCCATTTTACTGATAAAACGTTGTTTAATATCAGTAGATAGTGTGTTGTTACGTGCAAGTATCCATGCGTATTCATTATTAGGGCCGATAACCAATGATGCTAGGTAATCGCCTTGTTCATCTGATACTAAGTCATGAATTTGATACGCACCGTAAAATGGACCAAAGAAAGACACTTTTAAACGGCCAATATTATCTGACTCGATAAAGTAGGCTTTACCCTCGGCTTGCTGCCAACCAGATTTATCTTCTGAGTAACCTTTATTTATCACGACTACTTTGTCGCCTTCTACAGAGTAATTAGCAGTGACTTGGCTTAAACCTCGTTCGAATGAGTGATCTAAACGGGCGATTTCATGCCATGTTCCTAGGTAATTATCTAATTTAAAGTCGTTAACCACTTCAACTTTAGTGTCAAGCATAGTGCAGGCACTGGTGGATAAAAGTAATAAGGCTGAAGCGATGATTTTTATTGGTTGTTTGAGCATCTTATTTCCTTCAAAGCAGTTCATTAATAATTGGCTATCTAGATTAGTAAATTAAGATGTAGATAGTAACATTTCTTAAGTAAGCCAAAGAATCTGATATGGTTACATTTTTAATCTAATAACTAATGATACGTGGAACTCAGCCGATAAGATCTGTATTAAAAGAGGATTGTTGAATTTGTATGCTATCTGGCAATGTTTTCAACAATTGGCTGAATATTTTAGATAAAGGCTGCAGTTTTTGGGTCTAAACCATCTTATAATTTGATGAGAATCGATGTTGAGTTAACTGAGAAATAATAATGAAGAAAGTTCTTGATACTGTAGATCAACGCACTCAGTTAGTGGGTGAAAACCGGTTGGAATTACTACTGTTCAAAATAAGTGCAACTCAATTATTTGCGATTAATGTATTTAAAGTAAAAGAAGTCGTTAAGTTACCGCCTCTAAGCGCCTTACCAGGCAGTAATAATAATGTCAGTGGTGTTGCCAATATCCGCGGCATGTCTATTCCGGTAATTAACCTCAGAGGGGCTATTGGCTTTAGTCCTATGCCTGTATCTGAAGACTGTAACTTGATTATTACTGAGTATAACCGCAGTGTGCAGGGTTTTTTAGTGGGTAAGGTTGAGCATATTGTTAATATGACATGGAGCGACATTATGCCACCGCCTAAATCTGCTGGGGCAAATAACTATCTGACGGCCATCACTAAGCTGCAAGATAATAATGTTGAGCGTTTGGTTTCTATTATCGATGTTGAAAAAATATTAGCTGAAATTATTGATTATGATATTAGCTTATCTGATGGCGTGTTAGATGAACATTTAGCCGAGCATATGCCTGGTAAAAAAGTGCTTATTGTTGATGACTCATCTACAGCTAGGAAGCAGGTTAGGGATACGCTCAGTCAATTAGGTATTGAAATTATTGAAGCTTCAGATGGATTACAAGCTTTGAACCTATTGCAGCGTTGGGCTGATGAAGGCAAAGACGTGGCTTCTGAGTTATTAATGATGATTACCGATGCAGAAATGCCAGAAATGGATGGTTATAAATTAACGTCAGAAATTAGAGCAGATAAGCGTATGGCGTCGTTATTCATTACGCTTAATACATCGCTCAGTGGCAGTTTTAACCATGCGATGGTTGAGAAGGTCGGTTGTGATGAGTTCATTTCTAAATTCCAGCCAGACTTATTAGTAGGTGTGGTTCAAACACGCTTAAAAGCCTTATTAGGCTAACCCTGTTAATCTTTTTTCTTATTGCTGAACTTAATAGGCTAACGACTCAATGATTAGCCTATTAAGTTTCAAGAATATCGTTTTCAGATTTATGAGTATTGTTGGTTATTGTTCAAATTCCTCATGCACTTGCTGCAGTAATAACTTTTGATGTTCCTTAGTGATGCCAATGTTCATTCGACATAATCTAATGGCATAGGCAAACTTTTCTTTACCAACAATGTTTAGTATTTCGCATAACAGATGCTTATTCAGTGAAAGCGTGTCGCAATAATGATTTATCGCTTTTGTGAGGGAATTAAAAGTGAGTCCATCGAACTCAAATTGAGCGCTGTAACCTTGCTCTATATCCACAGCATTAAGTACCAATGGCCAACCTCTAGCATTAATCCGGCCCTTAGCGATTTTGTACATCATCCAAGCGCTTTCTTTAAAGCCTGAAAGAATTCGGCAATCAAAACCTGATTCTTCAAGTTCTTCCTCAGTCCAATTAATCCCTATGGCTAAATCTTTGTGGTAAATCCGCATTAAGTCATCTTTAACGGCATCTCGGCAATCCCAAATTGATGTGAGCAAGTTCTTTTTAGCTAAACGTGCACATTCCGTGCAAGCAGGTAAGGTCAGTGAAGGGTGCGGCGTACTTGGTTTGGCGTAATAACTGAATACATCATTTGACGGCTCGGCGCAAAACCAGCATTGATGGCGGAGATCAAAAGGGATTTCAACTAATGGGGGTAAATGATTCACAAAAGACCTTTAATCAATTAGTACTTAATAAATATGATTCAATAAAAAAGCTGCCGAGTTTCGCAATAGATACGATTCCTCAATGCAGCTTTATTTCAAACAGTCGTTTTATACTCACATTGATTACTTAAAATCAATGTATTCTAACCAATTATTCAGCTTCTACGTCAACTAATTCTTTAGCTAAAACGATAGGGTCGACTTCGATACACTCTTCATCAGCTATCCAATCTAAACCGACTAAAACACCATCTTCGTTTAAGTCACCAACCCAGTATTCTAAAAACTCATTTAGGCTGATTTTAACGGCTTTGTATTCAGCCCACTCTTCAGTGCAATGGCTTGACGCAGCAGATTCTGTTGACCATAAAGGCATAACATCAGTTTCTTCAAATTCAGAAGAGTCACATACAACCCAACCTTCGCCCGTTTCATCCGCTAAGCCCCATAGGACTTGATGTTCTTTAACGTTCTCAATAAAGCTTGTAACAGCAGGGGTTTGTTCAATCATGATTAGTCTCTTTGATGAATTCAATTAACACAACGATTATACGGTAACTCTAATCAATACAAAACACTATTAAGCTAATGTGACAAGATCAATTTAAACATGAACTGAAATTAACCTTATAAACACATATTTTCAATATTTAAGACTTAAAGCCTCTTGTTTCCTGAATCGCTATCAGTCACGATGTGAACAGTCATTATTTGTAGAAGTATTCATTTATGGTGAGTGTTAAAGTGTCCCCAGTTTTAAAGTCGGTGTTATTACTTTCTAGTTGCTTTGTAAGTCTTCAATCTATTGCAGCGCCTGACAATTTTTCTCAATGTGTTGATAACCTTAAAATCAAAGCTCGTAGTGAAGGTTTATCTGAACAAACCATTAATACTAGCGTTGCTAGTCTCAAATTTATTCCTCGCGTCATAGAACTCGATAATCAGCAGCCTGAATTTAGCCAAACTTTCGGTAATTATTTTAATAAGCGTGTTACAGACTGGCGCGTCAAAGAAGGGCGCCGTTTATTGGCAGAAAACCGTGAGTTATTGGACAAGTTAACAATTAAGTATGGTGTTCCTGGGCAATATATTATTTCCTTTTGGGGTCTAGAAACCAATTTCGGTGGCTACAAAGGGAAAATGTCAGTGCTCAACTCTTTAGCCACATTAGCATGCGATCCTCGACGTAGTGATTACTTTACTAATGAGTTAATGCAGGCATTGAAACTTAAAGAAAAGTATCTGTTCGATGATGCCACTATGGTGGGGTCTTGGGCTGGCGCTATGGGGCATACTCAATTTATGCCAACTAATTATGCCAAATATGCCGTTGATGGTGACGGTGATGGTAAAGTTGATTTGTGGAATAGCACAGCAGATGCTTTAACCTCGGCAGCTAACTTTTTACAACAATTAGGTTGGAAGCCCAACGAGCGTTGGGGGCGAGAAGTAAGCCTACCTGAAAATTACGATTACCAATATTTAGGCCGTAAACATCCGCAATCGTTAACCAAGTGGTCAGAACTTAATATCACTCAAACAAGTGGTAAAGCGCTGTCTACGCCAGATATGAATGCGTCATTGTATGTGCCGTCTGGTCATACGGGACCTGCTTTTTTAGGGTATGACAATTTTGACGTAATTATGCGTTGGAATCGTTCAGAGTTTTATGCCATTGCCGTCGGGCATTTAGCTGACCGAATCAATGGTGCTGCGCCACTGGCAGTAAGTGCCCCAGAGCATGGTATGTTTAACCGTAGCGATATTAAAGTCATGCAAGCAAAACTGAATGAGTTAGGTTTTGATGTTGGCAAACCAGATGGCGTTTTAGGGCGTAATTCGATTGCTGGTGTGCAAGCTTTTCAGCGCAGTAAAGACCTTGTTGCTGATGGTTTTCCAGATGAAAAAACCTTTACCGCTCTGGGTATGACTTTAAATGAGTAAGTAAGGGGATAATCAAAAATCTGACTCGATAGCGGTTAACCTCTCCCTCAAGCTCTTTATTGTAGATTCACAGCAATGCCGATTTAATACGGCTTTTGCTGGCAGCTTGTTAGACGATTTGTTAAGCTGCGGCAATTATTGAAATCGAAGTAAATTAAGGACATTCGATGACAGCTCAAGATAATATGGTAGTACGTTTCAACTACACGCTTCGTGATGAAAAAGGTGAAGTAATTGAGACTAATGAAGGTGGATCACCTATTGCTTACTTACATGGCCATGACAACATGATGCCAGGTATTGAAGATGCGATTACAGGCAAAGAAGCGGGCGCTAAGTTTAGCGTGACACCTCCAGCTGCTGCTACTTACGGCGAACGTATGGAAGCAGCTGAGCAGCGCGTTTCTGTTAAGCACCTGCAAGGCGCTAAAGTATGGAAAGCGGGTATGCCTGCAATTGTTAACACTGAACAAGGCCAGCGCCAAGTGACAGTGGTTAAAGTAGGTAAGTTTATGGCAACCATCGATACTAACCACCCTTTATCAGGCCGTGAATTGACCTTTGATATTGAAGTGGTTGAGATTCGTGAAGCAACTGATGAAGAAATTGCTCACGGCCATTCACATGGTGAAGGCGGTCATCAGCATTAATTTTGATTAATAATCAATGATTAAGTGACAATTTTAAATGATAACAAGTTTCTGTTTAAACCCAAATTCTTGTTTTGATCCCAAGTGAATATCACTTGGGATTTTTGTTTTCAGCTCAGTTAAATCGGAAATGTATTAATGATTATTGAATTTTCACAAGGCAAATTAGTCGTCACTCCTTTTGAAGTGCAATGCCGTTTGAATGTGAATAATATTGTATTAATTGCAATGGTTGATGACATCAAATGTATTGCTGACAGATTACTACTTATTGCCGATGCAGGCGCGGTGCGTTGGAGTATTCAGCTCGACAATAACCAGCAATTTTATGAAGTGTTAGAAGTGATAGGTATTGCTCCTGAGTAACGCTATACTCAGGTGCAATTGACGTTTATAAACTAGCTCGATGGTGTGGGCGCATATAGTCAATAATAGGGCCTGCGGGAACCACTTGAGTTGGGTTTATTTGCTGGTGACTGAAATAATAATGTTGTTTGATATGTTCGAAATTAACGGTTTCTGCGATACCGGGTTGCTGATATAAATCGCGCACATAAGCTGATAAATGTCGGTAAGATTCAATCGTACGTATATTGGTTTTAAAATGGCCAACGTATACACAATCAAATCGTATTAATGTGGTAAATAGCCGCCAATCCGCTTCGGTGATATCTCTACCTGTTAAGTATCTTTGCTGACTAAGTCGTTTATCTAAAGTGTCTAAGGTTTCAAACAGCGGATATAGTGCCTCTTCATAAGCTTGCTGGCTTGTCGCAAAGCCTGAACGATAAACACCATTATTGATATTTGCATAAATAATGTCATTGAGAGCATCAATTTCGCTGCGTAATTGATCTGGATAGTAGTCATCTTCATTACCAGTTATGTGATTAAATGCAAAATTGAACATTCTAATGATTTCAGATGATTCATTACTCACAATGGTATTTTGCTGTTTGTCCCATAAAACTGGCACAGTTACACGACCGTTGTAATCGGGTTTCGCTAGTTGGTATATTTGATACATAAAGTCTTTATTGAATAAGGGCTCGTTCTGAGCTCCGGCAATAGAATGAGCTGTTTGTGACTGGTTCGGCCCTTTAAATTCCCAGCCATTAGTCAACATATGTGGCTCAACGACAGTGATATCAATATGATTGGTAAGTTGCTTTAATTGTCTAAAAATCAAAGTACGGTGAGCCCAAGGACAGGCCAGTGAAACATATAAATGATATCGAGCAGACTCAGCTTTAAACCCTGAGGTTCCATTAGGTCCAGCAGTACCATCTTGAGTAATCCAATTTCTTAATTGGGCTTCTTCTCTCTGGAATTTACCGCCATTTTCTTTCATGGCATACCATTGATCAACCCACTGACCATTCTGTAATAACCCCATACTAACCCCTACGCTTGAATGCTAGAAATTAATCATAGCAATGAAGTAAATCGAATAAAATCTCATAAATTTGGCTATTTTATTCGATTAAGTGAAACGGTTTAATCGTTGAGTAAAATCGAACTACATCATGGAGTGGAAAAGTCAAACTGTGACTTAGCTCCAGTTGTGAGATTTTTTGTGGATGTTCGTATTAAAAGACAATCTAGTTGGAAGCTTGTTTCGATTTATTTTATGCGTAAATAAAGGCTTAACTCGGTTTTTAATTGATTGTTTTGATTAACGAGCATGCTAATGCACAGCCCCAAAAACATTGTCTTTGTTGTTAATGTAATTATTTGTGTAACTTATTGTTATTATTGGGTTAAATGTCACAGTTTGTAATGAAAATGACATGAAACTAGTCCAGTGTTTGCTACCATTCTGCGTAGAGCTGGGTAGCTCGTAAATATAAAAATGAAATTGATTAGGGGTTAGATCATGAAAAACACATTATACAAAGGATTAGTCGCTACAGCCGTTATTGCTGCATTGTCTGGTTGTAGTAGTGACGATGATAAAGATCAAACAGCATGTGAAGCTGCAGGCGATGCTTGTACTAGCTTTACCGTCATTCATACCAATGATAACCACGGTCGCTTTTGGGAAAACAGCGATGGTGAATACGGTATGGCTGCACGTAAAACTGTTATCGACCAAATTCGCGCAGAAGTCGAAGGTCGTGGAAACGAAACGATTTTATTATCAGGTGGTGACATCAATACAGGTGTTCCTGAATCTGATATGCAAGAAGCGATTCCTGACTTTGTAGGGATGAATTTACTTGGCTACGATGCGATGGCAGTGGGTAACCATGAGTTTGATAACCCGCTAAGCACGTTAGATATGCAAGCGACTCTTGCTAACTTCCCAATGCTTGCTGCAAACATTTACGATAAAAATGCTGAAGAACGTTACTTTGAACCATACCGTGTTTTCGAAATAAACGGTCTTAAAGTGGCTATCATTGGTTTCACAACCGTTGATACGCCTAAAATCGTTAACCCTGAAAATGTTGATAACTTAGAGTTTACTGATCCACAAGTTGAGTTACCAAAAGTATTAGCTGAAATCGAAGCGAACGAAGAAGTTGATATGGTGTTTGCTGTAACGCATATGGGCCATTATGCCGATGGTAACCACGGTACTGAAGCCGCTGGTGATGTGATGTTAGCGCGCTCTGTAGAAGAAGGTCAATTACACGCAATCATTGGTGGTCACTCACAAAATCCTGTATGTATGGAAGGTGACGAGTACGCAGATTTTGCACCTGGTGATGAATGTAAACCTGATCAGCAAAACGGCACTTACATCATGCAAGCACATGAGTGGGGTAAATACGTCGGCCGTGCTGATTTTGAATACATGGACGGTGAACTAACGTTAGCAAACTACTCGTTAATTCCAATTAACTTAAAAGAAGAAGATGATAACGGTGAGTTAGTCTTTATCACTGAAGAAATCGAAAAAGATCAAACGGTTTACGATATGTTAAAGCCATATCAAGAACGTGGCCAAGAGTTACTTGATGTAGTGATTTCATACACTGACGGTAAGTTAGAAGGCGACCGTGAAGTGGTGCGTGTTGAGCAAACTAACTTAGGTAACTTACTCACTACAGCTTACTCAGAATTTGTGACTAACAACTTCAATGTTACAGCTGATTTTGGTGTGATGAATTCAGGTGGTATTCGCGCATCAATTGCTGAAGGTGATATCTCTTACCGTGACGTATTAACTGTACAACCATTTGGTAACTTTGTTGCTTACGTGACAATGACAGGTAGCGAAGTAAAAGATTACTTAGCTAACGTAGCAGTTAAAACTGGTGGCGGTTACCCACAATTGAATAATGTTGCTATGGATGTTCAATGTACTGAAGGTACTGTCGATATTGCTTCATTAGGTGGTCGTGCATTTGATGAACAAGAAAACTACACATTCTCAGTGATCCATTTTAGTGCTGCAGGTGGTGATGATTACCCAATCATCAATCAACACCCGAACTATATTGATACTCAGCTAGTAGACGCTGCAGTATTCCGTGAGTACTTTGTTGCTAATCCTGAGATATCAGTAGAAGATTATGCGCCAGTAGAAGGTCAATTAAACTTTTACCGTGATGGAACTCTCGTTAAAAGCTGTGCTGAATAATAGGTGTTGATAGCAGCTCTTTATTTAGAGAAACGCAGTTAATTAAAAAGGTAGCTTAGGCTACCTTTTTTGTTTTTCATTCTTAAGTTAGAGGTTAACGGACTAGATTGTTTAAGTTAAGATAGCCGCAAAAAATTAATAGGGAATAAATCATGTCGTCTGCAACTACTGCACTTGAACGTATTACTGTTGAACCTACTACTTTAGCCACTGCTTGTGTGATTTGGTTACATGGTTTAGGTGATTCGGGAGCTGGCTTTGCACCAGTGGTGCCTTTATTGGGTTTACCACAAGATCACAGCATTCGATTTGTATTTCCTCATGCACCAGAACAACCCGTAACTATTAACGGTGGTTACATCATGCGCTCATGGTACGACATTAAAAGTATGGACTTACACGATCGTGCGGACATTAATGGCGTATTAGCATCAGAAAAAGCAGTTAAGGCGCTGATTCATGAGCAAATAGAAGCAGGTATTGCCGCTGAGAACATTATTCTTGCAGGCTTTAGCCAAGGCGGCGTGATGAGCTTATTTAGTGGCTTACGTTTTGAGCACAAACTTGCAGGTATTATGGCTTTATCTTGTTACTTACCAGCAGGTGAAACCTTACCAGATGATTTGCATCCAGCTAATGCTAATACGCCTTTGTTGCAACATCATGGTGAGCAAGACGAAGTAGTGCCATTATTTGCAGGAAAAATGGCCTATGATGCGTTAAATAAAGCCGGTTATGTGTCGACTTGGAAAACTTTCCCTATGCCGCACAGTGTTATTCCTGAACAATTAACTGAAATAGGTCAATGGATCACAGGGCGATTAATTAACTAGTTGTTTCAATAAAAAGATAATGTCTCTGTTATAGCAGAAGCATCAGTTAGAGCAATAAATAGCGTTAAATAAAAGGCTTAAGTGAAGCGGCTTAAATAAGTTGCCTAGCTTAAGCTTTTTTTATTTTTAATGGGTATCAGTCACTTTGATTGTTGTTCTTAAATAAAGATAATCCACTTCAAAATATATAACTAAATATCTGTTATTTAAGGTTTTGATTTAAAAAAAACTGACATGAATTGATGGTAATTTGTTATTATGTTTGGCGATTTTTGTAATCGATATACGTTTACTGTTAATACCAAGGTTTAAACGATTGCGCTTTTAGTGCTAAAGACCTGACTCTTTACGGATAAAATAATGAAAAAAACGATTCCGACGTTTTTGGCTTCCGCTTTGAAAACCAAAATGAGTAAGACAATACTGCCGTTACTTATTGCCACGAGTGGGTTGGTGGCTTTATCGGGCTGTGAACAGCGGCCACAATGTGACGATAATAACTGTACTAAATTTACTGTGCTACATACCAATGATAACCATGGCCGTTTTTGGCACAATAAAGCGGGTGAAGCCGGAATGGCTGCGCGTTTTACAGTAATTGATGGTATTCGCAAACAGGTCGCTGCTGAAGGTGGTCATACACTGGTGTTATCAGGCGGAGATATTAACACTGGTGTACCAGAATCTGATTTACAAAAAGCAGTACCTGATTTTATTGGTATGAACATGATTGGTTACGATGCCATGGCCGTTGGTAATCATGAATTTGATAACCCTTTATCTATTTTAGATGAGCAAGCGGAGCTGGCTAACTTTCCAATGTTAGCGGCAAACATTTATCGAAAAGGTACTCAAGAGCGTTATTTTGAGCCTTACAAGATGTTTACCTTGGGGGATTTGAATATTGCGGTAGTGGGTCTGACGACAGATGACACCCCCAAATTGACCAATCCGTTACATACCGAAACGCTTACCTTCACTAATCCTATTGCAGAAATGAAGCAGCTTATTCCACAAATAAAGGCAAATGAAAAAGTCGATCTTGTGTTTGCTGCAACGCATATGGGCCATTATGAAAATGGCGAATTTGGTAGTAATGCACCAGGTGATGTCACTATGGCTCGTGAGCTTGAAGAAGGCATGCTTGATGCGATTATCGGTGGACACTCCCAAAACCCTGTGTGTATGAGTGGTCGCAACAGTGAGTATGATAAACGCTTTATGCCGGGGGACTCATGTCGCCCAGATAAGCAAAATGGCACCTATATAATGCAAGCTCACGAATGGGGACGTTATGTAGGCCGTGCAGATTTTGAGTACATTAATGGCAAACTTTATTTAGTCGACTATCAATTAATTCCTATTAACCTTAAGCGTATGGCTTTTGGTAAAAAGCTAGCTTGGCCAGTTGCTGAACCAATAGAGAGAAATGCCAAAGTAGAAGCTGCTTTACTTCCATATCAAGAAAAGGGCAGTGCTGAACTCGATGTGATTATTGGTCGTGTTGACGGCTTATTACAAGGTGAGCGTAAAGTGGTTCGTGCGCAGCAAACTAACTTAGGTCGCTTAATCGCTAAAGTACACAGTGAAAAAGTACGTGCTGATTTTGGCATTATGAATTCAGGTGGTGTAAGGGCATCCATTCAAGCAGGCGAGGTCGCATATCGTGATGTATTAACGGTACAACCTTTTTCAAATACCATAGGTTTTGCTGAAATGACCGGTGAAAAGCTGGTTAAATACTTATCAAAAGTAGCATCTAATACGCGTACTAGCGGAGCTTATGCACAGTTTTATGGTATTGATATGACAGTGAAATGTCGCGATCAAGATGTTGAAATCCATAGCATAAACAACAAGCCTTTTGATATTAACGAAACTTATACCTTCTCGATCCCAAGCTTTAGCGCCGCAGGTGGTGATAACTATCCTAAGATTAATATTTTAGAAGCAGGCTACGTGGATGCTATTGAACTTTATGATTATATTAAGACGCAACAGCAAATTAATATTGAAGATTATGAGCCAAATGGTGAAGTCAAGTTTGTTCAGTCTAAGAGCAGTTTAGGGTGCAGTATTTATTAATACTAACTTTTAGTTAAGCCACTAATGATGTCTGTAAAGTGACACTGCAATACTCAATATAGTTAAAGGCAACCGTAAGGTTGCCTTTTTTTTAAAATAATTTTCTATTTAAGTTATTGAATTTTAGTGGTTAAAATATATTGATAAAATAAAAATGAAATTAATTTATCAACTTTACTTGAAAACGAAAATATCGCTCTCATATCTAGTTATAAGTTAGGCACGCTCAATAGAGGGCTTAGCTTCCATTACGCCGTAAGGGTAATGACAACCGCCAAAAATGGCATATTATTTTTTACATATTGCTTTAGACAAGGGTATGAACATGCGTAAATTTAACTTAACTCCAGATTTAACTCCTCTTTACCGCAGTGCGATTGGTTTTGACCGTTTAGCTAAAATGGCAGAGCACGCCGCAGTGCAAAATGGTAACACTGGTTACCCTCCTTACAACATCGAATTACTAGGTGAAAACCGTTATAGCATCACAATGGCTGTTGCAGGTTTTACTATGGACGAACTTGATATCACTAGTGAAGGTGACAAGTTGCTAGTCAAAGGCAGCAAAGTAGCTGCAGTAAACGATGAGCGTAAATATTTACATCAAGGTATTGCTGAGCGCGGATTTGAGCGTACATTCCAGTTAGCTGATCACGTTAATGTGGTTGGTGCAGGCTTAGAAAATGGCCTATTAAATATTGAACTGGTACGTGAAATTCCAGAAGCATTAAAGGCACGTAAGATTAAAATCAATACTGCCAATGCGACCAATACTATCGAGAGCTAAGGTTCTCATTGCTATCTCTTATTATTGATAAGAGATAGCGAACTTTAAAGACATTAGTTTTTATCGTGCTTCCTATCTCCCAATACACTCATCATGTATCTAGTCGCACGAAGTTTCACATCTTCCCTGATTATTTTGCCCAACGAGAATCTATTTCCTTGTTGGGCTTTTTACGTCAGAAGTCTAGTTTTTAAATTTACAGACTATTAATCATCATTAAAGGCTTTATCAAGAATTACAGAGCCAACACCTTCAATACCCAAATTGTCTTCAGGGTTGTAAATAGGGCAAGACTTCATTGATAGACAACCACAACCGATACAAGCATTTAGAGAATCCCTCAAATCGGTTAAATAATTAATCCGTTGAGTTAACTGTTTGTTCCATGACTCAGACAATTTAGCCCAATCATCTTTATTCGGTGTCCGTTCATTGGGTAAATAACTAAATGCATGTTTAATTTCTTGTAAACTCACGCCCATTTTTTGTGCCGCTTTAATCACTGATATTCTTCTGATCACGTCTCGGTGGTATCGGCGCTGGTTCCCTTGATTACGTAGGCTTTTAATCAAACCTTTATTTTCATAAAAGTGCAGGCTGGATACCCTAACACCGCAACGCTTAGCTACTTGACCGACACTTAAATCCATTTCATCCAGCATCTGTTATCCCTATATATTTTTACAAACCCTTCTGTATTAATTTCTTTCTTAGATTGAAGTTAGTGAAATCATTGCTTCAAAAATAAATTTCAAAAATAAATTTCAAAAAACTCAAAATACCGCTTTACCTCAACCTAGGTTGAGGTTTTATAGTAGCTCTATCTTATATAGCAAGCAAGTAAGCCCTTATATCAAGACAAGGAGGCAAGCATGATTCAGCTGATAATCAATCAACAAATGATGGATCAAGTTGTAAAAAATAAAGCCAATAAAAGAGCTAATAACAATCAGGTTCTGGATAGAACTGACAGCTATGCAGTATTAAAAGCCAATCAACGAGACATTGCTGCAGTGATAGCCAAAAGTCGCATTTTGTTTAATAACACAATGGCACTGAAATAACCCAAGTAGAACGAAGTGAAATAACCCAAGTAGAGCGAAGTGAAATAAAAAACGTACACAGACTAATTAATAAAATTAAAGGAATAAACTATGCGATTAGAACATTTAAATTTAGTGGTGAATGACTTAACTGAGACTCTGGCTTTTTATCAAGCTGCTTTTCCTCATTGGACTGTTCGTGGTGGCGGTGAGGGCGAGTGGCATGGAGTGCAGCGTAAATGGATTCATTTTGGCGATGATAATAACTATTTGTCACTTAACGATAACGGTAAAGGAACAATGAGGCCAATAGAAGGATACGATCTCGGCCTTGCTCATTTTGCTTATGAGGTGTCAGATCTCGAAAGTTTACGAAACAGAATGGAAAAAGCAGGGTTTGAAATCGCTATTGTTGGTGGAAAAGATGCTAACTACGACAGTGTTTATTATAACGATCCCAACGGTTATGAAGTTGAGTTTGTTCAATATACAACAGATATTCCGAGTGAAAGAAATCAATATCATTAAGTTAGCATTTAACTTTAAAGGAAATCGTGGAACTGCCATTTAGTTAGAGTAAAAGGTAGGACTATAAACATAAGGCAATAAAGGTAAAAGATGCGATTGAATCAAATTACATTGCCAGTAAATGATATGGCTCAATCGTGCGAGTTTTATCTGTTGTTAGGGTTTACTCAAATTGTCAGCACTGCTCAAAGTGGTAACCATTACGCACGTTTTGCTTGCCCTGAAGGTGAAGCGACATTTTCATTGTCATTAAAGCAATCAGAATTACCTGCAAGAGAATGTAATAATTCCAGTGTGATTTACTTTGAGCATCAAGCGCTGGATGAATGGGTAGCAGACTTGATACATAAAGGGATTCAGTTTGAGCAACTTCCAGTTGATGAAGCATATTTATGGCGTGAGGCTATTTTGTTTGACCCAAGTGGAAATAAAATCAATCTGTATTGGGCTGGTGAAAACAGACTCAATCCGCCATGGCGAGTTGATATCCAAGCAAGCAGTTAACTTATGTATGTGAGAGTTCATTGCACAAATTCAATAAAAAGCCTACTGAATAACGCAGTAGGCTTTAATTTATCCTAATTACACATTAAATCTGATATGCATGGAGATTGGCTTAGTAAGCTAGTTGTTGAATTATATTATTGCTTCCACGGGTTTTCGTTGCCACTACCATTAGGTACAGAGCTTGCTTTGTTATCCGATGAACGTTCATTGCGTCGGTTTTGTGATGAGCCATAACTGCTTTTAGAAGTATTGGATTCGTAATGTGACCGTGAAGACCCACTGGCTTCTTCTTGGTTAAACTTTTTGGCTTTATTTTTGTTGTAGTGGTTATTCTTTGGTTTGTCCGACTTACCACGAGACAATTTAGGCTGTTCTTGATCCGATTTTGGCTTTGGCGTTTTAGGGGTCTTAGGCACAAAATCTAAAATTGAAATAGGTACTTCTTTTCTTGGTGCAAAACCTTCAATCTCTTTACGTTCAATGATATGGCCTAAACGTCGCTCGATGGCACAAAGGTTTTTAAAGTCATCCTTGGACACTAAAGAAACAGCAGTACCTTGAGCTCCAGCACGTCCCGTTCGGCCAATACGGTGAACATAGTCATCAGCTGGGAAGGGTAAGTCGTAGTTAATTACCAATGGTAAATCATCAATATCAATACCACGAGCTGCTACCCCCGTTGCGATTAAGTAAGTAATTTTGCCTGCTTTAAAATCAGCTAAGATTTGTTCACGAATAGGCTGACTTCGTCCGCTATGGAAAGACTCAGCATTAATGCCGCGTTTTTCTAGTTGGCTTACAAGTTTCGCTGCGCCGTGCTTGGTTTCGATAAAAATTAATGCTTGTGTCCAGTTATTTTCTTGGATCAAATGACTTAATAACGCAGACTTTTTATCTTTATCAACGGTCACTAACCATTGATCAATTTTAGGCTTGGCATCAGCATCAGTTTCAACAGAAATTTGCACCGGCGTTTTCATTGCCGTTTTAGCTAAAGCGCGAACTTGATTGGAAAGCGTTGCTGAAAACAGCATATTTTGGCGGTCATCAGGCAACAACTCGATGATGCGATTAATGTCCTCAATAAAGCCCATATCGAGCATTCTGTCGGCTTCATCTAGGACTAAAACTTCTAATTCATCAAAATTAACTGCACGTTGGGTGTATAAATCTAATAAACGACCAGGCGTGGCAACCAAAATATCAATACCTTCAATAAGGCGCTGCTTTTGTTGTTTGCTATCAACGCCACCGTACATCACCATTGAATTGATGGATAAATGCTTACTGTATTGCTGAATATTTTGTTCGACTTGCACGACAAGTTCACGAGTTGGAGCAAGTACCAGTGCTTTAACTCGTTTACCACGGACTTTACGAGGCTCTTTAAAGCGTTCAAGTATCGGCAATACAAAGCTGGCCGTTTTACCTGTGCCTGTTTGCGCTGCAGCAATGATATTTTTACCCGATAAGGCCACTGGAATTGCTTTTTGTTGAATTGGAGTCGGTGCACTGTAGCCTAATTCATTAAGAGCAAGTGTAATAGGTTCGCTTAATCCAAGCTTGGAAAATGGCATGTGTTATCTCAGGTAAAATGTCAGTAATAGCAGTAAATTTAGTTGATGTAATTACTGCTTTGAAAAGCAGATTATTATAGCAGAGTGGATAAAGTATAGGGTAGTTGAGTTTATGGCTAAGAATTATAAAAGGGAGCAAATGCTCCCTTTATGTTTTAAGATTTAAAGCTTTTAAAGCAATATACACTGTTAGTTATTACAAGGTTTAGGCTTTCATGGCCTTATCACCTCGCGCTAGACCCACAACGCCAGAGCGTGAAACTTCAATCACTTTAGTGACTTCGGTAAGTGCACTAATAAAAGCATCAATTTTTTCACTGGTACCCGCCATTTGAATGGTATATAAGCTTGAGGTTACGTCAACAATCTGTCCGCGGAAAATATCAGCTGTACGTTTCACTTCTTCACGCAGCTCACCCTGTGCTTTGACTTTGACTAATGCTAACTCACGTTCAATATGCGCATTTTCGGTAATGTTGGATACTTTTAATATATCAATGAGTTTATGTAGCTGTTTTTCAATTTGCTCATGAACATTGGCTTCGGCATTGACTGTGATATTCAGTCTAGAAAGTGTGGTGTCCTCAGTTGGCGCCACGGTTAAACTTTCAATGTTGTAGCCACGTTGAGAGAATAAGCCAACCACACGAGACAATGCACCTGGTTGGTTTTCAAGTAATACAGAAATAATACGACGCATTAGCTTCTCTCCGTTTTGCTTAACCACATATCTTTCATTGATTCACCACGAATTAGCATTGGGTAAACGTGCTCAGTTTCATCGACACTGATATCAACAAACACGAGTTTGTCTTTCATTGCGAGTGCTTCAGCTAATTTTGATTCAAGCTCATTTGGATCGCTAATAGTCATACCTACATGACCATAGGCTTCTGCAATCTTGGCGAAGTTAGGTACAGAGTCCATGTATGAATGCGAATGACGGCCTGAATAAATCATATCTTGCCATTGCTTCACCATACCTAAAAAGCGGTTATTTAGGTTGATGATTTTTACAGGCGTATCGTATTGAAGTGCTGTTGAAAGCTCTTGAATGTTCATCTGGATTGAGCCATCACCAGTGACACAAACAACGGTTTCATCTGGCATCGCCATTTTAACGCCCATAGCTGCAGGTAAACCAAAGCCCATGGTGCCTAGACCACCTGAGTTAATCCAACGACGTGGTTTATCAAATGGGTAGTAGAGTGCTGCAAACATTTGATGCTGGCCGACATCTGATGTGACGTAAGCATCGCCATCAGTTAATTTATGTAATGTTTCAATGACCTGTTGAGGCTTAATTCTATCTGATGACTTGTCGTAAGCTAAGCTATCTCGTTGACGCCACTGATTGATTTCTTCCCACCATTGGTTAATGGCTTCTTCGTCATTAGATTTTTGTGTTTCATCAAGTAGGTTGAGCATACTGTCGAGAATGTTTTCAGCAGAACCAACAATGGGAATATCGACACGCACCGTTTTAGAAATCGATGATGGATCGATATCAATATGTAAGATTTTTGCGTTAGGGCAATACTTTTCAACATTATTGGTTGTCCGATCATCAAAACGAACCCCAATACCAAATATTAAGTCACTATTATGCATTGCCATGTTAGCTTCATAGCGACCATGCATCCCTAGCATGCCTAGACATTGTGAGTGAGTGCCAGGAAATGCGCCTAATCCCATTAAGGTATTAATAACAGGAATATTGAGGCGTTCTGCAAGTTGTAGAATTTGCTTGTCGCACTCTGAGATAATTGCGCCACCGCCAACATATAATACGGGCTTTTTAGCAGCGAGAAGGGCGTGTAAGCCTCGGCGGATTTGGCCTTTATGCCCCGAGGTTGTTGGGCTGTAAGAGCGCATGTTTATGCTTTCTGGATAAACATATTCATGTAAAATTTCAGGATTTAAACAGTCTTTTGGTAAATCGACCACCACAGGACCTGGTCGACCTGTTGAGGCTATATAAAAGGCTTTTTTAATTATCTCAGGGATTTCCTGAGGATCCTTCACTAAAAAGCTGTGTTTAACGATTGGGCGTGAGATACCAATCATGTCACATTCTTGGAATGCATCATTGCCAATCAAGTTGCTATGAACTTGACCAGATAATACCACCATTGGAATGGAGTCCATGTAGGCAGTAGCGATTCCGGTAATGGCATTAGTTGCCCCCGGACCAGATGTTACAAGAACAACACCAACATCACCCGTGGCACGGGCATAACCATCAGCCATGTGTACAGCGGCTTGTTCGTGTCTTACAAGGATGTGTTCGACACCTGCAATTTCATGCAGTGCATCGTAGATATCGAGAACTGAGCCACCTGGGTAGCCAAAGATGTGTTTTACGCCTTCATCGATTAACGAGCGCACAATCATACTTGCGCCGGATAATTTTTCCATTGCTAAATCCTCTTAAGTTACCGTTGTGGGTAAACAGTATCTTGTTACAACGACGGTAATCGTTCTAAAAATGAAGTTTGAACGGTAATTCAAACTCGTCTATCTCAGTGGTCAATAACCACATAAGATAATGAACTTATTCAAGGTTGAAACTTTTCTAAGATTCAATGAAGTAAGATAATTTCATCATATTTATTTTTGGCGTTGATACAAGAGGATTTTAAAAATAGTTTGCTAAACTTGAATGAAATTCATGATTATTTAATAAAATTGATTGTTTAGTCATATTAACGAGATATAACCGTCAAAAATTACATTTTATTGAATAGTGTTAGAAGAAGTAACTTCGACTAGATTTGTCGTCGTAAGCAAATTCGTTGGTTGAAGCTTAACATTGTGAGGTCACGGCTTTATTTAAATTGGGCGTATTGGTTTTTGCCATTCTCTTTAGCGTGGTACATGGCGGTATCCGCTTGTTTAATGATTGCTTCCATTCTAAATTTAACTTTCTTGTGTAATGGCAGTTGCGGATGTCTAGAATATGAAAAACCAATACTGGCACTGACTTGTAATACTTGCTCTTTATAGTGGTAAGGTTGACTGATTGTTTTGCATAAGTTTTCAGAGATTTTCTCAATACTATTAATATGATTAATGTCATTAAGTAACACTGCGAATTCATCACCACCTAGGCGGCAAACGATGTCTGAATTACGCACCACATTTTTCATTCTTTTTGCTACTTCAATCAAAATAAAGTCACCCGCATCATGGCCGACATTGTCGTTTACGGCTTTAAAACCATCAAGGTCAATATACAGTAAACCAAAAAAGTGACTGTTTATATCAAGGTTATCTTCTCTTTTTGAGTGGCGTTTAGAACGGGTTTCTTGATCTAAAAACATTTTAAATAATCGGTCATCAAAAAAGGCCCGATTGGCCAGTTTTGTTAAAGTATCATGGTGCGCTTTATGGAACAGTTTACGCTCGCATTCCTTATGAATTAAGATATCACTCAATAAACGTTTATTTTTAAAAGATAAAAATATCACCAAAAGTGTAATCACTAACGCGACTTGTATTGAGAAACGAATAGTATTTTCAGCTTCACTGATTTGCTTCGACAAGGCGAGGTTACTTTCATGTATTCGAAGTTGTTGCTTGGTGACGAGAGCCTCTAATTCTTTTGTGAGCTCTTTGAGTGTCGGTGTGATGCTCTGCTTCATTAATTGACGATCGGCTCGCCAATTATTGCCTGCATGAATGTTAATCGCTTGAACAAGCGCTGCTTGATACGCCGCGGTATTTGCTTCAAATTCATCCAATAGGTCGAGTTGATCGTCATCCATTTCATAGCGACGTTTCTCTAATGCTTCAAATGATTGATTAACACCTGTTTTAAATAGCGCAATTTCATCTATGGTTGGCAATTGCCTAAAGGCCAGATAGTTTCTGACTTCACTGACGAGCATAATCCAGTTATACCTAAGGTCTTCAATCAAAGGTAAGATGCTTTGCTGTTCATTAATTGCAGTTGCCAGCAATAAGTCATTAACGATTTGATTCATATTGATGGCAATAGGCTCAAGTTTTGACGATGCGATCCCAATTGCAGGCATATTTTTATTGTTGTTTTGAGCTAACTCCAGCATTGATAAATTATGAGTTATGATTTTGTCTACTAACTGCCTAATTCGTAATAGTTGTTCAGAATCATCCAATTCGGGATTTAAGTTTGTTAAGTTAACCAGTTCAGTTAATGTGGAATTGATGTCATTTACCTTTTCCCTATATAGGTTCATGTTGTAATCATCTTTCTCAATGAGGTAATTCCCTAATACACTCAAACTATGGTAAAAATGTGAGGTTAATTGCATTGCGCTAAGCATTTTAGGTTGATATTGCGATGTTACTTTGGTGAGTTTTTCTTGGGTTGAAGAAAAGCTCACAAGTGAAACTAACGTGATAGAAAGTAGCACCAAGACAAGAACAATTGTGGCAGCGATGGCTTTTTGTTTGAGACTAAATCGAGTTAACATATTCATCATGGATTAATTTGTGCCACTGTAAAAATTTGAAAATATAAAGTCTCTATCTGCAACGTTTTGGTGACAACCAGCACATTGTTGCTTCACCGTTTTATTTTCACGGCTCCCCTTGAGCATTTGTTGCCCATTTACTGAAAATTGCATGTACTCCCAGTTTCCCCCTTCAGCGTCGTATCCTTGGGGGTGCTTAACCATTACTGTGATGGATTTGGGATCAGCAGGTTTGCCATTAAGCATTTGATAATTTTCTTTAATAAAAATGGTGCCAACTGGATAAGTGAAATACTCAGGCTGGTTATCTTCATCTTCTGGGTCGTCAAACCAGGCACTGAATTCTAGAAAGTTATTGCGATAAGTACGTTCTCCATGATTAGTGTAAATTACAACGAACTGTTCCCAATGCAAACCTGAGTGTTCAAAACCTGTCAGTCTACGCCATTGCTGTTGATAATTTTCTGAATCAGGAATGAGTTGCTGATCGAAGTTAAATAGATCGACTTGATAAGCTCGAGTGTTGTCTATTTCAGTTTGTGAAGCGACCCAAGTCGAAGTGGTAAGCGTCAACAATATTAGGGAAACCTTTATAAATTGATATGATTTCATGGCGGCCTACTTTTGATTAATGGTAAGAAGACCACGGACTTTACCTTTTTTGGTAATCTCAGCTGTCCAGATAGAACCTGATGTTAACTCGACGGTAAGTAAGTCATATTTGGGAATGCTAAAGACGACTTTGTTTGAGTCTGCTGGCACATTTTTGATGCTAAAGGTATATTCTTGTGTCCCTTTTTGAAATTCAAGAATTTGATGAAAGGGCGTATCTATTGCTGCTAGGTAAGTTCTCATTTTAGGGTGAATTTTACAGCCAACTCTCACGATACTGTTTCTATCCCAATCGACCTTTATTTTCTTTTCTCCTCCAGGCGACATTAATCCAACATCAAATTTTGCGGATTGACTTGTGTCATTGGCAAATACGTTGTGTTCAACATCATCTGAATTTTTAAAGGTCACTAGGTTACCCGCATTAACAACAGCCATCTTGCTAGTGAATTGTTTATCAACTTGATCGATAACCGGCGCATATTGGTCTGATTGACTTGCTGGCACATACACAATTCCAACCATTGGCGGCTTTTTTATAAATGATATTGTGCCAGTAATTTCAGTCGCGTAAGCGGCTGGCAAGGCAAGAATATTGGCGAGTAGAATAGTTAACAAGTATTTCGTCATTGTCGTTTTTGAAGGGTTCATTTCCATATGTTTTCTCCCTTATGCATCTCATTTGGTGATATCTGAACCTGTGTCATGCTTGGCGGACGCGCTATAAGAACTGGATCAGTTAAGGCTGATAAAAAAGCAATTAAGTCACGAATTCTTTATTTGGACCAGAGCCGCCATCATTATAAAAAGTCATTACGGACTCTAAATCAGGTAACGATCCATCATGCATATAAGGCGCGGTTAAGGTGATATTGCGAAGAGTCGGTGTCTTAAATCGGTATGCCAGAGAGTTATCTTTAATGACATTGGCTCTGCCTTTATCCTCAAATGCAATACCTAAACTATGAAAACTGTCGTCGGTAAAATTTGCACCGTCATGGCACTCAATACATTTCGCTTTTCCTTCAAATAAAGCTAATCCGTTTTTTGCTTGAGGACTTAGTGCGTTTTCTGCTCCCGCGAGGTATTCATCAAACGGAGAGTTGTTGGTAATGATGTTGCGCATAAACGCCGCTAAAGCTTGGCTAATTAAATGAGGAGTGATGTTGGTTTGCTGGTAAACCTGTTTAAATTTTGATTGATAGAATTGGCTCTTAGCGATTCTTTTTAATAAAACTTTCTCTGATAAATTCATTTCTGAAGGGTTATAAATTGGCATAAGCACTTGATGTTCAAGTGATGATGCTCGTCCATCCCAAAATAGGCTGCTTGACCAAGCTAAATTGTATAAGGGAGGGGTGTGTCGCGTTAATGGTTTGCCGTCATGACCTGCACTTAATTTTAATCCGTCACCAAATCCGTTATCAGGGTTATGGCAAGTTGCACATGAAATGGTGTGGTTTCCCGATAACTGTGGGTCAAAGAAAAGGTACTTGCCAAGCATGATCTCTTCGGCACTTGGAGGCATATCGACTGGGTATTCAATATCATCAATATCTGGTGTTGATAAAGGCTCAGCGATCACGCTAGCACTCGTCAGCATGGACAGTGTGATTAAACAAATTGTAGAAGCTGACAAACGTCTTTTAAGCTTATCAGTTAATAGCCGTTTTAGTACCGAATGTATGATGGTTATTACTCCGTTAATGTCATCATGGGCTGACGTGCTTACTTTGTGTCATCCTTAAATGTTATTAGCAGCTCTGCACTAGCATTCGCACTTCAATGTCACTATGGATTGAGTGTCATTTTGACAATAGCTTAATCCATTCTATGGTGTGCAATTCACTGCCGTTTCTTGTTCATTCATTAACATATCACTAGTCAGTCTAGTAGAGTTCTGTGAATTAGCTAAAGATATGATTGTTTTTTTTACTTCAAGACAAATCTCGATATTTGAGTGCTTTAGGCTCGATTTGAATGACGAATACATGGCTGGTGACAGGCAAATGACGGAGTAAAACGTGGTGGTTTTGATAGGCCAAGTAGGGAAATGACTTCCTCTACAGTTCCAATGAAAGTAGAGGAAGTTAATTGAAGCGTATGATTGTTTAGCGAGTCTCAGTATGAGCTAACGTTTTATTCTTGGTCGTTAGCTTATTAACTGTCGTTTTCGCAAGTCGTTTATGGGTTATAAGGTTGCGTGCGTTGATATAGCAAACAGGCCATGACCATCACCACTGAAATCAGCATCAATGCAGAGAATGGAACAGCGGTGCCAGTATAAAAGAACGCAAGTAAAGGACCAGCTAAAGAGCCAAACCCAAAACGTAATGTTCCAATAACCGCAGTGGCAGTACCCGTTTCTTTTTTAAACTTCATCAATACAATGGCATCAGCATTGACAGACATGATACCTAAACAGCCCATTAAAGGGATCAGCATTGCAACAGTGTAGTGATAACTTAAATCGACAATATTGACGATTAATAATCCTGTGGCAGCTAATGAGCCAAAAACTGTTGCCACAAATAACATACGGCTTGAACCATATCGAGTTACGATTCTAGAATTGATTATATTTGCCAGCATGAGTGCACCGACGTTGGTACTAAATAAAACAGCAAATAAGGTTTTATCGAGTCCGAATACTTCCATATAAATAAATGGTGAAGCAGTTAAATAACAAAAAAACGCAAATGAGGTTAATACACCACATGTGATGTTTACTTTGACCCCTTGGCGAGTTAATACGGTTTTATATGCAGCAAAGAAAGATTGCTTACTTCGTGTATCAGCCGCTTTATCACTGGGCATTTTTAGCTTGAACAAGACAATCAGTAGCAAGGCAATTGCATAGCAGCTTTGACTGAGAAAAATTAACGGCCATTCACCCAGCTCCAGTATCAAGCTACCTAAAGAGGGAGCTAATAATGGTGCGAGCATCATGATTAAGCTGACATATGACATCCCTTTAGCGGTGTTATCACCATATACCTCTTTGATATAACCCGGAACCACCACTGTGGCAGCTGCGCCAATAAATGCTTGCACAAAACGCAATGCTAAAAATACTTCGATTGAGCTACATATTGAAATAAAGAAGCTGATTACGGTAAATCCGCTGAGACCAAAAATAACTAGTGGTCTGCGGCCAAAACGATCAGCAAGCGGGCCGAATGTAAGCATGCCTAATGCATACCCAGCAAGATAGATACTCAATGACTGCTGCACAGTGGTAACGTGCGTTGAGTATGTTTGAGCGATATTCGACATGGCAGGTAGATACATGTCGATAGCGAGTGGCGTAATGGCCACAATTGCAGCAAGCATTGGAATTAGCATTGCTAAATTCGGCGTTTTTGGCGCAGTAGTATTGTGATGCGTGTTTAAAGACTGGCTCACTCTAACCTCAGTTTATTGAAAGAATTGGGAAATATGAAGTAGATGAAGAATTAAGTGTTTAAATTTTATCATGAGAACTTGCTAATAGAGCGAAATAATTTTTATGAACTTGTATCAATTTATTTACTGGTTAATACCAGGTTTTTGTCACAATACCTTAACAGTCTCGTCGTTTGATTGTCATTGAGTTTGCGTAGCTTACATGAAATTTTTATAACAAGTACGCAACAGGAACGAACATGAAAACAGCAGTTTTACCTTTAGTCGCAATGATGTCTGTAATGACTTTATCAGCGTGTGATGGCGATGATGGCAGTAATGGACAGGACGGCAGTAATGGAATCAATGGTCAAAGTTCATTATTACTAGCAAATGAGCTACTGACTGGACATGCACAATGTCCTTTTGGCGGACAACAGATTGAGACTGGCTTGGATGTCAACGGTAATGGAATACTGGATGTTGACGAAATTGATTCTGCACAAACTCAAATCATGTGTCATGAGCAACAAGGTGCATTATCAGCAGAATTAGTTGGACGTTATCAGTCTGGTATTTTTGGACAAAGTGCTGCTGAAATTGTTGATTACCATACACAAAGTAGACTTGTTTTTGTGGTTAATGCTCATAGCGGCCAGGTTGATGCGTTAGATATTTCAGTGCTATCTACAGAAGGTGATAACACTGTAATGACAGCTGATGATATAGCAGCGACTAATTTAGATAATTTAACTAAGGTGTTTAGTTTAGATGTAGCTACCGATGTAGAAATAACAGGCTTAGGTAATGTAAATAGCATCAGTATATATGACGACTTGTTAGCTGTTGCAGTTGAAAGGGCCGATGAGTTAAGGAATGCGACTCAAGGCAATGGCGTTATAGCCTTTTATCGATTATCAGCAACAGGAGAAGCCAGTTATATTAAAGCGGTTACCGTTGGTGCTTTGCCAGACAACCTCGTATTTAGTCATGACGGCGCTCTTGTCATCGTAGCAAACGAAGGTGAGCCCAATAGTGATTATAGTGTTGATCCACAAGGTTCAGTTGCCGTAATTACAATTGCTGATAATAGTCCTGCAGATAGTGCGACAATCATTGATTTTAATGACTTTGATGCTGGTGGTACGCGCCATGATGAAATGAGCGAATTGATTAAGTTAAATGGTCCTGGCGCTTCGGTATCACAGGATCTTGAGCCTGAATATATTGCTGTTTCATTAGATAATAAATATGCCTATGTTAGCTTGCAGGAAAATAACGCCATTGCGGTGATTAATTTAACTGATAATACTGTTGAGCAGATTAATGCCCTAGGTCTTAAGCATTATGGTGATGTAGGAAATGAAATTGATGCAAGTGATAAAGATGATGCTATTAATATCCAAGCTTATGAAGGTGTTTATGGTATGTATCAACCAGATACGATCGCTTCTTATCAATGGAATGAACAAACATTTGTGGTCAGTGCTAATGAAGGAGATGCCCGTGATTATGATGGCTTTTCTGAAGAGGCACGAGCGGAAGATTTACTCTTAGATGCTAATCATCCTCAAGTCGCTGCAGCTCAAGATAAAACGCAATTGGGCCGACTAAAGGTGACAACGACAATGGGGGATGATGATGGCGATGGAGATATGGATAGAATCGTTTCTTATGGTGCTCGCTCATTTTCTATTTGGACTCATGATGGTCAATTAGTCTTTGATAGTGGTAGTCGATTTGAGCGTATTACCGCTGCAATTTTAGCTGACAACTTCAATAATCATAATGAAGAAAGTAAAGGTGACAGTCGAAGCGATGATAAAGGACCTGAGCCAGAAGCATTAGCTATTGGTCAAATTGCAGGTAAACAATATGCATTTATCGGCCTTGAGCGTACGTCTGGTTTTATGATTTACGATATCAGTAACCCTTTTGATGTTCGATTTGTCGATTATGTTGTTAATCGTGATTTTGATATTGAATTTGAAATTGACGGCAGCGACATTTCTGGTCAACCAGAATTAGCAGGCGATCTTGGCCCAGAAGGAATGAAATTTGTTAGCCCTGAAAACAGTCCAAATGGTTTGCCATTATTGATAGTTGGCAATGAAGTGAGCGGAACGACGAGTGTTTATCAACTATCTTTTGCGCAATAAGTATCTAAAAGCATTGGTATTACAGTCGTTAACGATTATGCCGTAATTGAGGCGTCCATTTGGTTAGTCAAAGGTCAATATTGATTTATTGGCCTTTTTACGTTTCAACTTAGTAAATCTTGTCCTTTTAGGTCGCTAACACACTAATCGAAAACAATAATTATGTTTCTGTACTGATAAAGATGATTTTTTTCTGATTCAGATCATGTATTCTGTCATTGTGTGACTAAGTTAACTATTTGGTAAGGGAGTAAGAATGGCAAACATAGACAGTCATAGTGTGCTAACCGGCGACCATGTCATTTTAGAACCGCTAAGTATCGATCATGTTGCTGCTCTTAGTTTAGCAAGTGCAGATGGCAACCTTTGGGAGTTATGGTTTACCTCGGTTCCACACCCAGACGAAATGAAAGCTTATGTAGAGAAAGCGCTACAACAAGAAAAACAAGGTGAGTCATTAGCGTTTGTGGTCAGGGATAAAACTTCAGGTGAAATTATTGGCTGTACTCGAATTTGTCATTGGGATCAGCCTAATCGTCGTCTAGAGATTGGCTACACTTGGTACGCTAAACGTGCCCAACGGACGTCAGCCAATACCGAAACCAAGTTATTGTTATTGGATTATGCTTTTAATACGTTAGATGTCATGGCAGTGGAGTTTAGAACACACTGGCATAACCAAGCATCAAGACAAGCCATAATGCGCTTAGGTGCTAAACAAGACGGTGTGCTGAGAAACCATAAAATTCTTAAAGATGGCACAGTAAGAGATACGGTTGTGTATTCCATTATTGATACTGAGTGGACAACGGTTCAAAAGCATTTAAAGCACCGTTTAGATTATTATCGTCAGCAATATGCTAATGCGATGCTTAATACAGAAATAAACTACTAACTAAAACAAGTAATTAAATATCGTTAGCCTTGTGAATCTAAGGTAATGATTGTGTTGTAGAAATAAAATACGTAAAGGAAATTTCATGGGCAAAAAAGGATATATGTTATCTGCCGCTGTGTTGATGACAGCAAGTTTTCAGGCAAGTGCGCAAGATAAGGCTGAAGCGGCGTTTAGTAATGAGTTAGTTCAATGTGCAGCTTATTATGAAATTGCCTCTGGTGTGATCATGGGAATGGATGCGCCGCAGATGCAAGCTGTGGGTTCTCGATTAAAAACCTCAGGTGAAGAAGCTGAAAAATTAGCTGGGCAATATATGGCAGCAGATGCTGTGACAACCGCAGTCGCTGAAGCCAAAGAGCAACAGATTGCAAGTTTAGGTGGCTCAAGTGGTTTAGGCCCTTTAATGGGAAAATATAAAGATCTATGTAAAAAAGTCGTCTTAGATCCGCAATCACGCCTAGAATATTGGGCTATGGTTACTATGTAATATCAAATATAAAGCCGAACGAAATACGTTTGTTTTTTAATCATTTACCCCATTAATTGAATAATTAATGGGGTAAATTTTTATCTGGGTTTTATCGCTAAATCGTATTTTTTTGCTATTCGATTGAGTCGACCTGATGCCCTTAAATCAGACAACCATTTTTGCAATTTAGCTTTAGAAATTACAGCTTTGGGGTTTAACAAAATACTATGAGAATATGTTTGATCTAATTTCTCTGAAATTAGCAGGTTATCTCTGATTTTTGGATACATTTTAATGTAATGCTGCAGGTAAGATAAGGTGACAGGGGCAATGTCAGCTCTGCCTTTTAATACGCTTTCAATCGATGCTCGGTTAGTATGTACAAATTGAATATCAAAATCGCTCATTAGATCTTGTTCATTGTTATTCCACTGGGCAAACTGATAATGATAACCGCTGACTAAACTGAGTGATTTATTTTCAAAAGTATCAAAGTACTGCTGATCTTTTACCCCATCTCTAAGTGTTATAAACACTTCGCCATCAACAATGTCTAGAGGAATAAATTCGGCAGTGAAGCTTTTCCAGCCCCAAATAGGACTTTCAAAAAACATCATATCAAACCGTCCTATATCGTAGGCTTGGTAGCGATTCTCGATACTTGTATTAACAAATTGAAACTCAACTTCTGTTTGTAGTTCATTAAATGCTGCAACTAAATCAATGGTAAAACCTCGAAATAGCCCTTCATCAGTCAAATTAACATAAGGGGCAAACAAATATCCTCCAACATTAATAACAGGTTTAGCTTGTGCTGGAGTGATTAGAATTATGAGTGCTGTTATTGTAGAAAAAATCTTGTTCATATGCTCAAAAGTAAATACGTCAGTGAAACGACACTAGACAAAAAAATGACTATGCAACAAATGTAACACTTTTGCATTACAAAAAGAATACCCACTAAGTGAATGTGGGTATGTGGTTATGACTAATGAACCTAGTTGTTAATGCAAAAAGCAGGACTAACATATTATAAAAAAGTTTTATGAGTTTTATAACTTTACTTAAGTATAATTATGTATATTTTTTAGTGAGTTAATAAAGAGAAGGTCGATTGATTTCAAAGATGCTACTTATATTCAATGTATAAATGTCATCGCTTTTAAAGCTGTTTAAGATTGGCTAGCTTGAAAATTATAATGACAATTTACAGTGTAAGTACAGTTAAGATCTTGGAGTAGAAGGGCTATTTTTGTTGCCATTTACCTGCGGCAGTTTGAATGTAATGATTTTTATCCGCAGCTGCGATTGCTTTTTTTGCCGCTCTATTCGCCACATCAGCAGTTGAGAGTTTATTCTTCTTGGCTATTTTTTGATAATGCTGTTTGCGTTTATTGTTAACTTGCAGCATTAATGTTTTAGCTTCAGAATTATTAACGACTAAGCCTAAATATCCATTAGTTTGCTCGCCAACTAAGCCTTGTGTTTTAGCTTGTTGTAGTGTCATAGCATAGGCATTTACAGACATTAATAGCCCTGTTAATAAGGCAATGATGGGTAACTTCATAATGTGATTTCCTTATTAATTAAAATAACTCGTCATCTTCTAATAGTATGTCGAGTTCTTTATCAATTTTAATGATGATTTCATGCTCGATTTTTACATTGAGGTTAATCTCAATGGGTTTATCGGGTGGTGCTATTTTTACTGTGGGTGAGCACGCTGAGATCATTAAGGTGCTGGCACACATTAGTAATAAATTATTAATCGAATGAGTTTTCACTGAGTCGTCCTTACTGCTTAAAAGTCATTAAATAAATTGCTTCAATAATTCACGTTTAAATGTTCTGTTCAAGTATTCATTTAACGGAACGTTCTATGTCATTTTGCAGTTGGTTTCCAATTTGAGTACTTTTGTACAGTTGAAATAAGTTCTCTTCATGAGAGTAGTTCAAATGTATAGGCCTTTCAATATCTTCGCTTTTCCCTTTAACCTGAACTTTGAGAAGTGCATCACCGTTGTCTTCCATATCAAAGCTACTGCTCAATTGGCTATATTCTAAATGTTCAAGAGCTTGCACTACAAAATCTAAGTATGGCTGTGTGGTTCTAATTTGTTCAAGGGCTGGGTTGTTAGAAACTTGAATGAGCCCGCCAGGTTGTCTAGCTGCTAAATGACCTCCTTTAATCGTCACTTTCCCATCGACTAAAGAGGCGGGTAACACGCCGTCAAAAATACCGTCTGCGTATACACCAACCTGAGGTTGTGCCGCTAATAATGCCTCTAAACTGATGCCATTTAAAACAAAATAACCTTCTGATTGATCATGCAACTTTACATAAAATTCTGGTACTAAGAATTCCCCATCTAATAAATCACCACTCGCGGTTAAATTAATGTCAGTATCACTGAGTCCACTAATTTCTTGTAACCAATTTTTCGCTGCAATTTCATCATTCTTTCCTAAGGAAATATTGGCGTTGAGCTTGATGTTTTCAAGGTTAATACCGACATAGGCATCAGCAATATTTAGCTCAGCTTTTTGACAAAGTAGACGGCTTTGGCTGTAGGTAGTTGGCTGACTAGGCTTGCTATGCACTTGCTGCCAGTTAAATTGGCAGTCAGAGGTTAAGTTAGCATCATAAAAGAAGTTATCATTATATTGCGCATCTAATTGACTTAGTTGTTGCTCAAACTTCATTTCAAATAAAGACACACCTTGACTTTCATTTAATGCAAAACCGGCATTTAGCTTGTTATGCCCCGAAATCGTTAAGTTTTCAGGTAGCATTTGAGTTTGTCCCAGTGTGCTGATCACCGAGTGCAAATCAGTATCAACCTGCCATTGGCCAGCTAACGATACTGGCACGCCTTGTTGAGGTAATCTTAATAAGTGATAACTTGATAAATTGAGCTCATCCAGTTGCCAGTATTCTGTACCCGTTAATAACTGTTGCTGCAAAGCTAATGTTTGTTTGAGTGTCACATCGTCAAGACGTAACACTTTATAACGTCTAAGCTTTGATTTAGAGGGAATAAGCTTATCTATACGAACGTCGCTTAAATGCCAATCTAATTGAGTTTGATTGGTTTGCGCGAGTATTTGTTCAATTAATGGCTGCTGTTCATTGTCGGTTTCTGAATCATAATCAGCATTAGAACGGGCTAACAGTTCAATATTTTGTTGCGCATTAATCTCAAATTGTCCTAAATGAACCTCAAATTTTTCTGTTGTTAGCTGTTTTTCGTCGTTTACCGTATAAGCAAACGAGTCAAAACCAAGCTTGAAATCAGCTATGGTGAACTTTGATTCTGCCTCAGTGGACGAGATTATAGAGGATTGCTTACTTATTGGGCTTAACGGTTTCGTTAAGCTAATGACTGATTGCTTTTCAAGTCGCCAGTGCAATTGATCAAAAACCAATGAGTTATGAGACAATTGCATATGAAGTTGCTGTGTTTGAACTGCCGACTGGGGTAATAAAATCAACTCAGCCAAATGGTCTTTAACTGACATTTTTGCACTTAGGTTTATTTGTGAACCAGCAACAAAAATGCTGTTATTTACCGACTCTGATTTGTGTGGCTCAGTTAAGCCATGACTTATTTGATGGTTAGTTTTTTTAGCCGTTGCAAGATTTTTAGCGGCTATTAAATCAAAAGTTTGATGTTGATTAATAGTAAGGTCTAGTTGAGAGGTTAATTGTAAAGCACCCCCATCATTTTCAGTTATATTATTAATACTAGAGATAGGCAAACTAGTTGCAGATAGTTTGTTTATTTTCAATGTCGAAGAGGCTATAGGGTGCGCAATAGAAAACTTAATATCAGTTTCCATGACATTAATTAGTGACGGAGTATTCAATGGCATTTCAATAGTCAGCGGCTGTTCAAGCGCTAATGACCAATCAATTTCTTGTTTAAGTTCTGCAAGAAATGGCTGCAGTTGATGATTAATCTCTGGGTCATCTAATAACGCGATAATATCTGTTAATTGCCGCTGATTGGTACTAATTTGCCACAAAAAAGGTTGAAGATTAAACATCAGAGTCGCAATTGATTTTTCCTGTTGAGGTGTTGGTACTTTATCAGGCGAAAGCTCTTTTTCAGGCGCGTAAATTATTGAAAAAGCCAATGTATCCTCGGGTGAAAAATCAATATTTGGCAGTAACTCACTGCTAACCATTGGGATAAAAACTGATTGATTTACAATTTGCGCTTGGGACGATATTGGAATAATTTGGTGTTGGCTAAGGATAGAACCATGAATCAAATCAAGTTCAGTTTGACTTTTCCATTTGCCATTAACCATTAATTTTAAATCTTCGATGGGTCCTAAAATAGTTTCTATAGCATCAATTAGCTGTGGTTTCTCAGGCTTTATAATTGAATTGTTATCAGCTGAATTAGCACTAGGTTGATGAGACAGGTTATCTTGCCAGGCGATGTAAAGTGCTTGATTTAAGCCTGACAAAGCTGAAATTAGCGTCGCTATATCTGATTGATGATTTAAGACCCACTGCGTTTGCTTCATCTTTAAGTCAAACAGCGATACCGATTGCTCCATCAAACTTAGCTCACCTGACAAGGTATGTTTAATGTCTGAAACTTTTGCTTGCTCAAGCTTTAGGTTATGAGTTTGAATAATCGGGAATGGTATTTTTGCTTGAAGCGATTTAGGTAGGTAAACACTGATATTATCTAACGATATTTGCGGGATTTGATTTAAGCTTAAACCTATATCACCGGAGTTTTCACCTTGCTCTTGGCGAGTGATAAAACTTTTTCCTAATGTGACGTTTATATCGCCAATGTGCAACTCGCGGATATCTTCAACAGATAATGACATGCTCTTTAGGGTATTGTAGCCATCCTTTAAATCTAATCTGATATCTTGAAGTTCTATTAAACTATCTTGATAGCGCATTTGTAACCAAGGCAATGATAGTTGGTTTAAATCGCTAAGCTTATATTTGCTAAGTTCTGTGACATCAATTTCGACATCTTTGACTTCAACATCTATAACCTCAATATTGTAAGGCAGAGTTAAGGAGTTTACGAAATTGAGCGCGATAGGTCTGAAGTTTTGTTGGAGCAGCAGTAGACCTAATGCGATTAAAAAAAAGCAGAATAAAAATAATCGTTTAACAGTAAAAATTCGAACTGCCATTAGGGTTTTATGTCTTTTAAGATATTGATTTATTTGATTGAGCAAAGGATAACATAGCTTAACTATAATGGCTCCGTGTCATTGATATTTGATACTGAAGCATTTGAATTCCAGCAAATTTATGGGCTTGATGATAGAATTTGAAGCTGGCTAACTTCGATTTAGCTACAGTTTTAGTTTTAGTTTTAGCTTGGATAAAACCTACTGAGTGGGCTAGACCAAGCTAAATCAAAAATCGACATGAGACTGAGTCTGGCTTAAGCCCAACGAATATGAGTGGTGAGGGTATGACTTCCCCCAGGCGCTAATTGTACTTCATCTTCGAGGACATTCGCTGCTTCGTGGCACACCATGGTTAAGTAGTCATTATCATTAAAGCGCGATAATCGCTGAGATTTATCAATCCACGGATTCCAAAGCACTGCAGACAGACTGTTCTCACGACTGACTTCAATAGTGCCATTTGGAGTATGTAACAGCTGTTTGTTGGCTAAATCTGTATAGACGCGGTCAGTTTCTCGAGTAAAGCTGACTTCATCACCGTCTTGCTGATATGGGCCTTTACCAAATTCAATATATTTTGACCCGCTAAAGCCAGTGGCTTTTAAATGATGTATATCTTCAATAGGAAAATAAGTATGTAATGCTTGGGTAAGGTTAATTGGATAGTCGCAGTTGTTTTTATTCACAATGCTGACTGACAATGATTCACCAAGGGTAAACAGCACACTCACTTCGGTATCGTGAGGCCAATATTGTTTGTTTTCTTCGGTAATTTTTAGGGTGAAGATTAAATCAACCAATTGGTTACGCATTTTAACTGATGCTAAAGACCAGATACTGGTACGGGCAAAACCATGTTGCGGATAACCTTCAATGGGGTTTGCTCCAAACCAAGGCCAACACACGGGAATACCACCACGGATCCCATTACCAGGCTGGTAATCATCAGCTTCAGACACCCAAAGCAATGGTGCTTTGTTTGCTGGTTTAAAAAAATCTATTTGTGCGCCCTGAAGAAAAATACTCGCTTGGCATAAATCAGTATTCACTTCGACATAATCTAAACCGTTAGGGTGTTTTTTAGTGGTAACCGAACCCATAATGCGCTGTCCTTATGTGAGATTTTATTGTGTATCTGATACTAGCTTACAAATTTTTTACTAGTAATTTAAGGGGCTAACTCTTTGTTATTACGGTTTGAGTGTTTGATAAATGACATAAACTGAATCAATTAACATCGTCTAAAATGAAGAAGGCGATTATTAGCAGGCATTTCGATATCTGATTCTAATCTTAAGCCCTGTTCTTGAGCCAATTTTATGACCCATTCAATATCACGAATGCCACTTTCAGGATTGTTTTGTTTTAACCATTGATCAAATGACGCGTTGCTGTCACTGCTAAACTGGCCTTGATAGTTAAAAGGGCCATATATTACAACATTTGCAGTTGTTGATAACGCTTGTCCTAAGCCATTAAAGAAGGCTTCAACCATCGCTTTACTCATAATATGTAAAGTATTTGCGCTGAATAAACCATCTAGCATGGGAGATATTCTACTTGTAGGCCAATCAAGGGTCACGTCTAGTCCAAAAGCAGGTAATAAATTAGGACTGCCGACTAACTCAATTCGAGCGTTTAAGTGGGTTAAATAACTGTTTTGATCGCTGGCTTGCCAAGTTAAATGGGGCAGGTTAGCGGCAAAGTGAACGCTATGTTGACCTGTGCCGCTACCGATTTCTAATACCTGCTGGCTATCTGAAAAAATATTCTTTAACTCAGCAAGTATTGGTTCCTTATTGTTTTCACAGGCTTGAGAAAACGGCAATTGCGAAACATGACTTAAGATAGGTCTACCTTTTCCATTTCAAGTTGCTGTAATGCAATAACTGCTTGCGTGCGATTTCTAACACCTAATTTACGGAAGATAGCCGTAGCATGAGCTTTGATTGTCGCTTCAGAAACACCAAAGTCATAGGCAATTTGTTTATTGAGTAACCCTTCAGCAAACATCTGTAAAACGCGATATTGTTGTGGAGTTAAGTCAGATAACTTGCTGGCCATTTGACTGGTTGGATCGTCATTGACTTCAAGTATTTCAGTTCCTTCTGGCAACCAGATATCACCATAAAGCACTGCGTCTAGCGCTTCTTTTAATGTATCCATCGAAGCAGATTTAGGAATAAAACCTGAGCTGCCATAATGTATAGCGCGGCTGATAGTCTGAATATCTTCATGGGCTGAGATAACAACGACAGGAATATCTGGATAATGGCCTCGAAGGTGAATTAACGTCGAGTAGCCGTGAGAGCCAGGCATTTGAAGATCAAGTAAAATCAAATCAAGATCAGTTTCTTTATCATCAAGAATTTTTTGCAGCGCATCGGCACTGTCTGCTTCAAACCAATTAGTACCTTGAAAAGCATTATTTAATGCTTGTCTTAAGGCATTACGGAATAAGGGATGATCGTCAGCAATAATAATATTTAAATTTTGTAGCTTCATGGCTTTTTAGTTGTCTTGGTTGCACGTGAAGGTAATTTTAATGTAACAGATAACTTGGTTATCGATCCACGCTAAAATGCAAGAGTATAACGAAAACAGTTAAATAATATTATGAGTTAGACTTTGGTCTAGTATTGATGCAGCATTCTGGCAAAATCCAAAATTATTAACTGCTTGCGAACAGTTGCAAGCAGTTAATCTTTGGCTTGTTTTATGAACAATAGTGTAAAACGAACATCTTCAATTGTTGTTAACTAATACTACAAGCAACGAAAGGAATAATTCATGTGCTTTCGGATTGTAGTTTTGTTAATCACTACCACTGGTTTGTAAGTTGGTATTTACTGGCCAAACTGGAATCGGATTTCTTTGTTCGTCCACAGCCACAAAAGTGAACACGCCTCTTATGGCATGTTCACGTAAGTCTTGGTACATGTCTTCGACAAATATATTGACCTCAACTTTTAAAGATGTGTTACCAACATGAATAACCCGTGCGACGAGTTCGGCTAAACTGCCTGCCGGTATCGCTTTTTTAAAATCAATTCGATCAGAACTGACTGTCACCAAGGCTTTTCGGCAAAAACGGGTCGCAGCAATAAAGGCGGTTTCATCCATCCATGCTAATGCATCTCCACCGAATAAAGTGTTGTGATGATTAGTGTTTGACGGAAAAATTGCTTTAATCACTTTTGCTTCAGATTGATCGATTCTGTCACTAATTTCTTTTGGCAATGATGGATTTTCTTCTGGTGATACATTACTGGTAAAGGGCATTCAACTACCTAATTGTTATTTTTAGTACTTCTAGTTGGAGGCCGGATTATACGGATATGTGATTTAAATAGGTAGAGTAGATAAACAGACTTATTCATTTATCTTTATCAAAAGCAAAACGAATAGAACAAACATCATACCAAAGAGATTTCTAATAATTAGTGATGATGTTAGCTGTAGATTTTTACTGTTGTTGTTCAGTGCTGGAGCTAAGAGCAGGTAAAGTCTATATCGCTAAACACAGGGTTAGGTGTGAGGACTTTAACGGACTTAATCTGTTCTATCTCAACAATAACCTGAGAGTTATCATCATTTATAGCGCCTTTGATTACTTCCTTTTTATTACCGTTAATTTCGGTGAAACCAGTATCAAAAAATTGGCCGTTAATTACCGAGTTATCTAACATGGTTAACTCTACTTGGTATTGATATAAACACATTATTTCAAGATAATCATGTAAGTCACACCTGAGCATAATGCTTCCTTTACAGTCTTTGGGGATTCAATTATTGGCATCCTAGACGGGTGGCATACCAGACTTAGATATTTGCTTGGTCCTTAATAACGTAATACTAAGGTGCTTACTTCATTACCTATGCTGGTTAAAATGTATAACCTATCAAACTCACTCTTTTCATTAATATCTTCACCAGCATTTCCGCCTAAGTGTGTCACCAGTTTTGGCGTGGTATTGCTATGGCCAACAACTAAGATATGCGATTGAGAACTGGATTGAAGTTTTGATGCAAAAGCTGCTAATTGACGTGGGTCGTAATGCGTTAAAGGGATCGCAGTGAGCTCAGAAGTCGGCAGGGCTGTTAATTTTGTTCTTTTGTAATCAGTACTATAAATCGCAGATAATGGCACAGAAGAGAGTATGTGAGCGAGCCGCTTAGCTCTTTGCTGGCCTTGTTGAGTTAACTCGGGATTATCACCTTTTTGTTTCTCTGCATGGCGAACTAAAATGTAAGTCTTTTTTTGCTTATCTGAAGCTTGATTAATTGAGTTTTCCGCAGCGATTAAACCGCTACTGAACATCATGATACTTAATACTGTTATTAATCCAAAGGTCATCAATAATCCAGTGATATACCTTCGGTTAAGTTGTTTTTTGTAGTTGCTATCCATGTTGACTTCCACGTTTTTATTGTAATTATTTTTGTGATTTCATTGATTAATCTGCTAGATAATACTCTATGGTTGACACCACTCTCACACGTTTAATGTGCGGGTTATTTTTATCTCTATTGGAAATACTAAATTGACCTTGGGAAGCACGTTTAATTTTGCCTAGCTGGCTTTGTGAGTCAGTAGCAAACTTTTCAGCGACTAAGCGTGCATTATTAGTGGACTGTTCAATCATTTTCGGTTTTATTTCGTTCAAGCGGGTAAAGATGTATTCAATCTGCGCATCGTAATTGTTTTGCGAAAAAACGATCCCTTGTTTACCTAGCTGAGAAAGTGTCGGCATTGCAGCGCGCACCTTATCTATATCTGTAGAGTAAACGGTAATAGTTTGTAATGCGGTATAACGAAATTCTACGGTTTGGTTACCGCCATATTGTTGAGCTAACTTATCTGTAATGGTTGGTGCTGAAATTGAAATTTCGTCAGTACTAATGCTATTTTTTATCAAAAAGTCATTAATGAGAACGTTTTGCTTATCAACCTGCGCGTATAAATCTTCTAACTTATTGCTTGCTGCCGTGTATTGGATTGGCCAAATAACTACATCAGCAGGGTATTCGTTTTCAGCGAGCCCTTTTACGGTGACGCTTCGATCAAGTAATTTGTACTCAATGATGGCCTGTTTGAGTGACAAGCCTAGTACTGATAAGCCAATCAAAAGCAAAAAACCAAGAATGGCGGCGCTGGTTTTAGACTGGGTATTTAGCGTGCTGTTCACTAGATATTCTCCTGTAGCCTTCTTAATCATTTACTTGAGTCGATTTAAGTGTTGGGCGATAGAATCTATAACTGTGGGTGATTTTATCTGGCGAAATTTAACGTCAACCTAACACTTTATCGTTAAAGACCTTAGCCGTAAGTTGACGTCTTAGTCAACTTTTTAGGTTTTTAGGTTAGTTAATGCACATTGAAGTGCTAAAGGAATAAAGGATTATGATTAAATTTAAGTATCGAGTATTACCTTTGATAGCCATCAGTTTTATTTTGATAAGTCAGGTTTCTTTTGCCGAAACATATCAACATGCTGACTCATTTGAGCCTTTTACGGTTGAATATGATGCGGAAATTGATTTTAAAGTGGTTAAACAATTGGCACTGCAAGTCAGACGTGATCGAAAGCTTGTGTTAGGTTAATTAAATCAATCGATTGAATATAAAGGCACACCAATAAAAGAGCCATTGTTGGTCATTATTTCGAAAACCAAACGAAACCCTTATCAAGATTGGAATACAATTCATATTCCAGAAACTCGAGTATTACAATAGGTGGCAAATCAAGAGCATAATGGCATGGCACTTATTCATGAGTTAACTCATGTGTATGCCGTGAGTTATCAACCCAAAAAAATTAAAAATGGTTATGAAGATTGTTTTTATGGTGATGGTTTAGCTGTTTTGTTACAGCACCGCTTTGGCAGCAAACCTGAATATCCTAATTTTGGTATTGATTAATATCCTCAGATTACAAAATTAGTGGCTAAACACGGACAGTTAATTCCATTCTCTAAAGCAGAAGATGCTAGACATGAAACTACAGCAGGAGTTGAAAGACAATTAGCTTAAGTGCAAGAAGGTGCATTTACTCAATTCTTGATTGAAAACTCTTAGCTATGAATAGTGGGCTAGATGCTTATTTTAAAATCTATAAGGTCAGGGTGTAAAAGAGGTCACAGGTAAAAGCTTTGGGAAATTAGAGCAAGAGTGGATCGCAATGGTTAATCTATTTAATTAATTTTTGATGCTCAGTGTTTAAGAGATTGGAGGACAATGGCTGTTGCCCTCCAATCTCAAATATCTAACCTATCTTATAATCCAATTGAACGGTTGATTTTGCTTTAACAGGTTTACCATCAATGAATTTAGGGGCATAGCGCCAATGCTTAAGGACTTTAATACTTTCCTTTTCAAAAGCTTCACCACCTTCAGATTTAATGACTTCAGGTTCTGATACAAAACCTTGTTCATCGACAACAAAGCTTAATTGCACCATGCCTTCGGTACCTCGTCTTGCTTTGTTGATTGGATACTTAGGGTTTACACGGTAGATAGGTGTTTGTTGCTGTTCTTCACTCCAAGGCTTCATGCTTCCAATTGCTAAGCAATGTTGAGTGGCAAGATCTGACTTTTCTCTTTCACTATACATGGCAACTAAACGTGCATGCGCTGCCAACTCATAAGGGTGAGTATAATCCAGAGCTTGGTATTGATTGATTACTTCCAGTAATTCAATTTCAGCTTTGTCATATTTTTTATCTGCTAGATATACTGCTGAACTTTCAAACCTCGAGTTTACTAGGACTGTAGAGTCTGCAGGAAGTAATTCACTATAAATTTCTTTGGCTTGCAATATATATTTACGAACTTGCTTCTTATCATATTTGGTTTGAACAAGTTTAGAATAACTTGCAGATAGCGTATGGGCGTACAGAATTGGCTTGTCACTGTCATCAGCAATTGCTCTAGCTTCTGAGAGTAATGTTTTCGCAAGCTTTAAGTCTTTAGTCTTATCTGCATAGGTTAAAAGGGGATCAACAAGTTGCACACTACCTTTACCAAAGTGGGCTTTATATAAGACTAAAGTGTTGGAAAAATATGGTTCAGCCTCATCAAACTGATAATTATTAGCGAGCGAAATGGCAAGATTAAACCCAAGGTTAGCTGTATCTATACTTGTTTCACCGTAAATAACTTTGCCTAAGTCATAAGCTTGCTGAGCTGATTTTGCTGCTTGCTTTGTATTGCCTGCTTCAAAAGCGACGTTATAAGCATGGTAAGCTTTTTTGAATCCTTTCGGAGTTGCACTTGATTGCGGAGAAAGTACTAAACTGCCTAAAAACAGGCTGACATAACTTAATTTAATTGTATAACGATTCATTCCAATCCTTTGAATATTACTTATCGATCCCATGTTGTATTAGAGAAGCTTAACCTTTGCCTTATTTCATAACAATATAATTTACTCATCATAGTCATAAATCTACTTGCGCTAAATGCTAGCTGTTGCGTTATTGAAAAACTCGACAATAATTATAATTAACATTCGCTACTTTTAAATCGTTTGTAGAGTAAACACGGCACTTCAAGGATGAAACATGTCACTAGCAGGATTGCAGTTTATTGAAAATATCACTATTGGAGATTCTCTAGCTTATTGGCGAAGAGTGATTTTTAATCGAATTTTTGGTTTGTTAGCTATTGTCTGTATCCCCGTATATTTCACGAGTATTTACCTGTGCATTCAAGCTAATCTTTACTCTATGGCAGTATTCGACACTATCGTCTATGCCATCTTGCTGTTTATCATTTATGACAAAAACCTCACTGATAGGGCTCGTTTTAACATTGGCTGCATGTTGGCTTTCAGTATTGGGCTCGGTTTTTTAATCGCCATAGGGCCAAGTGGTGCTGGGTTCTTCTGGTTGTTTATATTTCCACCACTAACCTGCATTTTACTTGGTAAAGTAGCCAGTAACTATGCGCAACTCATAAATCTTGTTTCTCTTGTTTTACTGGGCATTGCTTTTCATTTAAATTTTCACATCTGGCCAAAAATTGAAGGTTATAGTTCGATTATATGGGCCGTAGTTGTGATAAATTTTATTGCTACCAATGCCATAGTGACTATGTCTATTGCCTTCTTATTAGGCAAACTATCGCATTCTTTAGAAAGCACTTTAACATCAAGGCGTGCTACGGTTATCGGTTTAGCTAAATTAGCTGAATATCGTGATAACGAAACTGGTGCGCATTTGTTGAGAATGCAGCGATACGCAGCAATGTTAGCCACCCAAAGATACAGCGAGTTTGACGCGCCAAAAGAACTTACCGTGTCTTTTATTGAAGAAATCACTTTGTCTTCGGTATTACATGATATAGGTAAAGTTGGTATTGCCGATGCTATTTTACTTAAACCTGGCAGACTAACCCCTGAAGAGTTTGAACAGATAAAAGCTCACCCTGTGATTGGCGCTTCAGTTTTAAATAGCCTGACTGAATACGCACCAGATTGTAATTTTATCAAAATGGGACGTGATATTGCTGGTGGTCATCATGAGAAGTGGGATGGTAATGGGTACCCTAAAGGCGTATCAGGTACTGATATTCCTCTTGCTGCGCGTATCGTTGCCTTAGTTGATGTGTATGATGCGTTAACTTCACCTCGATGTTATAAAAAGCCCTTTAGCCATCAAGATGCCGTTAAGTTAATCATTGAGGGGAAGGGCAAACATTTCGACCCTAAACTAGTAGAAAGCTTTATGGTAATAAACCATTTATTTCAGCAACTCTCATTGGCATCAATTGAAGAGGATGCAATCAATGTCAATATTGCCTGAATCAAAACTCACAAAGTTTTATAAACTTATTATCAGCCAACAAAAAAGCCAGTCATATTCATGACTGGCTTTCATTTTATCTGTTTCGAAAGTTTACAAAACTCATGCAAGATAAGTGCGAATGAGCCTATGGTATTTTAAAAAGTACTTTTTAAAGGTGCTTTTTAATTAACATATATAGGTCTATTTGCTTAGCAGCACTTTTCGGTCTTTTGAAGCCTGAGCTAAATCACGTAGAAGCTTTTCAGAGTCTTCCCAGTGTAAACAAGCATCGGTAATACTTTGGCCATAAGTTAAAGGCTGACCTTCTACGACTTTTTGATTACCTTCAATCATAAAGCTTTCAGCCATAATACCAGCAACAGCGGTGCTGCCACTGCGCATTTGTTGCATGATGCTGTCGGCAACGTTTAACTGGTTTTTATGTTTCTTTTCACTGTTACCGTGACTAAAATCAACAACCATACGTTGCGTGACACCTACTTTTTCAAGTTGCGCACGCACGACTTCAACATCTTCTGCTGAATAGTTTGGCTTTTTGCCACCACGTAAAATGATGTGACCATATGGGTTACCGTGAGTACGGTAAACTGCCATTGCGCCATCTTTGTCCGGAGAATAAAAAATGTGCGGAACTTGCGCTGCACGAACGGCGTCAACTGCAATATTGATATTACCGTCAGTACCGTTTTTAAAGCCTACAGGACATGAAAGTGCTGATGCCATCTCGCGATGAATTTGGCTTTCAGTTGTACGAGCACCAATAGCGCCCCAGGTAATTAAATCAGCTATATACTGACCATTCACCATGTCTAAAAACTCGGTTGCGATAGGGAGTTTTAATTCAGTAATTTGTTGCAGCAAGTGGCGAGCCATTCTCAAGCCTTTGTTTGGACTAAAGCTACCATCCAAATCAGGATCCGAAATGAGTCCCTTCCAACCTACGATAGTGCGTGGTTTTTCAAAATAGACACGCATTACAATGCATAAGTCTTCTTTTAGCTCATGATGTAATTTGGCAAGACGCTGAGCATATTCTAATGCCGCTTCTGTATCGTGAATTGAGCAAGGACCGATGATAACGAGTAAACGTTGATCTTCGCCTGCAATAATGGCTTCAACTTCACGACGTTGCTCAACTAAATAGTCAGCAGCATCTTGGGTTAATGGATATTCAGATGCGAGTTGCGCAGGTGAAATTACCTTACATAAAAGTGAGGTACGTAGTTCATCAGTTTTAATTGTCATTCATTTTACCGAGCATGTTTGCGATGAATTAACATCATATTGCTCGGGATTATAACTAATTAGCCAGCGTTAGACACGCTGAAATCGAGTTAGATATAGAACAAAAGCAGTCAAATTGGAATAAGTTAGCCGAAAATGCGGTGTTATTATCATTTTCGGCCATTCAAGCAGTCGTTATCGTTTTGAATCGATAACCATTGCGGCTTAAAACATGTGACGTTTTAAGCCTGTGATATCAAGAATTTTTGCCGAAATTTCTTCTACCGAATGGAAAGTAGTGTTGACAAAAGGAATGCGCTCTTTCTTATACATCATTTCAACTTCTTTCACTTCAATTCGGCATTGCCTTAATGAAGAGTAGCGACTATTTTCCATGCGTCCTTGACGTATTTCATGCAATCGATTTGGATCAATGGTGAGACCAAATAACTTCGATTTATTGCGTTTTAATGCTTCAGGCAATTTTAAGTTATCCATATCGTCTTCAGTAAACGGATAATTGGCAGCTTTTATCCCAAATTGCATCGATAAATACAAGCTTGAAGGGGTTTTACCACAACGTGAAACACCCAGTAAAATGATGTCGGCTTTATCCATGTGCTTCATGGTTTGACCATCATCGTTCTCCATTGTGTAATTTATCGCTTCTATCCGAGAGTCATAGCCCAAGTTACTTTTACCATGAGTTCGGTTCATCACCGGCTTCGCTTCTATACCCAATTGTTTTTCTAACGGGCTAACGAAAGTGTTCAAAAAATCATAATCCAAGCCTTCGCTGGAATAAATAATGTCACGGATTTCATGTTTGACGATTGAATGGAAAAGTATTGGTCTTTCGCCTGTTGTAATAAAACAATCATTAATTTGTTGTTTAACCTTCTCCGCTTTTTGAGTTGTTTCTACAAATGGAATTGTAAGTGCCTCAAATTCAACTGGAAATTGTGAAAGCACTGCATGTCCAAATACTTCTGCAGTGATTGCAGTCCCGTCTGAGATATAGAATACTTTTGGTGCCATTATGACCTCTTGTAGTAATAAAATTACAAATAAAATTATAGATTTACGTCACTTGTGTGGGAGTGTAGAATGCCGCTGCCCTCGTGTGAAGGGGCCATCGAAATAAACTTGTGGAGAGATAACTGTGCAGCAATACATACTCTGGTATCAAGAACTAGGCATGGGTGATGTTAACAAGGTTGGCGGCAAGAATGCGTCACTTGGTGAAATGATCAGTAACCTAGCAAACGCAGGCGTTCAAGTTCCAGGCGGATTTGCTACAACTTCTCATGCGTTTAATGAGTTCCTAGAGCAAAGTGGTGTTAACCAGAAAATTTTCGACATTCTAGCAACTTTAGATGTTGATGACGTTAATGAATTAGCGAAAGTTGGTGCACAGATTAGACAGTGGGTTATTGATACCCCATTTCAACCAGAACTAGAAGACGCGATTCGCGAAGCTTACGAGCAACTTTCTAGTGAGACTCAAGAAGCATCATTTGCAGTGCGTTCATCAGCAACAGCTGAAGATATGCCAGATGCATCTTTTGCAGGTCAACAAGAAACTTTCCTAAACGTTAAAGGCTTTGATGCTGTACTACTTGCTATCAAGCACGTTTATGCATCGCTATTTAACGACCGTGCAATTTCTTATCGTGTTCACCAAGGTTACGAGCATCAAGGTGTAGCATTATCTGCTGGCGTACAACGTATGGTACGTTCAGATAAAGCATCATCAGGTGTGATGTTCACTATGGACACTGAATCAGGTAACAACGACGTTGTCTTTATCACTTCATCATTTGGTTTAGGTGAAATGGTAGTGCAAGGTGCCGTTAACCCTGATGAATTCTACGTGCACAAACCAATTTTAGCGCAAGGGCATCAAGCCGTTGTGCGCCGTAATATCGGCAGTAAGTTGATTCAAATGGTTTACTCTGACGATGCTTCACATGGTAAGCAAGTGAAGATTGAAGATATCCCAGCTGAACAACGCAGCATTTTCTCAATTAATGATGAAGAAGTGATGGAGCTTGCAAAGCAAGCTGTCATTATTGAACAGCATTATGGCCGTCCAATGGACATCGAATGGGCCAAAGATGGCAACGACGGTAAGTTATATATCGTTCAAGCGCGCCCAGAAACAGTTCGTAGCCGTGAAGATGTTCAATTAATTGAGCGTTACCATTTAAAAACCAAAGGTGATGTTGTTTCTGAAGGCCGTGCAATTGGTCATAAAATCGGTACTGGTGTGGCTAAAGTGCTTGCATCTATCGAAGACATGGATCAAATCGAGCCAGGTGATGTACTTGTCACTGACATGACTGACCCAGATTGGGAACCAATCATGAAGCGTGCAAGCGCAATCGTCACTAACCGTGGCGGCCGTACTTGTCACGCTGCGATTATCGCACGTGAACTTGGCGTACCGGCTGTTGTTGGTTGTGGAGATGTCACTGACCGTATTAAAAATGGTCAAGTGGTGACAGTATCTTGTGCTGAAGGTGACACCGGATTCATCTATGACGGTAAGCAAGAGTTTGAAGTTATCACTAACCGTGTTGACTCATTACCAGATTTACCAATGAAAATCATGATGAACGTGGGTAACCCTGATCGTGCATTTGATTTTGCTCGCCTGCCAAACGAAGGTGTAGGTCTAGCGCGTCTTGAGTTCATCATTAACCGCATGATCGGTATTCACCCGAAAGCATTGCTTGAGTTCAACTCACAGCCTGCTGAGCTTCAAGAAGAAATCAACGAGATGATTGCCGGTTATGAATCACCAGTTGAATACTATGTTGCTCGTCTTGTAGAAGGTATCGCGACTATCGGTAGCGCATTCTACCCTAAGAAAGTTATCGTACGTATGTCAGACTTTAAGTCTAACGAATACGCTAACCTTGTTGGTGGTGATCGCTACGAGCCAGAAGAAGAAAACCCAATGTTGGGCTTCCGTGGTGCTAGCCGTTATATCTCTGAGTCATTCCGTGACTGTTTCGCACTTGAGTGTGAAGCGATTAAACGTGTTCGTAACGATATGGGTCTGAAGAATGTAGAGATTATGATCCCATTCGTACGTACTGTTGATGAAGCTGCTCAAGTCATCGAATTGCTGAAAGAGCAAGGCTTAGAGCGCGGAAAAGACGGTCTTCGCGTTATCATGATGTGTGAGCTACCTTCAAATGCATTGTTGGCTGACCAGTTCTTAGAGCACTTCGATGGTTTCTCTATCGGTTCTAACGACTTAACTCAGTTAACTTTGGGTCTTGATCGTGACTCAGGCATTATCAGTCATTTATTCGATGAGCGTAATGATGCGGTTAAAGCATTACTATCGTTAGCGATAAAAGCGGCTAAAGCGAAAGGTGCTTACGTGGGTATTTGTGGTCAAGGCCCATCTGATCATGCCGACTTTGCACAATGGTTAGTTGAGCAAGGCATCGACACCGTATCACTTAACCCTGATACCGTAATCGACACTTGGTTATACCTAGCTGAAGAACATGGTTAAACGCTTATTAATTTGGCTATTAAGTTAGCTAAATGACAAAAGCCGCTTAATTGCGGCTTTTTTGTGTCTGTAATATTTGTTTTGGGCATGGTGTTTCTTATCAATAGCGAGTAGCTAGATGCAAATTGAGATTAATAAATAAAGGATAGAATCATATGGCTGTAGCTAAAATCATAAATTGTCAGGTTGCTTACGAACAAAAAGAGAGTTTTAGCCACAGACAAAGTCAATTGGGCTTAACCGCATCTTGTGAAGGGTTCATTGCCCAGTTAGGTGGCTGGGTGCAAGAGGAGGGTGAACAAGTTAGCGAGGAATATAATTCGGTCAGTTACAATCAAGCCGTTGTGATTGGGTTATGGCAGTCACAGCAAGATTTAACTGCTTTCATGGAATTTACTCATGACAACATCATTGAACAAAACCAGCAAACGTCAACTTACATAGCATGTCAGGTTAATCGACAACAGCATGTGTTAACAATGGGCTTAAAAGTACTGAATATTCCTGAGATACAACTGATAAGCATGGTTACTTGCGAAGGTGCAATTGATAAACAAAATTTTATCAATGAGCAGAAGGAATTTTGGATTCCTACATTACAAAAACAACCTGGGTTTGTTGGTGGGGATATTTGGCAACCAGAGAAAAAAACCAATAAATACCTTGTATTGACATATTGGTCGTGTGAACAAGGTTATGAGACATATAACTTTGAAACTTTGCCGAAATTAACTCAAGTGCTCAATCAAGAAAACATCACACAAGTCTCGGCTCAGAATATCTCGAGTAAGAAACTCTCGCCTCGGAAAGCCACGAGTAAAACAGTATTAGTCGAACGTCGATGGGACGTTATAGCGGGATAAAATACGTCTAAATCGAGGTTAGAGGTTAGTGGTTAGAGGTAACAGCCACTCAATATATGAGTCATTATGTATGAGGCATATCAATCGCGTTATAAGCATCGATAATGTGCTGCACTTCTTGTTTCCGTCCAATCTGTATTCGTTGATAATGGCTTAATGTTTTGTTGAGGTAACGACGAGATATACTTTGTTTATCTTCAATGTTATTAAACCAAATTTGCTCTCCTACTGCAGATATTGCATGAGAAGTTTTATGTTGCTTGGGGTTTAACGAGTCAGTGGTACAAGCCGGTTTTGAATCATTAGCAACTAATAGAATTTCATAAAAACGTTTGTTGTCTTCAACCAGACATTCCTGTTTTAAGCTGAAATCTAGCGAAATGAGGTTCTGTCTTAAACTATATTGATGATGAACAGGGCAAAATAAAAAATCGATCTTCAAATTAGCATGCAGCTTTTGAATACTATTGATAAACTCAATCATTAAATCACCTCCCACACCTGCAATGATAACCAAATGCTTACCACAATATTTATCTAAAGGAAGCTTTGCTACATCCATACAGTGAGTAAACCAGTTGGATGTAACAGCAGGATTAAGCTCTGAGCTTAAATCAAGTTTAATTAATTTTTGCTCGAGTTCATTCATTAACTCAGCAACGATATCAACAAAGTGAATATTTGGGGCCGCTTGACGTGTGAGTAACGACCCTCCTAAAAAACCATGATCGCAACAACAATCCCAAATATGATCGTAACCATGCATGACCATATTATCTATTTGTTGTAATCTTTTACTGAGTTTCATGGAGGGATCCGAGTATAAAGGTAGGGTACTTCACTGAAAGCGGCACATTGTAATTGTTTTCAAGTTAACTGGCTAAGGCTTTTTGAGATTGGTATGCATTATTGAATGTGTCATTATCTTTTAATAAGAAGATAAAAGTAATAGATATAGGTATTTGAAAGAACCTAACTTTTTAACTTTAGCTAACATTACTTTGATAAATTTAAACCTTTACAAGGAAAACAAATGAAATTGTTCACAACTTATATTGGTTGGTTGTTCACCTTTTTCTTAATGTTGTCAATGAGTGTAAATGCCATCGAACCAACTAAGGATATCGAAGTAACAAAGCTGCTAAAAGCAACTCATAGTTGGGATGGTAAAAAGTTACCAGAATATCCAACAGGTCAACCAGAAATTACCATCCTTAAAATTTCCATTGCAGCGGGTTCAAAGCTTCCCTTGCATCAACATCCTGTCATTAACGCTGGAATCCTAACTAAAGGTCAATTAAAAGTGACGACAGAATATGGTGAAGAGTTAATGCTGACAGCAGGAAGTGCTATCGCTGAAACGGTAGATAAATGGCATTTTGGTGAAAATGTTGGTGAAGAAACGGCTGAGATTATTGTTTTTTATGCGGGAATTGAAGGAGCGTCATTAACAATAAAGCATTGATGTTATTCTAAAACTATCTAACAGAAAATTATGAAGTTGCCTAAATTATGAATTTTGAATCTGTGTTTTTAAACTATTAGACTTTTAAAATGACTTTATTCTTTTTATTTTATAAATTACAGATAGTTAGACATATTTTAGATTTAGTTTATTATCATTTAGTCTGTAAATAAAATGCTAATGAATTTTTTTAACTCAACTACTTAGCAGCCCATTTTTTGTTTATAATGATGATAAAATTACTATAACCAGAAGTCCATTATGCTGCCGCTGCTATCTCATCATCAAACTTTAGAACCGATTTATTTACGCTTTTTAGATGCGCTTGAAGCATCTTCTTTTGCGGGTGAAATAGATAAGCGTTACAGTGCCAGATTGATTCAAGCTACAGATAATTCTGTTTATCAGTTCTTACCACAAGCCGTTATTTATCCCCTTAATCAAGTTGATGTTGAATTGGTATTAAGCTTGGCATCTGATCCCCAATATAAACAAGTCACTTTTAGTGCGCGTGGCGGTGGTACGGGAACTAACGGTCAGTCTTTAACTAATGGCTTTATTCTTGATGTATCAAGGCACATGAATCAAGTGCTTGAAGTCAATGCCGAAGAAGGCTGGGTCAGAGTACAAGCCGGTGTCGTTAAAGATGCATTGAACGATTCACTGCGACCGCATGGTTTCTTTTTTAGTCCAGATTTATCTACTTCGAATAGGGCAACCGTTGGTGGCATGATCAACACAGATGCTTCTGGTGCGGGCTCTCTTGTCTATGGTAAAACTTCAGACCATATATTAGGGCTAACCAGTGTGCTGGTGGACGGCAGTGTACTGGCAACATCACCAATGCAAGGTGATATTGCACTGGGTAAACAAGGCGATTTACACCAACAAGTTAATCAAAATTCCTTTGCTCAAAATATTGTCAGCCATATTGCGAGTCGTTGTCATGAAAAACGAGATTTGATTGTTAAGCAATTCCCTGCGTTAAATCGTTTTTTAACTGGTTATGATTTACGCCATGTCTGGAATGATGATCTGACTCAATTTGATTTATCGCGTATTTTAGCAGGGTCTGAAGGCACGCTAGCGGTATTAACCGAAGCTAAACTTAATATTACGCCGCTTCCGAATACGCGAATGATGCTGAATATCAAATATGACTCGTTTGAATCAGCATTACGCCACGCACCTTCTTTGGTGGCTGCGAGCGCTACAGTGGTTGAGACCATAGACTCTAAAGTATTAAACCTTGCCCGCGAAGATATCATCTGGCATTCAGTTTCACACCTTATTGAAGCGGTACCCAATAAAGTCATCGAAGGACTTAACATGGTTGAGTTTGCGGGTGATGAAGAGGATGTCAAAGCACGTATTAGCAAGCTTGAATCTGTATTGGCAAGCCAACTTGCCAATGAAGAGGCTGGTGTTGTTGGTTATCAAATCACTTCAGATAAACCAAGTATCAATAAAATTTATGCGATGCGTAAAAAAGCTGTGGGATTACTTGGGGCAACAAAAGGTCGCCGTAAGCCACTAGCTTTTGCCGAAGATACTGCCGTGCCACCGGAAAACTTAGCCGATTTCATCATGGAGTTTCGTAATTTATTAGACGGGCATAAGCTGCAATATGGCATGTTTGGTCATGTTGATGCTGGTGTGTTACACGTGCGTCCCGCACTAGATATGTGTGATGAAGCAGATGAAAAGCTCCTCAAAACCATTTCAGATCAAGTTGCTGAGTTAACCCTTAAATATGGCGGCTTGATGTGGGGTGAGCATGGTAAGGGAGTACGCGGCGAGTATGGTCCAGCGGTATTTGGCGATGAACTGTACGGTGAGCTTGAAGAAATTAAAGGTTTATTCGATCCGCAAAACCGTTTAAACCCTGGTAAATTGGTTGCTCCAAAAGACAGTGGCCCAATGATATTTAACGTTGATAGTGTTAAACGTGGCACATTCGACCGTCAAATCCCAATCCAAGTACGTGATGCGTTTCCTGATGTGATGAACTGTAATGGTAATGGCCTTTGTTTTAACTACAGTAGCTATTCATTCATGTGTCCGTCGTTTAAAGCAACGGGCGATCGTATCCATTCACCAAAAGGGCGCAGTGGCTTAATGCGGGAATGGTTACGTTTACTAGAAGCTGAAGGTGTTGATGTTGACGCCTTAGCTAAGTCAAAACCATTAAGCTTTTTACAACGAGCTCAAAATAGCTATAAAGAAGAGCGTGACTACGATTACTCCCATGAAGTTATGGACTCATTAAAAGGCTGTTTAGCCTGTAAAGCATGTTCTGGGCAATGTCCTGTAAAAGTAGATGTGCCGAAATTTAGAGCTCAGTTCTTCAATATTTATTACAAGCGGTACATGCGTCCAGCAAAAGATTATCTTGTTGCAGGAATCGAAGACTTGCTCCCTATGATGGCAGCTATGCCAAAAGTGACTAATTTAGCGTCACAAAATAAGTTAAGCCAATGGGTAATTAAAAAGTCGATTGGGTATGTAGATTCGCCAGCGTTATCTGTTCCTACACTTAAACAACGCTTAGACGGACATGAAAGCCGCGGCTATGATTTAGAAGCACTACAAAAAATTCCAGAATCTGAACGCGCTGATTATGTGTTAGTGGTACAAGATCCTTTCAATAGTTTTTATGATGCAGAGCTTGTATATCGCTTTATTCAGCTGATTAAAGCAATGGGCTTAAAGCCAGTGTTACTTCCATTTAAACCCAATGGTAAGCCGACACATATTAAAGGTTTCTTAGATAAGTTTGCTAAAACAGCGCAATCAAGTGCCGACTTTTTGAATCAAGTTCATACACTTAATATGCCGATGGTGGGGTTAGATCCAGCACTCGTGCTTTGTTACCGAGATGAATATCAACAAGTGCTTGGCGATTCTCGAGGTAACTTTGAAGTGTTATTAGCAAATGAATGGCTAACGGATGCCATTAAATCAATGCCTAAACTTACTAAAACTGAGCAAAAGTTTAGCTGGTTTAGTCACTGTACAGAATCTACAGCAAAACCTACCACGCCAGCAGAGTGGAAAACCATTTTTAGTCATTTTGGTGCTGAATTCGATGTGATAAACGTCGGCTGTTGCGGTATGGCAGGCACTTACGGCCATGAAGAAGAAAATTTAGGTCGTTCCACTAAATTGTTTGCTATGTCTTGGCAACCGACGTTAGATAAGATTGATGATAAAACTCAAATTTTAGTGTCTGGGTATTCTTGCCGTAGTCAGGTTAAACGATTTGCAGGCTTTAAACCTAAGCATCCAATTGAAGCACTGCTTCAATTGATTATACAAAAGAGCGAAGCTAATGGCTGAACCAATTAATATTGCTAAGCAGCTTGGGCAGCTATCAATAGCTCATTCTAATAACAATGAAGTTGAATTATGCAGTGAAACGCCCATGTTTGATATAAACGGCGAGGGGGACTGGTTTTATCTAAACAGTCCGCTTCCTGCTAAGTTTGCTAAGCTCTTTTCCAGTGTGCTTAATTACATTGATGGGCAGTATTTTTTAATAACCCCTGTTGAGAAAGTCAAAGTGCTCGTCAAACGGCATGCGATTGTGCTAGTTGATTACGATATAAACAATCAAGATGGAATAACATTCATTAGCAGTATCGGTACTGAGCATGCTATAGCTAATATATCTGCTGTTATTTTGTTAGATGATGCCATTGAAATTGAAATAGAAAGAGGCGTTAAAGCCGGCTTAGGCCGTGCTTGTTACTACCGATATATTAATCAATTTGTAACAGACTGACTAAAATAGCGGTCTTTTACGTACTATGTCTAATAATCCGTGGCATTTTTAAAGCTAGATTAAAGTGAAAACTTGTTTATATGATAGTAATCTAAAGTACAACTCAACAGTCGTATTCTTAGCTTGATTCATCTACTGACCAGTAGCTAAGATTTGATGAGCATGTAGGAGCGGTTTATGAAACGTTATGAAAGTCTTTATTATCAAGTATCTCATCTCAACATTATGCTGCAAAACGAGCTTGATGAACGCCTGAAACGCTACGAGCTAGACGTTAAACTTTGGCCTGTTTTGTTTTCGTTGTGGCAAGAAGAGGGCATAAGCCAAACTGAACTATCAAAGTTATGTGATGTGGCTAACTACACCATGACGCGTCTACTCGATCAATTACAAGTGCAAGGCTATATTACTCGCCATCAAGAGTCAGACAATCGCCGTGCATTCCAAATTTTCTTAACTGACGCGGGCAAAGCGCTAGAACAAGACTTAATCCATGAAGCGCAGTGGGTCAATGAGAAGTGTCTGGAAGCTCTCGATGAGCAAGAACAGCAAACCTTATTGCAATTGTTGAATAAAATAAATAAATAGCCTGAGCATGAGTAAGAGTAAGAGTAAGAATATGAGGGAGTCTATTTACAGTTTAAGGTATATTCATCTATCACTTTAAAGGCCGTTAATGTTTTATTAACGGCCTTTTGTTTCTTGTCAGTTCAGCTTATGGTTTGTTTAGGCTGACAATTCTTCATGCTTATGCACGAGATTAAAATCAGCTAATACGGCATAAGCACTTGGTATAATAAATAATACCAATAAGGTAGAGGTGAAAATACCAAACACAATAGAGATTACAATCGGTTTTACGACTTGTGCCTGTAATGAGGTTTCCATTAGTAATGGCAGTAACCCAGCAGCTGTAGTAAGCGACGTTAAAAATACCGCTCTAAACCTATCTCGGCTCGCTTTGACTACTGCTTCTTGAATGTCATCACCTATATCAACGTGGTGCCTTATGTATTGCACCAGTAAGATGGAGTCGTTGACGACAATACCAGCTAATGAAACAAAGCCTAAAATTGATGGCATTGATAGGCTGTGACCTGTTATTAAGTGTCCCCAGAATACCCCAATTAAGGCAAGTGGGATGGCTAACATCACCACAAATGGTTCTAAGTAACTTCTGAATTGAAAACTTAAAATGGCAAACAAACCAAACAAACCTATGATGAAACCTTGCATGAACGATGCACCGGTTTTAGCAGTTTCTTTAGCCGCGCCTTCATAGTCCACTCGTAAACCTGGGTATTTTTCCCGTAATTCATTGGCATATTCATTACGTACTTTGCTGACAATTTCACTACCATTGGCTTTAGCATTATCAATATCAGCCATTACGGTTACTGTGCGCTGACTTTCAATTCGCTGTATACGTACGTAAGAGCGCTCATAATTCAATGTAGCGACAGCATTAAGTGGCAGCTGATTACCATCACTAAGCATAATTGGGAAGTTGGCTAATGCCTGTAAATTGCCTGCTTGTTGCTTATTTAGGCGTACTTGAATTTCAATGTTTTCAGGACCAGCTTGCACGTCATCGGCTGTTTGCCCAAAGTAGGCCGCACGCAGTTGTGATGCGATCATCTCGCCATCGACACCGAAATTTTCTGCGCCGTCACGCAGTTTTACGAGCACTTCTTCTTTACCTGGGCGCATGTCGTCCAAAATACCATTTACGCCTGAGAACTGGCTTAAATAAGATTGCAGATCGACTGAAGCCATTTTGAGTAAGTCTAAGTCATCATGTTGAAGTCTGACTTCCACATCACGCCCAGCTGGGCCCATACTTGGTTGCTTAAAGACTAGCGATAATGGCTCAGCGATGTCTCCACTTTCTAGACGCCAATCTCGAATAAAGTCATCGATTAAGCTTTCTCGAGTCTCCGCTGACAATAAATCTAACCTGACTGTTGCAACGTGGGGACCTGATTCACCTGCATCGGCGTTCATGTTGTATTGTTCGGTGATATAGCGAATCAAATTTGAGTCTTCTTGATTCTCTTTGGTATAACGGTCACCCACTTTATTCGCACTGGCGACTAACTTTTCGACTACTTGTTTCGTTTGAGCCAGTGTTGAGCCTGGCGGCAATATAATGCGCGCTTCAGCGATATCACCATCAAGTTCAGGGAAGCCAACAAATTTCACAGCGCCGCCTGCAACTAGGGCAATAGAGACAAATAGTAAACCTAAGGTTGCCCCAAGGCTTGCATAACGCCACTTAACCACAAAGGTGACAGCTTCAACTAAATTGTTATTACGAAAATGCTCAAATTTTTCTAAAAAGACACGCTTAAATTTAAGCGGTGGCTTTTCTTGTTTATTTGATTTTAATGAGTGGCTTAAATGGTTCGGTAAAATCAAAAATGCTTCAATCAAACTGACGCTGAGCACCATAATTAAGACTAGTGGTACAACGGATAGCACATCGCCCATTTGGCCGTCGAGCCACAACAAACTGCCAAAAATAAACACAGTAGTTAAAAAGGATGAGAATACCCCTGGTGCGACCTTTTTAACTCCTTGAGTAACAGCCTCATTAATGGGTAAGCCTTTTTCTACATGGGCGGCAACTGACTCTGCAATCACAATGGCATCATCCATCATGATACCAATAGCCATCAACAAACCGACTAGGCTCATGATGTTAATGGATACGCCAAACACCCACATTAAAAATAACCCGCCCATGAAGGCGACAGGCAGACCTGCGGACACCCAAAAAGAATAACGTAACGAGAAAAACAGCCACATTGAAAAGAACACTAAGATGATCCCTTGCCAGCCATTCTTAAGCAGCATGGATAATCTGTCTTGAAGCAATGATGACATATCATTTGTCAGCGTGAGCGTTACGCCATCAGGGGCGACGAGTTGCTCTTGAGCCACAAACTCGGTGACACGCTCTTTAATGCGCAAAGCATCATCAGCTTTATTTTTTTGAACTTTTAATACCGCTGCAGCTTTACCATTAAATATGGTGTGCTCTTCTTCTAGTTCAAATAAGTCTTCAATTTTAGCGATGTCACGTAAGCGAACCACACCGCCTTCAGGGTTTGATGATACGATTATTTTCCCCAAATTATCTGGGGTAATTTGCCGCTCATCAAAACGGATCAGTAAGTTTTTATCTGATAACTCTACGCTGCCTGCTGGCATTTGAACGTTCTGACGGCCAACTTTATCGGCGATTTCCGCCACGGTAAGCCCTAAACGTCTTATGTCAGCTTCGTTTAGCTCGACTCGGATTTGATGATCTGAAAAGCCTGATACCGTGACTAAGTTAACCCCAGCATCAATCTTTAACCGTCGTTTTAAATCTTCAGCGTAAGACTTTAAGTGAGGCAAACTGGCATCGGCTGCAATAGCAATATCGACGACAGGTTCTGCCCAATCAAGCTCTTTGACGGTTGGTGGGTCAATTTGTGATGGGAAGTCCTTAATGGCGTTAATTTCAGTCTGAATATCGACTAAACTACGGCCCATATCGGCATCACCTGTTAGCTTAACGGTAAGAGAGGCAAAGCCTTCTTGTGCATCACATTTAGTTTCTTCAATGTCACTTAGGCCATCAATGGCATCTTCCATTCTCAAACATAAGCTTTCTTCAACCTCTGCAGGAGAGGCACCAGGATAAACGACACTGGCAATAATGTAAGGCGGGCTAAATTCTGGGAATGTTTCTCGCTTAATTTTGCCAATACTACTTAGGCCGACAACAAAAAACGCCAGCATCATCAAGTTTGCGATGGTTGGATGACGAGTGAAAAAGTTAATCACTGGTTTGACTCCTCATCACTTTGACTGTTTTGTTGCGCCACTTTTAAACTCATGCCTGCAATGGCAGGAATAAGATCGTTAGTAACGATTTGCATGTTTTGAGTTAATGGTGCAGTTGTAGTCTGGCTTTCGATTGCGACGCCCTTATCAGTGCGATATACCACTTTAACCTTAATAATCTGTAGTTTTCCTTCAAGATCCATGACATAAATTTGGTCGCCGTGGAGGGCTTTTTCAGGGATAACAAATTGCTCTGACGGGTAGCCATGGATATAAGCAGTAACAAACATGCCATTGGTTAATGGTGGGCGTTTTACCAGATCCATATCATTAAAGTCTTGTTCAACTTCAAGGTAAAAGCCTATGGTTGCTTGATCAGGATTAATGGTATCGGCTATACGAGTGAGTTTTGCTTGCCACTGGTGATGTTTTTGTCCCATGTTGATTTCAACATAAGCATCAAAGTTGACTTTTTCGATTGATGGCAATGATGCTGTATCACGTGGGATCCCAGAGATGCTGCTAATCAGTGTTTCAGCATCTTGCAAAGAGAGCTCGGCTTTGATTTCTACAGCACCGAGCTGGTGGGCTTCAAATAACACCGAACCATTTGTCACCGCTTGAGCTCGCTCTATGTTCACCTCAGCAATTCGGGCGTCAAAGGGCAGGGTAAAGCGGGTATTGTTAAGTTGTCGCTGTGCATCATTCAGTAAGGCTTGATTAACTTTGACTTGAGCTTGGGTCACTTTTCTGTCATCTGGCAGTAAACTCAAGCTGCTGTTTAAGTCTTGAACTAGGTTACGCTGGGCAAGTAGTGCTTGCTTTTGGGTTTCGAGTTCTGACTTAGATATAAGATTTTTAACATTAAGCGCTTGTTTACGCTGGTACTCTTGATCCACTAACGTGAGTTTTTGCTTTTCAATTTGCAAACTGGTTTCAAGGTTAACTTCTTTTTGGTTTAACTGAATTAACTGTGCCTCAGCGGCATTCACATTAGCTTCAGCTTGCGCCAATTTAAGTTCGTATTCGAGTGGATCAATAGCCAATACTAAGGTGCCAGCTTTAATTAAGCGGCCAGTTTCAAGTTCTGGGTGACGATAAATAATCTTACCACCAACCTCAGCAATACCTTGCCAACTGTGCTTGGGCGCGACTCTGCCATACGCTTTAATCACTGGCATACTTTGTTGTTTGTCCAGATTAATGACTTCAACTAAACGAGATTTGTCATGACCTGCTTCCAGTTCAGGTGATGAGCGCATTGCAATTGCGATAAATAAAATAATAAAACCGGCAGCAATCCCCGGGAAAACATAACGTCTTTTTAAGCTGGTCATTTTTTGCAGTCCTGGCTTGGTTGGTTATCATCGGCAAAAAGCCCATGACGTAAAAGTGATGCATTGTGCTTCGCAAGCTTTTGCATAAATTCAGGTGAGGTTTCAATGCCTACGGCTTTTTTAAATAGCTCAGGCATCAAAAAAGGGAAAATCAATAAGCTAATAAAACTCATTTTGGCGCACATTACATCAACATCCGCTTTTAAAATATCGGCATCTTTAATTTTGTCTATGATGGCGAATTTTGGTGATGGCATTAAGGTTAATAGTCTTGCTTGTAGCTCACGATTTTGCGGTGAGTCAGGCAAACTTGCAGTGCGATAAATGAGCTTCGGAAAATCTGGGTTTTGACTCATCATACTGTAATAAGTGCTAAGTATTTCTTCTGGTGAGTTGTGGATCATTGCTCTGTTAGTCTGGGATATTTTTTGCGTCAGTGGTGATAATGTTTCTTTTAGCATTTCACTGAATAAGCCTAATTTGGATTGAAAATAATAACGGATCAGACTGGCATCAACATTCGCTTGCTGTGCAATCGCGCGAACAGATACTTTGTCGTAATCGCTTTCAACAAAGAGTACGCGGGCAGCTTCGATCAATGCATTGCGATTATCGACCTGAGTTAACGGTCTACCAGCTGTTTTTTTAAGAATGGGCATCGGTAAGCACTAATGTATGAATAATTCTTCAAGTGTAGAATATAGTAAGCTAACCTGAGTCTTTCGTTTACTATTTAAATTCATCAATATTCCACATTTGATGAATTAATTGAAAATTTCAACACTAGATCACACTTCTTGCAGTGGTGATTAAAATATTAAAACAGTATAAAAAACAAAAGCTAGCAAGATGCTAGCTTTTAGTCACAACAGAGTAAAAATCTGTGTTCAGTTAAGTTAAATCAATTATAACGCTGTTGTCAGTATTTCTCGGCTGACGGTTAAATCAATATCACCATGCTCACCTAGTTTAGTCATACCGTGTTTTTCAAGGGCATTAACCATTACATCGACTTGGTCTGTGCCTAAATCAATATCTCCTAAGCGAATTGGCACTTGCATTCGTTTAAAGAACGCTTCTGTTGCAAGAATCGCTTGATCAATTTTTTGATCATCAGTGCCTGTAGTGATCCCAAATACACGTTCAGCATATTGAACTAGCTTGTCATGCTTTTGTACTCGGCGCACTTTCATTACCGCAGGCAACACGATTGATAAAGTACGAGCATGATCAATACCGTGGCTGGCTGTTAATTCATGGCCAATCATGTGTGTCGACCAATCTTGTGGTACGCCAGCACCAATTAAGCCATTAAGTGCCATGGTGGCTGACCACATGATATTAGCTCTGACTTCTAGATCTTGTTTTGTCTCGGCAGCCAGTGCTTTAGGGCCTTCTTCAATTAAGGTTTGTAGTAAGCCTTCACTGAATCTGTCTTGTACTTTACCGTTGACGCTGTAGGTTAAGTATTGCTCCATAATATGAATGTAAGCATCAATAACCCCATTACTAATTTGTCGATCTGACAGTGATAGTGTCACTGAAGGATCGAGTACAGCAAATAATGGTCTGACTAATGGGCTACCAAATGGCAGTTTATTACCATCACGAGTGACTACGGAGCCTCCATTAGACTCTGAACCTGTCGCTGGCAGGGTTAAGACTGCGCCGATTGGCAGTGCTTGTTTAACACTTGCGCCTTTTGCAACGATATCCCAAGGATCTTGGCCTTCATATTTTGCTGCAGCGGCTATAAATTTAACGCCATCAACAACTGAGCCACCGCCTACTGCAAGAAGGTAATCAATTTTTTCCGCTTCAATGATGGCTTGCGCTTTCATTAAAGTATCGTATTGCGGGTTAGGCTCAACACCAGAGAACTCAAACCAAGTATGGTCTTTAAGTGCTTCGGTGACTTGTTGGTAGACACCATTTGATTTGATTGAACCACCGCCGTAGATCATGAGTACTCGCGCATCAGCTGGAATTTCATTGCTAATGCTACTTATTTGGTTTTCGCCAAAAAGAATTTTTGTATTGTTTTGAAATGAAAAATTAAGCATGAGATTGTCCTAATACAATATTATTCGTTACGCGTTAATGTGTGATGCTAGCTTTTGCGCTGTTAGTGAAGAACTTGCAGGATTCTGTCCTGTAATGACTAAGCCATCTTGAACTGAAAATACATGCCAGTCAGCGACTTTTTGATAGTCTGCATCACGTTTTTGTAATTCATCTTCAAGCAGAAAAGGTACAACATCTGTTAATTGCACAGCATCTTCTTCAGTATTACTAAAACCAGTTACAGCTTTACCTGCCACTAAGTAGCTGCCATCGTTATTTTTAGCATTTAATAATGCAGCACTTGCATGACACACAGCCGCCACAGGTTTGTTTTGTTTAATAAACTGCTCGATTAATTGAATTGAATTTGTGTCATCAGTTAAATCCCATAGCGGGCCGTGACCGCCTGGATAGAAAACTCCATCGAAATCGTCAGCATTAACTTCTGATAACACGAGCGTTTTAGCTAGATGTGCTTGAGCTTGTTTATCGTTATCAAATCTGCGGGTATCATCTGTTTGAAAATCAGCAAGTTCACTGCTTGGATCAATCGGTGGTTGACCGCCTGCAGGTGATGCTAGGGTAATTTCAAATCCTGCATCTTTAAAAACAAAATAAGGTGCGGCAAACTCTTCAATCCAAAATCCTGTTTTGTTACCTGTATCGCCTAATGCATCATGTGATGTAAGCACCATTAATACTGTTTTTTTGTTTGCTTGAGTCATGCGAATTCCTTGTGAGCTGCTTATAACAAACCATAATTTTGTTTGTTACCTAAATCTTAAACTCAGTATAGAAACTAGAATACAATCTAACAATGCAGACTTTGTAGACTTCATTGTTTAAAAAATTGATACAATATTAAGATTACGATAGATTTACGCCTAATATTTACAACTAAAATTGGCATCGGTACTAACAAGCAGAGAAAAAAATGAATGTTTCTTTTGAACAATTAAAAAGTATGGTGGTTTTTTCGCAAGTGGTTGAACAAGGCAGTTTAAGCGGAGCGGCCAAGCATATCGGTTTATCAAGGGCGGTAGTGAGTTACCATTTGAAGAAACTGGAAGCTCATTTGCAGGTTAAACTTCTTAACCGTTCAACGCGAAGTATTAGCCTTACAGAAGAAGGTCAAGCTTATTATCAATCTTGTAAGGTTATTGCTGAACAAGCTTATTCTGCCAATAAACAAATTGAAAACATGAAAAGCGAGCCAATGGGCTTGATTAAAATAACCTGCCCAGTCAATGCTGGACTTGAAACCATCGTGCCAGCTTTGAATGAATTTAAAACTTTGTATCCTAAAATTGAATTAGACGTGATGTTGACTGATGAAGTTGTCAATATTATTAATCAAGGTATTGATATTGCTATTAGAGGTGCACCACTTGTTGATTCAAGTCTACAAGCCACTAAATTATCTGTGTTAAAAACCTGCTTATGTGGTTCTCCTGAATATTTTGAAAAGCACGGCAGACCAAAAAGCCCTGGGGATCTAAGTGCTTATGATTGGGTGGTATATAAACCATTAAAAAAAATATTAGAACTTAAAAAGGGCTCTCGTTCCTTTAGTATCGAAATGAAAGGTAGTATTACGACTAACAATGCATCTGCTCGAACGGCTTTTGTAGAAGGAGGGCACGGCATCGGTCGGATACCGACATATGATGCTTGGCCTAAAGTAAAACAAGGGACGTTAGAAACTGTGTTAGATGATTATCAATTATCTGACATCAACATTTATGCGGTATTTCCCCCTGGTGCTGCCGACTCCAAAAAAGTCCGTTTACTACTAGATTTTTTGAAAGACTACTTCGACAAAAGAGTGAATAGTCTTCAGGTCGGGCGATAGATTAATGTTGAAGTTAACTTTAATATTCAATTGCTTAGGTGTTGTTTTTGATTACGTTTATTGAGAAGCCTGTGTTTAACTAAAGTAATATTTCGATACGATAGTATTTCAGGAAGTGTGATGACGATGCAGTAGCAACCAATAAAAAATGACCATGCCGCGAAAATAAATGCAAATTTCTCAAAAGGGTGCTCGTAGGTGAGGGAATACATTTTAAAGTCGAGAATTACAGAAAACCAAAACCAAATAGGTAATGAAATTGATATGCAACTGCCAATAAGTAAACAGAGCGAGTAAACTGTACGTTGTTGACGTGCTGAAACTTTTTTCATTTTAAAATGAGCTATATAATGGCCTTTACAACTCTCACACTGTCTTCGACATTGACACTTTTTCTTAAAATCTGTCAGTTCCGCCTGACAATGAGTACAAATGACTTTACCCTGATTAACTCCACCCATTACTTCGGTACCCCAATACCTTAGAATTCTTGCTTATTTTTTTTATTACTTTAACGATTGTTGCAATTGTTTTCTTTGCAGTAAATCAATAAAAATACAATTGTTAAAAAAGGGTAGTTAATTTTTAATGTATTCATTAATATAAAAGCAATTTTTGATGAGAATAAAGTCATTTTAATAATATTTTTATCGTTAATGAAAGTTTTTGGCATGTCCTTAGGTCTTATTGATTGTGTGTTGTGAAATGATTTTTATATGGACTAATTTATTGAGATTGGAGTTTGACATGAATACTAAATTAACTTTAACCGCTGCATTAAGTTTACTTGTTACAAGTTTTGCTGCGCAATCATCTAGCATTACTTTACATGATGATCTTGATATCGATAGCGTCAATGGTGTCGTAATCGAATTTCAACGAGAAGTTGACCTTGTTGCAGGAGAACAATTAATTGAGGTCAGTTACAGTGACTTGTTCCAAGATAACGCTGATGACTCAGGGCATTGGGTTAAGTCAGAACCGTTATATTTAAAGCTAGATGTAGCGGGAAATGAGAATTACCATCTCGAATTGCCTGAGTTATATTCAGCAGAAGATGCCAAAGATTTTTTACAAAACCCTGTAATGTCTTTATCAATTGATGGCCAAGCTAAAGATGTCACTTTATTGAGCCAGTCTCAATTATTTACTTTACTATTATTAAAGCAGTAGAAATAACAATAGACTTATTAGTTGTTTGATAAATTATAATATTGGTTATTTATAAAGATATTTATTTTAAAATTTTTTGATGCTAGTCATTTTTTGAGGAGTTAATATCAACCCTCGTTTAGCATATGAATATTTCCAATGTTAAGCTGTTATTTATCTTGCGAAATTATATTGTTGTTTAGTATATAAATAGTAGAACTCTTTGTATGATGCTGATGAATATAGGAACTATCCTAGGTTAAACGCCATTTATTATTTAAATGGCGTATTTATTTAAAAATTTACTATATTTACTGCTAAGCAGTTGGTTAGCCCACAAAACCCGTCTATTTGCTGATTGTAACTTGCGTTCCCATGTTAGGATCCTTATCATCGCGATCCCAAAATGAAAAAGGCAACATCATGGCTATCAGAATCAAGCTAAGACCCAAGCGTGAAAAATCACTAGAACGTAAACACCCATGGGTTTTTGCTAGTGGCATTCATAACATTAAAGGTAAACCGCAAGCGGGTGAAACTGTAGATGTTGTTGCGCATGACGGGCATTGGTTAGGTCGTGGTGCATGGTCACCTGAATCACAAATTCAAGTGCGTGTTTGGACGTTTGATAAAGAAGAACAAATTGATAAGGACTTTTTTGTTCGCCGTATTCAGCGAGCACAATTGGGGCGTGATGCATTAATTGAAGAACAAGGCCTTACTGGCTATCGTCTTATTGCTGCGGAGTCAGATGGCTTACCGGGTATTACCATTGATAAGTACGCGAATGTTTTGGTCTGCCAGTTATTAAGTACTGGTGCGGATTATTGGAGAGAGACGTTAGTCGAAGTATTAGCTGAACTATATCCTGATTGCGCTATATACGAACGTTCTGATGTCGACTCTCGCAAGAAAGAAGGCCTAAAACCAGTTACGGGTTTATTGCACGGTGAATTGCCAGAAATGCCTGTGGTAATTGAAGAAAATGGTATAAAAATTTCTGTTGATGTGACAAAAGGCCATAAAACGGGTTTTTATTTAGATCAACGTGATAACCGCGCTATTGCTGCGCGCTTCGTAAAAAATAAGTCAGTACTTAATTGTTTTTGCTACACAGGTACCTTCGGTTTGTATGCTGCAAACGGCGGCGCAGCGAGCATTGAAAATGTCGATGTATCTAAACTTGCGTTAGATACCGCGCGATTAAACATGAAAATTAACGGCTTTAATGATGAACACGTCAATTATCATGAAGCTGATGTGTTTAAGTTACTACGTCAGTATCGTGATGAAGGCAAAACCTTTGATGTTATTGTGCTAGATCCACCTAAGTTTGCTGACAATAAAGCACAACTGAATGGTGCTTGCCGTGGCTATAAAGACATTAATATGATTGCTATGCAATTGCTTAACCCTGGTGGAACTTTGTTGACTTTCTCATGCTCTGGCTTGATGGCTGCTGACTTATTCCAAAAAGTGGTTGCTGATGCAGCGTTAGACGCTAAACGTGATGTACAGTTCATTGATAGATTAAGCCAAGCAAGCGATCATCCTATTGGTAGTGCATTTCCTGAAGGCTTCTACCTTAAAGGTTTAGTGGCGCGAGTTTTCTAAATTTGGTCGCTAGTTCTAGTTATCAGCTAAAAGTTAAAGGCTACCTAAGGTAGCCTTTTTGTTTTAAATTGGCTATTTAGCCTAATTGGGCTAATGATTATAGTAATAAGTTGATGTCTTTATTTCTATAAATTAGGGTCTGTCGTATATAGGTGAAAGTGATGCAGTTATTTACTAAAACAATAGTGTTAATATCAATGTTCATGCTCACGTTTGTGAGCATTGCTCCTGCTCAATCACAAGAGGTGTATGAGCTAACGACATCAAATGGTGGCACATATGTGAAATCCTTCACCTTTAAGAATGGTCAAAGCGTTGTGGTTGCAGAAGGACGTATCGAACCTCGATCGATTGGTTCGATAAGCATCAAATTATATAAAGACCTTAATGTGGGAGATTTTACTCAGGGAATTTTTATACCAAGAGATGGCACTATTTTATCTGTCGATGTTGTTGAAGATACGATGAAAAAACAGAAACTTAAAATAATTACAGCAACAGCTGGTAGTGGTAACTATCAGGCTATTGGCTATTTTTGTGTTGAAAATGAGCAAGTTGCCCTGTGTGAATAACACACTAATTTTTGGTGGAAAAGTGACATAAAAAGCCGTAATAACGGCTTTCTTATGTGATTAAGTTTAGTACTGCTTCTAGACTGACATTATTAAATCATTGATTAAGAGTCTGGATGTTTAACTTAACCAATACAGTCCTAAGCTGCTCATACATGCCAGCATCAAAGAAGCTTCAAAAACCGTTTTACTACTCAAAAAGCTCTGCTTTCCTTGCTTTAAACTCGCTATAAACTCGTTCTGCTTATAAAGCTTGCAGGTGAGTCTCTCAGTTTGAGGATCAATCAGTAGTTGTAAACGACAGGGTTTACCGTTGTTTAGTTTAATTTTGTGGGTACTACGTTGTCCAAAATTAACTTTAGTCGATACTATTTTGTCATTAACAAGTACACGCTCCAAGCCAATCCAATCACTAGCCAGTAATTCAATTTTTTCCTGATTTAAATGATATTTAAAACTCGTCATGAGTATCTCCTTGGCCTGTGAACCTACCTTAAGATAAGCAGACAAATGTGACGTTTTCCACCAAGAAACATGAAGTTTATTTGAATGAATAGGTATGTGACTGTTGGAATTAAAGATTTTATTTTTATTATTTTTTATTGACAAAAATCGCTTATAAGCTAAGCGTTTTAATTGAAGAAAGTAACAGTGAGGTTAAGATTTAGTCTTTAAAACCAATATCTTATTTTTTTATGTGTGATATTTATTCAGTACTTTTCAACCCACAATAATGACCCAACAAATCTCGCCAGCTGACGATTCCAACTAATTCAGCTTCTTGCAAAACAGGAAAACAAGTTATTCCTTTGGTTAACATTAATTGCGCTGCACTATCAATATCCAGAGAAGGAGCGACAGTAATTGGGCCATGTGCCATTACCTGATGTACACGTTTATTAAGGGTTTCAATATCACGGGTGAGCTCCGCAGCTGTACCTAAGTTGGGACTAATTGCATTGATTAAATCAGTACGTGCCAAGATCCCAGATATAGTTTTGTCTTCATCCACAACCACTAAGTGATGAAAAGGCACATTATCAAAGATTTCTTTGGCGGTACTGATGCGATCATCCATTTCTACGGTGACAACCCTTGGGCTCATTATTTGCTCAATTGTGACCATGATGTTTCTCCTTTTCAATTAATCTAGTTATATCAGACAATTGTAAGGTGAACAAATCATCCCAAGGTTATAGCTAGTATCTAAACGCGAGAATTTCTCAATGCATGATAATTTTTAAGTTATATGGTTTTACGCTTTTTTATCATGATTTAAATGATATTCAATGTAGCGTTGTCTTTTTTTAGGCTTTAGCGCATGAACATCAACGAGTACCAAGCCATCTATACAGTTACCAAAATCGGTATCAATACCGAAATCAAGAAACTTGACCCCGTCACCTTGGCACAGTTCACCGTATTGTTTATAAAGAGGTGGCACTGCAGCCCCCATATTGGCTAGAGTGTGTTTTAACACCTTGAAACAACTTGAATAGTCATCATCTACATATAAACGGTTTAATTGGTGTAAGCGTTCATCAGTGAACTGGTATGGAGTATTTGACTGAGCAAGCTTATCTAGCATGGCAAAATGTTGTTGGTAAAAATGAACCATCATTTCTTTGGCTTGTTCTGGTAATTGATCGCTAATAGACACGGGACCAAATAAGTATCGGAACTGCGGGTTTTTAGCCAAATACGCGCCAATGCCTAACCAAAGGTAGTCAAGGCTTCGCTTGCCCCAGTATTTAGGTTGCACAAAACTTCTACCAAGTTCCAATCCACTTTCGAAATAGGGCGCGAACTCTTCAGAGTAATTGAACAAGGATTGACTATATAGCTCTGTTTTACCTTGTTGCTCATGAACTTGTTTTGCACTGGCAAATCGGTACGAGCCTACTATCTCTAAAGCATCTTTATCCCATAGGACTAAGTGTTGGTAGTACGGGTCGTATTGATCATTATCTCGGCGATTACCGCTACCTTCGCCTACTGCGCGAAAGGCAATTTCCCGCAAGCGACCAATTTCTCGCATAATCGGGCTGCAATCGAGATGCTGATATAGAAATATTTGTTTGTTGTCGTGAGTTTCGCCCAGTAATTCACATTGGTGTAATGCATTTTGTAATTCAGTGCGCGACTCAGGGTGAGCAATGGCATTTTGAGTGGCAAATATTGGGCTACGGTCTTTTCCGATACGATATAGGTGATTCTTAAGTAATTGCACTTTGGTTTTGCGGGAAAAGTCATTACTGGTAATGGCTTCTTTAGGGATTAACTTGCCAATTCTTACAGGCATGGTGCGCTTAGCTTGTTTGAACATCTCTTTGACTAATAGCAAACTTGCTAATGGTTTGTATATCATTGAGGCGCCATAAAAAGCGGCTGAATTTTTTGCATCAACATATATAGGTAATAGTGGTGCGTTACAGGTATTGGCCATTTTTAAAAAGCCTGAATGCCACTTTAAATCTGTTACACCTGTCGGTCTTAATCTAGACACTTCACCTGATGGGAAAATAAGCACAGCGCCTTCATTTTTAAGATGACAATGGATGTTTTCAAGATGCTGCCTAGGCGTGCCGCCAGACATGTTATTAACAGGCAGCAGTATTGAATGCATTGGCTCTAATGCCATTAATAGCTCATTAGCCACAACTTTTATGTCAGGTCTCACTTGGCTAATCAATTTGATTAATGCGAGTGCGTCGAGTGAGCCAATAGGGTGATTGGCGTAAATCACTACTCGACCTTCAATGGGAATATTTTCTATTTCATTACTTGGCACAGAGTAATTAAAGTCGAAGCAATCCAAGACGTGCTCAACAAAATCAACGCCCTTTAAATATGAAAACTCAGCGGCAATGTCATTACATTGTTTTTCATTTAATAAATAACGCAGCATGGCCTTTGTAGGGGTTGCTAACCAGGGAGTTTTATTTAAATTAGGTAAGTTTTGTTGAACCACATTCTCTACGGTAAAAATCATTGTAATGACCTTTTTGCTCTTATCAAGTTGATGTGCGTAGCGTTCTAAACACGTCCTTCGCTATGCCACTTTTTGTTTATATTCCGGTGTTTGTTGTACATTTAGCTGAAATTGTTTGAGTACTTTTGTGGTTGATGATTCGTCACTCCATCGTAATAGCTGTAATTCTCCGGTGAGTGTTTCAGCTATCAAGGTACAGTTCTCAACCCAGTCGCCATCGTTGGCATAAATGATGTCATCGTGAAGGGAAAGTTCTGGCTGATGAATATGTCCACAGACAACTACTTGAACATCTTGTGTTTTGGCATATCGAAGGACAGCATCACGGTACATATCTATGGCATGCTGAGCTTTGTTTACCCGCAATTTCACGTAACTGGCTAATGACCAATATGAAAAACCACAAGCATGTCTTATCTGATGCAGCTTACGGTTTAGGAATAGTAAGACATCGTATAAATGATCGCCGAGCTTGGCGTAAGTGCGACTGATACAGACCTCAGAATCAAATTGATCGCCATGAAGCATCAAGACTTTTTCACCACTAATGCATTGGTGGACATATTGATTAGCCATGGTAATTCCCCAAAAATGAAAGTCGGTATATGACTTAAAGGCTTCATCATGGTTTCCAGGTATGTACTTAATTTGAGTGCCATCTTTTGCGAGTTGCAATAACTTTTGCAGTACCAAATTATGGTTTTCAGGCCAATAAACACGCTTTTTTAATGCCCAGATATCAATAATGTCGCCAACTAAGTAAATCTGGTTAGCCTGTGTTTGCGATAATAGGTTTAATAAAAACTCAGCTTTACAATCTAGGCTCCCAAGGTGGACATCAGAAAGCCAAAGGGCGTTAAAATTTTGTTTGATGTTAATAGGGGGAAGGTCGATTCCATCTGAGGAGGTCGTTTGTGAAAATGGATTAAAGCTTGCTTTGCTATCAACATGACTTTGAGACATTTACGCTTCGCTTAACAATGGATTTCAAAGCTAGCTTAGGGGATGTTTTTGAATAATAGATGACGTAATCATGTCAAATTGGTGACAAGGTTAATAAATTGTTGGTTCTATCAAGATTAGCTTTGCGGATCTTTTTAAAGAAAATACCAAACTAGAAAGTGATAAGTAATTAATGATTTAATTGCTTTATACGCCGTAATTATTGATGTTGCTGAAATAAAAAAGGAGTAACTGAATCAGTTACTCCTCTTAATATCTTTACACCGCAACTTAATCAGTAGCAGTGAAATGATTTACTTAGCAGCATTAATGATGGCGCGTGCCATATCATCAGCAACATCACCTGTAGTACGGTTGTCTTTTTCCGCTTCATCAAAGATTTTAGTTAGCGTGTTATAAATCTCTTCAACTTTAGCTGTCGATTTAGCAGCATCATAATCACTTTCAAACGAAACATTGATGATACCACCAGCATTAATCACGTAATCTGGTGCGTATAAAATACCTTTTTCTTTAAGTGTTTCACCGTGACGCACTTCTGCAAGTTGATTATTTGCACATCCAGCAACGATGGTTGCTTTTAACTGAGGAATAGTAGTGTCATTGATTGTTGCACCTAATGCACATGGCGCGTACACATCTACATCTTGGTTATAGATGTCTTGTGGTGCCACGATAGTTGCTCCAAATTCAGTGGCAACTTTATCAAGTGATGCTTGATGGATATCTGTAACGATAAGTTCAGCGCCTTCTTCATGTAAATGCTTACACAAGTAGTAACCAACGTGACCAACACCTTGTACTGAAATCTTGAGGCCTTTAAGGCTGTCAACACCGCGCTGATGCTTAACTGCGGCTTTGATACCTAAATACGTGCCTAATGCAGTGAAAGGAGATGGATCACCACTCTTACCTTCAAGGCCAGCCATATATGGGGTTTCTTCATGAGCAATCATAATATCAGCAGTTGATACGCCTACGTCTTCTGCAGAGAAGTATTTGCCGCCGAGAGTATGAATGCAACGGCCAAATGCACGGAATAATGCTTCTCTATCTGTCATTTTCGGATCGGCAATAATGACTGATTTGCCACCGCCCATCGTTAAACCTGCAAGAGCATTTTTGTATGTCATGCCACGAGAAAGACGCAGTACATCGTTTACTGCTTCATCATCTGAATCGTAGTTCCACATACGACAACCACCTACGGCAGGGCCTAGGTTGGTGTTATGAATTGCAATAATTGCTTTTAAGCCACTTTCTTGATCGTGACAAAAGACGACTTGTTCGTGGTTATCAAACGATACATGATTAAATAAAGCCACTTGTGTTCTCCGCTGTGCGATAAAATAGTCGTTAGAGTGTATGGGATAACGACTGCTTGTTATTATTTATTGCAGAACGATAGCATTTAGCGATACTCTCAACAAAGATAGATTCATATAATTTTGTGATCTACGTGGCAATTTAGCTTGCCACTTTACGTAAACGTAAACTTTTTATGCGTTTCGTTACATTTGTCACCTTTTTTGAGGTGTTGATGTTATTTTTATGATGGCAAATATAACAATAAAATAGGAAGAAACAATGACCGAGTCAGTGGCCGAGCCGAAAACAGAACAGCAAGATCCTGAAGTATTAAGACAGCAGTGGGTTCAAGCGCAATTTCAAAAAGCCAACCGCTTCCTTGCAGAGAAAGGGGTCATCCCATCCAAAGTACTCGCTGATGAAAGCCGTTATTTAGTGCCTTACCTCGCTATTTGGAAAATGGAGTCTAAGCAACCAACTAAGCAAACTTTCTGGGTGATGTCTGGTGACTTACCTTCAGATTATGTAGATGTAAAAGTCGCTGGAACTGCCCGTGAAGCTATCCGTCATTTCTCAATGATGTGGCAACTTAAAGCAGAGAACCTACATAAGTCAGGCGTTACACGCGATGAAACCCAGCTGAAATTTGCTAACTTATTAGTTTCTCGCGCTGAGAGTTTATATAAACTTCAAAATGATGAGAAATTGTGGGAAGAACAAGCTTAAATCTTACCTGATAAGTTTGAGTTAAGTTTTATACTTATCAAACGAATAGCGATATTAAAAAAGGCACCTTAAAGGTGCCTTTTTAGTTTAATGCATTAATTATTAATACTCGCTTTTAACGTCAGCTATAAGCCTTAGTTTTCATTAATGTTTACGCTATAAATCATCTGCCTATTTACTTTCTAAGTGGCGCTGCATTAAGTTGTTATTCACTTCAGCCATTGATAGTTGTTGATCTTCTAACAATACAATTAAGTGATACATTAAATCAGAGGCTTCATTGATTAACTCTTCTTTATCATGAGTCGCTGCTGCTAGTGCAGTTTCTAAACCTTCCTCACCGACTTTTTGCGCAATTCTTTTAGTGCCACGCTCAAATAAAGAGGCGGTATAGCTTGAATCAGCACTCTGTCTTTTACGAGAAATAATTAAGTTGGTTAAGTTATCGATAAAAGGGTGGGCGTTACCGTCAGGCCAGCAACTTTCAGTACCCGTATGGCATGTTGGACCGTTAGGTATAACTTGAATCAGTAAACTGTCATTGTCACAGTCTTTATCAATTGCCACTAAATCTAATGTGTTGCCAGAGGTTTCCCCTTTAGTCCATAAGCGCTGTTTTGAACGACTGAAAAAGGTCACCTTGCCAGTTTCTAAGGTATATTCTAATGCGGTTTTATCCATATAACCTAGCATTAATACTTTACCAGTAAGGTGATTTTGAACAACGGCTGGGATCATATTGTCTTGCTTGTCCCAAGCAAGTGTAGATATATCAAAATTTACTGTTGAAGATTGGGTCATCATTTTTACTCTTCTTTTCTTGTTCATATCAGTTATCGATTATGCAAACTATCTATTAAAGGCGTATTGCAATGTTTTCATTGGCTAAATATTGCTTTAGCTCATTGATATCGATAATGCCTTTATGGAACACACTCGCGGCTAGTGCTGCATCTACTTTAGCTTGTTCAAAAACATCTTTAAAATGAGTCATTGTACCTGCACCGCCTGAAGCGATTAACGGTACATCACATATCGCTCTGACAATACTGAGTTGTTTTATATCATAACCGCCACGTACACCATCTTGGTTCATGACATTAAGTACGATTTCACCACAACCACGTTTTTGCACCTCTTCTACCCAATCCTGTGTAAACCATTGAGTATCTTTGGTGGCAGCTTCATCACCAGTAAATTGCTTTACTTTATAACTGTCAGACTTAGCGTCGTAAAATGAGTCAATTCCAATGACGATACATTGGCGACCAAATTCATCTTGTAAACGTGATATTAAACTTGGATCGGTTAATGCTGGTGAGTTAATCGAAATTTTGTCTGCGCCAAAAGCCAACATTTGTCTAGCTTGTTCAACGGTTTTAATGCCGCCAGCAACACAAAAAGGAATATCGATTTGTGCTGCAACACGGCTAACCCAAGACTTATCAATGACTCTGTCATGGGCGCTTGCGGTAATATCGTAAAAAACCAGTTCATCAGCGCCTTCGAGTGCGTATCTTGCTGCTAATGGCTCAATGTCACCGATGACTTCATGGTTTCTAAATTGAACCCCTTTAACCACTTGTCCATCACGAACATCAAGGCAAGGAACTAAGCGTTTGGCCAACATGTAATAGCCTCCTCAACAGTGAAGTTCTCGATTAAAAGCGCTTTACCTATGATGATGCCGTCAGCTTTGCTGTCTCTTACTGCAACGACATCATCAAGAGTGGCAATACCACCAGAGGCTTGCCAATTAATATCTGGATAAGTTGTAGCAAGCTCTTGATACAAATTAGTGTTAGCGCCTTGTAAGGTGCCATCACGGCTGATGTCGGTCACTAGAGCGTGCTTAAGACCTACAGTACTAAATTCACTTACGAGAGATTCAAGTGACTTGCCACCACCAGTTTGCCAGCCCGATACCGCAACAATTTTTTCGCCTTGCTCATTAATGTTTACGTCTAACGCTAAGCAAATGGCGTCACTGCCATATTTTACAAACCAGTTTTTAACTAACTCAGGCTCTTTTACCGCTAATGAACCGATAACAACGCGCTTAACTCCGATGTCGAGTAACTCTTTTACTTGTTGTTCGCTACGAATACCGCCGCCTACTTGAATATCTGTTTTTAAGCCTGCGACTAACTCTGAAATCAGTTTGATTTGACGTTTTTCAGGATCTTTAGCTCCGGTTAAATCAACAATGTGCAGTAAATTTGCACCTTGTGCCTCATAGGATTGAAGTTGAGATAGTGGACTTAAATCAAAGGTCGTTTTTTGTTGGTAATCGCCCTGATAAAGTCGGACAACTTGACCATCGATTAAATCAATTGCTGGAATAATCATGCTTGGTTCCCCATATTTAGGAAATTCTGTAATATTTTTGAGCCAATAGCAGCGCTTTTTTCTGGGTGGAATTGCACGCCGAAAAAGTTGTCTTTACCAATTGCGGCGCTAAATTGTTCGCCGTATTGCGATGTGGCAATAGTGTATTCGCTGATTGGTGCTTTAAAGCTATGGACGAAATACACATAGCTACCATCTTCAATATCAGCAAAAAGAGGGTGGTCAGATACCGTAATTTGATTCCAACCCATGTGCGGTAAAGGTAAACCTTGACTGTTTAAATCGTTTATTTGAGTTGGGATTAGCCCTAAGCATTCGATGTCATTGTCGCTACGACCACCATGTTCGTTAGATTCATCAGTCATCAACTGCATACCTAAACACACGCCCAAGACTGGTTGAGTCAGGCTTTTGATGATGGTAACTAAGTCTCGGCTAACTAATGCATCCATCGCTGCACCTGCAGTACCCACACCAGGTAATACTACTCTGGCAGCTGACTTAATAACGTCATGATCCGCCGATACAATGACATCTGCTTGTAAACGCTCAAATGAGAATCTTACAGAGCTTAAGTTAGCGCAGCCCGTATCCAGTATCACTGTGGTATTTTGGCTAGTTTTTGTTGTGGTATTTGTCATTGCTACAACCTTTAAAGAACGCCTTTACTTGATGGCAAAATATCGCCTTCGACTTTCACTGCTTGACGAAGCGTTCGGCCTAGCACTTTAAATAGAGCTTCAACTTTGTGGTGATCATTATCGCCATCAGCACTGATGTGTAATGTGCAGCGAAGTCCGTCAGCAAATGAGCGGAAAAAGTGCGGTACCATTTCAGTGGCCATTTCACCCACCATTTCACGATCAAATTGAGCATTAAATTTAATCAAAGGTCGACCTGAGATATCCATTAAACATTCACCATTAGCTTCATCCATGGGCAGACTAAAGCCAAAACGAGCGATGCCTCGTTTATCTCCAAGGGCTTGACGTAGGGCATCACCAATGGCGAGAGCAGTATCTTCAACACTGTGGTGGTCGTCAATTTCTAGATCGCCATCAACAGATACATCCATTTTAAAATTACCGTGAGTTTGAATTTGATCTAGCATGTGATCGAAAAAACCAATGCCAGTATCAATTTTACCTTTGCTGGTGTCGTCTAAATCGATATTTACTTTGATGTCTGTTTCTTTGGTGGTGCGAACCACTTCACTACTGCGACCTTTATTAAGCAAGGCATCGGTAATCGCTAACCAATCGAGGCTTTCACGTGCATATTGGAAACTGACAATGCCCATTGCATTGGCAAGGTCTACATCAGTGTGACGATCGCCAATAACCGCTGAGGTGGTGAAATCAACTTTACCTTGAGTTAAGTAATCTTTGACTAGGCCAAGCTTTGGTTTACGGCAGCTACAATTTTCATGATCAAAATGCGGACAAATCACCACGTCATCAAACTTAACCCCTTGGCTTTCGAAAATCTGCATCATCATATTATGAGGTGCATCGAAGTCTGCCTGCGGAAACGAGTCAGTGCCTAACCCATCTTGATTAGATACCATCACCAGTCGATAGCCTGCATTTTGTAACTTCAATAAAGAAGGAATGACTTGTGGCTCAAATACTAGTTTATCTAGACGATCTAATTGTTTATCGATGGCAGGTTCTTCTACTAAGGTGCCGTCTCTATCGATAAATAAAATTTTCTGCTTCATGGGACTTCCTTTAATATTTCATTATTCTGTTTCGTTACCGGGCGCTGACTTACTAGCTCTGCTTCAAAGCTGATAACTTAATTAATTTTTTTGACTAAAAATGGCAATGAGTCGGTCAGTATCAGACGGCTCACTAAAGCTGAATCGAATGCGGTTTTGTAAACGGGCATCTTTATAGGCTCTTGCCACAATGCCAGCTTGTTGAAGTGCATGGCTAACTTCTGCTGTATTTTCAAATTCTGCTAAAACAAAGTTCCCATTAGCGGGTAATACTTTAGCGCCATATGCAGTTAATGCTTGGCTTAGGCGTTTGCCTTGTTCTGCAAGTCGTTTTACTTGCTGCTCCATTAGAGCAATACCCTTGGAAGATAGCGCCTTTTCTGCCACTTGAGATACCGGTAGCGGGACAGGGTAAGGGGCTATAACTCGCATGATTAAATTAATGATGTCGGTATTTGCCATTAAAAACCCACAACGTGCACCTGCTAAAGCAAAAGCTTTAGATAAGGTTCTAAGTACGACTAAATTGGGATAAATTTCTACTAAATCTGCAACTGTGTAGTCTGCTGAAAACTCAATATAAGCTTCATCTACCACGACAATCTTATTTGGCATCGCGTTAATGGCTTGTTCAATCGATTGTTTATTGATGATGGTGCCGGTGGGATTATTGGGGTTACAAATGAACACGATTTTGGCATCAGCAGTTTGCTTAGCAAAACCAGTTGGTAATTGATACTCATCGTTAAGTGATAGGTTTATTACATCAATATTAAACGTTTGTGCGCTAATGGCGTACATGCCGTAAGTTGGGCCAAAACAAGCAATGCTGTCTTTACTCGGAGTACAAAAAGCGCGTATCAATAATTCAATACCTTCATCAGCGCCGCGAGTCGATACGATGGATTGAGCTGCCACACCTGAATAATCACTATAAGCATTAATCAAACTTTCAGGTTGACACTCTGGGTAACGGTTTAGTTTGTCTAAATCACTATTATTGAATGGTGATTCATTAGCATTGATCCACACATCGCCGCGACCGCCAATACGTCTAGCACTTTCATAGGGCGTTAATGCCAATAACTCAGGTCTCGCTAACTGTTCAGCTAGGCTTAAAATGCTATTAGGTGCTATTGAGTCAGTACTTTTTGTGTTTACATTGGCCATTATCAATTCTTCTGTTATTTGCTTTCTGCTATGTGTTTTCAATCATCAATTTTGTTAGTTAGCGTTACGACTTATCTGTCAAAAATCTTGAACTATAAAGTACTCAAACGAATCGCAACGGCATTTTTATGAGCATCTAATAATTCGTTTTCAGCTAATACCATTACTGTTTCCCCCAAGCTCTGCAGACCTTGCGGTGTTAGCTCTTGCACAGTGAACCTGCGGCAAAAATCTGCTAATGAAAGACTCGATACGCTGCGGCTATAACCATATGTTGGTAATACATGGTTGGTTCCGCTGGCGTAATCACCCACTGATTCAGGTGTGTAAGCGCCTAAAAATACACTGCCAGCAGCGCGAATATTGGCAAGTATCGCTCTTGGATTTTCAGTTTGAATAATTAAATGCTCTGGTCCGTATAAGTTAGAAACAACCGCTGCTTCTGCCATGTTTTTAACGATAATCGAGCGACTACAACTTAACGCTTGCGCAGCAATATCTTGTCGCGACAATTGCGCCAGCTGTTTTTCAAGCTCACAATTTACAGCATCTGCAATAGCTATTGATTCTGTTACTAACATGACTTGTGAGTCTGGGCCGTGCTCTGCTTGAGACAATAAATCAGCTGCAATAAAAGCTGGGTTTGCTTGCCCATCAGCAATCACGAGTACTTCAGAAGGACCAGCTGGCATATCAATCGCAACGCTACAACGACCATCTTGTGACACTAATCGTTTCGCTTCAGTAACAAAACGATTGCCAGGGCCAAAAATTTTATCGACAGCAGGAACTGATTCGCTGCCAAAGGCGAGGGCTGCAATAGCTTGCGCGCCGCCAACTTGGTAAATCTCGGTGATGCCACAAACCTTGGCTGCATAAACAATAGCGTCATTGATTGGCGGAGGACTGACTAATACGCGCTGCTCACAACCTGCAATTTTTGCAGGTAAAGCTAACATCATCACTGTTGAAATCAGCGGAGCGCTGCCACCAGGAATATACAAACCCACTTTTTCAATCGCTTCAGAGCGTAATTCGCAGCGTATACCAGGCTGAGTTTCTACATCTATAGGATTGAATTTCTGTGCTTGGTGAAAAGTATCAATATTGCTAACTGCATTTGCGACAGCTTGCTTAACTTCAGATGATACTCTTTTACAAGCTTGCTCAATTTCATCTGATGCTAACGCGATTGATGAAATCTCCACACCGTCGAAACGTTGGCTATATTGCTTAAGTGCGCTATCACCATCTGCTACAACAGTATTAATGATGTCACGAACGGACTGCTCAACACTGTTATCACCAATCAAGGGCGAGCGTGATAATGCTTGCTGCTGAGATTCAGTGCTTAACTGTGCCCAATTCAGGATTTGCATTGATTGTTTAGTTTGCATTCGTGGCTCCGCTACTACTATTTTGGCTCTGACTATTTGAAACGTTACAGTGCGAGTTAAATTAACCTGCCATTTTCTCTATTGGCATAACAAGAATAGAACTTGCACCTAATGCGGTTAATTCTTCCATAGTGTCCCAGAATAAATCTTCAGTGCTCACGGCGTGGATAGCGACGCGATTGGTATCATCATTAAGTGGTAATACTGTTGGGTTTTCTGCACCAGGAAGTAAAGCAACAATTTGGTCTAATGTTTCTCGAGGGGCGTGTAAAAGGATGTACTTGCTTTCACGAGCCCGGACAACGCCATTCATACGAGATAAAATTTTGTCAATTAATGCTTGTTTGCCTGGCTCTTGCTCTTCAGCTGATTGAATAATACAAGCCATAGATTGATAGATAATGTCAGTTTCATACAAGCCGTTAGCTTCAAGGGTTGCACCGGTAGACACTAAATCGCATATACCATCAGATAGACCTGCACGAGGAGCTACTTCAACCGAGCCTTTTAACATACAGTCACTGTAGTTAATGCCTTTCTCTTGCATGTAACGACGAAGCAGGTTTGGATAAGAAGTTGCAATACGTAAACCTTCAAGTGAGCTAGCATTTTCATAGCTAAATTCGTTAGGAACAGCAAGTGATAGCCGACATGCGCCAAAGTCTAATTCGCGAAGTTTTACACAGTCAGCTGGCTTGCCTAACGTTTGACGTTCTATTTGTTCTTCTTCTAGAACATTCTCACCAATAATCCCTAAGTCGACGACTCCATCCATCACTAAACCTGGAATATCATCATCACGAACACGAAGTAAATCGATTGGCATATTATCAGCGTGAACAATTAATCTTTGCTCATTAACGTTGAATTTTACGCCACAACTTTTGAGTAGTTTTTGTGACTCTTTTGAAAGTCTACCTGATTTTTGTATCGCTATACGCAGTCTGTTATTTTCACTCATAATGTAACCCCTAATAAATTTAATATAAAAACAATAATTTAAAGCCTAAAAACTAAAAAACCCCTGAAATTTCTTTCAGGGGTTTGTGTATATTTTTACAACCGCCTGAAGGAAATAGTCCTCCGGCAGTGAGCATCCGAAGGCTACCGCAAATGGTGATGATGATGGTTTGTATTGATTCGGATGAACATAATAAATTCTCTTTTAAATTAGCTTGTGTAATTTCATTACAGACAATCTAACCCCTTTTAAATTTGTTTGCAATACAGAATAAAGACTAATTGTGATTTTTTTTAAAATAAAAAACATAACTTATATCAGTATGATTTATAGAGTTATTTTTACACTGCTTGTGTATACAAGTTCGTTAAAAGTAGTCATTAAATTAGCTATCAATACAAGCTAATCTCATTAGTGAAATAAAGTATTGGAAATTTTCTTTCATTGTTAAGCGCACTAATTAATTAGATAATACGATCATTATGATTAAGTACATCGGTTTCTCCCAAATAGTGATGCAAATGAGTCAATTTATAAGAGTTAATTGTGAGCAGTAGGTTACAAAAAGAAGTTGAATTGGCTTTTTCTTCTGTGGGCGCTTTAGCTAAAAGTGTTCATCAATATCGCCCGAGACAAAGTCAGTTTGATATGGCAATGGCTGTGAGTAGTGCAATTGCTGATAAACATAATTTGATTTTAGAAGCGGGTACTGGCGTAGGTAAAACTTATGCTTATTTGATTCCTGCATTGTTAAGCGGTAAACAAGTCATCATTAGTACTGGTAGTAAAAACTTACAAGAGCAATTATTTTTTAAAGACTTACCTCTGCTACTGAAGATGTTTTCTGTTGCGCCCAAAATTGCATTATTAAAAGGCCGTAGTAATTATTTATGTCAGCTAAGGCTTGAAAAAAACCTACAGCAAATCAGCCAAATGTCGCCTCAAGTAGTTGATGAACTGATCAAAATAAATCAATGGGCGAGTATGACCAAAGACGGTGATACCGGTAATTTAACCTCTGTTGCTGAAAATTCTGCCACTATCGCGACTGTCACCAGTACTAAAGAGAGCTGTACGGGTAAAAGATGTAGTTATTACGACGCATGTTTTAGCCGTAAAGCAAAAATTAAGGCGCAAGATGCCAAAGTGGTAGTAGTGAATCATCATTTATTTTTTGCTGACAGGTTACTTAAAGACACAGGCTTTGCTGAGCTATTACCAGAAGCTGATGTTGTCGTTTTTGATGAAGCCCATTTAGTCCCTGATGTGTGTATTAACTATTTTGGGCAGCAAATTTCGACTCGAGATATTGACCGTTTACTTAATCAAGTTATCGAAATTTACCGCACTGAACTGCGTGACAGTATTCAATTAGAACAACTTAGCCAACGCATTTTAGTGAAACTATCCCATTGGCAAAATGAGTTACTGGAAGCTGAAGTAACAGATTGGCGTCAGGTAATATCCAACAAATCACTGGCGACGCACTCATGGGATTTATTAAAAGAACTTACCTTGATATTAACGGTGACTACAGAACATGTTGGTCGAAGTGAGTTGCTAGATGATGTGGTGACACAGTTATCAGCTGTGATTGGTAATTTACAAAGCTATTTTGAATGTAACGATCAAAACGCTGCTTATAGTGTCGAGCCAAGTGGACGCTTTACCATGTTACGAATTGCGCCTATTAATATTGCTAAACAATGTCAGCAATTATTTGATAAACAAACTCAATGGATTTTCACTTCGGCTACTTTGCAAGTTAATCGTCAGCTAAAACATTTTGCAGATGAACTAGGGCTTGGCAAAGTTAAACAAATTATCCTCGACAGTCCGTTTGATTATCCCAATCAAGCCTTATTTTGTGTGCCAAGACATTTGGCAAAGTCTGGGCAGTCGGCCGCGAATGTAAATCAATTAGTCGATGTGTGCACTCAAGCGATAAACGCCGCTCAAGGTCGTACCTTTATTCTGTTCACTAGCCACCATATGTTGCAGCAGGTAGCTATAGCGCTACAACGAAAGGTTAATTATCCTTTGTTAGTACAAGGACAAGCGAGTAAGCAAAGCTTGTTAAATAAATTCCGGCAGCTTGGTAACGGGGTACTCTTAGGAACAAGCAGCTTTTGGGAAGGGATTGATGTAAGAGGGCGGCTATTGAGCTGCGTAATAATCGATAAGCTCCCATTTGTGTCACCAGATGACACCCTATATCGAGCCAGAGCAGCTAACGCAGAGAGAAGTAATAAAGACCCATTTAATACTATTTCCTTGCCACAAGCTGTCATTAGTTTAAAACAAGGTGTCGGCCGGCTTATTAGAGATGAAAAGGATCGCGGAGTATTAATATTGTGCGATAACCGCATTGTTAATCGACCCTATGGTGAGGCATTTATTAACTCATTGCCGCCAATGAGCCGTACTCGTGATTTAGATGCCGCGTTAAGCTTTTTAAAAAGTATCCCATAAGTTATTATATTGACCATTATTTAAAGATTTACTCTAGGGTTAACACGTCTTACATGACTCAAATTGATTCAAATTTAACGATACTTGCATTAGATACATGTACAGAATCTTGTTCTGCTGCGTTATTACATCAGCAAGGTTTACATACCCGTTCAGCTAATGCTCCAAGAGAACATAGCCAACGCTTATTACCTATGGTTGATGAAGTACTAAAAGAAGCTGAGATTAAAATTGCGAATGTAAACTTGATTGCATATGGCCGTGGACCAGGTAGTTTTACTGGGATCCGTATATGTACCAGCATGACGCAAGGGCTAGCATTGGGTCATGATATTCCTGTTATTGGGATTTCAACTTTGGCAGCAATGGCGCAAATGGCGATTGATTCAGCCCAAGCTAAACAAGTTTTTGTTGCGATTGATGCACGAATGAATGAAATCTACTGGGCGCAATTTGTTGATATCGATGGCATTGCGACCTTAGTTGGCGACGAGCATGTAACTAACCCAGATAAAGTACTCATTAGTTTGGATACCAAACAAGAGATCATCTTATGTGGTACTGGTTTTGATGCTTACCCAGATTTATTAACTGATATTGACTCAACCAAGATGTCTGATATTAAATTACCCGATGCTGCAGCAATGATAAAACTTGCTCAGGTCGGTTTCGCACAAGGTTTATCAACGCCAGTTGATGATTTAGCGCCTGTATATTTACGTGATACGGTGACTTGGAAAAAACTTCCGGGAAGAGAATAAATCCGTTAACCTCAAATTCGTTAACGTCTTAGTTTATTCAAAATGGTTTATTCAATTTAGTTTCAGAAAATAATAGGAGGACAATTTTAATGCAATCTACAATATATTCGGCCATTCAGCCATTGTCTTCTTATAATCCTTTCTCGCTCAATAAGAGTGCTGCAACACAGGCTATTAAACAAAACAGCTCAGCAACTAAAGTTGATGGTTTGAATGACATTTCCGCCATCAATAAACAAGCGAAAGTAAATGAAACTGTTAATAGTCAGCTAGGAGGCCAGCATGAAAGCCATGCTGACTTGAATTCTATTTTCGATCAGCAAGTATTGTATTTTGATGAGTCAGCGATTAAGTCTGCTGTTGATGCAAAAGTACAATATGACAATCAAACATCGACTAATGCTCAACAGCATCACTCCCAAGGAAGTGCAGGAGCGATAAAAGAATACTTGCTTAACCAGCATGCTGTTCAGCGAGAACAAATTCAACAAATGGTGGGTATTGATTTATATGCATGATCCTAAGCCGAAAAGCTTATCTGCTATTCCTTCTAAAGGAATATTCTTCCTAGAAGTCCTTGTCGCATTCCTTATTACCAAACTCCCTTTTATCAGTATTCCGTTTAAATGGTTTGAAAGTTATTTCCATGAGATCTCTCACGGGCTTGCTGCAATTGTTTCTGGCGGAATGGTTAACCAAATTCAATTGTTTCCAAATGGCGCTGGTTTGTGTTTTACCCAAGGTGGCTTTGCACCGTTAATTACATTTAGTGGTTATTTTGGCGCAGCTCTTTGGGGTTATCTTATTTTTTTGTTAGCGACTTGGCGTGCGGGGATTCGATTAACCCTAGGTTTATTAGGTTTGACCGTTGTCGCTTCAATTTTATTTTGGGCTCGAGATTTATTAACCATTGCTATTCTTATTAGCCTTGCTTTATTTTTACTACTGCCACTTAAATTTGACCATTCAAGTTGGTTGAATAGTTTACTTCGTATGCTCGGTCTTATGATTATCCTTAATGCCATGACGAGCCCAACAGTGTTATTTGGCTTATCAACTCAAGGCGATGCGGCTAAACTTTCACAGTTAACATGGCTGCCGTCTTGGATATGGGTCATCATGTGGGTAGCGTTTAGTTGCTTTATGTTATGGATGTGCTGGCGAAGAGTTGACGACAACAAGCCACAAACAGTTTAGAGTGATCGACTTAGCAATCTTTGCCGTATCAGTTGCTGTTTTTAAAAGACAATTTCTTCAGGGAGAAGACAATGAAACGTACGTTACTGTTAACCACCGCGCTTGGTTTAAGCACGTTAGGTTTAGCTACCGTTAGTCATAGTGTAATTGCACATGACCATGCAAGCAGCGAAAAATCTCAAGCTGTTAAAATTAATCCTCAATTAGCAGCTGCGGTTGCGAGTGATTTTCGCAGCGAAAAAAATACTGCCCGTGATAACTACCGTAATCCAGCTGAGACACTTGCATTTCTTGGTATTCAAGCAGATGACACAGTGATCGAATTATGGCCTGGAGGTGGTTGGTATACTGAAATTTTAGCCCCTTATTTAGCTGAAAAAGGCCGATACATAGGCGGGATTTTCGAAACAAATCCAAAAGAAGATACCAAACGTACTCAGTATTACGCTAAAGCAGGTAAAAAGTTTGAAGCTTGGTTAAGCGACAATAAAGAAGCCGTTGGTAATGCATCGACTGTGACTTTTCAGCCTCCTGCATCAGTTGATTTAGGTATTGATAACAGTGCAGATTATGTACTGACGTTTCGTAACCTTCATAACTGGGCTGGACAAAAACAGTTAGAAAATGCCTTTACTTCGTCTTATAAAGTATTAAAAGATGGCGGTGTTTTTGGTGTTGTAGAACATCGCGCTAATCCTGGTATGTCTTTTGACAGTGGCTATATGGATCAAGCTGAAATGATCGCGTTAGCTGAAAAAGTAGGTTTTACATTCGTAGCATCTTCAGAAGTTAATGCTAACCCTAAAGACACCAAAGATTACGCCAAAGGCGTGTGGACGTTACCTCCACGCTTAGCACTTGAAGATGAAGATAAGCAAAAGTATCTTGATATAGGTGAAAGCGATCGCATGACACTTAAGTTTGTAAAAAAAGCGAAGTAAGCTTTTTAATAGCCTTTACAAGTCACCTTTTTGAATACTTAAAAGTATTCTGCAAGATAAGAAGTCATCAATGAATGAGCCAATTGTAAAATCGCCGCAATATGAGGATGTCGATTTTCAATTGGCTCATATTCGTTTAGCGGCAAAGCGATACGGACAAAAAGATAAACCCATCTTATTAGCGCTTCATGGCTGGTTAGATAATGCAGACAGCTTCGTGCCTTTAGTTGCAGCATTTGAACAACAATCGCTATTTGAAGACTTCCAACTCATTGCGATTGATTGGCCAGGCCATGGCTTATCACAACATCGACCAGGGCATTATCCATTGCATTGGATTGATTACCTCTATGATCTCGATGAGTTAATGACCAAGTTAACTCAAACACAGCCCGTAAGCATTATTGGTCACTCCTTGGGAGGAATCGTTGCAGCTGCTTATAACGCAGCTTTTCCTGATAAAGTCACCCAATTAATATTAATTGAAGCACTATCGCCTATATTTGAATCAGCTAAACATTCTAAAGATCGTTTAAATAGAAGCTTTAAGCAGCATCACCGCTTTAATCAATCCAGGATGAATGTTGAAAACGAAAGTCAATTGGCACCTAATGAGCATATTCGTGGCTTAACCATCGAGCGTGCGGTAAACGCACGGCATCAGTTAACGGGAATGGACAAACAATGGTGTGAGTTAATTATTAAGCGCAATCTTGAAATTAAAAATCAGCAATATTGTTGGAAAAGTGATCCACGTTTAAAACTGGATTCGCCTTATAGATTAACCTTTGAACAGGTTGATGTTTTAATGAGCGTCAGTGACACACCTTGTTTATTAATATTAGCCGAACAGGGCTTTAAACAGTTAAAATTAGCTTTGCCCCAAGCAAAGTTGTGGTTTAACCATTTAATGTATGTGCAAATTGAAGGAGATCATCATTTGCACATGGGCAGTGCGGAGCAAGTTGCTAACAAGATTAGAACATTTATTCTAAATTAAGTATCTTGAGGTGCAAAATCACTAGGATTTTATTTTCATTTATGTGATTATGGTCTGAATTTAAACGGTCGTATGATTTTTAGTATGGCTGAAAATAATAATTATCAATAACGTTTTTACTGTAACTAGTAACAATAATAAGAATTTACGCTAGTGTTGATGCAGTGATCTTTGACACCTTACTTATTGAACTAATTGGTTCATAAAAAGTGTCAGGATAAATAGGAGAAAATTGTGGACCAGCCTTGGATAAATAACTTACCAGAACACGTACCGGCAGAAATTGATACTCAGCAATTTGCTTCCTTAGTCGATATGTTTGAATCTGCAGTATCAAAATACGCTGATCAACCTGCATTTATTAATATGGGGGCGACGCTTACTTACCGTAAGTTAGAAGAAAGAAGTCGTGCATTTGCAGCCTATTTACAAAATGAATTAAAGCTTGAAAAAGGTGACCGTGTTGCCTTGATGATGCCAAACTTACTGCAATATCCTATTGCATTATTTGGTGTCTTAAGAGCGGGTATGGTAGTGGTAAACGTAAACCCACTTTATACCCCTAGAGAACTAAAGCACCAACTAGTGGATTCAGGTGCTAAAGCCATTGTAGTCGTTTCAAATTTTGCACGAACTTTAGAAGAAGTTGTTGCTGAAACGCCTGTTGAGTCCGTGATTATTACTGGTCTTGGAGACCAACTAAGCGCGCCTAAACGTACTTTGGTTAACTTTGTCGTTAAATACATTAAGAAGATGGTACCTAAGTACAACTTACCCCATGCGCTTTCTTTCAGACAATCGCTAACTAAGGGCCGTCGCCAGCAATATATCAAACCTGAAATTACCTCAGAAGATTTATCATTCCTACAATACACTGGCGGCACTACAGGTGTATCAAAGGGGGCAATGCTAACCCATGGAAACGTAGTGAGTAATGTTCTACAAGCAAACGGTGCTTATTCACCGGCGCTTAAAGACGGAACTGAGTTCGTTGTCACTGCATTACCGCTTTATCATATTTTTGCCCTTACAGTAAATTGCTTACTGTTCCTTCATAAAGGCAGCAAAAACCTATTAATTACTAACCCGCGCGATTTGCCAGCTTTTGTAGGCGAGCTTAAAAAATATCCTTTTACTGCGTTAACAGGCGTTAATACACTATTTAATGCCCTAGTTAATGATGAAGATTTTAAAAGCCTTGATTTTAGTCGATTGAAATTATCTATCGGCGGCGGCATGGCTGTGCAAAAAGCTGTTGCTGATAAATGGCAGAATATTACTGAGACTCGTTTATTAGAAGGTTATGGCTTAACAGAGGCATCACCTCTGGTAACTTGTTGTCCGTATAACCTAGAAGGTTACAATGGATCAATTGGTTTCCCTGCGCCTTCAACTGACATTCAAATTCGAGATGATGAAGGTAAGGTGTTAGCACAAGGCGAAACTGGAGAACTTTTTGCTAAAGGCCCACAAGTAATGAAAGGCTATTGGCAACGCCCAGAAGAAACAGCCAAAGTGATTGATAAAAACGGTTGGTTAGCCACAGGTGATATTGGTTACATGGATGAAAAGGGTTTTTTCTTTATCGTTGACCGTAAAAAAGACATGATTCTGGTTTCTGGTTTTAACGTTTTCCCTAATGAAGTTGAAGATGTAGTTGCTCTGCATCCGAAAGTGATTGAGGTTGCTGCAGTCGGTGTACCGAATGATGCCAGCGGGGAATTGGTTAAAATATTTGTCGTGGCTAAAGATAGCAGTTTAACTGAAGGCGATATTATTAAGCATTGTCGTCATCATTTAACAGGATATAAGGTACCAAAGCTGGTAGAATTCAGAGATGAGTTACCAAAATCCAATGTAGGTAAGATTTTACGACGAGAACTTCGAGACGAAGTTAAATCAGCGTAAAGTAGAGCCGGCAATAGCCGGCTTTTTATTGCATGTCATTTAGGCTTACATTGGCGATAAGTTTATACTGGAGAGAATTTTGTTATCGTTTGAATACATTAGCGACCAAGCAAGCCTTGAGCAATTAGTCGCTCAATATCAGCAGAGTGATTTACTGGTATTAGACACAGAGTTTGTCAGAACACGAACCTACTATGCCAAGTTAGGTCTCATTCAAGCATATGATGGTAAAACGTTGGCTTTAATTGATCCAGTAGCGTTACCTGATTTGAGCTGTTTTTGGCAGTTATTATCAGATACTAAAATTACTAAACTAGTACACTCATGCAGTGAAGATTTAGAAGTGTTTGCTCGATATGGTAATTGCCAACCAGTACCGCTGTTTGATAGTCAAATTGCTGCCAGCTTATGTGGTTTAGGCCACGGTGTCGGCTATGCTAAGTTGGTCCAGATGTTTTTAGAGATAGAGATTGATAAAGGCGAATCTCGCACCGACTGGATGAAAAGACCGCTAACGGATGCGCAACTTCAATATGCAGCTAATGATGTTTATTATCTCTACAAACTTTATCCGCAACTGTTAGCCAAAGTTAATGAAGCCAACCGAATGGAATGGCTACTTGAAGAAGGTGAGCGCATGACGGAAGGGCGCCTTACACCGCCTAACGAAGAGCTTGCCTATTTAAAGGTGAAGAACGCGTTTCAACTTTTTCCGAAGCAACTTGCCTATTTAAAAGTCCTGGCGACATGGCGTTTGCAAAAAGCCTTGAAAAAAGATTCTGCGCTTGGTTTTATCATTAAAGATCATGCGATGATTGCATTAGCTAAAAAACAACCTAAAACGGTAACCGAGTTAAATCAGTTGAATGATTTAACTGATCATGAGAAACGTTTTCATGGCAAAGACTTGGTTAAGGTTCTACAAACTGCAGATCTAGAAAATTTACCCGAAGCTGTTGATGTTATTGCACTTAAAAATGGTTATAAAACCTCATTTAAAGAAGTAAAGGCGATATTAGCTGCGATTGCAGAAGAAAAAGATGTAGCAATTGAGTTTATTGGGTCAAAACGTTTGATACATGAATTTTTGCTTTGGCTACACCATAAAAAGCAAACTCCAACGCCTTTATTGCTTTCAGGTTGGCGTGGTGCGCTTGTAACTAATGCACTGGATTCCATTAAATTTGGCTAATTATGTTTGCTGTAAAGTTGGCTAAAGCGCTCAAAGTTTTGATAGATTTTTAGTCAAATAACAAAAAGCCCAGATGACACAATGTCATCTGGGCTTTTTAATATAAAACTAATATCTAAAACCAAAGAGAAGTTTAGTAACACTTAGTCCGCTAACTGGAGCATTATATTCTCCAACCTCTCAGTCGGTTATATCATTACTTCCCGTCTGGAAGGGTTACATTAAGCTCTAATACTGAGAGTTTGTCATCGTTTTGGTCAAGTTGTACAGAAACCTGATCTTCAGATATTTGTACATATTTACGAATAACTTCAATAATTTCTTGTTTCATTTTAGGAAAGTAATCAGGCGCATCACGTTCACCACGTTGATGAGCAACAATTATCTGTAAACGCTCTTTTGCCGTCACAGCAGTATTGGTTTTTTTATTGCTTCTGAAATAATCGAGTATTGACATAATTAGCTACCAAATATCCTTTTTAAGAATCCTTTTTTCTCTTCAGTAAGAAACCTAAATGGTACTTCTTCACCAAGTAAACGTTGGACAGTATCAGCGTAAGCTAAGCCCGCATCACTTTCATCATCATTAATCACAGGAATACCCGAGTTTGATGCTTTTAATACAGCTTGTGACTCAGGAATAACACCGAGTAATTTAATGGCTAAAATCTCTGATACATCTTCAACACTTAACATTTCACCTGTTTTAACTCTAGCAGGTGAATAGCGAGTGAGTAATAAAAACTCTTGAATAGGCTCAAGATTTTGTTCTGCTCGTCGAGAGCGACTTTGTAACATACCTAAAATGCGGTCTGAATCGCGTACAGAACTAACTTCTGGGTTGGTTGTTACAATAGCTATATCAGCAAAATATAGCGCCATCATCGCACCTTGCTCAATACCGGCTGGTGAGTCACAAACAATGTAATCAAAATCTTTGCTTAACTCATCTAATACGCCGCCAACACCTTCTTTAGTCAAGGCGTCTTTATCGCGAGTTTGTGAAGCGGGAAGAATAAATAATTTGTCGCAGCGCTTATCTTTAATTAAGGCTTGGTTTAGGTTCGCTTCGCCATTAATAACGTTGACGAAATCATAAACTACACGACGTTCACAACCCATAATTAGGTCAAGGTTTCGTAGACCAATGTCAAAATCGATAACAACAGTTTTTTTGCCTTTTAAAGCTAAACCTGTTGCAATTGCAGCGCTTGAAGTTGTTTTACCAACGCCACCTTTACCTGATGTGACAACAATTATTTGTGCCATTTGTTATTATATCCTTTTATGTTGCCAACTATTGAGGCAATGATTCAACCATGAGTGTATCGCTATTTAAGCGAACGCAACCTCGTTGATCGCTACAATGCTGCTGCAAATGTTCTGCTAGCCAATATTGTCCAGCAATTGAAACTAATTCGGCGTCGAGAGTGTTTGCGATGATAATACTGTTTCTATCTCCTGCAGCACCCGCCATCGCTTTTCCACGTAAAGCGCCATATATATGAATGCTACCATCAGCAATGACTTCTGCACCATTACCAACTGCACCAAAGATGATTAAGTCAGCATTTTTTGCATAAATCTGTTGTCCTGAGCGGACATTTTGCTTAATGATTTTGGTTTCTTTAGTTGGGGCGGGCATGTTCTTAGCTTGCTTGCCTGATTTCACAATCGCTAAACCCAAAGCTTTTGCCTGCTCACTAATGCTTTCGTTAGCTGATGTTACACCAACAATGATGAGTTGGTTATCAGTGAGAAGTTGTTTTAATGCTGCGAGATCAACATCATGATTTTCAATTGCACTTAAATTTAAGATTAATGGTGCACCAATGAAAAACTGTGGTGCTTGAGATAACTTAGTATCAAGATCAGCAGCAATTAGATTAAAATCATGAGTATTAATATGCAGTACTGAAAGAGTAAAAGAAGTGGCTTTTAACTCAAGACTTTGTATAGCCATCCAGGCGTTAATCTCCAAAAAAGTCAGTGTGAGAACTGAATTGCAATTAAATTATTAACTGTCCATGTTATAGTGTGCGTTGTTGACTATCAAGCTAGAAACAGAGGAATTTAATCCCAAAATGATATGCGCCGTATATAAAAGTAGTCGAAAACTCGATACCTACTTATTTGTTGAAAAACGTGATGTTTTTGATGCTGTTCCAGAGCCTTTAATGAAGATGTTCGGAACACCTAAGTTAGTGATGATGGTACCACTATCAAAAAGAACTGAGTTGGCCATGGCAGATATTGAAAAAGTAAAATCAGAGTTAGTTGATAAAGGTTTTTATCTTCAACTACCACCACCAGTGACCAATTTATTAGAAGAGCACCGAGAAAGTTTAGGGATAAAAGATTAGTGTCGCTTTAATAAGAAGTAGTAATTTAATACTGGCACTGGCACTGTTATAAATGCCAGTCTGTATTAATTAATAGCCTGAAATTGTGTGGTTATATTTGGTATTTCGATGTTAGTACAAATATGTTAACGTTTAGTTGAAAAAAATAAGAATAGCAATAATGAGTTAATTTAGGACATTTTATGATTGGGAAGATCATTTCATCTGTAATAGTAATTTTTTTTACTATTAACTTTGCTTACGCACAACAGAGCGTAAGTTTTGATGATTATTTAGCTACATTAAAAGATAAAGCGGCACTTGCAGGTGTGTCACAACACACTATTGATAAACACTTTTCGAATATTAAGGTGTTCAAACGTGCCACTGCTAATGGGTCAAACAAAGCATTAAACCTCGAAAGTTATATCCCACAAAATTCACCAGAAATAACAGTAAGCACTGCACGCGCAATGTTTAAAGAACAACAACAATCATTAATTGCTATAGGTGACCGTTACGGTGTACAACCTCGCTTTCTAGTGGCGCTATGGGGCATGACATCTGAATTTGGTGAACAGAAGGGGAATTTCCCAATATTATCAGTTACAGCATCAAATGCTTATTCCGGTAATAAAGAACAGTTCTATATTGAGGAATTTATCGCTGCTTTAAAAATCCTTGATACTGACCAAGTTCAATATGAACAGTTAATTGGCTCGTCAACAGGTGCTATGGGACACATGCAGTTAATGCCTTCGCAATACCTGGCTCACGCACAAGATGGCAATGGAGATGGTATAAAGGATATTTGGAACAATCAATTTGATGCATTTGCAACTGCAGCATCTATGTTAAGAGATGCTGGTTGGAAAAACAGTGAGACTTGGGGACGTCAGGTGAGTGCTATCAACCCAATTGAAAGCTTTCTCGTTGGCACTGACCACACTGAAACATTCAATGAATGGCAAGATCTAGGGGTAAGACGATATAACGGTAATGACTTACCTAAACGTGACGATATGCAAGTTTCACTATTAATGCCTGATGGTGCTAATGGTCGACAATATTTGGTCTATAACAACTTTCGCTTGTTACAAGCATGGTCGGTAAAAGAACATTTTTTACTCACTGTGACTTACCTTTCAGAACGAATCAAAAATCCTCCAATCAATTAATGATATAATGCCAGTAATTTAAGGTTAATGCTGTACTGAATTATGTCTTTTTGGGTTGAAAAAAAACTTAACGAACTTACCACCGTACAATGGGAAGCATTGTGCGATGGTTGCGGTAAGTGCTGTTTAAATAAATTAATTGATGACGAAACAGAAGAGCTGTATTACACCGATGCTGCTTGTCATTTGTTAGATGATGAAACGTGCGGTTGTCGCCGTTACCCTGAACGTTTTAAATATGTGCCAGCTTGCACTGCAATTACAGTAGACAATGTTGCTCAATTAACTTGGTTACCAGATTCTTGCGCTTATAAACGTTTGCATGAAGGTAGAGAACTACCAACTTGGCACCCACTCATTACTGGCTCGAAAGATGAAATGCATGCTGCTGGTATTTCAGTTAAAGGCAAAACCATTAACGAAAATAAAGTTCGTGATGTATTTGATCATATCGTACTTTGGCCACTTAAAGACTTAGATTAAGCAACTCAAATACTAGTATTTCTTGTCTAAGACAATCAAAAAAGCACTCTTTAATGAGTGCTTTTTTATGCGTATTTGATTAAGCCAGAGTTTAAATTGTCATCAATGTTTTATTTTTAATCTATAACAAATCAGCTATTTAGATTTTAATGGTTTTATCGCAGGGATAACCATGACTGCAAGCACAATAAGATAAATGATAAAAGTCACTATCATCCACTGAGCCATACTGACAGATAAAAAAGTCCAAGGGTCGTCGCTACACATTCCTGTAGGAGAAAAGACTGAAGGTAACCATTCATCTAATGGCATCCAACTAGGAAACTCAGGGAAGAATGAACAAGTTGAAAAAGGAGATGGATCGACTTGTAATCCATTTAATTCGAGGGACAACTTTAATCCCCATACGGCACTAACGGCCCATCCAACTAAGCCTGCAATTCTGGTTAACCAGAAATTAGGCGCTAAAGTTCCAATAATACCTGCAATGATTAACCCCAAAACTGCAACACGCACATATACGCACATTACACAGGGATCTAACTCCATAACGTATTGAAAAAATAATGCAGCAGCTTCAAGGCCAATAGCGGATAAAAGCAACACCATCCATGCGGTGCGAGTGCGAGTAAATTTCTGTAATCCAGTCAAATCAATCTCCTGTCGATTTATGACGATAAAAAAACACCCTCGAATGAGGGTGTTTTCAAAACAAACGTTAAATCAAATCAGCATTAATGTCCAACAGCACCGCCAATAACATCTTTAGCGGAGTGGTGAATAATAATGTGATTATCATAATAGTATTGCGTCATATCAGTTAAGAACCCAGATTCAATCATAACGATACCAACGATAGATAATACAATTGTATAAGGCAGTGCCATCCATACCATGCGACCGTATGACAGTCTAACTAATGGTGCTAGTGCTGAAGTTAGCAAGAATAAGAAAGCCGCTTGACCGTTTGGTGTCGCAACAGAAGGTAAGTTAGTACCTGTATTAATCGCTACGGCTAGAAGATCAAATTGGTCTCGAGTAATTTGACCACTAATTAAGGCTGCTTTTACCTCATTAATGTAAACGGTGCCAACAAATACGTTATCACTGACCATGGACAAGAGGCCATTGGCAATATAGAAGATTACTAATTGCGCATTACCTTCGAAACTTAGTGCCCACTGAATCACTGGCGCAAATAAATGTTGGTCGATGATGACACCAACAACTGCGAAGAAAACGGCTAACAATGCTGTAAAAGGAAGGGCTTCTTCAAAAGCTTTTCCTAATGCATGTTCATCTGTTACACCATTAAATGCAGTAGTTAAGATAATAACTGAAAGACCAATTAGTCCCACTGAAGCTAAATGGAAAGCTAGGCCAACTACTAACCAAACACCCACTAATGCTTGCACTAGGAGTTTCATCTTATCTGCTTTAGTACGATTTTGATCTTCGTAATCAGAATAATCACTCAATATTTTATGGACTGCATCAGGAAGCTCGGCACCGTAACTAAACCATTTAAATTTTTCGACAATAAAGCAGGTGGCGACACCTGCAATAAATACCGGAATAGTGACAGGTGACATGCGAATAAAGAATTCACTAAACTGCCAATGGGCTTGAGCTGCAATGATTAAGTTTTGTGGTTCACCGACCATAGTGCAAACGCCACCTAATGCAGTACCAACACCAGCATGCATTAAAAGATTACGTAAGAAACCACGGAAAGCTTCTAGCTCCTCATTATTCAATTGCTCACGTTCTTCAGAGGTATGATCATGGTCGCTGCTAAAGTCTTTACCTGATGCCACTTTGTGGTAAATCGAATAGAAACCAATAGCTACAGCAATAATTACCGCGATAACGGTTAATGCATCTAGAAAAGCAGATAAAAAAGCTGACGAAACACAAAACATTAATGAAACTATGATTTTAGAGCGTACTTTAGTGATCATCTTAGTGAACACAAAAAGTAGCAATTGTTTCATGAAGTAAATACCTGCAACCATAAAGATTAGCAATAGTAACACTTCTAAGTTAGCTTCAATTTCGTGTAAGACTTGCGTTGGGGAAGTCATTCCAATAAAGACTGCTTGTATGGCCAGAAGACCACCAGGTTGAAGTGGGTAGCACTTTAACGCCATCGCAAGTGTGAAAATAAATTCTAAGACTAGTACCCATCCGGCAACGAATGGACTGACAAAGAAAAATAATATTGGGTTTATAACAAGAAACGATAAGATTGCATATTTGTACCATCTTGGTGAATTACCCAAGAAGTTACTAAAAAATGCAGCACCAGTGGTTAACGGCATAATAGCCTCTCCAATTGTGAATTTATGATAGTGAACTTTTGAGGAAGGAATCTGACAGACAAATTGAAGCTGAAACGAGAGTTTAAAGATAAAAAACAGAATTATAGTGCGTTAACTATGTTGTTTATTAGCTACTATTTCTATTTTTACCGTGTTGATACAATTATTTCTTAGCGCTTAAAATTTGATGTTTCAAAATTCGTTAGTTGTGCCACTAACTTACATCCATTTTGTTTGGCGCGTAGTTTAGCGCAAACGGTCGTTATTGTAATGCGATAAAAAAAAATCCACGACAAAAACATAACCAATATAACTACTACCTCACAATCTTTTCGTTGACTGCGCATTTTATGAGCAGTGGTGTGTCTAAATCGATCGTTTAGCCGCTATCAATGGTGTGTAATTGCAAGAGCTCTGGTATGATCAGTTCATAGGATAACTACGGGATGTTCAAGTTGACAATTATCAATGCAAAAGGTCCTGCAAGTTTTGCAGAGAAGTATATTGTTCGTTCGATATGGGAAAACAAGTTTCCACCAGGTTCGATATTGCCTGCAGAGCGCGAACTGTCAGAATTAATTGGTGTTACAAGAACCACGTTACGTGAAGTGTTACAGCGTTTAGCGCGTGATGGTTGGTTAAAGATTCAACATGGTAAGCCTACGCAAGTAAACAATTTTTGGGAAACATCAGGTCTTAATATTCTTGAGACAATTGCTGATTTAAATCCAGATGGCTTTCCGTTACTTGTAGATCAGCTTTTATCAGCAAGAGCCAACGTTAGTACGATTTATTTCCGCGGTGCAGTTCGTAATAACCCTGATAAAGCGCGAGAAGTTTTAGCCAAAATACACCAACTAGAAGACAGTGCTGAAGCCTACGCAGACTACGATTATGAATTACATCACGCTTTGGCGTTTTCATCGGGTAATCCGTTGTATGTATTAATTCTGAATGGGTTTAAAGGTTTATACAGTCGAGTCGGGCGTTATTACTTCTCGAGTCAAGAAGCCCGTACTATAGCTTTAGATTTTTATAAAGCATTAGAAAAACTGGCTATTGAAGGTAAATACACCGAAGTTAATGCTTTGATGAAAACCAATGGTATTAACAGTGGCATTATGTGGCAAAAGCTTCGTGATGATATGCCAGCAGAAATTGCTATCAACGACAAATAAAATTCGGCTGTGACTAGAAGGTACAGTGTCTGGCAATAATAAAAACCAACCTCAAGGTTGGTTTTTTTATGAATGAAACTTTTTAATCATGCTTATAGCGTCGTCATTTTACTATCTTCATTGGCAGGAGGGCATTGAGCCAGTTTTATGACCTTGCCACTGGCATCGACTTGCTCTAAAGTGACGTCAAATCCCCATAATCTATGTAAATGTTTCAAAACTTCTTCATTAGTTCCGCCAAGAGGAATTCGTTTATTAGGTACATACCTTAATGTTAATGAACGATCACCATTAATATCCACTCGCTGCACTTGAATATTTGGCTCAAGGTTTGACAAGTTATATTGTTGAGAAAGCTTCTCTCGAATTAGGTGATAACCTCGGTCATCATGTATAGCTGATACTGATAATTTATTACAACTGTCATCATCAAGTATACTGAATAACTTAAAGTCACGAATCACTTTTGGCGAAAGGTACTGACTAATAAAACTTTCATCCTTAAAGTTTTCCATTGCAAAAGTCACTGTGGTTAACCAATCACTACCCGCAATATCAGGAAACCATCGTTTATCTTCTTCTGTCGGCTCTTCGCAAATTCGTCTGATATCAACAAACATGTTAAAGCCGAGAGCATAAGGGTTAATGCCACTGTAATAAGGGCTGTTATAGGCAGGCTGAGCGACTACGCCAGTATGACTTTGTAAAAACTCCAGCATAAACCTGTCGGTCACTGTGCCTTCATCAAACATATGATTCAAAATAGTGTAATGCCAAAACGTTGCCCAACCTTCATTCATCACTTGGGTTTGTTTTTGCGGATAAAAATATTGCGCCATTTTACGCACTATTCTTACTATCTCACGTTGCCATGGTTCTAACAGTGGCGCATTTTTTTCGATAAAATATAAAATGTTCTCCTGAGGCTCATCAGGGAAATTGATTTGATCATCTATTTTTTGTTCATCAGGATTTTTAGGCACAGTACGCCATAAATCATTAACTTGACTTTGTAAGTAGGCCTCACGATCTTTCTGACGCATTTTTTCTTCTTTAAAGGACACTTCAGCAGGGCGTTTATACCTGTCTACACCATAGTTCATTAATGCATGGCATGAGTCGAGTGTAAGTTCGACTTGTTCGACACCAAATGTTAACTCACACTCATGGATATAATTTTTGGCAAAGACCAAATAGTCGATAATTGAACTGGCATCTGTCCAGGTTTTAAATAAGTAATTATTTTTAAAGAAGCTGTTATGACCAAAACTTGCGTGTGCCATTACCAACGCTTGCATTGTGATGGTATTTTCTTCCATTAAGTATGCGATACAGGGATCTGAATTAATTACAATCTCATAAGCTAAGCCCATTTGACCACGGCGATAACCTTGCTCGGTTTCGATAAAACGTTTACCAAAAGACCAATGGGTATAACCTATAGGCATCCCAATGCCTGCATAGGCATCCATCATTTGCTCTGCAGTTATCACTTCAATTTGATTGGGATAGCTGTCTAGATTGTAAAAAGCAGCCACTTTTTCAATTTCTTCCATATAAATTTCGAGTAATGAAAAGCTCCAATCAGGCCCATCATCAAGAGGTTGTTTTTTAGCTTTGTCAGCTTCGGTCGAACGATTCTGTTCTGTTGTCATTGTGTTCTCCTTAGCTTGGTTGCTTTTTAAATAACTCACGGAACACGGGATAGATGTCATCAACCTCTTTAATATGTTGGACTGCAATATTGCCAAACTCTTGTTGTAAGGCTTCATACTCACGCCATAGTGTTTGATGTGCGCGACGAGTGATTTCGATATAACTAAAATATCGTGAAACTGGGAGAATTTTATCTGCTAATAATTGTTTACAGGCTGGTGAATCATCGGCCCAATTATCACCATCAGATGCTTGAGCTGCATAGATATTCCATTCATCTGCAGGATAACGGGCTTGTTGGATTTCATGCATTAAATTCAATGCACTAGAAACAATGGTGCCGCCTGTCTCTTGAGAGTAAAAAAACTCATGCTCATCAACTTCTTTAGCTTGGGTATGGTGTCGAATATAGACGACTTCTAAATTTTTGTATGTTTGGGTTAAAAATAAGTACAGTAAAATGTAAAAGCGTTTTGCCATATCTTTGGTTGCTTGATCCATAGAGCCTGACACGTCCATTAAACAAAACATTACCGCCTGGCTTGAAGGTTTCTCTCGTTTGGCGAAATTATTAAACCTTAAATCGAAGCTATCGATAAACGGCACGCTGTCTATTTTCTTTTGAAGTTCCTCTATTTGTTGCCTTAAATCCATTATGACTTCAGCTTGAGTACCTGGGGTGTTTTCAAGCAAATTTAATTCAGCTTTAAGTTCTGCTAATTTTTTCTTTTTGCTGGCTGTCATAGCAATACGACGGGCATGGGATGATCGTAGTGAACGAACAATATTGATATTGGCAGGGACACCAACGTTAGTGAACCCTGCACGATAGGTTTCAAATTCAACCATTTGCTTGGCGTTAGTTTGTTGAAGGTCTGGCAGGGCTAAATCTTCAAAAAGCAGTTCCAAATACTCGTCGTTGGAAATCTCAAATAAAAACTCATCTTTACCTTCACCAGTGTTGGATGCATCTCCTTCACCACTGCCTTCGCCAGCTCCACCACCTTTAGGGCGTTCTATTTGGTCACCTTGATTAAATTGATCATTACCTGGATGCACTCGTTCACGAATACCACCTTGTCCTTGATGAAAAATCGGCTCGCTAATGTCACGGGTAGGGATACTAATTTTTTCGCCTTTATCAATGTCAGTGACACTTCGACGGGTCACAGCTTCGCTAACTGATTTTTTGATTTGTTTTTTATAACGTTCAATAAATCGTTGTCGGTTAACGGTACTTTTGCCCTTAGCATTGAGACGTCTATCTATAAAATTTGCCATACACAACTCCTAATGAACTTTGACCTTAACCCAAAACACATTGAGTAAGGCCAAAGTGAGCAAGACCTATGACGATTTACGAACCCTCAAGTACCACTCTGAAAGTAATCTAACTTGTTTTTGGGTATATCCTTTCTCCATCATACGATTGATAAAGTCGTCATGTTTGCGCTGATCATCAGCAGATGTTTTAGCATTAAATGAAATAACCGGTAGTAAGTCCTCTGTGTTAGAGAACATTTTTTTCTCTATGACTACTCTCAGTTTTTCATAGCTGGTCCATAGCGGATTATTACCTTCGTTATTGGCTCTAGCACGTAATACAAAGTTAACGATTTCATTACGAAAATCCTTTGGATTACTTATTCCAGCTGGTTTCTCAATTTTCTCAAGTTCAGCATTAAGCGCTGATCTATCAAATAACTGTCCTGTTTCAGGGTCGCGAAACTCTTGATCTTGGATCCAAAAGTCTGCATAGGTAACATATCTATCGAAGATGTTTTGACCGTATTCAGAATAGGATTCAAGGTAAGCTGTTTGGATCTCTTTACCGATAAATTCGACATATTTCGGGATCAAGTAGCCTTTTAAGAATTCTAAATAACGTTCACTGAGTTCATTAGGGAATTGTTCCTGCTCGATTTGCTTCTCGAGTACATAAAATAAGTGCACAGGATTTGCGGCAATTTCAGTGTCATCGAAGTTAAATACTCGCGATAAAATTTTAAATGCAAAACGGGTCGATAAGCCTTGCATACCTTCATCTACACCTGCGTAATCACGATACTCTTGGAATGACTTAGCTTTGGGGTCGGTATCTTTTAATGTTTCACCATTATAAACCCGCATTTTAGAGTAAATTGATGAGTTTTCTGGTGCTTTTAAGCGAGATAAAATACTAAACTGTGCTAGTGTTTCTAGAGTACCAGGAGCACAGGGAGCATTAGAGAGCTCAGAGTTACTCAGCAGTTTTTGGTAAATCTCCATTTCTTCAGATACACGTAAACAATAAGGTACTTTGACGATATAAACCCTATCTAAGAATGCTTCGTTATTTTTGTTATTTCTAAATGTTGTCCACTCTGACTCATTCGAGTGAGCGAGAATCATGCCATTATAAGGTAGGGCAGATAAACCTTCTGTACCGTTGTAATTTCCTTCTTGTGTTGCTGTTAATAATGGATGAAGCACTTTAATTGGTGCTTTAAACATTTCCACAAACTCCATTACTCCTTGGTTTGCTCGACAAAGTGCACCTGAATAGGCGTAAGCATCAGCATCATCTTGAGAGAAATGCTCTAATTGTCGGATATCTACTTTACCGACAAGGGCTGAAATATCTTGGTTGTTTTCGTCTCCTGGTTCTGTTTTAGCTATGGCTGTTTGGTCAAGTATTGAAGGGTAGACTTTGACCACTTTAAATTGAGTAATATCGCCACCAAACTCATGCAATCGCTTAACTGCCCATGGGGACATGATGGTTTTAATGTAACGAGTTGGAATATTATATTCGTTTTTTAATAGCTCACCGTCTTCTTCTGAGTCAAATAAACACAGTGGACTGTCATTGACTGGGCTGCGAACACCGTCAGCGGTTAGAATAAAAATCGGTACTTTTTGCATTAACGATTTTAGCTTTTCTGCCAGAGAAGATTTACCACCACCCACTGGGCCTAGTAAATACAGAATCTGCTTTGATTCCTCTAACCCTTGAGCTGAATGTTTAAGGTAAGACACAATCTGTTCGATAGACTCTTCCATACCATAAAAGTCTTTAAAGCTTGGGTAGTGAGTGATAAGGCGGTTTGAAAATATTCGGCTAAGCACCGGATCTTTTGAAGTATCAATAGTTTCTGATTCCCCGATGGCCATTAGCATTCTTTCAGCTGCAGACACATATGCGCTTCTATCTTCTTTACAGATTTCAAGAAACTGCTGGAGTGAATATTCTTCATCTAGCTTTTGTTCATAACGTTGTTGGTAATGTTCGAATATGCCCATAAGAAACCCCTTGAAACTTAGCTGAAAGAAAGTGATGGATAGCGCATTTTTAGTGACTAAAGCTGAAAATATTTTCCATTATTTTTGGTCTTTAAAAATCAGTTGTCAGCTTAAGTCTAGGTCAGAGGATTGATATTTGCGAGGAGGTGAAAATAAAAACTTCAATAAAAACAAAGATAAACAGTTGCAATTGCAACTGTTGCAAAAGTTGGCAGTTGTTTTGAACATAAAAAATGTGGGGCTATTCAGTTATTAACTATCTCGTTTTGAGTAATAAAAAAGGAGCCAAAAGGCTCCTTTTACATCATCTCATTTGTACCTAAATAGGTAGATTAACCTGCAAAGTTTGCGTTAACGAAATCCCAGTTAACAAGTTCCCAAAACGCAGCCATGTAGTTAGGACGAACGTTACGGTAATCGATGTAGTAAGCATGTTCCCAAACATCAACAGTAAGTAGTGAAGTTACTGATTCATCAGTTAAAGGAGTAGCAGCATTGCTAGTGTTAACAATTGAAACTGAACCATCAGCATTTTTTACTAACCAAGTCCAAGCACTACCGAAGTTATTTACTGCAGAATCAGTAAATTTTGCTTTAAATTCTTCGAAAGAACCGAATGCAGCGTTGATTGCATCAGCAATCGCGCCGGTAGGAGCGCCGCCAGCGTTTGGTGCTAAACAGTTCCAGTAAAAAGTGTGGTTCCAGATTTGAGCAGCATTGTTGAACATGCCACCAGTAGAAGTTTTAACAACTTCTTCTAATGTTTTATTTGCAAATTCAGTACCTTCAACAAGACCATTAAGCTTAACAACGTATGTGTTGTGATGCTTACCGTAGTGATATTCAATAGTCTCTTCAGAAATGTGTGGTGCAAGTGCGTTCTTAGCATATGGTAATGCTGGTAATTCGAAAGCCATTTTTATCTCTCCATGGACATAGGTTATCGTTTTTATGAGTACCACTTAGGCATCATTGCTCTGCCGACATTGTACTGCAAATTTTTGTGATGTGAATCATTGTTTGATGAATAATGTCGATAGACGCAATCTATAAAAGCTATTTTTATTATAACCCTACAAACTGTGGGATTTTGTTCTTGGCTAAGCTCGCGTACAATGGCAAAAGATTATTAAGTTGCACTTAGGAATTACAATGGAAACAGTAGACAAGATTAAACAGCAAATCAGTGAAAACCCAATTATCGTATACATGAAAGGGTCACCAAAGTTACCAAGCTGTGGTTTTTCATCGCAAGTTGCACAAGTTATGATTAACTGCGGTGAGCAGTTTGCATTCGTTGATATTTTACAGCATCCAGATATTCGTGCTGAATTACCAAAATTTGCTAACTGGCCAACATTCCCACAACTGTGGGTAGAAGGTGAGTTGATTGGTGGTTGTGACATCATCACTGAAATGTATCAAAAAGGTGAATTACAGCCAATCATCAAAGAAACTGCTGATAAGTTTCGCACTGAAGAAGACGCTGAATAATTTAAGTTAACTTTATTTATTGATTAAATATTGTTAAAACAAAAAAGCCCTAAACTGATCGCAGTTAGGGCTTTTTATTTTTGAAACCATTTAAGCAATTACATTTATTGTGCTTTTTGATCTTCAGGCGTTTTAGGCAGGATAAGATTCATTAGAATAGCGACTAAGCCACATAAGCTGATCCCGGTTAAACTAAACTCACCGATACCAAATGCCATTCCACCAATACCAAAAACTAATGTAACCCCAACAATACTCAAATTTCTTGGTTCATTTAAATCGACTTGATTACGTATTAAGGTGTTAAGCCCTACTGCTGCAATTGAGCCAAACAATAAACACATAATGCCGCCCATGACCGGTAATGGAATGGTTTGCATTAACGCACCTAATTTACCGATAAATGCAAGAGTGATGGCTGTAATTGCCGTCCAAGTCATGATTCTTGGGTCAAAACTTTTGGTCAGGGTAACTGCGCCTGTGACTTCTGAGTATGTTGTATTAGGTGGGCCCCCAAACGCTGATGCAGCCATTGTGGCAATACCATCGCCAGTTAGTGTGCGATGTAAGCCAGGTTTTTTCATATAGTCTTTGCCAGTTACATTGGATATTGCCAATAAATCTCCAATATGCTCAACAGCTGGTGCGATAGCGACAGGGATCATAAATAGAATCGCTTGCCAATGAAACTCTGGGGCAACAAAATTTGGAACAGCAAGCCAAGGTGCTTGATTCACTGGAGTAAAGTCAATAATACCAAAAACCATACTGAGGCCGTACCCCACTAAAATACCGGCAAGAATTGGCATTACCTTTAATATTCCTTTTGCGAGTACCGCAATGGCGACGGTAGTTGATAGCGACATAATCGCAATAAATAACGCAATGTTTTGCTCAACCAGTACAGCGCTTCCATCACCTGTTTTACCTAAGGCCATATTGACGGCCATTGGCGCTAGCCCTAGGCCGATAATAATGATCACAGGGCCAACGACAACAGGTGGTAATAATTTATGAATAAAACCACTGCCATTAATTTTAACCAGGGCTCCAAGGATTACATAAACAAAACCAGCAACCATTAATCCCCCCATGGTTGCGGGGATCCCCCAAGTCTGTACGCCATACATAATTGGAGCAATAAAGGCAAAAGAGGAAGCTAGAAATATTGGAACCTGTCTTTTGGTAATAACTTGAAACAGCAAAGTCCCTAAACCTGCAGTGAACAATGCCACGCTGGTGTCTAAACCACTGAGTAATGGCATTAACACTAAGGCGCCAAATGCGACAAATAACATTTGCGCCCCTTGTAATGGGATGAATAGACGATTCATATGTAGGTGATTTCCTGTCAGGTATAAATTAAGCTGTAAGATAGGCTAATATTGGTTAAATGTCTGTAATGTAAATCAAGTTTAAATCCTTTTACGTAACAATTAGTGGTTAATTCGTCCGTTAAATTGGTAAGGGAATGTAATTTTAGAAGCAAAATTAATATGCTACACTTCGCTTACTTTCATCTATTGCTTATATCTTCCTTATGCAAAAAATATTTTTACAAATTATTGTTATCAGTGCGCTATTTGGCTTATTTAGTCCTAAAGCGATTTCAGCTGAAGTCGGTCTGTTAGATGAGGCTGATGTGGTTGTTACTTCAAGAGCAAGAGCTGAGAGACAAGCTGCACTAAAAACTGCGCTGTCAGCGGTATTTGTAAAAAATTCAGGCTTACCTTCGGTATTAGAGCATCCTCTAGTTAAGGCTCAAATCAATAAACCAGAAGTGTTATTGACCCAATATGGCTACAGTGAAGTTGATAAAGAATTAACTTTAAAAGCTAACTTTGACCACAAGCGGATTATCTCTACACTTCGTCAAGCTGAATTACCCGTTTGGGGGCGTCAACGTCCGCTAACATTACTTTGGTTGTCCATTGAAGATGAAGGCGAGCGCAGTATTTTATCTGATGCGTCTGAAATGGATACACGTTCCCAAATCGATTTAGATTCTAGTAATAAAGGAATTCCAGTCATTTTGCCGATTATGGATTTAGATGATGTCATGAAGATAAGCGTATCTGACGTGCGGGGCATGTTTACCGATGTTGTTGCAGAGGCATCTACTCGATACCGTGCAGATTATTTTGCTGTAGCAGATATGGATAAAGTCGGTGGTTTTGTTCGTTTTCAAGTTTCTCTGTTTGATAAAGACAGTAAAGCAGGGTTAATGCAGCCGCTTATTCATCATCAAGCAGAAGTCCTTGATTATCAGGAAGCCACAGATCAAATATTAAGTACCTTAGCTGAATATTTTGTTAGTCAGTATGCTTTTGCTGATAGCGGCAACAGTGCAGAAACATTGCTGTCATTAGCAGGCGTTCAAAGTATGGCGCAATTAGTTGAAATTGAAGCTTACCTTAATCAACTGAGCGCGATTAAAACGGTGAGCTTAAACCAGTTTAAAGCCAATACCGTGACTTATAAACTTGAATTATTTGGTGATGCTGAAGATTTACAGAAACTATTGAATATCAATAAGCGTTTAACAGAGATACCATTGTTAGAGCCAGTAGATGAGTTGTCTGACTTAGAGTTCTCGCCAGAGCAGCAAGCAACCAAACTATTTTACCAATGGCATTAAGTCATGATTTATTTATTTGAGAACTGAGCTTTATCAGTTTGATTGTCTGTTTCTACATAGTTGATAGTTTTATAGCCACTCGATACGTGATAACGATCTAACTGTTCATTGTTGAACTCGTTAGTCTGACTAAACAACAGCAGACCTCAAAACGATTGTGTTATACTCATCATCGCTTGTTTACATTATTAGAGAATTTTTGAGTGACCCAAAACTCACCAAAACAGTTATCGTTACCCGTATATTTACCTGACGATGAGACTTTTCAAAGTTATTATCCTGCAGTGGGTAATGATGAATTAATTCAAAAGCTTCAAGCTACTGCAGAAGGTAGTTTGTCGTCTAGTTTATACTTATTTGGCCCGATTAAATCAGGCCGAACCCATCTTATGCATGCTGCTTGTGCCCATGCAAATGAACTTGATAGACGTACGCTTTATATCCCTTTAGGCATTCACGCCAGTATATCACCTGAGCTTTTTGAAGGTGTTGAATCTTTGCAGTTAATTTGCATCGATGACATTGATGCCATAGCAGGGCACCCAATTTGGGAAGAAGCATTATTCCATTTATATAATCGTGTTGCTGAGCAAGAAGATTGTCGCTTGATTGTCAGTGGAAGTTCATCACCCACTGAAGCAGGCTTCGCACTTCCTGATTTGATTTCTCGGATGCAGTGGGGGTTAATTTATCAACTGCAACCGATGGCAGATGAAGAAAAGTTAGTTGCGTTACAGCGTCGCGCTGCAATGCGAGGACTGCAATTATCTGATGAAGTAGGACGGTTCTTATTAACTCGCATGGCGAGAGATTTACGAACCTTATTTGATGTACTAGATAAACTTGATAAAGCGTCTATGGTACATCAACGTAAACTCACAATTCCTTTTATTAAAGAAATGCTTAGGCTGTAATCTTTGCTGATTATTTGAATAAAAAAGCCACCTTTTTGGTGGCTTTTAATGTTTTAAAATCTGAAACACTGAGCTAACGCTGAGGAATAGGCATATCTCTATGTTCTCTTCCTATCTGAACTGGGCGTCTTTCTTTGGCGTTATCATTAGTGCTTAAGCTACTGACTTTTGATAGCGATTGACTACTAGGGCTTATCCCAATATTGTCATACCAATCTTCTCCAGCTGTCATATTTATTGGCTCTGGCAAATTATTGAGTAAAGTTTTACCGTCTTCTTCAGGCATAATTTGGTCAATTACAAATGCTCCTCTTTCCAACAATTCAGGAGAACCAATTCTGCCACGTTGTCCCCAGTCGACAATTAATTCAGTAGGGTCAGTAACCGCAACATCCCTGTGTATTTGATAGCGATGACTCATAAATGATTCTTCAAATAACATTGCTGCATCTTCGCGAGTAGAAGAATAAGCATAAAAGTCATTTGCGTGATCAGTTAAGAAAAAACTGGTCACATCATTTGGAAGGTAGGCTTTTTGTGTACTGTTGGCTGTTTCACCTTGAAAACTCACACCAGCTAAACCATACATTTCACTACTCGTTAGTGGGTCAATATTTTTCAGCTGATCAGATACCAGTGCGTTATCATCTGTTCGACGATAAAAGTCATCAATTAATGTTGGTCCTGTTAACGTATTATGAATAGAGCGGGGGAAGAAGTCATTGGCATGGGCTAACTCATGATAAAGCAAACTGGCTAAGTTAGGTGTTATGTCTGCTAATGAACGTGTTTGTCTTACTGCTCGGTCGATACGGCTATAGGCGTAATCATTATTTTTTACGTAACGCCAAGGCATGATGAATTGTAAATCGTTACCAAAGTCACTGCGATAATCAGGCGCTTCATTAATGGTGTCACGCTGCTCTGGAGTAAACCACAGATATTCAGGGTCAAGATAAATGGCACCAGTGGCTACCCAATAAAAAGAAGGTCTAACATCATAACTAATCACAACGGCTGTGACTGATTGAAGTAACTTTATAAAGTCACTATTGGGATCTGCTTGAGTTAAAAAAGTTTCAAAGTTTTCGCCCATCCAGTCATGAGAAACGACAACTCTGTCCATGACTGATTGAACATTTTCTGAATTAGCCACTTGGCCAACTAATGGTAAGTCGGCGATATTACAAGTTTGATTAAGCTGATTTGAGTACACACAGTTTGATGCATTAGCAGCATATTTGGATGAATCTTTATAGGAATATGTACGTGCTACGGGCTGATCAAAATACGGAGAAGAAATTGTTGATTCGTTAGTTACTAACACAAATACTTCATCAGATAAGGTTTCACCTGCAAATTGACCAGTGGCCTTGAGCCCAATGACGCTATCAGAGTTGACATTAGGTGCTGTAAATAAAGGGCGCTCCGGGTTGGTTAAATCAAGTTCAACCGCTTGATTAGAAAAGTAGCACCACTCTATTTCATCAACAATAAGATCGTTTATCCGCGCAACTCTAAGACTAACTCCATTACCTTCAACCACTTGATGATCGCTATTAATATTTAATTGATTGATGGACGCGTTTGCTGTGATAGAAACTGATTCAGTTAAATCTGTTTGGTTGCCAGAAACGTTTACAGAAAAACTATATTCGCCAGACTCTGGAATGATGAATGATAAGACAGGGCTGTTTTCTGATACTAGAGAAAGTGCGGGGCCAGAAGTTTGCTGCCATTGATAAGTTAGCCCTGCTGAATCAGTGTTAACGACACTGGCAAGGATTGTCGCAGATTGACCTGCAGTATAAGTTTGCTCAACATTAAAGCTTAAATCTGAAGACGTGGTAACTAAAGTGAGCTCTGAACTTGCTTCACAAGTATTGATGGGTAATGAATTATCAGGTGTTCCAGAGTCAGCACTTGATGAATCACTTGAACTACCTCCACAGCCGGTTAATATCGCTGCGATAACTAAATTCGTTATCGCAAAATATTTTGTTCTGCTTTGATAACTTTTGTTAGTTATTGTATTCAAAATACTTTGGCCGATAAAAGTCTTGTTAAACAATGTGTTCATATACAATCTCCGTTGCTTATTACTACATTCAATCAAGTGACTGACATGTCACTATAGCATGGGATTTATTGTACAAAAAGAAGGAATTAACCAGTTGGCAACCAGGTTGCAATCATTTGTTTACCTCTAAAAGTGATATAAAAAAAGCGCCGAAGGCGCTTTTGGTTTCCAATAAAATTCAAATTAGTCTTTTTTTGACTTCTTTTTTAAGCCTAACCCTAACTCTCTGCCGCGTATTCGTGCGTAGAAAGGGAATCCGACGAGTAATGCACTAATCAGTACCGATTCGATTAACGCAAAATAAAGCGCGTCTTCTGTGACGTAGACTAAAGTCAATCCATGAAGTAAATATAGGCAGAGAATAAAACTTGCCCAAGCATAGGTGTATGGCTTGCCGGTTAAGATCCCCTTAATAGGGAGTAATAAAGGTAAAATCCATAATAAGCTAAACGCCATTGAATATTCACCGGTCAATCCTTGCTGTATAAACCATCCTGATAGCAGCATGAGTAAAGCAACATAACCGACACGGCATAATTGAAATAAAGTATGTGTTGTCATTTTGAAGCTCACAATATCGCTAAAATATTTTCTGGAGGGCGGCCTATTGCAGCTCTTCCATTTGCTAAGGCAATAGGTCTTTCAATTAATTTTGGTGTTTCGATCATTGCTTGAACTAATTGCGCTTGAGATAAAGACTCGTCGGCTAAGTGAAGTTCTTTATATTCTTTTTCTTTGGTGCGCATTAACTCTCTAGGTGAAAGCGCTAATAAGGTCAAAATATGGTTTAGTTCTTCGGTTGTTGGTACCGTTTTGAGGTATTCAACGATCGTGACGTTAGCATTATTTTCTTCAAGCAATGCTAGTGATTGACGACTTTTCGAGCAGCGAGGGTTATGGTATAGCGTTACATTTGTCATAGGATCACTTGTTATCTTTATTTTGGCGACAGTTTATCAAACTTTAGATGAGATGGTTAGCCACATCGGATTGATGTGGCTGAGTAATAAATAACTTTATAGAGTTATTTTAATGCATCCAAAGACCGTTTAGCTTGTCTAAATTGACGTATACGGGCTTCTATTCGGGCAATTTGTAATGTTTGTCCTTCAGAATGGCGGTAAGCATAATTAAGTTGGTCAATTGCGCCGTCATAATTGGCAGCAAGAGCCATGGCTTCGGCATTACTGTAGTGTTCGAGCGCTTTATTCCCAAGCTTGCGATAGGCTTGAGTCATTAGCTGATAAGGTAAAGTATTTTGCTTATCTAAGAAAATGAGATCTTCTAATAATGGAATTGCTTTACGCGGCTGGTCTGCCTCCACATAAATGTTAGCGAGGTTGGCAGCAATAACCAGTGATGTTGGCTTAAGACGTTTATGATGTTTTAGGAGTTCTATTGCTGCTTCATAATCATCTTTTTGGGCTAATAAATCTGTTTTGGTATCGATGTAAAATAAATTATTACGATCATTTTCAAGTAACTCATCGATAATTTTTTCAGCTTCATCAAACTTTTTCACTCTAAATAACGCTAAAGCTTTACCGTAAAGTGCTGCACTTTTAAAAGTATATGTTTTCTTTTTTAATTGTTTATCAAATAGAGACATTGCAGCTTGGTCGCTATAACTAGAAAATCGAACTTGTATACGCGCTTTAGCAAGTTGGTAATTTAATTGGTCCGGTATATATCGATTAGGATATTGTGCTGCTCGATTTCTAGCATCAGTAATACGTGATTCAGGTAAAGGGTGAGTCAACAACATTTGAGGCGGAGTAGTGGTAAAGCGATAACGAATGGCTAACTTTTGGAAAAAATCAGAGGCGCCATTAGGATCGAAACCTGCATCGGCTAGAATTTGCATACCAATTCTATCGGCTTCACGTTCATGTAAACGGGTGAAGTTAATTCTAGCTTGCGTTGATAATGCTTGAGTAGTTGCTAAAGCAGCCATACCCGCTTGAGGGGCTGCAATAGTGAGTAAAATAGCGCCTAGCATTCCAACAATCGTTGCGGTAGAGCTTTTATCTTGCGCTTCAAGTGAGCGAGCTAAATGTCGTTGGGTAACGTGAGTGATTTCGTGCGCAAGCACAGATGCAAGCTCACTTTCAGTATCAGCATGTAAAAACAAACCAGTATGGACACCGACATGACCGCCAAAAAAAGCGAATGCGTTGATTTCATCATTTCTTAATAAAAAGAAATAAAAGGGGGTTTTTACTCCCGTTGCATGAGCCACCAATTTATTACCAAGCTCTGACAGATATTGGTTTAAAACTGGATCGCTAATAACAGGTGCTGATGAACGGATAACACGCATATAGGCATCGCCATACACCATTTCTTTTTCAAGACTAAATGTGTTTACGGCGGCAGTACCAAGATCTGGAAGGTCATTATTCGCGAAGCTTTTAGCAACTCCAGCAGTTAGTAGTAAACTTACTGCGGTTGTTAAAACACCTTTAGAAAACTGAGTAAACGATAATTTGCGCAAATGAAACCTTTATTATAATTATTTCAACAGGGTGGCAAGCAAAATTACATCAACACCTTAATGGTATCGCTTGTGGTTTATTGTCCTTGCTAGGATAATAGCCATAGAATGTGTAAAGCAAGTTCATAATGAAATTTATTGATTTAACTGCTCATCAATGCCCCTATCCCTTGGTGCAAATTAAGCTAGCTTTAAAAAAGATGCTACCGGGTGAAACATTGGCAATTAGTATCTCTGACTCTGGTTCACGTCGAGATGTTCCGCTGTTTTTTAAAAAAATTGGCTATCAAGTTCAAATTACTGATGATAATGATAAATCTATGTCATTGAACATCACAAAACTTAACAATATATAAGTATAATCATATAGTTCTAATAAGATAGAATCCGATTATAACAACTAAAACTGTATTTCTTTTTAGGTAAAACGATGCTCTCATTTTTAAGTGATTGGTATAAAGCCAGATTCAGTGATCCTCACGCGATTACATTAGTGTTTATTTTACTTGGGATAGGGTTACTACTTTATTTTGCTGGTGGACTACTGGCGCCATTATTGGTGGCGTTAGTGTTGGCTTTTTTATTAGAGTGGCCTGTTGCTCAGATAGCAAAATTTGGTATCAATCGCACTCTAGGTGCTTCGTTAATTTTAGTATTGTTTATCGGTTTGATGGTATTACTAGCATTCGGTCTTGTTCCGAGTCTTTGGCGCCAAGGCATCGCGTTAGCGACAGATTTACCATTAATGATTGATACAGGGATGCAGTCTCTCGTTTCCTTAAGTGAAAACTACCCGCAATATATTAGTATCGAACAGATTGATGCTATGGTGATTGAGCTAAAAAAACTTGTTGATACCCAACATTTACTGGATATAGGCAAGCAATTATTAGGTTTTTCTGCTTCTTTATTAGTATTGATGGTATATGTGATTTTAGTACCGTTACTCGTATTCTTCTTTTTAAAAGACAAAGACCAACTTATTAAGAGCAGTAAACGCTTTTTTCCTAATAATCGTGATTTAGCCAGAAAAGTTTGGTTCGAAATGGATCAGCAAATTTTCAACTATATCCGCGGGAAAGTCATTGAAATCGTCATCGTAGGTACTGTCAGTTATATTTTCTTTGCTGTAATGGGTCTTAGATACTCTGCATTATTAGGGGTGCTGACTGGGCTTTCAGTTCTTATCCCATATGTCGGTGCTACATTAGTAACCTTGCCAATTGCATTGGTTGCATTTGTTCAATGGGGGGTCAGTCCTGAGTTTGGCTATGTGATGATAGGTTACGGTATTATCCAAGCTTTAGATGGCAATGTGTTAGTACCAGTCTTATTCTCAGATGCTGTTGATTTACATCCAGTTTTGATTATTGCAGCAGTACTTGTTTTTGGTGGTCTGTGGGGGGTATGGGGCGTATTCTTTGCAATACCTTTGGCATCTTTAGTCAAAGCCGTTATCAATGCTTGGCCTGATAATAGACCTCCAATAGAAGTTAAAGTAGATGAAGAAGTACCTTCTAAGTAGGTCAATTAGATTTCTAATGTAAAAAAAGGAGACTCATTTGAGTCTCCTTTTTTGTTAAAGTGTTCAGTATATTACTTGTCGATTTTACTTGTTGATTTCAGTATCGCTATTATCATCGATGGCACTTTCAGTTTTATGACTATTGTCAGCGTTATTATCACTGTTTGGTTTTTTGGGTTCACCAAATTGAGGCATTTTAAACTTAGCACTATATTTTAAAACGGCTAAATTACTGGCAATAATACCAACAACTAAGATGATAATGATCCACACTTCTAAACCAGATAAATCCATGCCTACCTCATTTAATAATAACTTGTCTAATCAACAGCTAAACGTTGTTCACATTTGCGTATATCTTCAGGCGTGTCAACTTCTGGGGAATCAAAGGCACTAATTGCAACTTTGATTTTATGGCCATATTCTAAGGCGCGAAGTTGCTCTAATTTCTCTAAATCTTCTAAACGCCCTAGAGGCAACTTAGCAAAGGCATTAACAAAGCGACGGGTATACGCATAAACGCCAAGGTGCTTATAAACAGGGTAGTCATCTGTGTCACGGCCAAATGGAATGCATGAGCGCGAGAAATATAATGCATTAAACTCATTATCGAAAACCATTTTAACGTGAAGCGGGTCATCACGTTCTTGCTTGTCGATAATTTCAAAGCCTAATGTCGCCATTTCAAACTCACCTGGATGGCGTTCAAAAAGGCTAATAATCTGTTCAATTGAAATAGGGTCAATAAGTGGTTGGTCACCTTGAAGGTTTATCACCAAATCATCATCAGCCAAACCAAGTTGGCTAATAGCATCATTAATGCGATCGGTGCCTGATGCCGCTTCTGGGCTAGTCATGACAACTTGGCCACCAAATGACTCTACCGCTTCTTTTATACGGTCGTCATCAGTTGCAACATAAATATTATCTAATCCTTTAGCTAATGATGCACGTTCGAAAACGTGTTGAATCATTGGCTTACCATTAATAGGTGCTAGTGGTTTGCCAGGGAAACGGCTAGAACCATATCTAGCAGGGATTAAAAGAGTAACTTTCATCAATAAACCTACTTATCTTAAAACGATAAACAAAAGGGCTCTAATGAGCCCTTAAAGATAGCTTTTAGGGCTAAATTAAATGCGACGGAATAACTTAGTCAGCATTTCATCAGTAACTTTTTCTTCCCAGCCTGCGCCGTAAACATTGTCCCATAATGGGCCCATGCTCTTAGTCACTGCAACCATCTTAGCGATAGTTTCATCTGGTAAATCTTTACAGATGTTTTTCGGTAACGTGATGTTATGAACTTCCATCATTTTACGGAATTCTTTAACGCCTTCTGGGTAAAACTCTTCAAGTACGTCAAATGCTAAACAGTTACCGATACCGTGATGGTAACCTAATACATAACCTAAGCCGTATGAAACTGCGTGACATGCGCCAACTTGACTATAAGCGATACTCATACCACCCATGTAAGATGCCATCATTAACTTGTCGTCTTTTTCTTCGTGATTGTCGATGAAAACTTCACGGCATAAGTCCATAGACTTTTCAGCGAATGCTTTAGCAAATTCGTTTAGGTATGTACCTTCTAGTGATTCAACACAGTGGATGTAACAATCCATACCTGTATAGAACCACTGATCTGTTGGAACACCTGCAATCAGTTCAGAATCCATAATGATTTGGTCAAAAACAGTGTAATCTGAGTTTAAACCAAGCTTACGAACAGGGCCACAAAGTACAGCAGTACGTGACGCTTCAGCACCTGTACCAGAAACAGTTGGAATACCAATGTGATGAACGGCTGGATTCTTAATTAAATCCCAACCTTGATATTCAGCACTGCCACCTTCGTTGGTTAGCATAAGTGATACTGCTTTAGCTAAATCAAGGGTAGAACCACCACCAAGACCAATAACACTCACTGGAAGTTTAGTATTAAAAGCTTGAACTTGTTCTGTTAGTGCATCCACTTGTTTCGTTGTAGGCTCATCATCTACATTCACATAGATTAATAAGTCATGATCCTTTGCAGGAACACGGCCAGCAAGTTGTTTATCTTGATGCACATCATCAACTAAAAAAACCACGAAATCGTTAGCTTCTTTACGCTCTTCTGCAAGTACGGCATCAAGTTGAGCAAATGAACCGCGACCAAAAATCATTTTTGGTACGCATTTAAAATTTTTGAAACTCATTACAACATTCTCCGTTGAGATTAGTACTGTAAAAAGTACTATCGCGCCAATTTGCAAAAGGCGCGATAGAAATAATCTGATTAATTAAGCAAAAGCACGTTTGATGTTTTCAATACGCTGGGCTATTTCTTCTTCTGTCCAAGACAGTTTAATTAGCATCGAAATAGTACGGCTCATGATGGCATCAGACTTAGGTGTTTCAACCTTAGTGTAATCTGGACGATCTTGAATTAATGTGATCGGTAATGCAGCCGGAGATTTAAGCTCTTGAATGTGCTTCCAGTTATTTAGGTAATGCCAGTTGTTTACATACCAGTAGAAACAACCATCAACGCCGTTTGCAGCTAACTTTTTGTTAATTTCGACAGTACGTTCTTCTGTTGGCATTAAGAAAGTTAAGAAACCAGCTGAATCACCTTCAGGATCTGGAATTTCACGGAAAGTCACTTCTGGGATATCAGCCATGGCATCTTTAATCAGCTTTTTGTTGGTACGCTGAATATCGATGATTTTATCTAGCTTACGTAACTGAGCAAGACCCATTGCAGAATTCATTTCAGAAATACGGAAGTTTAGACCCATGATAGGGTGTCCTTCTGCACCGCGGTCATTACCAACGTGGTCATGGCCGTGATCTGAAAACATGTGCGCATGGTTATAAATAGTTTCGTTATTCGTCATGATTGCGCCGCCTTCACCACAGGTGATGGTTTTAACAGAATCAAATGAATAACAACCCACATCACCAATAGTACCTAAGGCTTTACCTTTATAGCTGCCGCCAATGGCTTGACAAGCATCTTCAAGAATAACTAGGTTGTGCTTTTTACATACCGCTAAAATTTCGTCCATTTTAGCCATTGAACCACACATGTGAACAAGGTTGATTGCTTTAGTGCGTGGTGTGATTGCCGCTTCAATCCCTTCTGGAGATAAACAAAGTGTTTCATCAATCTCGGCAAAAATAGGGACTGCGCCAGCCATAAATACTGCTTCCACTGAAGCAACAAAGGTAAACGGAGGAACGATAACTTCATCACCGGCGCCAATACCTGCTGCAGCCATAGCTGTTTGTAATGCGGCGGTGCCACTAGAAACAAGATGAGCATGCTTAGCATTCATCTTTTCGCAAAGAAGGGCTTCCATCTCACGAGTCTTCCAACGATCGTTACGCATGTGATCGAAGTTATAACGAAAGGTAAAACCATTTTCCATCACATCAGCGACTTCTTGCTTTTCCTCTGGACCAAATAATTCAAAACCTGGCATGGAAATTATCTCCTAAAAAATGCAGTGCGCGAGGTCGCGCTAAATAAACCCGAAGATTATAACTGGGTTAGGGCGTTAATTGCATTAACTATATGACGTTTACGTGTGATTGCATGGAAGTTTCAGCATATTAGATTCATTAAATGCTAATTTTTATATGACAGAAGCTAAACTCGAGTATGTAACTGTTTAAAATTAATAGATAAAAACAACAAAGCCCACATTATCAGTGGGCTTTGTTGTGTGTTATTTGATTTTATTGATCTTACTTCATGGATATCAACTTGTTGGCGTTTCGTCCTTCGCGTTAGCATGTTCACTGAAAACAGTCACATCTAAGTCGGTTAATAACCCATTATTAATTCCGTAAATCCAACCGTGAATAGCGACTTCTTGACCACGATCCCAAGCATCTTGAACAATTGATGTGCTGGTGACATTGGCAACTTGTTCCATCACGTTTAATTCGCATAGACGATTAAAACGTTGTTCTTCATCAAGCTTCTCAAGGTCTATGCTATGTAGGCGATAAATATCCTTTAAGTGACCTAGCCAGTTATCAATAAGTCCAAAACGTTCGTTACTCATTGAGGCTTTAACGCCACCACAACCGTAATGGCCAACCACCATAATGTGTTTAACTTTAAGGACTTCAACGGCATACTGAATAACAGACAAACAGTTTAAGTCAGTGTGAATGACCATATTGGCAATGTTACGGTGAACAAAAACTTCACCTGGCATCAAGTCAATAATCTGATTAGAAGGTACGCGGCTATCAGAACACCCTATCCATAAATACTCAGGATTTTGTTGTTCGGCGAGTTGTTTGAAGAAATCAGGGTCTTCTTCGTTTATACGTTCAGCCCAGCGGCGATTGTTATCAAATAGAGGCTTAAGTAATTTCATTTATTGTTTAGACCCAAATAATAGTGAAAGATGTAGAGTGATTTTTATTCAGCCATTAGCTGATTATTATCATTTTCAAGAGTATATCAGCAATTTAAATTATGCTGGTCTATCCATTCAATTTATTAAATTGAAATCATTTCACGCTTAGCTAAGAAATGTTTCTAAGGTTTGATTCACTTTCTCAGCTTGTTCAATATTTGAAAAGTGTCCACCATTAGCGATTTGCACCAGTTGACTACCTGAGATGCAATCTTGCATTAAATAAGCTTCTAGCATTGTTCTAAGTTGGTTTTGTTCACCAATCATGATTAAGCAGGGTAAAGCGAATTGTTCAACCAATTCTAAAGTGTCACGTTTATATAGTGCTAATGGGCTAAACAATGCGAGTTGTTCAATTTGTAAAGCTGATAAATTAGTAAGCTTATGAACTAAAGCATTTTTTGCTTCAGACTCTTGTGATGCAATAAAGAATTTGTTTGCGACTATTTCAGCTAATGAAGCGCTGCACTCTTTTTGCTCATTGGCTTGGTCTATCCACCCTTGATATTTGGCGCAATTAACTTGAGGCTCAAAACCGATAAAAGCATTTGAAAGTACCAGTTTTGAAATTTTTGTAGGCTTTGACAACACCATTTCAGCAGCAATTGCGCCACCTGTGCCATTACCTAAAACAGTGCAGTTTTCAATTTCAAGTGACGTAAGTAATGCCAAGCAGTGCTCAGCAATTGTAATCAACGAGGTAGTGCCTGAAGGCATTGCTTCTGACTGACCATGAGCCCACAAATCAACAGCAATACAGCGATAGTTTTGGCTTAATTGTTCGATCTGAGGTCGCCACATCGTATTATCAGAGAGGAAACCATGGATAAAAAATAACACAGGTCCTTGACCTTCATCTGTGTAATGAAGCTGGTGACTATCGATGTTAACACTTAGCGGTACTGATTGAGTCATGGTGTTCTCTAAAACGGGAAACGATAAAAATTATCAGCTTAGGCTGATGTGAATGACAGTGCTTAAATATAGCGACAATATTGGTTTACGATTATGCATCATTAAACAGTTACTTCAGATAACTCGGGCGAATTAGCGACAAAAAACACATAATGGTCAACTAGAGTATCAAGTTTTTTAAGCAGGGCTGATTGTAAAGTGATTTCAGCTTGAGACAAGAGCTGTCGTAAGGAATCTTGCTGATATTGTGATAATAACTTTGAAGACTCGGGAAAATAGCTTAAATGCCATGGCTCAGGGCTAACACCACTTTTTTTTGCCTGATAAGGTAAGTAAAATCCATGTTCTTTTGCATGCTGATTTAGCCAACTAGCTAACTGAGCGCAAGGGCCATTATCAACATACTCATCACTGATTAATTTTAAATCAGCCTTGCTAATGTTATTACCATCAAATACATCAATATCTGTCCCCCAATGATGCCGTGAAGCTCCTGGTAGCGCAGACCAACATAGAATGGCATCTACTAATTGCTCATCTGTTAAGCGTGAGTAATCAATTGGCTGGTTATTAATATCAAGCAACGTGCGCTTACCTTGTGCTTTACCATTCCAAATAGCCATTTGGCGCTCGAAATTTCGATAAGCTGAACAAATCTGAATATCAATACCATCAGATAGGGCATGTTGCTGCATTTTATTAAACGCAGTTAACGTTCCTGACGTCAGTAAGAATTGGCCTAGTGGTACAAGGTGAGATTCATCCAGCCCATATAAGGCTGGATGTTGCAGATTTGTCAATTTAGCCAAGTTTTGTGGCTCTGACAGGTTGGTTACTCGCAAAGCAGTTTTTCTAAAATTGATTCATAGCAAAGCGCTAAAATTTCTAGGTCAGACACTTTTACGCACTCATTAATTTTATGAATGGTGGCATTCACAGGGCCAAGCTCGATGACTTGAGCGCCTGTTGGTGCGATAAAGCGTCCATCTGATGTGCCGCCTGATGTTTGTGGATCGGTTTCGTAACCTGTGACATCCAAAATAGCAGCTTTTGTAGCTTCCAGTAATGGCCCGTCACCGGTTAAAAACGGCAAGCCGTTAAATACCCAATCGATGTCATAATCTAAACCGTGGGCATCAAGAATATTTAATACTCGTTTAATTAATTCTTCCGCAGTGACTTCAGTTGAGTATCTGAAGTTAAACATCACCTGCAAATCACCTGGAATTACATTTGATGCGCCAGTTCCGCCATTAATGTTGGCTATTTGAAAACTGGTCGGTGGAAAAAATTCGTTACCATTATCCCAATGCATTTGAGCAAGTTCAGCTAAAGCTGGTGATGCTTTGTGTATCGGGTTATCAGCAAGATGAGGGTAGGCTACATGGCCTTGAATTCCTTTGACAGTTAAATTACCAGTAAGACTTCCTCGGCGGCCGTTTTTAACTACATCACCTAGTTTATGAGTCGATGAAGGCTCTCCTACTAATGACCAAGTGATTTTCTCATTTCGAGCTTCAAGAGTATCAATAACACGCGTAGTCCCATTGATGAACGGTCCTTCTTCATCACTGGTAATTAAAAACGCAATTGAGCCTTTATGATCAGGATGCTTAGCAACAAAACGTTCAGTTGCCACAACCATTGCGGCTAGCGAGCCTTTCATGTCAGCAGCGCCGCGGCCGTGAATATAATCATCAATGACTGTTGGCTCAAAAGGGGGCGTGTGCCACTTACTTAAATCGCCAGTAGGCACCACATCAGTGTGGCCAGCAAAACAAAAGACTGGACTTTTTGTCCCACGTCTTGCCCACATGTTAGTGGTGTCATCAAATACCATAGATTCAATATTGAACCCGGCTATAGCGAGTCTGTCACCCATCAGCTTTTGACAACCTTCATCTAGCGGGGTAACTGAAGGACGAGCAAGCAAGTCTTTAGTGAGTTCTAATACTTCCTGAGTCATTATTTAAACCACGCTTGGTAATCTGCAGCCTTGAAACCGATTAAGATTTGATTGTTTTGAACTAACACTGGTCGTTTAATTAAAGTTGGAAACTCCACCATTAACTGCAGCGCTTTTTCTTTCGTAATATCGGATTTTTGATCATCGGTTAAGTTACGAAAACTCGTGCTACGTTTATTAAACAGTAACTCCCAATCTGCTAGTTCAAACCATTGGTTAATGATGTCAGCGTTAATGCCTTGTTCACGAAAATCGTGGAAAGTGAAAGCTTGGTTTTCAGATTCTAACCATTTACGTGCTTTACGAACGGTATCGCAATTTTTGATGCCATAAATAACGCTATTACTCATTGTGTGTTTTTTTCCTTGGATCTTGTTTTATCGCAGTACTGACTATTGAATTATCCAGTCGAACATTTCAAAGTCATTTATTGCACAGTACTACTTAATCATTCGTAGGGTTAAATAAATTGATTCTATAAAAGTTTGAGCTCAACTATTACAACTCAACAGTAAAGATGACATCTTTACCGGCGATAACCTGACCTTGCGCTTTAACTAAATATTGTACATCTTCCATATTTGCCAGCACGACAGGGGTCAATAAGCTTTCTACTTGGTCAGTTAAGTATTCCAAGTCAAATTCTAATATTGGATCGCCCACTTTTACTTGTTGGCCTTCTTCAGCTAAGCGTTTGAATCCATTGCCACGAAGTTCGACTGTACCAACACCAAAATGGACGAACAGCTCAAGACCTTGAGCTGACTCAATACTAAAAGCATGATTGGTTTCAAATATTTTGCCGATCGTGCCATCAATGGGCGCTAAAATGAGCTTGCCTGTTGGATTAATCGCTAATCCATCGCCGACGATTTTCTCTGCAAAAACTACGTCTGGTACTTGTTCAATTTCTACTAGATCGCCTGATACAGGAGCAAAAATTTCAATACCGCCGTTTAAGGTCGGTTGTCCTGAAATAAGTCGGCGTATACGGCTTAAAAATCCCATGAGATATAGCCTCTTTTTATAATGTTTTTATGGTTTTATTCTAGTGTTGTCTGATTTTTTTATAAACAATAAATATTGAAAAATACTAAATAAAGTCAAATTAACTGAATAACTGGTTTAATTGTTCTATGTGGCTAAAGCCTAGCGCTTGTTGTGCTTGGGTGTAAAAATGTTGATATTGGCCATTACAAATAGTGGCTTTAACATCCAATAAGCTGGCCGTATTAACACTTAGCTCATCAATTCCTAGACCGACTAATAAACTAATTAGTTTCGTATCACTGGCTAATTCACCACACAAACACACTTTGGTTTGATGTATTTTACAGGTATCGACCGCCATTTTTATAAATCTGATCATTGCAGGGGACACTGGCGGATAGTCTTTCACTAATACTGGGTTGCCCCTGTCTGCCGCTAATGTATATTGAGTTAAGTCATTGCTACCAATACTAATAAAATCTAACTTAGGCAATAAGTGCGGCAAATTAAGTACTGCGGCTGGTGTTTCGACCATAATGCCTATATTTAGCTCTCCAAACCCTTTCTCTTCTTCAATAAGCTGCTGTTTGCACCAATCGATTAACTCGAAAGCTTGTTCAAGCTCTTCAACCTGGTTCACCATTGGAAATAACAGTCTTATTCGGCCGTGATTAGCAGCTCGCAGCACTGCTTTGATTTGGGTAGTAAATAGTGATTGATGTTGAAGACTATAACGTATGCCACGAACACCTAAGGCAGGGTTATCTTCATACTGCTGGCTTAAACAAGGGATTTCTTTATCTGCACCGATGTCGAAGGTTCGAATGGTGAGTACTTTGCCATTTAAACTATGCAGTGCATCACAATATTGTTGATATTGCTGTTTTTCATCGGGTACGGAATCAACTTGCATCAGTAAAAACTCGGTTCTAAATAAGCCAATGCCGGCAGCGCCACTGTGTTCGATTTGAGTAATATCGTTGAGGCTGCTGACATTTGCCAGTAAGCAAACAGGATGGCCATCAAGGGTAACGCTTGGCTTATCAACATAGTGTAATAAAGCAGCGCGACGTTGAGTTTCTTGTGCTAATTTTTGTTGTAATAACTGCTTGGTTTCGGGTGATGGATTGATATGAAGCTCACCGCTGAAAGCATCTAATATTAGCGGGCTACCATCATTGATATCATAAGTATTAAATTGGCAACTGAGTAGAGCGGGGATCCCAGCAGCTTTGGCCAAAATAGCGGTATGACTGGTTAAGCCGCCTGTTTGTAGAACAATCCCTTTAATTTTGTTTAACGGAATAGTGGCAAACTCAGCAGGGGTAATATCTTCAGCCAGTAAAATGCTGTTATCAGTAAGCTTTGAAACGTCCCATTGCAATGTTCCGTTTACCGCCGACATGAGTCGCTTACCCAAGCAAATAACATCATTACTGCGATTTGCCATATAAGGGTCATCGAGTTGCGCTAGTTCTTCTGCATGTTGGGCAAATATTCGTTCAACCGAAACAACAGCAGAAAATCTAAAGCGGGTAATATAGTTTTTGAGCTGCTCTGCTAAATCATCATCTTCTAAAAGCATGATGTCGGCATCGATTAAGTGGAAGTGTTCACTGTCTGGCTCAATTTTTGACTGACAATGTTTTAAGTGGCTGCTAAGAAAGCCAATTGCTTTGGTAGCTTTTTCACATTCTTTTGCAATGTCGGCAACAGGTAATAAACGATAATCGACAGTTTGATTATGCAGGTTAATATGAACCGCTTGTCCAAATGCGACCCCGGGTGACACTACAATACCTGTTACTGCCATAAACGTTCCTGTTAGCTTAGAGTGATAAGTAATTCAGAGACAGTTTCTACCGCTATTTGAGCCTGTGCTCCATCAGCAAATACCTTAACAGATTGGCCTTGATATAACCCTAAGGTTTGTAATTTAAACAAACTTTTGGCACTCGCTTGTTTGCCATTACATTCGACTATGACGTCACAGTCAAAGTTTTTTGCAGCTTTGACTAATAAAGCGGCAGGGCGGGTGTGTATTCCGTGGGGAGCAATAATGGTGACGGTCTTTTCGTACATCTACACTAACTCGTTCATTAATAATGAGACAAATAGTACCGTAAACTCGACCCTGCTAACAGTAAGTTTGCAGCAATAGTCTAGTTTAGAAATTAATAATGATTCATTTATCTTGAAAGCTAACTTGAGTGGTTAAATATAGGGTAAGTGATAGAGTTTTATTAGGAAAAAAGGTGCCACTCAAATTGATGGCACCTTGGGAAAGTTAGTCTGTTTTGAATTGACCTAGATTTTCAGTCACATTTTGACTGATGATTTGCAATGATTGCGCAGCATGAGAGTTAGTTTCGTTGGTTCTTACCGCAATTTCAGTTAACTCTGAAATTGTCGTGATATTGCGGTTGATTTCTTCAGTGACTTGAGACTGTTCTTCGGTTGCACTAGCAAGCTGAGTGTTCATGTCGCTGATGGTTGCTATAACGGCTAATATTTCCGTCATTGCTTCTTGTGACTGAATCGCTTTGCTTTGTAATTGTATTGATTGCTCTTGGGTTTCTGTATTGCTTTTAATTACTAACTCCACACCATCATGGATGTTGGTAATAATTTTATTGATTTCATTGGTAGAGGCTTGAGTACGAGTTGCTAACGCACGCACTTCGTCAGCAACGACTGCAAAACCACGGCCATACTCACCAGCACGGGCTGCTTCAATCGCTGCATTAAGTGCAAGTAAATTAGTTTGGTCAGCAATACCACCAATAGTGTCCAGAATTGAGCTAATTTCTGCAGAAGACTTGCCTAAATCGTGAGTAACATTTTCAGCATTTTTAAGTTCGGTCACCAACAGATCGGTTTCATGCACAGTTTCTTGCATAAAGGTATGAGACTGCTGTGCTTGTTGCTTAACGTTATTTGCCCCATCAGCAGCTTGATAAGTATTTTGTGCCATATCGTTGGTGGTCGCGAGCATTTGATTAACTGCTGTTGCAACACTTTGAGTTTCACTGTGAATGAGCTCAGCACTTTGATTTGACTCTTCAACAGCGACTAATAAATGCTGTGCATCGGTATCTAACTCTTTGCCTAGTGGCTTCAGCTCTGATACAACAGCTGTAATTTTGATGACAAAATCATTAAAGGCATCAGCCATTTTGGCTACTTCATCTTTACCACTATTATCTAGACGTCTAGATAAATCGCCTTCACCTTGTGCTATATCTTCCATTGCAGCAATCGCAGCATTAATAGGCGAGGTGATAGACACATTTAATAGTAAGAAAAAGCCAAAAATTGGAATAGAAATAAGCATCATGATTATTAGATAATTAATCACCACACTACCCATACTCTCTTTTACATCACCGGCACTAGCATGGGCGATAATAGTCCAGCCCCAATCTGAGAAGTACTCGGCTCCTGATAAAATGGTTTCAACCCCTGAGGTCGATGACAAGTTATGTTGATACTCAAGTTGGCTGGTGGTCATTCTACGCGCATTGCTGACCAGTTCGATTAATGGTTTTGAACCATCAGATGCTACATAGCTATCAAACGAACGTCCTTCAAGAGAGCTGACTTCTGGGAAACTAATAATGACGTTATCTTGGTTTACTACAATGTAAGATTCATTGTGACCGTAACGTAGCTCGGATATAAGGGTTAAAGATTGTTGCTTTAAACTGGCTAGATCTTGTTGGTGATTACTTTGTCTAAGTAAGGCATTTAATAAAGATGTCGCAGTGGAGACTTGCGCTTCTATTTGCACTTTCTTTTGATTGATAAGGTTATTGTATTGTTCATTGATTGAAAAACTCGCAAAACAGACTGTACCTATTGCCGCCAGAGCCAACATAATGATGAGACGTTTCAAAATAGTTAACTGTCGTAAGAAGGCGATCATAAATATCCTTAACAATGTTTTTTTACAATATATTGGGCAAATATAGACAGTTTTAGTTCTGGAAAGAACTTCTTAATACGAGAAGTGTGATCCATTGATGTCTTTTTACATAAAGATACAAATATTGCCCAATAAAGAGTCATCGAGCTAAGTTTAGAAAATCATAATTTTCAAATTGTTAATGCACTCAGTGTTACGTCAGTTTTTTATTTTTGCTAATGAGATGTTTTGGCTTTGATTTATTATTCGATAAGCCTCAGAATGAGGAAAAAGTAAAACTAGGTAAAAATTGCTATGGATTCAGTTCAAATTGTTACTACCGATGACATCTTGCTTAAGCTATGTCACTCCGTTTCCCACGTTCTTTCTAGTACCAGTGACAGTCAAGTTACCCATGCCGGTATGGTGCAAAATATTACCCGCACCTGTTTGAAGCCTGATTTAGGTTGTTTTTCCATTTTTGATGGCGGTTTCTCGGGTTTAGTGGTGATTAATTTTTCAAAAGAAGCTGCTATTGAAATCTATCGTCGCTACATGATCAATATGGGCATGCCTGAGTCTGAATTAGCTTTTTCCCATACTTCTGATGATGTTGGTAACGTGATGGGAGAATTGATGAACCAAATTTTAGGAGATTTCATCAAAACAATTTCAAAAGAGTTGCAAACATCGATCAGTCAAAGTCAACCAAAGATGTTAACCATTAATAAAGAGTTAACTATATCGATTGACACTAATTTAGATGAAGCGGTATCAAGAAGAGTGTCATTCAAAACAGCTGATAATCATATTTTTTACCTTGAATTTGCAATGGACAAAACTGAATTTATTAAACTGAAAGAGTTTGAATTAGATGAAGAATTTGATCCAGATTCACTTATCGAAGCCCATGGGAATGGCAGTAATAAGCAAGCAAAACCCGTGGCTAAAAAAGATGAACAAGTTGTTGTTACAGATGATGCCGATGATTTATTGAATGAATTGGGTTTATAAATTAAATTAAAACGGTGATTATTAGCGTTATTTTAGGTATAAACAGAGTGTGAGTACCTAAAATAACTATAAAAAGGCCTGATGCTAATATGACATCTAAAGCTACCTCAATTGATATCGCCTATCGCGCAGGTGTTTCTCAGTCAACTGTTTCTCGGGCGTTGAGAAACAGCCCCTTAGTCAATCTAGAAACTCGTCAACGAATTCAAGCCATTGCCAAAGAGCTTAATTATAAAGTTGATAAAAATGCCAGTAATCTACGCACTCAAAATAGCCACACATTAGCTTTATTAATTTGTGAAGATCCGACCAACGATGAATCATTAATTAACCCTTTCTTTTTGTCCATGCTCGGCTCAATCACACGAGCTACAGCGCAACAAGGCTATGATTTATTAGTTTCTTTCCAACAGCTTTCCAGTGACTGGCACGCTGATTACGAAGACAGTAATAAAGCTGATGGTATTATCTTGTTAGGTTACGGCGATTACGTGGATTATGAACACAAGCTGCAAAAACTTTTAGAACAAAATACCCATTTTATTATTTGGGGGGCTGAACATAATAACAAAGAAGTCTTATCTATTGGTTGTGACAATCATCAAGGTGGTGTAATTGCCACTGAGCACATTATCTCTCTGGGATTAAGTAAGATTGCTTTTTTGGGTGATGCATCTGAACACAGCCCTGAATTTCGCGACCGTTACCTTGGCCATGCAGAAGTGTTAAAAAAACAAGGTATTAAACTGAATAAAAAATGTCAGTTTGATGCGATTAGCACCGAAAGTTCAGGTTTTGATGCTGCAATGAAACTTTTAGATAGCGGTCATGGATTTGAAGCCATTTTTGCTGCAAGTGATCTTATCGCTATTGGGGCTATTCGCGCACTTAAAAAACGTGGTGTTAGAGTTCCAGAAGATATAGCAGTGGTTGGTTATGATGATATACCTGTTGCAAGCTTTGCTAACCCTTCACTAACGACAGTTAAGCAAAACACTAAGCTTGCGGGGGAAATCTTAGTAGAAAGTTTATTGAAATTAATTCGAGGCAAAGAAGTAGGACCCCAACTTATTCCAACTAATATGGTGGTTCGTCATTCTTGTGGCAGTAATGCTGACTCTGAAGATGAGTCATAAACGTGCAAATATGGCTGTGAATTTATTTGAAACAAGATAGTGATTGAATGGGATTAAGTCGCTATTACTCCAGAGCTATTACTCCAGAGTATTGGCGGCAAAATTTAAATAGCCTTTTGTTAAAGGCTTGATTTAGCGCTCAGTTATTTAAGAAAAACTTCGAACGTAAACAATTCAATATAAGAGCAATTATGGATAATGCTTCGAATCAATCTGACCACTTTACTATTTCAGTTTGCTCATTTTCCTCTAGGTATACATTCATCATTGTTGCCCTATGCAGCTTACTCTATTTGATAGCTTTTTCAGTTAACTCACAAGATCTCGAACCCCGCAGTTATACAAATATACCTATCGATATGCATTTTATGGCAGCGGGATACCTGCATTCAGAAGGTGCGCTATCTCCGTCTCCATCAGTACCATTAAAAGATGCAGAGTTGAACCTTGATGCTGCCGTTTTAGCTTATGCTCATTCATTTGCATTAGCTGGTAGCTCTGCAAAAGTTGACATGTCGATGGCTAGAATTTGCATGCAAGGTTCAGCAAATTATCAAGGCGAGATAGTTGAAGCTGATCGCTGTGGATATGGCGACCCTAATGTGAGACTTACCTGGAACTTCTATGGTGCGCCAGCTATAGAGCGAAAAGATTTTGCTAAATATCAAGAAGGCTTAGTGATGGGAGCCAGTTTACAATTAAGTATACCGCTAGGTACATATGACGAAAATAAATTGATTAATGCCGGTGCTAATCAATGGGTGTTCAGACCCGGCTTCGGCATGTCTTATACCGTTGGCGATTGGCAATACAGTGCGATGACCTCGATTCGGTTTTATAGTGATAACGACAAGTTTTATAACCAAACATTTCTTGAAAAACAGGCACAATATACCTTTCAAGGGCATATTATTTATAGTATTGCTCGAGGACAGTGGCTGTCATTAAGCGGTAACTATTTTATTGGTGGTGAAACAAGCAAGAACGGCATTGATGCAGATGATGAACAAGACAACTCACGGTTTGGGCTCACATACTCTTTAGCTTTCAATCAACACCATAGTATGAAACTTTATGCCAGTACCGGTGTTATTACCCGAATTGGTAATGATTTCGATACGCTGGGGCTTGTCTGGCAATATGCTTTTTAACTGAGTCATTATGGCCTGTGTCGCTCATTTTATCGATAACACAGCTGATTGATAACACAGTTTATTGATAATTTAGTTCATTTAAAGCAACGTTTATTGAATTGGTACTCACAAGACGTATGTTTAAATCTCTCAGCTATAAATAATAGAAACGCATTAAACAACGCAAGGAAGAAACATGGCAGGTGCAAGCTTATTAATGTTATTGGATGACATAGCTGCGATTTTAGATGATGTTGCTGCAATGAGTAAAATTGCGGCCAGAAAGACTGCAGGTGTGTTAGGTGATGACTTAGCCCTTAATGCTCAGCAAGTCTCAGGTGTTGCCTCAGAGCGAGAGTTACCCGTAGTTTGGGCCGTAGCGAAAGGCTCCTTTATGAATAAACTCATATTGGTACCTGCTGCATTACTCATCAGTGCTTTTATTCCTTGGGCGATCACTCCGCTGTTAATGTTTGGTGGTTTATTTTTATGCTTTGAAGGGTTTGAAAAAATTCATCACTCCTATGTCTACCGAAAAGACAAAAAAGACGACATTTCAGAACAAGAGATTATTGAAAAGTCTCAGCAAGATATTGACGACTTTGAAAAGAAAAAAATCAAAGGCGCTATCAGGACCGATTTTGTTCTATCAGCTGAGATTATTGCTATAAGTTTGGGCGTAGTCGCTGAAAGTAGCTTACTAAGTCAATTTCTTACCTTGAGTGTGATTGCTATTATCATGACTGTTGGGGTTTACGGATTAGTGGCCGGTATTGTTAAAATTGATGACTTGGGGCTGTACTTAACTCAACGAAAAGGTGAGGGCACATTGGTCGTAATGTGGCATAAGCTTGGCTTTTGGTTACTTGCTTCAGCGCCTTATTTGATGAAAGGGTTAACGATTGTGGGCACTATTGCCATGTTTATGGTTGGAGGCGGTATTTTAACTCATGGTATTCACGCGATCAGTGCCCAGATAACAGTGATAGCCACAATGGTGAGTGACATAAGCTATATTGGCGGTTTACTTGGCGTACTCACTCCAAGCATTTTAAATGCGGTGTTTGGCGTGATTGCAGGTGCGATAGCGCTAAGCTTGATAAATCTACTATCGAAAATACGCAGTTAACCCTCATAACACTATTTGTTTAATTGCGCAGCATCGAGTAAATCAACATGGGCAAGTAACTCTTGCCCATCAAAACAACCACTTCCTTTGATCTGTTTGGCCTTATACATAAATTCGTCAGCTTGTTTGATTAAACTGTCTCTTGTATTAGCTTGAAATGGAAAATAGCTAACTCCCATACTGATATTTATTGATAGCTCTGAATGATTAATCCTAATTGGTGTGCTAAGGGAATCTAAAATCGTTTGTGCCTTATGGGCTATTTGGTCAAAGTTATCTACTAAGCCTAAGCAGATCACAAATTCATCACCACCTAAGCGCCCAACAATATCTGATTTACGTGTACAGGCCTGTAACCGTGACGATACTTGTTGTAGCACCTCATCACCGGCGTCATGACCAATTGAATCGTTTATATTTTTAAAGTCATCAATATCTAGAAAAAACAACGCCACCTTGCTTTGTGAAATTTTAGCGTTGAGTAAAATACTATCGATTGCTTTTTCTAAAGCTCTACGATTCATAATTCCGGTTAAATGATCTTTCTCAGATAGAATTAATAACTGCTGTTTTTGCCTCTCAAGCTCACTGGTTTGTCTATCAACTTCTTGTTGTAACGCTTGTTTTGACACCATACTCGCATCAAGCTTGCTGGTCATATTATTGAAGAATGAAGCCAGCATGCGAAATTCAGTATCTAAATTCTCGGAGTTTATTTTATGGGTCAATTCACCTTTTGATAGTTCATGTATCCCAAGCTTTATTCTGCCGAAACCTATCTTGAAACGTTGATAGATTGAGAAATTAATTGCAAGTACGAACATGGCTGCAAAAATTAACCCCAGCGCTGAATAAAGCATGACAGATGTGATAGATAACTCGTTGCTGTCTAGCGTTTTCTTATTTAAATAGGCGACTTCTTCCGACATGTTTTCGATCAAAATATTATAGCGGTAACGTAATAGCTGACGGGCTTGGTTAATTTGTTGCTCAGATAGTCTATTTGATTGGATTGAAAGCCTTTGCTCTTGTGATATTAATGACGCCATGTCATCGGTTAATTTTTTAAGGTTAAAAATACGTTGAGTATAAAAACTTTGCTTTTCCAGTTTAAGCGCAAGTGTTTGATGGGATAACTTTACTTGAGTAAAGCTGGCACTGTCTTGTCTTTGAGCAAATAACCACAATTGGCTGCGAAGGTCATCAATATTTTGCTGTAAACCAGAAAAAAACCTAAGCGCATCTGTCGTTTTATGCTGAGCTGAATGAATTTGTAAAAACGAAAAACTTAACAGCAAAGTAAAAATAAAACTAACGCAAAGCAAAAGTATCAGTTTTCCATTGATGGAATTTACCATTTCGCCTCCTTGGAGGCTTTGGATTGTTCAAATGGTTGTCTATAAATAACGTCACGAAAGTTAGGCTCTTGTCCTTCAACTAGACCACCTTGTTTTGCCCAGTGAGATTGAGTTTGCAGGCTTGATAGTAGAGAATTACCGATCGATAATCTAAATATGTAATCATTCCATGACCATTTAATTTGGTTTAATGGTACGTCAAGGTGTTTAGCCACGATAAGCATTGCTGCATCTGGGTGACTGTTTATCCAGTTTATTGATTGTTCCAGTACATTGATAAGTGAGGTTACTTGCTTATTTTTAACGTTGTTATCTAGTGATAATTTAGATCTTTTAGCGATTAAGTTGAAGCTAAGTTGGTAAATACCTTGAATGCCTAAATTGGTAATTGTGCTACTGGCACTCATGTTTAGTTGATATCCATAAGGCTCCCAAATAGATATTGCATCCACTTGATTTGCAATTAAGGCATTAACCAGCTGTTTAGGTGATAGGTATACTTTATCGATATGAGACACATCACCACCTTGTGCTACCAGTAAGGTGTCGAAATAATATTCGCTAGCACTGCCTTTGACTATACCAACCTTGTTAATATTGGTTTGGGCTGGGTTTTCTACTGAGTTACTTATGTTAGTGCCAGTAATTGCTTCTTTAGAGTCTTGATTGTTATTAAGCAGCAGATCCTTGTTTAAAGTAAGCAGCTTTAAATCATTTGTGGATTGGACAAAACTGGTTAACAAGGCAATATCTTGGGTTTGGTAGCTTTTAAACATCACTACAGACTCTGACACAGTTGCATAGTCAACTTGATCAGCAATTAAAGCCTCGCTGCAGGCAACACCGCCAAAACACTCGACCAATTGTACATTGAGATTAGCTTGTTCAAACATTGCAAGATGTTTTGCAATGATAAAAGGCGCGGTAAGCGGGGTTTGAGAAACGCCAATTTTGATTTCTGCAAAATGAGGTTGGGTAGAAACTCTGGTAGATAGAGTAAATAACAATAATGTGAGTGCGACACAGCTAATCAAGGTAATGGCCAGTCTTATAGAGATAGTCGAGTATAGTATGGCGCAGCGCTTACTTTTCAAAGTCCATTCCTTAGACAAATAAATACCTATTGTTAATACTAGAATAACTAACAATTTTTGTGTGGTTATTTAAAGTTTTTTTACGATTATTTTGACTGAATTAACTAATGCGATGCAAATTAGCTCAAATCACTGCTTGGATGATGCAAAAAAGCCACTTAATAAGTGGCTTTTTTGGGCTGAAAGATTACTAAAGATCCAATGTTGATTACTTAAGTCTATCTGCAACCACAGGGTAGAAATCCCAAACAGCTTTATCTGTCATAGATCGAACTAACTTAACGTATTCGGCATGGGTCCAAGCTAATGGTGTCGCAGAGTTTGTTCCTTGTCCCATTTCGTAGTTATAGCGTGTTGGGTTACCCACACCATCCCAAGATTGCTCTGGCAACATCATTCCTTCATTGGCAAAGGTTTCCATCCCTTGGACATAGGTATTAATGAGCTGCTGATGAACTTCAGGTGTTAGCGTATCAGTTGACTTCGCTAGAGCTAATTCGTAGTGGCCACGCTCACCAGTAAAGAAAGGCCAAACGCGACCGCGTTGATCTGCAGTATTGCCTTTTTCAGCGTAACTTAACCCCGTGGTGATATCTTCACCGTAACCGTCGTTACCATAGCGACGATAACCAGGAACTGTACTGCCATCTTTCGCGGTAAATTCATACTTTACTCGCAGGTTATGCTCTAAAGACGTATCGTCTATAAGCATGACACTGTTTTGAATGACGCTATCACTGGCATCTTTAACGCCATAACGGACTAACTCTAAAAAACCACCATCCAAAATGGTACGTTGGTCTAAGCCTGGCTTACCATTATTATCAAGTAACTTGTCATTATTGTTCGGGTTACCGTTAGGACTAATACGGACATAATAAGGTTTATTATCTTTAGCCAGGTTGCCGTTATTTGTCACCATGGTCGTTTCTAAACTGGCTTCAAGTTGTTTGGCGATAGCTAAGTACTCAACGCCTTGGTCATCTTTTGCAAGTTTGGCTAAATCACTGGCTGCTACAAGACCTGCTATCACTGCAGCAGTCGTAGAAGGGGAGAAACCGGCTTGCTCTTCCCAGCGCTCTTGTTGAGTATTAGGTGGAGTAATTTCAGTCTCGTTCCAGTCGAGTTTTACTTTACCGCCAGTCACTAAAAAGTCTGCTGCAGGTTTCAGCATTTCTTGATACCACTGGGTAATTTCAGCGTCAGTTAAAACACCAGCTTGCCATAATTTCCAACCTAGCATGATTGGCATTGCAGTTTGATCGAGTTGCACCCCAACCCATTCTATTTCACCATCAACATGAGTTTTTTGTAAGAACCAACCGGGTGTACCTACATATTCAGGTGTTTGTTGACTGACTTGTACCTTTTTCAAATACTCAAAGGCAACTTTAGGTGTTTCGGTATCGCCCATAGCCAGAAATGCCATAGCGCATTGATAGAAATCACGCGGCCATACAGCTTTATAGCCAGTGCTACCCACTTTAGCTGAAACTGAATCGCCCCAAGGGTTTGATAGAGATGCAATCAATGCACCTGCGTGGGTTTTGTCTTCTTGGGCTTTTAATACCAGTGCGCTGGTATAAAGTAGTTGTCCATTATCGGTGGTATTAGCGCTCATGGCGTTTATAGCAGGTAAAGAGGCTAGGTAATCTTTCCATCCGACATGTTTTTCGTCGCCTAAATATGCACTTAATACTTTATCGTAGCCCGCAGCAAGCGTCGCTTCAGTATTCGCCATACTACTTTGCTTATCAGCGCCGAAACCAATCGCCACATTCATCTCAAGTGTGTTGCTACCTTGTGCTTTATTGAGTGTTGGGTATTGCGCGGTAAGTGCAACGTTACCTGCAGAGTTGTTATCACTGTTAGAAGTAGTTAGATAAAGATTATCCAGTTTGCCATTGTCTTTTAAGTCAACTAATCCACCAGATGTGCCAACAAAACCTGCACTAGCTTGAGTGAAGGCTACATCTGATTTGATGGTCATCACTGATGAATCAGCGTTGCTGGTATGGGCAATAAGTGCTTGGCCTTCTACTGACGCAATATCATTGGCTCCGCTATTATCAATATGAGGGTTAGCATATAGATGCGGAGTAATACCATCAGCAAAAGCCGTGAACAGCACTTTCATCATCATGCTGTCACGATTAGGATCGGTGAAAAAATGTTTCTCAATTTGATATTGACCATTTTTTGCTTTGTTGGTGACTTTATAGGCTAAAGATAGTGGGCGACCTTGTTCATCTTGGTGTAAATATTCAATGGTGCTGATGGTGTCTTCTTTTTCTGTATCGACGAAGTCTTCGCCAGTGATGACAAACTGCATTTCTTTCAGCTGGGCATTGTGGATCATGCCGTACATGGTTTCAGTTAACACTCCTTGGGCAAGCGAAAACCATACTTTACTAACAGGGTTTTCAGCGCTGCTTTGGTATTGACCATCAACATAAGGCTCATAAGAGGTTCCAATGCCTGTTTTGCCCGAAAAAGCCCATGTTGGATCGATACCTGGAGCACCTGGTGCTACGTTAACAGGTGCATTGGTTACAGTTGATTTGGCAACTGCTGGAGACGTTTGTTTTTGAACACTTTCTTTAGTAATTGAATTAGTATCTGAACAAGCAGATAGGGTTAAAATTGATGCACTAATGATGACGGTATTAACTGCTTGTGCGATGGCCGATCTTTTAAGAATGGCTTTATTATTTAACAAGGTTTTCATTACTGACGTTCCCCAAATTGAATTCTTTTTTATAAATTTTTTGTTTTTTGATGAGGCAAATCCCTCATCAATATAATTTTTGTAAAATGATGATTGGTCCTATTATGATTAGTCCTTAGACATCATGAGTGGGTTGCTCAACAAATAGCACTGCGATACCTGCAATAATCATAAATACACCACCTGTAATAAGTGCAAAAATCGGTTCACCGTCAAACAAGGTTTTTAAAATCACACCTAATACACTCGCCGCAAGTAGTTGAGGAATGACGATAAAGAAGTTAAAAATACCCATGAATACGCCCATTTTCTTTGGCGGTAAAATTCCCGATAACATGGCGTAAGGAACTGAAAGAATTGATGCCCAAGCGATACCAACACCAATCATAGGTATCCATAATAAGGCTGGGTCTGTGATGAAGAAGAAGCTGATTAAACCTAAGCCACCTAACGAAAGGTTAATGGTATGAGCAAAGCGAATACCAACAGCTTTAGCAAGAAAGGGAATGGCAATAGCAGCTAATGCAGCAAAGCCATTGTATGAAGCGAATAACATCCCAACCCAGTCAGCGCCGTCATTGTAGGCTTTAGTTAATACATCTGACGTGCCGTAATGATATGAAGTGACCGCTGAAGTGGTGTAAATCCACATTGCGAACAAGGCAAACCATGAAAAGAATTGCACGATAGCAAGTTGATGCATTGCTTTTGGCATATGAAATAAATCATCTACTACATTAAATACCATGCCTAAAGATTCACGTTCTGAACTTTGATTGGACTTAACGGTTTTGAGTGCCATTGAGCAATACCATTGCAGTGGACCAAAAGCGAAAATACCAATTGTTAAAATATACAGTTGTTTATCTAAATCAAAACCAAAAACAAGCCCTGTGGTGATAGCACCGAGTGCCATCCATAACATAGCGGCGAACTGGTATTGACTCGCAGTGCGTGAACGTTGCTCGTCGGAAGACTCTTTGCCACTTTCAGCTTCATCTTGAGCCTGAAAAGCGCTGATTTCTTCTGGCGAATATTCTTTTGATGTAATGATTGTCCAACCAACAGCGAGAAATAATACTGCTCCTCCAAAGTAAAAGGCATATCGCACTGAGTCTGCTATTTGTCCTTCTGGTGCGGTATTAGCGACATCAAAATAATTGGTTAATATATAAGGTAGGGCTGATGCGACTACTGCGCCAACACCAATGAAGAAACTTTGCATTGCATAGCCTTGAGTACGTTGACTCTTAGGCAGGTTATCGCCCACAAAAGCGCGAAATGGCTCCATGGCAATGTTGATTGATGCGTCCATGATCCATAGCATGCCAGCTGCAACCCAAAGTACTGGAGAGTGAGGCATGATGAACAAGGCGAGGGTAGTACAGATTGCACCAATTAAAAAGTAAGGGCGGCGACGACCAAGACCATTCCAAGTGTTATCACTTAGGTAACCAATAATGGGTTGAACAATTAGCCCAGTTAGAGGCGCAGCAATCCACAGGATTGGAATTTCATCTATTTCGGCACCTAAGGTTTGAAAAATACGACTGACGTTAGCATTTTGAAGCGCGAAACCAAATTGGATCCCCAAAAATCCAAAGCACATATTGAAAATTTGCCAAAAGTTTAATTCTGGTTGTTGACGACGCTGTACCGGAGCTGAAGCCTGAGGCTGGTTATTATTCTCGGCAGACATGTATCTTCCTTTATGTTCCATTTTAAATGGTCGTTCAGCATCATGGCTGAATTCTTATTGTTACTGTTTTTTACAGAACTATCGTACTCGTTATTCTTGTTAGTTAACTTTGCTAGGTTCCCATTTCGACTTGGTTAAATCTAAAGTTAAAAAAATGGCGAATACTCATCTCCCTTAGACGGGTATTCGCCAAAGACCTCGTATTCTTAACTTCGGTTGATAATGAAGGTAAGAAAGGTACTCAAAACCTGATGCAACCCGATGAAGGTGATGCGTCAGTAACGACCTAGCCCATTCCATCCCCACAAGCAGAGGAAGAAATTTAGCAGGTTTTATATTAGCCTTGAGGCGGAATTTGGCACAACTAATTACATACGTATTCATCATTTCTGCACAACTAAATATGATCAAACTTGTAACAGTGCTGTGGTTGGAGTTTCGAATTTTCAAGGATCGCATTAGTTTTTATTATTTTTAGCTAAGTTAGGGCCTGTTGATCTTTCAAGGTTGTTTTGCAGCGAATTGTTAGCCATTTATACAAGGCAGAGACTTTGTGGTGTAGTTATTCTATATAAAAAGTCTATAACTCAGTAAAAATGGCCAACAAACGCTGCCCAAAGGGTTCGACAAAAGTGTTTTACTCTTTGTTGGATGAATCTTTTTAAATTAAGAGTTGCTTAGATGACTATGCATCAATCCATCCGCCTCAGTTAAAACGCTTTTATGTTGAACGAAATTTAACCAGTAATGAACAACAGGCCCTAATGTAAATGAAGAAAAACCTGAAGGCAATGAAGACATTGCACATCAGGCTTTTGGGGGGAGAACTAAGTTTTAAAATCTAGTATTTGATATTAGATTGCTTTAAAGCGGATAGCTGTGCCTCCACTTGTCGCCAGTGATAATGTCAGTTTATCTTTAGCAGTTACGGTCTTAGTTTCAATGACATAGTCATAAGGATTGGTCTCCCAGTTAGCTTTGTCACCGTCACGATATATTTGTGCTTGGTATTGTTTATCAGGAGATAAGAAATCCAATTTAATATCAAGCTTACGAGCATTTTCATCAGTCAATGCACCTAAATACCAATCTTCTGAAGCACGGTCTTTACGGGCAAAAGCAACAAAGTCTCCGATTTCACCAGCAACGGCGATACTCTCGCTCCAATCAGTTGGTACATCTTGAATAAACTGGAATGCATCTAATCGCTCGACATAGTTTCTCGGTAAATCAGCAGCCATTTGAATTGGGCTATACAGCACAACATATAATGCTAATTGTTTAGTGAGGGTGGTTTGCACACGATTAACCGCATCTAACCCTTTAGGTGCAAGGTCAAAAATACCCGGAGTGAAATCCATTGGGCCTGACAACATCCGTGTATAAGGTAAAATAGCCGTATGTTCTGGATTATTTGGCGGTGTGCCCCAAGCGTTGAACTCTTGTCCTCGGGCGCCTTCACGGGCTATCCAGTTTGGATATGTGCGGCGCAGACCGGTATCTTTAACGGGTTCGTGAGTATTAATGCTGATGCCCCGTTTAGCGGCTTCAGTCACACTGTAGAGGTATTCATTGACCATGAATTGTCCGTCGTGCCATTCATGTCGGGTAATACCGTTTTCATCAACACGCTTGATGTCACCACCATCTGCGACATAGCCCGTTTTTATTTGGGTTACCCCATGCTTTTTATATAAATCGTATGCATCACTCATTTGATTACGGTAGTTCGATACTGAGCCAGACGTTTCATGATGGCCTATCAATCGAACATTTTGTTTTGCACTGTATTCACTAACAGCATCAATATCGAAATCATCATAAGGCTGAGTAAAGCTGAACACATCGCCGTTATGAAACCAACTGCCATCCCAACCAATATTCCAGCCTTCAACAAGGACACCGTCAAAACCGTATGTGGCAGCAAAATCCATATAGCGTTTAGTTTCGCTTGTAGTAGCACCATGTTTATCACCCGAGCCCCACGTATTTTCATTTAAATGCATTCCCCACCAAATACCGACGTATTTACCAGGCTCAACCCAGGACACATCACCGAGTTTGTTAGGTTCATTTAAGTTAAGAATTAAATCTGAATTTAGTAACCCTGTAGCTTGTTCTGAAATTTGAATCGTACGCCAAGGAGTTGAAACCCCGGGTTTAGTTTTGACAAGAGTCCCATCAGACCACGGGGTTAAATCCGCTTTTAATGTACCGTCTCTGCGTTGATCAAGCACCATAGCAGCATAGTCGGTCAATGCTGCTTCATGAATACTTAGATGAGTGCCGGATTTTAGTTTATAGGTAAAAGGGGTATGAGCTCGGTCAACTTTATTTAAGCTTGTCGTGTTATATAAGTATTCATATCGGTTCCAGCCTCGTCCGGGGATCCACCAAGCGGTGGCATTGTGCGCGTCTGGGACTGAAAATTCGGTTAATTCATTGGTGATATTCAGTGATGCGGTGTCTGCCAGAGCAGTTTGTTTAGGTACGGTATAACGAAAACCAATCCCATCATCGAAGGCTTTAAACTCAATAGTAAAGCGGTAAGTACCATCAGAAAACGAAGAGGTGAGTTTGTTGTGGTTATCTTCAATCCATTCACGTTCACCCCAAGGTTGTTGCCAGCGACTTGATGAAGATGTTTTGGATGAATCTATGATATTAAAACCATTTCCAAATTCACCTTGTTGCTCAAATACCAAGCCCAAACGTGATGAAGAAACGACATTATTACCGTTGAAATTGACAGAGTATTCCGGTTGCCCATTCTTATCTGAAAGTATGACCTGAATTTTATTATCGGGTGAGTTGATTGAGACTGTTTTTGCGTAAACATTAGACATCGAGCTGGTCAATACAATGACGAACAAGAAAAGGAGAGGGCTAAGATTAAGCCTTCGCTGTTGAAGCGCACTACCAAATAATTGAAAACATCTATTGGTTAAGTTGGTAAGCGAAATGAGCATGTTGATTCCATATAATGTTTAGATTGTCCTGCACACATCATAGTGGTTAATTTTAGCGCCGCAATTTATTGCATACGTATTCAAAATGTCGCTAAACCAATTATTGATTTTTATATAAGTAATTGCGAGTTGTAACAATAATGCCGACATAAAAAGGTCAAATTTAACATTGGTTTAGTTCATGTTTTGCAACTGTTTTTGTTGTTGTATCACCTGGTTGGTGTTATGAGGTTTGATGCGCACACCCTTTACTGATACATCTGTTGGGTTGGTGTTGGGTTATTGTTTGTTTATGGGTGTATTTTTAAGTTGATTGTATAAAAACAAAGACTTTTACATTGTCAACTTTGTTAAAAAAAATTGTGATTGCTATCTTTTTTTTAACGAAACTCTGAGTTGTTAGCGCTTTTTATTAACTTTATTTACTTGCATGATAATGCGGTTGTTATGCTTTTTTTGAAAAAAATAAAAAGGAAAAACCATGACAATGAACAGACGTAGTTTTATAAAGGGCAGTAGTGCATTCGCATTTTCAGCCAGTATTATGGGGTGTTCTAGCAGTGATGATGATGACATTATTGAAGAACCTCCGGTAGTTGAGCCACCAATCGAAGTGCCACCTGAAGAAAGTATTCCAGATGGCGTTTATCATACAACGTGTCCACGTAACTGCGGTGATAGATGTAGCCTTATGGTTACAACTAAAGATGGCATCGCAGTGTCAATTACTGGTGACTCTACTCACCCTGTAACCGCAGGAACGCCCTGTGTGAAAGGTCACTCTTATTTACAATCTGTGTACAGTCCTGACAGAATTCAACAACCGATGAAGCGAGTTGGTGCTCGAGGTCCAGGTGCAACTTTTGAACCGATTACCTGGGAGCAAGCAAACAGTGAAATTGCAGCAAAGTTAAACGAAATCATCAATTCACATGGTGGTAATGCAATCGTTCCTTATTCATATTCTGGTTATAGTGGTATTAGTGCCGGTACTGGCGCAAACCGTTTCTTTAACCGCATTGGTGGTCGTAACCTACAACGTAATATTTGTGCGAGTGCTGGTTATTCAGGCATGAGTTCAATTTTGGGTGAATTTAATGGCCCAAGCCCTGAAGATTATGCCAATACAAAATGTTTTGTTTCTTGGGGTACCAACGAGCAAGCGACTAATATTCATCACCTTAAATTTATCAATGAAGCACGTGATAACGGTGCAAAAGTGCTTGTTGTTAACCCTGCACGAACTCCTCTGGCTTCTCAAGCTGATGTTTGGCTTCAACCAACACCAGGTACTGATGCAACATTAGTAGTCGGTATCAGTAAAATACTGATTGAAGAAAACTTACATGACACAGCATTCATCAGTGCAAACACCCAAGATTATGATGCTTTAGTGGCACGTCTTGCTGAGTTTACTCATGAAGAAATTGAATCAGAAACGGGTGTGTCTAAAAGCGAATACCAAGAATTTGCAAGAGCTTATGCAGAAGCTGAATGTGCGATGATCCGTATTGGTTACGGCTTACAGCGCTCATTAAATGGCGGCCGTATGGTTAAGGCTATTCCAACAATAGCTGCTTTGACAGGTAATATTGGTAAAGTTGGTGCTGGCGTTGTTTACTTGAATGTTATGTCTGGCGGGTTATTTGATTGGGGCTACAGTGGCGCAAGTCATTTAACGCCAGAAGGTGCTGAGCGTGGCACTGTCAGTATCAATGAAATCGGTAAGTTCCTATTGCCAGAAGATTATCAGCATGAAAATGGTTTAGTCGGTCCTATTTCTTATGGTGAGCCATCAGATCCAATCAAAGCGATGATTGTTTACTCTAGTAACCCAATGGCCATTGCACCTAATACTGATTTAATTGAAAAAGGGTTAATGCGCGATGACTTATTCTTAGTCGGTATTGATTTGTTCCAAACCGATACGATGGACTACGTTGATTACTTGCTGCCTACATCAAGTTACATGGAGCAATCGAATTTAATTGATAGTTACCAATGTTACTACGCTAAGCACAGTGCAAAAGCGATTATGCCTTTATATGATTCAAAGCCAGATACCGTTATCTTTAACGAACTAGCGAAAGCAATGGGCTTTGATGATGCTGAGTTTGATGAGTCAATTGATGACATCTTGCGTAATACTTGGAAAGGTAATATTAGTTACGATGAACTTTTAGTTCAAAAGTGGGACAGTCCTATTGTTGATTACCCATACCGTAAAGATTTAATCTTCCCAACAACAAGTGGCAAGATTGAATTTAAAGATACCAGTAATAAGTATTTTGATTCTGAGAAATTTAACCCTGTTATCGATACAGGCACACCAGAAAGCAATGAGTATGATGACAAGGGGATGACTGATGCTGAAAAAGCACGTGAATTCAGATTGTTATCACCTGCGCATGCGAAGTTAAGTAACTCGCAGTGGGCAAATGTAAAATACATTACAGGCACATTCCCACAACACACTATTTATGTCCATCCAACAGATGCAGCTGCTAAAGGCATTAGTGACGGTGACGAAGTGATTGTGACAGCAAGTCGTTATGGCAATGCAAATGCTCAAATTCAATACGTTGCGAGGGTTGAAAAAATGACGCCTAAAGGCACTGTATTTATTTGGAAAAACGGTTGGAAAAAACTTAATGAAAACGGAAGTAACACATCGGTTAACCAGCTAACAAACTGTGACTTAACCGATATGAACTACGGTTCAACTTTCCATGCAACCCGTGTTGATATCGCACTGGCGTAATTATAATCATTAAGGAATTTTCTAATGACTGAACAAAAAGTTTTTGTATTTCGCCAAGAAAACTGTGTTGGCTGTGAAGCATGTACTGTTTCATGCCAAGCTGGAAAGGATGCGAATGAATTTGTAACACTAAGGGATGTATCTCAAGGCGAGAAAACAAACATCTCTGGTAAAGAGGTTGCTGTATTTTTATCGCAATCTTGTCATCACTGTGAAGACCCTGTATGTGTCGCTAAATGTCCACAAGGCGCTATGATTAAACGTGAAGATGGCATTGTCTTTATCGATGACTCTTTGTGTGTTGGTTGTGGTATGTGTCGTTTGGTGTGTCCTTATGATGCGCCTAAACTTGACGCAAAACGTGGCATTTTGTCTAAATGTGATATGTGTAAAGACAGATTAGATGAAGGTCAAAAACCTTTCTGTGTTCAAGGTTGTCCTGTACAAGTGTTAGATGTCATGGATAAATCAGAAGCATTGAGTTTACCTGGTGCAAGTTTAAGTGGTGATGGCCATGAAGATTTAGGCACAGGGCCAACAACAGTGTTTATTAAGCTAAGAAGTTAATACTGATGTATGACAAGAATGCCAGCATAATAGCTGGCATTTTTATGTTGTTTAAATAACACTTTCTTATTATTAATTTATTTTTTATGACATTGTGTGATAATAAGGTTGAGGGAAGGGTAATATCTATTTTATTTTGAATCTTACATTTGCGCGTTGATTAACATTTCTAATATGTTTGTCCCAGTTTTTACCAACTTTAATAACTGAACTTGCATGTTCTAATAAATATTGGTTGTGTGATAAATCAATATTTTCAGCAAAACCTCTGGCGAGTGAAATAATAGAGTAATCTGTTTTGGTGATAGTTTGCTGGTTAATGCTTTTGTTTATAACAATGCTAAAACCAGAGAAAAAAGCAGACAATAATTCAGCCTCAGTGAGGCATTCTGGTAAGTCATGAATGCGCCTAAAGTCAGATGTCACAAGGCTAGATAGCTTTCTGCTAATAACATCAATAGACTTAGCAGGGTTTGAAGACTCAAGCCAAACTGCTTCATCTTTTAAGCTTTTTTCAATTGCGCTAGCTAACTCAGCGGCGCGCCATCTTTCTTTAAAACTCGTCACTAACATTAATGTGCTTACCAGGTGTAATAGCAATTAATTAATAATACGTCTTATTTAATATTGGGTTAATGATCTAAGTCACTGTCTTATATAAATAGTGGAAGTTGTTTTGTTTAATTGTCCTGTGTATCACAGACATTAATATTAACCTGAAATACTATTGAGGTAATTAAAGAATAAGGAAATAACATGAATAATGCTGATAACGTTAAATCTATGGCGTTAATGTTTAATCTTTTAGCTGAAATATTTTATCGAAATCCCGATGAAGATTTTAAAAAAATGATATCTGAACTAGATACCTCATTATTTGATGCAAATGGCACTAAAACGCAAGAACCAATTTTACATCTGCTAAATGACATAAAAGGCTGTGCCAATGAGCTGCCATTAGTTGAATTGAATCATGATTTTAATATGTTATTTGTTCGGCCAAAAGGTAAGCTCGCTTATCCTTGGGGCTCGGTTTATCTTAACAAGCAAAATCGTCTGTTCGATTTAACAACCTTAGCGTTCATGGAGTTCTGTAAAAAATACCAATTGAATTTTAAGTTAAGCCAACAAGAGCCGGTCGATCATTTTAGTTTAATGCTGGTAGCATTGATCCATTGTATGGAACTTGATGAGGCAGAAGAAAATACCAGTATTAATGAATTCAATGGATCCCTTTGCGAACATCCTGAGGCTTTTCGGGCTAAAATTATGCTGAAGGAACATTTGTTACCATGGAGTGGTCGCTTTTTATCTTTAGTTGTTGAAAATAGTCAGTCAGGATTTTACGGTGCAGCGGCGCAGTTAAGCCAATTATTGCTTGAACAACTAGAGTGTGATTACCAATTATCTATAGAACCTGTTGAGCTATATAAATAGATAACTAAGCTGAATGCGTATTACGGTAAAATCCTGATTTTAAAGAGTTTAAATGTGATTAATTCACTCATTAAAAGCCAGTTAGTTTTTTGATAAACTAATTGGCTTTTTTGTATCTGACTATTTTGTATATGGCTATTTTGTAAGCCGTAGCGGTTTCGTTGTGGGCACCTGGGACAGAAACCTCGGTTTATTCATTGGTGTTGCTAAGTACTGCAGTTTTCCCAGAGCGTATAGTTAGATAGAGAATAACGCAAACCAATCCCATTATCGCAGGCTGAAAACTCAATAGTTGAGCGTTAAAAATTTACTGAGCTATCAGGTTTACTGTTGTCACCAGTCAGTTTAAATTTAACGCTTTTGTCTGGCGAATTAACTGAAGCGGTTTTAGCAATAGCTGTTAAATGTACTCTCACTGGTGCTAAACCAATATAGCGGTAAATTGGCAAGTTTACACTGGCATTTGAGATTGGTAGATGTAGACATTTGGGACGTCAGTTTTAATAATTTATTCCGTATTATCGTGATTGTTCCTTAAAGTGATATTCGGGGGGAAATCATCTTACTGCAATTTTATTTTATACGTATTCAGCATTCATCTTATGAGATGCAAATTTCTCAATTTGAAATTTGGTCGTTATTTCTACATCTTTTGGTAATCGAATTGATTCTTATCTGCAATAATATTTTATTTCAAAAAAATAGATGTATCAATGTGGAGGTGGTCATAACGACTTTGTGTAAGTTATTTGGGTGTATTAATGTTCATTTAAGTTTGTATTCACACCGCCTTTACTCTTTTTTGTTGATTGAAATAAACCCTCAACGTCTTAGTCTGATATCTAAAATTTACGTTTGCAAAACTAGCAAATGTGATGAAAGGTTATAAATTTTTAAATTATTGAACCAGTTATATTTTTTATCCTTTTTTTATTATTTCAAAAAGCAATGTTGTTATTGTTTTATGGAATAACAATAAGGATTAAATGATGGCAATGAATAGACGTAGCTTTTTAAAAGGCAGCAGTGCATTTGCATTTTCTGCGAGTATTATGGGGTGTTCAAGTAGTGATGATGACACGACTGAACCACCAGTAACAGAACCACCAACACCTGAACCAGACGGTGTATTTCACACAACTTGTCCTCGAAACTGCGGTGATAGATGTAGCCTGTTAGTTTCAACCAAAGATGGAGTGGCAGTGTCTGTAACGGGCGACCCTTCACATCCTGTGACAGCCGGTACACCTTGTGTTAAAGGTCATGCATACCTTGAGTCTATTTATAGCCCAGATAGAATTCAACAACCTATGAAACGTGTAGGCCCACGTGGACCTGGTGCGACTTTTGAGCCTATTAGCTGGGAACAAGCCAATAGTGAAATTGCGGCAAAGTTAAACGAAGTGATCGAGACTTACACTGGTAACGCAATCGTTCCTTATTTCTATTCTGGTTATAGCGGCATTGGGGCAAGCTCTGGCGCTAACCGTTTTTTCAATCGTATCGCTAGCCGTAACTTGCAAAGAAACATTTGTGCCAGTGCGGGTTATTCAGGCATGAGTTCAATTTTAGGCGAGTTCTCGGGCCCAAGCCCTGAAGACTACGTGAACACTAAGTGTTTCGTGTCATGGGGAACGAACGAGCAAGCCACCAATATTCATCATCTAAAATTTATTAACGAAGCCCGTGATAAAGGCGCAAAAATTTTAGTGGTTAACCCTGCAAGAACGCCATTAGCTTCGCAAGCTGATATTTGGTTGCAACCAACACCAGGTACTGATGCGACATTGGTTATTGGTATTTCAAAAATATTAGTTGAAGAAGGTCTACACGATACTGGGTTTATCGATGCATACACCCAAGATTATGATGCCTTATTAGCGCGCCTTGAAGAATTTACTCACGACCAAATCGAAGCTGAAACGGGTGTGAGTAAAGCACAATACCAAGCCTTTGCAAGAACTTACGCGAGTGCAGAATGTGCGATGATCCGAATTGGTTACGGCTTACAACGTACTCTAAACGGTGGTCGTATGGTAAAAGCCATTCCAACGATTGCAGCACTAACGGGTAATATAGGTAAAGTCGGTGCAGGTGTTGTTTACTTGAATACTCAATCTGGCGGCTTGTTTGATTGGGGATACTCTGGTGGTGGTCACTTAACACCAGAAGATGCTGTTAGAGATACAGTAAACATCAGTGAAATTGGTAAATCATTACTGCCTGAAGATTATCAGCATGAAGATGGCCAAGTAGGCCCTTTAGCCTACGATGAACCGTGTGATCCGATTAAAGCTATGATTGTTTATTCAAGTAATCCAATCGCTATTGCCCCTGATGCTGATTTAATTGAAATTGGCTTAATGCGCGAGGATTTATTCTTAGTCGGTATTGATTTATTCCAAACCGATACAATGGATTATGTTGATTACTTATTGCCAACATCCAGCTATATCGAACAAGCAAATATGATCGATAGCTATCATTGTTACTATGCTAAGCACAGTACGCAAGCAATCAGCCCGTTATATCAATCAAAACCCGATACTGTTATTTTCCAAGATTTAGCAAAAGCCATGGGTTACAGCGACCCAGAATTTAGTGAAAGTATCGATGATATTTTACGTGGTAGTTGGAAAGGTAACATCAGTTACGACGAATTGTGTGTTCAAAACTGGGATAGTCCAGTTGTTGATTATCCATTCCGTAAAAACTATGACTTCCCAACGCCAAGCGGAAAGATTGAATTTAAAGATACCAGTGGCACATACTTTGATCCTGAAAAATTCAATCCAGTCATTGATACTGGCACACCAGAATCAGATGAATTTGCAACTAAAGGTATGACTGACGAAGAGAAGGCGCGTGAATTCCGTTTACTTTCACCTGCTCATCCCAAATTGAGTAATTCACAATGGGCTAACGTTAAATATATCGAAGGTACTTTTCCGCAGCATACCGTTTATATACATCCAGATGATGCGATGCGTAAAGGGATCAGTGATGGCGACCAAGTTAAACTCGTTGCCAGTCGTTATGGCCAACGTGATGTGACGATTCAATATACTGCAAGAGTAGAGCCGATGACCGCCACTGGCACTATCTTCGCTTGGAAAAATGCTTGGAAAAAGCTTAATGAAAATGGGAGTGGTACAGCGATTAATCAGCTGACCAATAGTGAGTTAACCGACATGAACCATGGTTCTACTTTCCACTCAACTCGTGTTGATATCGCTTTGGCGTAACCAATTCATTAAGGAATAAACAAATGACTGAACAAAAATGTTTTGTATTTCGTCAAGAAAACTGTGTAGGTTGTGAAGCATGTACCGTTGCCTGTCAAGCAGGTAAAGATTTAAATGAATTCATAACTTTACGCGATACTAGTCAAGGTGAAAAAACCAATAACCAAGGCAAGCAGATAGCAGTATTTTTAAGCCAATCATGCCATCACTGTGCTGATCCGGTTTGTGTTGAGAAATGTCCTGAAGGCGCAATGGTGCAACGTGCAGATGGTATTGTGTATATTGACGATAGTATGTGTATTGGTTGTGGAGCATGTAAATTTGCTTGCCCTTATGGTGCGCCTAAAGTTGACCCTAACCGCGGTATTTTATCTAAGTGTGATATGTGTAAAGACCGACTGGCAGAGGGTGAAAAACCGTATTGTGTACAAGGGTGTCCTGTTCAAGTTCTGGATGTAATGGATCAAAGTGAAGCTCTTGCTTTACCAGGAGCCAGCTTATCGGGCGACGGCCATCAGGATTTAGGTACGGGTCCTTCGACGGTATTTATTAAACTACGTAATTAATATTATAATTTTAATTTATAAAATTTTAACTTACTAAAATTACAATTCGTTAAATTTAAGCCTGAAGAATATTTCTTCGGGCTTTATTTTTATTGATATAAAAAAGCCCGCTTATGCTGGCTTGTTATATATGTTTCTACACCTTTGTTACTAATAGAACTGTTATGGGTATAACAGTTCTCTAAATGAAACTACATCATTTTATAAAACAACCTAATACTTTATTACTAGATTTATACTGTGAATCGTGTATTTCTACGTTGATTTAACTCTCTAATATGTTTATCCCAGTTATTACCAACTTGAATAACTGAACTTGCATGATCTAATAATTCTTGGTTATGTGATAAATCAATATCTAAAGCAAAACCTCTCGCTAATGCAATAATTGAATAATCTGTTTTAGTAATCGATTTTTGATTGATGCTGGCATTGATTATAACGCTAAAACCAGAGAAGAAAGCTGATAATAGCTCAGCTTCAGTTAAGCATTTGGGGAGTGTTTCGACACGTCTAAAATCAGAAATAACGAGGCTTGATAGCTTTCTACATATTGCATCAATCGATTTGGCAGGGTTTGATGATTCAAGCCAAACTGATTCATTTTGTAGGCTTTTTTCAATGGCGCTAGCGAGTTCAGCAGCACGCCATCTCTCTTTGAAACTCATTACTAACATAAATCTACCTATCATGTTCAATAGCAATAATTTAATAATACGATTTATTTATTAATGGATTAATGATCTAAGTCACTGTCTTAAATAAATCGTATAAATTGTTTTATATTAATTGGAATGTATCACAGACATTAATAATAACCTGAAATAGTATGAAGGTAATTAATTAAGAAGGAAATGACATGACTAATGCTGACAACGTTAAATCTATGGCGTTAATGTTTAATCTTTTAGCTGAAATTTTTTATAGAAATCCCGATGAGGATTTAAAAAAAACGTTCTCTGAACTGGATACATCATTATTCATAACAAATGGTACTAATTTGCAAGATCCTGCTTCAAAGTTGCTAAATGACATTAAAATTCATGCCACGAAGCACTCTTTAGCTGAATTAAAACAAGATTTTAATATGTTATTTATACGTCCCAAAGGAAAGCTGGCTTATCCGTGGGGCTCAGTATATCTGAATAAACAAAACCGTTTGTTTGATTTAACCACTTTAGCGTTTATGGAATTCTGTAAAAAATATCAACTCAATTTTACATTAAGTCAAAATGAGCCTGTTGATCATTTTAGCTTGATGCTGGTGGCATTAATTCATTGTATGGAGCTTGATGAAGCAGAAGAGAACTCTAGCATCAACGACTTTAATGAATCTTTATGTGAACATCCTGAAACCGATAGAGCGGCAACATTACTGCAAAGGCACTTATTGCCTTGGTGCGGGCGTTTTCTGACTTTAGTCAATGAACATAGCCAAACAGGCTTTTACAGTGCAGCTGCGCAATTAAGCGAGTTACTGCTTGCGCAATTGCAACATGATTATCAACTCACTATTAAACCTGTTGAACTGTACAAATAGTCATACGGTTAGTTTTGTGCATCTCATAAAATTAAAGCCAAATAACATCATGTTATCTGGCTTTTTAAGCTTTATATGACTTTATAGTGATTATAAATCAATTGCTAATATCTGAGACTCTAACGGTATTAGTGTTACTTTTAACTCACCAAGTCCGTGTGCAACATTGAGTTGATGAGTTATTCGCTGCTGAGATTGAAGTAAATTACTGAGTTCATACTGACCTTGATTTAAATTGGCGGATTTAACTAGCTCAGACGGTAACGTCAATGTGAATGAGTTGCTATCAGTTTGGCTGAAATTACTGATAACAATTAAAAATTGATTTTCATTGTAGCGGCTAAAAGCAAAGGTTTTATCGTTATAGCTATTTGAGACGGTATTATTATCAGTAGCAGTATCCGTTGTTTTATCAAAAGCAGTATCTACAGCCTTATCGATAATCTTATCAGCAGTACGATTAGTCGTATCAAGCTCAAAGTACTGGCCGTTGAGTGCTGGTGCTGTATGGCTTAAATTCATTAAGGTTTGATAATAATGACGTAAGGACTTTTCTTGTTCACTAGACTGGCCTCCGTCAAATTTCCCGTTATTCATCCAGCGTTGATGAGCTGGTACGCCAACATAGTCGAAAATACTGGTTCTAGTTGGTTGTCCAAAGCCTGCATTTTCAGCGCCTTGTTCACCGACATCTTGGCCAAAATACAGTAAGGTTGGCGCGCGGCTGATAGTGGTAGAAATCACTATCGCCGGTAGCGCGGCCTCTGGACTACCTGCAAAGTCTTGTGTGTTGATACGTTGCTCATCGTGGTTTTCCAGAAAGTGCAGCATATGCTGCTCAATATCCATTACTTTTGCTTGGTCTACTGCAATTTGAGCGGTGGACTCTTTACCATGAATAATATCTTTTAAAGTGTCGTATAAATCGACTTTATCGTAGAGGTAATCCATTTTTCCTAAGTGAATGTAGTCACGGTAAAGGCTGGGGTTATAAACCTCTGCTAATAAGAAAGCATTTGGGTTGTGATGTTTAATGTTGCTGTTAAGATAACTCCAAAACTCTACTGGCACCATTTCAGCCATATCATATCGAAATCCATCAACGCCTTTGGCTAGCCAGAACTCGGTGATGTCTTTAAATTTTATCCAAGAATCTGGAATGTCGCTGGCTGCTGTAGATTGCCAAAATGCATAATGCTCGGCGGATGACTTTTGCGCATAATTATCAGGAAGAGTAGGGAAGTCATGGCTGCCATCTGGCTTTACACCATAATTTACTTTGACTGTTTCATACCAGTCATTTGCTTCAGGTTTAGCTAGCCGCGAACCATTTCCAGTCCATTTTGCGGGAATTTCTGTAAATTTTCTGTCCGATAATGAGTGTTGCTCACCACCTAATGGTTGGTAGTTATCGCTAGCGTCAGGTACGCTGAAATTTTCACCAACAACATAATAAAAGTTATTATTTTTAGCGTATTCAACTTGAGTATTGTCGTGCTGGCCAAACTGACGATTGGTAGGGAGTTCACTCTGCTGGTCTAGTGAAACATAATTACGCGCCACGTGGTTTGGCACAATATCTATGATGACTTGCATTCCGTTTTGATGAGTGCGCGCAATTAATGCTTCAAATTCAGCTAAACGCTGCTGTGGGTTATCAGCTAGATCAGGGTTAACGTTGTAATAATCTTTAACAGCATAAGGCGATCCCGCGCGACCTTTAACTACATCTGGATCATCATTGCTGATCCCAATATTAGTGTAGTCATTAATCAATGCATGGTGAGGGATCCCTGTGTACCAAAGATGGGTTGTGCCTAATGATTTAATATCTTGCAATGCGGTATCAGTAAAATCGCTAAATTTACCTACACCATTTTCATCTATTGTGCCCCAAGGTTTATTGGTGGTATTGGTATTTCCGTAAAGGCGTGTGAATACTTGGTATACAACTGGCTTACCTTGTAATGGGGCTGCATTGTTTAACGTATTTGACGCCTTTTCTTTGACGTCTTGGTCATTTTTAGATGTCATCACGGTTGATGTATTGTTACTACTCTCTCCTGAACACCCACTTAGTATGAGTGATAAGGTAAGTGTCAGAGTTAATAATGGCAAACTTGAAATCATTGTCGGTTTTAATTGCATATCTGTCTCTTTTGACTGATGTAAATTTTGTTTTATATGCTAAATCGTATAAATCACGTTAATACAGTTGACTAAGCTTGATTAGTTTAAGCTTAAGATAATGACACCTTTCTCTTTTAAAGTGAGCGGCTTATCTAATGAATACGAATGTTGGCTTAAAATATCGAAACCGGTTTTGTTATCTTTAATCACAGCGTGAAACCGAGATAGGTTTAACTCCATCGCGTTATCATTTTTGTTATATATGATCATTACACTTTCTGATTGATCACCTTTTTGATAGTGTCTGGCCTGAACATATACCCCATCTTTTGGCACGTAGTGAGACAATTTACCTTGTTGGAGTGCAAGTGAGCCTTTACGGAAGTTCAACAAGGTTTTGTTAAACGCTAAAGCATCGATTTGAGCGGGGTTTAAGTTTTGCTGAGTGAATACATCAATCTCATCGCTTTCCCATCCCCCTGGAAAGTCACTGCGAACTAGGCCGTCATTACGATCTTTAGTGGGACTTTCCATAAGAACTTCAGTGCCATAAAACATTTGTGGAATTCGATTGCTGCTCATCACATAAGCCATTGCCATTTTATAAGCGGCTATGTCATTGTCCATTAAACTGTATAAGCGGTTAGTATCGTGATTACCTTCAAATAACACTAGGTCAGTTGGTTTTGCGTACACCACATCGTTAGCTAGCATCTCATATAGATTAATTAAACCGCTGCCCCAATCTTCTTTTTCTGTCAGGCTTGAAATAAGAACCTCATACAAAGGAAAGTCCATCATGCTAGGTGTGTGGGATACATAGCCGTCGGCGTTTTGTTTACCAGCTTGCCAGTAACTGACAGTAATTGGGTTATCAGTCCATTCTTCACCAACGATATTAAAATTTGGATATTCATCCATGATAGCTTTTGACCAACGAGTCAAAAATGACTTGTCTGCATAAGAATAGGTGTCTTCACGAATGCCGCTCAATCCTGCATATTCAACCCACCAAATACTATTTTGAATGAGATAGTTAGCCATAAACTCATCTATTTGGTTCATGTCAGGCATGGTGTCAGTGAACCAGCCATTTTCGAATTCTGTTCTATCTTCTTTCATCGCATAAGGACCTTGCACTGTGGTTCTGCGATGACTGGTATACATGATATCTTTTGGATTCTGTTGCCACTCTTTTTGACCATTTATCCAGCTTGAAGTAGGAAAGTCTGCCATCCATCGATGACCTGAACCCATGTGATTAACAATCACATCTTTAATAATACCAATGCCAAATTGATGCGCTTCTTCTACTAAGGATTTGTATTCTTCGTTGCTACCAAAGCGCGGATCAATTTTGTAGAAATCAGTGGTGGAATAACCATGATAGGAATATTTAGCTTGGTTATTTTCAAGGAGTGGATTTATCCATAGTTGAGTGACTCCTAGTTCATGTAAATAAGGCAAGGCTTTACGGATCCCCATTATATCGCCGCCATGACGTCCGTCTTTATCAGAACGATTGACAGTTTCTAACATGCTTGGATAATTGTCATTGTCCGGATTACCGTTTACAAATCGGTCAGGGGTAATGAGGTATATAACATCTTTATTGCTAAAACCTTGTCGCTCTCGAGAACCAGTGGCTCTTGCTTGTATGGGGTAATTAATACTTTGGACAAATTTATCATTGTCATAAAGTCCAAATTGCAGTGTTTGTGGCTCTGCCTGTTTTAAATCTAGATCGATAAATAAATGGTTTTGACTGCTTGATTGATGAACTTGTGTAAGTTTTACCCCTTGAGATTGCTCAAGTTTAATTTGCATTTTGCTGATATTTTCGCCATATACCAGTAATTGAAGTTGGCTATTTTCCATGTCTGCCCACCATGATTCAGGCTCAACAGTTAAATTTATAGCATGTGTTTGCGGAATAAATATCAACAAAAATATTAGTGAGATAAGACGGCTAAACCGTGTTAACTTTAAACTAAAATAATGTAAATCATGCTTAGTTTGTTGGAAATTGTGCTTATTATTTTTGATCATCTTACTTCCCTGATTATCTCTGTAAGAATTGTTCATGAGTTGATAATTCTGCTAAATAATGCTGATAAATAGCTTTTAAGTTTGTTAAAAATTCCTGACTGTCTTCTTGATTTATAACATCAGCTAGAGGGTTATAGTCTTTTGGTAAAATACCTTGACCTATCATGACTTGAAGCCAAGCTTCTTCAGTAAATAACTCATTGTTATGGCGAAATAAATTGCCCGTTTGTTTAAATAATTCAATTTTCTTTTTTAAAGTATTAGGAATATCCATTGCACTTGATACTTTCCATAAATCTCCGTTTTCCCGTTGATTTAACTTGTAATGAAGAATAATAAAATCTCGTATTTGCTCAAACTCTAATTTTGATTGTCGATTATATTCATTTACCAAAGTAGGGGAGATATGCCCGTTTGGCATGAATTTAGTTAGTCTAATGATTGCAGTTTGAACCAAATGTAAACTTGTAGATTCAAGAGGCTCTAAAAAACCTGAAGATAAACCGATAGAAATACAGTTTTTATGCCATTGCTCAAGCCTTCTACCAGGTTTGAAGCGGATGAGTTTAGGAGGAGCGAGTGGTTTAGTATCTAAATTTTTTAATAACGTATTTTTTGCTGTTTCATCATCGATAAACTCAGAAGAATAGACAATACCATTACCTGTTCTATGTTGTAGTGGAATACGCCATTGCCATCCAAACTCATGGGCTATTGAGCGGGTATATGGAACAATTGGTGAAGATTTTTCGCTTGGTACAGCCCAAGCTCTATCGCATTTCAACCAATGTTGGTAACTTTCGTAACCTACATCAAGAGTTTTATCTATCAGTAAGCCTGCAAATCCAGAACAATCTATAAATAAATCACCATTTATCGTTTTATCTGAATTTAGTTTTAAGCTTTCGATAAAACCATTTTCTCTAAGTTTAACTTTTTCTATATCTCCTACTATGTGTTTGATGCCTAATTCGCAACAGTATTGTTGTAATAACTGAGCATATAAGCCTGCATCAAAATGGTAAGCGTGAGTTAACCCTGATAATTGATCGTTATGAATGCGTGGTTTTACAGCAAACTGGTTATTTATTGCGGCTTGATAGTTAAAAGAATAATCCCATAAAGAGTTTGGTTTTGGTTTACTTGCTAACCAATAATGATGAAAAGCGGTATACCCAATATTTTTGCCGATATCCCCAAATGCGTGCATGTAAGCGTCATTTTCTTTTCCCCAGTTTTCAAATTGAATACCGAGCTTGATACTTGCTTGTGTCTTTTCAATGAAGTCTTTCTCATTAATGCCTAAAACATCATTGAAAATCTTTAAAGGTGGGATCGTTGCTTCACCAACACCTATACTACCAATAGTGTCTGATTCTACTAAAGTAATTTTAATTGTTTGTTTGTACATTTTGCAGAGCAATGCAGCTGTCATCCACCCAGAAGAACCACCACCGACAATAACAATTTCGTTAATTTTACTCGTCATTATCAAACCTCAAAATTGTTGGTAATTTAAAATTAGAATTATAAATTGCTATAAAAAAGCCCCTGTAAATACAGAGGCTTTTAGTTATCTACTTCATTAGAATTTGTAGTTTGCGCCTAACATATAATTACGACCATAGTTTTGATAGTCACGAATTTCTCGTGCATCATCACCAAAATATGTTGTGAATGGTTCATTTGTTAAGTTATTAACTTGAAATTGAACTGAAAGGCCTTCAAGAGTGGTAAATCCACCCTCACCAAAGTCATAACCAATTTGCGCATCTACAACTGTTTCTGCTGCAACATTCTGGTTTTCTCTGCTTAAACTAATTGCAGTAACTTCACCTAGGAAATCACTACGGTAGCGAGAGCTGACTCGTGCTTCAAAGCCTGAGTTTTCATAGTAAACAGTTGCATTGAACGTTTTCTCTGAAAGACCAGGTAAAGTGGTTGGTTCACTATCTGCAGTTTCTTTAACTTCTGATTCATTGTAAGAACCATTTAGAATTGTACCGAAACCTTCTAATACATCGGCGAACATACCGAAATCTAGAGATATTGAAGCTTCAATACCTTGAACGTAACCACCTTCACCATTTTGAGGAGTAGTAAATTTACCTGCTTCTTCTCCCGGTTTTACATCAGGCAGAATTTCGCTGAAATCAACAAATGCATCTTGATCATATACGAAGTTTTCTAAGTCTTTGTAATACACAGCTACAGAGAAATAACCTTGGTCACTAAAGTAGTTTTCATAACTTAAATCGTATTGACGGGCCATCCAAGGTCGAAGCTGAGGGTTACCTGCTGAACCAGTCCAGTAAACTCCATCTGTTGGGTTTTCATTGTATGAATAATTTAAATTCGCATTCATTTTATCCATACGGGCACGACTTAAAGTACGTGCAGCTGCAAAAACTAAACGCTGGTCTTCAGCCACTTGTAGCGCCAGGTTGAAACTTGGTAACCATTCTAGATATGAGTCTTCACCATAACTTGGTGTTAAGGTAATTGATTCATCATCTTGAACTGAAGCAGCTGTGCCGTTTGAACTTTGTTCACTATCGACGGCTTGTACACCAAAGTTACCTGTTAAAGGTAGTTCACCTATTTCAGTTTCAAAATCAGCTTTAACATAGAAAGTATTAACTTTCTCTTCTATCTGCCATGAATTTACAGCGCGATCGACTTGGACTGTTGCTGCATCAAGCTCGTCGTAGTTACCGTCGTTATAAAATGCAAGCGCATCGTATGACAACATATCACCCATACCGAAAAACGCTAATGATGTTGGGTCAAGTAAATATTTATCAGGTACTGTCATCATATAATCAGGAGCAGTATTTATGTCATAACCTTTTAGAGTTAGGTAATAACCTTGATCATCTTTAGTCTTCTCACGTTGGGTCAAATTGACACCAAATTCAACGCTTCGCATAAAACCGTCATCGAAGGTATAAGTTGTACCTAAACGAAGAGACTTAAGCTCATCTTCAATTTCTGGTTTGTTGATGAAGCCGTCTTGCATATTGCTATCAATACTTCCTGGGCCCCAGCTGAATGCTCCACCAAGTCTAACTAAGTTTGGATCTGAATAATCTAAAGCCGGATTAAATGTGTAACCACCTTCTCCATTAAATTTAAAACCTAAATCTTCAGTGGCTCCATTCCCATTACCACGACCCGTTCCTGCATAAGTTTCAATTCCGATATCAGTTCGTTCAACCTTGGACATTGCAATGTCAGCTTCTACGCTCCAATTAGTATTGATGATGTATTCAGTATTCCATCCGATTGAGATTGAGTCTGCATCACGAGTATTGGCATCGTTACGAATCAAAACGCCTGCATCACGGATAACGCCTTCAGTAACAAGTCCATTTTCAGCTGTAATTGAGTCAGTTCCTGAGTTAGCCCAACCGCCACCCCAAGCGCCAGGTATTTCAATACCACGTAAGATTTGTTCATCGTAGAATTTAGTATAAAAAACATCTACAACAGTTCTGAAATTGTCATTAGGAGTATATTCAAAAACCCCCATAAATCCGTCACGTTCAAGTTCACTTGAGCGAACGTAAGGTTTTGCACCACCTAAAATTTTATCGCCATTAGCATCTTCTGGATATCCCCAAGAATTCCAGCGCTCTTCTTGGTTAGGTGACTGCATTCTAGAATAACCTAATGCAATACCAATCGTATCATCAGCAAACTGATCAATGTACGAAATACTACCTCGGTAACCCTTATCTTCGGAACCAGAATTTAATGCGCCTAAATCGTTACTTTCAGCACGTAAGTTGACAGCAACGGTACGCTCACCATGACGAAGAGGGCTAATTGTCTGCATATCGACAGTGCCGCCAATTGCTTGCGTCATTAGTGAAGCATCTGGCGTTTTATAAACAATTACAGTATCAAGTAATTCAGAAGGGTATTGGTCAAACTCAACCCCACGATTGTCATTAATAGAAGCTTGCTCACGCCCATTTAATGTAGCCATTGTGAAATCAGGGCCTAAACCACGGATTGAAACAACATTTGCACGACCGTCTAAGCGTTGAGCTGCAATACCTGGAAGGCGAGCTAATGACTCTGCAATACTCACATCCGGTAACTTACCGATATCTTCAGATGAAATAGCTTCAACAACTGAAGAATTTGACATTTTTAATGATTGAGATTTTTGTAAGCTACGGCGAATACCGGTGACTTTTAGTACTTCAATTGATTCATCTGCAGATACAGCATCTTCTGCTTCAGCTGCGAAGCCGTACATACTTGTACTGGCAGCAACCATTGCTAACGTCAGTAAGCTTGGTTTAAATAGCGACATCCATCTTTCCCCTTCTGAATGGCCAATAGCTCTTAATGTGTAAGGTAGAGCTATTAGATTTCTATTATTTATAATTACAGTCTTTATAGTATTTCCTTCAGCTTGCTTAATTGACTGCATAAGCGCTGAGGTATATTTCCGTTTTGTTGCGGAACAGTGAAGATACTACTCCTAGCTTTCTTTCCTCGACAACGTTATGCATACGTATTCAAAGGATGCGCAAGCTAAAAGTGACTGTTTTTTTACTTTTAGTTAACATTCAAAAGTCATATTTGAGACTCTTTAAGTGTCTGAATTGTAGCACTTAAATTTGTTGTAAGTATTTTTTAAAAATGTATTAATTCTTTGCATACGTATGCAGCTCTATTGAACCTGATTTCCATAATCACGTATCCTCGAGTCAATTAAATAATAATGACGACCTGTTACTGGGTCGCAACAAAGGGTTAACTACGTCAAGTTTGTTTAGTAGTTGATTCGCTTATTACAGAGGGTGTGCAATGAGTCAGTTATCATGGTGGCGCGGCGGAGTGATATACCAGGTATATCCACGAAGTCTGATGGATTCCAACGGAGATGGAGTAGGTGATTTACAAGGAATTATTGCCAAACTTGATTACATTGCTAGTTTAAATGTCGATGCGATTTGGATTTCCCCTTTCTTTAAATCACCAATGAAAGACTTTGGTTATGACATTAGTGATTACCTCGACGTCGACCCTATGTTCGGTTCGATGAATGACTTTGATGAATTAATTGCAAAAGCTCATGAGTTAAATATCAAAGTTATTATTGATCAAGTGCTAAGTCATACCTCTGATGAACATGCTTGGTTTAAACAAAGTAAATTAAGCCGTGATAATGATAAAGCTGATTGGTATGTGTGGGCCGATCCTCAAGATGATGGTACCGCGCCTAATAATTGGCTAGCCATTTTTGGTGGCTGCGCTTGGGAATGGGAGCCTCGTCGTCAACAGTACTATTTACACAACTTTCTAAAAAGTCAGCCCGATTTAAACTTCCATAACCCAGAAGTAAGACAAGCTGTTTTAGATAATGTGGAATTTTGGCTTAAAAAGGGCGTTGATGGATTCCGCTTAGATGCTATTACTTTTTGTTATCATGATGAGCAGCTTAGAGACAACCCTGCAAAACCTAAAGATCAACGCCAAGGTCGCGGTTTTAGTGAAGATAATCCATATGCTTATCAGTATCACTATTACAATAACACTCGCCCGCAAACCGTTGGCTTTATTGAAGACTTACGTTCGTTGATTAATCAATATCCTGGTGCAGTTACCTTAGGTGAAGTGTCTTCAGAAGACTCACTAGCCACCATGGCTGAGTACACCCAAGGCGATGACCGTTTACACATGGCCTACAGCTTTGAATTACTGACTAATGATTTTAGCGCGGCTTATATACGTCAAACGGTAGAAGAGCTGGAAGCCAGTATTGGCGACGGTTGGCCTTGCTGGGCTATTGGTAATCACGATGTTCAGCGAGTCGCTACACGTTGGGGCAAAGGTGAAAGCAACCCTAACTTAGTTAAAATGCTAAATGCTTTACTGTGTTCATTGCGCGGTAGTGTGTGTAGTTACCAAGGCGAGGAACTAGGATTAACTGAGGCTCCTATTGAATTTGAACAGCTACAAGATCCGTTTGGCATTACTTTTTGGCCAATGTTTAAAGGCCGTGATGGCTGCAGAACGCCAATGCCTTGGGTTAAAGAGCATCAACAAGCTGGTTTTAGCGAAAGTAAACAAGCTTGGCTACCTATTCCTGATGCACATAAAGCATTATCAGTTGATTTGCAGGAAGCCAATTCAGACTCAAGTTTGCATACATATCGTCACTTTTTGGCTTGGCGTAAGCAATACCCTGCGTTAGTTGCTGGTGATATTCAGTTTATCGATACCGATGAACCAGTATTAGCTTTCACTCGTCATTTTGAAACTCAAACTTTGTTAGTGGTATTTAACCTGGCAAATAGTGCTAACCAGTTTGATGTTTCAAGCTTCTCAATCAAGCAAGTTATTGACAATCATGGATTAGCGTCTGGTGAACTCGTTGACGGAAATAACTTAACACTTGCAGCATATAATAGCTTTTATGCCGTCATTGATTAAATGTTAAAACAGCAACCTTATGTTGCTGTTTTACGTTATAGCTTGGACATTGAGCTAGGCTACATATAAAGCTCAATAATCAACATTTACACAATCATTTTTTATACAATAACAAGAGTACCTTAATTATGGCCTCAACAATTACAAGCGGTGCCACAACCGTTAGCCATTCAGGCGATGGTAAATATCGTTTTGCATTGGTATCCCTGACTTCATTGTTTTTTATGTGGGGTTTTATCACCTGCTTAAACGACATTTTAATTCCTCATTTAAAAGCAGTGTTTTCATTAAGCTATACCGAAGCCATGCTGATTCAGTTTTGTTTTTTTGGTGCTTATTTTTTAGTATCACTTCCGGCTGGTAAGTTAGTTAAGAAATTAGGTTATCAACGCGGTATTGTCACAGGCCTTGTTATAGCAAGTTTTGGTTGTGCATTGTTTTATCCCGCGGCTGACTTTGCTGTTTATGGCTTATTTCTTGGCGCACTTTTTGTACTTGCATCTGGAATTACCATTTTACAAGTAGCAGCCAATCCCTACGTTAATGCATTGGGCAGTGAAGAAACGGCTTCAAGTCGTCTAAATCTAACTCAGGCATTTAATGCGCTTGGAACGACTGTTGCACCGTATTTTGGTGCAATACTCATATTATCGGTGGCAACAGGTGCCGTTGGAGAGTTAAGTCATTCGCAAGCAGAAGCTGAAGTTGTAAAAATGCCTTATCTTTTCCTTGCTGCTACTTTAGCGATATTGGCTGTGATTTTTGCCAAATTGAAGCTACCAGTCATTGAAGCTCACGTTGAACAAAATACGACGGGTGAAGTGACCTACAAAGGTAAAACCAGTGCGCTACAAAGTACTCATCTTGTTTTAGGTGCAGTAGGTATTTTTGTATATGTTGGCGCTGAAGTCTCAATCGGTAGTTTCTTAGTCAACTTTTTAGGCGAGGAGCACATTGTTGGGCTTCAAGAAGCAGATGCAGCAAAATACATTACGTATTATTGGGGCGGAGCTATGGTTGGTCGCTTTATCGGCTCAGCAGTAATGCAAAAGATTTCAGCAGGCAAAGTATTAGCCTTTAATGGTTTAATGGCTGCAGTTTTAGTATTAGTTGCAATGTATACCAGTGGTGAGATTGCGATGTGGGCAATATTGGCTGTTGGCTTGTTCAATTCAATCATGTTCCCAACGATTTTTAGTTTAGCGCTCAGAGATCTCGGACCACATACTTCTCAAGGCAGTGGCTTCTTATGTCTAGCGATTGTAGGTGGTGCTATTATACCTTTATTACAAGGGGTAATGGCTGATTCTATGGGCTTACAACCAGCATTTATTTTACCAGTTGTCTGTTATGCATTTATCGTGTTTTACGGCGCGAAAGGTTCTCAAATGTAATTCTTCAGAATGACAAGTTTTATTTGTTAAACTTAAGCAGCCATTCGGCTGCTTTTTGTTTTTAGGTAAATTGATCTCAATGCGTTAAATATCATAATCATTACTTGCGCTAAAGCGCGTTAACTCCTATGATCCAAGCGCTTTTCTGTAATTACTTCTTTTTCTTTACTCTGTGAGATCCCAATGCTGACTTTCCCACTTTCTGGCAGTTCTTCTGAACTGGTAATTGATGTGCTAACCATGGTGTTAACTGATGGTAAACCATTAGATAGAGCATACTCTCACAACTTTTCTGGCATGCAATATCCGCCTGCAGAACTTGCCCGTATTACCACCGTTACCGGTGATATCCTTCGCCGTCTAAACCTTTACTGCTTCATAGTAGACATGAAAGCTGAAGATATTGAGCGTATGGGTTCAAAATTGATTAATGGCTGGCATTTATTCCATGAGCTTGAATTACCCAAAATGGAATATGCATTACAGGTTGATGCAGAAGACTTTGCAGCGCGTGTTGCTCAAGCTAAAACACAGCCAGCATTATGGGATGGCTGTCCTGAATGGTTAGATACATTAGGTGCTAAGCAGTTAGGTGATAAATGGCCTGCAGAAAGAGCAGCCTTAGCCGCAGTGCCTAAGCGTTATATTCGTGCTAACTCACTTAAAGGCACACGCGATGAATTGAAGCAGCGTTTAACCAAAGAATTAGTGGCTACTGTTGAAGTAGAAGGGGTAGATAGTGCCCTTGAAGTTCGTTCTGATTCTGCATTATTTAAAACTACCGCTTTTAAAGAAGGTTTTTTTGAACAACAAGATGCAGGCTCACAGCTTGTAGCTGCCGCAGTGGATGCAAAACCAGGTATGCGTGTAGTTGATGCTTGTGCTGGTGCTGGTGGTAAAACCTTACATATTGCTGCACAAATGAAAGGTAAAGGTCGTTTATTGGCCATGGATGTTGAGCAATGGAAACTTGATAATCTAAAAGCTCGTGCGCGAAGAGCAGGTGCACATAACGTAGAAACTAGAATCATCGCTAGCAGCAAGACTATTAAGCGTTTGAAATTAACCGCTGATCGCGTGTTATTGGATGTACCTTGTTCAGGTTTAGGCGTACTTAAACGTAACCCTGATTCGAAATGGCGCGACACGCCAGAGCGTTTACCAGTATTAATCGAATTACAAAAAGATATTTTACAAAGCTATAGCCGCATGGTGAAAGTGGGTGGCATTTTAGTCTATGCCACATGTTCTATCATGCCTGATGAAAACCGTAATCAAGTCGATGCTTTTATCGCAGCGAACCCGCACTTTAAACTCATTGATGATGAAGAAATTTTAGTTTCTGAACATGGTTTTGATGGTTTTTATCTTGCTCGCATGGAGCGCATCAGCGAAGTGTGAATTCAATTATTTTAAAATAAAACAAGTATTAAAAGCAGTTTTGTTAGCAGACAATACTGCTTTTTTTGTTTAAATAGCATATAAAATGGTAATTTTGGATTTGACTAGCTGAAACAGAGGTTTACTAAAGCCAACTACAAAATGCTTGTTATGGTGTTGTAATACCTTTGTTGATTTTGTCTGGAATTATGAATAATCTTCTTATTATTAAACATAGGAAATAAAACTGTCATATGTAGTTGCAGATAATGATTTAGGTTATAGGAGTTCTATGGATAGCGCGCAGTATATTAGTACTAATACTGAAAACTATGATGTGTTAACGCACAGGTCTTCTAGTATTGAGCGTTACAGTACCATTTTATCTATGGTTCTTGCAGGTTCTCCACTTAGGGAAATACTCCATTCATTAGTTCTTTCCATTGAAGCTCAAAAAATAGGTACCAAAGCATCGGTACTGCTAATCAGTAATGACAAAAAGCGTCTGCTAAATGGCGCAGCGCCGAGTTTACCTGAAGAATACAATCAAGCTATTCATGGCGTCGAAATCGGTCCTGAGGTTGGCTCTTGCGGCGCTGCAGCTGCAACAGGTAAACGAATTATCGTTGAAGATATTGAAACTCACCCCAATTGGGCTGCATTCAAAGAGTTACCCCTTAAAGCGGGTTTAAAGGCCTGCTGGTCTGAACCTATTATCGATTCAAATGGTGAAGTACTCGGTACATTCGCCATGTATTACGATACCAAAAAGTCGCCATCAGATTTAGATTTAGAGTTAATTCAAGAAGCCGCAAAATTAGGCAGTTTATCAATAGAGCGCAGTCAAGCTCTGCATTTGCAACGATTAACTAGTCGTATATTCAGCAAGTTACCCATGGGATTGGTTATTACGACTGATACTCACTCGTTATTGTTAGTTAATCCTATGTTCAAAACAATAACCCGGGATTTTACTGCTGACAAAACCGTATTCGAACCCGAAGTCTTTTTTGAAAAATCAGATCCAAAGGTTTTGGCGTCAATGCTTAAAAATTTAACCCGAGGAAATACATGGCAAGGTGAGCTAACGGGTTATAAACGTAATGGCAAAACATTCGATGCTGAAGTGACCGTGACGACTTTTAGAGATTACCACGGTGAACAAAATTGTTTATCTTGGCTCATTACCGACATCAGCGAACATAAAGATGCTAATAAACTCATTCATTTTCAAGCCAATAATGACGCCTTAACCAGCCTTGCTAATCGACGGTGCTTTTTAGATAAAATATATGATTATGTTTGGCAATTAGAACGCACAAAGCAAACAGATATCGCATGTAGTGTTTTATTAATGGATATTGATAACTTTAAACTAATCAATGATAGCTTAGGACACGAAAACGGTGATGCGTTACTTAAAGAAGTATCTGACCGATTAACCACCATCACGCCAAGAGGCTGCCTACTCGCTCGTATTGCTGGTGATGAGTTCGGTTTATTTATCCCAGGTAAAGTTTCCGACAATCAACTTATTTCATTAGCGAAACAAATTAATTCATCCATAGCCGATGTCGTGATTATCGAGCAGCAACATATACATCCTTCTATGAGCATTGGGATCTCTCGTTATCCTGACGACTCTACCATTGTCGAGTCGTTAATCAATTTTGCTAGTCAAGCAATGTATGATGTAAAACTCAAAGGCCGTAATCACTATCAGTTTTTTAATGAAACGATGCAAAAAAATGCTGAGCGGACTGCCTACCTGCAAATGGAGTTGGGTAAAGCGTTAAACAAAGAATCATTTGAACTGTATTTTCAGCCGATTGTGTCAGTGGATTCTATTCAAATTGAAAAAGCGGAAATATTACTGCGCTGGCAATTGAACGGAGAGTTTATTTCCCCAGAAGAGTTTATTCCAATAGCAGAGCAGTCTGGGTTAATTGTGCCGATTGGTAAGTGGGTTAGGCAGCAAGCATTAACAATCATTGCTGAGCAATGGCAAAAGGGCTGTCCAATCGCTTTAGCGGTGAATGTTTCAACTTGCGAATTTTTAACTGATGAACTTCAAAAAGAATTTATTTATTTCTTTGAAGAGTTTGTAGGAACACTGGCAGTATCTGATTTCCCATTTGATTTACTGACTCTAGAAATTACAGAGTCATTGATGATGGATCAGCATCAAAATATTGAATGTCTATTAAATCAGTTACGTAATTGGGGCATTAAGATTTCAGTGGATGATTTTGGAACTGGCTATTCATCATTATCTTATTTAGCCAATTTCCCAGTTGACCAAATTAAGATTGATAAAGCCTTTATACAAAAAATTGAACAAGGTCCAAGGCATAGAGCTCTCGTAGAAGCGATAGCAAGCATGAGTAATGCTCTTGAATTAGCGGTTACGGCAGAAGGCGTGGAAACACAAACCCAATTAGATTTTGTCAAACGTAACCATGTTGATGCCATACAGGGCTACTTTTTTTATAAACCAATGCCTCAAGCAGATTTCTTTGATTTATTAAATAAGCAAAATAATTAAAAAAACACTAATTCAAGACAAAAAAGTCTGATTAAACTATTTAACTTATCAAAATCATTCGCCTTGAATCGTTATTAGTACTTTTCGGCTTCCACCGTGGTTGCGATGCTCACCTAAATAGACCCCTTGCCACATTCCTACCGCTAATTGCCCATGACTGATGGGAATTGATAGCTCACACCCTAGTAAACTAGATTTTAAATGTGCTGGCATATCATCGCTTCCTTCATAGGTATGCACGTAATAAGGCTCATTTTCAGCAGCTGTTCGGTTAAAGTAAGATTCAAAATCTTGTCGAACACTTGGGTCTGCATTTTCGTTGATGGTGATTGACGCTGAGGTATGCTGTAAAAACACATGCATCAATCCCACAGAGAAATTCGTTATCTCAGGGATTTGATGCAAAATTTCATCGGTAATTAAATGAAAACCTCGAGGTTTAGCTTTTAATAGGATCTGTTTTTGAAGCCACATTTTAACATCACTTTTTGTGCTGAATAATGGTTAAATTGTAGAGATATTTAGCCTTCACGCCAACAGTGTAAAACACTGGTTTAAAAAAAATCAGCAGGATATAACACTATTGAGCTATTTTTACGTCGTATTCAATGCAAATTTTTACTTGTTATTACTAAAAGCCTTGCTGTATAGGGGCTGCGTAAATCCTTAAATTAAATATGCTTATTATTTAAAGATTTTTATTTCAATGATATTTTATCTAATTCACATGTCGAGTGTTCTTAAAATTTCAGCAAACATATGTAAGCTGTGTATAAAACAAACGATTGATACAAAATGTTACCTTATAATGATTAGACTAATCTATCTTGAAGTATTTTTTGCATACAAAAAAGCCGCTAAATAAGCGGCTTTATCAATCTATGTAAAGTTTAAAGTAAGCTAAAAAGCAATACTCATATTAACCAAGCATGATTTTAGGTTCAGTAAATTCAAGTTCTAATGCTTCAGCCACTTCTTTACATACCAATTTACCGTGGATGACGTTTAATCCATTCAGTAGGTGTTGGTCAGCAAGTAGTGCCTTCTTATAGCCTAAATTAGCAAGCTTTAAGATGTAAGGAAGGGTAGCATTATTAAGAGCAAACGTTGATGTACGTGCTACTGCACCAGGCATGTTAGCTACACAGTAGTGAACAACTTCATCGACAATGTAAGTAGGCTCTTGGTGAGTGGTAGCATACGATGTTTCTACACAGCCGCCTTGGTCAATAGCAACGTCAACGATGGCACTGCCAGGCTTCATGCGTGAAATCATGTCACGAGTAACAAGTTTAGGTGCAGCAGCACCAGGAACCAATACGCCACCAATCACAAGATCAGCATCAATAACATGACGTTCAATGGCATCCGCAGTTGAATAAATCGCTTTAACAGAAGAACCAAATTGTACGTTTAGACGACGTAATGCATCGATGCTACGATCAAGTACAACAACATCTGCGCCCATACCTACGGCCATTTGCGCTGCATTGGTACCTACCATTCCGCCGCCAATAATCACGACTTTAGCTGGCTCAACACCTGGTACGCCACCAAGTAACATGCCACGGCCACCTAATGACTTTTCAAGAGCGCGTGCGCCTGCTTGAATTGACATGCGACCTGCGACTTCAGACATAGGAGCAAGTAATGGAAGACCGCCGCGATCGTCAGTCACTGTTTCGTATGCGATACATACTGACTTACTTTTAATTAAGTCTTCAGTTTGCGGCATATCCGGTGCTAAATGGAGGTAAGTGAATAGAATTTGATCTTCACGAAGCATAGCGCGCTCAACGGCTTGAGGCTCTTTTACTTTAACAATCATGTCTGATTGTGCGAAAACTTCTGCGGCAGTTTCTAGAATAGAAGCACCAGCGTCAATATAATCTTGATTGGTAAAGCCGATGCCTGTACCAGCATCAGATTGAACGAATACATCATGGCCTTTAATCGTTAATTCGCGAACGCTTGAAGGAACCATACCTACACGGTACTCGTGGTTTTTGATTTCAGTAGGGATACCAATAATCATTTTGTGCCTCTATTTGATCAGTTGTCGTTGTTGACAATTCAATTGTTATTATAATCGCTCACCTGAACGTGCTTATTTCAGGGAAGTCTAGTATAGTGCCCAAGACGCAGTTTATGCTGCTAAACTTTACACATTAAAAGATGAATATGTTGTTTTTGTGCTAAAGCAAGGTTAATAATATGGCAAATAATAAAAAAAATTCTGTAAAAGATTTAGATCGGATTGACCGTAATATCCTCAATGAACTTCAAGTTGATGGTCGCATATCAAACGTGGAGTTATCGAAAAGAGTAGGGCTTAGTCCTACTCCTTGTTTAGAGCGAGTTAAGCGTCTCGAGAAACAAGGTTACATTAATGGCTACACTGCATTAGTTAACCCTCATTATCTTGGTGCATCTTTACTTGTATTTGTGGAAATCACGTTAACACGCGATACGCCTGATATTTTTGAGCGCTTCAACAAAGCCGTTCAGTTACTCGATGATATTCAAGAATGTCATTTAGTCTCTGGTGACTTTGATTATTTATTGAAGACTCGAGTATCTGATATGTCAGCATATCGTCGTTTATTAGGTGAGACTCTACTTAAGTTGCCATCAGTTTCTGATACTCGTACTTATGTGGTCATGGAAGAAGTCAAACAAACTAATAAAGTCGCATTAAATTTATTAGCGGATAGCTACTAAACTTTCTGGCCATCAAAAATAAAGGGCATCGCCCTTTATTTTTTTATCTAAAATCAGCAAACCTTCAAAAAGCTCCTTCATTTTGATGTAAAAACAACCAAATTTTTCTTACTCAATTAAATTTTGGTTAAGCATCCATCTATCTGAAAACATTAGGTTGAGCTAGACTTATTCACGTAGCATAATCGCTGCAACATCAGTGATATTCTGTTATTGTTATCATTCTTTTTAATTCTTATTCGGGTGTTTTCGTTTGTCTCAGGGAAATAGTCTTCAAACACTTAGTGGCCTTCAACGTCTTCTCGAAGGTGGATTGATCATTTGTTGCATGACAGCAACTTACATTCTTCTTGCGCTTAGCAGCTTTGATCCTAGCGATCCTGGCTGGAGCCAGTCTCATTTCCAAGGTGAAATCAATAACCTTACTGGTGCTGTAGGGGCATGGACTGCTGATGTCCTTTTTTATTTCTTCGGTTTTATTGCTTACCTGATCCCTATCATTATTGCAGCCACAGGCTGGTTTATTTTTAAACGCACTCACAAATTATTTGAAATTGATTACTTCTCAGTGGGGCTAAGAATTATTGGCTTCATGTTGATGGTATTGGCATTAGCAGCACTTGCGAGTATGAATGCTGATGATATGTATGTGTTTTCTGCAGGTGGTGTTGCTGGTGATGTGATTGGTCAGGCCATGCTGCCTTATTTCAATAATCTAGGTACTACATTACTCTTATTGTGCTTTATCGGCGCAGGTTTCACTTTAACTACAGGTATTAGTTGGTTAACAGTTATTGAAGCAACTGGCTACGGAACTATTTGGTTGTTCAAAAAATTAATTAGTCTTCCAAGTTATTTGAATGGGTCAAAAGAAACAGAAGATACTCGTGGATTTATGTCTGTGGTTGATAAGTTCAAACAGGGACGCGATAAGTCAGATGAATATGAAGCTATTGATGGCGAAGTAGCGGAAACTACTGATACACAATCTACAGAAAGAACTGATACTCAATCAACAGAAAGAACCTACGGCGGTAAGTTAGAGCCACAATTTGAAACTCATTCAGATGCAGTATCCGCAGCAGAGACTGATGAAGACGAACATGAAGTTGAGCCAGTTAAGCAATCTATCTTCGCGAGAATGAAGTCCAAGATTAATCCAACTCAAGAGAATACCCCTGACGACTATCAAGATCATGAAGTTGATAACCAAAATCAAGTTCTGCCAATCAACGGTCAGCGCAGAGTAGAGCCGCAAGTTAGTATCAATAGCGAAAATGATGGTACGTCAGAACCTTGGGCTGCAACAGGCGATGCGCCAGCTGTTGACTTAACTCATGCTAATCAAGCTACAGAAGCCAACAATGATGAAACCATAGAGTTCGGTGATGAGTTTGACCGCACAACATCTATTGGTGCGACAGTGATGGCAGCAGCGGTGAAAAACCAGCAAAGCAGCGAACAACACAATTCGGATGACAGTGCTAACGCAGCAAGTCACGTAGCAAGTGCCGTTGCAAATAGTGCTGCAAATAACCCTGTTGCGTCACCAGCGGCTACTGACAAGCCTTATATTGCAGAAGGTGTGGTAATAATTCCTGGTCAAGAACCACAAGTGGTAATGAGTCAGCCACGAGTTGCAATGCCGCCTTTACCAAGCATTACACTGCTTGATGTCCCTGATCGCAAAGAAAATCCAATTACTAAAGATGAGCTTGATATTGTTGCTCGCTTAGTCGAAACCAAATTAGCCGACTTTAATATTGTGGCTAATGTGGTTGGTGTGTTCCCTGGTCCAGTCGTAACGCGTTTCGAACTTGAGCTGGCACCAGGGGTGAAAGCTTCGAAGATTACTAACCTTTCAAAAGATTTAGCTCGCTCATTATTAGCGGAAAGTGTCCGTGTAGTTGAAGTGATTCCAGGTAAGGCTTACGTTGGTTTAGAGTTACCCAATAAGTTTCGTGAAACCGTATTCATGCGCGATGTTCTCGACAGCAAAACCTTTGAAGAAAGTCAGTCAAACCTATCTATGGTGCTAGGTGAAGATATTGCAGGCGACCCTGTCGTGGTTGATTTAGGCAAAATGCCTCATTTATTGGTTGCTGGTACTACAGGTTCAGGTAAATCTGTCGGTGTGAACGTGATGATCACCAGTATTTTATATAAGTCTGGTCCTGAAGATGTTCGCTTCATCATGATTGACCCGAAAATGCTAGAACTGTCGGTATATGAAGGTATCCCGCATTTATTATGCGAAGTTGTCACCGATATGAAAGAAGCCGCCAATGCACTGCGTTGGTGTGTGGGTGAAATGGAACGTCGTTACAAATTAATGTCGGCATTAGGTGTACGTAATCTTAAAGGTTACAACACTAAAATTAAATTAGCGAAAGAAGCTGGTACGCCAATTGTTGATCCGCTTTGGAAGTCATCAGAAAGCATGGATGAGCAAGCGCCAGAGCTTGATAAATTACCTTCAATTGTTGTCGTAGTCGATGAATTTGCTGACATGATTATGATTGTGGGTAAAAAGGTTGAAGAGTTAATTGCCCGTATTGCGCAAAAAGCTCGTGCGGCTGGTATTCATTTAATCTTGGCAACACAACGCCCCTCAGTTGATGTGATCACTGGTTTGATTAAAGCGAACGTACCAACGCGTATTGCATTCCAAGTTTCATCTCGTATTGATTCTCGTACCATTTTGGACCAACAAGGTGCAGAAACCCTACTTGGTATGGGGGACATGCTTTATTTGCCTCCTGGAACAAGCGTACCAATTCGTGTTCATGGCGCCTTTATTGACGATCATGAAGTGCATAAAGTAGTCGCAGATTGGCACGCACGAGGTAAGCCACAATATGTTGAAGAAATTTTAAATGGCGTCAGTGATGGGGAGCAAGTTTTACTTCCTGGTGAAACAGCTGAAACCGATGACGATACGGATCAACTCTATGATGAAGCTGTTGCCTTTGTAACCGAAACCCGTAGAGGATCAATTTCGAGCGTGCAACGTAAATTCAAAATTGGTTATAACCGCGCAGCACGAATCATTGAAATGATGGAGTCACAGGGCATTGTAAGTAGCCAAGGTCATAATGGTAATCGAGAAGTATTAGCGCCACCGCCACCACGCGGTTAGTTATCCATTTACGCTATTTGAATGTAGTAGGAAAGAATATGAAAAAATGTATGGGTTTATTATCAGTCATAGCCGTGATGTTAACTTCATCCGTTCAGGCGGATGACTCGGGTGTACTGCGAGAAAAGCTGGAAACTCTGGCTTCTTTAAAAGCCGACTTTAGTCAGACAGTTACTGACATTAATGACAAAGTTATTCAGTCTGGTGAAGGCGTTTTTGCACTGGCTTACCCAAACAAATTTTACTGGCATTTAACTCAGCCTGATGAGTCACTCATCGTTGCTGACGGTCAGGATTTATGGATATTTAACCCGTTTGCAGAAGAAGTCACAGTAATGGATTTTGCTGATGCAGTTGAAGCGTCGCCGATTGCATTATTAGTTCATCGTGATGAAAACACATGGGCTCAATACCATGTTAGTCAAGTACAACCAGAATCTGGCAAAGCTTGCTATATGATCAAGCCTAAATCATTAGAAAGCAGTGTTGTCACAGTTAATGTCTGCTTTAATGAAACACAACTTACTGACTTTAACTTACTCGATGAGCAAGGTAATCACAGCCAGTTTGTTTTAAGTAATCAAACTACTGTGGCTAAAGATGAACAGTCTTTATTTGAATTTGTTGTGCCAGCCAATGTTGATATTGACGATCAACGTGCCAATGCAGAGCAGTAGATTATTGTGGCTAATTTAGGTTTTGATTTTGCGCCCGACTTTCGTCCTTTAGCCGCTAGAATGCGTCCGAGGGAGATAAGTGAATACGTGGGGCAAAGCCATTTGCTTGGTGAAGGCCAGCCGTTAAGGCAAGCATTAGAAGCAAACCGTGCTCATTCAATGCTGCTTTGGGGGCCACCAGGAACCGGCAAAACAACTCTCGCTGAATTAGTTGCTCATTACGCCAATGCTCATGTTGAACGTATCTCAGCTGTGACCTCTGGGGTAAAAGAAATCCGCGCAGCTATTGAGCAAGCAAAAGCTGTAGCCCAAAGCCGCGGCCAACGTACCTTACTGTTTGTTGACGAAGTCCACCGTTTTAATAAAAGCCAACAAGATGCTTTTTTACCGTTTATCGAAGACGGTACCGTGATTTTTGTTGGGGCTACCACTGAAAACCCATCGTTTGAGCTGAATAATGCATTATTGTCTCGGGCAAGAGTGTATTTGATTAACCGCCTCGACGCTGATGATATTGCTAACATTATCAATCAAGCATTAACCGACACAGAACGCGGTTTTGGCAAGCGTAACTTTGTCATGCCTGATGATGTGATGCAGCAATTAGCCGCCACTTCTGATGGGGATGCACGTAAAGCATTAAACTTACTCGAGTTAATGAGTGATTTAGTCAGTGATAATGATAGTTTTACCCAAGAGATGCTCACTCAGGTCGCCGGCCACCAAATGGCTGCTTATGATAAAAACGGCGATCAATTTTACGATTTAATTTCAGCGGTACATAAATCTGTTCGTGGTTCATCACCGGATGCCGCGCTGTATTGGTATTGCCGTATTTTAGAAGGCGGTGGCGATCCACTTTATGTTGCGAGACGATTATTGGCCATTGCTTCAGAAGACATAGGCAATGCTGACCCGACAGCAATGAATATAGCACTAAATGCATGGGACTGTTTTCACCGCGTTGGTCCCGCAGAAGGTGAACGCGCTATAGCACAAGCCATTGTTTATTTAGCCAGTGCGCCCAAAAGTAATGCGGTATACACTGCATTTAAAGCAGCGAGAGTACTTGCCCGAGAAACTGGCCATGAGTCAGTGCCCGATCATTTACGTAATGCGCCTACTCAATTAATGAAAAACATGGGACTAGGTGCTGAATACCGTTATGCCCATGATGAACCCGGCGCTTTTGCTCCTGGTGAAAATTACTTCCCAGAATCACTGCAACAAAGTCAGTTTTACTATCCAACAGAGCGTGGATTTGAAAAACGGATTAAAGATAAGTTAACCCATTTAGCTGAGCTCGATAGAACAAGTGAGGTAAAACGCTATGATTAGCATGACCAATATCATGTTTGTGGCACTTGGCGGATCAATTGGTGCTGTTTTTCGCTATGTTATTTCAATTTTAATGCTTCAGCTATTTGGAAGCAGTTTCCCTTTTGGTACACTGTTGGTCAATATATTGGGATCTTTCTTGATGGGTGTGGTTTATGCCATCGGTCTTGAAACAAGTCACCTAAGTCCTGAAATTAAAGCCATGGTTGGTGTTGGATTATTAGGCGCTTTAACGACTTTTTCGACTTTTTCCAATGAAACATTATTGCTGATGCAAGAAGGACTTTTTGTAAAAGCAATTCTCAACGTGTTGTTGAATGTCATCCTATGTATTTTCATGGTGTATGTCGGTCAGCAGCTAGTATTTTCTCGCATTTAACTATTAAGAATATAAAACATGTTAGATCCAAAATTTTTGCGTAACGAACTTGAAGTCACAGCTGAGCTGTTAGCTAGACGTGGCTTTATCCTTGATGTTAGCCGTCTTACAGCTTTAGAAGAAAAGCGTAAGTCGCTACAAGTGGAAACAGAAGAATTACAAGCGTCCCGTAATGCAATCTCTAAATCCATCGGTCAAGCTAAGTCTCGTGGTGAAGATGTTAGTGAAATCATGGCAAAAGTAGGGGATTTAGGTTCTCAGCTAGATGCGAAGAAAACTGAACTGGCTGATTTGTTAGCTGAGTTAAACGGTATTGCGATGAGCATGCCAAACTTACCTGACGATGCTGTACCTGCAGGTGCTGACGAAAACGACAATGTTGAAGTTCGCACTTGGGGCGAGCCAACAAAATTTGATTTTGAAGTTAAAGATCATTTAGATCTTGGTGAAGGCCTAGACGGTTTAGACTTCAAAAGTGCAGTAAAAATTACTGGTTCACGTTTCATCGTAATGAAAGGCCAAGTTGCACGTTTAACTCGTGCAGTTGGTCAATACATGCTAGACCTTCATACAGAAGAGCATGGTTACACTGAAATGTATGTGCCTTTGTTAGTGAACGAAGAAAGCTTATTAGGTACAGGTCAATTACCTAAGTTTGGTGAAGATTTATTCCACACCAAACCAGCAACTGAAGAAGGTCAGGGTCTAAGCCTTATACCTACTGCAGAAGTGCCATTAACCAATATGGTACGTGATACGATTGTTGAAGAAGCTAACCTTCCACTTAAAATGACGGCATTAACCTCTTGTTTCCGTAGTGAAGCAGGTTCATACGGTCGTGATACTCGTGGTTTAATTCGTCAGCACCAGTTTGATAAAGTAGAACTTGTTCAAATCGTTAAGCCAGAAGATTCAATGGCGGCACTTGAAGAATTAACGGGTCATGCTGAAAAAGTATTACAAGGTTTAGGCCTTCCTTACCGTACAATGATTTTATGTACTGGCGACATGGGCTTTGGCGCATCTAAAACCTATGACTTAGAAGTATGGTTACCAGCACAAAATACCTACCGTGAAATTTCTTCTTGTTCAAACATGAAGGACTTCCAAGCGCGTCGTATGCAAGCTCGCTACCGTGGTGTGAATGACAAAAAGCCAACGCTTTTACATACATTAAATGGTTCTGGATTAGCAGTAGGCCGTACAGTAGTGGCGATTTTAGAAAACTACCAAAATGCTGACGGTTCAGTTACGGTTCCTGAAGCGCTACGTCCTTATATGCGCGGTCTTGAAAAAATCGGCTAATGCTAATTAACTGTTAAATTAACAGCTTAAAAAAACCAAACTTCATGTTTGGTTTTTTTGTACCTGTAGTTAGCTGTTATAATCATATTTACAATTTGTAAGACATCCACTTTCCTAAATTTAAAGCCTGAATTAGATGTTAGAAATAGAATACTCAATCAATGAGTTAACCACATTAATGTACGTCGAAAGCACTCATGAATTTTGCTTTGAAAATCAGCAATGGATCGTAGCTTCGAAGCTTAAAGTAGGTGATAAGATTCTTACTCGTAGTGGCGTTATAGCAGCAGTTATAACTATCAATACAGTAGATACTCGTTATCCAGAACCGCATCTTGTGAGTAAGCTACGTGATGTAAAACTGAGTCACAACCATCATTTTTTTGTAACTAAAAAACCAAACTCTGCTTTAGATGTTAGTTGCGAAGATCCACCGACAGACCCACTTGAACTGATCCCATATGAACTTGCCAACAAACCCTCTTATTTTCCTAATGGTGAGCCAACAGGCCACCATAGTGGGCCATGGGTCGCTGCAAAATATATAGATGATTCAGGTTTTGAAACTTTTGGCTGGGGTAGAGCTGATGATACCCAATGCGCTGAAGATGCTGCGGTGTCAGATTTAAAGTCAAAGATTGAAATACCATTGTTACTTAATAGACAGAATGTATCTATTTCACATGCCTATATTCGTAAATATTCAAAACGTGGACGATTAATCAATACAATGAGCCCGTGCTCTTACTGCCGTGAAAATTATGGCGAGGCCCTTAATGATAAGAGGATTGGTGACAGTAACTTGAAGAAAACTGGCCGCGAATATTTGCCTGACAATGAATTTTAATTCTATCAAATTCAAATGAAATATGAGCGCATTAACAATGCTCTTATTGGCTACCGATAAGGACTATTCACTAGTACTATTCACCAAACGTAAAAGATGTCATTCACAATTTGGACTTGGTGCCAAAACTTCTTGTTCATCACTAAAATCCATAATATCTAACACGCATTTAACTTTTTAAAAGCAAATGCGTCATTTATTTTAAACCACCTTGTAACTCTCGTTTTGGAATCAATTCTAAAACTATGATTTTGTTATTCAAATAACAAGGGTGATGTAATGAAAAATTCTCTAATTTCTGCAAATAAAAAAACAACCAACAATCCTTTCTTACTGAAAAAAAAGCAATTGAGTGTAATCGGGGTCATGATTGCTAGTGCACTTAGTGCAGCCAGTGTCAATGCTTCAGTTCTTGATGACACTGACATGCAATTCGGCGGATATATTAAAGTCGATACTATGTTTAGTAATTATAGCAATGGTGCACCTGATTCAGGGCATATTTCTAGACAGTTTTATGTGCCAGGCACCATCTACGGTGTCGATGGTAATAGTGAGCAGGTTGTTGATTTTCAGGCAAGGGAATCTCGTTTTAACTTTAAAACAATGACTGATATGGATGGCCATAAGCTTACAGGTTTCATTGAACTTGATTTTATGACACATGCAGATGGTAATGAACGAGTTTCAAACAGTTATTCACCTCGTATTCGTCATGCTTTTATAAGTTATGACAACTGGACATTCGGTCAAACGTGGACAACATTCCAAAACCCTTCAGCTTTACCAGAAAATTTAGACTTTGTTGGCGCTGCAGAAGGGACCCCTTTTGTTCGACAAGCTCAGATCCGTTATACAAATGGTGGTTTCCAGTTCTCAATAGAAAACCCTGAAACGACTTTAAACAAAAATCAAAGTGCTTCTCGAATTGTGAGTGGCAGTGGTATGGTGCCAGACTTTGTAGCACGCTATAACATTAAAACGGAAGGTGGTGCTAAGTTGTCCTTGGCAGCTTTAGCAAGACAATTAAATGTTGACTCGACATATGACGATATACAGCTCGACTCTACTGCACTGGGTTATGGTGTTAGTTTTAGTGGTATTTTGCCTATTGGCAAAGATGACATTAAATTCAGTGCAACCTATGGCGAAGGGCTTGGACGTTACATGGCGCTTAATTATGTCAATGCGGGCGTGCTTGATAGCGACGGAGACATTGAAGCAATAAGTTCATTTGGTGGTTATATCGCTTATCGCCATTGGTGGAATGATAAGTGGCGTAGCAGTATCACAGCATCCGCCTTCAGTGCAGATAACGATGTGGAGTTAACTGGAGAGAATGTTAACAAAGATTCTTACTCAGGCTATGTCAACTTACTCTATTCACCTATTAAGCCTTTAACATTTGGTATTGAATATATGTATGCTAAAAACAGTAAAGAAAATGATATCGACGGAGAATTGAATCGAGTTATGTTTTCGGCTAAATACGTTCTTTAAATCTTGCAGTAACGGCGAGTAGAGATGTTAGTACTATTGCGAATTTAATAGTAACTTCATAAATAAAAAGGAGACTTAATGTCTCCTTTTTATATTCATTAATGTGAGATATTTAGATGCATTTTGCAGGCTTTGGTAATCCTGCAATTTTAGTGGCTTGCTTAGCAGGTCCAACAGGGAATAGGGTGTAAAGGTATTTTGAGTTGCCTTTATCTGCCCCTAATGACTGGCCAATTGCTTTAACTAAAACCCTGATCGCTGGGCTAGTTTTGTATTCTAAATAAAAATCACGTACAAAATTAATCACTTCCCAGTGTTGTTCGGTGAGCTCAATTTCTTCGGTTGCAGCAAGCACTGGCGCCATGTCTGGTTGCCAGTCTGTGTAATTTTTTAAATAACCTTTTGCATCAACTTCAATTTTTTTACCATTAAATTCGATTGAATCTACCAAGTGATCACCTTCGTGTGTTGCAGTGTTGCCAGAACAAACTGGTCATAATCTATGATGGAAATATTAACTAATTGAGGTAAGCGATGATTTAAGCCTCTCGCTTCAATATCTTCAATTAATACGTATAACTTGTAGTTAGCTAAACGCTGTTGCCATTGAGTGTTAAGTAAGCAATTAAGTGCATCGTCAGCTAACAATATGCTGTCTTGGTCATCAATGTAACGTAAACAGCAATTAAGTGCGTTGTCGGTCGTGGCAGAGCTCTGGACATGGTGCAGTATCATATTAGTAAACCACCACTTCGTTAGCTTGTTGGATCAATGTTTGGATCTGATGAGTTGATGCCATTTCTGCTTCAAAATTGAAATCATTAGCACTAAGGCCAAATTGTTTAGCTGATTCTTGGCACACTAGGACAGTTTCAATATCGTATAAACTCAATGCTTTAAAGGTCGAAAGGTAATCTTTGCTGCCAACGAGTTCAGGTTGTTGTTCCGCCAATAAATGCATTACTGCTTCATCAGTAAACACAATAGAAACTTCTTGTTCAAAACTTGCACTTAGCATTGCAAAGTCTAACCCTTCACGGTTCGAAGCATTGCCGATAGGACTGTGCCTGAATATGACGCAAATTTTTTTCATTTATTTAAACCCTTTAGCATCATATTAAAAGCATATTAATCGATCGGATTGTTCAATATTGGTAACAAGTTCTCCTAAACCACCCATCACAAATTGCTTACTGGCGTTGGATGTTTCCTTACGGTTTTCTTTGGCATCTTGATCTGACAACACGCCACGTCTTAAGGCTGCGGAAACACAGTTAACTAGATTGAGATTATGTTCAGTTGCAAGTCTGCTCCATGCAAGATGTAAGTCATGCTCGTCAGACGCAGGGGATATAAGTTTACTGCTATTAGTCACACCATCTTGATAAAAGAACACACTGGTAACTTGGTGACCGAGGGATAATACGCTTTCAGTAAAGCGAAGGGCCCTAAAGCTCGCAGTTGAGCCATAGACTGTGCCATTAACCTGGATAATAAATTTGTTCATAACAATAAAAATGGCTCCTGTAAGGGAGCCATTTTAGCGTAGATAGCTGTTTAATCACAAGGTCATAACCCGATGATTAACACAGTTACTCAAAGATTAATCATCGTTACCCATGCCTAACAAGTGAAGTAGAGCCATGAATAAATTGATGAAATTTAGAAATAATGAAATCGTAGCGCGGATGTAATTAGTTTCGCCACCATTTACGATACGGCTTGTATCATAAAGGATTAGACCAACCATGATCATTGCTACAGCAGCTTGAAGGGCCATAAACATTGCACCACTATTAACGAAGAACATGTTAATAAGTGAAAGGCCGATAACAACTAATAAGCCAGCAAATAAGAAACCACCCATGAAGTTAAAGTCTTTCTTAGTGGTGATTGCATATGCTGAAAGCGAAATAAAGATAACAGAAGTTAAACCAAAAGCTTGCATGATTAACTCAGGGCCATTAGCCATACCGACATAATGGTTAAGGATGTAACCTAGTGATGCACCTTGCATACCAGTGAAAGCGAAAATCCATGCTAAACCAGATGCGTTATCTGCTTTTTTCAACGTAACCATCATTACTACGATACTACCTAAAGATAGACCGATAGACATGAAAGGACCGATATTCATCGCCATTGCAACACCTGCCATAACAGCAGCAAATGCTAATGTCATTGACAATAACATGTAAGTGTTTTTAATGAGTTTATTCGTTTCCATCGTCGTGGCTTGCTGGCCAGACAAAGTTTGTTGATTCATAACAGTCTCCAAGACGTTAAAGGGCATGTTCCATGATGAAAAAACGTTGGAACATAGTGATAAATTACTAATTACTTAAGTTGATGATACCCCAGCTTTACTACAGCTTAAAGTTATCTTCACAAACGAATTAATTTAGCTCCAAAAATTGTAAGCTTTTGCCGGTATATCAACCCGTTTTATTAATTTTATTAATATCAACGACCATTGTTAATAAATTAGCTTAACTGAACATTAATTATTGAATTCACTCAAGGCTGTTAAATACTTGCCATAAACTAAATATGGGGGTAAAACCTGTTAATTCAAGTTTAGGCTAACCATTCACTGTGAAGCTTTTCAGTATCACCTAAGTATTCAAGCACCCACTCAAGCGCTGGCGACATCTTCTCTTGGTTCCATGCTAGACAGCACGGACTAGCATTCTTAGGGTTTTCTAACGTTTTTGAAACTAGTGACCCAGATTGTATAAACGGTTTAGCCAAATTAAGCGGCATATACCCAATACCTGAACCGTCTCTGAAACAATTAATTGCTCTGATCCAATCTGGCACCACTAAGCGACGTTGATTATCCAATAACCAAGTTGTGCGTTTAGGAATTTCTCGTGAGGTATCTTCAAGGCAAATAGAAGGGTACTGGCGTAATTCGTCATCAGTAAGCGGTCGGTCTATTTCTGCCAGTGGATGATTTTTGCTCACTAAGAAAGCCCATTCAATATCACGCATATCTTTATATTGGAATACGCCACCGACAGGAATAGCAGTGGTTGCACCAATAGCAATGTCGCTTCGTCCTGTGGCTAATGCTTCCCACACACCATTAAACACTTCAATGCGAATAATTAATTCAACATCATCGAAGTGGCGATAAAAGTCAGCAATTAATACGCTGATACGATCGGCACGGACAATATTATCTAATGCAATAGATAAGGTTGGCTGCCAACCATTGGCAACACGTTGAGTACTGCGTTTTAAGTCATTCATTTCAGCAAGCAGTTCACGGGCATGTTGCACAAAATGTTTACCTGGCTCTGTCAAGCTAACACTTCGGTGGTGCCTTTCAAACAAAATGACACCAAGTTCATCTTCAATTTGTTTAACGGCATAACTAACGGCTGATGGAACTTTATGCAATTGATTGGCTGCTGCGGTGAAACTACCTACACGAGCGACAATATCGATCATTTCCAATGCTTGTTCTGAAAGCATAGAGGGCTATCCTTTGCTATGAAAAAATATGAATGCAGTCATCAAAAGTAAACGTTTCACAATCATTTTGCAAGTGATTAGACTGCTCGCTGATTTCTAACAGTCCCAATTCGGAATACTTTTTCATATGAACAATGCATCATCAATTACCACTAATTCAAAGCCTGCAAACTTGCAGTACTTTATTCTATTAGGTTACCTAGCACTATTAAGCATGCTTGGCTTTATTGCTACAGATATGTACTTACCTGCTTTTCAAAATATCGCTGACTCATTTTCAACAAGTTTGAATAATGTGGCATTTTCTTTAACGACCTTTCTAGCAGGACTTGCGTTAGGTCAATTGCTATATGGACCTTTAGTTGAAAAGGTGGGTAAACAAAAAGCACTGATTATTGGTCTTAGTTTGTTTGCAGCTGCCAGTGGCGCCATTGTAATGAGCGACTCAATCCTTATGCTCAATATTGCTCGATTTTTCCAAGCATTAGGTGCGTGTAGTGCTGGCGTTATTTGGCAAGCCATTGTGGTTGAGAAGTATGATGCAGAAAAAGCACAGAAAGTATTTTCAAACATTATGCCGCTTGTTGCATTATCACCAGCGGTAGCACCGTTAATTGGTGCATCAATTGTCAGTAACTTTGGCTGGCGCGCAGTATTCATCACTTTAGTGATTGTCGCTTTATTGCTAATTGTTTTAACTAAATGGCTAGTCGCTGGTGAAAGCAAGCAAGCTGAAGTGCAAGAGAGTATTAGTTACAAAAGCATTTTAAAGAACACCCGCTACTTAGGTAATGTGGTTATCTTTGGAGCGTGTTCGGCAGCGTTTTTTAGCTATTTGACCGTTTGGCCAAGTGTGATGATTAAATATGGTTATGAAGCACAGGCAATTGGCTTAAGCTTTATTCCACAAACCATCATGTTTATTGTGGGTGGCTACATGAGTAAAGTGCTCGTTAAAAATTGTGGCGGTTCTAAAGCACTTAACTACTTACTAGGCTTATTCTTCGTTTGTGTTGCAGTCATTGGATTGGTAACGCTAATCATACCTGCGGAAACTATTTTCCCATTGCTTATTGTTTTCTCTGTTTTAGCTGCAGCTAATGGTGCGATCTATCCAATTGTTGTGAACAATGCGTTACAACAGTTCAGCAAAAATGCGACTAAAGCGGCTGGATTACAGAACTTTATTCAAATCGGCATGGCGTTCGGTGCGTCCAGTATTGTAGCTATGTTAGCCCAGTACGCTGAAATGACTATTGGTTTAGGCATTGTATTAAGTGCAATTGGTGTTTTTGTTGGTTACCGTTTATCAAAGCATGATAGCTGGGATTCAGTTAAACAGTGTTTTGTTAAGCCTGATCCTGCTCGAATAGCACTCCATGCTGATAAAAATTCAGCAGATTGATGCTAAGTCAGCCAGTCGTTAAGTTTTTATTAGTTTAGTACTTTACATACAACGCTGAGGACATTATTATTCTCGGCGTTCGGAGAGATGGCAGAGTGGTCGAATGCACCGGTCTTGAAAACCGGCATGGGTTTGTAGCCCATCTAGGGTTCAAATCCCTATCTCTCCGCCATATTTAACGAAAGAGCCCGCTAGCAATAGCGGGCTTTTTTGTATCTGGATTCGAAATTTTAATGAAATGGTTTATAGCGTCCCAATGTAGGGTTCAAATTCCTATCTCTGTGCCATATTTATCGAAAGAGCCCGTTATTGAAAAATAGCGGGCTTTTTTGTATCTGGATTCGAAATTTTAATGAAATGGTTTATAGCGTCCCAATGTAGGGTTCAAATTCCTATCTCTGTGCCATATTTATCGAAAGAGCCCGTTATTGAAAAATAGCGGGCTTTTTTGTATCTGGATTCGAAATTTTAATGAAATGGTTTATAGCGTCCCAATGTAGGGTTCAAATTCCTATCTCTGTGCCATATTTATCGAAAGAGCCCGTTATTGAAAAATAGCGGGCTTTTTTGTATCTGGATTCGAAATTTTAATGAAATGGTTTATAGCGTCCCAATGTAGGGTTCAAATTCCTATCTCTGCGCCATATTTAGAAAAGCCCGTTACTGCAAAGTAACGGGCTTTTTGCTGCTTGAATTTTGGAATATCCTCAACAGGTTTCTAGCCCAATGAATGTAGCGTTTAACCCCGTAGCTCAGCACGATATTTAAAAAGCTTACGAAGTTACTAGCAGGTTTTTATTATTTTAGTTCTGGATAAACTAAATATGGGTTTGTAACATATGATGTAGAGGGAAATGATAAATTGTTAATTAACAACAACTTGTTTTTTTGCTTACTTGTTACTTTGTAAGTTTAGAGAAAGATGATCTATTTCACTTAGTTTGAATTGACTGCTGTAAATTTAGCCTAAGAAGTTTATAATTCATATTGGCGGCTGCACATGTATATATTCTAAATAGTGAGAAACAATATGATTATAGAAAATGTGCTTCCTGAAGATTATTCAGAGATGCTTAATGTTTGGGAAAATTCAGTCCGAGCTACTCATGACTTCATAACAGAAGAAGATATTGAGTTTTTTAAACCCATTATATTGGAACAGGCTTTTCCAGCTGTAACATTAAAATGCATAAAAAATAGTAGCGGCGAGATACTTGGTTTTGTAGGTGTTTATGATGCCAAAGTTGAAATGCTATTTATTTCTAATGCAGAAAGAGGGAAAAGTATCGGTAAGGTTCTTTTGCAGTATGCTATTGAACACCTTGGCGCTAACAAAGTTGATGTTAATGAACAAAACCCATTAGCAGTTGGTTTTTACCAACATATGGGTTTTAAAGTTATATCGCGATCTCCGCTTGATGATATGGGTAAACCATTTCCAATTCTACACATGACGCTTTAAGTCTCGGTTTGTCATAAGCAAATCTGTAAGAAGATACGCCCAAAGCTAATAACTAAGGGCGTTCCGTTATTTGATACTTAATTGGTCATTTACCCCTAGTTTGTAAATCAAATAACGTCATTTATCCGATCTAGTCAGCTAGTTGCCTATACTCTGCCTGTAAACTTTCTAACTTTAATATATAACCGAACTTAAATGAAAAATTTTTCACAACAACTCTAATGCACTGATGCATATCAGTTTAAAATGAATTTCGTTTATTGCAGGTCGTTTATTGCAGGTCGTTTAATCAGGCGGGTACTCATAATTATGAAATATGTAGAGTAAGAATAAACTTTTTGATCCCTATATTTTCCCCAAATGCCAATAATCGTTTTCAATTCCTAAGTCTAACGCATCTATGCTCAAAAATGGGATGTAACGTTTAGCCCCAAGTAATTTGGTTTTAATACCGTAAATTTTTCCATTTCACTCTCAATATAATTGAATTAAACAATTATCTTTGTTACCGGATACCTTAAGCTTGTGTCCAGTGTTACTGAGACATTGCATTTTTGCAGAGAGTTGATTTATTAATCTGCATTTCTCTTAGTGAAATGGGGCAACATCAAAGAATGCAATCGTTATTATGTTACAATCTTAAGCTTGGGATTTGCTTATAGCCTTGATTTTCCTTATTAAGGAGGTATCACAAGCGTTCTAGTGGTGCTGCTAGCTAATCAAACATTAAGCAAAATGGAGTGGTCTTTATATTCGTTAAGCGGATATATGAACATCATAATTTATGAGTTTTAAATCAGACAAATACAGCATAGAATCTACAGATTATCAAATTGGACAAGATAACGTTAATAAATTGGGCATGGATGTCCATAACACCGTTTTTACCGCCTCAGTCGGCTTATCACTTCTGTTCATCATTACCTTATTAATCCTTTCACCAGCAGATGCCAAAGCTGCCATCGATTCAGTAAAAGGTGCTGTGCTTTCAAATTTTGATTTCCTATTTATGTGGGGAGCAAATTTAATGCTGCTGTTTGCAATCGTTATTGCGTTTTCGCCTTTGGGTAAAATTCGATTAGGCGGTGATAAAGCAGAAGCAGATTATTCCATGGTGTCCTGGATAGCCATGCTATTTGCAGCAGGAATGGGGATTGGTTTAATATTTTGGGGCGTTGCAGAGCCAACAGCATTTTTTACTAATTGGTTCGGTACTCCATTGAGTGTTGACCCTTATACTGCCGAAGGTAGAGAAGTTTCATTAGGTGCAACCGCTTTTCACTGGGGTTTCCATGCATGGGCGATATATGGAATGACGGCACTTTGTCTCGCTTATTTTGTTTATAACAAAGGGTTGCCTTTATCAATGCGCTCAGTATTTTACCCATTATTAGGCGATAAAGTCTGGGGTAAAACAGGCGACGTAATTGATGTACTTACTGTATTGGTCACCTTGTTTGGTTTAGCAACATCGCTCGGGTTAGGTGGCACACAAGCAGCAAGTGGCATTAGCCATGTGTTTGGTTTTGAAAATAATATTTTCCTACAGCAAAGTATTATTGCACTCATTATGGGGTTAGCTATTTTCTCGGTATTGCGCGGCATGAATGGAGGCATTAAATTTCTAAGTAATCTGAATATGATTATCGCCTTTATCTTTATCGCGTTTATTACAGTCCTTAACTTCACCACTGTGCTTGATTCATTAGCTACTGCGGTTACTGGTTATGTAAAAAATATTATTCCCTTAAGTCAATCTACTGGGCGTGAAGATACGACTTGGTTACATGGTTGGACGGTATTTTATTGGGCATGGTGGGTGGCATATGCGCCATTTTTCGGCATGTTTGTTGCTCGTATTTCTAAAGGCCGTACTATACGCCAATTCCTGTTATGCGTATTAATTATACCTACACTCGTAACAACAGCATGGATGTCAATATTTGGTGGCGTCGCTATTCAACAGGTTATGGATAAAGTCGGGCAGCTAGGAATCGATCAAGGTATAACAGACGTTTCGTTAAGTTTGTTCTATATGTTAGAGGCTTATCCTCTTGGTAATATTTTATCGCTTATTGCGATCGCACTGATTATTGTGTTCTTCGTTACTACCTTAGATTCGGGCTCTATCGTCATTGACGGTATGACCGCGGGCGGTAAATTACAAGTTCCTGATCGTCAAAAAGTTGTTTGGGTTGTTATTTCAGGTGCAATTGCAATGGTAATGCTGTGGATTGGTGGAACACAGTCAATACAAGCTTTACAGTCTATAACGATTATTGCTGCGTTGCCTTTTACCATAATATTACTTTTAGGCTGCTTTAGTTTGATTAGAGGGTTACTGACTGAAGTTGAGCAGAAAAGTAGATTTGATAAAGCCGATGAAGTCGCTTAGAACAGATATGAAAGTTTGAATAAACCAATGAAGTATACAAGAGCCTGTTTATAACAGGCTCGAAATATAATAAATATATGTTTTAAAACTGGTTTGATGACTTTAATTACAACTGGAATTGGCCAAGTGTTGCTAAAAAAACATCATGATGGCGCTATGTTGAGCAAACAATACCTTTTTTTTAAATTATGCTTTACACCGAACCTCGAGACCCTTATGATTCTCGGCGTTCGGAGAGATGGCAGAGTGGTCGAATGCACCGGTCTTGAAAACCGGCATGGGTTTGTAGCCCATCTAGGGTTCAAATCCCTATCTCTCCGCCATATTTATCGAAAGAGCCCGCTAGCAATAGCGGGCTTTTTTGTGTCTGGATTCGAACTTTTAATGAAATGGTTTGTAGCGTCCCAATGTAGGGGGCAAATTCCTATCTCTGCGCCATATTTATCGAAAGAGCCCGTTATTGAAAAATAGCGGGCTTTTTTGTGTTTGTATTTTGGAGTACTGCCAATTGGTTTGTATCGTCAAAATGTAGGGTTCAAATCCCTATCTCTCCGCCATATTTATCGAAAGAGCCCGTTATTGAATAATAGCGGGCTTTTTTGTGTCTGAATTCGAACTTTTAATGAAATGGTTTGTAGCGTCCAATGTAGGGGGCAAATTCCTATCTCTGCGCCATATTTATCGAAAGAGCCCGTTATCGAAAAAAAGCGGGCTTTTTTGTGTCTGGATTCGAAATTTTAATGAAATGGTTTGTAGCGTCCCAATGTAGGGGGCAAATTCCTATCTCTGCGCCATATTTATCGAAAGAGCCCGTTACTGTAAAATAACGAGCTTTTTTAGTATTTGAGTTCAAGAAAGTTATTAGAATTTATTCGTAAATTGACTATTAAAGTAGTTGACTAGTTTGTGGTATAACAAATTGAATTGCCTTGGGTTTCACTTCAAAACGAACTTGCTCGCAATGATATGGTTCACCATCAAGGTTTAATGGCAAAGTTAACGGGAAGTCGATTTCTAACCAATGGGTTTGAAAGTGAAAACAAAACTCGCCATCGGTGGTAGAGGAGCTGATTTCTTCAATGACTTTTGGTAAGTCTATGGGAGTAAACCCTTTTAATAGCGTGACATCCATTAATCCATCGTTAATTTTGGCATTAGGTGCGAGTACTTGTCCGCCACCAGCTTGGCGTCCATTGCACATTGCGCCTACGACTATATTTCCGCTATAGCTGCCTTTGTCAGTGTTAATAGTACCCTCATAAGGTTTGAAGCCAATGGCTTTAGCTAAACCTGTAAGGGTATACGCACCACCACCTAGAAAGTCTTTTAATTCAACAGGTGTTTCAGCGGTCACTTGTGCGCCAAAGCCTGCAGCTGCGACATTAATGAAGTGGCGATCGTTAGCGGCGATTAAATCGATCGCTGATGCCTCTCCTGTAATTGCAAAGGTTAAAGCTTGAGTAATTCCGGTTGGAATTTGAGCTGACGTTGCAAAGTCATTGGCTGTTCCCAGCGGTAACACGGCAACCTCTGGCAATAACAGTGGCGATTCTTTATGTTGGGCTTGTAGATGCATTAAAGCTGTTACTGCTTCGTTAAGTGAACCATCGCCACCACCAATGATAACTCTATCAAAACCTGCATCCATCGATTCTTGAATCAAACGCTGCATATCAGCGCCTTCCCAAGTGACTTTGACTGCTAAGTCATAACCTTGCTCTCTCAGTGCATAAACAGCATTACGTATTTCCGGTATCCCAGCTTTTTTACCATTAAGAATAAGACTAAACCGTTTTGCTGTCATTGTGTTTTCCTTTTCAAACATTATAAAGAACTCGATCATTTATTTAGTTAACAATTCAGTTGTACCAGTTTCGAGTTGTCACTAGATTAAGTACCACTAAAAGATGTCACAAAAGATGTCAAATATAGGAATTGAGCTGAAATTTATTTAAGTTCATGATTTACTTATGCCACAAAAAAGTTAACAACAAAATGCTAATCGGTTTATTAAAGCGAATTAGTTAAAAATAATAATAAAATTATCACATTGATTAAAGGAAGCCAGACAATGAAAAAAGCTACAATCTCACTTGCTGTTGTACTTGGATTGAGTGCATTAGCCGGTTGTAACAGTGCTAGTACTCAAAGCGAAACCGTAACCGCTGCTGAACAAGTTCAAGTTAATTTTGCGGATTTTTCTGATGGGTTCATTAACGATTTATGGCAATGGTCACCGACTTGGGCACTGTACAGTGGCAAGCATGTTAATGATGGTTACTTAGAAGTGCCAAATGAAGCTGCTCGAGCGAAAACATTAGCGTTTGTAAATACCCAGCAAGCTAAGTTGTCAGCGTTTGATAAAAGCACATTAAGTACCAATGATTTGATTGATTATGAATTAATTTCAAACTTATTAGCCAGTATCAAATGGCAGCAAGAGCGCTTTAAAGCATGGCAGTGGAACCCTTCACAATACAATGTAGCTGGTGGGTTTGCCCAGATCATTAACGAAGATTTTGCCCCTTTGGATGAAAGACTTAAATCTGTAGTGGCTCGTTTAGAAAATGTGCCTGCTTATTACCAAGCTGCGCAAGCAAATATCAACAACCCAACCATCGAGCATACTCAACTTGCGATCATGCAAAACCAAGGTGCTTTTTCAGTACTGTCTGATGATCTTGCTCAAAAAGTTGCGGACTCTGGTTTAACTCAAGCTGACAAAGACCTATTTACTAAGCGTTTTGAACTAGCCAAAGTAGCAGTAACTGAACACATTGAATGGTTAACTCAGCTTGAAGCTAAACTTGAAAAAGAAGGCGCGCGTAGCTTTAGAATTGGTGAGGAATTGTATGAAGAAAAATTTGCCTTAGATATTCAAGCAGGCATGTCAGGCAAAGCACTATTTGAAAAAGCGACTGCTGATAAACATCGCGTGCAAGCGGAAATGGCAAAGATCACCAATGACATTTGGTCTAAGTATATTGATACCCCTAAACCACAAGATGACAATGTGGCCATTAAGCAACTGATCGATGTGTTATCAGTTAAACACGTAAAGCGCGAAGACTTTGTTGATGAAGTCAGAGCACAAATCCCTGAGTTAGTGAAATTCGTCAACGAAAAACAACTGATGACGTTAGATCCTTCAAAACCGTTAGTTGTACGTGAAACCCCAGAGTATATGCGTGGTTTTGCTGGTGCATCAATCAGTGCACCTGGTCCCTACGAAAAGGATGCGAATACCTATTACAATGTGACTCCTCTTGATGGTATGAGTGACGAATCAGCAGAGAGTTATTTGCGTGAATATAACCACTGGATTTTACAAGTGCTCAATATTCATGAAGCGATTCCTGGTCACTACACTCAACTAGTGTATTCAAATGAGTCACCAAGTTTAGTGAAAAGCTTATTCGGTAATGGTGCAATGGTTGAAGGATGGGCGGTTTATACTGAGCGTATGATGCTTGAAGAAGGCTATGGTGATTTTGAACCTGAAATGTGGTTGATGTATTACAAGTGGAACTTACGCGTTATTGCTAACACCATTTTAGATTACAGCATTCAAGTGAATGGCATGACAGAAGAACAGGCTATCGACTTAATGACCAATGAAGCATTCCAGCAACAAGCGGAAGCTGAAGGCAAGTGGCGCCGTGCAACATTAAGCCAAGTTCAATTAACAAGCTACTACTCAGGTTATCGTGAAATTTACGATTTACGAGAAGAGTTAAAGCTAGCTCAAAAAGACGACTTTGATTTGAAAGAGTTCCATGAAAAGTTCTTAAGTTATGGTAGCGCACCTGTTAAGTACATTAAGCAATTGATGACCAATAAATAACTCAGTTTACGGTTAAGTACACATCAAAAAGCCGACTTAATAAAGTCGGCTTTTTTTTCTATATTTCGAGCATATCAATCACTAAATCATTTACATATATTTGAAGTAGATATATGTCATTTAAGTTGATGTTTGTTTGGAATATATAAACTCAACAAAGATAAAATTGCAGCGCATACTACCCAAAACATCACAGTAGTAATTATTATCGTCAATGACGTATCCATCACGCCAAACTCGCTATAAACGATATTAGGTTCAGCTGTAATATTGCCTAGGCCTAACTGAAGCGGAATATTTGCCCAAAATGCTAATGACATAATCAGTAGCACAGGTTCCAGTCCAATCGGAATTAAAATTAGCGCGATCAATGGAGGCGAATTTAGCAACATCGCCAAAATGAAAACTCTTTTGAAAAATAAAGGGTAAGTCATCGTATTCAAGTCCTTTTGAATTAATAGTTAAGCTGGAGAATCGGTAATCAAATAATCAGTGCAGCTATTAAGCGTTTCTATTCATAAATTGGCGCATCATAGTGATAACCTTCGTCTGAGTATGCCGTTACTTTGGCATCTTCTACTAAACCTGATTCAGCTTGAACTTGAGTTTCAAAGAAATGTTGAATTTGCTTTCTACGCCCATGTGCAGCCCAAGATTCGGCATTGTCCCAGATTTCGTTGAATACAATTGGGTATTCGTTTCTGGTTGCACTTGGGTGATCGATTTGTCGAGTCAGCATATATTGAATGCAGCCTTCCTCACGATACGAGTCAGGTTCTAGGGCTTTAAGAATTTCAAACAGTTCAGCTTCTTTGCCTTCTTTAGGCTTAAACTGTGCTAATACGTATACGCGAGTTGTCATGAATGTATCCCTTTAATTTAATAACTAATACAAGATATTAGAGTAATATGACGACAATTGGAACGATGTGGACTCTGCAATGAGGTGGGGTGCCATGTTTAGACAGTTTTTATTAATCAGTAAATAAGATTAAATCTTTAACTGCTGAGGAAAAGATAAGTGATGCAGTGATAAGTAAAGAGTCATTATGTAGTGATATTTATGGCCCGTTCTATAATACAAGCCTGTCATTACAGGCTTGTATTCGACTTAATTCAGCTTATTAACGTTATTATGTTATGAAATAATGCTATGAGTTAGAGACCACTTGATTATGTTTTTGTTCTGATTTAGCTTTCATTCTTAATGCAATATTTACTAATGCTATCAAAACAGGCACTTCGATTAATGGTCCAATAACACCGGCAAACGCTTGGTCAGAATGAATACCAAACACAGCGATGGATACTGCAATGGCGAGTTCAAAGTTGTTACCGGTTGCAGTGAAAGCAATCGAGGCATTTTTGTCATAAGGAATACCCATCTTGTTGCCAATAAAGAAACTGATAAAGAACATTAAAATGAAGTAAATCCCCAGCGGTAAAGCGACTCTGAGTACATCCATTGGTAGCTCAAGGATCATGTCTCCTTTTAAACTGAACATCAATACAATGGTACCCAATAACGCAATTAAGGTCATAGGCGATATCTTCGGGATAAACACTTCGTTGTACCATTGCTCACCTTTACGAGCGACTAAGATTTTACGGCTTAAAAAACCAGCTAAGAAAGGTATACCTAAGTAAATTAGTACACTTTGGGCGATATCAGCCATTGAAATATCAACAACAAAACCTTCGTAGCCAAATATCGGTGGTAAAACAGTGATAAACAACCATGCCATCGCACTGTAAGTTAATATTTGGAATATGCTGTTAATTGCAACAAGTGCTGCACCTAGTTCTTTGTTACCTCCGCCAATATCATTCCAAACAAGCACCATAGCAATACAGCGTGCAATACCAATTAAAATAATGCCAACCATATAACCTGGGTAATCACTTAAAAATGTAATAGCCAGAATAAACATTAAGATTGGGCCAACAATCCAGTTCATGATTAATGAAAGGGTGATAGCTTGTTTATCTTTTGTCACTTTACCTAACAAGCGATAATCTACTTTTGCTAGTGGTGGATACATCATCAAAATAAGACCAATAGCGAGTGGAATGTTAGTACTACCCACGCTCATTGAATTGGTGATTTGTTCGACTTGTGGGAATAGGGCACCAATAGACACACCAAGTGCCATAGCGACAAATATCCATAGGGTTAAGTAGCGATCAAGAAAACTCATTTTCTTGGTGGCTGAGTCTGTATTCATTTCACTCATGGTCAGTTCTCTTTGTTTGTATATTCTAACAATTGCTTCGTTTATCGTCGAAGTACGATATAAGATCTTAAAATCTTCCATAGATATTAAAAGATTTAGTCAAATACTTTGTTTATCAGAATAGTTAAAATAATTGATTAAATTGCTGCTGATAATTATTAAGTGCTTGGCGGTTGATGCGATAACAAATTTTAGGTGGATTCGGTTCAGCACTAATAAAACCTGCTTGTTTTAAAATACGAATATGTTCTGACACAGTGGATTGCGCCAATCCAACTTCGGCTACTAAATCACTACTTAAACAGCCGCCAAGTTTATCTAAGTTAAACAGTATTTTGAGGATCCTTATGCGGGCAGGGTGGGCCATCGCTTTAGCTTGAGCCGCAAATGACTTCTCATCGTTTAATTGCTGCTCTGTGGCTTTAAATGCGAGCGCTGATTTCTGACTGCAATCTTGTGCCATAGCGTAAAATCCTATTGATGTAGATAACGAAAAATCCTATTGATGTAGATGACGTAAAAACTAACCAGCTATATCCAACGTAAATTGGTGTAGAGCTTGTTTTGACTATGACTAAATTCTATAAAACATTTTATAAGTCTAAATAACTTACTCACTATGATTACGAACGGCATACTTGTACTTAGTTATTAGTTGTGACTCATAGTCAATCGTCGATTAACGATTAATATATACCTCTCATCTAATACTTGCAATGATTAATTACTGACTAGAAAAAATCCATTGAATTAACAGATCAAAATAAAGCTTGGTTCGCAAATTTACATTAATTTGCTAGTAATAATAAATTCATGGTGATAATCTAAATGGTAATTGTTCTCGTTTAGATTAAGACCGCTATGAAAAAGATTCTCTTGATTGATCAACAACTCACCAATAGCTTACACCTATGCCAACAAATGGAGTCGATGGGATATGAAATTCACATCGTTGATAATGGCTTTAATGCGCTGGTTGAATTAGAGAGACACGAATTTGAAGTAATTTTATTGGATTACAATGTCCCTAAGATGGATTCTTTTTGGTTACTCATGGCTAAGCACTGTCAAACGCCAGTCATTGTGTTGGCGAACAACAATGTAGATCAAGAGCGCATTAATGCATTTGAACAAGGTGCAGATGATTACATAGCAGCACCTTTTAACGTAAAAGAATTGTTATTGAGAGTAAATGTTTTGCGGCGCCGTAGTGAGAAGGTTGTTCATCAGTCAGATTTTGATGATATTTTATTTGAAGACGTAAATAATACCGTCATGTTAAATACTCAGCATTTAAAACTGACTCAAACTGAATACCGCTTGTTTAAGTACTTATTCCAACGAAAAGGCGAAGTGGTTACTAAAGCTGAGTTGCAAATGCGAGTATTGCACAAAGAATTAGGTGAGTTTGATCGTAACCTTGATATGCACATCAGTAATACACGCCGAAAAATGGCTAAAAAGTCTTTACCACGTGAGTTAATCAACACTGTGCGTGGTAAAGGTTATTGTTTTAGTCCAATTTTGATTTAAAGCTTTTATTACAATGTTATAAGTCGCAGTATTTAAGTTTTTGGCGACAGTCAAACTTACTATGAAGACGACGGACATTGTTTAAAATCATTTAACTGTAAAGATTCTTAGATGCCGAATATCTGTATATTCGGCATTTTTGTATTTGAATCCACTACATTCATTATTGTTAAATAGCCCATACTGTGATGCTTTGTTTGTATCACTGCCATATTATGACTAAAACCTGACATAATTTGAGCAGATGTTTAGCTGTTGTTCACCATTTGATTTTATTGAGTAACGGCATTTGATAAGATGCAGGCATAAAAATCGATAATAACCTTACATAAGGAAGTCCTATGCGTATTAGCGCGAATTTTGATGGTGGTAACATTGAGACTATCAATCTAGACAAGCACGATGACATTCAATTGGCTATCAGACCTGATGAAGGCGGCGAGTTCTATCAATGGTTTAACTTCCGAATGGAGGGTGACATCGGCCAAACTTATAATTTAAACATTATGAATGCTGGTTCTGCATCATACCCTAAAGGTTGGGAAGACTATCAAGCAGTAGCGAGTTACGATCGCCAACACTGGTTCCGTCTACCAACTAGCTACCAAGACGGCAAGCTAACGATTCAAGTTGACTTAGACTGCGAAGCAATTCAAATTGCGTACTTTGCACCATACAGCTATGAGCGTCATTTAGATTTAATTAGTTCAGTGCAATTGCACCCATCTGTAAGCCTTGAAAACTTAGGTTTAACTCTTGATGGCCGTGACATGAGCTTACTTAAAATAGGTGATAACGACCCAGCTAAAAAGAACATTTGGATTACAGCAAGACAGCATCCAGGTGAAACAATGGCTGAGTGGTTAATTGAAGGTCTATTAAACCAATTGTTAGATAGTGATTGCCCAACAGCGAAACTGTTACTGGATAAAGCCAACTTTTACATTGTGCCAAACATGAATCCAGATGGCAGTGTAAGAGGCCATTTACGCACCAATGCTGTAGGTACTAACTTAAACCGTGAGTGGCAGTCGCCTAGTTTAGAGCGAAGCCCTGAAGTGTATTACGTTACTAATAAGATGAAAGAGACAGGTGTAGATTTATTCTATGATGTCCACGGTGATGAAGGCCTACCTTATGTGTTTGTTGCAGGCTGTGAAGGCGCACCAAATTACACTCCACATATGGCCAAGTTACAAGAACAGTTCCTTGTTGCGTTAGGAATGGCTAGTGCTGATTTCCAAACTAAATATGGTTATGACAAAGATGAGCCTGGTAAAGCGAACTTAACGGTCGGTTCTAACTGGGTAGGTAATACATTTAAATGTCTTGCAAACACGTTAGAAATGCCATTTAAAGACAACGACAACTTACCAGATCCTGTTGTAGGTTGGTCTCCAGCACGTTGTGAATACCTAGGTGAAGCATCGCTAGTGGCTATGCTTGCTGTTGTTGATAATTTAACAGAGTAGTCAAGTTATGGCGTTAATTGAATGCCCTTCATGTCAAAAGCGTATTTCCAGTAAAGCGAAAGAATGTTCTCATTGCCGTTCTAAAACTGACGGTGATAATGAATCTGTTCGTATTATTAGTCATATTCAGCAATCAAATAAGTTAATGACCCAGAGCTTTGTGTTTTTAACTTTATTTATTGCAGGTGTGTTGATTTGGTTTTGGGGCGGTGAAACTGCAACCGGTATTCAGTCTCATATAGCAACTGGCTGCTTTGTTTTTGGTTTTGTTGGCTATAGTGTTACTCGTGCCAGAATTGTATTACACAAACGGAAAAGCGTATGAATGATATCAATAAAGTCATCGATGATATGCCTGAAGAAGTTTACCATCGCCTGCGTTCAGCCGCTGAAACAGGAAAGTGGGACGACGGTACAGTGTTATCTGATGAGCAAAAAGAATCAACTTTGCAGGTCGTTATGCTTTATCAAGCTCGTAAATTAACCCAAACAGATCATTTTACAATTGGTGCTGGTGGTAAAATTAATGAGTTGTCTAAGTCAGAACTCAAAAAGGAATTTCGCGGTGAATCGATTGCCGAATTTAAAGAATCTGATATTTAGTCATTAGCATAAAGCTTGCAATGAATTAATTGCTTAGCAAAATAAAAAAGCCGCATCCATGAATGCGGTTTTTTATCATATATTAACAGAGGTTTAAATTAGGCTTGATGGGTTATTCGGTTAATTCGCCTAATAAGTTTTTCTTCATCGCTGATTTTACTTCACTTGCAGTTAAATTTTTTGATAGTAAATAATGAAGTTTAGCTAATGCCGCTTCGATGGTCATATCGGAGCCGCTGATCACCCCAGCTTGTTCCAAAGCATTACCGGTTGCATAACCGCCCATGTTGACTTTACCTTGGAAACATTGCGTTAAGTTAACAATGACAATTCCACGTTCATCAGCTTGCTTTAACGTATCTAATAGCGCTTTGTCTTGCGGGGCATTACCGACGCCAAAAGTTAGTAGGATTAATGCTTTGACAGGCTGCATTAAGATATTGGCAAAAATTTCAGTAGATATTCCTGGATAAAGTGTAATCACTCCCACAGGCTGTGGGCTGATGTTAATGACTTCAAGAGGCATTAATGGTGCTTCATTGGGTACAGTGACTTTACCAGCTCTCAGGTTAATTTTTATTCCAGCTTCCAGTAATAGCGGGAAATTAGGAGATGCAAAGGCATCAAAACCATCAGCGTGGGCTTTGGTTGAGCGGTTACCACGAAACAGTTTGTTATTAAAAAATAAGCAGACTTCAGCAACTGGGTAATTTGCTGCGATATACAGTGAGTTAAGTAAGTTAGTTTGGCCATCTGACCGAAGCTGAGCTAACGGTATTTGCGAACCAGTCACAATCACAGGCTTTGATAGGCCTTGCAGCATAAATGACAATGCAGAGGCGGTATACGCCATGGTGTCCGTGCCATGCAAGATGACAAAGCCATCATACTTGTCGTAATTGTCTTTAATGTCGTTAGCAATAAGTTGCCAGTCTGTCGGAGCCATATTAGATGAGTCAATTAACGGCGAGTACTCATTAATAACAAAGCTTGGCATCTCTTCATGATAAAACTCAGGCATAGATTTTACGCAGTCAGTTAAAAAGCCTGCCACGGGTGCAAAGCCGTGGTCAGTTTTGCGCATACCTATGGTACCGCCTGTGTAGGCGACATATATAGAACGTTTTGTCATTGAAGTCGGATCTCAGAGCTGGAAATTATCAGATCTGCAAATTATACGTCTTCGATTAACTAAAACCCAATAAAAATGCCCGCAATGCGGGCATTTTTGAATATTATTCAATTTGAGCAGTTCAACCTAACAAAACTTGAGCTTTGTGCTGGCCAAAATTCAGCTAACTGTTGCCCATAATTGCTGTAATTGAAGTACTAGTAATTACAGTGTTCGCAATATAGGTACATGCCATTAGGGTCATCAAACATGGTGAACTCTTCAACTACAGATGACCATTCGCTGAATAGCTGTTCAAGCATTGGAGATTGCGTCGAAGCAGCAGGCAGGTATGGTGATGCTGTCGCTAACATTTTCTGCACAAATACTTCTTCGGTTGAGAGTTCTCTTTCAATTATTTTAGTATCAAATTTTTCGATTTTAGCAAGTGTAGCTGCTTTTGTTACAGCGCTATCGATATCTCCTAGTTCGTCAACCAAACCCAGTTCAACAGCGCGCGTACCAGACCAAACACGGCCTTGAGCGATACGGTCAACTTGTTCTAGGCTCATATTACGCTCTTCAGCTACTAATGAGATAAATTCATGATAGCCATGTTCGATGTGACGTTGTACAACGGCTGATACGTTCGGATCTAAAGCGCGTGTTGCTGAAATACCAGCCCATTCTGAGGTTGAAACACCATCAGAATTAATGCCCCAATTTGAAAGAGCTTTCTCAAAGGTGGCAAACATACCAAAAATACCAATTGAACCGGTTAATGTCGTTGGCGTAGCGTAAATATAATCAGCACTGGCTGAAATCCAATAGCCACCAGATGCAGCAAGGCTACCCATACTCACTACAACAGGTTTACCTGCATCTTTTAATGCAATAACTTCTTGGCGGATTTTCTCTGAAGCAAATGCGCTACCACCTGGGCTGTCAACTCTTAAGACTACGGCTTTAACTTTATCATCAAAGCGGGCTTTTTTAAGAAGTGCTGAGGTGCTTTCTCCACCGATTTGACCTGCTTGTTGCTTGCCGTTAAGAATATTACCTTTAGCCACAATTATGCCAACAGAATCTTGTTCGATTAAGCTAGGGATTGGTTTTACTGCAGCATAATAATCAGAGAATGAAATTTGCTTATATGATTCGCCATCTTTATTAGTACCAACTCTTTCTACCATTGCTAAACGGAATGCTTCATCAGATACCAGTTCATCAACCCATTTCATATTCATGGCTAATTGCGCAGAGTCCCCAGATACATTATCAAGTTTGCTTAAGTAGCGTTGCGGACTTAATACAATGTCGTTTTCGTTAATGTTACGGTTTGTCGCCACTATAGATTCATAGTTTTGCCAAATATCATTCAGTAACGCACTGCTTGCTTCTTTAGCAGGGGCTGACATGTCATCACGAATGAAAGGTTCAACTGCAGACTTGAAGGTACCAACACGGAACACGTGGGTACTGACATTTAATTTTTCTAGTGCAGATTTATAAAATAAACGGTAACTACTTAAGCCTTCCAGAGACACAGCACCTTTATTGTTGAGATAAATGCTATTGGCGTAACTGGCGAGGAAGTATTGGTTTTGCTCATAAGAGTTACCAAAGGCAACAACCGTTTTGCCAGCTTCTTTAAACTCATTAAGGGCGTTACCTATGGCAGTCATTTTACTGATCCCGCCAGCACGTAGGTTACTCATTTGGAGAACTATAGTATTGATGCGTGGGTCTTGGGTGGCACTTTCTATGACATAAATAATGTCTGAAAGCAGCACTTCGCCTTCAGGATCATTACTCTTACCTTGTTTGAATAGGGCTTCTATAGGGTCTACATGACGCTTTTGATCAACGATGCTGCCAGCAAGGTTTAACACTAAAGCAGATTGATCTTCAACAACGATTTCATCCTCTGCGCTTAGTGCTACAACAATAATGGCAATGAAACCGAAAAAGATTAAGTTAAGGATGATTTTGCGAATACCGTTAATGGTTTTCCAAATCAGGGTAAAAATTCGTTTTATAATTGATGGTTTGGCGGACATTAGCCACTCCTATAACATTCTAATACTGTAATGCTAACTGATTATGACCGGCTTTGGTAAATTGAATTGTAACGGTTTTTAACAATAGCCTTGTTAAAGCATTGAGCTTATTAATTACACGTTGTATGCTAGTTTAAATCACTTGTTTAAAAAGGATGTTTGAATGTCGTTCCCACATTTATTAGAACCCTTAGATTTAGGCTTCACTCAGTTAAAAAACAGAGTACTGATGGGCTCAATGCACACAGGTCTAGAAGAAGAAAAGGGCGGATTTGAGAAACTGGCCGCATTTTATAAAGAACGAGCAGCGGGTGGCTGTGGTTTAATTGTCACTGGCGGTATTGCACCGAATTTTCGTGGTCGCTTAGCGCCACATGCTTGTCAATTAAGTTTTCCTTGGCAAGTTCGTAAACATCGCATTGTAACTGACGCCGTGCATGAAGCAGACGGGAAAATCTGTATGCAAATATTGCATGCCGGTCGTTATGGTTATCATCCCTTTACTCAAGCTCCGAGTAAAATTAAGTCTCCTATTACTCCGTTTACCCCTTCTAAAATGTCTGCAAGACAGGTTAGAGGGACAATAGACGATTACGCTACTAGCGCCAAACTTGCTAAAAAAGCGGGTTATGACGGCGTTGAAGTCATGGGCTCAGAAGGTTACTTGATCAATCAATTTATTAGTTCGCGTACTAACAAACGTACAGATGAGTGGGGTGGTGGATTTATTCAACGCGCACGTTTTCCACTTGAAATCATTAAAGCGATACGCGAAAAAGTTGGGGATGATTTTATCATCATTTTCCGTCTTTCAATGCTGGATTTAGTTGACAACGGTTCGACTTGGGATGAAGTCGTTAAACTGGCTAAATGGCTTGAAAGAGCGGGTGTGACCATCATCAATACCGGTATTGGTTGGCATGAAGCGCGTGTTCCAACTATTTCTACAAGTGTTCCTCGCGGTGCATTTTCTTGGGTCACTGAAAAATTAAAATCTGAAGTATCGGTGCCTCTGATTGCTACAAACCGTATTAATACGCCAGAAATTGGTGAGTCCATTATAGCTTCTGGACAAGCTGATATGGTGTCGATGGCGCGTCCTTTCCTTGCTGATGCTGAGTTTGTAAACAAGGCCGCTGCAGGAACCAGTGAGTTAATTAATACCTGTATTGGCTGTAACCAAGCTTGTTTAGATCATACTTTCTCGCTAAAGCGTGCCACGTGTTTGGTTAACCCTCGTGCATGTTATGAAACCGAAATTAATTTCTCTCCTACAAGCAATAAAAAACGTTTAGCTGTTATGGGCGCAGGCCCTGCAGGTATGGCGTTTTCAGTTTATGCAGCATCTCGTGGGCATGAAGTGGTCGTTTTTGAAGCTAAATCTGAAGTTGGCGGCCAATTTAACTTAGCCCGTAAAATTCCTGGTAAAGAAGAGTTTGATGAAACAATCCGCTATTTCACTAATCAAATGAAACTGCATAATGTTGAATTACGCCTTAACACACGATTAGATGCGGAAGTGTTTGTTCAAGAAAAATTTGATGAAGTGATTATCGCATCCGGTGTAGTACCTCGTTCACTAGATTTGCCAGGTTTTGATAATCCAAGAGTGGTTGATTATCAGCAGGTTCTGAAAGGTGAAGTATATATTGGCGAAAGGGTCGCCTTAATTGGCGCTGGCGGGATCGGTTTTGATATAGCCCACTTCTTATGTGAGCAAGAGTCAACCACATTACAACCAGATAAATGGCTTAAACAATGGGGAATTGATAAAGACTACGAACACGCTGGCGGTTTAATGGATGTTCAGCCACATAAACCATTACGTGAAGTGCACTTACTGCAACGTAAAACCACTAAAATGGGTAAAGGCTTAGGCAAAACAACGGGTTGGATCCACCGTAGTGTATTGAAACAGCACCAAGTTAAAATGAAAACTGGTGTCAGTTACGAAAAGTTTGATGAGCAAGGCTTACATATTAAAGTTGGTGAACAATCTGAAGTTCTCGCTGTTGATAATGTCGTCTTGTGTGCAGGCCAAGAGTCTAACCGCAGTTTAGTTGATGATATGAAAGCGACCGGACTTCCAGTCCACCTAATTGGTGGGGTTGATGTTGCTGCTGAACTTGATGCAAAACGTGCTATTCGACAAGGTGCTGAGTTAGCGATGACGATTTAACTCTGTATTAAATTGCTTATTGTGTCGATAAAACCTAGCATTTTGCTAGGTTTTTTGTTTTTGAAAGTTTATAAGTGTCATGTTAGCACTCATAATTTATTATTAGTGCTAAAAACTGATATTAATGCTCAAAACTGATATTAGAGCTCAAAACTAATATTAGTGCTCAAGTGTCCTACGGGAAGTAATATTTGAACCAGCAAACAATACAAAACTTGTTCGATGACTCAGTAAAAAAGATACATCAAGATCAAAACTTAAGTTTCAGTGTCAGCAGTCCAAGCGTAAACCAATTTAATGAGCTCAGAAAAGATGCTGGCTGGGGTGAAATGGCCGTTGCCTTGGCGCAGTTTAGTCTGATTAATTCTATATTCCATATTGGTATTTACAGTGATGTAGCGTTGTTAGCTTATGGCAGAGTGATTGGTGATGGAGCATTATTTTTTATATGCAGGATATGATGGTAATTCAAGCGAAACAGAGCAAAAGTTTCGTGGCGTTATTATGCAAGCTATTAAATCTTACCTTTCTAATACAGTAAATAAAGGCGCAACGGTCGGTTATTATCAGTAAAAGGTAAAGAGTCTTTCTATTAAGGTTATGGTTATACAACTAGAGATGGCATTAATTTAGGTCTTGGTATGTGCAAATTTTATTGATACTTTTTGTATTAAGTTTTTGCTTACTTATTTTTATGATTGATTTAACTTATTTTTATAGGATATAGAAATGTCTAACGTTGTGATTACAGGTGCCAATAGAGGCATTGGTTTAGCATTAGCAAGTTTGTTTAAACAACAAGGATTCAAGGTTTTTGGATTATGTCGCCACACTTCTGATGAACTAGAAGCATTAGATATTAATGTGATTACTCAAATTGATGTCGCTACCGATGAAGGTATCCATAACATGCACACTTCATTAGCAGGTGTTGCTATCGATATTTTAATTTGTAATGCGGGTATTTTACGGGATGAGCAATTATCTCATCTAAATTTAGATACCATCAGACAACAGTTTGAAGTTAATGCTGTTGCGCCGTTAAGGGTTGTTGCTAGTTTACAAAATCAACTTAATGCGGGTGGTAAAGTCGCTATGATCACTTCGCGTATGGGGTCAATTGAAGATAATACTTCTGGTGGACGCTATGGATACCGGATGTCGAAAGCGGCGTTAAATGCGGCCTCTATGTCTTTAAGCCACGACTTATCTGATAAGAATATTGCAGTGGGAATTTATCATCCAGGTTACGTGCAAACGGATATGGTGAACCATGGTGGTGATATTTCGGCCATAGAATCTGCAGGCCGAATTGTGAGTCTCATTAATGATTTAGATATGGACTCGTCAGGTGTATTTAAGCACTCTAACGGTCAAACATTACCTTGGTAAGATAATGTTGTTTGAATTATCGAAGAGGGCGTTTGATCTCTATATTAAATTACATTTTTAATTTTTATCAACAGTAAATTCTCGTAAGTGTCTTAGTTCTCAATTTCAAAAATCTTGTTTTATTTTGTCTATTAAGTGACTGTTTTATGTACTACTTAGGTTTGAATTTAAGTTTGATTACAGACTCTTTGTTTATTCTTTAGGGCTAAAAATTATATTAAGCAGATTTTTGGCGATTGTTTGTGCAATAATTTTTATTTTATTTGCACAGTAACTTGCCAAATACTGACAAGGTAGGAAGTGATGACGATGAAAAGTGACTCTACGGAGAAAGCTCCGGGATTACTAGGTAGAGCGTTAGATAGCATTGAGAGAGTGGGAAATAAACTCCCAGATCCGGCTATGTTATTTTTAATTTTAATGTTTGCAGTTTGGGTTATTTCAGCATTGCTTTCGGGCGTTAATTTTGAAGCAATCGATCCAAGAACCAATAACCCTATTGAGGTTAATAATTTATTAAGTGCAGATGCGTTAACGCACTTTTTGACTTCGATGGTGACTACTTTTACTGCATTTGCTCCTTTAGGTGTTGTATTAGTTGCTATGTTAGGTGTGGGTATTGCTGAGCAGTCTGGCTTTATCAATACTGCATTGAAGCAAATGCTTAAAGTGACTCCTGCAAAGTTTTTAACACCAGCAGTTGTGCTTGTAGGTATTATTTCACATACCGCAACTGATGCAGGCTACGTGGTGGTTATACCGTTAGCTGGCGTTATCTTCTTTACTGTAGGTCGTCATCCTTTAGCAGGTATTGCTGCTGCGTTTGCCGGTGTTTCTGGCGGATTTTGTGCTAACTTTATCCCATCTGGCATCGATCCTTTACTGCAGAGTTTTACCCAAGCGGCTGCGCAAATTGTTGACCCAGAGATTCAAGTTAATCCGTTAAACAACTGGTTCTTTGCTGCATCTTCATGTATTCCGATTACGCTAGTTATTTGGTATTTAACGGATAAAATTCTTGAGCCAAGACTCAATAAATCCCATAAAGTTAACCGTGATGAAGTTGACTTACCGGCGATGGATGAAGCTAGCGATAAAGAAATGAAAGCTTTTAGAATCGCTTCAGCTGTGATGTTAGCCGCAATAGTCGGTTTCTTTTCATTAACGATTCCTGAAACGTCTACGCTGCGTGATGCCAATGGATCGCTAACGAGCTTTAGTGCCCCATTGATGCAATCAATTGTGCCGTTAATTTTCATCTTCTTTATGTTACCAGGTTTAGTTTATGGCTACATGACAGGCAGCTTTAAAACATCGTCAGATGTTGTGCAGGCAATGTCGAAGTCAATGAGTGGTATGTCTCATTATATTGTGATGGCATTTTTCTGTGCTCAGTTTGTAGCGGCTTTTTCTGCTTCAAACTTGGGAGCCTTAATCGCTGTTGAAGGCGCAGGTGGTCTCAAAGCATTAAATTTACCTGCAGAAGTGACCGTTGTTGGGATGATTATCTTAGTCGGTTTTGTAAACCTGTTTGTTGGTTCTTCATCAGCTAAATGGGCGTTAATCGGTCCTGTGTTAGTACCAATGTTAATGCAGTTAAATATCAGTCCTGACTTATCGCAAGCGGCTTATCGTATTGGCGATTCAAGCTCAAATATCATTACGCCACTTATGCCTTATTTCCCTCTGGTTGTTGTTTACTGTCAGCGCTATGTAAAGGGAATTGGGATTGGAACCTTGATTTCGATGATGCTGCCATTTAGCTTGGCGTTATTATCGATCTGGAGTGCTTGGCTATTAATTTATTGGTCAATTGGTTTTCCTTTAGGTTTAGGTGCGAGTTACACCTACGGATAATTTATCAAATCATTACAGATTTAAAGCAGCGTATTTACGCTGCTTTTTTTTGCGTCCGATAATTATTAATGACGGCCATTAGAGTTATCAAATAATCAAATACCAACTGGTTGAATTTATCTGTTAACGACTATAATTGACATTAATTAATCTTATAAAGAGTGTTTTACTTAAAATTTCTATGCCACAAATTAATATTGATTCAAGTTATGGTGTCATCATTATTCAAGACATGAACGCTGTTCATGTTGACGAGATTTACGCTAAAATTTTTGGTTATGAATCACCAGAATCTTTGTTAAGTCATATAGATTCTTTTCTTGATTTACTTCCTGTTGATATACATAAGTTAGCTACTCAAAATTATCATAATATTGTTGCTGGTAAGATGTATCCACGAGGTCATACATTTACCAATATTGATAGAAATGGTCGAGAATTTACTGTGTTTTCAGTTGACCATTTGATCCAGTGGCATGGAAAACCGGCTTTGCAAGTCACGGTTATAGATTTATCTGTCTTAGTAGAGGCAAATGAACGGATCAGAGAGCAAGATTTAATGTTTAAAAGGTTAATAACTGATTCGGGGCAAGGAATTATGGTGCACCGTAACTTTAAACCTTTAATGATTAATGATGCATGTGTGAAACTATTGAGAGCTAACTCTAACGAACAAGTCATGGGTATTGATTCCGTTTTAAAATTAATTCCTCACCAATATCAAGTGCTAGCTAAACAACATTATCAAGAAATTATTTGCGGAAATACAATTGGAAGTACGAGTGTGGTTGAAAACATCTGTTTTGATGGTTCCACTCGTTTTTTCAATATATACGATAACTTAATCGAATGGGATGGTGAGCCAGCAGTACAAGTTGTGATTGAGGATGTGACTGATAAAGTACAACTTGAGAAAGAACTGGCGTACAAAGCAACTCATGATGAATTAACGGACATTTTTAATAGAAGTGCTATTTATGATTGGTTAGATAAGCATTTGGGTAATTCAGCTGATTTAACTTGTTTTTTGTTAGACATAGATGATTTTAAACTGGTTAATGACACCTACGGTCATCATAGTGGTGACAAGGTTATTAAAGCGTTAGCAGATATTATCAAAGCGGTTATTGAAGATAATCAAGGTGCAGTTGGTCGTTGGGGCGGCGAGGAGTTTATCGGTTTCATTCCAACATTGGATATGCAGCTTGTGTTGGAACTTGCTGAAACCATTAGAGCTAGCTTTGAACGACTAGAGTTCAAATCTGAGGAAAGAGCTTTTACTGTTACTGTCAGCATTGGGATTAGTGAAGCAAAACAATGCCATGATATGAAGCGAATAGAAAACCTCATTAAAGCTGCAGATAAATGTTTATATCTTGCTAAAAGTAATGGTAAAAACAATGTTAACATTTCAGATTTAACTGCTATATGAATAACGTTATCCTTGGCATTCACACTAGAGCTGTCAAAGTCTCAATGTGGATGCCTGATATTTATTATTCAAATACAAAAGCCCAGTTGCTGCTATTTATACTTCAACTAGACTTACAGTTAAATGATAGCGTTTACCTGTTTAGCAGTAGTTGCATCAACATTAATAACGCTGCCAAGCTTTAAATTGTTAACTCTTTTAATTTCATTGAATATTAACGGTGACAATAGAATACATAAAGCAACGTTCGATAAAGGTACAGAAAGCCAGATTCCGTTTACCCCCAATATTGATGGCAACATTAATAGAAAAGGAATTTGAATCAACATATTGCCTAACGAAATAGTCAAAGAGCGACCACCTTGGTTTACCGCCATAAAGTACATAGTAGCGATAAAAATAAGTCCATCTAATACCAGTGCAAATAAGTGCAAACGCATACCCACTAAGGTTTCCGCCATTAACACCTTATCTTCACTGCTAAAAAAGCCGATTACAAACTCAGGAAATATATTAATAATAGCTAGCGTAGATAGCGCCAATATGACTATGACTTTTACTGCCAGTTTAACTGTGCTTTTGATGTTATCTATTTGTTTAGCGCCATAGTAATAACTCACAGGTGGCTGCATACCGCCAGCGATACCTTCAGCCAGTAGAAAGAAAGTTGTTGCTACATAACCAACAATGGCAAATGCAGCGACATGGATTGCAGAACCGAACTTCATGAACAGATAATTATGCAGTGCTATGATAAAACTGAAATACAAAAACATGAACAAGCTCGAACTACCTAAAACAATGATGTGCTTCATTTGTTTTGGGTTTAATAAACCAAGCTCAAATTTAATTCGTGTATTGGCATGCGATGAGAGAAAGTAACTAAACCCAAGCACAACTACGGTTGCTTGCGATAAAAGTGTTGCAATAGCAGCGCCTTTTAATCCTAACGGATATACAGCTATCAGTAGATAATCTAAAACAATGTTAAGTGTTGCACCAATAATCAGTAATTTGGTTGCAATGCTCGGGTTTTCATCATTACGCACCAGCAACGGAAATGCAGTGGCTGCGGCGGTAAAAAATGCGCCGTAGGCAAACACCTCGATATAGTTCATCGCCATATCAAAGTTAGTCCCATTTGCAGACTGCAGTAGCAATAATGATTCACCTAAATAATGTATAAACACAGCTGCAAGTACACTAAGAATAACAATTAATGCGACGGCGTTATTTAATACACGTTGACCATCTTTGGGTTTGTGTTCACCGCGACTAATTGATAGCAAACTACCACCACCCATGCCAATCATCATTCCCACACCTGCAATACAACAGATAACAGGCCAAGCCATATTAATACCTGCTAAACCTTCAAAACCAATATAATGGCCTACAAAAATACCGTCGATGATTTGATAAAGACCGCTGACTAACATAGCTGCGATCGATGGAATGGCATATTTCCAAAAATGCTGGCTGACGGTTAAGGTCGATGGCTTAGGTTTTACGTTAGACATGATCCACACTCAAAATTATTCTACAAGCTAATAGTGCGTATTATTGCTATTTGTAAGATAGAATAAAGTTGGTAACTATCCGGTATTCGGATAGGTGGGTTGGTTTAATCTTGTGGAGTTGAAATGAATTGGTCAATAGAGCAATTACAAGCTTTCGTAGCAGCTGTGAATACGGGCTCTTTTTCTGCAGCGGCGCGGACCTTAGGCAAAGCCCAATCACGAGTGAGTACCGCGGTTGCCAATTTAGAAATTGATTTAGGATTCAAGTTGTTTGATAGAGCAGGTCGCACGCCTATTTTAACAGAGCAAGGCAAGCAAATGCTTATTGAAGCCAACGCTGTGCTAGCACAGTGTGAGCGATTAAATTCAAGAGCTATGATGGTACAGACTGAAGATGAGTTAGCCCTAACCATAGCAATTGATGAAGCTGTGCCAATTTCTATTTTTGAAGAGTTTTATATAAAAACTGCGCTGACATTTCCTTTATTAAAACTTACCATTCTTAATGGATCAAGAGATGATATTGCTCAATGGGTTGACGATGGTAAAGCTGATCTAGGTGTATTGTTCAGAGGAGAACAATTATGTGAACGGTTAGAGTTTTTTAGTATCGACAGCTTTCATCATTCATTGATCGTGTCAGTAGATCATCCATTAGCTGAAATCCCAGTACCTAATATTGCAGAGCTAAATCAATATAGGCAGTTAGTCATTTGTGACTTACAAACAGCTAGCAAGGCCATATCGGCTAACTGCTGGCACGTTGACAGTTATTATCATATTACCTCTTTAGTTGTTCGAGGTTTAGGCTGGGCGCTTGTACCTGAGCATATTGCTGATTCGTCTTGGTATTCAGGTGAGATAAAAGAATTGAGTTGTTATCACATTCCTGATTCGATTTTGATTGAAATGGGGTTAGTAAAACGTCGTGATAAAGGTGCAGGTAATATCATGAACTGGATGTTTGGCGAAGTCGATAAAATGTTTATAGAAGCAAAAAAAGCGAAACGTGCTCGTTAGTATAGATGGCTCATTAAGTATGTTTGAAGTTGCACTTTTTGAGGTTTATGAAAAAGATTTATGAATTAAGGATTAAGGTAAAGGTTTCAGCTAACTTACTTTGCGGGATATTGCTTTCTATGTGTTTAATACTAATAAACTAACTATACCAAGCTAATTTTATTAATCTGACTCTATCAATCTAGAATAACCACAGACTTATTGTGCTGAACATAAAGGTTGCTTGGTTCGTCTGTGGTTAAATCAAGGTCTAAATTAGAATCTGGCACACAACAACAAGGCAAACACTCATTGTCTTTAAGTTCAACTAAAGGTTTAGTGATATAACTGACACTGCCTTTGTTTACTGTTGTTTTGCAGGCGCCACAAAAGCCATTTCTGCATTCAGAGAATACATTCACTTTTTTTATTTCTAATACTTCAAGCAGAGTGTGTTGCTGTTGATTGAACAGCAACACAGGCTCACCATTTAAACTGACAATGGGCGCTTTTTTAAAGTTGTGCTTATAGGTCAAAGTCAGAAAACTCATCACTGTCTACAGCAGAGTCAATTTGACCCACTAAATAAGATGACACTTCAACTTCCTGTGGTGCAACTTGTACAGCATCACTTTCTAGCCAGTTTTTCATCCATGGAAGCGGGTTAGATTGCTCTGGATAAGGTTGTGGCAGGTTTACGGCTTTCATACGTTGGTTAGTGATGTATTCAACATACTGACACAAAATTTGCTCGTTCAAACCAATCATTGAGCCATCTTTAAACAGGTATTGTGCCCATTCTTTTTCTTGCTCAGCCGCTTTGAAAAAGATGTCATAAGCTTGGTCATGACATTCTTTGGCAATCTCTCCCATTTCTGGGTCATCTTTGCCGCCTTGCATAATATTAACAATATGCTGAGTGCTATTAAGGTGTAACGCTTCATCACGGGCGATTAAGCGGATAATTTTAGCGTTACCCTCCATCAACTTACGTTCTGCGAATGCAAACGAACAAGCAAAGCTCACATAGAAACGAATAGCTTCTAATGCATTCACAGACATCATACAAAGGTAAAGTGATTTCTTAAGAATTCGCGAACTGACCGCGATTTCTTTACCATTGATATTATGAGTGCCTTCACCGTGTAAATTGAATACTTGAGTTAACTCAATAAGGTCATCATAGTATTGTGCAATATCACCAGCGCGCTTCAGAATTTCTTCATTTACCACGATATCGTCAAATACTACTGATGGGTCGTTAACAATATTACGGATAATATGAGTATAAGAACGCGAGTGAATTGTCTCTGAAAACGACCAGGTTTCAATCCATGTTTCTAATTCTGGCAGTGACACTAAAGGTAGAAGGGCGACATTAGGTGAACGACCTTGAATAGAATCCAATAATGTTTGGTATTTAAGGTTTGAGATGAAAATGTGCTTTTCATGCTCAGGTAAGCTTTGGTAATCAATTTTATCTTTACTTACATCTACTTCTTCTGGGCGCCAGAAAAAAGATAATTGCTTTTCAATTAACTTTTCAAAAACTTCATATTTTTGTTGATCGTAACGCGCAACATTAACCGATTGGCCCATGAACATTGGCTCGTTCATTGGGTTGTTAGGTGTTTGACAAAAAGTAGAGTAAGCCATTTATATATCCTAAAAAAGCGGGGAAACTCCCCGCGATTGTATGCAAATTATTGATTAAATCTTACAAGCGCCGCCGGCACAATCATCGTCTTCTTTTTCGACTACAGTGATGTCGTCTAAGTTGTCTGATGCACCATCACGAGTGTTGTGATAATAAAGGGTCTTAACCCCTAATTTGTAGGCTGTTAGCAAATCTTTAAGCAAAGTTTGCATCGGAACTTTCTGACCGTCAAAACGTGTTGGGTCGTAGTTAGTGTTTGCCGAAATAGCTTGGTCGATAAACTTTTGCATAATGCCAACTAACTCTAAGTAACCATTGTTGTTTGGCATATTCCAAAGCAGTTCATATTGATGTTTTAGTTCATCAAAGTCTGGTACTACTTGCTTTAACTGACCGTCTTTACTTGCTTTAACACTAATCAAGCCACGTGGAGGCTCAATACCGTTAGTCGCGTTAGAAATCTGTGACGATGTTTCAGAAGGCATTAGCGCTGACAAGGTTGAGTTACGTAGGCCATGTTGCTGAATATCGCTGCGTAAACCTTCCCAATCCATATGAAGTGGTTCACTACAAATTTTATCAAGGTCACGTTTGTAAGTATCAATTGGCAAGATACCTTCAGCGTACGTTGTCTCGTTAAATAACGGACAAGCACCTTGTTCTTTCGCTAAATTCATAGAAGCTTTTAATAAGTAGAACTGAATTGCTTCAAATGTTTTATGGGTCAAGTTGTTACCTGAGCCATCAGAATATTTCATTCCATTTTTCGCTAGGTAATTTGCAAAGTTAATAACACCTATACCAAGAGTTCGACGATTCATTGAACCAAGCTGAGCTGAAATAATTGGGTAGTCTTGATAATCTAATAAGTTATCAAGTGCACGAACTGCCAAATCAGCCAGCGGCTCTAACTCAGATAAGTTATTGATTGCGCCTAGGTTAAGCGCTGAAAGAGTACAAAGGGCGATTTCACCATTTGGATCTTCAATGTTTTTCATTGGCTTAGTTGGCAAAGCAATTTCTAAACAAAGGTTAGATTGCTTAATTGGCGCAACTTTTGGGTCGAATGGGCTGTGGGTATTACAGTGGTCGACGTTTTGAATATAAATACGACCAGTTGAAGCTCGCTCTTGCATCATCAGTGAAAATAATTCAACTGCCTTTATCTCTTTGCGACGAATGCTAGTGTCAGCTTCATACTGTAAATACAGACGTTCAAATTCAGTTTGATCAGCAAAGAACGCATCGTATAAACCAGGTACGTCAGATGGGCTAAATAAGCTAATGTTTTGAGATTTAATTAAACGCTGATACATCAGTTTGTTTAATTGCACGCCGTAATCGAGATGACGAACACGGTTGTCGTCAACACCACGGTTATTTTTAAGGACAAGAAGTGATTCAACTTCTAAATGCCAAATAGGGTAGAACAAGGTTGCTGCGCCGCCTCGTACACCGCCTTGTGAGCATGACTTAACCGCGGTTTGGAAATACTTGTAAAAAGGCAAACAACCGGTATGGAATGCTTCGCCGCCTCGGATTGGACTACCTAAAGCACGAATACGACCAGCGTTAATTCCTATACCTGCACGTTGGCTGACATACTTAACAATAGAAGATGCAGTCGCGTTAATTGAATCTAAGCTATCGTCACATTCAATCAATACACATGAGCTGAACTGACGTGTCGGTGTACGAACGCCAGCCATAATTGGAGTCGGCAGTGAAATCTTAAAGGTAGATACCGCATCATAAAAACGTTTGATGTAATCAAGACGTGTTTCTTTAGGATATTTAGCAAATAAACATGCCGCAACCAAGATATATAAGAACTGAGCACTTTCGTATATTTCGTTAGTAACACGGTTTTGAACTAGGTACTTGCCTTCTAATTGCTTTACTGCAGCATAAGAGAAGTCCATATCACGCCAATGATCCATATAGCCATCAAGAATAGTTAATTCTTCAGCTGTATAGTCTTCAATAATATGCTTATCGTATTTACCAAGCTCAACCAAACGGTTTACTTGATCGATTAATTTAGGTGGTTCGAACTGACCGAAAGCTTTTTTACGTAAATGGAATACAGCTAAACGAGCAGCAAGAAATTGGTAATCAGGTGATTCAGGAGAAATTAAATCAGCTGCTGCCTTAATAATTGTTTCGTGGATAGCTTCAGTAGGAATACCATCGAAAAATTGCAGGTGAGAGCGTAATTCAACTTCAGAAACTGAAACATTCTTCAGTCCTTTTGCTGCCCATTCGATAACGCGATGAATTTTGTCTAAATCAATTTTTTCGCGTTCGCCACTGCGTTTAGTGACTGTCATATTGCTGTTCATTAAAAAAAGCCTTGGTTCTATATTTATTGGTGCAATTTATTATTGGATCTTTTTCTACCGTGTTATTTACGATCGCCAATAAATCACATTACGTTCCCTTGTAAGCAGATCATCCAAAAGTATTCACAACATAATATCAACAAAAATACTAGTGTTACAGCGAGATACGTAGGTTTTAAGCTAGTGTCTCTTAGTGATGTCACACACAAGATATGGTGTTTTTAAATTTAATACATACAAGATAGTGAGGTTCCTCACTATTTGCAAGCAAGATTTTGTTGAATAACTTGTGGATATCTCATGTATATTGAAACAAGTTAGTAAAAGCTAACCTGCTAACGTAAAATACGCTTAATTTTTTTGGTTTAGGCGTTTTTTTGTTCGAAAAGTTACGCTAGTTCGATCGCTAAAATAAACAGCGATCGATTGTTTCAGTATAAAAATAGTTTGATTTTTAAATGTAAGGTTTGCTAAGCAGACTTATACCTGAATTAGAGACGTTGCTGATGCAGTTTCTTCAAATATAGCAGGCTAGACTTGCTAGATTAACTAACGATTTTATAAGTTGTAAAAGGCCATTTAATGGCGACCATTTCGCAATGATTTTGGTTACGAAATAACTTTCGTCAGGAAAAGCTCGTGCAAATCAGCAACGGTATTAAATTCAATTTTACTTGGCCATTGATCTGGAGTATCTGATTCAGATAAATACCCCCACAGGGCCGTTCCGCCAATCATCCCTGCATTGTCAGCTGCGACTAAGTCACGTTCTGCGTCGCCCAAATATAATATCTCTTGGGGTTTACAATTAATTTGCTGTGCAGCTAATAACATTGGAGCGGTATGGGGTTTGGGGTGATGAGTTGAATCTCCACTTATAATCGATTTCGCCCGATGCGTTAAGCCTAAAGCATCGATAAGTGGTCGAGTGAATTTTGCTTGTTTGTTAGTGACAATGCCAAATGGAATTTCGTTACTGTCCAACAAATCTAGAAAGACATCAAATCCATCAAATAACTGTGCCTTTTCACCATTGACCATTTTGTAGTAATCCAACAATGATTGCTGAATTTCAAGTTGAGTGGTTTCATCAAGGTGAGGTACGCCGGCTTTAACTAAAGCAAGACTGCCATGTGAAGCCGAATACCGCAGCGCTTCAACACTCTGAGGTGCTATTTTACGATCTAGCAGGCTTAGATTTAACGCATGGATTAAATCAGGTGCAGTATCAGCTAAGGTGCCGTCTAAATCGAAGAGCACAGCTTTAATAGAATTCATAAATGCCTCGTGTTATTAACAAGCTTATCGAGCTATTACATCAGTAAGTTTAATTTGGAACTAAGAAGGGTGGTAACGCCAGAAATGACGTTACCTTTTGATATGACAACTTAATCTTACTTTGTTTAGTCAGCGACCTTTTGAGTGGCAATCATGTAATTAACATCGACCTTGTTAGTGTACTTATATACACCAGAAAGAGGATTATAAGTGATGCCTAATGCGTCGCGACAAATTAAGTCGGTATTATCCACTAAATTTATTAGCTCTGAAGGTCTGATGAACTTACTGTGATCGTGTGTGCCGACAGGCAGCATTTTTAAAACATATTCTGCACCTACAATCGCTTGTATATATGACATCATGCTACGGTTGATGGTTGAAAAGAAAACATGACCTCCAGGCTTAACCATGTCACAACATGCTTGAATAACTGATAATGGATCTGGTACGTGTTCAAGCATTTCCATACAAGTGACGACATCATAATGATTTGCGTGAGTGGCAGCATGGTCTTCAGCAGTCATGGTATCGTAATTGATGGTTACCCCAGTTTCTAAGGCATGAAGTTTTGCGACTTCAATTTGTGCTTCGCCCATATCTAAACCCGTCACCTTCGCACCAATTTTTGCCATGCTTTCAGACAATATTCCGCCGCCACAACCAATATCAATGACTTGTTTTTCAAATAAACCACCGCTGGTTTGATCAATATAATTTAATCGCAAAGGGTTTAATTGATGTAATGGTTTAAAGTCACCATTTGGATCCCACCAAGACTCTGCCATTTGGGCAAATTTTTCGATTTCTTGATGATCAACATTCTGTTGAGTAGTGTGTTCTTGGTTAGACATAGCAAGGACCCATGTTTTATTTATGATTATTGCATGCATTATAACCATACGAAGCAATAAACATAGTGAGATGAAACAAGATTCATTTCTAATCGGTTATATATTCGGCAGTAACTGCTGATAAAAAAGCCATTGGGGTTTTGTTAGCAGCCTTTAGGCATTTCAAAAGTAGTTAAACCTAAACAATATTGACTAATTCTTGCTGTTTTTATTCAGTTTTTCACTTGCTTTAACTTTTCGTTGTTCTAAGGTCTAGCCACTTTATTTATCTGTGTTAGAATGCAAAATCACGTTTTTGAGCTACACAATAAAATGGAATAATTATTGTGCGCTAATTTTAGGGGAACGAGCAGTTTATGACTGATCTGGCATCATCAATTTCGCCAATTAACATCGAAGACGAACTAAAAAATTCTTATTTAGATTATGCAATGAGTGTAATCGTAGGTCGTGCATTACCCGACGTTCGTGACGGTTTAAAACCTGTTCACCGTCGTGTGCTTTTTGCAATGAACGAATTAAAGAACGACTTTAATAAGCCTTATAAAAAATCAGCTCGTGTTGTTGGTGACGTAATTGGTAAGTATCACCCACATGGTGATTCTGCTGTTTACGATACAATCGTACGTATGGCACAACCATTCTCAATGCGTTATACCCTAGTAGACGGCCAAGGTAACTTCGGTTCTGTCGATGGTGACTCAGCAGCGGCAATGCGTTATACCGAAATTCGTATGGAGAAGTTAGCGCATTCATTGCTAGCTGATTTAGAAAAAGAAACCGTGGATTATGTACCTAACTATGATGGTACTGAACATATCCCTGCGGTTCTTCCTACACGCATTCCTACATTATTAATCAATGGTTCTTCTGGTATTGCTGTTGGTATGGCGACCAATATCCCGCCGCACAATATCAATGAAGTTGTCCAAGGTTGTTTAGCGTTAATTGAAGAGCCTAGTCTCTCAATTGAACAGCTAATGGAGTATATTCCTGGACCTGACTTTCCAACAGCTGCGTCAATCAATGGCCGTAAAGGTATCATTGATGCATATAAGACTGGCCGCGGCCGTGCTGTTATGCGCTCTAAAGCCGAAATTGAAGAAGAAAACGGCCGTGAACGGATTATCGTTACTGAAATTCCTTATCAAGTTAACAAAGCACGTTTGATTGAAAAGATCGCTGAGCTTGTAAAAGATAAGAAAATTGAAGGTATCAGCGGTTTACGTGATGAGTCTGATAAAGACGGTATGCGTATTGTTGTTGAAATCAAACGCGGTGAAGTAGGCGAGGTTGTTCTTAATAACCTGTATGCTCAAACTCAAATGCAGTGCTCTTTTGGTATCAATATGGTTGCGTTGACAAATGGTCAACCAAAACTGTTTAACCTAAAAGAAATGCTTGAGTGCTTTATTCTGCACCGTCGTGAAGTTGTGACTCGCAGAACTGTATTTGAGTTACGTAAAGCTCGCGAACGTGCACATATCCTTGAAGCATTAGCGATTGCACTTGCTAACATTGACCCAATTATTGCATTAATTAAAGCATCACCAACACCAGCTGAAGCAAAAGTTAAATTAGTTGCCCAAGGTTGGAAACTCGGTAATGTGCAAGGCATGCTTGAAAAAGCAGGTGATGATGCAGCGCGCCCTGAGTGGTTAGAGCCAGAATTTGGTATTCGCGATGGCGAGTACTTCTTAACTGAACAACAGGCACAAGCGATTCTTGAATTACGTCTGCATCGCTTAACTGGTCTTGAACATGAAAAAATTCTTGCTGAATATGAAGAGTTATTAGAGTTCATTGCTGGTCTTCTGTTCATCCTTCGTAGCCCTGAACGTTTGATGGAAGTCATCAAAGAAGAGCTAGAAGAAGTATTAGAACAGTACGGTGATGCTCGACGTACTGTAATTAATCAAAACGAAGTTGATATGAGTCTTGAAGACTTAATTAACGAAGAAGATGTCGTGGTGACATTATCACATATGGGTTATGCCAAGTATCAGCCACTGACTGACTACCAAGCACAGCGACGTGGTGGTAAAGGTAAAGCTGCAACTAAAGTTAAAGACGAAGATTTCGTCGAGAAGTTACTTGTTGCCAATACCCATGACACCATCCTTTGTTTCTCTGACTTCGGTAAAATGTACTGGCTTAAAGTTTACCAATTACCATTGGCAAGCCGAACAGCACGTGGCCGTCCCATCATTAACTTACTACCATTATCTGATGGTGAACGTATTACTGCGATTTTACCAGTACGTGAATATGCTGATGATAAGTTCATTGTTATGGCAACAGCGCACGGTACAGTTAAGAAAACCGCATTAACGGCTTACAGTAATCCTCGTGCAAACGGTATTATTGCCGTTAACCTGAAAGACGATGATCAATTAATTGGTGTAGATATTACTAATGGTAGTGATGACATCATGTTGTTCTCGAATGAAGGTAAAGTAGTTCGCTTTAACGAGAAAGTACGTGACTCTGAAACAGGTGAAGTGAAGAAAGATCCTGAAACAGGTGAAGACTTAATTGCTATCCGTCCAATGGGCCGTACGGCTACAGGTGTTCGCGGTATCAAACTTGAAGATGGTCAAAAAGTCGTTTCAATGATCATTCCTAAAGAAGAAGGTTCTATCTTAACTGTGACTGAAAATGGTTATGGTAAGCGTACTGACCTTTCTGAATACCCAGCTAAAAGCCGTGGTACTAAAGGTGTGGTTTCTATTAAGGTGAGTGAACGTAATGGCGCAGTTGTTGGCGCTGTACAAGTCACTGAATCAGAAGAAATCATGTTGATTAGTAACAAGGGCACGTTAGTTCGTACTCCTTCAAGTGGCGTATCACTGATTGGTCGTAACACGCAAGGTGTGACTATCATCCGTACCGCTGAAGACGAGAAAGTAGTTGGTTTGCAAAGACTAGACGAAATCGAAGTAACTGAAGAAGAGTTAGCAGAAGGTGTTGAAGGTGAACAATCTGAAACACAAGCTGTAGAGAATACAGCTGATGACTCTACTGATACTCCAGAATCTGATGCTTAAGTAAATCAATAAGCTATTATAAAAAAGGATGCCAATGGCATCCTTTTTTTATGTCTGAATCTAGTAATTAAAAAGCTTTGATACTACTCATAGATATTAAGTTGAGTGCTTAATGACTATTCTTCGCAAGTGTATCGGCTCTTTTAAAGGTGTCACGCCAGAAATTTGAGCTTAGTTTAGCGATGACTCGTGATTCACCATTGAGTAGCATTGCCATACCGATATTAAGCTCTGGAGAATAAGACACTTCAGCGACATAGCCCGCAACCCAACCAGCATGATAAATTAAAGGCCTGCCTTCAAATTCATATACTCGCCAGCCTTTACCATAATGAGCGTTATCTAGATATGTACGCCAATCACGTCGTCTAAGCTCTTTCGTCGTTCTGACACCAGCTGTTGTGACATCCTTAATTACACTATTTGATAACACACCAGGGTTTTCGCCAAGGTTAGCAATGAGCCATTTTGACATATCAGTAATACTGGCATTAATTCCAGCAGCAGGTGCAACTGAATAATAGTTTGGTTTTACCGTAACTTTTCTGAAACCAGACTTTGTCTTAACGTGAGGTTCAGCGCGATTACTTTGCTGATCAAATGCATCATAGCCAATAGATGCAGTTTTCATGTTGAGAGGGGAAAATATTTTCTGCTGTAGTAACTCTTCGTAAGATTGACCAGATTGTTGTTCAATCGCATTTTGTATAAATGAAAACGCGACATTTTGATAGCTGTAACAAACACCTGGTTGGCACATAGGTGTCAACTCAGAGAACTTATTGATAATACGCTCCATGTCGACATTAGCATTGATTAAATTATCGTAGCTGTTTGGCATCAAACCGGTACTTTGGCCAATGATATGACCAAGGTTAATGTCCTTAGCTTGTTGTTTGTCTGCCAGGGTAAATTCAGGAAGATAATGCACAATAGGTTGTTGCCAGTTTAATTTTTTCTCATTAACCAACATACTAGCCAATGTGCCAGCAAATGTTTTTGACACGGACGCTAGTCTAAAAACAGTATCAGCGTTTACATTTAAACTGCCGCCTTTAGTACGCTTACCATAAGTACCAAGCTTTAATACTTGATCACCTTCAACAATAACAAAAGCGCCACCGGGAACTTTACTTTTTCTGAGTTGACTGTGGAAATTTTGTTTAAAGTTATTTGTTATTTGAATATATTCAGATTGCGTTGCGGCTAAAGAAGAAATAGGGCTAAGAGCCCCGATAGATAGAGTGCCTAAAAGCAAAATAGGTTTTAAAAACATTTACAGTTCCAATGACCGTTTAAACGGCTTATTTTTTATTGTATTTGTGACGCTATTAGAAAACTAAAAGGCGTTTGTTACTAACTTGTGTACAAGTATTGTTGTTCATAACAGGTTAATTTACTAGTAATTAATAATGAAACTTTGCTAATGGACCAGCAAAAGAGTCGATATAAAAGTATCTTAACTTGCTTAAATAGTAGCTTTTAAAATCTAAAGCTTTTAACCGTCAAAAAAGCAGTGAATTCTATCAAAAAATACTCCAAAGATAATATTTAAACATATCTTAAATTGAATAATTTCAATCCTTAGCAGCTTTATGATTATTTTTCATTTTAGCCACTAAACAGTTGATATATACTGCTTGTCAAAATGCTATCAATTTAATGTTTTAACCCAAAACGATAAAGGACAATGCTGTGAGCGCTATTTATAATTTTTGTGCTGGACCTGCCATGTTACCACAAGCTGTAATGCAAAAAGCACAGCAAGAGTTAATTGATTGGAATGGCTTGGGTGTCTCCGTCATGGAAATTAGTCATCGCAGTAAAGAGTTTATTGCATTGACCCAACATGCTGAAAAAACATTACGAGATCTGATGGATATTCCAAGTAACTACCATGTGTTATTTATGCATGGCGGGGGACGTGGGCAATTCACCAATGTGGTTAATAATTTTTTAGGTGATAATGGTAAAGCGCTTTATTTAGTCAATGGACAATGGTCGACTGCTGCAGTTAAAGAAGCGGTAAAGTTAGTCGGTGAAGATAATATTGATCAGCTTAATATTGTTAAAAACAAGTCTGGGCTAAATCAAGTAGTTCTACCTGATTTACATAGCATTGATAAAGATTATCGTTATGTGCATTTTTGTGCCAATGAGACAGTAGATGGTATTGAGATTTTTGACAATTTAGATAGCCCTTGGCCTGTGGTTGTTGATTTATCATCAACTATCATGTCACGTAAAATTGATGTGAGTCAGTACGGTCTAATCTATGCGGGTGCACAAAAAAATATTGGTCCTTCAGGTTTATCAATTGTCATTGTGCGTGATGATATGCTTAAACTGCCTAGCTTACCTCAATCTTCTATTATGGATTACAGTGTGGCTCAAGCAAATGATTCAATGTTTAACACGCCGCCGACTTTTGCTTGGTATCTTGCAGCTGAAGTGTTCGACTGGTTAACAGTACAGGGGGGTGTCAGTGCCATAGAAGCTGTAAATAAACAAAAAGCTGACACGTTATATCAGTGCATCGATGAGAACCCATTTTATAAGAATGGTGTTGTAGCTGCGAATCGCTCAAGAATGAATGTCACTTTTCAGCTTACTGACAGCAACTTAGATAGTGAATTTTTAAAGCAGGCTGAACAAGCAGGATTAGTGGCGTTGAAGGGACATCGTATTGTTGGTGGTATGCGTGCAAGTATTTATAACGCAATGCCGTTATCTGGTGTACAAGCTTTAGTAAGTTTTATGAAAGCATTTGCCAAAAAGCATGGTTAGTCTTGGGAAATAGCGATACTAAAAGATAAAAAGAAAAGCGAATGACATCTAGGTCACTCGCTTTTTTTTAAATTACAAAATAGAGCTGATAGATTTAGCTAGGTAATCAACATTTGTTTCGCTTATTCCTGCGATACTCATGCGGCTTGAACCGACCATATAAATACTATGTTGCTGTTTTAAGGTTTCTACTTGCTCTGCATTAATGCCTAAAAACGAAAACATACCCTTTTGATTGGCAATGAAGCTGAAGTCTTGCTTAACGCCATTCTCAATTAATTTATTGACTAACATTTGACGATTACCATTTATGCGGTTTCGCATTACTGTCAGTTCATCTAACCATTGTTGCTTAAGTTCTGGTGTTCCTAGGATTGTTTCTACAATAGCAGCACCGTGCGCTGGCGGCATAGAGTAAATACAGCGGACAACATAAAGTAGCACTGAAAAAGCAACATTGGCGGTATTACTGTCCTTCGCGACTAAAGTGCACGCACCAATACGTTCACGATATAAACCGAAGTTTTTAGAGCAAGAGCTACACAAAATCATTTCTTCGACCGCTGTAGCCATTTGACGAACGCCATAGGCATCTTCATCAACACCATCTCCAAAACCTTGGTATGCCATATCGATTAAAGGCGTAAAACCTTGCTTAGCCGTAATTGCGATGACTTCATCCCATTGTTCGACCGATAAGTCCATCCCACTAGGGTTGTGGCAACAAGCATGAAGTAAAACAACATCATCTTGGCTTATTGTATTAAGCGCTGCTTTCATTTCTTCAAATTTTAGTGTTTTTGTATCGTAGTCATAATAAGGATACGTTTTAACTGTTAAACCAGCAGCTTCAAATAGACCTGTATGGTTAGCCCAAGTCGGATCGCTTACCCAAATTACAGCGTTAGGATTGCAGCTTTTGATAAATTCCGCAGCGACTCTTAGAGCGCCAGTTCCACCAGGCGTTGACACAGTACGAATACGATCCGCAAGTAATACAGCATGTCCTTGACCAAAAGCAAGTTCTGTCATTAAACGATTAAATGGTTCAGAACCCGTTGGCCCAATATATACTTTGGTGTTTTCTGTATCGGTTCTGAGTTGCTCTGCTCTTTTTACACAATCTAAGATAGGCGTGTGACCAACTGGATCTTTATATACGCCTACACCCAAATCGATTTTTTGAGGGTGATTGTCTTGGCGGTATTGGGTGAGTAATCCCAGGATTGGATCTGCAGGCATTGCAGTTAAAGTATTGAACATGGCCGTTGACCTTATATTGTAATCAGCTAATAAATCAGCGTTAGTAGGATTTACTTAAGGGTAACGTAGATTAATTGCTGATTGAAATGCCTTTTTTTCAATATCGTTGAAAACCTCATTTTTACCACTATCAAGTTTACAGTTTTAACCTAAAACTGATGGTGTAATAGACAAGAAGTCTTTAAATCGACTGTTTTTCATTCATTTTATTCAAGTTGGCTAAAAAACAGTGAAGAAATGTCATATTTACCTTGAATCATGGGCTGCAATCAGTAAATTTGTAGGCATGAATAATTAATCAAACTAATAGTGCACTAATCGTATAGATAAGTTGACAACCTGGTCGTTATCTATTGACTACAGACATTCTCGCGTTTAGCTAGAAAATATTTAAGAAGAATCACAAATGAAAAAATTGCGTCTAGAACCAGTAAAAAAAGTAAGCGGTGTGGTTAATATTCCTGGCTCAAAGAGTATTTCAAATCGAGCATTACTCCTTGCGACGCTTGCTAAAGGGAAAACGACGTTAACTAACTTACTAGACTCAGATGACATTCGTTATATGTTGGCATCACTGAAACAACTTGGTGTGAACTATCAGTTATCTGAAAACAATACGGTATGTGAACTTGAAGGATTAGGTAAGCCTCTAAGCGCCGAACAAGCTCAAACGTTATTTTTAGGTAATGCAGGCACGGCAATGCGACCATTATGTGCTGCACTAACATTAGGCTCAGGCGAGTTCACCTTAACTGGTGAGCCGCGTATGGAAGAAAGACCTATTGGAGATCTTGTTGATTCACTAAGACAACTTGGCGCGAATGTCACTTATTTAAAAAATGATGGGTTTCCACCGCTCACAATTAACGCCGATGGCCTTAGTGGAGGTGAAGTAGAAATTGCAGGCGATTTATCAAGTCAGTTTTTGACAGCTTTATTGATGGTTGCCCCTTTAACCAAAGATACCGTAAATATTAGTATTAAAGGTGAGTTAGTTTCTAAACCTTACATCGATATTACCATTGCTTTAATGGCGCAGTTCGGTGTGAAAGTGATTAATCATGACTATCGTAGATTCGAAATTAAAACCGGTCAGCAATATGTATCACCTGGTAAAGTGTTAGTTGAAGGTGATGCTTCTTCAGCATCATATTTTCTGGCGGCTGGTGCCATCCAAGGTGGTGAAGTTAAAGTCACTGGTGTAGGTAAGTTAAGTATTCAAGGCGATGTTAAATTTGCTGATGTGCTAGAAAAAATGGGGGCGGATATTGAGTGGGGCGATGATTATATTATTGCCAGACAAGCAAAATTAACTGCTGTTGACTTAGATATGAACCATATTCCTGATGCGGCAATGACAATTGCTACTGCTGCGCTATTTGCGGAAGGAACAACCAGAATCACAAATATTTACAATTGGCGAATTAAAGAAACCGATCGTTTATCAGCTATGGCTACCGAATTACGTAAGGTTGGCGCAACAGTTGAAGAAGGTCATGATTTCATCGCAGTGACTCCACCAGCAGTGTTAAATACCGCAGCAATTGATACTTATAATGACCATCGTATGGCAATGTGTTTTTCTATGATGGCCTTTGCTGACTGCGGGATCACCATTAATGATCCAGATTGTACTTCTAAAACTTTCCCAAGCTATTTTGCTGAGTTTGCTCGCCTAGCTCAGTAATTCGCAAGATTTCATTCTTCATAAAAATGACGGCAGTCAATATACTGCCGTTGTTTTGATCTGTTTAGTGAACTTACAAAATACTCCAGTTTTTTGATCAAAATTATTATACAATGCTGCGCGCTCATTTTGATGAACCTTTTTTACTTTCATGGAAGATTGTTTTTTTTCGGAGGAATTTATGTCTGAACGTGCTCCAGTAGTCACAATCGACGGACCAAGCGGTGCAGGGAAAGGGACCATATGTCAACTAGTTGCGCAAAAACTAGAATGGCACTTATTAGATAGCGGAGCTATCTATCGCGTATTAGCCCTAGCTGCGATTCATCATAATGTTGAATTAGAAAATGAAGAAGCTATTACATTATTAGCCGCTCATTTAGATGTGCAGTTTTTAACAGGTACAGATCTCGTAAAAGTGATTCTTGAAGGCGAAGATGTTTCAACAAGCATCCGCACTCAAGAGTGTGGTAATGCGGCATCAAAAATAGCAGCATTTCCACGCGTTCGTGAAGCATTACTTCGACGTCAGAGAGCTTTTAGTAGTGAACCTGGTTTGGTCGCTGATGGACGTGATATGGGAACTGTCGTTTTTCCTAAAGCGCCAGCCAAAATTTTCTTGACCGCATCGGCTGAGGAAAGGGCGCAGAGACGCTATAAACAGTTGCAGGACAAGGGCTTCGATGTTAATATCGATCGCCTTTTATCTGAAATCATTGAACGTGATGACCGCGATATTAATCGTTCAGTCTCACCTTTAGTACCTGCAGATGATGCGCTAGTTATTGATACTAGTGGCATAGGCATTAATGAAGTGCTTGAGCTTGTGCTTGAGCACATCAATAAAAACTTAACGTAATTTCTTAATTCTGAGAAATTATGAAACAACATTTATATCACGGATGATGTAAATAAATTAATTGACTCCACATCTAGGATGGATGGTGGTTTATAAAAGAAAGTAATCATAAAATGACTGAATCTTTTGCTGATCTATTTGAACAATCTCTAAATGAACTTGAGTTCCGTCCTGGTTCTATCGTTCGCGGTGTAGTTGTACGCATCGAAAACGGTACTGTACTAGTTGACGCTGGTCTTAAGTCTGAAAGCCCAATTTCTGCTGACGAATTCAAAAACGCTCAAGGTGTTTTAGAAATCGCTGTTGGCGACGAAGTTGATGTTGCACTTGACTCTGTTGAAGACGGTTTCGGTGAAACTCAATTATCTCGTGAAAAAGCGAAACGTCACGAAGCTTGGATTGTTCTAGAAAAAGCTTACGAAGATGCTGAAACTGTTATCGGTATCATCAATGGTAAAGTTAAAGGTGGTTTCACTGTTGAATTAAACGGTATCCGTGCCTTCTTACCAGGTTCTCTAGTAGACGTTCGCCCAGTTCGCGATACTGCTCACCTAGAGTACAAAGAATTAGAATTCAAAGTTATCAAACTTGACCAGAAGCGTAACAACGTTGTTGTTTCTCGTCGTGCTGTTATCGAATCAGAAAGCAGTGCAGAGCGTGATGCTCTTCTTGAGAACCTTCAAGAAGGTCAAGCAGTTAAAGGTATCGTTAAGAACCTTACTGACTACGGTGCATTCGTAGACTTAGGTGGCGTTGACGGTCTTCTACATATCACTGATATGGCTTGGAAGCGCGTTAAGCACCCATCTGAAATCGTTAATGTTGGTGACGAAATCAACGTTAAAGTTCTTAAGTATGACCGTGAGCGTACTCGCGTATCACTAGGTCTTAAGCAACTTGGCGAAGATCCATGGTTAGAAATCAGCAAACGTTACCCAGAAAGCACACGTCTTACTGGTCGCGTAACTAACCTAACTGACTACGGTTGTTTCGTTGAAATCGAAGAAGGCGTTGAAGGTCTTGTTCACGTTTCTGAAATGGATTGGACTAACAAGAACATCCACCCATCTAAAGTTGTTAACTTAGGTGATGAAGTTGAAGTTCTAGTTCTAGACATCGATGAAGAACGTCGTCGTATTTCTCTAGGTCTTAAACAATGTAAGACTAATCCATGGGATGATTTCGCTACTCGTTTCAACAAGGGCGATAAAGTTTCTGGTAAGATCAAGTCTATCACTGACTTCGGTATCTTCATTGGTCTTGACGGCGGCATCGACGGTCTTGTTCACTTATCTGACATTTCTTGGAACGGTACTGGCGAAGACGCTGTATCTGAGTACAAGAAAGGTGACGAAATCCATGCAGTAGTTCTTTCAGTTGACCCTGAGCGTGAGCGTATCAGCTTAGGCGTTAAGCAAACTGAAGACGATCCTTTCAATGCCTACTTGGCAGACAAGAAGAAAGGTACTATTGTAAATGGTGTAGTTACTGCTGTTGACGCTAAAGGCGTTACAATTGAACTAGCTGAAACTGTTGAAGGTTACCTTCGCGTTGCAGATATCTCTCGCGAGCGTATCGAAGACGCATCTACAGTATTCGCTGTAGGTGACAAAGTTGAATCTAAGTTCATGGGCGTAGATCGCAAGAACCGTTCTATCAGCTTATCTATCAAAGCGAAAGATGAAGCAGATGAGAAAGAAGCAATGGCAACTATTAACAAGCAAGATGATGCTGTTATTAGTAATGCAATGGCTGAAGCGTTCAAAGCAGCTCGTAAGTAATAAATCGCCTGTTGTGTGGGAAACGAACTTTGTTTCCCATTAGGCGACTGTGTTTGGCTTGATAATAGAGGGTATAGGATGACAAAATCCGAACTGATCGAAAAACTCGCCACTAGGCAGTCGCAGCTGTCGGCGAAAGAAGTGGAAAGTGCTATTAAAGAAATGTTAGAGCAAATGGCGACAACATTAGAAGGCGGTGATCGTATTGAGATCCGTGGCTTTGGTAGTTTTTCACTTCATTTCCGTGCACCACGTGTAGGCCGTAATCCAAAAACTGGAACCTCAGTTGACTTGGAAGGCAAATATGTACCGCACTTTAAGCCTGGCAAAGAACTGCGTGAACGTGTCGATGCGGTTAATCATTGATTAACGCTTGATTAAAAAGCCTCCTTTTGGAGGCTTTTTTGTATCTAATGCTCACCAAAGCTGGTTAGTTGACTAAAATTCTTGGATAATCATTATATTGGTAAATTTCGGTCCTATCTTTCACAGATAAAATGGAGCTGCACGTGAAATCTTTTATTGCCATTGTTATTGTCGGATTATTCTTTGTTCTTGCTCTTCTATTCGGTGCCAAGAACGAGCAAATCGTTACAGTCAGTTATTTTGTAGCTGAAGGTCAGTATCGATTACCTGTGGTACTTGCAGTTGTATTTTTAGCTGGCTTTATCATTAGTTGGTTATTTGCCGCTTACTACATTGTTAAATTAAAAATGGTGCTAAGAAAAAGAAATAAGACCATTGCACAGTTAACAGACAAGGTAGCAGAACCAATAGCTTCAACAGCACAGGATACCGCCGCGTAATATGCTAGAGATCCTCTTTCTGTTGTTACCTATAGCTGCCGGATATGGCTGGTATATGGGACGAAGAAGCATACGACAGAATCAAAAACAGCAAAGTAAAAAACTCAGTAGAGACTATTTTACTGGGCTTAACTTTCTGCTTTCAAACGAATCTGACAAAGCCGTCGATTTGTTTATCACCATGCTAGATGTCGACGACGAAACGATTGATACACACTTATCTTTAGGCTCACTATTTAGAAAACGCGGTGAAGTTGACCGCTCTATACGCATTCACCAAAACCTTATTGCAAGACCGAGCCTTACCACTGAGCAACGTGATATTGCTATGATGGAATTAGGCAAAGATTATTTAGCTGCTGGCTTTTACGATAGAGCGGAAGAAATATTTTTAAACTTAGTAAGCCAAGATGACCACAGTGAAGAAGCTGAAACTCAATTAATTTCAATCTATCAAGTCACCAAAGAATGGCAAAACGCCATTAATATCACTAAAGGTTTAAGCCGAAAACGTCAACAAACACTCAAATCAATTACGGCGCACTTTCATTGCCAACTTGCTGACGAGGCAATTGATGCGGCAGAAAAAATCAAATTACTACAACAAGGTATTAAACTAGATGATAAATGTGGCCGCGCTTGGTTAACGCTGGCAAAAATCTATCTTGATAGTGAGCAAGTCAGTTTATGTAAAAAGGCACTTCTTGAGTTAAAGCTTGCTGACATTGAATTATTTTCGGACGCTATTGGCGTTGCGCGACAAGTTTACCGTGACAGTAATGATTTAGATGGTTATCAATCATTACTACAACAAGCATTAGAGTCCGGTGCTGGTGCGAGTGTTATCATCGCCCTTGCTCAACATAAGATTGAGCAAGGGCAAACAAAAAGTGCTGAAAAAATGGTGTTAGATCATCTATATCGACATCCGACGATGAAAGGCTTTCAGCATTTAATGCAACTACATATCAAACAAGCAGAAGATGGCCAAGCAAAACAGAGTCTGGCTATGCTTGAAAAATTAGTTGAACAACAAATTAAATTTAGACCGAGTTATCGTTGTTGCTCATGTGGATTTCCTGCTCATAGCCTTTATTGGCATTGTCCTTCATGTAAAGAATGGGGCAGCATTAAAAGAGTCAAAGGTCTTGATGGAGAATAAAACTGAACACTTGCAATTGATTTAGTTATATTTTCTCAAGGTTCACTTACTCATGGCTTTTACACGATAAGAATTTATAAGAAACAAGCAAATTAAATACACTGCAATCAGTCATTAAATTGTAGTGTGTAAATTAACACCTTACGGAGTAAACATGGCAGATAAACCGATTGTAGTAGCCTTAGATTATGACAATAAAAGTGAGGCTCTATCACTGATTGATAAACTTGATCCGACAATGTGTCGCTTAAAAGTAGGCAAAGAAATGTTTACTTTATTTGGCCCTCAATTGGTAAAAGATATTCACGACCGTGATTTCGATTTATTTCTAGATTTAAAATTCCACGATATTCCTAATACTGTAGCTAAAGCGGTATCAGCAGCAGCTGATTTGGGTGTTTGGATGACTAACGTACATGCAAGTGGCGGTTTAGCCATGATGCAAGCAGCTAAAAATGCCTTAACTAAATACGGTGATGATGCGCCATTACTCATTGCTGTGACCGTGTTGACGTCAATGAGTGATGAAGATCTTGCATTACTTGGCATTAACGTACCAGCATCAGAGCATGTTAAACGTTTGGCATCTCTTACAAAGCAAGCAGGACTTGACGGCGTTGTGTGTTCAGCTCAAGAAGCCACAATGCTTAAAACAACCTTTGGTAAAGATTTCAACTTAATTACCCCTGGTATTCGACCTGTAGGCGCAGATGTTGGCGATCAACACCGCGTGATGACACCACCAAAAGCAATTGCAGCTGGCTCTGATTATTTAGTCATTGGGCGACCGATCACAAAAGCTGCAGATCCACTTGCGTCATTACATCATATAGTTAATTCGTTGAAATAATTTAAGCGACTCAGTGCCATTAATATCACGTTATGGGTCGCGTGTTCATCGAATGCTGTATTTATCGTTACTGTTTATATAGCTGTTGTTTATATAGATGCCGTTTATCAACAAAGTATGCAGGAGTGCAATATGTTTGATTTTCAAGGAAAGAACGTAGTTGTAATTGGTGGAACCAGTGGGATTAACTTAGGCATCGCTTGTGCCTTTGCTAATCAAGGTGCCAATGTAGCAGTAGCCAGTCGTAGTATTGAAAAAGTTAATGCAGCAATTGATACATTAAAGCTTTCTGGAGAATCAGGAAAGCATATAGGTGTCAGTTTTGATGTAAGGGACCCTGAAGCGGTGGCCTCGGGTTTTGCTACGATTGAGGCAGAATTTGGTTTTATTGATGTATTAGTCAGTGGTGCAGCTGGAAACTTTCCAGCGAGGGCTAAAGATTTATCTGTTAATGGTTTTAAATCAGTTATGGATATTGATTTACTTGGCAGTTTTCAAGTTATTAAGCAAGCTTATCCTTTACTTATAAAAGGCATTAAAGAAAGAGGTGAAGGGGCCAGCGCTAATGTTATTCAAATTTCGGCGCCGCAAGCTTATGTCCCTATGGCATTACAAGTCCATGTTTGCGCTGCAAAGGCGGGAGTCGATATGTTAACTCGTACTTTAGCGATAGAGTGGGGCGTTGATGGTATTAGAGTTAACTCTATTGTGCCTGGTCCCATCGCAGAAACAGAAGGTTTTGATCGCTTAGCGCCGAGTGAAGGATTAAAATCAATGATAGCAGGCAGTGTGCCGCTCAAACGTAATGGTCAAAAACAAGACATTGCCAATGCAGCTTTATTTTTAGCATCAGACATGGCTTCATATATAACCGGTACCATATTACCCGTTGATGGTGGTTGGTCATTAGGCGGAGCGGGTGCTGCAATGGATGCACTGGCTAAACATTTGCCTAAATAGTATTAGTAATTTTTAAAGGTGATTTAAATGGCAAACGCATTGCAAGAGCAATTGCTTAAAGCAGGACTTGCGAGTAAGCAAAAAGCGCGAGATGTAAAAACTCAAAAGCGTAAACAAAAGAAGTCAAAAGTAGATGACGGTAGCGCTGATTTAAAAAAGCAAATTGCAGATCAAAAGTTAGCGCAGGCTGAAAAAGATCGTGCATTAAACGAAAAACGTTTTGCTGAGGCTAGTGAGAAAGGCCAAGTACGCGGGCTTATTACTGAATTCACTAAATTTGCTATCAAGATCCCAAAAGATGCTGAAATCAAATTTAACTTCACTATGGACAACAAAATTTTATCCATTTATGTGGATGAAAAACTTCAAGGCCAGCTGTTAACTGGTGCTGTAGGCATCGTACGCCATGAAGATAAGAGTTACCTAGTACCACATAAACTTGCCGAACGCGTTAATTTACTTGTTCCTCAATGGTGCGGTTACTTATGGGAAGAAACCAGTAATAACCCTTCTGATCAAGTAGAACAAGCTGATGATCCTTATGCTGATTATGCAATTCCAGATGATTTAATGTGGTAAGTGGTAACCCGTAACTCATAATCATAAACGCATCTGCGTAAAGTTAACATTATAAACAGCCTCATATAGAGGCTTTTTTATTAGCACGTCAATTTAAATTATTTGTAGTAATTAATTCTTAGACTCATATTAGGCTGCCACTTTGCTCAAACATTCCAACTATTATCGAAATGGTGCTGATTACCGACAAGGTCAACAAGCAAACTTTATTGACATAAAGCACACCTTTGGTTTGCGACATATTAGTGTGGGAAAGTGGGTAACCCGAGAAGAGTCTGATATAGCAGCAAATCTAGTGTTTGATTCATTAGCGGATTTATCGCAAATCTTACAAGTGCCTACCGAGCTAATAGGTTTACGTAAAACGCTCAATTTATTATTTGGACGAGGTGGTCAAAAAGGTGTGCAAGCCCATTATTCACCAACAACACGTGAGCTCGCATTAGCTAAAAATGCAGGAGCTGGCGCCTTGGCACATGAGTTTTGGCACGCTTTTGACCATTATATTGTCGATAAAGCGTTTGATATTTCCAGCCAACGAACAAGAGACAATCAAGCGTCAGCATTTAATTTAAAGTACAGCTGCGCTTCGGATCTATGGCTTAAAGATGTTTTACTTAAACCTCATGCACTGAATGATAAGTTATCAGCTTTATTCAAATTAGTTTTGTTAAGTGGCGATGGTGAAAGGCCGAGTCAATATGTGACTAATGCAATTTCAGTTGATAAACAGCAAGGTAGTTACTATTTCTCGAAACCCACGGAACTTATGGCTAGAGCATTTGAGGCTGCAATAGAGTCTGACGGTTATCTTCAAAATCAATATTTAGTTTCAGGTACGATGAACAGAGATACGGCTTCAGAAATGATATATCCCACGTTAGAACATCGTAAATTGATAATGGCAAGCATAGCAGATTACTTTGCTTTATTAGGTGAAGCTTTCAAGCAACAAAAGGGAGTTTAGGTCGTTATTAATTTAATGAGAAGCATAGTAAAACCCATGCATTTAAAGGCTTGTAAGCTAAATTTTATTATCTGCAGAACTTCAATATCTAGATTGAAATTTTATACTTTTTATCTATTTTAAATGCAGAATCAACTTGTGTTTAACATGACTTTTGTATAAATTGAAACAACTGTTTTAATTATCTGTTTAAGAGTCTTATATGAACCCTTACCAAGCTCCTTTGAAAGACATGCAGTTTCTACTAGAAAATGTTTTTGATGCCACTAACACTTGGCAAAGCATGCCTAATATGGCTGAAATGGTCGATATGGACACCGCAGTCGCTATTTTAGATGAAGCGAGCAAGATTAGCCGTGACCTAATTCAACCTATTAACCGAAATGGTGATGAACAAGAAGTTAGGCATGTGGGTGGTAAGGTCATTACGCCTGATGGTTTTAAAGAGACTTATCAACAATTTTCAGAAGGTGGTTGGGTTGGGTTGTGTGGTGAGCCTGATTTTGGTGGCATGGGAATGCCGAAAATGTTGGGTGTATTAGTTGATGAAATGAATTACAGCGCATGTAACTCGTTCACTTTATACAGCTCATTAACCGCTGGGGCAGCGTTATGCATTAATGCCCACGCAACAGATGAATTAAAAGAAAAATATTTACCTAATTTATATTCAGGCCAATGGTCTGGCGCAATGGACATGACTGAACCTCAAGCTGGTTCAGATTTGCGTAATATCCGCACCAAAGCCGAGCCACAAAATGACGGAAGTTACCTCATTTCTGGTAGTAAAATTTTTATTACTGGTGGCGATCATGATTTAACAGAAAATGTTATTCACCTTGTATTAGCCAAGCTTCCAAATTCTAGCGGTATTTCATTATTTTTAGTGCCAAAAATAAGTGTAAATGATGATGGTACATTGGGAGAAGCTAATGGCGTAACCGTCGGTTCAATAGAACATAAAATGGGCCTTAAAGCGTCAGCGACATGTGTAATGAACTACGATAATGCTAAAGGCTTCTTAGTTGGCCGCGTTGATCGTGGTTTAGTGTGTATGTTTACTATGATGAACTACGAACGGCTAGCAATTGGCATTCAAGGCCTGGGTAGTGCACAAGGTGCATACCAAATGGCTGCTGACTACGCTAAAGAACGTGTCCAAGGAGTTGCAGCTGGTGGTTCACCAACAGGCGCCAGTGCAGATCCAATTATCGTCCATGGTGATGTGCGCCGTATGTTACTAACCATTAAATCTATAACAGATGCAGGTCGTGCATTATCTGTATTTACAGGTAAACAGCTGGACTTAGCGAAACATGGTGAAGGCGATGTCAAAGCCAAAGCGGCTAAATATGTAGGTTTACTCACGCCAGTATCGAAAGCCTTTTTAACAGATCGTGGTTTAGATTCAACGATTATGGCACAGCAAGTCTTTGGTGGTCATGGTTATATTCGCGAAACAGGTATAGAGCAATTTGTCCGTGATACACGTATCGCGCAAATCTATGAAGGTACTAATGGTATTCAGGCCATCGACTTTTTAGGTCGTAAAGTTACTGGTGATAATGTTGCAACGCTGACAAGCTTTGTCGCTGAAATCAATACTGAATTATCGAGCCTTGAGCATGTTTCAGAAGCGGACAAGAAAGCGATCAGTTTACGTTTTGATAATTTACTAACGATTGCTAATCACATTAATGAGCACAAGTTATCTCAACCTGCGTTAATCAACTCAAGTGCTGTCGATTTCTTAGATGCCTTTGGTTATATCCTCTACGGTTATTATTCATTATTAATGGCTGAGCGTGCTCACGGTCATGAAGACCAAGACTTTGCAACGCAAAAACAATATGTTGCCAAGTTCTACATGGATAAAGTATTGCCTAAGGCGGACTTCCATATTGCACAAGTTAGTCAAGGCGATGACTCTATCATGGCTATGCCTATAGATTTATTCTAATTAAACAGCGCTAAAAAAAATAAAATAAGCACTTTGTGAATACAAAGTGCTTTTTTATTAACAGTGCTTTATTGATTAATCAGGCTTGTATTTTGAGGTAATTTTAAAAGTGGCTTATGGTAACTCGTTTAATGTTTGCAGTAGTAATGCACTAAAGGGCGCTAGCCTGGATTTTTTAGCTTTAGGGCTTAAACCATTTTCGATAATAACAAATGCATATTGTTTTCCATTATCTGCATTAAGATAGCCTACAAGGTTTTCGACTCCCATCATCGTGCCTGTTTTAGCAGCCACTTCATTTTTTAATGGTGCTTGATTAAAGTACTTTTTATAACGCAGCGTGCCGGACTGTCCTGACACGGGAAGTAGCGTTTCAATATACTGTAGGTCTTTATCGTTTTTAATTAACTGTAATAAGCTCATCATTTGATGCGCAGTCATCAAATTATAACGAGATAACCCTGAACCATCGACAATATTAGCCTCTATAAATGGTAAGCCTAATGCTAACATAATGTGTTCAATGGCTTTTGCTCCTACAGCAAAACCGTCTTGCTGCTGGCCATTAATTGCTTGCTTAGATTGATGAAAATATTCTTTCCCTATCTGTTTTAATAAACTGTCAGCGATTAAATTATCTGACTTTTGCAACATGGTTTTAAGTAGCGCCGGTAAGTGCTCTGATTCATGTGTAGCTATAACTGTGTGTCCATTATGAGTTGTGTCGACAGATCGGGGAAGATTCTTGTTTGAACTTATAGATATTGCTTGATAGCTGATATCGTTTTCAGTTAATAAGTCAGCAACAACGTTTTTGCTATATAAACTGGGATCATTTACAGCAATAGCTAATCGAATTGACTTATTACCAGGGTAACAACCATCAATTTCATAGTGATTATTATCAAAACGTTGCATATGTAGTTCACAAAAATGCTTTTGTGCATCTTTTACATCAATGCTTGAATCAAATTCAGCCGTAGAAGTCATAGTAATGGGATATATAGATTTAATCGAGACTGACGATGCTTCTTTGGTGGGCTTCAACGTCGTTTTAACGCAGTTTCTATCAATAATGTAATTTGATACAGGCGCCGCGTAACAAATGCCTAGATCGTCCCATGCCCAGCCAGGTGCACGTATTTGTTTAGATTCATCTGCAACTAAGAGCACTGAACCCGTTATTTGATTAATATCTTGTTGTTTTAGCTTACTGATGAGTGCACTAAGGTGTTTTCGTTTAAGAGTCGGATCACCCTGAAAATGGATATATAGGTTACCTTCTAGGATATTGTTGCTGATTCTACCGTCGTAACTTAGCTCAGTTTGATAATGAAAGTCCTTACCCAGTTGATGACTCGCTGCTACTGCTGTAATCACTTTTTGAATACTCGCAGGCAACATCAAAGTATTATCGTTAAGACTGTAGATAGTTTGCTTAGTTTCAACATCCCAAATACTCACTGAAATTTGAGACTGCGGTGGGCTAATGATATCCATCATGCTTGCAAGATAGTCATCAGCGATTGCAGGAATACTTAATGTCACTAAAATGAGTGGTACGGATAAGGCCCGACAGAGAAAAGACATAATTAAAAAAGTACAATCAATAAAGGTAAAGTTAAAATACGCCATTTATCTTTCGTTTACATTAAACATCTTCGTTTGTAGTCGATTTAACGCTATTTTAACTGTAAATAACTGGTCTTTTTCGTGAGTAATTCGTTAGAGTTTGATCCCAAATATATTAATTGTTTCTCATAAACTAACCAAACGAGTGTTTAAGTTAAGAAAAACCTTGCTCGAAAGCGGTTAAGTCGGTAATTTCTATTTCCAAATATTTTGTTAATCAGTTATTGCGACGTTTAAAAACAGCCAATTGATAGATTTAGTCATTTTAAACTTTATTTGCCTATTAAAAATAGGCTTATCAACTAAATCTTAAACGTTACATCAATCAGCTATAACGTCGAACTCAATGGAATGCATTGAGAAACATTTAAGGAGGTTGCCTTGCTGGACAAGCTAGGTGGTATCGCATTACAAGCCGAATCATTAAAATGGTTATTAGATCCGATTCAGTTCAAGACTGAATTGCTCACACGCATCGCCAATGCGCAAAATGCGATCTATATTGCTGCTTTGTATTTAGAAGATGATGAAGCAGGGCGCGAAGTATTAAATGCGTTATTAGCCGCTAAGGCAGCCAACCCTGAATTAAACATAGTCGTGTTAGTCGATTATCATCGTGCACGACGTGGACTGATTGGTCATAAAGGTGATAGCGGTAATTATATTATGTACCGTAAAGCTATGGCTGATGCAGAAGTCCCGTTTGAAATCTTGGGCGTTCCGGTTAAGTCTCGCGAGTTTATGGGGGTTTTGCACCTTAAAGGCTTTATTATTGATGATGCTGTGATTTTCAGTGGCGCTAGTATTAATAATATTTACTTCCAACAATTCGAGAAATATCGTTTTGATCGCTATCATTTGATTGAATCTGCTGAACTTGCAAGAAGTATGATTGCATATATTCATCAGTTTCTCGTTAGTGATCCTGCAGTTTGTTCTTTAACTCAAGATAGTAAAACTGAACAATGTCCTGAAAAGAATGATATCCGTACTTTTAAAACTCGTTTAGGCCGTTCTAAATATGAGTTTGAAAGTACTCGTATTGGAAATCGCGTTACTCCGCTTGTAGGCTTAGGCCGTAAAAAGAACAAGCTGAATGAAGTTGTTGTTAAGTTAGTTGATGAATCAAAAGAATCATTATTCATTTGCACTCCTTACTTTAACCCGCCTAATGCCTTAGTACGTGCACTAACTCGTCATCTACGTAACGGTAAAAGTATTGATATTGTCGTAGGCGATAAAACTGCAAATGACTTTTATATTCCACCTGAAAAAGAATTCTCAACGATTGGCGCACTGCCTTATATGTATGAGCAGTCTTTGCGTAAGTTTGTTAAGCGTCAGCAGTGGGCGGTAGAGAATGGTCAGTTACGGATTCACCTTTGGAAAAATGGTATCAATAGTTACCATTTAAAAGGGATTAGCGCAGACGGTCGTAAGCATCTTATTACCGGTTCAAACTTAAACCCGCGTGCTTGGGCATTAGATTTAGAAAATGGCTTACTGCTTCATGATGAAAGCGGTGCATGGAAAGAAAATTTTGAAGCTGAGCAATCTCTCATTTTAACTCATACCGAAAAGCTATTTCATTACAGTCAAATAGAAACTTTACAGAAGTATCCAGTTCCTGTGAAAAAAATTATGACTAGAATAAAGCGCTTAAAAGCTGATTTCTTACTACGTAGAATCCTATAGTTTAATCTACATTAGCTTAGATACTTCTAAGTGATGAATTATTTTGAAGGTTAACACATGATCGATGAGCTAAAATTTGCTTATATTTATGTGTTGGCCTAATAATTTTTAGTAACATTTTATTAGCGTTATATCATTCCTCCTTAATAAAGCATTGAGTTAGATAGAGAATCCATCATGTTGGCGTTACCTTCAGAGCAGCAACACGCTGTTCATCGTCTTTATCAATATAGAAAGTCCATTTCAACAAAGCCATTTGCAGCAAGAGGAATGAAGCTAATTCGTTGCCCTTGGTGTTTGTTAGGCGAGCTATTTTGTACTTGTGAACACAGACAATACCTTAATACTTCGGCTAATTTTATGCTGATAATGTATGATGATGAAGTGCTTAAACCGACTAACAGTGGTCGATTAATTGCAGATACTGTGCCTAACACCAGTGCTTTTTTATGGTCTCGTATAGAGCCCAATAAGCAAATGGTAGAAATGATTAATGACCCGCAATATCAACCATTATTAATCTTTCCTGCTCAATATGCTCAAGAAGGTCAGTTAGTGGTTGAGCATATTGATCAAGTTACTCACGCAGTAGAATGCGACAAGTTAGAAATTAATAGTGACACTACAAAAAATAAAAAGATCCCATTATTGATTCTTTTAGATGGCAGTTGGCGACAAGCAATTAAAATGTTTCGTAAAAGCCCATATCTTCATGAATTGCCTTTGTTATCATTTAATCCAGAAACGTTAGCAACTTATGAGCTAAGAAAGGGCAGTCATGACTTCCAATTATCTACAGCGGAAGTAGCAGCATTGGCCTTTAGTGCTATTAATGAACCTAAAAACGGTGAAGCATTATCCACTTGGTTTGATTTATTTGTAGAGTCTTCTCTACTAGGCCGAAATAGGCGTTTAAAAGAAGACATAGTGCCGATTGAAAACTATATTGATAAGTTCAAACAGGCTATGATAAAAGCTAATGAAGCTTAATTCTGCTTCAGGTGATGTACCCCTTTAGGAAAGTTTGTAAATTAGCTCAACTGTTTACGCATAGGATGCGCGCTTAGTATGTTTGATAATAAATTAATTGTTCTTTACCGACTTGAACCTGGTTGTTTAGGGCCTGATGGTACAGACCACATTGAAACGTTCTGTAACCTTGCGCAGCAAGCTTTAGCTGCATTCGATACAGATAGCTGCCAATGGTTTCTTGAACCAAGATTTAACAAACAGTTAGATGAAATGGCTTATTGTCTTGCCAACAAGATGTTAACTCGTGAGCAAGCTGCCAAGTATCTAGCGCGTTTAGGTGATGATCTTGAGCAAGTACAAGAAAGCTTCGAAGATAAACTTACTCTCCTGATCAATCAATATATTGCTCGTAAGTCGTAACGTTCGACTGCTTTCAATCAATAAAGGCATCGGCATGTTAACTCCTACAGGGCATTCACCAGTCAATATATCTGAGCTATCGGCTTCTTTACAACAAAGATTAAAGCAACAGTTTGGCTTTGAACAATTTCGAGAAGGCCAGCAAGCAGTCATTGAACACATCTTATCTGGACATTCGTCTTTAGCTATTTTCCCAACAGGTTCAGGAAAATCTTTATGCTATCAATTTAGTGCATTACAACTAGCTAATGTCACTTTAGTAGTGTCTCCTTTGCTGGCATTGATGAAAGATCAAATTGCATTTCTTAATAGCAAAGGGATTCATGCTGCCAGTATTGACTCAAACTTAACATATGATCAAAGTCAGCAAGTCATGCGGGATGTGCGAAGCGGTCAGACAAAAATACTTATGGTGTCTGTGGAGCGTTTTAAGAATGAGCGCTTTAGACAGTTTCTATCTTCAATCAGTATCTCCCTGTTAGTGGTTGATGAAGCGCACTGTATTTCAGAGTGGGGTCATAACTTCAGGCCTGACTATTTAAAAATCCCTGTTTATTGTCAAGAGTTCGCCATACCTCAAGTGTTACTGCTTACTGCCACAGCTACGGCAAAAGTGAAGCAAGATATGGCCGAACGCTTCAATATTTTGCCTCAGCAAGTGGTTCAAACAGGATTTTATCGTTCTAACCTTGATATTAGTGTACTACCGGTTTTAGAAACCGAAAAAAACGCTGCCTTGCTAGAAAAAGTTCACCAACACAATGTTGTAGAGAATGGCGCAGGGATTATCTATGTCACATTACAAAAAACGGCGGAAGAAGTTGCTCAATTTTTAAACTCTCAAGGGATCAGATGTACGGCTTATCACGCTGGTCTTGAGTCTGATATGCGTAATGGGATTCAAAATCGCTTTATGGCTGATGAGATTAATGTGATTGTCGCTACTATCGCCTTTGGTATGGGGATTGATAAAAGTAATATTCGTTTTGTAATCCATTATGATTTACCCAAATCGATTGAAAATTACAGCCAAGAGATCGGTCGTGCAGGGCGCGATAACCAATTATCCCATTGTGTAACCTTAGCCAATAAAGATGGGCTCAGTACCATCGAGAATTTTGTTTACGGTGATACACCAGAACCGAGTGCCATTACCAAATTAATACAACATATCAGCGTCGAAGTAGATAATGGTCGATGGGAGATGCAAGAATCTGCTATTTCAAGTAGTTGTAATATCAAATTACTGCCGCTTAAAACTTTATTAGTCCAGCTTGAATTAGCCAAGGTCGTAAAACCCAGTTTTGCCTATTTCGCAGAATTTAAATATCAATTTCTGGTTGATAAGCATCAAGTGCTTGCGAGTTTTGATGAGCAAAGGCAGACTTTTTTAAATCAAATTTTTGAACATACTCAATTTAAGAAAATTTGGGGACAATTGGACTTTGATAGCTTGTTTCAGCAGTATGGAGCTCAAAGGCAGCGGGTGGTTGCTGCACTTGAATATCTTGCAGACAAACAAATGATTTTATTAGAAACCAAAAAAATCACCCAAGTGTTCGATGTTAATCCTGCGCTATTAGTTCAACAAGACCTTGTTGAACATCTATCAAATTACTTTCAAAGTAATGAAGTTAAAGAAATCGCTCGTCTAAATCAGTTATTGGCATTTTTTGAGTCACCAACGTGTATCACTTCAAGACTGGCAAGATATTTTGATGATAAAGCCGCGCCAAAGCAATGTGGCCATTGCAGTGTATGCCGTGGTTATCCAGCTATTTTGCCACAAAAATCTATCGTGCCGATTGAGTCTCAAATCAATATCAAACAGTACTTAGATGGTTTCATTCAGCATATGCAGTCTAAAGGATTCGAAGCTGTGTCGGTTTTAGTACAAGCAAAGTTTCTTGCTGGCATGACGGTTCCCATTTTTGCTCGTACTCGTGTTAAGCAGCTAGCTGGTTTTGGTTATTGTAGTGAATATCGATACCAAGATATTATTAATTATATTGATAATGGGGCAGGTTATAGTGAAAAATAAAGCGGTTGAAGGCTTACTCAATAAGCATGAAAAACTTAACCATTTGGAAGGTATTAAAGTCATCTCTCACACCCAAAGAGAAAAGGATGAGTGGGTTCTTCATACATTAATGATTGACGGCTATGATGTGCCCTTTAAATTTAAGCGACCTAAGAAATATAAGTCGCTTAAAGATCAGTTAGTCAGTCTCATCTATTATGCAGATGAAGAAACAGTTGCTGGCTTTGCCATTGAAGTGATGCAAGTGGTTCGAGTCAAACGATATTAAGTCATACTCTTTATTTACCTTGACTAGTGCAGTTGTTTACTCAGCTTAGTAGTGCCATTTTATTGCCCTGAGTATTCAAAAGCCCCTTTTACTTCCCATACACGATAGCGCAGCTCAGCACCTTCTGGTAGATAAAAAACCTTAGGTAAACGGCTATCGTAATCGATAGTGATACTGTCACCTAATGTGACAAACTTTATTGTTTTAGGATCACGGCACATCATCATTGTACTTGGGCCGTCTGTCATTTTATCCACTGAGTAATAGCTGTATCCCCAGCCTTGTAGGCTCAGTTTTTCTACAGAGCCCATCAATCTGTGCTGGTTACAATCCACCATCTTATTTTGACCGATTTGAATTTCGACTTTGTAATTTGTTTCATCATCTCGTTTAGTCAGCGATAAAATATGTTGTACTTGATTTTCTGTTGGCTTAGGAAACATCTTTGCTTGTTCAATTTCTTGATAACTCTCTTGCGTAAATGAATGACTTTTAATCATGCTAGGGCGCTCAAATTGATTAGGCACGGGGCTTGTGGCCGCTGATGAAAATGACAGCGTGGCAATCAATCCAATTGCTGACATCTTGAATAGGTTTTTTAATGTGCTGTTTAGACTTTTTTTCATATGGATTCTCGCTTCTAAAGTGCTAATGTAATACTTGTGTTTGATTGCGTTGTTATAGTTATAAACGGCTCTGATTTGAAAAAGGGTTTTATTTTTATAATTATTTTTTAATTTTAGAATGTAAACTCTATTTTTAAATAGATCATTTTGATAAAAACCTTTTTGTTTTCAATGTTTTTCAGTAAGTATTTTCAAACACCATTGCTTAAATTAATATTTTAAATAAACTAATACAGTATACTTTTCATGTGTAGAACAGGATAAATCTACAGAAATTTGCCTTATTTATTATTAAGCTGGCATCTTGGATTTTTCAGTAACATATTTTTGATGACATAGGATGTTCAATTGAATACAAATTTAGAAAATTCCGCTCATATTTTACGCATGGCTGTTCCGCAAATGTCAGCGTTAAACATTCCTGTTACGCCCGAAAATTATGCTATTTGGTATCAGTATTATTCTGAGACTAATTTAGGTCTAAAGCGTGCCATAGACGGTTTACTCGCGAATGAAGTTGAGTTTACAGCTTCTGTTAATCAAGGTTTATATAATAATTTTATTCAAGAACAGTCGCCCGAAGTGATTGAGAATGTTCAAATTGAGACCCAAATTTTAATTAATAGTTTAGTCAATAAAATCAGTCAGTTTTCAACAGGTACTGATGACTTTTCTAATAATTTATCTCACTTTACTGACGAATTACAATCTGGAGCTAATCCTCAAACGTTAAATGAACTGGTGGTTAATATTAGTGCTGAAGTTGAAAAAGTTATCGCCAACAATCAATCAATGAAAAATGATATTGAAACTTTAGGCGATGAGCTAAGCCAACTGAAAGGAGAAATGGATAATCTCAGTAAAGTGGCCATGACAGATGAACTCACTTCTTTAAATAATCGCCGAGCCTATGAAATTTTCTCGACTGAACAAGTTAGCCTATTTACCCAAAATCAAATACCTTGTTGCTTGTTAATGATTGATATCGATCATTTTAAAGCTTTCAATGACACCCATGGTCACCTAGTGGGTGATAAAGTATTAGCGTTTGTTGGGTTTGCTTTAAAGCAATCGGTTAAAGGCAATGACTTTGTTGCACGATATGGTGGTGAAGAGTTTGTCGTTTTATTGCCAAATACAGAATTTAAAGATGCTTTCACAGTGGCAGAAAATATTCGTGAACGTATTGCTGCTAGGCAGCTGACAATAGGTAAAGAAAAGAAACAGCAATTAGGTAATATAACCGTGTCTATTGGGCTTGCTAATATCCAACCTGGCGATGACTCTGAGACATTATTAAAACGTGCTGATGATATGTTATACCAAGCTAAGTCTTCTGGAAGAAACTGCGTCAAAGGTTAGCAATCAATTGTGTAGGTAATCAGTTATGTCATTAGTGACAGCTTACTGTCTTGACCCTTGCTAATTTATCAAATCTTGCCATTAAAAAAGCTAAGGATGATTTCCTTAGCTTTTTTTTGTTTACAGTTACAAGCGGTTGGTTCTGAGGATCTGCTTTTCAGACTAACCATTCAAAGCCGTGACCATCAAATGTTCACTCTTGATATCTTTGCTCAATAAAGCCTTAATCTTTAGATGCCGCTTTTGAGGTGGGTAAGTCCATGTGCATTTTGATCAAATGTTCTTCCATATCAAATGATACCGCAAAGCCGAGGTTTTTAGCCAAATTTGCCATGCTACGATTTTCGAACATGGTGAAGCCTGCAAGTATTGGTGTATCTGTGGTTTTATAATAATTAACCAGTTTTTCTAATAGCAGTTTACCTAATCCAATGCCTTGGTAATCACCACGAACAGCCATTGCAAACTCAGCTTCAGTGTTATCGGGATCAGTTGATGCTCTTACAGCCCCAAGGGTAATGGATTCACCATTATCATCGACTGCAGTGGCAATGAATGCCATTTCGCGGGCAAAATCGATTTGAGTGAGTACCGCCATTTCTTCGTGGGTCATACGGGAGCGAACACCAAAATAACGCTTATATCTATCTTCATCACTGAGTGAATTATCGAACGCTAAATGTTTTGGCTCATCTTCAGGCAATATAGGTCTTAACATGACCTCAATGCCATTTTTCAAAGTGGCTGTTTGCTCTAACTCTTTAGGATAAGGCATGATCGCTAAACGCGTTTTTGGATCGATATCTTGCTGATTTAACTTCATATTGACATCTAACAAGGTAATTGTTTCGCCTGCTGCTAATACTGGGTTTAAATCAAGTGAAGCAATTTCAGGGCAATCAATAATCAAATGAGATATCTGGGTTAACATGATACACAATGCGTTCATGTCTAAACCAAGAGGCAAATGTCTGTCTCGTAGCTTATTTGCTTTTAAGGCTTGAATAACCATGTATCTTGCTAGGGTCATATTTAAAGGCGGTAGGGCAACTGCAGCATCCCGAGTTGGATCCCATTCTGAACCTCCTTCACCTAAGCAAATGGCTGGGCCAAATACTGGGTCATTAATGACTGAAACGCGCACTTCTTGTGCGCCAGCGGTTAGAGCCATTTTTTGCACAATCATGCCGTCAATTTTAGCATCTGGATTAATTTCTTTGACTCGACTTGTAATGGAATGGGCAGCTTGCTGCACTTCATCATCATTAGTCAGGTTAAGCATGACTCCATGGGCATCTGATTTATACATTAAGTCTGGTGATTGAACTTTAAGTGCCACAGGGTAACCGACCTTATTAGCAAGTTTTATTGCTTCGTCGGCAGTTTTAGCAAAACAGGTTTGAATAGTATTCAAGCCATACGCTTTTAAGATATCCCGTGTTTCATGGGTTTCTAAAATAAAGCGTTGTTCATTTTGGGCTTTCTGTAATAAAGCACGTGCACTTATTGTGTCTGTAGGGATATTATCTGGTATGGATTGTGGTACTTCTTGAAGTAGTCTCTGATTACGGCGGTATTCCACCATATGCATAAAGGCTTTTACTGCGCCTTCTGGCGTCCGATATGTTGGGATGACGGCTTTGTTAAATAACTTTCTTGCTGCGTAAGCTGAATTCTCGCCGCTCCAGTTGGTTAAGATATTTAACCGATTTCGATTAGGGTGTGCTTTAATTGCTTGTACTAAGCTTTGGGCTATTTCATCACTTTCTTCCAATGCCGAAGGTGAATGGAGTACTAAAATGGCATCCATTTCTTGGCTGTCCATCAAGATATTCAAAGCTTTGGTATAGCGCTCACTATTGGCATCACCGACAATATCGATTGGGTTTTGACCTGACCAAGTGCTTGGTAAAATTTGATTGAGTTTATTTATAGTTTCTTCTGATAATTGAGCTAACTTACCGCCTTTTATAATTAACTCATCTGCGGCAAGCACTGCGGGGCCGCCGCCATTACTGATAATTGCGACCCGTTCGCCTTTTAAAGGCGTCGAGTGAGCTAAACTTTCAACCGCTGCAAATAGCTCAATTAAATCATTAACTCGCAGCATACCTGCACGTTTAAACGCAGCTTCGTAAACAGCATCATTACCACCAATCCCACCTGTATGGAGCATGGCAGCTTTTATACCTTCTTGACTACGGCCTGATTTAATTACAAATATGGGTTTATTGCGGGCTGCAGCTCTTGCAGCTGAAAGAAAGTGCCGCTTTTCATTAATGGAGTCGATGTAAAGCATGATGGCACTTGTGCTGCTATCGCGGCCAAGATAATCAAGCAGTTCATCAAAATCAATATCAGATGCATCACCAAGTGAAATAAACGATGAAAATCCAATATCTTTATTGTTAGCCCAATCTAATACCGTCGTGCAAATAGCAGCCGATTGCGAAACAAATGCAATTTTACCTTTTTTAGCACCACTATGGGCCAAACTGGCATTCAGCCCAATAGGAGGGATGATCATCCCCAAGCTGTTGGAGCCTAAAATGCGCATGCCAAAGCGTTTAGCATGCTGCTGAGTCAGACTTAATAAACTAACCCCGTTCTCATCAAATTCATTAGCCATACCTGATGCCATGATGATGACCACTTTACAACCAAACTGGGCTAAGGTTTCTACAATACTTGGTACTCGACTTGCTCGAGTACAGATAATGGCTAAATCAGGTTTGATGGGCAATGATTCAATATTGGGGTAGGCAAGTACACCCATGACTGAGTCATATTTAGGTGTAACTGGCATAATTGGGCCAGAAAATCCGCTACCCAATAAGTTCTTCATCAATACGCGACCAGCGCGTTTTTCGGTATTTGATGCGCCAATAACAGCAATAGACTTAGGCTTAAATAAAGCGTGAATACTTCTCTGACTCATAATGCCTCACTTGCGAGTGTGCTAGGTTTTAGCTATCGATTGTAATGTGACTCTTTGACAAAGTTCAGATAACCATGAAACTTTAGCTTCATGGCGGCGTGCTGCGCTACATATGATGGCGAGATCGACAGCGATATCTTTATGACTGTCATCTGATTCTAGTTTGAAACAATAGGAATAGTTATCAGCAAATAATTGTTGCTGCACCGTATAATTATCAACAAGAATGGTTGGGGTTAACTTTTCATCTACTGCACGGAATAATTCCACATACTCATTGAGATCATCAACGATAAGTTTTACAAACTCACCTTTTTTATTGCCTGTTAATGAGCCATAACCAGATGCAACTTTTTTCTGATAAAGCTGTTGTGGTCTGTCTCTTAATGTTTGAATTCCAATATCAATTGAGCCATCAATCAAGCCTTCGTTACTGGTTTTACGCCATTGTCTTAATTCTATTACAGCATCTGTTTCTGCTCTAATTGCGTTGATCAGATCTTTTCCCATCATGACCATTAATGGTTCACCTAAATGGACCGTAATGTACTGTAAATTTTTAGGATCAAAATATTCAGGTTCCAGTGCAAGGTTTATTTGTTCGATTGAGCTTTGTATTTTAGGCGCAATTTTATCTGCGTAGCTTGTTGGGTGCAGACCGTTTGCAGTGCGGATGAACAATGGATCGCTCAACTCTTCACGTAGTTGAGCCAATATTTTTGACACAAATGATTGAGAACGACCCAGTTGTTTCGCTGCTCTTTGGGTTGAGCCAGCTCTATAAAGAGTGATAAACACATTAAGTGCATTCAGATCCATAATATACCGATAATTTAGAACACTTTAACTTCATATTACACCATATATTCCGCAAACACATTAACCGGCAAAGTAAATAGCTCGTTTGGAATATACCTTATTCCAATTTTACATTTAGTTATTGTTAATATTCTATTTGTTGAAAAAAACTTAACGAGGAATACATGACTGAACAGCTTGAAACTGCAACTACAGCAACAACGGAACCAAACATTAGGGTTAGGTTTCTTAAAAAAAGTCTCACTGTTATCGCTGCTTTTTCAGCTTTAGGCCTTTTGAGCTATTTATTTTCATTATTAACCCAAATCCACGGTAAATCATTACCTGAAAGCTACTTTGTTAATGGTTATCCAAGCATATTAGCTTTACTCGATTCAGAGCTATTCATGGGCTTTGTGTTTGTAGTCACAATCGCCATTATTTGCTACACACTCTTGTTGTTTTGGCGCTTACATGAAGTGGCTGTTCATAAAGCTGAAGCGATGTCGAGTGCGCATACTCAAATTGTATTTGCATTGTCTTTATGTGGTTTATTCATCGACAAAGCATGGTGGGTATTGGCGATAATTATTGCATTTGGTCGTTGGGACGTACTAGCTAATAGGCTTTCAAGCATCATCAGTAATGGCATAAAAGGAGATAAGTAAATGAAAGAAATAATGCTCCCATATGTATTAATTGTTTGGTTACTCGTTAAGTTAGGTGTTATTCAGTGGAACCTTGCAAACGCTGTTCGAACGGTTGGTTTAGGTATCTTTATTGCTTTCATGTTATTTACTGGTCACCGCTTTTGGTCGCCAGCAGATTTAACAGATAGCTCAACCATTAAGGCACCTCATGCGGTATTGAGTCCATTATTCGGTCAAGAAATTGAAGAAATTTATGTAACCCATAATCAAACAGTAAAAAAGGGTGATTTGATTTATAAACTGGTGTCGATAGACAGTGAGCAAGAAATAGACTCTCTTATCGCTCAAAAAGCCGCTGAGCTTGCTAAAAAAGAAGCGTTAAAACTGCGTATGCAAGCTCTAGAAGTCACGCTAAACAATGATAAACGTAATTTTGTACGTGTTACTGATTTACGCGATTACGCCAGTGAAATGACGCGTGATGATTTACAGGCCAAAATACATTCAACAGAAGCTGAAATTGCTTCCGTTGTTGCTGAGTTAGAAACACATCGTTCGCAACTTCGCTCGTTTGATGCACAAATTAGTTCTGCAAAATGGAACGATCAGCGCCGTGAGATCAGAGCGCAATTTGACGGTCAGCTTTCTATCACCAATGTGGCAGTAGGGAGTCGAATTGGTAACATGCATCTTTACGATACTTCTAAGAAGTTCTTGGAAATGCGCATTGCGGATCAATCTTATCGTTACATTAAGCCTGGGCAATTTGCTGAGTTTTATGTTGATGCTTTTCCTGGTGAAATTTTTCGTGGACGAGTTCATAGTGTCACTTCAGGAACTGGGGAGTCACTCATTAGTCCTATGGCAGGAACACAGCATGTAAGGCAGCATGTAGGTAATAATGCAGGTAGTCATGGACGTACGGTAATCATTGAGTTTGAAGAGCCTGAAGGTTACTCAATTCCTATTGGAGCAACGGGTTCAGGTTGGATTTCAGCTGACAAACCAGCTAACTTCTTAGGCTTTATGGACATTATTGGCGGCGCGACCATCCGACTTAAAGCTTTAAAGGCCTACCTAAATGCATTATAGATTTTAATTCTGTACTGCTAGGTTGAGTGATTTATTCACTACGCTTAGTTTACAGTGATATCTAAAAGGGAGCTTTGGCTCCCTTTTTTATTTCCTGCAGTTAAGCTTGTCTGCGGACTAATACAAATGCTTCAAATTTATTAACGAATAAGATTAACTACAATGGAGAGGAAATACGATTGAACGCGCTCAAAATGTTAGCTAGCCAGAGTGAATGACTACTTCTGCCTTTATTTTTAGTGATAAGGATTGCCATGGGGGAGTTATTGATGCAGTTCCAGTAAATTTCACTAGCTAATTATGTTAAAAAAAGATTGATTTAGCGTATGGCTAATATTAAATGAGCCGTCATCGCTTGATATAGGCCTTCAGATGGTCAATTTTGAATACCGATGGAATTAATTCTATGGAAGGATTAAGAATAAAAACCAAAGGTTGATCAATCATGTTTAAATCGCTTTCAGTAAAAATATTTGTGGGGATGTTTGCTGGCTTGTTTATTGGAACCTTATTTCAATACGGCTTCGCAAATGATGGTTTTGTTAATGGAACCTTGGTAGATATTGCTGCAGGCATCGGCAGCATGTTTGTTCAGATGATTATGATGTTGGTTGTGCCACTGGTTTTCTTCAGTATCGTAACGGGCATTATCGAATTAAATGATCTTAAATCTTTTGGTCGTTTAGGCAGTAAAACCTTCCTGTTGTATTTATTAAATACCGTGATAGCGATTATTGTAGCTATCGCCTTGTCAGTTTGGTTTGCACCTGGGGCGGGCTTATTACTTACCGGCGATAAAAGTGCAGAGTTGGTCACCACAGAGTTACCAGGATTTTTAGGTATGATTGTTGATATCATTCCACGTAACCCTATTCAAGCCTTTGCCGAAGGCAACATGCTACAAATTATCTTCATGGCACTAATGACAGGCGGTGTAATTAAAGCCCTAGGCGATACTGTTAAGCCAACTGTTACTTTTTTTCAGCAAGGTAATAAAATCATGTTAAAGATGATCACTGTGGTTATGGGGTTAGCTCCTTACGGTGTATTCGCTTTAATGATTCAATTAGGTGCGACTTTTGTTCCAGAAGCCTTTATGAGCGTATTAAGTTACATGGTATTAGTGATTGGCTTGCTCGCATTTTGGGCGCTTGTGGTTTACCCAACCATTATTGGTTTAACGACTGCAACCTCAGCCTCTGATTTCCGTCGCCATACTCGTGAGCAGTTCTTGTTTGCGCTCTCTACAGCAAGCTCAAATGCGACAATTCCTGTTACGATGCGTACCTTGATTGAAAAGATTGGTGTTAAGAAAAGTATTGCTGGTTTTGGCGTACCAATGGGTGCCACCATGAACATGAGTGGTGCAGCGATTTACATCACAGTGGGGATATTCTTCGTTGGTAACGCTTTTGGAAACCCAATTGAAATGAATCAACTGCCGGTGTTGGCTTTCACTGTATTTTTACTATCGATTGGCGCTGGTGGCGTGCCTGGTGGCGGAATTGTAATGATCGGTGTACTTATACATCAACTTGGCCTTCCGATTGAAGCGATAGCAATCGTGGCAGCACTTGATCGCATCATTGATATGTTCTGTACCAGTACCAATGTGGTGGGTGATGCTGCTGTTGTGACTATGGTTGATCATAGCGAACAAGTATTAGAACAAGAGCAAGGACTCAAGCAAGAATCGGGTAACTCTGCGCTGGCTTAAACTTATTAACCTGAACTTTGGTTAAGAGATTTATTACCCTGCATTCACTTTAAATATATGCACGATTTATAAAAAAGCGGCTTAGGCCGCTTTTTTATTTTGTTGAAAGGTAGTTTTAAATATCTGCATTTAGTGAGTGTTATTTAACCAGCTCAGCATGCGCATGGTTTGTTTCAATTGTCGCTTTACTCTGTAGATAATGCTGAATAAGCCCTTGGGACAAAATCATAATAGTCATGACTTGATACAGCATTCCTGACCATGACATCAAATATATTGATAGCATTAAATTCAAGCCATTACTGGCAAGCATTGCGAGCCTTAACTGGCTTCCTGCAAAATAGAATAAACTAAAGCTCATAACGACAGCAGCAGCCACGGCACACCATTCACTCCAATGCTCCGCCCACAGTAAACCTTGTACAATAGCTACCGTACTAAACGCTATAGTCATGATTGAGCGAGAGAGTAATCGCGAAAACAATGTTGAAAGTAATGCTGAGGAAAATGACATTTGTGTCGAATCTTGTTTATTCATGCTTTGGCAACAACGAAAGCGAATAACATTAACGAGTTGGTTCGCCATGCCTAAAAAACTACCTAATAAGCCTAAATGAATTGCCGTCAATATAGCAGCTATCATATTGCCGTGAATAAATTTGCAGTCTTGTTTTTGAGTGTTTGCCCACCAGCCAATCGCCATTGAGACAAATCCAAGTAGTTGAACAAAGAACAGTTGATTTAAAGCAAACTCAGGCACGCACAATAATCCGAAAAAATTTGAAGGTGCGTATTGTCTATATTTTCACCGTTAAAACAATGATCCCATCGAGGTTTATGCATATTGAAGACGTTAAACGCTAAAAACAGCATTAATTGATCAGGTTAGGTGGTTGCTGTGTTGCGAAGGTGTTCATTTGCGGGGTGTTTAATGTTGCTAGTAGTCTTGGTATCAAACTAGTTTGTTATCCAGTTTTCTTTATTGCTTGAGATTAACGACAACTCACTTGAGGAATGTCTTGCCAGCAAGTGGTGTATTGGGGGGTAAGCAAATCTCGGCGCATATGCCATTTACCGCTAATACCCTGTGCAGCAACAAACATGGAGTCAGTTCCATAACGTTGATTGAGGTTGTCGCAAACTTGCATCAAAGCGGGATCTTTAGGTGGAGTAAATAAATCGCCTTGTAAATGCTGAACTGGTGATAGGTCGAGCAATCCTATACCGATTTTGTAATAGCGAGTATTGGGGTTAAATAACTGACTGCCGATACGTGTTGCATGTCCTATTAACTCACAACTGTCATTTGTTGGGGAAGCGCAGCGATAGTGGTACTTAAAGCCATTAGGCTGTTCATCATAGGGCGAGTTCTTGGCAAAAATCAGTAAGCTACTGGCGGCTGAACCTTGTTTTCTTGCTTTTGCTGCAGCAATAGCGGCATGTTTACTCAAGGCTTGAAGTAAAGATTCTTTATCTGTGATACGTTCGCCGACACTACGGGTTGAAAAGATTTGTTGTTTATCTGCGCGAGCGCTATCCCAGCCTTTACACTGCTCACCGTTAAGTTCGCGTACTGTGCGCTCTATTTCAATGCTAAAGCTTTTTCGCACAAGTCCGGGTTGGAGCTTAGACAGTGCTAGTGCATTATGGATCCCCATTTGTCGCAGCTTTTTACCAATGCGAGAGCCAATTCCCCATACATCAGTGACTTGCATGCTGGCTAGAATATTGTGTCGCTGTTGGGCTGAATTTATATAGCACACGCCGTTATAGCCATTAAGTTTTTTTGCTGCATGGTTTGCTACTTTGGCTAAGGTTAAGGTTTCACCTATGCCCACGCAAACGGGTAAGCGAGTCTCTTTCCATACAGCACGGCGAATATGCGCAGCATGGGTAAGCAGACAGGGAATGGCAGGATAGCTTTGTTTGAAGGATAAAAAGGATTCATCGATGGAATATATGTGTTGCTCGGGGGCAAAACGGCCAATCACCTCCATCATACTGTTAGAAAGTGAACCATATAATTCATAGTTAGACGAGAGTGCAATGACCCCAAGCTTCTGACAGAGATCTTTTACTTCAAAGAAAGGGCCAAACTTACCAATGCCTAGTGCTTTTGCTTGGCGATTAGCTGCGACAATACAGCCATCATTGTTAGATAACACAACAATAGGGCGACCGCGCCACTCTGGCCTAAAGACCTGTTCTGCACTGCAGTAAAAAGAGTTGGCATCGACTAAAGCGTACATTATCTAATCACCTGCAAGTATCGGGCTTTGGCGATGGCAACGGATAGAACGGATCACCACACCTTCAACGCTAAAATTATCGTGTTCTTGGATTAAAACACTATTGTGACTGTCGTTGGCTGATAGCAATAATCGACGTTTAGTATCAATTAACTTACAGACAAAGCTGCCGTTATAGTTCGCCACGATGACATCATGGTTTTCAACACTGACATGGCGGTCCACAATCAAAATGTCTTTATCAAATATCCCTATTTTCTCCATCGAGTCTCCACTAGCTTGACCTATAAAGGTGGCACTTGGGTGCTCAATTAGTAGCTCATCTAAACTTAATGGTAGTTGGCGATACTCGGCGGCTGGGGATTCAAATCCAGTGATCCCTGCGCTAGCCAAAATAGGAATGACATTCATAAATTTCACATTCTAAAGTAACTGTATATTTATACAGTATTATAGTGTTCCCCGTGAAATTGGCAATATTTTCCGTTTATTCGTGCAAATGTTAGACATTTTGTAGGTTATTTACTCGCAATTGAAATGAGGAAAATTTAAAACATCTGTAGTGAGTTTAGAAAGTTAACGACTTGTTCAGCTTAGGTTTAGCAAAAGTAGGTAAAATAGTCATCAAATTAGCTGATTCGCAAAACGTGATTGTATTGAGAAGCTGTATGAGGCAATTGTATAGCGTAATTGAATAGCGAGATAACAAGCATCAATGAGTGTCACTCAGATAAACGTTAGCTAAAAAATACAATTACAATTACTGGCATATAAAGGTAACTATTAAACTTTGGAACCAGATAAAGTGGTAACAGTAAACGACTGTACTTGCATACAAGAATTGATTTAAAAGGAAAACAATATGAAAAGATTAATGATGGTTGCCATGTTTGCTTTTTTCTCTGTGGCAGCGAATGCCAGCTACTCAACTCAGCAATCAGTTGTTATTCAAATCGATCAAGCTAGAGCCAATATTGAAACTGCAGTAAGTTGCTCAATTGTCTACTCGCATACACCAATGGCAACAGAAGCTGACTTCTACAAAGGGGTCGTCTATGAAAACTACTCTAATCTTGTTGAGCAATTAGTATTAACGGGTCAATCAGAAACTCAAGCCAGACAAATGGCTATGGAGCAGGTGGTTTCACAAGCACAGCACATGGAAAAACTACTCGATAATGAAAGAGCTGGTGGTAAGGCACAGTTTACCCAACTGTTAAAGCAGACTGCAGTACAAAATCAGTGTGTTCATTATGCCAACCTTTGATGCTAGTTAAGGCTGTTCTCAATTCGATGTATTGATTAAAGTGATATTTGATTGATTTAACATCTTAATGTGCAATTAATGAACACATAACGGTGACCGGGTATGGTAATTGCTGAATGCTACTCAGCTCGGTTAGTTTAATGTTAAGAGGTTAATTGCTGCCATTACTGACTCAATCTATTGGACATTTATTGTAAAAAACGCTGATTGTTATCAATAACGCACTGGCTGACAGTTTGTGGGTTATTGTCTCGATTAACGAGCCAACACTCATCATAAATGGAGCAATAGCATAGCTCTATCGAAATTAAATTATCAGCAGCTAGAATGTTATCAACCTTATCGCCACGATAAATGACAGGATTTATTGTTTTCTGTGCAGGTAAAACAGTCTTCCCGACATGAGATTGCACTATTGTTTTAAAAATATCGAGTTCACGCCACTTTGAAAGGTATTGTTTGCCATGCTTTATTTTTGCGTACTTAATGATGGCTGGACCAGTACCATTGTTAGAAATAATATATTTGAACAAGTCATTATCATGACTCCGGGCAATTTCAACACTAGGCCATACTGAAGCGCGAGCATAGGCTCGATCGATAGAGGCGGAATAGATTGAAGTAAATGTCGTCACTATGCCAATGACTAACGCTGAGAAAGCAACAATCATTTCTGGATTTTGATACCAATGTTTTTTATTGGCGGGCTGTTGCTGAATAAGTTGCTCAATTTTAAGTTGTATATCAGTTAAACTTTGCTGTTCACTTTGGTCTTTATTTGTAGCGCTACCACTTTCCATGTAGTTAAGTCCCCTTTAAACTTGAATATTCTTTTTTAAAGAATCCTACCTATGTTAATGACTTGTGACAAGTGCAGTGTCAATGAATCCTAAAAAAATAAACAATCAAATGCTAATGAAAACTCCAATAAAATCAGATGTGTGACGAGCATCAAATCCGCCTGCGACACATTGTCGCACTGTTCAAAATTCTCGTTGAGCAAAGTAAGGAAGTTTGAGAAAAAGTGCCTATATTAATAAAAAACGGGCGCAACGATGAAACATAACACCACAATATTAGCTGCAGTGATTGCTGCAGTATTAACCCCCCAAGTCGCTTTTGCCGATCACCCATCCAAAAATCAACAAGAAGGCTGTGATGGTGATAAATGTGATGATTATATTGTTGTTACTGGTGAGCTGATGAGTGAACCAACAAAAGTCACAACTGATCCTAAAAAACCGCGTTTACCTTTACCTGCGTATGATGGTGCAGGGTTCTTAAAAACAATTCCAGGATTTAGTATTAGCCGTAAAGGCGGTGCCGGTGGCGACCCATCATTGAGAGGCATGGGCGGTTCAAGAGTCAGCATTGTTGATGATGGTCAACATGTTTACGGAACATGTGGCGGACGTATGGATCCACCGACGGCTTATATATATCCAGAAGCTTATGATGCAATTACTGTGATTAAAGGACCGCAAACAGTTAAATACGGGCCAGTTGGTTCGGCGGGTACTGTGCTATTCGAAAAAGATCGCCATAGTTTTTCAGAAAAAGATATAGAAGGAAGAGTCAGCATGACTGGCGGCTCTTTTGGAAGAGAAGACTATTTAGTTGAAATTAAAGCAGGAACAGAAACGCATTATATTGACTTTGATGCGAATAAGTCTCAAAGCGATCATTACGAAGATGGTGATGGTAATAAGGTGCAGTCGAGTTATGACCGTAATAATTATAATGTGGCGCTTGGCTGGACTCCGGATGAAGATACAGTTGTTGAATTATCATATGGAAGCTCAAGCGGTGAGGCCGAATATGCTGATAGAGCCAATAAAGCTCGTCAAATAGATAATGAGAACTACACCTTGCTAGGGCAGCGCGACTTTGACTTATCTTGGCTTAATACTATTGAGTTTCAACTTTATACTAATGAAAATGATCACATCATGGATCAGTTTGATCAGGGTGTTAATTCAGGCGTGAATGTTCGTCGTGAAACTTCAGGTGGTCACTTGTGGTTTGATTTAGCCTTAAGTGATAATTGGGACACTGTCATTGGTATTGATTACATGGACAGTAATCATGAAGGCAGAAGCATAGATAAAGATATTGATAATGGTCTTGATGATTTACTGTCAAAGCCATTTGATGAAAACATGAGTTATCAAAATATCGGTTTGTTTTTTGAAGCAAGTTACAATATGAGTTATCAATCAAGTCAGGGAAAAATCTTAACGGGTTTACGAGTTGATCAGTGGGATACAGAACTGCACGTAGGCCAAAAGGGTCAACGCGAAGATGATCTCGTGAGTGGTTTTATCCGATATGAACATACTTCAGGCAATAGTCAGTACTATATTGGTGGCGGAAGAGCTGAGCGGATCCCTGATTATTGGGAATTCATGAAGGCTGATGATGGCAATATGTCTAATAAGGCATTTGATTTAGAACCAGAAAAAACCACACAAATCGACCTTGGCTGGATTTACCAAAATATCGTTGAAGTGTCGTCGGCCTTTTATTATGGCAAAGTTGATGACTATATCTTGATTGACTCCAACACCACCAAAACATCAGCTTACAATGTCGATGCGACTATATGGGGTGGTGAACTTGGGGTTATGTATCCTTTTAATGACCAATGGTCGGCGCAAGCCACAGTTAGTTATAGCCATGGCGATAACGATACTGACAACACACCACTTGGGCAGATTTCACCACTTGAAGGGCGAATTTCTGTTAATTACGAATCTAATAATTGGACCGCAGGATTGTTCTGGCGAATGGTCGCGGCTCAAGATCGAGTGGCCATTGGCCAAGGTAATATTTCAGGTCAAGATTTGGGTGAGAGTAGCGGTTTTGGTACCTTGTCAGTAAACGGTTCGTGGAAGCATGATGACTTGCTAGTCAGCTTTGGAGTAGAGAACTTATTTGATATTACCTACGCTGAACATGTTAGTCGCTCTGGTGCAGGTAACGATATTCCAGGTAGCGAACCTATGTTTCAAGTTAATGAGCCAGGTAGAACGGCTTGGGTGAAACTAGATTATACCTTTTAGTACAGTGACATCTCTATAAAATGAGAAAAGGGTTTCAGACATACTGAAACCCTTTTTAAATAAGATTTTAATGGCTTAAGTCATTAATCATTAACTTCTTGAACATTAACGACTAATTGCTCCCAATTACGTTGATTATCTATTTCAAACTGAGCGCCTTGCTCGTCAGCCCATGTAAAACGGGTAATCGCAGATGTTTTGCTGGTGGCTTGATATAACCAGTACGCTTCTGCTTTTAACGCTTCTTCAATAGGTTTATCGATTGATTCATAAACGGTTTGTTTACAAGCGTTAATAGATTCAGCTGGGAATAATGCAATGCGGCGTGCAAGGTTTTCAACATACTCACCAATTTCATCAGGCTCCAATGCTTTATTGATAGTGCCGTATACTTCTGCTTCGTCAGCTGTAAAATCTCGAGCACTTAGAATAATTTCAAGCGCACGGCCTAAGCCAGCTTGGCGAGCCATACGAGATGCACCACCGCCACAGGGTAATATACCCATTCCGACTTCCATCTGCATAAATTTATATTTTCCTCGTGCAGCAAAACGCATATCACAAGCCAAAGCAAACTCATGTCCACCGCCACGCGCAAAGCCTTCAAGTTTTGCAATGGTGGCTTGAGGTAAACGACTAATTCGCTCTAGGACTGATTGTAGATCGAGTAATTTTGCTTCTTCGCGAGATACAGCTTCTTTTGACATGTCTCTTAACAGGTTAGTGTCGTAATGACATACCCAAATTTCTGGGTGAGCAGATTGAAAAACAACAACCTTTATTTCTCGATCGCGCTCTAAACGCAATGCTAAACTGTTGAGATCAGCAAGCATTTCTTGTCCTTGGACATTTACAGGTGGGAAATCAATCGTAACCCAAGCAATCCCGTTATCTGTTTTAACATTGAACGTTGTAAAGTTCTTATATTCCATGGTTGTTGTCCTTGTTATTTCCTAGTATGAATTTGATGCAAATATTTAATGTGTTACTTACATAACTAAAAACTAGGCCATTAAGAAAAATTAGTGAACAATGGTTTTTGATAAAGAGAATCAAGCATTTCTATTAACTAATTTAGTATCACTTGGTCTTCTAATTGCTTGTTTGAGATTAGACTTGTTTAAAGCGGCATATATCAGCGCAATAATAAAACATTGATTAATTGGATAATTTTATATGGATACAGAAAGTTTACGTTTGTTTGTCAAAGTCGCTGAATCATTAAGCATTAGCGCTGCGGGGCGTAAATTAGGGCTTTCACCTGCAATCGCATCGGCAAGGTTATCTAAGCTTGAAAATCAATTAGGTACTGATTTATTACACCGTTCAACGAGAAAGGTGTCGTTATCTACCGAAGGTGAGGGATTTTTGCCTTATGCTAGAGAAATTTTAGTGCAACAAGATGCCGCTATTGCTGCCATTGGCACTGAAATTAATGAAGTAAAAGGCGTATTAAGGTTCACGGCATCAAATACCTTTGCGCAATTGTATATTTTGCCAGTATTACCAGAGTTTTTGGTGATGTATCCAGAGTTAGATTTAGAACTCAAGTTAAGCGATACACAGGTCAATGTTATCGAACATGGTATTGATCTCGCGCTTCGAAATACTGAAGTAAAAGATAGCGGTTTAAGAGCGAGAAAACTGGCGGATGATCATAGAATTTTATGTGCATCACCAGCCTATATTTCAAAGTACGGTTCGCCGCAAACGCCTGAATCATTGGCAGAACACCAATTGATTGTGTTTAAAGATGCTAAAGGTCGAAAATTGACAAGAACAGAGAATAATGAGGAAAATGGCTCTGTATTTCCACCATCAAATGCCAGGGTAAGATTGAGTTGTGATGATGGTACCAGCATGAAAATTGCGACTTTAGCAGGAACCGGTATATCAATGAATTCTTATTGGAGTGTCGCACATGAAATAAGACAAGGCGATTTAGTTCATATACTGCCGGAATATCATATTGACGATCAAACTGCTATTTGGTTGGTTTACCCCAAGGCTAATGCCTTAAGTGCTAAGGTAAGAGTCTTTATCGATTTCTTAGTAGAGAAGATAGGCGAGCCTGCGATTTGGAATCGATAACACCTTGTAAATTGATTGCGTTTTACTTGGGCGTGTTAATTTTGTGGTGTTATTGTATTTATAATTTGACCTACGATTAAATCATGTAGATGCAATCGTATGTAATTGAATAATGTTTATGCAGTCGATAGGTTAGCTAGTTAAGGTAATGCTAATAAGAAAGCAATATGTCATCTAAACATCTATCGACACGTTCTTCAAAACTAGAATTGAAACAAGATTTAAAACAACAAACGAACAACTCATCAAAACCTGATCCCCATTGTGCTCCTTCAATAAATGATGAACTAAATAGTGTTGCTGACTCCAACATTGTTAATGCTATTGAAGCTGTGAAAAATATACAGTCAAATCATAATTTACAATTCAATCAGCCATTACATCTGTTTAGAGGTTTAGCCATCATTGCCATTGTTGGTGCGCATGCATGGTCATTTATGATTTTCTGGACGGGCTCTTTAGACTCTGTTGGTTTAGAAGTGCTGTTTTCAGTCACAGAAATGCTTTTTCATGGCTCTACACTCTACTTTGCCATTATATCTGGTCTGCTATTCAGTTTGATACTCATGAAACGTTCATGGAAACAGTTCTATTTAAGCAAGCTTCTCAATGTGTTATTGCCCTATATTGCAGTGTCTTTGTTCTACTTTTCAGTTTATGGAGGCTGGCAAACAAACGGGGCAATTAAACAATTTTTACTTAGTGTGTGGATGGGAAAAGCATCTATTCATATGTGGTATATTCCTGTGTTAATGGTGTTGTATTTATTGACACCATTACTGTGGCATATCGTGAAAAAACCAAGGTTATCATTAGTCACAATTGCCATCATATTACTACCGCTTATCATTTCGCGGAGTCCATTCCCTGACTTTATTAAATTGCAGACCTTTATCTACTTTATAGGTGCTTACACACTAGGTATGTTTGCCGGTGCCTATTATGAAAAAATACTGCATTGGATTAGTCAAAATATTAAAACGCTATTGACTGTATTAGTCATCTTAAGTGTTTTGATTATCTGCAGCTATTTCTATGACTTTATTGACGTAGGCTGGTTTTCATTAAGGCAATCGTTAATATACGTACAAAAACTGATAATTGCAGCCACAGTTTTATACGGATTACATTGGCTTGTTGACCAAGAAGACACTGATATAAATCCTTTACTAGTTAGTACCAATAGAGTGGTAACAGTTTTAGGTCATATGGCATTTTCGATTTACTTTTTACATGTCTTTTTTATGGGATGGGTCATTTACGCGGTACAAGATTGGTTTTTGATTGATAGAAGTGCCACAGAGATATTACTATACGGTTTACTGAGTTTAATCAGTTCCATAGTCGCGAGTGTAATGTTTACTAAGCTGGCACAGCTATTATTATACAAACATTCACGTAAACTCATCGGCGCCTAAATTGTTTGAAGCATTCATGTTTTAACTGGATCAGATTCAATAAGAGATAGCTATGAGCCCAGAATTACGTCAACGTATTATGACCATTTGCGATAAGAAAATTGAACAAAAAGGAGATAATGTAGGACTCTCTTTTTACGCTTTTTTCGCAAATAAAAATGATAACCCTGTCGAATTGATGCAAGTTGCAAAATGGTGGATTGAAACACATCAGTTAGATCACTTTGAAAAGGCTTTTAAGATAAAAGCAATGATTCTAGCTGACTCATAGTAGGAAATAACGAAACCATATGCGACTTGATAAATTCGTTTTACGTAGTACACAATTGAGTAAACCATCTGTCATTTCTTGTATTGAATCAGGTGAAGTAAGAGTTAATCAAGATGTGATTACAGATGCACGCTATCAAGTGCATGAAAATAATTATATTGAATATCAAGGTAAGCAATTAGTCCCAAGGCCTTTTAGGTATTTAATGTTTAATAAGCCAGTAGATACAATATGTTCGAATGTAGATGGAGATTATCCTTCAATTTTAAATTATCTTGAAATTGAAAATAAGGATGAACTTCATATCGCTGGGCGATTGGATGCTGACACGACGGGTTTAGTGCTTATCACTGACGATGGCCGCTGGTCTTTTAATATCATGAAACCAGAAACGCATTGTGAGAAAACATACCGAGTCACATTAGCAAAACCATTAATAGAAGGTGTAGCACAAAGGTTTTCTGAAGGCTTGTTATTACAGGGGGAATCTAAGCCAACGTTACCCGCTAAGCTTGAGCACATAGAAGTAGATTCAACCCATGATTCAATTGCGGAACTTCAAGTTTTACTGACTATTTCAGAAGGACGCTACCACCAAGTCAAAAGAATGTTCTTTACTGTAGGAAATAAAGTTAGACAGTTACACCGTGAAAATATTGGTAACTTGACGATAGATATTCCTGCTGGAACATGGCGGTATTTAACAATAGATGAGGTTAAGTCACTAACTTATTAATGTATCCGTTAATTAATTCAGCAAATATCACGCTAATAGGTCTTTAAGTTATGTATAAACACTGGGCTAAGGTATCATCTGCCAAAGATAATACACTTAGCTTATTTGTTTAAAATACAGCTAAACGCTATAGCAATGGCTGATATGAAAATAGAAATCACTGAAATTTTAAGTATAGATAGCACAGATATTGACCCCAATATTACCTGTACTGGTTGTAAAGCATGTTGTTGTAAATTAGAAGTGATTTTAATCTCCGAGACGGGCGTACCTGAAGAGTATATTGGTGAAGACCAATGGGGCGGAGAAGTGATGAAACGCCTAGATGATGGATGGTGTATTGCAGTTGATAGAGAGACCTTAATGTGTACTATTTATGAAAATCGACCATGGGTATGTCGTGAATTTGAAATGGGTTCATACGAGTGTGTAGAAGAAAGGCAGCAAATGTAAGTACTTAATTTAGATACTGTGAATAAAGGATTTGTCAGTTAATGAATGGAATGCAATTTTTTATAGAGTTATTAGATAAACTAGCTTGGCCGTTAGTTTTTATTTTTAGTGTTGTTACACTTCAAAAACCTTTGGCGGCGCTTATTCCGCTTGCTAAAAAGTTCAAATTTAAAGATTTTGAAATTGAGTTTGGCCAAGAATTAAAAGCGGTTTCCAAAAAAGCTGAAGGTGCATTTCCTGAACTGGAAATCGATAAAAAATCCGTACTTATAGCCTCAGTCGAAAACCTCCCCAATTCATCAATTTTACAAGCATGGAGTGAAGTTGATAAAGCCGCTGAAAATCTTATCCGAATTAAATTACCCAATGTCATATTGGATTCCAATACTCGATACAAAGACATTGAAGAAACACTAGTCTCTGAACATATCATCGATACCAAAAAAGCAAAATTATTCAGCGAATTACGTGTGCTGAGAAACAAAGTTGCCCACGCTAAAGGTTATGAAGTTGGTAAGGTTGAAGCCATACAATATATTGAATTATGTTTTGTGATGGTTGATCACTTAAATCATATTAGGCAGTTATAATGATTTGACTATGATAAAACAGCAAACATTAACGCACGTTAGTCAGGCTAAGAACCATGAGCTCAAGACATGGCTCACTGACAAAGAAAGTCTTTATCGATGGGGAATACAATTAATGATTACCATAAGACCATAAAAGATTTGCAGTCTGCTTTTTTGTCGATATATTATATTCACATTGTACGTATTCCATACAAATTTCATTCATTTTTTTGATATAAATATTGGCAAAACAGGAGTATTTATATGTCTGATGATACCCACGGCTTTTCTATCGGCGTCGATAGAGTCAACAATGATGTTTTCTTGTCATTAAAAGCAAAAGGCACACTAACTCATCAAGATTATCTCACTATTTCTCCGATCATAGACTCAGCTTTAGCGGAGGTTAAACATCCCAAAGTTAATGTGTTTATAGATGGTACTGAATTGAATGGATGGGAAATAAGAGCTGCCTGGGATGATCTTAAACTGGGACTCAAACACGGTAACGAATTTCAAAAAATAGCTATTTATGGTAATAAAGGTTGGCAAGAGGTGGCTGGCAAAGTTGCGAAATGGTTTATTAATGGTGACTCTAAATTCTTTGAAGACAAAGAACAAGCAATGAAGTGGCTGTTGAGTTAGACTAAGGTGTTGATAGGTAAACTAATTTTATTAATCGTTTTAGCGCCAACTTGTTAGTGATTAACGCTTACTGATGATGTTAATCAGAAAGTGTTTTTAGCTAATATCAAATCCAAATGAATTAAGTCAAAATTGTATGAAATAGTACTATAGCCGCATAATGTCAGCTTTTAGAACACTCATAAGCTGATTGTTAAATTGACTCGCTGTGAAATTGAATCTTAATTACAACTATTCTCAATTAAACATGAACAGATAAATTATACCTACAGTTTACTAGCAACAATTTGTTTTTTACTTGTTTTAATTCATATTTGTCTATACTTATTTTATGAAAAGGAAATTCAGAAAGTGTAGGCATAGTGACTAGAGAAATACATTCCATACTTGTAGTTGATGACCAGGAAATAATCAGGCAAATTTTTATTAAAAGTCTGCAGTTACTCGGTACCTATCAAATCACTGAAGCTTCTGATGGACTTGAAGCATTTACATTAATTAAATCGCAACCATTTGACCTTGTGTTTTGTGATTTAAATATGCCCGTAAAAGATGGGTTATATCTTCTGCAACGCCTTATTGAGATTCAATACACGAGTCCAATTGTACTTTTTAGTGGGGAAGATGAGACGCTCTTAAACTCAGCAAAAGTATTAGCAACACACTACCACCTCAATATTTTAGATATTGTGCCTAAACCAATAACTTCAGTAATGCTTAAGGATTTTATTGAACAAGCCAGCTCGATAAAAATTTTTCCTAAACAAAAAAAATTGGTCACTTTTACCTATAAACAACTGCAATATCATTTAGTACAAGGCCATGTAAAAGCTTTCCTTCAACCTCAATACGACCTCAAAACCAATCAAGTCTGTGGTTTTGAAGCACTTGCTAGAATTGTTTATGGTGAAAACGTTATATCTCCAGCACAATTTATCAATGCAGCTGAAGATACTGATTTAATTATTCCCTTGACCAAAGCGGTTATCTTGGACGCTTTTAAATACTTTTCTAGATTAAAAAAACCTTACCTAAGCCTAAATCTGTCTATAAATTTGTCCGGTAAAATTCTTGGTGATGAAACATTGCCGCAATGGATTGAAGAGCAAGCCTGCGCACTTGGAATTGCCAATAGTTCTATTACCTGTGAGTTAACCGAAACCGCCATTCCATCAGATCCATCGGTGATGATCGTAGCGCTACTGAGGTTACGGATGATGAAGTTTAAATTATCTATTGACGATTTTGGGACAGGTTTTGCATCACTAGAACAACTTCATATGTTGCCTTTTCATGAGTTAAAAATAGATCGATGTTTTGTGTCAAATATCATCAATAATCCAAAATCACGAGCGTTATTTAGTAGGAGCATTTCATTAGCCAAAGACCTCGATTTACTCGCTGTTGCAGAAGGTGTTGAAGATGTTGAAACCAAATGTTTAATTCAAAAACTTGGCTGCTCTATTGCACAAGGTTTTTATTTTTCTAAACCATTACCTGCAGAAGAGATGATAAAAAACATTAATGATGTTGGATTAAGTTTCGGTAACCATCAAGAGGAGGCACAAGTTGAATAAAAAATTTTCTGCAGCTTTTATTCTCGCGTCGATGTTGTTGATAATCGGAATTGTTATTTTTGCTTTGAGTAGCAATAGTTTATTAAAACAGCGGACAATTTCCTTCTATGAAAAAGAAGCAAAACAGTTAACTAGGCTTGTTGAAAAAAGTCTCCATGAGCGTTACCACGATAGTGAATTGCTGACATTATTTTTAGGAAAGGTAACTCAAAACGATTTTACTGAATCAGTTTCTTCAGAACAATTAGCAACGAAACTTAATGGTTTAATAGAGAATCGGTATTCATTCAAAAAAATAGCAATATTGGATTTACAAGGAAAAGTGTTAGCAGAAACAAATCGTAATTCAGATTCCAAGTTTGTAGCCTCGACTAGCTTAGATCAATTAACAATTGCGAATGCGGATTGGTTTAAAGCAATACGAAACTACCAAGTTAACCGAAACAATCATGTATTTATGTTTGGTCCACAAAGGCAATTTATAGATAAACAGCCAGGAAGTTATGATATTTTGTTCGGAAGCCCAATATTTGATGACCAGGATAAGATGGTGGGGATCTGGGTAAATATTGTAGATTTCAATATCGTTGAGGACATTTTTAAAGAAACGTACCAGAAATTAGTTGAGAAAAATCTATATCATGTTGAACTTTCCTTAATTGATAATAAAGGGTATTTACTTGTTGATTATGACCCTATAGCAAAAAAACAAGATGCATACATACGCGATTTTAATATCTTAAACAAAACAAACCTTGTTGACTTAAAGATTACAGGAGCAGATCGCGCCATCGCAGGCTTTTCTGGAACAGAACTTTCACACCACGAAATAAATGAAAAGAAACAAATAACGATTTATAACCATTTTTCTGGTTATAAGGAATTACAAGGTATTGGCTGGTCTACATTAATTAGAATAGATGAAAGTGACATCTTCTCAGCGGCTGAATTGTTAAACAAAAATATGTATTTATTGCTTATCTTTATTTTTGTTCTACTCAGTTTTCTTGGTTATTTTCTTTACAAAAACTTAGTTTATCCTCTTAATAAAATCTCAAGCACAATCATTGGTTTGTCAAAAGGTAAACTTACGACTAACAGTTTTAAGCACCTTGATTCACATACCAGAATACTACTTGAAGACTTGCAGCATAAGTTTGTAGAAAGTGAAAAACTATTGAGCAAAAGCCTTTACCAACAACAAACACTAGAGTTGCAAAGGAGTGCTATTAACTCAATAAAAACAGGGATTGTAGTTGTAGATATACAACTCCCAGGCCAACCGATTATATTTATCAATAAAGCTTTTAGCACTATTACTGGCTTCAGTGCTGAAGAAGTATTAGGGAAAAATTGTCGATTTTTACAGGGACCGAATACTGAAAAAGATTTAATTAAGCACCTTTCTCATGCAATCCATAAAGGAAAAGCCTGTGACGTAGTCATTACTAATTATACTAAAACAGGAAATGAGTTTATAAACAATCTGTCTATAGGGCCTGTTTACAATAGTAATAAAGAGCTAACCCATTACATCGGTGTTCAGACCGATATTACTGAGGAGAAAAGAAAAGAAGAAGCATCAACGGCGGAAATGACTTCGATACTTGAAAAAAGAACAAAAGAGTCAAAGGATTCAGCTGACAGACTAAGAGCGGTGTTTGATACGGCGCTAGATGGAATGATTGTATTAAATTCAAGAGGTACTATAAAAGATGTTAACCGTTCGCTGGAGTTGATCTTTGGAAGAACTCAAAGTGAATTAATAGACAAAAACATCAGCATATTATTATTGAACCTTCAATATAACAATCAACAACCGGTAGGAACTTCTGCATTTAGCGACTGGCTACAAGATTATATTGGTAACCCTCAAAAGATATATGGTTTACATAAAGCCGGACACCAAATACCTATAGAGCTTTCCGTTGGGGAAACCAAGCTTGAATCGGAAATGATGTTTGTAGCTATAATGCGCGACATTACTTTCCAAGAGTTGACCAAACAGCGTGAACTTAAATTACAGACTCAACTCCATGAACAAGAATTAATTTACCGAACAGCGTTCAACCAGGCTGCTGTAGGCATTGCACGTATAGGTATTGACTCAAGATTTGTAGAAGTAAACACCAAGATGTGTGAAATCTTGGGCTATGAAGAACAAGTTCTATTAACTAAAAAAATTAAAGACGTGACATACAAAAAAGATGTCGCTCAATCCTTTGAATACATAAAGGACTTGCTTGAAGATAAAAAGTCATTCTTTAATACTGATAAACGGTATATCAGAGGAGATGGCACAGTTTTTTGGGCAAACCTTTCTGTTTCTCTTGTTAGAGATGCTGAGAGTTTTGAACCTAAATTTTTCATTGCTGTTGTCGAGGACATCACAGAGCAAAAAGAATTTGCCGAAGATTTGTTTAATGCTAAAAATGAGCGTGACAAATTATTAAATGGCATCAATTTAGCTTCCGAAGCTGGAGGTATTTGTAACTGGTCATTCGACATAACAACAGGCGCTCTTAAATGGGATCCGAGGATGTACGATTTATATGAGATCGATACAAGTAAGCCCTTATCTTATGACGATTGGAAAAATGCTTTGCATCCTGATGATGTTGATAAAGCAGAGCAAGAAGTTGCAGATGCAATTAAAAATGTTTGTTCCATAAAAACAGAGTTTAGAATAGTCGTTGGCAAAAAGAACACGGTAAAATGGATACAGTGTTCAGCTGACTTATCGTTAGATGAAGATAATAACCCTGTCACCATGTATGGGATTAATATTGATTTAACCGATGAAAAAAATATTCAGCAGAAACTTGAAAAAGAAACTCAAGCAGCCAATCAGGCTAGTCAATCTAAATCCCGCTTTTTAGCCACCATGAGCCATGAAATTAGAACCCCTATGAATGGCGTGATTGGCATGGTTGATTTACTAAGAAATACATCACTTAATGCTGATCAAAAAAGAATGCTTACTACAGTTCGTGATTCATCATTTGCGTTACTGGATATTATTAATGACATTCTTGATTTTTCTAAGATTGAATCTGGACAATTAGAACTTGATACCGTGCCTTGTAATGTTTTGTCGTTAATCGAGAAAACAATGGACAGTCTATGGATAAGTGCCTCAAATAAAAATGTCGATTTATATATTGAACCAGACTTATTAACACCGATAGAGCTGATGCTTGATTCAGTTCGAGTCAGGCAAATACTGCTAAATATCGTCGGTAATGCGATTAAGTTTTCGGGAGGAGAAAATAAACAGGGAAGGGTTATTGTTAAAACAGACTATACAAATGATAGTATTTCACTAGAGGTTATTGATAATGGTGTTGGTATCTCGGAAGAACAACAACGAAAACTGTTTGTGCCTTTTTCGCAAGCCGATTCATCTACAACAAGAAAGTTTGGTGGTACAGGGCTTGGTTTAAGTATCACCAAATCTTTTACAGAGCTCATGAAAGGAAACATAGCAATTCAAAGTGAACTAGGAAAAGGTAGTTCATTCAAAGTAACATTACCTAACAATACTAAAACATCTTCAGTCACCCAATTTGAGCAACTAGACTTTTCACCATTCTCTATTTTTATCACAACTTCAGATACCTTTTTGTCAGCAAATTGCTTAGCTATTTTGTCTCAACTGAATCATGACAAAATTCAAGTCATAGATGACTCCTACGAGTTAATAACACAATCTATAAAGCCTGCCATTATTATTTCAGATAGCGAGAGATTTAAGTATTCAGAAGAATTTCAGCAAGTTAAAACGTTATTCTTAAATGATGATCCGATTAAAACAAAAGGCCATATCGATCCATACTCTTTTGTTGTCGGTAATCATCCATTAAAACCTACAGAACTTATCTTTGGACTGGCTATATTGTGTGGATTGAAAAGCCCGACACTCGATTGGTCAACTGTAAATACTGAAATACCAACAAAAATAATTCCACAAACGAAAGCAGAAGCTGAAGTGAGTAACACTCTCATATTAGTCGCAGAAGACCAGCCAACAAATAGATTGGTACTGGGTAAGCAACTCGAAAGCTTAGGATATGCTTTCGAAATGGCAGAAGATGGGGTAATTGCTCTTGAACTTTGGAAAAGTGGGAGGTTTGGTTTATTACTGACAGATTACCATATGCCTAATATGGATGGGTTGGAGTTAACACGAACCATTCGTAACATTGAGCTTGAAAGGAACATGGAACCGTTAACTATTATTGCAGTAACAGCTAATGCAATGGTAGGAGAGTCAGAAAAATGCTTTGAAGCAGGGATGAATGACTATATTGCCAAACCGATAGAAATTAAAGTTTTACGAGATACCTTAACTAAGTATATTTCGCTCATACATTCAACAAAAAAGAAACTGCCGAGTAAAAAAGATAACACGACATTA